>NZ_CM128607.1:0-2110000 GCF_052908355.1 Rhizobium sp. PAMB 3182 | reverse complement strand
CTGTTCGAACATGGGGAGACCACTCTCCAAGCCTAAGTACTCGTGCATGACCGATAGCGAACAAGTACCGTGAGGGAAAGGTGAAAAGCACCCCGACAAGGGGAGTGAAATAGAACCTGAAACCGGATGCCTACAAACAGTTGGAGGGGGCAACCCTGACAGCGTACCTTTTGTATAATGGGTCAACGACTTAGTGTAACATGCAAGCTTAAGCCGGTAGGTGTAGGCGTAGCGAAAGCGAGTCTGAATAGGGCGACCATAGTATGTTGCATTAGACCCGAAACCGAGTGATCTAGCCATGAGCAGGTTGAAGGTTGGGTAACACCAACTGGAGGACCGAACCCGCATCTGTTGCAATAGATTGGGATGACTTGTGGCTAGGGGTGAAAGGCCAATCAAACTCGGAGATAGCTGGTTCTCCGCGAAATCTATTTAGGTAGAGCGTCGAGCGAATACCCCCGGGGGTAGAGCACTGGATGGGCTATGGGGACTCACCGTCTTACTGATCCTAACCAAACTGCGAATACCGGGGAGTACTACTCGGCAGACACACGGCGGGTGCTAACGTCCGTCGTGAAGAGGGCAACAACCCTGACCTCCAGCTAAGGTCCCCAAGTCATGGCTAAGTGGGAAAGGATGTGAGGATCCCAAAACAACCAGGATGTTGGCTTAGAAGCAGCCATCATTTAAAGAAAGCGTAACAGCTCACTGGTCTAAATAAGGGTCTTTGCGCCGAAAATGTAACGGGGCTAAAGCCATGCACCGAAGCTGAGGATGTGCAGTTTACTGCACGTGGTAGCGGAGCGTTCCGTAAGTCTGTGAAGGGATACCTGTGAGGGGTCCTGGAGATATCGGAAGTGCGAATGTTGACATGAGTAACGATAAAGGGGGTGAGAGACCCCCTCGCCGAAAGACCAAGGGTTCCTGCTTAAAGTTAATCTGAGCAGGGTTAGCCGGCCCCTAAGACGAGGCGGAAACGCGTAGTCGATGGGAACCACGTTAATATTCGTGGGCCTGGTGGTAGTGACGGATTGCGACTGTTGTACTGACTTATTGGATTGTCAGTGCTGCTTAGCGGTTCCAGGAAATAGCTCCACCGTATAGACCGTACCCGAAACCGACACAGGTGGTCAGGTAGAGTATACCAAGGCGCTTGAGAGAACTGCGTTGAAGGAACTCGGCAAATTGCACGCGTAACTTCGGAAGAAGCGTGACCCTTATTTACGCAAGTAGATGAGGGTGGCACAGACCAGGGGGTAGCGACTGTTTATCAAAAACACAGGGCTCTGCGAAGTCGCAAGACGACGTATAGGGTCTGACGCCTGCCCGGTGCTGGAAGGTTAAGAGGAGGGGTGCAAGCTCTGAATCGAAGCCCCAGTAAACGGCGGCCGTAACTATAACGGTCCTAAGGTAGCGAAATTCCTTGTCGGGTAAGTTCCGACCTGCACGAATGGCGTAACGACTTCCCCGCTGTCTCCAACGCAGACTCAGTGAAATTGAATTCCCCGTGAAGATGCGGGGTTCCTGCGGTCAGACGGAAAGACCCCGTGCACCTTTACTATAGCTTTACACTGGCATTCGCCAAGGCATGTGTAGGATAGGTGGTAGGCTTTGAAGCAGGGACGCCAGTTCTTGTGGAGCCATCCTTGAAATACCACCCTTATCTTCGTGGATGTCTAACCGCGGTCCGTCATCCGGATCCGGGACAGTGTATGGTGGGTAGTTTGACTGGGGCGGTCGCCTCCTAAAGAGTAACGGAGGCGCGCGATGGTGGGCTCAGACCGGTCGGAAATCGGTCGTCGAGTGCAATGGCATAAGCCCGCCTGACTGCGAGACTGACAAGTCGAGCAGAGACGAAAGTCGGTCATAGTGATCCGGTGGTCCCGCGTGGAAGGGCCATCGCTCAACGGATAAAAGGTACGCCGGGGATAACAGGCTGATGACCCCCAAGAGTCCATATCGACGGGGTTGTTTGGCACCTCGATGTCGGCTCATCGCATCCTGGGGCTGGAGCAGGTCCCAAGGGTTTGGCTGTTCGCCAATTAAAGCGGTACGTGAGCTGGGTTCAGAACGTCGTGAGACAGTTCGGTCCCTATCTGCCGTGGGTGTAGGAATATTGACAGGATCTGTCCCTAGTACGAGAGGACCGGGATGGACATATCTCTGGTGGACCTGTTGTCGCGCCAGCGGCATAGCAGGGTAGCTATATATGGAAGGGATAACCGCTGAAGGCATCTAAGCGGGAAACCCACCTGAAAACGAGTGTTCCCTATCAGAGCCGTGGAAGACGACCACGTTGATAGGCCGGGTGTGGACGTGCAGCAATGCATGAAGCTTACCGGTACTAATAGCTCGATCGGCTTGATCGTTCTCATTGATCAATGATCATCGAAAAAAAGATGATCATCTTGTCCTGACGCTGTCGCGGCTTTCGCCGCTACGCTCCGGACGGGCCGCGCCAAAAGGCGCGACGGCCGTTCGGCCTTGCGAAGCTTCGCTTCGTCAAGTGCCAGACGGACAGGCCCAAACGCGATCAAAAATCCAGCTTCTCATGTTTTGCCCTTTGCCGACCTGGTGGTTATGGCGGGGCGGCCGCACCCGTTCCCATTCCGAACACGGCCGTGAAACGCCCCAGCGCCAATGGTACTTCGTCTCAAGACGCGGGAGAGTAGGTCGCTGCCAGGTCTGCAAAAGGCAAAACAAATCTTCTCATTCACAAACCCAAGGGCCTCATGCCCAAGACGAGGCCGCATCCAAAGCGGCCTTTTGCTTTTGAGGCAGACACTCATCAGGCTAAGCCTGAAATCGCTCCCGGGACAAAACCCGGAAACATATAACGCGGGGTGGAGCAGCCCGGTAGCTCGTCAGGCTCATAACCTGAAGGCCGCAGGTTCAAATCCTGCCCCCGCAACCAACGATCCCTGCGATAACAAAGAGCCCCCTCCGTGGGGCATTTTGCGTTTCTGAACGCCAGTATTCGCCGAACTACGAAGCAGCCCCTCGAGCGCTGCAACCTCGGCCAAAAAGGCCGGGTTCTTCTGGCCGCAGGCAAAGGTCAGGATCGCGGCCAGATCGCCGCGTAGCACGATCGCCAGTTCCTCGCCGTCAGGGACGAGATCGATCCGGCTCATCAGCGTGCGGATCCGTTCCGCTTGACCTGCCACTGAGAATTTCCTCCAGATTGGATTAGAGTCCGGCCCATCAAAGGACGGACGAATGAAGAAGCAGCGATTTACGGAAGAGCAGATTATTGCGGTGCTGAAGGAGCAGGAGGCTGGCGCGAAAGCGGCCGACCTTTGCCGCAAGCACGGGATTTCAGAAGCAACGTTTTATAATTGGAAAGCCAAATACGGCGGCATGGAAGTCTCCGAGGCGAAGCGGCTGAAGGCACTTGAAGACGAGAACGCGAGACTGAAGAAGCTGCTGGCCGAACAGATGTTGGATGCAGCCGCAGTTCGCGAGCTTCTTGCAAAAAAATGGTAGGGCCCGCCGCCAAACGCGACGCCGTCACGCATCTGAAGACCGTCATGGGTCTTTCGGAACGGCGGGCCTGCCAGATTATATCTGCGGATCGGAAGATGGTGCGATATCGGTCCTGCCGACCGCCGGAGGTAGAATTGCGGGCGAAGCTGCGCGACCTCGCCAATGAGCGAAGGCGTTTCGGATACCGGCGACTGTTCGTCCTGCTTCGGCGGGACGGAGAGCCGTCCGGCGTCAATCGCATCTACCGGCTCTATCGCGAGGAAGGTCTTTCCGTTCGCAAGCGAAAAGCCCGGCGGCGTGCGGGCGGCACGCGTGCGCCGATCCTGGTTGAAGCGAAGGCCAATGCCCGCTGGTCGCTGGACTTCGTGCATGACCAGTTTGCCTGCGGCAGACGCTTCCGCGTGCTCAACATTGTCGATGATGTGACGCGCGAATGCCTGGCGGCCATCCCGGACACATCCATCTCCGGTCGACGTGTCGCCCGAGAACTGACGACGCTGATCGAACGACGCGGCAAGCCAGGAATGATTGTCTCCGACAACGGCACCGAACTAACCTCGAATGCCATCCTTGCCTGGTCGAAGGATCACAAGGTCGAGTGGCACTACATCGCGCCGGGAAAGCCGATGCAGAACGGCTATGTCGAGAGTTTTAACGGTCGGATGCGCGACGAGTTGCTCAACGAGAGCCTGTTCTTCGGCCTCGATCATGCCCGAAGCGCCATTGCCGAATGGGCGGACGATTACAATACTTTTCGGCCGCACTCATCGCTCGGATACCAAACCCCGGCAGACTTTGCCGGGACCATCGCCGCAACCGGCTCCAACGCTGCGCAAGATGAAAGCTTCGCGTTTCCGCCGGTTGCTCACACCGCGCCTGTTGGCGTATTCAAAACCGCCGCGGCTCTAGTCGCCGCTGGGTGAAAGTTCAGTGGCAGGTCAGTCCCGGCCTGCGTCACCGCACTCAACTCATCTATTCTATTGGTCGGAAGCCGCGCTACTTCGAGGTTTCGATATACGGATGGTGATTTCGTTCAGAAAGGTCATCAATCGCGTCGTGGTGGTTGGCACGCAGCTTAGGGCGAAAGCCTTCTTGGAGTGGCGCTACAGCCGCCGCTTGATCCCTCAGTGATTGACGCGCATGTATGTCTTTGCTGCCTGGCTTCGTTATTTTACTGTTGTCGTGCCCGAGAAGAAGACTTGACCAATCTTCGCGAAATATGTGCTATGAGAATCAATAAAGCTCCCCTAAGTTGCGAAAGATGACTCTGTCGGCAATCGTCTAACCGAGGAAAGACCGACGAGCGATCGACGTGTACGAGGGCAGAGTGGACTCCAAGCTTGTGGCGCATCTGGCGCGTTGCGATTCAACCGCACTGATGGCGCTGCTTGGTGAGGCCACGATGGCTTTGTTGACGCGGGTTGGCAGCGAAGCCATCGTTCCTTCGGGCCTGGCGGAGCTCGTTGTTCATATAATCGGTGAGAGTGGGGCGCTCGGTAACGCGGCCGTTAGGAGCCTTCTTTTTGAGAAGTTGACTCCTGAGGAAGGGCAACATCTCTGCGAGCTTTTGATGGTGGCCACCTACGCGCCTGCGACAACGCTCGCGGGGGTCGACTTCGACAATGATCGGGTCAACGCTGACATGCTGCGGCGCTATTTCAATGTTGCGGCGGAGGGTGGTGACGCTTTTGCCGAGCCCACTCAAAATGCGACGGCAGACCACCAGCTCCGTGCACACCAAGTCAATGCCTATCGCAAGCTACGCCGCTTGATCACTGATCCGACGGCTTCCGCACTCGTCCACATGCCCTTCGGGGCTGGTAAACTTCGTACGGTGGCGACGGCAGTGCTGGATCTTTATAGAGGCGAGGCGGATGGGCGTCTGATAGTTTGGCTGTCGGCAGGAGAGGTCTTGTGCGACGAAGTGTTCGACGAATTGCATGCCGTGTGGCAGCAACTTGGCTCGCGCAATGTTACGGCGTTTCGGGTCTATGGTCGTCACCCAACGCCGGATCTCGATAAGATCGACAACGGGATCGTGGTGGCGGATGTCGAGAAGCTGTTTGATAGTGAGGCTGGCTTGATCAGCCTTGGCCAGCGAACACGTGCTCTTGTGCTTGGCGATGCTGAGCTGCTCAGCAATCCTAGGGCCGCTGGCATTGTCGATTCGATGTCGCGGGAAGGCGAGTTTTCAGTCATTGGCATCTCGGCGTCTCCGGCGAGTGTGATTAAAGCGCGGCCAACACTGCAGGCATTGGCGGGTAAATTCTCCGGGGCTTGTGTTTCGATAGAAGCCGATGATCCGGTGGCTTTGTTGCGCGCGGCGGGCGACGCGGACCCGATAATTGTTGAAGTAATGAAAATAGCGTCGGCAGGTCCAGACCCGCTGACGGCGACGGGCGTCGACCTCAGCACCGAAGAGATGAACGAGATAAGTCGGGATGTAGAACGCAATCATGCTCTCCTGGAAGTCGTGCTGACTGAAGCCAGGGCATCGGCAACGCCGATTGTTTTCTACGCTACGACAGCAGAGCATGCCCGGTTGTTCGCCGGGTTGCTTCGCCTTCGCGGTATGCGCGCAGCGGCTATTACCGGTGAGATGTCCCCGCAGCAAAGGTCACTCGCATTGCAGAAGTATGTCGCGCGCTCAGACAAGGTCTTGTGTCTGCATGATTGTTTTGTCTCGGGTGCCGAGATTCCTAACGTCTCGACAGCGATTCTCGCGCGCCCTACCACGTCGAGTGCCTTGATCAACGAAATGGTCGGGCGGCTCGCTAGTGGTAGGGGCCACCCCGAAAATCCCTTAAGGATTGTCGTGGCCGGTGATCCTCTTCCCGATTATCTGGTTCTGGCGCAAGGACTAGGCACCTGGGACGCCCTTAACATCTAGGAGCAACTATGCCGTTTCCTATTATTCCACAAAATCTTTCAATTACGGCGATGCGAAGCTCCGGTTATCGGGATAGCGCGCACGCCTTGGCCGAGTTGATCGACAACGCCATCCAAGCCGGGCAAGAATCAGGAGGCCAGACGCAGGTGGAACTGATCTGCGTCGATGAGGCGCCGTCGGATGGTATGCGCAAGCGCATTTCCCGTATCGCGGTCTACGACAACGCTGCGGGCATGGATACCGAAACGCTGAGAAAGGCGCTGCAGTTTGGCAATGGCTCTAGACTGGATCCGAAAAACCAGAAGGGTATCGGAAAATTCGGGATGGGTCTGCCGAACTCTTCAATTTCCCAGTGCAAGCGCGTTGATGTGTGGAGCTGGCAGCACGGAAAGGTCTTCCATTCGTTTCTCGACATCGACATGATCCAGAAGGGACGGATGATCGAGGTCCCAGATCCTACGGCATCTGCCATTCCTTCTGAATGGTTGACACTGATTGCCGGGGAGATCGCGCCGCACGGCACTTTGGTGGTCTGGAGTGACTTAGATCGGATTACCTGGAAGCAGAGCTCGACGCTGCTGCGCAATACCGAGTTTGTTGCCGGTCGGGTCTATCGACGTTTCATCACAAGGAAGTCGGTGAGAATTCGGTTGGCGGCCTATGAGCTTTCCGCTGGCAAATATCAGCCCAGCTACGAGAGCTTCGTGCGGCCAAACGATCCCCTATATCTGACCACAGGCACCAATACGCCGGCGCCGTTTGATCAGCTGACGGCGTTCGAACTCTTTGGTGAGCCGGTGCCTTTGACCGTAGGATATAATGGCCAAGAGCACCTGGTTACTATTCGCGCTTCTATTTCTAAGAAAGAGGCGCGGAAGGAGGGCGGGAACCGTCCGATCGGACGCCATACAAAGAAGAACCAAGGCATTTCGGTCGTCCGTGCTGACCGCGAACTTGAACTCAATCGAAGCTTCGAGAATTCGTATGATCCGCGTGAACGCTGGTGGGGCATTGAAGTTGAGTTCGAGCCTGCGCTCGACGATGTATTCGGTGTGACGAACAATAAGCAGGCCGCGACCGGCTTCTATAAAATGGATCTGGGCGATGATGCCTTGGCCGAGGGTATGGACGAAAGCGAATATCGTGACATGCTGAGGGCCGACCGCGATCCTAGACTTCCTATGTACCGGATTAGCCGCGAGATTGATAAGCTTCTGGATGCAATGCGCGCCCGCATCGCCAAGATGAAGGAAGGTGAACGGACAGCCAAGCGGCGTGAATCCGATGAAACAAAGGCCGAAAAAGCAGCCACTGACGCTGTCAATCGCCGGCGCGAGCGCATCGGTGACGCTGGCCGAAGCGACCGCGGTGAAAAAGAGTCATCGGAGGCCCGCACTCAGGCTCTAATGCTGGAAATCGTCAACGACGGTGTCGAGGAAACCGTCGCACAGCAGATCGCGGTTGACTATGTCGGCAAGAAAATCAAATTCCGCTTCCGTCATGCCGAAGTTTCCGGTCAGACCATATTCGACATCTCGACAACCGGAGGGATCATTCTCATAACGCTCAACACGCGCCATCCGGTCCATGAAAAGCTCTTTGAAGCTCTAAGAGACGAGGAAGCTCCGAGCAACGCATATGCTAAAGAGGTTTTATCGCTGATCGCTGCGTGGGCCCGACTTGAAGATGAAGCGCCAACGGAAAAGGCCCGAGTTGCGATTGAAGACATACGGCTGCAATGGGGCCGTATGGCCATGGATTTTTTCGAGCTCGAGGAAGATTGACGGTTTCTAAGTCGAGGGAGCGTGCCAATGAGCGGTCAAGACGCTGTCCGAGGGTTTGCAGTGCAGACGCTCATTTGCTTGCTGAATGCGCTTGAGACGGGCGCAACACAATGGCGGTTTGTCACCATCGAGCCTGATGTTGCCGGAGATAAGGTAGACATTCTGTGGGCCTTCGAGAACGACAGCCTTGCCCAACAGGTTAAGTCCTCGAAGAACCAAATCGGTCGTGCGGCCGTCGAAGCGTGGTGCCTCGAACTAAGCCAATCCAAATCCGCCAAACGATATCAATTGATGCTTGCAGGGCCAATAGCCGCCGCGGTCCTCGACGACGCTCCCTTCCATGGGGTCGAGGTACCTACACCGACATCGATGGACACCCTGGCGCTGATAGATCAAGCCGTTACCAAGCTCGATCGCTATCTTCTAGCGAAAGCGTTCCCTCCAATACCTCTTCCAATGCGCGAGGCAATGGTCAGCTTGGTGTCGGCGCGGCTTATCGACGGGTCAATAAGGGCGGAAAAAGTCTCTAGGGAGGTTTTTGACGGTTGGCTGCAAGAGTGGATATTGATGGCCTATCCTTCCGCCGTCGAACAGAGATTGTCGGCCAATTGCGATATCTTATGGAGCAGCCTGCAACTTGCGGGTCCTATGAGTCTCGGGAACCAGGCCTATGAGATCGTCCTGCCGCTGCAAGTTATCAATGGCGGGCTTACCGTTGCTGTTGTCGAATGGTTCTTGTTGCGGGTGCACCACAAGGATCGCCAGATGCTTTACCGGCCAGAAATGAGGCTGCCCGCGGACGGTGGCTCGGTCGATGATCTGCGCCTTGGGGCGGTCCCATTTGCTGAGTTCGCGGTGAACCCCGGGACAGGCGAGGCAGTCCGCGTTTTGTTTACCCCGATCGAGAGGACTGGGTTTGATACCGGCCTTTGGCCCGACGGTACGCATGAACTGGAACTGTGGGTCAAATACGCAGCCGTTCCAGATCCGCGGAAGATTAAGACGGTGTCCGCTCATATTTCGGTCGACCATCGAGTAGTGCTCGGATCGAGACAAACGCGGACAATTCGCCTCTCGTCGCTCGATAGCTTCCTTGAAATACTCTGATTTGTTTCAATTCGGCTAGCCGCTTGCATTTTAGTGGGGCCGAAATCGGAGGCAGCGTCATGTAAGAGGAGAATGCGGGAGTGCTGTTTGCGGGGTAACGCTTTATGCATGCAGTTTAAAGAGTTGTGTTGTGACGGCGTTTTGGACATTGATCGAATCAATACCTCGTCTACAACTTTACAGAGCTACGGGGGCGGAGCGTGTCAGAAACAGCATCTATACATACGTGGGTCAGGTTTCTTAGGAATTACGGGCCGATCCCCACCAATGACAATATGTATGACGAGACGATCCAGCGCGCGCTCCGGCGCCATAAGATCCGACCGATTGAGCTTCCCGCGCCACTTCGCGACGAGCTTGTTGAAAACTTTCGCGGCCGTTCCCCAGTATCATACATCATCACCGGCACAGCCGGCGATGGAAAAACATATCACTGTCGAGAGGTCTGGATCCGGCTCGGCGGTGATGGGAACCTCTGGAACCGGGGCGACAAGGTTCAGCGAATGGCCATTGGTGACGGCCGCTCACTGGTCGTCGTCAAAGATCTGAGCGAATTGCGCGACGATGAAAGTGCATCGCTTATCGCCGATTTCTCGGCCGACATCGCGAACCCGGACGCTGCAACATCATATCTCCTTGCCGCCAATCACGGGCAGCTCCTCGAGAAACTCAAATCCGCGCCGAAAACACCTGAGATCGAACGGGCCAGCCAGGTTGTCGAAGACCTCTTGGTAACGGGCGTGACAAACGACGCGGGAATTCGTCTCGAGGTGAAGGACCTCAGTCGATCTCCGGCGGCTCAGATGATAACGGCGATCATCGAGGCGATAACCGAGCACGAAGGTTGGCGGGGATGCGAAAGCTGCTCCGCGCGCAGCGACGGCGCTATCTGTCCCATTTTCGAAAATCGCCGACGGCTCATAGGTGCCGGCGAAGATGATCCGTTCAAGAAGCGGCTCGCGGCGGTCATTGAACTCAGCGAGCGCAACGGAAGCCATTTTCCGGTGCGTCAGCTCCTAGCATTGATCGCCAACAGTCTCCTCGGTCATCCCAACGCCCGGGACGGGTTGATGACATGCGCCGATGTGCCCGCCTTGCAGGACGCCGGACACCTCGATCTTGCGAGCATTTACCGGAACATTTTCGGCGAGAACCTGAAGCCAAGCAGGGCGGAGAAGACAGAGCTTTTCCGCAAGCTCAATGCGTTTGGAATTGGAGCGGAGACAAGCAACCGGGTTGACAATCTGCTGGTCTATGGTGCCGACGACCCAGCGTACAAGGCCGACTACGATGAACTTGTAATCTCGGATCCTATCTACGGAGCGACGGCCGCGTTCACCAACGCTCAACGCACTTATCTTGAGGGCGCGGATTCTAATGAACGCGCCGCTTTCCTCGGAGCGCTACGCGCTCAACGGCAGCGCCTGTTCTTTACGATGCCCCAGACAAAAATCGATGAATACGACCTCTGGGACCTCAGCGTCTTCCGTTACGCCGGGCTCTACCTCGAAACGTCTCAGAAGATCGCCGCCGGACAGGCCGCACCCCGGCAGGCGGTGAGCATGATCGTCCGCGGTCTTAATCGTATCTTCACGGGCATGTTGATCCAGAACCAGGATGAGCTCGTGCTCGCGACATCTGGCAGCTTCTCCCAGTCGAAGCGCAGTCCGCTGCTCGATGAAATCATCTCCGTGCCTCGGGCGAGCGGCGAAGAGGTCAGCATTGTCCCGGACACAGCTGGCCGAAACTTCGGAGTATCGGTCAAGCTGGTGCGCGGTGGCGAAATTCCGCCCGTGTTCCTGGCCCTGTCTCCGACCCGGTTCGAGTTTTTAGGGCGGGTAGCCGAGGGCGCCCTGCCCAGCAGTTTTTCGCTTGAATGCCACGAGGATCTACTGGCTTTCAAAGCCCGGTTGCTGCGGGAGACCGAAAACCGCCGCAAGCTCGATGGGGATGATGCGACTGCAGACGGTGAACTTGTACTGCGATTTATCGACGTCAGTTCCGATGGCCGCGCTCAGCCGCGACGTGTGATCGTGCGAGTATGACAATGGAATTTCTGGATCGCCCCACCCACTTTGAAGAACGCACCGGGCCTGCTTATTGGATCGACGAAGCGATCTGGGGACATCGCCTCCATGATGAGCAGTCACCGTGGTTGACATTCCTCGAGTTTTTGACGGTCCTGCTTTCGGAGCATCGTGAAGGCCGGGCACTTAGCGAAGAAACGTATAACAGCCTCTCCTATAAGCCGCAGCTTCAGCTGCGCCTGCGTAACCTCGTGTTCAACAATCCCCATGTGATGACCGTTCGCGCAGAAGCGGGGTCAGACGACGCGGCATGGTCGCTTTGGCTCGGCAAGATGGCGGAAACAGCGGGCGGCATCGACAAGCCTGATTTCAGCTATCTTCGCGATCGGTTCGAAACTTTTGATGATTTTGCGGCGGTCTTGAACTTCCTTCAGGGTTCGGCGATTGAAGGGTCAAGCAACAAGCGGTGGAGCTCCAAATTCGTCTTCCCGTTTGGCCCTAATTCTCTGTTCGAAGACGTCAACGTCAAGCCAAATGGTAGCGTGTCGAACGATCGCCGGTTTTTCGCCCGCACCGGCGAAATCCTCTATCTCATGTTAAGCAGGAGCAAACACGCTGACGAGCTTCGCGCCCTGCTAACCTCCCGTTTCCTGGACCAACCGGCGCCCTACGATACGATGGCACGCGCGCTTCAGGGAGATATCCAGCTCGCCAAGGCTGAACGTGGGGGCGCCTATCTGCCATGTGCACGGCATCCTGTCTTCGATCGGATGGCGGAAGATTGGCTTTCGATCCTGAAGTTGCCCATTCCCGGCCACGACGCAATCCCCCACCTTGTGACCACTGCTGGTCTAAATTTGCTTCTTTATCAACTCGACCGGGCACGAGAGTTGCTCGATCGCTCCCCTGTCGAACTCGTTTGCGAAATCGTCTCGCCCAAAAAGTCCGTTGTTCGGGATCTGTCCGCCGACTCGTATCAACACAATAACATGCTGCCGCAGCTGGCGATCGAGCGATTTATCATGCGCATTGCCGAGACGCCCGCTTGGACCGCCGCCGTTGCATCAGACGAACCCGTGTTGAGGGCCAGCGACCTGATGCAGCGCGAGTTTGGATGGCCGGACGGCGAAGATGACGAGACGGTCGGTGATCCAAAGCAACTGCTTGACGAACTGCTAGGGAAGGCCACCACCCGTCACAAGCAGCACGTTGGTAAGATTCACGCGACATGGTCACGCGCAATCGGATTGTCATCGCGCCGATCAAGCCGAAGGGTGCGCTATGCCCCTACCGATCGACTGCTAAAGACCTTGGTTGTGGCCTGCGTCGAAAACAGGCTTGAATTCAAAGACTTCCTGACGCGCTTAAACCAGCGCTACGGGATCATTATTGGCGACGCGCAGGCCCGGTCGTTTGTCGATACCGGGACCGCAGATCAAGAAGACTTTTCGGACAATGCGCATCGCCTTGAAGAGCGATTGGCGAGCTTGGGTCTTCTCAGGCGCCTGTCCGACAGCTGCGCCTATGTCGAAAATCCATTCCAGAGAGCGAGAGTCGAGTGAACCCCTCTGATCTCATTGGCGCCGCCGGCGCGACATCGATCCGCTTGCGTCTTGACGGGCTCTCGCCCGAAGATGGCATGGCGCGCTACCTCCTCGATCGTCTGACCGGCGAACAGGTGGCCGCTATCACCCAAGCCTTGCTTACCGATGCAAAAGTATCCGCGCTCCTCAAAATCGCGTTGCCGCGTAGCCTAGTCTCACCGTTCGGTCTCCCGGATAGCGTGATGACAGACGAACGGATGGTGGCGATCCGGCACGCCGACTATGACCGACCTGCACTACTTTTTGCCAACACGGATGAAGATCAAGGTGCCTCTCTCGGGGATGTCACCCTGATCGGGGCGAAGCAACTGACAGAGGAGCCAGGCCCTTGGGTCGAGGCAGCCGCCGTCGGGCTTGGTCTGAGCGACAGCCAGATCGCGACCTGGACGGCCGCGTTAAGAGGTCTGACCGCAGCCGATGACTGGACGCTTCATCAGATTGCGACCTATGTCGCCATGACTCGCTTCCGAATTGAAACCGAAGCGGTACCGGTCACGGACGCACTCGGGTGGGCCCTTCCGGCGTTGCGTCTGCCGCGCGATAGCGGTTTCTTCCTTGGGCTTGGCGAACGCGATCGCGAAGTCCCGCGTCGGTGGAAGAAGCTGTTCGAAAAGCTCGTCGCGGATCGAAAACCTTTGATGGTCAAGCAGCGCCCCAATCGTCAGCTTATCGAAAATGAAGAGTTGAGAGAGCAGTTTGCCGAGGTAAGGGACGATATCCCGGCCAATGTCCATCCTGCGATTGAAGCATTCATTGAGGCCGCACCGGGATGGGGGCCGGAAGCAGAAGCACTGAGCGTCTTCGAATGGGAGGCCGAAAGCGTTCTGCAGCTGTTTTCAGGGATTAAGCGGAAGAAAACCTCGCTTGCCCAAGAGACAATCAATTTCTTTGAGTTCACATTCCCGGACCGACTGAGTCCAGCCGACAACGACTACCTGCGCGTCCTCAAGGGGCGATCGCTGAAGGAAACGCGCGAGGACGATCGCGAATTCTTCGAGGCTCATCGCGATGATCTCGCGCAAGACAAGGCTCTCAGGGTCAAGTGGGAGCGCTTCGTCTTCGGTCGCCCGATCGAATGCACCGATTTCCTTGAAGGCTTGCTGCGTGTGATTGAACGTCTGTTTGGCCAGGTCAACCTTGGAGGCGGACCGCGCAAACTGAGCATCAAATCGGCCAGGCGCTCGCGCAACCAGTGGCTCGACCTCAATGCTGACGTTGGCCTTTATTTCGGCGTGCGCTACAGAGGGTTGCCGGCGCTCTTCGGATCAGCCGTGGACTGGGACGTACCGCATCTCTTTGCCTACGAAGAACTGCTCGATCGCGCCAAGACCCGTCAGAAGAAGTACCGGCGAAACGAGTCGACGGCACGAAGTGCCTTGCAGATCAAATTCGATGTGGCTCTGACGGCCGGACGGGAACGAGCAACCGTTCAGCTAGTATGGACCGCTCAGCCATCAGCCATTGGTCTGGAACTTCCGAAGGATCTCGGCCGCCTTCTTAAGCGACCATTCGGACGCAGCAGCGTCGCGCGCCTCTCTGTTAGTCGAAAAGGCGCCCTCCAAACGGTATCTCTAAGCGATACCGGGACACTGCAACCAGCCTTCGGCCAGGATTCCGGGACGCTCATCCCGCGCACCAACACCGGCATCGACCTTGCGAAGGTCTTCCCAAAGCTCTTGAAAGAGGCAAAGGAGGCCGGCCGGATTACACAGCCAGGTGCTGACGACATTGCCGCGGCATGGAAGGAATTCGCCTCCTTGTACGCCGACGCACTTAGCTCGCTGCAGTCGTCAGGGTACGCGTCCGCTACTCTTGTCGCGCAGGCCGACGCCTATGGGGCGCTGCTGAACAGCTTGGCCAAGAATGCCATAGGTGATCTTAACCGCCGCGACATTTGGGAGCCGGCGCTGCGTATCGGCACGATCGAAGTCCTGGGAAGCACGCCGTCAGCCATCGTTGCGCCGTGGCATCCACTGCGTCTGGTCGGTGTCGCCGCGAAAATGCGATCGGTGGCAGGCTTGGCCGACTATCTCTTGTCGGATGTCGATGTGAATTTCGGCGACTCGCGTCTGTTTTTCAGCGATCTTCGCGACGAACTTAGCCATCCGCTCTATCCCGAACTCGCCGTCGGCTATGACAGCGGCGAACCTGTCCTGCTTACGGAAACAAGCACGGTCAACGATTATAGCCTGCTTGAGCGGCCCGTCCGGGATCCGACCGAGGCAACCACGGACGTTGATCCATCGGAGGCCGCGCGCCAGATCCGCGCTCTGCTTGAACGCTACCTTGATCTCCAGCCGCATGAACGGTCGAACCTCAGCATCATGCTCTACAATTGCGACGCTGCCGGCTTGCCGCTCGCAACCGTGAGCGCGCTGAGTTCCGTGCAAGACCAGGAAGAAGTCCGTTGTAACGTGCTCGTCCGCCATCGCGACCGCAGCCGATTGTCCGGCGTTTACACCGAGCTGCTTGAACGATCGGAAAATGATCCCGATGCGGTGGTAGTCAGCGAGACATCACGAAATTTCATGTCGAAGCTGCGTATCGGCGTCATGCTAGACGTCGCGGGCGCATCAAAGTCGGGCGGAGCACGCGAGATAGACGTGGCATTCCTGCATGACGTTGTGTCCCGTCAAGCGCGCGAACAGTGGTTTCCGGTTCCGGCTCTGCCGGATAATCCATCGTTGCTGGAACACGTACCGGCGCGTTGGTCATACCGGCGGGTCACCGCCGAGGACGAACTCAAGGCGACGAGCTACCTGACGTGCCCGCGTCAGCCAGATGCTGGTTGGGCCTATATCGACGCCGTCGCGAACATTGTTCGTCGCCAGTCGCACGCGCCAGACGGGCACTATCTGCCGGCCCGCCAGATCTCCTTCCAGGATGGTGGGCTGAAGGGGATGTTCGACGAGGTGCATAAGATGGCGGAGTGGGTCGCCACCTACGATGATCTTCTCGACAAGCGGCAGCTTGCCGCCCAGGGGATCAACGTGATCCGGTATCGTCGCCAACGCACGCACGGCCGCAACATGGTCGTCTCGTCGACATCGGAGCTGCGAATACTTCACGTGCTGGTCAAGCGGCGGCTTGCGGAACTCTCCTTGGGTCTTGACGACGACCGCCTCGCAGGTCTCGCGCGACGAATGATTGAAGACGCCAATGCCATATCGGGCGATATCGTTCTGCGGGCAGCCAAACGGGGCGTCTCGGCCGGCGAGTTGATCGGTTTGGTGCTAAGCCGGGCCCTGATCGAAGAGGAGCTTGGTGAGCGCTCCGCTGTTGCTTGGTTCCTCCTCGATGATTATGCGGAATGGCTTGGGCAAAAAGAAGAGGGCATCGCCGACATCCTTGGCATCAGCCTCTCGACAGGAGAGGATGGTCTTCCAAAGCTCAGGGCAATCGTAACCGAAGCAAAATACGTCGATCAATCCGGTTTGGCGGAGGCGAGCCGCAAGTCACGCAGCCAGTTGCGGCAGACCGTTTCTCGCATTGATGATGCCCTGTTTGGCGATCCCGGGCGGCTTGATCGCGACCTTTGGCTCTCCAGGATCTCCGATTTGTTGCTGGATGGTACGGCAGCACTGGGCCAGGCAAATCTTCTCGAACGCGTCCGCGACGGAATTCGCCGGGGAGCGGTCCCTATCGATTTGCGCGGTTACTCACACATCTTCGTCTCCGGTCCGGCAACAGACAGCAGTTCGCCGGGTGAGCAGGATGAGTTGCCGGAGATTCATATGGGGCTTCAGGAGACATTTACGCGCGAGGGACTTCGCAAACTGATCAAGGCCTACGAGGCGAAACAAAGCCTTACAGAACTTCGCAGGCAGCTCGGCGAAAAAAACACCTGGAACTTGGTCAGTTATCGTCATCCGGCTCCGCCGGTGGATTGGACCAAGGCCATCCAGAAAGAGCCTTCGATTGCTGCGACCGAACAGGCCATCAGCCATGATTATGACCAGGATGACGACGAAGGGGATTCTGAAGGCGGGATCGTTATCGAGGCTGTAGAACCCGTCACCGGCAATAATCCTTCGCTCGCCGCGGGTGGCGATCGCGGTGGCCTGTCTGGCGGGGAAACCATGCCCGCCTCGGTCTCGGTGCAAACCAAGGACGAGACAGCTATCTCAACACCGTCTCTTAATAACACGCAGCCGGGTGCCCTGGAATTGCCGAGCGTCGAGGCGACTGCACCGACACCCGACGAATATGCCCACGCTCGTATCGATGTTAGTATTGCTGCTCTGGCCGAAGCTCGTTCCCAGAAAGTGCGTGAAAACTCGTCGGACGAACGCGACTGGCTGGACAGCACCGCACAAAAGTTGCGCTCTGCGCTTCTCGGCTACAATCTCCAGGCCAAAATTGTAGGGACGCGACTGACCCCAAATGCCGCACTCATCCGTTTCATGGGGTCGGATCGTCTGCGCGTTGAAGATATCGAAGCGAAACAATCATCTCTTCTCACAACGCATGGGCTTAGGCTGATCACGATTTCACCGTTGCCGGGCGAGATTGTCGTCGGCGTTGCGCGCCCACAGCGACAGGTCGTTTCCCTTTGGGATGTTTGGGGCCGACGGGAAATCAATCGCAATGCCGCAGGGGTGAACACCTCGTTTGTGCTTGGCCTGAAGGAACTCGATGGCGATATCCTCTATCTCAACCTTGGCGGTTCATTCGCCGGCGGCCAACAACACGAGCCTCACACACTCGTCGCGGGCGCAACAGGATCAGGGAAATCAGTGCTGATCCAAGCGCTTCTCCTCGACATCGCTGCGACCAACTCAAGCGATTTGGCGCACATTTACCTCATCGATCCGAAGATGGGTGTCGACTACGCCGCAATCGAGCGGCTGCCGCATCTGCAGGGCGGAGTGATCGTCGATCAATCGCGGGCGGTTGACGTTATGGAGGGTCTCGTCACGGAGATGGAGCGCCGCTATGAGCTGTTCCGATCAAAGGGGGCTCGTGACATTCGGGCATTCAATGCCAAGGTGGAGGCCAGCGAGCGGCTGCCATATATCTTTCTGGTTCATGACGAATTTGCTGAATGGATGCTGACAGAAGATTACAAGTCTGCAGTGACATCCAACGTATCGCGATTGGGCGTTAAGGCACGCGCTGCCGGCATACATCTTATCTTTGCAGCGCAACGGCCTGATGCCAACGTTATGCCAATGCAGCTACGTGACAATCTCGGCAATAGATTGATCCTGAAAGTTGCGAGTGCCGGAACATCCGAAATCGCACTGGGCGTTAAGGGAGCGGAACAGCTCTTAGGCCTCGGTCACCTTGCGGCAAGGCTCAGTGGGGAACCAGCGATCATCTATGCGCAAGCGCCGTTTCTGTCAGATGATGATATCGATATAGCGGTTGATTCAATTTGCTCAAGCGACGCGGGTAGCAGATGAAGAGAGAGCAATCTGCTATCCAACCCGCAATTCGGATTTTCACGTGCGGTTGTGGAAAGCCGGATTGCGTAATGGCGACCCTCGATCCGTTCCGCGAACATATAGCAGCCTTGATCCATGGGATATTTTCAGCGGGACACTTTGGCTTGATCGATGGCTGCGATGACACACAATATCCGTGGCCGGGTGTGACATTTCCCCTGCAAATGGCTGCCAGCATTGAGGACGTCTTCGCAGACCCGTCATATATCGACGAGTCGGATGCCGGCCTTTATTGTGGAAGCGCTTGGGATCACGATGAAGAAGATAGGCATGCAGCGTCAGAGTATGTTGCTGCTTTGACAATCTTCAATTTTGTCTGGATGGCATACGAAGACGCTATACGGCAGTCGAATATTGTTGCCTTTTCGCGTGAGAAACTTCCCGTGCGAGCCAGAAAGCACTTTGCTGAACATGCCAGCCAAATCGATCAGATACCTGCATTGATGTATCTTTATAGGATTGCTCGAAATTGCTGCCTACATGCAGAACCTATAGCTGACGAGGTTAAAGCGATAGAGACCAAGTACAAGCTGACTGGAGCCTCTGCGGCTGCTGAACTCGGGCGCGTGTTTAGGAACTATGTGGTGCACGGCTCTGATCCGATTCCATTGGACGGATTTCCGAAGGGCTGGGGACTCGCGCGGTTCTACACAGTGTCTCGTATGATCTTGGTTCTCATTCAGTGTCTGGTCAGATTGCGCTTAACCGACGCAGGAATGCCGATACCTCTCTCGCTCATGCGCGATCAAGAAGTAGAGGAGGCCGGCGTGATTTTCACGCGGTTGCATCAAAAAGCTAATTTATGGCGCCGATATCCATCGCAACAGGTGAGATAGCTGGCTATTTGTGGCAGACCACACAGCTACTTGTTGCTTCGTCAAGACCATAGATGTCATCGACCGTTTCCGCGGTTCTGCCGGATAGTGGGTTGATCCGCCGGCTGCGCCGCAGGCGTTCCCGGCGTTTCTCGTAATCGGACTTGATCTGTTCAACTCGCTCGGGTGAGATCAGATCCGTTAGGCTTTCGCCTTGGCTCCATGTGAACGGCGAGCCGTCTCGTAGCGCAGTCTTTTCATAGTCAACGGCCTCGGCAAATCGATCTGGATGGTGCTCGGCGAGCCGAACCCACTCGATCTTCTGCTGGTAGAAGCAAAATGTGCAGCCGGACCGGGAGCGCCATTGATAATAGGCTGGTTCGCCAACATCTGACTGCTCAAGTATTTCGATGACCCCGGTACGGTCGACACCTGCTTGACGAAGCGGAAGATGGACCCGCATATTGGGGTGCGTCGCTTGATAGCCCTCGCGGCTTGGCTCATCAGCGCGGATGGCAACGTAGGAGTGGACGATCGTTCCGTTTTCCAGATCCTTTTGCAGCCAATGCTCCAGCGGCCGGAGTTTGAGCTGGCGCGTGCACCAGCGGGTGCGGGGCGAGGGCAGAAAATTGCCGTACTCATCCAACCAGAAATCAAAATCCCGATCGGGGTTAAGCCGGCGGATCGGGCGGCCAAGAAAGCCTTCGAGCTTATCCAGGAATGTATAGACCTCAGGCAGCTCCTTACCGGTGTCTGTGAAGAAATACTCGATCGGCAACTCTGGATAATGCTGCCGCATGTAAACGGCGAGCGCGGCGCTGTCGCGCCCGCCTGAGAGACCGAGGATATGACGTTCCCTACTCATTGCCTACCAACCTCATCTTCGCCATCGGCAGCCATCATCGCGACTGCACGCGCCAATGCAGCAAGCTGCAGTCGTCCACTCTTGTTTTCTGATCTGAGCGAAGCCACCAAGCGATCAGCGATTCCGGCTGCGGCCAGCTTTTCGCTCTCGCTCAGCTCGAAGCTGCGCATCAGCGGCGGCGTCTTAGGGTCGAGGCCGACGACAAGTGCAAGGGCCTCGGTCTGGGAGCGTCGATCTCGCACAATCGCTAGAGCCTCAAGCTCCCGGAAACGTCGCCCGTATCGAGCAATCTCTGTCAAAGCCTCCTGTCGGTCTCTATCAGACCAATTTCGGGCGGGGCGGTGCAACAGGACGCTAACGGTGCTCTCAATGTCGCCTTTTCCGAGTTCCATTGCCGCAACGCGATCTGCGAACGCATCGAAATTGTAATCGTTCGTCAGGCCCTTCAGCAGCGATGCACGTTCCGCAATTCCCGCAAAACTCGCGGCATCGATACCGAGCGCCTTTGCAAGTGCGAGACGCAACTCATCGAGAAGCGCTGGATAGCTCGCTTCGGCGGCTTGGAGGGCATGATAGACCGCCTCGGGGGAGAGATCCTCACCGAGAGCAGCCGGAAGATCGTCAAACAAGAGACGCTCGGGGTCGTCCGACTTCATTACGATGCCGCGGATCTTCACCGCCAAGGGATCAAGATTGGTGGTCCGCTTTGCGAACTGTGAAAGCTCTTCGAACCGCTGAAATAGAGCTGCGGCAACAGGCAATGACCCCCCATGATGGTCAACGCCGAGGAGTTGCGCGAGTCCGCTGAGAAACGCGGTTTCGCGCACGGACCGGTCGATCCGCCTCAAACGGAAGAGGCCGGGCTTCTGCAAAAGCTTGTCGACGACGACGTCATCGATTGCTGTTTGATAGACCCCGTCGATATAGACAGCGACGCTTTCGTGTTTGGCAAGCATATAGGCAAGTGCCAGCACCGGCATGACACCGGCTTTGATGCCGTAGGGCGGCCGAGCCCACTCCGCATAAACAGCGTCGAGAGGCTTTTCGCCCGCAAGGTCGATTACCTCCCACGCAGGCCGAAGCGATGCTCCCTCTTGACTATCGTCTGGCTCTGAAAAACCAAACACGCCGCCCTTGATCTCTTTGTGCAGTCCGAACGGTCGAAGCAAAGTAAGATACAGGCCGAGCTCTGCAGGATACTGGGTCATCCCCAGCTGCTCATCTGCATACGAGTTGACCATCGCATGAGCCAGTTCACGCAAAGCCGCCATCGAATTCGACGATGGTTTGTCTCGCTGCAGCAACTCGCTTTTGATAATCGGCGCGTTGAAGAAACCGGCGTCGGCCAGTGCACTTGAGACGACCGTTAACGGTGCGCGAATGGCGTGGCCCGGTTGAGGCGCCAAGTACCAGCTTGCATTCCCAAATGCAGTCTCGAGTGTCCGATGAAGCTGATCGATACAGTGGGATTGTCTCGCGGCGATCTCCCGCCTCGCTATCCTGTCGCCCTCCAGCTGCGGGTGCTCACGGAAAACACGTTCGACCGCCAGCAACTCTGCGGCCGTTGACCGGAGGGCAAAACTGTCATTTGCACCCCCTACGGCAATCACACGCTCCTCCGTTGCCAGGGCTTCGGCGGCTTTCTGCGCAAATAGATTGACTGATTTTGTCGTCAAAGAACCGTCGCCGAGGAGCAATAGCAAAAGGCCGCTTCCACGAAGGGGACGAGCCAAAATGGCGCTCGTCAAGGACTCAATCGTATCTTGTGGACCGACGACCTGCAGCGCTATCTCAAAGGTCCTGAGCGCGCCTTTCTGGAAATAATGCCGCTTGGCTGTGGCAAAGCCCATCCCGACCCGGCGCGGAATATCCGCGAGTTCAAGCGCGTCCGCCGGCTGAATAGCCCGGCCAATCGCCTCCTCAAGATCGAAGTCGCTACCGGCAAAGAGGGCATATCCACCTAGGCGTGGCTGCCGGATAAGAATAGCCCAATCGACGAGATCCTTGATCGCTCCGCTGATTGCTTTCGTCGTAAAGCCTGGCACGGACGCGCTCAAAAAGTCGTCTGCAAGCACGACGCCAGATCCGTTCCGGAAAAACTCGATGATCGCGGCCGCTTTCGTCAATGCGACGTGTAGACCGGTTCCTTTGACACTGGCCCGCTCGATGGCCTCGAATGCGAGGCTGAAGCGGTTACCGTCCACACCCGCGGTAAGGGCCATTCCGAAGTTCGCAACAAGATAGTCCCAGAGCATTGCGGGATCGTAGGTTCCGGCCTCCAGATCGGTGGTCTCGAGAAACTCTTTGAAGCCGGAGGGTTCAGCTGAACTCAAGAAGCCAAACACGCTTCGCTCATTTTGGGCAAACCGCGCTCGCGAGATCGGCCCGAGCAGAAGTGCGCTCACCGGGTTAAGAGGCCATGTGTGCGCAAGTGCGTCCGCCAGAACGTCAACGTCCGTGGGACGACGTTTGGCGACCGCTTCAGCAACAATGCGGGCGCCGGACCTATCGTGATCAGAGCGCTCCGTGGCGATGGCCCGGCCAAGCAGCGCAACTGTTTCGTCTGCACCTGAAAGAAATGCGATGTCCTGGTAGCGGCCTTGAACCTTGCGCCACTCCTGACGAGCATCGCGGGCGGCACGCGCGGTGTACTGGTCAAAAGACTGGTGCAGAATGCCGATGACAACCAAGCGGCCGCTGCTGCGCGACGCATGCTCGGCGAGATCCTGAAGCAGATGAACGTCGCCGCCCTCAAGTGCTTCGTGCTCAAGAAGCTTGCCAAGTTCGTCGAGAATGAGGAGTGTTCCACTTGACGCGTCTTCGCCGCCCTCGACCAAAGCCTTGATAAGGCGATCATCGCTTGCTGCGAATTGTGACGCAATATCCGGCGACCAGCCAAGCGCGTTGCGTGCGGCTTCGACGATTGCATCCCGGAGCCGTGTACGGCTTCCGGTAACGGCGACAACTTTCCAGGCGCCGCCGGTTTCCGGGAACGCCTCGTCGAACAGGGTCGAAAGAGGCTCCCCCGCGATGTCTCGAGCAATCTTCCTGTTCTTCTTTGCGCCCGCCACCAGGTTCGCGAGCAGCAAGGCAGCGCTTGACTTGCCGCCGCCATAAGGACCGGTCCACGTGAAGGCGCCTTGATGGTGGTCCCGCTGGCTCTCACCAAGGGTACGCAGAGATTTCGCAACGCTTGCCTGCAAGACGTATCCCACCAAAGGCGGCGTGCCGTTCAGGTCCGCGTCGAGCCGGGCCGATCGCGCAAAACGGCGATCAATGGAAACTACGCTGGAAAGCTTGCTCATGCTGCGATCTGACGGTCGAGTTTGCGTGGGTAAGCGAGAGAAAGAACCGTCGTTGGATCGAACTCGGACGTGCGCTGGATCTGGCGAAGACCGGCCGTGTCTACCCATTGCCAAGCGCCTGCAGTCAGATCGTCAAGCCGCATCAGCCTGGAAACTACGCTGTCTTCGTCCAGTTTGAAAACGCGGCCTGGCGAGCCCGCTCCATAACATATCTGCTCAGCCGTCAATGTAGTCGCGCCGCCGGATCGTTCCCAGAACTGACCTAGTGCGAAAGCGAAAACGGCGTCATGGAGGCTTGGCTTGGGACCGCGAACAAACTCGTACCAGCCGCCAAGCCGCGCTTCTCGGATCAGTGCAAGTTCTGCCAACAGAGGCTCTGCGGCGTCTTCGTTCAGAGTATCTGCGCGCCGCACATAACTGCGCAACAAAACCTCGATGTCGCGTTTTAATGTTCCGCGCGTTGCCCGCCATCCGTTGCTCTCGACTAGGACCATGAGCTGGTCAAGCAACATCGCCGGGTCAAACTCGATCGCATTGAGCAAGTTGAATGCGTAGTAGGCAGTTGTTGTCATCACCGGCGTGCTGGCGATATGCCAATGAGCAAGCCAAATTGTTGACGGTTGCTCCAGGTAGGGGTCGAGACCGTCGTCGCTGAGAATCGCATGACCAACCCCGGTCGGGGCAATGACACGATCAATTTCGGAGAAAAAGCCAGAAGCGAGCGCCCAATAGCGCATCGACACGGCCATATTGCGCCCGACGCCGAAACGAGTTATTGCATCTTGTTCTTGGAATGTTCTATAATCAGCTCCGCTTCCGATTGCGTCGAAGGCTTTCTTCAACCATAGCAATCGAAGCGGGAAGGTTTCGTGTCCCGCAAATTGCCCTCTCGAATCGATCTTTATCATAGCGTGTCCCATGAAGGGACCTTACTGGTGAAGCTCTCCAGTTTCAAGCCGAGACAGTGCGGCAGCCTCAACAATGTAGTTGGCGGCGGTCAGTATCTCGTCAGGATCTTGGTAGCGATTACAGAAAATCCGTACAACGCCGCGCGCAGCTGTCTCCGAAAGGCCAATGGATTCAAGTACATGAGAAATTCTGATTTGCCCTGATGAGCATGCGGAGCCTGTTGAAAGCGATACATGGCGCGCAATGCGAGCGCACAGCTCGTCTGCATCAACGTCGAGCAACTGGATGGACGCGGTACCTGGAACCGTTAGCGCATCGCCGGTTATCCGCCGAAAGCGGAGCTGCCGTTGTTGAAGGGTTTGAAGCAACTGCTCGATCAGCCCGGCGCAGTGGTCCCGATCGGATTGAAGACGATGGGTTGCAACCTGTACTGCCGCGCCAAAGCCTGCAATGAGAGCGACCGGTTCAGTTCCTGGTCTTAGACCGCTCTGCTGACCGCCTCCGAAAGTCAGTGGAAGCGGCTTCGGCGCTGAAGCAGCGACAAAAAGCGCGCCTATTCCCATCGGTCCATAGCACTTGTGCGCCGAAAGTGTGAGATAGTCGACATCAAGTTCGAGGACGTCGCAGTCGATCTTGCCGGCAGCCTGCGCCGCATCGCTGTGGAAGAGCGCGCCGCTCGCATGCGCCAAGGCAGCAGCTTCTTTGACCGGTTGTATGACTCCGGTCTCGTTGTTGACCATCATCACGGATGCAAGGAGGAGGTCTTCGTCGACAAGACGTGCGAATTCGGCAAGATCGAGCCGGCCGCGATGATCGACGGGAGCGATGCTGATTTCAAATCCTTCGGACTTAAGGGCCTGTGCAGGTTCCAATACGGCTTTGTGTTCGACCGCCGAAACAAGGATTCGTTTGCGTTTGGGTTCTAGCGCGCGAGCCGCCCGCGCTACTCCCACAATCGCGAGATTGTCGGCTTCGGTTGCGCCCGACGTGAAGGTCATCTCGCTTGCCGCAGCGCCGATGAGATCGGCAACCGCTTGGCGGCCATCGGCAATTGTGCGGGCGGCAATTTCGCCTGAAACATTTGGCGAACCGGCATTGCCCGGGCGTGCCCAAACGGCAAGCATTGCATCGCGAGCTTCAGGCGCAAGTGGCAGAGTGGCAAAGCCGTCGAGATAGATTGGCTGCCCCATTTGAAAATCTTCCCGCTCAGAGCTCGCTTTCGATGCTAAAAAGAATCGAAGGGTGAGGTTTAAGATGTCGAACGATATAGCGAATGAGCCACTACAAGAAAATTCCAATAATTACAGCGCCGCAGAGCGCATCCGGATAGCTGATGTCTATCGAGAGCAGTATGCACATTTCCGGTCGATGAACGACATCTTGTATAAGATCCCTCCGCTTTTTACCGTCGCGCTAGGAGGCCTATGGTATTTCGCAGCTTCTCAGCTCAAAACTGATCGGATTATCGCGGCAGGTATCTTCATATTCTGTGTCATCCTGAGTTTAGCGTTTATAAACATCATGGACAGGTTCGGACGAGCGTTCAACGGTTATCTGAATAACCTTAACAAGCTGGACGGGGAGTATCGAGTAACCTTGAAGCCTTCAAGGATGCCATCGACTGTTAAGACAATCCAACTTCTTCTTCTGGCTTCGGCGGTTGTTTCGCTCGTCGGCGCAGGGCATGCGATCAGAATGCAATTAATACAATCGACCTCCATCAATGAGGCGGCAAAATTGTCAACGACGCCTTAAAGCGAGATCCCGAGAGAGGTTAGAAGATCAAGTCAACCGGCACCGGTTCCGGTTGGGCGGTTCGTATCTTTGGAGATCTAGACTCTTAGGATGTTGGGCGATTTTATCTGAGATTACGTGCTATCTCCAACTATGCGATCAAGGCTAAAATACATGGCGTCCGTTATCTTGCCAAGGGTCCCGTCTTTGCGAAAGCGCCTGCCGGAAACGACAAAGGTGACACGTTTCTCAGTAGAGTAGAGTGAAATCGACTCCGCTGAAATACGCGTTAGCACCCCATTCTGCTGCGACGCGACGATGTCGCCAGGCCTGATGCCGAGAACGGCTTGCGCAAGCTGCGATCGCTCGGCCTCGATTTGCTGCTCCCAACGCTCCAAGTCACTTTCAATATGGACAAATGCTTCGCGGGCCGCCCGAAACGGGCGTTCGGAGCCGAACCAGATCCGGTCCGCCATGGCCAAGGTCTCGTCCGGAACCGACCTGTCCAAGGCGTAGGCGGCGTGGGTGAGCATTTCGAAAATCCGCTCGGCCTCATCGAGTGCCTGCAAACGCGCGAGATAGGGTTTGACCTTTGCTTCGGAAATGCCTGGCGACAGGACCTTGTCCATGTCGCCATCCAGGAAGTCGATCGGCATGACGTCACGCAACTTGATCCTGCTCGTCGCGTGCCTTTCGGGTAGGTCATCCTCGCGCCACGACCGCCGATACCATTCTATCCAGGCCGCGTCTGGCGAAATGCAGAGGTAACTGTTCAGAATGAAATCTGATTCCGGCTGGTATAGATGCGTGCTCGACCATGCATGGTCTGCGGCTGACAGCGGTTGGACCACATGGCTGAGATTCTGGTCCCGCGCGATCCGCGCAAGTGTCGCTATCCTGGCCTGGAGTTCTGCCGTCCACCTGACGAATGCGATCGGACCTGCAGCCGAAAACGAATGTCGCTTGCCTTCTGTCTCGAAGGCCAGCAATTGCGGACGGGCAAGTGGCATCAATCGCTCGACGAGCTTTGCGATGCTTGGCCTGACCGACGTCCCCCATTTGACGTCGACCCGACCACTCTCTGCCCCTTTCTGTGCCTGCCCTTGGATCAAGAGCGTCGTCTCAGAAACTGCCGGGTTACCTGTTCAACTTCCATCGAGATTCTAACGTTCAAAAAACTCACGCCGCCAGCTTTGGAATCACGCGTTCGACCAGTCGCAGGAATCGTTGGTTGCGAGCCCCCGCAACCAATAAAAACACCCGCCGCAAAGGCGGGTTTTTTATTCTCAACGCGTTCAGAATTGAACCCCTCTTCACAGCCCCACAACAAGGCAAAGCCATCGTAGGGCCTATCGCGGTTCTGGACCCGGTTCGCCCAATGCAGGCAAAAGCTCTCACAAAGCTAAAGACGTCGCTTCAACTATAACTCCTCCTCGGATAAGCCATGGGGCTTTCGCCTGATGGCTTGCTGCGCTGTCACTCTGGAAGAATGTGCACCGGTGTGCCCTTGTAGGCCGGCGTTTTCGAACGCTTCTCGTGATAGGATAGCGGAACGAGCGGATTGAGCTCGGGGTAGTAGCCGGCGACGCATCCCGGCGGCAGATCGTAGGGGGTGACGGTCAGGCCGGAGACAGTCCGCTCTATGCCATCGTTGATGTCGCATGTCAGTGATACGGTCTGGCCTTCGTTAAGCCCCAGACGCCGCATCTCGTCGCGGTTGATCAGCACAACATCGCGGCTTCCCTCAAGTCCGCGCAGCCGGTCCGAATAGCCATAGATCGTCGTGTTGAACTGGTCGTTGGAGCGGAGTGTGATGAGGGTCATTCGGTCGGGCGAAGGCCCGGTGGCGCCGGCATCCTCGCCGAGGCTGGTGATCGTCGTCGGCGTCGTGAATTCCGCCTTGCCGCTTTCGGTGTCCCACTTGCGCTCGCGGGCCGAATTGCCGCGATAAAAGCCGCCCGGCTGGTGAAGCCGCGCGTTGAAATCGTGAAACTGGTCCGGATAGGTTTCGGCGATCAGATCGCGGATCAGGTCGTAGTTTGCGGTCCACTCATCCCACTGCAGCCTGGGATTTTCAGGGAGGGTTGCCTTGGCGATGCCGCAGACGATGGCGACTTCGGAAAGCAGCGCATCGCTTGGCGGCTCGGCATTGCCGATGGAACCGTAGACGTGGCTGAGCGAATCCTCCATCGATACCGCCTGGCGACCGGTCGCCTGCTTGTCGATATCGGTCCGGCCGAGACAGGGCAGGATATAGGAGGCGGAGCCGGGTGTCAGATGCGACCTGTTGAGCTTGGTGGCAACGCTGACGGTCAATTGAAGGCGCGGCCAGGCTTCTTCCATTCTTGTCCGGTCGGGCAGAGCCCGCACGAGATTGCCGCCAAGGGAGACCAGCGCCTTCACCGAACCGTCGAGAATGCCCTCGCAGGTCTCGACGGCATTGCGACCGTCTTCACGCGGGGCGGTGAAGTTGAACATCTCTTCGAGCCTGTCGAGCGGAATGCTCGCCGTCTTCTCGCCGATCCCGACCGTGCGCTGGCCCTGCACGTTGGAATGGCCACGAACCGGTGAGATACCGGCGCCCGGGCGTCCCATATGGCCGCGCAGCAGAAGCAGGTTGACGAGCATTCCAAGGTTCAGCCAGCCGTTGACATGCTGCGTCAGGCCCATGCCGTAAATGCCGATAACCCTTGGAGAGGCGAGATATATGTCCGCCGCTTCCGCGATCATGGCCCGGTCGAGGCCCGAATGCGCCTCGATGTCCGCCCATTGCATGGCTTCAACGGCCGCGCGCATCGACCGGAAACCCGTGGTCTCGTTGTCGATGAAAGGTCTGTCCAATACGGTTCCGGGAGCCGCCTCTTCCGCGGCGAACACGCATTTCATCATTCCCGCCAGCACCGCGATATCACCGCCCGGCCGCACCTGGTAATACCGGCTGGAAATTTTCGTCGACTTCCCCACTGTCATCTGGACGATGTTCTGCGGATCCACGAATTCGATCAGCCCGCGTTCACGCAAGGGATTGAACGTGACGATCTTGCAGCCGCGGTCGACTGCCGCCTTCAGCTGATGCAGGAAGCGCGGGCTGTTCGTGCCGGTGTTCTGGCCGAAGAAGAAGATCGCGTCGCACTTTTCAAAGTCCTCCAGCGTGCAGGTGCCGACGGGCGTGCCGATAAAGGTCTTGAGATTAACGGATGTCGTCTCGTGGCACATGTTGGACGACTGCGGCAGGTTGTTGTTGCCGTAGACGCGGGCGAGGAGCGCGTAGAGATAGGAGGCTTCCAGGCCGGCATGGCCCGATGCGTAGAAGACGGTCTCTTTCGGGTCCAGCGCCGTCAGCTCTGCGCCGATGTCGCGAAAGGCTTCGTCCCATTCCACGGCAACATAGCGGTCGGCCGCTGCATCATAGCGCATCGGATGCGTCAGGCGGCCGGCATGTTCGAGATCGTGATCCGGCCAGGTTCTGAGTTCCGTCACGGTATGTTCGGAGAAAAAGTCGGGCGTGACACGCTTCGGCGTGATTTCCCAAAGCGTAGCCTTGGCGCCGTTTTCGCAGAATTCGAAGGTCTTTGGGTTTGCTGGCTTCGCCCAGGCGCAGGAAGAGCACATCACGCCCTTCGGCTTGTTGAGTTTCGCGAGCACCTTGAGCGCCATGGGAGAGCTGCGCTCCTCGCCGTATATTCTCGCCACGCCTTCCAGTGAGCCCCAGCCGCCAGTTGCGTGTTCGTATTCGGGCGTTTCCGGATCATGCCCGACCGCGCTGTGCGACCTGCCTTCATCATTGTCGTTCATTGCCATTTTCTCCTCATGCTCCCGGCGACATCGAAGGACAGAGATTTCCGCAGACGGTCGCATGCAGCTGCAAATCCATTGTCGGGAGTTCGACAGGAAAACGCCGGGCCGTCAGCCTTTGTTCCTGGCTGCGACATCGGTGCCGGGCCGGATCAGACGCGTTCCGCGATCCGGCTTCTCAGAAATGCCAGCAGCAGGGATTCAGTCGTGCTCAATCCGGAATGGAGTTTCGCCCGCCGGCCGCGCCAGTTGCGGAAACGCTTCAGCATGTCCGCATCACCCGAGGCGAGCGCCAGAACGCGTGGATGGACATAACTCTTGCGGCATATGGCCGGCGTGTTGTGAAGTTCAGCCGCTGCGGCCTCGCAGAGGGACTTGATGGTTGGGCGCTCGCCTGCATCCAGGGCCGCGACGGCGCAACCGAAGGCGGCGACCGAGCCGCCCCAGGTGCGAAAGGATTTCGCCGAAATCGCCTGTCCGGAAATAGTCTTGAGATAGTCGTTGAGCCTGCCGGAATCGATCGCGGCGCGGCGCCCTTCTCCGTCCCGCCAGGCAAACAGCTGCCGCCCCGGAAGATCGGCGATCTCTTCCAGAACCTTCTGGAGACGCCTGTTCTTGAGCGTCTTCTGGACGCGGTTGCCGCCCTTCGCGACAAAGCGCAGCTTCAGCCGACCGTCTTCGATTTTCAGATGTCTCTTTTCGAGAGTCGTCGCGCCGAACGTCCGGTTTTCGATCGCGTAGCGCTCGTTTCCCACACGGATATGCGTGAGATCGAGAAGCATGACGAGCGCCGCCAGGACGACCTTCTCCGTGTCGGGACCATTGGCGAGGTCACGGGCAATGCGCCGGCGGATGCGTGGCAATGCGCTGCCCATCTGCTGGAGCTGGGCAAATTTCAGGCCGCTGCGATGCTCATGCCAGTCGGGGTGATAGCGATATTGCTTTCGCTTGCGCGCGTCGAAACCGGTTGCCTGAAGATGCCCGAGCGGATCGAGGCATATCCAGACATCGCTATAGGCCGGTGGAACGGCCAGTCCGTTTATCCTTAGGATCTCGGCCTTGTTGCGTAGTCGCTTGCCGTCCGGCGTATGGTAGATGAAACCATCGGTGGCAGCGCGACGCGAGATCCCCGGTTCGCAATCGCTCGAGAACACGAGGCCCAGATGTGAGATCGCCTTGCGCCCGTTTTTCAACGGATTGCCAAGGCTAGACATCATGGACGATGCATCAACCGGCTGACCTGCCATGTTTTCCTCCCAGACGGAGGGAACAGATTGGGCGTGGAATTGTTCCTGACGGTGCGAAGAGGTTCGGGTCGAAAATCCGGCTTTGAAGGTGACCGCTCTGGTTCATCCAGATGCTCGTTGAAGGAATGAACATGGCTCCGACATCCGGAACAGAAGAAGAGGACGACGGCAAAATGCCGGCTGACGAAAATTCGGCTACGAATCATGACGACGAGCATTTGAGCCGGAACGAAAAGCAGGAAGTGGACGAACGCGCCCAGCTCAGGCCTGTCGCCGTTTACGAGATTGTCAGGAAGGAGGGGGAATCGGAACTCGCCAGGCCGACCAGCAGCCTCCTGTGGTCGGGATTTGCAGCGGGTCTGTCCATCGGATTTTCGGTCTTCAGCCAGGCGGCGCTACGCCACTATCTCCCGGACGCGGACTGGCGACCGCTGGTGGAGTGCTGGGGCTACGCCGTCGGCTTCCTGATCGTCATTCTAGCCCGACAGCAGCTCTTCACCGAGATCACGCTGACCGCCATGCTGCCCTTTCTGGCGAAGCCGAACGTCAAATGCATGTGTGCCATCGCCAGGCTCTGGTCGCTCGTTTTTGCGGCCAATCTGGCCGGCACGCTGATTTTCGGAGCGGGAATTGCGTTCGATATCCTTCACACGCCCGAGGTCAGGGCCGCGGCGCTCGAGATCGCCCGGGAAGCCGTGGAGCCCTCGCGTGGCTACATGTTCCTGCGCGCCATTGCGGCCGGCTGGCTGATCGCCACAGTCGTATGGCTGTTGCCGTCAGCGGAAAGCTCTCGTTTCCCGGTCATCGCGCTGCTGACCTATCTTATCGCCCTGTTCCACCTTTCGCACATTGTTGCCGGTTCGGTGGAAGCTGCTTCGCTCATCTTTTCCGGCGGTCTCGACGTGGGACCCGCCATCACCAATTTCTATCTTCCAACACTTTTCGGCAATGTGATCGGCGGCAGCGCTCTCTTTGCCCTCGTCAGCTACGCCCAGATCGCCGAAGAACTCGAGACGTCTGTCGATCAGAAATAGGAACGGGGAAATCCGATGCAGGGTCGACTGCCCCTGCATCGGAGCAGCCTTGTCCGGCGAAACAAGGCGTTGTGGTCTAGGCCGCTCCAGCCGTGTTCCCCGTCAGCATTTCGATAACATCGGGCGGGATTGCCGCCATCACAGCCGGGCCAGGATTTGCATCATGACAATCACCACCAAGGTGGACCTTCGCGCCGCAAGACCATTATGGGCCGCCACCCCGGACATCAGCGTCGAAACGCAGGCGCTCCCGGGACGCAGGGATTACGACGTGATCATCGTCGGTGGCGGTGTTTCCGGTGCGATCGTTGCCCGGATGCTGGCAGGCGGCAACCGTCGCATTCTGGTCCTCGACAGACGATCGCCCGTCCATGGTTCGACGATGGCGAGCACCGCCATGATCCAATACGAGATCGATGTGCCGCTCTTCAAGCTCTCCGCAATGATCGGGGAAGACAAGGCCGTGAGGGCCTGGCGGAGGTCTGCCAGGGCCGTGAAGGATCTTGTCGACCTCTTGAAGGAGCATTCCATCGATTGCGCATTGGAGGAAAAGAAGACGCTCTTTCTCGCCGGCGACGACCTGGGTTACAGGGCGCTGCGCAAGGAAGCGGAATTGCGCGCTGCCAACGATCTCTCGGCGGAATATCTTGAGGGATCGCGGCTGGTTGAAGAATACGGGCTCGAAAGGACGGGTGCGATCCGCTCGGATTGTTCGGCCTCCGCCAATCCCGCCCGCATGACCGCGGGACTTTTCCGTTCGCTGTCGCAAGCCGACGTGACCGTGTGCAGTCCGGTCGAAATCACCGACTATCGGGAAAGCGGCGACGAAGTGGTGCTGGCGACTGCCGACGGTCAACTGCTTTCCGCGGGACACGTCGTCTTCTGCACCGGTTACGAGTTTTTAAAGCCGATGCGAAGCCAGCATCACCAGGTCATGGCCACATGGGCTGTCGCGACACGCCCGCATGCGCCGAGGCCGGCATGGCTAGGCTCTCACATCGTCTGGGAGGCGAGCGATCCGTATCTCTATTTTCGCGCCACGCCGGACGGTCGCATCATTGCCGGCGGCGAGGACGAAACAACGGCGGCAAACATCACCGATCCGGACATCATGAGGCGGAAGGTCGCCCGCATAGGCGACAAGCTCGAAGCGCTTCTCGGGCGGCGGGTCGGTAAATTCGCCTATCGGTGGTCGGCGCGTTTCGGAACGACGGATGACGGTCTTCCGATCATCGATCACGTGCCCGGATGCAGCCGGGTTCTCTCCGTCATGGGCTTCGGGGGAAATGGCATCACCTTCAGCATGATTGCCGGTCAGATTATAAAGTGCCGCATATCCGGCAAGTCCGATCCGGACAGCGATCTTTTCGCCTTTCGCTGACACGCAAAATGCAGAAATGGCCTGGCAGGGCTTTGGGAATTTACTGGCTGACCGGCGAAATGCAGGGGCGAATCACGCCGCTATAGGAGTGGTACGTATCGGTGCCGGCATCGTAGGAACGATAGCGGGACTGGCACCAGGCCACATGCGCCGGATCGCCGCCGGAATCCTTTTGAGCCATAGCCTGTTCGGTGGGCTTGCTTGCGGAGCCGGGAAACGCGCATGTGCGAATGTCACCGCTATAGGCCCGGTATGTGTTGGTTTGCGGATCGTAGGAACGGTAACGGGCGCCGCACCAGGCAAGCTGTTCAGGCGACACCTGCGCGACTGTGCCGCCAGATTGGTCATTGGTGTGCATTGCGTTGCGGTCTCCAGCCGACGCCGTTTCGCTAGCACTGTCGACCGGGAGCGTGGCAGACGTCGATTTGGGGTTCAAAGACGCAAGTTCGATCGTCTTCCGCTCGTCGTCTGTCACATAGGAAGAAAAACGTGGGGCCAAGCGCTCCAGGCTCTGTCTGGAAGTGTCGATGCGCACGGGTTTTGACACCCAAAGCTGATCGGATTCCATCGGACGTAGCGGGCTGCTGCCCGATGAAGGTGTGACCAGAGACGCCACCGCCACCCCCGTCCAGACCATTGCGATGGAACTGGCAATTCCAAAGGTAAGCGTTGCAGCCGAGCGCATTTGAACCTCCTGATAACCACGGATTTCACTTATTCATCGGGCAGGCTTCAGAAGAAGTTGAATATTGCGCCTGTTGCCTTGGCCCTCTTGCCTCAGATCCAATACGCGTGGCTGGGTATATTTGTTCCCTTCGAGAATTTGTTTTCAGCTGGCTTTTCCTCTTTTTCTCGAAACGGCTGCAGGTATTTCGTATTTGACCGAGGAACAAACCGCTGACGACTTCGTTTCCACTAGGCCTACAAAGGAGAGATGTCATGAATGGAATTATTTATCTCGTTGGCCTGGTGGTCGTTGTGGGATTTATTCTCTCGATGCTCGGTTTTGCATGAGTGTCCGCTGACGACCAAGGTCTTGAAAGTGAGCCGAAGTGCCGGATAGGGCTTCGGCTCCTTTGCATTCGGAAGCCTTTAACGTCTTTTGCATCCAACCTTTTCCGGTACGCGGATCCGGTCGATGGTTTGCCCGACTGAAAGATGCGACCGCTCGACCGGCCGCATAATCCCGGACGTCCAGTGACGGGAATGATTGAGCGGGCGCGATGCTGTCAAAATGGTGTCCGTGATTCAGGGTGAACCCACGGATGGTTTAAGCGCAAAGAAATCGGCGGCGAACTTGTCGTTATCCTCGGCCTTGCCGATGCTGACGCGGATGAAGTCGCGGAAGCCTGCCTGACGCCACGGCTTGACGATGGTGCCCGTCTTCAGAAGCGCGGTCGCGACGGCGTCCGAGGGCTGGCCGGCGTCGAAGAAGAGAAAATTGCCCGCCGATGGAGCGACCCGGAAGCCCTTCTCCGTCAGCATCCGCGCCAGCCTCTCCCGTTCGGAGAGGATATAGCGCACACCGGTCTGGACATGGTCGTCGTCGGCGATGGCGGCCAGCGCGGCGGCCTGGGCGGCCGCGTTGATGTTGAACGGCGTGCGGACCCTGTCGAGGTAGGATTTGAATTCAGGGCTGCTGGCAACGCCATAGCCGATCCGCAATCCCGCAAGGCCATAGGCTTTCGAGAGCGTCCGCAGGACAATCCAGTTGAGGCCCGACCCCTTCAGCTCTTCAAGCGCGGAGGGGAAATCCTCTTCCAGCGCCGCATATTCGAAATAGGCTTCGTCGACGACCAGCAGCGTGTCCGTCGACAGGGAACCGATCAGCCGGCGAAACGCGTCCGTGCCCAGCCAGGCGCCGACCGGGTTCATCGGGTTGGAGAAGATCAGCATCTTGGCGCGATTGCCTGCTTCGATCAGGGCGTCGAGCGGGATGGCAAAGTCACTGCCGATGACGACCCGTTCGACCGTTGCCCCCATCGTCGTCGCATAGTCTTCGTGCAGCGGAAACGAGGGATAGAGCGTCGCCACAACGTCTCCGGGGTTCAAGACCGCGCGGCAGACCGCTCCGATCAGGTCCTCTGAGCCGTTGCCGAAGATGATCGTCTGCGGATCAACGGACAGTTTGTCGGCCAGCGCGGCGCCGACGCTGCGGGCCAGGGGGTCGGGATAGAGCGCGATCGACGTACCAAGCGCATTCATCGCCTGAACGGCCTTCGGCGACGGCCCGAAGGGATTCTCGTTGGAGCCGAGCTTGGCGATGCTTGCTGGCTGGTAGGCCGCCATCACTTCCTCGATCGTCAGGCCGGCATTGTAGGGTGTCAGTGCCCGGACTTCATCGCGTATATGCTTGCCCAATGGCATGGTCTTTTCCCCTTCGCGGAAAGGATGTTGGAGATGCGGCTACCCTCAGTTCTGCGAGGGAATGAAGTGTGCGGTCAGCGTCCATTTGTGGCCCGGATAGGTCAGCCGGGCGAAGGTCACCGGTTCGCCGGCGCGCCATGTGCGCCGCTCGATGGCGAGGCATGGCGCGCCGGCGGCCATGTCGAGGTTTTTCGCCGTCGCCTCCGAAGCTTCTATGGCCGCGATCCGGTGTTCGGCCGCCGTCCATGGCACATGGTTGAGAAGCCAGGCGCCCGGCGACAGCGTCTTGAATTCCTCCTCTGCCGCATCCGGCACGGCGGCCAGATGTATGCTTCTCTCCTCCAGGCAGAATGGCTGTTCGTCCGCCAGATGCAGGCACTCGATGTCCAGCATCTGCTGCCGTTTGGATGGCTGCGATCCGGCTTCCTCATCCTTGGAAATCGGCCGGATGCGCCGTACCAGAATCTGATAGCGATATGGCAGGCCGAGCGCTTTCACCTCGTCCTTGACGTCCGAGATCTCGAGGATGGCGCTGTGGGTTCGTTGCGGCAGAACGAAGCTTCCGGTCTTTCGGCGCCGGACGATCAGGCCGGCCCGGGCAAGCTGGGCCAGGACCTTGCTGACCGTCATGCGCGAGCACTGGTATTGCTCGGTCAGTGCGATTTCAGAGGGTACCCTGTGTCCGGGAGGCCAGGCGCCAGTCAGGATGTTCTGCTCGATTTCGCCGAGGATGCGCTGATGCAATGACGGCGTGACGGTCGAAGCCTTGTTGCTGTCCTTCATCGGATCATCTCGTCTCGCATCTCCTGTTGGGGCCGGTCCATCCTCAAAGCAGGGCGGACGCACCGCGGTCCAGGTAGGTGTCCAGGAACTGTTCGAGCCGGGGATGGCGCGGCTTCTGGAAGACCTCGGAAGGCGGCCCCCGGAACAGCAGCTTTCCGTGGTCGAGGAAGTTGATCTGGCTGGCGACGGAGGCGGCAAAGCCGATTTCATGCGTGACGACAACCATCGTCATGCCTTCCTCCGCGAGGCTGCGCATGACGTTCAGCACCTCGCCGGTCAGTTCCGGGTCGAGGGCCGATGTCGCCTCGTCGAACAGCATGATCTTCGGTTGGCGTGCCAGCGCCCGGGCGATCGCCACGCGCTGCTGCTGGCCGCCGGAGAGCTGCGACGGGTAGTGATTGGCACGGTGCTCCAGCCCGACTTTCTTCAGCTGCATCATGGCCAGTTCCTCGGCGTCGGCCTTCTTCATGCCGTCAACCGTCTTCAGTGCCTCGCTGACATTGCCGAGCGCGGTCATGTGCGGCCACAGGTTGAACTGCTGGAACACCATGCCGATCTGCGAGCGCACCTCACGGATGGAGGAGACGGGCAGCCGTTCGCGCACACCTTTTGCGTTCTCGAAGAAGCCCAGGGCCTGGCCACCGATCGAGATGGTGCCCTGCGTATGTTCCTCGAGGAAGGCGATGCATCTGAGCAGCGTGCTCTTGCCGGAGCCGGAGGGGCCGATCAGGCAGGCCACCTGGCCCTGTGCGACTTCAAGATCGATGTCCTGAAGAACGGTGACGTCTCCGAACGTCTTGGCGAGGTTTCTGACTTCGATGGCGGGTGTCGTCATGGCTAGGAGAACCTGTATCTGGAGAGCCGGGTTTCGGCGGCCCGGCCCAATCGGCCGGCCAGTTCCACCAGACCCCAATAGATGATGGCGAGCAGGAAGATGGCTTCGAGGAAGGCATATTGTTGGGAGCCGAGGGCGCTGATCGTCAGCGTCATCTCGGGAACGGTGATGATCGAGAGCACTGCCGTTTCCTTGAGAAGGATGATCGACATGTTGGTCGATGGCGGCAGAACCAGCATGGTCATCTCCGGCAGCAGAATCCGCCGGATGATCTGGCCGCGGGTAAAGCCGAGGCATTCCGCCGCCTCGATGTGGCCTCTCGGCACCGCGACGAAGCCGGCGCGGAAGATCTCGCTGAAATAGGCAGCACCATAGACGCACAGGCAGAACAGGCCGGCCGGAATGGGATCGAGCGCGATCCCGGCATAGGGGCCGCCATAATAGAGAAGGAAGATCTGGATCAGGAACGGCGTGCCGCGAAGAACCTCGACGCTAAGGGCGAGGACCGCGGCAGCCGGTTTCGGACCATAGCGCCGCACGACCGCCACGAAGAAGCCGAGGATCACGGCACCGATCGTGCCGCCGATCCAGAGCGACAGGGTCACCAGCGCTCCCTTGAAGATCGCCGGCAGGCTGGCAAGGATCAGATCGATATCGAAAGTCATCAGGCTTGCCCCGGCAGGTTTCGTTCAACGACGCGTCCGAGCAGCGCGACCACCCAGTTGATGATCAGGTAGAGCAGTCCAGCGGCGGCAAAGATCTGCAGGGGCTGGAAGGTGCTTGCCGACAGGTCCTGCGCCATGCGGGTCAGTTCGACGACGCCGACCACGGAAATCAGGGACGAGGATTTCAGGATCAGGATGGCTTCGTTTATCAGTGCGGGAAGCGTCATCCGCACGGCGAGCGGCACGCGGATGCGCGTGAAGGTCTGGCGCGGGTTCAATCCGGCCATGTCGGCGGATTCGATCAGGCCTGTCGGTACGCTTTCAAACCCGCCGCGGAGATTTTCCGCCTGGTAGGCCGACGTGCAGAGCGCCAGGCCGGCGATGGCCGCGACCACGCTCGGCACGTTGATGCCGATGACCGGCAGGAGATTGTAGATCAGCAGCAGCTGCACCAGCAGCGGCACGCCGCGAAAGAAGCTGACATAGATGCGCGCAAGCTTGACCAGCCAACGCTTGCCCGAAAGCAGGCAGGCCGAAATCAGGATCGCCAGGATGAGACCGATCACGATCGATATGACGCTGATGACGACCGTGTGGACGGACGCCTGCACAAGCAGCCAGAACAGTTTTGTAGACATTGCCTAGGTCGTCCGCATTGGTTCGACGGCGGAGGGTAGGAGGCCGGAGATGGCACCTGTGGTGCCCGAAGCCGGCCTCCGGTCGATCAATGTCAGAGTGCGGGGTCCTTGACCGCATCTGGCGTATCGAAGCTTGCGCCGAACCACTTCTTCTGGATTTCGGCGAGGCGGCCGTCGGCCTTGATCTTCAGCATGGCCGCGTCGATCGCGTCCATCAGCGAGGCGTGGTCCGCGTCCTTCAAACCCGGATAGCCGAAATAAGCCTTCACGCCGAAGGGTGGCAGCACGACGGCGAATGTGTCCGGACGCTGCTTGGCGACGAAGGAAATGTTCGGCAGGGAATTCGCGACACCGGCGATACGGCCGGCGGCGAGATCGGCATAGGCCTCGGTGTTGCCGGGGTATTCGCGGATTTCGACCGGCTTGTCGAGCTTCTCGCCGAAGGTCTTGAGCTGATCGAGCTGGGCGGATGCCTTGCCGGCGCCGATGGCCTTGCCTGCGATGTCTTCCGGCTTGCTGATCGTGTCATCGCCGGCCTTCTTCAGGATGGCGACGGTCGCTTCGGCGATCGGCGGTGTGAAGCGGTAACGTTCGGTGCGGGCCTTGGTGATGGTTGCCGGACCGGCGACGATGTCGAACTTGCCGGCTTCGAGGCCAGGCAGAACGCCTTCCCACGGCAGGGCGACCCATTCGATCTTCACACCCAGTTCCTTGCCAATTTCGGCGAAGAGATCGACGTTGAGGCCGACATGATCGCCGGCGTCGATATAGTCGAACGGCGCGAAGGCGGTTTCCGTGCCGACCTTCAGGACGCCGGAGCTCTTGACGCTTTCGAGGACGTCTGCCGCATGCGCGGTCAGCGACGAGGCAAGAATGATGGCGGTGGCTGCGGCCGCCTTCAGAATACGATTCATCCGCATGGTTCTCTCCAGTTTTCCCCGTGACGACAGGGGTGATTGTTCCCGGTTATGGCGCGGGTTTTGGTCCCGCTTCTGTATTTGACTATACAAATAGATCGAGAAGAAAACGGTCTGTCAATATGCTTGTGTCGACTTTGCGGGCGACGCCGCCGGTTGCTTGTCTAGCCCGCAACCTGAGGTGCGGACAGCTTTGCCTGCTCGCGCGAAATGCCGACAAGCCAGTTCTTGAAGGCGGCGGCATGCGGCTTCTGAAGGGCGGCGCGATCCCATGCGAGCCAATAGCTTTCGGAAAGCTTCAGGCGGATGTCGAATGGTATGACGAGGCTTTGCGTCGCCAGTTCGTCGGTGATCATCGAGATCTGGGCGAGCACGATGCCGCGGCCGGCGACGGCAGCATCGATGGCGCCGCTCGAGAGCGTGAACGATAGGCCGCTGTCCGTTCGGCTGAAGGGGGCGGAGATCAGGGACGCCCAGTCGGCCCAGCGCGGTGGCGGTTTATACATCGGATCCCAGGCGATGTAGAGAAGCGGCAGCGAGAACAGGTCCTCCGGCCGTTCAAGCGTATGTCCGGCAAGGAGCTTCGGTGAGCACACCGGCACCGCCCAATCGGTGAAAAGCTCGACGAAATGCTCATGCCCCCCAATGGCTTCACCGTAGGTGATGCGGAAATCGGCGACATCTCGGCCCAGCCGCGGCTCGTTGTCCGTCCCGACGATCCGGATGTTGGATTCGGGGTGCTTTTCGTGCCAGTCGAAGATCCTCTGGCCGATCCAGCGTGAGGCCACCGACGGGAGGGCGCTCAGAGTGATGGCGTCTGCGTTGCGGGCGCGGTGGATCATGTCCTGGGCGCCGCGGATCAGCGAAAATCCCTTGGCGATCTCCTGATAGTAGAGCTTTCCCCAGGAGGTCAGTTCCACCGTCCGGCCGCTCCGCTCGATCAGTTTCACGCCGAGGTTTTCCTCGATGAGATGGACGTGCTGGCTGATGGCGCCCGGCGAAACGCCAAGATCGCGCGCGGCGGCCGTGACGCCGCCGCAGCGGCCGATCGCTTCAAACGCCTGCAGGTTTCTCAAGGATGGCTGTTCTGGCATGGGACACGTGGCAATTTTCCCGACAGTTTAGCTCAGCTAAAATTAAAAGCAACTCAGATTGCTTGTCCCGAAACCGGATCGCGATGAACATCAGGGGAGAGCAAGAACGAAAGAGGGTAACATGTTTCTGAAAAACGCTTGGTACGCCGCCGCCTGGGACCATGAGGTCGGCCGGCAATTGACCCCGATGAAGATCCTCGGCGAGCCGATTGTGCTCTACCGGACAGCGGACGGACGCCCGGTGGCGCTGGAAGATGCCTGTCCGCACAGAAAGCTGCCGCTCTCGATGGGACGGTTGAAGGGCGACCAGGTCGAATGCGGCTATCACGGCCTGACGTTCGACTGTTCCGGCGCTTGTACCCGGGTGCCGGGCGCGGAGCGCATTCCGCATGTGGCGCAGGTCAGGTCCTATCCTGTCGAAGAGCGCTACGGCTTGGTCTGGATCTGGATGGGCGAGGCCGAGAAGGCCAATCCCGACGAGATTTTCGAAGTCGAGCACTATGACGATCCGTCATGGGGCATCAATCGCGGCGACTCGATGCAGCTTGCCGCTAACTACCTCTACCTGACCGACAACCTGCTCGACCCCTCGCATGTCGCCTGGGTCCACCAGAGTTCGTTTGCGAGTTCGGCATGTGAGGAAACGCCGCTGCAGACAACCATCAAGGATGATGGCGTCGTGGTCTGGCGGTGGATGCTCGACAGCGAGCCGGCGCCCTTCTACGCGCCTTTCCTGCAGTTTTCCGGCAATTGCGACCGCAAGCAACATTACGAGGTGCGCTATCCGTCGAACGCCATCATCAAGGCCATCTTCACGCCGGTCGGTACTGGCGGTGACGAGACCAACCTGCCGCCCAAGGCCTTCTGGATGGACAGCTACAACTTCATGACGCCGGTCGACGAGAACAGCACCCGGTACTTCTGGTTCCAGATGCGCAATTTCGCTCCCGATGACCCGGATGTCTCGGCCCGCTTCGCCAAGTCGGTTCGCGGCGCGTTCGAAGAGGACAAGGCCGTGCTCGAAGCCGTCCATCATGGAATGGCCAACAAGCACACACCGAACCTCGACCTCAAGATCGACGTCGGCCCGCTGCGCTTCCGCCGGCGCCTGGCGCAGTTGATCGAGGCGGAAAACACAGTAACGGCTGAAGCGGCGGAATGAGCGGATTTCGCAGGTTCACCGTCGTCGAGAAGGTGCGGGAAAGCGCGGTCATCACGTCTTTCATTCTCGAGCCGGCAAAGCAAAGGGACTGGCTGCCTTTCAAGGCAGGCCAGTTCCTGACCGTCAACATTCCCGCCCTCACGGGCGAAGCGGGCAGGTCACTGCGCCGTACCTATACGGTGTCTTCGCCGCCGAGCCTTCATGGACGTTACCGGATCACGGTCAAACGCGAGAGCGCTCCCGGTATCGAGCACGCTTCGGCGCTGCTGCATGACACGGTCAATCCGGGCGACGAGCTCGAAATCGCGGGGCCGTCGGGTGATTTCACGCTCGATACAGACAGCCCGCGCGCCGTCCTCCTCTTGAGCGGAGGCGTCGGGCTGACGCCGATGATCTCGATGCTGCACGAGCTGGCGCACCAGAGCGATCGTCCGGTCTATTTCCTGCACGCCTGCGAGAATGGCGAGGTGCAGGCACTCGGCGGCGAGGTGCGTGCGCTGCAAGCCATCAGGCCCGGCATCCACAGCCACATCTGTTACCGGATGCCGACGGATCAAGACCATACCGCTGTCCGCTTCCAGACGGCGGGAACGATCACGCGCGAGGTGCTGCAGGGCTTCCTGCCGCTTGACGATTACGACGTCTACATGTGCGGGCCCGAGCCATTCATGCAGGCCATGTTCGGTCTCCTGACCGGGCTTGGAATTCGCGAAGAGCGGATCGCCTACGAGTTCTTCACGACCGGCAAGAAGCTTGGTGCGCCCACTCCAGCGCCGATCCGGAAGGATGAGGCGCCTGTCGTGCCGGCCGATGCGTCTTCTGGTCTCGCCATTCGTCTCTCGAAGTCGGAAAAGGACCTGATCTGGGATCCGTCCGCCGCCTCATTGCTTACCTTCCTCGAGGATCAGGGTCTCTCGCCCGAATTCAGCTGCCGTGCCGGGATCTGTGGTTCATGTAAGTGTAATCTTACGGAAGGAAGGGTGGAGCATTTCGAGGAACCGCTTGACGAGTTGGGCGAGAACGATGTTCTGCTTTGCTGCTCCAGACCGCTGCAGCCACTGGTGCTGGACCTGTAACGCCCCCGAAGAAAGACACCGCCGTGAACGCGATCGATAACAGTGCCATCCTGCCCGCGGGCTTCCTCTCGTCACTCGAAGAGGCTGTCGGACCGCGGAACGTGAAGACCGGAGCGGATGTGTTGAGCACCGATCCGGGCTGGCATCCAGACAATCTGCGCTGCGGTGTCATCGTCTATCCGGGCTCCACCGACCAGGTCTCAGCCGTCGTCCGGCTCTGCCGGGAACACCGCATCGCCATCGTGCCGCATGGCGGCAAGACCGGGCTGGTGGGCGGCGGCATCTCGAAGGCCGGCGAGATTGTCGTCAGCCTGGAACGCATGAACCGCATCGAGCGTCTCGATTCCGTCGAGCAGGTCGCCGTCGTCGAGGCGGGTGCCATATTGCAGACCTTGCAGGAGGCCGCCGCCGTTGAGGGGCTCAGCCCCGGCATCGATCTCGCCGCCCGCGGATCGGCGACGATCGGCGGTATGGTGTCGACCAATGCCGGTGGCATCATGGCGTTCCGCAACGGCGTCATGCGGCACCGCGTTCTCGGGCTCGAGGCCGTCCTCGCCGATGGCAGCGTGTTCTCGGATCTGACCCGCGTCGTCAAGAATTCCGCTGGCTACGATCTCAAACATCTCTTCATCGGCGCGGAAGGCACGCTCGGCATCGTGACGCGGGTCGCCGTCAAGTTGGAGCCGGTGGTGCCGGAGGCCGCGACCGCGCTCTTCGGGCTGCCGTCGCTCGCCGCCGTCTTCGCGCTACTGACGAAGGCTCGCTCTTTCGGATCCGGCCAGCTTGCCGCCTGCGAGGCCATGTGGAGCGGCTTTTTCGGCTTTTCAGCCGCCAATCATGGCTGGAGCGCGCCGGGATATCGCACCGACAATCCGGTGAACCTTCTTCTGTCCTTTTCCGGATACGACGAAGCGCGCATAAGCGACGAGATTGCCGGCTTCTATGAGGCGATGCTGGAGCAATTCCCCGAAACCGAGGCGGTGCTGGCGAGTTCGCTTGCCCAGAGGGACGCACTCTGGCGTCTTCGGGAAGACACTGAACAGATCTATCACGCCTACCCGGCGGCCCCGTCCTACGACGTGTCGGTTCCGCTCTCGGAGACCGAGGCCTATGTGGCGCGTCTCGAAGAGGGCTTGCGGTTGGTCGATCCGGACCTGAAGCCCTTCATCTTCGGCCACATCGCCGACGGCAACCTGCACATCATCCTGAACCGGCGCGGCGGCGACATGCCCGCCGAAACGCTCGCCGCCGCAGAAGCCGTCATCTACAAGGACATCCGCTCCCTCGGCGGCTCGTTTTCGGCGGAGCATGGCGTGGGCTCGAAACGCATCCACTCGCTGAACGAGACCGCCGACCCGGTGAAGCTGCACTGGATCGGCCAGATGAAGCGTCTGCTCGACCCGGATAACCTCTTCAATCCCGGCAAGCTTGTGCTGTAGGAAGCCGCCAATCACCACGGCAGCCTAGCCGCCGCCAGGGATGTGAAGCGCGTTCAGCTTGCCGGCTCCGGATCCGGATAAGCCTTCGACAGGTGCGACCAGAAATTTTCCATTGCCGAACTTCCGGGAATATCGCGGCGGAAGGCCAGGACATCGAGATTGACCTCCTCCAGGCCGTTATCCAGCGGAACGAGAGATCCGTTTTTGAGCTCTTCCGATACGGCGCTGTACGGCAGCCAGCCTATTCCCTTGCCCTGCTGGATCATGCGCTTGACGGCTTCGGACATCGAGTTTTCAAAGACCGCGTGCAGTTCGGGTGCCGACGACCGCATCTTGCGGATGAGGTCGGCCTGCACCTTTCCGAGAAAGCAATCCATGCTGTAGGACACGAGCGGTATTCCGGTCTTCTTGCGATCCATTTCCAGCGAGTAGAGCGCAGTCCCGTCCTCCTTCGCCTTCGTCACGAGAAGGAAGGGGTCCGTTCCGATCTTTCTGGAAAGAAACCGCCCCGCCTGCAGCACCGGTGGCCCCAGCGGGTGGCCGTAGCAGAGCGCAATCTCGCATCTTCCGAGCGACAGCGCTTCGATGCAGTCGTAAAAATCGGTGGCGCTCATTCGGGTGATGAACGGTCCCGCCATTTTTTCGATGTCGGTCAGCAGCTCGGGAAAGATGCTGAGTGCGATGGTGTGCAATGCGCTGAAGCTGATTGCCTCCGAACTCGCGCTCGCCTGCTGGCGGCAATCGTCGCGCAGGCGGTAAATTTCGCGCATCAGGTCGCGGCCGGTTTCGAAGAAAATTTCACCAGCCCTGGTCAGCTTGACCGGGAAGCTGCTTCTGTCGATGAGTTCGGTGCCCACCCAGTTTTCGAGAGCCTTGATGCGCCGGCTGAAGGCGGGTTGGGTCACGTGGCGCGCCGCGGCGGCGACGGAGAAATTGCGTACCGCCGCCAGTTCAACGAAATCCTCAAGCCAAATCAATTCCAAGCGTTGCCCTCGTCAAATGCGCATAGGTTATAAGGAAATGGCATTTGCCACAACGGGAGCCAGATGCATGATCGATGAAACACGCTTTCATCCAGCCTGTTTCATCGGAGCACCGCCAGCATGCGCACCGTTTACGTCAACGGCAATTATCTTCCTGAAAACGAAGCAACAATTTCCATCTTCGATCGTGGTTTCATTTTCGCCGACGCGGTCTATGAAGTGACCGCCGTCATCGATGGCAGGCTCGTCGATTTCCCCGGCCATCTTGCCCGTCTTCGCACCTCTTTGGCCGAGATCAAGCTGACACTGACGATGGACGACGACGCCTTGCTGGCCGCGCACCGGCAGCTGATTGAGCTCAATGGACTGGTGGAAGGCCTGATCTATCTGCAGGTGACACGCGGAGCGGCGGACCGTGATTTTCTCTTTCCCCCGGCAGGAACCGACGCGACGGTCATCATGTTCACCCAGAAGAAGACGTTGGTGGACAACCCGGTCGCCGAACGCGGGCAGCATGTGATCCTCGTGTCGGACGATCGCTGGCGCCGGCGCGACATCAAGACGGTTCAGCTGCTCTATCCGGTCCTCGCCAAGAACCTCGCCCGGGAAAAGGGCGCCGATGATGCCTGGATGGTCGAGGAGGGCTACGTCACCGAGGGCTGTTCCAACAATGCCTACATTGTCACGCAGGACGGCACGCTGGTCACCCGCCAGCTGTCGAGCGACATTCTCGCGGGGATCACGCGTCACTCGGTTTTGAAATGCGCCTCCGACCTGCAGATCAAGGTGGAGGAACGTGCCTTTTCCGTCGAGGAAATCAGGAACGCCCGGGAAGCGTTTTCGACGTCGGCATCGGGTTTCGTCAATCCGGTCGTGAAGGTGGATGACACGCAGATCGGCAACGGTCTGCCCGGGCCGGTCGCCCGGCGATTGCGGGAAGTCTACATCGAAGCCAGCAAGGCGATGGCGCTCTGAGCGCCGCCACGAGGCTTCACTCCGCCTCATAGATGCCGATTTCGGGTTCGCCGCCCTCGCATTGGGCGGCGCGGTACATGCCGGGCGTGTTGAAGATCATCACGGGATCCCCGGATGTACCGACCGCTATGATGCCGCCGCGTCCGTCGATTTCCATGAGTTCCTTCATCACCTTGCGAGACGCGGCGTCCGCCAGCGACAGGCCTGCATATTCCATCAGCGCGGCGATATCGCGGGCGACTGTCAGCCGGATGAACATCTCGCCATGTCCGGTCGCCGAGACGGCGCAGGACCGGTTGCTGGCATAGGTTCCGGCCCCGATGAGCGGGCTGTCGCCGATCCGGCCGGGCCGCTTGTTGGTCATGCCGCCCGTCGAGGTGGCTGCCGCCACATTGCCCATGCGATCGCGCGCGACCGCGCCGACGGTGCCGTATTTATTGTCGTTGTGATCGAGCGAAACCTGGTTCTTTGCCATCGCCTTGCGCAGCTGTTCCAGCCGGAAATCCGTCATGAAATAGGTATTCGGGACCATGGCCACGTCATGCTCCCGGGCAAAGCGTGATGCCCCTTCGCCCGCCAGCATGACGTGGCTCGACCGTTCCATGACCAAGCGGGCGAGGCTCACGGGATTGCGGATGTCGGCAACGCCGGCCACAGCCCCGGCGGCAAGATCGGAGCCGCGCATGATCGCGGCGTCAAGCTCGGCTGTTTCGTCCGCCGTGAGAACAGCGCCATATCCGGCATTGAATAGAGGATTGTCTTCCAGCGCGTTGACGGTGGCTTCCACCGCCGCCTCGCTGGCGCCGCCGGATTCAAGCACCTCGCGCCCGCGCGCCAACGCATCGGCGAGACCCTTTCGATAGGCGCTTTCGCGCTCTGCCGTCATGCTTTCCTTCAATATGGTTCCGGCGCCACCATGCAGCGCGATCGCCCAGCCGTTGGTCATGTCTCGTTCTCGTCGTTTTCAAAGCAGTCGCCGCAGCCAAGCATGCGGCGCGCGTTCCATCAATGCTTGCTGCTATGCAAAGACGGCATACGACATGCCGACTTTGCCTTGGACAGCAAGGAAATAGCCGTCTTTGATAGGTTTATTGTGCGGCGCAACAGATTTAACAATTGCCGCCAAAGGGGAACGATTTTGCATGGAAAACGGCGAGCCCGATGGGGTTGGACGTAACGGCAATCTGTTGGAAATCGAAGGCCTCGACATCGCGTTCGGCCACGGTCCGGCCACCTTCACGGCGGTTCGCAATCTTGACCTGTCGATAAGGCGCGGAGAGACCGTCGCGATCGTCGGCGAATCCGGCTCCGGCAAGTCTGTCAGCGCGCTGTCCATCATGCGGCTCGTCGAATTCGGTGGCGGACGGATTGCCGGCGGTTCGATCCGGCTTCAAAGGCGGGATGGCTCGGTCACGTCGATCGAGACCTTGCCGGAGGAGCAAGTGCGCGGGATCCGCGGCGATGAGATTGCCATGATCTTTCAGGAACCGATGACCTCTCTCAATCCGGTTCTGCTGATCGGCGATCAGATCATCGAGGCGATCGTCACCCACCAGGATAGGACGAAGAAGGAAGCAAGCCGGATCGCTCTGGACATGCTGGAGACGGTGCGCATTCCGAATGCAGCAGCCGTGATGAAGCGCTATCCGCATCAGCTTTCCGGCGGCATGCGCCAACGCGTCATGATCTCGCTCGCCCTTTGCTGCAATCCTCAGCTCCTGATCGCCGACGAGCCGACGACGGCGCTCGACGTCACAATCCAGGCCCAGATCCTTCGCCTCATCCGTGATCTTCAGAAGAAGACCGGCATGTCGGTTTTGTTCATCACCCACGATATGGGCGTAGTGGCCGAGGTCGCCGACCGGGTCGTGGTCATGTACCGCGGCGAGAAGGTCGAGGAAGGCAATGTGGAAACGGTGTTCAAGACACCGCAGCACGCCTACACCAAGGCGCTTCTCAACGCCGTGCCCAGTCTCGGCGCGATGCGCGGCACGACCTCGCCGGCGCCCTTCGAGCATCTGGCCTTCGGCGACAGGAAGGCGGCCGCCGCTGCGGGAGACGCGCCGCGCGTCGACTACAAGGCTCCGCCGCTCCTTTCGGTGCGGGGCCTGACGACACGCTTCGACATTACGGGTGGCCTGTTTGGACGCACCCAGTCCCGTGTCCATGCCGTCGAAGGGATCGATCTCGACATATGGCCGGGTGAGACGCTTGGCATGGTCGGTGAATCGGGATGCGGAAAGTCGACCACGGGCCGGTCGCTGCTGCGTCTGGTCGGATCGAGCTACCAGTCGTTCATGTTCGACAACCACAACATGTCGGACCTCGCCAAAGCCGATCTTCAGCGCCTGCGCCGGCAGGTGCAGTTCATCTTTCAGGACCCCTATGCCTCTCTCAATCCGCGCCTGACGGTCGGGTTCTCGATCTGCGAGCCGATGCTGATACACGGCATTGAAAACAAGGCCAATGCAATGGATCGCGCCGTCTGGCTGCTCGAGCAGGTGGGGTTGCAGGCCGACCATGCGCAGCGGTATCCGCACGCTTTCTCCGGCGGTCAGCGGCAGCGCATCGCGATTGCCCGGGCTCTGTCCACCAATCCGAAGCTGATCATCGCCGACGAGGCGGTCTCGGCGCTCGACGTCTCGGTCCAGGCCCAGGTCATCAATCTGATGATCGATCTGCAGCGGCGTTTCGGAATTTCCTATCTGTTCATATCGCACGACATGGCCGTCGTTGAGCGGATCAGCCATCGGATCGCGGTGATGTATCTCGGGCAGATCGTCGAGCATGGTCCCCGCCAGCACGTCTTTGAAAATCCGCAGCACAGCTACACCAGGCGCCTGATGTCGGCCGTCCCGATCCCCGACCCCGCTCTGCGCGACAGAGACCGTCCGTTGATAACCGGCGAAATCCCGAGCCCGGTCCGGGCTCTCGATGATCCTCCACAATTGGTTCAGTTCGACGAAGTCGACAAGGCGCACTTCGTTGCTCGTGAGATGCACGCATAAATCAACAACAAAGTCATAATCCCAGAAGGAGAGAACAAAATGAATTTATTCAGGAAACTGAGCCTCGGTACGGCGCTTGTCGTCGGCCTTGCCATGCTGCCGGCCGTTGCCGGCGCTGCCTCGCTCAAGATCGCGATGGACTCCGACGTCGATACGCTCGACCCGCAGGACAGCACGGCCAATGCGGTCGCATCCGTCTCCTCAGGCATGATGGAGCGCCTGATCGGCTTCGACAAGGACATGAAGCTGGTGCCGATGCTGGCGACGAGTTGGGAAGTGAACGACAACGCCACCGAGTTCACATTTCATCTGCGTCAGGACGTGATGTTTCATGACGGCACTCCCTTCAATGCCGAGGCCGTCAAGGTCAACATGGATCGCCTGGCCGACCAGTCGCAAGGGCTGAAGCGCAACGGCATGATGCGCATTGTCAAGTCGACGGACGTGCTCGACGAATACACTGTCCGCATCAACCTTTCCGAGCCCTTCGGCGCCATGCTGGCAACGCTCGCGCATCCGTCGATTGTCATGGAAAGCCCGGCGGCGCTCGCCAAATACGGCAAGGACGTCAGCAAGCATCCCGTCGGAACGGGTCCGTTCAAATTCAAGGAATGGGTTCCGGGCGAGCATCTGACGGTCGAGAAATTCGACGGATACTGGAAGAAGGGCTGGCCGAAGGTCGACGACGTGACCTTCCTGAAGGTCAAGGAGGCAGCGACCGGCATTGCGATGTTGCGGGCCGGTGAGGTGCAGTATGTCGACAACATGTCGCCGGAACTGGTTAAGTCCATAGAAGCGGAATCCGGCTACAAGGTTCTCGAGGTGCCAGGCATCACGGTGTGGACCGCATCGATGAACATGCTGAAGAAGGAATTCCAGGATCCGCGCGTCCGCGAGGCCTTCAACCTCGCCATCGACAAGCAGGCCTTTGTCCAGGTCGTCTTCTCCGGACACGGCAAGGTTCCGGATTCCCCGCTTGCTCCCAACACGGCCTTCTACTCCGCCCAGCAGCCCTATCCGCACGACGTCGAGAAGGCCAAGGCGTTGATGAAGGAAGCCGGCTACGGAGACGGTTTCAAGATCGAGGCCTGGGCCCGCAATACGACCAAGGAAACGCGCATCCTGCAGATGCTCAAGCAGCAGCTTGCGAAGATCAATATCGATGTCGAGATCTTCCCGCTGGAACCGGCGACCCGCTCCGCCAAGCTGTTTGGCGATGTGAAGCCGGAAGATCAGCCCTTTGGCCTGGCGGTCGGCGGCTGGTCGCCTTCCACGGGTGACGCCGACTGGCACCTGCGTCCGGTCTACGGCACGGAGGGCTGGGTTCCGAAGATCTACAACATGGGCTTCTACTCGAACTCCGATGTGGACAAGGACATCGAGACGGGCCTGAGCTCGGCCGACGACAAGATCCGCGGCGACGCCTATGCCGATGCGCAGAAGCGGATCTGGGATGACAAGCCGGTCATCTGGCTCGCCGTCGACAACAAGCTCGCCGGCGCGACGGCCAATCTCGAAGGTGTTTACCCGATGCCCGACGGCACGATGGTCTACGCCGACGCGGATTTCAAATAAGCAACCGCAAAGCGACCCGGCGGGCTGAACCCGCCGGGCTCCCTTTCAGGAACCGGCTGATGACAAGCTACATTTTACGGCGTCTGCTGGCGTTGATCCCTGTTCTGGCGATCATCTCCCTTTTCGTCTTCTCATTCGTCCACGTGCTGCCCGGCGATCCGGCGAGAATGCTGGCGGGCGAACAGGCGACGATCGATGACGTGAACGCGCTGCGCAAGACGCTCGGCCTCGACCAACCCCTGTTCATCCAGTATTTCGGCTTCCTGAAAAACCTCGCCACCGGCGAACTTGGCAATTCTCTGCGAACCGGCGAACCGGTCTACGACATGCTGGCGCGCGCCTTCATGCCGACCTTCTGGCTGTCGATATGTGCCATCGGCTGGTCGATGGTCTTCGGGCTTCTGATCGGGGTCTTCTCCGCCGTCCGGCATGGCAAGCTGCAGGACAAGCTTGGTATGGTGATCGCGGTTTCGGGTATTTCCATCCCCAATTTCTGGCTCGGCATCTTGTTGATGCAGCTCTTCTCGCTCAAGTTCAAATGGCTGGCGACGAGCGGTTTCGAAAAGCCGAGCGACCTGATCCTGCCGTCCATCACGCTCGGCACCACGGTTGCCGCCGTCATGGCCCGCTTCACACGCTCCGCGCTGATCGAGGTGGTCCGCGAGGACTACATCCGCACCGCCCGTGCCAAGGGGCTGGCCCCACGCCTCGTGATCTGGAAACACGCGCTGCGCAATGCGCTGATCCCGATCGTGACCATGACCGGACTGCAGTTCGGATTTCTGCTCGGCGGCTCCATCGTGGTGGAGCGGGTGTTCCGCTGGCCGGGGCTCGGTTCCATCCTGGTCGAGGCGGTCGCCTACCGCGACTACGCTGTCATCCAGGCGGAGCTCATGCTCTTTTCGCTGGAGTTTCTGCTGATCAATCTCGTCGTCGATATTCTCTACGCGCTGATCAACCCCGCAATCCGGTACAAGTGAGGCTCACCGTCCATGACAGACACGACAGAGATCACTCTGACTGAAATGGCCGCCTCAACCACCAGGGCAACTCTGCGCTCACCGCTCGGAGAATTTTGGCGGCGGATGCGCAAGGAGAAACTGGCGCTCGCGGCCGGCATCGTGCTTCTCGCCATGCTCGTTGCGGCCTTTCTGGCACCCCCTTTCATGCCCTTCGGGCCGGACGATTATGACTACGAACAGACCCTTGCCGGCCCGACGCTCGCCCATTGGGCCGGCACCAACGAATTCGGACAGGACATTCTCGTGCGAATTCTTTCGGGCGCCAAGCTTTCGCTCTACATCGGCTTTGCATCGGTGGCCGCCGGCGCGGTCCTCGGCATATTCCTCGGCCTGATCGCCGGATATTACGCCGGCTGGCTCGACGCCGTGATCATGCGCTTGTGTGACGTGTTGTTTGCTTTTCCGGGCATTCTGCTGGCGATCGGCATCATCGCTGTCCTCGGCCCCGGCCTCAACAACGTGATCATAGCAGTCGCGATCTTCTCGGTTCCTGCCTTCGCGCGGATCGTTCGCGGCGGAACACTGGGATTGAAGCAGACGACTTATGTCGAGGCTGCCCGTGCCGCCGGCGCCTCCGACGGGATCATCATGTTCCGCCATATCCTGCCGGGTGTCATGGGCAGCGTGATCGTCTACCTCACCATGCGCATCGGTTCGTCGATGCTGACGGCCGCAAGCCTTTCCTTCATGGGTCTCGGCGTCGAGCCTTCCACATCGGAATGGGGCGCGATGCTGTCGGCGGGGAGGGAATACATCATGGCCGGCGCGTGGCACCTGACCTTCTTTCCCGGCCTCGCCATCTTTATCACCGTTCTGTGTTTCAATGTTCTGGGCGACGGGCTACGGGATGCCCTTGATCCGAAACTGAACGATTCGAGATGAGGCATGCGCCATTTTCCGCAGGCTGAGAGCTGGTGGACCATACCGCCAGGTCCACGAAATGCGATCACCGATGTCGAAGGCGTGACCGTCGGCCATGCGACTTTTCTCGAAGGGACGGCCAGAACGGGTGTCACCGCCATCCTGCCGCACGGCGGTGACCTGTTCCGCCTTCGCCCTCCCGCAGGCGCCGCCGTCCTCAACGGCTTCGGCAAGAGCCTCGGTCTCGTCCAGGTCGCGGAGCTTGGCGAAATCGAAACGCCGATCCTGCTGACCAACACCTTCGGCGTTCATGCCTGCGCCTCCGCCCTGATCCGCAGGGCAATTGGAGCCAATCCGGCGATCGGGCGGCGTGACAGCACGGTCAATCCGCTGGTCTTCGAATGCAATGACGGGCAGATCAACGATATCCAGGCGATGGCGGTCGGCGAGGATCTCGCCACGGCGGCGATCGGAGATGCCTCGACAGACGTTGCCCAGGGAACGATCGGCGCCGGAACGGGCATGAAGACGTTCGGTCTGGCGGGCGGCATCGGCAGCGCCTCCCGGCGCATCCGCCTTCCCGGCAAGAGCCAGTTCATGCTCGGGGCGCTGGTGCTCTCCAATTTCGGCCAGGCTTCCGAATTCCGCATTTTCGGCCAGAGGGTCGGCAAGCAGGTGCCGCCGCCGGCCGAGGAAAAGGACAAGGGGTCGATCATTGTCGTCTATGCGACGGACGCGCCGATGGAATCCCGACAGTTGACCCGGCTCGCGCGCCGGGCGAGCGCCGCCCTCGGGCGGCTCGGCAGCCACCTGGGGCACGGAAGCGGAGACATCGCACTTGCCTTCTCCACCGCCAACTGCCGTGACATGTCGTCGAAGCAAGACGTCGTTTCCGCCACGCGCCTGCCCGAGCAGCATATGAATATTTTCTTCCATGCCGCCGTCGAGGCGGCCGAAGAGGCCATCCTCAACGCGCTGTGGAATGCGGAGACGATCGAGGGCTATTCCGGCCGCAAGCTGCCGACCCTGCGTGACCTGCTGGCAGCAGGCGGAATGCCCTCACTGGCAAGCTGAACACGCCGGACAGGCGTCAGACCATCGCTCCGGCAATCAGCGCCATGGCCGCCAGGCAGCCGATGGCCTGACGATGGCTTTCCGCCGCGAAGGTGATTTCGCGAGGTCCGGTGCGGATGACGAAGGGCAGGAGACTGACGGCGTCTGTCTGCTGCTGATGATGGAACAGCACCTTCAGGGAAAGAGGCGGCGTGCAGGGCGTTTCGACAGGCGCTGTCTTTGCCTTGGAAACGGCATCCGCCACATCCTTTTCGATCAGCGTGCGGGATTCACCAGGTGACAGGCTGTCGGTGGCATTGGCGCAGATCGCGCGCTTGACCACGATGCATTTTGCCGACGGAAATTGTTCGCCGATCTCTCCTGCCAGCCGGTCGTCGCCGCTGATGGCGAGGAGCGGGACGCCGATCGAGGCGGCATGGCCGGCAAAAAGCGTCGGTTCACCGGTCAGCACGCCATTCATCTCTATGCGCCGGAAGGCGATGCCGCTGATCGTGTGGGACAAGGTGCCGTAGTTGTCGGCTGCGGCGTGATAGCCGATGAGGAGCGCACCGTCGTATTCCTCCGTGATGCCCTCGATCATGGTCAGCGGACGCGGCTTTCCGGATATGAGCCGGGCGCGGGGATCCAGGTCCTCGGCGATGATGTTGCGCATCGGACCATGGGAATCGGCAACGGTTACGCTCGTTGCTCCGCCGGCAAATGCGCCACGAATGGCGGCATTGGCCTCCTCGGTCATCAGCCGGCGCGCCACCTCGTACTCCGGATTGCCCCGGCTTCCCTGAATTTTCTCGGCAACGCCGGCAATGCCCTCGATGTCGACGGAAATGAAGATCTTCATGAAATTGCCTCGTTGGGTGCACTGCATTTCAGGCCGCTTTCGCATATTCGATCAAGCGGCCGGGAGATCGGGGATCGCCGATCGGTGGGGAAGCGGCTGGCCGGGCATGTTCGGGGAAAACGGACTGCCGGATGAGGCCCGCGCCCACTGAGCCCCACCATGGCGTTCTAGCAAGGCAACTTGACGCCGGCCAATTCCGATTTTGCACGGGCTATGCATCGCTTGCATGCGGAGGCAGGTAGCGCGCTCGACGGGCTTGATTTCCGCCTCTGCTCCATCCGGTGCTGGCGGCGAGTGGTCACGGGTCTTTCGTCAGGCGCGCATGCGCAGCGCCCGTTCCGTCCTGTCCGCGATCTGGGTGACGAGGTAGGCGATGACCATGTAGATCACCACGGCGACGAGGAAGGCTTCGAGATAGTAGAAATTGAGGGCTGCGGTCAGCTGCGACTGGGCGAAGATGTCGACGACCTCGATCGCAAATCCGAGGGACAGCGCCTTCATGATCACCATGAAGGAATTGGCGAGGTCGGGAATGGCCGCGACGGTCACCTGCGGCAGGAGGATACGGCGAAACATCTGGCTGCCGCGGTAACCGAGCGAATAGGCCGCATCGGCCTGCCCGGTGTCGAACGAGTTCAGCGCGCCCTTCACCACTTCCGCCTGGAAGGCCGCCACGCAGGCGGTGAGCGCCACGATCAGCGTGACCCAGTTCGGGGTCGTGTGCCCGTTGAAGTCGATGCCGAGCGCCCCCGCGAGGAAGTGCAGCGTTGCGGGCAGGCCGTAATAGGCGAGGAAGACCACGACGACCATCGGCACGCCCTTGAAGGCGATCTTGTAGGCGATGACGAGGTGCCTGAGGACCGGAATGCGGCGGTATTCGGCAAGCGCGAACAGGCTGCCGACAAGCGTCGACAGGACGAAGATTGCAACGGCCATGGCGAGCGTGCGCGGAACCGCGCTCATGATGCTCACGAAATCCGGCCAGAGGACATTGATGTCAAACATGGATCTTTTTCCCTGATCAGACGCTGGGCATGGCGACGAGTTTCACCTGCGCGCCCTTGACCGTGTATTTGGCGGAACGCTGCTCGAAGAAGCGCACGATGAGCCAGGTGATGAGGCAGAGGATGGAGTAGATCACCGCCAGGAGGAGATAGGTCTCGAACTGGTACTGGTTGTAGTCCCTCTCCATGACAAGATGCGCGGTCGCCATCACGTCCGCCGCGCCGATATACATGACCAGGGCGACGTTGTGGATCAGGTAGATGATCGAGTTGCCGTAGCCGGGCAGCGCGATGTGCACGGCCTGCGGCCCGACGATCCGGGTCACCTTCTGCCGGAAGGTGTAGCCAAGGCTGTCGGCGGCGTCGTGCTGGCCGCGGTCGACGGCGAGATAGGCTGGCCGCATCACCTCCGAAAGGTAACCGCCGTGATAGAGGCTGAGGCCGACCATCGCGGCGACGTTTGCCGAGAAGAAATCCGCGACACCGACAAGGGCGACCACCAGCGGCATGCCGTAGAAGGCGACGAACAGCTGCAGGACGACCGGCACGCTGCGGGCATAGGAGACGTAGAGATCGGCGAACTGGCTCAGGACAGGGATCCTGCGGACCCTGAGAGTCGTCGCGAGGAGCGCCAGGCAGAAGCCGGCGGCCATCGCGACGAACATGATTGCCAGCGTCAGCGGCAGTGCCGAAAGCAATTCGGGAATCATCTCGGATAGATTCACGTTGAAACACTCCTTGGTGTGTCTTCAGCCTGCCGCTGACGATATTTCAGGAAATCCGGAGGCCGGATTACTTGATGTACTGGCTGATTTCTTCGCCGAACCACTTCTGGGACAGCTTGTCGATCGTGCCGTCCTCGCGCAGTTCGCCGAGCGCCTTATTCACATCCTCGGCCAGCTTCTCGTTTTCGGCCGACTTGTGGATGAGGATGTAGGTGTTGTTGATCACCACCGGCTCGGAGGCCTCGATGTCGAGCTTCTGGTTGTCGATCACCGTCTGCTCGCCGAGGTTGGACGGCAGGATGAGCGCGTCATACTTGCCGTTCTGAACTTCTTTCAGGCGGTCCGGATAGGGAATGCCGGCGCTCGAGGTGGTAACCTCGATCTTGGAGTCGGGATTGGCTTCCTGCCACTTGGTGACAAAGCGGTAGACGCCGCCGCCGGCCGTGACCGGCACGATCTTCTTGCCGACGAGATCCTTCATCTCCTTGATGCCGCTGTCCTTGCGGCTGTAGATCTTCATCATGCTCGCCCCTTCGGGGTTCTTCGGGATGAGGAACTGCTTGGCGCGGGCGTCGGACCAGTAGTAGCCGCCGGTCGCCATGTCGTATTTGCCGGTGACGAGGCCGGTTTCCTGGGCGATGTCGGCGGCGCCTTCCATTTCGAACTTGTACTGCGGCAGCTTGGCGTTGATGGCCTTCAGGAGTTCGGGCTCATAGCCCTGCGGCTCCTCGCCGAGCGCGCCCCAGGAGAGCGGCTTGGATTCCGCCGCCGTGGCGATCTTGATGGTGCGGACGTCTTCCGCGCCGGCGGGACCGGAGAGCGTCAGCGCCATGAGGACGCCGCCGGCCAGAGCGAGGCCGAACTGCCGGCGGGTAATCGAATGGATGATGGACATGTCTAAGTTCCCTTCTTATTGAAACGAGTATTCAGACTGCAGGAATTGCGCGAGGCGTGGCGTGGAGGGTTCGTCGAAGATGGCGTCCGGACTGCCGTCGGCTGCGACGACACCGCCGTCCATGAAGACGATCCGGTTGGAAATGCTTCGCGCAAATTTCATCTCGTGGGTGACGAGAAGCGACGTCATTCCTGACGACGCGACATCGCGGATCACCTTGAGGACTTCGCCGACCAGTTCGGGGTCGAGCGAGGACGTGGGCTCGTCGAAGAGCATCACGTCGGGCTTGACGGCGAGAGCACGGGCGATGCCGGTGCGCTGAAGCTGGCCACCCGAAAGCTGGGAGGGATAGTGGTTGAGCTTGTCCGAAAGGCCGACGCGATCCAGTTCCTGCAGCGCGATCGCGCGCGCTTCCTCTTTGGATTTGCGCTGCACCACGACAAGCGGGTCCATGACGTTTTCGATGACCGTCATGTTCTTGAACACGTTGAACTGCTGGAACACCATCGCCGTGCGTAGCCGGATCGCCCGGATGGCGGCCTTGTCGGCGCGTTCGTAATCCATGTGGATCTGGTCGAAGGTGATCGTGCCCGATGCCGGCTTGGCGAGGTAGTTGATGCATTTGAGCAGCGTCGTCTTGCCGGTCCCGCTGGGACCGATGATCGAGACGACGTCACCGCGCTTTACCGACAGGTCGACACCGTTCAGGATCCGGGAGCTTCCGTAGGACAGCTTCAGGTCTTTGATTTCGAGCATTTCTGGTTGGTGTCCCCTTGTTTCGTGGCGATGGAGATCGTGTCCGGCGTGGCGATATGGTTGCCGTCACCGCTATTTTTCGCTGTCGGCGTAGCCGAGCACATGCATCAGCCGGTTGGCCCAGCCGAAGATCGAGATGGCGTGGATGAGATCGATGATCTCGACGTCGTTCATGCCGACGGCCCGAAGTGCCGCGATGTCCGCCGCCGTCGCCTCGGAAGGCGCCGCCGACAGACGGTTGGCAAAGGCGTGGATCGCCGCGTCGCGGGGACCGAGATCCTCCGGCCGGTTGAGATAGAGGGCGGTGACCACGTCGTCGTTCTTCGTCAGCTCGGCATGCCGGCGGGCATGCACGACGGCGCAATACTTGCAGCCGTTGACCATTGACGCGCCAAGCGCACCAAGCTCGCGATCGGGCCGGGCAAGGCCGCCATCGACATACATGATGGCGTTGAAGAGCACGGTGCGGGCCACGTAGCTTTCCGGATCATGCGCCAGAGTGAGGACATAGTCCGACACCTTCTTGGCGGACGGCGTGACCTTCATGGCATCCAGCTGCTCGGGCGTTGCTTCGCTGAGCACGACCGGTTCGATATAGGGATGCCAGTTCAAGGGCTTCAAACGGACGGAAGACATTATGCCGACCTCAGCAGTCTGAGACCCGCGGCAACCCGGGTCTGGAAGTTGACGAAGGCGATCAGTTCGGAGAGCGCGACGATCTGGGCATTGCTGAGCCCTGCCGCTTCGAGCTTCTCGATGTCGCCCCTTGCCGCCTTGCTCGGCGTCATGGTGACGAGATCGACGTGGCGGGCGATCGTTGCCAGCGGCTCGTCGAGATCGGTTTCACCATGGGCCAGCGCCAGATGTCCCGGCGAGGGCTCAAGAGATGCAAGTTCCGCGTCATAGCTGTCCATCAGCACCTGGTCGGTGTTGAGCGCGGCCATGCGGCGGGCGAGTGCCAGGCGAAGAACGGGCGGCAGGCCCTGGTCGGTCTTCGGGGCCAGCACCGAAAGACGGCAGAGCTCCGCGCCCTCAACGAACTCGGGGCGGAACCGCCGCGCTTCGAAAACGGCGTCGTCCGGGGTAAGTCCGGCGGCCTTGTCCATGGCATCGATCACAATGCGGTCTCCTTCTGCAAGAGAGGGGTTGAATCTGTCCATTCGTCGCCAATGAGCTCGGGGACGTCATAGGCGACGAGATTGGCGTAATGGGTTTCGACATCTTCGGCGAAGAGCGATGCGGCGATGCCACGAACGAGACGGTCGGCACCTGCGCTGACGGCGGGAATGTCGCCGGAGACCTTGCCGTGGGTGAGCATGGCCGCGTCGTTGAAGCAGTGAATGTGCCTCAGCGCCGGGCACTCGCCCGGCACCTTTTCCTGGAATTCGAAAACGGGCCCGAGATCCGGTGCCTCGATCAGCGAGTCGCGCGGCGGCCCCATGTCTGGCTTGTATCTGCCGTCGGACCATTTGCGGATATGCGGTGCGATCGCGGCGAATTCCGGCCGGCCGTCGAAATTGTTGGTAAAGCCCGTCGCGGCAATCAGGTAATCGTAGCGCAGCGGTCCCTGCGTGGTCTCGATCAGCAGTTCGCCATCCTGCTCGGCCACGGAGACGATGCCGCAATCGAGAAGGAAGCGGGCATTCTCGTGCCGTGAGACGCGCTGTGTCGAGGATCGAGGCGGCGGTGTCTGCGTCGCGGCGGAATAGTCGAAGAATTTCCACTTCCAGTGATCGGCAAGCGGCAGCATCCCGTGCACCATGCCCTGGCTGCCGACGCCGGTCATCTTGTTGATGCGCGGCATTTCCTTGCGCCGGATCAAAAGATCGACGGCCCCCGCGCCGGCCTCGAGCGCGGTTGCCGCATTGTCCATGGATGAGGCACCGGCGCCGATCACGGCAATCCGCTTGCCCTTCAGGGCCTCGAAATCGATGTCGTCTGCCGAGTGCGCCCACAAGGCACGGTCGATGCCCTTGAGGAAATCCGGGACCGCGAAGCCGCCGAGGCCGGAGCGGCCGGTGGCAAGCACCAGACGGCGGGTATGGACCCGCCCCGTTTCCGCGCCTTCAAGATCGATCGCGATCAGGTCGTCTTCGAAGGAAATGCCGGTCATCTTCACGCCGTTGCGCACCGGCAGGTTCAGGATCTTGCGATACCAGACCAGGTAATCCATCCACTGGACCCGCGGGATCTTGTCGAGCGCCTGCCAGGCCTCCGTTCCCCATTGTGCGGTGAACCAGGCGCGAAACGTAAGCTGCGACAGACCAAGGGCCGGGCCGGTCAGCGACTTCGGCGAGCGCAGTGTTTCCATACGGGCGAAGGTGACCCAGGGGCCTTCGAGGCCTTCCGGCGCGGCATCATAGTCGACAACATTGGTGATGCCGGTCAGCACCAGTTTCGCAGTCGCGGCCAGCCCGCACATGCCGGCGCCGATGACGACGACATCGCGCACGCGTTCGCCGCCCGTATAGTGCTCGGGCACCCAGGACTTTGCGGGCATCTCGAGATAGTCGAGGTCTCGTGCCAGCTGCGCCTCAAGGGCGGCAAGGCCTTCTGCGTTCGGCGTCGTGTTGGTGTCCGTGTCGGTCATGCTTCATTTCCGTGGTTTGTGCCCGAGGTGGGGCCTGTCACCAATTGGCCGGCAAGGGCCGGGTCGAGCTTTCTGAATCCGGCAATCGATCGTGCGGCAACAGCTTCCACCGCGTCGATCAGTGCTTCCGCCAGCGGTCGCAGCGGCCGCCTTTCGCCAGCGATCACACCCCAATAGAACGGAACCGTTACGTCGATCGGCCGGATGACCACGCCCGGCAGGCTGAGGCCGTAGGCCGTGACCGGCTCGATGACCGCCACAACTCCGGTCTCGCGGACCAGCTGCAGGGCACCGTAGGAGATGTTTGTGCGGATAACCGGTCCGGTCTCGATGCCCTGGGATGCCAGTGCGCGCGCCACATGCAGCTGGAAGCGCAAGGGGTTGAGCATGGTGGCGAGCCGGCGGCCGGCCAGTGCCGAGAGCGGGACCACGTCGAGACTTGCGAGCGGATCGTCTTCGCGCAGCGCAATGACGTCCGGTGCCGAATAAAGCCGCAGGACATCGAGCCCCGGCGTGTCGAGCGGCAGGCTTGAAAAGCCGATCTCGGCCCGCCCGCTTCGCACTTCCTGAGCGACCACCGGCGGCAGGAATTGCCCAAGATGCGTCTCGTGCGGCAAGGTCGCGTTCTTGAGTTCGGCGAGCGCCGTCGGGATGAGGGCGGTTCCGATCGCCGACGTCGTGGCAATTTGCAGGATGCGCCCCTTGCCGGCTGCGATCGTTTTGGCCCGGGCCGCGAGTTCGGTGAACGACATCAGCAGTCGCCGGGCTTCCTCCTCGAAGGCGACGCCTTCTTCTGAGAGTTGCACCCGTCGACCCACGCGGTGCAGCAGCTCGAAACCAAGCTCGGCCTCCAGATCCTGGATGGTGCGCGTGACCGACGGCTGCGAACGGCCGAGCGCTTCGGCCGCCTTGGTAATACTGCCGCTGTCAGCCACGGCCAGAAAGGTCTGAAGATCACGCGTTTCCATGGGGCCTTGATGCAGATTTTGTATAAATCAAATCATGTCATCCAATTTTAGCATATGTCAATACGACGCGTTCAATCCCTGAGCAGATTCTATCTCTGCCTATTTACTGGGCTTGAAGGCGGCTGGCCGGACGGATTGTGGCAACCGGCATCGGCGATGCTGCGGAGCGCCAGGATGCCCTGGCGGCGACCTAGTGCGTCGTCATTTTTCTGCCGAGGCGTACATGCCGTTGGTGCGGAATTCGGTCGGGCTGATGCCGTAGGTCTTGCGGAAGACCTTCGAGAAATAATTGTTCTCCGGCATGCCGCACAGCGCGGCGATTTCCTTTACGCTCATCTCGCGATTGGCGGTCAGCAACCGCGCCGCCCGGCGCATGCGTCGCTGCTGGACATATTCGGCCGGCGGCAGGCCCGTCATGGATGCGAAGCTGCGTGAGAAATGGGCGCGGCTGAGCCCGGCGACGGAGGCCAGCACGTCGACGCTGAGATCGGCGCTGAGATGGGCGGCGATGTGCTCTATCGTGCGGGTGATCGAGTTCTGCTCCTTCAGCACCCGGTCCGAAGGTCCGAACACGTCGTCGTGCAGATGCATTGCAGCCTCATAGGCGATCGCCGAGGCCGCGCCCGGCGTTTCGGCCTCTCCCTTCAGAAGCCGCAGCGTGCAATTGGCCAGGCGGTCGATGGTCTTCGTCTTCAGTTTCAGGACCGGGCCGTGCGCGTTGAGCACGGTTTCGTGGATGCGCAGGGCGTCGATGCCGTTCATCGAGATCCAGAAATATTCCCAGCGATCACCTTTTTCGAGCCAATAGCGGTGATTGTGCGGGATGATCACAAGCAGCGTTTCACCCGCATGAATCTTTATGTCGCGGTTCTCGTAGCGCAGGGAGCCGCGGCCGCTGATTGTATGCTGAAGGACGGTGAAGGGGGTGTTGCCACGCAACCTTCCGTCCCAGGAATAGTTAGTGTTTTCACGCACTTCATAACCGGCGCTGGTCGGCATGGTGTGAAGATTGACGCGCGACCGGACGACGGAAAGGCTGCGCATGCCTTCGCCGTGAGAGATTAATTCCTGCAGCACAATTTTACCCTCAATAGCATAATGCTCCTCTTTTCATCTCATCAAATCTTGGCATATTCAACGGCGAAGAACGAGGAGTTGCCGACAATCTGGCCTTTGAGAACCGCGTGCCGGACATCCGGGCGGACTGGAGAGGCTTTGTTTTGTGGGGCGTGGAGGATGGAGAGTCACATGAGTTTCAAGATTGCGATCATCGGCGCCGGCAGCGTCGAATTCACGCGCAAGCTTTTTTCGGACATTCTGTCCGTGCCGGAATTTCAGGACGTCGAATTCGCCCTCACCGACATATCGGAGCATAATCTCTCCCTCATCGAAAAAGTCCTGAACACGATCAAGGAGGCGAACGGCCTGAAGGTGCGCATCAGCGCGACGACGGACCGCCGCAAGGCGATCGAGGGCGCGCGCTACATCGTGTCCTGCGTGCGCGTCGGTGGCCTTGAGGCCTATGCGGATGACATCCGCATTCCGCTGAAATACGGCATTGACCAGTGCGTGGGCGATACCATCTGCGCCGGTGGCATCATGTACGGCCAGCGCAACATTCCGGTGATCCTCGATTTCTGCAAGGACATCCGCGAAGTCGCCGAGCCGGGCGCCCGCTTCCTGAACTACGCAAACCCGATGGTCATGAACACCTGGGCGGCGATCGAATACGGCAAGGTCGACACGATCGGTCTTTGCCACGGCGTGCAGCACGGCGGTGAGCAGATCGCCGAGGTGCTGGGCGTCAGCCACGATGATCTCGATTTCATCTGCTCGGGCATTAACCACCAGACCTGGTTCGTCGACGTTCGCGTCAAGGGCCGCAAGGTCGGCAAGGACGAACTTGTCGCCGCTTTCGAGCGTCATCCGGTGATCAGCCAGCAGGAAAAGGTCCGCATCGACGTCCTGAAGCGTTTTGGCGTCTATTCGACCGAAAGCAATGGCCACCTCTCTGAATACCTGCCCTGGTACCGCAAGCGTCCGGACGAGATCTCCAAGTGGATCGACATGTCCGACTGGATTCACGGCGAGACCGGCGGCTACCTGCGCTACACGACCGAAAACCGCAACTGGTTCGAAACCGAGTTCCCGAGTGTTCTCGAAACCGCCCGACTTCCGTTCGGCGAATACGAGCGCTCCAACGAGCATGCGAGCTACATTCTCGAGGCGCTGGAAACCGGCCGGGTCTATCGCGGTCACTTCAACCAGAAGAACAAGGGCGTCATCACCAATCTGCCGGCCGATGCGATCATCGAATCGCCCGGCTTCGTCGACCGCTTCGGCATCAACATGGCCGCCGGCATCACGCTGCCGGAAGCCGCTGCCGCCACCTGCATGGCCTCGATCAACGTCCAGCGCATGTCGGTTCACGCCGCCGTCACCGGCGATGTCGATCTCCTGAAGCAGGCCGTTCTGCACGACCCGCTGGTCGGCGCGATCTGCACGCCGGAAGAAGTCTGGCAGATGGTCGACGAGATGCTCGTCGCCCAGGCCCGCTGGCTGCCGCAGTTTGCCGACGCCGTACCTGCGGCAAAGGAGCGGCTGTCGAAGGCGACCGTGAAGACACGCGACTGGCAGGGCTCGGCCCGCCGCGAGGTTCGCTCGATCGAGGAGCTTCGCGCCGCAAAGCTGGAGCGCAAGGCCGGCTAGGCTGCAAAGGGATGGGCGGTTGGAGGAATCGCCCGGGCCTTCCGTCGAGGATGGAAGCGCCGAACACTTGGCGACGGTCAAACCGTCATCGTCAAACAGGGGAGTGAAAATGAATAGCCGATATCTCAAGCTGACTGCGGCGCTGCTCATGGGCACAGCCGCCCTTACCGTCCAGGTCCGGGCCTCCGATCTGCAGCCCGTGCCGGCGCCGCCGGACTTTCCGGCGCAGACCAAGGTCCAGTATGTGGGCATCAAGGACATACTCGAATTCAAGGCGCTGCCGGAATATCACGAGCCGGCCTGGGTCACGAAGGATTTCGTCGACACCGGCAAGCTGCCGCCGGTCAAGGATCGTCTGCCGAAGGAGCCGATGGTCTACAAGGCTGGCAACATGCCCGACGGCATCGGCGCCTATGGCGGCACGCTTCGCCATGTCATCGGCGGTCGGCCCGAAGGCTGGAACTACAGCGCCGGCCAGAACCAGGGCTGGGGCGGCATCGATATCGGCATGTATGAGTGCCTGACGCGCACCGGTCCGCTGTTTCAGGTCAAGGCCGACGAACTGGAGCCGCTGCCGAACCTCGCCAAGAGCTGGGACTGGTCGGCCGACGGCCACAAGCTGACTATGCACCTGATCGAGGGCGCCAAGTGGTCGGATGGCGTCGACTTCACCTCCGACGACGTGATGTTCTACTGGAACGACAACGTTCTCGATCCGAACGTCTATCCGCTGAACGGCGCGACGCAGGAAACCTTCGGCCAGGGCACGACGCTGAAGGCGATCGACAAGTACACGATCGAGTGGACGTTCAAGGACGCCTTCCCGAAGCAGTTCCTCTACAACATGGCTTACGGCACCTTCTGCCCGGGCCCTGCGCATGTTCTTCAGCCGCAGCATCCGAAATATTCGAAGAACACATACGAGCAGTACAAGAACGCCTTCCCGCCGGATTACATGAATTTCCCGGTCATGGGCGCGTGGGTCCCGGTCGAGTACCGTCCGGACGACATCATCGTGCTGCGCCGCAACCCCTACTACTGGAAGGTTGACGAGAAGGGCAATCAGCTGCCTTACCTCGACGAGGTCCACTACAAGCTGTCGACCTGGGCCGATCGTGACGTGCAGGCCGTTGCCGGTTCTGCCGATCTCTCGAACCTTGAGCAGCCGGAGAACTTCGTCTCCTCGCTGAAGCGAGCGGCCCAGCCGGATGCGCCGGCCCGCCTCGCCTTCGGTCCGCGCCTCATCGGCTACAATCTGATGATGAACTTCTCGGGCAATGGCTGGGGTGATCCGGACGAGCGTGAGCAGGCCATCCGCGAGCTGAACCGCAACGAGCATTTCCGCAAGGCCGTCACCATGGCGATGGACCGCAAGAAGCTCGGCGAGGCGCTGGTGAAGGGTCCCTTCGTCGCGACCTATCCCGGCGGCATTCTCTCCGGCTCGAACTTCTACGACCGCGAATCGACCATGTACTACCCGTTCGATCTCGAAGGCGCCAAGAAGGAGCTGGCCGAAGCCGGCCTGAAGGACACCGACGGCAACGGCATCGTCAACTTCCCGGCCGGAACCGCGGGCGGCAAGGATGTCGAAGTCTCGCTTCTGGTCAACAACACCTACGGCACGGACAAGAACCTCGCCGAAGGCGTGATCGGCCAGATGGAAAAGCTCGGCCTGCGGGTCGTTCTGAACTCCCAGGACGGCAAGAACCGCGACCAGGCCAACTACGGCGGCAAATTCGACTGGATGGTGCTGCGCACCGGTGCCGAACTGGCCTCCGTCGTGCAGAACACGCCGCAGCTTGCGCCGACCGGCCCGCGTACCAGCTGGTTCCACCGTGCCAACGGCAAGGACGAGCTTGACCTGATGCCGTTCGAAAAGCAGCTGGTCGACATCGTCAACAAGTTCATCGCCTCCAGCGATCCGGAGGAGAAGGCGACGTTGATGAAGGAATACCAGAAGGTCTACACGACCAACGTCAACACCGTTGGCCTGGTCGAGTATCCCGGCGCCCTGATCATCAACAAGCGTTTCGCCAACATTCCGAACGGAGCGCCGATCTTCATGTTCAACTGGGCTGAAGGAGCCATCATGCGCGAGCGGCTTTATGTGCCCACCGACAAGCAGGGCGGCTACGAACTGCACAAGGACTCGCTCCCCGGCAAGCCCGGCGGCGCAGGTCCGATCACCGAGTAACCACCTCCCAGCGCCGCATCCCTTCCTGCTTCGGCGGGGAGGGGTGCGGATTGTGCAACCAGGGCGACACGATCCTTGACCATGGACAGCACCCTTCTTGCAGGAGCGCATGAATGATCCGATTTCTTATCCTCCGCATCCTGTCGGCGATACCGGTCCTTTTTGTCCTGAGCGTCGTGACGTTTGCGATCATTCAGGCTCCGCCCGGCGACTACAGCGATTACATCCGCTCGCAGCTCATCAATCTCGGCGGCGCTTCATTCGAGCAGGCCGACGCCCAGGCCAAGGCCTATGCGGTCGAACACGGGCTCGACAAGCCGATGGCGGTCCAGTACCTCAACTGGATCAAGGGCATCGTCACCGAAGGCGATTTCGGCACCAGCCTCTATTATAACAAGCCGGTGGCGGACGTCGTCGCCGAACGCCTGCCGCGCACGCTGCTTCTGGCGCTCACCTGCCACATCTTCGCGTCGATCCTCGGCATCAGTTTCGGCATCCTGGCCGCCACGCGCCAGTACAGCTGGGTCGACACGCTTCTGTCCGGTGTCGCCTTCCTCGGCATGACCGTGCCGCGCTTCCTGATGGCGCTGATCATGGTCTATGTCCTGGTGTTCCATTTTAACGTCAGCGAGATCGGCAGCTTCTTCTCGCCCCGCTACGGCGGCGCTCCCTGGTCATGGGGAAAATTCGTCGATCTCGTCAGCCATATCTGGCCGGTGGTCGCGATCGCCACGCTTGGCGGCCTCGCCTACAACATGCGCGTCATGCGCGGCAATCTGCTCGACACGCTGAATGCGCAGTATGTCGAGACGGCGCGGGCCAAGGGCCTCCGGGAAAGCACGGTCATCATGCGCCATGCCGTTCCCAATGCCCTGCATCCGCTCGTCATGTATCAGGGCGTCGTTCTGCCCTACATGCTGACCGGCGAAATCGAGGTCGCGATCATCTTCGCCCTTCCGACCGTCGGTCCGGCGATCGTCGGCTCCATGTATGTCGGTGACGTCTATGTCACGGCGACCTTCATGCTCGTTCTCTCGGCCACGCTGATCGTCGGAAACATCATTGCCGACATGCTGCTCGCCGCCCTTGATCCGCGCGTCAGACTGGGAGGCGCACGCTGATGCTGACACCCGCTGAATCCACCCTCGACAACGACGTACCGCAGGAGGCCGGTCGCAGCGAGAGCTATGCGGCACTCGTCTGGCGCCGCCTGAGGCATTCCGTGACCGGCATGCTCGGCCTGATCCTTGTGGCACTGCTGCTGTTCATGGCCGTCTTCGCCGGCTTCCTGTCGCCGGTCGATCCGAAGCTGACCGACAGCGCCTACATGCCGCCGGAATCGATCGCGATCCACGACAAGGACGGCAATCTCGTCTCGCCGCGCGTTTATCCGATCGTCGACGGCGACGAACTCGATCCCGTGACATTCCAGCCGATCAGCGGCCCGGATTACGACAATCCGCGCATGCTCGGATTCTTCGTCTCCGGCTTCGAATACCGGTTCCTGGGCATCATCCCGATGAAGACCCATCTCCTGGGCTCCGTCGGCGGCAAGCCGATCCATATTCTCGGCACCGACAAGTTCGGCCGTGACGTGCTGTCGCGCGCCATATACGGGTCGCGCATCTCGCTGATGATCGCGCTGACGGTGGTCTTCGTGGTTACTGTGGTCGGCACGACGATCGGCATGATCTCCGGCTATTTCGGCGGCGCCGTCGATGCCTGGATCCAGCGTTTCGTCGAACTGGTGCTCGCCTTCCCGCAGCTGCCGCTCTATCTGGCGCTCACCTCGCTCATTCCGGTCACCGCGCCGACCAACGTCTTCCTAGCCTTCGTCATTGTCGTCATGTCGGCGCTCGGCTGGGCGCAGATGTCGCGCGAGGTGCGGGGCAAGACGCTGGCGCTCGCCCGCATCGAATATGTGAAGGCGGCGATGGCGATCGGCGCGACCGACCGGCGCATCATCTTCCAGCACATCTTCCCGAACGTCATGAGCCACGTGATCGTCGCCGTGACGCTCGCCATCCCGACGGTCGTGCTCTTGGAATCCTTCCTCGGCTTCCTCGGCTTTGCGGTGAAACCGCCGCTCATTTCCTGGGGCCTGATGCTGCAGGATACCGCCAATTATTCGGTCATCGGCTCCTATCCCTGGATCCTGACACCGGTCGGCTTCGTCCTCGTCACCGTCTTCGCGTTCAACGCGCTCGGCGATGGCCTGCGCGACGCGATCGACCCCTATTGAGCCGGAAGGAGGACGAGCAATGACCGAAGATCTGATCCCGGCGGTACGTTTGGACGCGGACGAGAAAGGCGACAAGCCGATCATCGACGTGCGCAATGCGGGCGTTACCTTCAAGACCGAACACGGTTCGGTGGAAGCCGTGCGCGACATCTCGCTCCAGCTCTATCGCGGAGAAACGGTGGCCGTCGTCGGCGAATCCGGCTCGGGAAAGTCCGTGACGGCGCGCATGATCATGGGCTTGCTCACCAAGCGCGCGACGGTCAACCCGAATGCGACCGTGCTTCTTGACGGCCAGAACATCCTGAAGTTTTCGAGCGAGAAGCGGCGGGCACTACGCGGCGGCCGCATCGCCATGATCTTTCAGGAGCCGATGAGTTCGCTGAACCCGATCTACACCATCGGCAGCCAGATCGCCGAGGCGATCCGCGCGCACCAGAAGATGAGCAAGTCCGCCGCGCGCAAGCGGGCCGTCGAACTGCTCGCCGAAGTGCAGATCCCGCAGCCGGAACTGCGGGTCGACCAATACCCGCACCAGCTCTCCGGCGGCCAGCGCCAGCGCGTCATGATCGCCATGGCCCTCGCCAACAATCCCGACGTGCTGATCGCCGACGAGCCGACGACGGCGCTCGACGTGACCGTGCAGGCACAGATCCTCAACCTGCTGCGCGACCTGCAGAAGAAGCTTGGCATGGCGGTCATCCTGATCACCCATGACCTGACCGTGGTGCGGAAATTCTCCGACTATGTCTATGTCATGCAGAAGGGTGAGTTGAAGGAACACAACAGGACGGCGACGCTGTTCGAAAATCCGCGCCATGCCTATACCCGCCATCTGCTCGGCTCCGAGCCGACCGGCAAGGCGAAGCCGCTTCCGGCGGACCAGCCGATCATACTTGAAGGCCGCGACGTCAAGGTTGCCTTCACGCTGAGGGGCGGCGGCATCTTCAAGCCCACCACGCATGACCTGATTGCCGTCAACGGCCTGTCACTGACGCTGCGCCGTCACGAGACGCTTGGGCTGGTCGGTGAATCCGGCTCCGGCAAGACCACCTTCGGCCAGGCGCTGACCCGGCTGATCGAGAATGACGGTGGCGAGATCTTCTTCGACGGCAAGCCGATCCATGGGTGCAACCGCGACCAGATGCGGCCGCTGCGCTCGCGCATGCAGATCGTCTTCCAGGATCCCTTCTCCTCGCTTAACCCGCGCATGACCATCGGCCAGATCATCGGCGAAGGCCTGGTGGTCAACAATATCGGCACGGGCCGCAAGGAGCGGCTGGACCGGGTCCGCGAGGCGCTCGTCGCCTCCGGTCTGCCGGACAACATCACCAGCCGGTTCCCGCATGAATTCTCCGGCGGCCAGCGCCAGCGCATCGCGATCGCGCGTGCCATCGCGCTGGAGCCGGAATTCGTTCTCCTCGATGAACCAACCTCTGCACTCGACCTGTCGGTGCAGGCGCAGATCATCGAGCTTTTGAGAAAACTTCAGGACGAAAGAGGCTTGAGCTACCTCTTCATTTCCCACGACCTGAAGGTCGTCCGGGCGCTTTGCCACAGGGTCATCGTCATGCAGCATGGCAGGATCATGGAGGAAGGCCCGGTCGATGAAGTTCTGACCAATCCGAAAACCGAATACACAGAAAAACTCGTCAGGGCAGCCTTCGAGGTTGCGGCCTGATCCCGTGGAGATCCGTATGTCAAGACAACCAAAGATCACGTTCATCGGCGCCGGCTCGACAGTGTTCATGAAGAACATCATCGGCGACCTCCTGCATCGCCCGGCCCTGTCCGGCGCGACGATCGCGCTGATGGACATCAACCCGCAGCGACTGGCCGAAAGCGAGATCGTCGCCAGCAAGCTGGCGAAGACGCTCAACACCCAGGCGAAGGTCGAGACCTATTCCGACCAGCGCAAGGCGCTTGAGGGCGCCGATTTCGTTGTCGTCGCCTTCCAGATCGGCGGCTACGAGCCCTGCACCGTCACCGACTTCGAAGTGCCGAAGAAATACGGCCTGCGCCAGACGATCGCCGATACGCTTGGCGTCGGCGGCATCATGCGCGGCCTGCGCACGGTCCCGCATCTCTGGAAGATCTGCGAGGACATGCTGGCCGTCTGCCCCGAGGCCATCATGCTGCAATATGTGAACCCGATGGCGATCAACACCTGGGCCATCGCCGAGAAATACCCGACGATCAAGCAGGTCGGTCTCTGCCATTCTGTCCAGGGCACGGCCTACGAACTCGCCCGCGATCTCGACATTCCGCTCGACGAGATCCGCTACCGCGCCGCCGGCATCAACCACATGGCCTTCTATCTGAAGTTCGAGCACCGCCAGCCGGACGGCAGCTACAAGAACCTCTATCCGGACCTCCTGAAGGGCTATCGCGAAGGCCGCTTCCCGAAGCCCAGCCATTGGAATCCGCGCTGCCCCAATAAGGTGCGCTACGAGATGCTGACCCGCCTCGGCTATTTCGTCACCGAAAGCTCGGAGCATTTCGCCGAATACACGCCCTACTTCATCAAGGAGGGCCGCGAGGACCTGATCGAGAAGTTCGGCATTCCGCTCGACGAATATCCGAAGCGTTGCATCGAGCAGATCGAGCGCTGGAAGTCGCAGGCGCAGGAATACAAGGATGCCGACACGATCGATGTGAAGCCGAGCCATGAATATGCCTCGTCGATCATCAATTCGGTCTGGACCGGCGAACCATCTGTGATCTATGGCAATGTCCGCAACAATGGCTGCATCACCTCGCTGCCGGCAAATTGCGCCGCCGAAGTGCCCTGCCTGGTGGACGCGAGCGGCATCCAGCCGACCTATATCGGTGCCCTGCCGCCGCAGCTGACCGCGCTGATCCGCACCAACATCAACGTCCAGGAACTCACCGTCCAGGCGCTGATGACGGAAAACCGCGAGCACATCTACCATGCCGCGATGATGGACCCGCACACCGCAGCGGAGCTCGATCTCGACCAGATCTGGTCGCTGACGGACGATCTCCTAAAGGCGCATGGCGAATGGCTCCCCGCCTGGGCCCGTGGCTGAATGAAGCAAGGGAGGAGCCACGCAAGGCTCCTCCCTTTTCAGCGTAATGTCGGACAAATTGTAAGTTAATACTAACTAATACAGTTTCAGGCGGCGAACGCGCCGCACCCGGTGCCGTCCGCCTGATCACGGTGCAGAAACAGCACCGACAGGTCGAGCCGCTCGGCGAGTGCTCGTCCATCCTTTTCGCCAAGCACCATCATCGCCGTCGCCCAGGCATCCGCGCTCATGCAGTCGCGGGCGATCACGGTGACCGAGGCCGGAGCGCTGATGAGCGGCATGCCGCGACGGGGATCCATCGTGTGCGATAGTCGGCGTCCGCCAAGCTCCACCCAGTGGCGATAGTCGCCCGAGGTGGCGATGCCGGCGTTGTCCAGTTCGACGATGGAATGCGGTGCCCGCTGGCCGAGGTCGGGTCTCTCCACCGCGACGGTCCAGGGTGAACCGTCCGGCTGCGTGCCGCGACCGACGAGTTCGCCGTCGATGGCAAACAGGCCCGCCTCGATCCCATGCCGGGCCGCCACCGCCGCGAGCCGGTCGACGCCATAGCCCTTCGCGATGCCGTTGAGGTCGAAGCGCATCGCTGCGTGCTTGCGCGCCTTTCCATTGCGGATGTCCAGTTCCAGCACCTGATGAGCAGGATTGCGGTCTGCACGTCTGGCGTTTCGGATTGCCGTCTCGTTGGCTGTATCCGGACCGAATCCCCAGGCGGTCACCGCATCGCCCATGCCGATGTCGAAGGCGCCGCCGGAGGCCTGGCCGACCGCAAGTCCGGCGGCCAGCACCTCGATGATCTCTTGCGGCATGTTCAACCATTCGCCTGTCGGTGCCGCATTGAGCCGGTTGATGTCGCTCTCCGGTTTCCAGGTGGACATCTGGCGGTCGACCGCGCTCACGGCATCCGCCATCGCCCGCTCCACCTCGTTGGCATCGAAGCCGTGCGGCATGTGAAAGAGCGCCGACCAGCGTGTTCCCATGGTCGGGCCGTTCAGCGCGTGCCGTGTGAATTCAGTAAACGTCTTCGCCATAACGGCCCTCCGCCTTCAATGTCACGAGGCTTACCCCGTGCGGGGTCAGGATGTCCGCGAGAGCCGCGGCAACGCCGGCCGCCATGTCGCGACCACCGCAGACGAGAACCTGTCCGCCGGCGGTAATGAGTTTGCAGATCTTTACGGCGTCCTTGCGGATGAGATCCTGCACATAAGCCGGGCTCGCCGTCCGCGAAAAGGCGGTGGAAACGCCCGTCAGTCGGCCGTCCTTCTGCCAGTCGGTCAGCTCTTCCTCATAGAGCGCATCGCTCTTCGGGTGCCTCGTGCCGAAATAGAGGAACATCGGCTTGCGGGCATGATTGGCGCGGGCAAAGCCCGCGAGCGGCCCGATGCCGGTGCCGGCGCCGATCAGGATGACCGGCTTGCGGTTGGCCGCCGGGCGGAAGCCCGGATTGGGCCGCACGAAGGCCGAAACCGTGTCGCCGGGTTCCAGCGCGGTCAATTGCCCGGAACAGAGGCCGCCCGGCTGCTTGCGCACGCAGATTTCGAGGAAGCCGTCTCGGGAGCTGGAAGCCAGCGAATAGAAGCGCGGGACCTCCGAGCCTTCCGGCACGATGCCGACGAGATCGCCCGCCTCGAAGATTGGAACGGCGTTGCCCGTCAGCCGCTGCCAGAGCGAAACCTTCGGCAGGTCGAAGCGCAGGATCGCCGTCGTAGCCTGCACGCTGGCGCCATAGTCGCGGCGGGATGCAAGCTGAAGTTCCCAGGTCTTCGGCACCTCCGGCTGGTGATTGAGCTCGAAGTCGAGATGCAGCGCCTCTGCCAGCTGTCTGCCCCAGCGCGCGAAATCCTGCGGCGACTGTCGGTCGACGGTGTCACAGGGGATGAGCGTCGGCCAGCCGTTCTTCTTGGCAACCTCGGCAATGTCTCTGGCAAAGCCGCAGAAGTGATAGAAGCTCCGGTCGCCGAAGCCGAGAACGGCAAGCGGCAGGTGCTGCGCGGCAGGCGTTGCCCGGAAGCGGTCGAGAAATCCCTTTGCGGATGTCGGTGCTTCGCCGTCTCCGTAAGTGGCGGCAAACAGGATAAGACGCTCCGCCTTGTGCCAGAGGGCCGGGTTGAAGTCCGACATGGAACCGACATGGACCTGCCGGCCCTCCCGGGTGAGCGTGGCCCCCAGGGTTTCCGCAAAGCCCCAGGTGGAGCCGCCTTCGCTGCCGACGAGAATGATCGTGTCGGCGTGGCTTGCCGCGACGGACTTTGGCCGGCGCTTGCCACGCCCCCGTAGCCAAACGGCTATGCCGGTCCAGCTCAGCAAGGGAACGGACAGTGCCGAGAGGCCGAGAAACAGTCCGAGCGAGGCGAGGCCGCGGCCGGTGTGCAGCATCATGACGAACGCACTTGCCCGATCGACGAAGCTCGCATTCTGCCAGCCAAGCAAGGTGCCGTTGCCCTGGTCGATATAGCCTTCGCCCGCATCGGTCGTCAGCGTGTAGACGTCGGTGGCATCCCCATTAGCAGGGAAGCTCAGCGACACAAGCGTGTTGACGGGCGTTTGCTGGAGCCGTTCGATCGTACCGACCGGCATGCGGGTCTTGCCGCTGACGTCAGTAGGAAAGGGCGCTCCGTCCGCGCCTTCCGGCAGGAGGCCGAAGGTCGCGGCCGACATCCACAGCGCTGTCAGCGAAGAGAGAAAGAGGCCGGGCAAGGCGGCGCGGGAGACGATCGCATGGAGCCGTCCGTTGCCGCGACCTCTGGCGGGCTTCAGGATATGTCGCCACCCGCCGGAGCGGCGAGCGAGAATCAGGAGGCCGGACATCGTCAGCGCAAGCATGGCGACCGCGCCGACCGCGGTCGTGATCCGCCCGTAGTCGCCGAGGAACAGCGAACGGTGTAGATTGGTCAGCCAGCGCTCGGCGGGTGACTGGTCGGCGTTGCCGACCGGCTGGCCGGTTGACGGATCGATGACCGACGAGACCGGCTGGTCGCCGTTGAAATAATAGGCGGTGATCCGGCCCGAGGGCGCGCGCTTGATCTGCTCGACTGACGGTTCCGCTGACCACACCCTTGCAGCCAGTTCCGCCACGCTGATCTGTTGCGCGGCAGGTGTGGTGACCGCCTCGAAGGTGGGGAAGACCGACAGGGCCGCACCGCTCATCGCGATGACGACGAGCAGCACGGCGGCGATCAGCCCGAACCAGCGGTGGAGCGACCGGATCATGGCAATAGTCCTTCAATATCAATGCGTATAGGTGAAATCGGAAATATAGCGGGTGCCGGAAATGGGCTTGCCGGAGCCGGCGGAGGTCAGCGGCACGACAATCTCGTTCGGGCTCTCGCGCATGTCCTCTACCGCGGCGTCGATGTGCAGCTGATAGCCGGCATCGAACAGGGCGTCGGTCAGGTCGAGCGAGATCTTCAGCGACTGCCCCGAGCCGACGCTGGCGCCGGTGATGCCGTTGATCTCGGCGGTATTGCCGCCGGTGGCGCGGTACCAGCCGCTTAAGTGCTGATAATAGCGCGAACGACCGCCGGCCATCCACAGGCTGCCGGCATAGTTGCCCTGCGCGTCGGTCAGATAGTAGGCGAGATAGGCGCCGTTGCCGCCGTAGTCGCGCAGGTTTGTCGTCAGCGTCACCTGTCCCGCGGAAGCGATGCCGGGAAGGGTCAGCGCGGTGGTGACCGCCAAAGCGGCCAGAAGCGATTTCAGTCTCATTCCAGTCTCCTTCGTCTGTCCGTGGGTCAGTTGATCTGGACCTGCGGCTTGCTGCCCGGCGTGAACAGGCCGTTGGCCGGCGGGTTGGCCTGCTGCATCATCGGCATTCCCGGATTGCCGCAACCGCCGTCGTCGTCATCATCGTCATCCTCGTCGTCCTGGTAGCGGCAATCGTTTGCCGCATAATGGTCGTCGTCATCGTCGTGATGGCGACGGCCTTCATGGTCTGCCGCCTGCCAGAGGCCGGTGCCCACGCCGAGATGCTTCCATCCGTCGAAGGATTGCGCCTGACTGGCGAAGAGGGCGATGATGCCGGCACCGGCGAGGCCGGCAAGAACAAGCTTGGTATGTTTCATAGTCTGGTCCTCGGTGTTGAAAAGGGAGGCAACACGCCGTCAGCGATGGCCGTGGCGTTCCTCGATTTCGATGACCTCGAGCGTGACGGGATCGATCTTCGCTTCGAAACGGCGGCCGCTTTCATCGAGACCGTAGACCTCGTAGCAGCCGTCATCGATCTTGATGCGCTTGAGCAGCCAGCCGCGTTCCTCCGCCAGCGCGCGAACGGCGTCGCGGCCCTTCCAGTCGCGGGTCGGCTGTTCGCAGTCGTCCCTTGCCTGTGCGGATGTTGCTGCCATGATTGCCATGGCGACGGCGGGCAGGATGCCGGTTTTCATCAATCACGTCCTCTCGTTGTCAAAGCGATCATTTGCCGCCAGCCTGACGGGCACCTGACGAGCGCCGACGCATTGCTTCAGCTTCCCGTAAGGTGGCGGGTGGACTAGAAGGGACGGACAAGAGGAGAAGACCGTCCATGAGGGTTCTGTTGATCGAAGACGATGCGGCGCTGGGCGCGGCGATCCGCGACCAGATTGCCGCCGATGGTCACTCCGTCGACTGGATGACCCGTCTCGACCAGGCGCGCGACGCGCTCGCCGCAGCCAACTACGATCTGGTGCTTCTCGATCTCATGCTTCCCGACGGGCTGGGCATCCCGTTTCTCAAGACGCTGAGGGCACGGGGCGACGTGACGCCGGTCATCATCTTGACCGCGCTGGACCAGGTGACTGACCGGATTGCCGGCCTGAATGCCGGCGCCGACGACTACATGGTCAAACCCTTCGATCTCGCGGAACTTTCCGCCCGAATCGGCTCGGTCGCCCGCCGCTACACCGGCAATCCCAATCCCATCATTGCCCTTGGACCGATCACCATCGATCTCGCCGGCCGCAGCGTGCGGGTCGACGGCAAGCCGGTCGTGCTGACCGCGCGCGAATGGGTTCTCTTCGAAGCCTTCGTCCAGCGTCCGGGTCAACTGCTATCGAAGTCGCAGCTCGAAGAGCGCCTCTATTCCTTCGATGCCGAAGTCGAAAGCAACGCCATCGAGGTGCATGTCAGCCGCCTTCGCAAGAAGCTCGGCGCCAATGTCATCGAAACCGAACGCGGCCTCGGTTACCGGCTGGGTCGCCCATGAGGATGATCTCTTCGCTTCAGGCCCGGCTGGCGATCGTCATCGGTCTTTGCGTGACGCTGCTGTGGCTGGCTGCCGCAGCCGTGACGGCCCATCGCCTGAATGAGGAGATGGAGACGGTCTATGACGACGGGCTGAAGGCGACTGCCGAGCGCATCCTGCCGATCGCCCGCCATGACCTGCGCGAAGGCCACGCAAGGAAATACGAGACCGAAGACGATGACGATGGTGACGACGACGGGAGTGATCTGCGTGGCGCCGGCGAGGCCCGCTATGGCGAGGACGTTACGTTCGTCGTGCGGGATCGGTCCGGGCAGGTCCTGATCGCGTCAAAGGGCGCCGATGCCGCCATTTTCCCGGCCATGAGCGACGTGGGTTTCCAGAGCACCGACACGCACCGGCTTTATTATGACGCCTCCCCGGATGGCAGGTTGACGATCGCCGTCGCCGAGCCGCTGGACCATCGCCGCGACCTGTCGCGCCGCATGCTGATCGGCCTCCTGCTGCCGTTGCTGGTCGTCATTCCGTTGAGCCTTCTCGCCATTCTGTTTGCGGTTCGCTACTCGTTGCGGCCGGTGCGCGCCCTGCGTGAGGGGCTCGCCAGCCGTGGCGCACAGGATCTGTCTCCTTTGCCGGACAGCGGCCTGCCGTCCGAACTCCTGCCGATCTCGGCGAGTGTCAATCAGCTCATGGACAGGCTGTCGTCCGCCTTTAACGCCGAGCGCGCCTTTGCCGCCAACGCCGCGCATGAGCTTCGCACGCCGGTCGCCGGCGCGATCGCCCAGGCGCAGCGCATTCGTTCGGAGACGAAGGAGGAGCTCACCGCCCGGCGCGTCAACGAGATAGAGACGACGCTGAAGCGGCTGATGCGGATGTCGGAAAAGCTCATGCAGCTTGCCCGCGCCGAAGGCGGGCGTTTGCGGTCGGACGAGGCTTCCGACCTGCGGACGGTCGTCACGATGATCGTCGAGGATTTTCAGCGCATGGGAGAGGCTCGCATCGAGCTGACCCTGCCCGAGACCCCGGTGCTGTCGCTCCTCGATCCGGATGCGGTCGGCATATTGTCTCGCAACCTCGTGGAAAACGCGTTGAAGCACGGCGCGAAGGATCGCCCGGTGGAGGTCGCGCTGGACGCTCATGGCCTGCTGACCATTGCCAATGACGGAGTGCCCCTGCCGCCGGAGGCGATGGACAGGCTGATGCACCGGTTCGAGCGCGGCAATATCAGGATCGGCGGCGCCGGGCTCGGTCTCGCCATCGTCAAGGCGATCGCCGACCGCGCCGGGGCAACTCTTGAAGTGCTCTCGCCGCGACCCGTCGGCGAGGGTGGCGTCGAGGTCAAGGTCCGGCTTCCTGTCGCCTGATGTAAGGGTCCAAGAAATATGGCCTGTTGGTGCCTTCCGGCTTTCTCTATGATATGCAGCCGGAGACTGAAATGACGCGAGGGGAATAGAGGGCGTGCCATCCGAGAAACGACAGCCGCGGAAAGTCGGCATCAAGGACGTATCGCGGGAGGCAGGGGTCGCCGTCAGCACCGTTTCGCATGTCCTCAATGGCACTGCGCCGATTTCGCAGGAGGTGCGTGCCCGCGTTCTGGAGGCCGCCCGTGCCCTCGGCTATCTGGCAAAGCGCCAACAGAAGGGCGCCATCGCGTCCCTGAGCACGCTCTATCTGGCAGTGCCCCCGGGCAACCTCCCCCACAACGACATCAATCTCGTTTCCTGGACGTTACTGACCGCATTGTCGCGGGAGTGCGAGGCGCGCGGCATTCGCGTCGTCGCCCATAACGGCTCTCCGCAGCTCGACGCCGCCGAAATCATCGCCGGCGCCCGGGCGGCCGGGGCCGAGGGGATCGTGGTCGTCTATGACGACAGTCCGAAGCTCCTCAAGGGCCTGACGGCCAGCGAAATGGCCGTGGTGCTCCTGAACGGCGAGGATCCGTCGATGAAGGTCGACACTGTCGCTCCGGCCAATCGCTATGGCGCGCGGCTTGCCACCGAATGGCTGATCGAGCGCGGCCACCGCCGCATCCTGCATCTCACCTGGCGCGGCCGCAGCACCATTCTCAGGCGCGAGGACGGGTTTCACGACGCCTTCGGCGAACACGGGCTGCCGCCGGAGCAGGGCCGGGTTCTCTACACCGACGGTTACGAGCCGGCGCATGCGCGCGAGGCGTTGCGGGCTTTCGTGGCCGAGCATGGCGGCCTGGACGGCTTTACCGCAGTCTTCTGCGCTGCCGACAATCTGGCAATCGGTGCGCTCGGCGAGTTGCAGGCGCTCGGCTTCCGCATCCCCGCCGACGTCGCCGTCGTCGGGTTCGATGGCGTGGCGCCCGTGGACCTCACTCAGCCATCGCTGACCACCATCCGCGTCCCGCTCGACGAACTGGCCGCGGCCACCATGCAGGTTCTCGAGCAGCGCCTCTCGAGCGCCGGTGGCGTCAAGCCGGCGACACGCATCGAGCTCGGCTGCCGTCTCGTGGAACGCGACAGCGCGGGGGCTCTGCAGGGCGCCTGAATTTGTGAAAATAATTTTTAGTTTGCATTTCAGCCTGTGATGACCAATTGTCAAACACAGAGCTTTATCGCGTCCTTATAGCGCAATTCTTCGTGTCCATGGCTCGATCATGGCGCATACGTGAATAGAAATATTTTCACGATTGGGTTTTGGCTTTACGGATGCGTGCTTCATGACATTGCACCAGTTCTGCCGATAGAGACTTCTTCATGCCTGAGCCCAAGATCACGGAATTCGCAAATGAGGACGCCGGTTTCGGGGTCGGCCGCGGAGAGACGGTCACCGCTTGGGCGATGTCGGCAATCAATGCCTGGTATTTTCCCGGTAAGTCGGCGCTTGCCGAAGATCGCGTCAATTACCGCTTCATCAACGGCTTCGTCGATGTCGGCGACCTGCCTTGCCGCGTGGCTCTCTGGCAGGAGATCAAGACACGGACCGTCGAGCCCAATGTCGACTTTGCCGTCGACAGCCTCTACCTCCCGGGCTTCAGCCGCCGGGTCGAGTTCTCCGGCTTCTGGCACCGGCCGACACGGCTGGCGCGCTGGCTGAAGACGACGATCGTTCCCGGCAGCGCCGGTGATCATGACTTCCGGCTGGCGACCTGCGGCGGGGTCCGGATCTGGGTCGATGGTGTCGAATGCGTCGTCTTTGAGCCCTTCCAGCGCAACCGCGAATCCGAAACCGTCGTCCAGCTGCCTTTGAAGGCGGATGGATCGGAGGTTCTGGTGCTGACCGAGGAGCTCGCCGAGCGCGACGCGCTCTGGTATTTCGAGCTGACGTCGCTCGCCGAAGAGCCTCTTGTCGTCCGCCTGCCGGTTGCCGTGTCCGGCGCGACCATCGCCTTGCTGAAGGACCTTGCCACCGACGTTCATCCTGAACCGATGCATGTGCGTGACGGTCGCTTGCTGTTGAGGGTCGGTCGCCCGGCGGCGGTGGACGTTACGGTTCACGCCCGCATCCTGCCGAGCGTGCATATGCGCCATACGCCGCCGCTTCTCGATTCGAGCGGCGTTTTGAAAGCGGGTTCGACGCTTGTGGATCTGCCGGGAGCAGAAGCGCTGCCGGATGGCTACCATCCGCTCGACCTGACATTCTCCGTCGGCGAATGCCGGGTCGCGCGGCATATCGCCTTTGCCACCTTCACGGAACCCTTCCTGGACATGGCGGGCCGCCCGCTGGCCGAGCGCAAGCGGCTGGCGCTCGGCCACGCCGCAGCGAAGGGTGAGGCCCGCATCGGGCGGGCGCTCGCGAAACTGGCGATCGGCGAGCCGGTGGACGAAGTCTTCCGGAAAATCCTCGCAGATACAATTTGCGGCATCGACGAGCGGCGCGACTGCTCCGATTTCGTCATGGTTCCGCTCCTCTGGCTTTTTGCGGATTACGGCCAAAGCCTGCCGAAGGATCTGCAGGACGAGATCAGCCGAGCCATGCTCGACTATCGCTACTGGGTGGATGAGCCCGGCAACGACGTGATGTGGTTCTGGAGCGAGAACCACGTGCTCTGCTTCCATGTCTCGCAATACCTCGCCGGACGACTACTTCCGGACGATACATTCCGCTGCTCTGGCCGAAGCGGCGCCGAGCAGGCACGGCTCGGCGAGGAGCGGCTTGGAAAGTGGTTCGATTCCGTCGAGCGACATGGGCTCGCCGAATGGAATTCCGCCGCCTACTACCCGATCGACTTCATCGGCCTCCTGGCGCTCCATCACCTCGCCGACGGCTCCATCAAGGCGCGGGCAACTGCGCTTCTCGACCGGTTGATGGTGATGATCGGCCTTCATACGCTGGCCGGCGTTCCCGCCGGAACGATGGGGCGTGCCTATGACAAGGAACTGCGCGCCGGCCCGCTGACCGAACTTGCGCCTTTCGCCACCGTCGCCTTCGGCAAGGGCTGGCTGAATGATGGCGTTGCGGCCCTGCCGATGTTCTGTACCAGCGCATACGTGCCTCCTGAAACGGCCCTGTCCGTCGTCGAGCCCGCACCCGGCAAGGCGCTGACGGCGCATTACGTTCAGGGCCATGACGAGGCGGCGCGGCTGGTGCTCTATAAGTCGGCCGCCGTCCAGCTCTCCTCGATGATGGACGGCAAGCCCGGTGGGCGCGGACACCAGCAGCACATCGTCGACCTGCGCTTTGCCTCCAATCCCTTCGCGCGGGCCTGGATCAACCATCCGGGTGAAGACGATCCCTGGGGCAGCCAGCGTCCCTCCTACTGGGCCGGCAATGGCTCCATGCCGCGCGCTGCGCAATACGGGAACGTTGCGCTTCTCCTCTTCGATCTCGGCGAGGACGCCCGCCAGCCTTTTACGCACGCCTATGTCGAGGCTGGCGCATTCGACGCGGTCGAGCGCCACGGCAACTGGATCGTGCTGAGGGGCGGCCGTGGCTTTGCTGCCATCAATGCGACGGCGCCGATAGAGGCCGTGACCGAGGGGCCGGGCGCCGACATCGAATTCCGCGCAGCCGGTCGCCGGTGCGGCTGGGTCGCGGTGATGGGTGAGGGTGACGGCGAGGCCGGCTACGCCGCCTTCATCGGCCATCTCGCAGGTGTGACGCTGTCGCTCGCTGAAGCCGGGGCGAGGCTGACGCTTGAGCGCAAAGGTCAGGATAAACTTACGCTTGACTGGGGCGCCGGCCTCTCGTGCGGCCAAACGCCTTACATCTTTCCCAACAGGAGCCTCGATCCGGCCATCCGGACCATCGATGCCTTCTCGTTTTGACCAAGTGCTTGCTGACAGGACCACCGATGCCGATCGACCGAGATACCCTTTCCGAAACCCTCTCCCGCGTGGCGACGGGTCTTGCCCGTCTGAAGGGCATGAACGAAACCGCCGCCATTGCCGAGGGCATTTACGAGCTCCAGTTCGACGAGTGGGACTGGGAGGTCGGTGTCGGCATCTATGGCCTCATCCGTCACGCTGAAGCGGTCAACGACCAGTCGCTGATGGCGGCGATTGCCCGCTGGTACGACTGGCAGATCGGTCGCGGCCTGCCGCCCCGTCAGGTCAACTCCTCCTCGCCCATGCTGGCGCTCTCCGTCCTGATCGACCACGTTGATAGGCCGGACTGGGAAGCGCTGGTCAAGGACTGGGCGGAGTGGTTGGTGACCAAGCTTGCCCGCACCGAAGACAAGGGTTTCCAGCACGTCGTCAAGGAGCGCATGAACGACGGTGAGCTCTGGGACGATACGCTGTTCATGACCTGCCTGTTCCTTGCCCGTGCCGGAGAACGCTTCGGCCGGCAGGACTGGATCGAGGAGGCCTTCTACCAGTTCCTCGTGCACGAGCGCTACCTTGCCGATCCGGTCACCGGGCTTTGGTATCACGGCTGGACCTTCAACGGCCGCAACAATTTCGCCAACGCCTTCTGGGCGCGCGGCAATTCCTGGATCACGGTCGCCATTCCGGAGCTCTTTAGTCTCGTCTCGAAGGTCCCTGATCACCTGCGCCGGCATCTCACCTTCATTCTGTCGTCGCAGGTCAGGACGCTCGTCGCCAATCAGCTCGACAATGGCATGTTCTGCACGCTGGTCTGCGATCCGGGTTCTCCGCCGGAAACATCGGCCACGGCGGCGATCGCCTACGGCATCCTGCGCGGTATCGATCTCGGCCTGCTCGACGAGAGTTTCCGGCCGGCGGCCGACAAGGCGCTTGACGCCGTGCTTGCGCGCATCGACGAAAACGGCATCGTGCTCGAGGTCTCCGACGGCACACCGATGGGCCATTCGCTCGATTTCTACCGCCAGATCCCCAATGTCCCGGCACCTTACGGCCAGGCCCTCGTCATGCTGCTGCTGGTGCGGGTGATGATGGAAGCGGCGATACCTAGCCCAGTCGCCTGATGCGGCATATGCAGAAGGTCCTAGAGAGGCCGGCCGCAGTTGATCTGCGGCCGGTATCGCGTTTTGGATGAACGAAAGTTATAAACATTCCAAAACGTTTCGGGGCATTTTGACGGAAACGCTTTGGACAATGGCGTCATCTGTGTAAATTGCCTCACGAAGTGGGTGAGGAAGGGCTTTTGCAATGGCGACCTTGAAGGATATCAGCCGGCATCTCAATCTGTCGGTGACGCAGGTCAGTCGCGCCCTGAACGGCTACTCGGATGTCAACGAGAACACCCGAAAGCGCGTTCTCGAAGCCGCCAAGGAATTGAATTATCATCCGAATATTGCCGCGCAGAAGCTGGTATCCGGTCGCTCCGGCATGGTCGCCCTGGTGCTGCCCAAGCACCCGCAGCTGTCGTCGGACAACAATTTCCTTGAAGTCGTCAGTGGGTTATCGCAGGTCTTTTCCAGCCGCGACATGCAGTTCGTGCTGCATATCGCGCGCGAAGACGACGAGATCATTTCCGTCTATCGCAAGCTGATCGACCGTGGCGCACTGGACGGCTTCGTCGTGGTCGAGCCACTTCTGGAAGACCCGCGCATCAATTTCCTGCGCGAGCGGCGGGTGCCGTTCGTTGTGCACGGGCGCACGCGGACGCAGACGGACTACCCGTATTACGATATCGACAATGATGGTGTCGGTTATCATCTCACGCGCCATCTGCTCGACAAGGGCCACAGGCGGATCGCATTCATCAACGGTCTGGAAAAGAGAAACTATTCGCTCGCCAGAACCGACGGATACCGCAAGGCGCTGGAGGAGGCAGGCATCGCGTTCGATCCCGATCTGATGCGCTACGGTCGAATGAATGATGCTCTGGGCATGATTTCGGCGGTCCAGCTTTTCACCGGGGCGGCCCCAAGGCCGACTGCCGTGATCTGCGGTAACACATTGGTTGCGCGCGGTGTTTACGCCACGCTGAAGTCGCTCGGCCTCACCGTTCCCGACGATGTTTCGGTCGTCGCCCATGACGACGTGCTGCCGGATGTGCGCGGTTCCGCCTTCTATCCGGCCTTGACGGTAACGAAGGCGGCGCTGCGCAACAGTTGGGCGCCGATGGCCGCCTATCTTGTCGGTGCGATCAATGGCGAGCCGGTCGAGAGCCTGCAGGAAGTCGCGGTTTCCGAGTTCATCGAGCGGGCCTCCGTCGCGCCTCCGAAGTCCTGAAGCAACGCGTTTCTGCAACCTCCGATATCTTCGATGGTCAGTCGTATTGACAGCCATAATGGCTGGTGTTAGCTTTCCGAAACGTTTCGGATTTTCGGCCTCGCAATAGAGAGAAAACACGGAGCGTTAGAAGTCGCAACGGGCGTGGGAGTGCCCGTTCCGCAATTCAACGGGAGGAAATTGGCATGGATATGCAGGGAATTTGCCGTGCGCTGCGCGGCACGGCGGCAACGCTCGCCTTTGTTTCGGTGGCCGGCCTGGCGCAGGCGGAGGAGATCACCTACGTCTCCGGCGCCGTCGGCAATGCGGTTCGGGATTTCAAGACGATCGTCGCGCCGTGGGAGAAGGAAACCGGCAACAAGGTGACCCTTGTCCCGATGCCGGCTTCGACGAGCGACCAGTTCGGCCAGTATCGCCTTTGGCTTGCCGCCGGCAATGCCGATATCGACCTTTACCAGACGGATGTCATCTGGGCGCCGCAGCTGGCCGATCAGTTCGTCGACCTGACGGACTTGGCCAAGGATCTCATTCCGCAGCACTTTCCTTCGATCATCGAGTCGCAGACGGTCGACGGCAAGCTTGTCGCCCTGCCGATCTTCACCGATGCGCCGGCGCTCTTCTACCGCAAGGACCTGCTCGAGAAATACGGCATGGAGGTGCCGAAGACCTGGGAAGAGCTGACCGAGACGGCCAAGAAGATCCAGGACGGCGAGCGCGCCGCCGGCAGCAAGGACATGTGGGGCTATGTCTGGCAGGGCAATGCCTATGAAGGCCTGACCTGCAATGCGCTGGAATGGGTGAAGTCTTTCGGCGGCGGCCAGATCGTCGAGCCGGACGGTACCATCTCGATCAACAATCCGAAGGCGGTCGCCGCTCTCGAGCTGGCCAAGACCTGGCCCGGCAACATCTCGCCCGAAGGCGTGCTGGCCTATCAGGAAGAAGAAGCCCGCGGCGTCTGGCAGACCGGCAATGCCGTCTTCATGCGCAACTGGCCCTATGCCTACACGCTTGGCAATGGCGACGACAGTGCGGTCAAGGGCAAGTTCGACGTGACCACGCTGCCGACCGGCGGCGACAACAAGACGTCGGCCGCAACGCTGGGCGGCTGGAATGTCGCCGTGTCCAAGTATTCCAAGCACAAGGACGCGGCCATTTCGCTGGCGCTCTATCTGTCCGGACCGGAAGCGCAGAAGACCCGCGCGCTGATCGCCTCCAACCTGCCGACCATCGTCAGTCTTTATGACGATGCGGATATCGCGGCCAAGCAGCCGATCATCCCGCGCTGGAAGGACGTCTTCATGAATGCAGTGCCGCGTCCTTCCGCGCCGACCAAGGGCAAGTACAACGAGGTGTCGTCGAAGTTCTGGTCCGCGGTTCACAACACGCTCTCCGGCGACGGCAGCGCGGCGGACAATCTCGAAATCCTTGAGGCCGATCTCGAAGACCTCAAGGGATCCGGCTGGTAGCCTCCGGCCAGCCGCAGGCAGGACGGGGCGGTCTTCGACGGCCCCGTCCGCTGACCAGCATTCCCGGATTGCGCCTCTCGAAGGCCGCAACGAATTGCGACACTGGCATGGGAGCCCGTCATGTCGAGCATTCAGACCGAGACCTATCCATACCCGGCGGCCGACAGAGGGCCAAGCCTGCAGCAGCAGCGTGCCCGCGCCGCCTTCTGGTTCCTCGCACCCATGCTGTTCGCGCTTGTCTGCGTTGCCGCATGGCCGCTGTTCCGGACGATCTATTTCTCGTTTACCGACACCTCGCTCACCAATCTCTATGGCGGCAAATGGGTCGGCTTCGACAACTACCTTTCCTTCCGGCAACTGAGCTCCGGGCGCATTCTCTGGCGCGGCACACTGGTTGATCCGGCCTGGTGGAACGCCGTCTGGAACACGGTGCGCTTCTCGGTCGTCTCGGTCGCGTTCGAAACCGTGCTCGGCCTCATGGTCGCGCTGGTGCTGAACGCCCATTTCGTCGGCCGCGGCATCGTGCGCGCCGCCATCCTCATCCCCTGGGCGATCCCGACGATCGTGTCGGCGCGGCTGTGGGGCTGGATGCTGAATGACCAGTTCGGCATCATCAACGATATCCTGCTCAATCTCGGCATCATCGACCACAAGATCGCCTGGACGGCGAATGTCGACACCGCCATGTTCGCGGTCCTGATCGTCGACATCTGGAAGACGACGCCCTTCATGGCGCTCCTCTGCCTCGCCGGCCTGCAGATGATCCCGCGTGACATCTACGAGGCCGCCAGGGTCGATGGCGTCCACCCGGTCAAGGTCTTCTTCAAGGTGACGCTGCCGCTGGTCCGTCCGGCGCTCATGGTCGCGGTCATCTTCCGGGCGCTCGATGCGCTGCGCATCTTCGACCTCGTCTACGTGCTGACGCCGAATTCGAAGGCGACCAAGACCATGTCGATCATCAGCCGCGAAAACCTCATCGACTTCGACAAGTTCGCCTACGGCTCGGCGCAGTCGACGCTGCTCTTCGCCATCATCGCGATCTTCGTGTCGCTCTACATCTGGATCGGCAAGGTCAACCTGAGCGGGGAGGGCGAACGATGACCATGGATATCGTCAAGAAGACGGCCTTCTACGCCGTAGTCGTTCTGATCGTCGTGATCTCTGTCTTCCCGTTCTATTACGCGATCCTGACCAGCTTCAAGACCGGGACGGCGCTGTTTGAGGTCAACTATTTCCCGACGAGCTTCGATCTCGCCAACTACAGGTCCGTGCTGTCGGCACCCAATTTCACCCGCAGCATCCTGAACTCCGTGTTCATCGCCGGAGTTACCGTCATCTTCTCGCTGTTCCTCGCGGTGACGGCGTCCTACGCACTCGCCCGCGTCAGGTTTCGCGGTCGTGCGCTCCTGCTGATGACGATCCTCGCCGTCTCCATGTTTCCGCAGATCGCCGTGCTGGCCGGCCTGTTCGAGATGGTCCGCTATATCGGCATCTACAATACGCCCTGGGCGATGATCCTCAGCTACACGATCTTCACACTGCCGTTCACGGTGTGGGTGCTGACGACCTTCATGCGCGACCTGCCGGTCGAGATCGAGGAAGCGGCGATCGTCGACGGGGCGACGCCCTGGGTCGTCATCACCCAGGTCTTCCTGCCGCTGCTGTGGCCGGCGCTGGTCACCACCGGGCTGCTCGCCTTCATCGGCGCCTGGAACGAGTTCCTGTTCGCCCTCACATTCACCTCATCGGAAACGCAGCGTACGGTACCTGTCGCCATTGCCCTCCTTTCCGGCGCTTCGGAATTCGAAACGCCCTGGGGCAACATCATGGCGGCGTCGGTCATCGTCACCGTACCGCTGATCATTCTCGTTCTCATCTTCCAGCGCAAGATCGTGGCCGGCCTCACCGCCGGTGGCGTCAAAGGCTAGGTTTGGAGGCTCACACATATGGCCCAGATCAATCTCAAGAATGTCCGCAAGAGCTTCGGCGCGCTGGAGGTCATCAAGGGTATCGACCTTGATATCAAGAGCGGCGAGTTCATGGTGTTCGTCGGACCGTCCGGCTGCGGCAAGTCGACCCTGCTGCGGATGATTTCCGGACTGGAGGACATCACCTCCGGCGACCTCCTGTTCGACGGCGAGCGGGTGAACAATGTCATCCCGTCCAAGCGCGGCATTGCCATGGTCTTCCAGTCCTATGCGCTCTACCCGCACATGAAGGTCTACGACAACATGGCCTTCGGCATGAAGCTCGCCAACGCCACCAAGGCGGAAATGGACGAGCGGGTGCGGAAAGCTGCCGACATGCTGCAGATTGGCCATCTGCTCGACCGCCTGCCCAAGCAGCTTTCCGGCGGCCAGCGCCAGCGCGTCGCCATCGGCCGGGCGATCGTGCGCGATCCGCGCGTCTTCCTCTTCGATGAACCGCTGTCCAACCTCGACGCGGCCCTGCGTGTGGCAACACGCCTCGAGATCGCCAAGCTGCATCATGGCATGGAAAACGCCACGATGATCTATGTCACGCACGATCAGGTGGAGGCGATGACGCTCGCCGACCGCATCTGCGTGCTGCGCGACGGCCGGGTGGAGCAGGTCGGCACGCCCGCCGAACTCTATGAGCGCCCGGCTTCCATCTTCGTTGCCGGTTTCATCGGCTCGCCGAAGATGAACTTCCTGACCGGAGACATCGCCAAGTCCTTCGGATGCGAAACGCTGGGCATCCGCTCCGAGCATATCGATATCGTCGAAGGCGAGGGGCTTTGGTCCGGCGAGGTCGTCCATGCCGAAGACCTCGGCTCGGACAACTACCTTTTTGTCGACATCGGCGTCGGCGAACCCGTGCTGGTCCGCCAGCCCGGAAAACTGAAGATAACATACGGATCGAGGATCAACCTTAGACCGCAGGAACAGCACTTCCATCGCTTCGATGCGAACGGGAAGCCCATCAGCTGATTGAGCCCCCGCCGTCAGGCACGGCGGACCCCAAGTCCATTTTCAATCCGGCAACGCCTGGCGCCGGATGCTGGAGTTATTCATGAAGATCAGAACCGTTGTGTGGGGCGAAAACGTCCACGAACAGAAGAACAAGATTGTCTCGGATCTCTATCCCAAGGGCATGCATGCCTGCATCGCCGACGCGCTGAACACGAACGGCGACATCGAGGCGACGACGGCGACCCTGCAGCAGCCGGAGCACGGGCTGACGCAGGAACGCCTCGCCAAGACCGACGTGCTGATCTGGTGGGGACACGCCGCCCATGGCGACGTCTCCGATGCGGTCGTCGAGCGCGTCTGCGAAGCGGTCTGGTCCGGCATGGGCCTGATCCTGCTGCACTCGGCCCATTTCTCCAAGCCGTTCAAGCGGCTGATGGGCACGCCGTGCAACCTGACCTGGCGCGAGGCCGGCGAGCGCGAGCGCCTGTGGGTGACCAGCCGCAACCATCCGATCACGAAAGATCTGCCCGACCATTTCGAGCTCGAGAACGAGGAAATGTACGGCGAGCCCTTCGGCGTGCCGGAACCGCTGGAAACGGTCTTCGTCAGCTGGTTCCAGGGCGGCGAGGTCTTCCGCTCGGGTCTCACCTACAAGCGCGGTGCCGGCAACGTCTTCTATTTCCGCCCCGGCCACGAGACCTACCCGACATATCACGACGGAAACGTGCAGACCGTAATCCGAAATGCCGTTCGCTGGGCCTACAACCCGATGGCGCGCGTTGAGAACGTCACCGCTGCTCCGAATGTGCCGGTCGAGACCGCACCCGAGAAGATCGAGGAACGCGGCCCGAAACTGCACCAGGCCGGCGAGGAAGGCTACCGCTGAGCGCATGCCGCTCAAGCGCAGTCAAAGATCAGGAACAGGACAATGAAACAGGCCAACACATCCCTTCGGGTGCTGATCCTCGGCACCGGCGGCATGGCACGCGTCCACGCCGAATCCTTCAAGAAGATCCCCGGCGTCGAGGTCGTCGCCGGGGTCGACATGCGCGCCGATGCGCTGGACGTCTTCTGCGATACCCACGGCATCGAGCATCGCTTCAACTCGCTCGAAGCGGCGATCGAATGGGGCGGCTTTGACGCCGCCTCCAACGTAACGCCGGACTCCGTCCACTACGCCACGACACTGACGCTGCTTGCTGCCGGCAAGCACGTGCTGTGCGAGAAGCCGCTGTCGACCGATTTCGGCCGCGCCAGCGAAATGGCGGAAACGGCCAGGGCCGCCGGTGTGGTCAACATGGTCAACCTCAGCTATCGCAACTTCGCGGCAACGCAGAAGGCCGCGGAAATGATCAAGGCCGGCACGCTCGGCACGATCCGCCATTTCGAGGCCAACTACCTGCAGAGCTGGCTGACCCAGTCCAAATGGGGTGACTGGCGCACGGAATCGAAATGGCTGTGGCGCCTGTCGAAGCGCCATGGCTCGAAGGGCGTGCTCGGCGACGTCGGTATCCACATCATCGACTTCGCGACCTATATCGCCGACAGCCTGCCGGTCGAGGTGTCCAGCCGCCTGAAGACCTTCAGCAAGGCGCCGGGCGACAAGATCGGCGAATATGATCTCGACGCCAATGACAGCTTCGTCATGCATGCCGAGCTTGCCGACGGCGCCATCGGCACCATCACGGCCACGCGTTTCGCATCCGGTCACCACAATGACCTGACGTTGCGCATCCATGGTGACCTCGGCGGCATGGAAGTCTCGCTCATCAAGAACAAGGGCTATCTGCGAGTTTGCCTTGGTGAGGATATGCTGACGGAAGAATGGCGCGACGTGCCGCTCGATACCGTGCCGGACATGTACGAGCGCTTTGCTGCCGCCTGCATGGGCAAGGGGCCGATGGAACCGGACTTCGGCCGCGGTGCCGCACTGCAGCGCATCCTCGATCTTGCCGAGGATTCCAGTGTTGCCGGCGGTCTGTCTATGAAGGTCGGCGAACAGGCACTTGCACTGGACGGCGACGCATCGGTAGAGCCCGCCGCCGAGCCGTCCAGGGCGCAGACCGGCTGAACGCCCTGACGCTTTAAATGGCAACGCCCGCCCGGATGTTTCTGAGGCATCCGGGCGGGCGTCTTCACTGAGAGCGGAGGCGCTGTCAGAAGGGCGAATCCGGGAAGTAGTAGTTCGCGGCATTGTCCTTGGTCACCAGCGTCGCATCGAGCGTGTAGGTGCCGTGGACCGGGATCTTGTCATAGAGCGCGGCGACGGTCAGTTCGATCGCCGTGCCGACCATTGCCGGCGGGTACAGGATATCGACCGGGATCATCTTGTCGCCGTCCATGACCCTCTTGATCATGTCCTTCGAGCCGGCCCCGGCGACGACATACTTGATGTCCGTCCGCTTGGCCTGCTCGATGGCCTGCAGCACGCCGACGGCCATGTCGTCGTCCTGGCACCAGACCACGTCGATCTGCGGGTACTTGGTCAGGTAGTCCTGCATAACCTTGAAGGCGTCGTCGCGGTTCCAGTTGCCGAACTGGCGATCGAGAACCTCGACGTTGGAGCCCTTGATGCCTTCATCGAAGCCGTCCTGGCGCTGCTGGTCGATCGGGATCGGGAGGCCGCGGATCACTACGACCTTGGCGTCGGGCGTGTTTTCCTTGATGTATTCACCAGCCACACGGCCGAGCGCCGGGTTGTTGCCGGCGACATAAAGGTCGCGAACCGTACTATCGTTCACGCTCGGCGCGCGGTCGACGATGGTGACGAACGTGCCCTTTTCCTTCACCTGCTTGATGGCGTTGACCAGCGGGTCCGGATCGGTCGGCAGGATCACCAGCGCGTCGAGGCCCTGCACGGCGAGGTCCTGGATGGCGTTTGCCTGGCTTGCCGGATCCGGTGAGGTCTTCACGATCACCTTGGCGTCCGGATATTCCTTCTGCACGAGTGCGGCCACGCGCTCGGCATGATAGACGACGCCGGCGGTCCAGCCGTGGTCGGCGGCGGGGATCGATACCCCGATCGTCTTCGCTTCCTGGGCATAGGCGGTGCCCGTCAATGCGGCGGCGACAAATGCGACGCCCATAAGCTTCTTCAACATGTCTCACTCCCTAATGCGTATCGGGGTCTTCTCCTCCTCAAGACCGGGTGCCCCGAGCCCGGTCATTTCGGTCATACCTTGCGCGTCAGCGAGCGCTGCACGAGCATGGCGATGATGATGATCGACCCCTGGATGGTGGCGATCAGATATTCGCTGATGAAGTTCGACAGCAGCATGATGTTGCCGACGAGCTCCAGAATGAAGGCGCCGCAGATCGTGCCCCAGACGCGGCCCGCGCCACCCTTCAGTGCCGTTCCGCCGACCACCACGGCGGTGATTGCCTGGAGTTCCCAGAGAATGCCGGTGGTTGCCGATGTCGAACCGAGGCGGGGCACGTAGAGCAGCACCGCGACGGCGACGCAGAGCCCCTGGATCATGAAGGCGATGGTGCGCACGCGGTTGACGGCGATGCCGGAATAGCGCGCCACGTCGCTGTTCGAGCCGACGGCGACGACATGGCGGCCATAGCGCGTGCGGTAGAGCACGAATGCGGCAACCAGCGTGACGGCGAGGATGACGACGATCGGCACCGGAATGCCGAGGATCGAGCCGAAATAGGCTGGCCCGTAGATCTGCTGGATTTCCGGCGACTTGAGCGTGATGGCACCGCCCTGCGACAGCCAGATCGTCAGGCCGCGATAGATGCCCATGGTGCCGAGGGTGGCGATGAACGGTTCGATCCTCCCGACCGTGGTGATCAGTCCGTTCGCCAGCCCGCAGAGCGCACCGACGACCATTGCCATCACCACGGCCGCCGTCAGCATCAGCGCCGGATCGGCGATTGCGCCGGAATTCATGAACAGGATCATCAGGCTGGCGACAAAGGCCAGCATCGAGCCGACGGAAAGGTCGAGGTCGCCCGCCGAGATGACGAAGGTCGCGCCGACGGCGATGATGGCGATGAAGGCGCTGCGCGTCGCGACATTGGCGAGATTGTTGAGCCCGATGAAGTTCGGATTGGCGAGCGCGCCGAGAATGAGCAGCAGTATGAGAGCCACGAAAGGTGCGACCGCCCTCAGGTCTATATCCGACCAGAACGGCGCCTTGCGATCCTTTTCCGGTTCGTTGCCTTCAGCACTCATGTCCAAGTTCAGCCTCCCACTGTTTCGGCCCTGTTGTCCCCGGCCGTTTGTCTTTGTCCTGCTTGCTTCAGCCGGCCATTTTCTTCAGGCCGGCGGAGTAGCGCATGATTTCCTGCTCGTTGATCCCGCCGCCTTCCAGCCAGCCGACGATCCGGCCCTCGCGCATGACCGCGACGCGGCTGCACAGGCCGATGATCTCCTGCATCTCGGAAGACACGACGATGATCGACTTGCCGTCGCGCGCCAGTGCCGAGATGAAGTGGTAGATCTGCTGCTTCGTGCCGACGTCGATACCGCGGGTCGGCTCGTCGATGATGATGATGTCCGGCTCGGTTTCCATCACCTTTGCGAGCAGCAGCTTCTGCTGGTTGCCGCCCGACATGCGTCCGGCGACGACATTGCTGTCGCGCACGCGGATGTCGAACCGGCGCCGTGCCCTAGCCAGGGCCTCGGCTTCGCTTTTCGGACGCAGGTAGCCGTAGCGGCTGTGCTGTTCGAGCGATTGCAGGGTCAGGTTGACCCCCATGCCGGAGCCGAGCAGCAGGCCTTTCGACTTCCTATCCTTGGTCATGTAGGCGAGGCCGGCGCGGATCGCACCGCGCGAATCGCCGGAAGCGATGGTTTCGCCCTGGATGACGACTTCGCCCTCGAGCCGTGGGCGCAGGCCGGCCACGGCCTCCATCAGTTCCGTGCGGCCGGAGCCGATCAGTCCCGAAAAGCCGATGATCTCGCCCTTGCGCACCTCGAAGCTCGCATCGCGCACGAAGCCGGTCGTCAGGTTCTTCACGCTCACCGCCATCGTCTCGTCGACATCCGGTTCGCGCTTCGTCGGGTAAAGGCTGGACAGCTCGCGGCCGACCATCAGCTGGGCGATGGATTCACCGTCGAGAAGTTCGGTCGGCGCCGTCTTCACCCATTGGCCGTCACGCAGGACCGTGACCCGGTCCGTCAGCTCCAGTACCTCGTCCAGCTTGTGCGACACGAAGACGAAGCTGGTGCCCTTTGCCCGCAGCTTGCGCACCTGTTCGAAGAGAACCTTGGTCTCTTCCTGGGAAAGCACCGCCGTCGGCTCGTCCATGAACACGACGCGGGCGTCCTTGCTGATCGCCTTGGCGATTTCCACCATCTGCTTGTCGGCGACCGGCAGCGAACTGATCAACGCGTTCTCGTCGACATGCGAGCCGAGCATGTCCAGCACGCGCCGGGCTTCCGCCCGCATGCGCTTGCGGTCGAGGACGCCGAAGCGTATCAGTTCGCGGCCGAGAAACAGGCTTTCGGTGACCGTCAGATGTTCGGCGAGATTGAATTCCTGGTGAATGATGACGATGCCGAGCGCTTCGGCGGCGCCGTTCGCGGGCAAGGTCACAGGCTTTCCGTCGAGCAGGATCTCTCCCGCCGTCGGCTGTTCGAAGCCGGACATGATCTTCACGAAGGTCGACTTGCCGGCGCCGTTTTCCCCGACCAGCGCATGGATCTCGCCTGCCTTCAGCTCGAAATTGACGCTGAAAAGCACCTGTACGCCACTGAATGATTTGGAGATTCGTCGCGCGGCGAGAACGATCTCGCCCGCCTCGGCAGTCTCGAAACGCATTGATTCCTCCCGCGGCTCCCATCCGCAATGGCATATGTAAACCTTTACATAGGTCGTGTAAAGGTTTACATTGAGGTCAAATGTCGAAAATGTGAGGCGCGGGATTTGACCTTTGCGCCGCCCGATGTAGTGTCGCGTCGAAAATCAGACCCGAGGCAGGCCGGCGTGTCGAATTCCCCCTCCGCAACCATCGAAGACGTCGCCCGAATCGCGGAGGTTTCCATCGCCACGGTGTCGCGCGCGATCCACACGCCCGAGAAGGTTGCCAATTCGACGCTGCACAAGGTCAACCACGCGATTGCCGTCACCGGCTACACGGCCAACGCCATGGCCCGCAGCCTGCGGCTCGGACGCTCCAACATCATTCTCGTCGTCGCGCCGGATATCGGCGACCCGAACTTTTCCAACATTCTCGTCGGTCTCGAAAACGAGGCGCGGTCGCATGGCTACGGCATCCTGATCGGCCATACGCAGAACGATCCGCAGCGCGGCGTCGAATATCTGAAATTCCTCAACTCGAACCAGGCGACCGGCCTCATCCTGTTTACCGGTGTCCTTCCGTTTGGCCATCAGGCGATGACGGCACGGCTGCCGCCAACGGTCGGCGTGTTCGAGCCGGTCTATAATGGCGGCATTCCCTATGTCGGCGTCGACGACGTCGTCGGCGCCCGCAAGGTAGCCGACCTGCTGCTTGCCGAAGGACATCGCAGGATCGCCTTCATCGGTGATTCCCGCACGCGGCTCTCCTACAGCCGGCGCCGGCAGGGTTATGACGAAGGCATGGAGGCCGCCGGCATTCCGGTCGATCAGCGCATGGTGATCGAGGGCGACGGCACGATCGAGAGTGGCCGGCTCGCGCTCGAGCAGCTGTTCATGCGCAACACGCTGCCGACCGCCTTCATGTGCGTCAACGACCAGACGGCGGTCGGCGTCATGCTCGGCCTCACCGCCCGCGGCTACGACATGCCGCGGGACTTCTCCGTCACGGGCTTTGACGACGTGCCGCAGGCCGGCTTCATGTCGCCGCCGCTCACCACCATCCGCCAGCCGCGCACTGCGATCGGCAAACAGGCGATGGCGCTGCTCCTGAACATGCTGTCGGGCGCCAAGCCGCCGGAAGAGGAAATCCTGCTGATGCCGGATCTGGTGATCCGCAATTCGGTGGCGCCGCCGCGCAAGACCCAGCCATTGCCGACGCGGGTACCGGCCGGCGGCGACTGACCCTGCTTTATGCCGGCTCAATCCGGAAAGACAGGCTTGGAATTGAGCCTTTCCTGCCCCATCTTTGGGGCTTGAAGAGAAGGGCAAGACCAATGGACGCGTCCCCGCCGATCCGATTTGACAATTCCTATACGCTGCTGCCGGCGCGCTTTTATGCCGACGCCCGTCCGGCTCATGCCAGCGAGCCGCGGCTGTTTGCCTTCAACCATGCGCTTGCCGGCGAATTGGGTCTCGATGTCGCCCTTCTGGAACGGGACGGCGCGGAGATCTTCTCCGGCAACGAACCGCTGCCCGGTGCCGCGATGGTGGCGCAGGTCTATGCCGGCCACCAGTTCGGCCACTTCGTGCCCCGGCTTGGCGACGGACGCGCGCTGCTTCTGGGCGAGGTCGTCGATCGTGAAGGCCATCGCCGTGATATCCAGTTGAAGGGTGCCGGCCCGACGGCCTGGTCACGCAATGGTGACGGCCGCGCCGCGCTTGGTCCGGTGATGCGAGAATATATCGTATCGGAGGCCATGCACGCGCTCGGCATTCCGACGACCCGGGCGCTGGCCGCTGTCACCACCGGCGATACAGTTTACCGCGAGACAAAGCTTCCCGGCGCCGTCTTCACCCGCGTCGCCGCCAGCCATATCCGCGTCGGCACCTTCCAGTATTTCGCCGCCCGCCAGGACGAAGAGGCCCTGCGCCTGCTGGCGGACCATGTGATCGCCCGCCACTATCCGGAGCTGGAGGGTGAGGAAGACCGCTACGCTCTGCTGATCGAAGCAGTCTGCCGACGCCAGGCGTCGCTGATCGCCGAATGGATGCGCGTCGGCTTCATTCACGGCGTCATGAACACCGACAACATGGCGGTCTCCGGCGAGACCATCGATTTCGGTCCCTGCGCCTTCCTGGACGCCTTCAGCTTCAACAAGGTGTTCTCGTCGATCGACGCCCATGGCCGCTACGCCTATGCCAACCAGCCAACCATCGGCCAATGGAACCTCGTACGCTTTGCCGAAGCCGTCCTGCCGCTACTCGACACGGACATGGACAAGGCCGTCGAGCGCGCCAATACGGCGATCAAGGTCTTCGGCGAGAGCTTCAACGACCGCTGGCTGGAGGTGTTGCGCGCCAAGATCGGCATTGCGACGCCGGGCGAAGGCGATTTCGACCTGGCGCAGAAGCTCCTGAAGCTGATGGAAGATAGCCGCGCCGACTTCACCCGCACATTCCGGGCGCTCGCCGCCAGCGCCCTGTCTTCAACCGCGGATGCCGACTTTGCTGCCGAGTTCATCGATCCCGAGGCTGCGCTGGCATGGCTTGCCGAGTGGCGGGCCCATGTCGATGGCGACGGGATTGCACCGGAAGACCGCGCCGCAGCGATGCGACGGGTCAATCCCGCCTTTATTCCCCGCAATCACCGCATTGAGCAGGCGATTGTCGCGGCACGGGAGGAGGGGGATTTCTCCTTGTTCGAGGCCCTGATGCGCGTGCTTGCCAATCCCTACGAGGATCAGCCGGCGTTTGCCCGCTACGCCGAACCGCCGATGCCGGACGAAGAGGTCGCGCGCACGTTCTGCGGCACCTGAGCCGCAAACGGGCATGATCCTCCGGCAAACCGGTTGCCTTTTCCCCCGCCGCTCGCGATAAATTCGTCGACTGTGCCGCAAAGGGGAAGACCATGTCCGACGATCATCTCGAATACCTGAAAGCCCGCTATACCGGCGACAACGAGAAGGCCGTCCACGACGAGCATTTCAGCAAGATCGTCGGCAAGGTGATCGACAAGACCGGAAAGCGCGCCGCTCCCTATACCGGCCTGCCCACCTTCCTCGATGCGCCCTATCGGCCGATCGACTGGGCCAATCCGGATTTCTCCGGTCTCGATGTGGCGATCATCGGCATGCCGATGGATCTGGCGATTTCCAACCGTAACGGCTGCCGCTTCGGGCCGCGGGCGCTGCGCGCGATCGAGCGCATCGGACCCTACAATCATGTCCTGAAGGTTGCTCCGACCTTCGAACTCAAGGTCGCCGACGTCGGCGACGTCAGTTTCCGCAGCCGCTACGATCTGGTTGGTTGCCACGAAGATATCGAAAAGGCGATCGACGCGATCATTGCCGGGGGTGCAAGGCCGCTTTCGGTCGGTGGTGATCATTCGATCTCGCTGCCGATCCTGCGTGCGGTTGCCAAGAAGCATGGGCCGGTCGCCATGATCCATATCGACGCCCATTGCGATACCGGCGGACCCTACGAAGAGTGCCGCTTCCACCATGGTGGCCCCTTCCGCCATGCGGTGCTCGAAGGCGCGCTCGATCCGCGCCATACGATCCAGATCGGCATTCGCGGCTCTTCCGAGATGCTGTGGGAGTTCTCCTACGATTCCGGCATGACCGTCATCCACGCGGAAGAGTTGAACACGATCGGTCTCGATTCGGTTATCGTCCGGGCGCGGGATCTGGTCGGCGACAGGCCGGTCTACGTGTCCTTCGACGTCGACAGCCTCGATCCGGCCTTCGCACCCGGCACCGGAACGCCGGAAATCGGCGGCCTCTCGACGCGCGAAGCACAGGCGCTGCTGCGGGGGTTGGCGGGGCTGAACATTGTCGGCGGTGACGTCGTCGAGGTCGCGCCGCAATATGACGCCACCACCAACACCGCCCATGCCGGCGCGCAGATGCTGTTCGAGATTCTGTCGCTGATGTGCTGATCGGCGGCACGACGCGGAAGGAAACCGACACATCCGAATTGTGATCGGCGCGCCAAATTTGCCGGTCTGCCTAACCTATTCGTGCTCGCCGGCACGAAAATTCGCGCATGCGTCGCATTCTGGCGGTCTAAAGCTGACTCGTACGACAAATTTTTGGCCCGCGAGTCGTGCACGCCTGCAATTGCACTAAGCACATTCATTCATTTGTATAATGCCGAATTCGTGTCCGGTTGCAGCATCGTTCTTATGCGCGGCCTGATGGGTGTGAGGTATGCCAAGTCCTCGCTCCGCCCGGGCGGCAGTTCAAACTGCCTTACACTTGACATATTGCACCGCAATATTCTGCGAGCCAGTTTCATGGCGCCGGGTCTAGGCGACCTGGTCTGTATAATCAAGCATACTTGGAAAGGCATACCAACAGACATTTTGAACTGAGCATTGAACCCTTTGGGGAAGGTCTCTTGTGGTTGAAGCGCGCGCCTAACGCGCCAAACCCCGAATTACCTGCGTGAGAGGGAAAGATATGGATAATTCCGAATTCATTCGCGTGTTGATTTTGGACGAAAACCCGGTCTTGGCGGACGGGTTGGCCGCACTCCTCAATTCAACCAAGAATTTAAGGGCCGTAAGGCCATTTGACGCTATCGACGACGTGTCGATTCAGGTGAGCAGGTTGCGTCCCGACGTGCTTGTGACAGACCCTGAGTTTCTCGAAAGGTCTGTTCCGGCCGGGCTTGTCGCCGTCAGTGAAGCCAGCAGGCAGACACGGGCGCTTGCCTATTGCGCGGTGACGGACCCGCATTCATCGCGTCACTATATGAACCTCGGCTATGCGGGGGTCGTCCCCAAGACAGCATCGGTCCAGAAAATCCTCAAGGCCATAAATGTTCTCGGCCATGGCGGACTTCTCGAGCCGCCCGAAGAAATGGTGGAGCCGATCACCTATCGTGCCGAAAGCACCGGCCTGACAGGGGCTGTGTCGGCGAGTGCGCCACGCGGCCCGCTGACCGACCGGGAAGAAGCGGTCCTGCGTTACGTGGCCATGGGCCTCGCCACCAAGGAAATCGCCGCCGACATCAGCCTCAGCCAGAAGACGGTCGAAACCTACAAGTCGAGGGCGGTCAAGAAGCTCTCGTTGTCGAGCCGCTCCGAAATTGTGCAATACGCCATCAGGAACGGCTGGCTGAGTTAATCAAGAGCATTCCAGTACATAGTGACACCGCTGCCGGTCATTGACCGCCAGCGGCTTTTTGCGTTGCACAATAATTAGGCTAAATGATTGATTTTTATGCCTAATTTTCGTCAAAAAATTTCGGGTTTTCCTTACAGCTGTCAAGCTATTCCTGACTTCCATCGATTGGATTTGAAGCGCTTATCTAAGGGCAGACTAAAGTTCTGTTAACCAAGATGCGCGGTGCCTCGATAGCGTCCGCAGCAGCTGAGAGGTGAAGGCGATGGCCAGAATTAGCGTGTTCGGAATCGGTTATGTTGGTGCGGTGTCGGCGGCATGCCTGGCCAATGACGGCCATCAGGTCGTGGCCTGCGATGTGGATCCCGAGAAGGTCAAGGCCATCAATTCCGGCAGGACTCCCATCGTTGAGCGCGGGCTTGGCGAAATGATCGAGAAGGCTGTCGCAGAAGGCCGGCTGACGGCAACCACCGACACGGCCGAAGCGGTGGCGGACACCGACATTTCCTTCGTATGCGTTGGAACGCCGAGCGCTGCGGACGGATCTGTCGGTTTGACCTATGTGGTGTCGGCCTGCGAGATGATCGGCGCGGCCATCGCTGCAAAGGGAGCGTTCCATTCGGTCGTCATCCGTTCGACCATCGTTCCCGGCACGATGGACAACGTCTGCGTTCCCGCTCTCGAAGCGGCCTCGGGCCTTAAGGCCGGAAGCGACTTCGGTGTCGGCTACTATCCGGAGTTCCTGCGGGAAAGCACGGCGATTGCCGACAACTATGACCCCGGCCTGATCGTTTTCGGCACACTCGACAAGCCGACTGATGAAATCCTTCACGAGATCAACGCCAAGCTGCCCTGCGAGTGCCATTCCGTCAGTCTCGCGACGGCGGAAATGATCAAGTACACAAGCAATTCCTGGCGCGCGGTCAAGGTCACCTTTGCCAACGAGATCGGCAATATCGCCAAGGCATCCGGCGTCGATGGCCAGCTGGTCATGAAGATCCTCTGCTCGGACCTGAAGGTGAACATTTCGCCTTACTTCATGCGTCCCGGCTTCGCCTTCGGCGGCTCCTGCCTGCCGAAGGACGTCCGCGCCCTTCGCCATCTCGCCTCGGAAAAGCATGTCAGCTCGCATCTCCTCGATGCCGTGCTGGAGGCCAACCAGGCGCAGATCGCGCGCGCCGAAACCATGGTCTCAGAACTTGGCGGCCAGTCGATCGGCATGGTCGGCATCAGCTTCAAGACCGGCACGGACGATCTGCGCGAAAGCCCGCTCGCCAAGCTCGCCGGACGGCTGATCGACAAGGGTTACGACCTGAAGATCTATGATCCCTTCGTGCAGACGGCCTTCAGCGAGGGCATGAGCGGCGCCGGTCGTGGCAACGACGCGGTCAACGATCTCTCGAGCCGCCTGGTCGCCGATGTCAGCGATCTCATCAAGGGCGCCGACATCATCCTCGTCGGCAATCATTACGATGAGGCGATGCCGCTCCTGATGGAGCACTCGCTGAACGTTCCGATGGTGGACCTTCTGCGCATTCGTCCGGAGATGCGCTCGCACGGCACCTATCAGGGCATCTGCTGGTAAGGGGCGCGACAATGACACTGCCCGGCCACATCCTCTATCTTCTGGCGATCACCGCGCTTGCGCTTTGCGTGCCGAACTCACCGTTCGACAACTACACGGGTGCGCTGATCACGGTCGGCACGATCGGCCTCTGGCGATATGGCTGGGCAGCGACGAACATCGTGCGCGCGATGTACTATCAGAAGGTGGCCTATCCCCGTCGCCGGGCGGCTGCCGAGGCCGAATATCAGCGGCGCGGCAAGCGCAATCACGCCTTCTTCCTGGTGACCACCTACAAGATCCCCTCCGAGATCTCGGCCCGCGTGTACCGCAGCGTCTTCGAAGCCGCGTGCCACGCAAAGGGCGGAGCCTCGGTGATCGCTTCCATCGTCGATGAATCCGACCGCCGACTGATCCGCCAGGTGATGGCCTCGGTGATGGAAGAACAGGGCGTCGGCAAGCCGGCAATCCACCTGCAGATCGACAAGATCCCCGGCACCGGCAAGCGGGATGCGCTCGCCACGTCGTTGCGCTCCATTGCCGCCCTCAATCCCGGCCGCGACGACGTGATCCTTCTCGTTGACGGCGACAGTTGCGTTCCCCTCGATGTCGTCGACCGGTCCATCCCGTTCTTCGCCGACCCGGCCGTCGGTGCCGTCACAACGGACGAAAGAAGCGAAACCCAGGGCAGCAGGTTCTTCCGCGACTGGTTCGAGCTCCGCTTCGCCCAGCGTCACGTGATGATGTCGTCGATGGCGCTCAGCGAACGCGTGCTGACGCTGACCGGCCGCATGTCCGTCTTCCGTGCCAGCCTCGCCACCGAGACCGGCTTCATCGAGATGGTCCGCAACGATCACATCGATCACTGGCGCCTCGGCCGCGTGCAGTTCCTGACCGGCGACGACAAGTCGACATGGTTCTGGCTCCTCAAGCGCGGCTACAAGATGCTGTACCTGCCGGACCTGCTGACGACGGCGATCGAAACCCAGCCGAAGCCCGGCTTCTTCGAATCCGCCGGCGTGCTGATGATCCGCTGGTTCGGCAACATGCTGCGCACCAACGGGCGGGCGCTGAGCCTGGGCCCGTCACGCATCGGCTACTTCACATGGTGGTCGATCCTCGACCAGGCGGTGTCGATCTGGACGACGCTTGCCGGTCCCGCCAGCGTCCTGCTCGCCGCCGTTTTCGTCAGCGCCTGGATCCTGCCGGTCTACCTCTCCTGGGTGATGCTGACGCGATACGTTGCCTGCACGATCATCCTCGGCGCGCGGGGCCGCAGCTTTCCCATCAGCTACCCGTTCCTTCTCTACTTCAGCCAGATCGGTGGCGCCCTCATCAAGAGCTTCGTTCTCTTCCGCCTCGACCGGCAGAAGTGGACCCGCCAGACGACCGAGGGACGCGCCACCACGAAGGGCATCGCACAGCGCTGGCGGGCAGCGGGTTCCACTCACATGCATGCGCTGGCCGTTGGCTGGCTGGTCCTCGGCATCGCCTATATCGGCGGCCTCATCTGATACGAAAGGATAGTCGACAATGGATATTGAAAATACTGCTCCCAAGAGTATGTCCGTGCAGTCCGACGTAGAACCGGGCCTGGGCCCGATGCCGCTCGACAATGGCAGCGAACACCCGTCCGTGCGCATTCCCTTCCGCGCCATCATCGACGGGCGGCAATATACCGGCTCCAGCATTTCGCTGGTGAACGCGCATGTCGCCGGCCTGTCCGGACCTGAGCTGGATGGCCAGAAACGCCTCGCAGTCCTGCGTTTCGATTTCAGCGGTTACGCCATCACATTGCCGGTCGAGGCCCGCATCGCCAGGGCCCAGAGCGAAACCGGCGAAATGCGTCTCGATTTCACCCAGCCGACGGGCGATCATCTTCCAGCCCTGCGTTACCTGCTGAACTCCTACATCGCCGGCGACATCATGTCGGTCGACCGGATCATCGGCCTGCGCGACAAGGCATCCGGTCCGGAAGCCAAAAAGGGGGCGGCGGCCTCGGGCATTGGTGGCGGCGCGCGCCGGTTCGCCCGCTTCCTCGCCACATCCGTGCTGACCCTGGCGCTGGCCGGGATTGTCGCCAATCTCGCCTACAGCCGCATCTTCTCGCACGAAGTGCCGCAGCTCGGAATGGTCACGGGCAATGGCGAAGTGCTGCGCGCCGTGGCAAGCGGCCAGATCTCCTACCTCAACACGGCGGCCGCCAAGGGCGATGTCGTCTATTCGCTGCGGTCCAATTCCGGCGACACGCTGAATGTCACCATGCCCTGCGACTGCAAGGTCCTGCCCGGCAAGATCGCCGAGGGCGCGACCGTCCTCGCCGGCGATCCGGTGGTCGAAGCGGTCAGCGGCAATGTCGAACCGGTGGTCGAGGCCACTATGTCACCCGATCTCGCCAAGATGCTGCTCAACGGTTCGCTGGCCGAACTGCACTTTTCGGACGGCCGTGTCGTCTACGCCAAGCCGGCCGACGCCCCGGACGCCTTCCGCCCCACGGGCCGCGAGCATGAAGTCGACGTTCGCCTCGTGCCGGATGGTCCGATTGCCGGCGAAGCGGTCGGCACGCCGGTTTCGATCCGTGTCGTCAATGCCACAGCCATGAAACTGAAGGACAGGGTCACCCGGCTCATCAACCAGATCCCCGGCCAGGTCTGATTTCCCGGGCGGTGGATCTCCATCGCCGGATCGGAGCCGAAGCCAAATGAACAGGAGAAGACGATGCAGACCATTCACCCACTGATCCTTTGCGGCGGTGTAGGCACGCGACTATGGCCCTTGTCTCGGACAGAGCATCCCAAGCAGTTCCAGCGGATCGAAGGCACCACCGGCCGCACCTTTTTCCATGCCACGATCGAGCGCCAGCGGCAGGACGGCTTCAGCGATCCGATCGTCGCCGTCAGCAGTGCGCATGTCGGAACCGTGCTTCAGCAGCTGCATGAGCTGAATTGCCCGGCCCGGATCATTGCCGAGCCTCTGTCCCGCAACACCGGCCCGGCGGTTCTCGCCACGGCCCTGACATTGGCCGAAACCCAGCCCGACGCGCTGATCTGCGTCCTGCCGTCCGACCATATCGTCCGCGGCGACCTCGCCGCCTGCGTGCTGGCCATGCGCCCCGCGGCCCAGAGCGGTCGCATCGTTCTCTTCGGCGTGCAGCCGGAATATCCCGAAACCGGATACGGCTACATCGTCGACGGCGGCCTGCTCGATGACGTGCCGGGCGCCCGCAGCGTGGCAAGCTTCGTCGAGAAGCCGCCATTCGAAGTGGCGAGCCGCCTGATTGCGTCCGGAAACGCCTACTGGTCTTCGGGCATCAGCCTGTTCCGTGCCGATGTGCTGATTTCCGAGTTCCAGCGCCTCGATCCCGCGACGCTCGCCGCCGTCCGCGCCTCCCTGGCGCTGGCCGAAGAGACGGATCACGCCATCTTCCTCGACGCTGAATCCTTCTCCGCGGCTTCCAACCAGCCGACGGAGTCGATCATCTTCGAACAGTCGCCGCTGACCGTGGTCGCGCCGCTTGCCGTCCGCTGGAACGATGTCGGTGCCTGGAGCGCTCTCCACCAGATCGCCGACAAGAACGAGGACGGCAATGTCATCAGCGGCGATGTGGTCTGCATCGACTCCCGCAATTCCTATATCCGCGCCTCCGGCAAGCTGATCGCCGTCGTCGGCATGGACAATGTGGTCGTCGTCGATACGGACGACGCGCTGCTGGTCACGTCCCATGACAAGGCCCAGCAGGTCAAACAGGTCGTCAAGCAGCTGGAGTCGATCAAGCGGCGCGAGCTCATGCAGCATGCCCGCAACCAGATGACCTGGGGCGAGGTGCGCCGCATCCAGGAAGGCCCCGGCTACGAATTGCGTGTGATGACGCTGCGTCCCGGCACCGCCATCACCTTCTCGGAAGATCCGCAATCCCACCGCATGCTGACGATCGCCGAAGGCCGCGGCGTCTTCAAGGGCGATGCCGGCACCAAGCCGCTTTCGACCGGCGAGACGCTGGAAATTCCGATGGGCGCCAGCGGCGTCATCTATTGCAGCCCGGAAGAGCCGATGCAGATTGTCGAAGTCTGCTGCAGCGTCGTCGTCGAAACGGTCGCGGCGCAAGCGGCTTCGCTGCAGATGGCCGGCGAGTAGGGGGAACTGGTATGATCGCCCGCCCCACGGTTCTCGCGCTGATCGGCGCCCTGCTCGCCACGGCCTCCCATGCCGCCGGTCCCAACGACCGCCGTCACACGGAGGATCTGTCGCGGCAGGTCGCCAACATCGCGGCGGTCGCGCAGCTCGGTGAGCTGCCGGCGGCCGAGGTGGGCAACATGGCTAAGGGACCCTACGCCATGACGCCGGCCATGCTCGGCGTCCTGCAGGGCAAGAAGACGGCGCCGATCCTCAAGCTCGGCGCAGCCACGGGCGCCGGAGAGGTCGACAGCGTGAAGGTCGATTTTGTTCTCGCCCAGCTTCGCATGCAGATGGGTGCGAACTATCACCTGCAGCTGCGCCAGGCGCTCCCCTCCCGCGAAGCGCCGACACTTTTCGTCCGTGGCGGCCGCATGACCTTGAAGGAACTCACGGCGGCGGCGGCAAAGGTCGATCCGCAAGCCATCGTGGCCGAAGATGGAGGTTTCGTCGCTCACTGGCCGATCATCGTCTGGTCCGACGCGGAACTCGTCCTCGAACCCGGCGACGATCTGCGGCTGGACGATGCCAATGGCGTCTTCCTGTTCAATGCCGGCCTGCTGCGCGCCGACGGCGCGACCGTGACCGGTCTCGGCAATGGCAATGCGCGGCAGGAAAAGTACCGCCCCTTCATCACCACGGCGCTTACCGGCGGCATGCAGGTCAGCGGCACGCATTTCTCGAACCTCGGCTTTGACGGCTATTCGGCCATGGAGGGCGTATCGCTGATCGGCGGGGCGATCTTTCCGTCGAAGATTCGCTCCTATGTGGTCGGAAGCGTCTTCGACAATGCCGGCACGCTGACGTTCCGCAACGCCAAGAACCTCGTTCTGCGCGGCAACACCTTCCGGGCAATGAGCGGACCGGCGATCGAACTCAACCGCGTCGACCACGCCCGCATCGCGGACAATCTGATTTCCGGAACCCTCAAGTCGCATGGCATCAGCCTCAAGGGCGGCACGTCGGATGCCGTGATCACCAGCAATGTCGTGATCGACAACGGTGGCAGCGGCGTATTCGCAGCCAATGGTACGCGAAAGCTTACTATTTCGGACAATCTGCTGGCCGGAAACCGCCAGGGCGGCGTGGGCCTCGTTCGGTCCGTCTGCGCAGATCTTGCGGGCAACACCGTGTTCCGCAACGGCCAGTCCGGCATCAAGCTGAGGCAGACCTCCTCCGTGACCATCTCCGGCAACGATCTCGTCGGCAACGACGGCATGGCGGTCTCGGTCGTCCAGCAACCGATGTCCGGCGACCTGTCGATCAGCGACAACGTCTTCGACGGCAACAAGTCCGGCCTGTTCGGCGCCGCCGTGCGCTCCGTCGCGCTCACCGGCAACGACTTCAGCGCCCAGATGCCGATTCTGTTCGATGGCGAACTGGCACGCTTCGTTCCTGCCCTCCTGAAGGCTGACACCGGCCTGCAAGGCGCGGACATGACGCTGACCGGCAACCCGCTACCGAGCCAGATGGATGTGTCGGGCATTTCACCCTACGGCCTGGAAACCTGCGATCTGGGAGACAGAAGCTAATGGTCTTTTCCTCCGAAACATTCCTGTTCCTGTTCCTGCCGCTGTTCCTGGTCGTCTATTACCTGACGCCGGACCGCTTCAAGTCCTGGACGATCCTCATCGGCTCCTATGCCTTCTACGCCTGGTGGCGGGCGGACTTTCTCGTCCTGTTCGTCGCCGTCACGGCATGGGCCTATGCTTGCGGCTTGATGATCGAGAAATGGGAAGGGCAGGCGCGCCAGAAGATCCCGCTGATCCTCGGCGTGGTCGGCTGCCTGTCGGTTCTCGGCATCTTCAAGTACCTGAACTTCTTCATCGACAGCTTTGCCGAACTGCTCGGCACCACCCCGGACGGCCTTGGCGTTCACTGGCGGCTGATCCTGCCGATCGGCATCTCCTTCTACATCTTCCAGGCCGTCGGCTATGTTATCGACGTCTACCGCAAGGACACGCCCGCGACCCGCAATTTCGTCGACTTCGCGGCCTTCATCGCGCTGTTCCCGCAATTGATCGCCGGCCCCATCCTGCGCTTCCGCGACCTTGCCGACCAGTTCGAGTCCCGCACGCACAGCCTGGCGATGTTCTGCTCCGGCATGTACATCTTCACGATCGGCCTGTCGAAGAAGGTGCTTCTCGCCGATGCGATCGCGCCGATCGCCGATCATGCCTTCGGCGTGCCCGGCGTCACCATGACCGAAGCCTGGCTGGGTGCAGCCGCCTACACGCTGCAGCTCTATTTCGACTTCTCCGGCTATTCGGACATGGCGATCGGCCTTGGCCTGATGATGGGCTTCAAGTTCATGAAGAACTTCGACACGCCCTATGTCAGCACCTCGATCACCGAGTTCTGGCAGCGCTGGCACATCAGCCTCTCCACCTGGCTGCGCGACTACCTCTACATCCCGCTCGGCGGCAACCGCAAAGGCAAGCTGCGCACCTATGTCAACCTGATCGTGGTCATGCTGCTCGGCGGCCTCTGGCACGGCGCCAACTGGACCTTCGTGCTCTGGGGCGGATGGCACGGGTCATGGCTCGCGGCCGAGCGCGCCACCGGCTGGAGCAAGGTTGCCCGCAACTACGCCTTCGCCCTGCCGCTGACCCTGCTGATCGTGATGATCGGATGGGTGATGTTCCGGGCGACCGGCGTCGGTGACGCGATCACCATGTATCAGGGCATGCTCGGCCTCAACGGCTTCATGCCGCGGCTCGACTTCCTTGCCAACATCAGTGCCGAGCACATCGTGTTCCTGGGGCTGGCCTTCATGGTGGCGGCGACTGAGCGCCACTTCAAGGAACCGGCCTTCGAGAAGCTCACCGTCAGCGGTGACGGAACCGCCGTGCTCGACACCTCGCTCGCCTATTCGCTGACGATGACGGCGCTGATGGTGCTGTCGATCGCCAAGCTCTCCGAGCAGAGCTTCTCCCCCTTCCTTTACTTCCAGTTCTGACGCGAGGCGACCATGGTCAAGATTTCCAAAACCTATGTGAACGCCCTGCTTCCGGCAGTCTTCTTCGGCTACGCGATCTATGCCAACGCCGATCTCCTGATGACGCCGCCGAAGGAGGAAAACTCCAAGCCGCTGTCGGTTTCCTACTTCGTCGACGGCGATGCCACCAAGGACATGGACCATCTCTACAAGACCTCGCTTCCGCATCGCGAGGTGGCGATCGGCGTCGTCGGCGCAGCGCGCTACGCACTTCTCGGTGCCGGTCGCGACGGTGTCGTCGTCGGCAAGGACGGCTGGCTCTTCACCGAGGAGGAGTTCCGGCCGATCTCCGACGCCGACATAAAGGATGCGGTCGCCCGTATCGCCGAGGTGCGTGACGAGCTTCGCGCCGCGGGAAGCCAGCTGGTCGTTGTGCCGATCCCAGCCAAGGCCGACGTCTATGCCGAACATCTCGGCTCGATCATGTCCGGCGATGCCATTCGCCAGGCCTACGCTGATTTCAGTACATCCCTGAAGACCGCCGGCATGACAACCGTCGACAGCCGCGAGGCGCTGATCGCGGACAAGGAAAGAGGCGGCGTCTTCCTGCAGAGCGACACCCACTGGACGCCCGAGGGCGCGCAGGTCGTGGCGGGCGCGATCGGTCAGGCCGTCAATGGCGCCGGCCTCGACTTCGTGAAGGAAGAGGTCAAGGGCAAGAGCGAGAAACCGGTCGAGTTCTGGGGCGATCTCACCAAGTTCATCACCTCGCCGGACTATGCCGCGACGGCCGGCCTGAAGCAGGAAAAGGTGCCGCTCTTCCGCGCCGAGCTGCAGAAGGAAGACGCTGCGACAGATATTTTCGGCAGCGACGATGAAGGCGTGCCGGTCGTTCTGGTCGGCACCAGCTACAGCGCCAACGAAAACTGGAGCTTCCAGGATTTCCTCGAACTGTCGATGTCGACCGACGTCCTCAACCTGGCGAAGGAAGGCATGGGGCCGGGCGTGCCGATGCTCGATTTCCTGAAGAGCGACACGTTCAAGTCGACGCCGCCGCAGCTGGTCATCTGGGAGTTCCCCGTCCGCTATCTCAGCCAGGACATTCTCTGGAAGCGTACCGACGAACAGAAGTCCGCAAGTGCCCCCGACCCCACCAAGGGAGGCAAGAATGCCTGACCGCAAGATGATGCGCCGCGCAACTCTCGTGCTGACCGCGCTGTTCGGCACGACGATGCTGATGGATGGCTCGGCCCTTGCACGCTCTTCCGGCGGCCCGAAAAGACCGTGGGCGAAGTATACGCTGCAGGACATGATGGATCCGAACTTCGACAAGGACAGCGTCAACAAGCCGAAGGCCAAAGCCCGTCAGAAGACCCACACGGTAAAGACAGCCCCCGGCAGGCCGGCTCTTTCTCCGCGCCTCGAAGCGGTGCGCAAGAAGGTCATCGCCCGCAAAAAAGTTCCCTATTCCGACCTGCAGGCCCTGGCCGATGCCGGCGACAGCCTCGGCGCCTACAGCCTCGGCAAGGTGATCATGGCGAGGGGAAAGCCGGAACTCCTCAGCCATGCGCTGCACTACTTCGCCTTCGCCGCGATGTACGACCGTGACTATGCGGTTTCCCCAATGGTCCAGATCCTGGCCCAGAAGGATGCAGCCATGGACCCCGCGCATCTCCGTCAGGCCGAAAAGGCGCTGCTGCGCCAGGCGACTGATGGCAACGACAAGGCGCTGGAATCGCTCGTTCGCTTCTACCGACTGGGTCAGCCCTTCGGATCGAAGCCGAAAGAAGCGACCGAGCTTCTCGAGGCTCGGGCTGGCAAGTCCGATGCCGCTGCTGCCTACCAGCTCGCTGTTCTACTGCTGTCGGGCGACGGCAGCCATGATGCGGAGGCCCGGCAGGAGGCGATCAGATATCTGACGATTGCGCAGGAGGGTGGCAATATCGGCATCCGCGCTGCGGCCTTCAATCTGATCCAGACCTTGTCCGACGAAAAGCCCAACGACGATCAAGACAACAAGGTGTAGCCATGACCAGTTTCAAGAGACAGTCCATCCTTGCAGCGGCGGCTTCGGCTTTCGCACTCCTTGCCGCGGGCCACGCGTTCTCCGCAGAACGCGACGACCGCTCGGCTTTTGGCTGCAGCAATCTCGAAGACATTTCCGAGTTGCAGATGATCGAAGGCAAGGACGGCATGTTCTACCGCATCCTTGCCGACATGCGCCTGCAGCACGCCTTCACGACGGAGGTCACCGACCGGATGGCGGAGATGGCCAAGGCGCTGGAGGCGAAGGGTACGACGCTGATCTACGTGCCGGTGCCCACCAAGTCGCAGGTGCTGCCGCAATACGCCCCTGACCGGGCGCAGCTCTACGGTTTCGATCCGTCGATCGCCAAGGCCGTCTACGATGACATCGTCGAGCGGTTGAACAAGAAGGGCGTGACGACGGTCGATATCGCCGAGCCGATGCGCGAGAAGCCGGAAAACCAGTTCGGCGAACTCGCCTTCTTCAAGTCCGACTTCCACTGGACGGCACAGGGCGCCAATGCCGCCGCCGAGGCGGTCGGCGAGAAGATCAAGTCGCTGCCGGAATATGCCGACGTTACGCCGGTGAAGTTCAAGCGCGATGATGGCCCGGTCTCCAGTGAATTCTCCAGCATGCGCAAGCTCCTGCAGCAGCACTGCCTCGAAAGCGTGCCGAAAGTGAAAGCGCATACTTACGTAGTATCCCGCGATGACGACGCGGCAGCCGGTGGAGATGCCGGCAGCGGCCTTGACATCTTCGGCAACGAGGATACGGGCAGCATCGCGCTGATCGGCACCAGTTATTCCGACAAGACGATCAGCAACTTCGCCGGCCTGCTGCAGTACTGGAGCGGCCTGCCGGTCGAAAACTACTCGATCTCGGGCGGCAACCAGTTCGGTTCGATCCTGTCCTACATCACATCGCGCGAGTTTCAGGAGCAGCGGCCGCGGTTCCTGATCTGGGAGAACCCGATCTACAACAATCTCGGCCAGTACGGCGATGGCCCGTGGTTCGAGATCATCGCCGCCTCGCGCGGCGAATGCGACCAGGCGATCCCGCTGACCCCGGGCGAAGCCAACAGCTTCCACGCCGACCTGTCCAAGATTTCCTTCGCGCCGGGCGATGTCCTGCTCGCCGATGCCGGCGACGGAGGAAACCGCAAGGCCAGCTTCGCCTTTACAGGATCGGATGGCGAAGTCCGCACCCGGACAATCAGCCGTGACGATCGCCTGCGTGCGACCGGCCGCTATTTCGCCTCGACGGCCGGCATGCCGAAAGGCGCGCTGAACGGCCTCGACCTCACCTTCGACACCAATGCTGGGTCCGACACGACCCTTCATATCTGCAAGACCAACCTTGGAGAGCAATCATGAAGACCATTCTTGCACTCGGCGCTTCCGCCATTTTCTCGCTGACGGCGATCGTCGGCACCGCATCCGCGCAGGATGCCGGCCTCTATGCCAAGCCGATCGATCCGAACTCCGCCTTCGTGCGGGTCATTTCTCCGGGATCGTCCATCGCATCCGTGAAGGGCAGCTCGTTCTCCGGCTTGACCGACGGCGTGTCGCCCTACGTGGCGGTCGATCCAGGCGATATCAGCGTCTCCTCCAGCCTGACCAACGCCAAGGTCGAGGCCGGAGCCGGCAAGTTCTACACCGCCATCCTGACGCAGGACGGCACCAAGACGGTGGTGGACGACATGTCCAAGAACCCCGCCAAGGCAAGCTTGACGCTCTACAACCTTTCGGATGCGGCGGACGCTGCCGTCTTCGTGCCGCAAGCCAAGTCCGAGGCGATCTCGAAAGTCGAGATGGGCGGGTCGAAGACCGTGGCGCTGCGCGCGCCGCTCAAGCTCGATCTCGTCGTGAAGGCGTCCGGCAAGGACGTTGCCGATCTGCACACGGTCGAATTCAAGCGCGGCTCGGGCATCACCGTGGTTCTGACCGGCTCTGGCGACAAGCTGTCCGCCATTGCGGTTCCGAGCACCATTGCCCGCTGACATCAACAGGATTTCCGGAGGTTACCATGATCAAAACGCACGTTCGAAAGCTTTCGCTGATTGCAGGCGTCATGTCGTTGGCCGCCGGAACTCCGGCGCTGTCGGACCCGATCACCGTCCGCTTCATGCCGCCGGAGGTCAAGGGCCTGCCGGACAACGTCTGCGCCCCGCGCCTGCGCGACGACCAGATCGTCGCGCAGTGGCAGGCCTGGGACCAGAAGGCGCTGCCGAAGAAGGATTCCTATGCGATCCAGCGTGACATGGGCCGACTGCGGGATCTCGATGCGGAGAAGTACCAGAAGATCATCACCCGCATAATCGCTCTCCTGCCAACGGTCGATCCCGGCTACACGGATACCGACCAGAAATTCGACACCGTTCGACTGATGCTGGCGCTCGGCGAGGCCGACAAGGTCCGAAGCCAGCGGCTGATCGCAACCCTTCTCGACAGGTCCGACTTCTCTCCGGGCTCTCTCAATACGCTTGCCGACTTCGTGCTGGCGGGACGGGGTATCGAAGCCGACCGTGCCGCCGGCCTGAAGCTGAAGGTCGAGGCCGCCTATGGCGGGAATGCCGACGCCATGCTCGATCTCGCGACCCTCGCCCGCAACGGCGAGAAGGTCGAGGACTGGGACATCGAACCCGAAATCGCCGTCAACATGGCCTTCGGTTCGCTCGTCGGCGTCCTCAACGCCGGCATCTGCGACCGCGTCGGCCGCATCGCCCGCGAATTCTCCAAGGGGGAACTGGTGACGAAGGACATCGCCGCCAGCGCGGCCTGGTACAGGTTCGCGGCCGATCTCGGCGACAGCTATTCCGCCTGGAAGGTGGCGGAGTTCAATCTCGAAAGCGACGAGATCGACAAGGACAACGATGTCCTCATCAAATACATGAAGCAGGCGGCCGAGGGCGGCAACATGTCGGCCATGCTGGAAATGGGCCGCACCTATGCCGAAGGCTCGCTGATCGAAAAGGACCGAAAGAAGGCGTTCAAGTTCTACGACATGGCCATTGCTGCCGGAAACCAGGCGGCGCTCGTGCGCGAGGCCCAGCTTCTGGAAGAGACGAAGGACCGCTCGCCGGCTGATCGGGAGGCCTATGAAAAGGCGCTTCGCAAGCTGGTCAAGCGCGACCAGCCGCCGCCGTGGGCCTTTACGAGGCTTGCACGGCTGATTGTCGCCAGGACAGGCATTTGGGAGGAACCGCCGGAAGTGCGCGAACTTCTCGAAAAGGCCGTCGAACTCGGCGATGCCGATGCCAAGCTCGACCTTGCCGACCTGATCCTGCGGCAGTCGCCGGACGCCGATGGCGTCTCGAAGGCCTCGACCCTGCTGACCGCCGCGGTCGAGGGTGACGGCAAGATCGACGCGATCGCCGATCTGCACCGGCTCTTTCTCTGCGTCTCGCCGAAGGGGCCGGACGTGAAGACCGCGTCCTACTGGAGCGGCGTCGAGGATGCCGCGGGTAACAAGACACTCGAGATCGATCCGGACCAGGTCGATGAGATCTCGAAGAAGAACGACCCGTTGCTGGTGGCATCCATGCAGACGCAGGCACTCTACCGGCGTCCGAATGCGCTGGCCGTCTACCAGCGCTATCTCCAGGACACCGGCCGTACGCAGGAGGTTCTCGCCTTCTGGAAGAAGTACGGCGCCAATCAGGTTGGCGTGGATGCGGCGGTGGCGCTGCTCGACTTCAAGCAGAAGCTCCTGAAGGGCAATATCCCGGAGGCACGAAAGAGCATCGACGCCGCATCCGGCGCCGGCAATAAGGATGCCGGTCTGAACTTCGCCCGCTTCCTGATTGAAAACTACATCACCGACCGCAACAGTTTGCAGCAGGCGCAGGCGATCCTCCAGCCGCTTGCGCTGGCCGGCATCGGCCGAGCGGTCGAGCTGCTGGAGCAGGTCGAACAGGCGCTTGCCGGCGGCCAGACCGATACGGTTGCCAAGTACCAGCAAGCCATGGCGCGCTATGGAGACATGTATGCCCAGCTCATTCTCGCCAGTTCGGCGGACGATGCGCAGACACGCGACATGTACTACCGGCGCGCGGTTGGCTCCCAGGGCTGCGACTACGACGATACGATGGCGCTCGCCGAATTCGCCGTCCGCAACAACAAGGCCGAAGATGCCGACCGCTGGCTGACGATTGCCCGCTATCTCGCCGGCGACGATTCCTGGAGGAAGGTCAAGATCGGCGATGCATACCAGGCAATGAACACGCCGCAGGCCGTGCAGACCGCTCTCGAAATGTACCAGGAAGCCCGTAAGCAGAAGGAAACCTCGGCCTATTTCCGGCTGGTCAAATACTACGGCAACGACCAGAGCGCAGCCTATGCGCCACAGACTGCCGGCAATCTCTTCGTCGAGCTGCTGAAGATTTCGCCGCTGGAGGAAATTCCGGGCGAACTGGAAACGCTGGACAAGCTGAAGCCGGCCATCCGCAATGCGGTCACGGCGCAGGTCGACATCAAGGATCTCTACACCCGCTCGGCCGAGGCGGGCCAGCCGGTCGCCATGCGCGAACTGGCCAAGCTTATCCAGAACGGCCCGGTGAAGTCTGCCGCGGCCGCGACCGAGGCCGTCGACTGGCTCGATCGCTCGGCTAAGGGGGGAGACGCGGAGGCGATGTATCTGCTGTCGCAGTCTTACGCCTTCGGCACTGGCGTCGAGCCTTCCTTGGAAAAAGCACGTTTCTGGCTCAAGAAGGCCTCGGATGCGGGGTATCAGCAAGCCGGAAAGACCCTTTCCCTCATGACGATTCAACCGGAAGGATGACGTTTTGACCCACTATTTCACCCGAATGCTCTCAGTCGCCGGCTTTTGTGCCGCATCCGCCGTCCTCCTGGCGCAACCGGCAGCTGGCGCGAGCGGGTCGGGGGACTGCTTTGCCGTTCCTCGACCCGTGGTCTCCCTGAATTTCGGCAGTCGCTACGAAGCAAATTCCAAGACCCGCTCCGATATCGACGAATCCTCGAACGCCAAGGTCGACGCGGCGCTGAAGCCGGTGGACAAGTTCATTCAGGATCTGACCCGCTATTCCAACAAGGTCCGCGAGGACCCGCAGAAGAACCATGACCTCGCGGTCTGCGTCATCAAGGCGATCGATACCTGGGCCAAGGCCGATGCCCTGAGCGACATGGAGACGGACAATGCCAAGCTGGCAGTCCCGTCGCGCATCGGTGGCATCGCCATTGCTTATGCCCAGGTTGTTTCCGAAGCGACCCACTATCCCAACGAACGGCGCCGTATCGCCCGCTGGCTGCGTATGCGCGCCTACGAAACCATGGCCTTCTTCGACTATCGCGCGCCACCCAAGGCGAGCCGCAACAATCTGCGGGCCTGGGCAGGTCTTGCGGTCGCGCAGATCGGCGTCATGCAGAATAACACCAAGTTCATTGGCTGGACGCTTGAAACCAACCGCACGATGCTGGCGGATGCCTCGTCCAACGGCACATTGCCCCTGGAGATGGGACGCGGAAAATATGCGCTCCACTACCAGATCCATGCCCTCGGCCCGCTGACGACCTCTATGGCGTTGATGTGCGAAGCCGGCTACGGCAACAGCGGAGCGGACATGGCGAAACTGGCGAAGATCGTCAAGTTCACAATGAAGGCCGTTGACGACCCGTCCTTGGTTCAGCCGATTGCCGGCAAGGCACAGAAGTTTTCCAAGGGTATCAAGGCCAACGACCATTCTCTGGCCTGGGTCGAGCCATACATCGCGATGACGAATGATCGGTCGCTGTCGAAGGCGGTTGACGGCTACAGGCCGTTCTCCAACTCGAAGCTCGGGGGCAACATGACCGAAGTCTATGCGAACCGCTCGATCAGTTGCAGCACCGGGGGTGGCTGATCCGCTCCGGCAACAGGTCTCAGGACTGAAGGTCGGATATTTTCGATGACGCTGTCAGGAGGATCATGGGCTTATCGGCCTGTGCGTCCTTCTGCACTTCGTCGATCTGCCAGTCGAGGACTTCCGTCTTCACGAGATCGCGGATCGCGTCGAGGTTCGGCGCGCGGCCATGGCTGCCGGCAAGTGCCTCTCCCAGGCGATGGACGAGCGACGCCGTACGCTGGGTTGCGGAAAGAGCAGGGTTTTCGCGATCAGGGGCCATGGCAATCTTCCGACGAGAGGCAATTGCGACGATACTAGGGCAGGGGAGCTACCAAACGCTTAAGTCCCTCTGCAGCTTTCGGCTCAATTACCACCGATTGAGCGGCCAATCGAGCGCCATACAGCCACAGATGGTCAAAAAGCGGGTAAATTCGTAAGATTTCGGGATATTTGGACGCGAAATTTTATTCCGAAATCCGCTGCAAATGTCTTCCCGTCGGGCGGTGATCCACCAATAACGCTCCGCCCGACATCATTTCATGCCCTCACACCGACGAGATCTTCAAGAGGCGGGCGATCTCACCGATGATGCCGCGGCGGAACAGAAGCACGGCGGCGATGAAGGTCACGCCGATGACCACCTGCACCCAGGAGCCGATGCCGGCCAGCTCGTGCTGCAGCGTGACGATGGTGACGGCGCCGATCACTGGCCCGAAGATCGTGCCCATGCCGCCGAGCAGCGTCATCAGGATCACTTCGCCCGACATCTGCCAATGGGCGTCGGTCAGCGAAGCGAACTGGAAGACGACGGCCTTGGTGGCGCCAGCAAGACCGGCCAGCGAGGCGGAGATGATGAAGGCGATCAGCTTGAAGCGGTCGACGTCGTAGCCGAGAGAAAGCGCCCGCGGCTCGTTCTCGCGGATCGCCTGCAGCACCTGCCCGAACGGCGAATGGATGGTGCGGTAGATGATCAGGAATCCGGCCATGAAGATCGCGGCGACGAAATAATACATCTGCAGCGGCTGGCCAAGATCGACGATGCCGAACAGCGTGCCGCGCGGAATGCCCTGAAGGCCGTTCTCGCCGCCGGTAAAGGGCAGCTGCAGGGCGAAGAAATAGACGATCTGCGCCAGCGCCAGCGTGATCATGGCGAAATAGATGCCCTGGCGCCGGATCGCCAGCGCGCCGATCACATAGCCAAGCGCGGCCGCGAAGAGGGCGCCCGTGAGGATGCCGACGAGCGGCGGGAAGCCCCAGACCTTGATCACGTGACCGGCGATGTAGGCCGCGCCCCCGAAGAAGGCGGCATGGCCGAAGGACAGGAGCCCGGTGAAGCCGATCAGCAGGTTGAACGCGCAGGCAAACAGTGCAAAGCACAGAAGCTGCATGACGAAGACCGGATACAGGAAGAGCGGTGCGATGAGCACTGCAACGACCAGCAGCGCCCAGAGGATCGCCCGCGCCAGACGCGCCCGCGGCGAAGTTTCCTGGAGCCCCTGCTCGTCGAGCGTGGCGGTTTCGGCGACGGCCTGTTCCATGTTGCCTCCTCGAGCGCTTTCCATCAATTCTGCCGTCCGAACAGGCCGGCGGGCCTGACGAGCAGCACGACGACCATCAGGAAGAAGATCACCGTATTGGCCGCCGGTGCATAGAAGACCTTCGTCACGCCCTCGACGAGGCCGAGCGCGAAGCCGGAGACGACCGCTCCCATGATCGAGCCCATGCCGCCGATCACGACGACGGCAAAGATGACGATGATGAGGTCGGCCCCCATCAGCGGGCTCACCGAGTAGATCGGCGCGGCCAGGACGCCTGCAAGGCCGGCAAGGCCGGTGCCGAAGCCGAAAGTCAGCGTCACCATCAGCGGCACGTTGATCCCGAAGGCCTTCACCAGATCCGGGTTTTCCGTCCCGGCCCTGAGCATCGCGCCGATACGCGTTCGCTCGATCACGAACCAGACGGCGAGGCAGACCAGGATGGAGAAGACGATCGCGAACAGCCGGAATTTCGGGAACATCATGAAGCCGAGATTGACGACGCCGCGTAGCGCTTCCGGCTGGCCGGGGTAGGGGGTGCCGGAGGCCGAGAAGAAGTTGACGAACAGGCCCTGCAGCACCAGCGTCACACCGAAGGTCAGAAGCAGGCTGTAGATCGGATCGAACTTGTAGAGCCATTTCAGCATCGTGCGTTCCAGCAGCATGCCGAAACAGCCCACCAGGATCGGCACCAGCACCAGCGCCATCCAGAAATTCACATGCAGTCCGTCGAGCCCGATCCAGGCGCCGAAATAGGAGTACAGGATCAGCGCCAGGAAGGCGCCGGTCATGTAGAGCGCGCCATGGGCGAAGTTGACGACGTTCAGGAGCCCGAAAATAATGGCGAGCCCCAGACTGAGCATGGCGTAGAAGACGCCGTTGTTGAGGCCCAGCATGCCTTGTGCAAGGATCAGCTTTAGCATGAATTAGGCCTCCTCAAACGCTTAGGTAATGGTTGAGCTTGTCCATGCTCGTTTTGACGTCGGCGTGCTCGATCGCATCGATCACCCGGCCGTGTTCGATCACGTAGTGCCGGTCGGCGACTTCTGCGGCAAAGCGGAAGTTCTGCTCGACAAGCACGATCGTGTAGCCCTGGTTCTTCAGCCGGCGGATCGCCTCGCCGAGCGTCTTGACGATGACCGGGGCAAGACCCTCGGTGATCTCGTCGAGCAGCAAGAGCCGCGCACCGGTGCGCAGGATCCGGGCGATCGCCAGCATCTGCTGTTCGCCGCCGGAAAGCCGGGTGCCCATGCGCCGGCGCACCTCGCGCAGGTTCGGAAACATGCCGTAGATGTCGGAAAGGCTCATGCCGCCGTCGCCGACGACCGGTGGCAGCATCAGGTTCTCCTCCACCGTCAGGCTGGCAAAGATGCCGCGCTCTTCCGGACAGTAGCCAATGCGCCCGAGCGGTGCGATCCGGTGGGCCGGCTTGTCGATGAACTCGTCGCCGTTGATGGTGATGGATCCCGTCCGCCGCGACACCATGCCCATGATGGCGCGCAACGTCGTCGTCCGCCCGGCGCCGTTGCGCCCGAGCAGCGTGATCAGCTGGCCTTCGCCAAGCTCGATGTCGATGCCGTGCAGGACGTGGGATTCGCCATACCAGGCGTGCAGGTCTTTGATTTTCAGCATGGGCTTGGTCAGCGTCGCAGTGGTCATGCGCCGGCCTCCTCGGCCTTGATGCCCATATAGGCTTCCATGACGGCGGGGTTCTTCGAGACGGTCTCGTACGGCCCTTCTGCGAGGATTTCGCCGCGATTGAGCACGGTGATCTTGTCCGCGAGGTCTGCGACGACGCCGAGATTGTGCTCGACCATGATGATCGTGCGGCCGGCGGAAACCTTCTTGATCAGTTCGGCGACCTGGCCGACGTCCTCGGTGCCCATGCCTTGGGTCGGCTCGTCGAGCAGCATCAGTTCCGGCTCGAGGCCCAGCGTCGTGGCGATTTCGAGCGCCCGCTTGCGGCCATAGGGCAGTTCGACGGCATGCACATGCGCGAAACGCTTGAGGCCGACCTGGTCCAGCCGTTCCATGGCCTCGTCGTCGAGCGAGGACAACAGGCTCTTCGACCGCCAGAAATGATAGCTGACGCCCAGTCGCTTCTGCAGCGACAGCCGGACGTTTTCGAGCGTCGTCAGGTGCGGGAAGACTGCGGAAATCTGGAACGAGCGAACGATGCCGTTATTGGCGATATCGACGGGTTTCCAGTGGGTGATGTCCTTGCCGTTGAAGAGAATCTGGCCGGATGTCGGCGTCAGGAACTTCGTCAGGAGATTGAAAACGGTCGTCTTGCCGGCCCCGTTCGGCCCGATCAGCGCGTGGATCGTCCCGCGCTCGATATTGAGATTGACGTTGCGGACGGCATGAAAGCCGCCGAAGCTCTTATTGAGCTGCCTTGCTTCCAGAATGAAATCGCTCATGAAACCGTCCAATCCTGCCGGGTCTTATCCTGATGCCCGGCTTTGCGGAGGAAGCGGCCGGCAAGCCGACCGCTTCTCACATGTTACGCCAGTCTCATCACTTCACAAGCGGGCAGCCGCCGTCGGCAAGCGACGCATAGGCCTCGTCGCCCGGAATGGTGCGGACCACCTTGGCGACGTTCCACGGATCGGATGCGCCTTCCTGTACCTGCAGCAGGTACATGTCATGCACCAGCAGGCCGTCCTGGCGGATCATGCCGCCCTTGGCGAAGAAGTCGTCGATCTTCTCCTTGCCAAGCTGCTCGCGCACCGCGTCGGCATTGTCCGTGCCGGCGGCTTCGATCGCCTTCAGATAGGCCATCGTCAGCGAATAGTCGGCGGCATGAACGAAGGTCGGCGCCGCGTTGTTGGAGTACTTCATGTACTTCTCTTTCCAGGCGCGGGATTCGTCGTCGAGGTCCCAGTACCAGCCGGTCGTGAAGTTCAGGCCCTTGGCGACATTGGTGCCGAGGCTCTTCACGTCGGAGATCAGCACCAGCATGCCAGCAAGCTGCTGGCCGCCTTCGACGATGCCGAACTCATGCGCCTGCTGAATGGCGTTGACCGTGTCCTGGCCGGCATTGGCAAGGCCGATGACCTTGGCGCCGGAAGACTGGGCCTGCAGCAGGTAGGAGGAGAAGTCGGTCGTTGCCAGCGGCACGTCCGACGAACCGACGACGGTGCCGCCGAGCTCCTTGACGACGGCCGACGTGTTGTCCTGCAGGGCATGGCCGAAGGCATAGTCGGCGGTGATGAAGTACCAGCTGTCGCCGCCGTTCTTGACCACGGCAGACGCCGTGCCGACGGGCAGGGCATGGGTGTCGTAGCCGTAGTGGATGCCGTACTTGGTGCAGGCCTTGCCGGTGAGGTCGGCGGACGCAGCGCCGGTGGCTATGGTGATGACGCCCTTTTCGGACGCCAGCTGCTGTACGGCGAGAGCGACGGCCGAGTTGGTCAGGTCGGTGATCATGTCGACCTTGTTCTCGTCGATCCACTGGCGTGCCGTTGCCGAGGCGATGTCGGCCTTGTTCTGGTGGTCGGCGGAAATGACCTCGATCTTCTTGCCGAGCACGGTGCCGCCGAAGTCCTCGACCGCCATCTTGACGGCGGCGACGGCGCCGTCGCCGCTGAAGCCGGTCGAATAGACGCCGGACATGTCGCCGAGCACGCCGATCCTCACGACGTCATCGGAAATGCCTTCGGCCATGGCGCCGTTGGCGGCCATCAGCAGGGCTGCTGCACTTACGCTTCCATAAAAAAACGACTTCATAGTTCCTCCCTTTCGGTTCATGCGGGATTTTGAAGATCATCCGGCGTTCTTCGTGGTTCTGGCTCCGGAAGGGATCGGCAGGCACCCGCGACGCCCGTATCTCTCCCGGAAATTGACCGGATCATGCAAGTCGAAACCCTCGAGCCATTCTCTCCCTCGGCTCGCAGCGTTCCGTAATTCCCCTCCGCGTGTCCTCCTCAGGCCTGATCGCGCCGGATGGACCTCAGATATTCGATCATAGCCGAAAAATCCCGGCCTGACCCATTATTGTCCAGAAACTCCCGGTAGAGCGACAAAGCGTGCGCGCCCATCGGGGTTGCCTGGTGAACGTCTTCGGCAGCCTGCTGGGACAGACCGAGGTCCTTGGTCATCAGGTCCGCGGCAAAGCCCGGCTTGTAGCCGTTGTCGGCCGGCGACTTGGGGCCGACGCCCGGAACCGGGCAATAGGTGTTGACCGACCAGCAGGACCCCGACGACGTCGAGATCACGTCGAAGGCCGCCTGGGCCGACAGGCCGAGCTTTTCCGCAAGCGCGAAGGCTTCACAGGCGCCGATCATGGAAATGCCGAGGAGCATGTTGTTGCAGATCTTGGCCGCCTGTCCGGCGCCGCCGTCGCCGCAATGGACAACCTTGCCGCCCATGACGTTCAGTATGGGCAGGGCCTTGTCGAAAGCCGCCTTCGAACCGCCGACCATGAAGGTGAGCGTTCCGGCCGCAGCACCAGACGTTCCGCCGGAAACCGGCGCATCGAGCGGCATCAGCCCGGCATTTTCAGCCATGCGATGCGCCTCCCGGGCACTGCCGACATCGATCGTCGAGCAATCGATGATCACGGCACCCTTGTCGGCGGCCGGTACGATTTCGCCGAAGACCTTGAGCGCGATCGGCCCATTGGGCAGCATGGTGATGATGAAGTCCGCACCGGCTGCGGCCTCCGCGGCGCTGCCTGCGGGATGCATGCCTTCGGCCGTCGCATTTGAAAGCGCTTCGGGTACCGCATCGTAGACGTAAAGGTCGTGGCCGGCCTTGGCGAGATTGATCGCCATCGGCAAGCCCATGTTGCCGAGCCCGACAAACGCTACTCTGGCCATTTGAAAGCCTCGTGCGTCATGGGTTCCTCCTCCCGTTCGCATTCCGGTTTGTGCTGTTTCACCGCCGCGGTGCTCCCATCCCGCCGTCTGTGCCGCACACTCCATATCGCAATTCATATATGCGATTGCTTCTGCAAGGCTACGGGCTTGATCGCCATACCATTGTGCGATTATGCTCATATCATGCTCTTTGATTGGGACGACTTACGCTATTTTCTCTCCGTTGCACGCACCGGACGGCTCACCGCCGCCGCCGGCCGGATGGGGACGGATCACGCCACCGTAAGCCGTCGCGTACGCGCGCTGGAGGAAAAGCTGGGCGCCGCGCTCTTCACCCGCTCGCCGCGCGGATACACGCTCACCGACATCGGCGAGCGCCTGCTCAAGCACGCCGAGGACATCGAAAGCACGGCGGCCCACATCCAGAACGATATTGCCGGGGAGCGCTTTTCGTTGAGCGGCGCGGTGCGCATCGGCGCGCCCGACGGATTTGGCAGTTTCTTCCTGGCGCCGCGCATCGGCGAGCTTGCCGCGCGCAATCCCGAGCTCGAATTGCAGATCGTGGCGATGCCGCGCGTCTTCAACCTGTCCAAGCGCGAGGCGGACATCGCCATCAGCCTGTCGCGGCCCGAGCGCGGCCGGCTCTTTTCCCGCAAGCTTGTGGATTACACGCTGCATCTCTACGCGTCGAAGGATTATCTGCGCCGCCACGGCCCGATCACCCGCAAGGAGGAATTCGTCCGCCATCTGCTGATCGGCTATATCCCAGAGCTGATCTACACGCCGGAGCTCGAATATCTCTACGCGGTCGGCGAAAATCTCTCGGCCCGGCTGTCGAGCACCAATCTCATCGCCCAGCTGAAGGCGACGGAGGCCGGGACGGGGCTCTGCATCCTGCCGGATTTCATAGCCGGCGACCTGCCGTCGCTGGTGCCCGTGCTGCCGGACGTGGTCGAACTGCGGCGCACCTTCTGGCTGATTGCCCACGAGGATTCGCGCGAATCCGCCCGTGTACAGACGGTCATCCAGTTCATAGCCGAACAGGTGGAGCAGTCGCACCGTGACTTTATCAGGTCCTACAGACCATCCGCTACGACCGGCAACGCCGCAAGACGCTGAAGCGTGTTGATTGCCGGAGCCGGATAGGCTTCAAATGGCTTGGAGGCATGGTTCGGCAAGGAGTTTTCGGCATGGTCGCGACGGTGGATCTCAACTCGGACATGGGCGAAAGCTTCGGCGCCTACCAGATGGGTGACGACAAGGCGATGCTCGACATCGTCACCACGGCAAACGTCGCTTGCGGCTTCCATGCCGGTGATCCGGCCGTGATGCGCGACACGATCCTCGCCGCCAAGGCGCGTGGTGTCGCCATCGGCGCGCATCCCTCCTTCATGGACCTCTACGGCTTCGGCCGGCGGCGGATCGTCGGCGACAGCCCCGCCGATCTCGAAGCACAGCTCATCTACCAGATCGCCGCGATCCAGGGCATGGCCCGCGCGCTCGGCTGGCCGATCACCCATGTGAAGACCCATGGCGCGCTCAACAATATGGCGGCGGAGGATCCGGATCTCGCGGCCATTTGCGTGCGTGCCGTCAAGGCGGTCGACCCGGCGCTCGTCTTCGTCTGCCTGCCCTATTCGGAGATGACGGCAGCGGCGGAAAAGGCCGGCCTGCCGGTGGTCTGCGAGGTCTTCGCCGACCGGACCTATACGCCCGAGGGACGCCTGAGCTCCCGCAAGATGGAAGGCTCGGTGATCCACGACCCCAATCAAAGCGCCGATCACGTGCTCTCCATGGTGCGCGATGGCCAGATCGTGACGACGGCGGGCACGAAGCTGCCGGTCGAGGCAGCGACGGTCTGCGTGCATGGCGACACGCCGGGTGCGGTCGCGATGGCGCGGGCACTCCGCGAGGCACTGACGGCCGAAGGCATTACCATCCGGCCCTTCGCCATGCCGGTCGGGCAAATCTGACATATTGCGCCGCCGGCACCAAGCCTCTTGACGCCGGCGGCATTTCGCTCCTACCCTTGGCGCATTCACCAGGGGGGTCCCGCAAGGGGCTGAGATTCTGCTGGGCTTTCTTGAAAGCAGCGCAGTGACCCGTTGAACCTGATCCAGTTCATACTGGCGTAGGGACGGTGCTAGCGCTGCAGATGCGACGAAACCCGAAATCCGGGACGTCGCTGGCGTCTTACCATCATTCCGGCTTCGAACTGGGTCTCCAACTTGAAACATTGGAGCCTCAAATGAACATTGCCGCCAAGAATATCACCCCCGACATCACCAAGGGACCGCTGCCCGCGTCCACCAAGGTCTACAAGCCGGGCGAAATCCATCCGCATATCCGTGTGCCGATGCGTGAGATCGCCGTCCATCCGACCGCCGGCGAACCGCCGGTCACGGTCTATGATTCCTCAGGTCCCTATACGGACCCGGCGCAAGTGATCGATATCGAAAAGGGCCTGCCGCGCCTGCGCGCCGACTGGGTAACCGCCCGCGGCGACACGGAGGAATACGAAGGCCGTATTGTCAAGCCGGAGGATAACGGCTTTGCCACCGGCGAACGCCTGACGCCGGAGTTTCCCAACCTGCAGACGCCGCGCCGGGCAAAGGACGGCAGGGCCGTCACCCAGATCGCCTATGCCCGCGCCGGCATCGTCACGCCGGAAATGGAGTTCATCGCCATCCGCGAAAACCTTGGCCGCAAGGCGCTGAAGGAACAGCTCGCCCGCGATGGCGAGAGCTTCGGCGCGGCGATCCCGGATTTCGTCACGGCGGAATTCGTCCGCGAGGAAGTCGCCCGTGGCCGCGCCGTCATTCCGTCCAACATCAACCATCCGGAAGCCGAGCCGATGATCATCGGCCGGAACTTCCTGGTGAAGATCAATGCCAATATCGGCAATTCTGCCGTCACCTCGTCCATGGCCGAAGAGGTCGAGAAGATGGTCTGGGCGACCCGCTGGGGCGCCGACACGGTCATGGATCTGTCGACCGGGCGCAACATCCACAACATCCGCGAATGGATCATCCGCAACTCGCCGGTTCCGATCGGAACGGTGCCGCTCTACCAGGCGCTGGAAAAGGTCGGCGGCATTGCCGAGGATCTGACCTGGGAGGTTTTCCGCGACACGCTGATCGAGCAGGCGGAGCAGGGTGTCGACTATTTCACCATCCATGCCGGCGTCCGGCTGTCCTATATCCCGCTCACCGTCAACCGCGTCACCGGCATCGTGTCGCGCGGCGGCTCGATCATGGCCAAGTGGTGTCTGCATCATCACAGGGAAAGCTTCCTCTACGAGCATTTCGAGGAAATCTGCGACATCTGCCGCGCCTATGACGTGTCGTTCTCGCTCGGCGACGGCCTGCGTCCCGGCTCGATTGCGGACGCCAACGATGCCGCGCAGTTTGCCGAACTGGAGACGCTCGGCGAACTGACGCAGATCGCCTGGGCGAAGGATTGCCAGGTCATGATCGAAGGCCCCGGCCATGTGCCGATGCACAAGATCAAGGAGAACATGGACAAGCAGCTCGCCGTCTGCGGCGAGGCGCCGTTCTATACGCTGGGGCCGCTGACGACCGACATCGCGCCCGGCTACGATCACATCACCTCGGGCATCGGCGCGGCTATGATCGGCTGGTTCGGAACGGCGATGCTCTGCTACGTCACGCCGAAGGAGCATCTGGGCCTGCCCGACCGAAACGATGTGAAGACGGGCGTCATCACCTACAAGATCGCCGCCCACGCCGCCGATCTCGCCAAGGGCCATCCGGCCGCCAGGATCCGCGACGATGCGCTGTCGCGCGCCCGCTTCGAATTCCGCTGGGAGGACCAGTTCAACCTCTCGCTGGATCCGGAGACGGCCCGCTCCATGCATGACGAAACGCTGCCGAAGGAGGCCCACAAGGTCGCCCATTTCTGCTCCATGTGCGGGCCGAAATTCTGCTCCATGCGCATCTCCCACGACATCCGTGCCGAAGCGCAGAAGGAGGGCATGGAGGCCATGGCGGCAAAATACCGCGAGGGCGGCGACCTCTACATGCCGGTCGATGAGGTGGTGAAATGATGACCCCGCGAGGATACCCCCTCTGGCCTGCCGGCCATCTCCCCCACAAGGGGGGAGAAAACTTCCGGCAACGCCTGGCCAGTTTGCTATCGCGAGGCGCCGGCGGTAAAGCCCCTCCCCCTCGTGGGGAGGGGTTGGGGAGGGGAAAGACGGAGCTGCGACTATGCGTATCCTGATCAAAGGGGCCGGCGTTGCCGGCCTCACGGCGGCGCATGCGCTCGTGCGGCGCGGCCATGACGTGACGATCGCCGAGAAGCAAGCGGCCATCGGCCTTGGTGCCTCGCATTTCGCCGGCGGCATGCTCGCGCCCTGGTGCGAGGGCGAAAGCGCCGACCGGCAGGTGGTCGAGGCCGGAACCATGTCGCTCGAATGGTGGGGCCAAGCGGTCCCGGACGTGGTGGGCCGCAATGGAACGCTGGTTGTCGCGCAACCCCGCGACAATGCGGAACTCGATCGCTTTGCCAGCCGGACCAGCCATTTCGAACCGGTCGGAGAAGAGGAGATCGCCCGGCTGGAACCGGCGCTGGCCGGACGGTTCCGCCGTGGCCTCTTCTTCCCCGGCGAGGCGCATGTCGACCCCCGCGCTGCTTTGGCCGGGCTCTATCAGCGCCTTCGTGCATCCGGCGCAATCTTCCGTTTCGAAAGCCCCAGTTATCCGGACAGCGGCTTCGACCGGGTGATCGACTGCACCGGGGCCGCCCGGATCGGGGCGACCAGCCGGCTTCGCGGCGTGCGCGGCGAAATGCTGTATCTGAGGACCGAGGAGGTCAGCCTGTCGCGTCCGGTGCGGCTGCTGCATCCGCGCATACCGCTCTATGTCGCACCACAGCCCGGCCATCGCTTCATGGTCGGCGCGACGATGATCGAAAGCGATCGCGAGGGGCCGGTCACGGCCCGCTCGGTGATGGAACTGCTGAATGCGGCCTATGCGCTTCACCCGGCCTTCGGCGAGGCCGATCTCATCGAGACGGGCAGCGGCGTGCGCCCGGCTTACGACGACAACATTCCCCGCATCAGTGGAGCGGGCCGGCATTTTTCCATAAACGGCATGTACCGGCACGGCTTCCTGATGGCGCCGTATCTGGCGGAGACATTGGCAGCGGGGATCGAAAGCAGCCAACCGGCAATGGAGGTTTCGGCATGAAACTGTTGATCAACGGCGAAGAGCAGGACATCGCGGCGGAAACGCTGGCGGCCCTTCTGTCAGCATTGGATTACGAAGGCGACTGGCTGGCGACGGCTGTCAATGGCGAGCTTGTGCCGCGCAGCGAACGCGGAGAGCGCGTGCTTGCCGATGGCGACCGGATCGAGGTCCTGTCCCCCATGCAGGGAGGTTGAGCATGCTGACGCTCTATCAAACGCGGGTCTCCTCGCGCCTGCTTCTCGGCACGGCCCGTTATCCGTCCCCGGCCATCATGGCCGAGGCGGTGAAGGCTTCCCGCACGGAAATCGTCACCGTCTCGCTACGCCGGGAAACGGCGGGCGGCGCGCGCGGCGGACAATTCTTCGACATCATTCGCGACCTCGGCGTGAAGGTGCTGCCGAATACGGCCGGATGCCACACGGTCAAGGAAGCGGTGCTGACGGCGAAGATGGCCCGCGACCTCTTTGCCACCGACTGGATCAAGCTGGAGGTGATCGGCAACCACGACACGCTGCAGCCGGACGTCTTCGGTCTCGTCGAGGCCGCACGCATCCTGTCGGGCGAGGGGTTCCAGGTGTTCCCCTACACGACCGACGACCTCGTCGTTGCAGAGCGGCTGCTCGATGCCGGCTGCCGCGTGCTGATGCCCTGGGCTTCGCCGATCGGTTCCGCGCAGGGGCCCGTCAATCCCGCCGCCCTGAAATCGCTCCGCGCCTGGTTCCCGGATGTGCCGCTGATTGTCGATGCCGGCATTGGCCGGCCGTCGCACGCCGCCGCGGTCATGGAACTCGGCTATGACGCGGTGTTGCTGAACACGGCGGTTGCCGGCGCGGCCGATCCGGTCGCCATGGCGAAGGCCTTTGCCGACGCGATCGACGCCGGCGCCATGGCCCATGCCGCCGGTCTTTTGGAACCACGCGCCATGGCGGTGCCCTCGACGCCGGTGATCGGCAGGGCGGTGTTCTCTTGAGGCTCGATCCCTTCTACCTCATCGTCGACAACGCCGACTGGATCGAACGCCTCGTGCCACTTGGCGTCAAGCTCGTGCAGTTGCGCATCAAGGACAAGGCGGAGGACGAAATCCGCGCCCATATCCGCCGCGCGAAGGCGGTCTGCGATGCCAATGGCTGCCAGCTGATCGTCAACGACTACTGGAAGCTTGCGATCGAGGAAGGCTGCGACTTCGTTCATCTGGGCCAGGAAGACCTGGCGGAAGCGGACCTCGATGCGATCCGCCGCGCGGGATTGAAGCTTGGCGTCAGCACCCATGACGGCGAGGAACTGGACACGGCTCTCTCGGCCAAGCCGGACTATGTTGCTCTGGGCCCCGTCTACCCGACCATCCTGAAGAAGATGAAATGGGCGCCGCAAGGGCTGGAGCGAATCCGCACCTGGAAGGACGCGGTGGCGCCTCTGCCGCTGGTTGCCATCGGCGGCCTCAATCCGGAGCGGCTGGACGGCGTCTTCCGGAACGGCGCCGACAGCGCCGCAGTGGTCACCGACATCACGCTGAATGCCGATCCGGAAGCCCGCACGCGCGAATGGATCGAACGGACGGCGCCATGGCGGTAGACACCGCGCCGCGGCTGCTCGCCATCGCCGGCTCCGATTCCTCCGGTGGCGCGGGCGTCGTTAGCGACGTGGAGACGGCGTCCGTTTTCGGCATACGCTGTTCGGTGGCCATCACAGCCGTCACCGCGCAGACGCATGATGAGGTGCGCGCCGTCGAGCCCATGCCGGCCGCCCTCGTCGAAAGCCAGATTCGCGCTGCCTTTGAGGCTGGCAGTATCGGCGCCGTCAAGATCGGCATGCTGGCGACGGCTGAAATCGTCGATACGGTCGCAAGTTCCTTAGCCGGAGTCGGAAATATCCCGATTGTGCTGGATCCAGTTCTCGTTTCGAGCTCGGGAAAGCCTCTGTTGGAGCCCGATGCGACGCGGCTGCTGGTCGACCGGCTTCTGCCTTTGACCGCGCTGGTGACGCCGAACCTGCCGGAACTGGACGCGCTGGCCGACGTGCTCGGTCCGCGTCTTCAGCAAGATGAGACCGATATGGCGCGAGCGCTGTTGGTCAAGGGCGCGGCGGCGGTCCTGGTCAAGGGCGGGCACTCCGACGGGCCGGATGCCGTCGATACGCTGATACGCCCGGACGGCGCGCCAAAGATCTATGTCTCACCGCGCTATCCTGCGACAATACGCGGGACGGGCTGCATGCTGGCCACCGCCATTGCTGCCGGTCTCGTGCGGGGGCAGACGCTGGAAACGGCCGTTCAGCAGGCGAAAGCGTTCCTGACGGATGCGTTTCGAGCTCAAGCCGACGGCGGGTGAGACCGGCGACGGGCCTCCTCGCTCAACCGAGTTCCAGCGTCGAAATGCCGAAGATGCCGTTCATGTCGATGTTCGGGGCCGGACCACGGTACATCCGCGCGGTGGTGAAGCCTGCGGAAAAGCCGATGTCCATCAGGTGGCGCGAGAATTCGGTCTGTGGCGCCGGAACGTCGATATGGATCGTGTCCCCGCCACAATCGCAGGCGAGATCCTGCAGCAGCGCTTTGGCCGCCGCGTGATTGCAGGCGAAAAGCGGCCCGAGCTTGAAGCCGTCCAGGCATTTTCGCAAAACTCCGTAGCCGGCTAAGTTTTTGTCCCGGAAAATCGCGCGCGTCCAGTGCGGCTCGGTGAGCCAGAGGCTGAGGAAGCTTGTGCGAGGGCCGGGGAAATAGGCCCGGTCGAAAGCAATGATGTTCTCAAGGTCGTCCTGCTCCGAAACGAGCCGCGTCTGCTCGCTCGGAGATGCGGGAGCGATCCTTCCGCTCCAGCGGACGGTTTCGTACACCGGCGCAAAGCCCATCGAGGCATAATTCGCCTGCTGCTCCGGAACGCCATCGAGGCCGACCGTGCGACCGGCAAGTGTTGCCATTCCCGCATCCCAGACGCGCCGGCCATAACCCTTGCCCCTGTGTTCCGGCTTGCAGATGTAGAGGCCGATAAAGCCGAAATCCGGTCCGTAGCGCACGGCCGAGATGCCGGCGGCCATGGCGCCGTCGACGAAGCAGCCGATGAATCCCTCGGGATCCGCTGCGGCGAAGGCTCTCGCGTCGTTGAGGCCGGGGTTCCAGCCTTCTTCGCCCGCCCATGACACCAGTTCGGCGACTTCTTCCGGCGTGAGCGGCCTGACGATCGGCGAGGACATCGGCGCCTAGCCCGCCTTGCGGTCGGCGAAAAGCCGCGCCGCAACGGCCATCAGCGACCGATCGGACCCGCGCGGCCCGATCAGCGAAAGGCCGTAAGGCGCGCCTTCGATCCAGCCGGCCGGAAAGGTGACCTGTGGCAGTCCGGCCATTCCGGCAACGCAGAGGAGCTGCATCGCATCGTGGCGATAGCTGTCGAACACGCTGGCGGGCGCATCCAGCCGGAAGGGAGCGTCATGGACTGCTGGCGCAAGAAGAACGCCGTCGCTGCCGAGCAGCGCGTCGATCGCCGTGCGGAACTCCTCACGAAGCGCGATGGCCTCGTTCTCCTGTTCTTCGGTCACGGCCTGGGCGAACGCGACCCGGTCGTCGAGGCCGCGCGCCAGCGGCATGCCGCTTTCGAGGATGAAATCGAGTTGCGACCGCTTGATGTCGCAGGTCTGGACGACGCGGAAAGCCCGGTAGAGCGCCTCCGCTCCACCTTGGGGGTATACGGTGATCATCGCAGCGGGCAGGGCGGAGAAGAAGGTGTCGTAGAGCGTACGGCTCGCCGCCGGCAAGGGTTCGATCATGTCGATCGGCTGCAGGAAGCGCGGCGTTTCGGGCAGGGCGACCGCATCCGCCTCTAGCAGGACTGTGCCGACCTTCATCAGCGTTTCGCCATCACGGGCGAAGAAGCCGCAGGTATCGAGGCTGGCGGCGAGTTCCATGCAGCCGGCAAGCGGGATGCGGCCATGCGTCGGCCGCAATCCCCAGATGCCGCAAAAGCTTGCCGGCGCGCGGATCGAGCCGCCGGTGTCCGTTCCGAGAGCGACATCGACGAGGCCGCCGGCAACCGCCGAGGCTGAACCGGACGATGACCCGCCCGGAATGCGGTCGGGTGCGGCGGGATTGACCGGCGTGCCGAAATGCGGGTTCATGCCGTAGAGCGACCAGGCAAGTTCGTCGGTATGCGTCTTGCCGACGAAGCGTGCGCCCGCATCAAGCAGAGCCTGCACGGCGGGCGCGTTGTTGTCCTTGATGTCGCTTGCCGCCAGCTTCAGCGGCGAGCCGCAACCGGTTCTGTATCCCTCGACGTCGAAGAGGTCCTTGACGGCAAGGGTGAGGCCGGCGAGCGGTCCGTCGGCGGCGTTGGCGACCGGAACGGCGGGATAGGGCAGGAAGGCGTGGAGTGGGTCGTGATCAATCAGCATGGCATAGTTGTGGCCCAAAATCAGCCGTCTGCCAACTGCCCGATGCTCCAATGAAATGCCTCGTCCAGGGCCGCGAATTTTTCCGCCTGCCAGCCAAGGTAGTCGTCGATGAAGCTTCGGGAGAGCCAAAGCGTCTTTTTCCGGCTTTCGTCGCCCCAGGTCAGGTGACCGGCGTCCTCGGCCCGCTTGAACATGCGCTTCACGTTCGAAACGGACACCATGTATGTGCGCGCAATGTGTGCGATGGAGATCTGCGCGACGCGGACCCTGTCCTGCTCGTGACGGAAATCGGTGATATGTGACATGAGTTCATGCAATACCATGCCGCCGAGGTCTGAATGCAGGAAGGCGCCTATGCTGTCGGCCGGGTGCCGCCAGACCGGGTTGTTGACCAGCCTCTCCGCGGAACGCGGCTGTGAAAGTCGGAATATCCGGGGCTCGTTCGTGCAGGTCGCAAATCGGTCGCCGCCGTCGAGACGGTCCAGGCCCTTCATGTGGCCGTTGAACCAGCTTTCCATCGCGTCGTAGCTGACATCGGTGATTGTCAGGATCTGAAAGCGCCGGTCGCGATCGTTCGGTATCTTTTCCAGAAACTTGTAGGTCAGCATTTCCTTGATGAACGACTCCGCCGTGTTGCGGCTGACGGCTCCGATCGATGTGGCGATATCGATGAAACGGGAAATCGTCAGGCCGGAAAGCGGATCGGCCTCGTTGCGCTCCAGGCAGAGCGTGAACAGGGATTGCGTCATGAGCCATTTGCGATGCGATGCCTTCAGTCTGGCAAGCTTCGGCGTCTCGCGATGAATGGCGATCAGGTGGCGTGCCAGGTCCTGGTCGACTGCCGGGAACGACGGATGGGCGGCAAGCTCGACGGCCGAAAACGGGCTTCCATGACGACTTCCGGCGGGCTGAGCGGCGATGGAGGGTGAACTGATCATTATCCTGCACGAAGATCTGAATGTCTAACGAACGAATCGCGTAAAGCGAGCATGGGTCTCCGGCCTCCTTTTGAGCCCGATATCGAGAAAAAGGCCTTTCCGCGAACGTGGGGCCAATTGCTCGATGCCAGTTTCTGAGAAGCCGGGTTTGCATTCGAAAATTAGAAATTTCCGATATATGACAACCATATACCAAAAATCATAACGTAACGGAAGGTGGGTCATTAGGCCCAAAAATGGTAACTAAAGCGTGTAAATTAAGTGTGGCGTGAATGTGGTGAAATCGTGTATTAAAGATATAACGGGTTAGAAATTGTTCAGGGGCATTGAATTGGTCGATAAAGCGGAGCGGCTTCAGAATTTGTGCTCGGCATTATTGGGCAATGCCATGGCCATTATTCCGCACGTGGCCAGCAATCAATCGGTTCTCGTCTGGCAAGTGATTGAAGATGTTACTCAATCCTTGCAATATGCATCTTTTGCCGCGTTGCAGAACAATTTGCGTGGCCTCTGCGAAGACATCAAGGTCGAGATCAGCCACCTTCCGTTACGTAAGCTGTCTGTCCGCAATGGATGGATGGAGTGCTTGGACGTTGTCGCCGACACGTTTGAGGCAAAGCATTTCGGTTCGCGCGCCGAGCCACATTTCCAGCGTCACTTCTCCGCGACGAACCTGGCGATCCTTGAGGCGATCTCGCTTCGGTTGCAAAGCGAAGGGATTGTCGAAAGCGACGAGAGTGAGATCGATGAGGCCGTGGAAGCTGTACAGGCCGCCGCAGATGCTGTCATGGGTGCGGGCGTTCTCGAAATCGAGGCTATGGCGCGCATCGACCATTACCTGAAACGGATGATGGCAATCCGCGAAGACTATCATTACTTCGGCGAACAGAATTTCTGGACATTCTTCAACGCGATGTTCTCCACATTCGTGCAGGTCCGCGATGCCATCCAGGCGTCGCCGGATCACGAGATCATCCAGAAGAAGGTTCTGCGCGTCTATTCGATCCTGATCGGCCGCGTCGGGGGCAGTGGCGAATGCGTGCCGCAGCATCAGCAGCGCGTGCCTGCGCCTGCGCCCGCGCCGAAACCCGCCGTTGCGCCTTTGCAAACCCGCGCCGCGCCGATGGCACCGGCCGCTCGGCCGCGACCCACACCGCAGCATCAGGAGGCGCCTCTCCGCAGGCCGGTGCAGCAGGGCACGCCCTTGCAGCAGCAGAAATCGGCAGAAGCCGTGTTTGCGGTGGATTCGCCCGCGACGGAAGGCTGGTTCATGAGAGCCAGCAACAGCAATGTGCCGGAAGAGCGCGAGCGCCCGCCGTCACAGAAATCGCGCTGGGAACAGTCGATCGCAGCCTCTGAAAAGAAGCGCCAGAACCTCACTCCGAGGGAACGGCTCACCAAGCATATCCAGCGCGTTCGCAAGCTGCGCGAAGAGTAAGTCCCGCAAGTTTGTGACACGGAGACCGGGACATTCTGCCGGTCCACCGTTCTCTTACCAAAAACCAACATCGTGCAAGCCGACCGCCAGAGGTGTCGGGCTCTGTCGGTCCACGGTGTCAGCCGACCACGCTCGGCGTGTAGCCCGCGTCGCGAATGATGGATTCTGCCCGCGCCTTGTCGCCGCCAACACGGACCTCGGCCTTGCCGAGGTCGATTGCCACCGGCGCCTCGGGCATCTGTTCCGCGAGCGCCGACTTTATCGTTCCAACGCAGTGATTGCAGGTCATGTCCGGGACATGAAAGACTGTCGTGGCTGCGGAAGTCTGCGTGCTGTCGCCATTCATGATGGTATCCTTTCTCGATCCGTTCGGCATCACTGACAATGCCGCTTTGATGAACTTAGGGCTTCCCACCGTGGGAAGGTCAAGTGTGCCTTCAATTTTCCCTTTCCGAAAATCATCCGGCCATCGCTATTGACCTTCCCATTGTGGGAAGGATTATTTTGAGTGCCAATGGGAATTTTCAATGAAAGGAAGGGGACCATGTCTTCTTCGGAAACACTGACGCTGAAGGTTGAGGGCATGTCTTGCGCATCCTGCGTCAAGCGGGTCGAAAAGGCGCTTTCGGCGGTGCCTGGCGTCAAGTCCGCCGCTGTCAACCTCGCCTCGGAAACGGCGCAGGTTCAGTATGACGGCCCTGCCGGCAGTGCGCCGCTCGTCGCGGCGCTGGAGAAGGCGGGCTATCCCGCAGTCGAAGACACCGTGACCCTGGAAATCGAATCCATGACCTGCGCCTCCTGCGTCAAGCGGGTGGAAAAGGCGCTCTCCGCCGTTCCCGGAGTGCTGGATGCGTCTGTGAACCTGGCGTCGGAAACGGCGACGGTTCGCTTCGTCGATGGTGCCGTCTCGATGCGACAGCTGACGGAGGCATCGGCAAAGGCCGGATATCCCGCGAAGATAAAGTCAAGTGCCACCGCGGACGAGGGCAGGGACCGGAAGGCGAGTGAGGCGGCGGAACTGAGGAAGAAGGCGATCATCGCCGGCCTTCTCACCCTGCCGGTCTTCGTCATGGAGATGGGCGGCCATCTCGTCCCCGCCTTTCACAACTGGCTGCACGCGACGATCGGCATGCAGACGAGCTGGATGATCCAGTTTGTCCTGACCACGATCGTTCTTGCCTGGCCCGGTCGCCGCTTCTTCACGATCGGATTTCCGGCCCTGTTCAAGGCCGCGCCCGACATGAACTCGCTGGTTGCGCTCGGCGCCTCGGCCGCCTGGGGCTTTTCCGTCATCGCGACCTTCTTCCCGGGCCTTCTGCCGCCGGGCACTCGCAACGTCTATTACGAGGCAGGCGCGATGATCGTGGTCCTGATCCTCGTCGGCCGTTACCTCGAGGCGCGCGCCAAGGGACAGACCGGCGAAGCCATCCGCAAGCTCATCGGCCTTCAGGCAAAGACGGCGCAGGTCGAGCGTGACGGAGCCTTCGTCGAGGTCTCGATCGATGACATCGTCCCCGGTGACCTCATCCGCGTGCTGCCGGGGCAGAAGATCGCCGTTGATGGCGAAGTCGTCCATGGAAGTTCCTTCGTCGATGAAAGCATGATCAGCGGCGAGCCGGCGCCGGTCGAAAAGCGCGAGGGTGCTGCGGTCACCGGCGGCACGGTCAACGGCACGGGTTCGCTGACCTTCAAGGCCACCAAGGTTGGGGCCGACACCATGCTGTCGCAGATCATCCGAATGGTCGAACAGGCCCAGGGCGCGAAGCTGCCGATCCAGGGCATGGTCGACCGGATCACCTCCTGGTTCGTTCCGGCGGTCATCGCCGTAGCGGTCGCCACCATTGTCGTCTGGCTGATCTTCGGTCCCGATCTCACCTATGCCCTGGTCGCCGGAGTCGCCGTCCTGATCATCGCGTGCCCGTGCGCCATGGGACTGGCCACCCCCACATCGATCATGGTCGGCAGTGGCCGCGCGGCCGAACTCGGTGTGCTCTTCCGCAAGGGTGATGCGCTGCAGTCGCTGCATGAAAGCCAGATCGTCGCCTTCGACAAGACCGGAACGCTGACCGTCGGTCGGCCGGAACTTACTGATATCGTCGTGGCCGATGGGCTGGAGGAAGCGGAAGTCCTCAGCCTCGTCGCATCCCTGGAAAGCCTGTCAGAACATCCGATTGCAGCAGCCATCACCCGCGCAGCGGATGCGAAGGGACTTGCACGCTCGGAAGTGCAAAACTTTGCCTCCGTCACCGGCATGGGGCTGAAGGGCAACATTGATGGCCGCGAGGTCCTGGTCGGCGCGGACAGGCTGTTTGAAGCGGAAGGCATCGATCTTGGCCCGCTCACAGAGACCGGCGCGAAGTTCGGGGCTGCCGGACGCACACCGCTCTACGCCGCAGTCGATGGTCGCGCGGCCGCCGCCATCGGTGTCGCCGACCCGATCAAGCCGTCGGCGCGCGCCACGGTGTCCGCCCTGCACCGGCTCGGGCTGAAGATCGCGATGATCACCGGCGACAACCGGCGCACGGCGGAGGCGATCGCCGCCGAACTGGGGATCGATGACATCGTCGCCGAAGTCCTGCCGGACGGCAAGGTACAGGCCCTGAAGCGGCTGCAGGCGGCGCACGGCAAGCTTGCCTTTGTCGGCGACGGGATCAACGACGCGCCGGCTCTGGCCAGCGCCGATGTCGGCCTCGCCATCGGCACGGGAACGGACGTGGCGATCGAAAGCGCCGATGTGGTTCTGATGTCGGGTGAGCTCGGCGGTGTCGTCAACGCCTTCGACATCAGCCGGCGGACGATGCGCAATATCAAGGAGAACCTGTTCTGGGCCTTCGGATACAACGTGCTTCTCATCCCGGTGGCCGCCGGCGTTCTCTATCCGGCCTACGGCATCCTGCTCTCGCCGGTCATTGCCGCAGGCGCCATGGCTCTGTCGTCCGTTTTCGTGTTGACCAATGCCCTGCGGCTGCGCTTCGTCCGGCCGGTCCTTGCCGAAACACGTCCGGCGGTGGTGAAAGCTTGACCTGATCGGTCGGATATGATTGCTGGCGCGCAACAGGAAACCGCTTTCCGCCGGCAGCTCCCGCGTCACACAAATGTCGCTGGAACTGGATAGACGACAGCGCCGCCGGGTGCGCGCGCTGGACCCGGCCCGAACGCGCGACATTTGGAGCAGGGCATGAAAATTACGGTTGCCGGTCTCGGCTATGTGGGCATTTCCAACGCCATCACGCTGGCGCAGCACAACGAGGTCGTGGGCGTCGATATTTCCGAAAGCCGCGTCGACATGATCAACCGCCGCGTATCACCGCTGGTGGACAAGGAGATCGAGGAATATCTGGCGACGAAGGAGCTCAATCTCCGCGCGACGACAGACATCAACGATGCCTATGCCGGTGCCGATTTCGTCATCATCGGCACGCCGACCAACTACGATCCGGTGACCAACCATTTCGATACCCGCGCCGTCGAGGCCGCGATCCGCGACGCGATCTCGGTCAATCCGGCGGCGACGATTGTCATCAAGTCGACCATCCCCGTCGGCTACACGGATTCGGTCCGCCGATTGTTCAAGTCGGACAACATCATCTTCTCTCCGGAGTTCCTGCGCGAAGGCCGCGCCCTTTACGACAACCTCTACCCGTCCCGCATCGTCGTCGGCGAGCAGTCCGCACGCGCGAAGGTCTTTGCCGACCTTCTGTGCCAGGGCGCCATCAAGCAGGACATCCCGGTTCTCTTCACCGGATCCAGCGAGGCCGAGGCGGTCAAGCTGTTCGCCAACACTTACCTTGCCATGCGTGTCGCCTATTTCAACGAGCTCGACACCTATGCCGCGACGCACGGCCTCAATGCCTCCGAAGTCATCAACGGCGTCAGCCTCGACCCGCGTATCGGCACGCACTACAACAATCCCTCCTTCGGCTATGGCGGATACTGCCTTCCGAAGGACACCAAGCAGCTGCTCGCCAACTACAGCGAAGTGCCGCAGAACCTGATCCGGGCGATCGTCGAGGCTAACTCGACCCGCAAGGATTTCGTCGCCGAGAGCGTCATCCGCATGAACCCGCGCGTCGTCGGCATCTACCGCCTGACGATGAAGGCAGAGTCGGACAATTTCCGCGATTCCTCCATTCAGGGCGTAATGAAGCGCATCAAGGCCAAGGGCATCAATGTCGTGCTCTACGAGCCGGCCATGAAGGAGGAGGAGTTCTTCCATTCCCGCGTCGTGCGCGATCTGGAAGAGTTCAAGTCGATGTCGGACGTCGTCCTGGCCAACCGCTTCCATCCGGAACTCGATGACGTCAAGGACAAGGTCTATACCCGCGACATCTTCGGCGGCGACCTCTGAAGCGCAAAGAAAAGCCGCCGCCCGCCGTTGTGGACGGGAGCGGCGACTTTGCCCGGGCGTCAGTTATGGGCCGATGACGCCCTTTTTCAGGATGATATTGCCGTAAAGCCGCTGTTCGCCGGTCTGGACGATCGCGAAGGCGGTGCTCGCGCGCTCGTAGAAGGCGAAGCGCTCCAGCGAGCCGATCTTCGCGGGATTGTCCGCCGTCGAATCGATCAGCGACTGGAACTCCGCCACGACCTCCGGCACGGCGTCAGGATCGCCGACCACCTGCATGGTCAGTGCCGGATCGGGCACGAATGTGTCGAGCGGCATCACCGTCAGGATCGCCTTCAGCGTATTGGTCGCCGAAATGCCGTCAAGGCGCAAGCAGTCGGGGCCAATGCTGGAGCCCGGAAAATTGGCGTCGGCAATGACGATTTCGTCGCCATGGCCCATGGCCCGCAGCGTGTAGAGCAGCTCCGGCGACAGGATTTGCGGAATGTTACGCAGCATGTGAAGTCTCCGTCGGTAGCGGCGCATCGGCGCGAACCAGGCCTTGCGATTTCAGGTCGGACCAGAACGCGTCCGGAATGCGGGTTTCCATCAGCTTGGCGTTTGCCTTGACCTCGTCGGCGTTGACGGCGCCCGGGATCACGGTCTTGACGCAGGGATGGCCGAAGACGAACTGCAGGGCGGCCGCGATCAGCCTCGTGTCGTGCGCCCTGCAAACCTCCTCAATCCGACGGACCCGCTCCAGGATGGGCTCCGGCGCCGGCGCATAATTATATTTGGCGCCCTCGATCGCACCCGTCGCCAGGATCCCTGAATTGTAGGGGCCGCCGAGAATGATGCCGACATCGCGGCGTTCACAGAGTGGCAGGAAGCTGTCGAGCGCTTCCTGTTCCAGAAGCGTGTAGCGGCCGGCGAGCAGGAAACAGTCGAAATCCCCGAGCCCGAGCAGGCGTTCGCAAACCTGCCATTCGTTGACGCCGGCGCCGATTGCGGCGATTTCGCCTGCGTCGCGCAGTTCGACCAGCGCCTTGTAGCCGCCGCCGTCGAAGAGTTCGCGGACCTTTGCGTCGCTCTTCTCCTGCGACCCTTGAGAGAACACGTCGACGTCATGGACGAGCAGGATGTCGGCATTGCGGATGTCCATCCGCCCGCGGCTCGCCTCGTAGCTGCGCATCACGCCGTCATAGGTGTAGTCGAAGACGATGCGCTTCTGCGGCACGTCGACGAAGGCTTCCGGCGTGACTTCGTCCGGCTCGCAGTCGAGAAGCAGCCGGCCGATCTTCGTAGACAGCTGGATGTTGTCGCGGCCGAAAACCTTCATCGCCTTTCCGAAGCGTTCCTCCGAGCGCCCGAGCCCGTATTGCGGCGCAGTGTCGAAATAGCGCACGCCGACGTCATAGGCAGCCAGAAGGGCGGACTGGGCGTCCTCGTCGCTGACCTTGCGGTAGAGATTGCCAAGCGGCGCGCCGCCAAAGCCCATGCGGGTCAATGGCACGGGCGTCTTGGTTCTCCCGTTGAGGAGACGGATGTCGGATGGTTTCATGATGTCCTCCCGTGGGGCATTCTGGTTGTTGCTGCCGCCCTATTTCGGGCGGAAGAATTCGGGGTGTTGCTTTTCCAGCGGGTCGAAACGGCTGACCAGCTGGCTGAGATGGAAGCGGAGTGAAGCCTGCGCCTTTTCGGCGTCGCCTTCGCGGATCGCCTCCAGCACCTCCCGGTGCTCGGCGATCACTTCGGCCGATCGGCCCGGCGAGGGAAGAAGCAGGATGCGTGGACGCTTCAGCTTCAGCGAGATGGTCGCGACGGCGGCGGCAAGGCCGGGAAAGCCGGTAAACTCCATCATCAGCGCGTGAAACGCCTCGTCCTCCTTGTAGAAGCCCGCCTGATCGTTGTCTTCGGCGAGAAGCTCCATCAGGCGCAGGTTGCGGGTCAGCTGCGCCAGCTGTTCGGGTGTTCTATCGGTCGCGATCTTGGCCACGGCGGCAAGCTCCAGCGCCTCGCGCATGAAGGCGGCCTCGCGGATTTCGTCGATGGAGAAGCGCGACACGCGCGTGCCCGACTGCGGAATGACGTCGACGAGCCCTTCCGAGGAGAGGCGGGCGATCGCTTCCGACACGGGCGAGCGCGAGACGCCGAGTTCCTCGCAGATCACGCTCTTGCGCAGCACCGCGCCCGGCGGAACCGCCAGCGACAGGATCGCATCGCGAAGCGACTGATAGACCCGCTGCGCCAGCGAACCGGGCAGGTCTGAAATGGCCGTCAATGATGCGGCATCCAGCGTTTCCGTCATGTCTCGAATTGTCCTCCTGCTGACTAACATGTTAGTTGACAGCTCTTCCAAGTCAAGCTACCTCTTGTTCAATCCCGAACTTGAATACGGGACGAGCATGGGAGGAAGTTTCCGGATGAACGCTGCCGCGAAGATCATTCGCCTGCAGGCTGACGACAACGTTGTGATCGCGCTTGACGATCTGGCGGCCGGCAGTGTGGTCGAGGGCGTGACGCTCTCCCAGGCCGTTCCGCGCGGACACAAGATCGCGACGACCGCGATTGCGGCCGGCGAAAACGTGCTGCGCTACGGTCAGATCATCGGTCAGGCCAAGCAGGACATCGCCGCTGGCGAACATGTTCATGTGCACAATCTCGGCATGGGTGAACACACCCAGGATTACGCTTTCGCAAGCCGGAATACCCCGCTGCCGGAAATCACCGAAAAGCGCACCTTCATGGGTTACCACCGCGCAGACGGAAAGGTCGGCACCCGCAATTACATCGGCATCCTGACGTCGGTGAACTGTTCCGGCTCGGTCGCCCGGTTCATCGCCGAGGCGGCCGAGAAATCCGGAATGCTCGATGCCTTCCCGAATGTCGACGGCATCGTGCCGATCGTCCACGGCACCGGCTGCGGCATGTCCGGCAAGGACGAGGGCTACGCGACCCTGTTCCGCACGCTGTCCGGCTATGCGCAGAACCCGAATTTCGGCGGCATCCTGCTCGTCGGCCTTGGCTGCGAGGTCATGCAGATCCCCGATCTCGTCGGCGGTCGCCGCATCCGCAAGGACGGCATGCTGCGCTACATGACGATCCAGCACGAAGGCGGCACCCGCAAGACGATCGAGAAGGGGCTGGAAGAACTGCGCGGCGTGGCCGAATTCGCCAATCGCGCCGTCCGCAGCCCGGCGCCGGTTTCCGAAATCGTCATCGGCATGCAGTGCGGCGGCTCTGATGGCTATTCCGGCATCACTGCCAACCCGGCCCTGGGTTACGCCTCAGACCTTTTGGTGCGCCACGGCGGCACCACCATCCTTTCCGAAACCTCCGAGATCTACGGTGCCGAGCACCTGCTGACGAGCCGCGCCGAAACGGTCGAGGTCGGCGAGAAGCTGATCGAGCGCATCCGCTGGTGGGAGGACTACACCGCCCGCAACGGTGGCGAGATGGACAACAATCCGTCGCCCGGCAACAAGCGCGGCGGCCTGACCACCATTCTGGAAAAGTCGCTGGGCGCGGTCGCCAAGGGCGGCACGGCGCCGCTCCGCGGTGTCTACAAGTTCGGCGAGAAGATCGACCAGAAGGGCTTCGTCTTCATGGACAGCCCCGGCTTCGACCCCTGTTCGGTCACCGGCCAGGTCGCGTCCGGCGCCAACCTGATCGTGTTTACGACCGGCCGCGGCTCGGTCTCCGGCTACAAGCCGACGCCCTGCATCAAGCTCGCCACCAATTCGGAAATGTACGAGCGGATGAAGGACGACATGGACTTGAATTGCGGCGACATCGTCACGAATGGCGTCAGCATCGAGGAGAAGGGTCGCGAACTCTTCGAACTGATTATCCGGGTCGCCTCAGGCGAAGAAACGAAAAGCGAGGAACTGGGCTTTGGCGGGGCGGAATTCGTGCCCTGGCAAATCGGCGCGGTCATGTAGGCGCCGGGCTCGGGGAGGAGTGGCATGAGACTGAAAGACAAGACCATCCTGATCACGGCTGCCGGCCAGGGCATCGGCAAGGCGTCCGCGCTGGCCTGCGCGGCCGAAGGCGCGAAGGTGATCGCGACCGACATCAATGCGGAGACGCTGGCCGCACTGGCCAAGGAAAATCCCGCCATCGAAACGCGTCTTCTGGACGTGACCAAGCCGGCCGACATAAAGGCGCTTGCCGCCGAGTTGCCGCCGCTGGACGGTCTCTTCAATTGCGCCGGCTTCGTCCATCACGGCTCCATTCTGGACGTGAGCGACGAGGACTGGGCCTTTTCCATGGACCTGAACGTCACCGCCATGATGCGCATGTGCCGCGCGCTTCTGCCGGGCATGATCGAGCAGGCCCAGGTGACCGGCGCCGTCTCGATCCTCAACATGGCGTCCATGGCGTCTTCGATCAAAGGCTTCCCGCTGCGGGCCGTCTACGGAGCGAGCAAGGCCGCCGTCATCGGCCTGACGAAGGCGATCGCTGCTGATTTCGTCAAGCAGGGCGTGCGCTGCAATGCGCTCTGCCCGGGAACCGTCGACACACCGTCGCTGCGCGGCCGCATCGCGTCCGCCGCCGATCCGGTGCAGGCGGAAAAGGACTTCATCGCCCGCCAGCCAATGGGCCGGCTGGCGACCGTCAACGACATCGCGCCGATGGTCGTCTATCTTCTCTCCGACGAAAGTCGCTTCGTCAGTGGTCAGGCATTGCTGGTTGATGGTGGTGTGACGATCTGACGAAGAACATTCAAGGCATGGGAGGGCCGAGAATGGAAAACATGGTGGAAATGCGGGGGATCGAGAAGCGGTTTCCCGGCGTCCATGCCCTGAAGAGCGTGAACTTCGACCTGAAGCCCGGCGAAGTGCATGCATTGATGGGAGAAAACGGCGCCGGCAAGTCGACGCTGATGAAGATCTTGTCCGGCATCTACCAGCCCGACGAAGGCGAGATTTTCGTTGGCGGCTCTCCCGTCACGCTCGACGGCCCGCGTGCGGCACAGGCGGCCGGCATCGGCATCATCCACCAGGAACTCAGCCTGATGAATGACCTGACGGCCGCTCAGAACATCTTCATCGGCCGCGAACCGCGCCTGTCCTTCGGCCGTCTCGACGAGAAGACGCTGAACCGCCAGGCCGCCGACATCTTTTCCGCCATGCACCTGAAGCTCAGTCCCGAAGTCGTTGTCGGCGGGCTTACCATCGCCAAGCAGCAGATGGTCGAAATCGCCAAGGCGCTTTCCTATCGCTCGCGCATCCTGATCATGGACGAACCGACCGCCGCGCTGAATGATGCCGAAATCGCCGAGCTCTTCGCGATGATCCGCAAGCTGAAGTCCGAAGGCGTCGGCGTCGTCTACATCAGCCACAAGATGGATGAACTCAAGCGCATCGCCGACCGCGTTACCGTCATGCGCGACGGCGAATGGGTCGGAACCGTCGAGGCGGCGGATACGCCGATCAACCGGATCATCGCCATGATGGTCGGCCGCGAGGTCAAGGACGAGGCGCTCACCGTTCCCGATACGTCGGCCAACGAGGTGGCGCTCGAAGTGCGCGGGCTCAATCGCGGCCGCGAAATTCGCGACGTGTCATTTTCGGTCCGCAAGGGCGAGATCCTCGGCTTTGCGGGATTGATGGGCGCTGGCCGCACCGAAGTCGCGCGTGCGATCTTCGGCGCCGATCCTCTCGAATCCGGCGAAGTCCATGTGCACGGCAAGCCCTGCAAGATCAGGACACCGCATGACGCGGTGAAGGCCGGCATCGGCTATCTTTCCGAAGACCGCAAGCATTTCGGCCTCGCCGTCGGCATGGATGTGCGTGCCAACATCACGCTCGCCTCGCTCAAGCAGTATACCAGCGGGCTTGGACGCCTCGACGAAAAGGCAATGCAGGAGACCGCCGTCGGCTACATCCGCCAGCTCGGCATCCGCACCCCGTCCGATCGTCAGGAGGTCCGGCTGTTGTCTGGTGGCAACCAGCAGAAGGTGGTTATTGCCAAATGGCTGCTGCGTGACTGCGACATCCTCATCTTCGACGAGCCGACCCGTGGCATCGACGTTGGCGCCAAGTCGGAAATCTACGATCTCTTGATGGAGCTTGCCGCAAGCGGCAAGGCGATCATCGTCATCAGCTCGGAGCTGCCGGAAGTCCTGCGCCTGTCGCACCGCATTGCCGTGATGTGCGAAGGGCGCTTGACCGGCATCCTGCCGGGCGGCTCGGCAACGAAACAGGAAGACATCATGCACCTGGCGACGCTGCGCGAGTCGATGGCGGCCGGTGATCAGAACGAAGCAAGCGCCAGGAGGGCAGGATGACCAATCAGGAAGCAACGGCACCGCAGACGCCGGCTCAGGCCGCCCCGAAAGCACCTGGCCGCTTTTCCTCCGCACAGCAGAAGATCTGGGCCTTCGCCTCGCTGATCGTGCTTGTCGCCGGGTTCTCGATCGCCTCGCCGAACTTCATGCAGACGTCGAACATTCTGGCGATCCTGCAGGCAACCAGTGTCAACGGCATCCTGGCGGTGGCCGCGACGCTTGTCATCATCACCGGCGGCATCGACCTGTCGGTCGGCACGCTGATGACCTTTACCGCCGTCATCGCCGGTGTCGTGCTGACCTATGCGGGCATGCCGCTGCCGCTCGGCATCATTGCCGCGATCGGCACCGGCGCCTGCGTCGGCCTCGTCTCCGGCACGGTGATCGCCAAGATGAAGGTGCCGCCCTTCATCGCCACGCTCGGCATGATGCTGATATTGAAAGGCTTGTCGCTGGTCATTTCCGGCACCAAGCCGATCTACTTCAACGATACGCCGGGATTCTCGCTGATCTCGACGGGATCGATCGTCGGCGATATCTTCCCCGGCGTTCCGGTCCCCAACGGCGTCATCATCCTGTTCATCGTCGCGGGGCTGGCGTCCTACATTCTCGGACGCACGGTCCTTGGCCGCTACTGCTTCGCGCTCGGCTCGAACGAGGAGGCCGCGCGCCTCTCGGGCGTCAATGTCGATGGCTGGAAGATGGCGATCTACGCGCTTGCCGGCGGCATTTGCGGCATTGCCGGCCTTGTCATCGCCTCGCGCCTCAATTCCGCCCAGCCGGCGCTCGGACAGGGCTACGAACTTGACGCGATCGCCGCCGTGGTGATCGGCGGAACGTCGCTCTCCGGCGGCCGCGGTACTATCCTCGGCACGGTGATCGGCGCGCTGATCATGTCCGTATTGCTGAATGGCCTGCGCATCCTGTCCATGCCGCAGGAATGGCAGACGGTCGTCACCGGCTCGATCATCATTGCGGCCGTCTATGCCGACATGGTCCGTCGCAAGCGCGTCTGACCGGACAAGAGTTTGCTTCCGTCTTCTGAGGAGGTCGGCGGAGGCAAGAAGGGGTGAAGAGCCCCTGGAATGGAATACGAAGACTGAGTGAACGTTAACTTGAGGAGGAACACATGTTCACAAGACGCACTATCCTGGGGCTCGTCAGCGCGACGGCCATGCTTGCAGCCGCCGGCGGCGCAAGCGCCGAAGAGAAGATGTACATCCCGCTGATTTCGAAAGGCTTCCAGCACCAGTTCTGGCAGGCCGTGAAATCCGGTGCCGACAAGGCCGCCGCCGATCTCGGCGTCGAAGTCACCTTCGAAGGTCCCGATACCGAAGCGCAGGTCGACAAGCAGATCGACATGCTGAGCGCCGCACTTGCAAAGCATCCGCGCGCCATCGGCTTTGCCGCCCTTGACAGCCAGGCGGCGATCCCGCTCCTGAAGAAGGCGCAGTCGGAAAACATCCCGGTCATCGCCTTCGACTCCGGCGTCGATAGCGACATTCCGGTCACCACCTGCTCGACTGACAACGTCGCCGCAGCGGCGATGGCCGCCGACAAGATGGCCGAGATGATCGGTGATTCCGGCAAGGTCGCTCTCGTGGTGCATGACCAGACCTCGCGCACCGGCATCGACCGACGCGACGGTTTCGTCAACCAGATGAAGGAAAAGCACCCGAACGTCGAAATCGTCGACATCCAGTACGGTGCCGGCGACCAGCTTCAGTCGACCGAAATCACCAAGTCGATCATTGCCGCCAACCCCGACATCAAGGGCATCTTCGGCGCCAATGAAGGCTCGGCGCTCGGCGTCGTCAACGGCGTCAAGGAAACCGGCAATGTCGGCAAGATCATCGTTATCGGCTACGATTCCGGCAAGGGTCAGAAGCAGGCGATCATGGACGGCGTGATGGCCGGCGCGATCACCCAGAACCCGGTCGGCATCGGCTATGAGACCGTCAAGGCTGCCGTCGCCGCCGTCAAGGGCGAGCCGGTCGAGAAGCACATCGACACCGGCTTCTACTGGTACGACAAGTCCAACATGGAAGATCCCAAGATCGCCGCCGTTCTCTACGATTGATCCATACGGCGGACCAAGGTCCATGAGGGGAGGCCCGGCGGTATTCGCCGGGCCTTTCGCATTTCTGTTGCTCCGCTTTCATTTTTCCCTAGGATGAACGCAAAAAGCGCAAGTTCATGAGGGGGGACCATGCATTTCACCAGCCGCCAGACGGAGATCGTCGAGCTTGCCAAGGGCCAAGGCCGTGTCCTGGTCGACGAGCTCGCCGCCCGCTTTTCCGTGACGCCCCAGACCATCCGCAAGGACCTGAACGATCTCTGCGACGCCGGTGCCCTGACGCGCATCCATGGCGGCGCGCTGTTTCCGACCGGAAACGAAAACGTCAAATACGAAGCGCGCCGGTCGATGGCGGCTGCGGAAAAGCAGGCGATCGGGCAGGCCGCTGCCGCGATCATCCCGGACAATTCCTCCCTGTTCATCAACATCGGGACAACCACCGAAGCGGTCGGCGAAGCGCTCAGCGACCACAAGGAACTGATGGTCATCACCAATAACATCAATGTCGCCAATCGCTTGCGGGTCTTCCCGTCGATCGAGGTGGTCATTTCCGGCGGTGTGGTCCGCGGCTCGGACGGCGGCATCGTCGGCGAGGCGGCGGTCGACTTCATTCGCCAGTTCAAGGTCGACTTCGCCGTCATCGGCGTATCGGCGATCGACGAGGACGGCGCGCTTCTCGATTTCGACTACCGCGAAGTGAAAGTCGCGCAGGCGATCATCGCCAATGCGCGCCACGTCATTCTCGTCTCCGATGCCAGCAAGTTCGAGCGCACGGCGCCGGTGCGCATCGGGCATATTTCCCAGGTCCACACCTTCATCACCGACCATTGTCCGTCGGCGGCAATCCGGGACGTCTGCAGCGAAAGCGATGTCCGGCTGATCGAAACTTCGGTCGCTACAGAACGAAATTCGGGACGGCAATAATTTCATAAATCTTCGTTTGACATTCGTTTTGTTTTCGAATTAGATATTCATGCTTTCGCAAATGCGAAAAATTGTGCATTGCGAAAACAAGGTGGGGAGCAATGGCAGCGGAATCGATATTCGATCTATTCGTCATAGGTGGCGGCATAAATGGCTGCGGCATCGCCCGCGATGCTGTCGGACGTGGATATGCGGTCGCGCTTGCCGAAATGAACGATTTCGCCTCCGGCACCTCGTCCGGCGCCACCAAGCTCATCCATGGCGGCCTGCGCTATCTCGAATACTATGAATTCCGCCTGGTGCGCGAAGCCCTGATGGAGCGCGAAGTTCTCTGGGCAATGGCGCCGCACATCATCTGGCCGATGCGCTTCGTGCTGCCGTTCCACAAGGGCGGCATTCGTCCCGCCTGGCTCATCCGCCTCGGCCTTTTCCTCTACGATCACCTGGGCGGCCGCAAGCTCCTGCCGGCGACGAAGACGCTCAACATGCGCCAGGACCCGGCCGGCAAGCCGCTGAAGCCGCTGTTCGACAAGGCGTTCGAATATTCCGACGGCTGGGTGGACGACGCCCGCATGGTCGTCCTCAACGCCCGCGACGCCATGGAGCGCGGCGCGACCATCCTCAGCCGCACCAAGGTGACCTCGGCTCGCCGCGACGGCGCGGTCTGGAAGGTGACCGTCCGCGATAGCCTGACCGGTGAAATGACCGACTATCGTGCCCGCATGCTGGTGAATGCCGCCGGTCCCTGGGTCGACAATGTCTTGAGCGGCACCTTCGGCAACAACAATGTCCACAATGTCCGCCTGGTGCAGGGCAGCCACATCGTCGTGAAGAAGAAGTTCGACGATCCGCGCGCCTATTTCTTCCAGAACCCGGACAACCGCATCATCTTCGCCATCCCCTACGAACAGGAATTCACCCTGATCGGCACCACGGACCGCGACTACCAGGGCGACCCGAAGGACGTGAAGATCAGCGGCGAGGAGATTTCCTATCTCTGCAGCGCCGCAAGCGAGTATTTCAAGGAACCGGTGACACCGGACGACGTCGTCTGGACCTATTCCGCCGTCCGCCCGCTCTATGACGACGGTGCCAGCAAGGCGCAGGAAGCGACCCGCGACTACGTGCTGCGCCTGGAGGGGGAAGAGGGCGAGGCACCGCTTCTGAACGTCTTCGGCGGCAAGCTGACCACCTATCGCCGTCTTGCAGAGTCGGCACTCGAAAAGATCGGCTCGGCGATTGGCGAGAAGGGCACGTCCTGGACGGCCGGCGCCACGCTTCCGGGTGGGGATTTCCCACCGACCGGGTACGAGGCCGAGGTTTCGCGGCTGAAGGCGGATTATCCGTTCCTGTCCGCCCGCCACGCCCGGCGTCTGGTCCGGCTTTACGGAACGCGCGCCTGGAAGCTGCTCGGCGATGCGAAGGAGGCGGCCGCACTCGGCCATCTCTTCGGTGCCGACCTTTACGAGGCCGAGGTCAGATATCTCGTGAATGAGGAGTGGGCCCGCTCTGCCGAGGATATCCTCTGGCGGCGGACCAAGATGGGGCTGCGACTGTCTGCCGACGAGCGGATGGCGCTGGAGAGATACATGACGGCGACTGAGGCGGCATAGAGGAGAGAACGCAAACTCTCCGCCGAAGTTCGCCAGGGTTGGGAGGCCCGGTAATTTCGATGTTGGAACTGCGAAATACGGCCAAATTGGTGGGAGGCGAGCAACACATTCGCCCGACCAATCTTGTGCTTCAGCGGGGAGAGCTGAACGTCCTTCTGGGACCGACGCTTTCCGGCAAGACCTCGCTGATGCGATTGATGTGTGGCCTGGACAAGCCGACCAGCGGTTCGATCTTCTTTGATGGCGTCGACGTGACGGGCGTGCCCGTACAGCATCGCAACGTCGCCATGGTCTATCAGCAGTTCATCAATTATCCGGCGATGACGGTCTATGAGAACATCGCCTCGCCGCTGCGCCTGCAGGGCAAGGACAAGGCGACCATCGACCGCGAGGTCCGCCACGCCGCCGAGCTTCTCAGGATGACGCCCTATCTCGACCGCACGCCGCTCAACCTGTCCGGCGGCCAGCAGCAGCGCACGGCGCTTGCCCGGGCCATTGTCAAGAATGCCAGCCTCGTCCTGCTCGACGAGCCGCTCGCCAACCTCGACTACAAGCTGCGCGAGGAACTGCGCGAAGAGCTGCCGAAGGTCTTCGCCCAGACCGGCGCGATCTTCGTCTATGCCACCACGGAGCCGTCCGAGGCGCTGCTTCTCGGCGGCAACACCGCGACGCTTTCGGAAGGCCGCATCACCCAGTTCGGCAAGACCATCGATGTCTATCGCAAGCCGGTCGATCTCGTCACCGCCCAGACCTTTGCCGATCCGCCGCTGAACATGCTGTCGGCCGTTAAGTCGGGCACAGACTTCACGGTCGACGGAAGGCCGGTCATGGCGGTCCCCACCCATCTGTCGGGCATTGCCGACGGGCCGGTCATGGTCGCATTCCAGCCGCATCACATTTCCTTCAGGCCGCAATCCGACACGGCGGCGAAGATGACCGTCCGCACCGAGATTTCGGAAATCGCCGGTTCGGAAAGCTTCGTCCATATGAGCTACGCCGGCCAGCGCTGGGTCATGATCGAACCGGGCGTCCATGACATCACGCCGGCCCAGTCGCTGGATGTCCATGTCGACACCCGGCATCTGCTTGCCTTCGGTGCCGATGGCCGGACGCTGGCGGCAGGCGTGTAAGGGGGCGGGGAGAATAAAATGGCACGCATCAAACTCGACCATATCCGCCACGCCTACATGCCGAACCCGCGCTCGGACGCGGATTACGCGCTGAAGGAAGTACATCACGAATGGAATGATGGCGGCGCCTATGCGCTGCTCGGACCGTCCGGCTGCGGCAAGACCACGCTGCTGAACATCATCTCCGGACTGCTGCAGCCCTCCGAAGGCCGCATCCTGTTCGGCGACCGCGACGTCACCAACCTGTCGACTCAGGAGCGCAACATCGCCCAGGTGTTCCAGTTCCCGGTCATCTACGACACCATGACCGTCTACGACAATCTCGCCTTCCCGCTGCGCAACCGCAACGTTCCGGAAAGCGATGTCGACAAGCGGGTGCGCGAGGTCCTCGAGATCATCGACCTCGCCGACTGGTCGAAGCGCAAGGCGCGCGGGCTTACCGCCGACCAGAAGCAGAAGATCTCGCTTGGCCGCGGCCTCGTGCGTTCCGACGTCAACGCCATCCTGTTCGACGAGCCGCTGACCGTCATCGACCCGCACATGAAGTGGGTGCTACGCTCGCAGTTGAAGCAGCTGCATCGCCGCTTCGGCTTCACCATGGTCTACGTCACCCACGACCAGACGGAAGCGCTCACCTTCGCCGACAAGGTTGTCGTCATGTATGGCGGCGAGATCGTGCAGATCGGCACGCCGGAAGAGCTCTTCGAGCGTCCGCGCCACACATTCGTCGGCTACTTCATCGGCTCGCCGGGCATGAACGTGCTGCCGGCCAAGATTGACGGCGCAAGCGCCGTGGTCGGCGGAGAGGCGATCGCGCTTGGCTTTGCGCCGGAGTTCAGGTCCGGCGCGCGCACCGAGATCGGCATACGTCCCGAATTCGCCAGGCTCGGCCGCGAGGGCATGGCCGTCAACATCGCCAAGGTCGAGGATATCGGCCGGCAGAAGATCGTCCGCGCCGAGTTTGCCGGCCAGCCGTTCTCGATCGTCGTGCCGGAGGACGGCGAAATCCCGGCGGATGCCCGGCTGTCCTTCGATCCCGCCGCAATCAATGTCTACGTCGATTCCTGGCGTGTCGGACCGGAGGCCTGAGAGATGGAAAAACCCTGGAACAACAAGGCCTGGTTTCTCGTCCTGCCCGTGCTGGTGCTGGTGGCGTTTTCCGCCGTCATCCCGCTGATGACCGTGGTCAACTATTCGGTTCAGGACACCTTCGGCAACAACCAGTTCTTCTGGGCCGGAACAGACTGGTTCACGGAGATACTCTCCTCCGACCGGTTCTGGAATGCGCTCGCGCGCAACCTGATATTCTCGATGATCATTCTCGCCATCGAAGTGCCGCTCGGCATCCTGATCGCGCTCAACATGCCGAAGAAGGGGCTGGGCGTCCCGGTCTGCCTCGTCCTGATGGCGTTGCCACTGCTCATTCCATGGAACGTGGTTGGCACGATATGGCAGGTGTTCGGCCGCGTTGACATCGGACTTCTCGGCTATGCGCTGAATGCTGTCGGCATCGACTACAACTTCACGCAGGATCCGGTGGATGCCTGGATCACGGTGATCGTCATGGACGTCTGGCACTGGACCAGCCTCGTCGTGCTGCTCTGCTACGCCGGCCTCGCTTCGATCCCTGATGCGTATTATCAGGCCGCGAAGATCGACGGCGCCTCGCGCTGGGCCGTATTCCGCTTCATCCAGCTGCCGAAGATGCAGCGCGTGCTGACGATCGCGATCCTGCTGCGCTTCATGGACAGCTTCATGATCTATACCGAGCCCTTCGTCGTGACCGGCGGCGGTCCGGGCAACTCCACCACCTTCCTGTCGATCGATCTCGTCAAGATGGCGGTCGGGCAATTCGACCTCGGACCCGCAGCTGCGATGTCCATCATCTACTTCCTGATCATCCTGCTGCTGTCATGGGTCTTCTACACCGTCATGACCACCAGCGACGCAAAGAACTGAAGGGAGAGCCGACGATGAGCACCGCAAAACGCAGGGAAGGCTCCCGCTTCTCATGGCTGGTTCCCACCCTTTACATCCTCTTTCTCATCTTGCCGATCTACTGGCTCGTCAATATGAGCTTCAAGACCAACAGCGACATCCTCGGGGATTTCTCGCTGTGGCCGACCAATCCGACGATCGCCAACTACGCCGTGATCTTTACCGATCCATCCTGGTATAACGGCTACATCAACTCGACCATCTACGTCGTATTGAACACCATCATCTCGGTGGCGGCAGCGCTGCCGGCGGCCTATGCCTTCTCCCGCTATCGCTTCCTGGGCGACAAGCACCTTTTCTTCTGGCTGCTGACCAACCGCATGGCGCCGCCCGCCGTCTTCGCGCTGCCCTTCTTTCAGCTGTATTCGGCCTTCGGCCTGATCGACACGCACATCGCGGTCGCCATCGCGCACTGCCTGTTCAACGTGCCGCTCGCCGTCTGGATCCTGGAAGGCTTCATGTCGGGCGTGCCGAAGGAAATCGACGAGACCGCCTATATCGACGGCTATTCCTTCCCGCGCTTCTTCTTCAAGATCTTCATGCCGCTGATCGCGTCGGGCGTCGGCGTGGCCGCCTTCTTCTGCTTCATGTTCTCATGGGTCGAGCTTCTGATCGCCCGCACGCTGACGACGACGGACGCCAAGCCGATTGCCGCGACGATGACGCGCACGGTCTCGGCATCCGGCATGGATTGGGGCGTACTGGCCGCTGCCGGCGTCCTCACCATCATTCCGGGCGCGCTCGTCATCTATTTCGTCCGCAACTACATCGCCAAGGGCTTTGCCCTGGGCCGCGTCTGAGGAGGTTCCGATGGACTTTACATGGATGGCTTGGACGCTGCCGACCGCGGTGTTCTTCCTCGTGATATTCGGCCTGATCCTGTCGATGGCCGTCTGGGAATATCTTTCGCCCGGCGGCAATCCGCGAACCGGCATCCTGCGCTTCGAAACCACCCGCGGCGACCGCCTCTTCGTGTCGCTGCTCGGATCGGCTTTCATCAATCTCGCTTGGCTCGGTCTCGTTGGACCGAACCTGTGGTGGGCTCTCGCCCTGTCCGTGGTCTACGCCATCGGCGTATTCCGCTTCGTCTAGGGCAAGACAAGACGGATGGCGGCGGGAGGCCGCCATTCTGGAGACTGAAATCTGAATGCAATCGCAACCTTTGGGAGGATAATATGCGAAAGCACCTTTTGACGACGACAGCTGCCATGCTTCTGGCCATGACGGGCGTCGCATTCGCCGACATGGACGCCGCGAAGAAGTTCCTGGATACCGAAATCGGTGATCTCTCTGCCTTGGACCGCGCCTCTCAGGAGAAGGAGATGCAGTGGTTCATCGACGCCGCCAAGCCTTTTGACGGCATGGAGATCAAGGTCGTCTCGGAAACCATCACCACGCATGAGTACGAATCGAAGGTACTGGCACCCGCCTTTACCGCCATCACCGGCATCAAGATCACCCACGACCTCATCGGCGAAGGCGACGTCGTCGAGAAGCTGCAGACGCAGATGCAGTCGGGTGAGAACATCTACGATGCCTACATCAACGACTCCGACCTCATCGGCACGCACTGGCGCTACCAGCAGGCCCGTTCGCTGACCGATTTCATGGCGAACGAAGGCAAGGATGTCACCAATCCCGACCTCGACATAGACGACTTCATCGGCAAGTCCTTCACGACCGCGCCGGACGGCAAGCTCTATCAGTTGCCGGACCAGCAGTTCGCCAACCTTTATTTCTTCCGTTACGACTGGTTCAACGACGAGAAGAACAAGGCCGACTTCAAGGCGAAATACGGCTATGACCTCGGTGTCCCGGTCAACTGGTCGGCCTATGAGGATATCGCCGAGTTCTTCACCGGCCGCGAGATCGACGGCAAGAAGGTCTATGGTCACATGGACTACGGCAAGAAGGACCCGTCGCTCGGCTGGCGCTTCACCGACGCCTGGCTGTCGATGGCGGGCAACGGCGACAAGGGCATTCCGAACGGCAAGCCGGTCGACGAATGGGGCATCAAGGTCGACGAAAACTCGCGTCCGGTCGGCTCCTGCGTGGCCCGTGGTGGTGACACCAACGGCCCGGCCTCCGTCTACGCCATCGAGAAGTATCTGGAATGGATGAAGAAGTATGCCCCGGCCGCGGCCAACGGCATGACCTTCTCGGAATCCGGCCCGGTCCCGTCGCAGGGTGAAATCGCCCAGCAGATGTTCACCTACACGGCCTTCACCGCCGACTTCGTCAAGGAAGGCCTGCCGGTCGTCAACGAGGACGGCACGCCGAAGTGGCGCTTTGCTCCGAGCCCGCATGGCGTCTACTGGAAGGACGGCATGAAGCTCGGCTACCAGGATGCCGGCTCGTGGACCCTGATGAAGTCGACCCCTGACGACCGTGCGAAGGCCGCCTGGCTCTATGCACAGTTCGTCACCTCGAAGACGGTCGACGTCAAGAAGAGCCATGTCGGCCTGACCTTCATCCGTCAGTCGACCCTCGATCACCAGTCCTTCACGGACCGCGCTCCGAAGCTCGGTGGTCTGATCGAGTTCTATCGCTCGCCGGCCCGTCTGCAGTGGTCGCCGACCGGCACCAACGTGCCGGACTATCCGAAGCTCGCCCAGCTCTGGTGGCAGGCGATCGGCGATGCGTCTTCGGGCGCCAAGACGGCCCAGGAGGCCATGGACTCGCTCTGCAGCGAGCAGGAAAAGGTCCTGCAGCGTCTTGAGCGCGCCGGCGTACAGGGCGATATCGGTCCGAAGCTAGCTGAGGAGCATGATCTCGAATACTGGAACAAGGATGCGGTGGCAAAGGGCAACCTGGCACCGCAGCTGAAGGTCGAGAACGAGAAGGAAAAGCCGCTGACCGTCAACTACGACGAACTGGTCAAGAGCTGGCAGAAGTAAGCCCGTTCACCGTCGCGAATGGAGAAGGCCGGGGAGCGATCCCCGGCCTTTTTCGTGCGCCTTTGCTAACGCTTCGAGGTCCGCCTGCTGTGTCTCTTCGACGCGCCGGCCAGCTGTTTCCAGATCTGCCAGCCGAGAAAGGCGGTGATCGCACCCGCCGCCAGCATGCCGCTCACGCTGGAGGCGATGTTGGCGATCATCAGGATATTCTCGCTGAAGACCATGCCGAGGCCGATATAGAGCGAAACCCATACGAGTTCGCCGAGCGCCGCCGGCAGAGAGAATTTCCACCAGCGCATATCCGCGGCACCGGTGATCAGGTTGACATAGGGTCCGAGCGGGCTGAAAAGCCACCGTGTCAGGAAGACGCCGACATTGCCGCGCCGTTCCAGCATGTTCTGCGCCTTTTCGAGCAGGTCACGGCGTGCCGGCGTCCGTTTGATATAGGGAATGATGAACCGCCCGCCGATGCGCCCCGCGAAGAAGCCCGCCTGGTCGCCGGCGAGCGCCGCGCCGTAAGCGGCGGCAAAGACCGGCGTGAAGGCGAGATCGCCGGACGTCACCAGAGAACCGCTCATCAGCATGACGAAGGAGCAGGGAACAGGTAGCGCCAGGCAACTCAGGAAGACGATCAGCGCCAGGAAGGGAATGCCGTAATTCGTCGCGAGCGTAATCAGCTGCTCGCTCATTCTGCGGGCCTTTCGGCCTTGAGCTTCGTCAGTGTCGCCTCGACCTTTGCCTTCAACTCCTCAAGCGTCATGCCGTTGTCCCTGGCAATCTGTTCGAGCGTCTGCCGTTCATGCGGCTTTGCCAGATCCAGGCCGGCGTCGATGTCGCGCGGATCGACATGATAGGAATGGGCGACGTAACCCATCGTCATCCAGCCTTCGAGCGGCTGGTTCCAGTGCGCCGGATCGTTCCAGTAGAGCGCAAACAGCACGAAACGGACGGCGAAGAATAGCGTGATGGCCGCCATCAACACGAAGGCCAGCACGAGCATCCTGTTTTTGTGCCAGAGCGTGCGGATGGCGTTCATGGTGCGTTGTCCCCTTCGACTTCAGAGCAAGGCGGCCTTCGCCGCTGCCAGGCAGCGCTTGAAGGCATCCAGATCGGTGTAAAGCCGATCGGCCGGCGCATTGCCGACGATGACCGTGCCGCCCCGGCGTTCGACGCCGCCATGAAGCATCAGATTGTCGATCATGTCGAAATCCTCGATCGACAGTCCGTCCGGGCCGCGCACATGGCCGTCGTCCGTGGGAGCGGCCAGACCATTGTAATAGTCCATCACCCGCTCGTAGTGACCGGCCGCGACATTCGTATAGGCGAAGACCGGCTTGCCCAATGCGCACATGAAGCCGAGCTCGAACGTCGTGCCGACATCGGCGGCGATGCCGCGAAACGGCGTCAGGTTGGCGATGATCGCGTCGGCCTCCAGCATCATCTTCTCGTCGACGGCGCTGATCGCCAGCCCGAACTGCCTCTTGGTCTCGGTCGGCTCGATGTCGAGATCGCCGGGAGAGAGAGGCGTCAAACCGGCTTCGCGGGCAAGCGCCGCCTTGCGGTCGAGAATGTCGCGGGCATTGGCCAGGAACACTTCCGGGCCTGCGAGATATACTTTCTTGGTCATTGTCCTCGAGAATCCATTGAGTACGGCCGTCATTCTTGACGGTCCGGCGCTTCTGCCGCAAGAAAATTCCGGAGGAACAGCACGCGTCAGACGCCGTTGAATGTGGTATCCCCCCGCGCCAAATTGCGCTATAGCGCGCCTTTGCGCTTGGGCGAACAGGAAGACGAGTAAGGAAAGCACAATGGCAGAGATCCGGTACCACGAAGGCGATATTTCCGAAGCGGACGCGGCGCGCTACACCGATGCGATCGCCATCGATACCGAAACGCTCGGCCTGATCCCGCGCCGCGACCGGCTCTGCGTCGTGCAGCTGTCGCCCGGCGACGGCACGGCCGATGTCATCCGCATCGCCGCCGGCCAGAAGGATGCGCCGAACCTCGTCGCCATGCTGGCCGATCCGAAGCGCCAGAAGATCTTCCATTTCGGCCGCTTTGACATCGCCGTCCTGTTCCACACCTTCGGCGTGACCACGACGCCGGTGTTCTGCACCAAGATCGCCTCTCGGCTGACGCGCACCTATACCGACCGTCACGGCCTGAAGGACAATCTGAAGGAACTGCTCGAGGTGGATATTTCCAAGGCGCAGCAGTCTTCGGACTGGGCAGCGGAAAAGCTCAGCCCGGCGCAGCTCGAATATGCCGCCTCCGACGTCCTGCATCTCCACGCGCTTCGCGACAAGCTCGTCGAGCGGCTGAACCGAGACGGGCGGATGGAGCATGCGAAGGCATGCTTCGAATTCCTGCCCACCCGCTCCAAGCTTGATCTTCTCGGCTGGGAAGAGACGGACATCTTCGCGCACAGCTGATCGGCACGTGAGCCTTTTTGAGATGATCTGGCCCGGTCCTTTGCTGGCCGCGTAAAAGGAATCTTAACGGAACCGGCGGACAATCGTTTATGAGGATCCGCGCCATACGGTGTGCGGGTCGGCGTAACAGGACAGTGCCGGTTTCGTGTCATGAAGAAGCGATCGCAAAAGGGCATGATTGCCGCAGCGCTTGCCGCCCCCGCGGGCGTGAAGAAGAAGCTGGCACCGGAAATCGAGCATCGGGTCCAGCCGGCAAGCCTGAGGAAACTCGGCGAAATCCATCCCTATTTCCCGCGTGTGAAGATCGAGCCGCCGCCGCTCGACTATGATCCGGATTACGAAATGCCGGTTTACCGGGATGAGCAGACGGAAGAGCCTGCCCCGCCCGCAAATGCCGCCGCCAGGGCCACCTGGCTCGATGCCGTCAAGCCGGCCGGCGATACCGGTATGCCGCAGACGGAAAAGGGCATTTCCGCCGTCAACTCCGACGACAATGGGATCTACCGCTTCTTCCGCAGTAACTGAGTTCGTGACCGCCTACGCGGTCGCGCGCTGGCGGACATCGTCGAACGTCCAGTCCTGCAGCAATTCGCCGTTTTCCCACACGGGAACCAGTCGGCTTTTCTGGCTGCCGACCTTCTCGATCCGTGCCGCCTGAAGCTCGCCGTTCTCGGCGGCGATGACCGCCTGCCGTCCGGTCTTGTGCGGCGTCTCGTGAATGTGGCCGGGCCTGAGCTGGATGTCGTGCCATTTGCCGTCGGTGTCGAGACGGGCATTGGTGCGCATGGTGAAGCCGTAATTGCCGCGTCCGACGTCATGCAGCAGGCCCGCGCCGATGCCGAAGGAGATGTTCTCGGCGGAAAAGCCGGTCGCTTCCAGGCGCCTCAGCACCATCAGCATGTCCTCCGGCAGGATGCCTCCGCTCTGGATGACGTGGATATTGCCGTTGAGCACCTTGTAGCCCTTGGCGTTTTGGTGCGTGCCGAAGGCGTAGGCGAGCTGCGAGATCGCCTGGATCGGCGTGTCGATCGGGTCGCCGCGGTCCGGCCGGATGATGAGCCGCCCCTGCGGCTGCATGACCTTGTCGTGCAGCGCCTTCCCCCAGATTTCCGAGATCGCGTAGTTGAGATCGAAACTGTCGGAAACCACGGCATACGGGCCGGAAGCCGAGAACGTGTCGATCATGTGGGCGTAGGCCTCTTCCTCCCGCGCCTGTCCCCAGGCCGCCATCGTCGCATGTTCCGAGGCGGGGTAGGAGCGGCCCGCCATTGTCGCGCCGTAGAAGGCGCGGGCATTGAGCACGCCGGCAATGGTGTCTGTGTGGTCGAAGAAGATGAGGTGGGCAGCACTGCCGAGCCCGGCCTGCTCGAGGCTTGCCATGCCGCGCGCACCGAAGTCGTGCAGCCGGGAGGGCAGCACCTTTTCAGGCTCGTCGCAGGTCTGGACGATCAGCGGCTTCAACTGCTCGCGAATGCCGCGCGCCTGGCTGGCGATCGTCGACGGGTACCAGATGGCTCGCGTCAACGCCGTTTCCAGATGCGAGACCGTCCATGGCACCTTCGGGTCGGTGCTCGTCAGCTGGAGAACGGGGACGCCGCGTTTGACGACGCTGCCCTCGGCCAGCGCCTCGATCCTGACGGGCAGATGGCCGCCATGTTCGGCAAGGATGTAGTCCCACCCTTCGCGGTCGAACGGCAGGCCATGCGCATCGATGATCTCGGCGGCCTCCTCGATGTCGCTCGCGGTCACGGCACGCGTCATGTAGGCTTTCAGGAACATCTGCAGCCCGAAGAAGACCACGTCCGGCGCTTCCGATTGTCCGCGCGTCTCGATATGCGCCGAGATCGCCGCCGTGCCGGGTGGAAACTGCAGGAAATGGCTGAGCTTGTAGCTGTCTGTGTTCAGGATCGGATTCAGGTTGTTCATCGCAGCTCCCCGCGGCGGTCGCATTTTCAGAGGGCGTCCTGCCAAATCAGCATGATCCGTAGCTTATGTGGCTTTCGCGATGCTGATGATCTCACATTGTTAACCTTGGTTAGCAGATTGTTAAGATATTGAAGGCATGCTGCAGCTTGAAATTTCGCATTCTGCGATGCCATGAGGCATCACGCGGCGTCAGGCGCCCGCCGGAGAATGCAAGGGGTCGCATGAGCGGTCCTCCTGTCCATCCTGCGACATTCACCCGATCAAACGCCTGGAGAAAGCAGATGCTGCCTCCCGTAAGAGTGGAAGCCAGTTCCGCCGTATCAGCCAAGGCCCAAGGTGCTGCCGTGCCGAAGACGTCCGTCGTGCCGGCTGCCGTCATGCGTCCGGAGATCGCCAGGGCCATCACCCATGTCGCCAATGTCGAGCCCGGTCAGTTGAACATCCTGTCCTTCGGGTCGAGCGATCCGTTCCCCGCTGCCCTGCGCACGATCGCCACGCAGCTCGGCGATGTTCTCGGCATGACGCGCGGCGAGGCGGAAACCGATGCCGCCTTCGCGCAGAGGCTGGCCGCCGCGATCCGCAACCTGCCGGCCGCCTCGCGCGCCGGAGTCGAAAAGATGATCACCCAGTCCCTGCAGACGATCCAGCTTCAGACCCTGCTGGAGGTCCTGGATTCACCCGCCGGCGTGCAGGCGGCTCGTGTCGCTGCTCTCCTCGAAGGCGGACGCGGTCGTGACGGTGAGGCCGTCACCCGCAATGTGCTGGAGTCCTATCATCAGAACGAAGGCGAGGACGCGGACGCCGTCGTCGATCCGGCCCGGCGACCGCTCCAGACCCCTGGTGAGCCTCCCTTTGCCGGCTCCGCCACCAGACCCGCAACCGCCACGCCGGCGCCGACGGCGGCGAGAGCGGAGCAGCAAGGTCCAGTGCAGCCGGCCATGGCCGCCCGGGCCGACGATGAGGCGTCCGCCCTTCCGGCAAACCTCAAGAATACCTCAGCGCAACAGACCGCCGCAGCGCAGCCGCCTTCGGCAGAACGGCCGACGGCCGATGCACAGGCGCTTCGCCAACGCCTTGAACGCGCCTACGGTCCTGAAAGCTCGCCCGCCGCTGATGCGGACCGGGCGGAGCCGCAGCATCAGCCGGTCGCCAACCAGAACGCCGCAAGGAACGCAGCCGGCGAGCGCCACCAGACGCTTCAGATCCTCAAAGGCTGGACGGAAGTCGTCACCGACCGGCTGATCGCCAATGCCATCCGCGATCCCGAACAGGTGGCGAAGGCCGCCGAACTGGTGAAGGCCCTGTCCCAGGCCGAATTGCCCAAGGCATCGGCCTCCGCCGCTGCACGCCCGTCCGGCGCTTTGCCGGCGCAGGCTTCGGCCATGCCTGCGCCCGAGGCCGGGCATGCGCCTCCACTGGCGGAAGATGAAACGGCCTTGATGCGTGAGCTCTCCCGTTCGGCCACGTCAGAAGCCGCGCGCAATGCGGCCGCCGAGCCTCAGGCGCAGTCCCGTGATCTGGCAACAAATGCGTCCACGACACGTCAGGCCCTTCTCCATGAGGGCGCTCAGACACTTGCAGCGCAGGCCATGGTGGCGCAGTCGAAGGACGGCGTTCCATTCGCGCAGGTCGGTTATCTGCCAGCGCAGGACGATTTGCCGGAAGAGAAGAAGCGCCGCCGTTATGCGCAGCCGGAAGGCGAGGCCGAGGGGCAGGCTGGCGACGAACAGGCAGCCGGCGAGCAGCACGGCGAGGCGGATGAAGGCGGGGATGGCGAGCGCCGCACCCCGCGCATGATCTCCGACGAGGACGGCCCGAAGGCTGGCGATGACGTCGAGGATCCGATGTTCGATCTCTACCAGCGCATGGCCGGTCTGGTCTGAACACCCTGAAACCGGGCAAGAAAAAACCCGCCGGAGATGTCTCCGGCGGGCTTGTTGTTTTAAACCGTAAGGGAACGATTACTCGTTGCCGCGGTTCTTGAGCGCTGCGCCCAGGATGTCGCCGAGCGAAGCGCCAGAGTCGGACGAACCGAACTGTGCGACGGCTTCCTTCTCTTCTGCGATCTCGAGAGCCTTGATCGACAGCATGACCTTGCGGTCCTTCTTGGAGAAGTTGGTGACGCGGGCGTCGACAACCTGACCAACGGAGAAACGCTCCGGACGCTGTTCGTCACGGTCACGCGACAGGTCGGCGCGACGGATGAACGCGCTGATGTCTTCGTGGTTGACCAGCTTCACTTCGATGCCACCATCGTTGACCGCGGTAACTTCGCAGGAAACGACAGCGTTCTTGCGCAGGTCGCCGGAAGCGGCTGCTTCGCCGACCGAGTCCTTGCCGAGCTGCTTGATGCCGAGCGAGATACGCTCCTTCTCGACGTCCACATCCAGAACGACAGCCTTGACGACGTCGCCCTTGTTGAACTCCTCGATGACCTGTTCGCCCGGACGGTTCCAGTCGAGGTCGGAGAGGTGAACCATGCCGTCAACGTCGCCGTCGAGGCCGATGAACAGGCCGAATTCGGTCTTGTTCTTGACTTCGCCTTCGACTTCAGTGCCGGCCGGATGCGAGTGAGCGAATGCTTCCCACGGATTTTCCAGCGTCTGCTTGAGGCCAAGCGAGATACGACGCTTGGTCGGGTCGACTTCGAGAACGACGACATCGACTTCCTGGCTCGTGGACAGGATCTTGCCGGGGTGGACGTTCTTCTTGGTCCAGGACATTTCCGAAATGTGGATCAGGCCTTCGATGCCCGGCTCCAGCTCGACGAACGCACCGTAGTCGGTGATGTTCGTGACGGTACCGGAGATCTTCTTGCCGACCGGGTACTTCGCGCCGATGCCATCCCACGGATCTGCTTCCAGCTGCTTCATGCCGAGCGAGATGCGGTGGGTTTCCTGGTTGATGCGGATGATCTGAACCTTGACCGTCTGGCCGATGTTCAGGATTTCCGACGGATGGTTGACGCGGCGCCATGCCATGTCGGTGACGTGCAGCAGGCCGTCGATGCCGCCGAGGTCGACGAACGCACCGTAATCGGTGATGTTCTTGACGACACCCTCGACAACCTGGCCTTCTTCGAGGTTCTGAACGATTTCAGAACGCTGCTCGGCGCGGGACTCTTCGAGAACCGTGCGGCGGGAAACCACGATGTTGCCGCGACGCTTGTCCATCTTGAGGATTTCGAAGGGCTGCGGGTTGTGCATGAGCGGGGTAACGTCGCGGATCGGACGGATGTCGACCTGCGAACGCGGCAGGAAGGCGATCGCGCCGTCGAGATCGACGGTGAAGCCGCCCTTGACCTGGTTGAAGATAACGCCTTCAACGCGCTCGCCGGCTTCGAACTTGGCTTCGAGCTTGACCCAGCTTTCTTCGCGGCGAGCCTTCTCGCGCGACAGAACAGCTTCGCCCAGCGCGTTTTCGATGCGGTCGACGTAGACTTCAACTTCGTCGCCAACCTTGAGCGTGCCGTCCTTGGCACGGGCGCCGAATTCCTTGAGCGGTACGCGGCCTTCGACCTTCAGGCCGACGTCGACGATCGCTACGTCCTTTTCGATTGCGGTCACGATGCCCTTGGCAACGTAGCCTTCAGCGAGATCGTTCGTTGCGAACGATTCTTCGAGGAGGGCTGCGAAATCCTCCCGCATAGAGGTATCTACTGACATGAAATCTCCAAACTGCGATCCGGTGTTCTGGACCGCGCATACGCCGGTGGGTTTGTGTTGAACACGAGGCTGTGGCTTCCTCCGCCCTGTCGTCTTTTCATTTTGCGACAAGGCAAATCCGGCGCGGGGAGTAAAGTTCCAGCCTATTTCACGCTAGCGTCGACAATTGCCTTCGCTGCCTGAAACGCGGCCTCTATACCCATTTCGGACGTATCTATCAAGTGCGCGTCTTCCGCTGGCCGCAAAGGGCTGTCGGCCCGTCCGCTGTCGCGCGCGTCACGCTTGACGATGTCGGCGAGAATGTCGGCGAAATCCGCGTCCTTACCGCCCGCCCGGATCTCGTCGAAACGCCGTCGCGCGCGCACTTCCGCCGAGGCCGTGACATAGAGCTTCACCGCCGCGTCCGGGCAGACGACCGTGCCGATGTCGCGCCCGTCGAGCACGGTGCCGGGCTCCTTGCGCGAAAACGCCCGCTGCGCCTCGACCAGCGCCCGGCGCACCGACGGCATGACGGCGATCTTCGAGGCCGCTTCGCCGATCTCGTGGGCCGACAGCACCGAACGGTCGAGCCCGGCGAGATCGACCTTCGCCGCCATCTCGGCCGCCACGGCCTCGTCGTCGAGCGGCAGGCCGGCGTCGAGAAGCGCCTTGGCCGTTGCGCGATAGGTGAGCCCCGTGTCGAGATGGTGGAAGCCGTACTCCTCGGCAATCCGGCGCGAGAGCGTGCCCTTGCCGGCTGCTGCCGGGCCGTCGATGGCAATGGTGATGGTCATGACCGCTTCGCTCTTCTTTAAAAAGGGTGCCGTGCCGCAAGTGTGCGCCAGACATAATCGATCCCGCCGGAGCGTCAAGTTGCACCCGCGTCGCGCGATGGGCCCGCACGCGGATGCGCGGTCTGTCATCCATCCCTGTCATCCATCAAACTTTGCCTTTGACAGAAGCGGGCGCAGGCAGTATGGGGACCGCCAACGTTTTTAACCGGCATGGCCCGGTCTGGCGGCATGAACCGCTTTTTTCCGGCACATATTCAAGAGGCTTTGACAGTGGCAAAAGCAGAACTTGGAACGAAACGCATCTGCCCCGACACGGGCAAGAAGTTCTACGACCTCAACCGCAACCCGGTTGTTTCTCCCTATTCCGGCAATTCCTGGCCGCTTTCCTTCTTCGAGGAAACGTCCGCCATCGCCGTGATGGAGAAGGAAGAGGAAGAGGACGTCGCGGAAGTCGATACCGAGAACAACGAAGTCGAGCTGGTTTCCCTCGAGGATGCCGACGGCAACGATTCCGGCGACGATATCCCGGATATCGGCGATGACGACGATGTCGACCTCGGCGATGACGACGACGACGACACCTTCCTCGAAAGCGACGATGACGACGACGACGACGACATGACCGGCCTGATCGGCGTTGGCGGCGACGACGACGAGACCTGATTGAGCCAAGGCGAGCCCGGTGCCGACAAAAAAATTCCGGGCTCGCGATTTTGGGGCTTGCCATCTTCCGACACAGGAAGTAGTAAGCCGCCACCCGACGGGCTGAAGCCCACCGGGAACCAGCATCCGGTCAGACCGGAACCCTTGGAATGGGGCTATAGCTCAGCTGGGAGAGCGCTTGCATGGCATGCAAGAGGTCAGCGGTTCGATCCCGCTTAGCTCCACCAAATTTTCTTCCTATATCACGTCTTGTCCACCGGCTTGCTGCGCAGCCGCATGACGGTTTCGCGTTCGGCGCGGCGGCAGCTGATGGGCGGCAGGCCCTTGTCGATCTGGCCGACATCTTCCAGCACGCGGCGGCCGATGTCCTGAAGCGCGCTGGTCAGTGCGCCGGCGCGGTGCGGGGAAAACAGCGTGCCGGGAAGCGCGCGCACCGGATCGCCGGGCGCGACCGGCTCCTCCGGGAAGACGTCGGTCGCAAAGCGGATATGGCCGGAGCGCACGAGCTCGCCGACTGCATCGAAATCCGCGACCGCGGCGCGCGACAAGAGGATCAGCGACGCACCCTTCTGCATCTTCGGCAGGTTGGTCGCATTCAGAAGATGCTGGTTCTCCGTGGTGATCGAGGCGACGACGAAGACGAACCGGCTTTTCGTCAGCACCTCGTCAAGGCTCGCCGGCGTCACGCCGATGCGCTCCAGGTGGCCGGCCGGCAGCCACGGATCGAAGACGCGGATCGTCTTCGGGCGGAAGCCGGGCAGCAGCGCGAAGAGCGCGCGGCCGAGATCGCCGAAGCCGATGAAGCCGAACTCCGAGCCCGTCAGCAGTTCCGCCTCGCCATTCCCTTCCAGCCCGTAGCGCTCTGTGCCTTCGACAAAGCGCTTGTGCTCGCTGTGAATGCCGCGCGCCAGCGAGATCGCCATGCCGAGGCCCATTTCGGCGACCGGTAGGGCGAACACGCCACTCGGCGCCAGCACATGGATGCCGCGGGCGAAACAGGCGTCATAGTCGATGTTCGGCAGGAAATTGGTCTCGACGTTGAAGATGGCCTTCAGCTTCGGTGCGCTGTCGAGCCGGGCATGGTCCATCGGCTGCTGGCTCATCAGGATCTCGCAGTCGGGCAGGTGGCGACTGTAGAACGCCTCCCGGTCGCCGCCCTCGTAGGCCACGACGTCATGCTCGGCCATCAGCCGGCGATAGTCTTCCACGTCGAAAATCTCGGCGGCCGTGCGCGGCGCCGGATCCAGAATGATGCGCATGCTTTTCCTCCCGAATGCGTTTTGCGGCACCTTACAAAAAAAGCATTGTGTTGTATTGCCGTGTCAGAAACACAAGGCGGGCATCATGACACTGGAAAGCTTCGTCCATGTCGCCCTCGAGCTCGCCGGCGGGCTTGCAGTCTGGCGTCCGGTGGCCGACAATCTGGATGACGTCGTCGCCAAGGGTATTCCGTATCTGGCCGAGGCGGCAAAGCGGGCAGGCATCACCATAGAGGCACCATGAGCAGACAATCCGTCTCAGTCGACGAGCTCGTCGAGATCATCAGGAATGCGTCTTCCGGCAATCGCATCATTGCAGCGGTTGCCGGGCCGCCGGGCTCCGGAAAGTCGACGCTTGCCGAGGCGCTCGTCGAACGGCTGAACGCCATGGAGGCCGGAAGTGCCGCCGTCCTGCCGATGGACGGCTATCACTATGACGACATGGTGCTCGTGCCGCGCGGGCTTCGGTCCCGCAAGGGCGCGCCGGAGACCTTCGACGTCGCCGGCTTCCGCCACATGCTGTTGCGGCTGAAGGCCAATGACGAGCCGGAGATCGCCGTTCCCGTCTTCGATCGCTCGATCGAGATCGCCCGCGCCGGTGCGCGCATGGTCGGCCGCGAGGTCCGCTATCTGGTCGCCGAGGGCAATTATCTCCTCCTCGACGAGGATCGCTGGCGCGACCTCCAGGCTTGCTATGACATCACGGTGATGATCGAGGAACCGGAACCGGTTCTGCGCGCCCGGCTCGAGGAGCGCTGGAAGGCGCTCACCGGCCAGGCGCTGATCGACAAGATCGATGGCAACGACCTGCCGAACGGCCGGCGCGTGATGACCGGCAGCGCGGTCCCGGATTACGTCGTTTCCGCAAGCTGAACCGCGTCGCCCGGCGGCATCTCGTAGCAACCAACTGTCCAATTTTGGGAGCATCCTGCCTTCGCCATTGAAGGCGGGCCACCTGTTCGCATAGGTTGCGCCAACTCACCGAGAAGGACAATGAAATGAACAGGTTGTTGCTTGCCACCGCTGCGGCGGTGTTCGCGGCTGCGTGTCCGCACGCCTATGCGCAGGACATTTTGGGACCGGGTAGCGCGTATAATTGGTCGGGCTTTTACGCAGGCACATTTGCCGGCGGTGGCAAGGCGAAGAGCGATATCACCAGCCACACGGAAGGCTATAATACGAACACGTCATTCTCGCTCGGGCTCAGCGATGGCGCGGCCACCTTCGGCAGTTTTGCCGGCTTCAACTTCCAGGCTGGAAATGTGGTACTCGGTGCCGAAACGGATCTCGGGCTTTTCAATGCGTCCGGCGATGGCTCGGTCGGACGTTATGACGGTCTCGACGGTGGCTTCGACATGAACCTGCTGGGCTCGACGCGCGGCCGCGTCGGACTGGCATGGCAGAACCTGCTGATCTACGCGACCGGCGGCCTTGCCTACACGGACGGTAAATACAGCTGGACCACGCATCACAACTACTACTCTTCGGCGTCCGGCGAGCATGATTTCCGCTTCGGCTATGTCGTCGGTGGCGGCGCGGAATACGGCATCACGCCCAATCTGTCCGTTCGCGCCGAAGCGCTCTACTACGATTTCGGCAAGAAGAAGATTGATGGGCTGCTTTCCGGTGGGGAGACCGGCACGGCCTTGGAACAGGTCTCCGGAACGCTCTCCGCCACCGTCGCCCGCATCGGCATCACGTATCGTTTCTGACGCCATTCGCCCGGCGTTCGGAAACGTTTGACGGGAGCGGCTGGCCGCTCCCGTCCCTTTATTCCCGGCAATCTATTTCGAAAACAGCGTCACGAAACGCGTGCCGCGCACGCGGATGGTCGTGATGCAGCGCGCTTCGTCGGGCTGCCGGTCGCAATAGCTCGGCGGCATTTCCATCTCGAAGACCATGTTGCCGAACCGCTTGACCATCTCGTAGCTGTAGAGCCGGGCGGTGGCGATCAGGATATAGCCGCCTTCCTTGCCCTGGACGTAGAAATTATACGGGCAACCCTCGTCGTCGCAGTAGAACTGCTCGTGGCCGTCGCAGTTGATCTCTCCTTCATTGACGATCATGTCTGGTATGCCGTCATTGTTGAAGTCGGTCTTTTTGACGAAGTCCGGTCCGAATTCGACCTGGCCGCAGAGCTTGCGGAAATGTTTCATCTCGAAGAGTTCCGGATCGGCAACCGGCGTCTGCTGCGCCAGCGCGGCCCCCGGCGCCACAAGCATGAGGACGATCTGCAGCATCGCAAGGACAGGCACGCGCATGGCCTTCATCTCCGTTCGGTCGTTTCTTGCCCGGCGCTCCAGGACCGGGACCGAACCGGTCCGACGATCATGCTCCGCTCCCTCGGGCAGACTGCTGCGGCAGGCGCCGCTCTCGGCATCAGGCGCCGACGGGCGTGCCCGATCGAAGCCTGGCGCTTGTGCCGCGGGGAAAGGCATATTATCCGGGGCTTGTGCCGGGCTCACGTCTGAGGAGGGGGAAATGCCGTTGCTGCAGATTTTCGATTATGCCGGGGTGGCCGTGTTTGCCGCTACGGGTGCCCTTGCCGCATCGCGCAAGCAGCTCGACATCGTCGGCTTCCTGTTTCTGGCCTGCGTCACCGGCATCGGCGGCGGCACGCTTCGCGACATCATCCTCGGCTCTCGTCCGATCTTCTGGGTCGAGAACCCGTCCTACATCCTCGTCTGCGTGGCTGTCGCGCTGCTCATCTATTTCACCGCCCACCTGGTCGAATCCCGCTATCGCTGGCTTGTCTGGCTGGATGCGATCGGGCTTGCCGCCTACTGCGTCATGGGGGCGGCGAAGGGGCTTGCGGCCACCGGATCGCCGGTCATCGCCATTGTCACAGGCATTATGACGGCCGCCGTCGGCGGCATCATCCGCGACGTTCTGGCCGGCGAGCCGAGCATTCTTCTGAGGCCGGAAATCTACATCACCGCGGCCATGGCCGGCGCCATGGCCTTCACGTTGGCCGACATCGCCGGTCTCGGCATTGCCGTCGCCGCCCTGGTGGGCTTTATCGCGGCCTTTGCCGTGCGCGGCGGCGCGCTGGCCTTCGGCTGGACCATACCGCCTTACAAGGCGCGTGCCGGCCGCCATCCCGATGATGTCATGTGATCCTGGTGGTCGCCGGCCCCGTTTGAGCCGGCCGGGCGTCAACAGCCCTTGCGGCGCAGGCGGATTACCACGTCGACATGGGCGATTTCCATGCCTTCCGGCGGCTCCGGCAGATTGTCGATGCTAATATTGCCGACCGGGATGTCGAGCACCTCGTTGCGGCCCTCGACGAAGAAGTGATGATGGTCGGAGATGTTGGTGTCGAAATAGGTCTTCGCGCCCTCCACGGCGAGAACGCGGATCAGGCCGGCCTCGGTGAACTGGTGCAGGGTGTTGTAGACCGTGGCAAGCGAGACCGGAACGCCAGCGTCGGTGGCTTCCTCGTGGAGTTCCTCCACCGTCAAGTGACGGTCGCCCTTGGCGAACAGAAGCTCGGCCAGCGCCACCCGCTGACGCGTCGGACGAAGCCCGCACTTGCGCAATCTTGTTTCTGAACCCATATCGGTTTCAGCGGTCATCCACAAAACTCCGGAGCCCGAACGCTCGAGCAGTTAAACTTGTCTCTGGGATATAACTTTAACAAGCGGCGCTTTCAATAGGTTCAAGGGGGCCAAAGGCCCGGTAAAATGGCGGAAATCCAAAAATTGAAGCGATTGCCTCTGGCCGTTGGCCTCGCCTTACTGTATGCGGGCCCGATCAAGGATCGTCGGTGCAGGCGCCCGGAAAAAAGGTGCCGTGCCGATGGAAACGCTTCAAATCGCTTGCGGCGCGCTTTAAACATGGTGTCGTTGCCGACAAGAAAATGAGGGGGAAAGCAGACAACATGGGTACCCGACAGTCCAGCTATACATATGAGGAAATCCTGACCTGCAGCCACGGCCAGATGTTTGGCCAGGGCAATGCGCAGCTTCCCCTGCCGCCCATGCTCATGCTGCACCGGATCACCGAGATTTCCGAAACCGGCGGACCGAACGACAAGGGCTTTGCCCGCGCCGAGTTCGACATCACGCCGGACCTTTGGTTCTTCCCCTGCCATTTCGAAGGCGATCCGGTCATGCCGGGCTGCCTCGGTCTCGATGCGCTCTGGCAGCTGACCGGCTTCTACCTCGGCTGGCTCGGTGAGCCCGGCAAGGGCCGCGCCCTGTCCACCGGCGAGGTCAAGTTCACCGGCCAGATCACGCCGGAGACGAAGCTTGTCGAATTCGGTATCGATTTCAAGCGCGTCATGCGCGGCCGTCTGGTCCTCGGCATTGCCGACGGCTGGGTCAAGGCTGACGGCGAGCTGGTGTTCAAGGCCTCCGACCTGCGGGTCGGCCTGTTCCAGGAAAAGGCGGCCTGACGCCAACCCTTCGCCGCTGACGCGAACGATCCGGTCCGGCCGACATTTCCGGCCGTCCGGGCACAGTAAAAAGAAAAGGTCCTCCATGATGAGACGGGTAGTTGTAACGGGTCTTGGGATTGTGTCTTCGATCGGCGCCGACGCCGCGGAAGTCACGTCCTCCTTGCGCGATGCGAAGTCTGGTATTTCCTTCTCGCCCGATTTTGCCGAGCACGGTTTCCGCTGCCAGGTATGGGGCAAGCCCTCGCTCGATCCGACCGACCTGGTCGATCGCCGCGCGATGCGCTTCCTCTCGCAGGGCGGCGCCTGGAACCACGTGGCGATGAAGCAGGCGATCGCCGACTCCGGTCTTGAGGAAAAGGACTACGCCGAAAACGAGCGCGCCGGCATCATCATGGGCTCCGGCGGACCGTCGACCAAGCAGATCGTCGAGGCAGCCGACGTGACCCGCAAGAACGGCAGCCCGAAGCGGGTCGGTCCGTTCGCGGTGCCGAAGGCGATGTCTTCGACGGCATCCGCGACGCTTGCCACCTGGTTCAAGATCCACGGCGTCAACTATTCCATCTCGTCCGCCTGCTCGACCTCGGCGCATTGCATCGGCAACGCGGCGGAAATGATCCAGTGGGGCAAGCAGGACGTGATGTTCGCCGGCGGCCACGAGGATCTCGACTGGACCATGTCCAACCTGTTCGACGCCATGGGCGCCATGTCGTCCAAGTACAACGATACGCCGGCAACCGCCTCGCGCGCCTACGACGTGTCGCGTGACGGCTTCGTCATCGCCGGCGGCGCCGGTGTGCTGATCCTCGAGGAACTGGAACACGCCAAGGCCCGCGGCGCCAAGATCTACGCGGAAATCACCGGCTACGGCGCCACCTCCGACGGCTACGACATGGTCGCGCCTTCGGGCGAGGGTGCAAAGCGTTGCATGCGTCAGGCGCTCGCCACCGTGAAGGGCGATGTCGATTACATCAACACGCACGGCACCTCGACCCCGGTTGGCGACTCGAAGGAAATCGGCGCGATCCGCGAAGTCTTCGGCGACAAGATGCCCCACATCCAGTCGACCAAGTCGCTGACTGGCCATTCGCTGGGCGCGGCAGGCGCACAGGAAGCCATCTACGGCCTGCTGATGATGCAGGAACGCTTCATCGGCGAAAGCGCGCATATCACCGAGCTTGATCCGGAATTTGCCGGCGTGCCGGTCGTCCGCGAGCGCATCGACAACGCCAAGATCGATACCGTGCTGTCCAATTCGTTCGGCTTCGGCGGTACCAACGCCACGCTCGTCTTCCAGCGTTACGAGGGATAATGCCGATGAGCGGTATCATGAACGGCAAGCGCGGGCTCATCATGGGCGTCGCCAACAACCACTCCATCGCCTGGGGCATCTCCAAGGCGCTGGCCGCCCAGGGGGCGGAACTGGCCTTCACCTATCAGGGCGAGGCGCTCGGCAAGCGGGTGAAGCCACTGGCGGCCGAACTCGGTTCGGATTTCCTTCTGCCGTGCGACGTCGAGGATCTCGCATCCGTCGACGGTGTCATCGAGGCGATCAAGGAACGCTGGGGCAAGCTGGACTTCGTCGTCCACGCCATCGGCTTCTCCGACAAGAACGAGCTGAAGGGGCTTTACGCCGACACCACCCGGGACAATTTCTCCCGCACCATGGTCATCTCCTGCTTCTCCTTCACCGAGATCGCCAAGCGGGCGGCCGAGCTGATGGAGCCCGGCGGCGCCATGCTGACGCTGACCTATGGCGGCTCCGTCCGCGTCATGCCGAATTACAATGTCATGGGTGTCGCCAAGGCGGCGCTGGAGGCATCGGTGCGCTATCTGGCGTCCGACTACGGTCCGCGTGGGGTGCGCGTCAACGCCATCTCCGCCGGCCCGATCCGCACGCTGGCCGGTGCCGGCATTGCCGATGCCCGCGCCATGCTGTCCTGGCAGCAGAAGAATTCGCCTCTGCGCCGCACCGTCACCATCGAGGACGTCGGCAATTCAGCGCTCTATCTGCTGTCTGACCTGTCCGGCGGCGTGACCGGCGAAATCCACTATGTGGATGCGGGTTACAACGTCACGTCGATGCCGACGCTTGAGGCCTTGCGCGCCAGCGACAAGGACTAGTTTTTCAAAGAGGGATGGGAGGGCCGGTAACGGCCCTCGGTGCCTGCGTTCAGCGGATGACGCCGCGCAGCAACGCCAGGCTGACGGCATGCAGGCGATTGTTGGCGCCGAGCTTCTTCTGGGCATCGGTCAGGGCGGTATTGACGTCCGGTTCCGTCATATTCATCGAAATCGAGATTTCCGCGTTCTTCTTGCCCTCTGCGACAAGCTTCAGGCAGGTGCGTTCAATCTCGGACAAATCACGATACGGCGCCGCAGACGACGCGTGTTCCTTGCTGGCCATTCGGGCGTTCTTTCCTAATTCCGGCAAGCTCACCGGCTCTGGCCGACCGGCATTCGTCCGCGTCATGGCACCAGGATAATCACGGCGAATTGCCGTGTTGCTTTTTGAAGTCCCCATATATGAATAGACCTCCGTTGCGTCTTTCACAGATCGTGCCAGAGTTTTACCTTTTGACAAGTCGCGAAATCCTATGAGGCGCGACCGGTTTTCGCTGTGCAGCGTCAGCGTGCGCTCTCGCGCAACTGACTGGGGGAGGCGGAAAACCATCTGAGAAAAGAGCGTGTCAAAGCGCTTTGAGCCGAGTATCCGAGGCGATAGGCGACTTCGCTGAAGGGAAGATCGGTGCTGGTGACGAGCCTGAAACCGAGTTGTCGCCGTTCCTCGTCCTTCAGGTTCTGGAGGCTGTAGCCGCTCTCGGCAAGGCGCCGCTGCAGCGTTCTCTGCGAAATGTTGAAATGTCTGGCGATGTCGCCGATACCGTCGGTTCCCCGCTCCGTATTGGCCTGAACATACTGCCGGACCCGGGTGATGAAATCGGTCGCCTGCCGGCTCTCGGGGATCATCTGCCGGCAGAGCAGCGACATCATTTCGAACAGCCGCTGGTCCGCCCGCGGGTTTTTCAGGTCAAGCAGGGCCGCCGGGAAAAACAGGATGTTTCTCGGGTGCGCATATGAGATCTGCTTGCTCAGCAGCTGCCTGAAAACACTTGCGGATTCCGGTGGCGGACGCTCCAGGCAGATGCGCACGCGATCGGATTTCTCGCCGACGATCGAACGAACGTGGCGGAAGATCAGGGCCACCGACATGTCGACAAACTGATCCCGCTTGAGGATCAGCGGCGAGAACGTCCAGGCCGCTTCTATGCCGCGGCTGTCAGCCGTCATCGTGATGGTATCGACCTCGCTTGCAAACTGGATATTGTCGCAGAGGAAGGTTACCATCGCCCGGAAATCGGGTGCGGTCATCAGGCCGTAGCCGAACGGTCCGGTCGAGCCGAGGGTGAAGATGGAGGCGCATTTCAGGCCGAATGCCTCATCGCCGCTGATTACGGCGCATGCCTCCATGAGCCGGCAGATCCTGTCGATGCTGATCCGGCTGGAGATATCCGAGAACTGAGTGGGATCGATGCCGAGGCTGGTGCACAGAGGCGCAATATTGATACCGTAGCCTTCCGCATGCTTGGCTATTGCCGAGGCAAGGCCCGCGGCAGCGGTCGGTTCAGGGTGGTCAATATTGTTAGACATCTACTGAATGGCGCCAAAAGACTTCAGATTGACGTCAAAAGTAAACCTAAAATCCCGCCGAGTCTAACAAATGTGCGGAGATTGACCTTGCACCCAGAAAAGACCGTTTAATACCGCAGGCACAACGTTACCGAGCGCCCCAGAGTACCTTGTAGCGGGCGTTCCGGCATGTCTCGCCGAACTGCCGGAAGCTTGCCGCCATCACATCCTCGTAAGGAAGGCCGCGATTGGCGACCAGCATCAAGCGCCCGCCGCTGCGAAGCGCGCCGGCTGCCGCCTTGATCAGCGTCTGGCCGAGCAGCGGGTCGGCCGCATGGCCTTCGTGGAAGGGCGGGTTCATGATCACCAGATCGTATTTCTCCTTGACCGCCTCGCCGGCGAGATCCTGCCAGAAGAAGCGGGTGGCGAGACGCGGGCAATTGGCGGCAAGGTTTGCCTTGGCCGCTTCCAGCGATGCGTGGTCGGCCTCGAACAGGTCGATCCGCTTCGTCGCCGGCGACTTGTCGGCCAGTGCCACGGAAAGGTAGCCCCAGCCGGCGGCGAAATCGGCGGCGAGGCCGTCGAAGTCGGTCGGCAGCCGCGAGGCCAGCAGTTCGGAACCGCCATCGACGCGGTCATGCGAGAACATGCCGGGCGCGGCCCTGAAGCGTCCCTCGACGGAAACCGGAGAAGACGAAAAGATCTTCAGCGCGCCGGAAATGTCCTCGGGCCGGGCAAACCAGACGGCGACGCCATGATACTTCGGCATGTGCTCCGGTGCGTAGCCGAGGGCGGCGAGGCGCTTTCTGAGCGGCTGCACGCCGTCCTCCTTGCCGCCGGCAAGAACGATCATGCCGCCGGGGACGACGCGCTCCAGCGCGGTGGCAAGCCAGGCTTCGTTGGCGCCGCGATGCTTGCCGCAGAGGATCAGCGCACCGTCATAGTCTTCGCCTTCGATCTCCGGCGTCACGGTGACGCCCGCCTGGCGCTGCAGCGCGTTGTAGAGCGGCCGGAAGCCCTGTACGCAGGCAATCGACGCGTCGAAGCCCTGCGGACGCTGGAAGCCGGCCTCGGCGCCCAGAAACAGGATGCGGGCGTCTGCGCCCGGCGCGGCGATGACGTCGGTTGCAAAGGGATGGAAAAGGGTTTTCAGCGCGTCGCGGCTCATGGGCGTGTCTCGGGTTGCATCAGGCAACAATGGCAAGCGGTCCCGTTTCGACGGAAGCGCTCCGGATAAAGAAAAGGCGCGGAGATATGCCCCGCGCCTCGAATGATGTGAGGTGAGGGCCGATTACTCGGCCGCTTCTTCCTTCTTCTTCTGCGGGATTTCCTGGCCGGTCGTCTGGTCGACGACCTTCATGGAGAGGCGAACCTTGCCGCGCTCGTCGAAGCCCATCAGCTTGACCCAGACCTTGTCGCCTTCCTTGACGACGTCCTGGGTCTTGGCAACCCGTTCCGAAGCCAGCTGCGAGATGTGCACGAGGCCGTCACGCGAGCCGAAGAAGTTGACGAAGGCGCCGAAGTCGGCGGTCTTCACAACGGTGCCTTCGTAGATTACGCCGACTTCCGGTTCTGCGACGATCGAATGGATCCACTTGCGGGCCGCTTCGATTTCCTTGCCGGAAGACGAGGCGATCTTGACGGTGCCGTCGTCCTCGATGTTGATCTTCGCGCCGGTCTTCTCGACGATTTCGCGGATGACCTTGCCGCCCGAACCGATGACTTCACGGATCTTGTCGACCGGGATGTTCATCACTTCGATGCGCGGAGCGAACTCGCCGAGCTGGGCGCGGCCTTCGCTGATCGCCTTCGACATTTCGCCGAGGATGTGCTTGCGCCCACCCTGTGCCTGGCCGAGCGCGACCTTCATGATCTCTTCGGTGATGCCGGCGATCTTGATGTCCATCTGCAGCGAGGTGATGCCTTCGGCGGTACCTGCGACCTTGAAGTCCATGTCGCCGAGGTGGTCTTCGTCACCCAGGATGTCGGAGAGAACCGCGAAGCGGTCGCCTTCGAGGATCAGGCCCATGGCGATACCGGCAACCGGCTTTGCCAGCGGAACGCCGGCGTCCATCAGGGCAAGCGAGGTGCCGCAGACGGTCGCCATCGAGGACGAACCGTTCGACTCGGTGATTTCCGAGACAACGCGCAGCGTGTAGGGGAACTGTTCCGCCGTCGGCAGCATCGGACGGATGGCGCGCCATGCGAGCTTGCCATGGCCGATTTCGCGGCGGCCCGGGGAGCCCATGCGGCCCGTTTCACCGACCGAGTAGGGCGGGAAGTTGTAGTGCAGCAGGAAGCGTTCCTTGTACATGCCGGTCAGGCTGTCGACATACTGCTCGTCTTCGCCGGTGCCGAGCGTGGCAACGACGATCGCCTGCGTTTCGCCGCGGGTGAAGAGGGCCGAGCCGTGCGTGCGCGGCAGGATGCCGACTTCCGAGACGATCGGACGAACGGTTTCGAGATCGCGGCCGTCGATGCGGCTCTTGGTGTCGAGAATGTTCCAGCGGACGATCTTGGCCTGCAGGTGCTTGAAGATCGCGCCGATTTCTTCCGCCGTGTACTTGGCTTCGCCTTCTTCCGGCAGGAAGTGCGCCTTGACCTTCGCCTTGACGGCGTCGACGGCGGCGTAGCGGGCAGCCTTTTCGGTGATCTTGTAGGCGTCGCGCAGTTCGGTTTCGGCGAGCTTCAGCATTTCGGCTTCGAGTTCGGAATGATCTTCCGGTTCGAATTCGCGCGGCTCCTTGGCGGCAACTTCGGCGAGCTTGATGATCGCGTCGATGACCGGCTGGAAGCCCTTGTGGCCGAACATGACGGCGCCGAGCATGACGTCTTCGTTCAGTTCCTTGGCTTCGGACTCAACCATCAGGACGGCGTCCTGCGTGCCGGCGACGACGAGGTCGAGGGCGCTTTCGTCCATCTCGTCGAGATGCGGGTTGAGAACATATTCGCCGTTGATGTAGCCAACGCGTGCGCCGCCGACCGGGCCCATGAAGGGAACGCCGGAAAGCGTCAGCGCGGCAGAAGCGGCAACCATCGACAGGACGTCCGGATCGTTTTCAAGGTCGTGCTGGACGACGGTGACGACGACCTGCGTGTCGTTCTTGTAGCCTTCCGGGAACAGCGGGCGGATCGGACGGTCGATCAGGCGGGAAACCAGCGTTTCCTTTTCCGACGGACGGCCTTCGCGCTTGAAGTAGCCGCCGGGGATCTTGCCGGCTGCGTAGGTCTTTTCCTGGTAGTTGACGGTCAGCGGGAAGAAGTCCTGGCCGGGCTTCGGAGCTTTTGCGGAAACGACGGTGGCGAGAACGACGGTTTCGCCGTAGGTCGCCAGAACAGCGCCGTCAGCCTGACGGGCGATCTTGCCGGTTTCCAGGATGAGCGGGCGGCCCGCCCATTCAATTTCCACCTTGTGGGTCTCAAACATATCTTGTCCTTACATATGCGGCCCGACCGTCCGGCAAAGCGCGTGGCGCGCTTCAGGATGGTCAGGCTCCGCTTTTTGGGCGACACATCACGGGCAAGACAACGGGAGGCTTTCGTCACTTCCCCCACCCTTGGCGGGAAGTCCGGCGCAGCTCCCGATGATCGGGGACATGCGCCGCAGCCGGCAATCAGCCCGGCAAAGCATCCGGCAATCCTGCCCCATGACAGGTCGACGTTTGTAGTCTCGGCAGGACCGGCCCATCCGGTCTGCCAGTGTCCGACGCGAACGCGGCGGACGGTCTTTTCATCGAGGCGCTCTGCCCCGAATGAGAACCGGCGGGTCGGCCAGGCCGCCCGCCGGAAATTCGCTTAGCGGCGGATGCCGAGGCTGGCGATCAGCTTCGAGTAACGAGCCTCGTCCTTCTTCTTGAGGTAGTCAAGAAGCGAACGGCGGCTGGAAACGAGCTTGAGAAGACCACGACGCGAGTGGTTGTCCTTCTTGTGGCCCTTGAAGTGTTCGGTCAGGTTGGTGATCCGCTCGGTCAGGATGGCAACCTGGACTTCCGGCGAACCGGTGTCGCCTTCGACAGTTGCGTATTCCTTGATGAGGGCAGCCTTGCGCTCTGCAGTGATCGACATCGTGTTTCCTTTCTTGGATAACGAGGATTGAGAAGCCGCCAGAAGCCGGGATGTCGTCCAGCCTTGGCCGTTAACGCGATGGGAGAACCCAAAGCTGGCGCCGCTATAACCGAAAACCATGGCAAATGGAAGGGGCGGCGTTTGGGGGGCGTCTCCCTGCCGTCTCTTCCCTCATCCTCGCCATTGTGGCGGGGATCCAGTGCGCCCAAGTCCCTGGGCGCGGAAGACAGTTCCTTCGGCTCGCGGACGCGAGCCGGCTGGATCCCCGGGACAAGCCCGAGGATGAGGGAGCATGTATTGAGGCCCCGCCATACGCCAGCGCCTCAAACTTCCTATTGACCGCCCGCAAGGCCGGGACGACACTTGTGAGAACGACAAGGGAGGAGGAACCCGCATGGCAGGTGAGGACCAGTGGCGCCACATGGCGAGCGCGCCGAAGGACGGCAGCCGGATCCTGGTGACGGTCCGCTCGTCCGAGCAGGGGCCGGCGGAAGTCGATCTCGCCTACTGGGCGCATGGCGACCACCACGGCGGCGAGGGCTGGCGCGCCTCCGACAGCGCGCCGGGCTGCATCATCGAATATGCCGAGCCGGAGCTCAAATGCTGGATGCCGATGCCGTCGGCCAATGTCGCCCGCGCCGCCATGCCCGCCCCCTGGGAAGGCGAGGACGCCGACGAACTGGACGGCTCGGGGATCTGAACCGGTCCCGGGCGGCATCTCAAGCCTTGACGGTATTAGGATGCTCATTGAACGTCGTTCCCAGGTCGCCAGTAGACATACTGCAAGCAACGGCTGTGTGGCTGTTGAAATTTGAAATACGTTACGACAGAAGACTTGCATAACGTTCGGATGCATCGATGGTATCCATGAAGAGACTGATCTTGATCTGTCCGTGGTTCGGCACTTGGCCGCCATGGATCAATTTTTTCATCGAATCCTGCCGGCACAACCCGGATATCGATTGGCTCATTTTCACGGATCAGGACGGACCCGAAAATTCGGCGCCAAACGTGATTTTGAGAAAGACGTCTTTTGACGCTTTCAAGGAGCGTGTCGCCTGCGCCCTCAGTGTGGAAATAGGCGGCATAAAGCCCTATAAAATTGTCGATTTCAGGCCGTTCTACGGTCTGATATTTGCCCCGGAGATCGAGGGTTACAAGTCGTTCGGTTACTGCGACATGGATGTGATATGGGGTGACATCCGCAGCATCTACACGGACGAACTGCTGGATAGCTTCGATGCGATATCGGCCCATGACGACAAGATGTCGGGACATTTGAGCGTGTTCAGGAATTCGCAAAAAATGCGCAGCTTCGGAACGATCATAAAGGACTGGCGCGGCCTGGTGCAGGATCCCAACCATCGCAATGTCGACGAGAAGATCTTTTCTCGATATTTCCGTCCCAAGCGTCGGCATCTGATCCGCTATATCACCAGGCCGAAGTCGCTTTTTGTCGAACGTCACACGACGCCCGGACACCCGCACAAGCCTTGGCCGGACATCAGGGAAGCGCCCAGGAATTGGTTGTGGAAGGATGGGCGGCTGACGAATGAACGGTTCTCGTCTGGCATCCTTTATCTCCATTTCATGACGTGGCATTCCAACCGCTGGCGCAAAGGTGACATGGTCGAGGCGCCATGGCCGAACTTGCCATCGATTGTCCAGTGCGACTGGAGAATAGCGGCCAGGGACGGTTTCATGATCTCGCCGGAGGGAATAACAAGCCCAGTCTGAGATCCCCATCATTCTTAGCGCCTTTCGCCCGGCAGGCGTCCGCCTCCGGGGTTTTCGTCCGTCTCGCTGTCCCGACCGCCAGTGATCGGATGGGGCGTTTCGAGCGCCTCAGGGTATTTTTTATAGTGTAGCGTTCGAAACGCCCCGCCTTCGGCTGCTGCCTTGCGAACTTGGATCTCACAGCCCGGTTCTCCGTCTCCTCCAAGAGGATCGGGACAATGTGCAGCGAACCGTATGTCAGCCTCCGCATCCCTGGAATGCACGTCGGAGAGGGCCTGCCTTTCCCTTGTCTCCGCCGGGTCACCGTTTCTCGCAAAGCCCGGCGACCGTCGAACGACGACCGATGGTCCTCCTTTAAGGGGAGCACCCTATCCGGAAGCTGCGTCTGCCCCCGAACCCGGAACCGGCCCCGCTCGCCGCCACGCCTGGCGGTGTATCCGTACGGGACGGGGGTATTATGGCAGGGGCGGAAAGGGGGTGGAAAAGGGGGGATGAATTTTTTTGCGGGAGGGGGGTGGTCTGGGTGTGGGGTGGTTTGCACGGGGTGGCGTGAGGCGAACAATAAGATGTGCACTCTGATATTAAAGAATGCATCGGACATAGCTTCAGTAGTTTGAATGAAAGCGCAACTGTCGCATCTGCTGACTAAGTATTGATAGCGAGCCCGGTTTGGCATATATTGGATTCGCTCTTGGCATGAGCATGGCACTCGCCGTTCCGAAGCTGCTGGCAGCATTGCCGAATAAGTTCTATGATCCTTTCAACATTCATTCGGGCTTGAAAGGGCGGTTGGCGAGTGACGCTTGCGATTCATGCCGGGAGAATGATTATGTTGAATGATGGTCTTCGTCCAACGACGATACTTGGAATTAAAAGTCTTGCCGCGGATCTTCGGAAGAAGCATGGGGTCAAGTATTCCCAAGCACTCGATATAGCCGCCAAGGCAGCAAATTTTACCAACTTCAGAAATGCGCAACGGGTTCTCAACACGCAAGAAGAGTCACCCTCAAGACCGTACGTTATGCTGACTATGTACTGGCAAGATAGGAAGCAGCGGCACAAACACGGTCGTGAGACGCTTAAAATATACCTTTCAGAACCCATTCTTGATATCTGCACAAAATCGGCGTTGAAGAATGTTCGTGGCTTCAGGGACCTTCGAATGGTCGCAGAAGATCATTTTGTGAGTGATATGCTGGCTGGTTCGCAGTCTTATGCACGCGGACTTCTCTGCACTGCGCAACGTTCGCTACGCTTTATGGAGATCACCGGGCTACGGCCTTATAAAGCTTATGGGAAGGCTTATCCGCTCGCTCTGTCACGGAATCAACTGCCGTATAGAGACCATTCCACGGGCTGGGTTGATCCGAATACTGGGCAGTTCATACTTGTGGACGAGCCCTACCGCGGAACGCCGAATGAAGAAGAGCGAGCTGCATGGGCCGCCCAGTATGGTTGGAAGGTTATCAAGACCTCTTGGCCAGGCATGTATAATCCATACAGTTGTGATCTTTACATCGTGACGAATGATCGCTCGGACTACGAGTTGGAATCGCTTGTAAAGGTTATAAATGATATGTCTCCGCCGCTTCTAGAGTCGGATTGGTCCGGAGAGTCATCCCCAACGTGGGAGACATTTGTAAGCCCGAAGGCGAGGTCCGCGCAGGATATCCGTAGAGCAAAGTCTCGGGGTACAATATATCCACTACCAAGCGCGACAACTGTCCCCTACAGTTACAGCCCGGGCCAATCGTTACGAAAACCGGCGGCTAAGATGGGAGTCGAGGCGCATAAGCGTGCCGGACGCATCATCAAGGCAGTGATAGAATCAAAAATGCGACCCTATGCCGTATATAATCGCATGAACTCGCTACGCTCTACTTTGGAAGACTGGATGAACCTTGAGATCGACCGCGGGGTGCTTGAGGGCGGAGAGTTCTTTGACGTTTATTATGATAACGGGCCTGTAGATCCCCACTATCAGGGAATGGCCAGTACGCACACTGGCATCATCGCGATACTTGAAGAGCTAAGGCAAATGCTGAGGTCAGCTTATCCTGACTGCGCTCCGCTTCGCCGGCAGCTTGGTCGCATCGATGTGTCGATTTCGCTTATTAGTAAGGTGAAATCGACCGTAGCCTGAGTACGTTGACGGCAGTGAGTTTTGGCGCACTGCCGTCTCGCCCTTCTCGACTGCCGACGGGCTATGTTGGGTCGCATCAAGATTTGGCTAGACCTTCTATCCAAGTCCGGCATGACGGCATGTTTGGGGTGGCGTCGGTGGAGTGGTCGAGCGTCGGCGTGGATGGGGTCGCCCCTTCTCCCCTTGGGGAGAAGGTGGCCCGCAGGGCCGGATGAGCGGTTCTTGGCTGGCACAAGAGGAGGGAACCCCTCATCGCCTCGCTGTGCTCGGCACTTGACCGGGGCGAGCCGACGGTCTCGCCCGTCCTTCGGACCCCCAAGGGGAGAAGAGGAAGCCGTCAAGACGCGTATGCTCGGCACCTGAGGGGGCGAACGTGGTGGTCCGCCCCCGATCGGATGTTACATTGCGGGAAGGACGGTGATGTCGCGGAGGTCGCCATCGACGCCGCCGACCGCGCCGACTTCGGTCGCGGCACCGGTTTCCAGGTTGACGGTGTAGAGCACCTTGCTGGCGACCAGATAGGCGGTGTTCTTGCCGCCTTCCATGCCCTGGATGTCGAAGGCGTAGGTCGCGGGCATGTCCTTGATGCCGAGCTTGCCGATGGCCTTCAGCGTGCCGTCGTTCGGCTTGGTCTGCTGGATGAGGGCGCCGATCGTCGCGTCGATGTTGTACATCGCGGTCTTTTCCGGCTTGCCGATCGAGTTGATATAGGCGGCCGAGACGATGTTCGGGGTTTCACCCTTGTGCATGTCGCCGTCCTCGAAGGCAAGCGAGCCGTCGACCGTGACGGCGCCGGTATCGGGGTGGACGCGGTGATTGGTCGTGCCCGTCATGAAGCGAAGGCGGTCGGCCATCGGGTTGAAGTCGACGACGACGGGGGCGTCGGTCGTCGGCAGCGTCTTGTCCATGGTGGCGACGTCCGTGGCAGCGCCGGTTTCCGGGTCGATCGTCACGATCTTGTGGTCCGGCGTCACACCGATCACGGTGCCGTTTGCGGGGCGGAAGTCGACGCCGACCAGTCTGTCGACACCGGTGACCTCCATGGTCTTCGAGACGTCCGGCTTCTCCGTGTCGAACATCACGAGGGTCTTGTCGCCGATGAGGCCGAGAACGGGGGCGGCAAAGGCATTGGCTGCGGTGCCGGCCACGAGGACGGAGGCAAGCAGGCTGAGGGTGATCGTCTTTGTCATGTCATTCTCCCATTGGGTTTTCAAACGGAAGCGGTCTGGCGGCGGCCAGGTCCTGCTTCCTGTGGGGTAGACACGCCGGCATGGCCATTTGGATGCAGCACCGAAAAAAATAATTTGCGCTGCATCTAATTGAGCATCTCTCGGTTATAGCTGTTGAAGGAAAAACGATCCGCGGGATCAAGATCGCATTGGACGAGGAGGCTGCCGAATGCTGATGGGCGTCGCGCCGGAGGAACTCGAACGCCGGCTGGTGGCCTGCGCCGCCGGCGATCGCACGGCGCTCCGCGCCATCTTCGAGGTCGAGGCCGGGCGGCTGGTGGCGGTGGCGCAGCGCATCGTTCGGCGCCGCGACCTGGCCGAAGAGGTCGTCCAGGAAGCCTTCATCCGGATCTGGACCCATGCCCACCAGTATGATCCCGCGCGTGGCTCGGCACGCGGCTGGATCTACGCCATCGTGCGCAACAGGGCGCTCAACATGCTGCGCGACGGCAAGCGGGAATATGGAAGCGAGGATATCGTGGCACTTCAGGAGCGCGAGACCTCCGACGAGGTCATCGACGCCTGGAACCGGCTCGATCGCAACTCGCGTCTCTACGGCTGCCTCGGCGCGCTCGACGAGAAGAACAAGCGCGGCATCCTGATGGCCTATGTCGGCGGCTATTCGCATGGCGAAATCGCGGGACGGCTCGGCCTGCCGCTGGGGACGACCAAGTCCTGGATCCGGCGGGGGCTGGCGGCGCTCAGGGAGTGCATGGCATGACCTTCGAACGAGATGACATCTACGCCATCGCCGACGAATACGTGCTCGGGCTGCTTGAAACTGCCGAGGCGGCGGAGGTGGAGGCCGAGATGGAGCACGACGCCGATCTCAGGAACGCCGTGGCTGCCAGCCGTGAACGGTTTCTGCCGCTCGATACCAGCATTGAACCGGCACCGGTCGATGAGGCGCTGTGGCAGCGCATATCGGCGGCACTGCCCGAGCAGTCGCGCGTTGCGGCGCGGCCATCGCCACCGCCCGCCAATGACAATCGCCTCAAGGTCTGGCGCGCCACCGCGATTGCGGCCATCGCGGCGACCGTCCTGCTGGTCGGCGGACTGACGGCGTCGCTGATGCGCACCGTCGAGCCGGTCGTCATCGCCGTGCTGCTCGATGAAACGGGCCAGGTTCAGGCGGTGGTCGAGGATTTCGGCAACGAAAACGCCGCCATCCAGCTGCTGGCCGACATCTCCGTTCCGGCCGACAGGACGATGCAGGTCTGGACCCTGCCGTCGAAGGAGATGGGGCCGGTGTCGCTCGGCCTGATCGAAGGCACGCGCTCGACGCGGCTCGACGGGCCGGCATTGCCGCGCCCGAAGGACAACCAGCTCTACGAGATCACGCTCGAGCAGCGTGGCGGCTCGCCGACAGGCCGGCCGACAGGGCCGATCCTCGCCAAGGGTTTCGCGCAGCTGCCGCGATAGCGGAGCAATGCCGGCGGCTTTGGCGGCGATTGGTGATCGATTACCCGGAACACCCGCCGCGGCCGGAACTTCCCGCTGCCCGGCCGACGTACACGTCAGAAACCAGGCGCTTCGACCCGGTCAGGGCCGGTCGTATGTGAACGATGTCAGCAAGGAGGTCACGAAGTTGCTCGCCTTTTCCTTGACCAGCACTTCCGTCCATTCATCCGTCCCGCGCAGCCGAAGGTCGGAATGGATGCTGTCGACGGCGGCCTCTTCGATGCGCTTGATGTTCGCAAGAAAGGCGACCTCTCCCTCCGCGTGATAAATGTCGCGGATCACCATTCGAAGGATTTCCTGAATGGCGATCTGCCACGCCGTGTTGATCGCCTGCAGCTCGACGGGAGTCTCTGGCATGGTGGGCACCTTTCGATAGGACGGATTGCCTGGCGGCGGTTTGCTCCGCGCCGTCGGTCGAAGACCGACGCCGGGGGATGGAAATCGCCGAGCGCGTCCGGTTGGTCGTTGCCGCAGGATCGCGCGGCCTGGCATAGCCGGCCGCATGACCCGGATCTGGACGTCAGGCCTGCCTCGCCTTCCGGTTGGCGTAGCGCCGGTCGCGCTCCGCCTTGCGGGCGGCCTCGTCTTCAAGCACCCGCGCGATGCGGTTTTTGTCCGCAGACTCGCGGGCGTCGATTTCGGCGCGTTCTGCAGCATCCGCAGCCATCTGCCGTTCCAGGGCCTCCCTGGCGCTTCTCTCGGCGTCGGCACGCTTCTGCCGCTGCCGCTCGAGGCGTCGCTCTTCCTTGGCCGCGGCGGCAACCGCGCGTTCCGCCTGTCTTGCTTCCCTGGCGGGATCGGCTGCACTCTTGGCCGCCTGGTAGGCGGTGAGAAGAGCGGCCTTGGCATCCATGGAGGCGCCGCGGCGATCGGAAATGTCGTTGTTTCTGGAGTTCTTCAAATGCTTGTCCTGCAAATCGTGTGTATCAGGCCCGGCTTGTCCTGGCCCGTTCAGCAAGGGGAGATACGGGCGTTGCCCCGCGAGCCCTCAATTCCCTGGCAAGACGGGCTGAACGAAGCCGCCGTGGCGGGCGAAGAATTGAGACCGGGTATCGGTGAAAGGCCATCTCCGCCATCCGGCGAGATCCGCCATGCCCTTGGTAATTGGTCGTTTCCCGGTCAGGGCGGCCTGATGCCGCGCCAACAAAAAAGGCCAGGCAATTTGCCTGACCTTGCGGGTATCTTGCTCTCGACAGTGCCAGTACATCCGTGGTCAAGGGAGAGCGGATACCGGGATGTTTCAGACGGCCTGGAGGTTGCAGGCCGACATCTTGCCGGACTTGTTGTCGCGTTCCAGCTCGTAGCCGACCTTCTGGCCTTCTGTGAGTTCGCGCATTCCGGCGCGCTCGACGGCAGAGATGTGGACGAACGCATCGGCGCCGCCATTGTCAGGCTGGATGAAGCCGAAGCCCTTGGTGGAATTGAACCATTTTACTGTGCCATTGGTCATGATGAACCCTTTCAAAGCATAGATTAAAGGACCGTGCAGCGGATGCTACGCGGGTAAAACCGACTATTTTTGAAAGAAAAGTTCGCTAAGAGCGCGGTGCCAATCGCGCGGTAGACAAAGCTCGGCAAGCAAAAGATCGATGAACTATATTTAGAGTGCCTTGGGATGAATGTCAACCGGCGGATTTTTATTATTGCTATATCGACTTTTTATTTGCCGTCGCGCCGGGGCAAGGCCGTCGTTTCGCCAAAGCGCACCGGGCCGCGAAGACGGGGCCTTTGGACCCATTCGCGCGACACCCGCGGGGCTGATTTGCAAGCCGGAGCGGCCGCCCGGCCGGGGCTGGGCGACACTGCCGTTTGCAGGCGACAGAACGCCTAGCCGAATACGCGCCGTGGCCGGAACTCGCCGCCGGCGATCTCGCCGATGGCGATCAGCTTGCCCTTGACCGTCGCATAGGCGTCGTCGGCGCCGAGCGGCGCGTCGCGGCCGCGTAAGAGGATCGGGTTGCCCATGCGGAGGCGGTGGGCCTGGTCTTCGGTGACGGGCACGTGCGGCAGCGAGGAGAGCGCTTCCGCCGTGTCGATCAGGAAGGCGTCCAGCGCCGCGAGGCGAGCGTCCTGGTCCTCGATTTCTTCCAGGGCGGTCAGCTTTTCGAGCGGCACCATCTGCGCCTCGCCGAACGGGGCGACATAGGTGCGGCGCAGCGCCGAGACATGGCCGTAGCAGCCAAGGTCGCGGCCGAAATCGCGGGCGAGCGAGCGGACATAGGTGCCCTTGCCGCACTCGACCTCGAAGAAGGCGTGGTCGGCCTCGGTCTTCAGGAGCGTCAGGCGGAAGATTTCCACCTCCCGGGCGGGGATTTCGACCGTCTCGCCGTCGCGGGCCATGTCATAGGCGCGCTCGCCGGCGATCTTGATCGCCGAAAACTGCGGCGGGATCTGCTCGATGACGCCGGTATAGTTCGGCAGGATGGCGCGGATCGCCTCTTCCGTCGGCCGCGCGTCGGAGGACTGGACGACATCGCCCTCGAGATCGTCGGTCGCGCGTTCCTCGCCCCAGGTCACGGCGAATTCGTAGATCTTGCGGCCGTCCATGACGTAGGGCACGGTCTTGGTGGCGTCGCCGAGCGCGATCGGCAGCATGCCGGAGGCGAGCGGATCGAGCGTGCCGGCATGGCCGGCCTTCTGCGCCTTATAGAGCCACTTGATCTTGGAAACGGCCTCGGTGGAGCCGAAATCGAACGGCTTGTCGAGGATCAGCCAGCCGGAAACCGGCCGGCCCTTGGGCTTGCGGGGTCTGGACATATGTTCTTCTTAGTTTTGGGTGTCGTCATCATCGTGGTCGAGGTCGCGCTGGACCTCGGGCGAGCGCAAAAGCTCGTCGATCTTCTGGTAGTTGTCGAACGAGGTGTCGTCGCGGAAGCGCACTTCCGGCATGTATTTCATCTGCCGGAGCTGGCCGCCGATACGGCCGCGGATGTATTTGGCGTTCTTGTTCAGCGCCTTGACGACCGCGTCATGGTCGGTGAGGCCGAGCGGCGTCACATAGGCCGTGGCGATCTTCAGGTCCGGCGACATGCGCACTTCGGAAATCGAAACGACGGTCTTTTCCAGAAGATCGTCACGCACTTCGCCGCGCTGCAGCACCTGGGTGATGGCGGCGCGGACCTGTTCTCCAACGCGCAGCATGCGCTGCGAGGGCGCCGATGATGTAGCTTTTGCCATTGTCTCTAACTCTTGCGCCGCAATACGGCGCGGCAGCCGGGGGATCGAACCCGAGATTTCAAAGTGGGCGGTGAATGAACCTTTTCGGGCGAAAGGTCAAGGTGTGGGGGCTCACCGACTGCCCCTCATCCGCCCTGCCGGGCACCTTCTCCCCGCCGGCGGGGAGAAGGACAGCGGATGGTAACTGTTCTGCGCCAATCCATGAGGAGCCTGTTCACTTGTTGAATGAATAGGTGGAATATACCCAAACAGGTAGAGAGGCGTGAAATGGCACTCAGCATCAACGATCCCGAGACCGAGCGGTTGGCCCGCATGCTTGCGAGCCGGACGGGGGAAAGTATCATCGAGGCGACGAGGAAGGCGATCGAAGACCGTCTGAAGCGACTTGGGCCTACGGACGGGAGGAACGATCTTCTGAGGGGAAAGCTCGCCGAGAGCCGGCGCAGATGGGCTGCGATGCCCATTATAGATCCCCGAACAGCGGATGAAATTCTCGGCTATGACGATAACGGGCTGCCAGGCTGATAGCGATCGATACGTCACCAATCAAGAAAGCACTGCCTCGCGGACATGCCTTACCTGAGTTTATTACTCCAAACATCACGGACGGCTTTAAGCTCACTAATCCAAAATTCATCTTCGTCTCGAACATTCCGGCCTAGTTTTTGTGCCATTTCAAAGAAGCCCTTACCCGGCTTCTGATCGCCATTTTTGTGCACGACGAAGACGGTAAGCATCCCACGGCAAGCCTCATCTTCCTCCTCCGCGATTTCGCCGAGAAGATGTGAAAGACGGACGTCGTGCGCTTCAGTAGTATTTAGGTGCAAAGGAGCCTTTGGATTAATACGCCGAATGGTACATGGGGGCATTAATACAAACGGCCGCCCCGTTGCCGAGGCGGCCGTTTATGATTTCTGAGTTCGCAGCTTGTTACAGCGTACGCGTCACGTGTTCCACGCGGAAGCACTCGATCTGGTCGCCGGCGCGGATGTCTTCGTAGTTTTCGAACGCCATGCCGCACTCCTGGCCGACATTGACTTCCGAGACTTCGTCCTTGAAGCGCTTGAGCGTCTTGAGCTTGCCTTCGTGGATGACGACGTTGTCGCGCAGCAGGCGGACGCCGACGCCACGTTCGACCTTGCCTTCGGTGACGCGGCAACCCGCGACCTTGCCGACCTTCGTGATGTTGAACACCTCGAGGATCTCGGCGTAGCCGAGGAAGGTTTCGCGGCGTTCGGGCGAGAGCAGACCGGACATCGCCGCCTTCACGTCATCCACCAGGTCATAGATGATGTTGTAGTAGCGGATCTCGATGCCGTCACGCTCGGACGCGGTGCGCGCCTGGGCATTGGCACGCACGTTGAAGCCGATGATCGCGGCATTCGAAGCCTCGGCGAGTGAGATATCCGATTCCGTGATGGCGCCGGCGCCCGAGTGGACGATCCGGGCCCGCACTTCGTCGGTCCCGAGCTTGTCGAGGGCTGCCACGATCGCTTCGACGGAACCCTGCACGTCGGCCTTGATGACCAGCGGGAATTCCTTGAAGCCGGTATCCTGCAGCTTGCTCATCATCTGCTCGAGCGAACCGCGCTGACCCGACTGGCGGGCAGCCGCCTTGTCACGTGCCAGACGCTGACGATACTCGGAGATTTCGCGAGCACGCGCCTCGTTCTCGACCACGGCGAACTTGTCGCCGGCCGCAGGCGTCCCGGAAAGACCGAGGACTTCGACCGGCATGGCCGGACCGGCTTCCTTGACATGGGTGCCCTGGTCGTTGACCAGCGCACGCACGCGGCCCCACTGATCGCCGGCCACGATGATCTGGCCGGGCTTCAGCGTGCCCTTCTGGACGAGCACGGTCGCAACCGCACCGCGGCCACGGTCGAGCTGCGCTTCGATGACGGTACCCTCGGCCGTGCGGGTCGGATCGGCCTTGAGGTCGAGGATTTCGGCCTGCAGAAGCACGGCTTCGAGGAGCTTGTCGAGGTTCAGCTTGTTCTTCGCCGAGACTTCGACGTCGAGCACTTCACCACCCATGGATTCGACGAACACTTCGTGCTGCAGAAGCTGCTGGCGAACCTTGTCCGGGTTTGCCTCATGCTTGTCGATCTTGTTGATCGCCACGATGATCGGCACGTTGGCCGCCTTGGCGTGGTTGATCGATTCGATCGTCTGCGGCATCACGCTGTCGTCGGCCGCCACCACGAGAATCGCGATGTCGGTCGCCTGGGCGCCACGGGCACGCATCGCGGTAAACGCGGCGTGGCCGGGGGTGTCGATGAAGGTGATCTTCTGGCCGTTCTGTTCGACCTGATAGGCGCCGATATGCTGCGTGATGCCACCGGCTTCACCAGCCACGACATTGGCTTTGCGAATGGCGTCGAGCAGCGAGGTCTTGCCGTGGTCGACGTGACCCATGATGGTCACGACCGGCGGACGGGAAACCAGCTCACCTTCATCGTCCTTGACGTTGAAGATGCCTTCTTCGACGTCGGATTCCGAGACGCGCTTGACGGTATGCCCGAATTCGGTCGCGATGATTTCAGCGAGGTCGGCGTCGATGACGTCGCCCGGCTTCATCATCTGGCCTTCCTTCATCAGGTACTTGATGACGTCGACGGCGCGTTCGGACATGCGCTGCGACAGTTCCTGGATAGTGATCGTCTCCGGCAGGATCACTTCGCGCATGACCTTTTCGCGGGTTTCCTGCATCTGGCTGCGGCGGAACTTCTCCTGCCGGCGGCGCATAGCAGACAGCGAACGGCCGCGAGCGCTGCCGTCCTCGTCGAGTGCGGCATTCAGCGTCAGCTTGCCGCGGCGGCGTTCGTCCTCGCCCTTCGGACGGGCAGGGGCCTTGGCCGGTTCCGGACGGGTAACCTTGCCGCGGGCTGGACCGCCGCGCGATGCTTCGCGGTCGTCATCGTCGTCATTGCGGCCACGGCCACGCACGACCGGGGTGACCGGTGCGCCGGGCTTGTCGGCTTCGGGCGCCCTGCGGGCCTGCACCGGTTCTGCTGCTGCTGCGGCGGCGGGAGCGGCCTGTGCCGGCTCTTCGGCTGCCTGCTGCGGCTCGGCGGCTGCGGCGGCCGCGCGTTCTGCGGCCTCGCGCTCTGCTGCGGCACGCTCGGCTGCGCGGCGGACGTCCTCCTCGCGGCGGCGCTTCTCATCTTCGGCGCGCTGCTTGGCTTCCTCGACGTCACGCGCCTGCGCTTCGACAAGCGCGCGGCGGCGGGCTTCCATCTCGCCGGCGGAAAGCGACTTTCCAGCGGGCGCGTTGCCCGGGCGCGGTGCCGTCGGACGGGTCTGCTGCGGGCCGCCCTGCGGACGGTTGTAGCGCTGGGTAACGGAGGGCTGCGGCGGGCGCGGCTGCGGCGCCTCGGGGGGGCGCGGTGCGGGGGCGGCAGCGGCCGCCGGTGCTGCCACCGGCTTCTCGTCTTCCGGCCGGGAGATACGCCGTTTGCGGGTTTCAACCACAACGGCCTTGGTGCGACCGCGACCCATATCCTGGCGCACGGTGCCCTGGCTCACGCCCGAAGGTTTCAGGGTGAGTGTCTTCTTGCCCGCTACGCTGATTGTCTTGTCGTCTTTGCTATCGGTCATTCCGTTCCGTTCCTTGGGACGGGAGCGGATGACCTTAGCATCAGACCCCGTCGTTCAAATCAATGCACGCTGCGCCACAGCCGGCTCCCGCCGGCAGGCGCTTCATTCTTCGATACGGCTTTTGCCGCCTTTCGTCATGTTCGGGCCACCATCGCGATACCGTGTGAGCATGTTTGCGCGCTTCACTACACCTTCTCCGGCCTGCCCTGCAAGCGCGCAAGCATGGATAAACGCGTTCTGGCCCATCAGCCGGTCCATTTCCTCCGTCGAGAGGAGCAGGAAGGCCGGAATTTCGCTCTCGGTCTCCATTCCGAGATGCCAGGCCTTGCGGGCCTGGTCGAGTTTTCTGATCCCGTCCGCGGCGGCATCCGCCGAGTGGAACACGGCGATCGCCTGGCCGCTGCGGATGGCGCCGTCGACCTTCGAGGCGCCGGTCACGAACTGGCCCGCCTTGCGCGCCAGGTTCATCATGCCGGCGAGCTGCTCGACCAGCAGGCGATCGATCTCGGCGCCGAGCGCCGGATCCGCATTCACCTTCGTCTTCAGCGCCCGCGAGAACAGACCCTTGGCGACGGCCTTGTCGATCAGCGGCCGTTCGGCCTTCACCCAGCAGCCGCGGCCGGGAAGCTTGCGCTTCAGGTCCGGCACGACGGTTCCGTCCGGTGCCGCCACGAAGCGGATCAGCTCGTCGGCCGATCCGCTTTCGCGCGTCACGATGCACATGCGTCCGTTGACGGCGCCGTCAAGTTCGTCGCCGCCCTCATCGGGCTGCGTCTCGGGCGCCGTGTTCGGCATCACGCTTCCTCGCCGCTCTCTTCGCCTTCGGCGCCGTCCTCGGCTTCGACTTCCTCGGTGGCGAGATCCTCTTCGGTGATCCAGCCGGCGGCCAGACGGGCCTGAACGACCATGTTCTCGGCTTCGACACGCGAGATGTCGAGATCGGAGAACAGGCCGGCGAACTTCTTGGTCTCGCCGTCCTTGCGCTCGCTCCAGCCGACGAGGTCGTCAGCTGCGCAGCCGGCAAAGTCCTCGATCGTCTTGATGCCGTCTTCGCCGAGCTTGACCATCATGGCAGTGGTCATGCCGTCGATCTGGCGCAGTTCGTCGGAAACACCGAGTTCCTGGCGCTTGGCGTCGAGTTCGGCTTCCTGGCGCTCCAGGAATTCGCGGGCGCGGGTCTGGATTTCCTGTGCCGTGTCCTCGTCGAAACCGTCGATGGAGGCGATTTCGTCGAGTTCGACATAGGCCAGTTCCTCGATGGCGGCGAAGCCTTCCGAGGCCAGAACCTGGCCGACCATTTCGTCGACGTCGAGCGCGTCCATGAAGAGGGCGGTGCGCTCGTTGAATTCCTTCTGGCGACGCTCCGACTCTTCCTGCTCGGTCATGATGTCGATGTCCCAGCCGGTCAGCTGAGAGGCGAGGCGGACATTCTGGCCGCGACGGCCGATGGCCAGCGACAGCTGTTCGTCCGGAACGACCACTTCGATGCGCTCGGCATCCTCGTCGAGCACGACCTTGGCGACTTCCGCCGGCTGCAGTGCGTTGACGATGAAGGAGGCGGGTTCCGGCGACCACGGAATGATGTCGATCTTTTCGCCCTGCAGTTCGCCGACGACGGCCTGAACGCGGGAGCCGCGCATACCGACGCAGGCACCGACCGGATCGATAGACGAATCGTTGGAGATGACGGCGATCTTGGCGCGCGAGCCCGGGTCACGGGCAACCGACTTGATCTGGATGATGCCGTCGTAGATTTCCGGCACTTCCATGGTGAAGAGCTTGACCATGAACTGCGGATGCGTGCGCGACAGGAAGATCTGCGGGCCGCGCTGTTCGCGACGCACGTCGTAGACGTATGCGCGGATGCGGTCGCCGTAGCGGACGTTTTCGCGCGGGATCATCTCGTCGCGACGAATGATGCCTTCGCCACGGCCGAGGTCGACGATGACGTTGCCGTATTCGACGCGCTTGACCGTGCCGTTGACGATCTCGCCAACGCGATCCTTGAATTCCTCGAACTGGCGGTCACGCTCGGCTTCGCGCACCTTCTGCACGATGACCTGCTTGGCCGACTGGGCGGCGATGCGGCCGAAATCCATCGGCGGCAGCGGGTCCGCGATGAAGTCGCCGATAACGGCGTCCGGGTTGCGGTCGCGGGCAAGCTCCAGCGCGATCTGCGTGGAGTAGTCCTCGACCTGATCGACAACCTCGAGAAGACGCTGCAGATGGATCTCGCCGGTCTTCGGGTTGATGTCGGCCCTGATGTTGGACTCCGAGCCGTAGCGGGAGCGGGCGGCCTTCTGGATCGCGTCGGCCATCGCTGCAAGCACGATCTCGCGGTCGATTACCTTTTCGCGGGCTACGGCATCCGCGATCTGCAGAAGCTCCAGCCGGTTCGCACTGACTGCCATTTTCTCTTCTCCGTCTTGCTGCCGGCGCTTCCCCAAGCTTGACCGGCGTTGAATTCCAAAATGTTATTCGTCGTCTTCGACAGGTTCGTCGTTCTGATTGGCGGCCTGCTGCTTGGCCAGCTTGTCGGCGCGCAGCGCGTCGCGGATCAACTCGTCCGTCAGAATGAGCTTGGCCTCGGAAAGCGCCGCAAACGGGATCGTCACCCGCGGCTCCTCGCCATAGGCGATCTGGTCGCGCTCGAGCACGAAGCCCTCGTCGCCGCACTCGGCGATCTTGCCGCGGAAACGCTTGCGGCCGTCGACGACGATCGACGTCTCGCACTTGACCAGATGGCCCTGCCAGCGGGAAAAGTCCGACTTGCGGACCATCGGCCGGTCGATGCCGGGCGACGACACTTCCAGATGATACTGCTTGTCGATCGGATCTTCCACATCGAGAACCGGCGAAACGGCCATGGAGACCTCTTCGCAGTCCTCTACCGTCATCGTGCCATTGAGCCGCTCGGCCATGATCTGCAGCGTCAGGCCGTTCTGGCTGTTGAGCCGCACGCGGACAAGCTGGAAGCCGATGTCGGCCAGAACGGGTTCGATGATGTCGGCAATGCGCGCATCGAGTCCCGTTTCGACGATCAGACGCGGTTCTGCAGCATTTTCGGTCATCGGTGTTTCCGTCAAGCAATGCCCTCCCGGGAGCATGTCGTTGCAAGTCAGCCTGATCGAGGTAACAAAAAAGAGCGGGTCCTTGGCGGCCCCACTCTTCATCAAACGATCAAGAATTTGCGCCGTATATACGCCGCCTCACCCGCGAATGCAAGGGCGGGGCGCAGGGCCGGTCCATCCGCGCGTTCACGCGCCGGTTTCATGGTCTGTCCGAAAGTGAACACTTTCTCAAGTAAACTGCAGATCGATCATAGCCCATCGCGCCTGACTTGTCTTATATCAGGAATCACGCCCCAAAATCGCATCACCGGATCGCATCGTGCAGGATAGGAAATCGTCATTGGCGCCGTTGAGGAACCCCGTCTTCCTCACCATCTGGCTTGCCAGCATCACGTCCAATTTCGGCGCGTTGATCCAGGACGTCGGCGCCGCCTGGATGATGACCTCGATTTCATCGTCGAAGGACATGGTGGCGCTGGTGCAGGCCTCCAATACGTTGCCGATCATGCTGTTTTCGCTGATCGCCGGCGCCATCGCCGACGGCTTCAACCGTCGCCGGGTGCTGCTGTTTGCGCAATCCTTCCTGCTCGTCGTCTCCGCGCTTCTGGCGCTGTTTACCTATGGCGGCTTCATGACGCCGTGGCTGCTCCTGACCTTCACCTTCCTGATCGGCTGCGGCACGGCCCTGAACAGCCCGTCCTGGCAGGCCTCCGTCGGCGACATCGTCAGCCGCGACGACCTGCCGTCCGCCGTTTCGCTCAACAGCGTGGCGTTCAACATCACCCGCAGCGTCGGCCCGGCGATCGGCGGCATCATCGTGGCCATCGCCGGCGCGGCGATGGCCTTCGCGGTCAATGCCGTCTCCTATCTGGCGATGATCTACGCGCTCATACGCTGGAAGCCGGTCTATCCGGAAAGCCGGCTGCCGCGCGAATCGCTCGGCCACGCGATTGCCGCCGGCCTGCGCTACGTCTCCATGTCGCCGAAGCTGATGACGGTGATGTTCCGAGGCTTCTTTTTCGGCTTCGCCGCCATGTCGATCCTGGCGCTGCTGCCGATCGTCGTGCGCGAGCATATTCAGGGCGGCCCGTTCGTCTATGGCGGTCTGCTTGGCGCCTTCGGGTTGGGCGCCATCGCCGGCGCCATTTCCAACAACGCCATCCGCGCGGTTCTGTCGAGCGAAGTGATCGTGCGCTGTTCGTTCGCCGGCTTTTCGCTGGCCGCCGCCATCGTCGCGGTTTCCAGCCATGTCTGGCAGGCCTTTCCGGCGCTGATGATCGCCGGCGCCGGCTGGGTGCTGTCTCTGTCGCTGTTTAATACGGTCGTGCAGCTTTCGACGCCGCGCTGGGTGGTCGGGCGCGCGCTGTCGCTCTACCAGACGGCCACCTTCGGCGGCATGGCGCTCGGCTCGTGGATCTGGGGCGTGCTGGCCGAAAGCCACGGCGTCAGCATTGCCCTGGTCGTCTCCGCGATCATGCTGGCGCTCGGCATCGCCATCGGCTTCCGCCTGCCGATGCCCGCCTTCGAAACGCTCGACCTCGATCCGCTGAACCGCTTCGCCGAGCCGCACCTGCAGCTCGACATCAAGCCGCGTAGCGGCCCGATCGTCATCCAGATCGATTACGAGATCGACGAGAACGACATCGAGGATTTCCTGGCGCTGATGGTCGAACGCCGGCGCATCCGCATCCGCGATGGCGCGCAGAACTGGGCGCTGATGCGCGATCTGGAAAACCCGGATCTATGGACGGAGACCTACCACACGCCGACCTGGGTCGAGTATGTCCGCCACAACACGCGGCGCACCAAGGCCGATGCCGAATCCAGCGACCGCCTCAACGCCCTCCACAAGGGCGCAACCCGCCCGCGCGTCCACCGCATGATCGAACGCCAGGCGATCCCGCCGGCGGATGATGTCTTTCATCAGCATCATCATCATTGAGGGGGGAGCCGTTTGCAGAGGCGATGGTCCCGTGCAGTTTCGATCGAGCTGCAAGGGTCAGCAAACGATCATCTTGAGATAGCCCTGTGCTGCCAAAGCCTGGAAAATGCTGTCTCTTGATATGATCGGGAGCTTTTTGACCCGCGCCGTGGCGATCAGATAACAGTCGCCCGGGTCCTTATGTCCAGTTTCGGAGACGACGGTGGCTGCTTCGATCGCGATGCGCTGCTTGATGGGGATGATCTTCGCACCGGTCTCCGCCAGTGATCGAGAGAACCACTTCGATGGCGAGTTTGCACCGAAGTTCGGAGGATCCTTATGGGCCGGCTTTCGGGATGCGATTGTCAGTTCCCAAGCAGTAATCGGGGACACATAAAGAGAACCGCTGGCCTGACTGCCCGCAATTTCGATCAGCGCTTCCTCTGTCAATGATTTGGCGGCCGTAACCAGCCAGTAGAGCGCGTGAGTATCGAGCAATACCCCCGCCAAGGGTGTCAACCTTGAGAAGGAAGTTTTCGTTGTTTGGGAACGGACCTGCCTCGAACCTGCTTTGCAATCGGCTTGGTGAGATCAATGCCCTTCTTCAATGGCAGCGGAGATGACTTCATTGCGTCCGCGCCACGCACTTCAAGGAAACGGCCGGTCCGTGAATCACGTACCACCAACTTGCCGGTCGGTTCCTTCATGAGCTCAGCCTTGGTCATCACTCATATATAGCGCGTATTTGCCGCATTTGCGAGCATCTCATGAACCCAGATTTTTGTCTTGTTTCGCTCCAAATTTGCCCATCTCCCCTACCGCACCATCCCCTTCAACCTCTCCTCCGGAAAGCACGTCGCCGCCATGCCGTTCTTTTCCTGCCATGCTCCGAGCGAGCGGCGGGTCTTGTAGCCGGGGAGGCCGTCGGCGCCGCCGACGTCGTAGCCTTGCTTTTCCAGCGCACGCTGCATGGCTGCGACGTCGGAGCGGAGCATGTGGCCGATATCGCCCCAGGGCGCCCGGAACGGGCCGGAATTATAGGCGATCCGGTCGGCGAGATTGCCGATGAACAGGGCGTAGAGGTCGGAGTTGTTGTATTCCTTGATGACATAGAAGTTCGGCGTGACGATGAAGGCCGGGCCGTCGCGGCCGGCCGGCACCAGCATCATGCCCGGCTTCGACTTTTCCTCCGCCGGAAAGTCCTTGCTGGTAATGCGGGTGATGCCGCTTGCCGCCCACGCATTGATCGGCTTCGCCAGATCCGGCCCTTCCTGCGCGCAGGAGACTTTGGCCGGAATGGTGACCTCGTAGCCCCAGTCGCGGCCGCGCTGCCAGCCTTTCTTCGATAGATAGTTGGCGATGGAAGCCAGCGTGTCCGGCACCGAGGTCCAGATGTTGCGCTTGCCGTCGCCGTCGAAATCCACGGCATATTGCAAATAGCTCGTCGGCATGAACTGCGGCTGGCCGAGCGCGCCGGCCCAGGAGCCCTTCAGCCCGTCGACCGTGCTGTCGCCGCCGCCGATGATGTGCAGCGCCGAGATGAGTTCACCTTCGAACATGTCCTTTCGGGTCGACATGAAGGCCTTGGTGGCGAGCACGTCGATCGCCCGGTTCGGGATGCTGGCACGCCCGTATCCGGTTTCACGGCCCCAGACCGCCAGCACGATCCGCCCCGGCACGCCGTAGACGTGTTCGATCTTCTTCAGCGTCGCGGCGTAGCTGCGCATCATCGCCTGGCCACCGGCCGCCAGCGCCTGCAGGCGCTTTTCGGAAAAATAGGGGCCGGGGGAGGAGAACTCCGCCTGGCTCTGTTCGCGCTTCTTCGGCGGCTTGGTGCCGGGCGGCACGAGGTCCGGCAGGTTCCACATCAGCTCGACATCGGAGAAGGCGCTGTCGAAGGTCTTGCGCGTGACGCCGGCCTTCTCCGCCTTCGGCCAGAGATCGGTCTTCAGCCAGCTGCGGAACTGGGCGGTCACGGCGTTCTTGTCGAGCGCGGCGGCGGGGGTGGCGAGGAGGAGGGTGAGGAATGCGGCGGCGAGGAGGTGGCCCAGTCGTTTACCCCCCTCTGTCCCTTCGGGACATCTCCCCCACAAGGGGGGAGATCGGCGGGCCCCCGGAGCGCCGCCCTTCACAAATGACCGGAGCACAAGAGTATTTGTCAGAGGAAAGCGTTCGCGGTTTTCAATCTCCCCCCCTGTGGGGGAGATGCCCGGCAGGGCAGAGGGGGGTAATCTGCGCTTGGAAAGAGCAAAAAGGCTCCTCAAAGATTGCACGATGCCGATCCTCCTTTGGCGATGTGTCTTTATATGGCGGTTCTGGCCCTCAGCGCGGCCGTCAGCGTGCCCTCGTCGAGATAGTCGAGCTCGCCGCCGACCGGCACGCCGTGGGCAAGCCGGGTGATCTTGACGTCGAGGTCGGCGAGCTGGTCGGTGATGTAGTGCGCGGTCGTCTGGCCCTCGACGGTGGCGTTGACGGCGATGATTAGTTCCTTCACGCCGCCCTCGGCGACGCGGTTGATCAGGCCGCGAATGTTGAGATCGTCCGGCCCGACGCCGTCGAGCGGCGACAGCGTGCCGCCGAGCACGTGATAGGCGGCATTCATCGCGCCGGCGCGCTCCAGCGCCCAGAGGTCGGAGACATCCTCGACGACGATGATCACCGCCTGGTCGCGGTTGATGTCGGTGCAGACGGTGCAGGGGTCGATCGTATCGACATTGCCGCAGCGCGAGCAGATCTTCACATTGCGGTGCGCGTCCGACATCGCATCGGCGAGCGGTCCGAGCAGCTGGTCCTTCTTCTTGACGAGATGCAGCGCCGCGCGGCGCGCCGAACGGGGACCGAGCCCCGGCACCTTCGCCAGGAGCTGGATCAGTTTTTCGATTTCGGGACCGGTGACTCGCTTTGCCATGTCAGCGCTTTTAGCGCATGTTGCCGGCATTAGAAACGCTTGCGGCAGGGGAGCCGGAAAATAGAGATGAAAATCCTGGCAGTCTGCATCGGCGAAGCGCGAACGCTCCCCGGCAAGAGCTACAAGACCGGCATCTTCAAGCGTCCGGTGGACGTTCCGGTCTTCGTCGACAGCGAGGGCATCGTCGGTGACGCGATCTGCAACCGCAAGCACCATGGCGGCGTCGACCAGGCGATCTATGTCGAGGGATCGGTCACACTCGACTGGTGGGCGCGCGAACTCGGCCGGCCGGTCGAGCCGGGTACCTTTGGCGAGAACCTGGTGGTCGAGGGGCTGGACAACACCACGGTGTCGGTCGGCGACCGCTTCCACGTCGCCGACGCGGTGCTGGAAGTCACCTCGGCGCGCATTCCCTGCGCCACCTTTGCCGCCCGCATGGACGATCCGATGTTCGTCAAGCGCTACACGCAGGCCGGGCGGCCGGGCATCTATTGCCGCGTCATTTCCGGCGGTGTCATCAGCCCCGGCGAGAGGGTCGCCTACCAGCCCTTCGACGGCGAGAAGGTCTTGATGCCGGAAATGATGGCGACCTACGGCAAGCCGCTCGGCGCTGCCGACCGGGCGCGGTTTCTGGCCGCGCCGATCCACCACAAGCTCAAGGCGAAGCTCGAAGCGGCCTGAGCCGTCATAGGCCCTGCGTCAGAACGTCGCCACGCTGGAAAAGCCATAATTATCTGCCGAAATCATTCAGTGGAAACGGAACAATGCCGGCGGGCCGGGTGTTTCCTATCCGAGAACCGGCGGCCGGCCATCGGCTGCGGCTCAAAGCAATTTCAGCATGAAGGAGTTTTCCCATGTCCTCATTCACCAAGTCTTCCTTTGCCAAGGTTTCCGCCGTCGCACTCGCAGCCGCGACGCTCGTTCCGCTGGCCGCGACGCAGGCGAGCGCCGCCATGGTCAAGACGGGCCTGCTGACCTGTGACATCAGCCCCGGCATCAGCGCCGTCATCGGCTCGCGCCGCAGCCTCGACTGCATCTTCGAGCCGACCCATAACGGTCCGGTCGAGCACTACCAGGGCCAGATCACCAAGGTCGGCGTCGATCTCGGCTATATCAAGAGCGGCAAGTTCGCCTGGGCCGTGTTTGCCCCGTCCAAGATCGATGAAGGTGCGCTTCAGGGCAATTACGGCGGTCTCGGCGGCAATGTGACTGTCGGCTTCGGCGGCGGCGTTGAAGGCCTGGTCGGCGGTTTCGATGGTTCGGTCGCCCTGCAGCCGCTCTCGATCGAAAGCACGCTCGGCGTCAATCTCGCCGCCAACCTGACGGCTCTGAACCTGACCTACACGCCGGCAGCGGCTCCGGTCTACAAGCCGTAATCAGCCATAGTCCCGCTACGGGAAGAACAGGGCCGGTCGCCAGCGCGACCGGCCCTTTTTCGTGTCAGCGCATGGCGATCGCGACGGCAGCGCCCGCCATCGTTCCGGCGCTGGCGCGGTTGGCGATGCGGATTGCCCGCGCGCTCCGCAACAGCCGCCGAGCCTTGGCGGCGAGCATTGCCCATGTCAGGTCGATGACGATGAGGACAGCGAACATGGTGGCGACCAGTTCGGCCCAGCCGGTCACGCCGACGGCATGCATGTCGATGATCGCCGGCAGCAGCGCCATGTAGAAGAGCATGATCTTCGGATTGCCGAGCGTCACGGTCATGCCGGCAAAGAACAGCTTGGCCAGCGAATGCGTCTCGGGCAGCGTCTCGCCCTCGGTGTCCGCCGGCGCGTGCCACATCTTCCAGGCGAGATAGAGGAGATAGCAGACGCCGATCCATTTGATGGCGGCGAAGACGTAGTGGAATGTTTCGGCGATCGCGGCGAGGCCCGCGACGGCAAGCGTCAGCCAGATCGCCTCGCTGATCCACATCGCGACGAGAAAGGGCAGCACATCGCGCGTGCCTTTGGAGAGGACCCGCGCAACCAGTGCGGCCACGTTGGGGCCGGGAGAGCCGGCGGCGACGAACAGCGCGCCGGCAAAGAGAAGCAGACTGGAGACTGTCATCCCGAAACCTCCCCCGGATGAAAGGCCTTTGTCAGAAAGGCATCTTGAAGCCGGGCGGGATCGGCAGGCCGGCGGTCATTTCCCTGGTCTTTTCGGCCATGGCCGCATCGGCCTTGCCCTTGGCGTCATTGTGCGCCGCGACGATCAGGTCTTCAAGGATTTCGGCTTCATCTTCCTTCATGAGCGAAGGATCGATCTTGACGCCGACGAGCGTGCCCTTGCCGGTCAGCTTGACGGTGACGAGCCCGCCGCCCGACGTGCCTTCGACTTCCATGGCGGCGATTTCGGCCTGCATGGCCTCCATCTTCGCCTGCATTTCCTTCACCTTGCCCATCATGCCCATGATGTCGCGCATAGACTGTCTCCTTGGAATATCGGTCGTGTCGTCTCAGAAATCGATGTCGTCGCCGGGAAGGATGTCGCCTTCGTCCGACTCGGCTGTCGCCGGCGGCGCCGCATCCTCGTCGTCCTCCGCCTGTTCGGCGCGGATCCTGACGTCGGTGATCTTGGCGCCGGGAAACTGGGCGAGGATGGCCGCGACGTCCGGGTCCTGTCGGGCGTCGGTGAGCCGCGTTTCCTTTTCCTTCGCCTCGACTTCGGCAAGTGTCGGCCCGCCCTGCTGGTCGCGGCTGACGATCACCATCCAGTGGACGCCGGTCCATTCCTTCAGATTGGCGGCGAGATCGTTGACGATGGACTTCGGCGCGTCGTTGCCGAGGCTGATCTCCAGCCGGCCCGGTTCGATGCGCACGGGGCGCACGTAGATCCTAAGGAGCGCGCGCAGCCGGATGTCGCCATGGCGCGAGCAGAGATCGGCAATGTCGGAGAGCGAATTGACCGGTACCTGCGGCGCGGGCTTTTCGGCCGGTGCCGCCTCGACGGCGGCCTGCATCGCGGCGGCGACTTCGGGAGTGGTCTCCGGCTTCGGCACGGAGCGCAGCATCGCCGTCGGCGCGGAAGAAGGAGCCGCGCTCGGCATTGCCTGCGTGGCGCGGACCGTGGACGAGGTGTAGCTCGCCGTTGCGCCGCCATTTCCGCCGCGGGGTGCGCCGCTGCCATTGCCGGCCGGCTGGCCGCTTCCGGCCATGTCCAGGAGCCGGCGAGCGGCGTCTTCGGGAGAGGGCAGGTGGGCGGCGTGCGCCAGCCGGATCAGCACCATTTCAGCGGCACCGGCGGGGCGCGAGGAGTTTTCCGTCTCCGGAATGCCCTTCAAGAGCATCTGCCACATGCGCGACAACGTGGTCACCGCAATGCTGGATGCGAACTCGGCACCGCGGGTGCGCTCGACTTCGCTGAGCGACGGGTCGTTCGCGGCTTCCGGCACGTATTTGAGCTTGGTGACGAGATGGGTGAAATCGGCAAGGTCGGTCAGGACGACGGGCGGATTGGCGCCCGATTCGTACTGGCTCTGGAATTCGTTCAAGGCGGCTGCCGCTTCGCCGGCGACGATATGGCCGAAGAGGTCGACGATGCGGCCGCGGTCGGCAAGCCCCAGCATTGCGCGCACCTGGGCGGCATCGATGCGGCCGCCGCCATGCGCGATCGCCTGGTCCATCAGCGACAGGCCATCGCGCGCCGAGCCTTCCGCCGCGCGGGCGATCATGGCGAGCGCTTCCGGATCGGCCTTGATGCCTTCCTTGCCGGCGATGGTGGAGAAGAGATGCACGAGGTCGGCAGCCGAGATGCGGCGCAGGTCGAAGCGCTGGCAGCGCGACAGGACCGTGATCGGAACTTTCCGGATTTCCGTCGTCGCGAAGATGAACTTCACATGTTCCGGCGGCTCCTCGAGCGTCTTCAACAACCCGTTGAAGGCCTGCGTCGAGAGCATGTGCACTTCGTCGATGATGTAGACCTTGTAGCGCGCCGAAACCGGGCGGTAGCGCACCTGCTCGATGATCTCGCGGATGTCGTCGATGCCGGTATGCGAGGCGGCGTCCATCTCGATCACGTCGACATGGCGGCCTTCCATGATCGCCTGGCAGTGTTCGCCGGGGATGGCGAGGTCGATGGTCGGTTTGTCGACGGTCGGGCTCTTGTAATTGAGCGCACGGGCGAGGATGCGGGCGGTGGTCGTCTTGCCGACCCCGCGCACGCCGGTCAGCATGTAGGCCTGCGCGATGCGGCCCGTCTCGAAGGCGTTGGTCAATGTCTTGACCATCGGCTCCTGGCCGACCATCAGGTCGGTGAAATCCTTGGGGCGGTATTTGCGGGCGAGCACCCGGTAGCCGCCCTGCGGCGGATCGGTGGCCTTGTCTGTGGGTCCGCTCGTGCTCATTGCCCTCGCCGGCTTGGGTGCCTGGTTTTCTGGCCCGGCATGGCGGATCATCGATCCGCTCGCTCACGAAACCGGCCGGTAACTTAAGAGGTGGGAGGCTGGCACGGCGACCCGTGCCGGGCTCGTTAGGGCTGCTTCCTTCCGGACCTGACCCGGTTGGCGAGTGGCTCGTCCACCACCAACCTCCCGTCCGCACATATCGGGGATATCCCGCCCAATTGCAAGCCGGGTCGGCAAAAAACTCGTCCAACCCACTGGCGCAGCACTTTGCGTGCATCGGCAAGCCGATACGCACCAATCCTGCCATTCCAATTGTCCCGCCGATGATCTACTCTTCATGGAAAAACAGATGATTGGAGAGAACGGGTGGGGAAATTCGAACTCGACGGCCGCCTTGAGCGCGACAGCATTCTTGTCGCCAATCTCGGCCTATGCCAACTGCGCCTCATGACGGATGCCCGCTGGCCGTGGCTCGTGCTCGTTCCGCAGCGCGCCGGCGTTTCAGAGGTGTTCGACCTGACGCCGCTCGACCAGACCATGCTGACCTTCGAGACCAACCAGGTCGCCTCCGCGCTGAAGGCGGCGACCGGTGCCGAAAAAATCAATGTCGGGGCGCTTGGCAATATCGTCCGCCAGCTCCATGTGCATGTGCTCGCGCGGTCCGAGGGCGATGCCAACTGGCCGGGCCCGGTCTGGGGCTATGGCAAGGCCGAGCCCTATGACGACGACACGCGCAACGCACTGATCAAGAAGATACTGGACGCCATTTCATCATGACATCAGCCCTGTTCGACCTTCATGCTCCCCATATCGAACCGAGCAGCATGACGGCCTTTGCCGGCAACGGCCTTGAAAGACGGTCGGAAAACCGGGATGAGAACTGCGTCGAAGAGGCGCTGTCGAAGGAAGGGTCGCATATCCTTGCCTTTTCCGGGCGCAATCTGGTGCTGAAGCACGACCGGCAGGTCCTCGATCCGCTGTTCGCGCCCTACGAGCTGGCGGAGCTGAAGCCGGAATTCGACGATGCGATCCTGCTCGGCTACTACAAGAACGGCGAGCCGAGACTGGCCGTGCCGGTCAAGGCGCCCGCCGAGGAAATCGAAAGGCACTACAAGATCGCTGACGGCCGTACGCTCTACCGCGACCAGCTGATATCGGAGGAGCTTCTGGGCGAATTCGCGCAGGGTGCGGCGCTGATCGCCTGGAACTTCGACAATCGCTTCTGCGGCCGCTGCGGCAAGCCGACGGAGATGAAGATTGGCGGCTACAAGCGCGTCTGCACGGCGTGCGAACACATGATCTTTCCGCGCACCGATCCGGTGGTGATCATGCTCGTCGTCGACGAGGAACGTGACCTGTGCCTGCTTGGCCGCGGCGCCCATTTCGCGCCGGGCATGTATTCCTGCCTGGCGGGCTTCGTCGAGCCCGGCGAAACGATCGAAAACGCGGTGCGGCGCGAGACGCATGAGGAGTCGGCGATCAAGGTCGGCCGCGTGCGCTACCATGCGTCGCAGCCCTGGCCGATGCCGCATACGCTGATGATCGGCTGCTATGGCGAGGCACTGTCACGCGACATCAAGCGCGACGAGGCGGAACTGGAGGACTGCCGCTGGTTCACCCGGCAGGAAGTGGTCGAAATGCTTGAAAACACCAGCGCCAACGGCTCTTCACCGCCGCCGAAAGGTGCGATCGCCCATCGACTGATGCGCGACTGGCTGGAATGGGGCGCCTGAGACGCGCGCCCGGCCTTATGGAGGCCGGGCTCATCGTGGCAAGACGGCGAGGCTAGATCTTGCCGCGCATCGGATGGGCCTTGTAGACGCCGAGAATCCGGACCTTTTCCGAGAAGAAGTTCAACTCTTCCAGTGCCCGCTGCACGGGCGCGTCGCTCGGATGGCCTTCGATGTCGGCATAGAACTGCGTCGCGAAGAACTTGCCGCCGAGCTGGTAGCTTTCGAGCTTCGTCATGTTGATGCCGTTGGTGGCAAAGCCGCCCATCGCCTTGTAGAGCGCTGCCGGAATGTTGCGCACGTTGAAGATGAAGGTGGTGATGTAGACCTCGTCATCGCTGGCGCGCTGCGGAATGCTCTCCTTCGGCGCCAGCACGACGAAGCGGGTGACGTTGCTTTCCGTGTCCTCGACGTTCTCGGCCAGGATTTCCAGCCCGTAGAGTTCGGCCGCAAGCCGCGGCGCGAGCGCCGCCATGGTGCGGTCGCCCTTTTCCGAGATGAACTTGGCCGCGCCCGCGGTATCGCCGGCGACCGTCGGCTTCCAGCCGTTGGCGCGGATAATCTTGCGGCACTGGCCAAGCGCATGGATGTGGCTGTGGACCGTCAGGATCTCGCTCTTCGTCACGCCCGGCAGCGCCATCAGCTGGAAGCGGATCGGCATGAAATATTCGCCGACGATGTGCAGGCGTGATTCCGGCAGCAGGTGATGGATGTCGGCGACGCGGCCGGCGATCGTGTTTTCGATCGGGATCATCGCGATGTCCGCCTCGCCGGTCTCGACCGCGTTGAAGGCGTCCTCGAACGTCTGGCAGGGCAGCGGATCCATGTCCGGAAACATGTCGCGGCAGGCCATGTCGGAATTGGCGCCATAATCGCCCTGGAAGGCGATGCGGTTGGTCTTCTGGGTCATCGTGTTTCCGTTCTGTCTTCTTGAAATCATGCAGTCCGGCCGGAGAGAATCCGGCGGGCCTTTTCGAGATCGGCGTGGGTATCGACCCCGAGCGGCACCGAATCGACGATCTCGACGTCGATCCGCATGCCGGCTTCCAGCGCCCGCAGCTGCTCCAGCCGCTCGCGGCGCTCCAGCGTCGAGGGCTGAAGGGAGACGAACTGCTCCAGCGCCGAGCGGCGATAGGCGTAGAGGCCGATGTGATGGTAGAGCGGCCCGTCGCCGGTGGGCGCCGTGGCACGGGTAAAATAGAGCGCGCGCAGCCGCGTCGGCGAGAGCGGAGAGCCTATGACCTTGACCACGTTCGGGTTGGTCTTCTCCTCTTCGTCGGTGATTTCGACGGTCAGCGTGCCGATGTCGACGGAAGGATCCTTCAAGATGTCGATCGACCGGTGGATCGGTTCCGGCTCGATCGTCGGCAGGTCGCCCTGGACATTGATGATGTAGTCGATGCGGCCATCGGGATCGACGAGCTGCAACGCTTCATTGATCCGGTCCGATCCGGACTGGTGGTCCTGGCTGGTCATCACCGCCTCGAAACCGGCCGCCTTGACGGCCTGCAGCACGTCGGCGTCATCGACGGCAACGACGACCCGGCCGCAATCGGCTTCCTTCGCGCGATGCGCCACCTGGACGATCATCGGCAGCCCGCAAATGTCCGCCAGCGGCTTTCCGGGAAGACGCGTCGACGCCATACGGGCCGGGATCATGAAAAGTGTATTGTCAAAGTGGGGGTACTTCATTCTCGACTCTTCTAATCCGGGCTGAAAGATGGCAAATAGACACCAACCGACAATCAATATCGTGTTGCATCCGAAATGCAAAAGACATAGGTTCCGCGCGATTTCAAGATGGTCCGGTCTTCATATCTGGCGGTTGCAGGGGAGCGTTTGCAGATGAATTCGAAGGTGAATATGGCCGTTGGGGCGTTGCTCGGCACGGTTTTCGTTCTTATGACGGTGTCGATCGCGTCGGAAGGGATCTTCCATTCCGAGGCACCGGAGAGCGAAGGCTTCAAGATCGTCGCCGAGGAAGCGTCGTCCGAAGGCGGCGCTGCGGAAGCAGCCCCGGCAGCCAAGCCGATCGCCGTCCTGCTGGCCAGCGCCGACGCTGCCGCCGGCGAAAAGGTCTTCAAGAAGTGTCAGGCCTGTCATGACGCCACCAAGGGTGGTCCGAACAAGGTCGGACCGAACCTTTGGGGCGTCGTTGACCGTCCGATCGCCTCGCATGAGGGCTTCAGCTATTCGTCTGCCATGAAGGACTTCTCCAAGGGCGGCTCCGAGGTCTGGGACTACGAGCACCTGAACCACTTCCTGCATGGTCCCAAGTCCTACATCGCCGGCACGGCCATGGGTTTTGCGGGTGTGAAGAAGGACGAGGAACGCGCCGACCTGATCGCCTATCTCCGTACGCTGTCCGACAGCCCGGTACCGCTGCCGACGCCTGAGGCCGAACCGGCCGCCGCTCCGGCTGGCGATGCCGCCGCCCCGGCCGCCGAGGCTCCCGCTGCTGAAACGCCGGCACCGGCCGCCGAAACCCCGGCACCGGCTGCAGACGCTCCTGCCGCCGAGACGCCCGCACCGGCAACGGAAGCACCGGCCACCGAGGCGCCTGCCACGGAAGCGCCTAAGACATCGAACTGATCTTCGGGATGTCGAAGTAAAAATGGCCCGGAACGCGAGTTCCGGGCCATTTTTTATTGCCAGTCCTGCAGGGATATCGGCCTGTCGATGTCGTAGACCGCCAGCCCGTCCAGCGCATCCGGAGGTATGCGCCAGTCTTCGGCCTTCAGCGCCTTCCTGCCGTCTTCCATGCCTGCTTCCCAATGCTGGTGCATCGAGACGCGCGAGAACTCGTAGTCCTTCGAATGGATTGCCCTGTTCTTGCTGCGGTGGATCAGGTGGATGAGGGTGACGCTGTAGTCGGCGCTCATGCCTTTCAGCTCGTCGATCTCCTCGCCGTCGAGCGCGTCATCCGGCAGCTTCTCGAGTAGCGTCGCGATCGAACGGCGCATCTTGTGGCGCTCGAGGAAGGCGTCGGTGATCATGCGCGTACGGCTGGAATAGGTGATGTCCTTGCGCCGCTCTTCGACCTCTTCCAGATTGCCGGGCACCTCTCCGCGGGAATTGAAGAGATCGACCTGGAAGATGACGGTGTCGACCGATGCGCCGCGGATCAGCACCTGCTGCAATGGCGTGTTGGAAACGAGGCCGCCGTCCCAGTAATGCCGACCGTCGATCTCGATCGATGGAAAGCCCGGCGGCAGCGCGCCGCTCGCCATGACGTGCTCCGGACCGAACGTCCAGGTGCGGCCGGGCTCCTGATTGTCGAAATAGCGGAAATTGCCGGATTCGACGTCCACCGCGCCGACCGAAAGCCGTGTCTTGCCTGCATTGATGCGATCGAAATCGACGAAACGCAGCAGTGTCTGTTTCAGCGGATGAGTATCGTAGAAGCTGGCGGCTTCGTCGCTGCCGTATTTCTGCAGCCACGGGCCAGGGAAGCGGGGCGTGAAGAAGCCCGGCACGCCGAGCATGATCGACCACAGGCTGCTGGCCTGCTTGAATTCCCGGCCGCTGGAAAGCTGCTTCGGCATGATCGAATCCATCGGGAATTCGACGCCGATCGTTTGCCAGAAGGAGGTCAGTTTCTCCACCCGGTCCTGCGGTTCGTTGCCGGCGATGATCGCGGCGTTGATCGCGCCGATCGAGATGCCGGCGACCCAGTCGGGTTCGATCGCGGCTTCCGCAAGCGCCTGGTAGGCGCCGGCCTGATAGGCGCCGAGCGCGCCGCCGCCCTGCAGGACAAGGACTTTCTGCTGGTAGGCTGCGGCGGGGCTGACGGCTCTGGTGCTGGACATGTTCACTTGGCTGTCCTCTCAAGGATCAGAAATATTGCAGTGCATATAAATCTGAATGTACCGCAGGATCGGCCCGAGAGAAGCACGTGGACGAAATTTAATGGTGGCCTGACGTGGATGCGGGCGATCAGCTTAGCAGATAGGCCCAGAACGACACGGTCAGCACGCCGAGCGCGGTCGTCAGGCTGATCGTCGAGGCAGCGACCGTGTGGCCCGCCTTGAACTGGTTGGCGAACAGCCAGGCGTTGACGCCGGTCGGCACCGAGGCCGTCAGCACGATTGCCGTCGTCCAGATCTGGTTGAGGCCCACCAGGGTCGCCATCGCATAGACGATCGTCGGCAGCACCATCAGCTTCAGGAGCGTCATGATCGCCGTGATCATGCGGTTGCCGGAAATCTGGTAGCGGGTCAGCGCCATGCCGATGGCGATCAGCGCCGTCGGCCCGGCGATGCCGGCAAGCTCGTCGACGACCGTCTTGATTGGACCGATGAGCGGAATGCCGGCGAAGTGGACGATGACGCCGGCGATGATGCCGATGATCAGCGGATTGGTCAAAAGATTGCGGCCGACCTGCTTCACGACGTCGAAAGTGCTGCGTCCGGCAACGCCCTGTTCCAGCGCCGCCGCACGCTCGGTCAGGATCGTGCCCATCATCATCATGAAGGGGAGGTGGACGGCGAGCAGGATCGACATGGCGACCATGCCCGGCGGGCCGAGCAGCCGGTCGATCAGCGGCAGGCCGATGAACACGGCGTTGGAGAAGACCGCGGAAATGCCGGCAATCACGCTTTCGCGCGGTGGCCTATTGAAGATGCGCCGGGCGGCAAAGGTCGCCAGTGTCATCGTGATGAGGGCGCTGGAGAAATAGGCGGCCCACAGCCGGAACGGCGATGCCCCGTGGAAATCCGCGACCGCGATGGTGCGGAACAGGATGAAGGGCACGGCGATCTTGAAGACGAAATCGCTGATCGCATCGCCGGTCTCGGCCTTCAAGAGGCCGGTGCGGGCAATCACCCATCCGATCAGGATGAGAATGAAGATCGGCAGGACGTTGGAAGCGATGACGAGCATGTCGGCGATTGTGTCGTGGGCAGGATGACCCGCGTTTATCAGGCCGACTTACGTTTGACAAACGGGTCGGGCGAAAACCGGGCAACAAAAAAGCGGGGTTGAACCCCGCTTCCGCCCTCCATCGGGAGGTTGCGGTACCGCTGCCAGTTCATCCGTGGTCAGCCGTCCCGCGTTTCAGCGCGGACCGTCTTCGGCCCACCGCTGCATATTCATATAGGTATGAATTGTATCAGCACAATGACAGCCGGCAAAATTCGGGAAGTCCCGAAAATTTGGCGAATTCCCGCGCCGGTCTTCCCAAGCCGGCAAAATCGGGTATTACCGGAGACTGCATCACTATAACCGGGAAGGGCTGATGAGCAGGTTCGACGTTTTGACGGTAGGCAACGCGATTGTCGACATTCTGGCACGCTGCGACGAGAAGTTTCTTGTCGACAACGGCATCATCAAGGGGGCGATGAACCTGATCGATGGCGACCGTGCCGAACTGCTCTATTCGCGCATGGGGCCGGCAGTCGAGGCCTCAGGCGGCAGCGCCGGCAACACGGCGGCCGGTGTGGCCAATTTCGGCGGACGTGCCGCCTATTTCGGCAAGGTCGCCGACGACCAGCTCGGCGAGATCTTCGCCCACGACATCCGCGCCCAGGGCGTCCATTACAAGACCCACGCCAAGGGCATCTCGCCGCCGACAGCGCGCTGCATGATCTTCGTCACGCCGGACGGCGAACGCTCGCTCAACACCTATCTCGGCGCCTGCGTCGAGCTCGGCCCGGAGGACGTCGAGGCCGACGTCGTCGCCGATGCGCTGGTTACCTATTTCGAGGGATATCTCTGGGACCCGCCGCGGGCGAAGGAGGCGATCGTCGAATGCTGCCGCATCGCCCACGAGGCGGGCCGCGAAACCTCGATGACGCTCTCCGACAGCTTCTGCGTCGGCCGCTACCGGGCCGAGTTCCTGGAGCTGATGCGCTCTGGCACCGTCGACATTGTCTTTGCAAACCGGGACGAGGCGCTGTCGCTCTACGAGACGACGGATTTCGATCAGGCGCTCGACCGCATGTCGAAGGACTGCAAGCTGGCCGCGGTGACGATGAGCGAGGACGGCGCGGTTATCGTGCGTGGCGACGAACGCATCCGCATTCCGGCAACCCCGATCGCCCAGCTGGTCGACACCACCGGCGCCGGCGACCTGTTCGCGGCCGGCTTCCTGTTCGGCTACACCAAGGGACTGGATTTGGAGACCTGCGGCAAGCTCGGCTGCCTGGCGGCCGGCGTCGTCATCCAGCAAATCGGCCCGCGGCCGATGTCATCGCTTGCAGATCTTGCCGCAACGGCGGGGCTTATTTGAAGGCTTCGCCGGGATAGGCGCCCCAGATTTCGGCCTGCGCCACCCAGCCTTCCAGGTCCTTTGCCGTGACTTCGCACCAGTCGCCGTTGCATTCCTTGACCGTCAGCACCACGCCGGGTTCCATCTTGGCGATGACGCGGGCGGTCTTCTCCGGTTCGTTGCGCATGGTGATGTAGATGTCCGCGCCTTTGCCGCGCATCCATGGCGCGGTGATGGCGGTGCGCTCGCCGGAAAGCAGCGAGCGGTTGACCCAGCCCTCGACGCCGTCGGCATCGCGGATGCGCCGCCAGTTGTCATATTCCTGGATGATCTCCACCGGCAGACCGTGGCGGGTGTAGAGCCACTCGACCGCGTAGTCCGTGCTCGGGCCGACGCGCATGTTCACCCGGCTCGCCTTCAGGCTGGCGAAACGCGGCAGCGGCAGGCCGCTGGCGCCCTTGGCCGCCTGGGCATAGGTCTCGTGCGCGGTGGCGCTGAGATGCAGAAAGCTTGCCAGCAAAGAGAAGACGATTTTTGTCAGTACGCCGCGCATTGCACGTTTCCGATGGTCGTTGCCTGGGTGGTCGATTGCTTAACGCTGCTTCCATCCTGCCCGCGAATGCGCCAGACATCTGTTGGTCTTCGCTGACGGGTCTGGTAGAAACGATTGAAGCGGATCAAAGTATCACCCGTCTTGGTTAACGAGCTCTGAACAGGCACAGCATCATCGATGATGAACAAGAAGAAGCCGAAGGTTTACATCACGAGGAAACTCCCGGACGCCGTCGAAACCCGCATGCGCGAACTGTTCGACGCGGAGCTGAACATCGATGATCGCCCACGCTCGCAGCCCGAGCTGGTCGCGGCGATGAAGACCGCCGACGTGCTGGTGCCGACAGTGACCGACCGAATCGATGCGGCACTGATCGAACAGGCGGGGCCGCAACTGAAGCTCATAGCCAGCTATTCGAACGGCTACGACCACATCGACGTCGATGCCGCCGCCCGCAAGGGCATCACGGTGACGAACACGCCGAACGTGCTGAGCGAAGACACCGCCGACATGACCATGGCGCTCATTCTCGCCGTCTCGCGCCGCCTGCCGGAAGGCGCACAGATCCTCACCGAAGAGGGCGCCGAATGGGCGGGCTGGTCGCCGACCTGGATGCTCGGCCGCCGCATCTGGGGCAAGCGCATCGGCATTGTCGGCATGGGCCGTATCGGCACGGCGGTGGCCCGTCGCGCGAAGGCCTTCGGCCTGGCGATCCATTATCACAACCGCAACCGGGTGAGCCCGGCGACGGAGGAGGAACTGGAGGCCACCTATTGGGACAGCCTCGACCAGATGCTCGCCCGCGTTGACATCGTGTCGGTCAATTGCCCGTCGACGCCCGCGACCTATCATCTTCTGTCAGCCCGCCGTCTTGAACTGATGCGGCCGGAAAGCTACATCGTCAACACGGCGCGCGGCGACGTGATCGACGAGACCGCGTTGATCAAGCTCCTGAGGGCCGGCAAGATTGCCGGCGCCGGCCTCGACGTGTTCGAAAACGAGCCGGCCGCCAATCCGAAGCTCGTGGCGCTCGCCCGGGACGGCAAGGTCGTGCTGCTGCCGCACATGGGCTCGGCGACGATCGAGGGCCGCATCGACATGGGCGACAAGGTGATCATCAACATCCGCACCTATTTCGACGGTCACCGGCCGCCGAACCGCGTCCTGCCCGGACGCAGCTAAGGGCGTTCCCGAAAGATCAGGCCACCGGCCGCTGCATCTCGATCGACGTGGTGCGGTCGAAACCGGCATGCCGGTTCTCGGCCGTCTTCACGAACCCCCAAGCGGCGAATGTCGCGTGATTTTCGACAAGCTCGATCCGCGTCTCCAGCCGAAGCTTCGGCAGGCCGAGTTGGCGCGCGGTGTCCATGGCGGCCGCCAGCAACAGCTTGCCGAGACCCTCCCCCTGCGCAGCCGGCGAGACCGCCAGCTTGCCGAGATAGAGGAAGTCCGGCGGCTCCGGCCGGAAGAAGGCGCAGGCCAGCAACGTGTCGCCGTCGGCAATGACATAGCCGATCTCGTCGCGCGCCTTCTCAGCCAGCGCCTCCGGTGTCAGCCTGTGGGCCGAGGAGGGCGGGTCGATCCGCTGATCCATGTAGGCAAACGACGCCATGACGAGCGCCAGCAGCGCGTCCCAGCGGGAAAAGCTGTCGTCGAGCCGGTAGAGTTCAGGCATGCTTGCGGGCGTCTGTCTTGGCGCGGCGGTACTTGATCGTGTCGAAGCGGGACGTGAGTGAATCGTAGAGCAACAGCCGCCCGACCAGCGGCTCGCCGGCACCGGTCACGAGCTTGATCACCTCCATCGCCATCAGCGTGCCGATGACGCCGGTCAGCGCGCCGACGACGCCGGCCTCGGCGCAGGACGGCACCATGCCCGGCGGGGGAGGGGCGGGAAAGAGATCGCGGTAGGAGGGAAGCAACTCACCGTCGGCGCCGCGCTCATAGGGCTTCAGCACGGTGAGCGACCCGTCGAAGCGGCCGACCGCGCCGCTGACCAGCGGCACTTTCGCCTGTTCCGCCCTATCGGCGGCGAGATAGCGGGTATCGAAATTGTCAGAGCCATCGACGAGAATGTTGAAGCCGGAGACCTGCCGGTCGGCATTGTCGAAGCTGAAGCGCTCCTCGAACCGGATCACCTTCACATGCGGGTTGAGGCGGGCGATCGCGTCGCTGGCACTCTGCGTCTTCATCTCGCCGAGCATGTCGGTCGAATGGATGACCTGCCGCTGCAGGTTGGAGAGCGACACGCGGTCGTCGTCGGCGATCCCGATCGTGCCGACGCCGGCGGCGGCGAGATACTGCAGCACCGGCGCGCCGAGCCCGCCGGCGCCGATCACGAGCACCCGCGCGTTCTTCAGCTTCTGCTGACCCGGCCCGCCGATCTCCGGCAGCAGGATGTGCCGTCCGTAGCGGGTGATCTCGTCGGGGGTAAGGGGGTCGGTCATGGGCCGGGCATCCTTTTGGGGATCTGCATAACAACACCATATAGTATCAAAGGCCGGCGGAGTGAATTGCGTTCATTTGCACCGGCATAGAGCCCCCTCCCCAACCCCTCCCCACGAGGGGGAGGGGCTAACCCCGCGTCAGCTGTCTTCATCAATAAGGATGCTGCAGTTCTTAGGTGCCAGGCCTGCCACGAGTCTTCTCCCCCCTTGTGGGGGAGATGGCCGGCAGGCCAGAGGGGGCATTCTTCACCTCGGTCTTCATTCCGAAACGGCGCCGTTGGCAACCGTAAAAAACTGCGCGCGGTCGGCAAGGGCGGAAAACATGGCCCGGTCGGTGCCGGTCATGAAGGCCTGGCCGCCGAGATTGTCGATGAGGTCGAAGAGCGCGGCGCGCCGGCCCTCGTCCAGATGGGCGGCGATCTCGTCCAGAAGCAGGATCGGCGCAAAGCCGGTCATGTTGGCGGCAAGCCGCGCATGCGCGAGGATCAGGCCGACCAGCAGCGCCTTCTGTTCTCCCGTCGAGCAGCGCTCCGCCTCCATGTCCTTCTCGCGGTGGCGGACCAGGAGGTCGGCGCGGTGCGGGCCTTCCAGCGTCCGACCGGCGGCCTGGTCGCGGTACCGGCCCCTCGCCAGCATGTCGGCATAGTCGTCCTCGAGATCGATCGCCGGGCGATGATATTCGCCGTCGAAGAAGCCGGAAAGCATCAGGGTCGCGGAGGGAAACGGCGAGCCGCCCGCCGTCTCCTCGATCAGCTTTGCCAGCAGGCCGAGCATTTCATGGCGGGCGAGCATCATCGCGATGCCGAGGCTCGCCATCTGCTGCTCGATGCCCGAAAGCCAGGTCGGGTCGAGCCGGCCGTCGGCGAGAAGCTTGTTGCGGCTGCGCATGGCGCGCTCGAAGTCGCTCGCCCGCCGCCCATGGGCGGGGTCGATGGAGAGCACCAGCCGGTCGAGGAAGCGGCGGCGGTCGCCGGCAGCCCCGGTGAACAGCCCGTCCATCGCCGGCGTCAGCCACAGGAGGCGCACATGGTCGAGCAGCTCGTCCATGGATTTCGCCTGCGTGCCGTTGATGCGCAGCTGGCGCGAGGCAATGTCCTCGCCGCCGGTCATGCCGGTGCCGACCTTGACCTCGCCCTCCATGCCCTCGACATCGGCGAAGATGGTGAAGCCGCCGGAGCCATGGGCGCGCGGAAGGTCGCCATAGGCGGCGCGGCGCAGGCCGCGGCCGGGGGAGAGGAAGGAAACGGCTTCCATCAGGTTCGTCTTGCCGGCGCCGTTCTCGCCGGTCAGCACCACATGCCGCCCGTCGAACGCGACCGAGGCTTCGGCATAGTTGCGGAAGTCGGTGAGCTTCAGGCGGGTGATGGCAATCTTTTCCGGCATCGAAGCCAGCTACGATGAATCGGGCGTCGAGTGCAAGGCGGGATGACATCTTGTGGTCGCCGCGATGCGTCAGTATGAAGGCCGTCATCAGGAGACGAGGCCATGTCCGACGAAGACCGCATCATCACGCTCGAGGAAACCGTCGCCCACCAGGCGAAGGCGATCGAGGAGCTTTCGGACCAGATTGCCGAGCAATGGAAGGTGGTCGAGCAGGTGCGCGCCAAGCTCGACCGGCTGACCGAACGCTTCCTCAGCCTTGAGGAACAGTCGCTCGACGCGCCGCCGATCACCAGGCCGCCGCATTATTGACGTGTGCATCTTCTCCCCTTGGGGAGAAGGTGGCGCGAAGCGCCGGATGAGGGTTTTTTGTGAAGTGCAATAGGGGAACCCCTCATCGCCTCACATGCGTTCGGCACTTCTCCCCAGGGGGAGAAGGGGAGGTGAACTGAGCCGCTGGGCTGGAATGGATCAGCTTGCGGCGAGCACGATTCTTGAGATTGAAAGCCGGTGGAATTTTCGCTATTTCTATTTGCGTGACCGCGCGGCGATGGCGTCGCTGCACTTTCGCGGATCACGATCATCGCCATGATGATTGCTTGTCCTGTACGCCCGGATGGAACGCCGGGCGTTATCCATCCTGCCCGGCTTTTGGACGAGGATGAACCCATGCTTGATGTCACCAAGCGTCCCGAAACATTTGTCTGCCACAATGGCGAGAAGGTGCCGCTGCCCTTCTCTCAAGCCGAATATGTGCGCCGGCTCGCCGGCCTGCGGGCGATCATGGCAGAGCGCGACCTGCCGGCCGTTCTGCTGACCTCCATGCACAACATCGCCTACTATTCCGGCTTTCTCTATTGCAGCTTCGGCAGGCCCTATGGCTGCGTCGTCACCGCCGAGGGGCTGACGGTGGTGTCGGCCAATATCGACGGCGGCCAGCCCTGGCGCCGGTCGGTCGGCGACAACATCATCTACACCGACTGGCAGCGCGACAATTACTGGCGCGCCGTCGCCGGCCTTATCGGCACTAGCGGCCGCCTCGGCATCGAAGGCGATCACATGACGCTCGCTGCCCGCGCCACGCTGGAGCGTATCGTCGGCACCGTCGAACTCGTTGACATCGCGCAGGCGACCATGGCCTCGCGCATGATCAAGTCGGCAGAGGAGATCGCCCTCATCCGCGAGGGTGCGCGTATCGCCGATGTCGGCGGCGAGGCGATCCGTACGGCGATCCGTGAAGGAACGCGCGAGATCGACGTGGCAATGGCCGGCCGCGATGCGATGGAGCTCGAAATCGCCCGCGCCCATCCGAACGGCGAACTGCGCGACAGCTGGGTGTGGTTCCAGTCCGGGCCCAACACGGATGGCGCCCATAACCCCGTCACCACGCGCCGGCTCGCACCGGGCGAAATCCTCAGCCTCAACGCCTTCCCGATGATCTCCGGCTACTACACCGCACTGGAGCGCACGCTGTTCCTCGGCGAGCCGGATGCGGCGTCGCTGAAGCTGTGGGAAGCCAATGTCGCCGCCCATGAACTCGGCCTGTCGCTAATCAAGCCGGGGATCAGCTGCGCCGCCGTCTGCGCCGAGATCAACCGATTCTTCGCCGACGAGGGCCTCTTGCAGTACCGCTCCTTCGGCTACGGCCACTCCTTCGGCATTCTCAGCCACTACTACGGCCGCGAGGCCGGGCTGGAGTTCCGCGAGGATATCGAGACAGTGCTGGAACCGGGCATGGTCGTCTCGATCGAGCCGATGCTCTGGGTGCCGAACGGCACGTCGGGAGCGGGCGGCTACCGTGAGCACGACATCCTGGTCGTCGGTGAGACCGGAGCCGAGAACATCACCGGCTTCCCGTACGGGCCGGAGAAGAACGTGATTGCCTGCTAGGGCCGAACCTGGGGCCAGCAGGTTTCCGCAGAAACAAGAAGAGCCGGGCGATGCCGCCCGGCTCTTTGTATTCCATCATATGAAGAACACGCCCTACTCGAAGAATTCCTTCATCCGGGCGAAGAAGCCGGAGGTCTCCGGATTGTTCTCCTTCGAGGAGAGCTGCTCGAATTCCTGCAACAGCTCACGCTGGCGCTTGGTGAGCTTCTGCGGTGTTTCGATCTGCACCTGGATGTAGAGATCACCCTTCTGTGCGGAACGCAGCACCGGCATGCCCTTGCCCTTGAGGCGGAACTGCTTGCCGGCCTGGGTGCCTTCCGGAACCGTGACCCGCGATTTCGTCGCGTCCAGCGTGCCGACGTCGAACGTGCCGCCAAGCGCTGCCGTCGTCATCGAGATCGGCACCGTGCAGTAGAGATCGGCGCCGTCGCGCTGGAAGAACTGGTGCGGCCTGACCGACAGGAAGATATAGAGATCACCCGCCGGACCGCCCCGTACGCCGGCTTCGCCTTCGCCCTGCAGGCGGATGCGCGTGCCGTCCTCGATGCCGGCCGGGATGTTGACCGACAGCGACCGTTCTTCCTGGACCCGGCCATGACCATGGCACTTGGTGCAGGGATCGGAAATCGTCTGGCCGCGACCCTGGCAGGTCGGACAGGTGCGTTCGATCGAGAAGAAGCCTTGCGCCGCGCGCACGCGGCCGGAGCCCTGGCAGGTGGCGCAGGTCTGCGGCTTGGTGCCGGGCTTGGCGCCGGAACCGGAGCACACGTCGCAGGTGATCGAGGTCGGAACCCGGATCTGCGCCGTCTTGCCGGCATAGGCTTCCTCGAGCGAAATTTCCATATTGTAGCGAAGGTCGGCGCCGCGTTCGCGTCCGCCGGTCGAACGCCGGCCGCGGCCACCGCCCATCATCTCGCCGAAAATGTCTTCGAAGATATCGGAGAAGCCACCGGCACCCATGCCGCCGGCGCCGAAAGGTCCACCGGCGCCACCGCCGCCACCCATGCCGCCATGTTCGAAGGCGGCGTGGCCGAAGCGGTCATAGGCGGCCCGCTTCTGCGGGTCCTTGAGCACTTCGTAGGCTTCGTTGAGTTCCTTGAACTTGTGTTCGGCTTCCTTGTCGTCGGGGTTCTTGTCGGGATGATACTTCATCGCCGCCTTGCGGAAGGCGCTTTTCAGCTCCTTCTCGTCAGCGGTTTTGCCGACCCCCAATGTTTCGTAGTAGTCCGCTTTTGCCATGGAGAAACCAACCCTGGAAAGTAAATGTCCGGCCGCAGGACGCGGCCGGAATTTCAGGACGTGGCGGACGCCTTGTCGACGCCCGTCATCGAATTAGGCCGACTTCTTGTCGTCCTTGATTTCCTCATAGTCGGCGTCGACGACGTCGTCGTTGCCGCCGGCTGCGCCCTCTTCGGAAGCGCCGCCTTCAGCCTGCTGGGACTCATAGATCGCCTGACCGAGCTTCATGGAAACTTCCATGAGGGTCTGGGTCTTCGCCTTGATGTCCTCGGCGTCGGGCTCGGAAGCCTCGATGGCCGTCTTCAGCGCGGCAATGGCGTCCTCGATGGCCTTCTTGTCGTCGGCCGAAACCTTGTCGCCATAGTCCTTGAGGGACTTCTCGGTCGAATGAACGAGGCTTTCGGCCTGGTTCTTGGCTTCGACGGAGTCGCGACGCTTCTTGTCGGCCTCGGCATTGGCTTCGGCGTCCTTGACCATCTTGTCGATCTCGGCGTCGGAAAGGCCGCCAGATGCCTGGATGCGGATCTGGTGTTCCTTGCCGGTGCCCTTATCCTTGGCCGAAACCTGGACGATGCCGTTGGCGTCGATGTCGAAGGTCACTTCGATCTGCGGCACGCCGCGCGGTGCCGGCGGAATGCCGACGAGGTCGAACTGGCCGAGCAGCTTGTTGTCGGCTGCCATTTCACGCTCGCCCTGCGAGACGCGGATCGTCACGGCCGACTGGTTGTCTTCGGCGGTCGAGAACGTCTGCGACTTCTTGGTCGGGATCGTCGTGTTGCGTTCGATCAGGCGGGTGAACACGCCACCGAGCGTTTCGATGCCGAGCGACAGCGGGGTCACGTCGAGCAGCAGAACGTCCTTGACGTCGCCCTGCAGGACACCGCCCTGGATGGCCGCGCCCATGGCGACGACTTCATCCGGGTTCACACCTTTGTGCGGTTCCTTGCCGAACAGCTGCTTGACGACTTCCTGGACCTTCGGCATGCGGCTCATGCCGCCGACGAGAACCACTTCATCGATATCGGCTGCGGTCACGCCGGCGTCCTTGAGGGCGGCCTTGCACGGCGCAACGGTGCGCTGCACGAGGTCGTCGACCAGGCTTTCGAACTTGGCGCGGGTCAGCTTCATCGTCAGGTGCTTCGGACCGGAGGCATCCGCCGTGATGAACGGCAGGTTGATTTCGGTCTGCTGCGAGGACGACAGCTCGATCTTCGCCTTTTCAGCGGCTTCCTTCAGACGCTGCAGGGCCAGCTTGTCGCCCTTCAGGTCGATGCCGTTGTCCTTCTTGAACTCGGCTGCCAGATATTCGACGAGACGCATGTCGAAGTCTTCACCGCCGAGGAAGGTGTCGCCGTTGGTCGACTTCACTTCGAAGACGCCGTCGCCGATTTCCAGCACGGAGATATCGAAGGTACCGCCGCCAAGGTCGTAGACGGCGATCGTCTTGCCGTCCTTCTTGTCGAGACCGTAGGCGAGCGCGGCAGCGGTCGGCTCGTTGATGATGCGCAGGACTTCCAGACCGGCGATCTTGCCGGCGTCCTTGGTGGCCTGACGCTGGGCGTCGTTGAAGTAGGCCGGAACGGTGATGACGGCCTTTTCAACCTTCTCGCCGAGATAGGCTTCCGCGGTTTCCTTCATCTTCTGAAGGATCATCGCCGAGATCTGCGAGGGAGAATAGTTCTTGCCGGTGGCTTCAACCCAGGCGTCGCCATTGTCGCCCTTGACGATGTGGTAGGGAACGAGGCCCTTGTCCTTTTCGACGGTCGGGTCTTCATAGCGGCGGCCGATCAGGCGCTTGACCGCGAACAGGGTGTTCGTCGGGTTGGTCACAGCCTGGCGCTTGGCCGGCTGGCCGACGAGACGTTCGCCGTCTTCCGTGAAGGCTACCATGGACGGCGTCGTGCGCGCGCCTTCGGCATTTTCGATCACCTTCGCGTCCTTGCCGTCCATGATGGAGACGCAGGAGTTGGTGGTTCCAAGGTCGATACCAATTACTTTTGCCATGTCATTCTCTCCTTTAAGCAGGCCGTCGGAACCCGGCTCAGGCGTTCCGCTGACAGCCCCTCGACTGGATGGTCTTTGGGATTGCGCAGCATCCAGGCTGCGGTTATGCGGCGTATATAAGTAGCAGTTTTGCGCTCTGCAAGGCGGAAGGCGGGGGCCGAAAGACGAAAATCAAAAGATTCCCGCCGCGAATTCCGTATCGCTCATCCACGTCAATTCGCATTAGCGGACCAGCCTTGCGCCGGGCCGTCCCGGGGCTTGCGGCTGGACACGGTCATTCTCCCATGATGATACCGAGAAGGCTGGTCTTGCGCGGCGCGCGCGGCGGCGGCTCGTAGGTGCCGACATCGGCCGGCGGCACGGGTCCGCCATTGACCTGCTGCGGCATCTCCTCGACCGGCTGCCGGTTGTCATTGCCACCGCCGCCGACGGGCGCCGGCGGATAGGCGGTCTTGCGCTGGTCGCCGGTCAGTACCCGCGAAATCAGGCCGTAAAGCGTGTCGATGCCGTCGTCCTCGCGGACCATCTGCTGGTCGCCGGGCGCCTGCTGCTGTTGCTGCTGGCGGGGCTGCTGGTCGACCGTCTGTCCCTCGCCATAAAGGGGCGCGGGCGACAGGCCCTGATGAGCCGCGGCCATGAATTCCTGCCAGGTCCGCGCCGGCAATCCGCCGCCGGTCACCCGCTTCATCGAATGGCCGTCGTCGTTGCCGAACCACACGCCGGTCGTCAGGTTGCTGGTGAAGCCGACGAACAGGGCGTCCCTGTAGGACTGGGTGGTGCCGGTCTTGCCGGCGACCTGCCAGCCGGAAAGCCTGGCGGCGGTCCCGGTGCCCTTGTTCACGACGCCCATCATCATCGTGTTCATGTTGACGACGGTCTGCGGCTCCAGCACGCGCGGCGGCTTGTCGTAGGTGTTCTCGTAGAGCACCTTGCCGTCTGTGGTGGACACCCGCCGGATGATGTGCGGCGTCGCCTTGTAGCCGCCGTTCATGAAGGCGGCATAGGCGCCGGTCAGCTCGACCAGCGAAACTTCGGACGTGCCGAGCGCGATCGAGGCGTTCGGTTCCAGCTCGGATTCAATCCCCATCCGGTGGGCGAGCTTGATGATGTTGTTCGGGCCGACTTCCTGCGCCAGCTGGGCTGCGACCGTGTTGATCGAATGCGCCAATGCGTATGAAAGCGTGACCGGCCCCTCATACTTCTTCTCGTAGTTTTCCGGCGTCCAGTTGCCGATTTTCACCGGCGCGTCGTTGCGCATCGAATCCGGGCTGTCGCCCTGTTCGAGCGCCGTCGCATAGACGAAGGGCTTGAAGGCCGAGCCCGGCTGGCGCTTGGCCTTCCAGGCGCGGTTGTACTGGCTTTCCGAATAGTCCTTGCCGCCGACCAGCGCCCGGATCGCACCGGTGCCGTCGATCGAGACCAGCGCGCCCTGTTCGACATCGAGCTTCTTGCCGTTCTTGTCGATCGCCGTGGCGATGGCGTCTCCGGCGGCCTTTTCCAGCGTCGGGTCGATGGTGGTGTCGACCACCAGATCCTGGTTGACGTCGCCGACCAGCGTCTTCAGCTCGTCCATCACCATGTCGGCGGCGTAATGCGACGCGCCGGACCAGAAATGCTTGGCCTGGGCCGGTTCCTGGTTCATGGCCGTCTTGATTTCGCTGTCGGTGATGTAGCCGGCGTCCTTCATGGCGCCCAGCACCACCTGGGCGCGGGCCTTGGCGCCGTCCGGGTTGGTGGAAGGCGAAAGTCGCGACGGCGCCTTCAGGAGGCCGGCAAGCATGGCCGCCTCTGCGAGGTTCACGTCGCGCGCGGATTTGTTGAAGTAGCGCCGCGACGCCGCTTCGACGCCGTAGGAATTGGCGCCGAAATAGACGCGGTTCAAATACATCGCAAGGATCTGGTCCTTGCTGAACTTGTGCTCCAGCCACAGGGAAAGCAGGACTTCCTGGACTTTACGTTCCAGCGTCCGCTCTGGCGACAGGAACAGGTTCTTCGCAAGCTGCTGTGTCAGCGTCGACCCGCCCTGGACCATGTGGCCGGTCAGGACGTTGGTGACCATCGCGCGGGCAAGGCCGATCGGGTCGATGCCGAAATGCGAGTAGAAGCGGCGGTCCTCGATCGAGATGACGGCCATCGGAATGTAAGGCGACATTTCGTCCAGCGTCAGCGCTTCGCCGCCGGTCGGCCCGCGATTGGCGAGCACGGTGCCGTCGACCGCCATGATCTTGACGTTCGGCGGGCGATCCGGAATGGCCCAGCTGCTGGCGGCCGGCATCTTCGAGCCGTAGTAGACCACCACGCCCGCGACCGCGACGGTGCCCCAGATGCCGAGCACGATGCACCAGTAGGCGACGAACCGGAAAAGACCGATCAATCCGCCGCGACGGGCCTTGGTCTTCTTCTTGCCCTTGGACGGGCGACGGCCCGAATTCGGCTTTTCACGGGAGCCCTGGCTATCGAAGGTAGGTTCAATCCGGTCGCGGTATTTCTTGTTTCCAGCCATTGCCGACGGGTTAGCCTTGCTTGGGGGAGAATTCAAGTTTCGCGGACACGCCGGAACACTTCATGAAACATGATGATCGGGCGACTCTGGATGCCCGGATGAAAACTCCATTGGTAATATGGTCGCCCTGAACTCTAAATGCGGCGATTTAAGGGGAAGTTAACTAGTTTCCCCGGTTCGCAATTCATTGATGCCGGTCGCCAACCCGAAATTTATCGGGCGGACATGCGCAAAAACCGAAGCAGATATGGAAACCAGCAGTTTCGGACAGCGCACGAAAAGGCAAATCCAAACCGGGTTGCCTTATTTAAACCAATTTTAATCAGACTCGCCCGATTATCAACTGCAGATAGACGCCTCCTCCGCCGGGGGTGTCAGATGTCGACCAAATTTTGATCTGCAGGCCCCGAATACCGCGCAAGTAGAGGCATTTCGAAATGTTCAGCTTTTTTGACCGGGCTTTCTCCCGGCTCTCAATTCAGACCAAGGTCGTTGTTTTCATCATCCCGATTGTTGCCGGTATTGCCGGCCTGGCCTTTATCAGTCTGGTCACCGGCTCCATGCTCGGCCAGCGGCTGGACGGCACCGCGGCGAGCATCGATTCGCTCGGCGGCTTCAAAAAGGCCTATGCCGAGATGAACGAATTCCTCGGCTCGGCCACCGAAGAGCGCCGCGCCGCAGTCGTTGAGCACCTGCAGGAGCAGGTAACCGCGATGCAGACCATTCTCGACCACGTGCAGGACGACGCCCATGTCGTCGAATTGCAGAAGGGCGAGGATATCGCCCGCAACCTGATTGCCCGTGTCAACGACCTGTGGGAGCTGAACAAGAGCGAACTGGCGACCCGCGGCGAGATGGACAAGCATCTGGCCGAACTCGCCGCCGTCAAGGACGAGCTCTTCGCCACATCCTCGAAGGTCAGCAAGGAGGCCCGCAAGGCTGACAACGAGGCGAAGGATATGTTGCGCGGTTCCGAGGTCCTGAGCCAGGGCGCCACCTTCGTCACCCGCCTCTCCGGCGACCTCTCCGCGGCCGGAACGCCGCAGGAGGCCTTCGATATCGTCAAGCAGAACTATTCCGACATCCGCGCTCTGGCGAAAGATATCGGCCGCGCTGTGCCCAAGGCGAGCGCCGTCGTCGCCGATACGATCCGCGAAAACCTTCAGGGTATCCTCGACACCGCCGAGAAGAACATGAATGTCGATGCATCGCTGATCACCATCCAGAAGCACGCTACGGCGCTGCGTCCGATGGGCATCAAGCTGCGCGCGCTCGGCGCCACGGCGGCCCGTGATGCCATCAAGCGGTTCGGCGAACTGGACGAGCAACTGTCGGATTCGCAGGCGATCGTCGCCTATACGACGAACGTGCTCATCCAGGTCAACAACACGCAGATCCTTGCCGCCGACTTCCTCGGCCGCGCGGATGCCGAGAGCCTGAAAAACCTGGTGAACGGCTCGCAGAAGCTCAAATCCGTCATCCAGGCCTTCCCGATGATCATGGGCGACCTGCAGTCGGTCTTCGATACGGCCCAGAAGGCGGTCGCGCCGATCGATGCGATCAACGCCCAGGCAGCCAAGCTCGTCGAGGTCGCCAACACCCGCACGACATCCTTCAAGCAGGCCTCGCTCGACATCGACGAAGCCTGGAAGAACATCGTCGCCTTCGCCGGCAGCCAGCGCAGCGAGGCAACGCAGGTCCAGGAGCAGGCCCGCACGATCACCGTCGTTGCCGCCTTCTCGGCTGTGGCCTTCGCCATCGTTGCGACGCTCCTGCTCGTCGCCGCCCTCAAGGGGCCGATCCTCCGCCTGACCAATGCCATGCGGGACGTCGCCTCCGGCAAGCTGCAGACCGCGGTCGCCGGCCTGGAGCGCGGTGACGAAATCGGCGAGATGGCCCGGGCGCTCGGCATCTTCAAGACCAATGCCGAAGACAAGATCAAGGCGGAGCGGGAAGCCGAGCAGAACCGGCTGCGGGCCGAGGCCGAACGCCAGTCCGCCGACCGCGAGAGGGAACGCTCGGCCCAGGAGCTGCGCGTGACCATCGACGCGCTCGCCTCCAGTCTCAGGGCGCTCGCCCATGGCGACCTCGTTTGCACCATCGACACGCCGTTTGCCGGCGAGCTCGATGAACTGCGCATCAACTTCAACGAGTCCGTCGCCCATATGCGCGATACGCTCGCCAGCATCCGTGACAACGCCCTTTCCATCCAGGCGAAGAGCGGCCAGCTGAACGGCAGCGCCAACGACCTGGCGCGTCGCACGGAACAGCAGGCCTCGTCGCTGGAGGAAACGGCCGCCGCCGTCGATCAGATGACCGGTACCGTCAAGATGACGTCCGAACGTGCGGCCGAAACCGATCGCGTCACCCGCGACATTCTGAGCGAGGCGTCGAAGTCCGGCCAGGTGGTCTCGGAAGCCGTCAGGGCCATGGGCCGCATCGAACAGGCCTCGCAGCAGATCGGCCAGATCATCAGCGTCATCGACGACATCGCCTTCCAGACCAATCTTCTGGCGCTGAACGCGGGCGTCGAGGCCGCGCGGGCAGGCGAAGCCGGCAAGGGCTTCGCGGTCGTCGCCCACGAGGTTCGCGAACTTGCCCAGCGTTCGGCCAGCTCCGCCAAGGAGATCAAGGAGCTGATCCGCCGCTCTGACGAGGAGGTGAGGGACGGCGTCAAGCTGGTCGGCGAGACCGGCGAGGTGATCTCCCGCATCAACGCCCGGATCGGTGAAATCGGTATCAACATCTCGACCATGGCCAAGGCCAGCCAGGAACAGGCGACCGGCCTGCAGGAGGTCAATTCCGCCGTCAACTCGATGGACCAGATGACCCAGCAGAACGCGGCGATGGTGCAGGAGACGAACACCGCGAGCCATGCGCTGGCGCTGGAAGCCGTGGAGCTCAACGAGCTCGTGTCGCGCTTCCGTCTCGCCGACGACGGTGTTGGCGCGGCGTATTCGGACGAACGTTACGCCGCCGCCTGATCTGGCCCGTCGCCAATCCTGAAATCGAAAAGGCCCGCCGTTTTACCGGCGGGCCTTTTGCGTGTCACTTGACCAGTGCGTCGAGGATGCGCACCCAGGAGCGGATGCCCCGGTGGAAGGAATTGAGGTCGTATTTCTCGTTCGGCGAATGGATGCGGTCGTCGTTCAGCCCGAAGCCGACCAGCAGCGAATCCATGCCGAGCATCTTCTGGAAGTCGCCGACGATCGGGATAGAGCCGCCCATGCCGATGACGACGGCGGGCTTCGGCCATTCGTCGGAGAGCGCCGATTTCGCCCGGTTCAGCAGCGGTGAATCGTAGGACAGCTGGATCGCCGGCGAACCGCCATGCGGATGGAAGTCGACCTTGCAGTCGGCCGGCAGCTTGGAGCGCACATAGGCGCGGAAGCTCTCGCGGATAGCCTTCGGATCCTGCTTGCCGACCAGGCGGAACGACACCTTGGCGGAGGCCTTGGCGGCAATCACGGTCTTGAAGCCGTCGCCGGTATAGCCGCCCCACATGCCGTTGACTTCCGCCGTCGGCCGCGCCCAGGTCAGTTCCAGCGCCGAGCGACCCTTTTCGCCGGCGGGAACCGACAGGCCGACCTGGCCGAGGAAGGCCTCGTCCGTCTGGCCGAGCTTGTCCCACATCGCCTTGATCTGGGTGGGCGTCTCCTCGACGCCTTCGTAGAAGCCGTCGAGCGTCACGCGGCCCGTCTCGTCGTGCAGGCCGGCGAGAATGCTGGACATGATATGGAGCGGGTTGGCGGCCGCACCGCCGAACATGCCGGAATGCAGGTCGCGGTCGGCGGCGGTGATGGTGATTTCCTCGCCGACGAGGCCGCGCAGCCCGGCGCAGATCGCCGGCGTATCGCGGTCCCACATGCCGGTATCGCAGACGAGCGCGAAATCGGCCTTCAGTTCCTCGGCATTGGCGTCGAGGAAGGGCTTCAGCGACGGCGAACCGGATTCCTCCTCGCCCTCGAACAGGATAGTCACCTTCACCGGCAGCGCGCCGTGGATTTCCTTGTAGGCCCGGCAGGCTTCGACGAAGGTCATCAGCTGGCCCTTGTCGTCGGACGTGCCGCGGCCGGTGATGGCCTTGTGTCCTTCCACCTCGCGCACCGCCGGGTCGAAGGGATCATTGTCCCAGAGTTCGATCGGATCGACCGGCTGCACGTCGTAATGGCCGTAGAAGAGGACATGCGGCGCATCGGCGCTGGCGCCGGCATGATGGCCAACGACCATCGGGTGGCCGGGTGTGTCGCGCACCGATGCCTCGAAGCCGATGCCGGTCAGGTATTTCGCCAGCCACTCGGCAGCCGAACGGCATTCGGCCTTGTAGGCCGGATCGGTCGAGATCGACTTGATCCGGCAAAGCTCGAACAGCGTTTCCAGGCTGGAGGGAAAATTCTTGTCGGCGCAATCGAGAACGGACGATAGTTCGGTCATGTGCAAATCCTTGTGGTGGGCAAAGGTAGGGAGTCGGGGGGCAACTTAGGACAAAGGCGAGCGGCTTTCGAGATGGAATTTGCCGCAGCTGTAGGCCGGGTCAGAGAGTGCGGGCATTGCCCAGCGCCCGGCGCATATATTCCAGCATCAGCTCTTTTTCGAACTGGCGAAAGCCGGCAAACAGCGCCTCCTCGGCTTCTTCCGCCGCCCGCCGCGCATCGGCCTCCATGGCCTTCGCCTTGTCGGTGAGGAAAATGAGCTGGGCTCGGCGGTCGGTCGGATGGGCGCGCCGCTCGATGAGTGCCGCCTTCTCCATGCGCGACAACGTGTTGGCCATGGTCGGCTGCTCGATGTCGATGCGTTCGAGAAGCTGGCGCTGGGTCAGCCCGTCTTCGGCCCACAATTCGATTAGGATCGGCAGGTGGCCCGGTGAAAACCCGAGTGCGGCGGCGCGCAGCTGCAGGGACCTGGAAAATCCCTTGGCGAGCTGGCCTGCGAGATAGGCGGCCGAATCCAGTTGATCGCTTGGCATGCCTTCTGAATAGGCTTGTTTCTGTGCTTGGGCAAGGTGGGGAGATGCACCCGGAGGCGGGCGGAAAACGAAAAAGGCCGCCATGGTCGGAGGGGAAACCATGGCGGCCTGCGATAGGGGGACAAAGGCCCGGAGAGGGGGGTAAGGCCTTTGTCCGAAGTCTGATAAGGCGGGGGACAGGCCTTGCATCAGACTGCGGCGTTTTCGTTGCGCCGATGACTAAGAAATGTACTTCCGAATGTGTCTTTTCAAGGGAAACAAGGCCGCGGGATCATTACAAATTGGTAACGAAATGGTGAGCTTTCGGTGAGGCGTTTCACCGCTTTGCCCCCGTCTTCGGGCAAAAGAAAACCGCCACGGCGGGGGACGGGCCGTGGCGGTTTTATAAATGCGGTCACAGGATCATCAGAGGGGGCCTGATCGACTGTCCGCAGGGGCCGGGATGAGGGGGAATCATCTCCGGTCAAGCGGCTTTGGTAAGGGCCGCTTAGTAATTATATCGTCCTGCAAATATGGCATTTCAATGTCTGCTATCCATTTTTGCGGTCGCGTGTCGCCAAAACCCCGATGGACCTTTGGTTCGACGCGCGCTATCCATGCTCCCCATGAAAACAGGTGATCATCTTTTCCTCGTCGACGGCTCCGGATTCATCTTCCGCGCCTTTCACGCGCTGCCGCCGCTGACCCGCAAATCCGACGGTCTTCCGGTCGGCGCCGTCTCCGGCTTCTGCAACATGCTGTGGAAGCTCCTGACGGATGCGCGCGACACCTCGGTGGGCGTGACGCCGACCCATTTCGCGGTCATCTTCGACTATTCCTCGAAGACCTTCCGCAAGGAAATCTATCCGGAATACAAGGCCAATCGCTCGGCGCCGCCGGAAGAGCTGGTGCCGCAGTTCGGCCTGATCCGCGAAGCCACCCGCGCCTTCAACCTGCCCTGCATCGAGACCGAAGGCTTCGAGGCCGACGACATTATCGCCACCTATGCCCGGCATGCCGAAAAGACCGGTGCCGACGTCACCATCGTCTCGTCCGACAAGGACCTGATGCAGCTCGTCACCGCCAATGTCCACATGTACGACAGCATGAAGGACAAGCAGATTTCCATTCCCGAAGTGATCGAGAAATGGGGCGTGCCGCCGGAAAAGATGATCGACCTGCAGTCGTTGACCGGCGATTCGACCGACAACGTTCCCGGCGTTCCCGGCATCGGCCCGAAGACGGCGGCCCAGCTACTGGAAGAGTTCGGCGACCTCGACACGCTGCTTTCGCGCGCGGAAGAGATCAAACAGGTCAAGCGCCGCGAGAACATCATCGCCAACACCGAGCTGGTGCGCATCTCGCGCCAGCTGGTGACGCTCAGGACCGATGCGCCGATGGAGGTCGATCTCGACGGTCTGATCCTCGAGCCGCAGGACGGTCCGAAGTTGATCGCTTTCCTCAAGGCGATGGAATTCACCACGCTCACCCGCCGCGTCGCCGAGGCGACCGGCACCGACGCTTCCGCGGTCGACGCCGCCGGCATCGAAGTCGAGACCGCCGACGAGGCGCACGGACCAGATGTCGGCGAAGGTGGCGCAAAGCCCGCTGCCGCCAGCGCGTCCGTCACCAGCACCGACGCCGGCAGCGGCGACCCGACGCCTGCCGATCTCGCCAAGGCGCGGGCCGAGGCCTTTGCCGGCGCCAAGATCGACCCGTCCGCCTATGTGACGATCCGCGACCTGAAGACGCTCGATGAGTGGATTGCGGCGGCGCGCGAAACCGGCATCGTCGCCTTCGACACCGAGACGACGTCGCTCGACGCGATGCAGGCCGATCTCGTCGGCTTTTCGCTGGCGCTTGCCGACAACAAGAAGGGCCCGTCCGGCCTTTCGATCCGCGCGGCCTATGTGCCGCTCGCCCATCAGAGCGGCACCGGCGACCTTCTGGGCGGCGGCCTCGTCGAAAACCAGATCCCGATGAAGGATGCACTGGCACGGCTGAAGGATCTGCTCGAGGACGAAACCGTCCTCAAGGTCGCGCAGAACCTCAAATACGACTACCTGCTGATGAAGCGCTACGGCATCGAGACGAAGAGCTTCGATGACACGATGCTGCTCTCCTATGTGCTCGATGCCGGGGCGAATTCGCATGGCATGGATGCGCTGTCGGAGCGCTGGCTCGGCCACACGCCGATCCCCTACAAGGAGGTCGCCGGCTCCGGAAAGTCCTCCGTCACCTTCGACATGGTGGCGATCGACAAGGCGACGGCCTACGCGGCCGAAGACGCCGACGTCACGCTGCGGCTCTGGATGGTGTTGAAGCCGCGCCTCGCGGCTGACCGGCTGACGCGCGTCTACGAGCGGCTGGAACGGCCGCTGTTGCCGGTGCTTGCCCGCATGGAAGAGCGCGGCATTTCCGTCGACCGGCAGATCCTCTCGCGCCTTTCGGGCGATTTCGCGCAAGGGGCGGCCGCGCTGGAGGACGAGATCTTCAAGCTCGCCGGCGAGACCTTCAACATCGGCTCGCCCAAGCAGCTGGGCGACATCCTGTTCGGCAAGATGGGCTTGCCCGGCGGTTCGAAGACGAAGACCGGCCAATGGTCGACCTCGGCGCAGGTTCTGGAAGACCTCGCGGCGACGGGCCATGAACTGCCGCGCAAGATCGTCGACTGGCGCCAGCTGACGAAGCTCAAGTCGACCTACACCGACGCGCTGCCGGGCTTCATCCATCCGCAGACGAAGCGCGTCCACACCTCCTATTCGCTGGCGGCCACGACCACCGGCCGTCTGTCGTCCTCCGATCCGAACCTGCAGAACATCCCGGTCCGCACCGCCGAGGGTCGCAAGATCCGCACGGCCTTCGTCTCGACGCCCGGCCACAAGCTCTTGTCGGCCGACTACAGCCAGATCGAACTGCGTGTGCTCGCCCATGTCGCCGAAATCCCGCAATTGAAGCAGGCCTTCGCCGACGGCATCGACATTCACGCGATGACGGCATCGGAAATGTTCGGCGTGCCGGTCGAGGGCATGCCGTCGGAGGTGCGTCGCCGCGCCAAGGCGATCAACTTCGGCATCATCTACGGCATCTCGGCCTTCGGTCTCGCCAACCAGCTCGGCATCGAGCGTTCCGAGGCGGGCGACTACATCAAGAAGTATTTCGAGCGCTTTCCGGGCATCAAGGACTACATGGAGGCGACCAAGGCGGCGGCCCGCGAGCAGGGCTATGTCGAGACCATCTTCGGCCGCCGGATCCATTATCCGGAAATCAAGTCGTCGAACCCGCAGGTGCGCGCCTTCAACGAGCGCGCCGCCATCAATGCGCCGATCCAGGGTTCTGCGGCCGATATCATCCGCCGCGCCATGATCCAGATGGAGCCGGTGCTGGAGAAGGCGAAGCTTTCGGCCCGCATGCTGCTGCAGGTCCACGACGAACTGATCTTCGAAGTCGAGGACGCCGAGGTCGAAAAGACGATCCCCGTGGTCGTGTCCACCATGGAAAACGCCACCATGCCGGCACTTTCGATGAAGGTGCCGCTGAAGGTGGATGCCCGCGCCGCGACCAACTGGGACGAGGCGCACTGATATTCGCTTGACCGCTAGATCGCTTCGGTCGGCTGCATCCGCGCCGGAGCAGGGCCGGTGTAGCGTGCCCGCGGGCGGATGAGCACGTCGGCGTCCTGCTGCTCGATGGCATGGGCGATCCAGCCGGCGGTGCGGGCGAGCGCGAAGATCGCCAGTTCATGTCCGACCGGCAGGCCGAGCATGCGGGTCATGGCCGCAATCGCATAATCGATCGTCGGATGAAGCCCGGTTGCCTCGCGGATCAGGCGCGGCGCATCGACGGCAAAGCGCGGATCCGCGCCTGCCTTCTTGAGCGCTGCGAGCAGATGGTCGGCCCGCGGGTCGCCGCCGGGATAGACGGCGTGGCCGAAGCCCGCAAAGCGTTCGCCGAGCGCCACCCGCTCCCGAATGCCGTTGGCGAGATCGCCATTGGCAAGCGTATCGATCAGTCGCGCGGCAAGCGGCCCGGCGCCGCCGTGGCGCGGCCCCTTGACCGCCGCAAGACCCGCGACGGTGGCGTCATAGAGATTGAGCCCGGTAGAGACCGCGCAGCGCACGGTATAGGCGGACGCGTTGAGCTCATGTTCGGCGAGCAACACCAGCGCCCGGCGTATCAGGTCTTCCGCCACCCGGTTGCCCGGTGCCCAGGCCTCTGCCAGCTGCCGATGGATCGGCGCGCTCGACGGTTTCGCGCCGAGAATGGCGGCCGCGGCGAGCCGCATCACCCGCGCGCCGGTCTGCGTTCTGCCCGTTATCGAGCGGTTGAACGCCCGCGGGTCTTCCTCGCCGGCGACCGACATGATGGCCATTGTCCGCGCAAGCGGCGAGAACGGCAGGGTCGACTGGCGGACGGCGTCCAGCGTTTCGGACGCAGACGGCATGTTGTCGGCCGAGAACGGGTCAGCCTCGTCTACATCCCATAAAAGCGTTGCTGTCTCTTCCAGCGTCGCGTGATCCGCAAGCCGCACCGCCAGGACGCCGCGATAGAGCGGGCCGTGGGCGGTCAGCGTCGAGATGGCGGAGTCGAGGACCGCAACCCTGTCGGCATCGCTGGACTTGGGAGCACCGGCCGGGGCTCGCCGGTTCTTCAGGGCGCGCACATCATCGGCCCGGTAGCGCTTGGCGCGCGACTCGGCGGTCGCCTCGGAGCGGACAAGGCCGCGGCTGACATAGGCGTAGAGCGTTGCCGGCGAGACGGAGAGTTCGGCGGCGGCTTCGCGGGCGCTGAGATAGAGTGGATCGGTCGTGTTTTTCATATTGATCATGCTAATCAAGATTGATCAATATGAAAAGAGCGACATGCTTCTCGTCAAACATGAAAGGAGCATGATCCATGACCATCCAATCCATGCCCGTGGTCGGGCTCGACGGTGTCGTCGCCGCGGAAACGCTTTTGTCGCATGTCGACGGCGAGAAAGGCGAACTGGTGATTGCCGGCGCGCGCGTCGCCGATCTCGCCTTCAGCCAGAGCTTCGAAGCGGTGACGGCAAGGCTCTGGTCGCTGGCGAGCGGGACGCCGCATGACGCGGCGGACCTGGCGCGCGACCTTGGCCGCGCGCGCCTCGACGCCCATGCCCGCATGCCGTCAATCTTCGCGATGACGGACGGGATGGCTATCGTCGACGGTTTCCGCGCCGCCGTTGCCGCCATCCACCAACACGGCACGACACGTCCGGAAGTCGCCCTTCTCGGGGCGATGCCGGTGATCGCCGCCGGTCTGGTGCGGCGCGCCAACGGGCTCGATCTCGTCCGGCCTGACCCCGGGCTCGGACATGCCGCCGACTTCCTGCGCATGCTTCGGGGCGAGGCGGCAACCGACAGCGAGACGGCGGCGCTGAACGCCTATCTCATCACCGTCTCCGACCACGGCATGAATGCCTCCACCTTCGCCGGCCGAGTGGTCGCCTCCACCGGAGCCGACCTGTTCATGGCGGTCACCGCCGCCTATTGTGCGCTGAGCGGCCCGCTGCACGGCGGGGCGCCGGAACCGGTGCTGAACATGCTGGACGACATCGGCTCGGTGGACCGGATCGAAAGCTGGATCGACGATGCGCTCTCGCGCGGCGAGCGGCTGATGGGCTTCGGCCACCGCATCTACAGGGTCCGTGATCCGCGCGCCGACGTCCTGAAGGCGGCTGTAGAAAGGCTGGATAGGGCCGACCGCGACCTGGGCCTTGCGGCCAGGGTGGAGGCCTATGCCCGCAAGGCGCTTGCGATCCACAAGCCGGACCGCAAGCTCGACACCAATGTGGAGTTCTACACAGCCATCCTGCTCGATGCGCTGCAGATCCCGCGCCAGGCCTTCACCCCCGTCTTCGCCGCCGCGCGCACGGCCGGCTGGATCGGCCATGCCATGGAACAGCAGCGCAAGGGCCGCCTCTTGCGCCCGGCCTCGGTCTACATCGGCGAGATGCCGCGATAGGCGTCGAGCGAGCATCAAAATGAAAAGGCCGGGCGATGGCCCGGCCTGCGAGAAATTTCGAGTGAAATTGACAGTTTAACTGTCCGCTCTGCCGGTCAAGGCCAACCGGGTCGCCAATCCAAGGAAAAACAGACCGGCGATACCATCCAGCCAACGCCCGACGCTCGTTCTTGCAATCCAGCCGGAAGCTTTGCCGGCAGCCAGACCGACGACGATCAGGAAAGACAGGCCTATGACGTTATGAATGCAGCCGAGCAGGAACACCTGCAGGCCGACATGTCCCAATTCAACGCTGACGAATTGGGGCAGAAGAGCGAGGTAGAAGACGATGACCTTCGGATTCAGGATATTCGTCATCAATCCCCGCAGGAAGACCTTCCAGGCTGAGACTTCCTGGACCTTCTGGTCCATTTTAACCGCCCCTGAGTTCTTCATGAACGATTTCAGCGCCTGAATACCGAGCCATGCGAGGTAAAGAGCCCCAGCGATTTTCATGACCTGGAAAGCGACGGGCGATGCGGCGATAACCGCGGAGACGCCAATTGCCGCCAGGATCGCATGGAATAGTGAACCTGCGCCTATGCCGAGTGCGGAGGCGATCGCTCCCTTTGCCTTGTGCCTCATTCCATTCGCCACGACAAACATCACGTCAGGCCCTGGCGAGAAAGCCAAAGCTGCTGCCAAAACGATGTATGCGGCCGTCAAGCCGGGATCGAGAAGCATTCCATAACTCCCTTGTTCAAACGCTCTTAAGCGGACGGTAGCATTGCAAAAATACCCCGGTCTTTACCGCTTGCGCCAGTTCGCCACGAAATCATAACGCCAGAACCGGGGCCTTCAAGCAAGTCGGGACAGTAACTTTTCCCGAGCAGTGCGCGATGCTGAAAGACGCTGTCTCGCTTCGTTCAGCACATTCGGGGATGCTTGTTTGGGAGTGCCGGAAGAGAACGGTGGCGCAGGAGCATATTCCAGCGCAAGTTGGACAATCTCGGCTTCTGTTTGTCCCAAAAGCGCGCCAATTACGGTCAATCCGAAATCAATGCCTGAGGTGACTCCGCCGGCAGTGATGACATTGCCATCCTGCACGATACGGTCATCAATCGCAGTGGCACCGAAACGAGGAAGGAAATCCAGCGCATTCCAGTGCGTGGTGGCGCGTTTGCCTCTAAGTAATCCCGCTGCCCCCAACACCAGCGCTCCGGTGCAGACGGACGTGACATAGCGCGCGCTGTTCGCCTGCTCGCGAACGAAATCCAGCACCATCTCATCAAGCAACAGGCCGTTGACACCGCTTCCGCCGGGAACGCAGAGAACGTCGAGTGGCGGACATTCCGCAAAGGTCGTTGTGGGTTTGAATGTCAATCGCGTTGATGCCTGGATCGGCTGCAAGTCCTTCCAGATCAGATGAACCTCTGTTCCATTTGCCGACGCGAAGACCTCATAGGGGCCCGTAAGATCGAGTTGTTGGACATCTGGGAAGGCGAGGATTCCAAATCGAAGGGTCATGACGATCTCCTGATTGACTTCACAAACCCTAGCGCAATAATCCTTGGCGTATCTGCCAACCATACCTCGTTTCATGCCAAACTGCGTTCGCCGAATTGAAATTCTCGCTTTCCCGGACAGCCAGCTTCTTGATGTGGCCGGGCCATTGCAGGTCTTTGCAACGGCGAACGATCTCGCGGCGCTCGCGGGTAGCGAAACACCCTATGAGGTAGCCGTTGTTTCCGATTGCTCCGAAATAACGACATCGTCCGGCCTCGTCTTGGCGACCTCGTCCCTGTCGCCGCTGCACATGCCCGTGGACACGCTGATTGTGGCCGGAGGTTGGGGGATCAATGCAGCTTGCGAAAACCGCGACCTGGTCGAGTGGATTGGCGGTCGCTCGAAAACGGCTCGACGCACCGCGTCGGTTTGCAGCGGTGCGTTCCTTCTTGCGACGGCGGGATTGCTCGATGGAAGGCGTGCCGTCACGCATTGGCAGCGCTGCGTTGAATTCACGAAGCGGTTTCCACTGGTGCATCTTGACCCCGACCCGATTTTCATCCGTGACGGAGATGTTTGGACATCCGCTGGCGTGACCGCCGGGATCGACCTTGCTTTGGCCTTGGTCGAAAGCGACCTGGGGCGCAAGGCGGCCCTTGCTGTCGGGAGGCAGTTGGTGGTTTTTCTGAAGCGACCGGGCGGGCAAGCGCAGTTCAGCACAACCCTCGCATTACAGGAAGCCGACGGACGTTTCGACCAACTGCATACATGGATCATGGAAAACCTGAACCGCCCGCTACCGCTTCCGGCTCTTGCCGAACGGGCCAATATGAGCCTGCGCAGTTTTTCGCGGCATTATCGGCAGGTAACAGGTCGGACGCCGGCGCGCGCGATAGAGGAAATAAGGATCGAAACTGCTCGTACACTGCTGGAAGAGGGACTGTCGGTTGCTCGCGTCTCCAAGCGGTGTGGTTTCGGATCGGAGGAGACCATGAGGCGCGCTTTCCTGCGCCGCTTCGGGACCAGCCCGCAAACCTATCGCGAACGTTTTGTCGTGTAGACGACCAGACTCTGCCGATGGAACCGAAGCGGCCGGCCACAGGGCGATCCGACTCCGCTATCTTTTTGGCGTCCAAACAGCAAAGGCCGGGCAATCGCCCGGCCTTTGCATCATTTCGGTCTGCCGTTCAGTGGGCGCCGGACATGTCGCCGAGCACGTCCTTGGAGGCGACCGTCGAGTCTGCGTTGAGCTTGTAGACCATCGGCACGCCGGTCGCGAGGTTGAGCTTGAGGATATCCTCGCGGCTCATGCGGTCGAGCACCATGACCAGCGAGCGCAGCGAATTGCCGTGGGCGGCGACCAGCACCTTCTCGCCACGCAGGACGCGCGGCAGGATCTCCATCATGTAGTAGGGCCAGACGCGGGCGCCGGTGTCCTTCAGGCTTTCGCCGCCGGGCGGCGGAACGTCATAGGAGCGGCGCCAGATATGCACCTGCTCCTCGCCCCATTTTTCGCGTGCATCGTCCTTGTTGAGGCCGGCGAGATCGCCGTAGTCGCGTTCGTTGAGCGCTTCGTCGCGGATCGTCTCGAGACCGGACTGCCCGACATTGTCGAGGACGATCTGGCAGGTCCTCTGGGCGCGCGACAGCGCCGAGGTGAAGGCGATGTCGAACTTGATGCCGTAGTCGGCCAGCGCCTTGCCGCCGGCATTGGCTTCCTGAACTCCGAGCTCGGTCAGGTCCGGGTCCTTCCAGCCGGTAAACAGGTTCTTCAGGTTCCATTCGCTCTGGCCGTGGCGCACCAGCACAAGTGTTCCGCTCATCCGTTTGTCCTCAAGTTGATGGTCAAGAATTGGATTTCGACAGCCCGAGCACGTCGAGCATGGAATAGAGGCCGGGCTTCTCGCCGCGGGCCCAGAGGGCGGCGGTAAGCGCGCCGCGGGCGAAAATCGTGCGGTCGCCGGCGCTGTGGGACAGCGTGATGACCTCGCCTTCACCGGCAATGACGACCGAATGATCGCCGATCACCGAGCCGCCGCGCAACGTGGCAAAGCCGATCGTGCCGGCCTGGCGTGCGCCGGTGTGGCCGTCGCGCACGCGCACGGAATGCGAGGCGAGATCGATGCCGCGCCCCTTGGCGGCGGCATTGCCCAGCAGCAGGGCGGTGCCGGACGGCGCGTCGACCTTGTGCTTGTGGTGCATTTCGAGGATTTCGATGTCCCAGGCGTCCGGGCCGAGCGCGCGCGCGGCCTGTTCGGTCAGGACGCTGAGCAGATTGACGCCGAGGCTCATATTGCCGGAGCGGATGATACGGCCGTGGCGCGCCGCGGCTTCGAATTTCGCCTCGTCGTCGGTAGAGCATCCCGTCGTGCCGATCACATGCACGATGCGGGCCTGCGCCGCGAGCCCCGAAAACGTGACGCTCGAGGCGGGCGAGGTAAAGTCGAGCACACCTTCCGCCTCGAGGAAGGCCTTCAGCGGATCGTCGGTGACGGTCACGCCGATCGGGCCGAGGCCGGCGAGCTCGCCCGCGTCCTTGCCGATGAACGGCGAACCCTCGCGCTCGACGGCGGCGTGCAGGACGACGCCCGGCGTGGTGTGGACGAGACGGATCAGCGTCTGCCCCATCCGCCCGGCCGCGCCGACCACCACCAGCTTCATATCGGATCCGCTCATTCCTGTTCCTCGTCCCTTGGTCCCTGTCAGTCGGCGTGAAGGCCGAGCGCGTCCAGCTGCAGGCTGTTCAGTCGTGCATAAAGGCCGTTGTCCTGCCGCGCCAGCGTATCGTGCGTGCCTTCCTCGATGACCCGGCCGTCGTTCATCACGACGATCTTGTCGGCGTCGGCGATGGTCGACAGTCGATGCGCGATGACGATCACGGTACGCCCGCTCATGGCGACATCAAGCGCCTTCTGTACCGCGGCCTCCGATTCCGTGTCGAGAGCGGAAGTCGCCTCGTCGAGAAGCAGGATCGGCGCATTGCGGACGATGGCGCGGGCAATCGACAGGCGCTGCCGCTGGCCACCCGACAGCGTGACGCCGTTTTCGCCGAGCGGCGTGTCGTAGCCGTTCTCCTGCTGCATGATGAAGTCGTGAGCATAGGCATGACGCGCCGCCTCCTCGACCTCCGCGTCGGTCGCGTCGGGCCGGCCGTAACGGATGTTGTCGCGGATCGAGCCCTCGAACAGATACGGCTGCTGCGAGACATAGGCGAGGCTGTGGCGCAGCGACACCTTGGTGATGTCGGCGATGTTCTGCCCGTCGATCAGCACCTCGCCCGACACCGGATCGAAGAAGCGCGGAACGAGGTTGATGACCGTCGACTTGCCGGCGCCCGACGGCCCGACGAGCGCGGTCGTCTTGCCGCCCTCGGCGGTGAAGCTGACATTGTCGAGGATCATGCGGCCGCCGTCGCTGTAGCTGAAGCAGACGTTGCGGAATTCGACGGTGGCCTTGTCGACCACGAGTGCCTTCGCGCCGTCCTTGTCACGCTGCGGCGGCTCCATGTCGAGCACCTCATAGAGCATGCTGGCATTGACCGCGGCCCGCTCGAAGCTGAGCTGCACGCGCGCCAGGCGCCGCGCCGGATCATAGGCCATCAGGAGTGCGGTGACGAAGGAGAAGAAGGCGCCGGGCAGCACATGGAAGTAGATTGAGCGATAGGCGGAATAGGCGAGCACCGAGGCAATCGCCACGCCGGCAAACGTGTCGGTCAGCGGCGCGGTGCGCTCGCTGAGGCGGGCGATGCGGTTGGCCCGGTTCTCCGACCAGTCGATCAGCTTGTCGATCTTGCTCTGGAGTTGAGGCTCCATGGTGAAGGCCTTGACGATCGAGATGCCGGCGATCGTTTCCTGCATGGCTCCGAACACCTGGGCGCCGACGAGGGTCGATTCCCGTGACGCGGTTCTAAGGCGCTTCGACAGGTAGCGGATGCCGAACAGCAGGATCGGGGCGAATATCAGGACAAAGAACGACAGCACCGGATCCTGGACGATCATCACGCCGATCAGGCCGATCAGGCTCAGGAGGTCGCGCGCCGCCGTGGTCACGGTCAGGTTGAGGATCCCGGCGATGCCGCCGATATTGCCGTTCAACTGGGCGGCGATGCGCGCGGAGCGGGCTTCGGCATAAAAGCTGCTCGAAAGCGTCATCAGATGCGCGAAGACCCGGCGCTGGTAACGGGCGACGATGTTGTTGCTGATCTTCGAAAGGGCGACAGCCTGGCCATAGGTTGCGAAGCCGCGCAAAACGAAGGCGCTGAACAGCGACAGGCAGACCACCCAGATGATGTCGGCGCGCTGCTTGGCGAAGGCCTCGTCCACGACGGTCTTCATGATCCAGGCGGTAAACGCAGTGGAGGCGGAGATGGTGATGAGGCAGCCGATGGCAAATGCGTAGCCCTTGACATGGTCCTTGGCATTTTCCCGCATCACCCTTTTCAGGATGACCCAGATGCCTTGCGTGTCGATGGCCTGTTTCTTCTTACTCAAAAGGTGTGACCTGTCTTGTCGAAAACATGGCCGGCGCCGCCGGCGCCGGATCAAGCGGCTGTATAAAGAACCGCTTGCCTTTTGGCTATAGGACGACAGGCCACAGGGGACGCCGTCCTAGCGATGCCAGCGGCGGCCCTCGGTCGCCACGCTGAAGCCGCCGGGTGCGCGCGCATAGGCGGCAAGTCCGGCGAGCGCCGCCAGCGGATGGGTGACGACATAGGTCGCAATTCCGGCCATGGCCTTGTTGTGCGGCGCCTTGTCCTCGAATGCGGCGCGGAAGCCGCCAGCCTTCAGGGCCGGCATGATTTTCTGCGGAATGCCGCCGGAAATGAAGACGCCGCCCTTCGCCATGAAGGTGAGGGCGAGGTCGCCGGCGACGCGGCCGAGATAGGTTGCGAACAGGGAGAGGGTTTCCTTCGCCTGCGGGTCGGAACCGTCGAGGCCCTTTTCGGAAACCGTTGCCGGCTCGCTGAGCTTTGGCTCGACGCCGTCGGCGGCGCAGATCGCCTTGTAGAGATTGACCATGCCGCGGCCGCAGAGGATCTGTTCGCCCGAGACGCGGCCGCCGATTTTTTCGACATGCGGGAAGATCTGGTAGTCCCGATCTGTGCGCGGTCCGAGGTCGACATGCCCGCCTTCGCCCGGAACCGGGATCCAGCGGTGCTGCGAGTAGACCACGCCGGCGACGCCGAGGCCCGTGCCGGGACCAAGCACCACGCGGGTTGCGATCCGCTCTTCGCCATTGCCGCCGATCTGCTCGCGGTCCGTATCCCGCAGCGAAGCGACGGCCAGCGCCTGCGCCTCGAAATCATTGATGATCGTGACGTCCTCGAAGCCGAGATTGGCGATCATGTCGCGCGGCTTGACCACCCAGGGGCAATTGGTCAGCGGCAATTCGTCGCCCTGGATCGGCCCGGCGATCGCCAGAAGAGCAGAGCGGGGCTGGACCGAGGTGTGATCGAGGATGCAACGCTGGATGGCGTCGTCGATCGTCTCGAATTCCGCCGTGCGGACGATCGGAAAGGTTTTCGGTTCGGCATAGGAATCGATCAGCAGCGAAAACCGGGCATTGGTGCCGCCGATATCGCCGATCAGGACCGGAAAGGCCATCGAATGTTCGTGGTGCTGGTTCGCCGCCATTGGATCCTGCATGTCTTATTTCCCGCTGCGGGCGAGGTCGTTCAGAAGAATTTGCGCCGACGACCGGTTCAGTGCCATCGGAATGTCGTAGACGATCGCCAGCCGCATCAGTGCCTTTACGTCGACATCATGCGGCATCGGCGTCAGAGGGTCGACGAAAAAGATCAGCCGGTCAATGTCGCCGGTTGCGATCAGTGCGCCGATCTGCTGGTCGCCGCCGAGCGGACCGCTCTTGAGTCGTGTGATGTCGAGATGCGGACAGACGTCGAGAATCCTCCCGCCCGTGGTCCCGGTTGCCACCAGCCGCCATTCCGACAGGAGCGGTGAGTTCTGATAGGCGAACTCCGCCATGTCGTCCTTCTTCTGGTCGTGAGCGATGAGCGCAATGCACTTTTCGCTGGGCATGCGGCCTCCCGGACAATGTGATTTAAATCGATTTGAGCCGCTTCTATACCATCATCGGAAAATTTGAAAAGCCGTGAGCGGCCGACGGAGTTTCGTCGGCCGGCAATTTTCCGTTGCGCGGGGCGTCACTGCCCGGGCGGACGCGGCAGCGGCACGGGGACGTCGAAGGCGCCGGCCGCGTTCGGTTCGACGGGTGCGAATGCCGTGGCCGGCGAGGCGCCCGCAGACCCGCTACGGTATGTCGCGGCCTCGACGGAAGCGACCGACGGACCGTTGACGACGGCGGTGCAGGCCTTCGGCAGGTCCGCGAGCGTCTTCACATGCGGCTTGGGCGCAGGCTTCGTCGGTTTGGTCGGCTTTTTCGGTGGCGCCCAGGGTTCGTCGGAGTACCACCAGGCGAGTTCCTTGCCGCAGCCGTCGTCGGCGGGCACGGCCGCTTGCTTCTTGCAATCCGGCGAGCCGGGCCGGCAGAAGAGACGGACATGGATATGGTCGTCATGCCCGTAATAGGGCCGGAGCTTGCCGAAATTGGCGCGGCTGCCGGTCCATGTCTCGCAGAGCTTCTTCTTGATCGACGGATTGACGAAGACGCGCTGAACCTCGGGATAGTTGGCGGCGCGGACGATCATGTCCGCGTAGCTGTCGTTCCATTTCGCCGGATCGACCGTCAGGCGCGCATTCTTCTTCAGGAGCGATTGCGCGGAAAGCTTTTCCCGCTCGTCGGCGCTCATACGGTGGTTCGGCATGGGTTGCAGCCAGATATCGACGTCGAGGCCGACCTGATGCGAGGCATGGCCGGATGCCATGGGCCCGCCGCGCGGCTGCGACATGTCGCCGACCAGGATGCCGGGCCAGCCGTCATTTCGGGCGACGTCGCCCGCATACTGTTCGATCCACGAGACGAGTTCCGGGTGGCCCCAGCGGCGATTGCGCGACAGTCGCATGACCTGCCATCCGGGCCCGTCCGTCGGCAACGCCACGGCGCCGGCAAGGCAGCCATTGGCGTAGTAGCCGATCGATTGCGGCGTACCCTGTTCGGGAAGCGCGATGGCGCTGAAAACCTGCTTGGCCGGCCGGTCGTCGGCCGAACTGTCGGCTGTGAACTGGCATACTGCGAGCGCTGCGGTCGCCAGCACCATGGCCGGCTTCCGGATGGCTTTAAAAAGCCTTGATTGCATTCATACCCCTCCCGCCAAGGGTTCACTTTGGTGATTTGCTGTTGATCCTACACTGAATGGAGGGTTTGTTGAAATTGTGATCCGCATTTGTCTTCACCCGCTCTCTGCGTGGAATTGCCCCCTGTATTTCCGCAGTATTTCGCCTATGGTATGGCCGAAGAAACCCATGAAGGTCGCTATATGAAATTGGCATTCCGGACATTCGTTTTTCCCCTTGCCCTCCTTTTTCTGCAGAGTGTGTCCTCCGCTCCGGCCAGCGCCGCCGATCCGGTTTGGCGGCATGGCATCGCGACGATCGGCGATCTGAAATATCCGAACGGCTTCAAGCGTTTTGACTACGGAAATCCCGATGCGCCCAAGGGAGGCAGCATCGACGTGTCCGAGATCGGCACTTATGACACGTTCAACTTCGTTCTCGACAAGGGCGAGATTCCCGCCAGCATCTCCATGGTCTACGACACGCTGCTGACGCCGGCCAGCGACGAACTGTCGTCGAGTTACGGGCTGCTTGCCGAGGCGCTGTCCTACCCGGACGATTTTTCCTATGCGGTGTTCCGCCTGAGGCCGCAGGCAAAGTTTGCCGACGGCTCGCCGGTGACGCCGGCGGACGTCGTCTTCAGCTTCGACAAATTCAAGGAACTCAGTCCGAAATTCACGCAATACTACGGCCATGTCACCGCCGCAGAGGTGACGGGCGAGCGCGAGGTAACATTTCGTTTTGACGAGAAGGGCAACCGCGAACTGCCGTCGATCGTCGGCCAGCTACCGGTCATTTCGAAGGCCTGGTGGCAGGCGAACGGCCCCGACGGCAAGCCGCGCGACATTTCGAAGACCTCGCTCGAACCGCCGATGGCGTCCGGCCCCTACAAGATCGCCGCCTTTTCGCCCGGTTCGACGATCACCTACGAATTGCGCGACGACTATTGGGCGAAGGACCTGAACGTCAACATCGGCCGGAACAACTTCAAGACGGTGAAATATTCGTTCTTTGCCGACCGTGACGTCGAGTTCCAGGCCTTCAAGGGCCACAATCTCGACTGGTGGTGGGACAACTCCGCCAAGCGCTGGGCGACGGCCTATGATTTTCCGGCCGCACAGGATGGGCGCATCAAGCGCGAGGAGCTTGAGAACGAGTACCGCAAGCGCGGCGTCATGGTCGGCTTCATTCCCAACATGCGCCGCGAGCAATTCAAGGACAAGCGGGTTCGCCAGGCGCTCAACTATGCCTTTGATTTCGAGGAACTGAACCGGACCATTTTCTATAACAGCTATCAGCGGATCAACAGCTACTTCTTCGGCACCGAGCTCGCCTCCAGCGAACTGCCGAAGGGTGAGGAACTCGACATCCTCGACAGCATCAAGGACATGGTTCCGCCGGAGGTCTTCACGACGCCTTACACCAATCCGGTCGGTGGCGACGAGATCAAGGAGCGGCAGAACCTTCGCCGTGCCATCGACCTCTTCAAGCAGGCCGGCTACGAGATCCGCAACCGGCAGATGGTCAACGTCAAGACCGGCGCACCCTTCACCTTTGAGATCCTTCTCGACGGACCGATCATCGAGCGTGTGGCGCTGCCTTATGCCGCCAACCTCGCCAAGATTGGCGTGAAGGCGACCGTGCGCTCCGTGGACGCCTCACAGTTCACCAACCGGCTGCGCGCCTTCGATTATGACGTGGTCTACCAGGGCTGGTCCCAGAGCATGAACCCGGGCAACGAGCAGACCGGCTATTGGGGCTCGCAGTCGGCCGAACGTCCCGGATCCGACAATTATGCAGGCATCGCGGATCCCGGCATCGACGCCCTGATCAAGAAGGTCATCTTCGCGCCGAACCGCGATACGCTGATTGCCTCGGTCCATGCGCTCGACCGCGTTCTCCTGTCCGGCGCCTACATCGTGCCGAGCTACTCCCGCCGGTCGCTGCCGATCGCCTATTGGAACAATATCGTGCGGCCGGACAACCTGCCGGAATATTCCATGGGTTTTCCGGACCTGTGGTGGGCGAAGTCGGCGGAAAAGAAGTAGCGTGGACGCCCGGAACATGGTCGGTGCGGCGCAAGCTTGGCACGGTAGCGCAGGTGGCATGATCAGGAGAATGACGGACAGAATGGCAGCAACAGACAGGATTCGGCCGGCGGCAATGCGCCAGGCGCGAACCGGAAAGGGGAAATAGCCGCAGATGGGCGCCTATATCCTTCGCCGAATTCTCCTCATGATCCCCACGATGATCGGGATCATGGCGATCTCCTTTGCAATCGTTCAGTTCGCGCCCGGCGGACCGGTCGAACAGGTCATCTCGCAGCTGACGGGGCAGGGCGGCAGCGCCGAGGAACGCCTGTCCGGCGCCAGCGGCGATCTCCTGAGCCAGCAGGACCAGTTCTCCGAGGCCAATTCCAGATACCGGGGCGCACAGGGCCTCGATCCCGACCTGATCAAGAAGCTCGAAAAGCAGTTCGGCTTCGACAAGCCGCCGCTCACCCGCTTTCTCGACATGATGTGGGACTATATCCGCTTCGACTTCGGCGAGAGCTTCTTCCGCAACACGTCCGTCATCGATCTGATCATCGACAAACTGCCGGTGTCGATGTCGCTCGGCCTGTGGATCCTGATCCTGTCCTACGGCATTTCAATCCCGCTCGGCATCCGCAAGGCGATCAAGGACGGGTCTGCCTTCGACGTCTGGACCTCCGGCGTCATCATCGTCGGCTATGCCGTGCCGAGCTTCCTGTTCGGCATCCTGCTGATCGTCGTCTTCGCAGGCGGCTCCTTCTTCGACTGGTTTCCCTTGCGCGGCCTCGTCTCCGACAATTTCTGGCAGCTCACCTGGTATGAGAAGATCGTCGACTACTTCTGGCACCTGACGCTGCCGATCATTTCGCTGTCGCTTGCCGCCTTCGCGACGACGACGCTGCTGACGAAGAACTCCTTCATCGACGAGATCAAGAAGCAGTATGTCATCACCGCCAAGGCCAAGGGGCTCAACGACCGGCAGGTGCTCTACGGCCACGTCTTCCGCAACGCCATGCTGATCATCATCGCCGGCTTCCCCGGCGCCTTCATCTCGGCCTTCTTCACCGGTTCGCTGCTGATCGAGAACATCTTTTCCCTCGATGGCCTCGGTCGCATGGGCTATCTCGCCATCGTCAACCGCGACTATCCGATCGTCTTCGGCACGCTCTACATCTTCTCGCTGATGGGTCTCGTCATCGGCCTCATCTCCGACCTCGTCTACACCTGGGTCGATCCGCGCATCGACTTCGAGCGGAGGGAGGTGTGATGGAAGCGGGCGCCACCGAGATCGCCGCCGGCAAGCCGCCGAAGCGGCCGTTCCTCAATCCGACCAACCAGCGCCGGCTTGCCAATTTTAAGGCGAACCGCCGCGGCTATTGGTCGTTCTGGATCTTCCTCGTCCTGTTCACGCTGTCGATGTTCGCCGAACTCATCGCCAACGACAGGCCGCTCGTCGTCTCCTACAAGGGCGAGATCCTGTTCCCCGTGCTGGTCGATTATCCGGAGGAGAAGTTTGGTGGCTTCTATGCCGACACGGACTACCGATCCGAGTTCATCCGCGACGAGATCAATGCGAACGGCTGGATGCTCTGGCCGCCGATCCGCTATTCCTACGATACCGCCAACTCCAACATTCCCCATTCGGCACCGACCGCGCCGTTCTGGCTGATGAGCAAGGATGAGCGCTGCTCGGGTTACCCGCAGGGTGACAAGGACCCGGATTGCGTTCTCGGCAACATGAACTGGCTCGGCACCGACGACCAGGCGCGCGACGTCACCGCCCGCATGATCTACGGGTTCCGTGTCGCCGTCCTCTTCGGGCTTGCGCTCACGATCGCTTCGGCATTCGTCGGGGTCAGCGCCGGCGCCATGCAGGGCTATTTCGGCGGCTGGCTCGACCTGCTGATGCAGCGCTTCATCGAGATCTGGTCGTCGATGCCGGTGCTCTATATCCTGTTGATCATCTCCTCGGTCCTGCCACCGGGCTTCTTCGTGCTGCTCGGCATCATGCTGCTGTTTTCCTGGGTGGGGTTCGTAGGCATCGTCCGCGCCGAATTCCTGAGGGCCCGCAATTTCGAATATGTGAAGGCGGCCCGTGCGCTCGGCGTCGGCAACTGGACCATCATGTTCCGCCACCTGCTTCCCAATGCCATGGTGGCGACGCTGACCTTCCTGCCCTTCATCCTGTCCGGCTCGATCACGACCTTGACCTCGCTCGATTTCCTCGGCCTCGGCATGCCGCCCGGCTCGCCGTCGCTCGGCGAACTCATCGACCAGGGCAAGCGTAACCTTCAGGCTCCCTGGCTCGGCCTGACCGCCTTCTTCACCATGTCGATCATGCTCTCCCTGCTGATCTTCATCGGTGAGGCTGTCCGCGACGCCTTCGATCCGCGAAAGACGTTCAAATGACTGAGCCGCTTCTCTCCGTCCGCGATCTGTCCGTCGCCTTTCATCAGGGCGGCCAGACGTCGCTTGCCGTCGATCGGATTTCCTTTGATGTCGCACCCGGCGAGGTGCTGGCGCTGGTCGGAGAATCCGGTTCCGGCAAGTCGGTATCCGCCAATTCGATCCTGCAGCTCCTGCCCTATCCGGCGGCAAGCCATCCGTCGGGCGAGATCCTGTTTTCCGGCCGCGATCTCCTGAAGGCGAGCGAGGCTGAGTTGCGCAAGGTGCGCGGCGACGACATCACCATGATCTTCCAGGAGCCGATGACCTCGCTCAATCCGCTGCATTCGATCGAGAAGCAGATCGGCGAGATCCTGGCGCTGCACGGCGGCATTGTCGGCAAGGCGGCACGGGATCGGGTGCTCGAACTGCTCAATCAGGTCGGAATCCGCGATCCGGAAAAGCGCCTGAAGGCCTATTCGCACGAGCTCTCCGGCGGCCAGCGCCAGCGCGTGATGATCGCCATGGCGCTCGCCAACCGCCCGAAGCTGCTGATTGCCGACGAGCCGACCACGGCGCTCGACGTCACGGTGCAGGCGCAGATCCTGGAACTCTTGAAGGATCTGAAGACGACGCATGGTATGTCCATGCTGTTCATCACCCATGATCTCGGCATTGTCCGCAAGTTCGCCGATCGCGTCTGCGTGATGACCAAGGGCAAGATCGTCGAGAGCGGGCCGGTCGAGGAGATCTTTTCCAATCCGCAGCATGCCTACACCCGGCATCTGCTGTCCTCCGAGCCGAGCGGTCACCCGCCCGAGCGCAACGACGCCAAGCCGTTGGTCATGGAAGCGGACGACGTCAAGGTCTGGTTTCCGATCAAGGCCGGTTTCCTGCGCAAGGTCGTCGACAATGTGAAGGCCGTGGACGGCATCGACGTGACGCTTCGGGCCGGTCACACGCTCGGCGTCGTCGGTGAATCCGGTTCGGGCAAGACGACGCTCGGCATGGCGCTGACCCGGCTTATTTCCTCGCGCGGGCGGATCGCCTTTGTCGGGCGTGACATAGCCGGCTATTCTTTCAAGGAGATGCTGCCGTTGCGTCGCGAGATGCAGGTGGTCTTCCAGGATCCCTACGGGTCGCTCAGCCCGCGCATGTCGGTCGGCGAGATCATCGCGGAGGGGCTGAAGATCCATGAGCGGACGCTCAGCGCTGACGAGCGCGACCGTCGCGTGGCCGGCGTGCTGGAAGAGGTCGGTCTCGATCCGGCCACCCGCTGGCGCTACCCGCATGAATTCTCGGGCGGCCAGCGCCAGCGCATCGCCATTGCCCGCGCCATGGTTCTGAAGCCGCGCTTCGTCATGCTCGACGAGCCGACCTCGGCGCTCGACATGAGCGTCCAGGCGCAGGTGGTCGACCTGTTGCGCGACCTGCAGAAGCGGCACGATCTCGCCTATCTGTTCATCAGCCACGACCTGAAAGTGGTGAAGGCGCTCGCCAACGACGTCGTCGTCATGCGTCTCGGCAAGGTGGTGGAGAAGGGGCCGGCCGAGAAGATATTCTCCAGTCCCGAAGATCCCTACACCCGCGCCCTGATGGCCGCTGCCTTCGATCTGAAGGCGGTCGATACCGGCGCGGTCAGCCAGTAGCGGTACGGTCCGGCTCCAAGGCTTCCCAGGAACCCTTCTTCCCGTCGTGCGTTGATTGCATAAGCCGTTCTTGATGAAGGGCACAATGCAAAAGGCAGACAAGGGAGACCGACATGAACAGTCAAACCGACTTCGCCAACAAGGTTGCTCCGCGCGCCGGGGCCATGAAGACCGAAAAGCCGCTTGAGCCGAAAGAGGCGCGGCAAGGCCGGCTGGGCCGGCCGGTTCTCTATGTCCTTCTTGCCGCTCTGGCCATTGCGCTGGCGCTGTGGCTGCCGCTGGAATGGTGGGGCCGCACCGAAGCGCCGAGCGATCCGTCGCCGGCCGGCATCAGCCAGTCGGCACCTGCCGACAGCGGTGCCACGGTCCCGTCAAACTAGTGTGGCCCGTCCCAACAACCGTCGGTAGCCACTGGACTTTCGTGTGATATTTCACGATAACGTCGCTGGTGCCGAAGCACGGTTGCTTCGGCACTTTTTATTTCTGTATCGACGTGTGATGAGAGTCCGGGGGAGCACATGATGAAGACAGATATCGCCCGGCGCGTGTATAACCACGCCTGGAAGCTGGATCCGATCATCCGCAGCCTGATCGACACGGATTTCTACAAGCTTCTGATGCTGCAGATGATCTGGAAGCGCTATCCGGACGTCCACGCCACCTTTTCACTGATCAACCGCACGACGTCCGTCCGTCTTGCCGACGAGATCGACGAGATGGAACTGCGCGAGCAGCTCGATCACGCCCGCACGCTGCGCCTCTCCAAGAAAGAGCTGATCTGGCTGGCCGGTAACACCTTCTACGGCCGCTCGCAGATCTTCGAGCCGGAATTCCTGGCCTGGCTGTCGAAATTCCAGCTGCCGGAATATGAGCTGACGCGCCGTGACGGCCAGTACCAGCTCGATTTCCATGGCCCCTGGATGGAAACGACGCTTTGGGAAATTCCGGCGCTCGCGATCATCAACGAGCTTCGCTCGCGCGCCGCCATGCGCTCGCTCGGTCCCTTCACGCTCGACGTGCTCTATGCCCGTGCCAAGGCCAAGATGTGGGACAAGGTCGACCGGCTGAAGGCCCTGCCGGGCCTGAGGATTTCCGATTTCGGAACCCGGCGCCGCCACTCGTTCCTCTGGCAGCGCTGGTGCGTGGAAGCGCTGAAGGAAGGCATCGGCCCGGCTTTCACCGGCACCTCCAACGTGCTTCTTGCCATGGATTCCGATCTGGAAGCCGTCGGCACCAATGCGCATGAACTGCCGATGGTCGCCGCGGCGCTCGCGGAAAACGACCAGCAGCTCGCCGAAGCACCCTACAAGGTCCTCAAGGACTGGAACACGCTTTACGGCGGCAACCTGCTGATCGTGCTGCCGGATGCTTTCGGCACGGCCGCCTTCCTCAAGAATGCGCCGGAATGGGTGGCCGACTGGACCGGTTTCCGGCCCGACAGCGCGCCCCCGATCGAAGGCGGCGAGAAGATCGTCGCCTGGTGGAAGAAGATGGGCCGCGATCCCAAGGAAAAGTTGCTGATCTTCTCCGACGGCCTCGATGTCGATGCGATCATCGATACCTACCGTCATTTCGAGGGCAGGGTGCGCATGAGCTTCGGCTGGGGCACCAACCTCACCAATGACTTTGCCGGATGCGCGCCGGACCCGATCGACGGGCTGAAGCCGATCTCGATCGTCTGCAAGGTGTCCGATGCCAATGGCCGCCCGGCCGTCAAGCTCTCCGACAACCCGCAGAAGGCGACCGGCGAACCGGACGCCGTCAAGCGCTACCTGCAGTTCTTCGGCAGCGAGGACCGGGTCGACCAGGAAGTCGTCGTCTGAACCTCATCTGAGCTTCAGGGCCCCTGACGGTCAGCGGGTCGCGATCGGCGGACCGTAGAGGGCGCGGGCGCCGTCTATGTCGCCTGGCTGCGGTGCACGGAACGCTTCGGTGTACTTGTAGTACATCAGGAATCCGGCGTGGTAGTAGTGGTCGAGGCCGATCGCATGGCCCAGTTCATGCGTGAACGTGTAGCGGATATCATAGGCCGACGCGTTTCCGCCGAAGCCGCTTTTCCAGATGCGCTCCGGGTTGAGGCAGATCATCGAGCGGGAAATGGTCGCGACGGACTGCGCGTGTGGCTCGCGGCCAAGGTTGGCCCGACCGTCGGGAATGTTCAGCGCGCGGTCGCCGGACCGCTTTGCGTCCTTGGCCAGCACGGGCTTGCGGTATTCGACATTGGCAAAGGCGTAGCCGGTCGGTTCGCCCTGCTCCCCGATCAGGATGTTCGCCTTGGCCGGGTCCGAGACTTCCTCGAACGTGATGCCGGCGACGCTGGACCAGAGAGCCGCCGCAGCGGCCGCCTGTTGCCGGATGTCGTCTTCGCTGAGGCCCGATCGCTGCGCGACGCTCTTCAGCGGAGCGATATCGCCGCAATTCCGTGCCTCCGGATCGTGAAACGCCGCCGTCGCGAAGGCGTAGGTGACATGCGCCGGAGAACCAAGGGTGGGATCGCCCCATTTGACGACGTGGCCGTCAAGCTTCAGCAGCTTGTAGTGGTTTTCCTCGGCGTGAAGAAAGCCAAGCCCGGACATGAAAAGCATGCAGGCGCCAAGCGCCACCCTGGAATATCTGCCCAAATTCCTCGCCCCGTGGACTGTCGCCAGACCTGTCCCCACAGGCTGGCTCATTACCGATCATCATGTTTGACCAGAGTGGCCCGAGGCTTGCGGCCTGCGCAACTCCCCAGAAATTGCGGTATGCCCGCCTCGCACACTGATCCCGGCAGTTCGCCGGCGATGATCAAGCCAAAAAACAAGCAATCCCCGTGCCATGGGGTGTAATTCATTGAAATCGCTGAAATATGGTTCAGGCAATGCTTTGGGGAAGGATGAAGTTGCCGTTTTCGGGGGCAATCCCGGGTATGACTGCACAATCGAACACCGTTTGCAGCGTCTTGGCGTCGAACACCTCGGCCGGGGTGCCGCGTGCTGCAACGCGGCCATTCTTCATCAGCACGATTCGGTCCGCGAACATGGCGCTGAGATTGAGATCATGCATGACCGCGATCACGCCGCCGCCGCGCCTCGCATAGGATCGGGCGATCTCCATGAGGCCGATCTGGTGGCGGATGTCGAGGCTTGCGACCGGCTCGTCCATCAGCAGCCAGCGTGGCTCGCCATGCGCGACCGGTTCCCAGATCTGGCAGAGCACGCGGGCGAGTTGAACCCGCTGGCGCTCGCCGCCGGATAGCTCCTGGTAGAGCCGTCCGGAAAAGCCGGAAAGATCGACTGCCGTGAGCGCCTGCAGCACGCGGCGCCGGTTCTCTTTGTCCGATCCGCCGTGAATGCCCGCGGAAATGCCGAGCGAGACGACCTCGTCGACGGTAAACGGAAAGGCGAGCTGGATTTCCTGTGGCAGCACGGCGCGCATGGCGGCGAACTGCCACGGCTTCAGCGTGCCGAGCGGTCGGCCGTTGATGGAGACCTGGCCAGACACCGGCAGTTCGCCGGAAAGCGCCTTGATGAGCGTGGTCTTTCCCGAGCCGTTCGGCCCGGCGATCACGGTGACCTCGCCGGCGGTGGCGTCAAAGTCAAGATCGGCGAGGATGGTCCGGCCGCCGAGCCTGGCCGAGATCGCCTGCGCCTCGTAGCGTATGCCGGAATCGCGGTTCATATATCCACCACCGTGCGGCTTCTGAGCAGGAGCCAGAGGAAGACGGGAGCGCCGGCCGTGGCCGTCACGATGCCGATCGGCAGTTCGGCCGGTGCGACGATCGTGCGGGCGAACGCGTCGGCCAGCACCAGCAGCGCCGCGCCGAGCAGGGCGGAAGCCGGCAGCAGGGTGCGATGGTCCGGGCCGACGGACAGGCGGATGATGTGCGGCACGACGATGCCGACGAAGCCGATGCCGCCGCTGACGGCGACCGCTGCCCCGGTCATGGCGGAGACGAGCAGGATGCAGGCGGTCTTCAGTCTCTGGACCGGCACACCCATATGGCCGGCCGCCGCCTCGCCGAGTGCGAGCGCGTTGAGCTGCTTTCCGAGGAAGGGCGCGGCAGCGAGGCACGCGAGGATCAGCGGCCCCACGGTCATGGCCTTGCTCCAGGTGGAACCCGCCAGCGAGCCGAGTCCCCAGAATGTCAGGTCGCGAAGCTGCTTATCGTCGGCCATGTAGACCAGAATGCCGGTCGCGGCCCCCGAAAAGGCGCCAAGCGCTATGCCGGCAAGCAGCATGGTCGCGACAGAGGTTCGTCCGCGGCGCGTTGCCGTCAGGTACAGGATCGTTGTGGTGGCAAGCCCGCCGCCGAAGGCCGCGATGGGTAGCGCAGAAAAGCCGAAAAGGGCGGTGAGCGGAGCCAGCAGCGAACCGCCAAGCACGATCATTCCCGCCGCCCCGAGAGCCGCCCCAGCGGAAACGCCGGCGAGACCCGGATCGGCGAGCGGATTGCGGAAAAGCCCCTGCATCAGGGCGCCGGAGACGGCGAGCGCCGCTCCGACCAGCGCGCCAAGCGCGATGCGCGGCAGGCGGATGGCGCCGAGGATGATCCGGTCGCTGGCCGACACGCCGGTATCGGATATGCCGGCAAGCGCCAGGAGGGCGTCAAGAGCCGATGTATCGGATGCACCGGCCGTCAGGGACAGGCAGCAGGCAAGCACCAGCACGACGCCGAGCGCCGGAATGGCGATGCGCGCGCGTGCCCCGCGATCGGCAGGCCACAGGCCTGTCCGCCGGCGAAGGGCGTGCCGCTCGACCTCTTGGAGCATGATCGTCATTCCGTCTACGTTGCCGGCTTGTATAGGGCGCTATGCAGATCACGGATGGCGTCGGGCGTCCGCGGCCCGAAACCCAGCAGAAACATTCCGTCCATGCGGATGATGCGTTTGGCCTTGCCGGCCGGCGTTTCGGCAATCGCCGGCTGCGCGAGAACCTGCTCGTCGCCGGCCGCGTGGTCGCCGGCTCCGGTCATCATCAGGATAAGGTCGGGCGCGGCGGCGAGGATGGCTTCGTCACTCACGGGCTTGTAGCCGGAAACGTCGGCCATCGCGTTTTTGCCGCCCGCCATGGTGATGATGGCGTCCGCATGCGAGTTCGCACCGGCGGCCATCACCCGGCCGTTCTGAAGCGAGAGCACGAAGAGAACCTTCTTGCGGACGGACACGGCCTTGGCGGCAGTCTCGGCGGCTGCAAGGTCCGCGTCGAGCCGGGAGGCCAGCGCTTCGGCCTTCTCCTGCTCTCCGATCGCCTTGCCGACGGCATGCACCTTGCCGACGATCGCCTGACGGTCGTAGCCGTCGGGAACCGTTGTCAGTGGGATGCCGGCCTGCTGCAGCACGGAGAGCGCCTCGGGTGGCCCGGCGCCCTCAAGGACGAGGATGAGATCCGGATTGACCGAGAGCACGCCTTCCGGCGACAGCGCCCGGATATAGCCGGTGTCCGGAAGCTTGAGCGCTTCCGGCGGATAGGTGGAGGTCGTGTCGCGCGCGACCAGCCGGTCCCCGGCGCCAAGCGCGAAGACGATCTCGGTCAGGGAGCCGCCGATCGATACGATCCGGGACGGGGAGGCGACGCCGGCCGCCACCGAAAGGCGTGGCCACGCCAGTGTGGCGGAGCCGATCAGGGCGGTCGTGACAAGTGCACGTCTGGAAATCGATGTCATTGCCGTCTCACGCTGCCCGGGTGTCGGAAAGGCGCGGCAGCGCCTCGACGATCGCGCGCCAGTTCGGCCGCTCGTCCTGCCCCTCGATGCGCTTGCCGAAGAACTGGATGATCAGTTCGCCCTCGGCATCATAGGCTTCGATGGAGGTGACGTGTCCCTTGTCGACGGGTTTGCGTACCGCCCAGGTCTGGGCGATCTTGTCGGCGCGCAGATGCAGGTGGAAGGTCGGATCCATGACATTGACCCAGGGTCCCATCGTGGCGACGTTGTGGAGCGGTCCCGAATGAATCTGGATGCAGCCGCGGCTGCCGACGAAGCACATGATCGGCAGGCCGTCGTCGACGGCGGCGAGCATCATCGCATGCACGGCATCCGGTGCCAGCTGCCAGGCAAAATCCTCGCCGATGCTTTCGAGTGCCTTCAGGCGCGACAGTTCGAGGTCCTTCAGGATGCCGACGAACTGATGCGTATCGGTCATGCCCTCCCAGCGTTCGCGCAGCTTCTCGTGCGGAACGGCGTTGTCGTTGACGGGGCTTGTGCGGGAATAGACGGCCGCGGCAACCGGAACATTCTGGTCGGGGAGCGCCAGCTTGTCGGCGAGGGCCTGCCAGGCGCTCACATCGCTGGCCGGACGCAGGTGCACCTTGTGAACGGCCTCGCCACTGGCGTCGAAGAACTGGAAGCTGCGCTTCACCGTCTCGCCGGTGTAGAACTCGACGGCAAAGCCGTGCACCCAATGCTTGGGAAACATCCGCATGTCGATCTGTTCACCAAGCATCATCGCGGCGTTGCGGCCGTCAATGTAGCGGTCATAGACCCCGATCTTCTCGTGCACCGCGAACTCGTTGCGGGTCAGCGCCATGACTTCGCCCAGGGCTTCAAGGCCCGGAAAGACGCGCTCAAAGTCGGTCGAAATCCGACGGACGCCGTGGCCAATCCATGCTGCGATATAATCGGCCTCCGTAATGCCGAGGTTGGCGGCCAGATCGCGTTCGCGGAGTTTCGGATTGTCCTGTCTTGCTTTGCGGATGTCTTCCGCCGTCGGCAGATTGCCGTTCATTCTGCGCATCTCCTACTTGTTGAGAATAAGTTTGCCCTGGCGGGTGATCTTCAGCCGGTAGGAAAAACCGGCGTGTTCGATCCGTATCTCGCCCGTGCCCTTGAAGAGGAATGCGCTTGAATAGACGGGTGCATTATTGTCCGCGGGCTCGCCGCGGTCTTCGGCGTCGTAATTTTTGCTCGTGCCCATGTCACACTTCATCAGGTCACCCGATTTTCAAAAAGGGCTGATTGTTTCTATGGCCTGGCTTGCACTGCTGGCTGGGCTTGTCTCATTAATATGAATATCATAGTCAACTTATGAGCGTGTCGCAATATATGATTTTTATAATCACCTTTTAAATGTCTGCCGATCGTCAGCCCGAACGGCCGCCCGCCGGAAAGGCGCCGCGGGCACGGGAATTATTGTTGACTAATGAATTCATGTATTCTAGCTCAAAGATGAATTGTAAAGTCATATTTATGCCCGCCTGCCTGCAAGGCTGCGGACAAGTCCCAGGGAAGCAATCGACCATGATGAGGACCGGAATTCGGATTTCATTGGCCGCGATGGCCCTTGCCGCCGCTCAGCCAGCGGCGGCGACGGGCGAGGCTGCCGCCACTCCGCCGCTGCAGATCGAACTCAACAAGCTCACATCCGTCGGTGGCGGCTGCCGCATGACCTTCGTGACCAGCAACCATACCGGCGCGGAGCTGAAGAAGGCGGCATTCGAGGTCGTTCTTTTCGACAGCCGCAACCTCGTCGACCGGCTGACGGTCTTCAATTTCGGCGAACTGCCGGATGGCAAGACGGTCGTCAAGCAGTTCGATCTCAAGGACGGCGATTGCACGAGCTTCTCGCGCCTCCTGATCAATGGTGCGGCCGCCTGCGACGGACTGCCGGGCGGTGTCGAGGCGTGCAACGGCATGCTGGAAACGGCCAACCGCACCGACCTGCAGTTTGGCAAATAACCCGATCGCGAGGGAAATGGACATGAACGCTTATTTTTCCGGAGCATACGACATGCTCGCCTCGTTCCTGGAACTGGGCGGGCCGGTGGTCGTGATCCTCTTCGTGACGTCCATCGTGGCCGCCGCGCTGGTGGGATTGAAGCTCGTGCAGTTCAGCGTGCTCAGAGTGGGGCGCACCGGCCGCGCCGCCAAGGCCATCGCGCTGTTCAAGGCGGGCGAGACAGAGGCTGCTGAAGATCTGGCTCGGGGCGGGCGAAGCGCCAGTGCCTTCGCCGTGGCCACGGCGATGCGCCTGTTGCGCCGCGGCGATCTCGCCAAGTCCGACATCGAGGAAGAGATCAGCCGGATCGCGCTCGTCAGGCTGCATTCCCTGGAAGGCGGTTTCCGCTTCCTCGACATCTGCGTTCAGCTCGCCCCGCTTCTCGGCCTTTTCGGAACCGTGCTCGGCATGATCGATGCGTTCCAGAAGCTGCAGGGAGCGGGAAGCTCTGTCGATCCGTCCATCCTCGCCGGCGGCATCTGGGTGGCGCTTCTGACCACGGCGGCCGGCCTTGCCGTCGCCATGCCGGTGTCGCTGGTCCTTACCTATCTGGAAGCGCGGGTGGAGAAGGAGCGGGTGGCGATCGAGACGATGGCCTCGGAAATACTGTCGCCGGCACTGCGGCCGCCGCGTGACCCGCGCGCGCAGGCGCCGCTTCGCCAGGTGGAGCTGCGGCATGCGACTTGACATGCCGCGCCGGTCTCGCCGGCGCCTGTCGATGACCTCGCTGATCGACGTCATTTTCCTTCTGCTGCTGTTCTTCATGCTGTCTTCGACCTTCACCCGCTTCGCCTCGGTCGAACTCGCGGCGCCGGCGTCCGCCGGCGGCAGCGGCCGCCAGACGGCCGACATCATCGTCAAGCCCGGCGAGGAGGAATGGCGGATCAACGGCGTTTCGATAAGCCAGGCGGACGTCCCTGCGACGCTGGAAGACTACCGGGACAAGGGAGCCGCGAAGGCGCTTCTGATCGTCGATCCTTCCGTGGCCTCCCAAGGCTTCGTCAAGGCGCTGGAAACGCTCAGATATCTTCAGTTCACCGTGACGGTTGCGAAGTAGTGCCATGATTTCCATAGCCCGAAAGAGACAGAAGCGCGAAGTCGAGAGCACGATTGCCCTGATCAACGTCGTCTTCCTGATGCTGATCTTCTTCCTGATCGCCGGCACTCTCGCCCCGCCGCTCGATACCGGCCTCTCGATGATCGAGACGGAACAGTCGTCACCCTCTCCGCCGCCCGATGCGCTGGTGGTGCTCGAAGACGGCAGCCTTCGGTTTCGCGGCCAGCCGGTGACGGCCGCCGCCTATGTCGAGATGCGTCGGCAAAACGAGGATGCGGACGACGGAACATACCGGCTGGTGGCCGACAGACGGTTGCCGGCGACGCAGATGCTGGAGGTTGTCGCCGCCCTTCAGGAGGCCGGCGCCGAGAGGATAGAACTCGTCACCGAACGGGCTGCAAAATGAAAACCCGCCTGATTCAATGGGGGGCGGCGCTGGTGCTGTCCGCTTTCGTCCACATGGCCTTTGCCGGCTATTTTGCGCCCGGCCCCGACGAGGTGCTGATCGCCGGCTCGAGCGACGTGGGCGTGACGGTGCTGGGCGATGCCTTCGCCGATGCGCAGATGGCCGGGGAGGCCTCCGAGGAGACGGACACGGTCGAGCCGACGGAATTGTCCGAGGCCGATATGGAAGAGCAGGATCCGGCCGCAGAACCGGTCGAAACGGTCTCTCCGGAGACGAGCGAAGTCGAGCCTGCCGACGCCACGGCGCAGGAAGTCCCGCTGGAGGCCGCGGAGGCTCCGACCGTCACCGAGGCGGAGGTCGAACCGACCGAGGCGGCCGAAGCGGATTCCGTCGCCGAAGTTGCGGCGGTTCAGGCCGAGCCGGAGGAGCTTCAGGCGAGTGAACCGGTGCCGGACGTCGTTCCGTTGCCGCGTCCGAAGCCGCCTGCGGCAGCCAAGCCCGAGCGTCCGCGCAAGACGGAGAAGGCGCGCGCCAGACCGGTGCGCCAGGCAAAGGGTTCGGGTGGTGATTCCGACGCCGACAGCCGACAGGCCCGGGAGGCGCAAAGCCAGGGACGCAAGGCGAGCGCTGCCGGCAATGCTGCTGTCTCCAACTACCCAGGCAAGGTTGCCCGCAAGCTGCGCCGCGCCGTGCGCTTTCCGTCCGGCGCCGGCAGCCAGGGGGAGGCGAGGGTCTCCTTCGTCGTCGACCGGAACGGCAATGCCGGGTCGGTCAGGGTCGTCAGAAGCTCCGGCTCTGCCGAGCTGGACCGGGCCGCTGCCGAGGCGGTTCGCCGCGCCGCGCCGTTTCCGCCGATCCCAGAGGGCGCCGGTCGTTCGAGCTGGCAGTTCGTCGTCCCGATCCGCTTCGATCGCTAGTGCGATTTGCCGGCGGCAGCCGCCGTTTCGCATCGCTGTCGGCTTTGCGTCTCGCCGCCGGGTCTGATATGCGGTGACGCCCGGTGCGGCCAGCTGCGCCGGACTTCGGCGGGAGCGGTTGATGCACCCCCGGCCTGGGTGGACAAATTCAAGCGAGGCACACGATGGCACACACCATTCTCCTGATCGGTTGCGGAAACATGGGTTTTGCGATGATGCGCGGCTGGATGGCCGACAATCCATCGCTTGCCGTCCACGTCGTCGAGCCGGCGGACGCCCTGCGCACCCGTGCGGCCGATGCCGGAGCCGTCGCCGTTGCCTCCATCGATGAGGTCCCGGCCGACCTCACCCCCGATCTCGTCGTCATCGCGGTCAAGCCGAACACGGTTGGCGACGTTCTCAGGCAATGCGCGGCCTTTGCCGAGCGCAAGGCGACCTTCGTCTCGGTTGCTGCCGGGATCACGACGGCGGCGATGGCGAAGAACCTGCCGGAGGGTGCTGCGATCATCCGCTGCATGCCGAACACGCCGGCGGCGATCGGCGAGGGCATGATGGTGCTGTTTGCCGGCGACGAAGTGAGCGCCGATGCCCGCGCGCTGGCTGAAACGCTCTTGAAGACCTCCGGCGCAGTTGCCTGGATCGACGACGAGGCGCAGATGGATGCCGTTACCGCCATTTCCGGCTCCGGGCCCGCCTATGTCTTTCATTTCATCGAGGCGCTGATTGACGCCGGCGTCGCTCTCGGCCTGCCCCGGGAGACCGCCGCCCTTCTCGCCAAGCAGACCGTCCTCGGAGCGGGCCGCCTCGCCATGGCATCCGATACCGATCCGGGCACTCTGCGCGAGCAGGTGACGAGCCCCAACGGCACCACGGCTGCGGCCCTCAAGGTGTTCATGACCGATGATCGGACGAAGACACTGGTCGCCGAGGCCACCCGGGCTGCCTGCGAGCGCAGCATCGAGCTCGGCAAGGCGGATTGACTGGCCCGGCCAACTCCTTAAGGATCGCCGTCGAGCCCCTTCAGCCAGTCGGCAAGAGACAGCATGACCATCGACCGCATTCGCTTCGTTCTGTTCCTGAACGGTCTTTTCCTCTGGCCGCTTGCCACCATGATGCTGGTGCCGGCCATTGTCGATCTGGCTGACTACAACTACGGCGATGCGCGGAATTTTGCGATTTCCGCCGTCATCACCGGCGCGGTCGGGGCCCTCCTGGTGCTTGCCTTCCGCGAACAGCATTTTGACGTGACCGACCGGCGCACGGGCTTTCTGATCACGGTCAGCGCCTGGCTGCTGGCTGTCTTCTTCGGCTGCATTCCGCTGCTCGGCAGTTCGCAGCATATCGGCTTCACCGATGCCATGTTCGAATCCGTCTCGGCGCTGACGACGACCGGCTCGACGATCCTCGTCGGTCTCGACAACATGCCGCGCGGTCTCCTTCTCTGGCGTTCTCTCCTGCAATGGCTCGGCGGCGTCGGCATCATCGTCATGGCGCTGTCCTTCCTGCCGGCCTTGCGTGTCGGCGGCATGCAGCTGTTCCAGTCGGAATCCTCCGACATTTCCGGCAAGCCGTTTCCGAAGATCAGCCAGATGGTGCGCGCCATCCTGTTCGTCTATTTGAGCCTGACGCTCGCCTGCGTGATCGCCATGATGTTTGCCGGCATGCCGGCCTTCGACGCCATCAACCACGCGATGGCGACGATCGCGACCGGCGGGCTTTCGACCAAGGACGCCTCGATCGGCTACTATCGGTCAGTACCCATTGAAGTCGTCACGGAAATCTTCATGGTCGCCGGCGCCCTGCCGCTCGGCTCCTATGCGGTGTTCCTCGTCAACCGGGGCAAGAAGCCCTTCGTCGACGACCAGGTGAAGGCGTTCCTGATCGTTCTGGCGACAGCGATCGGACTGTGCACGGTCTGGAACATTTCACAGGGCATGATCCCGCGCGAGGCGCTCCGCCTTTCCGCCTTCAACGTCACCTCCGTCATCACCGATACCGGTTTTGCCACCTCGGATTTCTCGACCTGGGGCAGCTTCGCCGTCGGCCTGTTCTTCATGCTCTATCTTATCGGCGGCTGCGCCGGTTCGACCGCCGGCTCGATCAAGATCTTCCGCTGGCAGATCCTGTTTGCCGGGGTGATCCGCGGCCTGAAAAGCATGCTCTATCCCAACTCGGTCATGCGCGTGCGCTATCAGGGCAGTGCCGTCGACGAAGCCGTGGTCAGCAATGTCCGCAACTTCTTCTTCGTCTACATCGTCACCCTATTCGTCCTCTCCATGCTGGTGATGGCGACGGGCGTGGATTTCCTCTCCGCAACATCGGCGGTGGCCCAGGGCATGGCCAATGCCGGCCCCGGCCTTGGTCCGCTTGTCGGCCCTTCCACCAACTTCTCCGCCATCCCCGAACTCGCCAAATGGTGGATCATGGCCGCCATGATCCTCGGCCGCCTGGAGCTGATGACCTTCTACGTCATGCTCATCCCGGCGTTCTGGAGGCGGTAGGGCAGCCAGCTTCCGTCGGTGGCAAATGGTGCGGTGGCATGCCGACGCAAATCGGCAACAATATCGCGACATAAGTATCGGTCCGCCAATTCATGGTTGTCCCGATGCAGGCCAAAGAGTACATGGCCACACCTGTAGGTCTCGACCCCTTGCAGGCAAGGTTTCTTTCGAGATGTCGTTGCAGTGTGAACTTCGACCAGCCGAATGGCTGGGGCGACAAAGGTGAAGCCATGGATCAGGATTGTTGCTGCGAAGTGCGTTCGTCGCCCGTGATTGAAACAGCGCCCATCTATGTTCTGACCATTGACGCAGCCGACGGTCCGAGACGGCAACATTGCACAACGATGTTCAATCGACTGCGCATGCAGTTCGACTTTGTGCAGGGAGTTCGTTCAGGTGATGTTTTCGGGATGGGGATATATTCTCCCTGGTTGAACTATCTGCTTTCGAAACGCAGCCTGTCGGCGGCCGAAATCGCCGTGTACCTGGGCCACCGGAAAATCTGGAAGCGGGTGGCCGAAGGTGGAAGCGATGTCGCTCTGGTCGTGGAGGATGATCTGCTGATCTCCGACACCGAGGCATTCGGACACGTCATGCGAAACGCGTCCGATCATGCGGCGTGGGATATTCTCAAGCTTTTCGATTTTTTGCCGAAGAAGATTGTCGCCCGGCATGAATGGAAAGGTGTGACGATCGTCGACTACAAATATCCCGCATCCGGTTGCGTCGCGTATCTGATCACCCGCGATGCCGCGAGACGCCTGCTTGAGAGAAAGCGGATCTTCCGTCCCGTTGACGAAGACTTTTCCTGGTGCTGGGAGTTCGGATTGCGAGTGCGCTCGGTCAGTCCGAACATCGTGTCCGAAGTCAGCCACACCCTGGGTGGTTCATTGCTGGAAGACAGCCGTCGCAATGTTCGGCGACGCAAAAACCTGCTGCGCAGCCTCGTCGGCATGGTCATTGCCGGCGTCAAGCAGCTTAGTGCGCGTCGTCATCTGGCGCGAATTCTACGCGGGCGATAGGCGGCGCCGATCGCCGCCGTGCCAGCCGAAGTTCGGCAAAGACCAGTTCGACCCACAGCAGCCCGGCCGTCCAGTGCTTCGCCTGTCCTGCAAGAAGCCCACATATCCGGCGTTGCATCAGTTCCACTCGTCGCAATACCGGCATGGGGGAAAAGGATGCAACGGTTGCCTTGCGGATGTCTCCCGGAAGATGACGCAAAAATACGCGGCCGAACGGCATAGGGCCGAGCCAGGGCTTTCGCTGACCGCAGAAATGCAAAATTTTCGGGTGGATGCGCCGGATCCTGACCGGATACTCGTCAAAACGCGCCCCGTGAAAATTCCACTCATGCCCCAGCAAGCGCACGCGACCCTGGCAGAGACGGTTCAGCACGGACTGGTCTTCACAGATGAGATCGGGCGCGGCGATGTGCGATCGAGCCCGCCGCACAATGGCCTCCGCGCGCCAGAGCGTCAGGTTGATCAGCATGACGCCGCTATTGAAATAGCAGCCTTTGCGGCTTCCCGTCGCGACGATGTCCTCTTCGGCGATAAAGAGATCGGGAGCCGCCGCCACCAGATTGCTCCCAAGGTCCACGCGCCAAAGCGGCGCGAGGTCGTCGAGGACGACGGTGTCGGCATCAAGCCAGATCACCCGGTCCTGCTTCGGCAGGCATTCGGGCAGGAACAGCCGGGCATACGCCGCGCGCGACACATGCGGCGATCGCAGGGTGACATCACGCAGAAGGCCGGTATCGAATGGCATGATGCTGACACTCAGACAGGCCTGATCGGCAACCGCGCGCAGCAAGGCTTCTTCGGTCACGGAGAGGTCGACTGACAGGATCACCAATGCGGTCTGCGGGGAATTTTCAGCAAGCGAACGAACAAGCGCCATGACGGCAACCACGCCGCTCCTGTCCACGGCAGTCGCGACGAGGATAGGCCGGGACGCGTCAGACATCGGCGGTGTCATGGAAAAGCCCGGACGAGACCAGGGCAGCACGGATTGCGGCGAGATGAGCCTTCGGGCCGAAGCGCTCCTGGACGAGGCTTCGCGCCCGTTCGGACATCTGCGTTGCCGCCTCGCGTGATGCTAGGAGAACCGCAATTTCGGCCGCGAATTCTTCCGGGGTTTCCGCCAGGCGGTAGTGCTCTTGCGGTATCAATCCCAAGCCTTCGACCGCCTTGGTCGTGGCGACAATGGGACAGCCGGCGGCCATTGCTTCCAGCACTTTCAGACGCGTTCCGCCTCCCACCCTGAGCGGAATGGCTGCCACGGCCGCCGCCGCGTAGACGTCCGCAAGATCGGAAGGGTTCGCCGTCAGCCGGTGCCCCGACGACCGAACAAGCGCTTCGATATCGCGTCTCGGGCGCCTGCCGCAGACATGCAGTCGGGCCTCTGGTGCCATCTGCCGGACCCTTGGCATGATATCCCTGCACAAGGTCGCGACCGCGAGGCGGTTTGGGAAATAGCTGAGATGCCCGAGAAAAAGCACCTCCTGCGTTTCGCCTGCAGCGCGTGGCGGGGCAGTGCGGGCCCAGTCGGGAATAGGATTTGGGACAACGGCCAATCGACCACGTCCGAAAAGCCTTTGAGCCTCCTTGAGGTCGGCATCCGAACAGACCCAGACCTGCCGGGAGATTTCAACGACATCGCGCTCCATATGCAACCCGTTCCGGCGTTGCCGGGCAAGGATCAGTGGGGTGAGGGGGCGGATGATGCGCGGCACCTTTTCAATGGCACTCTGCATTTGCAGGGTGCTCTCGACATTGTGCATGTCGATAATGATCGGAAGATCGGGCATAGCCTCTGCGAGCGCCATGGCGGCCTGATGGAGCAGTACGCCTTCCACCAGAACGAAGTCGGGCTGTTCACGCAGGCACTCCGCAACGAGTTGCGCAACGTCTTCGGCCAACAGCGGGGCCGCGAGCTTCGTTCGCGCCTTCCGGCCACGTCGCTTGTCCGCACGAAGTGCCACGATACGGCCGCTTCCCCCGGTGGGCCAAAGCGTTGACAGGGTCTCGAAATTGGCCCTATTGCGGAGCGAAGCGCCCGAAGGCACGGCGTCGTTCTCCGCAATCGTTACCTGGAAAAAACGCATTGAAGTCTCAGTCCGGCGTTCCACGAATCATCCATCAGACATGGAAGACGCGCCATATACCAGATGGCATGGGTTTCCCTGAAAGCTGGATCGAGAAAAACCCGGACTGGGAATACCGCTTCTGGACCGATGATGACCTGCTGGCGTTCTTTCGGGAGGAGCGGCCGGATCTTCTGGACCTTTATCTCTCCTATCCCAGGCCTGTACAAAGGGCGGATTTGGCCCGCTACTGCATCCTGCACCGGTTTGGCGGTCTCTATGCCGATATCGATACACGGTGCCTTGCCTCCATCGAGCCGATCGCCGGCGATTCCCGCGTCATCCTGTGCGAAGAGCCAGACCGGCACAGACAGCCTGCGCTCGTCCGGGGACTTGACCGGCTGTGGTTCAACGGGACGATGGCGAGCCCCCCGGAACATCCGTTCTGGGATTCGGTCATCGACCTGTGCCGGGACATGGCCAGCCGGCGGGACGGTGACGTGCTGGAGACAACCGGGCCGCTCGTCCTGACGGCGGCCGTCCGGAATTGGCCAGCGCCGCAGGATCTGGCTCTCAACTCCTGCGGGCTCTTTGCCGATGCCGACGTGCACGGCAATGCGTCCGACGAAGAGCCCTACGGGCCATTCGCCCCGCTAAAACTCTCCACCCACCTCTGGAAGGGCAGTTGGTACAAGCGCGGCAAGGTGAATTGGTGGCGCCGCAAGATGGCGCGCCTGCGCCAGCTTCGGGATTGGCTGCTGGGCGGCCCGCGCCTCGATCCGGCCCGGACGCTTGCCGAGATCGACATGGCTCTCCTGCAGCAGCCCCCGATGGTGGCGCCCGGGAATGGCTCGCTTCTCGTGCTTGTCCCCGTCAGGGACGCTGAAGCGGACCTGGCGCGCTGTTTCGCGCTGCTTTTGGCGCTCGATCATCCGAGAGACAGGCTGCACCTGCGGTTTGGTCACGGCAACAGCCGTGACAACACAGGCGCCATGCTTGAGGAATTCATCGCGCGGCACGCAGACGCATTCGCATCCGTCGGGATCGTCGCGACCGACCGCAACGCACCCAAACTGGACCGCCGCAAACGCTGGAAGCCCGATCTGCAGCGCCGTCGCCGCTCGGGCATAGCCAAGGCCCGGAACGACCTCCTCGATAGGGCGCTGGCGCCCGAGCATGATTGGGTGCTCTGGATCGATGCCGATGTCGTCGATTACCCGCCCGACATTGTCGGGCGGCTGGCGTCTTCTGGCGGTCGCATTGTCGTGCCCAACTGCGTTCTCGATCCCGGAGGCCCAAGCTTCGATCTGAACACGTTCCTGATGATCTCCGAGCCAACCCGGGTGGAACTCTATCGCTACATTCGCGATGGTCTCCTGCAGCCGCCGGCGGACTGGTTCCCGCGCCGGCATCTGCACGACCTTCGTTATCTTGAAACCGTCCCCCTGTATGGGGTCGGCGGAACCATGATCCTCGTCGATGCAAATTGCCACCGCGCGGGCCTCAGATTTCCGGAGAAGCCCTATCGCCACCTGATCGAAACCGAAGGTTTTGGCGTATTGGCGAGGGACGCCGGCATTACGCCCATCGGCATGCCGAAGCTTGAGATCATCCACGCGCGCGCTTGATCCGCAGAGGGACGAACGGCACGGGACATCGTCCTCGCTCCACAAGCACCGGTCAGCGATGCTCTGCGCAAAAAATGAGGTCGAGAATGTACTGCGTGTTTAGGAGGAAATGGCGGAACACGCCCGATGAAAATGAGAACTTTGAGATCGTGATAATACTTTGAGATGAAATGGCTTTCCTTCTCGCGTGCGGCTATCGGCGGCCTTTGGCGTGTATTTTGCAGGCGTCGGGGCGATAGGGCATTCGGCGACGTATCGTTCTGCCTTTTCATATCGGTGATGGAACTCGCGGTCCCGTAGGCTGCATGCCTGCGTCGAGCCCGCCGCAAAGTGCCTTAGCGGAAGACGCCTGTCTTATTCGGCGGGCTTTGTCCGCGAGGCGAGGGCATCCACGATCAGCTTCAGGCCTTCTTCGAAGGCGGCCTCACGATCTATCTGCGGAATTTCGGCCACATGACGTTCTGCCGTGCTGGAGGTGGCTTCCGCCTGTTCCTCGAGCACGCTTCCTATAGTGAAGTGACTGGACGCGAGCATTGCCATCTGAGCATCTCGCTCGGGCAAACCGGACGCGACCAGGAAGGCCATCTTGTGCGCAATCCGATCCATGTCTGTTGCGCCGGGACGGCTGCCCGCATGGAGCTTTGCGCCGTCGCGCCGCCTTAGCAACGTTCGCCGGAAACTGCGCGTGTTGTCGAGAAACCAGGCGCGCCAGTCGTCCGCTGGCGTTGGTAGCGGAGCGGTCGCGTGCGGCGCCATCGCGGTCTCGGCCATGGCGGAGAGCAGCTCCTCCTTGTTGCGAAAATGCCAATACAGCGACGGCTGTTCGACGCCAAGCCGCTTGGCGAGCTGTCTCGTGCTGATGCCCTCAAGGCCAACCTCGTCCAGCAGGTCGAGCGCTGCGGCAATGACGGTTTCGCGATTCAGCTTGGCCATATTGACAATCTATCGTTGATAGGGAAATTTGTAAATCAAACTATCACCGATAGATTGGAGTTGAGCCCATGAAGATCGACGCAGACAATCGCCGTCTGAAGGTTCTCGTCTGCGGTGGCGGGATTGCAGGGCCGGCCCTCGCCTACTGGCTCGCCCGGAGTGGCCATCGTGTCGTTGTCGTGGAGCGTTTCCCATCGCTCAGGGCCTCGGGTGCGCAGGTTGACCTGCGCGGCCAAGGCATCGAGGCCGCCAGGCGCATGGGTCTCATCGACACCATCCGGAACAACCTTGTCGATGAGGCGGGTGTCTCGTTCGTCGATGCCCGAGGCCGCGCCAAGGCGACGATCATGGCCAACCGGTCCGGTCGCGGCGCTCAATCTCTCACATCCGAATATGAGATCATGCGCGGCGATTTGGTGCGCATTCTTCACGACGCGACCAAGGACGACGTCGAATACGTTTTCGGAAAGCACGTGGAGCATTTCGAGCAGGACGACCAGAGTGTTCTGGTGCACTTTTCCGACAGCACCTCTGACCGCTTCGATATGCTGGTCGGAGCCGATGGTCAGGGATCGCGCATTCGCAAGGGCATCCTGCCGCCGGAAGCCGGCGATCCCTACCTCGAGATGGGCATCCACATGGCCTATTGGTTCATCCCGCGCACAGCGGCCGACGATGGTAACATCAGCAACACCTACCTCGCTCCTCGCGGCCGGATGATCATGCGGCGAAGCCATAATCCGGCGGAAACGCAGGTCTACTTCGTGCTCAGGGAGCGCTCCGAGGAAGCCTCGGCCATTCACAGAGCGCAGCTGGATCAGCAGAAGCAGTTCTGGGCGCAACGGTTCCGGGATGCCGGCTGGCAGACGGATCGTTTCATCCAGGGCATGATGGAGACGGCCAATTTCTACTCCCAGGAAGTGGTACAGGTGCGCACCGACAGCTGGTCCAAGGGGCGCGTGGTCCTTGCCGGAGACGCCGCGCATTGTGCATCCCCCTTCAGCGGCATGGGCGTATCCGGCAGTCTGGTTGGAGCCTACGTCCTGGCCGATGCGATCAATCGCAACCCGGGCGACCTCGCGCGCGCCTTTGCGCTCTATGACAAGACGCTGCGGCCATTTGTCGACGAAATCCAGAACGTGAACCCGTCGCTGCTGCGGCTGGGAATGCCGAGCACGAAGCTGGGGATTGGTATCTTCCTGTTCCTCACGGGGCTCGCGGCGGGGCTTCGCATCCCGGACCTGATCGCCAGACTTTCGTCCGATGACCGGGATGGAGGTTGGCTGTTGCCCGATCAGGCTGCGCCGACTGACGCCAATTGACCTTGCTCAGCACATCGAGGGGCATGGGTGGTATGCGGCGATCTACGGAAATATCGGGCTATGGAGGGCAACGGTGTCTTAGGGGTAAACCGCTATCCATGTCTTCGGTATGCGCACCGACAGGAATGGCGGACAGAGAGGGATTCGAACCCTCGGTACGCTTTCACGTACACACGCGTTCCAGGCGTGCGCCTTAAACCACTCGGCCACCTGTCCATTTGTCTCTTCACCCGTTGGAAATCCGGGTGCTTCGGCAGCGTTGAGGTCAACGGCGTACCGTGCGGAACGGGCGCGATATATACCGATGCTGCAGCGCTAATCAACCCGCCTGTGACAGAATTTTGATCATCCCGTGAAAATCGTTCACTGCTTTGACCATTGCGTCACAAGGGTGGGCAAACTAAATTACGCTCCGGGCGAGATGAGGGAAATCCCGGAAGACCGGAAAATACGGCACGGGAGCATAGGGGGAAGGCAAAATGCGGTTCATTTTCCGCGTTCTAAGTCTGGTTGCGCTCGTGCTGGCGGTGATTTCGGGTACGGTCGATTCCGTCCAGTCGGTCGCCGACAGCGATGTCGTTCTAACGCCGTTCGGAACGGCATGGCAGGATGTGAGCCCCGCGACGTTCCTGTCGCTGCAGGGCTTCGTCGAACACAATCTGAATGCGGGCTCATGGAACCTGATGGTTCAGTGGGTCCTCTCGCAGCCGGCCTTCGCGGTCTTTCTCGCGCTGGCGCTGGTGATGTGGATGATCGGTTACAAGAGAGAGCCGGCCGCAGGACGCTTCGCCGCATAGGGCGAGGCCCTCCGCGCCGCTCGAGCCATAGCGGCAAAGGAAGGTGAAGCATGTTTCTGACCGAAATGTTTTCCAAGAAGACGATGATGCCCGATGCTGCCACGGCCCTGAAGGGCCGCCCCGACGCCATTCCGACGGCGGAGAAGCATTTCGTCAACGGGCGGCCGCTGAAGGGGCCTTATCCGGAGGGCACGGAAGTCGCCTATTTCGGCATGGGCTGCTTCTGGGGCGCCGAGCGGCTGTTCTGGAAGCTCGATGGCGTCTGGGTGACGTCCGTCGGCTATTCCGGTGGCATCACCGAAAACCCGACCTACCAGGAAACCACGACGGGGCTGACCGGCCATGCCGAGGTCGTCAAGGTGGTCTACGACCCGTCGGTGATTTCCTACGAGGCGCTGCTGAAGACCTTCTTCGAGGAGCATGACCCGACACAGGGCATGCGCCAGGGCAATGATGTCGGCACGACCTATCGTTCGGCGCTCTATTGCACGACGGAAGAACAGTTGGCACAGGCGCAAGCCTCCCGCGACCGGTTCCAGACGGCGATGAAAGAGGCCGGCGTGAACGCAGAGATCACCACGGAAATCGCCATGATCGGCCCGTACTACTATGCCGAGGACTATCACCAGCAGTATCTCGCCAAGAATCCCGGCGGCTATTGCGGCTTGCGGGGAACAGGGGTCAGCTGCCCGATCGGCTGAGGTGCATTGGTCCCTTAAAATCTGAATGCCAGAGGGTCGCTTCTGCCGGAAGCGGCCCTTTTTGCACAGGTTTTGATGGCAGGAATAAATTTTTACCAGCTGAGAAAAATTCTGGTGAATTTTTTGTTTGGCCGTGCAAGGATACCTCGACCCTGCCGCCGTTGGCGGTGGCGGATGGTACCGCAGACATGTCCGTTTCCGAGAGGGGCGGGCTTGCGGGAGGACCCAACAAGATCAATAGCTACAACAGGGCTGCACAATGAAAAAATCACTTTTGACCCTCTTCGCCATGGCCGCCATGTCGGCTTCGGCGCTGGCCGCCGACATCAAGCCGGCGCTGGTTTACGGCACGGGCGGCAAGTTCGACAAGTCGTTCAACGAAGCCGCCTATAACGGCGCCGAGAAGTTCAAGGCTGACACCGGGATTGAATACCGCGATTTCGAGCCGACCGACGACACCCAGGGCGAGCAGGCGATCCGCACCTTTGCATCGCGCGGCTTCAACCCGGTGATTGCTCTGTCCTTCGCTTGGAAGTCGGCGCTCGAAAAGGTTGCTCCTGAATACCCGGATACCAAATTCGTCATCGTCGATGACGTGGTTGACCTGCCGAATGTTCGCTCCATCACGTTCAAGGAGAATGAGGGGTCTTATCTCGTTGGCGTGTTGGCCGGCATGAAGTCTGCGACCGGCAAGGTCGGTTTCATCGGCGGCATGGATGTTCCGCTGATCCGCAAGTTCGGATGTGGTTATGAACTCGGCGCCAAGTCCGTCAAGTCCGGCATGGAAGTTCTTCAGAACATGACCGGCACGACCGGTGCGGCCTGGAACGACCCGGTCCGCGGCGGCGAGCTGACCAAGAACCAGATCGACCAGGGCGCGGACGTGATCTTCGCGGCTGCCGGTGCCACCGGTCTCGGCGTTCTGCAGACGGCGGCCGACAACGGCAAGTTCTCGATCGGCGTCGACTCCAACCAGAACTACCTGCATCCGGGTTCGGTCCTGACCTCCATGGTCAAGCGCGTCGATCTGGCCGTATACAACACCTACATGGACGCCAAGGACGACAAGTTCACGCCCGGTCTGCAGGCGCTCGGTGTTGCGGAAGGCGGCGTTGAATATGCTCTGGACGACAACAATGCCAGCCTGATCACCGACGACATGAAGGCTGCAGTCGAGAAGGCCAAGGCCGACATCATCTCCGGTGCCGTCAAGGTTCACGATTACACGACGGACAGCGCCTGCCCCGCCGAGTAAGTCTCGAACAGGCAAATGGGCGCATGGCGGAGGGGAAACCGTCATGCGCCCATTTGCCGTCTGCATCTGGAGTGGTCACGTGAGCCAGGACATCGCAATCGAACTCGCCGGAATCGACAAGAAATTCGGCGCGGTTCATGCCAACAAGAATATCGACCTCAAGGTCGCAAAGGGGACGATCCACGGGATCATCGGTGAAAACGGGGCCGGGAAATCGACGTTGATGTCGATCCTCTATGGCTTCTATCAGGCCGACAGCGGCGAGATCCGCATCAATGGCGCGCCGGTCGCAATCCGCGACAGCCAGGCGGCCATCGACGCCGGTATCGGCATGGTGCACCAGCATTTCATGCTGGTCGAGAATTTTACCGTATTGGAAAACGTCATGCTGGGCGCCGAGGGCGGCAGCCTGCTTCGAAAGGGCGTGGCGGCGGCGCGGGCGGAGTTGAAGCGGCTGGAAAGCGAATATGGCCTAGAGGTCAATCCCGATGCCGTCATCGAGGAGCTGCCGGTCGGGCTGCAGCAGCGCGTCGAAATCCTCAAGGCCATGTATCGCGGCGCGGAGATCCTCATCCTCGACGAGCCGACGGGCGTTCTTACCCCGGCCGAGGCCGATCACCTCTTCCGCATCCTTGGCGTCCTGCGCGACCAGGGCAAGACCGTCATCCTCATCACCCACAAGCTGCGCGAGATCATGGCGATCACCGATACGGTCTCCGTCATGCGCCGCGGAGAAATGGTTGCCACGCGCAAGACGTCGGAAACGACGGTGGAGGAGCTGGCCGAACTGATGGTCGGCCGGCGCGTACTGCTACGGGTCGAAAAGGGTGAAGCCAATCCGGGCAATGTCCTCCTGTCGGTGAAGAACCTGACGGTGAAGGACAGCCGCGGCGTCACCATGGTCGACAACGTTTCCTTCGACGTCCGGGCCGGAGAGATCGTCGGCATTGCCGGTGTCGCCGGCAACGGTCAGTCCGAACTGCTGGAGGCGATCGCCGGCATCCGCAAGCCGACATCGGGACAGATCTTCATCGACGGCAAGCAGGTTCCGCATGCCGACCCCGCGACGCTGAGGGCGCTGGGACTCGCCCATATTCCGGAAGACCGGCACCACATGGGCCTGGTCCTGAAGTTCGAGGAATATGAAAACTCCATACTCGGCTATCATCGTGACGAGCGCTACGGCAAGGGTAGCTTTCTGGACCTTGAGGCAATCCGCAAGGATGCTGTCGAGAAGATCGAGAAATACGACATCCGCCCGCCGGACCCGCGCCTGAAGACGGCCAATTTTTCCGGCGGCAACCAGCAGAAGATCGTCGTCGCCCGGGAAATCGAGCGCGACCCGAAGATGCTGATCATCGGCCAGCCGACCCGTGGTGTCGACATCGGCGCCATCGAGTTCATTCACCGGCGCATCATCGAAATGCGCGACGAGGGCAAGGCCGTTCTTCTGGTATCCGTCGAGCTGGACGAAATCCGCGCTCTTTCGGACCGTATCCTGGTGATGTTTGCCGGCCATGTGGTCGGCGAAAAGACGCCGGACGCGGACGAACAGGCGCTCGGTCTGATGATGGCCGGCATTGCGGCATAAGGGAAATACATGAGCACGGCATCCGTACCGCTACCCAACTGGATCAATTACGGTCTCATCCCGCTGATCAATCTCTGTGCCGCCTTCATCGTTTCGGGCTTCGTCGTCTGGATGATCGGCGAAAGCCCGATCGAGGCGCTGACGCTGCTCTTGCAGGGCGCGCTGGGACGGGGTGAGGGCATCGGTTTCACCCTCTATTATGCGACGAGCTTCATCTTCACCGGTCTGTCGGTCGCCGTCGCCATCCATGCGGGCCTTTTCAACATCGGTTCCGAAGGCCAGGCCTATATCGGCGGCCTCGGTGCGGCGATCGCCGCCCTATCGCTCGATCATTACGTGCCGTGGTACGTCACCATGCCGTTCGCCGTCATCCTGTCGGCGCTCTTCGGTGCCGCCTGGGCGTTTCTGCCGGCCCTGATGCAGGCAAAGCGCGGCAGCCACATCGTCATCACCACGATCATGTTCAACTTCATCGGCGCCAGCCTGATGAACTATCTGCTCGTGCGCGTGCTGATCGTGCCGGGCAAGATGGCGCCGGAAACGCGCACCTTCCTGGAAGGCGGGCAATTGCCGAAGCTCGACTGGCTGATCGCCATGTTCGGCTCCAAGCTCGGCGCCGCGCCTCTCAATTTCTCCTTCCTGGTCGCACTGTTCATGTGCCTGGTCGTCTGGCTGCTGATCTGGCGCACCAAGCTCGGCTACGAAATCCGCACCCTCGGCTTCTCGCCGTCGGCGGCGTCTTATGGCGGCATTCCCTATGTGCGCACGGTCATCATCACCATGCTGATTTCCGGCGGTCTCGCCGGCATGATGGCGCTGAACCCGGTGATGGGGGCATCCGCCCGCCTGCAGCTCGAATTCGTCGGCGGCGCCGGCTTCGTCGGGATCGCGGTGTCGCTGATGGGGCGTAACCACCCGCTCGGCATCATCTTTGCGGCGGTGCTGTTTGGCGTGCTCTACCAGGGCGGCGCGGAACTCTCCTTCGACATGCCGGCGATCACCCGCGAAATGATACTGGTGATCCAGGGTCTCGTCATCCTGTTCGCCGGGGCGCTGGAATACATGTTCCGGCCGGCGATCGTTCGCGTCTACCAAAAATTCGTAACCGTGTGAGGTGAGGGGATGGAATACATCGATATTTTCATCAGTATTCTCGGCTCGACGATCCGTCTGTCGATCCCGCTGATCTTCACCGCGCTGGCCGGGCTGTTTTCGGAGCGTTCCGGCATTTTCGACATCGGCCTGGAAGGCAAGATGCTGGCGGCCGCCTTCGCCTCGGCAAGCGTCGCCTATGTCACCGGGTCCGCCTGGCTCGGCCTTGGCGGCGGCATTCTTGTGTCGATCCTGTTCTCGCTGATCCACGGCTTTGCCTCGATCACCAACCGCGGCAACCAGATCGTCTCCGGCGTGGCGCTGAACTTCCTGGCGGCCGGTCTGACCGTCGTGCTCGGCAGCGCCTGGTTCCAGCAGGGCGGCCGCACGCCGTCGCTGCCGGCAGGCGCACGGTTTACCGAGATCGTCTTCCCCGGTGCCGATGCCGCCCGCAGCATGGGCTATCTCGGCAAGTTCTATGCGAATGTCATTTCCGGTCAGAACATCCTGACCTACATGGCCTTTGCCGCCGTGCCGCTCTCCTGGTGGGTCCTCTACCGCACTCGCTTCGGCCTGCGTCTGCGCGCCGTCGGCGAAAATCCGGGCGCAGTCGATACGGCCGGCATTTCGGTCACCTGGCTGCGCTACCGCGCCCTCATCTGCGCAGGCTTCCTCTGCGGCTTCGCCGGCACCTATCTTTCGACCGCCCAGTCGGCGGCCTTCATCAAGGACATGTCGGCCGGCAAGGGCTACATTGCGCTCGCCGCCCTGATCTTCGCCAAGTGGAAGCCGGTGCCCGTCATGCTCGCCTGCCTTCTGTTCGGCTTCCTTGATGCCTTCGCCAATTTCATGCAGGGCAAGACGGTGTTCGGCATTGGCGAGATCCCCGTGCAGATCTTCCAGGCGCTGCCTTACATCCTGACCTGCGTGCTGCTCGCGGGCTTCATCGGCGTCGCGCGTCCGCCGAAGGCCGGCGGCGTACCCTATACCAAGGAGCGCTAGAGCCATGACCGACGAGCTTTTCAAGGCGGCGAAGGACGCGATGGCATTTGCCTATGCGCCTTATTCCAAGTTCCCCGTCGGCGCCGCAATCCGCGGCGAAGACGGCAAGGTCTACAAGGGCGCCAATATCGAGAACCTCGCCTTCCCGCAGGGCTGGTGCGCCGAATGCACGGCGATCGGCCAGATGATCATGGGCGGCGCGAAGAAAATCGTCGAGATCGCGGTGATCGCCGAGAAGCTGCCGCTCTGCCCGCCCTGCGGCGGCTGCCGGCAGAAGATTGCCGAATTCGCCACGAGAGAGACGCGCATCTATCTGTGTGATGAAGTGGGTGTTCAGAAGACGCTGACGATCGACGAACTGCTGCCCTTCGCCTTCGAGACCGAGGTCATCGGATGAAGGAGGTCATCGACCTGCTTGTCGATCAGCTGAACGGGCTCTTGCCGAAATACGGCATCGTTCTCGGGTCGGGGCTAGGCCATCTAGCCGATGAATTGCGGGATGCGGTCCGCGTCCCCTACGCCGAACTCGAAGGCTTCCCGCATGGTGGCGTTTCCGGTCACGCCGGCGAACTGGTGGCCGGCTACATGGGCAAGACGCCGGTCGTCATGCTGTCGGGCCGGGTTCACTACTACGAGCAGGGCGATGCCGCGGCCATGCGGCTGCCGATCGCCGTGCTGGAAGGCCTTGGCGTCAACTCGCTGATCCTCACCAATTCCGCCGGCTCGCTGAAGGACGAGATGCCGCCGGGATCGGTGATGCTGATTACCGATCACATCAACTATTCCGGCATGAATCCGCTGATCGGCGAGCGCAGCGACCGCCGTTTCGTCGGCATGACGAATGCTTATGATACGGAGCTCGTCGAGCGCATGCGTGCCGCCGCAGTCAAGGCCAACGTCAACCTGGCCAGCGGCGTCTATATGTGGTTTTCCGGCCCGAGCTTCGAGACACCGGCGGAAATCCGCATGGCCCGGATACTGGGAGCCGATGCCGTCGGCATGTCGACGGTTCCCGAAGTCATCCTGGCGCGCTATTATGGTATGAAGGTTGCCGCCGCTTCCGTCATTACCAATTTTGCCGCCGGCATGACCGGCGCAGAACTCAGTCACGAAGAAACAAAAGACATGGCCCCCATTGGTGGAAGGCGTCTTGCGGCAATCCTGAGGGAGATGATTGCCGGAGGAGACCTTCATCATGGATCGCCATGACCTGCGCGAGACGGCGGCGTTAGCCTTGTCCGTACTGGATTTGACCAACCTGCGTGCCGATTGCAGCGAGGACGATGTCGTTGAGCTCTGCGCCCGGGCGCAGACCGGATACGGCAATGCGGCGGCGATCTGCATCCTTCCGCGCTACGTCTCACTGGCGCGGTCCATACTCGGACCGTCGCATGCGGTGCGGATTGCAACGGTGGTCAATTTTCCCGATGGCGAAAATACCTGCGTGGCCGTGGAGGACGAAACGCGCGCGGTTCTCGACGCCGGCGCGGACGAGATCGATCTGGTCATTCCCTACCGCGCCCTGATGGCCGGCGACGAGCAGGCCGTCACACGCATGGTTTCGGCCGTCAAGGCCATTTGCGGCAGCGATGCGATGCTGAAGACCATCCTCGAGACCGGCATCCTTGGCGACCCGCATCTCATCCGCCGTGCCGCCGAACTGGCGATTGCCGCCGGTACCGACTTCATCAAGACGTCGACAGGGCGCGCCGGCGTGCACGCCACGCAGGAGGCCGTCGACACCATCCTGCAGGCCATTCGCTACTGCGGACGCAAGGTCGGGATAAAGCCGTCCGGCGGCATGCGGTCCGTCGAAAATTCCGGCCTCTATCTCGGACTTGCGCAGACGGTGATGGGGGAGGACTGGGTCATGCCCTCGACCTTCCGCTTTGGCGCGACCGTCCTTCTCGACGACATCCTGTCGGTCCTTTCCGGCCGGCGCTTTGAAGACGCAACCCTGCAGGCGAACCATTAGAATGCTCCCACAGGAAACCATCCGGAAGAAGCGCGACGGCGAGGAATTGTCGGCCGCCGCGATCAGCGAGTTCATCGCCGGCATGACCGCCGGCACGATCACCGAAGGCCAGGCCGCCGCCTTCGCCATGGCCGTCTATTTCAAGGGCATGAGCCGCGCCGAGACCGTGGCGCTGACGCTCGCCATGCGCGACAGCGGCGATGTGCTCGACTGGAGCGATGCCGGCCGGCCGATTGTCGACAAGCATTCGACCGGGGGCATCGGCGACAATGTCTCGTTGATGCTGGCGCCCATCCTTGCAGCCTGCGGGGCCGCGGTGCCGATGATCTCCGGCAGGGGCCTGGGGCACACTGGCGGCACGCTGGACAAACTTGAATCCATTCCGGGCTATCAAATCCGTCCGGATGCGCAGCGCCTTCGCGAAACCGTCCGGAACGTCGGTTGCGCCATCATCGGCCCGACCGGCGATCTCGCCCCGGCCGACCGCATCCTCTACGGCATCCGTGACGTGACCGCGACGGTCGATTCCATGCCGCTGATCTGTGCCTCTATCCTGTCGAAGAAGCTGGCGGCCGGCCTCGAAACGCTGGTCCTCGACGTCAAGTTCGGCAGCGGCGCCTTCATGACGTCGATTGCGGAAGCCGAGGAACTGGCCCGCATTCTCGCGGGTGTCGCTAATGACGCGGGTGTCAGGACTTCGGCATTGATCACGGACATGAACGAGCCACTCGCCGCTGCGGCCGGCAATGCGCTGGAAATCGCCAACTGCCTGGCCTTCCTGAAGGGCGAGAAGACGGGAACGCGCCTTGAAGCGATCGTCTTTGCGCTGGCCGGCCAGATGCTGATGCAGTCGGGTATCGCGTCGGGCCCCACGGAGGCTGAAACGATGGCCCGAACAGTGCTTGAAAATGGCCAGGCGGCCGAGACGTTTGCGCGCATGGTCAGCGCACTCGGCGGTCCAGCTGATCTTCTGGAGAGGTCTTCCGCCTATCTGCCGGAAGCGGCCGTCATTCTCCCGGTCCCGGCATCTGCGGATGGCTTTCTCTCAGCCTGCAATGCGCGCGATGTCGGCCTTGCCGTGATCGGCCTCGGCGGCGGCCGCCGCAAGCCGTCCGACGCCATCGACCACGCTGTCGGCTTCAGCGGCTTGCTGCCGCTCGGTAGCGAGGTGAAAAAAGGCGATCCGATTGCCTTCGTCCACGCTCGCAGCGTATCCGAAGCAGACAAGGCGCGCGCGGCCTTGATCGCAAGCTATCGGATCTCCGCGGATCCGCCGGAAGAACGGCCGGTCATCGCCGGCCTCGTCTGATTACTGGACGAGCTGCAGGACACCGTCCTTGACGGCATAGGACTGCAGCTTCTTCATGAAGCTCATGCCGACGAGCATGCCGGACAGTGCCTTGTCCTCCAGCACCACGGCTTCGACATCGCGCACCCGGACATTGCCGATCTGGACGTCCTTCAGCAAGACACTGGCGGCGCGTGCCTTCCCGTTGGCGGTGCCGACCGTGTACTTGTAGTCGATATCGCTGCCGGCAATGCCGATGCGTCGCGCGGTTGTCTCGTTGATGGCCACAGTGCTTGCGCCGGTGTCGATCAGGCCATCGAGGGGCCGCCCGTTAATGACCACCCGGGCATAGAAATGCCCGTTTCGTCCGACGGGTATCTCCGTCCGTCCGCTGTGTCCATAAGAGGCTGGCTCCGCCTTTGCCGTGTCGGTCACAATCGTCTGCTTTGGCTGCACCGACTCGCTCTGGCGGGTGAATGACGACATCAGGGACGGGACCACAATAGCCGAGACGCCGGCAATTGCGGCAATAACGATGCTGCGGACGATCATGGCGGACCCTTGTTTGCAAAACCGGACCGATCGTTATGGATGAGCGTCTGACGAATGGTTAACGCAGACGCAAACGGAGCCGAACCGGCCTCGTTTCCATGCGTCCTGGTTAAGGAAAGTTAAACTATTTGGTCCCGTACATCCGGTCGCCCGCGTCGCCAAGACCCGGAACGATATAGCCTTTTTCATTCAGATGGCTGTCGATCGAGGCGGTGTAGACCGGCACGTCCGGATGTGCCTCGGTGAAGTTCTTCACGCCTTCCGGTGCGGCCAGCAGGCACAGGAAGCGGATGTTCTTCGCACCGCGCTCCTTCAGCTTGTCGACGGCGGCAATCGAGGAATTGCCGGTCGCCAGCATCGGGTCGACGACGATGATCAGGCGCGACGCGATATCCTCCGGCGCCTTGAAGTAATATTCGACCGGCTTCAGCGTTTCGTGGTCGCGATAGACGCCGATGTGCGAGACGCGCGCGGAGGGGACCAGCTCCAGCATGCCTTCCAGAAGGCCGTTGCCGGCGCGCAGGATGGAGGCGAACACCAGCTTCTTGCCTTCCAGCACTGGCGCCTGCATCTCGGTCATCGGCGTCTCGATGGTCTCCATCGTCAAGTCCAGATCACGCGTCACCTCGTAACAGAGCAGCGTCGAGATCTCCCGGAGCAACCGGCGGAAGCTGGCCGTCGAGGTTTCCTTGCGGCGCATGATGGTGAGCTTGTGCTGCACGAGCGGGTGATCGATAACGGTGACGCCGTCCATGGGTAGGCCTTCTTTTCTGGTTATGTACGGACTTTTTTCCACGGAATCTGCGCAGGCCGCAAGAGACGAGACGGCGTTTTGCCCCGTTTCTTTAGACAAAGCGGCTACCGGCTTCAGAGAAAGCTGCGCCCGTAGCGTCCGGCGCGCAGGCCGAGGTGGCGCGCGATGGTTTCGCCGATGTCGGCATAGGTGCCGCGAATGCCGATCGACCGCGTCTGGATGTTCGGCCCGAACGCGATGACCGGAACGCGTTCTCGCGTGTGATCCGTTCCGCGCCAGGTGGGGTCGCAGCCGTGATCTGCCGTCAGCACGATGAGATCGCCCGGTCGCAGCCGGCGGAAGACGTCCGGCATCTGCCGGTCGAACGCTTCCAGGGCAGCGGCATAACCCGCCACGTCGCGACGATGGCCGTAAAGCATGTCGAAATCGACGAAGTTGGTGAAGGTCAGGCTGTTGTCCGGCGCGTTTTCCATCAGGTCGAGGCTTGCCGACATCAGCGCCGCATTGCCATCGGCCTTGATCTTGGCGGTCACGCCGCGCGCGGCGAAGATGTCGCTCACCTTGCCGACGGCGATCACCTCCCGGCCGGATTGCGCGGCGCGGTCGAGCAGCGTCTGCTCCGGCGGCGGGACCGAGAAGTCGCGGCGGTTGCCGGTGCGGGTGAAAGTCGACGCATCCTCGCCGACGAACGGACGGGCGATCACGCGGCCGATATTCAGCGGATCGAGCAGCTGGCGGACGATCTGCGAGAGCTGGTAAAGGCGATCCAGCCCGAAATGCACCTCATGGGCGGCGATCTGAAAGACCGAGTCCGTCGATGTATAGACGATGGGCCTGCCGGTGCGGATATGCTCCTCGCCGAACCGGGCGATGATATCGGTGCCGGATGCGTGGCAGTTGCCGAGGACGCCCGGCAGGTCGGCATGCCGACAGATCGCGTCCAGCAGTTCGGCGGGGAATGACTGCTCCCTTTCGGCAAAATAGCCCCAGTTGAAATTGACCGGCAGGCCGGCAATCTCCCAATGGCCCGACGGCGTGTCCTTGCCGCGCGAAACCTCGTTCGCTGCGCCAAAGAGGCCAAATACCCTGTCAGGGATCTCCATGCCTGCCGGAAAGCGGCCGCACGCCATCTCTGCAATGTGCATCAGTCCAAGCGCGGAAAGGTTGGGCAGGCGCAGCGGGCCGCTTCTCAGGCCTGCCCGATCGGCCGCGCCGGCCGCACAGGCTTCGGCAATATGGCCGAGCGTGTTCGCACCCGAATCCCCGTAGGCGCGCGCATCCGGCGCCCCGCCCACGCCGAAGGAATCCAGAACGTAAAGGAATGCTCGTGCCATTGTGTCCTCGCCTGCCACGCAAGTCCGTCACAGGCTCTGCCTCAACGGGATATTCGGGCGCATCGATATCGCTCCGTCCAGTCATCTCATGCCTGTTGGCAGAGACGATGGCTGATGCCAACCCTCAATAAAGCAATTCCGGCAGATAAGGAAAGTGGGGACATGCGACATCCCCACCGGCCACCAGCTGTTACTTGGACGTGCCGGTCTCGGCGTGGACTTCGCAGTTCGGCGTGCAGGACAGTACGGTGCGTTCTGTCTGGCGGAAGACCCGGACTGTATCGTCTTCGTCGATGGCGACGAGGATGCGTTCGTCGAAAATGGCATTGCCGTCCGCATCGAGCAGAACCAGGTTCGTCGTACCGAACGCGTGGCCAGTCAACACGATCGTCTGGGAATCGGCGACCGTGGCGTCTGCGACATCGGAATTGCCGACGATGACCTTGCTGACCGGACGATCGAGCTTAAGCACCCGCGCCTGGTTCATGTAGACGGTCAGCATGCCGTCAGTATCCCTAGAAATGGCCGGCTTCATCCCGCAGACGGCAAAGGCCAGGACGAGGCAGGATTTGATGAGATGGCCACGCATGACGGCACGATCCTCGAAAGATGACGAGCTTCGGATGACGGAAATACTAACGGGACAATGGCGTGGAATGGTGAATGAACGGTTAAATGCCTCGATTTGGCGCAAGGGCGGAGCGAAATAACCGAGCTAAGCGCAAATATTGGAGTGACCATTGCCGATAATTGTCGTTCGCCAAGTTCGCTCTTCGCGCGGGTCGCCAAGGTGTCCGGAAACCGTCATCGATCATTTAGAAATGCAGTAAAGCCGTTTGCACCTTGTTTACCATAGTAATGATGTCCCGATATTTACGATCTGGTAACTACTTTTTTTAAGTCGATTGCAACAGGGGTTGGCTAGTGTTTCGACATCCGAACAACGGCAACAGTTGGCGGAAGTGCTGAACAAGTGGACTAAGGAGATCACCATGACCAAGCTTTTTGCACGCTTTATGAAGGACGAGTCCGGTGCGACCGCCATCGAATACGGCCTTATCGCAGCTCTCATCTCTGTCGCAATCATCACCGGCGCGACGACTCTTGGTAACAACCTGGGCAACCAGTTTACCAACATCGCTGGCAAGCTGAACTACTGAGGCAATTGAGTTAGCGGCAGTGTGGCAGCGATCTACGGAAAGCTGGCACCTTGATCCAACTACAGATAGACCGCTCTCAGAGATGAGGGCGGTCTTCGTTTTGGATGACGGGAGGGATTTTCGACCGTCAGAGTGTTTCGGATTTTTTAGCACTTTGACGCTAGACTCTTGTGTATGGAACGGAGCTAATGAGATGATCACTGCAGCTATCGTCGTTATATTTCCGCTGTGCCTGGCAATTGCTGCCTTCTCGGATCTATTCACGATGACGATCCCGAATCGCGCTTCGGCAATCCTGCTTGTGACGTTCCTTATCGTGGCGATGTTCCTGGGTCTGTCGTGGCAACAGATCGGACTTCACTACGTTGCCGGTCTCTGCGTCTTCTCCGTTTGTTTCGGCCTCTTCGCCTTCAACGTCATGGGTGGCGGCGATGCGAAGCTGCTGACGGCGGCTGCCGTGTGGTTCGGTTTGACGCCTTCGCTCATGGAGTTCCTGATTTATGTCTGTTATGTCGGCGGCGCTGTGACGTTGTTGATCGTCATGCTGCGCAGCCAGGCAAATGCGATCATGGGTATGGGGCTTTCTCTGCCCGCTTCTATCCTGCATGCGAAGAAGATCCCGTATGGCATTGCGATCGGCATCGGAGGGTTTCTCGCCTATCCTTCCTCGCCACTCATGCTCCTGATAACGAACGGGCGTTGAACCGGCCAACTCTGCCGAAATCGTCGTCAGTAAGCTTGCATTAACCAAGCCTGTACGCATCTCATTAACTATAATTACACCATTTGCTGATCATCCTTGGGGGAAATCAAGTCGCGATTCCTCAAGGGACGATCATGAAACCTGCCCGCATCATTATTCTGACAGTTGCTGTCGTTGCCGCAGGCCTGGCGGGACTTCTCGTGGTCAACATGGTGGGCCGCCCGCAGGTTGTGGTGCAGCAGACTGAAGCTCTCGTCGAGAAGGAGCCGACGGTGGATGTTCTCGTCACGAAGGAGAATCTGCCGGTCGGAAGTCGCCTCAATCCGGAAAATGTCGAATGGATTGCCTGGCCGCAGGGAAGTGTGGCCGACGGGCTGATCACCAAGGCAAAAAGCCCGGATGCCGTCACAGCCATGGCAGGCTCGGTCGTGCGGCTTCCCCTGTTTGCTGGCGAGCCGATCCGGCCGGAAAAGATCGCCGACTCCTCGAGCAGAATCCTGTCTTCGCTGCTGCCGGCCGGCAAGCGCGCCATCTCGACGGATATCACCGTATCGACGGGCGCCGGCGGCTTCATTCTCCCGAACGACCGGGTCGACGTCATCATGGTCCGCCGTGACGACAACCGGAATTTCCAGACGAGGACGATCCTGAGCAACGTTCGGGTCCTGGCGATCGACCAGCAGATCCAGGAGCAGGAGGATGGATCGAAGGCAGTCGTCGGTTCCACCGCGACGCTGGAGCTCACGCCCGATCAGGCGAAGGTGATCGCCGTGGCGCAGCAGATGGCCGACCGGCTGACGCTGGCATTGCGCTCTGTCGCGGACGCCGGCGAAGAGGACACATCGATCCCCAAGGGCATTCTGAATTCCGGGACCGGAGCCGACAGCATCACCGTGATCAAGTCCGGTGAGCTGGCAACCAGCAGCATCAATGCTGCTCAGTCGCAATAAGGGAGTGGGGACCATGAAAATTTTAAAGAAGACGGTCCATGCACTCCTTGCCGGCGGTGTATCGCTATCGTTGACCTTCTCCGGCCTGACAGCCGGGGTATCCACCGTTCTTCTGGTCCCGGAAGCTGCGCATGCGGCTTCGAGCGTGATCAAGATCGCACGTTTTGGGGCGGGCGCATCGCAGCGCGTCAAGCTCGGCCTGAACAAGGCCGTCGTCATCGATCTGCCGACGGATGCCCATGATATTCTCGTGTCCGATCCCGAAATGGCCGACGCGGTGACGCGGACGTCACGCCGGATCTATCTCTTCGGCAAGACGGTCGGGCAGACCAATGTCTTCATCTTCGGCCCCAACGGCCAGGAGATCGTGACACTTGAGATCGAGATCGAGCGTGACATCAGCGGGCTGGAGCAGAACCTGTCGCGCTTCATTCCCGACTCCGACATCAAGATCGAGATCGTATCGGACAACATCGTGCTGACGGGGACAGTCCGGACGCCGCAGGATGCGCTGCAGGCACAAAAGCTCGCCCAAGCCTTCCTCAAGGGCGGTGAGGCGACGACCCGCAGTTCGTCGGCTGCAAGCAGCGCCCAGGGCGGCGATGTTGCGATCTACGAGGAAGACCGTCAGACGTCGCAGATCGTCAATCTGTTGAAGATCGAGGGCGAGGATCAGGTGACGCTGAAGGTCACTGTTGCCGAAGTCACCCGTTCTGTCATGAAACAGCTCGGCTTCTCCGGCTCATTGAGCGGAGCGAATGCCGCGATCCAATATATGAACCCGACCAACCTTGGTTCGTCCGTCAACTCGACCGCGAACGCCACCTTGTCCGGATCAATTGCGGGCATGGATGTCAGCGCGTATATCAATGCCATGGAACGCGCCGGTGTCATGCGGACACTTGCCGAACCGAGCCTTACAGCGATATCGGGCGAGGATGCCAAATTCTATGTGGGTGGCGAGTTCCGTCTCGCTTCCAGCCAGGACATCGACGAAGACGGCAAGGTGACGCGCGAGGTCACGACGACGGAATATGGCATCGAGCTCAACTTCACGCCCGTCGTTCTGTCTCCGGGCAGAATCAGTCTCAAGATCGAGACGAACGTTTCCGAGCCGACTTTCGAGGATTCCTACGTTACTGGCGCGACACTCTCGACCCCTGGCGTCACCTATCAGGGCATCCGCAAGCGCGAAGCATCCACTACTGTCGAATTGCCGTCCGGCGGGTCCATCGTGATTGCCGGTCTGGTGCGCGACGATATTCGCCAGGCGATGTCGGGACTGCCGGGACTGGCGCGCATTCCTATCCTTGGCACGCTTTTCCGCAGCAAGGATTTTACGCGCAACGAGACAGAACTTGTCATCATCGCGACGCCGTATCTGGTTCGCCCGGTGGCGCGCAACAATCTTGCCAAACCGGATGACAACTTCAATCCGGCAAGCGACCAGGCGACGTTCTTCCTCAATCGCATCAACAAGGTTTACGGGCGCGAGGAGGACACCGTTCAACCGGGCCAGTTCCACGGCACCGTCGGCTTCATCTACAAGTAGGCGGAGAACGGCAATGACGAGAAATTCCAGAATAACCCGCCAGGACGCAGAGGCTGCAACCATGGTTCACAAGCCGACCGCCTATCGCTTTTCGCGCCTTTTTGTCGCCAGCTCGATGATGGCGATCGCCGGATTTGTAACCTCCTGCGGTTCCATGGGAGACCGCATCCAGACAGGCTCGATCCCGGACGACTACCGCACCCGCCATCCGATCGTCCTTGCCGACGTCCCGCATACGCTCAACTTGGCAGTCGGCACCGGTGACAAGGCACTTCCGATCGGTTCCAGGGACGTCTTGAAGGGATTCGCGGCCAATTTCATCGCCAGTGGCGGTGGCACGATCCAGGTCGCCCTGCCGCAGGGCGCGATCAACAGCGCGACCGCGTCTCATTTGTCGAAGGAGATTCGTCGGCAATTGGTGACGGCTGGAGTAAGTGCGCCGCAGATCGTCACGACGGTTTACGACGCCGGCTCCTACGAAGGCGCAGCACCTATTCATCTGAGCTACTCGGCAGTGACCGCGGTGACAAACACCTGCGGGCAATGGCCGAAGGATCTCATGGCAGACTCCATGGCGAACAAGAATTGGTACAACTTCGGTTGCGCCAGCCAGAACAATCTTGCCGCACAGATTGCCAATCCCATGGACCTCGTCGCACCGCGTGGAATGACGCCGATCGACGCGGACCGCAGGAGCACCGTCATAGACAATTATCGTGATGGGTCCAGCACCGCCTCCGAATGATCTGGCATTGGATTGAAAGTCAGGAAAGACGATGAACGCGATTGACTACGAAATTGGATCGGCGGGACCCGATGACGGCGGTGAGTTCGATCACGGCATCCTCGGCGATATGGAGCAGATCCGTCCTCTGCCGCGCATCTCCATTCACGCTTTCTGCGAAACCGATACCGTCAGCCGGGTCATGGACCGGATGGCCGAGGATCGGCGGATGTCGAAGGTCAGTCTGCGGATCAACGGCGGCGGCATTGCCGCTGCGGCCCGGATGTTTTCCCAGATCCCGACGCCCAATCTGATCATTCTCGAGACGACTGCCAGCCCGCAGAACCTTCTCGAAGAGCTGAGCCCGCTTGCGGAGGTCTGCGATCCGACGACTAAGGTCATCGTGATTGGCCACCACAACGACATAAATCTCTATCGTGAACTGATCCGCAACGGCCTCTCCGAATATCTGGTCGCCCCTGTGGCGATGGCCGACATCATGAGAACGGTGTCGGGAATCTTCGTCGATCCGCAGTCGGAACCGCTGGGTCGGAGCATTGCCTTCATCGGTGCCAAGGGCGGCGTTGGTTCTTCCACGATCGCGCACAATTGCGCGTTCATGATCTCGCATCTGTTCGACAGCGAAACTGTTCTTGCCGACCTCGACCTGCCTTACGGTACGGCCAACATCGATTTCGACCAGGATCCGGCGCAGGGGATTGCCGAGGCGGTCTTCACGCCGGAGAGATTGGACGAGGTCTTTCTCGATCGTCTGCTGAACAAGTGCTCCGACAAGCTGTCGCTGCTGGCCGCGCCATCGCTGCTTGATCGTGCCTACGACTTTTCCGGAGATGCCTTCCTGCCTCTGCTGGAGATCCTCCAGCGCACGGCGCCGGTAACCGTGTTGGATGTGCCGCATGTCTGGACGGATTGGGCGCGTTCGGTGCTCTCGTCCGCCGACGAAGTGGTCATCACGGCGATGCCCGATCTCGCCAATCTGCGCAACACCAAGAACCTGCTGGATGCCCTGAAGAAATTGCGACCGCACGACAAGGCACCGCATCTGATCCTGAACCAGGTCGGAATGGTCAAGCGGCCGGAAATCGCCCCCTCTGACTTCTGTGAACCGCTCGAGATGGAGGCGGCGGCCATCATCCCGCTCAACGTCCAGCTGTTTGGCGATGCGGCCAACAGTGGCCGGATGATTTCCGAAATCGACGGCAAGTCGCCGGTCGCGGAAACCTTTTCGCAGATCGCCCACCTGGTGACCGGTCGGGCGACCATCAAGAAGGAAAAGCGGGGCGGTCTCGGCAAGGTTCTGGGAATGCTTGGCAGAAAATAGACGGTTGAGAAGAACAGCGACAGGATTGAATGATGTTTGGCAAGCGCGGAAATGAGGGATTTGGCAAGGCGGGTACTGGCATCGGTACGATTGCCCGACCGTCCGTCCCCGAAAAGGTCGCGGTCTCCGAACCCGTCGCGCCACCGTCTTCTGCCGCCGCACCTGCGATGCCGGCTGCCGAAAATCCTGCACCCGCACCGGCAAGGCCGGGCGTGCTGGACGCGGGCCCCATTCCGGAGCGTGGCAAGATTGCGCCGCCGCCTCTGCAGCGCAAGAAGACTGCCCGCAACGAGGACTACTACGACACCAAGTCGCAGGTCTTCTCGGCGCTGATCGACACCATCGATCTGTCGCAGCTTGCCAAGCTTGACAGCGAGAGCGCGCGCGAGGAAATCCGCGATATCGTCAACGATATCATCACCATCAAGAATTTCGCGATGTCGATCTCCGAGCAGGAAGAACTGCTCGAGGATATCTGTAACGACGTGCTGGGCTACGGTCCTTTGGAGCCGCTACTGGCTCGCGACGACATCGCCGACATCATGGTTAACGGCGCCGGCCAGACCTTCATCGAAGTCGGCGGCAAGACGATCGAGTCGGAAATCCGTTTCCGCGACAACGCGCAGCTTCTGTCCGTCTGCCAGCGCATCGTCAGCCAGGTCGGCCGTCGCGTCGATGAATCGAGCCCGATCTGCGACGCACGTCTGCCAGACGGTTCGCGTGTCAACGTCATTGCGCCGCCACTGGCGATCGATGGCCCGGCACTCACGATCCGAAAGTTCAAGAAGGACAAGCTCAACCTCGATCAGCTGGTGAAGTTCGGCGCAATCACCCAGGAAGGGGCCGTACTGCTCCAGATTATCGGTCGCGTGCGCTGCAACGTCGTCATTTCCGGCGGCACGGGCTCGGGTAAAACCACCCTCCTAAACTGCCTGACGGCTTACATCGACACCGATGAGCGCGTCATCACCTGCGAGGACACCGCGGAACTGCAGCTGCAGCAGCCGCATGTCGTCCGTCTCGAAACCCGCCCGCCGAACATCGAAGGCGAAGGCGAGATCACCATGCGCGATCTGGTCAAGAACTGCCTGCGTATGCGTCCCGAACGCATCATCGTCGGCGAAGTCCGTGGCCCTGAAGTGTTCGACCTCTTGCAGGCGATGAACACCGGCCATGACGGCTCCATGGGGACGATCCACGCCAACACTCCGCGAGAATGCCTCAGCCGTATGGAATCCATGATCGCCATGGGTGGCTTCAGCCTGCCGGCGAAAACCGTCCGCGAAATCATTTCCGGCTCGGTCGACGTCATCATCCAGGCGGCGCGCCTGCGCGATGGTTCGCGCCGCATCACGCACATCACCGAAGTCGTGGGCATGGAAGGCGACGTCATCGTCACTCAGGACCTGATGATCTACGACATGGAAGGCGAAGACGCGAACGGACGCATCATCGGCCGTCACAAGTCGACGGGCATCGGCAAGCCGAATTTCTGGGATCGTGCACGCTACTACAATGAAGAGCGACGTCTGGCCGCAGCGCTTGACGCCATGGCGCAGTGATGAACGCAAGTTGGAACGCCGATGTTCGGGATTGATATCAATCTGATTGCCATCATTGTCCTGTCGGCCATCGCCGCCGGCGCGGTATCCTACGGCATTCTGTTCGGCTCGATCGAAAAGCAGAAAAAGACGGAATCCCGGGTCAGCAAGATCAAGTCCGCCGAAACCGACGGAGCGAAGGTCAAGGCGGCGCGGGATCGCGTTCAGGAAATGTCCAAGAGGCGAAAGTCCGTCCAGGACACGCTGAAGGAGATGGAAAAGAAGCAGCAGGAAAAGAGCAAGAAGTCGCTGAGCATCGAGGCAAAGCTCAAGCAGGCATCGATTCCGATTTCGCTGAAGCAGTTCTATACCTACAGCGCCGCCGCCGCGGCCTTCGTTTTCTTTGCCGGCTTTCTGGCTGGCTTGCCCATTTTCGTTGTTCTCGGGGCCGCCTTCGTGATCGGGGCGGGCGTTCCACGCTGGTTTGTCGGCTTTCTGATCAAGCGCCGCCAGAAGAAGTTCTTGAACGAGTTTCCGTCGGCGCTCGACATCATGGTGCGCTCCATTCGTTCCGGCCTGCCATTGAACGATGCGCTTCGCCTGATTGCCGTCGAAGGCCAGGAGCCGGTCAAGACCGAATTCCGTCGTGTCATCGAAGCGCAGCAGGTCGGCATGAATATCCCGGAAGCCTGCGCGCGCATGGGTAACACCATGCCGCTGCAGGAAGTAAACTTCTTCGCGATCGTCATCGCCATCCAGTCCCAGGCCGGCGGTAACCTCTCCGAGGCGCTGGCCAACCTGTCGAAGGTTCTGCGCGAACGAAAGAAGATGAAGGCCAAGGTCAATGCGCTGTCCATGGAAGCCAAGGCCTCTGCCGTGATCATCGGCATCTTGCCGTTTGCCGTGGCGACGCTCGTCTATCTGACGTCCCCCGGCTACATCTCGGTCCTCGTCACCGATCCCCGCGGGCACATGATCCTGCTGGGGAGCGGCATCTGGATGAGCATCGGGATCTTCGTCATGCGCAACATGATCAACTTCGAGATATAGGGACCTGGAGCAATGACGGCTGACCTCGCATCCAGGCTTACCGATCCCGCTACCCTGGTGGCCCTGCTGGTCGCCATCACCGTGTTCGGCACCTTTTATTCGCTGGTCATGCCCTATTTCGAAAAGGGTGATCTCGAGAAGCGCATGAAAGCTGTCTCCACCGAGCGCGACCAGATCAGGGCGCGCGAACGGGCGCGCATGAGCCAGGAGGCATCATCGCAGGGCCGGCGCGTGTCGATCCGTGCCGAGAACAACAAGTCGGTCCGCAGCATCGTCGAGAAGTTCAACCTCAGGGAAGCGCTTGTCGACGAAAACACGATGAACAAGCTTCGCGCTGCCGGCTATCGTTCGCAGAACGCCTTGAACACCTTTCTGGTGGCCCGGTTCGTTCTGCCATTCGTCTTCTTCCTGCTTGCGCTCGGATGGGTTTTCGGCCTCGGCAACCTGCCGGACAAACCGTTCGCCATGCGCTTTCTGGTGACGATCTTCGTTGCCTATGCCGGTTTCTATGCGCCGAACCTCTATATCAGCAACCGCATGGGCAAACGGCAGAAGTCCATCCGCCTTGCCTGGCCGGACGCCCTCGACCTCCTGCTGATCTGCGTGGAATCCGGTATCTCCATGGAAATGGCGATGCGCCGCGTCGCCGAGGAAGTCGCCGAGCAGTCGCCGGAACTTGCAGAAGAAATGGTTCTGACGACGGCCGAGCTTTCCTTCCTGCAGGATCGTCGCCAGGCGCTGGAGAATCTCGCCAACCGCACGCAGCTTCCGGGTGTCCGTGGCGCCACCCAGGCGCTGATCCAGGCGGAGCGCTACGGCACGCCGATCGCCCAGGCGCTTCGCGTCCTGGCGCAGGAAGGCCGCGACGAGCGCATGAACGAAGCCGAAAAGAAGGCCGCCGCCCTGCCGCCCAAACTGACCGTGCCGATGATCCTGTTCTTCCTACCGGTCCTCATCGCCGTCATCCTCGGCCCCGCCGGCATTTCGGTTTCCGACAAGTTCCATTGATTGGACTGCATTCCAGCATGTCTTGAAGACAGGCGTATCCCAGAACTGAGCGATATTGAGTTCATCCGGAGAAGTGTCCTGCGGGCATTTGGCGACTTGCTTACCGGAGCTGGTCCCGAGACGGTTTGAACGCCTTTTGCTAACGGAGCGGCGCAAGCCGCTGCGATTTCCGCAGGCACGGTCAGTGTGTTCTCATTTTCTGGATATCAGGCGCAAGTGATGTGGGCAGGCGGCTGAGGCCTGAGCCTCTTACATAGGGCGCCGACTCTCAGTAAATCCGCCGCACGTCACCCGTTTTTCGCGAGCTTCTTCCAGGTGCCTTGCTGGTTCAGCATCTGCTTCAGGTAGGCGACGTTGGCGTCGGCCTGTTCCTTTGTCAGTTCGCGCTGGGCAATGTTGATCGCCTCGTCGAAGCGGCCCTGAAGGCCGACGACAAGTGCGAGGTTCTGGCGCACGCGGCTGTCGGCCGCCGGCTGGGCGATGGCCGTGCGCAAATAGGATTCGGCCGTCTTCAGGTCGCCGGTCAGGAGATAGGACATGCCGAGATTGGAGAGCACCGACGGCTCGTTCGGGACGATGTCGAGCGCATTGCGATAGCGTTCGCGCGCTTCCGCGGGCCGGCCGAGCTGGTCGAGTACGGCGCCCTCGGCGGAAAAGAGCTTCCAGTCCGGGCGATCCGGTGTCTGCGCCCGCTGGATCGAGGACAGTGCCTGGTCGAACTGGCCGGCAGCCGCCTGCGTCTTGCCGTAGGCGGCAAGGACGACGGGGTTCTTGGGATTGGCGATCGCGACGCGCTGCATGACGGCGAGGGCCTGATCGTTCTTGCCCGACATCAGGAGGAGGTTGGCATAGGTCGTGCCGACCTGCGGGTTGGTCGGCGCCTTGTCATAGGCTCTGCCGGCCTGATTGGCTGCCGCATTGAGTTCGGCCGAATCCATCTGCTCGATGGGCTTGGAGAATTTCGGGATGGAACCGGTGGTCATCTGGCTCGGCCTAGTCGCGCAGCCGCTCACCGAGAGGGTTGCGATCGCCAGACACACGCCAACGAGAAGGCGTTTTTTTCCGGAAGCCAATTGTGCCGGCATGCTCATACTATGCCCCTGTCTCTTCGTGCCCGAGCCGAATCCGTGACCGGAATGCGGCGTCATTCTCACTCCAGCAATATTCTGTTAACCCTAATGGACGGTTAACGTCGCATTTGATTCCCAGCATTTCGAAGGTACTCATGGCTCCCTTTCAGCATATCAATCGCAGTTCTCCCTATCTTGAAGAGGGCGGCGCGACGCTGCCGATCTTCGCCGTCACGCCCGCCCAGATCGAGGCCGGATCGATCGATCCCGTGGCGCTCGACTGGGCCAGGAAGGCCGGCTTCAAGGCCGAAGCTGGCGCGACGCTGCCGGTGCCGGGCGAGGACGGGCATCTGGGCGGTGCCCTGTTCGGCCTCGGCAGTGCGCCGGAAACCCAGCCATTCCTGACGGGCAAGCTGCCGAAGGCGCTACCGGCCGGCAACTGGCACCTGGAAACGGCGCCGATCAATGTGGACTGGCTGTGCCTCGGCTTCGGCCTCGGCGCCTACAGTTTCGATCTCTACAAGGCTCCGTCTTCGGAAAAGGCGCGCATGGCCATGCCGCAGGACGCCGATGCGGTGGAAATCGCCCGCCAGCTCGCGGCGGTCTACCTGGTTCGCGACATGGTCAACACGCCGACAAACGACATGGGGCCGGACGAACTGGAGTCCGTGTTTCTTGCGCTCGCCAGGCACTATGGTGCTGAAACCGAGGTCATCCGCGGCGACGATCTCATCAAGCTGAATTTTCCACTGATCCATACCGTCGGTCGCGCCAGCACGTCGGCGCCCCGTCTCCTGGACATGCGCTGGGGACGCAAGGGCGCGCCGCGCCTGACGCTGGTCGGCAAGGGCGTCTGCTTCGACACCGGCGGCCTCGACATCAAGCCGGCCTCCTCCATGCTTCTAATGAAGAAGGACATGGGCGGCGCCGCCAACGTTCTCGGCCTGGCGCTCTTGATCATGGATGCGGGCCTCGACATCGACCTGCGGGTACTGGTGCCGGCGGTTGAGAATTCCATAGCGGGCAACGCGTTCCGGCCGAGCGACATCTACACCAGCCGCAAGGGCCTGACGGTGCAGATCGACAATACCGATGCGGAAGGCCGGCTGATCCTGGCCGACACACTGGCCTATGCCGATGAGGAAAAGCCTGATCTCATCATCGATATGGCGACCTTGACGGGCGCGGCGCGCGTGGCGCTCGGACCGGACGTGCCGCCGTTCTATACCGACGACGAGGCGCTCGCCGCCTCGCTTGCCAAGGCAAGCGGCGAGGTGTTCGATCCGATCTGGCGCATGCCGCTGTTTGCCGGTTACGAGCAGATGGTGAACGCCAAGATCGCCGATCTGACCAACGCGCCGTCCGGCGGCATGGCGGGATCGATCACCGCCGCACTGTTCCTCAAGCGCTTCGTCACCAAAACGCCGCGCTGGGCGCATTTCGATATCTTCGCCTGGTCGCAGGCCGACAAGCCGCATGCGCCCATGGGCGGCGAGGCGCAGGCGATCCGCGCCATTTACCATGTGCTGAAGGCAGGGCTCTGAGGGGCCTTGTCCCATGTGCCCGGTTGGCGGTAAATAGAACGGTAGCGTAACGGTTCTGGAGAGCCCCGTGTCCGTCGAATTGACCGCCAGTCAGGCGCTGGGCCTCATGCATGGCGTGAGCCTGGAGCAGGTGCGGCTTGAAAACCCGGACCTGACGCTCCGCCAGATGGCGATCCTTCTGCATGTCTACCTCGTGCCACCACCGCACACGGTGCGCGGTCTGGCCGCGACGCTGAACGTCAGCAAGCCGGTCATCACGAGGGCACTTGATACGATGGGCGCCATGAAGCTCATCGATCGGGTGCGTGACGAACGCGACCGCCGCAACGTCATCATCAAACGCACCGTCGCCGGCGCGCTCTATCTCGAAAAACTCGGCGATCTGATCATCGATCAGGCCCGCAAACTGGATTGACGACAGGAGACCACGATGCTCGACCGACGTCTTCATGCCTTCCGGCCCGATCTTGCCGACATCCGCCTGAAGGGTGAGGTTGAAGCGGAACGCTATGTCGAGGGCGAGGCGGGCATCGTTATGGTGCCGGTTGTCGATGTCCGTCCGAAGCCGGATCTTGCGGTCGGGATCGATACCCAGTTCCTGATGGGCGAAGCGATCACGGTGTTTGACAGGGCTGACGGCTGGGCCTGGGTGCAGTCGGCCGTCGACGGCTATGTCGGCTATGTTCCGGCGGAGGCCGTGGCAGAGGATGCGCCGGCGCCAACGCATGTGGTAAGCGTGCCGCGCACCTTCCTCTATCCCGGCCCGGACCTGCGCTTCCCGATCGTCGCGACGCTATCCATGGGAAGCCGGATCGCGGTTGTCGGTGAGGCCGAGACGCGCAACACACGTTATCTCCTGCTTGCCGACGGAACCGCCGTCATCGGCTTCCATTGCCGACCGGTCGGCGACAGTCTCGATGATGATCCGGTGACGATTGCCGGTCTTTTCCTGCAAACCCCCTATCTCTGGGGCGGCCGTAGCGGTCTGGGCATCGATTGCTCGGCGCTTGTCCAGCTGTCCATGCAGATGAGCGGGCGCAATGCGCCGCGCGACAGCGACATGCAGGCCGCCTTCGGCACGACCATCACCCGCAATGATTTGAGACGCGGCGATCTCGTCTTCTGGAAAGGCCATGTCGGCTTCATGGAGGATGCCGAGAGCCTGCTGCATGCCAACGGCCATACGATGCAGGTCACCCGCGAGCCGCTGTCCGACGCGGTCGCCCGCATCGAGCCGCTCTATGGCCAGCCGACGGCCTACCGCCGTTTTTATTGAGTGATCCTTTGCGGCGGCGGCTCGAGCGACCTATATTGGGTGTGTTAGCCGCTTGAGGCCGAGGAAGAATGTTGAAGATCGTCATTGCCATCTCCGGTGTACTCATGCTGGCCGCTGCCGCGTCGGCGTCTGCCACCGAGCTCGATTTTTCGAAGCTCAAGGGCCAGTATCCCTACAAGGATCTGCCCGGCGTGGAGACCTTCGGCACCAGCACCGACACGAGCGCGAAGTTCAGGTGCGAGACGGCGACACGCCAGTTCCGCTTCCATCGCTATGACGACGATGACGGCAATCTGCTGCGGAACAATAGGTCGCTGCCGCGGCTTGTGTATCGCTGCAGCAACGGCGTCTATTCCGTCGAGAGCACCCGCACGCCGTATCCTTCCACCAAGCGCTCGGACTGACGCCCTCAGCGATCGATCCTGGTCGACAGGATGATCGAGGAGAGTGTCCGTTCAACGCCCTCGATCTCACCGATCGCATCGATGATGTGATCAAGGGCGCCGATCGAGGTGGACGCGACGATCGCGATCAGGTCGAAACTGCCGCTCACAGAATGCAGCGCCTTGACTTCGCCGATGGCGGAGAGGTCAGCCGTGACCCGGCCGAGTGATTTCGGTGCGATCGTGATCAGCACATGGGCCTTGACCAGCCCGCTTTCATAGGCGGACGACAGCCGGACCCCGTAGCCGGCGATAACGCCGTCGCGCTCGAGCTTTTCGATCCGCGCCTGGACGGTGGTGCGCGACAGGCCCAGCCGGCGGGCAATGGTCGCCACTGGCATCCTGGCGTTTTCGCCCAGAAGATCCAGCAAGGCCCTGTCCTTGTCGCTTGTCGTCATTCTGATGAATTCCTTCGTCAATTTGGCCAATTGTAGCGGTCAATTTCCTCGTTTGGTAGCTACAAATCGATCTCCCTCGGAGCGATCCTGATGGAAATAGATCCAGAAGGGGATTCGCAATGAAGGATATCGTCGTTATCGGCGCCGGAAAGATCGGCTCGACCATCGCCCGCCTGCTCGCCCATAGCGGCGACTATCGGGTAGTCGTCGCGGATCGTGCGGAAGATCAGCTCGCCGCCATCGAAGCACATCCTGCCGTCTCGACAGAGGTTGTCGATATCGCCGACCGCGCGAGCCTTGAAGCCTTGCTATCCGGCAAGTTCGCCGTCCTCAGCGCCGCCCCCTTCCACCTGACGGTTGCCATCGCCGAAGCCGCGGCCAGCGCCGGCGTTCACTATCTCGACCTGACCGAGGACGTTGATTCCACCCGCCGCGTGAAGGAAATCGCGGCCGGCGCGACGACCGCCTTCATTCCCCAGTGCGGCCTTGCGCCGGGCTTCATCTCGATCGTGGCGCATGATCTTGCCAGCCGCTTCGATACGCTGGAGTCGGTGCGCATGCGTGTCGGCGCCCTGCCGCAATATCCGTCGAATGCGCTCAACTACAATCTGACCTGGAGCACCGACGGCGTCATCAACGAATATATCGAGCCCTGCGAGGCGATCGTCGAGGGCGTGCTGACGGAAGTGCCGGCGCTGGAAGAACGCGAGGAATTCTCGCTCGACGGTGTGACCTATGAGGCCTTCAACACATCCGGCGGCCTCGGGACGCTCTGCGAGACGCTGAAGGGCAAGGTGCGCACCCTCAACTACCGCACGATCCGCTATCCCGGCCATGCCGCGATCATGAAGGCATTGCTCAATGATCTCGGCCTGCGCCACCGCCGCGAGGTGCTGAAGGATATCTTCGAAAACGCGCTGCCGACCACGACGCAGGATGTCGTGATCATCTTCGTTACCGTCTCGGGTCGCAAGGACGGACGCCTTGTCCAGGAAACCTATGCCAACAAGGTCTATAGCGGCGTCGTCGCGGGCCGGATGACGAGTGCCATCCAGATCACCACGGCCGCCAGCATCTGCGCCGTGCTCGACATGATGTTCGAAGGCAAGCTGCCGCGCCAGGCCGGTTTCATCCGCCAGGAAGAAATCAGCCTTGAGGCGTTTCTGGAGAACCGGTTCGGGCAGTATTACGAAGACCGAAGCAAGACCCATCGCATTGCCGGATAGTGGCGATCAAAGACCTGACATGAAAACGGGGCCATGCGGCCCCGTCTCAGTATTCTTGCTCTCAAGGAATGCCCGCCCCAGAGGGCGGTCGGCTCTTTCGGATCAATCGATATCGAAGGACACACCCTGCGCAAGCGGCAGGGCCTTGGAATAATTGACCGTGTTGGTCGCCCGGCGCATGTAGGCCTTCCAGGCGTCTGAACCGGATTCGCGGCCGCCGCCCGTCTCCTTTTCACCGCCGAACGCGCCGCCGATTTCCGCACCCGACGTGCCGATATTGACGTTGGCGATGCCGCAATCGGAGCCTTCCGCCGACAGGAAGCGCTCGGCTTCCTGCATGTCGAGCGTGAAGATCGAGGAGGAGAGGCCGGCCGCGACGTCGTTGTGAAGCGCAAGCGCCTCGTCGAAATCGCTGTATTTCATCACGTAGAGGATCGGCGCGAAGGTCTCTTCGGTAACGGGCGAAACCTGCGCCGGCATTTCAATGAGCGCCGGCTTCACATAATAGGCCTGCGCGCTGCCGGCGTCATCGACGCGGTGGCCGCCGGTCACCGTGCCGCCCGCGGCCTTTGCCGTGTCGATCGCCTTCTGCATGGCATCGAAGGCGGCCTTGTCGACCAGCGGGCCGACCAGCGCCGATGTTTCCAGCGGGTTGCCGACCGATACGCTTTCATATGCCTTCTTCAGCCGCGGCACGAGCGCATCGTAGACGCTGTCATGGACGAACAGGCGCCTGAGCGTCGTGCAGCGCTGGCCGGCCGTGCCCATGGCGCCGAAGGCGATGGCACGCAGGGCCATGTCGAGGTCGGCGGACGGGCAGACGATGCCGGCATTGTTGCCGCCGAGTTCGAGGATGGAACGGGCGAAGCGCCTGGCGAGGCGGGGGCCGACTTCGCGGCCCATACGGGTCGAGCCGGTCGCCGAGACGAGCGCGACCTTGCGGTCGTCGACCAGAACTTCGCCGATGGCGCGATCGCCGATCAGCACGGAGGACAAGCCTTCCGGCGCGTCGCCGAAGCGGGCGATGGCGCGCTCGAGGATAGCCTGCGATGCAAGTGCCGTCAGCGGTGTCTTTTCCGATGGTTTCCAGACGATCGCATTGCCGCAGACGAGTGCCAGCGCCGCATTCCACGACCAGACGGCGACCGGGAAATTGAAAGCGGAGATGATGCCGACGACGCCCAGCGGATGCCAGGTTTCCATCATCCGGTGGCCCGGCCGCTCGGTGGCGATCGTCAGGCCGTAGAGCTGACGGGAGAGGCCGACGGCGAAATCGCAGATGTCGATCATCTCCTGCACCTCGCCGAGGCCTTCGGAGGCGATCTTGCCGGCCTCGATCGATACCAGCCGGCCGAGATCCGACTTTGCGGCCCGCAGTTCCTCACCGAGCAGGCGGATCAGTTCGCCGCGCTTCGGCGCCGGCACGTTGCGCCAGATGCGGAACGCGGCATCGGCCTTCTCGATGATCTTTGCCGCAGCTTCCGGCGTGTGCGGGGTAAGCGCAGCGATCTGTTCGCCAGTCACCGGCGAATGCGACGCCATGCTGCCGCCGGTATAGAGCGCCGCATCGACGCCCAGCTTTTCCAGCAGGGCCGCCGCTTCCTTGGGCACGTTGATTTTTGAAGCTGCATTGGTCATGGGCACCTCTATCGCGAATGGGGTCGCTTGTAAGTTAATTCCGTTTCAGCATTATAATGAAATTCATCGGGGTAATATTGCAAAATTCGCAGTTCAGGTGATGCGTTATGGTCATGAAGCTCAACAGACGGCAGATGCCGGACATGGCGACGCTGCAGGCGTTCGAATGCGCCGCCAGGCATGGCGGCTTCACCCAGGCGGCGCGCGAGCTCAACCTGACACAGAGCGCCGTCAGCCGCCAGATCAAGGAACTGGAGGTCCGTCTCGGTCTCACCCTGTTCGAGCGTGTGCGCCAGCGCGTCGTCCTGTCGGAGCAGGGGCATGCGCTGCTGCCGGAAGTGCGCAATCTTCTCAATCGCACGGAGGCCATGGTGCTGAAGGCGATGGCCTCGCGCGCCGGCCAGCAAAACCTTTCGATCGCCACACTACCGACATTTGCAAGCCGTTGGCTGACGCCGCGGCTGCCGGGTTTTCTCGAAGGCCATCCGGGAACGACGCTCGAACTCGCCTCTCGCTCCGAGCCTTTCGATTTCGACGAGGAAAACTTCGATCTGGCGATCCATTACGGCCAGCCGGTCTGGGCCAAGGCCGTCTGCCACTATCTGTGTCGCGAAGTCATCTTGCCGGTCGCCTGTCCGGCGCTGAAAGCGCGCATGGCAGGACTGACGTCCGCCGACCTCGCTGATGTTCCGCTCCTGCACCTGACTGCACGACCGAAGCTCTGGGCGGAGTGGTTCGACGAACAGGGACTGGAAACGGCCGGCGCCTTCAGCGGTCATCGCTTCGGGCAGTTTTCCATGCAGATCGAGGCGGCCATTGCCGGGCTCGGCGCCGCCCTCCTGCCGCGCTACCTGATCGAACAGGAGCTTGCCGATGGCCGGCTGGCGATCCTGTTCGAGCAGCCGCTGACGACCGAAAACAGCTACTATGTCGTCGTACCGGAGGGAAAGCGCGAAAATCCGCTGGCCGAAGCCTTCCGCGTCTGGATCTCGTCGCAGGTCAGGGAGTAGGGCGCAGCCACCGGGCGAGCCAGATGGCGGCGACCGCAAAGACCGCGATCCAGATGGTGATGATGACGGCTGCGGCCGCTTTGCTGGCCGGCCGCTCTGCGGATGTCAGCCGGCGGTGCTCAGCCATGATCTCCGGCGGAATGAGCTTGATCACGACCCATATGCCGAGCGGAACCAGGATGATGTCGTCGAGATAGCCGATGACGGGAACGAAATCCGGAATGAGATCGATCGGTGACAGCGCATAGCCGACTATGATGACGGCCAGCGCCTTCGCGTGCCAGGGGACACGTGGATCACGGCTGGCGCGGTAGAGTGCCGAGACGTCGCGTTTCATGGCGCGCGCCCAGTTGCGCAGGTTCCATGCCATGCCCGCTCCTCCCCAAGCGGCCAGAACGCCTGTCCGGCCTACAGGTCCAGCGCGTCCTTCAGCGCCAGGCCTTCACGCATGCGGTAGTCGAGATCGGCCTCGATATGGTCGATGTGGTGCAGCATGAGGTCGGCGGCGCGCTTGGCGTCGCCTTTTTCCAGGGAGTCGAGAATGCCGGTGTGTTCGCTGTGGCCGCAGCTCGAAATACCGGTACGCCCGTAGAGCGCGATGACCAGCGAGGAGCGGGCGACGAGCTCGTCCATGAAACGCTGCAGGATCTGGTTGCCGGCGACTTCCGCCAGCATCAGGTGAAAGTCGCCGGACGCCTTGATCTCCCCGCGCCGCGCCTGCGGCCCGCGGGCGTTCATGAAGCGCGATTCCTCATCCAGCTGCTTGCGGAAGCGGGCGATGTCGGTGGCCTTGATCCGCTCGGCGGCGGCAGTGGCGATGCCGGGTTCGATCAGCCGCCTCGATGCAAAGACCTGCCTCGCTTCCTCCGGCGTCGGATTGGAAATGAACGCCCCGCGGTTGCGCTCGGTTTTGACCAGGCCTTCGAAGGCCAGCATCTGCAGGGCCGAGCGCACGACCGTGCGGCTCGCGTCGAACAGCGTTCCCACCTCCGCCTCGGAGAGCTTCGTGCCGGGCACCAGGCGGCGATCAACGATCGCATCGCGAAGCGCGTCGCGAATGGCCTGGGCCCGGTCCTCTGCCGGTGCGTCGATGGAATAGGCTGCGTCAGTCATGGAAGGAATTCACCGCATTTCGATGACTTCATTTAATCCCGAACCGCTTTTCATGCAAATGGCGAGTGTCTGAAAAAGTGCCATCAGATTGCATACAATTTTGACATTGCATCGGAGACAATAGGTTAAATTTTGTGCAATGCGACATTTGTCAATTTTGTGAGCAGGCAGCGTGTGCCAGAAACCTCCATGATATCAGAGGCTTCTTGAGTCTGGCACGCGAAATGCATTTCTCATTTGGCAAGCGAAGGGGCGCCGCATGAGCAAAGCTGCAGAAATCGAAATCGTATCTGTCGTCAAAAAATACGGCGCAACGACCGCCGTCCACGGCATCAACCTCAAAATTCCGGCCGGCACCTATTGCTGCCTGCTCGGCCCGTCGGGGTGCGGCAAGACGACGACGCTGCGCATGGTCGCCGGGCACGAGAGCATCACCGAGGGCGACGTGATCCTCGGCAACAAGAACGTGTCCGACCTGCCGCCGGCGCGCCGCGGCACGGCGATGATGTTCCAGTCCTATGCGCTCTTCCCGCATCTCGATCTCATCGACAATGTCGCCTTCAGCCTGAAGATGAAGGGTGTTGCCCGCGAGGAGCGGCGTGCCAAGGCGCTGGAAATGCTGAAGCTCATGCAGATGGAGCGTTATGCGACGCGCAAGCCCACCCAGCTTTCGGGTGGCCAGCAGCAGCGCGTGGCGCTTGCCCGCGCGCTGATCACCGATCCGGAAGCGCTGCTCCTCGATGAGCCGCTGTCGGCACTCGATCCCTTCCTGAAGGTGCACATGCGCGCCGAGCTGAAAAAGCTGCAGACCTCGCTCGGCATCACCTTCGTTCATGTCACGCACAGCCAGGAGGAAGCCCTGGCGCTGGCCGACCTGATCGTGGTCATGAACGACGGCCGCATTGAGCAGGCCGCGTCGCCGCGCACGGTCTTCGAGCGTCCGGCAACCGCATTCGTCGCCCGCTTCATGGGCGACCACAACGTGATCTCCGGCAAGGCGGCCGGCCATGACGGCAACTTCCTGTCGGTCGCGGTCGAGGATGCCGTCTTCACGGCCATCGACGGCCCGCGCGATCCCGGTGAACCCGTCGACATCGCTGTGCGCACGGACCGCGTGCGCCTCGGCGAGCCGACGGCGCCGGGTCTCGGCTTCTCCGGCACGATCACCAATGTCGAATATCGCGGCTCCTCCGTGAAGCTGACCGCGGACGGTGCAGGGATCACGGATTTCACTGCGATTGTGGGGGACACGGAGTTTTTTGCCCGGCCGGTCAAGGTCGGAGACGCCGTGGCGCTCGCTTGGGACGCCGGGGATGTGGTCGTCCTCGGTCGGATCGATAAATGACCGTCAACAAAACCACCAGGAGAACAGCTATGAGCGAGACGAAGACAGAGAAGAAGGGGCTGACGCGCCGCGACATCCTCAAGACGGGCGCCGCAGCGGCCGGTCTTGCCGCCGGCACCGGCGTCATCACCGGCTTCCCGACCATCTGGGCGAAGAACCCGATCACGCTGCGCCAGATCGGCACGGGCGTTTCCAACATCAACGCCATCGCCGAGAAGTGCAAGGAAGACCTCGGAATCACGCTCGAAATGACCGCGCTCGACTCCGACGCCGCCGCGCAGCGTACGGTCACCCAGCCGGACAGCTATGACATCGCCGACATCGAATACTGGATCCTGAAGAAGGTCTACCCGTCGGGCGCCATCCAGCCGATGGATACCTCCAAGCTGAAATACTATGACAAGATCGTGCCGCTCTTCAAAACCGGTAAGCTGACGCCCGACAGCGTCATTGCCCAGGGCACCGCGCCGCATACCGTCGGCTTCGTCGAAAAGCCCGGCGACAAGACGTTCGCTGCCGGCGAAACCGGCTGGTTCACGATGGTCCCGACGATCTACAACGCCGATACGCTCGGCATCCGTCCCGACCTCGTCGGCCGTGAGATCACCACCTGGGCCGACATCATGGATCCGGCCTTCAAGGGCAAGACCTCGATCCTCAACATTCCGTCGATCGGCATCATGGATGCGGCGATGATCATGGAAGCCATGGGCAACATCAAGTATGCCGACAAGGGCAACATGACCAAGGAAGAGATCGACAAGACGATCGACTTCCTCATCAAGGCCAAGCAGGACGGCCAGTTCCGCGCCTTCTGGAAGTCCTTCGACGAGTCCGTCAACCTGATGGCCTCCGGCGAAGTCGTAATCCAGTCCATGTGGTCGCCGGCCGTCGCCGCCGTCCGCTCCAAGGGCATCGCCTGCAAGTATCAGCCGCTCAAGGAAGGCTATCGTTCGTGGGGTGGCGGTCTTGGCCTTGCCTCGCACCTTTCCGGCGCCGAGCTCGACGCAGCCTACGAATACATCAACTGGTACACGTCCGGCTGGGTCGGCGGCTACCTCAACCGCCAGGGCTACTACTCGGCCTGCATGGACACCGCCAAGGAATACATGTCCGCCGACGAATGGGGCTACTGGATCGAAGGCAAGCCGGCCGAGGGCGATATCCTGTCGCCGGAAGGCAAGGTCATGGAGAAGGCCGGTGCCGTTCGCGACGGCGGCTCGTTCATGGAGCGCATGGGCCACGTCGCCTGCTGGAACTCGGTGATGGACGAGGACCGCTACATGGTCAAGCGCTGGAACGAGTTCATCGCAGCCTGATAACGACTGCCCCTCCCTCGATCTGCGGGGGAGGGGCGCCATCCAAAGCCCGGTCATAGGAGACGGCACCCGTGAGCACCGCTGCCACAGATGACATGATGCCGATGAAGCGCGTGAAGACCAGCCTCGCCTCGCGAATGGCCGGTGGCGCCGCCTCCTATCTCCAGGCCACGCCGCTGACGCTGATCCTCGGCTTCTTCTTCCTGCTGCCGATCGTGCTGATCATTGCCGTCAGCTTCTGGGACTACGACTTCGCCGGTATCTATCCCGATTTCCTCTGGACCAATTACGAGGATGTGCTGTTTTCCTGGGTCACCTGGAAGACCTACCTCAACACCCTGAAATATGCAGCGATCGTCTGGGCGCTCACCCTCGTGATCGGCTTCTGGGTTGCCTATTTCCTCGCCTTCCATGTCAGAAGCGCGGCCATGCAGACGATCCTCTTCCTCGTCTGCACCGTTCCGTTCCTGACGTCGAACATCATCCGCATGATTTCCTGGATTCCGGTGCTCGGGCGCAACGGGCTCGTCAACATGGGCCTGCAGAAGGCCGGACTTGTCTCCTCACCGGTCGAATGGCTGCTCTACTCGGATTTCGCCGTGGTGCTCGCCATGGTCCATCTCTACACGCTGTTCATGGTCACGCCGATCTTCAACACGCTGATGCGCATCGACCGCTCGCTGGTGGAGGCCGCCAAGGATGCCGGTGCGACGGGCTGGCAGACGCTCTGGAACGTCATCATTCCGCTGGCCAAGCCCGGCATGGCGATCGGCACGATCTTCGTCGTCACGCTGGTGATGGCCGATTTCACCACCGTGCAGGTCATGTCCGGCGGCCAGAGCGCATCGGTCGCGCTGATGATGAAGAACCAGATGTCGCTCCTGCAATATCCGGCCGCCGCCGCCAATGCCGTGGTGCTGCTGCTTGCGGTTCTGATCATCGTTTCCGGCATCCTGCGGATTGTCGACATCAGGAAGGAGCTCTGAACCATGCACCACGAAAAGCGCGGCACCGGCTTCTATGTCCTCGCCATCTTCTTCGCGATCTTCGTCCTGTTCCTCTACGGGCCGATGTCGGCGATCTTCATCCTGTCCTTCCAGGGCCCGAATGGCGGCCTGACTTTTCCGATGAACAGCTGGTCGGTGCGCTGGTTCGCCAACCTGTTCGAAAAGCAGGCCGTCGGCGACTTCGCTGGCTCGATCACCCGCTCAGTCACCCTCGGCCTTTTGGTCATGGCCGTTACGGTCATCGTCTCGCTTCTGGCGGGGCTTGCATTCCGCAGGCGTTTCGTCGGCTCGACCGCGCTCTTCTATCTCGCCATCGCCAGCCTCGTGGTGCCGTCGATCATCGTCAGCCTTGGTATCGGCGTGATGTTCCAGCAATTCGGCTTCAAGCCGTTCTGGTATTCCTCGGCCTTCGGGGCGCACCTCACCTGGACGCTGCCCTTCGGCGTTCTCATCATGTTTGCGGTCTTCAACCGCTTCTCGCCGTCCTACGAAGAAGCGGCCCGCGATCTCGGCGCCTCTCCCTGGCAGACCTTCTCGAACGTGCTGTTGCCGATGATCGCGCCGAGCCTCGTCGGCGTCGGCCTGTTCGGCTTCTCGCTTTCCTATGACGAGTTTGCCCGCACGCTGCTGACGGCCGGCAGCTACAACACCTTGCCGCTCGAGATCTACGGCATGACCACCAACGTAACGACGCCGGTGCTCTATGCGCTCGGCACCGTGACCACGCTGTTCTCCTTCGCGGTCATCGGTACGACGCTCGCGGTGATCGTCTATCTTGGGCGGAAGCGCGCGCGGGCGTGACCTCCGGTCAACTGTTTCCCTGCAATGCACCGTCGACCTGGGTCGGCGAACTGACGGACCTTCCATGCGCATTCTCGTCGTGAACCCCAACACCACCGCCAGCATGACGGAGACCATCGCTTCGGCGGCGGTGCGCGTCGCGGCCCCGGGCACGCAGATCTCCGCCGTGACCTCGGCCATGGGCCCGGTCTCGATCGAGGGCTACTACGACGAGGCGTTCGCGGTTCCGGGCCTGCTCGCGGAAATCGCGGCGGGTGAAAAAGCCGGAGCGGATGCGGCCGTCATCGCTTGCTTCGACGACACCGGCCTCGACGCCGCTCGCGCCATGGCCACCATCCCCGTCATCGGCATCTGCGAGGCGGGCCTTGCCGCCGCATCCTTCATCGCCCGCCGTATCGGCGTCGTCACCACCATGGCAATCTCGCTCGACCCGTTGGAGCATCTCGTCCAGCGCTACGGCATGGCGGGCCGGGCGCGGGTGAGGGCGGCCGACATACCGGTGCTGTCGCTTGAAGATCCGCAGTCCGGCGCGCGGGCGCGGCTCGAGGCGGAGATCCGCCGTTCCATCGACGAGGACAGGTCCGAGGCGATCGTGCTTGGTTGCGCAGGCATGGCCGAGATGGCCGCCGAGCTTCAGGAGAAATACGGGCTGCCGGTCATCGATGGCGTCGGTGCCGCCGTCAAGCAGGCGGAAGCGCTGGTGACGCTTGGGCTCAGAACGGCCAAGCGCGGAGCCTATTCGTTTCCGATATCGAAGCCCTACACCGGACTGCTGGAGAGCTTCGGGCCGTCCGCCGTCCGCTAGGGAAGGCTTTTCTCAGGCGCTTCTTCGCCGCCGCGATGTCGCCGGCTTGTATGCCTTGGCGAAGGCCAGAAACTGGTCGGCACTCATCGGCCGCGCCAGCGCGAAGCCCTGCAGGAGATCGCAGCCGAGGTCGCGCAGCAGAGAGGCATGCTCCATCGTCTCGATGCCTTCGGCGACGCTTTCGATGCCCCGCGACCGGCCTATGTCGATGATCGACCGCACCAGTTGCTTCTGTGACTCGCCGGACAGTACCGGCTTGATCAGTTGCCGGTCGATCTTCAGCCGGCGCGGCGACAGGTTGATGAGGCTGATGATCGACGCATAGCCGGTGCCGAAATCATCGAGCTCGATGGCGATCCCCAGCTCCTTGATGGCTTTTATCCGGCTCAGCAGCATGTCGTCCTCGTCATCGAACGAGATCGATTCCAGGAGTTCGAACGACAGCGAGCCGGGCGCCGGAGCGATCTCGCGCAGCTTTTCGATCAGGCCGTCGTCCAGCAGACGCTGGGCGGAGATGTTGACCGACACCTGCGGTATGGCAAGTCCGGCCGCCTGCCAGCGGTGATACTGGAACAGCGCCTGGTGCAGGATGCTCGCGTCGATCTGGGCGACGTTGTTGAGCGCTTCGGCGATCGGCAGAAAGGCGGACGGGGGCAGCATGCCCTTTTCCGGATGCTCCCAGCGGGCGAGCGCCTCGACGCCGGCGATTTCGAGCGTCCGCGCATCGAACTGCGGCTGGAAATACGGGATGAATTCTCCGTGTTCCAGGCCGCGAAGGATTTCGTCGGCCGTGCGCTTGTTCGAGACAGCGACCGCCCGAAGCTCATCGGAGAAGAATTCCACCCGGTTGCGGCCGCGGCGCTTGGCTTCGTAGAGGGCGATGTCCGCATTGATCAGCAGGTCGTCGGCCTTCTCCGAAAAATCGGTGCGGGACGCGACGCCGATGCTGGCGCCGACCCGGCATTCGTGCCCGTTGTAGTCGACGGGCCGGCTGATGCCTTCGATCAGTTTCTCGGCGAGCTGGCTGCTGTCCTCCGGGCCGCCATTGCCGCCCGTGATCACGACGAATTCGTCGCCGCCGATGCGTGCCACGAATTCGGTGACGCCGACATTGGCCAGCAGGGTGTCGGCGGTGTGCTTGAGAATACGGTCTCCGGCGCCGTGCCCGAGCGTATCGTTGATGTCCTTGAACCGGTCGAGGTCGATATGCAGCAGGGTCATGCCCGGCGCTTTCGCTCCGGCATCGCGTTCGGCGAGAATCTGGTCGAGGAAGCGCCGGTTCGGCAGCCCGGTCAGCGCATCGTGCAGTGAATTGTATTCCATCCGCTTGCGGGCGATTTCCAGCTCGCGGTTCTGCTCATCCGCCTTCTTCTTGGCTGCCTTCAACTCGTCCTGGAGGCGTATATCCTCGGTGACGTTCCAGTTCACTCCGACGATCTTGTAATGACCCCGGCGGTCCCGGTAAGCCGTGCCGTAGGCGCGGATATGCCGGACTTCCCCCGTTTCCGTGATGATCCGGAACTGGGTGATGTATTTGCGTCCGGTGGCGATGGTTTCCGCGAATGTGGCTTTTGCGATCGGCAGGTCCTCGGGATGCAGGGATCGCTCCCAGTCCTCATAGATGTTGTTCACCTGGCCTCTCGACATGCCGTAGATGTCGCGCATGCGCTCATCCCAGATGAGGATGTCTTCGTCGACGTCATAGTCCCAGACGCCGATCTGGGAAGTTTCGAGGGCGACCCCGAGCCTCTGGGACAGCTCTTCGAGCTGCTCCTCGCGGTTCCTCAACGCCAGGACATTCTCGTGGCGTTCGCGCATCAGACGGCCGATCCACAGGAGCGGCAGAATGATCAGCAGGCCGACGAGTGCCAGAGTGAGGCGGAAGGTTGCGGTCCCCTCCGGTAACACGTCCCAACCCTCCTTCGGAGAGGCGAGCATGATCCATTGCTCATAGCCGAGATCGATTGCCGCCGCTGTCGGCATCCGGCCCGCTTCGGCGCGGCTGCCGTAGAAATAGCGGATCGACCCGTTGTCGTGGTTGATGGCCCCGACCGTGATGTGCAGGTTCTTGGCAGCCGCGTCGAGGCCGCTCTCCCGGTAAAGCTTGTCCAGATCGATGACGGCGGACAGAACGCCCCAGAACGTCGTTTTTCCATCCGGGTCCGTGACGTTGACCGGATATCGTACGAGCAGCCCCTGGCCGCCTTGCACAAGGTTGACGGGACCGGCGAGCGTCACCCTGTTCTCGTCACGGGCCCTGTAGACGGCGGAGCGCTGGTCGTCGTTCTTCCGGTAGTCGAGCCCCAGGGCCTTTTCATTACCCTTCAGCGGGTAGACATGATTGACGACGAGGTTGGGTGCCAGCGCGATGCTTCTGATCTGCGTGCCCGATTGCATGAGGTGGCCGGCGAGCCTGTCGAAGCTCTCCCCCGGCATGTCGGGTTCCGTCGCGACCGCCGCCGCGAGGCCCTGTGCCAGCAGGATGTTGCCGTTGATCTTGCCTTCCAGCTTGCTGCGGATGAGGTTCAGTTCCTCGTGAACCTTCGTTCGCGCCATGGTCTCGGCCGACTTCTTGCGGACGAAGTCGGCATAGAAGAGTGCGCTGAAGATTGCGACGACGAGCAGCAGCCCGGGAAGGTAGGGCGCCTTGACCAATCTCACCGCAATGCGGCGCAGGGAATGTGCTCGTCTGTCTGCCATTCAACCAGGGACCGGGTTAATTCACAACTATACTCGGCAGTATTGCACCAATAGGTTTAAGAATTTGCTGCGTTCCCCGGGGTGAGAAATGCCCCCGTGGCCAGGCCACGGGGGCATAATTGTCAGGCGGCCCGGCCGACTGCGCGTGTCCGTGCATCGCCGATCTGGAAGTGGCTGATGCGCTGGCTGAGCACGATGCTCTCGCTGTCGAGGCTGTGGGCCGATGCGGTGGTCTCCTCGACCATCGCCGCATTCTGCTGCGTGACCTGGTCGAGAGAGACAACGGTGGAGTTGATCTCGCCCAGACGCTCGGACTGATCACGAGACGCCATGACGATCCCGTTGATCTCGGCGCTGATCGCCTGGATGCCCTCTTCGATCTTGGTCAGGCCTTCACCCGTCTTCAGCACCAGCGCCACACCGTTCTCGACGTCGGTCGCGGAGCCGTTGATCAGGGCGTTGATGTCCTTGGCGGCGGCTGCGGAACGTTGTGCGAGTTCGCGGACTTCCTGTGCGACAACGGCAAAGCCCTTGCCGGCATCACCGGCACGTGCTGCCTCGACCCCGGCGTTGAGCGCCAGCAGGTTGGTCTGGAAGGCGATCTGATCGATGACGTCGATGATCTGGCGGATCTGCTGCGAGGAACTCTCGATCTTGTCCATCGCCGAGATGGCTTCGCGGACGATCGAGGCCGAAGCACTCGCCTGCTGCGTCGTCTGCGTGGTCACGGCTTCAGCATGTTCGCAGCGTCCGCGCGTTTCCTTCAGCGTCTCGGTGATGCTGCCAAGCGCGGCCGCCGTCTGCTCGAGAGCGGCTGCCTGCCGCTCGGTACGCTGCGAGAGGCTCTCGGAAGCCGTCTTCAGGCTGGCCGAACCGCCGCTGATCGTATCGACGCTTTCGCCGATGGCGCCGATCGTCTCTTCCAGTTGCTGCATGGACAGGTTGAAGTCCACACGCAGCTGGTCGAGGCTGGCGACGAAGGGAACGTTGATCCGGTGGCTGAGCCTGCCGCCGGCGAGGTTCTTCAACCCGCTGGCGAGAGCTGCGACCGCCGCCTCGAGGTCGGCGGCGCTGCGCGCCTTCTCGGCTTCGCGCTGGACGCGTTCCGTTTCGATTTCGCGGTTCTTCTCGGCGGCGCTGATCTCCATGGCGTCCTTTTCGAGCGCACTGTTGCGGAAGGAGTCCAGTGCGCGCGCCATGGTGCCGATTTCGTCCTTGCGCTCGACGCCTTCGATGACGATCGACTTGTCGCCGGCATTCAGTCGGTTCATCAATTCCGCCAGCTTGGTCAGCGGACGCGTCATGCGGGCTGCGACGAAGGCGCCGACGAGGCCCATGATGGCAAGCACGGCGAGCGTGGCGACGATGGCCGACTGCGCCAGCTTGGTCGAGGCGGCCAGAACCTTGCTCTCTTCCTGGCCGACGACAAGCATGTCGTTTTCACCGAAAAGCGAGATCGGCAGGTAGGAGTAGAAGAACGAACCCTGGTCGTCGGAGGCAAGCAGCGAACCGGATGAGAACTGGCCGGCGGCCGCAGCGAGATCTGCGGGCGCCTTGCCGTCCTTGGCGAAGCTCGCCGCACCGGCGCGCAGCTCACCGTTGCCGGTCAGCAGGAAGCCGGCGTCGACGGTCGAGCCAAGGCCTTCCGGTTCGACGACCTGCGCAAGCTTGGAGCTGGAGACGCGGATGATCACGAATCCCTTGCGGGTGGGCTTGCCCCAGTAGAGAATCTCAAGCGGTCGACCGATGAACGCCGACACGTCACCGTCTTCGGCCTTGTAGGGCTGGAAGCCCTCGACGAAATCCTTCGTCTCGGTGCTCTTGCCGGCTTCCTCGATGATCTTGGCGAGCGGCTCGTTGCCCGGATCGCTGACGCTCTGCAGGAACTCGCGACCCTTGGTGACGGAGTAGACGATCAGGCCTTCCTGGTTGACGACGTAGATGTCGCTGACCTTGGCGTTCTTCCAGGCCGCGACCAGCGAACTATGGATCGTCGAATGGCGCATGCCGTAGATCAACTTGGTCGCCGAGCCGTCTTCCTTCACGCGCTGGTCAAGCGTCGAGCCGGACGGCGAAAAAGTCTTGAGGATGTTGTCGCGCTCGGACGACATGATGGAGGCGATGTTGTCCACCGCGTCGGCGACGGCCGTGTTCTGCCCTATGTCGCTCAATGTCTGGTTGACGCGCACGACATAGTTGGACACGTCCTTCGCCTGGTTGCCGGCGATCGACGCCAGGCGAAGTTCGCTCGCTTCGATAAGCCCCTGCTTACCGATCTGGTAGCTCAGCAGACCCACGGACAAGCATGAAACCAGTGTCGCACCAATGACCAGCAAGGCAAACTTGGCCTTGATCGACGAGAATTGGAACAGAGGAATATTTCGAACAGGATTTTTCACCAATGGCCCCCCAATACAGTGTGGCGCCCAAACGCCCTCAAATCCCGGGCATTATTTGCAAAATGCCTTATCAAGCGGTTAAGCGATCGCGTAAGTATTGACTATTGGCCTGGCGCGCCACGCTGCGGCGTTGACGTTTCGCCGGTGGTCACCCTATGACTGTCCCTCGAAACAGGATGAGGAGAAGGCCATGTCGGCGCAGGAATTTACAACCGGACTTTTCGTGGGGCGTGTCTGGCGTCGGGACATCGACGGCCCGGCTCTGGTCGTTCTGCGTGATGGCAAGGTGGTCGACATTACCGGCAAAGATGCCCCGACCATGCGTGATCTGCTCGAGAAGGACGATCCCGCCGCCTACGCCCGCACGGCGAAGGGGGAGACGCTCTGCGCGGTGACGGACCTGCTGGATGCGCCGCAGGGCAAGGCATTGACGCTGCTCGCGCCCTGCGACCTCCAGGCGGTCAAGGCCTGCGGCGTCACCTTCGCCCGCTCGATGATCGAGCGCGTGATCGAGGAACGTGCCGCCGGCAATGCGGCGCTCGCACTGAAGATCCGGGAGAAGGTCACATCCATCATCGGCGACAGCCTGCGCAACCTGAAGGCCGGCTCGCCGGACGCCGAGAGGGTCAAGCAGGCGCTGATCGAGGAAGGCGTCTGGTCGCAATACCTCGAGGTCGGCATTGGTCCGGACGCTGAGGTCTTCACCAAGGCTCAGGTCATGTCCTCCGTCGGCCACGGCGCGGACGTGGGGCTTCACCCCGTCTCGAAGTGGAACAATCCCGAGCCGGAGATCGTGCTGGCGGTCAACAGCCGCGGCGAGGTCAAGGGCGCGACGCTTGGCAACGACGTTAACCTGCGGGACGTCGAGGGCCGCTCGGCCCTGCTGCTCGGCAAGGCGAAGGACAACAACGCCTCCTGCGCGATCGGCCCGTTCATCCGTCTGTTCGATGAGACTTACACGATCGACGATGTCCGGCAGGCGGAATTGGATCTCCTGATCGAAGGCACGGACGGCTACGTGCTGCACGGCAAGAGCTCGATGAAGGAGATCAGCCGCGATCCGCTCGATCTCGTCGCCCAGACGATCGGCCGTCACCACCAGTATCCGGATGGTTTCATGCTGTTCCTCGGCACGCTGTTTGCGCCGGTGGAGGACCGGGATTTTCCGGGGCAGGGCTTCACGCACAAGGGCGACGACGTCGTGACGATCTCCAACGATCGCCTTGGCGCGCTCAGCAACCGGGTCCGTCTGTCGACGGAATGCGAGCCGTGGACCTTCGGCGTTTCGGCGCTGATGCGCAATCTTTCGAAGCGCCAGCTCCTCTGATTGCGAATAGAAGCTATGCGCTGAAGGCGGTTGTCACGCCGCCTTCAGGCCATAAATTCTTTGCCACCCAAGAGGAGTGGGATAGTTCATGGCCGAGCGTATTCTCGAAGTCTGCATTGATGATGAAATTGGCATGATGGCAGCCTTTCGCGGAGGGGCGGGCAGGCTGGAACTCTGTAGTGCGCTCTCCATCGGCGGGCTGACCCCGACCCCGGGCCTCATTGCGGCCGCCGTGAACCTGTCCATCCCCTGCTACGCCATGATCCGCCCGCGCGATGGCGATTTCGTCTACTCCGAATCGGAGTTTTCGATGCTGATGCGCGAAATCGACATGGTCCGGCGCGCCGGCGTCGATGGCGTGGTGCTCGGCGCCACACGGCCCGATGGCCGCCTCGACTACAATCTCCTGAAGATCCTTACCGGTCATTCCGAAGGGCTCGGCATGACGCTCCACCGGGCGATCGACCTCGTCCCGGATTTCGACGAGGCCGTCGAGATGGCGATCTCGCTCGGCTTCGAGCGCATCCTGACCTCCGGCGGCAAACGCACTGCGCCGGAAGGCGTCGATGTCATCGAACGGGCGATCGAAGTGGCGGCCGGCCGCATCTGCATCATGCCCGGATCCGGCGTCAATTCGGAAACGATCGACGTCCTGCTGCCGCGACTGAAGACGAATGAGATCCACGGCTCCTGTTCCGTCTCCGTCCCGGTCAGCAATCCCAAGGTCATCGAGCTTGGCTTTGCCCCGACCAATCCGAAGAAGACCGACGAGGCAAGTGTACGCGCCCTGAAGACGAAGATCGACAAGCTCTGATCAGCGCGTCTGCCACCGTTTCGAAAGCACCGCTTCCGGCTTGAAATCGAAATCCTTCTGAAACGGATAGATCGGCCGCTGCCGGCGCGCGTTCGCCAAGGCCTCGATGTCCTGATTGACCGAACCGTCCGTCAGCGCCATCAGGTTTGGATTGGCGATCGGCGCCAGCTCCGGCGACAGATAGCCGGATTTCACCACCAGCAGCCGGACGGATTTCGGATCGAGGCCGAGCCGCGTGAAATCGGCGATGTTGTGATAGGGGCGACGTCGTGCCGAAAGGACGACGGTTATGCCGCCGATCTCGACGACGGCCTGCCGCTCGGGCGCGTCGGTGGGATCGTCCAGCCGGACGACATGTGCCTCGACCGTGACCGGTTGGCTCGCCGGATCGAGGCTGCCGCCGATGGTGAGCGTCACGCTCTGCGCTTCGCCGGCGGCAAAGCAGGCCTCCACCGATGGTCGGTCGCAAATGCCGGCAACGAGCGCGTCCTGCCAGCCGGCGGCAAGCAGCGCGGCAAGCACGTCCGCCCTGTCGCCGACCCCGCCTCCGGTCGGGTTGTCGCCGGAATCTGCGAGGATGATCGGACGGGTGTCTGTCTGCGATGCGATCTTTAGCATGTCCTGAAGCGGCCCTGTCGTCGGCCCGAAGCGGAAGTCCGCCCGCGCATTCCAGTAGGCCGTGGCCAGTTTCTCCGCTTCCCGCATCGCCGTCGCCCGGTCCGTCGCCGTCATGATCGCCGCCGCCGTTGCCCGCGGCTCGTCCGCCCAGACGTAACCCACCATCAGATTGGCATCGAGAATGCCCGCAACACCGTCGATCTCCGGCAGCAGGCCATAGAGCCCCTTGGCCGGCTCGTCTTCCGTCGAGGTCCTTTCGCCCGGCAACAGCACCGGGATCTTCGCCCAGGCGATGCCGGGCCTCACGCCGGACGTCAGTGCCTCGACCAGCATGGAGAAGGCCCGCTCCATCGTTTCCTGCGTGTCGATATGCGGGGCCGTGCGATAGGCCGCGAAAATGTCCAGCCGGTCGATGATCGGCTGGCTGACATTGCCGTGCAGGTCGTAGCTGGCGGCGACCACGCAGTCGGGTCCGACGACATCGCAGGCCGCCGAAATCCAGTCTGCTTCCGCATCGTCCATGCCTTCGACATTCATCGCGCCATGCATGGCGAGATAGAGGCCGTCGACCGGAAGCACGGCGGACAGCCGTTCGAGGAACTCCGTCTTGAAGCGTTCGTAAGTCTCGCGTGACACAGGGCCGCCCGGCACGGCCCGGGCATGCATCAGCGGCAGGCAGTCCATGCCGGCCGCTGCCATGAAACGGAACCGTGCGTCGGCAAGAAGGTCGTCGCCCCTGACGACCCGAAAATCCTCTTCCTTCATGAACACCGAGGAAGATGTCGAGCATTCCGTGTGAATGCCGCCGAAGGCGATGCGCATGGTCATCTCCTCAAAGCGTGGGTGAAAGCGGGGCGATCGCCGCGAAACGCAGCCAGTCCTTCCGTGCCCTCGGTGTCCATGCGGCTTCGGCGATCGCGCTGAGGCGCGGGAAGACCAGATGGTTGAAATAGGCGCGCGAGATGAAGTTCTCGGTCCAGATGCAGGCCTGGATGCCGCGCAGCCGTCCCTTCAGGTCTTCCGGAAACTCGCCTTCCGCCTCGTAGGCGTAGCTGTGCGCCGGCGGCACCGTCCCCGCCCAGCTGGCACCGGGCTCCTGCCATTCCTCGGCCTGCACCATGTCGAGATAATAGGCCTGGCCGGGCGTCATGACCACGTCGTAGCCTTCGCGTGCAAGCTCTATCCCCACCTCCGGGTTCTGCCACGCCATCAGCAGCGTTCCATCGGCGCTGACGCCGCCGCCATGGGCGACCTCGTTCCAGCCGGCAAGCTTGCGGCCGCGGGCGTCGAGCATCGCCTTCACCCGCTTCATGAAATGCGATTGCAGCTCGAAGGTCCCGGCAAGAGCTTCCTTGTCCATCAGGGCACGGGCGAGCGGCGATTTCAGCCACGAGCCGTCGGCGACCTCGTCGCCACCGATATGGATGTATTCGGAGGGGAAGAGCGCGACCATTTCATCGAAGACCTTGCCGAGGAAATCATAGGTCGCCTCGATCGCCGGGTTGAGCGCGTTGTTCGGATACCCCTGGACGGAGCGGTAGCTGTCGGGTGCCTCCTGGCCGTCTGTCAGCTCCGGATAGGTGACGAGGACTGCCGTGCAATGGCCGGGAATGTCGACTTCCGGTACTGTCTCGATATGGAGCGAGGCAGCATGGGCGACGATCGCGCTGACCTCTTCCTGGCTGTAGAAGCCATGGCGCGGTTCGGCTCCGTCGCCGAGCTGCGGGATCAGCGGTTCGTCGGGACCGCGGCGCGCGCCGGTGTCGGTCAGTGCGGGGTATGCCTTGATCTCGAGGCGCCATGCCTCGTCGTCGGTCAGGTGCCAATGGAAGATGTTGAGCTTATGCCAGGCGAGAAGATCGATGAAGCGCAGGACGTCCGCGGTCGGAATGAACTGGCGGGAGACGTCGAGATGGCAGCCGCGCCAGCCATAGCGCGGGCTGTCGGAGATCCGTCCGGACTTCGGGAAGCGGAAGCCGCTGCCGCCGGGACGGGCGCCATGGAGCAGCTGCGCCAAACTGGTCAGGCCGTATTGCCGGCCGGCAGCGCCGCCATAGGCGAGCTTGATGCCGCCGGGTTCGAAGGCGATCTCGTAGGCTTCATCAGCAAGCGCGGACGTTTCGGCAAATTCGACTGCAACGCCGCCATCGACCGCGACGAGCGAGAAGGGCAGGTGATCGATCGGAAAGAGCCGCTGATAGAGCCCCTGGATCGCTGCCATGGCAGCAACGTCGGCGCCAGCAGTGCCCGCTGCAGGAAACAGCGCGACGGGCACCTCGGTCCCGGGTTCCAGCGTGCTTTCGCGCGGCCAGGGCAGAAGCGAGAACGGCTCGTTCGCCTTGCCTTCGGGCAGAAGGCGGGGCGGCGTCTGGCTTTCCGCGCCCTTTAGCATCAGGTCGCCGATCGCCACGGCCAGATGACGGTTATCGACCGTCGTGACATAGGCGGACTTCGCGCCGTCCGTGACATGCTTTGCCGGGCGCGTCAGCCCCTCGACCGTGAAAGACCAGATTGCTCCGGGCGCGAGCGTAAAGCCTTCCGGCGGCGCGTACTCGTGATAATTGGCGACCTTCCTGGTGAGGCGGGCATTTTCGCAGACGTGCTTTTCAGCCGTCCGGGTCAGCGACGTGTACGAGAGACGAAAGCCGGTCAGGGCTTCTTCGGACAGATTGACCAGCGAAAAATGGAATTTTCCGGAGGTGCCGGCAATGGGTTCCCAGGCAGCTTCCAGGCGAAATAGAGGAATGGTCATGATGGGGGCTCTTTTATCGGGAGGTTTTGAACATCAGTAATCGGCAGACTGGCTGAAGGTCGCCGCCAGTTCCGCCTGGCCGGCCGTCAGGCCACAGTCGACAGGCAGGCAGACGCCGGTGATCGATCGTGCCGCCGGACCGGCAAGGAATCGCACGGCGCTTGCCACGTCTTCCGGCGGCACGACGCGTTGCAGTGGATACCAGCGGCGCGCCTCCTCGAAGACGTTCGGATTGGCCGCCGCGCGCGCTTCCCAGGCCTGTGTGCGCACGGTGCCGGGCGCCACCGCATTGGCGCGGATGCCGAACTTGCCGTACTCGACGGCGATCAGCCGGGTGAGGTGGATCATGCCGGCCTTGGCGGCGCTGTAGGCCGGATGGCCGAAGACGTTGAGGCCGTTGACGGAGGCGATGTTGACGACCGACCCCTGCGACTGCTTCAGCGCGCTTTCGAACGCCTTGAAGCAATGAAAGCAGCCGTCGAGGTTGAGCGCCATGTCGCGGCGCCAGTTGTCTCCCGTCGTGCTCTGCAGGGAGATGTCTCGGGCAGCACCGGCATTGTTTACGAGCGTGGCGACCGACCCGAGCCCCGAGGCGAAGGCCGCCAGCGCTTCGGTCGACTGCGGGTCGGTGATGTCGCAGGCAAACGGTTCGAAGCGGGCGCCGTCGTCCGAGAGGCTGGCTGCGGCCGCTGCCGCCGCCGAAGCGTCGATATCGGCGAGCACGATCGCCTCATGGTCGCCGGCAAGGGCGCGGGCGATAGCCCGTCCGATGTCCCCGGCCGCTCCCGTCACCACTGCAACGCTCGTCGCCATGTCGTTTCGTCTCCGATAGTGTTCTAGTCGCCGAGAAGCTGGCGGTCGTCCTCGTCGCGGAACGTCACCAGCTGCTGCTTGATGCGCCGGAGCGTCGCCGTCGCCTGGTTCTTGATCTTGTGGGCCGCCACATTGGCAAGGACGTCGGTCATCGCGAGATAGGCGATACGCGTCGAGGTCGGGCGGAAGATGTCGACGCCTTCGGCAAGGTCGATCGTCAGGGCCAGCCCCGCCGCTCTCGAAACCGGACTGTCGCTCTGCGTCAGCGCGATGGTGAAGATGCCATATTCCCGCGCTTGTTCCAGGATGCGGACCAGTTCGCGGTTGCGCCCCGAAAAGGAGGACCCGACGATCACGTCCTGAGTGGTGGCGGCGGCCGTCATCATCAGCATCATCTGGTGGTCGTTGCAGGCCGTCACGTTGATGCCGAGCCGGAAGAGACGGTTCTGCATTTCGTTGGCGACCATGGAGGAGTTGCCGCCGGACCCGAAGGCATAGATCATCCGCCCCTCGGCAATCCACGTTGCCGCCGCCTCGACCTTTTCGAGGTCGATCGACCGGTGCAGGGCGTAAAGCGCCGACTGCGCCTTGGTGATGACGTTCTCGGCGATGTCCTGCGGCGATGTCGCTCGGGTCGTCGGATTGAGGTAGCGCGTGCCGACGAAGGCCGTCTGTGCGAGCCGCACCTTGAACTCGGAGAAGCTCTGGCATTCGAGCCGCCGGCAGAAGCGCGTCACCGTCGGCGGCGAGACGTCGGCCCGTTCGGCAAGCTCGATGATCGAGGCGTTGACCGCGAAATCGAAATCCGAAAACAGGATGTCGGCGATGCGGCGCTCCGATTGGGAGAGGGCCTCTTTCTCCTGCTGCAGCCGAGTGAGAATGTCCATGAGGTCCCCCGCTTACTGTTGGTCTAGGCCTGGCGGGCCTTGTAGGCCACGCAGTCGATTTCGACCTTGCAGTCGACCATCATCCGCGACTGCACACAAGCGCGCGCCGGCGGATGTTCGCCGAAATAGCCTTCATAGATCTTGTTGAAGCTCCAGAAATCCCGCGGGTCGTCCAGCCACACGCCGACCCGAACGACATGCTCGAGCCCGTATCCGGCTTCCTCCAGAATGGCGATGACATTCTGGATGGTCTTGTGCGTCTGTGTGACGATGTTGCCTTCGATGATTTCGCCGTCTTCCATGGCAACCTGGCCGGAAACATAAAGCCAGCCGTCCGCTTCGACGGCACGCGCAAACGGCAGTCGCTGCCCGCCCGCGCCCTTCTTTTCCGCTCCATATCGCTTGATCGTCATGTGACCCTCATTATGCAAATTATTTTCTTATTTCGTTGACAATTGACCAGATAAGGCGGAAATTTGCCAGACAAAATTGCAATTCATGAAAAGAATTTAAATGCGCGACCCGTTCAAGAACCCTTTCGACGCATCAGACAAGGCGCGCAGCGCCATTTGGGAGATGCTTGTTCCGCGCGATATCGATGCCTTCCTGGCGGCCGACTGGAGCATGGTCGCGAACGATTTCGTCGAGGATGGCTTCATCGGCATCGACGGCGGCAAGACAGAGAGCCCGGACGACTGGCGGCTCGCCTTTCCGACGCTCGGGCACTACCGCGCAGAGTGGCTGCGCCAGGCGCAATCCTTCCAGAAGGAGAGCTTTGCCGAGGACCCGCGCACCGCGATCTTCACCACCACGACACTGGAAGACATCGAGATCAACGGCGACATGGCGCTGGTGCGCAAGAAGTTCGACGGCTCGATCCTGAAGGCCGATGGCGAGCGAGACATCATGAAGTGGCAGACGCTCTATTATTGCAGGCTGCATGAGGGACGCTGGAAGATTTCCGGTTTCACCGGCTACCTGCCCAATCCGATGGGTGGGAAATAAGCCGCAATCATGCCGGGGAGGCCTTCATCCTTGCGTTTCTTTACCGCTGCTCTTGCGACCGAAACCAATACGTTCTCGCCGATCTGCATCGACCGGCGCGCCTTTGAAGCCTCGCTCTACGCGCCGCCGGGAAAGCACCCGGCAACGCCGACACTCTGCTCGGCTCCGGTGACGGTCGGCCGGCGTCTTGCGCGCGAGCACGGGTTTGAACTGATCGAGGGTACGGCCACCTGGGCCGATCCGGCAGGCCTCATCAACCGCGAGACCTATGAGGGGCTGCGCGACGAGATCCTCGAGCAATTGCGTGCGGCACTGCCGGTCGATGGCGTCGTCCTCGGCCTGCACGGCGCCATGGTCGCCGACGGCTACGACGATCCGGAAGGCGATTTCCTGTCGCGCATACGCGAGATGGTCGGTCCCGACGTGCTCGTCTGCGCCGAACTGGACCCGCATTCCCATCTGACCCGCAAGCGTGTCGAGGCTGCGGACTTCTTCGTCGCCTTCAAGGAATTCCCCCATACCGATTTCGTCGATCGCGCCATCGACCTCTGGCAGATCGCGATCGATACGGTCGAAGGCCGGGTGACGCCGCGCATGTCGGTCTTCGACTGCCGGATGATCGACGTCTTCCCGACCTCGCGTGAGCCGATGCGTTCCTTCGTCGACCGCATGATGGACATGGAGAGCGCCGATCCGGATATCCTGTCGCTCTCCGTCATTCACGGCTTCATGGCCGGCGACGTGCCGGAAATGGGGACCAAGGTGATCGCCGTCACCAACGGCAAGCCGGAAAAGGGAGACGAGATCGCCCGCGATCTGGGAATGGAGCTTTTCAGCCTTCGCGGCACCTTCATGATGCCCCAGCTGGATGAGAGGGGGGCCGTCGACGAGGCGCTGAAGTCAGCCGAAGGGCCGGTCGTCATCGCCGACGTCTGGGACAATCCCGGCGGCGGCACGGCGGGCGATTCCACAGTACTTTTGGAAGAGCTTCTGTCCCGCGGCGTCACGGGCGCCGCCTTCGGCACGATCTGGGACCCGATCGCCGTGCAGATCTGCATGGCGGCAGGCAAGGGGGCGGAAATCCCCTTGCGCTTCGGCGCCAAGTCCGCGCCCGGCACCGGCAATCCGGTCGATGCGCGGGTGACGGTCGTCAAGCTGTTGCGCAATGCCGAGATGCGCTTCGGCGAAAGCTATGCGCCCTTCGGCGATGCGGCGCATATCCGCTTTGCCGGCATCGACGTCATCCTCAACTCAACACGGGCGCAAAGCTTCGACCCGAGCCTGTTCGAGGTCATGGGCATCGATCCGCGGGCGCAGCGGATTCTGGTCATCAAGTCGACGAACCACTTCTATTCATCCTTCTCCAAGATCGCCTCGAAAATCATTTACTGCGCGGCCGGGACGCCCTATCCCAACAACCCGGCCAGGACGCCCTATCGCAAGGCGCGCAGGACCATCTGGCCGATGGTCGAAAATCCCCACGCAGAAAAGGATGTGGTCGCTTAAATGAACCCCTTCGAACTGAAGACCGGCATGGCTCTTGCAGGCTTGTCGACCCCCGTTCCGGTCATTGATGAGACCGTTCTCGCCAGCAACATAGCCCGCGTTCAGTCCTACATGGACGAGCATGGCCTGGCGTTCCGTCCGCATATCAAGACCCACAAGATCCCGGCACTGGCCAAGGCGCAGACGGATGCCGGCGCGCGCGGCATTAACTGCCAGAAGGTCACGGAGGCCGAAGTCTTCGCCGATGCCGGCTTCGACGACATCCTGATCACCTTCAACATTCTCGGCACCGAGAAGCTTGCCCGTCTGGTCGCACTCAACGACCGCGTCGCAAGCCTCAAGGTCGTGGCCGACAACGGCATCACCGTGGCGGCACTCTCGCGGGCGTTCGCAAATGGCAAGCCGCTGACCGTGCTCGTCGAATGCGATACCGGCGGCGGTCGCTGCGGCGTGCAGACGCCCGAGGATGCGCTGGCGCTGGCAAGGCAGATCGTCGGATCGATGGGGCTGACGTTCGGCGGGCTTCTGACCTACCCGAAGGCATCCAGTGAAGAGGCGGTCGAGCGCTGGATTTCCAAGGCCGTGGCGCTGCTGGGCGACGCCGGCATCAACTGCCCGGTGATCAGCAGCGGCGGCACGCCGAGCCTGTTTTCAGCCCATCTCGTGCCGTCGGCGACGGAGCACCGAGCGGGGACCTATATCTACAATGACCGTTCGATGGTGCGCGCCGGCCACTGCGATTACCGCGACTGCGCCATGCATATCCTGGCGACCGTCGTCTCCCGCCCGACGCCCGACCGGGCCGTGATCGATGCCGGGTCGAAGGCGCTGACCTCCGACCTGCTGGGTTTTGCCGATTACGGCTACCTGCCGGATTATCCGCAGGCCGTCATCACCGGCCTGTCGGAGGAGCACGGCGTCATCGATATTTCGAAGGTTTCCGGCGAACGACCGGCGATCGGCGATCGGGTCCGCATCATTCCCAACCACACCTGCGTGGTCTCGAACTTATTCGATGAGATGGTGTTCCACCGGGACGGCCAGGTCACCCGTATCGAGAAGATCGCCGCCCGGGGATTGGTCTGGTAGGGAGCCCTCGGGCTCCCTCCATTTTTCAGTGCGTCATCGTCAGGAGTTGCGGATCGATCGCCGTCAGTGCGACCTGGCGTTCGAACGCGCTGCCGTCCTCGTCGAAGAGGTGGCAGTCTGACGCGAAGAAGCCGCTTTCGACCGGTGCCTCGGATGCAAACGAGGCGAGACCGTCGAACAGGCCACAATAGTTCTCCGTCTCGCCGAAGGGCAGGATGAAATAGGCGACGGTGTGGGCGCCGAGCCGTTCGACAACGGTTGGGACCGCCGAGATCTTCATGTCGCCCTGACCCATCTTGATGTGTTCGGGGCGGATGCCGAGCGTCAGCGTCTTGCCGACCGGATTGCCGTGCGGCTTGACCGGAACCGTGATCGACTGGCCCTCATAGGACACCGTGATGCCGTCCGGTCCGGAGGCCGTGCAGCTGACCGGCAGCATGTTCATCTTCGGATTGCCGATGAAGCCGGCGACGAACAGGTTCTGCGGCTTGTGGTAAAGCTCCAGCGGCGCGCCGTACTGGGCGATGTCGCCGCCATTCAGCACCACGATCCGGTCGGCCATGGTCATGGCCTCGACCTGGTCGTGGGTGACGTAGACCATGGTCGCCTTGAGGCGCTTGTGCAGCTTGGTGAGCTCGATGCGCATTTCGCCGCGCAGCGCAGCGTCGAGGTTCGAGAGCGGTTCGTCGAACAGGAAGATCTTCGGTTCGCGCACAATTGCCCGGCCGATGGCCACACGCTGGCGCTGGCCGCCGGACAGCATGCCCGGCTTCTGCTGCAGGCGTTCCTCGAGCTGCAGCACGCGCGCGGCTTCGTGAACCTTCTCCTTCAGTTGCTTTTCGGGCATCTTCTCGACCCGCAGCGGGAAGGCGATGTTCTCGAAGACGGTCATGTGCGGATAAAGCGCGTAGGACTGGAACACCATCGCGATGCCGCGCTTGACGGGCGGCAGGTCGTTGACACGGTTGCCGGCGATGTGAATGTCGCCGTCGGAAATCTCCTCAAGCCCGGCGATCATCCTCAAAAGCGTGGACTTGCCGCATCCGGACGGGCCGACGAAGACCACGAATTCGCCTTCGCGGATTTCGAGGTCGATGTCCTTGATGACGTCGTAGGTGCCGTAATTTTTGCGAATTTTGGTGAGGTTAAGCTGTCCCAAAACGCCAACTCCTGTCGTCCGTTTCATGCGGACGTATGATATGCGATCGGTTGAACAATACCGGAAATGCCTTGCACTGAGAATTGGCGGCACCCCGGAGGTGAAAAAAGAGCGGCCCACCGTTCCAGGAAGGAAAGGCGGGCCGCAGGCTGGGATTACTTGTAGTCTTCGATCTCGGTGGCAGCCTTCTTGATCGCATCCTCAGGCTTGGCCTGCTTGGTGACGACCGACTGCACCATGTCGATCATGGCGTTCTGGAACGCCTTGTAGTCGGTAAACAGCGGCTCTGGACCACCATTGGAGATACCGTCGAGGAACGGCTTCCAGGTCGGGTCGGCCTTGACCATTTCTTCCACGCCGGCAACTGGACGCAGCGGCGTCAGGCCATGGGTCTTTTCATAGAAGAACTGGTGTTCCGGGTTGGTCAGCCACTTGGCAAGGTCGGCTGCCTTGTCTTCGTAGCCGGTGCCCTTGAAGACGGCGAGGCTGTCGGTGATCAGCAGCGTGCCGGGGCCCTTGGCCTCGGGGCCGAGCGGCAGCGGAGCCACACCCCACTTCAGGTCCTTGTTGACGCGCACGCGCACCCACGGACCCTGCTCGATCATTGCGACCTTCGCATCGTTGAACAGCGGCGTCAGTTCGTCCTGCTCGTAGGCGGTCGGACCTTCTTCCGAAACGTCCGTCATCTTGCCGTACCAGGTCAGCGCCTCGATGTTCTCGGGGCTGTCAAGGGTGATCTTGCCTTCGTCGTCTATGACCGTGCCGTTATTGGTGTAAACCCAGTGCAGGAACTGGTGCATTGTGTTGTCGAAGGTCTTGGCGGTCAGACCATAGCCGGCGGTGCCGGTCTTTTCCTTGATGGTCTTGGCCATGTCATAGAGTTCCTGCCAGGTCTTTGGCGGGGTTTCCGGGTCGAGGCCGGCCTTTTCGAACAGGTCCTTGTTCCAGTAGAGCGCCTTGGTGGAGAAGGCGACCGGAACGCCCCACTGCTGGCCATCGAAGGTCACGGTGGAGACGATGTGCGGATAGTAGGAGGCCTTTTCCTCGTCCGTCATCGGTACGGGAACGATCAGGTCGCTCTCGGACAGCTGCTTCAATGTGCGCGAGCCGACATAGGCGAGGCCGACCGGCGTGCCGGCCGCGGCAAGCGTCGTGATCTTGTCCTGGCACTGCGCCCAGCCGACGATTTCGACGGAGACCTTGTAGCCCGGGTTCTTGGCTTCCCATTCCTTGATGAAGCCGTCATAGCCTTCGGCGAGCGAATCGCCGCACTGGATCATGGTGACGGTCGTGTCTTCAGCGGCGGCCAGCTGCGTGGAGGCGAGAAGCGCCACGACTGCTGCGCCAACGAGATTTCGGGTCATGCTCATTGTCTGGGTTCCCTTCTATTGTTTGCCCGTTCGGCAAGGCGCCGGGTTGACATCAGTCACTCCCTTCCCGGGGCCTTGCTCTAATCCGCACACAGCTTTCTCGATGCCGTCCACGAAATCTGTTGTCATGTCTTCACGGCTCCCGCCGTCATGCCGGCCACCAGGTAGCGCTGCAGGAAAATGAAGACGATGAAGACCGGAAGAATGCCGAGGAAGCAGGCGGCCATCAGCTCGTTCCAGATGACTTCCTGGCGTCCGAAGAAGGCGTAGAGTCCGACGGACAGCGGCATGTATTCGGTCTTGGAATTAAACGTCAGCGCAAAGATGAACTGCTGCGCGTAGATCGTCAGGAAGGAATGGATCGCAACGACCGCTATTCCCGGCAAGGCGAGCGGAATGATCACCCGCCGGAAGGTGTAGAGGCGCGATGCGCCGTCGACGAGTGCTGCTTCTTCCAGTTCCCTCGGAATGCGCAGCATGTAGGTGCGCAAAAGCCAGATGCCGGTCGGGATGACGAAGGCGACACCCGGAACGATCATGGCGAAATAGGTGTTGAGCATGCCGAATGTGCGCATCAGGCGGAACAGCGGGATGAGCAGGACGGCGCCGGAGAACATGTTGACTGCCAGGAAGCCGCCCATCAGCGGCCCGCGTCCCTTGAACTCGAAACGGGCAAAGGCATAGGAGGCCGGCACGATCAGGAACAGCGAGATGATCATGCCGACGCCGGCGATGAAGATCGAGTTGACGATGTAGCGGCCAAGCAGCGGCACGCGCTCCCACATGGTGTGATAGGCCTCCAGCGAGGCGTCGTCCGGCCAGAAGCGGTAGGGTGAGGAGAAGAGGTGCGACAGCGGCTTCAGCGAAACGAAGAAGCCTTCCACGAAGGGTGCCAGCACGAAGCTGAGGAACAGGAGGATGCCGGCATAGATGCCGATCTTCTCGTACCAGGTGTAGCGGTTGATCAGCGCGCTCGAGCTCATCGTGCAGCCTCCCCGGAGAAGCGGTTGACCATGCGGAAATAGAGCCAGCAGAACAGCGACAGGAAGATGGTGATGAGCACGGCGCGCGCCGCACCTTCGCCGAACTTGTAGGCACCGATGGCCGTGCGATAGGTGTCGATGATCATCGTCGTCGTCTGGCCGCTCGGCCCGCCCTGGGTCAGGATCCAGATGATGTCGAAGGAATTGAAGGTCGAGATCAGCGAGATCATCGACATGGTGATCATGGCCGGCACGATCAGCGGCAGGGTGATGCGGCGGAAGCGGTAGAAGCGGCCGGCACCGTCGGTCCAGGCGGCCTCATAGAGATCGGTGGGGATCGATTGGATGGCCGCCAGCAGATAGATCGTCACGAAGGGAACGCCGATCCACACGTCGGTGACGATCGTCGCCCAGAAGGCGGTCGGTCCGGTCGAAAGGATGGGGAAGGGCCCGTCGAGGAAGCCGAAGCGCTGCAGCAGGCCGGAAATCATCCCGAACTGGCCGTTGTACATCCATCCCCACATGAAGATGCCGATGGCCATCGGCACGATCCATGGCGGCATGGTCAGCAGGCGAAACAGCGTGCGACCCGGCACGGCCGCGTTCAGCAGGACTGCGGCGCATGTGCCGATGATCATCTTGAAGAGGACGGAGAAGAAGGTCCACACGAAGGTCCGGACGATGATGTCCGAGAAGCCACGGCGAAAGATCTTGGTGAAGTTCTCGAAGCCGACCCAGTCATAGGTCCGTTTGAGGGAGGCGTCGGTGAAGGAGAGCTTGATGGTATCGATCAGCGGATAGGCGACGATGATGAGGACATAGATCAGCGCCGGGAGCAAAAGCATCCAGGCAAAGAGCACCGCACTTCGTCTTGTCGTCATTCCCTGCATTCAAGCTCCCCTTTATTGTTTTGTGCTTGATTATGCGGCCTGTGCCTGGAGTGCGGCGTCGAACCGCGCCCATATGGGCCTCATGTCGATCACCGATCGCGTCCGTCGGGCCTCGTCCATGGCCATTGCCAACACCCCGGCTTCCATGGCGTTGAGGGCCGAGACCGGCAGCGGCGTGCCGTTCTTCATGTGATCGAGAATGTCTTCGGCCATCTGCTCGTCGGCGCCGTAGTGCTGCGAGAGCGCGGTGCGCGTATTGTAGCGCTCCTCGATGACCTTCTTGCCGGTATGCGCGTCGTGGACGTCGACATAGCCGCGGATGAAGTCGCCTTCCGCCATGCCCTTCGAGCCGATGACGCAGAAGCGGCGAAACTGGTCCGGAACGTTGAGATTGGTGTGGAAGGTCATCGCCACGCCGTTCTCGTATTCGACGATCGCCGTCTGGAAGTCGATGATGTCGGCATCGCTGTCGAACACCTTGTCCGAGCCCATCCAGCCGCTCGGCTTGCGGTGGTAGACTTCCATGTCGTTGGTACCCTGATTGGCGGGCGAGTTCTGCGGAATGAAGCTCTTGCGGCCGCCGAAGCTCGCGACCCGCTCCGGCCGGCAGCCGACCACGCCGTTATAGAGGTCGAGGTCGTGGCAGCATTTCTCCAGCATGAAGCCGCCGGCATAACGCTCGTAGCGGCGCCAGTCGCGCATGAAGAAGGCGCCGTGATAGGGCTCGATATGCTCGGAGGCCTCGATCGAGACGACTTCGCCGAGCAGGCCTTCCGCCTGTGCGGCGCGCAGCTTCTTGTAATGCGGGGAGTAGCGCAGCACGAGGCCGACCATCAGGCGGTCGTGGCCGTACTTGGCGAGCAGGTGGGCAAGCTCGTAGGTCTGTTCGAGCGTCGTGACGATCGGCTTCTCGGAGAACACCTTGCAGCCGGCTTCGAGGCCGATGCGGATATGTTCGAGATGCATGTGGTTCGGAGAGCCGATCATCAAGAGGTCGAAGGTCTCGTTGGCGATCAGTTCCTGTGGCGTCTCATAGACGTTGCCGGGCGAAATGCCGTGTTCGTCAAGGGTCTTCATGCCGGCGGGTGCCGGGTCGACATAGCCAGCGATCTGGAAATCCTTGTCCAGGGCATTGAACACATAACTCAGATATCCGAGACGGTAGCCGAGACCGATGATACCTACTCTCATTGATGGGACCCTTTACGATACGTCGTGTTTTCGTAATTTATTTTCTTAGGCTGTGACAAATTTTCGTCCTAGTCAATCGAATTTCGGGCCGAAACGCGAAGTCTATGAAATTCATTTTCAAATTCGTCAGGTTGGTTGATTTTTTATCCGACAGTTATTGAATTTTTTCAAGCCCCTTCCGCAACCCGCCGCGGAAGGCCGGTGTTGCGCCGGAAACAGGGGATTCGACACGCCTAAATTTTGCAATTATATAAATGACCAGTCAGTTATTTATTGTCCGGAGAAAAGGTCTATGCCGCAACCGCCGAAGTTCCGCCGCAGGCCGACCGCGCGCCCGGACGAGGTCCTGGATGCGGCGCTCGATCTCTTCATCGAACGCGGCTTTGCCATGACCCGCGTGGAGGATATCGCCGAGCGCGCCGGCATATCCAAGGGGGCGGTCTATCTCTACTTCCCCAACAAGGAAGCGCTGATCGAGGCGATCGTGAAGCGGGCCTTGGTGCCCGTCGCCGAGAGCGTCGCGCAGGTGGCCGAAAACCTCACCGGCGATCCGGCCGAAGACATCGTCCGGATGATCCATCTCGTGGGCCGGCGTCTCGGCGATCAGAGAGCCGCCGCCGTTCCGCGGCTCATCCTGTCGGAAGCCAAGCTCTTTCCAGACCTTGCCGCGATGTATCGCCGGGAAGTGCTCGACCGCGGCCTCGGGGCGGCGAAAGTCATCCTCGAACGGGGCATGCAGTCGGGACGCTTCCGCCGAATTGATCCTGATCATGCCGTGCGCGCCGTCGTCGGTCCATTGATTGCAAACCTCATTCTCTTCCAGGTGTTCGGGCTGGGAAGCGCAGAGGCCGAGGCACAGGAAAGCTTCATGCGGTCCCACATCGACATCCTGATGAACGGATTGCTGCGGGAGAAAGACGATGAATGACGTGCAATCCTGGCTTGGCGCAGCATTCACCGGCCTGTTGAGCCTCTTCTCAACCGCCCAGCCGGATGGTTTTTCCGGCTATGTCGAGGCGGATTACACCTATGTGGCGCCGCTCGTCTCCGGTCGCCTGGAGCATGTCCATGTGAAGGAAGGCGAGACCGTTGCAGCCGGCGCGCCGCTGTTCGATCTCGACGACACCGCGGCGGCAAGCGCGGTGGCTCAGGCCAAGGCGGAGGCCGATGCTGCGGCGGCCGAGCAGCGAAATCTGGAGACCGGCGCGCGCGAGGCGGATCTGGAGGTTATCCGTCAGAACCTGCAGCAGGCGCAGCTGACGCTGCAGCAGGCGACGGCGGATGCCTCCCGCATCCGCGCGCTGGCGGTGCGCGGCGTCGCCACCTCCGCCGATCGCGACAAGGCCGACACCGCCCTGCAGCAGGCGGCGGCCGAGGTCCGGCAGCTGAATGCCCAGCTTGCATCGGCGGAGCTGCCGGCCCGGCCGGAGCAGATTGCCGCCGCAAAGGCAAAGGCCGAGGCCGCCGGACAGGCGCTCGTGCAGGCGCAAACCGCGCTCGGCTATTATCACGTCGTCGCACCCGTAGAGGGCAGGGTCGACCGGCAGTTTCTCAAGGCCGGTGAAGTGTCCGGCCCGTCTGCGCCCGTTCTGTCGATCGTGCGGACGGGGGACCTCAAGCTGCGCTTCTTCGTGCCCGAAGCCGAACGGTCCCATTTCGCTATCGGCGCCCGGGTCGTGGCCGAATGCGACGGTTGCGACGGTGAGGTCGCGGCCACGGTCACCTACCAGGCGTCCGAGCCGGAATTCACGCCGCCGCTGATCTACAGCCGCGATGAGCGCGGCCGGCTTGTCTTCATGACGGAGGCCCGTCTGGATGAACGGGGCTTCCGCCCGCCTGTCGGCCAACCGGTGATGGTTCGTGCCGCGGATGGTTCAAGCCGATGAGCAGCGGCGAACAGGAGCGCGAGACGGTCATCGACGTGACCGGCCTGACGAAGGTCTTCGGCGCCAAGACGGTGGTCGACGATTTCGACATTCGTGTTCCGCGTGGCGCCATCTACGGCTTTCTCGGTCCGAATGGCAGCGGCAAGACGACAACGATCCGCATGCTCTGCGGCCTGCTGACGCCGGATGCCGGTTCGGGCACCTGCCTCGGCATGGACATCCGGACCGACAGCAACCGGATCAAGGAGCGGGTCGGCTACATGACCCAGAAATTCTCGCTCTATGAGGACCTGTCGATCCGCGAAAACCTCGATTTCATCGCCCGCATGTACCGGCTGGATCGAAGGCGCGAACGCGTCGAGCAGGCGCTCGAAGATCTGGGACTACGAAACCGCGCCCACCAGCTGGCCGGCGAGCTTTCCGGCGGTTGGAAACAGCGCCTGGCGCTGGCTGCCTGCATGCTGCACGAGCCGGACCTGCTGCTCCTCGACGAGCCGACCGCCGGCGTCGATCCCAAGGCGCGGCGCGAATTCTGGGACGAGATCCGCCGCCTGTCGCGCCGTGGCGTTACCGTGCTTGTCTCCACTCATTATATGGACGAGGCGGTGCAATGCGAGTTCATCGCCTACATCGCCTATGGCCGCAAGCTGATCGACGGACGCACCAGCGACATTCCGGACCAGGTCGGCCTCGAGACCTGGAATGTCGAGGGCCCGAACCTCACCGCGCTCGAAGATGATCTGCGGGGGCAGCCGGGCGTCGACCAGGTGACCCGCTTCGGTACCGCGCTGCACGCCTCCGGCACGGATCATGAGGCGCTTGCAAAGACGGCCGAGACGTTGCGTGAGAAAGACAAGTCGCGCGAATGGACACGCCACAAGGCCGGGCTTGAGGACATCTTCATCTACCTGATGTCGAGCTCCAAGGACAATTTCGGCGGCCGGGAGCCGGAGGCATGATGTCCGGTCTTTCCTTCAGCCGTTTCCTCGCGGTCCTGGTCAAGGAATTCATCCAGATGCGGCGCGACCGGGTCACCTTCGCCATGATGGTGGCGCTACCGATCGTCCAGCTATTGCTCTTCGGCTACGCCATCAACACCGACCCGCGCCATTTGCCGACCCTCGTCGACATCCGCGACAGCGGGCCGCTGACGCGGGCGCTCATCGCCGGGCTCAACAATTCCACCTATTTCGACATTCGCGGCGCGGTTTCCGGAGAAAGGCAGGCCGAGGAAGCCTTTGCCGCCGGCAGGGCGACCTTCATCATCGTCGTCCCCGGCAATTTCGAACGTGATGTCGTACGCGGCGAGAAGCCGGCGGTGCTGCTTGCAGCCGACGCTTCCGATCCAACGGCGACCGGCGGCGCGATCGGCGCGCTGAACGGCATCATCGAGGCAGCACTCACCGACAGCCTGCCGGGCGCCCTCAAGCACCTTGCGCCGCAGGCGCCGCCCTACGACATCGTCGTGCACAAGCATTTCAATCCGGCCGGCGTCACCGCCTTCAACATCGTCCCCGGCCTGCTGGCGATCATCATCTCCATGACGATGATCATGATCACCGCAGTTGCCATCGTGCGGGAGACCGAGCGCGGAACGATGGAGACGTTGATCTCGACCCCGGTCCGGCCCGCCGAGGTGATGCTCGGCAAGATCCTGCCTTACGTGCTGGTCGGCTATGTGCAGACGCTGGTCTTTCTGATAATCGCGCTCGTGCTCTTTGCGGTTCCCTTCGAAGGCAGCGGCTGGGCCTTCCTTGCAGGGCTCAACCTGTTCATCGTTGTGAACCTGGCGCTCGGCTTCCTGTTTTCGACGGTGGCCAGGAACCAGATGCAGGCTATGCAGATGTCCTTTTTCTTCATCCTGCCGTCTGTTCTTTTGTCGGGCTTCATGTTCCCCTTCGCCGGTATGCCCGCCTGGGCGCAGGTTGTCGGCAGCGTCATTCCGGCCACCCACTTCGTCCGCATCGTCCGCAAGGTGATGCTCAAGGGGGCGGGCATGGGCGACATCGTGCCGGACATGACCGCGCTCGGCCTGATCATGTTGGTGATCACGGCCATCGCCATGCTGCGCTACCGCCAGACGCTCGACTGACGTCGACGGCTTCGCGGCCGGCATCCCGGCGCAAAGACTTGACCGTGATCAAGTTCCCTCTGCAACGCCTATGCAATAGTCTTCATGTCGGAGATCACGGCGAAGACGAGGAGGCCGGATGTGACAGAAGCGCATCAGATCGTGTGCCCGTCCTGCGCGGGCATCAACCGGTTGCGGACCGACCGCGATCCGCTGGCGGCAAAATGCGGGACGTGTGGGTCGCTTCTGTTTTCGGGCCATCCGATCGAGGTGAACGGAGCGCGTTTCAGCCGCCAGATCGAGAAGAGCACGGTCCCGGTGGTCGTTGACGTCTGGGCGCCCTGGTGCGGTCCGTGCCGGTCGATGGCGCCGGCCTTCGAGGCGGCGGCGAAAAGGCTTGAGCCGAAGGTCCGGTTCCTGAAGCTTAATTCCGACGATGAGCAGGAAACCGCCGGCCGGCTGTCGATCCGGGGCATTCCGACCATGCTGCTCTACAGGAACGGCCGCGAGGTGGCGCGGGTATCGGGCGCCATGGGCGAACGGCAGATCGTCGACTGGCTGACGTCAAGCCTCGCAGCTCACTGAAGCGGCATCCCGAGATCAGGGGAGGAGCACAGACAGAAGGGCCCTTGAAAACCCGGTCAAACAAAAATATATGAATTTCACTATATATTATGGAGGTTCAGATGAACGTTGATCGTGCAGTTCTCGGCTTTGCCGGTTTCATGGTGCTCTTGTCTCTGGCGCTGACCTACGCCGTCAGTCCCTATTTCGTTTGGCTGACCGTCTTTGTCGGCGCCAACATGCTGCAATCGGCCTTCACCGGCTTCTGCCCGGCGGCCATGATCTTGAAGAAGCTCGGCATCAGGCCGGGCAACGCATTCTGATGAAAGCAGGGGATACCGAAATGGGGTGGAAAGCCTTCGTCTTGTCGGGCGCCCTGGCGCTTGGCCTCGCTGGCGGCGCGGTTGACGCCGCAGCCGAGACACTGCGCCTGGAACCGGCCAGGATGACCGAATGGAAGGCTGTCTACGGACGGGTGGAGGCGCGCGACAGCGTTCCCGCCCGTGCCCGTCTCGGCGGTACCATCATCGAGCTGAACGTGACCGAAGGCGATACCGTCAAGGCCGGTGACGTGTTGGCCGTGGTCAAGGATGACAAGATCGATTTCCAGGTCGCGGCCATCAATGCCCAGCTTTCGGGCCTGCAGGCATCGCTTGCCAATGCGCAGAGCGAACTGAAGCGCGGCGAGCAATTGTTGAAGAGCGGCGTGACGACGACGCAGAGGCTCGACCAGTTGCGCACCCAGGTCGACGTCATCACCAACCAGATCGGCGCGGCCGAAGCAGAGCGCGCCGTCATCGAGGAGCAGGCAAAGGAAGGTCAGGTGCTGGCGCCGGTCGACGGCAAGGTTCTGGCCGTGCCGGTCACCCGCGGCGCCGTGGCGCTGGCGGGTGAAACCGTCGCCACGGTCGGCGGCGGCGGTTTCTTCCTTAGGCTCGCCATCCCGGAGCGGCATGCGGCCACCCTGAAGCAGGGCGCCGGAATAGAGATCGACGGTGTCGACGGCACCAGCGCGACGGAAGGCCGGCTCGCCAAGATCTATCCCGAAATCGACAATGGCAGGGTAATCGCCGATGTCGAGGTCGCCGACCTGCCGACCGCCTTCGTCAACGCCCGCGTGCTGGTCCGCCTGCCCGTCGGCAGCCATGACGCACTGCTCGTGCCGAAGGCCGCCGTCGTCAACCGGTTCGGGATCGACTATGTCTCGGTGACGGCCGGCGACATCACCTCGGAACGCGCCGTCGTCACCGGCCAGACGATCTCGGACAATGGCAAGGACATGGTCGAGATCCTGACAGGCCTTCAGGCCGGCGAAGAGGTTCAGCTGCCATGAAGCACGGCCTTGGAATTGCCGGCGGCCTGACGAAGACCTTCATCTCGTCGCCGCTGACGCCGCTCTTTCTGCTTGCCGCCTTCGCGCTGGGCCTCATCGCCCTGATGACCCTGCCGCGCGAAGAAGAGCCGCAGATTTCCGTCCCCATGATCGATATCCTCGTCAAGGCCGAGGGGCTGAAGGCGGAGGATGCCGCCAAGCTCGTCACCGAGCCGCTGGAGACGATCGTCAAGGGCATCAACGGCGTTGAACACGTCTATTCGGAGACCAGCGACGATCAGGTCATGGTCACGGTGCGCTTCCTCGTCGGCACCTCCGCCGATGCGGCGGTGCTGCGTGTCCACGACAAGATCATGGCCAATATGGACCGCATTCCGGTCGGCATTCCCGAGCCGATGATCGTCGGCCGCACCATCGACGATGTGGCGATCATGGCGCTGACGCTGACGCCGTCCGAAGACAAGGGCGCCGGCGTCACGGCGAATGACCTGACCCGCATTGCCAGCGAATTGCGCATGCAGCTGTCGACCATCGAGAATGTCGGCCTGACCTACCTGGTCGGCGAGACGGGCGACGCCATCCGCATCGCGCCGATCCCGGAAAAGCTCGCGCTCTATGGCGTAACGTTGCAGCAATTGACCGGCAAGGTGACCGCCGCCAACCGGTCCTTTTCCACCGGCCTCGTGCGCGACGGCGGCAAGCAGATCGACGTCGTCGCCGGCGAGACGCTGCGCTCCCCGGCCGAAATCGGCAATCTCCTGCTGACGACCCGCGACAACCGGCCGGTCTACGTGCGCGATGTCGCCGATGTCTCCTTCGTCACCGATACCGCCGACACGCACGTCTCTTCCGTCACCCGCGGCAAGGACGGCGAACCGGTGCGCGTTCCCGCCGTCACCCTGGCCATCGCCAAGCGCGCCGGCGCCAACGCCGTCGTCGTTTCCGAGGAAATCCTCGCCAAGGTCGATGAGCTCAAGGGCAAGCTGCTGCCGGACTCCGTATCGGTCGAAGTCACGCGAAACTACGGTGAGACGGCGAACGAGAAGGCCAACGAGCTTCTCTTCCATCTCGGGCTGGCGACGCTGTCGATCATCGCGCTGGTCTGGATCGCCATCGGCCGCCGCGAGGCGATGGTGGTGGCGATCGTCATTCCGGTGACGATCCTCCTGACGCTCTTTGCCGCCAACCTGATGGGCTACACGCTGAACCGCGTCTCGCTCTTCGCGCTCATCTTCTCGATCGGCATTCTCGTCGACGACGCCATCGTCGTCATCGAGAACATCGCGCGCCACTGGGGCATGGGCGGCAGCGACCGGCGGCAATCGGCAATCGAGGCCGTTGCCGAGGTCGGCAATCCGACGATCGTCGCGACCCTGACCGTGGTCGCCGCCCTTCTGCCGATGATGTTCGTTTCCGGCATGATGGGCCCGTATATGAGCCCGATCCCGGCGAACGCCTCGGCCGCTATGATCTTTTCCTTCTTCGTCGCCGTCATGGTCACCCCGTGGCTGATGCTGAAGATCGCCGGCAAGGCGGAATTGCATGCCGATACCGATCATAGTAGCGGCGGCCGTCTGGGCCGCGCCTATGCGGCCGTGGCACGCCCGATCCTCAAGACCAAGACCCGCAGCTGGATCTTCCTCCTCGCCGTCGGCGTGGCGACGCTCGGCTCGCTGACGCTGTTCTACACCAAGGACGTGACCGTCAAGCTCCTGCCCTTCGACAACAAGTCGGAGCTGCAGGTGACGGTCGACCTGCCGGAAGGCTCGTCCGTCGAGGATACCGATGCGGTCGTCCAGGCGGTTGCGCGCGTGGCGCTGGCGGAGCCGGAAGTCATCTCCATGCAGACCCATGCCGGAACCGCCGCACCCTTCAACTTCAACGGGCTGGTGCGTCACGCCTATCTTCGCTCCAACCCCGACATGGGCGACGTGCAGATCAACCTGACGCCGAAGAGTGATCGCGACCGCTCGAGCCATGAGATCGCCATCGACCTGCGTGATCGGCTGAAGGCCATCGATGTGCCGGAGGGTACCTCGCTGAAGGTCGTCGAGCCGCCGCCGGGACCGCCCGTCATGGCGACGCTTCTTGCCGAAATCTACGGTCCGGATGCCGAGACCCGCCGCGCCGTGGCGCTCAAGGTCGAGGAAGCCTTCAAATCGGTACCCTTCATCGTCGATGTCGACAATTCCTTCGGCACGCCGGCGCCGCGGCTGCGCGCGACGATTTCCACCGACGACCTCGATTTCTACGGCGTCTCGGAAAGCGATGTCTTCGATACGCTGAAGGCGTTGAACGGCGACACGGTCGTCGGCTATTCGCACCGTGGCGGCGGACGTGCGCCGATCCCGATCGAGATTGCCCGGCCAAAGGGGGCCAGGGTGCTTGACGAACGGTTCCTGTCGACGCCGGTTCCGGCCAATGTCCTGCCCGGCTCGCGCGCCGTCGTCGAACTCGGCGACGTCGTGAAGATCACCCGTGAACAGACGTCCTATCCGCTGTTCCGTCACAATGGCCGCTTCGCCGAAATGGTGACCGCCGAGCTTGCCGGTCAGTACGAAGCACCGCTCTACGGCATGCTGGCCGTCCAGGATGCGATCGACAGCATGGACTGGACGGGTCTGCAGAAGCCGGTGATCTCGCTGCATGGCCAGCCGACCGACGAGAGCCACCCGACGCTTCTGTGGGACGGCGAATGGGAAGTGACCTGGGTGACGTTCCGCGACATGGGCGCGGCCTTCATGGTGGCCCTGATCGGGATTTACATCCTCGTCGTCGCCCAGTTCGGCTCGTTCAAGGTGCCGCTCGTCATCCTGACGCCGATCCCGCTGACCTTCATCGGCATTCTCGGTGGCCACTGGATCTTCCACGCGCCGTTCACCGCGACCTCGATGATCGGCTTCATCGCGCTTGCCGGCATTATTGTCCGCAACTCGATCCTGCTCGTCGATTTCATCCGCCATGCACGCTCCGAAGACCGGCCGTTGACCGAGGTCCTGATCGAGGCCGGCTCGATCCGCTTCAAGCCGATCCTCCTGACGGCGCTCGCCGCCATGATCGGCGCGGCAGTGATCCTCACCGACCCGATCTTCCAGGGCCTGGCGATCTCGCTGCTGTTCGGCCTGGCGTCGTCGACCCTGCTAACCGTCCTCGTCATCCCGGCCATCTACCGGGTGCTGAGGACCTGAGGCGGATCAAACGGGTGAGACGGTGGCCGGCCTAGATCGCGGCCGGCGAAAGCGGTGCCGCCAATCCGGTGCCCGGCGCTCCAGGCGCCGAGCAGCCGACCGGCGGATGCAGTCGCAACAGGACGGCCAGCGCTTCGTTGCCGTTGACGAGATCGGCCAGCGTGACGCGGTCCAGCGAAGCGTAGAAGGCAGAGACAGCATCGCGGATGGCGTTTCTCAGCCAGCAGGCTTCGACGAGCGGACAGGTGTTCGACGGGCTGAAGCATTCGGCAAAGGGCAGGTCGGCCTCGAATAGCCGGAAGACGGCGCCGATGCCGATCTCCTCCGGTCGCCTGGCGAGCTGCATGCCGCCATTGCGCCCGCGCGTGGCGTCCAGAAGGTCGTGTTGCGCCAGAAGTCGCACCACCTGGCCGAGATGATTTTCCGACGCGTTGCACGCCAGGGCGATATCCGACTTTCGGACGATCGTCTCCCGGTTCACCGCACAGTACATCAGTGTCCTGATGGCAAGATTGGTCCTTGTCGTCAGCCGCATGTCAGATTTTCCCCACCACTAAGTCCGTGTTTTACAGGGCCGCGGCAATTTGGGGTTTGATCGAGATCATGGCTGCCCGTAGCGTGGTCATAAAAGATGCATCCAGAATATGTTTTTTAGATTGTTTCGTCCTCATGCCCCCCCATTCCACCGATGATCCGGCCAAACGCGCGCTCGATGCGCTGGAACAGGCAAGCCGCCGGCCGATCCTCGCCGCCGCGTCCATTGCCTGCGCCGCCTCGCTTCTCTGGATCGTCCAGGCCTATGTCGCAGCCGATCTGATCGGAGCACTGGTTGCCGGCACGGCGACGGTGCAGAAGGCGGTGCTTGGCGCCGTGTTGTTCATTGCCTTCGGCCTGCTGCGGCATGGCGGCGAAGCCTATGCGGCCCGCAGCGCGTTTCGTGCCGCTCAATCCGTCGTGGCCGGCGAGCGGCGGCGGATCATCGATCGGGAAAGCAGGGTCTCGCCGCTCGCCTCCAACCGGCAATCCTCCGCGGCGCTTGCGACACTGGTTGGCAACAAGCTCGAACTTCTCATCCCCTGGATGGCGCGCTACCGCGTCGCCGCCATCAAGGTGGCCGTCGTCCCGATCGCCATCCTCCTGGCCGCGCTTTTCTGGTCCTGGGTGGCGGCGCTGATCCTGCTGATGTCCGGGCCGCTGATCCCGCTGTTCATGGCGCTGATCGGCTTTGCCGCGCGGGACGCGAGCGAGAAGCATCTCGCCGAGACCGGCACGCTCAATGGGCTGCTTCTCGAATGGCTGACCGCCGCCTTCGACATCCGGCTCCTGAACGCGGAAGCCGCAACGCTTGCGCGTTTCGAGGACGCGGCCGATAGCCTCCGGGCCCGCACCATGGCGGTGCTGAAGGTTGCTTTTCTCTCCTCGACCGTTCTCGAACTCTTCGCCGCGCTCGGCATCGCGCTTGCCGCCGTCTATGTCGGCTTCAGCCTGCTCGGCACGTTTTCCTTCGGCACCTACGGCACGCCGCTTTCCGTTGCCGGCGGCATCTTCATCCTGCTTCTGGTTCCGGACTTCTTCCAGCCTATGCGGGAACTGGCGGTTGCCTGGCATGACCGGGCGGCAGCGCTTGCTGTGGCAGGCGAAGTGGCGGCGCTGGAAACCGGGGCGGCTCACACCATCCTCGGTTCCGGAAAAAAGCAGCCGCCGCTTGGGGGCGCGCCTGCCGTCCGCGCGGAGGGTGTGGGGCTGTCGATGAGCGCCGGACGGCAGGTCCGCTTTCCGGACTTTGCCATCGAACCCGGCGAGAAGGTCGCGGTGACCGGCGGCAGCGGCGCCGGCAAGAGCACGCTTCTTTATCTCCTCGCCGGCCTGGTGAAGCCCGACCAGGGATCGCTGACGGTTGCCGGCCAGCCGCTGGACGACGAAACGGCGGATGCCTGGCGCGCCCGGACCGGCTATGTCGGCCAGCACCCCCATCTTCTGAATGCGAGCTTGAGAGCCAATCTCGCGTTGGCCGAAAAACATGCGGATGCGGACCGCCTCTCCTCCGCTCTTGAGAGGGCGCAGGCTTCCGATGTGGTCGCGGTCCTGCCGCGCGGGGCCGATACCAGGCTCGGCGAGAACGGCGCGGGTGTGTCCGGTGGCGAAGCCCGGCGGTTGATGATCGCTCGCGCGATCTACGGCAATGCCGACGTCATCCTTGCCGACGAGCCGACGGCTGACCTCGATGCGATGACCGCGGCACGGATCACCGACGCCCTTCTGGCTGCCGCGCAATCGGGCGCGACCCTGATCGTCGCCACCCACGACCCGGCGCTGATTACCCGCATGGACCGGGAAATCCGGCTGGAGGCCCATCCATGAACGCGCTTTTCAAGGTCTTTCGCCGCGTCTGGAGCGGCCATTTCGGCTCGTTGCTGCTGGGCGTCCTGTTGTCGGTGACGGTGACCGCGGCCAGCATGGCGCTGCTGGGGCTGTCCGGCTGGTTCATCACCGCGGCGGGCGTCGCCGGCGGGGCAGGGGCCGGCCTCGTTTTCGACGTCTTCCGCCCCAGCGCCGGCGTGCGCATGCTGGCCTTCGGTCGGGCCGCCGCCCGCTATGGCGAACGCCTGACCACCCATGACGCGACGCTGCGCGGCCTGGCACGTCTCAGGGTGTCCGTGCTTGCCGCCATGCTGCGCCGCCCCGCACTTGTCCTCTCCAGGCTCCGCGGTTCCGAGCGCCTCAATCGCCTGACAATCGACATCGATGCCCTCGACGGTCTTGCCCTGCGGCTGGTCATTCCCTTCACCGCCGCCGCCATTACCTTTGTCGCCGCCTATCTGCTTCTGGCATGGCTGACGACGCCGCTGATCGCCGGCTGGCAGATCGGCGGCTTCCTTGTCGGCATCGCGGTTGCCACCCTCATGATCCTGAGAAAGGCCCGCAAGCCGTCGCGCCTCGGCCAGATGGCGATGCAGGCGCTGCGCATGCGCGTCATCGACATGATGCGCGCCCAGCCGGAACTGGCGGTTGCCGGACGGCTCGACGATTGGCGCCTGTCGGTCATGGATGCGCAGGATCGGCTGCAGACCGCCGGCGATGCGGTCGACCGCGCCGAACATCGCTCGGCCATTCTGATCACCGGTTTTGCGACAATTGCCGCCGGCGGTTCGCTTCTTCTCGGGGCACTCGCGACCTTGAACGGGACGCTGGATGCCGCCCACGCCGCCCTCGGCTTCTTCGCGGCCCTCGCCCTCGCCGAGATCGCCGCACCGCTCGCCCGCGGTATCGGCGAACTGGGCCGGATGACGGATGCGGCCCGCCGCATCGAGGCCGAGTTCACCGCAGCGGTTCCGACCTCTGCCGCCGATCGGACGTCGCCTCAGACGACTTCGTCTCCTGCCGCTCCGGTGCTGAGTTTCGAGACCGTTTCCCTCGTGCAGGGTGGACGGCCGTTGCTGAAGACACTCTCTTTCGACATCCACGCCGGCGAAATCGTCGCACTCACCGGCCCCAGCGGTTCCGGCAAGACGACGCTTCTCAATCTGGCGCGCGGCCTTCTCGTGCCGGACAGGGGAGTCGTTTCGCTGGCGGGCAGGCCGGTCCTTGATCTCGCCGAGGACGATGTGTCGCATCTCGTCGGCTACCTGCCACAACGTGCCGCATTGGTCGGCGGCAGCATCGCGGATAACCTTCGCCTGGCTCGTCCGGACGCATCCGACGAAGAGATGATGGCTGCGTTGCAGATCGCTGCGCTTGACGCTGTGATCGCGGAAAAAGGCGGCCTGGAATTTCGTCTCGGGGAAGGCGGAGGCGGCCTTTCCGGCGGAGAGAAGCGTCGGCTGGCCTTGGCCCGGATGGTGATCCGGCGGCCGCGCCTCCTGCTTCTCGACGAGCCGACCGAAGGGCTTGACGGCGCGACGGCGGAGACTGTTCTGGCGCGCCTGCAGGCCGCCTTTCCCGAAGCCGCGATCCTGGTCGCGGCCCACCGCGCGGCCGAGAAGGCCTGGGCGCATCGCCTGATATCGCTCTCCTGAAAACCTCTGCCGGCTGCGGCAACGGGGGTGCGACAATAAGGTGCGCGAAAAATGCATCTTATTGACGTGAATCAAGTACGCGGCAAGCGGAGGGGTCTAATGCAAGTCGGGTATGGATGAACGCCTGCTCTGACTAGAAAGCGAGGACGCCATGGCTATCGACATAGTCGAGCTGTCACGACTGCAATTTGCAATGACGGCACTTTATCATTTTCTCTTTGTCCCTTTGACACTAGGCCTTTCCATCATCGTCGCCATCATGGAGACGGTTTACGTGATGACCGACCGGCCGGTCTGGCGCCAGATGACCAAGTTCTGGGGAACGCTGTTCGGTATCAACTTCGTTCTCGGCGTTGCCACCGGCATCACCATGGAATTCCAGTTTGGCATGAACTGGAGCTATTACAGCCATTATGTCGGCGACATCTTCGGCGCTCCGCTTGCCATCGAGGGCCTCATGGCCTTCTTCCTCGAGGCGACATTCGTCGGCCTCTTCTTCTTCGGCTGGGATCGCCTGTCCAAGCGCGCGCACATGATCGTCGCCTGGCTCGTGGCCATCGGCTCGAACTTCTCCGCGCTCTGGATCCTGATCGCCAATGGCTGGATGCAGAACCCGGTCGGCGCCGCCTTCAATCCGATGACGATGCGCATGGAGATGACCTCGTTCTTCGATGTGGTCTTCAATCCGGTCGCCCAGGCGAAGTTCGTGCACACGGTCTCGGCCGGCTACGTCACGGCCTCGGTCTTCGTGCTCGGCGTTTCTGCCTGGTACATGTTGAAGGGCCGGCATATCGAGCTTGCCCGCCGTTCGATCGCGGTTGCCGCCAGCTTCGGTCTTGCCTCGGCGCTGTCGGTCGTGCTGCTCGGCGACGAATCCGGCTATTCGGTCACCCATGACCAGAAGATGAAGCTCGCCGCCATCGAAGGCATGTGGGAAACCCAGCCCGCGCCGGCCTCCTTCACCCTGTTCGGCTTTCCCGACCAGGAAGCCCGCGAAACCCATTACGCCATCCACATTCCCTATGCCATGGGCCTGATCGGCACCCGGTCGCTGACCGAGGAGATCCCCGGCATCGACAAGCTGGTGAAGGTGGCTGAAGAGCGGATCCGCTCCGGCATCATCGCCTATGACGCGCTGCTGACCATTCGCGGAAACAAGGGCAATGTCAGCGACGAGGTCCGCAGGACCTTCGAGGATCACTCGAGCGACCTCGGCTTCGCGCTGCTCCTGAAGCGCTACGTCGACGATCCGCGCCAGGCGAGCGAGGAGCAGATCGTCAAGGCGGCGAACGACACCATCCCGACCGTCTGGCCGCTGTTCTGGGCCTTCCGCATCATGGTCGCGCTCGGCTTCGCCTTCATCGCCATCCTTGGCTGGTTCTTCTACCAGGCCTCGTTCAAGCGCATGCGCTTCTCGCGCCCGGCGCTGTGGTTCGCGGTGGCGATCATTCCGACACCGTGGATTGCCGCCGAACTCGGCTGGTTCGTCGCCGAATTCGGCCGCCAGCCCTGGACGGTGGACGGCGTGCTGCCGACGGCGCTGTCCGCCTCGCAGCTCAGCGTCACCGATCTCCTGATCACGCTGATCGGCTTTGCCGTCTTCTACTCGGCGCTGTTCGTCATCGAGATGGGCCTGATGCTCAAATACATCCGCAAGGGCCCGTACATTGACGTGGCGGAAACCGAACAGTGGATGAACAAGCACCGTAATCGCCTGAGCGCAGGCAATCACGAACTGCAACCCGCGGAGTAACGATCATGATTCTCTTTGAACTGATTGGATTCGATGTCCTGCGCGTCATCTGGTGGGTGCTGCTTGGCGTCCTGTTGACGGGCTTTGCCCTGACCGACGGCTTCGACATGGGCGTCGGCGCGCTCATCCCCTTCGTCGGCAAGACCGACACCGAACGGCGCGTCGCCATCAACACGATCGGCCCCGTCTGGGAAGGCAACCAGGTCTGGTTCATTCTCGGCGGCGGCGCCATCTTCGCCGCCTGGCCGCCGCTCTATGCGGTCAGCTTTTCCGGCTTCTACCTGGCCATGTTCGCCATCCTCGCGGCCCTCATCCTGCGGCCGGTCGGCTTCAAGTATCGCTCGAAGCGCGACAGCGCCACCTGGCGCAATGGCTGGGACTGGGCGCTCTTCATCGGCGGCGCGGTGCCGGCGCTGATCTTCGGCGTCGCCATGGGCAATGTGCTGCAGGGCGTGCCGTTCCGCTTCAACGACGATCTGATGATCTTCTACGACGGAACCTTCTTCGGCCTCCTGAACCCCTTCGCGCTTCTGGCCGGCGTAGTCTCGCTGTCGATGATCGTCATGCATGGCGCGGCATGGCTGAACCTGAAGACGGAAGGTGCCGTACAGGCCCGGGCGCGCCGCTACGGCGCAGTTGCGGCCCTTGTCATGATGGCAGGATACGCGCTGGCCGGCGTCTGGCTGGCAGCAGGCATCCAGGCCTATGCCTTCAGCGTCCCCCCGCTTGCCAACGGACCTTCGAACCCGCTCCTCAGCGAGGTCGTCCGCCAGGGCTCCTGGATGGCAGCCTATTCGGCCCGACCGTGGATCATCGTCTCGCCGATCCTCGGCTTTGCCGGCGCCTTCCTGGCCTTCCTCGGCCTGCGGGCCGGCCGCGAGGTCTCGACGCTGCTGTTCTCCAAGCTTTCGATCATCGGCGTCATCTCGTCGGTGGGGCTCACCATGTTCCCCTTCATCCTGCCGTCGTCGATCGCGCCCAGTTCGTCGCTGACGGTGTGGGACGCCTCGTCGTCGCACCAGACCCTGTTCGTCATGCTGGTGTCGGCGGTGATCTTCGTGCCGATCATCCTCGCCTACACGGCATGGGTCTACAAGGTCCTGTGGGGCAAGGTGACCGAGAAGAGCGTCACCGAAGCCAGCGACGTCGTCTATTGAGAAAGGACATCTGATATGTGGTATTTCGCATGGATACTCGGCCTGCCGCTGGCCGCCCTCTTCGCCGTCCTCAACGCCATCTGGCTCGAACTGCAGGACGACCGCCGCTTCATCGAATCCGGTGACGAGAAAGAGCGCGGCTGAACCCCAACGGCGCTCACAGGGTGCCCTCGACGGCTCGAATGCCGCCGAGGGCATTGCCGTTTACAGACGGATTTCTGTTGGCAGAAAGAGCAAGCTGCTCGCAAGAAAGAAGACAACAAAAAACCCCGCCTAGGCGGGGTTTTTGTATTTTTCCGGAACAGTCCGAAACATGAAATTGGTGCCCAGAAGAGGACTCGAACCTCCACACCCTTGCGAGTACCAGCACCTGAAGCTGGCGCGTCTACCAATTCCGCCATCTGGGCGACGGGGAGCGATGTAAGAGGAGGAGCGCCTGCTGTCAACAGGCATTTTGAAGTTTTCGCGACAAAGCCGGAAAAGAATTTTCAAGGGCTTGCGGCGGCGAAGGCGCGGATCGTCCGCAACCCCTTGTCCAGCAGTGCGGAGGCCGCTTCCTCGCTCCCGGCTTCGACGTAGCAGCGCATTTCCGGCGCGTTGCCCGACGGGCGGAAATGGATCGTCCGGCCGTCCTTGAGAGACACCCGCAGGCCGTCGATGTCGCTGGTCGATTCGACCTCGCCGATGTCGGCAAGAAAGCCGGCCAGGTTTTCGCGCGATGCCCTGAGATGCTGCATGAGCGCGGCGGAGCGTTCCTGCGCAAAGTTCTCCAGCCGGTCCGCGGCCGCCACGGGCAACCGGTAGTCGGCGGCGACGGCAGACAGGCTCTGGCCGCTCGTCGCGGCACGCGCCAGGCAGGCGAGGATCGGCACGAAGCAGTCGCGCGTCGGCAGTGGATTGAGCGTCCGGCCGTTCAAGAGGAACGGCGATGCGGTCAGAAGCCCGCCATTGGCCTCGAAGCCCATCACGCCGTCCTTGCCGTCGGCGAGCGCGTCCAGCATGCCGGCAATGACGTAGGGCGAGCCGACCCGGGTGCGCACCACCTCATAGCGCCCGGCGCCTTCGATGCCGGAATTGGAGGTGACCGGGGTAACGACAACCTTGGCGCCGAGGAAGCCGGCGGCGATCAGGCCGAGAAGATCGCCCCGAAGCGGCGTTCCGGTCTCGTCGGCCACTAGCGGCCGGTCGCCGTCACCGTCGGCCGAGACAATGGCGTCGAGCTTTTCCGCGCGCGCCCATGTCTTCAGCTTGTCGATGGTCTCGGCAGAGACGGCCTCGGTGTCGACCGGGATGAACGTTTCGGAGCGCCCAAGCCGCTTCACGGTCGCCCCATACTGTTCCAGGAGGTCGGCCAGAAGATCGCGCGCCACGGTGGAATGCTCGTAGACGCCGATCGTCATGCCGGAGAGTGTGCCTGGCGACAGCAGGGCACGGTTGCGGTCGAAGAACACCGCCATCGCCCGCTCGCTGGCATCTTCCATGTCCGCATCGGCGGGGGTGGAAAACGTTTCCGCCTCCACCTCGGCGGCGAGCGCCGTAATGGCGGCCTCGTCGTGCTTGTCGATCTCGCCGGACGGCAGGTAGAACTTGATCCCGTTTCGGTCGGCGGGGATGTGCGAGCCGGTGACCATCAGCGAGGCGGCGCCTGTCTTCAGCCCGTAGAGCGCCAGCGCCGGCGTCGGCAGTGTGCCGCAGTTGATCGGGCGCAAGCCGGCATCGGAAAGGGCGGCGGCGCAGGCGGCGGCGATGGCGGGGCTGGAGGGCCGGAAGTCCTGGCCGATCAGCACCGCGTCGCCGTTATTGGCATGTCCGGATTGGAGGAGATGCCTTGCGAACGCCGTCGCGTAGATCGTCGCCGGCTTGCCGGCAAGCTCGGTGGCAAGGCCGCGCAGGCCGCTGGTTCCAAATTTCAGGCTCAACTTTCTCTCCCTCGTCGGTATCGCGTGCGGCCGTCATCGGGCCGCAATCGGTATAGAAGTCATGGCCGAGAATGCAAAGTTTTGACTGGATCGCACCGCTCAATGCGGAACAATCGTCAGGCTTCGTCGTTTCTCGCCGGTAGTTCTGAGATAGGACGCCTCTTGGCTCATGACCACCGGTAGGCAAGATTTCTGTCGACAATCGACGGTTTTGTGCTTCAATTGGGGGCTGGCATGAATAACAAAGCGGCGGGATCGCGTTAACAACCCCATCATTGGGAAGGAGTGCCTCATGCAGAAGATTGCAAGAATAGCTGCTGGTATTGTCATGAGCGTCGCGGCTGTTGCGCCGGCGACGCCCGCGGGCGCGTTCGTCGCGTCTCCGCCGGCCGTTGCCGCCGGTGGCGGAGTGAGCGGCAACGTCCAGGACGTTCGCTGGGTCTGCGACATCTACCGCAACTGCTACTGGCGTGGCGGTCCTCGCCAAATTCGCCCGCTTCCGCCGCCACCGCGGCCTGCTCCGGGCGGATACTGGAACCGGCATGTCCGCTGGTGCCTCGACCGCTACCGGTCCTACAATCCGCGCACCAACCGCTTCCTCTCCTATAGCGGCGACTACAGGGTGTGCCATTCGCCGTGGGGCTGAGGCCGCGAAGCGACAATACGAACGCTGATGAAGCGGGGCCTTGCGCCCCGCTTTTTCACATCAGGACCTGTCGGTGTGGCCGAGGTCGCGCCCCGGTTCGATGACGTCGCGCACCCGCTGCTTGAGCTCCTTCGGACCGGGGAAGCCGCCGTCTCGCTTGCGCTCCCACAGAAGATCGTCGTCGATCCGGATCTCGAAAATGCCGCCCGTGCCGGGCACCAGGGCGACCTCGCTCAGCACATCGGAGAAGGTCGAGAGCAGCTCCTGCGCCATCCAGGCGGAGCGCAGCAGCCAGTTGCACTGCGTGCAGTAGAGGATCGAGATGCGGTATTTCCGGTCCATGGTCATCCAGTCTTTCAAGTGGCGTGTGGCAATCGTATCAGCCGCCCGCCCGCCGGCAACAGATTTGTCCGTGGTTTCTGCAGGCCGGGCCCTTGCGGCGCTTTGGCGAACATGGTCATCTTCTCCCGATTTCGCAAAACGTCCCGAGGATTAGGCATGCGCATACTCGCCGTCGAAAACATGGCCGGCACCGAGCATGGTCTCGTTGGCGAGGCGCTGGCGGAGGCCGGGATTGCTCCTGTCATCCGTCGTCCTTATGCCGGTGACGCGCTGCCGGCAGGCCATACGGATTTCGATGCGCTGATTGTCTTTGGCGGGACCCAGAATGCGCTGGACGACGAGGCGCACCCCTACCTTCCAGCGCTTGCCCGCCTGATGCGCGATTTCGGCGATTGCGGCAAGGCAGTACTCGGCATCTGCCTCGGCAGTCAGATTCTGGCACGCGCCTATGGTGCCGCCAATATCGTCGGGACGGCGACGGAATTCGGCTGGTGCGAAATTGCGCCGACGGCGGAGGGTGCCCGCGATCAACTGCTTAGCGGCCTTGCAGGCGGCTTCCGCGCCTTCGAATGGCATGACGACACCTTCACGCTGCCGCAGGGCGCGGTCCACCTCGCGGCAGGTGCAACCGTTCCCAATCAGGCATTTCGCGTCGGAGAGGCTGCCTATGGCTTCCAGTGCCATTTCGAGGCGGGAACAAGGGTGGTGGAGCGCTGGAGCACGGAGTTTGCCGATGCCGCCCTGAGGATGGATCCCGACTGGCCGCGCCGCCATGCCGGTGAGGCCGCCTTGCATGGCGCACCGGCCCATGCATCGGGAATGGCGATTGCGCGGGCATGGATCGGCGTGGCGCGGCGGCAGGCCGCGCGCCGGTCCGAGGCCGTGGCCGTCTGACCCCAATTTCTATCGGCTCGCTAAAAACTGATCGTTAATCTTTACGATTTATAAATCTCTCGAATCCGGGAGTTTTGTTATGCGTTTCCTGGCGATCTGCCTTTTGCTTTCGCTCGCGGCCTGTGCCGCGCCACCGTCCCAGACCCGCAATGCCTGCGCCATCTTCGAGCAGCGCGACGGCCTGTTCAACAACTGGCGTCGGGCCGCCGAGGCGACCGAGCGCGAATACGGCGTTCCGGTGCCGGTGCTGATGGCGACCATCTACGTCGAATCGAGTTTCAACGGCCGCGCCAAGCCGCCGCGCACGAAGCTGTTCGGCTTCATTCCCTGGAAGCGGCAGTCTTCGGCCTTCGGCTATTCGCAGGCGCTCGACGGCACCTGGGATCGCTACAAGCGCGAGACGGGCCGCTTTGCCGCCAACCGCACGAGCTTCTCGGACGCCATCCAGTTCATCGGCTGGTATCACTACCAGAGCCATCTGCAGAACGGCATTCAGCTCAACGATCCCTACAATCTCTATCTCGCCTATTATGTCGGCCACACCGGCTATTCGAAGGGGTCCTGGCGGGGCAATTCGACGGCACAGCGGACGGCCGCCAAGATGAATTCGATCACCAGCACCTATGCTGCCCAGCTTCAGCAGTGCCCCGGCTGACGGCGGGGCTTCAGCGCGTCCATCTTGAAACGCCCGGCTGATCGGGCGTAAATCGAACGGCGGCAATCCTGCTGCTGCCGGGGAGGGCAGGCATGGACGAGATCTTCGAAGGGCAATGCTTCTGCGGCGGCGTCCGCTTTCGCCAGCACGGGCGGCCGATGTTCATCCATTGCTGCCACTGCAAGGACTGCCAGCGGCAGACGGGCAGCGCCTTTGCGATCAATGCGATCATCGAGGCGGACCGGATCGAGGTGCTCAAGGGAACGCCGGTCGCCGTTGAAATGGCCACCGACAGCGGCCATCCCCACGATATCCATCGCTGCCCCGATTGCGGATCCGCCCTGTGGAGCGATTACGGGCGGCGCGGCTGGATGCTCTTCGTCCGGGTCGCCGCGCTCGACGATCCTTCCTCCCTCGTTCCCGACGTCCATATCTTCACGCGCTCGAAAATGCCCTGGGTGGTCCTTCCCGACGGCGCGAACGCCTTCGAGGAGTACTACGACATGAAGGCTCTCTGGCCCGCGGATAGCTGGGCCCGCCGTGACGCCGCCCGCGCAAAGGCAAAGGCGGCGCGCTAAATCGACGCAGCCCCGATTTCGCCGCAACAAAGGTAATTCCGAGGCAACGGAACCAGCGCTGTGGGTCGCGCATTCTCCTGTCACTGAATGAAAAGGAGAGAGCCATGACCTATGATCCCAACCTGAACAACCCGAACCCCAATCCCTATTCGCCGCCGCCGGAGCCTCCGCGTCGCGGCGGCTCGGTCACCTGGGTAGCCGTCGGCGCCATCGCCGTGGTCGTCATCGCCGTCTGGGCGATCATGGGCACGCCGAGCACCGATCCGGGCACGACCGCCTCCACCACGCCGCCGGCAACGACGGAACAGGCACCGGACGTCAAGCCGGCCGCCCCGGAAGCTCCGGCCGCCAACGATGCGGCTCCCGCTGCCCCGGCCGCCCCGGGTTCGAACTAACGGTCTTCGACCGATAAGAAAAACCGCTCGCTTCCGGATGGAGGCGGGCGGTTTTCGTTTGTATATGCGCGAGTGTTCGGCGATCGAAATCCATTCGCGCGGCTTTAGCATTCACTCTTGTAGGTCATGGCAAATTTTGGCAATATCTGCCATAAAAAGGAAGCGACCATGGCCACGATGAATATTTCTCTCCCTGAGCAGATGAAGAATTGGGTGGAAGAGCAGTCGAGAGGTGGCCGCTATGGCAATGCCAGCGATTATGTCCGCGACCTCATTCGGCGGGACCAGGAGCGTCAGCAGGGTATCGTGGAGATGCAAAAGCTGATTGATGAAGGGCTGGAAAGTGGCGTCGGCACGCGCAGCCTGACGGAACTTTTGGCGGAAGCGCGCCGTCGTGCTGCAAAATGAAGTTGCGGTTCACCGCGCAGGCCGAAGAAGATTTTCTCGGTATATATGCCTTCGGAGTTGAGGCCTTCGGCATCAGCCAGGCCGAGCGATATCATGCGGAGTTAGAGACAACACTTCTTATGTTGGCCGACATGCCTTCAGTAGGGCGGGAGCACGCGGAATTTCATCCGCCAGTCCGCATCCACTTCCACGCCAGTCACGTCATCGTCTATCTGGCAAATCCGGACGGCATCCTGATCGTTCGTTTGCTGGGAAGCCGTCAGAACTGGGCCCGCATTCTGGCGCGTGAAGGCGGCTAGGCGCCGCCTCACTCGTCGCTCATCTTCAGCGCTGCGATGAACGCTTCCTGCGGGATTTCCACCTTGCCGAACTGGCGCATGCGCTTCTTGCCGGCCTTCTGCTTTTCCAGAAGCTTGCGCTTGCGGGTGGCGTCGCCGCCGTAGCATTTTGCCGTCACGTCCTTGCGCAGCGCCGAGATCGTCTCGCGGGCAATCACGTTGCCGCCGATGGCTGCCTGGATCGGGATCTTGAACATGTGCTTGGGGATCAGCTCCTTGAGCTTCTCGCACATGTCGCGGCCGCGCTTTTCGGCGGCCATGCGGTGCACCAGCATGGACAGCGCATCCACCGGCTCGCCGTTGACGAGGATCGACATCTTCACGAGGTTGCCGGCCCGGTAGCCGTCGAGGTGATAGTCGAAGGAGGCATAGCCCTTCGAGATCGACTTCAGCCGGTCGTAGAAATCGAACACCACTTCGTTCAACGGCAATTCGTAGGTCAGCATCGCCCGGCTGCCGACATAGGTCAGGTCCGTCTGGATGCCGCGCCGGTCCTGACAGAGCTTCAGGATGCCGCCGAGATAATCGTCCGGCGTCAGGATCGTGGCCTTGATCCACGGTTCGCGGATTTCGGAGATCCTGACCACGTCCGGCATGTCGGCCGGGTTGTGCAGCTCGCGCTGCGAGCCGTCCGTCATCGTCAGCTCATAGACAACGGAAGGGGCCGTGGCGATCAGGTCGAGATCGAATTCGCGCTCCAGCCGTTCCTGGATGATTTCAAGATGCAGGAGGCCGAGGAAGCCGCAGCGGAAGCCGAAGCCGAGCGCTGCCGAGCTTTCCATCTCGAAGGAGAACGAGGCGTCGTTCAGCCGGAGCTTGCCGACGGCGGCGCGCAGGTCCTCGAAATCATTGGCGTCGACCGGGAACAGGCCGCAGAACACCACCGGCTGGGCCGGCTTGAAGCCCGGCAGCATCTTGGCGGTCGGGCGCTTGTCCTCGGTGATGGTATCGCCGACGCGGGTGTCGGCCACTTCCTTGATCGAGCCGGTAAAGACGCCGATCTCGCCGGGGCCGAGGCTTTCCACGGTCAGCATCTTCGGTGTCAGCACGCCGACGCGCTCGACCTGGTACTTGGCGTCCGTTCCCATCATGCGGATCGTCTGGCCGCGCTTCAGCTCGCCGTCGAGCACGCGCACGAGAACCATGACGCCGAGATAGGTGTCGTACCAGCTGTCGACGAGCAGCGCTTTCAGCGGTGCACTGGCGCCGCCCTCGCTCTTGGGGGCCGGCAACTTGTTGACGATGGCTTCCAGCACATCGGGAATGCCGAGGCCGGTCTTGGCCGAAATCAGCACCGCCTCGGAGGCATCGATGCCGATCACTTCCTCGATCTGTTCCTTGATCCGATCGGGTTCGGCCGCTGGCAGGTCGATCTTGTTGAGGACCGTCACCAGCTCGTGGTTGTTGTCGATCGCCTGATAGACGTTGGCAAGCGTCTGCGCCTCCACACCCTGCGAAGCATCGACCACCAGCAGCGAGCCTTCGCAGGCCGAAAGCGAGCGGGACACTTCATAGGCGAAGTCGACATGGCCGGGCGTGTCGATCAGGTTCAGCACATAGGTCTCGCCATCCTTGGCGATATAGTGCAGGCGCACCGTCTGCGCCTTGATGGTGATGCCGCGCTCGCGCTCGATCTCCATGTTGTCGAGCACCTGCTCCGACATTTCGCGTTCGGCAAGGCCGCCGCAGGTCTGGATCAGACGGTCGGCCAGCGTCGATTTCCCATGGTCGATATGGGCGACGATGGAGAAGTTGCGAATATGGTTAAGCGGTATGCGGTTCGGATCTGTGCTCATGGTCGCGCATATAGCAGCGGCTTCGACCCCGGAAAAGCGGCAATTTAGCGGGATGCGCAGAAATTCGGGTGATTTCGGCCCATTGCAAAGGCTGTCCGGGAGGCCGACGGCCGTTAACGATATGCATATCGATGCCGATGGCTGACCGATCATGCCGCGTGGTAGTTTCAGGCGCGTCCTCCTTGAGAGGCGGTTATGGGGCAATCGACATGACCAATCCGAACCATATTGCGCTTCGCATCCTCACAGCTGGAGCCCTGCTCCTCGCAGCTGCCGGCATCTCCAATGCAGCCGACATGAGCTTTGCCGTTACCAACAATCACTCGACCGCCGCCGAGGCGGCCTTCTACGGGGAAGACAGCGGAACGGTCTGGCCGGGCGTGGAGTCGACCTATTCCTTCATCAAGGGCGAGACGAAGACGGTGACCTTCACCTGTCAGGAGGGCGAACGCATCTGCTACGGCGCCTGGGCGGCGGGTGATGCGGCGACCTTCTGGGGCGTCGGACAGGGCAATCAGCACGGCTGTCCGTATTGCTGCTTCACCTGCTCGGGCGGGCAGACCGAGACCTTCAATCTCGTCCAGTAACATCGGCCGCTATCAGTGTTGACTCCATTATAAGAGATAAATAATCTCCAATAATGGAAATTGGCGCGAACGGATTCGATCTGGCGATTGGCCAACGGCTCAAGGCGTTGCGCCTTGGCGCCAACATGACGCTCGACACCCTGGCGGCCGAATCCGGTGTCAGCCGGGCGATGATCTCACGCATCGAAAGGGCGGAGGCGAGCCCGACGGCCGTGCTGCTCGCCAGGCTCTGCACCGCCATGGGGCTTTCGTTGTCGTCCTTCTTCGAAGGCGCGGAAGAGGCAGCCGATCCCCTGTCGCGCCGCGAAAGCCAGAAAGTCTGGACCGATCCGGAGACGGGATACCTGCGCCGCTCCGTTTCCCCACCGGGCATGGGCGCGCGCGTCGACATCGTTGAGGTCGAGTTTCCGCCGGGCGCGCGCGTCTTCTATCCGCCGCAGACGGCGGCGCAGAGCCAGAGCCAGCATGTCTGGCTGTTTGCAGGGGTGATGGAGCTCTCCGTCGGGGAGGTGGTTCATCGCCTTGCCCCCGGCGACTGCCTTCACATGAACATCGGCCAGGGCCATGCCTTCTTTAATCCGGGCAAGACGGCGGCGCGCTATGCGGTCGTCATAGACAGGGGACTGAAATGACGACGATGGCCAGTGTGCGGCTTCTGGACCAGCAACAGGCGCTGGAGGCAATTCCGGCGCTCTCGGATATTCTGATCGATGGCGTCGAGGGCGGCGCCTCGCTGGGGTTCATGTCGCCCCTCTCGGCCGCCGAGGCGCGCAGATATTGGGAGGGCATCGTCGGGGCGGTCGGCCGCGGCGAAATCCTGCTGTTTGCGGCCGAGGTCGACGGCAGGATCCTCGGCACGGTGCAGGTCGGCTTTGCCATGAAGCCCAACCAGCCCCACCGCGGCGACCTGATGAAGCTGCTCGTTCACAGCGCGGCCAGGGGCAGGGGCATCTCCCGCCTGCTGATGGAAACGGCGGAGCGCGAATCGGCGAAACACGGACGCTGGCTTCTGGTACTCGACACGGCGACGGGGTCACCGGCGGAGGAGATTTATGCTCGCTTCGGTTGGCAACGCAGCGGCGTCATCCCGGACTACGCGCTCTATCCGGACGGCAGCTATTGTTCGACGACGATTTTCTACAAGCGCGTCGCCGCCTAACCTCGCGGACCACTTCCAGACCCATCGGAAATATGACTATATCGCTCCGGCCGCTCACGGCCTTCGGGGAAACACACATGAAATCGCCTCTTCGCTCGGCAGCTTTTCGCTGCCGCCGCGCCGTCACGGCTGCGGCTCTCGTGCTCGTCGTCGCGCCGGCATTTGCCGCCGACGTCACCTTCGTCATGCGCAACGACCACCCGAATGCGGTGGAGGTCGAACTCTATAGCCAGGACAGGGAGCATGTCTGGCCGGGCGGCGGCGAGGTCTACTATCTCGACGATGGCGAGACCAAGGAAATCCCGCTCTCCTGCACGGAAGGCGAGAACATCTGCTACGGCGCCTGGGTCGCCGGCGACCAGCAGACTTACTGGGGCGTCGGTCCGGACGACAAGGACGATTGCGACGACTGCTGCTACACCTGCACGGGCGGCGAGACCGAAGAGATCAACCTGACCGAATAGCCCGGACGATCCGGCTTGCGGCGCTTTAGCCGCCGCGCTAGCGTTCCCGGTGTATTGGCAAAGGGAACGCAGCATGCGCGTATTTTATTCGGAAGACCACAAATTGCGTGACGCGAAGACGGAGCTTCACGGCGGGCAACTGGTCAAGCCGTTCGAAGGGCCGTTTCGCGCCGAATGGATCCTGGCGGCGGTCAGGGAAGAGGGCTTCACCGATGTCGTCGCCCCTGCAAGCCACGGGCTCGAAACCGCATCGAAGGTCCACGACGCCGGCTATCTGGACTTCCTGAAAACCGCCTGGGAGCGCTGGGCTGCCGCCGGCTATGAGGGCGAGGCGATCCCGACGGTGCTGCCCGTCCGTCGGGCCCGACAGATCGTGCCGAAGGACATCGACGGCGCGCTCGGTTACTACGCCAATGCCATCGAGACCTCGATCACCAAGGGCACCTACGAGGCGGCGCTTGCCTCGATGAACTGCGCGCTTTCCGGCGTCGACTGGCTGAACGAGGGCAACCGCTTCTGCTTTTCGCTTTGCCGTCCGCCCGGTCACCATGCCGGCATCGACCTTTACGGCGGCTACTGCTTCATCAACAATGCGGCGGTCGCGGCGCAACGGCTTTTGGACCAAGGCGCCCGAAAGGTGGCCGTGCTCGACGTCGATTTCCACCATGGCAACGGCACGCAGGACATTCTCTACGAGCGCGGCGACATCTTCTTTGCCTCGCTGCATGGCGATCCGGCCGATGCCTTTCCGCATTTCTGGGGCTATGCCGACGAGACCGGCGCCGGTGCCGGCGAGGGGCTGAACGCCAACTATCCGATGCCGCCGGGAACCGCCTGGGAGGCATGGTCCGCAGCGCTTGCCGACGCACTGGGGCGCATCAAGGCGTTCGGCGCCGAGGCGATCGTCGTCTCGCTCGGCGTCGACACCTTCGAAAAGGACCCGATCTCCTTCTTCAAGCTGAAGACACCGGACTATATCCGCATGGGCGAGATGATCGCCGTCAGCGGCCTGCCGGTGCTTGTGCTGATGGAGGGCGGCTACGGCGTCCCTGAAATCGGGCTTAATGTCGCCAATGTGTTGAAGGGGCTTGAGGCGTAGGCAAGCCGTCGGTCGTCACAGCTTGCTGATCGAATTTCCGCCGTCGGCAAGAAAGGCGGTGCCGGTCACGAAGGAGGACCGCTGGCCGATTAGGAAAAGTGCTGCCTCCGCAATCTCTTCCGGATTTGCCATGCGCTTCAACGCATGAAGCCCGCGGACAAACTCATGAAAGGCGGGGTCGTCGCCGGCCATTTCCGTCATCGTGCCGCCCGGCAGCAGTGCATTGACCCGGATCCCCTGTACCCCGTATTCGGCGGCGAGGACCTGCGTCAGCCCGATCAGGCCTGCTTTCGACGCGGCATAGGCGCCCATGCGTGGCAAACCGATCGTGTGTCCGACGAAGGACGAGGTGAACACGACCGATCCGCCGCCGCGGCGCAGAATTGCCGGGATCTGCTTGCGGGCCGCGAAAAAGGCACTGTTCAGGTTCGTTGCGATCACCGAGTGCCAATTCTCGGTGGTCATGTCGGCTATTGGAGCGTATTCGCCCGCGATTCCGGCATTGTTGAACGCGGCGTCGAGACCTCCAAACTTGGTTTCGGCGAGATCGACGAGTGCATGAGCATAGGCTTCGTCGCTGACATCTCCGGCAATGAAGACGGCTCGTCCCGCAGTTTCACGGTTGATCTTGCCGGCAATGTCCTCAAGACGGTCGGCGCGGCGCGCGCCGAGGATGAGGTTGGCGCCTTCCCTGGCAAAAAGCCGCGCGGACGCTTCGCCGATGCCGCTGCTGGCGCCGGTTATGATGATTGCTTTACCTTGCAGTTCCATTTGGGTTCTCCTCTTGTAGGGAGTTCCCAAGTAGACGGCCCGGTGTCCCGCAACCACCCGATTCCAGCGCGGCAGGCAGAGGCGCGGTCAGTTGGCGCGCTTGGCCGGATCGTCCAGCGCCGGATTGTAGAACAGCGCCAGCACCAGGCTCTTGGCGATCCGCTCGGCGGTTGTCATGAACCAGGCTTTGGCATCCGATGACACGCCGAGGTCGTCAAGCGTTGCCGCAAAGAGCTGCAGCCATTCCTTGAACAGCGGCTCTTCCATGTTCTCGACGGTCAGGTGCGCCTGCACGGGCTTGCCGCCATAGGCGCCGTTCTTGAAGGCGACCGCCGACCAGAAGCGTTTCATCTTCGCCAGGTGATCCGGCCAGCGCCCGTCTAGGCGCGCGGCAAAGACCGGTCCGAGCGTGGGATGCGCCTGGATGCGGGAATAGAATGTCTCGACAAGGCGGTCGATGAAGGCGTCGTCGACACCCATCGCCGCCATGTTGGCGCGGGCGCGGTCCTCGATATCCTTGAGGTGGGCGGCTCTCGCCGCAAGCTCCGGGTTCATCCGGCAATCTCCGTCGGTTCACGCCGCCGGTCGGGCGGTTCCGGCCTGAGATAGCCGGAACCGGAGGCCGAGGCAAATCAGAGGTTGCCGGCGCGCTGCTGGGTCATCATGTAGGTATCGAAGGAATACTCCGCCACCTGTTCCCACAGATAGCCATCGCGCTTGAACGCCTGCTGGCTGTCGTAGATCTTCTTGAACTCCGGCGACTTCTGCGACAGTTCCGCAAAAAGCTCCTGCGACGCCTTGTAGGCGGCGTCCATGATCTCGCGGCTGAACGGCTTCAGCTGCGCGCCCTGGGCGACGAGCTGCTTGAGCGCCGTGGCATTGCGCGCATCGTACTTCGCCAGCATCGACTGGTTGGCACGCGCGCAGGCGTCGGTCAGCATGCGCTGGTAGCTCTTCGGCAGCGCCTTGAACTTCTCCAGGTTGAAGAACGCATGCACGGCCGGGCCACCTTCCCACCATGCGGGATAGTAGTAGTACTTGGCGACCTTGTAGAAGCCGAGCTTCAGGTCGTCATACGGACCGACGAATTCGGTCGCGTCGATCGAGCCCTTCTCGAGCGCGGAGTAGACATCGCCGCCGGCGATCTGCTGCGGCGTCACGCCGATCTTTTCCATCACCTGGCCGGTCAGGCCGGCGATGCGCATCTTCAGCCCTTTCATATCTTCAAGGGAGTTGATCTCCTTGCGGAACCAGCCGCCCATCTGCGCGCCGGTATTGCCTGCCGGCAGAGCGTAGAGGTTGTAGGACGACAGCAGCTCGTTGATCATGTCGTTGCCGCCGGCTTCGCTGAACCAGGCGTTGGTCATGCGCGCGTTCATGCCGAAGGGAACGGCGGTGCCGAGTGCGAAGGCCGGGTTCTTGCCGATATAGTAGTAGCAGCAGGAATGACCCATCTCGACGGTGCCGTCACCAACGGCATCGGCTACCTGCAGCGCGGGCACGATCTCGCCCGCGGCATAGGTTGCGATCTGGAAATTGCCGTCGGAAGCTTCGTTCACGCTCTCGGCGATTTCCGTGCCGGCGTCGAACAGAATGTCGAGGTTCTTCGGGAAGGAAGAGACCATCTTCCAGCTGATCTTGGGGCTTTCGGCGGCGATTGCGGGTGCGGCAAGCGCGGTGGCCGCTGCTGCGCCGAGACCGGCGGTGCCGGTCTTCTTGAAAAATGTGCGACGATCCATGGTATTTCCTCAAAAATATACTGTCTTGGCGTCACGTCCTCCCCCGTGCGCGCGCAAGCTGTAAGTCCGCTCCCGGACACGTTGCAAGACCGGAATCGGCAAAACTAGTACGATTTGCTTATTATATTGATCGGCTATTGCACGACGCGACGCGCGTTCAGGCAAGCTCGAAGCGGATCGGCTGCGCGCCCTTCCACAGCGTCGTCCTGCCAAGCTCGTAAAGCCGGTCGAGACCGTCGGTGATCGTGATGAAGTGGTTGCCGGCAAGCTGTCCAGCTTTGGAGGCGAAGCAGACATTGCCGTAGGCAATCAGTATTTCCGTCTCGCTGACGCCGCCTGGATAGAGGATGACCTGACCGGGTGAGGGGTAGCTTGTCGCATCCTCGTAGCCGACGCCGAAATCCCGATCGCCGAGCGGGATCCACACCCCTTCGCCGCTCCAGCGCACATGCACGATCTGGCTTTCGAAGGGCATTGCCTTGCGAAAGGCCGCGACGGTTGCCGGCGCGCGCTTGTCCTCGAAGCGGGCCGGGAACTGGAAGGGGCCTGCGTGAATGATGAGACCTGGCATGGCGGTTTCCTTCCTGAAGGCTTCGATGTCTACGCTTTTGTGAGAACTCTTCTCACGCAGATGCGAAACTTTCAATCATCCGGCAGGCATCCCAGCGGGCAGCGGTTAAACGTCGCAAAAGCCTCATTGTCCGCGCGCCGGGTGTTGACGCTTGTGGGGCACGGGACTAAATTTAGAATAATTCTAAATTGAGGTTTTCCATGCTGCGTCTTTTTTCCCCATCCAAGAAGTCCTTTGAATCCCTGAGCGAGGAGGAGGTCCTGGGTCTGGCCATCTCCTCGGAGGAGGATGACGCGCGCATCTACCGTGCCTATGCCGCGATGTTGAAGGACCGGGCGCCGCAGTCCGCCAAGGTGTTTGAGGACATGGCCCTGGTGGAAGTCACCCACAAGAACATGCTGATCGACATGTTTCGCCGCCGCTTTGGCGAGGAGATCCCGCTGATCCGCCGCGAGCACGTCCGCGGCTTTCCCGAGCGCAAGCCGGACTGGCTGATGCAGACCATGTCGCTGGAAAAGATGCGCGACCAGGCCGAGGCCATGGAAGCGCAGGCCTACCGCTTCTATACCGAGGCGGCCAAGCGTACCTCGGACGCCTCGACCCGCAAGCTCTTGGATGAACTGGCGCTGGCCGAGCAGGGGCACGAGGAAACCGCCCACATGCTGACCGAACGCCATCTCGGTGACGGCGCGCGCGAGGAGGAGGACCAGGCCGAACACAAGCAGTTCGTCCTGACCTATGTGCAGCCCGGTCTTGCCGGCCTGATGGATGGGTCCGTCTCCACGCTGGCGCCGATCTTCGCGGCGGCCTTCGCCACCGGCGACACGTGGCAGACCTTCCTCGTCGGCCTGTCGGCCTCCGTCGGCGCGGGCATCTCCATGGGCTTTACTGAAGCCGCACACGATGACGGCGTCATCTCCGGCCGCGGATCGCCGATCAAGCGCGGCCTGGCGTCGGGCATCATGACGGCGATCGGCGGTCTCGGTCACGCCCTGCCGTACCTCATCCCGCATTTCTGGACCGCGACGGCGATTGCCGCGGTGGTCGTGTTCGTCGAACTCTGGGCGATCGCCTTCATTCAGAACAAGTACATGGAAACGCCGTTCCTGCGCGCCGCCTTCCAGGTCGTGCTCGGCGGCTCGCTCGTGCTTGCCGCCGGCGTCCTGATCGGCAATTCGGGTTAAGCGCAGAGCGTGAAATCCGACAGAGCGAATGCGAAAAAGCGCCCGGCGAGCACCGGGCGCTTTTTCGTAAGTCAGATCGAAAGGTTTACTTGAGCGCGCCGACCAGCACTTCGTCGGAGTTCTCGATCGTCACCCACCGGCCCGAATTGAAGGCCGCCTGGCGCTTCAGATAGGTGTAGGGTGTGTCCGACCAGAGCTTCACCTGGTTGTCGAGATTGTCGAGGATGTAGTCGCCTTCGGACGTCCGGAGCGTCAGCACCGCGTGGCCCTCGCCGTCCGGCTTGCGCACGACGGTGATCAGCAGGTCCTGCGCGCCAAAACCCTTTTCCATCAAGAGCTTCTGCTTCAGCAGGACAAAGTCCTCGCAGTCACCGGCGGTCGTCGGGTAGGCCCAGACTTCCTCGCGGCCGTAGAGCTCCTCGTCGGTCATCGGCACGATCGTCGTGTTGACGGTGGTGTTGATCTTGCGGATCACGTCCCAGCCATAGGCGGTGATCTTCGGCGCCGGCTCGACCTTGCTGCGGATGCTGCACTCGGCCTTGTTGATCTTGCAGAATTCGTAATGGCCGATCGGCTGGGAGGTGATGTTGCCGGTGATCATCGCACGCAGCTTGTTTTGTGCCGGCATAGCGATGTTGGCGGATGCCAGTATGGCCATGATGGCCACGAAAAGCATGGTTTTGCCTGATCCGGTCATGATCAACCCGTCCCCTAATTCTTAACAAAGAGTTAAGAACGTCGAGGCGGGTCGAGTCAATCGTTATGACTTCGTTAACCATGGCCGATTGGGCTTATGGTTAAAATTGAAGTTATTCTGCAACCATGCCTTCGACGGCCGCAAGCATGCGCTCGATGTCCTGCGGGCGCGACAGCCGGTGGTCACCGTCGCGGATGAGGGTCATGACCACGTCGTCGGCCGGAAGATGATTGAGAAGCTTCAGCGCGTGGGCGTAGGGCACGTCCGGGTCCTGCATGCCCTGCAGGATGTGGACGGGGCATCCCGTTTCGATGATCCCGTCGAGCACGCGGTTCTGCCGCCCGTCCTCGATCAGCGCACGGGTGAAGACGTTCGGATCGTCGCTGTATTCGGACGGCTCCTCGAAATAGCCACGCTCGGCAAGCGACGCCCTTTCCGCCTCCGTCAGAGCGGGCTCGATGAGCTCATAGGTAAAGTCCGGCGCCGGGGCGATCAGCACGATGCCGGCAAGCTGCCCGGCGTCCCCGCGCTTCTTCATCTCTTCGACGACGCGCAGGGCAACCCAGCCGCCGAGCGAGGAGCCGACAAGGATCATCCTATTCTTTATATAATGGTCGATGACGGCCAGCGCCTCTTCCAGCCAGAGCGAGATGGTGCCGTCGCGATAGTCGCCGCTCGACTTGCCGTGACCCGAATAGTCGAACCGGACGCAGCCGAGCCCGTTCTCCTCGGCGAAATGGTCCAGCTCGATCGCCTTGGTTCCGTCCATGTCGGAGCGGTAGCCGCCAAGCCAGACGAGCGTCGGCGCATCCGTCGCGTCGGTGGCCGGGCGTGCCGCAACAGCGATCCTGCGTTCGGGCGATGAGGTGGCAAGGGTCAGGAATTCCATGTCGATTTTATCCGCTCCGCTTTGCTTTTGAGGGCATGAGGGTTGAATTTTCCTCGTGTTAAACCAGATTCTGTCTCCTGCGGACAGGTGGTGATTTTTTCTTGAAGGCGTGCTATTGACTTCACCGGGGTAATCACGACATTGCCGCGAAAAGCGGAGTTATCCGCATCTATTCGACCGTCATCTGCAATAGTTTGAGGAGAACACGACCATTCGCAGACCTTTCAAAGCCGGCGCACCGACCAGCGAGGGCCCTCGCGCCAACGGGGACATCCGCGTTCCCAAAATCCAGCTCATCAACGATGAAGGCCAGAATCTCGGCGTCGTTTCCACCGATGAAGCACTGGCGCTTGCCGAACAGGCGGGTCTCGACCTCGTCGAAATCTCTCCGAATTCCGAACCTCCGGTCTGCAAGATCCTCGATCTGGGCAAGCTGAAGTATCAGAACCAGAAGAAGGCCGCCGAGCAGCGCAAGAAGCAGAAGGTCATCGAGATCAAGGAGATCAAGATGCGCCCGAACATCGACACCCATGACTACGAGGTGAAGATGAAGGCGATGAACCGCTTCTTCGAGGAAGGCGACAAGGTCAAGGTCACGCTGCGTTTCCGTGGTCGTGAAATGGCGCACCAGGAACTCGGCATGAAGCTCCTGATGCAGGTCAAGGACGACACGGCGGAAATCGCCAAGGTCGAGGCCGAGCCGAAGCTCGAAGGCCGTCAGATGATGATGGTTCTCGCTCCGCGCTGAGCTGAATTAAGACCGATTTTGCTCGAAGCCGCTCGTCATGGGGCGGCTTTTTGCATTCCGGGAAACAAAGCGCCGGACCCGGCTTGCACTTTCAAAGCCTTGCGGTTATAAGCGCGCGTTCCGAACGGTCCGGCAGGGCATGCCGAGGCCGTTCTTAATGCTGTCGGACCTGCCTCTTCAACGGGTCCGCGACCAATATGAAGAACGGAGTAGCAAAATGCCCAAGATGAAGACGAAATCGTCCGCCAAGAAGCGGTTCAAGATCACCGCGACCGGCAAGGTCGTCGCGGCTGCCGCCGGCAAGCGCCACGGCATGATCAAGCGGTCCAACAAGTTCATCCGCGACGCACGCGGCACGATGGTTCTCGCCGAAGCAGACGGCAAGAAGGTCGTGAAGAACTACCTGCCCAACGGTCTCTGAGACTTTCGGCATTTTTGGATTTTAAGGAGATCATGACATGGCACGTGTAAAACGCGGCGTAACCGCTCACGCCAAGCACAAGAAGACCCTCAAGGCAGCCAAGGGCTTTTACGGCCGCCGCAAGAACACCATCCGCACCGCCAAGGCTGCGGTTGATCGCGCCAAGCAGTACGCTTACCGCGACCGCAAGGTCAACAAGCGCAACTTCCGCGCTCTGTGGATCCAGCGTATCAACGCCGCTGTGCGCGAATTCGGCCTGACCTACGGCCGCTTCATCGACGGCCTCAACAAGGCTGGCATCGAAGTCGACCGCAAGGTTCTCTCCGACATGGCGATCCATGAGCCGGAAGCATTCGGTGCGCTCGTTGCTGCCTCCAAGAAGGCGCTTGAGTACCTGAAGTCGGAAGGCACCACCAACGAGTTTGAACGCGCAGTCGGCTAAGACCAGCGCTTCCCAAGCTTGCACTTTATCAGAATTGGGAAACCCGCGCTGGCAGGGCCAGCGCGGGTTTTTCTGTTGTCAGGGTCCTGCTGGCGGATTAAGCAATGCGCCGGCAGACGATTAGGAAAGTTTTGAGAAACATGTCCGACCTGGAAATTTTGAAGACATCGCTGATGAGCGACATTGCCGCGGCCCTTGACGAAGGCTCGATCGAAGCGGTCCGCGTATCGGCTCTCGGCAAGAAGGGGTCCATCTCCGAGCTTCTGAAGACGCTCGGCAAGATGTCGCCGGAAGAACGCAAGACCCGCGGCGCCGAGATCAATGCGATGCGCGACGAGGTCGCCGAGGCGATTGCCGCCCGCAAGTCCGATCTGAAGGCCGCCGCCATCGCCGAACGCCTGAAGGCCGAGACGGTGGACGTCTCGCTGCCGGTGCGTTCCTCCCCGGCCGAGCGTGGCCGCATCCATCCGATCAGCCAGATCGTCGACGAGATCACGGCGATCTTCGGCGACATGGGCTTCTCGATCGCGGAAGGCCCGGACGTCGAGACGGACTACTACAATTTCACAGCGCTGAACTTCCCGGAAGGCCATCCGGCCCGCGAGATGCACGACACCTTCTTCTTCGGCGCCGATGAAAAGGGCGAGCGCAAGGTGCTGCGCACCCACACCTCGCCGGTGCAGATCCGCACCATGGAGGCCCAGGAGCCGCCGATCCGCATCATCATTCCCGGCAAGACCTATCGCCAGGACAGCGACGCCACGCACTCGCCGATGTTCCATCAGGTCGAGGGCCTGGTGATCGACAAGAAGGCGAACGTCGCCAATCTGCGCTGGGTGCTGGAAGAATTCTGCAAGGCCTTCTTCGAGGTCGACAGCGTGACGATGCGTTTCCGCCCGTCCTTCTTCCCCTTCACCGAGCCGTCCTTCGAGGTCGACATCCAGTGCGACCGCTCCGGCCCGATCGTGAAGTTCGGCGAAGGCACCGACTGGATGGAGATCCTCGGCTGCGGCATGGTGCATCCGAACGTCCTGAAGTTCGGCGGGATCGATCCCGACGAGTATCAGGGCTTTGCCTGGGGCATGGGCCTCGACCGCATCGCCATGCTGAAATACGGCATGCCGGACCTGCGCGACTTCTTCAATGCGGACGCGCGCTGGATGACCCATTACGGCTTCCGTCCGCTGGACATGCCGACGCTGTTTGCAGGTCTGTCGTCGTGACGTCGGTGGCCCCCGACGATCACCGCCGGCAGCCTGTCGACGCCATGTGCGACGACAGCTACCTGCACGTGGAACTGGCCGACGGCCGGGTCATCTCCGTGCCGGTCGGCTGGGCGCCGGCGCTGGAAGCGGCGACGCCGACCGAACGCAACGCCATGGAGTTCATGTCGGCCAGCGTCTTCTGGCCGGAGCTCGGCGCGGAAATCGCGGTTGCCGACCTGCTCGCCGGCGAAGCCGCCGTCAAGGCCGCCGTCGCCCCGCAGGCCGAACTCGAAGCAGATGCATTGTTGAGATCCGTATCGGAAAGAATGGGCTGATCCGATGCCGACCTTGTTGATCTGGCATGGTTATAAGTTCCGGTTTTACGCTGCTGACGGTCCGGAGCCACCGCATGTCCACGTCATCAAGGATGGCAAATCAGCCAAGGTTTGGCTGGAAAGCTTGGAGATGGAATACGGACACGGCTATAATAGTCGGGAGATTGCCGAATTCTCCGGGAAGATTGCAGAGCACCGCAAAGAGTGGATGGAGAAGTGGAATGACTTCTTTGGAATTTGAAACCGAGGAGATGCGACCGGTGAAGGCTTGGTGCACGGAGCACGATGTGCACGTGACGTTGGCTGATGGCCGCACAATATCCACGCCTCTCTGGTGGTATCCGTTCTTGCGCGATCTCGATGTGGGTCAGCTGAACAGTATCGAACTGATGCACGAAGGCATCTGGTGGGATGCTGTTGATGAGGGAATTTCGGTCAAGAGCATGTTTCTCGGCTGGCGTGCGCCTGGTGCGAAGGCACCGGAGAAGGCGGCATGAGCGAACTCGTGCACTATTTTGTAACCGATATCGAGACGGATGGTCCGGATTGCGCAAAGCACTCTATGCTGAGTTTTGCGACGGTCGTTGTCCGTCAAGACGGCACTATTTGCGGAGAATTTGAGGCGGCGATGACGCCGCGTGCAGATCGGAACACCGATCCCCGGACCATGAATTGGTGGGCGACTCAGCCGGAGGCTTGGGAAGCCGCAACATCAAATGCGGAAGCACCGGAAAAGGTGATGACGAAGTATGCAGATTGGATCGAGAGCATTGAAGGCAAGCGCGCCTTTGCCGCTCGTCCCTTGATGTTCGACGGGATCTGGATCGATCGCTACTTACGCGATTTCGCTGGTTGTTTCGTGCTTGATGTCGCTCACTGGGGACGCTGCCTGTTCAACGAAAGTCCACTCGACATTGGCACATTCATGGCGGGTGTTTTCGGACGTGTGAACATGCTCGCCGGCAACCATGGGATACCCGAGGATTGGCTTGGAGATCACAAGCACACCCATCGAGCGATTGACGATGCGCGCGGATACGCGAGCGTCCTGCAGCGACTGCTGCGACTTGCCTCCCAACGTCCGCGCCTGCTGGATGATTACCTTGATGCCGAACCGGTGGGATGATCCGGCAAAAGACTGACATGAATGAGGAGGGCCGAGCGGCCTTTCAAACGCGATGACACGGAAGATCGACCAATGAAATTCACACTCTCCTGGCTCAAGGAACACCTTGAAACCGAAGCAACGCTCGATGAGATCTGCGCCCGCCTGACGATGATCGGGCTGGAGGTCGAGGATGTCGACGACCGGGCGGCCTTCAAGCCTTTCGTCATTGCGAAGGTTCTCTCGGCGGAGAAGCATCCGGAAGCCGATCGCCTGAAGGTGCTCTCGGTCGATGCCGGCGACGGCAAGCCGGTGCAGATCGTCTGCGGCGCGCCGAATGCGCGGGCCGGCCTCGTCGGTGCGTTGGCGCGGCCGGGCGACTACGTGCCGGGCATCGATGTCACCCTGTCGGTCGGCAAGATCCGCGGTGTCGAAAGCCACGGCATGATGTGCTCCGAAAAGGAGCTGATGATCTCCGACAATCACGACGGCATCATCGACCTGCCGGATAACGCGCCGGTCGGCACCTCCTACGCCGCCTATGCCGGCCTTGACGATCCGGTCATCGAGATCAACCTGACGCCGAACCGGCCGGACTGCACCGGTGTCTTCGGTATCGCCCGCGATCTCGCCGCCTCCGGCCTCGGCAAGCTGAAGACCCGCCCCGCGCCGTCCTTCGCCGTCGAAGGCGAGACGCCGGTCAAGGTCACACTCGATTTTTCCGCCGAAGACAAGCATCTCTGCCCGGGCTTCGCGCTGCGCCTGGTGCGCGGCGTCAAGAACGGCCCGAGCCCCGTCTGGATGCAGAAGCGGCTGAAGGCGATCGGGCTGCGTCCGATCAACGCCCTGGTCGACGTCACCAATTACATGACCTTCGACCAGGGCCGTCCGCTGCACGTCTTCGACGCCGCCAAGGTCGCCGGCAACCTCACGGTCCGCCGTGCGAAGGACGGCGAGAAGGTGCTGGCGCTCGACGAGCGCGAATACGAGCTCAATCCGGCCAACGTCGTCATCGCCGATGACAACGGCATCGAGTCGATCGGCGGCATCATGGGCGGGGAGCATTCCGGTTGCGACGAGAATACCGTCGACGTGCTGATCGAATCGGCGCTCTGGGACACGATGAACATCGCCAAGTCCGGCCGCGCCCATGGCATCATCACCGATGCGCGCTACCGCTTCGAGCGCGGCGTCGATCCGGAATATATGGTTCCGGGCATCGAGCGCGCCACCGAGCTGGTGCTCGAGCTTTGCGGCGGCACGCCGGCCAAGCTCGATGTCGTCGGCTATGACGGATACAAGGGCAAGGTCATTGACTTCCCGTTTGCGGAAGTGAAGCGCCTGACCGGTCTCGACGTCCACGCCGAGGAAAGCGCCAAGATCCTGACGTCGCTCGGCTTTGGAGTGACGACGAAGGGTGACCGTGCCGATGCGACCGTTCCCTCCTGGCGTCCCGACGTCGAGGGCAAGGCCGATCTGGTGGAAGAGGTTCTGCGCATTCACGGTGTCGACCGGGTGTCCGGCGCGCCGCTCGAAAGCTTCGGTGCCGTCAACGGCAAGATCCTGACGACGCTGCAGATCCGCACCCGCACGGCCAAGCGGGCGCTTGCCGCGCGCGGCATGCTGGAAGCCGTCACGTGGTCGTTCATCTCCGAAGATCAGGCAAAGCTCTTCGGCGGCGGCTCGGCAAAGCTGAAGCTTGCCAACCCGATTGCCGCCGACATGTCGGACATGCGTCCGTCGCTGCTGCCGGGTCTCATTGCCGCCGCCCAGCGCAATGCCGACAAGGGCTATGGCGACGTGGCGATCTTCGAAGTGTCCGGCACCTACGAGACCGACACGCCCGACGGCCAGCGTCGCGTTGCCGGCGGCATCCGCCGTGGCACCGCTTCGCTTGCGGGCTCCGGCCGCATGTGGTCGAACGCGGCCAAGGGCGGCGGCAAGCCGGTCGACGTCTTCGACGCCAAGGCCGATGCGCTTGCGGTGCTCGAAGCCTGCGGCCTGCCGATGGGCAACATCCAGATCGAGCAGGGCGGACCGGAATGGTTCCACCCCGGCCGCTCCGGCACCATCAAGATGGGCCCGAAGATCATGCTCGGCTACTTCGGCGAGTTCCACCCGCTGACGCTGAAGGCCATGGACGCCACCGGCGCGCTCTGCGGCTTCGAAGTCTATATCGACGCCATGCCGGAACCGAAGAAAAAGGCGACCCGCACCAAGCCGGCGCTCGACCTTTCGCCCTTCCAGGCGGTCAAGCGTGACTTCGCCTTCGTGGTCGACAAGTCGGTCGAAGCCGGCGCCATCCTGCGCGCCGCCACCGGTGCCGACCGCAAGCTGATCACCAGCGTCAACGTCTTCGATATCTTCGAGGGCGCGTCGCTCGGCGAAGGCAAGAAGTCGATTGCGATCGAAGTGGCGATCCAGCCGGCTGAGCGCACGCTAACGGACGAGGATTTCGAGGCTCTGTCGGCCAAGATCGTCGCCAATGTCGAAAAGACCACCGGCGGCGTGCTGCGCGCCTGATCGCGGACCGATTGATAGAACTGAAAACGGCCGGCGTTTCGCCGGCCGTTTTTCATGGATGGATGTGATAGACCTTGCTGACGATCTGCCAGTGCCCGCCGACCTTCAGCAGGGACAGGAGATCGGTGAAGCGCAGGCCGGCGAAATCGTCGCTCACCCTGGCGCTGGCGGTATCGCCGGTCACGTCGATCGACTGGATGTCCATGAAGGGCTGGCTGGCCGGATCAGCGGGCTTTTCGGCGAGCACCGCCTCGATGAAGGCGTCGCGCGTCAGCCATTCCACGGCGCCCTGATAGTTTCCGATGATCGAGGCCTGCGGATGGAACGCCTTCTTCAGCGCGCCCGCATTGCCGAAGGCCATGCCTTCCACATAGAGATGAACGACGGTTTCAACGGCCTGTCTGTCACTCATGGCGGTCCTCCCGGTCCGAATGTGCAATGGAATTCTAGCACATTCGGGCCGGAAAGGCATTCAGCGGGTTAAGGGCGTCCCGTTCAGCGATTGACCATCGCCGACATCGCTTCCGGATAGCGGTTGCCGGCGACATTGTCGGGGGCAAAGGCGTCGGCAAGCCGGTCTAGGTCGCCTTGAGCCAGCTCGACGTCGGCGGCGGCCGCGTTCTGTTCCAGATGCGCGATCCGCCGGGCGCCGGGGATGGGAACGATCATGTCGCCCTGGGCCAGAACCCAGGCAAGCGCCACCTGCGCGGCGGTCGCCTGCTTCTCGGCGGCGATCTCCTCGACGATGGCGACCAGCCGGGCATTGGCGTCCATGTTCTCCTTCTGGAAGCGCGGCAGGGTCAGGCGGAAGTCATTGGCCGCAAGCCCTTCGGTCGAGCGCATCTTGCCGGTCAGGAATCCGCGACCGAGCGGGCTGAAGGGCACGAAGCCGATGCCGAGCGTGCGGCAGGCATCCAGTACGTCGTTGCTTTCGACATCGCGGGTCCAGAGCGAGTATTCGCTCTGCAGGGCGGTGATCGGATGGACGGAATGCGCCTTGGCGAGTGTCTCGGCGGAAACCTCCGACAGACCGATGTGGCGCACCTTGCCTTCCTTCACCAGCTCGGCCATCGCGCCAACGGTGTCCTCGATCGGCACGGTCGGGTCCATGCGGTGCAGGTAGAAGAGATCGATGACGTCGGTGCCGAGCCGCTTCAGCGAGGCTTCGGCCACCTCGCGGGCATGCTCCGGTCGCCCATCCGTGCCGGCAAGCGCCTGTGCGCCCGAGCGTTCGGGATCGATCTTGAAGCCGAACTTGGTGGCGATCACCACCTTGTCTCGCATAGGCTTCAGCGCCTTGCCGACCAGGACTTCATTGGTGAAAGGTCCGTAGGCCTCTGCCGTGTCGAAGAAGGTCACGCCGATGTCGAAGGCGCGGTGCAGCGTCTTGACGGATTCTGCCCCGTCATAGCCGCCATAGGCATGGCTCATGCCCATGCAGCCAAGGCCGATGGCGGAAACGGAAAGGCCTTGTCCAAGCGTTCTGGTTTTCATGACAATCTCCTGTGTCTCGGGCGTTCTTGGGATGGGGCGAACTATAGGCCGATGGCGCAGGACTGATAATCCGTGCAATTGGCAATAAGTTGTTCTAAATAATAGACCAATGAACCGCACCTATCTCTCCCAGCTCGCCGTCTTCGCCGCCGTCGCCAAGGCCGGCAGCTTTCGCGCCGCCGCCCGCGAACTCGAGATCGCGCCGTCCGCCGTCAGCCATGCCATCGGCAGTCTCGAGGAAAGCCTAGGCGTCCGGCTGCTTGCCCGCACCACCCGCAGCGTCCGGCCGACGGAGGAAGGGGAGCGCCTGCTGGCGACGGTTGCGCCGGCCTTTGCGGAAATCGACGCCGGCCTTTCCGCCATCGCCGACAGCGGTGATCGGCCCGCGGGGCCGCTGCGCATTACCATGCCGCTTCTCGCGGCGGAGGATCTGGTCGTGCCGAAGCTCGGCGAATTCGTCGCTCGCTATCCGGATATCGAGCTGGACATCCGCACCAATGACCGGTTCGAGGATATCGTCGAGAACGGTTTCGACGCCGGTCTTCGGCTCGGCGAGCATCTCGAGGCCGACATGATCGCCGTCAAGGCAAGCGGTCCATGGCGCGGCATTGTGGTGGGGTCACCTGACTATTTCGCGAAACATCCGAAGCCGCTGCACCCCGGCGACCTGATCCACCATCGCTGCATCCGCAGGCGGTTCTCCAGCGGCCGCATCTACCGATGGGAATTCGAAAAGGACGGCAAGGCGATCGAAGTGGACGTGCGCGGTCCGGTCATCCTGTCCGACCAGCGCCTGATGCGTTCCGCCGCGCTCGACGGCGCCGGTCTCGCCTATGTGTTCGACCGCCGCATCGAGGAGGATCTCGCAGAAGGCCGGCTGATCGCGGTGCTGGAGGATTGGAGTCCGCCCTTCGACGGCTTCCACATCTATTATCCCACCCGCCGGCAGATGCGGCCCGCGCTGCGCGCCTTCATCGACTTCTTCCGCCACTCCGGCTGATGCTGCGGCTGATTGCGGCAGGTCTTTTCTGCCCGACGGGCCTTGCACATTCGGCCCGGTTGCGGAATGTCTAGGGCGAACCGAAATGCCAGCTTCGTGAGTGTTTGATGCAGATCGTCGAAACCGAAATTCCCGGTCTGATCTGGGCCTGCGGCATGCTTCCCGGCGCGGAGAAGCCGGCCATGCTGAAGGAGGAAACACTGCCGGCGGCACTGGCAGCGTCGGAGGGCTTCGTCTGGTTGCATCTCAACCTCGCCGATGTACGTGTCGCCGATTACCTCGCCACTCTCTCGGATCTGACCGAACCGGCGCTGGTCGCGCTGACCGCACGCGACAGCCATCCGGCGGTCAACGTCGACGAAGGCTCGCTCTACGGAACGCTGATCGACTACCAACGCGAGTTCGATCGGCACACCCGCGATCTCGGCCGGCTGCACTTTGCCATCTGCGGTCGGCTGATCGTCACAACGCGCGTTCACCCGCTGCGCAGCCTCGACCGAGTGCGCGCGGCCATCGAGAAAAGCCCGTCCAAATTCGCCCTTCCGATCGACGTCTTCGAGCAGCTCGTCGCCGAGGTCCAGCGCACCATGTTCCAGCTGGTGCTGGAGTTCACCGAGGAGTTGAACGAGATCGAGGATGCCGTCTACGGCCACAAGCCGCGGGAAGGGCAGGTGCCGCTGCAGCCGCTGCGCCGCTCGATCGTCCGTCTCCATCGCTATCTGCGCACGATGCTGACCGCCATGCGCCATGCCGCGGCCTGGGACGAGGAGGAAATGCCGGAAGGCTTTGACGAAGCTGCCGCCCGCCTGATCAGCCGGCTCGAGGCTGCCGACCATGAGGTCTCCGCCTTGCAGGACCGCGCTCGTCTTTTGCACGAAGAGGCGGATTCCCGCCTCTCCGCCGAGACCAACCGCCACCTCTACATCCTGTCGGTGATGACGGCTTTCCTTTTGCCGCCGACGCTCGTCACCGGCTTCTTCGGCATGAATACGCCGGGCCTGCCGTTTTCCCACGACGGGTCGAGCGGCACGATGTGGGCCTTCGGCCTGATCATCGCCTCCACCGTCGCCGCCTGGTGGCTGCTGCGCCGGGCCGGAATTCTCTAGCCGGCTTCGTCCAGCGCGCGCATCTGCTCGTCCGTCAGCTGCAGGGAGGCCGCCTTCACCAGACTGTCGAGCTGCGCCTTGCTGGTGGCGCTGGCAATCGGCGCAGTAAGGCCACGCTTACGCAAAAGCCAAGCGATCGCGATTTCCGCCGGCTTGGCTTCGGTCTCCTCGGCCACCCGGTCGAGCGCGCCGAGGATGGCGAAGCCGCGCTCGTCGAGATAGCGGGCGGCGCTGCCGCCACGGCTCTTGCCTTCCGTATCCGCCTTCGAGCGGTATTTGCCGGTGAGAAAGCCCGCCGCCAGCGCATAGAAGCTGATGACGCCGATCTCTTCCTTCACGCAAAGGTCCGCAAGCGGTCCCTCGAACAGGCCGCGATTGTGCAGATTGTACTCCGGCTGCAGCACGTCGTAGCGCGGCAGGCCGGCCTTACTCGCGGCAGCAAGCGACTGCGAGAGCTGAGAGGCGTCGAGGTTGGAGGCGCCGATCGAGCGGATCTTGCCCTGTTCCTTCAGCTTCGCCATGGCGCCAAGCGTTTCCTCGTAAGGCGTATCCGGGTCCGGAAAATGCGCGAGATAGACGTCGATGTAGTCGGTCTGCAGGCGTTTGAGCGAAACCTCCGCCGCCTGCAGGATCCATTTTTCCTTGAGCCGCTTCTGGTCGCCCCACATGGGATGGCCGACCTTGGTGATGATGACGGACTTCTCCCGCGCCACCTTGTGCGCCTTCATCCACCGTCCGATGATTTCCTCGGACTCGCCGCCGCCATGTCCTTCGACCCATGCGGAATAGACGTCTGCGGTGTCGATGGCGTTGAATCCGGCATCGAGCCAGGCGTCCAGCAGGGAGAACGAGGTCTGCTCGTCTGCCGTCCAGCCGAACACGTTGCCGCCGAAGACGATAGGTGAAATCCGGATGCCGGTCCGGCCGAGGTCGCGATACTGCATGGGTGGGATCCTGTCTCGAAGAGGGTGTGGGTGGAGAAGAGTGTAGGGCGCGGCGGCCGCCGATCAACCGCACCAGGGCCGGCGCTTGCCGGTCCATTTGCGCGCGAGCCCTTCCTCGACCAATACTTCCCCCGCCGATTTCCCGTCGATCATCACCACGCGCAGCTTGCGGCCGTATCGGTCACGGTCGCGGCTTCCGAGGGGGCGGAGTTCGAAATCGTTGGCGGCCAGCAGTTGCGACAGCCGCTCGGTGGCGCGATCGCCGAGCTCCTGTTCCCGCTGGCAGCGCGACGGATGGGTTTCCGGCGCGTCGATATCGGCGATGCGGATCTTCTCGCCGCCGAAATAGAATGTGTCGCCATCGACGACGCAGTCCGTATGCTTTCCATGCCCGCAGAGGCGATAGGGCCTCTTGGCCGGCACGGGCGCGCTCTGTCCGGCCTCGGGCAGGAACCGGCTGGCGATGGCCGATGCCGTATCCGGATGCAGGAAGACCAGCGAACTGACCGCGCCGATGCCGACGCCGATGAGCGTCGACACAAGCTTCGCCAAACGGCCGGACCATCTCGAAGATGGTCGCGCTCGGTGATGTGATCGAAGTCGCAGTGGAATCAGCTTACCCATGCGGGCAGGCTAGGCGGCGAGACCTTACGCGACGGTTACCATCGATTAGACGAAGTCACACCTTGATGCGATAGCGCACATAATCATCGGTATCTGCGAATGTGTCATAGAGCCGCCGGGCCGCGGTATTATCTGTCTCGGTGTGCCAATAGAGCCGCGACCAACCGCGATCCCGGCAGAGCGCGATCAGATCCTCGATCAGCGCCCGGCCTACGCCCTGGCCGCGAACGCTTTCCTCGACGAAGAGGTCTTCCAGATAGCAGTCGGGCGCAATGCTCCAGGTCGAATCGTGAAAGTGATGGATGGCGAAGCCGACCAGCCTGCCGTCCACATCGGCCACCCTGATCGATACCCGCGAGCCGGGATCGAGAATGCGCGACCATGTGGAGGCGGTCACCTCTTCGCTGAGATCAGTCCTGTAGAAAGCCAGATAGGCATCCCACAGCGCGCGCCATGCCTCTTTGTCCGCAGCGTCCACGTCCCGGATCGTCATGCTCATTCGTGTCATACTCCGTTTGTTCGCAATCGGTAGGCGCGGAGGCCAAGCATGTCAATTCACGGTCAGCGCCATTGCCTTTGCGGGAGGCCGAAACTAAGTTGGCCGCAAATCAGGGACATAGGAGGACGGCATGCTGCGTTTCGGAATTCTCTCGACGGCCAAGATCGGTCGTGAGCTGGTCGTTCCGGCCATTCAGGACGCCGAAAACTGCGTGGTGACGGCCATTGCCAGCCGCGATCTGTCGAAGGCCCGCGCGATGGCCGACCGCTTCTCCGTCCCGCATGCTTTCGGATCGTATGAGGAAATGCTCGCGTCCGACGTCATCGACGCCGTCTATATTCCGCTGCCGACTTCGCAGCACATCGAATGGTCGATTAAGGCGGCCGACGCGGGCAAGCACGTTCTGTGCGAAAAGCCGATCGCATTGAAGGCCGCCGAGATCGACGACGTCATCGCCGCGCGCGACCGCAACAAGGTGCTGATCTCGGAAGCCTATATGGTCACCTATTCGCCGGTTTGGCGGAAAGTCCGCTCGCTGCTGTCAGAAGGCGCGATCGGCAAGCTGCGCCATGTCCAGGGCGCCTTCACCTATTTCAACCGCGATCCCGGCAACATGCGCAACATCCCGGCGCTCGGTGGCGGCGGTCTGCCGGATATCGGCGTCTACCCGACGATCACCACGCGCTTCTCGACCGGCATGGAGCCGCTGCGCGTGCAGGCGACGACTGAGCGCGATCCTGAATTCGGCACCGACATCTACTCTTCCGTCCGGGCCGATTTCGGCTCGTTCGAACTGAGCTTCTACATTTCCACCCAGCTTGCCGCCCGCCAGGTCATGGTCTTCCACGGCACGGAAGGTTTCATCGAGGTCAAGTCGCCCTTCAACGCCGACCGTTACGGCGCCGAAGAGATCGAGGTGACCAACCAGAGCCATGGCGAGTCGCGCCTGTTCCGCTATCAGGACGCCCGCCAGTACCGGTTGGAGGCGGAAGCCTTCGCCCGCGCGGCGGCCGGCGAGGACGCCGAAGTGGTCTCGCTGGAAAGTTCGAAGAAGAGCCAGCTCTTCATCGACGCCATCTACCGCGCCAGCGACAAGGACGGCTGGGAAGCCGTCTGAGCGCCAGTGCCGGCTTTGCCTCGGCGATGGGAATCATGCTGTTCTCGACGGCATGAACCATCTTCGTTTCGCCGGGGCCTCTCCGGAAGAACAGACTGACGTGCTGAAAGACATCATCCTGTCGGAGGATTGGCTCGTTGACGCCTTGCGCCGGCTGGACGGCATGGGCCTCACCGACAGCTGGATCGTCGCCGGTGCGCTCTACAATATGGCGTGGAACCGCCTGACAGACCGTCCATCGCTTCGCGGTATCAAGGATGTCGATATCTTCTATTTCGACGATCACGATCTCACCTACGAGGCGGAGGATCGTGTCATCCGGCGCGCGGCAGAGGTGTTCCCCGGCATGGCGGTACCTGCGGAGGTCCGCAACCAGGCGCGGGTCCATCTGTGGTTCGGCCGGCATTTCGGGTTTGACATCGAACCGATCGCGGACTGCCACGATGCCGTGTCCCGCTTCTCGTCGGTCGCCTATTGCGTCGGCGCCCGCCTGGACGAAACCGGCGATCTGCAAATCATGGCGCCTTTCGGTCTCGACGATCTGTTCTCCTTCCGCATCCGGCCCAACCGTTACTACGAGAACCGCGAGACCCATGAACGCAAGGCGGAGAGGGCCCTGTCGCTCTGGCCGGAACTGACTGTCGAACCGTGGTGAACCTTTTGCTGGTTACACCGCAGCCCCGCCGTTGATGGCGATCAGGCCGCCGAAAATCAGCGCGACACCGATGAAATAGCGAAGCGGCAAGGCTTCGCCGAGGAGCAGGTGCGCCAATAGAGGCACGAAGCAGAATGTCAGCCCCATGAAGGAATAGGCGAGCGTCAGCGGCACCTGCTTCAGCACGAAGATCCAGACGACCGTGCCGGCTCCATAGAGGGCCAGGGCAGCGATGAATGTCGGGTTCAGCATCAGTGCGGCGAGCCCGGCGACATTCATTCCGGCTGTCGTGGAACTCACCAGCTTGAAAAGCACCTGGCCGATCGCAATCAGCAAAGGTGTGCCGATGAGGCCCGCCCAGATCATAATGGGAAAACTCGGCATCCCTCAGTCCCGATCTTCAGAGTAGAAGATGTCGCGTCCGATATCGATGCAGACATGGCGATCGGGAACCGGATGCATGGCGCGCAGGAACGAGTGCGTATACGGGAAGAAGTTGAAGTGCGGGTTGAAGGTGTAGCGATACTCCCGTTCCCGCGGCACCACGATGATCAGGCGTTTCCGCGTGATCCGACGCAGTTCGGCGATCGCCTCCCGATATTCGAGAATATGTTCGATGACGTGGGTGCAGATCACGGTGTCGAACTCCTTGTCGGCAAACGGCAGGCTTTCGATCTTCGCTGCGACATATTCGATGCCGTTGATCCTGGATGCATCGTCGATGACGAAGTCGACACCGGCAAGACGTTGGAACTTGCCTAACTGGCGTATGCGGCTGAGGAGGGCACCTGTGCCGCAACCGACATCGCAGACACTGTCGCCCTCGATCGAGGCAACGATGCGCTTGATGCAGGCTTCCGAATTGTCCGTGCCCTCGTGCACCCGTGGGTGTTTCCGATAGAGGTCGGCATATTCCTCGGCGGTCAGGAAAGGCGCGCGGGCTCTGAAGTCCGCGAGATGGTCAATATGATTGCCCCATGCGGCCTTGGCGCTCCACCTGAACAGGTTCGAGTCCCGGATGAACGGCGGCAGGATCTCTTCGAGAACGAACCGCAGCCTGTTGGTATTTTCTCTGTTCATCAGATGCTCTTTTTGACGAGGCCCATGGTGAAATCGCTCTGTGGCATGGCGTCCTCCGTGCCACTTCCGGCGAAGAAATTCTTGCTGGCGACGCTCCTTTCCGGACCAAGGCTGAGATAGTGGATCCGCAGATGGTCGACACGCGACCGCGCCACGGAATCGAGGATCAGCCCGGCGGTGAACACCATGAAGGAGATCATGATCAGGGCCATGGCCAGCACCCAGGTCGGCAGGCGGTCAACGAGGCCGGTCTCGAAATATTCCAGGAGCACCGGCGTCATGAAGCTGAGGCTCGCCGCCATGAAGAAGGCGCTGATGATGCCGAAGAACACGAATGGGCGGGTTTCCTTCATCAGCATGGCGAACATCCAGAGGATCTTGCCGCCGTCCTTGAAGGTCGAGAGCTTCGAATGCGAGCCCTCGGGCCGGCGTCCATAATCGAGCTCCAGTTCGCAGACCGGCATCTTCAGACGCGAGGCATGAACCGACATCTCGGTCTCGATCTCGAAGCCGTCCGAGACCGCCGGGAAGCTCTTGGCGAAACGTCGCGAGAAGGCGCGGTAGCCGGAAAAGATGTCGGTGAAATCCGTGCCGAAGATTGTCCTGTAAAGGATATTGAAGACACGATTGCCGAAGGCATGGCCCTGCCGCCCGGCATCGTCATGCACGCCGCGGCGCGTGCCGACGACCATGTCGGCGCGCTCGGTGATGAGGGTGCGAACCAGCTCCTCGGCATCTTCCGGTGCGTATGTCCCGTCGCCGTCGGCCATGATGTAGATGTCGGCATCGATATCCGAAAACATGCGACGGACGACATGGCCCTTACCCTGACGTCGTTCACGCACAACGGTTGCGCCGGCATGCTTCGCTCTCAACGCCGTGTCGTCTGTGGAGTTGTTGTCATAGACATAAATGTTCGCGCCCGGCAGGGAGGTCTTGAAGCCGCTGACAACGTCGGCGATCGTCGTTCCCTCATTGTAGCAAGGCAAGAGGACTGCGATGCTGTAAGCGATGCTGTCGGGTTGACTCATGATGTCCGCTCGATCGGGGTTGGCGCTCAACGCGCGTGAAGCGCATCCGCAGGTATGATCATCCGTTTTACTATTTCTTGAGAAGGTTAAGGCTAGGTTTCGGACGTCTCAAGAACAAGCGGAAGGTCCGGAAAGATGACGGATTTGGTCGGGATGTCTGAAACTGCCGAACATCACGGATCTGCCTCACGGTCGAAAACCGTCTTCCGCAACAGCTACGGACCGGTCTGTCTTCTTTATGCCGTCGCACTTGTCGCACTGCTTGTGATCATGACCTGGTTCAGGGCGACCGATTATCTCGGCCCTGACAACGACGATGCCCTGCGCCTGGTAGAGGTGCGCGACCTTTTGAACGGCCAGGGCTGGTTCGATATGATGCAGTACAGGCTCGGCCTCGACGGCGGCACGCTCATGCACTGGTCGCGCTTCATCGATCTGCCGATTGCCGCGCTCATTTCCTTCTTCTCGCTTTTCCTGTCTCCGCAGAACGCGGAGATCGCCGGCGTCGCCGCCTGGCCGCTGTTGCTGGCAGTCGCCCTGCAGTTCGTTCTGGGGCTTGCGGCTCTGCGTGCCGGCGGCATGCGCGCCCTGCATGCGGCCCTTATCCTCAACATTTTCCAAACTGCGCTGTTTGGCCGCTTCCGGCCGGGTGCCATTGATCATCACAATGCTCAACTGGTCCTGGTCGGGCTCATCGCTGCCATGCTTCTTGATCCCGGCAAACGGGCGATGAGCTATGCCGTGGCTGGCGTCTGCGCCGGAATCGCGATCGCCATCGGCGTGGAAACGACGCCGTTCATCGCCGCCGTCTGCGCCATGGTTGCGCTGCAATGGCTTTGGGACGGCCAGCGTGACATGGCGAGAGCTGCCGAGGCTTTCGGGCTTTCCCTGTTGGTCACGGTCACCGCCGCATTTTTCCTGACTGTCCCGCCGGCGCGCTATTCCGTTGTGACCTGCGACAATCTCTCGCTCGGCTTTTTTGCCCTAGCGTCGATCGGTGGCGCCTCCCTGTTTCTCGCCGCCCGTCTAGCCAGCGAAGCGCGCTTTGCCGTCCGTCTCGCTGCCCTCGCCGGCATCGGGGCGGCCGTCGCGGCGTCAGCCTTGTTGATCGCGCCGCAATGCCTGCACAATCCGCTTGCCGACCTCGATCCAATGCTCGTCAAGCTCTGGCTGAACTCCGTGACCGAGGCGCAGTCCATCGTCTCCCAGTCACGTTTCAAGCCAGAGAGCATCGGGCTCTATTTTGCCGTTCCGGTCTTTGCCGTCGCGGTCTGCCTTGCGCGTCTCTATCTTCGCGATCGGGTCGCGATGCACCTGGTGATGCTGGCTCTCATATCGGTCAACCTGGTCATCGGCTGTATTCAGCTGCGTTCCATGTTCTTTGCCAATTTCCTCGCCCTGCTGCCGTTGGCGGTGCTCGCCGGCGAACTGCATGCGAAATCCAGGCGGGAGCCGCAGAATCTCGGCCTTGGCATGGTCTTCGTCGCGACGGTCCTGCTCTCCGCCGTATCGACCTGGGGTCTCATCGAACCGGTCTACAACAAGGTTCGGGGCGTCGACGCCAAGGCCGAGGGCAAGGATGGTGCCGGCCTCACCTGCCGCACGGGTGACGATATGCAGCAACTGGCGATGCTTCCCGCCGGCACTGTGGCGAGTGCGTCGAATGTCGGCGCGCCGATCCTGCGCTTTACCGATCACCGCGTTCTCTCCGCCCCTTATCACCGCAATGTCGGCGGTATGTTGGCCGAACTGCACATTGGCATGGCGCAGCCGAATAAGGCCGAGGCCCTGCTGCGGGACGCCGATGTCAGGTACATCGCCTTCTGCGACACCGACCCGCAGACAGAGCAGCTGATGACGCTTGAGCCCGGCGGGCTCTATGCCGAGTTGCAGAAGGGCGAGGTGCCGGGCTATCTCAAGGCGCTTCCGGTGGATCCGAAATCGGGTATCCGCATATTTGAAGTGGCGCCGGGCTCTTAGCGCTTTCGGCTGCTAGTCGCTTCCCTGTCGGGTCTGTTCACGACCGCATGCCTTCGGCATGATGGCGCCATGAGCAATATCTTCGATACCGATTCGCCCTCCAACCTGGCCGAATATTCCGTTTCCGAACTGTCGGGCTCGATCAAGCGCACGATCGAGACGGCCTTCGATCAGGTGCGTGTGCGCGGCGAGATTTCCGGCTATCGCGGGCCGCACTCCTCCGGTCATGCCTATTTCACCCTGAAGGACGACAAGGCCCGCATCGACGCGGTTATCTGGCGCGGTAATTTCACACGGCTTCGCTTCAAGCCCGAGGAAGGCATGGAGGTGATTGCCACCGGCAAGGTCTCCACCTTCCCCGGTTCGTCGAAATACCAGATCATTATCGAGACCCTGGAACCGGCCGGTGCCGGCGCGCTGATGGCGCTTCTGGATGAGCGCCGCCGCAAGCTCGCCGCCGAAGGACTGTTCGACCAGGAGCGCAAGAAGCCGCTTCCCTACCTTCCGCGGGTGATCGGCGTCGTCACCTCGCCGACAGGCGCGGTCATCCGCGATATCCTGCACCGCATCTCGGACCGCTTTCCGGTTCACGTCGTCGTCTGGCCGGTCAAGGTCCAGGGCGAGGGATCCGGCGAGGAAGTGGCCAACGGCATTCGCGGCTTCAACGCGTTGAAGCCCGGCGGGCCGATCGCGCGGCCGGATGTGCTGATCGTCGCCCGTGGCGGCGGCAGCCTTGAAGACCTCTGGAGCTTCAACGACGAGATCGTCGTACGTGCCGCAGCCGAAAGCACCATCCCGCTGATATCCGCCGTCGGCCATGAGACCGACTGGACGCTGATCGATCATGCCGCTGACATCCGCGCCCCGACCCCGACCGGTGCCGCCGAAATTGCCGTTCCGGTCAAGGCGGATCTCGAGGCGGAAGTCGCCAGCCTGACGGCCCGGCTGCAAGGTGCCGTCTCCCGCCAGATGGACAATCGCGGCCAGGCGCTGCGGGCGCTGGTGCGCGCTCTGCCGTCGCTGGACCAGTTGCTGGCGCTCCCGCGCCGGCGCTTCGACGAGGCCGCCGCGCGCCTGGGCCGCGGTCTGGAGATGAGTACGATCAACAAGCGCCGGACCTATGAGCGGGCCGCCTCAGGCCTCGCCACGCTGCCGGTCCGGCTGCTCGGGCAGATGGAACGGTCGCGCGACCGGGTGCAGGCGCTTTCCGCCCGTGCCGATGGCGCGATCGACGTCCGTATTGCACGGCGCAAGGATGCGCTCGCCGCCCATGGCCGCATACTGAATTCCCTGTCCTACAAGAACGTGCTGGCGCGGGGCTACGCCGTCATCCGCGATGCCGAGGATCGGCCTTTGCCGCGGGCGGCCATGCTCGCCGAGGGGCAGGCGTTCCAGGTCGAGTTCGCCGATGGCCGCGTGCAGGCCGTGGCTGGCGAGGGCGGCGGTCCGGAGGCTCCGCCATCGAAGCCCAAGGCCGCGCCAAGGAAAGCTGCAGCAAAGCCGGCCAAGACCGATCCGCCGAAACAGGGCAGCCTGTTCTAGGGGATCATCAGGCCGTCCTGCCGATCAGCCCTCGTAGCTTGCCAGATACCGCCGCAGGATATCGTCAAGGGCCGAACGATCCTCCCGCATAAGAAGCCGATGAGCCGGGGCTGGTTCTTCACATGCGCGCCGACGGCTTCGTCGATCAGCGAAAATCCCTTGTCCGTCAGGCCCATTCGCCGCCGCGCATCACGGGCACCTTGGAGCCGTCCGGCTTGATGCCGTCGACATCCACCTTGTCGGAGCCGATCATCCAGTCGATGTGGATCAGAGAGGAATTGCCGCCCTGCGCGGCGATCTGCTCCTTCGAGAGCTTGGCGCCATCGATGAAGCACTTCGAGTAGCACTGGCCAAGCGCGATATGGCTCGCGGCATTCTCGTCGAACAGAGTGTTGTAGAACAGGAGGCCGCTCTGCGAGATCGGCGATGAATGCGGCACGAGGGCCACTTCGCCAAGCCGGCGGGCGCCCTCATCAGTGTCGAGCACCTTCTGCAGCACCGCTTCTCCCTTCGAAGCCTTCGCCTCGACGATGCGGCCCTTTTCAAACCGCACCTGGATGTTGTCGATCAGTGTTCCCTGGTGTGACAGCGGCTTGGTGGAGGAGACTGTGCCTTCGACGCGCATCGCATGCGGCGTCGTGAATACTTCCTCCGTCGGGATGTTCGGATTGCAGGTGATGCCGTTCTTGGCGGTCGATTCGCCGCCGAACCATTCATGGCCGTCGGCGAGACCCAGCGTCAGGTCGGTGCCGGGACCGGTGTAGTGCAGTGCCGAGAAGCGATGGACGTTCAGCCAGGCGGAGCGCTTGGCAAGTTCGCCATTGTGCGTGGTCCAGGCCGCGATCGGATCGGCGACATCGACCCGCGAAGCGGCGAAGATGGCGTCGGCGAGCTTTTTGACAGCCTCTTCCTCCGAGAGCTCGGGGAACATCTGCCTTGCCCAGGACGGGTTCGGGTAGGAAACGATGTTCCAGTTGATGTCGAAGTTCGAAATATGCTCCAGCGCCGGCTTGTAGGCGATCGACATCGCCCGGTTGGCGCGCGCCACCTTGGCCGGGTCCTGTTCAGACAGCATCATCGGATTGTCGCCGGAAATGGCGAGCCGCGCCGTGTTGCCGGCATAGGCCTTGGCCATGCCCTCGTAGAGCCAGTCGGCGGCCTTGTCGAAGCTCTCGTCCGGCGCGTGCGCATAGCGGGCGAGCGTCATCTCCTCGTCGGCGAAGAAGGTCGACACCAGCCCGGCGCCGGCCTTGTAGGCATGCTTGGTGATCAGCCGCGCGAGCGGCAGTGCGTTGATTGGCGCCGTGACCACGAGATCCTGCCCGCGCTGCAGCCGCAGGCCGACCTTGACGGCCACCTCGGCCAGCTTGTCGAGTTTTGCGGGATCGATGGCGGTGCGGGCGTCGGGCATTGCGGACATGGGAAGGGCCTTCCTGGTGGTCTTTGAACGAATGGTTCGGAATTTAGGGTGCTTCTGCATCCAAATGAAGACGTCGAGACCAGTTTGACGCCGCGTCTCCGAAACTTTTCCGTCCGCCGCGCGTTTGCAATGTGACGCTCATTCGAAAGGAACGATCATGGAATATGGTATTATCGGGCTGCTGGTCCTCATCGCCGACATCTACGCAGTCATCAAGGTACTCGGCAGCGGCGCTTCCGGCGTCGAAAAGCTGCTCTGGATTCTCGGAATCGTGATCTTCCCGCTGCTCGGTTTCATCGTCTGGCTGCTCGCCGGTCCGGGCGGCCGTCGCGCCCGCATCTGACGGATCAGGCGATCAATGCGGCGGCCTTCGCACCGAGGGCCGCCTGCGCATCCTTGGGCGACAGGCGCACCTGCAATCCGCGCTGCCCACCGTTCATATAGACAAGCGCGTGCTGTAAAGTGGTCTCCTCGATTGCGGTCGGCACGCGCTTTTTCTGTCCGAACGGGCTGATCCCGCCGACATGATATCCCGTCAGGCGTTCGGCATCCGCGGGCTTCATCATCGCTGCAGACTTCGCCCCGAAGGCCGCCGCCAGCTTTTTCATACTCACTTCGCTGTCTGACGGAACGACCACGCAGACCGGCTTGCCATCGGCTTCCGCCATCAACGTCTTCAATACTTTCGAGGGATGTTCGCCCATCGCTTCGGCGGCCGCTTCGCCGATCCGCGCCACATTCGGATCGTAGTCATAGGTGTGGACGGTGAAGGCAACCTTGGCCTTCTCCAGAAATTGCGTCGCGCGCGTCGTCTTCGACATGTCTTTGCCTCAGGACGCGAAAAACGCCGAGTAGGCGTCCGGCTTGAAACCGATCTCGATCCGGCCGTCCTTCTCGATCACCGGCCTCTTGATCATCGAAGGCTGGTTGACCATCAGCGCGATCGCCTTTGCTTCGTCGAGATCCTGCTTGTCCTCGTCGGATAGCTTCTTGAAGGTCGTGCCGGCCCGGTTGATCACCTTGTCCCAACCCGCCTTGGCGCACCATTCCCGGAGCTTCTCCTCCGTCACGCCCTGCTTCTTGTAGTCGTGGAAGTCATAGGCTTCATCGTGCTCGCCGAGCCAGGTGAAGGCCTTCTTCATCGTGTCGCAGTTCTTGATGCCGTAGATGGTGACCGCCATGCCATGCCCTCGCTTCTTGTTGCGGCTCCTGTTTAGCCGCAGCGAACGCGCTGGAAAAGGTCACTCTACGGCAAAACCGTCTACCGGCCGCTCCACAGCAGGCTGCTGTCGAGCGTCCCGCGCTCCAGATGTCCCTTGATCACGTTGAGACGCATGAAGTTGGACGTGCGGAAATCGGCGCTCAGCCAGGGGATGCGTCTGACCCCGTCGACCAGTTCGGCAATCGTGCCCTCCAGCGTGGCGAGCGGCTGGTGATCCGGGGCGAGGCGTTCGTAGAGCGAGAAATCCACCTTGTAGGACCGCTTGTCCGGCGGCGCATCGGAATTGATGTCGAGCACCGAGCCAGGAATGGCGGCGACCACGGCTTCGGCAAGGTCCTTCACCTGGTAGTTCCAGCGATTGGACCCGGCATTGACGGCGAGATAGCGTCCGCCTTCTTCCGGATCGCGGACAAGCGCCCATTCGATTGCCCGCGCCATGTCCTTCACACTGATCAGCGGCCGCCAGGGCGAGCCGTCGGAGAGCACGGTGACCTTGCCGGTCACGAGAGCCGAGGCGACAAAATCGTTGAGCACCAGATCGAGCCGCAGCCGGTCGGACATGCCGCAAGCCGTGGCAAAGCGCAGCGATGTGATCGTCGCCACGTCCTGGTCCAGCTGCTGGAGAAAGGTCTCGGTGTCGACCTTCGATCGGGCATAGGCCGTCAGCGGGTTGAGCTCGTCCGTCTCGGTCTTCGCCACGCCGCTCGCTGCGCCATACATGCTGCAGCTCGACGCGAACACGATGCGCTCGACACCGGCCTCGACCGCGCCGCGGGCGATCTCGCAGCAGGAGAGATAGTTGATGTCGCGCGTCACATCCTCGAACTGATTGCCCATGGGATCGTTGGAGATCGCCGCCAGCAGCACGATCGCATCGAAATCCTCGTAGAAATGTGTCGGGAAGCTGCGCACGTCGCCGTAATACTGCGCGTCGAGCAGCACTTCCGGGCTTGATGTGGCGCCCGTCAGGCAATGCGCGAAATAGCCGGTGTCGTAACCGCAGATCGCCGATTCCGGAAAGCGCTCGCGCAGATGCCTGATCAGCACCGGCCCGACATAACCCTGGTTGCCGACGACAAGAATGTTCATGGAGACGATGTCCTCACACGGGCACGCGTCATGGCATGCCGGTTTCCCTGCGCGGCAGACTGTCGCTTCAACCTTGTCCGAGCCTAAAGCTCGACATCCGGCAGCGGCGTCGCAGGACATGAAAAAGGGCGGGATGACCCGCCCTCCTCAATCTTCGTTCTGTCGGGAAGATCACTCCCACTCGATCGTGCCGGGCGGCTTCGACGTGACGTCGTAGACGACGCGGTTGATGCCCTTGACCTCGTTGATGATGCGGGTCGAGACGCGGCCGAGGAAGTTCATGTCGAAGGGGAAGAAGTCTGCCGTCATGCCGTCGACGGAGGTCACGGCGCGCAGCGCCAGAACCCGGTCATAGGTGCGGCCGTCGCCCATCACGCCGACGGTCTGTACCGGCAGCAGCACCGAGAAGGCCTGCCAGATTTCGTCGTAAAGGCCGGCCTTCTTGATTTCGTCGATATAGATCGCATCCGCCTTGCGCAGGATGTCGAGCTTCTCGCGGGTGACGCCGCCCGGCAGGCGGATGCCGAGGCCCGGGCCGGGGAAGGGATGGCGGCCGATGAAGCTTTCCGGAATGCCGAGCTCACGGCCGAGCGCCCGCACTTCGTCCTTGAAGAGTTCGCGCAGCGGCTCGACCAGCTTCATGTTCATGCGTTCCGGCAGACCGCCGACATTGTGGTGGCTTTTGATCGTCACCGACGGGCCGCCCGAGAACGACACGCTTTCGATAACGTCCGGATAGAGCGTGCCCTGGGCGAGGAAGCTCGGCGAACCCTTGCCGTCCTCGGCGATCTTCTTGGCCTGCTCCTCGAACACCTCGATGAACAGGCGGCCGATGATCTTGCGCTTCTTCTCCGGATCGACTTCGCCTTCCAGCTGGCCGATGAAGAGGTCGGAGGCGTCGACATGCACGAGCGGGATGTTGAAATGGTCGCGGAACATCGAGACGACCTGCTCGGTTTCGCCAAGCCGCATCAGGCCGTGGTCGACATAGACGCAGGTCAGCTGGTCGCCGATCGCCTCGTGGATCAGCACGGCGGCAACGGAGCTATCGACGCCGCCCGACAGGGCGCAGAGCACGCGCTCGGAGCCGACCTGGTCGCGGATCTTCTGGATCATTTCCTGGCGGTAGGCCGCCATCGTCCAGTCCGAATGCAGGCCGACGATCTTGTGCACGAAATTGGCGAGCAGCTTGCCGCCGTCCGGCGTGTGCACCACTTCCGGATGGAACATGGTGGTGTAGTAGCGCTTGTCTTCGTTGACGCAGATCGCGAACGGCGCGTTCGGTGAGGTGCCGATGATCTCGAAGCCTTCCGGTGCCTGCGTGACGCGGTCGCCGTGGCTCATCCACACCGGGTAGCTGCCGCCGACTTCCCAGAAGCCGTCGAACAGCGGCGAGGACTTCAGGATTTTCACATCCGCCCGTCCGAACTCCGCCGCATGGCCACCTTCGACCTTGCCGCCGAGCTGGGTCGCCAGCGTCTGCTGGCCGTAGCAGATGGCGAGGATCGGCACGCCACTGTCGAACACCGCCTGCGGTGCGCGGGGGCTGCCCTCGCGGGTCACCGAATCCGGGCCGCCGGAGAAGATCACACCCTTGGGCTTGAGCTTGGCAAAGCCCTCGTCGGCGCTCTGGTAAGGCCAGATCTCGCAATAGACGCCGGTCTCGCGGACGCGTCTGGCGATCAGCTGGGTAACCTGGCTGCCGAAGTCGATGATCAGGATGGTTTCGGGATGGGGGTGCGCTGTCTGGGTCATGGCGAGCCTTTAGAGAAATCGCTGGCTTTTTTCAATCGGGGAAATGCCGGATTTCCGGGTTTATTGCCTCAATTGTCCCGCTTTAGGGCGTTCTTGGATTGTCGGTCGGGTCTGTCACGCGTGTGCCCTTGTCAGCAGCCCGCTGCTGATCGCGCCGAGCAGCCGATCCACCGCATCGGCCAGCTTCTCGTCCACGACATGGAGATATTCCGTCCAGTCGTTGACGTGGCTGAGTTCCTTCTTGCCGTCTGAAATGCCTCTAAAGGCCACAAGCGGCAGATCGAAGGCCATGGCGGCGCGCAAGACCGCGAAGGTCTCCATGTCGACCATCTCGGCCGGGATCAGGTCATAGGCGGCGCCGGAAACGATGTTGGCGCCGGTGGAGAGGCTGGCTGCTTTCAGGCCGGGAATGGCGGGCGTCAGCGGAACGGTATGGGGCAGGTCGAGAAACGGCGTCAGACCCTTCTCGAAGCCGAGCGGCGAGGCATCCATGTCGCGGTAGCTGACGGACGAGGCCTGGTAGACCTCCGTCTGTTCGAGCACGGCCGATCCGGCGGAACCGAGCGAGACGATAAGGTCCGGCAGCCGGCTTTCGGCTTCCAGCTTCGCCAGCGTCCGGGTCAGCTGCACAGCGGCCTCCACCGGGCCGACACCGGTCATCAGCGGCTTGAAGCGGGCCTGCAGGTGAGGACCGTATTCGGCGGCGACTGCCATGACGAAGAGCACGGACTTTCCGGATGATACATGCAGTTCGAATGTCATCCTGCAAACCCTTCGCGGCCGCGAAATGCCATCATCGTTCCGGTCATCGAGGCGATCAGTCGTGCCGGACCGTCGCTGATCTCATAGGCCCGTCCGTCCGCGACGATGATGTTCGTGCCCGGCTTGGTGATCTCGCCGCGAAACAGGAAGCGCTCGCCGCGCCCCGGGGCCATCAGGTTGACCTTGAACTCGATCGTCAGGATGGAGGTATCCGGTTCGATCAGCGTATAGGCGGCATAGGTGCAGGCGGTGTCGAGCGCGGCGGAGATGACGCCTGCATGCAGGATGCCGTGCTGCTGCGTGAGCTTCATGTCGAAGGGCAGCTCGATTTCCACGGTGCCCTGGCTGACGCGCGTCAACTCCGCGCCGATCAGCGTCATCGCCGCCTGGCGTGAAAAACTCTGCCGGATCCGCTCTTCGAAATTGCTGTTCGCCATTGCCTCTCCCCACTCTCTTCGCAGTTGCGAAATTGGCATGCGGGCCGACGTTGGGCAAGGCGGAGTTGGATCGTCAGTTCAAAAAGACGATCGTCGCATTCAAGAGCGTCGCGAAGGCCACCCAGAGTGCGTAGGGGGCGAGCAGCCACACCGAAAGGCGGTCGCGCGTTCGTGTTGCCATCATCAGCGCCAGAATGCTGACAAGCAGCAGAATGATGACGCCAAGCGCAATGGCCGGGCTCTGCAGCCGGAAGAAGGCGGGCGACCAGAGAAAGTTGAAGCCGAGCTGCACGAACCACAGGTTCAGCGTGTCGCCCGCGCCGCGCTGCAGATAGGCGCGGGCACCGACCACGCCGATCAGGACATAGAGAATGGTCCAGACGGGGCCGAACACATAGGCGGGCGGATTGAAGAACGGCTTCTCAAGCGCCGCGTACCATTCGCCCGGAGGATTGCTGATGCCGATCACCAGACCGCCGGCGACCGTCATCGCGATGAAGAAAGCGTAGATCCAGATGGTTTTCATGTGTGTAGAGATAGGGGACTTGTCGCGCTTTAGCCAGCCCCTGCGGCCTTGACCCGCACCAGATGCTGATCCCAGTTGACCCGGCTTGCCGTCTCGGCCAATTGCCCGGAATAGCTTGAGACCGCAAAGCCATGGGTTCCGCCGGCGACACCGGCGGCGTCCGGGATATCCGTCTCGGCCACGACCTGACCGGTCCTCTGGTCGATGCTGACCAGCCTTCCGCCCTTGGGAGACGTCAGGCCGACCAGTCCGTCACGATCATTGACGGCGATTGCGCCGACATAATTGGCAAGCGCCACGGTCGTCTCGTCGGGCAGGTCGACGAAGGTCAGCGGCTCGCCCTTGTTGAGAAATCCGGCGAGCGGCGGCAGGTCGTTGCGCGGCCCCTCGTACTGGCAGGCAAACCAGATGCGACCGTCGCCGGCGATCGCCAGGTGCCGGGTGGAAAGCTGGGAGAGCTGCTTCGGCAGTCCGTGCTTTTCGATCAGGCGTCCGTCGGAGGCGTCCACGAGCGTGATCGACGGCTGCATGTGGTCGAGGTTGAGCTTCGTGCGGCCGAAATCCGGATGCGTCTCGATGCCGCCATTGGCGACGATCAGCGTGCGTCCGTCAGGCGTGACCGTCAGATCGTGCGGGCCGACACCGTAGGTCTGGTACTCGGCAATGCGGCGATAGCCGTCATTTCCGTCATAGACGCCGATCATGCCGCGCGCATTGGCGAAGTCGTTTTCCGAGGCGTAGAGAAACCGCCCGTCCGGCGAGAAGGCGCCATGGCCGTAGAAATGCCGGTCGGCGACGGAGGTGATGACGGCAGGCTTCTGCCGCATCGCCCGGTCGATCACCATGACATAGGTGCCCGGCCGGCGGGCGAAGACGGCGATGCGGTTTGCGGAGGGGCTGTAGGCGAGGCCGTGCCCGCGATCCGGTAGTTTCGAGCGGTCGATGATCTCGCCGCGCTCAGAGATCGTCGCGATGCCGAAGGAGCCGTCCGCCGCCCTGAAACCCGACGCGTAGACGGCGTCGGCGTCCGACAGCGCAAACGCGGCCCTGGGCGCCAGCCCGCCGAGGAAGGCGAGCCCCGCCGCTTTCACGAAGTCCCTGCGGTCGATCAGCAACCGTCCGGCCAAGGCATCAGTCTCCGTCCGAGAAGGAGAAGCCGGCACCAAGGCCGATCGCGCCACCGAAATCATTGTTGAGGCGGAAGACGAGGTCCTTCATGTTGATGACCACGAACTCGATCTTGCTGCGCTTCTTTTCGTCGCCGAGCAGCCGGTCGATATCCGGATCCATCGCCTTTGCGGCCTTCAGCACGGAATTGGTGACGAAATCGATGGAGCCTGCAATCGAGCGCATGCTCGGATCGAGCAGATCGACCATGCCGGACGACTTGAAGAGCTCGTCGATCGCCTCGACATTCGCCTCGATCGAGGCCCAGGTGAGCTGTGACCGCCAGTAAATGGCGCGATGCGGGAAATCCTGCTTGTTGGCGCCGCCGTAGAAATACTCGATGCGTTCGTCGCGCACGGTCTCGCCCGCATGGACGAGAATGCCGAGAAGTGCGGTGATCGCCTCGTTGCCGTCACGGAAAACCGGATTGTTCGGGCCCGGCTGCTTCCAGGAGGCCGCGACGCCCTGTGGATCGTCCCAGGCCGCGGTCAGTTCGCCGGAAATCTCCTCGATGTTCTTGGCGATCGCATCGCCGAACCGGCAGCGATAGCTGCCCGGCGCCTTCAGCAGTTCGTCGGAACCCGTGCCGTACAGCACGAACTCCAGCGCGCCGAGCCCCTGCATGGCGACGCTTTTGTCCGCCAGCGTCTTCGGGTCCGTCGCGGTGGCGTCCTTGGTGGCGATCGCCTCCTGCACCTGCTTCAGGCCGATGCTCTTGCGGTCCGGGAAGAACAGGATGCGTTCGAAGCGGTGATTGTCGAGCGCCGGTCCCACGCGCACGATCTCGATGCGCGACCAGGCGTCCACCGTGCCGGCATAGGCGGAAAGGGCGCTCTGATAGGTGCCGCTGTCGGGGCTGGCGCAGAGCGCGTCCATCGCCGTCACCATCTTGGCGGCGCTCTCGTGCAGCTTGTGGTAGCCCGGGCGGATGAAGCCGTCGACGGCCTTCTCCAGCACGGTCGGGATCGCCTGCTCGTTGATGGACGGCGGCGGGGCGTCGGCTTCTTGCGCATTGGCAATCGAGCCGCCGGCGATCAGGAATGTCAGGGCGGTGGCGATAAGGGCTCTTTGCATCAAAGCGACTCCAGGAATGTCAGTAGCGATTTTCTCTCGTCGGGCGCCAGAGCGGCAAACGCATCCCTGGCCGCCTGCGCCTCGCCCCCGTGCCAGAGAATCGCCTCCGTCAGATTGCGGGCGCGGCCGTCATGCAGGAAGAACGTATGTCCGCTGACGGTCTCTGTCAGTCCGATACCCCAAAGCGGCTGCGTGCGCCACTCCCTTCCGCCTGCCAGGCCCACTTGCTGGCCGTCGGCGAGACCGTCACCCATGTCGTGCAGCAGGAAATCGGAATAGGGCCAGATCAGCTGAAAGGACTGCGCCGTTCCGCCGGCATCGCGCCGGGTCACGAATTTCGGGACGTGACATGCAGCGCAGCCGGCCTGGTAGAAGGCCTGCTTGCCGCGCAGCACCACGGGCGCATCCGCATCGCGCCGCGCCGGCACCGCCAGGTTTTCCGAATAGAAGGTGATGAGATCGAGCACCGGCGGCGGTGCCTCCGTCTTGCCAAGCCGCAGTTGCACGCCATTGGCCGCGTTCCGGCAGGCGGTCTCGGCATCGGTGCAGTCGCCATATGGGTCCGGCCGGTCGGGCGAGGAAATGCCGATGTCGCCGGACAGCGCGTCGGCCGCCTGGTCGCGCACCGTCGCGTTCTGGGCCTTCCAGCCGAACCGGCCGATGGCGATCTTGCCGCTCAGATGGTCGCGGACGATCGAGGCCTTGCCCGAAATGCCGTCGCCATCCGCATCGTCGGGATCGGCATGGGCGAGGATATCGGCGTCGGCGATCGCCTCGATCAAACCGAGGCCGAGCATCGGCTGCGTTATCCGCGCCGAAATGGTGGTCGCCTTCGAAAGCGGTCCATAGGAAAGGTCGGTCGCCTCGTAATGCGGCTTGCGCAGGTTGACGGTTTCGCCGCCGGCAAGAGTGACGGTCTCTTCCGTGTAGTGCACCGCGACCTTGCCTTCCGCCGAGATGCCGGGCACGGCGACGTCCTGCAATTGCCTGCCGTAGACGGGATCGGGAAAATTGAGCGCCAGATGATCGGCGAGCGCCGCTTTCTCCGCCTCCGTTTCGGCCGGCCGCGCCAGCCGCAGGAACATCGAGGTCGCGTCGCCATCGGCGCGCGGCGGCTGGCCGCGTCCGTCATTCAGGTGACAGCTCTGGCAGGAGCGGGCGTTGTAGAGAGGCCCAAGCCCATCGGAGGCCTGCGTCGAGGACGGCGACGCCACCCAGAACTTGCGGAACAGGGCGTTGCCGAGCTGGAAGTCCAGCGGCTGGTCGCCGACGAGATTGGCGGAGGGCTGCGAGAAGGCGGTACGACCCTTGGCTTCGCGCGACGTCAGGGCACCGCCCTGCATGGCCTCGAAGGCTTCCGCGCGGGAAAAATCGGTTGCCGGTCGGGTGACGTCGGCGACCCGCGCCAGGTCGGCGGCGCTGAGATCGGTCCGTTTGGAAGGGAAGGGGAGTTCCTCTGCCGATGTGGCGAAAAGGACAGACGGGGCCGCAGTGCCGGCAAACAGGCACAAAGCGATGAAACGGCCCGGACGGAAGATCATGTCAAAAGTCGAAGCCGGCCCCGCTGTTGCGGAGCCGGCTGTCCTTGGCTGATTACTGGAAGACGGCGTTCGGAGAATCGAGGCTGTCCGAACCCTCAAGCTCGATATTGCCGAGGTTGAGGGCCGCGATGACGCGCTGGATGGTCTTCGTCTGATCCGTCAGGCCGTCGATGGCCGCCTGTACGACAGCGTTGCCCTCGGTGTTGCCCTCGCCGATCATCTGGTCGTACTTCTCGACCTTCTCGCCGCGCTCCGCCATCTTGTGCATGGCGTCGAGCGTGGTGTTCAGCTTCGTGCGCATTTCCTCGTCCAGCGCCGGATCGATCGAGGCGACCAGGGCCGAAAGCGACGGGCCGGTCATCTTCGTGCCGTCCGGGCGGGTGTACTCGCCGGTATAGGCCGAAGCGATGCCGATCGCGTCGTTGAGATGCGAGTTGTAGGTATTGTCGGAGAAGCAATCATGCTCTTCTTCCGGATCGTGCAGCAGCAGGCCGAGCTTCATGCGCTCGCCGGCAAGCTCGCCGTAGGAGAGCGAACCCATGCCGGTCAGAAGGGCTGTGATGCCCACCTTCGGATCGGCGAGATCAGGGCTGGCGGCAGCGCCGTCCGGTGCCCACATGGCGACCGCTTCCTCGAGGTCGCTGACGAGCAGCGTCGAGGCGGCCTTCAGATAGGCGGCGCGGCGGTCGCAATTGCCGTGCGTGCAGCCGTCGCCGATGATGTAGTCGGTGTAGGAACGCTCGCCGGCGCCGGGTCCGGTGCCGTGCAGGTCCTGGCCCCACAGCAGGAATTCGATGGCGTGGTAGCCGGTCGAGACGTTGGCCTCGACGCCGCCGGCTTCCTTCAGCGTGTTCTTCAGGAGGTCCGGGGTGATCACCGAAACGTCGACATCGGCGCCGTTGATCTTGATCGTCTTGTTGGCGATGACGTTGGCCGTGTAGAGCGGGTTCTCGTCGCTTTCGGTGCCGTAGGAGGCGTCGACATAGTCGATCAGGCCTTCGTCGAGCGGCCAGGCATTGACGTCGCCTTCCCAGTCGTCGATGGCGGCATGGCCGAAGCGGTAGACTTCCGTCTGCTGGTAGGGCACGCGGGCGGCGATCCAGGCGGCCTTGGCGGCGTCCTGGGTCTCCTTGCTCGGCTGCGTCAGGAAAGCGTCGATGGCAGCATCAAGCGCCTTGGCGGTTTCCAGAGAGTCGCCGTACTTTGCGCGCGCCAGTTCGATGTAATGGTTGACGACATCGGCTTCCTGCTTCGCAAGAGCCTCGTCCTTCGCCTTCTGAGCTTCCGTCTCGGCTGCGGCCTTCGCTGCGGTGTCTTCGGTGGTCGCAGCTGCGGCAGGCTTCTGCTCCTGAGCTACTGCCGGCAGCACGAAAGCCACCGAGGCGGTCATAAGTGCCAGCGTTGCGGCGATGGATCTTGTCCGTGTCATGATCTCTCCTTTCAGCTCTTGCAAGCCATAGTCCCCTGATGCGGAGCCTGTTCTTCGCGCAAAAATAAACTGGTGTCAAATAATCTAGTTATATTAGCGGAAAATTTCCGGGCCCCCGAAGCGCCTTCGCCGGATGCCATGCGGGCGGGCGGAAACCACGCCCGTCGGCGATGCGGCGCATGTCTCAGCCGCGCCGCTCCAGCATGGCGAAGAAGAAGCCGTCGGTATCGGTCGAGGCCGGCGTCAGCGTCAGGCTGTTTCCTTCGGCGGAATGCGGCTTGGGGGTATCGTCGCCAAACAGGCCTGACCAGAGCGGCATGGCGGGGACGGCTGCAAATTGCGGATGGCTGTCGAGGAAGCGGGCAATCTGCTTCTCGTTCTCCTCCGGCAGGATCGAGCAGGTGATGTAGACGAGCTTGCCGCCCGGCCGGACGAATTTCGCCGCGGCTTCGAGCACGGCAGCCTGCTGGCCGGTCCGTTCCTCAAGGTTCTTGTCCGACAGCCGCCACTTGGTGTCGGGCCGACGGCGCCAGGTACCCGTGCCGGTGCACGGGGCATCGACCAGGACCCGGTCAAAGCGGTCGCCGAGTTGCGCCAGTGCCTTCTCGTTGTCGTGAACCTGCACATTGCGCGTGCCGGCCCGCTTCAGCCGCTCGATGATCGGCGCCAGCCGCTTGCGGTCCGCGTCGAAGGCATGCACCTGGCCCTTGTTGCCCATGGATGCGGCCATCGCCAGCGTCTTGCCGCCACCGCCGGCGCAATAGTCGAGCACCTGTTCGCCCTCATGCGCGCCGGCGAGATCTGCGACGATCTGCGATCCTTCGTCCTGCACCTCGAACCAGCCCTTCTGGAAGGAAAGTTCCGCAGTGACGTTCGGCAGCCGCGACTGGCCTTCGCCGGGCGGAATGCGCAGGCCCAGCCGCGCGATGCGACAGGCCTCGGCGCCGGCGCGATCGAGAGCCTTCATGACCTTGGCGCGGTCGGCCTTCAGGCTGTTGACGCGAAGATCCAGCGACGGACGGCTGTTGAGCGCCTGTGCCTCGACGAGCCAGTCGTCGCCAAAGCTTGTCTGGAAGGCGGGCAGCACCCACTCGGGAATGTCGCCCTGAACATGCTCCGGCGCATCGCCGAGGTTGCGGCTCGAAAGGGCTGATGCCATGGCCTCGCTGAAGGGCGGCGGCGCAAAGCGGTCGCCGTCGAATTCCGCCGCCAGGCTTTCCGGGCTCATGCCCCATTGCCGGATGAGAACACCGTAGCCGAGCGCCGTCGCGCTGTCGTCGTCCATCAGCCATGCATGCGAAAGCTTCATCCGCAGCGCGTCGTAGACGATGTTGCCGATCGCGGAGCGGTCGCCCGAACCGGCGAACCGGTGGGCGAGCCCCCAATCCTTCAGCGCATCGGCGACGGGACGCCTGCGCGTCTCGATGTCCTCGAGGATTTCGATGGCTCCGGCAAGCCTACCGCCCAGGCGCATGGCATGTCTCCAAGATGCTTCCGACAAGTGTTTTCAACATTGCGGAAAAGGCAAACAAAAAACCTGACGTCCGGGATCGTTCCTCATTGGAGCGATCCCGGACGTCAGGTTGAGCCTCGTAGCCATGAATGACGGCGAGAGCAAGTCTTCGCCGCCTGCAGGCGCATTATTCGATGATGTCGTAACAGATCTTGGCAACGCCGGAGCTGACCATGCCGATATTCACGGCGGCGCCCTTGGAAAGGTCGATCACCCGTCCGCGAATGAACGGGCCGCGATCGTTGACGCGGACGATCACGCTCTTGCCGTTCTTGGCGTTGGTGACCTTGAGCTTGGTCCCGAACTTCAGCTTGCGATGAGCGGCGGTGAAGGCTGAGGGATTCATGCGTTCGCCGGAGGCGGTTTTCGAATGCAGAGCATACCAGGATGCTTTTCCACATTGACTTGCAGCCGATGTTGCCGGGGAGAGCGCAACGGCCAGAGCGGCCATCGCCGCGCCTGCGGCAATAGAGCGGGACAGTTTCATCAAAACAGGTAATCCTTTCACACGGGGCGTGTTCCGTACGTTCGCGGCTACCTCAAAAGGCAGAAAATGGCCAAAATGTGCCGCCGCTCTGAATTGTTATACTGGATATACTGACGGGATCGATTGTCGGTATATGCAGTATCGTGGCGCCTTGGGTAAAATATTCCCTAAAAATGTTAATGAAATCAGACGTTGCTTGATGAATTTCGACGGGTAAGAAATTACCGTTGCAAGTGCGACAATCTGTCAGAAAAAAATTCCGGAACCCTGGTCGTCAGCGTCGATTTTCGGCCTGCCACAGGTCGGCGAGCGACGTCCGGTAGTCGGGAAACTGGAACGAAAATCCCATGTCGCGGATCTTGCGATTGGAGACTCGCTTGTTCTCGCCGTAGAAGGAGCGGGCCATCGGCGTCAGCTCTGCGGTCTCGAAATCCTGCTCCGGCGGCGGCTCGACGCCCGCGATGCGGCAGGCCTCCATGACCACGTCCTGCGGCGGCGCCGGCTCGTCGTCTGTCACGTTGAAGATGCCGTCGGCCATCCGGTCGACGAGAAAACGGGTGGCCGCCCCGATGTCCTCCACGCGGATCCGGTTGAACACCTGGTCCTTCTTGACGAGCCGTCTCGCCGTGCCTTTTTCAATGTTGCGGAAGGTGTTGCGGCCCGGTCCGTAAATGCCGGACAGCCGGAGGATCGCCAGCGGCAGCCCGGCCGCCGTGCAGGCCGTCATCCACTGTTCTTCCGCCATCACGCGTTGACGCGAGCGGGCCGATACCGGCCGGCATTCGCTCGTCTCGTCCACCCAGGCGCCGTCGTGATCGCCGTAGACCCCGACGGTGGAAAGATAGGCCGTCCACACCAGCTTGGGCATCAGGGTCTTCAGTCCACTCTTGCCCACGCAGTCGGAGATCAGCTTCAAGAGCGGGTCGCCATGGGCGTCCGGCGCGATCGACTGCACCAGATGTGTCACGCTTTTGAGCTCCGACAGCAGCGCCTCGCTCATTGCGTTGCCGTCGAAGAGAAACGGCTCGATGCGGTGTTCCGTCAGCGCCGCCATCTTCTCCACCGAGCGCGTCGTCCCGGAAATCCGCGCTGTCTCAGGCATCGCGTTGGCAATGGCCTTGCCGGAGTATCCGGCGCCGAAAATCATCACATGCATCATGCGGCTTCCCATTCGCTGAGGACGTCCGGATCCGTCTCGCTTGTCGAGATGGAGCGCAACGCCTGAAATTCATTTGGCGGCAAGAGCCGCGATAGTGCCCAGACCGCCATGGCCCGCACGTCCGGTGCGCTGTCGGCGAGCAATGCCCTGCAGGGTGCGACAAGTGCTGAAGCCCCGGAATTGCCGGCGGCGATCAGCACGTTGCGCACGAAGCGGTCGCGGCCGATCCGCTTGACCGGAGAACCTGAAAAGAAACTGCGGAAGCGGGCGTCGTCGAAGGACAGGAACAGGGCGATGTCCGGGGCGGACAGATCATCGCGGGCCTTGAGCTTCATTTCGCTGGCGGCCTGGGCAAACTTGTTCCACGGGCAGGCCGCCAGGCAGTCGTCGCAGCCATAGATGCGGTTGCCCATCCTGGCACGCAGGCTCCGCTCGATCGGGCCCTTGTGTTCGATGGTGAGATAGGAAATGCAGCGGCGCGCATCGATCCGGTAAGGGGCGGGAAAGGCCTCCGTCGGGCAGGCGTCGAGACAGGCGCGGCAGGAGCCGCAATGATCGAACTCCGGCGGGTCGCAGTCGAGCTCCGCCGTGGTGAACATCGAGCCGAGGAACAGCCAGGAACCGAACTCGCGGCTCACCAGATTGGTGTGCTTGCCCTGCCAGCCGATGCCGGCCTTGGCGGCCAGCGGCTTTTCCATCACGGGTGCGGTATCGACGAAGACCTTGACATCCTCGCCGGCGCGGGCCGCAAAGCGCGTGGCGATCTCCTTCAGCCGTCCCTTGATGACGTCGTGGTAGTCGCGGTTGCGGGCGTAGACGGAAATGGCCGCTGTCTCCGGCGAGGCCTGCAGCAGGCGCGGGTCCTCGTCGGGACCGTAATTCATGGCGAAGACCACGACGGATTGCGCCTCGGGCCAGAGCGTGCGCGGATCGCCGCGCCGGTCCAGCGTCTCGGCCATCCATTCCATGGTGCCGTGGTGCCCGTTGGCGACGAAGGCGCCGAGGTCCGCAGCCGCCTTGTCCGGCAATGCGGCGGACGTGATCCGGCACAGGTCGAAGCCCTGCGCCTTCGCCTCCGCGCGCACGAAGGCGGTCAGCGTTTCGCGACGCTTCCGGCTCTTGTCATCCTGCCGGTTGATGGGCTGATCCTCGGTTAGAAATCCAGATCGGCGTAGTGTGACACAGGTGTCAGCCCGCGTACACGCTCGGTCAGAAGCGGCCGGAAGGATGGCCGCGACTTCAGCCGCTGGTACCATTCCTTGGCGACCGGCGCATCGGCCCAGTCGATCTCGCCCATATAGTCGAGAATGGAAATCGCGGACGCCGCCGCAAGGTCCGCATAGCTGATGCGGCTGCCGGCAAGCCATGGCCGGGAACCGGCAAGCCAGGTGAGATATTTCATGTGCTGGCGGATATTGGCCCGCGAGGTGCGCAGCACCTTCGAATCAGGCGCGCCGCCACCCTCGTCGGGACGCATCTGCAGCTTGTAGACGCGCTCGCGCACCAGCGGCCGGGTCACGTCCGTTTCCAGCTTGTGCAGGAACCACTCCATCAGCCTGCGGATTTCCGCGCGCTGGAACGGATCTTCGGCCAGAAGCCGGCGGTCGCGCTTCAGTGCGCCGTGCGTCTCGTCCATGAATTCGGAGATGACGCCGGCACCCGAAAGGGTGCGCATGCTGTTGTCGACATAGACGGGCAGGGTGCCGGCCGGATTGAGCGAGAGGAATTCCTTGCGCTTTTCCCAGGGCCTCTCCTCCATAAGCTCCACCTGAAAGCCGTACTCGGCAAGGATCAGTCGAACGAAGCGGGACGCCGAGGACATCGGATGGTGGTAGAGAACTGGCATGCTTGAGTTTTCTGGCCGGTTGGAGTGAGCGTTTGGTAAAACAGGCGCAAAATGTCTTTTAGCGTCTGCGAATTAAGAAAGAATTAGGGAAGAGCCGCTGATCGTCTGGCGCAGCCTTATTGCACGGGCGATCAAACATCGGAAAATGGACATTTCATGGCATCGCCTGCAAAAGGCCATGATTGCCGGGGAGGGAGCTTTTCCCGCCGTTTGGTCAGCCGCGCTCCCGCTTCGAGTTGCATAGCAGTGACGACGAAGAGGGGCGGCTCTCGCCCAAGGCCTCGGGAATACCCCGGATCGCCTCCCGGCCCGGGCTCTGAAACCATCTGAACACGGAGAATGAGATGGGCTACATCGACGCAATCATCCTTGGCGTCATCGAAGGCATAACCGAGTTTCTGCCGATCTCTTCGACCGGCCACCTGATCATCGCCGAACAGTGGCTCGGGCATCGCTCCGACATGTTCAACATCGTGATCCAGGCAGGCGCGATTCTCGCCGTCACCTTCATCTACTGGCGGCGCATCCTGTCTTTCCTGACCGGCTGGCGCGATCCGGAGATCCGCGACTACGTCTTCAAGCTCGCAGCCGCTTTCCTCGTCACCGCCGTTCTCGGCCTCATCGTCAAGAAGATGGGCTTCGAACTGCCGGAAAATGTCACGCCGATCGCCTGGGCGCTGATCATTGGCGGCATCTGGATGATCGCGGCGGAACGGGTCGCGGCCACCAGGCCGCAAAGCAAGCGCATCACCTGGACCGTGGCGCTGCTGGTGGGCCTGGCCCAGGTCGTCGCCGGCGTCTTTCCGGGAACGTCGCGGTCGGCTGCAACCATCTTCATCGCCATGATCGCCGGCACCGGCAGCCGCGCGGCGGCAACCGAGTTCGCCTTCCTGGTCGGCATTCCGACCATGTATGCTGCCAGTGCCTACGAACTGTTGAAGACATTCAAGGACGGCGGCGCGCCGGGTGAGGACTGGACGGCTTTGGCGATCGCCTTCGTCGTCTCCACCATCACCGCCTTCATCGCCGTCAAGTGGCTGCTGTCCTACATCCGCACCCACCGTTTCACGGCCTTCGCGATCTACCGGATCGTATTCGGCATCGCGCTTCTCGGCATGGTCTATGCCGGCTGGGTCATCTGAGAAAAAGGAAAAGGCCGCCTCGCATTCGAGACGGCCTTTTTCACACTATGATGATGAAGCTGGCTTCGATCACTTGGTCGGGATCGACGCCGTCAGTTCGCTGCTGCAGGGATCGACGCCGTAGGCGGGCGAGCACTTGCTGTTGATGGCTGCGACGGTAGAAGGTGCGAGCGCAAAGCCGGCCAGCACGATCAAAGCCGCACCGGCGAAAAAGATTGCAATCGCTTTACCCATGAAATTTGCCCCCGAAATTTGCGATACGCGCTGATAGAAGTTTGTCAAATACGGCGCGCTCTGTGGCGGGCCTTCTATTCCGCAAACTGCCGTCAGACAATAACAGGAACATGTTGAACCTTCGATTAACGGCAGTAATTTTCATCTGATGCTTTTGTGCAACTTGTTCCGTATCGGATCTGTGTCTGCAAGCCGGCATCTTCATGACGAAAACGCGGCGGGAACCTGTTTGTTCCCCTTCGCACCTACCAAATAAGGCCGTCAACGCCGCGCCAGAGCATGTCGAGCGCGATCAGGGTTAACAGCCATTTGAGGCCGATGCGGAAGATGTCCTCCGGCAGCCTGCCGAGGATTGCCAGCCCCGTCCTGGTGCCGGCCAGCCCGGTGACGATCATGGCCGCGACGAGCGGCAGCCAGTCCGAGAATACGAAGCCGGCAAAACCGAAGGCGATGATCTTCAGGAGATGCTGGATCGTCATGACGGCGGCAAGCGACGCCACCAGCGTCTTGCGATCGTCGAAGGACTTGTCGAAGGCGGCCGCGTTCAACGGCCCGGTTGCCCCGAAAAACATGCTGGCGAAGGTGGTGACGGCTCCGGTCGCGGCGAAACCCGGCAGGTTCATCGCCCGCATTTTTGAAAACTTGATCCAGGTGACGAGGATGATGAAAGAACCGAGCGCCAGTTCAAGCACGGCTTCGGGGAGCGCCACGACGACGCGGCTACCCAGACCCGCGCCGATGAGCCCGCCGACCAGGAAGGCACCGATCTGCGGCCAGGCGATGTCCGCGCGCTGCATGACGGCCCGCCCGGCATTGGAGCCGAGCTGCACCGCGCCGTGGACGGGTATCAATGCCGCCACCGGCATGTAGAAGCTCAGTACCGCAAGCATGGTCACCCCGCCGCCGATGCCGAACGTGGCGGTCAGCGCGGAGGTGAAGAAACTGACGATGACGAGAACGGCTGCTGCCGCCGGATGAAGGTCGGGCGGCAGCAGCGTTTGAATCATGGGATCAGGCAGCCTTGCCGCTGTTGGTATACTGTCCGTGCTGACGGTAGCGCACGAGGTAGGACGGCAGGACCGACTGCAGGATCACGGGCGTGATGCCGATGCCCTTCAGCGTCCGGCCTTCCGCCTCGGCTTCCGGGGAAACGAGATTGTCGCTCTTCAGGAGCGTCACCTGGTCGGGGGTCAGCGGCGGCGCGATGAACGGGATCATCGAGGCGATGCTGCCGATCATCGATGCAATGCCGAAGGGGATGGAAACGAGCGGACGCTTGCGGAAGATGACCGCCAGCGTGGTTTCCAGACACTGCTTGAAGGTCAGCACCTGCGGACCGCCGAGCTCGTAGATCTTGCCCTTGGCGACCTTGCCGTCAACGGAGCGGGCGACGGCTTCTGCCACGTCTTCCACATAGACCGGCTGGAACTTCGTCTTGCCGCCGCCGATCAGCGGCAGGAAGGGCATGAAGCGGGCCATGTTGGCGAACTTGTTGAAGAAGTCGTCTTCCGGGCCGAACACGATCGACGGGCGCAGGATGACGGCGTCCGGCTTGATCGACAGAACGGCGGCCTCCGCCTTGCCCTTGGTGCTGGCATAGGTGGATTCAGCTGATGCGTCGGCGCCGATCGCCGAGATGTGGGTCAGGCTGGCATTGGCATTGCGAGCGGCTTCCGCCACGGCCCTGGCGCCGAATTCCTGGACGGCATCAAAAGTCTGGCGGCCGCTTTCGAACAGGATGCCGACGCAGTTGACGACATGGTCCGCACCCGCGACGGCGGCATCGATCGAGGCGCGGTAGCGCAGGTTCGCCTGCACGAAGGAAATCTGCCCGACATTGCCGGCGGGCTGCAGGAACCAGGCGAGATCCGGGCGGCGGACCGCGACGCGGATCCGGTAGCCGCGCTTGGCAAGCGCGCGCACCACATGGCGTCCCACGAAACCGGACCCTCCGAACACGGTGACGAGTGGAGGAAGGTTGGCAAGAGTCATGGCATGCTCCTCGGCAATGAATAGGCGTCTTTCAGTGAGCTCATTTCGTCTCTAGCCGAATTGGCATTCGAGGTGAAGTGCCAACTCGCCGCATGGAAAGCGCTTTTGCAGTCTTTTGTTGCAATTGCGAAGCCTGCTCGCTGCTCAGACGCCCTCGACCAGCATCAGTTCTCCATCCGCGTATTTCTGGCGGATCTTGATGGCTTCCTGGTATTCGGGCGAATTGTAGCAGTCACGTGCCGCCTGCAGCGACGGAAACTCGATGATGACGTTGCGGGCGCGCGGCTTGCCTTCGCACTCGATCACTTCGCCGCCACGAGCCAGGAAATTCGCGCCGAAACGTTCGAACGCCGGTTTCGCGGCAGCTACATACTGCTTGTAGTTTTCCGGGTCCCGCACATCCATGTGTGCGATCCAGTATCCCTTGGCCATCTTTCTCTCCCTGTCTGGTTTTGTTGCTGTCGATGTCAGTTGTTCGCCGGCCAGAGCGCGGCATGCATCTCGTCGAGGATCGCCCGCGCCGCGGCCTTCGGATCGTCCGCCTTCACGATGGGGCGCGCGACGACCAGGTGGCTCGAGCCGGCGTGAATGGCTTCGCCCGGCGTCATCACCCGCTTCTGGTCGCCCTTGTCGGCGCCGGCGGGGCGAATGCCCGGCGTGACCACGGCCATGTCGGGGCCGAGGATGCCGCGGACGGCGGTCGCCTCTTCGGCCGAGCAGACGATGCCGCCCATGCCGACCGCGCGCGCCTGTTCCGCCCGTCTGGCGACGAGGCTCTTCGCGTCCGTCGCATATCCGGCATCGGCAAGATCGCCGTCATCCATGGAGGTCAGTACGGTGACACCGAGCAGGCAGAGCCCGGAGCCCTTCGCGGCTTCGACGGCGGCCTTCATCGCCTTCGGATAGGCATGCAGCGTCAGCATGCTCATGCCCATCTTGGCGATGTTCTCGACCCCGTGCGCCACGGTGTTGTCGATGTCGAGGAGCTTCATGTCGAGGAAGATCTTCTTGCCGCTTTCGGCAAGTTCGCGGGCAAATTCAAGCCCGCCGGCGAACACCAGCTGATAGCCGATCTTGTAGAAGGAAATGTCGTCGCCGATCTGCGAGACGATCTTCTCCGCCTCCGCAACGGTTGGAACATCCAGCCCGACGATCAGCCTGTCGCGTGCACTCATCATTCGATCCCTCGTCCGATTTCAGCCGGCTCCAAGTCGCACGGGACGCCGTCGAGGGCAAGGGAAAATGTGGCGTGGAAGGGGAGGGGTCAGGCCTTGCGGTAGATCCAGAGCTGCGCCGGCGGAATGTTGCGGACGATGAAGTCGAAATGCTGGATCTGGTAGCGGTCGGGACAGGCGACGACCGGCGACACCGGGCCATAGGTGATCTGAACGACCGGGCGGCCGGGCGGAATTCGGGTGAGCAGGCTCTCAAGGAAGCTGACGCGGGCGTGCATCGGAAAATACAGGAGCGGCACGGCGGAAATCACGCAGTCGAAGATGAGGTCCTTCTTCTCGCCGAGCGTCCGGTCGAGATCGAAGGCGTCACCATGGATGAAGTTGACGCCCTGGAACTGCTCGACGAGATGCCGGTAGAAATCCGAGGAATACTCGATGGCGTAGAGGTCTTCGGGCTTCACACCCTTTTCGAGGATCGCCTTGGTGATGACCCCCGTTCCGGGGCCGAGTTCCAGGACTGGCAGGCCGGAGCCGGTATTGACGACGCTTGCCATCTTGCGGGCGGTTACGGAGGAGGTCGGGACAATCGCGCCCACCTGCTTCGGCCCCTGCATCATGCCTTTGAAGAAGCGGATCTCCGCATCGAATTTCTTCTCCAGCTTTTGCTTCAGGCGGATCGCCATGGCGTCCTCTCCTCTTCCCGTCGTTATCGTTACAAAAAATGTCGCAGTCTGATTTATATAAGCGTCATCGTCAGTTTTGCAGCAAATTTGTGCTGCCTGTTTCTTCGTGCCTGAATTGCCGGGAATTGCGGCTTTAGCGAGACCGAGGCAGCGTCAAACGCGCATAGGCATCAGGACATACAGCGCGTCGTCGCCGGCGGTGTCGCGAATGAGCGTCGGCGAGCCGGCGTCGGCGAACAGGAAGATCGCCTCGGAGCCGGACAGTTGGCCGGTAATGTCGAGCAGATACTTGGCATTGAAGCCGATCTCGAGCGGGTCGTTCTCGTAGCCGGCGGCGATTTCGTCGGTCGCGCTGCCGGAGTCCGGATTGTTGACCGTCAGCAGAAGCTGGCCGTCGGAGAGCGACAGCTTCACCGCCCGGCCGCGCTCGGACGAGATCGTCGACACGCGGTCGACCGCCTGCGCGAAGGTCTGGCAGTCGACGGTCATTTCCTTGTCGTTGCCGGTCGGGATCACGCGCTGGTAATCCGGGAAGGTGCCGTCGATCAGCTTCGACGTCATGATGATCGAGCCGATGGTCAGGCGGATCTTCGCATCCGACACTTCGACGGTGACGACGACGTCGGGATTGTCGACGAGCTTCTGCAGTTCGCCAACCGTCTTGCGCGGGATGATGATGCCGGGCATGCCCTCCGAGCCGGACGGCGCATCGACGTCGGCGCGGGCGAGACGGTGACCGTCGGTCGCTACCGCGCGCAGCTTCAGGTCGCTGCCGGCTTCGACCGTATGGAAGAAGATGCCGTTGAGATAATAGCGGGTTTCTTCCGTCGAAATGGCGAACTGCGTGCGGTCGATCAGCATCTTCAGGTCGTTCGCCTTCAGGCGGAAGGTGTGGCTGAACGTGCCGGCGGTCAGGTCCGGGAAGTCCGACTGCGGCAGGCACTGCAGCGAGAACTTCGAGCGGCCCGAGGCAACCGTCATCGCCGTGCCGTCCGTGTTGGTGGCGAGCAGCACTTCGGCCCCGTCCGGCAGCTTGCGGACGATGTCGTAGAGCAGGTGGGCGGGAACCGTGGTCGCACCGGCCTGTTCGATATTGGCCGGCGTCGCCTCGGTGATCTCGAGATCGAGGTCGGTTGCCTTCATCTCCAGGCTGGCGCCGTCGGCCTTCAGCAGCACGTTCGACAGGATCGGTATCGTATTGCGGCGCTCGACCACGCGATGCACGTGGTTCAGCGATTTCAAGAGATTGGACCGCTCGATCGTAATACGCATTGTGACTCTGCCGCTTTCGATAGGACCATCCGGACGGATGGCGGTATTTCCATGGACTGTGCCGGGACCGGGCCGGCGGGCGTGGAGGCGCAAAATGGCAGATGTTACCGTTGCATTGCAAGGGCTTTGTCGTCGCGCAGCCTGTCTTATCCCCGGAGCTTGCGGGCTGAGCGGCCTTGCCGCATAACGGTCCGACGCACCGCGGCGCCGAGTGTGGCCTCGGTATGGGTAAAGTACGGAATGAATATCGATGAATGAAAGTCCCGCCGAAGGCCTTCGTGGCTACCGTCTGAACAATGTCGTGGTGCCGGCGCGCCCGCTGGAGCCGGCGCTCTATCTGGTGGCGACCCCGATCGGCAATCTCGGCGACATTACCCTTCGGGCGCTGGAAACGCTTGCCGGTGCCGATGTGCTTGCCTGCGAGGACACCCGCGTCAGCCGCGTGCTGCTCGATCGTTTCGGCATTCGCGGCCGCCCTTACGCCTATCACGAGCACAACGCCGCCGAGGCCGGGCCGAAGCTCTTGCAGGCGCTGGAGGAGGGGCGCTCGGTCGCGCTCGTCTCCGACGCTGGAACCCCGCTCGTCTCCGATCCGGGCTACCGGCTGGCGCTGCAGGCAATCGAGGCCGGCTATCGCGTCGTCCCCATTCCGGGCGCCTCCGCGCCTTTGGCAGCACTTCTCGGTTCCGGCCTGCCGAACGACGCCTTCCTGTTTGCGGGCTTCCTGCCGTCGAAGGACAAGGCCAGGCGCGACCGTCTCGCCGAACTCGCCGCCGTGCCGGCGACGTTGATCTTCTTTGAATCGCCGCACCGGATTGCCGCCACGCTTACTGCCGCGTCCGATGTGCTTGGGCCGCGACCGGCCGCCGTCTGCCGAGAACTGACCAAGACGTTCGAGGAATTCCGCCGCGGCTCGCTTGCTGATCTCGCCGCGCAATATGAAGGGCAGTCGGTCAAGGGCGAGATCGTGCTCGTCATCGGCCCGCCGGAAGAGGCCGCGCCACCCGAGGCAGCCGACGTCGACAATATACTAAGAGAGCTCGCAAGCACGCTGCCGGCCGGCAAGGCCGCTTCCGAGGCGGCAAAGCGCACCGGCCTGCCGCGCAAGGAGCTCTACGATCGCCTGATGGCGCTGAAAGGCTGACGAATGGCCGACGGCGACGGCAGCTCCCGCAAGCGCAAGGCCTATCGCCGCGGGCTGCTGTCGGAATATATCGCCGCCGTCTTTCTGATGTTCAGGGGCTACCGCATTCTTTCGGTTCGCTATCGAACGAAGGTTGGAGAGATCGACATCATTGCCCGCCGGGGCGATCTTGTCGCCTTCGTCGAGGTGAAGGCGCGGGCCGGAGACAACGCTGCCATCGACGCGGTCGGTTATTCCACCCAGCGCCGCATCCGGTCCGCAAGCGAGATCTGGCTTTCCCGCCAGCCGGATTACGCCCGGCTTTCCTGGCGATACGACATTGTCGCCGTCGTTCCCTGGCATTTGCCGCGGCATCTGCGCGACGCATTCTGACGGTTCCGGTGCCCGCGTCGCGCCGTCATGAAACTGTCATCCGATTGTCACCTGCCGTTCATTCGATGTGGCTAGAGAACCGAAAGTAAAGCGAAACCGTCCGGTCGCTGAACGAACGTCAAAGTGAAAATTCAAGCTTGACGGCCCACCCAACGTCTTTAATGTCTCAACTCTTCTGAGGAGGAGAGGAACACCATGATAAAGAAAATCGCTTTTGCCGCCCTGGCGCTCAGCCTGACGGCCTCCGCATCCTATGCCAAGACGCAGATCACCTGGTGGCATGCCATGGGTGGCGAGAACGGCAAGAAACTCGAAGAAATCGTCGCGAACTACAACAAGTCGCAGGACAACTTTGAAGTTATCCCGACCTACAAGGGTTCGTATCCCGAAACGATGACCGCCGCGATCGCCGCTTTCCGCGCCAAGCAGCAGCCCGATATCGTGCAGGTCTTCGAAGTCGGTACCGCGACGATGATGGCGGCCAAGGGCGCCGTCTACCCGGTCTACAAGCTGATGGCCGACACCGGCACCGAATTCGATCCGAAGGGCTTCATCTCGGCCGTCGTCGGCTACTACTCCGATACCGACGGCAACATGCTGTCCATGCCGTTCAACTCGTCCACCCCGGTCCTTTACTACAACAAGGACGTCTTCAAGAAGGCCGGCCTCGATCCGGAAACCCCGCCGAAGACCTGGGAAGACATGGAAGCCTATTCCAAGAAGATCATGGAATCCGGCGCGGCCAAGTGCGGTTTCACCACCGGCTGGATCTCCTGGGTTCAGCTTGAGAACTTTTCCGCCTGGCACAACCTGCAGATCGGCACGAACCAGAACGGTTTCGGCTCGGTCGACTCGCAGCTGACCTTCAATGGCCCCACGCAGGCGCGCCACTGGGCGAACCTGAAGAAGTGGCAGGACGAAGGCCTCTTCCAGTACGGTGGCCCGGTCGGCGGCGATGACGCTCCGCCGAAGTTCTATTCGCAGGAATGCGCCATGTACATGAACTCGTCGGCAGCCCGCGCAGCCGTCGTCAACAACGCCAAGGACTTCGAAGTCGGCGTCGGCATGCTGCCGTACTACTCCGACGTCCAGGGCGCTCCGCAGAACTCCATCATCGGCGGCGCAACGCTGTGGGTGCTGCAGGGTCACGACCAGGAAGAATACAAGGGCGTGGCGGACTTCTTCCACTACCTGTCCTCGCCGGAAGTCCAGTCCGACTGGCACCAGTTCTCCGGCTACCTGCCGATCACCCAGGCTGCTTATGACTACACCAAGAAGCAGGGCTTCTATGACAAGAACCCCGGCGCCGAAGTGGCTCTCAAGCAGATCACCCTGAATGAGCCGACCGAAAACTCCAAGGGTCTGCGTTTCGGCAACTACGTTCAGGTTCGCACCATCATCGACGAAGAGTTCGAAGCCCTGTTGTCCGGCCAGAAGGACGCCCAGGCTGCTCTCGACTCCGTCGTTGAACGGGGCAACAAGCTCATTGCCGATTTTGCCGCAGCGAACCAGTAATCCCGGTTCCCTGACGACAATCTGAGCGAAAGGCAGGGCCTGCGGCGGATGTCCTATCCTCCGCAGGCCCTTCATCCCATGCAATACCTGACCGTCGGACGCCCATCATGCAGACCAAGCGCACGATATTCGGCAATAAGATACTGCCGTACTGGCTTTTGCTTCCGCAACTTGCCATCACTCTTATCTTCTTCATCTGGCCGGCCGCTCAGGCAATCCGCCAGTCGTTCCTGCGTGAGGATCCGTTCGGCCTCAGTACGGCATTCGTGGGCCTGCAGAACTACAAGGCCCTCTTTGCAGATCCGAATTATCTGAATTCTCTCAAGGTGACGCTCGTCTTTTCCGTCAGCGTGGCCGCCTCGTCGATCATCCTGGCGCTGATCCTGGCTCTGGCCGCCGACGGGCGCCTGCGCAGCCGCAATGCCTATACCACGCTGCTCGTCTGGCCCTACGCGGTCGCACCCGCCGTCGGCGGCATTCTCTGGTGGTTCATGTTCAATCCGACGATCGGGATCGCCCCCTATCTGCTGCAGGGGCTCGGCTATCAGTGGAACCACCGCCTCTCCGGCGTCGACGGCATGATCCTTGTCGTGCTTGCGGCGAGCTGGAAGCAGATTTCCTACAATTTCCTGTTCTTCCTCGCCGGCCTGCAGTCCATCCCGCAGTCGCTGAAAGAGGCGGCCGCCATCGACGGTGCCGGTCCGGTCAAGCGCTTCTTCACGGTGGTCTTTCCGCTCCTGTCTCCGACGACCTTCTTCCTGATCGTCGTCAACGTCGTCTACACCATGTTCGATACCTTCGCCGTCATCCACGCCACCACCAAGGGCGGCCCGGCGCAGGCGACCAACATTCTCGTCTACAAGGTGTTCAACGACGGCTTCATCGGCCTCAACATGGGCTCGTCCGCAGCCCAGTCGGTCGTGCTCATGGGCATCGTCATCCTTCTGACTTTCATCCAGTTCCGCTTCGTCGAGCGGCGCGTACAGTACTGAGGAGAGAGCGGATGGTTGAAAACAGACCCGGTCTCAAGATCCTGTCGCACATCGTGCTCCTGATCGGCGTGGCCACCGTCGCCCTGCCGGTCTATATTGCCTTCATCGCGTCGACGCATGGACCGACCGACTTCCTGTCGGGGCTGATCCCGCTGACGCCAGGGGGCCATGGGTGGGAAAATTACAAGACCATGCTGACCAGCGGCATGGCATCCTCCGGCGCGCCGCCCGTCGGCCCCATGATGGTCAACAGCCTGATCATGGCGCTGTCGATCGCCGTCGGCAAGATTGTCATTTCCATCCTGTCGGCCTTCGCCATCGTCTATTTCCGCTTTCCCTTCCGGCAGTTCTGCTTCTGGATCATCTTCATCACGCTCATGCTGCCGGTCGAGGTTCGCATCGTGCCGACCTTCCAGGTCATCGCCAGCCTGCACATGCTGGACAGCTATGCCGGTCTGTCGATCCCGTTGATTGCCTCGGCGACCGCGACCTTCCTGTTCCGCCAGTTCTTCCTGACGGTCCCGGACGAACTGCTCGAGGCGGCCCGTATCGACGGAGCCGGTCCGATGAAATTCTTCAGGGATATCCTCGTGCCGCTCTCGCGCACGAACATGGCGGCGCTCTTCGTCATCCTCTTCATCTATGGCTGGAACCAGTATCTCTGGCCGCTGATGGTGACGACCGATCCCCGCTATTACACCATCGTCATGGGCATCAAGCGCATGGCCGACGTCGCCGACGCAGAGCCGCAGTGGAACCTCGTGATGGCGACGGCCATGCTCGCCATGTTGCCGCCGGTCCTCGTGGTCGTCTTTATGCAGAGGCTCTTCGTAAAAGGCCTCGTGGAAACGGAGAAGTAACAATGGCGTCTATCGAAATCGACAAGGTCGGAAAGGTTTATACCGGCGGCGTTCAGGCCGTGGATAACGTTTCGATCTCGATCGCCGATGGCGAATTCATCGTGCTGGTCGGTCCGTCGGGCTGCGGCAAGTCCACGCTTCTGCGCATGGTCGCCGGGCTGGAGACGATTTCCAGCGGCACCGTCAGCATCGGCGGCAAGGTCGTCAACCGCATGGAGCCGGCCGAACGCGACATCGCCATGGTGTTCCAGAACTATGCGCTCTATCCGCATATGAGCGTCTACCAGAACCTGGCCTACGGTCTGAAAAACCGCGGCACGCCGAAGGCCGAGATCGACGCGCGCGTCGCCGAAGCGGCCCGCATGCTGCAGCTGGAGCCCTATCTCGACCGCAAGCCGCGCGCCTTGTCCGGCGGCCAGCGCCAGCGCGTCGCCATGGGCCGCGCCATCGTGCGCAAGCCGGCGGCCTTCCTCTTCGACGAGCCGCTGTCGAACCTCGACGCCAAGCTGCGCGTCTCCATGCGCGGCGAGATCAAGCAGCTGCAGCGCCGTCTCGGCACGACGTCGATCTACGTCACCCACGATCAGCTCGAAGCCATGACGCTGGCCGACCGCTTGGTGGTGCTGAATGGCGGCCGCATCGAGCAGATCGGCACGCCGCTCGACGTCTATCACAATCCGGCCTCCACCTTCGTCGCGAGCTTCATCGGCTCGCCGGCGATGAACCTCGCCAAGGCAGCCGTCGAAGGCAACCAGCTGACGATCGGCTCGGCCGTGATCGATCTTGAGGGCCGCTCGCTTCCGTCCGGTCCGCTGACCGTCGGCATGCGCGCCGAGGACATGAAGGTCTCCGAGGACGGTGTGATCCGCATGAAGGTCTCCTATGTCGAGGAGCTCGGTTCGCAGCGTCTGGTCCACGGCATGGTCGGCGACGAAATGCTGAGCGCCGCCGTGCCGGCGCAAACCCCGATCGGCGACGATGTCGCCTTTTCGATCGTTCCCGAGCGGCTGCATTTCTTCGAGACCTCTTCGGGCCGGCGCATTGTGGCGGCGGGTGCCTGAGCGGCATGCGCTAAGCGACCCGCTCGCTAAAATTTTAACGAGCGGGTGAACCGGGACGAAACCCCCTGCATGCTAGGCCTTTTCGGCACAAACAGCATGTGGGGGATACCATGCCTTTGAAATTCATTGCCGCCGCCGTCGTTCTGGCGATCAAGGTACGCAACCGCTCGAACGAGTCGGCGCGAAGCCCTGTCGTCGCGAGCGGGCTCGACGCATTCGAGATGAAGCCGGCGCCCATCAATCCGGACTGGATCATCGAGGGAAATCCGGAAGCGCGTTGCGGCTTCCAGCCCGAGTCGGAAAATCGTGCCGTCATGACCGCCGTGTGGGATTGCACCGCCGGCACGTTCCGATGGAACTTCAGCTGGGAAGAGACCGTCCTGATCCTCGAAGGGGAAGTCGAGGTCACGGCTGAAGACGGAACTGTCACCGTCTTGCGCCAGGGTGATGTCGGCTATTTCGCCAGTGGTACCTGGGCGACCTGGCGGGTCGAAAACTATGTCAGGAAGGTCGCGGTCCTGCCCAAGCCACGCTCGATGCTCATTGCGGCCATGACGCGGCTCGCAAGCCCGCGGGCGTCTCGCGCCAGCGCGCAATGGGCTGCCTGATCAGGCAGCCTCCCGACCGCAAATCGCAGCTTGCGGCCCGTTGCCATTCGGGCCGCCTCACCCTAAATGAGGATGGCCTTTCAAACGGGGAGTTCTCATGGCGGCGATCAAGAATGTAGCGGTCCAGATGGATCATGTGTCCGGCATCAACATCGCCGGTGATTCCACCTTCGCCATGAGCCTTGAAGCGCAATCGCGCGGCTACAAGCTTTTCCATTACACGCCGAACAAGCTGAGTCTCCGCGACGGCAAGGTCTATGCGACCGTCGAGCCGATGGAACTGCGCGACGTCAAGGGCGACCATTTCACGCTCGGCGCGCCGGAGCGCGTCGATCTGTCGACCATGGACGTCGTCCTGCTGCGCCAGGATCCGCCTTTCGACATGGCCTACATCACCTCGACGCATCTCTTGGAACGTATCCACCCGAAGACGCTGGTCGTCAACGATCCGGCATGGGTGCGCAATTCGCCGGAGAAGATCTTCGTCACCGAATTCGCCGACCTGATGCCGCAGACGCTGATCACCCGCGATTTCGCCGAGATCGCCCGCTTCCGCGACGAGATGGGCGACATCATCTTGAAGCCGCTCTACGGCAATGGTGGCGCCGGTGTCTTCCACTCCTCGCGCGACGATCGCAACTTCACCTCGCTTCTCGAAATGTTCGACCAGATGTTCCGCGAGCCCTTCATCGCCCAGCAGTATCTGCCGGCCGTCCGCAAGGGCGACAAGCGCATCATCCTCGTCGACGGGGAGTTCGCCGGCGCAATCAACCGCGTTCCCGCCGAAACAGACAGCCGCTCCAACATGCATGTCGGCGGCCGGGCAGAGGCGACCGAACTGACGGCGCGCGAGAAGGAAATCTGCGAGCGCATCGGCCCGTCGCTGAAGGAACGCGGCTTCCTCCTCGTCGGCATCGACGTCATCGGCGACTACATGACCGAGATCAACGTGACGTCCCCGACCGGCATCCGCGAGGTGAAGAAGTTCGGCGGCGCCGACATCGCCTCGCTTCTCTGGGATGCGATCGAGCGCAAACGGACCTGATCGCGGGTTCCTTGAACCGCAGTGGACCCCACCTGTTCTCGGGCTGCAACCTGGTGCAACCGTCAGGCTATCCTTGCGTGTGTTTGTTCCGTTAATGTTCTTGTCTTGTCCGATCTGATATGCAACACTGCCTCCGGTAGCTCATGAAGAGCCCGGCAGGCGATGGTTGTGCCTGCCGCTTCCATGATGGAGGGGACAGGCATGGTCGCTCGCGTCAGTACGGTTGCATTCCAGGGCATCGAGGGCGTGCCCGTCGATGTTCAGGTCATGGTCGCCCCCGGCAAGGTGGGCATCCAGATCGTCGGCCTGCCGGACAAGGCGGTGGCCGAAAGCCGGGAACGGGTGCAGGCTGCTTTGCATGCCTCCGGCCTGTCGCTGCCGGGCAAGCGCGTCACGGTCAATCTGGCGCCGGCGGACCTGCCGAAGGAAGGCTCCCACTTCGACCTGCCGATTGCGCTCGGATTGATGGCGGCGCTTGGCGCCATTCCGGCGGATGCGCTCGGCGGCTATGTGGTGCTCGGCGAACTCAATCTCGACGGTACGATTGCCGCTGTCGCCGGTGCGCTGCCGGCCGCGATCGGCGCCAATGCGCTCGGCAAGGGCTTGATCTGCCCGGCCGAAAGCGGCCCGGAGGCCGCCTGGGCCGGCGCCGATATCGACATTCTGGCGCCCCGCAGCCTGATCGCGCTCGCCAATCATTTCCGCGGCACGCAGGTCCTCTCACGTCCGAAGGCGGCGATCCGCGCCAATCCGGCAAACCTGCCGGATCTGGTTGAGATCAAGGGGCAGGAAAGCGCCAAGCGGGCGCTGGAAGTGGCCGCGGCCGGAGGGCATAATCTGCTGATGGTTGGCCCGCCCGGTTCTGGGAAATCGATGCTGGCGTCGCGCCTGCCGTCCATCCTGCCACCGCTGTCGGCCGGCGAACTGCTCGACGTTTCCATGGTCCATTCGATTGCCGGACAGCTCTCCGGCGGCAAGCTCTCCGACCGCCGGCCGTATCGCACGCCGCACCACTCGGCGACCATGGCCGCGCTCGTCGGCGGCGGGTTGAGGGCGAAGCCGGGGGAGGCGTCGCTTGCCCATCACGGCGTTCTCTTTCTCGACGAACTGCCGGAATTCTCGCCGCAGGCGCTTGATGCACTGCGCCAGCCGCTGGAAACCGGCGAATGCATCATCGCCCGCGCCAATCATCGCGTTTCCTATCCGGCCGAGTTCCAGCTCGTCGCCGCCATGAACCCCTGCCGCTGCGGCATGGCCGGCGAGCCGGGGCATTCCTGCGCCCGCGGTCCGCGCTGCGCCGCGGATTATCAGGCCCGCATTTCCGGGCCGCTTCTCGACCGTATCGATATCCGCATCGACGTGCCCGCCGTCTCAGCCATCGATCTCATCCAACCGGTCGCTGCGGAAGCGAGTGCCGATATCGCTAGGCGCGTGGCCCGCGCCCGCGCTTTGCAACGCGACCGCTTTGCCGCGCTCGGCGAGGCGCGGTTGCGCATCAATGCCCGCGCTTCGACCGCTCTCGTCGAAAAGATCGCCAATCCGGATCCCGGTGGCCTGCAGCTCCTGCGCGACGCCGCAGAGAAGATGAAGTTTTCGGCGCGCGGCTATCATCGCGTGCTGAAGGTGGCGCGCACGCTCGCCGATCTCGACGGCGTGGAAACCGTCGGCCGCATTCATCTCGCCGAGGCGATCTCCTATCGCATTGCCGGAGAGAGGCTCACGGCAGCGGCTTGAGACTTATTGGCTCCCACGGTGGGAAATTTTGCCGGGAAGCTTCACGAAGCTCCCTTGAACACCGCTTCGATATGATGGCCGTCCGGATCGACGACGAAGGCGGCATAGTAGGTCGGGCCGTAATGGGGACGAAGGCCGGGAGGACCATTGTCGCGGCCTCCGGCGGCGAGCGCGGCCGCGTGGAAGGATGCGACCGCCTGCCTGCTCGGCGCCGCAATGGCGATATGAAAACCCGGGCCTGGGGGTTGGGCGGAATGCCCAAACTCCTTGAGTGCCAGCTTGTCGCCGCCGCCGGGTTCTCCGTATCCGACGGCCTGATCGCTCTCGCCGGGTCGTATATCGGACCAGACGCGGACATAGCCGAGCGGTGCCAGCGCTGCGTCATAAAATTCGGCGGAACGCTCGATGTCGCCAACGCCGAGGGAGATGTGATGCAACATCATTCGCTGCCTGTCTGGAGAAAATCCGGTTGCCCGGACTTTCTCCTGTTGGGCTTGCCGGCCGTCCGGCGCCCTTTCCGGCTCAGCCGCCGAGCCCGTCGAAGAGAGCCGTCGACAGATAGCGTTCGGCGAAGGACGGGATGATGACGACGATGGTCTTGCCGGCGTTTTCCTCGCGTTGGCCGACCTTGATCGCCGCCGTCAGCGCCGCGCCGGACGAAATGCCGACCGGCAGGCCCTCGAGACGCGCGACTTCGCGGGCAAGCGAGAAGGCTTCGTCATTGGTGACCGTGACGATCTCGTCAAAGACATGCGTGTCGAGGATCGGCGGCGCGAAGCCGGCGCCGATGCCCTGGATCTTGTGCGGACCCGGATTGCCGCCGGAAAGCACCGGGCTGTCGGCCGGCTCGACGGCCACGACCTTGACGCCCGGCTTCTTGGATTTCAGCACCTGGCCGACGCCGGTGATCGTGCCGCCCGTACCGATGCCGGCAACGAAGATGTCGACGGAGCCGTCGGTATCGTTCCAGATTTCCTCGGCCGTCGTCTTGCGGTGGATTTCGGGGTTGGCCGGATTTTCGAACTGCTGCGGGATCACCGCGCCCTCGATCGATGCGGCCAGTTCCTCGGCCTTGGCGATCGCGCCCTTCATGCCCTTCGGGCCCTCGGTCAGCACCAGTTCGGCGCCGAGCAGCGCCAGCATCTTGCGGCGCTCCACCGACATGGTCTCCGGCATGGTGAGGATCAGCTTGTAGCCCTTGGCGGCGGCGGCAAAGGCCAGCGCGATGCCGGTATTGCCGGAGGTCGGTTCGACCAGCGTCGTCTTGCCGGGGGCGATCTTGCCTTCTGCTTCCATGCTCTCGATCATGGCGACGCCGATGCGGTCCTTGACGGAGGAGATCGGGTTGAAGAATTCGAGCTTGGCGAGAAGATTGGCTTTCACGCCCTTGGCCTCGGCCAGCTTGTCGAGGCGCACGATGGGCGTGTCGCCGATCGTGTCGATGATCGAATTGTAGATCCGGCCGCGGCCGGGCTTGCGTGCATCTGCCATGGTGCTCTCCCTTGATTGGTTGTGAGCCAAGATAGGGTGCCGCCGCCGGAATTGCCAGCGACCGTAGAGCCGCCGGAGGTTCAGACGGAGAATGCAATTTCGATTTTCGACCCGCTGCGGGAATGTCGTTTCATGTTCCGGCAAATGCCACGGTGACAAGAAATCCCTTGCCGGCAAAATCGCAATCACGCTTCATTCGGCCATTCAACGCGCCGCAGGAAGACAGCCCATGCCGGATCTCGCCCATATCGCAGGCTTTGCCCTCATTGCGCTCGGCATGGTGATGACGCCGGGTCCGAACATGATCTACCTGATCTCGCGGTCGATCTGTCAGGGGCCCGCCGCGGGGCTGATCTCGCTTGGCGGCGTGGCGCTCGGCTTCGTCTTCTACATGCTCTCGGCCGCCCTCGGCATCACGGTTCTGGTCATGGCGGTGCCGCTCGCCTATGACGCCCTGCGTCTGGCCGGAGCGCTCTATCTTCTCTATCTCGCCTGGAACGCGGTCAGGCCCGGAGGCCATTCGCCCTTCGCCGTCCGGCAGCTGCCGAAGGACAGCCCGAAGAAGCTGTTTCTCATGGGGCTTTTCACCAACCTGCTGAACCCCAAGGCGGCCGTGCTCTACCTTTCCCTGCTGCCACAGTTCATCGACCCGGCAAAAGGTCAGGTCCTGCTGCAGTCTGTGGTCTTCGGCGGCACGCAGATCGCCATCAGTGTCACGGTAAATGCCATCATCGCGATCACGGCCGGGTCGATCGCGCTCTTCCTCGCCCGTCGTCCCTTCTGGGCGAGCGTGCAGCGCTGGCTGATGGCAACGGTCCTGGCGGGGCTTGCCGCCCGCATGGCGCTCGAAGGGCGGCGCTAAGGTCTCAATTCGCCCGAACGGCGATCATCGCCGCGGCCCCGGCAATGAAGCTTGCCGCCACGCGGTTCAGCACCTTGAGCTGCTTCGGCTTTTGCAACAGGCCGCGGGCGCGGGCCGCGAGCAGCACATAGCCGCCAAGCACGAGCGTCAGCACGGTCGCGGTCGCACCGACGAGTTCCAGGAAGCCTGTGGCGTTGACGCTTGAGACATCGATCAGCGTCGGCACCAGCGCGACATAGAACAGCATCGGCTTGGGATTGCCGAGCGTGGTGAAGAGGCCGGAGAAGAGCGGCATCCATATGCCGGTCTTCTTCTCCGCCGTCACCTCTCGCGGCAGGATGCCGGCGGTCCAGATCTTCCACGCCACATAGGCGAGATAGACCGCGCCGAGATACTTGATCACCATGAACGCCGTCGAGAAGGTCTCGGCGATATAGGCGAGCCCGGCAATGACGGCGCTCAGGAACACGAGGTCGCCGAGCATCATGCCGATCGCCATCGGAAAGGTGGCACGAAAGCCCGAGCCGAGCGCGCGGGCGATCAGCGCGGTCACGCCGGGGCCGGGAATGAGCGCGGCCACGAAAAGCGCGCCGGTATATGTGAGCAAAGCTGCGAACGTCATCAAGCACCTTCCATCTGCAGCGAGCGTCATACGCCTGCGTACCCTCGGCGGCAAGCTGCAGGAAAAGTCCTTGCAATGCACGGCCTAGCAGCGCTGCCTCAGTGGCAGTCGTCGATCGTTCGTGTCACCGTTTCGCCGGCAAGATGCATGGCCAGCATGTCCATCTGGGCACCGGTTCCATGCAGCCGCGAGGCCGTCATCTCGCCCATGTCCTGATCGGAGAAATAGGAGGTCGTTTCCGCAAACCGCATCGCCGTCCCACCATCGCGGCCCTCGAACACGATGTCGGCAAGCGAGACCGAATAGAGGGTGCCGTCGATGAAGAGGTCGTAGCTGTAGACGAGGCGGCTCTCCTCCTCGACATGATGGTACTTCGCCTCGAAGCGGGTGACGGTGCCGCTCGGCCAGCGCATTTCCAGCACCTCGCGTCCGCCGGTGCGGCAGTCGAGCACGCGTTCCACTTCCGATCCGTCGGTCGGGCCGGCGAACCACTGCGCTTTCTGGTCCGTCTGCGAGAAGGCGGCGAACACCCTCGCCGGCGACTGGCCGAACATCCTGTCGATGGTGATTGCGCTCATCCTGTCGGAAATCTTGTTCATGGTGTCCGGCCTCCTCAGTCCTGTTTCTTGTCCAGAAATGCTGCAAGATTGTCGAATTGTGCCTGCCAGAAGCGCTCGCGGTCGCTGATCCAGGTCTTCAAAAGTGCCATGCCGGCGGGGTCGATGGCGCAGCGGCGCGTGCGCCCCTCCTTGCTGGTCTTGATCGCTCCGGCCCTTTCCAGAACCTGTACATGCTGCACGATCGCAGCCAGCGACATGCCGAAAGGCTCTGCAAGCTCACTGACGGAGTGCGGCGAAACGCTCAGCCGCTCGATCATGGCAAGCCGCGTCGGATCGGCAAGGGCGGCCATCAGGGTGGTGAGTCTGGGATCATAGTTAAGCATGGACTTGACTATATCGACGACAATTCAAAAGTAAAGTCGAGACTTAACTTTCAGCGTGAAATCGGAAATCCGGTCGCGATTCAGCCGAACTGTGGCTCAGAACTCGGCCAAAGGCGAAAGCATGAAGAATGAGGGCAGGGCGTCTGCCGGCAGACCGGAGATCATCAGGTCGCAATAGCCCTTGTGCGGCACCGCAACGCCATCCCAGTTCAGCCGGTCTGTCGGGAAGAGCACGTCCAGCCGCGTGGCATCGGGATTGAGCGCACCGACGATCCGCTCGACCGGCGGAATGTCATGGCACACGAGATCCAGCAGTTGCAGCGCTCCATCGTCTGAGACTTTCCAGGCCGCGACGCAGTCGAGTTCCTGGACAAAGGTCAGCCGGATTTCATCATCGAAATGGCAGTTAAGGAGAAACATCTCCTTCTGCCGGATCGGTGCAAAGATTTCGGAGACGGGCTGCCGCTGGTCGAGCAGCTTTGCAATGAGCGCGATGTCCTCGCCATTCCCGATGCTCAACGGACGCGCATTTGGGCGTTCCGCGCGCCTGTCCGGCACCGGTCCGGAAAAGCGATGCTGCGGAACGCTCCGGAATCCGTAGGGCGCATAGAGCGACGGCTTGTCCGTCAGCAGTATGCCGATCTCGTGTCCGGTCTCCACCGCCCACCCAAAGGCTCTGCGCATCAGGTCCCGGTACAGGCCCTTGCCGCGAAACTCCGGCCGCACAGCGCCGGATTGATAGCCGGCGGCCTTGACCGCCCGGCCATTGATCATCAGCGGCATGGTGAAGGCGGAGAAGTTCGCCACGCATCGGCCGGCTTCATCGAAATAGCCAAACGGCATGGACGTCGGGTCGGGTCCGCCAAAAGCGTTCTGCAGCGAGATGTCGATCCCGAACGTGTCCTGCAGCAGGTCGCTCAGAGCGGCAAAGGCCGACGGATCGGAGAAATAGTTCTGGCGAAGGACGAGCTCCGCCGGAACATTGGCGTTCATGCGGTCCCCGTCGAGCCGAAGCCGCCTGCGCCGCGGGTGGTCTCTTCCACCGCATGGGTTTCCGCGACGGACACCTGCGTCACCGGCGCAATCACCATCTGGGCGATCCGCATGCCGCGCTCGATCAGGAATTCCTCGTCGCCGAGGTTGACGAGCAGGACCTTCACCTCGCCACGATAGTCGCTGTCGATCGTGCCGGGCGTGTTGAGACAGGTGATGCCATGCTTGAAGGCGAGGCCGGAGCGGGGGCGGACCTGCCCCTCGTAGCCGTCCGGGATTTCGAAGACGAAGCCGGTCGGCACGAGCGCCCGTTTGCCGGGCATCAGCATCAACGGCCGGTCTTCCGGCACGGCTGCGCGCAGGTCCATTCCGGCTGCGCCGGCGGTCTCGTAGGACGGCATGTCGAGCCCTTCGCCGTGCGGCAGGCGAAGAAGCGCGAGGCATGGTCTGGCATGCGGGCGTATGTTCATGGCAGAACCCATTTTCCATTGTGTGCAGGATGCGGGGACTCTCGGGCGAGTCCGCATCCCAGGTCAATTGCATCGCCGGCCATTAGCGGGTATGAGGGCGCCAATTCACAGGATTCTCGAAGACATGGCCGAAAGTTTGAACGAGGCGGTCTCGCGCCGCCGCACCTTTGCGATCATCGCCCACCCGGACGCCGGCAAGACCACGCTCACCGAAAAGCTGCTGCTGTTCGGTGGCGCCATCCAGTTGGCCGGTGAAGTGAAGGCGAAGAAGGACCGCATCCAGACGCGCTCCGACTGGATGAAGATCGAGCGCGAACGTGGCATCTCGGTCGTCACCTCGGTAATGACCTTTGAGTATAACGACCGCATCTTCAACATCCTCGACACGCCTGGTCACGAGGACTTCGCCGACGACACCTACCGCACGCTGACGGCGGTGGACGCCGCCATCATGGTCATCGACGCCGCCAAGGGCATCGAGCCGCGGACGCTGAAGCTGTTCGAAGTCTGCCGCATGCGCGACATCCCGATCATCACCTTCATCAACAAGATGGACCGCGAAAGCCGCGATCCCTTCGAGATCCTGGATGAGGTCGAGGAGAAGCTGGCGCTCGACACCGCCCCGATCACCTGGCCGGTCGGCCGGTCGAAGACCTTTTGCGGCGCCTACCACCTGGCCGACAACGCCTTCCGCGGTTCCGATACCCAGGTCGTCGCCGTCCCGGTCAACGGCCCGCAAAGCGTTGCCGAGCACCTGCCGGAAAACGAGCGCGAGACCTTCATCGAGGAGCTCGAACTCGCCCGCGAGGCCTGCCGTCCCTTCGACCGTACGGCCTTCCTGGAAGGTCATCTGACGCCGGTCTTCTTTGGCTCGGCGCTCCGAAACTTCGGCGTTCGCGACCTGATCAATGCGCTCGGCGAAATCGCGCCGCCGCCGCGCGACCAGGTTGCCGACATCCGTACCGTGCATGCCGCCGAGGACAAGATGACGGCCTTCGTCTTCAAGATCCAGGCGAACATGGACCCCAATCACCGCGACCGCATCGCCTTTGCCCGCATCTGCTCCGGCAAGCTGGAGCGGGGCATGAAGGCGCGCCTGTCGCGCACCGGCAAGCAGATGGGCCTAACGGCGCCGCAATTCTTCTTCGCCTCGCAGCGCCAGCTGGCCGATACCGCCTATGCCGGCGACGTGGTCGGCATTCCGAACCATGGCAGCCTGCGCATCGGTGACACGCTGACCGAAGGCGAGCCGCTGGTCTTCCAGGGCGTGCCGAACTTCGCGCCTGAAATCCTGCGCCGCGTGCGCCTGGAAGACGCGATGAAGGCGAAGAAGCTGAAGGAAGCGCTGCAGCAGATGGCGGAAGAGGGCGTCGTGCAGCTTTTCTCGCCCGAAGACGGTTCGCCCGCCATCGTCGGCGTCGTCGGCGCGCTGCAGCTCGACGTTCTGAAGGAACGCCTTTCGGCCGAATACGGCCTGCCGGTCTCCTTCGAAATGCCGCGCTTTTCCGTCTGCCGCTGGATATCGGCCGACAAGACCCTGGACCTTGAAAAGTTCATTTCCACCCATCGCGGCGACATTGCCCGCGACCTCGACGGCGATCCGGTCTTCCTGGCGCAGGACGGCTTCTCGCTCAGATACGAGAGCGAGCGCTACCCGGATATCCGCATGGTCGCCATCAAGGAATATCACGCAGCCAAGGCCGCCTGATACCGTCAAGCCCCCCTAAACGTCAGCCGCCTCTGCTCATCAAATGGGCAGGGGCGGCTTGCCTTTGTGGCCTGCACACAAATCATGCGGAATTTCGGCCGGCCTTAACCCAAAATAAACCATGCTTCCCTAGGGTTAGGCGCAGGTCCCGAGGCGGCGTTATTTCAATTCCGAATAGGTACTCTCTTTATTGGTCAGCTCCTTTTGAACGGTCATTTTCCGATGAACGCACGCTTGCCTGTGCCTTCCAAATCCCGAGCGGCAAATTCCGCAAGCCGACTGTCCGCAACGCCGCGCAGTATGCGCCTTCTGACGGAATCCATCGGCACCGCGCTTGAGGCCTTCAGTGTCGACAATCTCAAGATCGTCCGGATGATCCGCCTTCTGGCGACCAACGCCATCATCGAGGCGGCCCGTGCCGGCGAGGCCGGCAAGGGCTTTGCGGTCGTCGCCAACGAAGTGCAGCGACTGGCAGAAAGCTCGGCATCGATTGCCGCGGACTTCGAAAACAGGGTGATGCACCGCATCGAGATTTCCCGCGGCATGTCCTCCGATCTCGTCCAGCAGATGGAGGGCAGCCGCCTGATCGACCTGTCGCTCAGCCTCGTGCAGCTGATCGTCCGCAACCTGTTCGAGCGCACCGCCGACGTGCGCTGGTGGGCGACCGATCCGTCGCTCTGGAAGGCGCTCGAAGAACCGAGTGCCGACAGCGCCGCCTATGCCGCCTCGCGGCTCGGCGAAATCAACAAGTTCTACACTGTCTACATCGATCTGGTGATGACCGACCGCAACGGCCGCGTGGTTGCGAGCGCCAATCCGAAATACCGCAAGGGCCTCGAACGCGCCGATCTGTCTGGGCTCGACTGGGTCCGCGCGGCGGCCAAGACCCGCTCGGGCAACGACTACATCGTCGACCAGATGCGGCCGAGCCAGCATCACGACAAGCGCAACGTGCTGGTCTATGCGACCGGTGTGAGGCGCGGCGGCAAGCCCGACGGCGAACTCCTGGGTACGCTCGGCGTCTATTTCGACTGGCAGGAGCAGGGCCAGGCGATCGTCGAGAAGGAGGCGAACCTGCCGCCGGCGGTCGCCGAACGGACATCCGTCCTGCTGCTCGACCAGCACGGCACCATCATCGCCGCCTCGCGCCCCGAGCTTGTCTTTACCCGCTTCATGCTCGACCGCTCCGGCGGCGAGGGCAGCGGCAGCTACTATACCGACGACGGCGCGATCGTCGCCTATGCCAAGACGCTCGGCTACGAGGACTATGACGGCCTTGGCTGGTACGGCGTGATCGTCCAGCGCACCGAAGACGAACAGCGGATCCGCGCCGAGGTCGAGCGCCTCTGAAACGCCGCCGGCCTCAGCCGGTGAACGTGTCGTAGAGCAGCTTGAAGTTCAAAACCAGGATCAGGCCGGCGACCAGCCAGGCGATGAGCGCGACGGGCCGCGGAATGGCGAAGACGCCCATCTTCTTGCGGTCGGTGACGAAGCGCACGAGCGGGATCACCGCAAACGGCAGCTGCATCGACAGGATGACCTGCGACAGGATCAACAGTTCGGCCGTGCCGCGCTCGCCGTAGATGGCGGTGACCGCGATGACCGGGATGATCGCCAGGCCGCGGGTGATCAGCCGGCGCATCCAGCCGGGCAGCCTCAGCCGCAGGAACCCTTCCATGACAATCTGGCCGGCAAGCGTGGCCGTCACCGTCGAGTTCAGGCCCGAGGCGAGCAGGGCGACGGCAAACAGGGTCGAGGCGATGCCGAGCCCGAGGATCGGCGAGAGCAGCTTGTAGGCGTCCTCGATTTCGGCCACTTCCGTGTGGCCCGTCGTATGGAAGGCCGCTGCCGCGATGATCAGGATCGCCGCATTGATGAACAGCGCCATCATCAGGGCGATCGTGCTGTCGATGGTTGCCCACTTGATCGCCTCGCGCTTGCCGGTCTCGGTGCGCTCATAGGCGCGGGTCTGCACGATCGAGGAGTGCAGGTAGAGATTGTGCGGCATGACGGTCGCGCCGATGATGCCGATGGCGATGTAGAGCATGGCCGGATTGGTGACGATCTCGCCGGTCGGCACGAAGCCGCCGAGGACGGCCGCGACCGGCGGTGAAGCGGCAATGATCTGCACCGCGAAACAGACGAAAATCACCGTCAGCAGCGTGATGACGAAGGCTTCGAGGAAGCGGAAGCCCTTCTTCATCAGGAGCAGCAGCAGGAACACGTCGAGCGCGGTGATCAGCGCGCCGGCGATCAGCGGAATGCCGAAGAGCAGGTTGAGCGCGATCGCGGTGCCGATGACTTCCGCGAGATCGCAGGCGATGATCGCAAGCTCGCAGGCAAACCACAGGCCGAAATTGACCGGCGGCGAATAATGGTCGCGACAGGCCTGGGCGAGATCGCGGCCGGTGGCGATGCCGAGCCGGGCCGTCAGCGCCTGCAGGAGGATCGCCATCAGGTTCGACAGCATGATGACGGAGAGCAGCGTGTAGCCGAACTGCGCGCCACCGGCGAGGTCCGTCGCCCAGTTGCCGGGGTCCATGTAGCCGACCGACACCATGTAGCCCGGCCCGGCAAAGGCCAGAAGCTTGCGCAGCCACGATCCGGTCTTCGGCACCGCCACGGAGCTGTGGACTTCCGGCAGGCTCGGGCGCTCGCTGTCTTCCGGCAACGAGAATTGCCAGCCGGTCCTCTGTTCGGCGGTCGTCGGGGCATCGGACATCAGGGGGCCTTTCGCAGATGCAGCATTACCAGTTTCGTGCAATCTGCACCACAGCTTATAATTATGCAATAGGCTATATTTCATATATGAGGGTTCTTGAAATCTCGCGGCGACTCCGGCAAAGGGCACCGGACGGGATGCTCCGGGGATTGCGGCAGGAGCCGCTGTTAAAAATCCAAGCATTTGCTATAACTCTTCAAGGGCACTCGGGATTGGGGCGGAACAGGACCTTGGCGGCGACACGCAAACACATTCAGCGCAGCGAGCCGTTGCCCGACGCGGAGGTGCATTCCGAAGGGTTTCGCCAGACCCGCGAGGCGCGGCGCAACGCGCTGATCGAGGATTATGTCGAGCTGATCGCGGATCTCATCGAGGATGGCAACGAGGCACGCCAGGTCGATATCGCCGCCCGCCTCGGCGTCGCCCAGCCTACGGTCGCCAAGATGCTCGCCCGCCTGACCGCCGAAGGCCTCGTCACCCGCAAGCGCTATCGCGGCGTCTTTCTGACCGAGGCCGGGCTGAAGGTCGCCCAGGAAAGCCGCGAACGCCACCAGACCGTCGTCGCCTTTTTGATCTCGCTCGGTGTGTGCGAGGAAACCGCCCGCATCGACGCCGAGGGCATCGAGCACCATGTCAGCGTCGAAACGCTGGAGGCCTTCCGCAAGGCGATGCGGGGGTAGCGGGGTTGACGCTCCATGTCTTCCCTCATCCTCGGGCTTGTCCCTGGGATCCAGCCGCCGCGCGTCGGCGCGGCGAGAGAACCCGCCTTCCAACAACCCAGCCGTCATCCTTTCCATAGAGTCTCCTGCGCGATGGACATCGCGCCGCTGGATCCCCGGCACAAGGCCGAGGATGAGGGTGGTGGGGATGGCGGCCTCGGTGCCTGCCGTTACCGGTGTCACTGCCGCATTCCTCTTCGCTGCAATCTTCACCACCGTTGATCTCTTCCTTCCGTCATGCCGGACCTGATCCGGCATCCAGCCACCGCGCGTCGGCGCGGTGAGAGATGCGGCGGCGGACGCCTTCCTTGGACAAGAGTCCCTGGCGCGATGGACATCGCGCTGCTGGATCCCGGATCAGGTCCGGGATGACGGGTGTTGTTGGTGGCCATCGTCTGCGTCTCCATTCCTGTCCTCACCCTCCGGACACACCTTCCCCTTCACGCGCCCGTTTCCGGCCGTGGCATGAAGGGTATGAAGGACGAAGCGCCCGGGGTGCCTCATCTTTTGTGTAATATCATGGCCCTTCCGGGCGCCTCGTTCGGCGGTTTGTGCCCGCGGATCCCTCTGCGGCCTTGCCTCGCGGCAGGGCCCTGCGTGCCTCGAAGGCACGTCATTCAAGGGCGCGCCGGCGGGGCGTTTTTAACGCCCGACCGGTCTGCCCACCCGCCAGCACGCAACGGCTTGCGTCCTGTATGGCCCCCGCATCGCGGGAACCGCACGGGCCGAGGGGGACCGTTCGCGAACCCCGACGGATATGAGCCTGCGATCGCCCGCACCCGTCAGCGCCGGTTCCGCTCGCCAGGTTCGCTCCCCCGGCCTATCCACACGGAACGGGACGAGTATGGCACGGGTTTCGGGGAGGGGGATTTGAGTGGAAGATTGGTGGCTTGTGGGGCGCCTCTCCCCTTGTGGGAGAGGATACAAAATCACGGCCTTGGCGCAGCCAAGTCGTAGATTTTGTTGGTGAGGGGATAGTTTCGCCAGCGTGGCTCTGACCCCCTCTCTTGGAATTTCTAACACTTAGCCGTTGGCTAAGATGTTGAAATTCCATTCTCCCCCGCCAAGGGGGAGATGACGCGCCGCGAGCGTCGCCCTCTCTTTCTTCCGTCATGCCGGACTTGATCCGGCATCCAGCCAACGCGCGTCGGTGCGGTGAGAGAAGCGGCGACGGACGCTTCCCTTGGAAGAGAGTCCCACGCGCGATGGACATCGCGCCGCTGGATCCCGGATCAGGTCCGGGATGACGGAGGTGGGGTGCTCCATCCTTTCCCTTATCCTCGCCCGAGGCCGAAGGGTGGGCAGGTCCGTTCAGCTCGATAGGCCTTTCGCCCCGCCCTAAGCCAGCACCCAGCCGATCCAGATCAGCGCCGCCGCAATCACCCATAGCGCCAGCCGGCCGGAGCGGCTGTGGCGGGCTTCGGCCTTGCCGATGGCTTCCGCGGTGGCCGGGTCGAACCTGAGGCCGTTTTCGCTCATCACCATCAGTTCGTGATGGAATTTTTCCGTGCGGGCGGCGATTTCCGGGACGGCTTCGGCGAGCTTCAGGGCGGCCGACAGGCCGTCCTTCAGGTCGGTCACGATGCGCTTCGGGCCGAGATTGTCGCGAATCCAGCCGCCGACCACCGGCTCGGAGGCCTTCCACATGTTGAACTTCGGATCGAGCGTGCGCGCCACACCCTCGACGACGACCATGGTCTTCTGCAGCATGACGAGTTCGGGCCGCGTCTCCATGTCGAAGAGTTCGGTCACTTCGAAGAGCAGGGTCAGGAGCTTGGCCATCGAGATCGTCTCGGCCGGCTGGCCGTGGATCGGCTCGCCGATCGCGCGGATCGCCTGGGCGAAGCTCGCATGGTCGTGGTGGCCGGGCACATAGCCGGCCTCGAAATGGGTTTCGGCGACGCGCATGTAGTCGCGGGTGATGAAGCCGTAGAGGATTTCGGCGAGGAACCGGCGTTCCTTCTTGCCGAGCCTTCCGACGATGCCCATGTCGACGGCCACCACGGTGCCGTCGGCTTCCACGAAGAGGTTGCCCTGGTGCATGTCGGCATGGAAGAAGCCGTCGCGCAGCGTGTGGCGCAGGAAGGCCTGCATCATGGTGACGGCGAGCGCGTTGAGATCGTGGCCGGCGGCGCGAAGCGCCTCGACGTCCGACATCTTGATGCCGTCGATCCATTCCATGGTGACGACGTCGCGGCCGGTGCGCTCCCAGTCGACCTTCGGCACGCGGAAACCGGGATCGTCCTTGGAATTCTCGCCGAGTTCGGAGAGTGCGGCGGCTTCGAGACGGAGGTCCATCTCGACCTTGGTCGTCTGCTCGAGTGTCTTCGTCACCTCGACCGGGCGCAGCCGCCGGGTTTTGGGAATGAAGCGCTCCTGCAGCCGGGCAAAGGCATATTGCGCCTCGATGTCGCGGGCGAAACGCTCGCGCACGCCGGGCCGGATGACCTTGACGGCAACCTTGCGGGGGATGCCGTTCGTCTCGACCTCGGCAGGATGCACCTGCGCGATGGAAGCGGCGGCGACCGGCTCGCCGAACGAGGCGTAGAGCGTCTCGATGCTGCGGCCGAGCGAGGCCTCGATCTGCGCCCGTGCGGCGGCCGTCGGGAACGTCTGCATGCGGTCCTGCAGCATGGAGAGGTCAGCGGCGAATTCGACGCCGACGACATCCGGGCGGGTGGCCAGGAACTGGCCGATCTTGACGTAGGAAGGGCCGAGCCGTTCGACCGCGCGGGCGAGATTGTCGCGCCGGTCGCGGCGAAGCGCGCGGTTGCGGGCAAAGATCCCGGCAAGCTTCTGGCCGACGCGGGCGAGCGGCGGCAGGTCTTCCGAAGGCAGCGCCGAGACGACGCCCTCGCGGACGAGAACCCAGCCGACCCGGGCGAGCCGGTAATATGCGCCGATCGTGCTCATCCGGGCTTAAAGCTTCCAGCCGGAATGCAGCGCCGCGATGCCGCCGGTGTAATTGGTGAAGGTGACGCGGGAGAAGCCGGCGGTCTCGATCATCGCGGCAAAGTCCTTCTGGCTCGGGAACTTGCGGATCGATTCGACCAGATACTGGTAGGGCTCGTCGTCGCCGGTGATCGCCTTGCCGAATTTCGGGATCGCCTTGAACGACCATTCGTCATAGACGCGGTCCAGCAGCGGCAGTTCGACTTCGGAGAATTCGAGCACCAGCAGCCGGCCGCCGCGCTTCAACACACGGTAGGCTTCCGACAGCGCCACGTCGATGCGCGGCACGTTGCGGATGCCGAAGGCGATCGTATAGGCGTCGAAGGAATTGGCTTCGAAGGGAAGTTCCTCGGCATTCGCCTCGACGAAGGTGAGGTTGTCGGAAAGCCCCTTCTTCGCCGCGCGCTCCTCGCCGACGGCCAGCATCGAGCCGTTGATGTCGAGGACGGTCGCATGCGCCTGGCGCTTCGAGGCCTCGATGATGCGAAACGCGATGTCGCCGGTGCCGCCGGCCACGTCGAGCACGCGGTAGGACGGATCGGGCCGCGGGGTGAGGGCGGCGACCATGGCGTTCTTCCACACCCGGTGCAGGCCCGCCGACATCACGTCGTTCATGATGTCGTAGCGCTTGGCCACCTTGTGGAAGACGTCGTTGACGAGGCCCTGCTTTTCGCCTTCCGCAACGTCGCGGAAACCGTAGGATGTCGCCATGCCGCCATCGGCGGACGTGCGGCCTTCAGCCATGAGCCTTACTCCATTTCAAACTGGGGATGCGGAAATCGTCATTGCCGCACCTTATATAGGGCGTGGCGGCGAAGGCGAGAACACCCTTTGCCGCAGCCTGTCCGCGCTGCTATAGCCGGAAACAGAAAATCTTGAAACAGGAAGTTCGACGAAGGGTTACCGGATGCCGGAATTGCCGGAAGTGGAGACCGTCAGGCGCGGGCTCGCCCCCGTGATGGAGGGCACCGTGCTCGGCCGGCTGGAGCTGCGCCGCAGCGACCTGCGCTTTCCCTTCCCCGCGGCCTTCGCCGAGCAGGTAGCGGGAAGGCGGATCGTTTCGCTGTCGCGCCGCGCCAAATATCTGCTGATCGATCTCGAGGACGACCTGACGGTGGTCGCCCATCTCGGCATGTCCGGCTCGTTTCGCGTCGCCGATGCCACGCTCGGCGAGTTTCACCATCCGCGCGGCAAGGACGTCAAGCACGACCATGTCGTCTTCCATCTGGAAGGAGAGGGGGCCGGGCGGCATGTCATCTATAATGACCCGCGCCGCTTCGGCTTCATGGACCTGATGCGCCGCTCCAATGCGGCAGCCTATCCGGCCTTCCGCGACCTCGGGCCGGAGCCGACCGGCAATGCGCTCGACGCCGATTATCTCGCCGCCCGTTTCCGCGGCAAGGCGCAGCCGCTCAAATCCGCGCTCCTCGACCAGAAGGTGATCGCCGGGCTCGGCAATATCTATGTCTGCGAGGCGCTGTGGCGCGCCGGCCTGTCGCCGATAAAGCCCGCCGGAAGCCTGGTGACGAAGACCGGCCGGCCGGGGGCGAAGCTCCTCGAACTGGAAGCGGCGATCCGCGCCGTCATCGCCGACGCGATTGTCGCCGGCGGCTCGACTCTGCGCGACCATATCCGCACCGACGGCTCGCTCGGCTATTTCCAGCACTCCTTCTCCGTCTACGACCGGGAGGGAGAGCCCTGCCGCCGCGAGGGCTGCGCCGGCACCATCCAGAGGCTCGTGCAGGCGGGCCGCTCGACATTCCATTGCCCGCGCTGCCAGAAATAGCGCGCAGAACAAGACAAAAGGGAGAAGCAGCATGGCCTATGAGACGCTGATCGTGGAGAAGAAGGGCAGGGTGGGGGTCGTCACGCTCAACCGGCCGCAGGCGCTGAACGCGCTGAATTCGACGGTGCTTGCCGAGATGATCGAGGCGCTGGCCGCCTTCGACGGCGACGACGAGGTCGGCGCGATCGTGATCACCGGCTCGGAAAAGGCCTTCGCCGCCGGCGCCGACATCAAGGAAATGCTGCCGCTCGAATACCCCGACATCTATAAGTCCGGCTTCATCGCCGGCTGGGACAAGGTGGCGGCGACCCGCAAGCCGATGATCGCGGCCGTTTCCGGCTATGCGCTCGGCGGCGGCTGCGAACTCGTGATGATGTGCGACATCGTGATTGCCTCCGAGACGGCGAAATTCGGCCAGCCGGAGATCACGCTCGGCGTCATTCCCGGCATGGGCGGCACGCAGCGCCTGGTGCGTTCGGTCGGCAAGGCGAAGGCGATGGATCTCGTGCTGACCGGACGGATGATGGATGCCAAGGAGGCGGAAAGCTGCGGCCTCGTCGCCCGCGTCGTCGCGCCGGAAAAGCTGATGGAGGACGCGATGGCCGCCGCCGAGAAGATCGCTTCCTTCTCGCTGCCCTCGGTGATGATGGCCAAGGAAGCCGTCGCCAACGCGTTCGAGCTGACGCTCGCGGAAGGCATGCGCTACGAGCGCAACCTGTTCTACGCACTGTTTGCGACGGAGGACCAGAAGGAGGGCATGGGGGCCTTCGCCGAAAAGCGCAAACCGGACTTCAAGAACCGGTGAATGGCGGTGGCGGCATGCAGATTCTTTTCCGCCGGACCCCGTTTGCGCGTTGACGTCAGGCCGGATTGCAGCTATATGCCCGCCACGGTTTGGGAAGCCCATCAGGCTTTCCCTTAAATTTGCTCCCGCATTGTTGCACGGAATGGCCGCAGACTGGCCGCGGCGATGACGGGATTGTTTGATTTCGAAGAGAGGCATACATGGCCAATACCAAGTCGGCAAAGAAGGCGACCCGCAAGATCGCTGGCCGTACCGCAGTCAACAAGAACCGCGTTTCGCGCGTCCGCACCTTCATCCGCAAGGTTGAAGAAGCGATCGCTTCGGGCAATGCTGCCGACGCTCTCGCAGCCCTCCAGTCCGCTCAGCCGGAACTGCAGCGCGCCGCATCGAAGGGCGTCATGCACCGCAACACCGCATCCCGCAAGGTGTCGCGTCTTGCCCAGCGCGTGAAGGCCCTTTCGGCCTAATTTCGACGCTTCATTTCGTCTCTCGACAAAGCCTGGCCGTTTCGGCCGGGCTTTTCGTGTTTGTCCCGGTCGCCGTTTTGCCCTCCGTCAATGTGTCAATCTTATGACGTCGCGGTGACATTAAAAAATCATTAAAATCAAGAACTTGCAGAAGGATATGACGGCCGGTTCGATCTTACGCTACGGAAGATGACCCCCGAAGTGAGTCAAGCGAATTTTTATTTTTTTTCGATTTCGGGTGTTGCAGACCTGCACTTGAGCTGAATCCCGTTGATTCAAAAGCGATTCTCCAACCCTCCAAAACGGGCTTTTAAACCCCGCCCCGAGAGTCAATGGCCGCCCGTTAAATTTGCGTAAATTTCACCGTTGATCTTGGCCATCGATCTTGCCTAAATGACTTCCAGCAAAGGGGTGGGGCAACTCCAAAGGGTTAGGCATGAAAATTGCTGGCGACAGCAAGCGGTTTTTTGCACCCACTTGCTGCGGGACTTTTCTGTCCCGCATTTCGCGAAACGAACAAGGGTTTGCCGGGAGTCCGTCTGGTCTCCGGACACATTGTCTTTGTCTCTTTGCGAGAGTGTGAAGCGTAGGCGGGTGGCTCCGCCAGAAAAAGAAGGAGGCCGTGTTTTTAGGTGACCGGGTAAGCGCATGCGAGGGCGCGAACTTTGTGTCTTGACGGAGAACTGACTGGCGCGGCGGAGACCTGCTCGGCGAAGCGGGACGTGGCGGCTGTATAAAAAAGGCGGAAAAAAGTGCTGACTACAATCAAATCATCCGGTTCTAACGATAATGCCGAAGAAGTGCTGTCTGCGGTGGGAGGCTGGTCCACGATGGATCACAACGTTCTTTTCGACCGTTTCAGCAAGCGTCTGAAGGCTCAGGTCGGGTCCGATGTCTATGCAAGCTGGTTCGGACGTCTCAAGCTGCATTCAGTCTCGAAGAGCGTCGTAAGGCTTTCCGTTCCCACCACCTTCCTGAAATCCTGGATCAACAACCGCTATCTGGATCTCATCACCAGCCTGCTGCAGGAAGAAGAGCCGGCGGTTCTGAAAGTCGAGATCATGGTGCGCAGCGCGACCCGCGCCGCCAAGCCGTCGGCTGAGGAGACCGCCTCCTCCGGCACCGACGCGCCGGTCCAGACCACCCTTTCCGGTCCGCAGTCGATCGCCCAGGCCGTGCCCGTGCTGAAGACGCAGATGCAGCGTCCGGCAAACACGCAAGGCCCGCTGTTCGGTTCGCCGCTCGACAGCCGCTACACCTTCGACAGCTTCATCGAGGGCGCGTCCAACCGTGTCGCCCTTGCCGCCGCCCGCACCATTGCGGAAGCCGGCGCGAGTGCTGTGCGCTTCAATCCGCTCTTCATCCATTCCTCCGTCGGCCTCGGCAAGACGCACCTCCTGCAGGCGATCGCCAATGCGGCAATTTCCAGCCCGCGCCAGCTGCGCGTCGTCTACCTGACGGCCGAATACTTCATGTGGCGCTTCGCCTCGGCGATCCGCGACAACGACGCCCTGTCGTTGAAAGACACGCTGCGCAACATCGACCTGCTCGTCATCGACGACATGCAGTTCCTGCAGGGCAAGTCGATCCAGCACGAATTCTGCCATCTCCTGAACATGCTGCTCGACAGCGCCAAGCAGGTCGTCGTCGCCGCCGACCGCGCGCCGTGGGAGCTGGAATCGCTCGACACCCGCGTTCGCTCCCGCCTGCAGGGTGGCGTGGCGATCGAGATGGAAGCGCCCGACTACGAGATGCGCCTGGAAATGCTCAAGGGCCGGCTCGAACAGGCCCGCAAGGAAGATCCGTCGATCGATATCCCCGCCGATATCCTCACGCATGTCGCCCGCAAGGTGACCGCCAGCGGCCGCGAGCTGGAAGGCGCATTCAACCAGCTCCTGTTCCGCCGCTCCTTCGAGCCGAACATCTCGGTCGAGCGCGTCGATGAACTGCTTGCCCATCTGGTCGGGGCCGGCGAGCCGCGTCGGGTGCGCATCGAGGACATCCAGCGCGTCGTCGCCCGTCATTACAACGTGTCGCGCCAGGAGCTCGTCTCCAACCGCCGCACTCGCGTCATCGTCAAGCCGCGCCAGATCGCCATGTATCTGTCCAAGACGCTGACGCCGCGCTCCTTCCCGGAAATCGGCCGCCGCTTCGGCGGACGCGATCACACCACCGTTTTGCACGCGGTGCGCAAGATCGAGGAACTGATTTCGGAGGATACGAAGCTTTCCCACGAGATCGAGCTGCTGAAGCGGCTGATCAACGAATAGGCGGACCAAGAAGGGCCGGCGGAAACGCCGGCCTTTTTCTTTAGCCGTGTCCGAAAATCGCGTTGGAACGCATGAATCCGGCAATTCGCTCCCGGGCTGGCGGCATCATTTTTCTCCGCCAAGCGCCTTGAGATAATCCGAAATCGCTTGAACGCACTTCACTGACGCCTGGTGCCGCTCATCGGTCAGACGCCCGAGCCCCATGTGCTCGGTTACGACTCGGTCGAGATATGAAATTGCGTCCTTCGGTTGGCCTCCCTGACGCAGGAGATCAACGACATGGAGGAGGTAGGAATCGTATTCGTCGGCCGTGCAGGTCTTCCAGTCTGCCGATTCGGCACTGCGGATACCGATTGGATCCCAATCATCCCACCCGATCTTTCGTAGTTCGCTGATCTGGATGTTCAAAGGGCTTTTCATCAGAGCACCATCAACGCTCACCTGGACATTGATTATCCTATATTCGCGACATCATCTTGGGCAACCTTCGTGTCCTCTGAAGGACAGAGCGCTCGGCTTTCGCAAACATCGCCCTTGCCCTACAAGATTTGTGGACGCTACTGCTTCTATTCATGATTGAAAGGCGCGTGATGACCGACGACCATTCCACCGACCGCTTCTATGCGCAGAATGCCGCGCAATATGCCGCGGATACGGAGCGGCGGAATTTCGGGAGGCTGGACGCCTTCATCGCCCGCCTGCCGAAAGGCGCCCGCGTTCTCGAGCTTGGCTGCGGCGCTGGCCATGACAGCGCCCACATGCTGTCACTCGGGATCGAGGTCAGGCCAACCGACGGCACGGCGGAAATGGCCGCCGAAGCCGAGAGGCGGCTCGGCGTTCCGGTTCGCGTGCAGCCTTTCGCGACCCTCTCGGACAGCGCCGCTTTCGACGCCGTCTGGGCGAACGCCTGCCTGCTGCACGTGCCGAGAACCGAACTGCCGGAGATCATCGGCCGCATCGCGCGGGCGCTGAAGGCCGGCGGCCTGTTCTACGCGAGCTACAAGACGGCGGCGGACGAGACGATCGATCGCTTCGGCCGCTACTACAACAACCCGTCGGCGGAGTATCTGCAGAGCGTTTACGAGGCCGCCGGCCTTGGCACGATCGAAATCGATGCCAGCTCGGGCGGCGGCTATGACGGCGTGCCGACAGATTGGCTGCATGTGACAGCGACGAAGGTTTGAGGGCGGGCCAGCCTCTTCCATTGAGGAGGGTCCAGTTACCTGTAGCAGCCCCGCCTGTCCCCAGTCACTCGGTCGTTGTCGGTTGTCGCGGCATGGGATCGAACCGCAGGCGAGCCATCATGAGGGCGTCCGCATAGGTTCCGTTTCGATAGGCATAGCCGCGCAGCAGCCCTTCATCCTGAAAGCCGAATTTGCGGTAGAGACCGATTGCAGCCTTATTGTCGGCAAAGACCTCAAGCTCCAGACGGCGAATGTCGTGCCAATTGTCGGCAGCGTCGATGATCGCGGCAAGAAGAGCGGAGCCGATGCCCCGCCGGTGATAGTCGTCATGCAGGCCCATGCCGATCCGCGCGACATGCGCACGCCGTCCGGCAAAGCGGCGTGCGCCGGCATCGCCCACCACCTTGCCGTTCAGTTCGGCGACGATGGAGATGTCGTCGGGGCCGATCGCCGCGAACCACTTCTCCGTGTCGGAGAATCGCTGGAAAGGGAGCCGGAGCGTTCCCGCCCGGAAACCCGGCATGGTAACGATTTCGAAAAGGGCAGGCAGATCCCGTTCATGGACTGGGCGGATGATGAGGTTGGCGGGGCCGGATCCCAGTTTGCTTGGCAGGTCTGCATGGTCAGGCTTGCTTTCACGCATGGCTTTTTCCTGGTTGTGGAAGAAGCGGAGCGCTGAAAAAACAAAACCCCGCTTGGTTCGCGGGGTTGGTCGGGATCTATGATGCTGAACTCAAACCTCAGCCAGTCCCGCAAACCCCGAGGTCTGCATGGTGGTCATGGTCATAAGGGTCTGGCCGGCTGTGATCATGAAGGGGAGGATAGCCGAGCGGTTCGAAAGATCAAGCAGGGTCGCCGCTTGTTCTTCATCAGCAAGCCAAATCGGCGACCACCGCGTCGAGCACCAGCATGCCCGACGGCGTGCATCTCAGCCGCGAATTGCCGATCCGCTCGATAAAGCCGTGTTCGAGGAGCGTTGCCTCGCGCTTCGGATCGGGGTCGCGGCCCGACAGCATCTGCCAGCGGGCGAGGTCGACCCCTTCGCGCAGGCGCAGGCCCATCAGCAGCAATTCGTCCGCCTGCTCCTCATAGCCGAGAAGCTCCTGGTCGATCATGCCGTGGCCCTGCGTCTCGACGAGTTGCAGCCAGCGTTCCGGATTGCGCTCCGTGCTGGTCGCGGTCTTGCGGTTGCCGGTCTTCAGACGGCCATGCGCCCCGGGGCCGATGCCGGCATAGTCGCCGTAGCGCCAGTAGGTGAGGTTGTGGCGGCTTTCGGCGCCCGGCCGGGCGTGGTTGGAAACCTCATAGGCCGGCAGCCCTTCGTCGGCGGTGATCGCCTGCGTGGCCTCGTAGAGCAGCGCCGACTGGTCGCCGTCCGGCACGATCAGCTTGCCGGCCTTGTGCAGGCCATAAAACGGCGTGCCTTCCTCGATCGTCAGCTGGTACAGCGACAGATGGTCGACGGCATAGGAAATCGCCTCGCGCAGCTCCTGCTCCCAGGCGGTGACCGTCTGGTTGGGGCGAGCATAGATCAGATCGAACGACATCCGCGGGAAGATTTCGCGCGCCAGCCGGATCGCCTTCAGCGCATCGGCGACGTCGTGCAGCCGGCCGAGGAATTTCAGGTCGATGTCGTTCAGCGCCTGGACGCCGAGCGAGACGCGGTTGACGCCGGCCGCGCGGTAGCCCTTGAACCGCTCGGCCTCGACGCTCGACGGATTGGCCTCCATGGTGATCTCGATGCCGGCCGGCACGTGCCATTCGCGGGCGATGCCGTCGAGGATGGTCTCGACCGTCCTCGGTTCCATCAACGAGGGCGTGCCGCCGCCGAGAAAGATCGAGGTGACGGTGCGGGCACCGCTCATCTGCCGCATGGTCGCCATTTCCTTCAGGAAGGCGGCGGCGAAGCGCTCCTGGTCCACCGGCTGGTGGCGCACATGGCTGTTGAAGTCGCAATACGGGCATTTGGCCGCGCAGAACGGCCAATGCAGATAGACGCCGAAACCCGGATCGCCGGTGTCGGGCAGCAGTCCGGCATGTGCATCTATCAATGCCATCAGGCCTCCAGGCAGGTTTCGACGAACAGCTTGAAGGCGCGGGCGCGGTGGGAAAGCGCGGTCGCATCGCCGGGCTTCCAGCCGTGCTTTTCGTCGGCCTCCATTTCGCCGAAGGTGCGCTCATGGCCGTCGGGCTTGAAGATCGGGTCGTAGCCGAAGCCGCGGCTGCCGCGCGGCGGCCAGACGATCTCGCCTTCGACCTCGCCGCGGAACATTTCGGTATGGCCATCCGGCCAGGCAAGGCAGAGCACGGAGACGAAGCGGGCGGTGCGCTCATTGGCGGCGGCGCCCTTGTCCTTGAGCGCCTGCTCGACCTTTTCCATCGCCATCATGAAGTCGCGGCCGCTGCCGTCCGGCTTCTCCGCCCAGTCGGCAGTGTAGACGCCCGGCGCGCCGTCGAGCGCGTCGATGACGAGGCCGGAATCGTCCGAAAGCGCCGGCAGGCCGGAGGCTTTCGCCGAGGCGAGCGCCTTGATGGCTGCATTCTCCTCGAAGGTCGTGCCGGTCTCGTCGGGGACCGGAAAGTCGAGAGCCGCAGCCGAGCTGGCATTGAAGCCGAACGGACCGATCAGGTCCTCGATCTCACGGATCTTGCCGGCATTGTGGCTGGCGACGACGATCGTCTTCTGGTCGAGTTTGCGCATCAGTCCTGCTCTAGTCCCCACAGTTTCGGTTCGGCGCATTCGAGGCTGTTGCCGGCCGGATCGCGAAAGTAGATCGACCGCGCGCCGTTCGGCCAGCAAAAATCCGCTTCGATGGCGACGCCGGCATTTTCGAGCCGCGCGCGAACGCCGTCTATCTCTGCGCCGGCAACCCGGAAGCAGGCATGGCCCGGACCGTTCGTACCGTGCGACGGCACCGGCAGGCGGTCCGGCGCGGCGGGCTTTGCCGTCTCGTCCGGATTGAAGACGAGCAGAATACCGTCGCCGCAGCGGAAGAAGACGTGCCTGTTCGCCACCCGTGTGATTCTCTCAAGGCCAAGGATGCCGCCATAGAACGCCTCCGCCGCGTCGAGATCGCGGGCGTAGAGCGCTGTTTCCAGTATGGCGGCAATCGCGTTCGTCATGATCTCCGGGACGCTTAGCCTCAGGCCGCGCCGACCGCCTGCTTCTGCAGCGATACGAGATCGGCAATGCCGGTCTTGGCAAGGCCCATCAGGGTGAGGAATTCCTCGTCCGAGAACGGCTTGCCTTCCGCCGTGCCCTGGATCTCGACGATGCCGCCCTTGCCGGTCATGACGAAGTTGGCGTCGGTTTCGGCAGCCGAGTCTTCGAGATAATCGAGGTCGATGACCGGTTGGTTGGCGAAGATGCCGCAGGAAATGGCGGCGACATGATCGATCAGCACGCGATCGGTCTTGATCATGCTGCGCGCTTCCATCCATTTCAGGCAGTCGTAAAGGGCGATCCAGCCGCCGGTGATCGAGGCGGTGCGGGTGCCGCCGTCAGCCTGGATGACGTCGCAGTCGACGGTGATCTGGCGTTCGCCGAGCGCTTCGAGATCGATGACGGCGCGCAAGGAGCGGCCGATGAGGCGCTGGATTTCCTGCGTGCGGCCGCCCTGCTTGCCGGCGGTCGCCTCGCGGCGCATGCGTTCGCCGGTCGAGCGCGGCAGCATGCCGTATTCGGCCGTCACCCAGCCCTTGCCGGAATTGCGCATCCAGCCCGGTACCTTTTCCTCCAGGCTGGCGGTGCACAGAACATGCGTGTCGCCGAATTTCACCAGGCAGGAGCCTTCCGCATGCTTGGTGAAATTGCGCTCGAAGCTGACGGCGCGCATTTGATCTGTTTTTCTGCCGGATGGACGCATAAGGTATCTCCTTGTTCTTTGGTCAGCCTTCTACGGCTCACCCGGCCTTTTTGCAAAGAAAAAGCGAGGATCATGCCCGACTTCCATGGTCGCAGGCGAAATTCCGGTTTGAGTTGGAAAAGGGAACGACTATATTTCAGACAGAGTTGAACTGTGATGGATATCGCGCATCAGATGGGTTTTCCTGGCAAGCCGGACAAGGACGCTGTCACCGCACTGGACGACCGTTCGAAAGAGATTTTCCGGCGCATCGTGGAGAGTTATCTGGAGAGCGGCGAGCCCTTGGGCTCGCGCAATCTCTCGCGCCTCCTGCCGATGTCGCTGTCGCCGGCCTCCGTGCGCAACGTGATGAGCGATCTCGAGGAGCTGGGTCTCGTCTATTCGCCACATATCAGCGCCGGACGGCTGCCGACGCAGCTTGGCCTGCGCTTCTTCGTCGATGCCTTCATGCAGATCGGCGACCTGTCGGAGGATGACCGCGCCTCGATCGACCGCCATATGCGCTCGGGCCATGCCGACCAGTCGGTGGAAACCCTCCTCAATGATGCCAGCCAGATGCTGTCTGGCATGTCGCGCGGCGCCGGCCTGGTGATCACCTCGAAGGCCGATCCGGTCTTGAAGCATGTCGAGTTCATCAGGCTCGAGCCGACCAAGGCGCTTGCCGTGCTGGTGGGTGAGCAGGGGCAGGTGGAAAACCGCATCATCGACCTGCCGTCCGGCATCACCACCTCGCAGCTGACCGAGGCTGCCAATTTCATGAACGCCCATATGACCGGCAGGACGCTCGCCGAACTGCGCCGGCAGCTGGAGGCCTTGAAGGACGAGGTGCGCCGCGAGCTCGACACGCTGTCGCAGGACCTCGTCAGTCGCGGCCTCGCCGTCTGGTCCGGATCGGGCGAGGAGGGCAAACCCTCCCAGCTCGTGGTGCGCGGCCGCGCCAACCTGCTCGAGGGTGTGGGCGGCGTCGAGGACATCGACCGGCTGCGCATGCTGTTTGATGATCTGGAGAAGAAGGACAGCCTGATCGAGATCATGAGTCTCGCTGAAACCGGGTCGGGCGTGCGCATCTTCATCGGCTCGGAGAACAAGCTTTTCTCGCTCTCCGGCTCCTCGCTGATCGTCGCGCCCTTCCGCGATGCCGACGAGCGGATCGTCGGCGCGGTCGGCGTCATCGGCCCGACACGGCTCAATTACGCCCGTGTCGTGCCCATGGTCGACTACACCGCGCAGCTGATGGCGCGGCTCGCCCGCTCGGGGCGCTAGACAATCCCGAAAACGACGGATTTCCGGCCGGCGATCGCACGCAAGCCTTGATTTTTCGGCCGTGAACCTCGATATCGGGCACGACATGAAATGACCTATCCGGAGATCGTCATGACCGATGAAATGAAGAAGAACGGCCCTGACACCGCCGCAGAGGCCGCAGCCGAAACCGAAGCTCCGAAGGAGCAGGATGCAGCCGGCGCCGCCGAAGCGGAAGCGCGGGCGCCCGACCCGATCGAACAGCTGCAGGCCGAAAACCTCGACCTCCGCGACCGCATGCTGCGCCTCGCAGCCGAGATGGAAAACCTGCGCCGCCGCACCGAGCGTGACGTCAAGGACGCCCGTTCGTATTCGGTCGCAGGTTTCGCCCGCGACATGCTCGCCGTATCCGACAACCTGCGCCGCGCGCTCGACGCCGTTCCGGCCGAGGTTCTGGAAAACGCCGATGCGGGCCTGAAGGCGCTCGTCGAAGGCGTCGACATGACCGAGCGTTCGATGCTCTCGGCGCTTGAGCGTCACGGCGTCAAGAAGATCGAATGCGAAGGCGAGAAGTTCGATCCGAACTTCCACCAGGCGATGTTCGAGGTTCCTAATCCGAACGTGCCGAACAACACCGTCATGCAGGTCGTCCAGGCCGGCTACACGATCGGCGAGCGCGTGCTGCGCCCGGCCATGGTCGGCGTCGCCAAGGGCGGCCCGAAAGCTGAAACCGTAGCGGCCGAACCGGGCACCGAGGCCGTGAACGAAAAGGACGCGTAAGGGCACATCCTTCCGCAACGTTCCAGAAACTCGACACAAGAAAGCCGCCGGACGCATTTCACGTCCGGCGGCTTTTCATTGGTGCCTGCGAAAAGGATCAGGCGGCGTTCGAGGCTTCTTCCTCGTTGAGGAAGGTGTAGATCGCCGAGGCGCTGTCGGTGGCGCGCAGCTTGGCGACGAGATCCTGGTCGCGCAGGATGCGGGCGATGCGCGACAGCGCCTTCAGGTGGTCCGCACCGGCGCCTTCGGGCGCCAGGAGCAGGAACACCAGATCGACCGGCTGGTCGTCGAGCGCCTCGAAATCGACCGGTGTCTCCAGGCGTGCGAACACGCCGACGATCGACTTGATGCTGGTGAGCTTGCCGTGCGGAATGGCGATGCCATGTCCGACGCCGGTCGAGCCCAGTCGCTCGCGCTGCAGGATGACGTCAAAGATCTCCCGCTCGGGAATGCCGGTTATCTTGGAGGCCTTGGAAGCCAGTTCCTGGAGCAACTGCTTTTTCGAATGAGCCCTCATCGAGGGGATGACCGCATCTGTCTGCAGAAGGTCTGCCAATGCCATTTAATGTTCCTTCGCGCCGCATGAAGGGAGGAGAGCCCGGCGGGTGCCAGTTAACGGGTTCTTTGCCTGCCGGGCTATCTTGATTTCAACTCTTGATGGTGGCTGCGTCAATCCAGCCGATATTGCCGTCCTGACGACGGTAGACGATATTCAGGTCTTCCTTGCCCGGGCTGCGGAAAATGAAGACCGGTTCGTCGGTCATGTCGAGCGCCATGACGGCGGTCGCCACCGTCATGGTTCTGATCTGCTTGCTGCTTTCGGCAACGATCGTCGGCGCGAAATCTTCCGGGAGCTCTTCGTGCTCTTCCGGAACCGCGTCCATCACCGTGTAGGAGATTTCCGCGGAGCCGTTCTGGTTGTTGCCGGCGTGATGATCCTTGAGTTTCCGCTTGTAGCGACGAAGCCGCTTCTCGATCCGCTCCGCGGCCGCGTCGAACGCAGCCTCCGGGCTGTTGGCCTGACCTGCCGCGTGCAGAACCACGCCGCTGTCGAGATGAAGCCTGCAATCCGCCGCAAAGCGGGAGGACGACTTCTCGACCGTCACCTGTCCTGAAAAGCCGCCGTCAAAGTACTTCTCGATCGCCTCCCCGATCTGACCTGTAATCCGTTGACGGAAAGAATCGCCAATTTCCATATGTTTACCGGATACACGCACACTCATGGATTTTTCCTTCTTATGCTGATTTGCGGGTATCAGTTTACGCCAACCGGCGGTCTCATCCAAGCGTTTCAAGCGAACAGGTCATTGATCGATGCCGTATCGACGATGACCAGCCATTCGAATTCGAGGAGTTTTGCGGGTCTCGTCGAGACGATCGCATCAATCGTGCCGGCTTTTCGCCCTGGCAATCGCTTGACCGATGCTCCGGTTCGGCTTTCGCTCATCCCCATTCAGGCGGACAAGCTGCGCCGGGAGCGCAAAAATCTTCGCATTCGAGCGTCGCAGGCTTCCTTTTCAGCTGGAACCATAGCGGCTGCGGCAATATGCCGTCAGCTTCCCAAGTGCGGGCGGCTTCTAGCGCCGGACCCCTTCGAAGTCAACACTTTCCGTTAACTTTTCCCCGGCAGTGCGGAGGGTTGTGGATAGTCAAAAGCCGGAAACCCTGGCCATCGCCCGCTTTTCACGCCGGCGTTGAACGGAGGAGGGGATGTTCATCGCCTCGCGGTATTTGGCGACCGTGCGGCGGGCGAGATCGATGCCGCCGCCCTTCAGCCGCTCGACAATGTCGTCGTCAGACAGGACGGCATCCGGGGCCTCCTGGGCGATCATCACCTTGATGCGGTTGCGCACCGCTTCCGCCGAATGATTGTCGCCACCCTCGGAGGAGCCGATCGACACGGTGAAGAAGTATTTGAGCTCGAACAGGCCTCTCGGCGTCAGCATGTACTTGTTGGACGTCACGCGGCTGACGGTCGACTCGTGCATCTTGATGGCGTCGGCGACGGTCTTCAGGTTGAGCGGCCGCAGCGCGTCGACCCCGTGGGTCAGGAAGCCGTCCTGCTGGCGGATGATTTCGCTCGCCACCTTCATGATGGTGCGGGCCCGCTGGTCGAGGCTGCGGGTGAGCCAGTTGGCGTTCTGCAGGCATTCGGACAGGAATGCCTGGTCCTCGCTCTTGCACGCCCGGCCCTTTGACACTTCGGCGTAATAGCCCTGGTTGACGAGAACCCGGGGCAGGGTCTCCGGGTTGAGCTCGATCGCCCAGCCGCCGGAGGGAGCCTCGCGCACGATGACGTCGGGCACGATCGCCTCGACCGGATTGCGGTCGAAATTGCTGGCCGGCTTCGGGTTGAGCTTGCGGATCTCCGACAGCATGTCGATGAGGTCTTCCTCGTCGACGCCGCAGATCTTCTTCAGCGAGGCAAAGTCGCGGCGCGCCAGAAGATCGAGATTGACGACGAAGGCTTCCATGGCCGGATCGTACCGGTCGAGCAGCTTCAGCTGGATCGCCAGGCATTCGCTGAGCGAGCGGGCGAAGATGCCCGGCGGATCGAGCGTCTGCAGCGCGGCCAGCACCTTCTCGATGAAGACGAGGTCCATGCCCAGCCGGCTGGCAATCGAATCCGTGCTTTCCTGCAGGTAGCCGGCATCGTCCAGAAGATCGACCATATGGTCGGCGGCGATGCGTTCGCGCGGTGTGGTCAGCACGAAGGGGATCTGCTGGCTGAGGTGGTCGCGAAGCGAAACCTGCCCGGCGACGAAATCCTCGAGATCGTAGCCGTCCGATCCTTCCGACGAGCCCGGCATGGATTTCCACTGGTCGATGAGACCGGGCGCTTCCGCCTTGCGCGGCGCGCTGTCGTCCGACATGGCTTCGTCGAAGTTGCTGTCGAGTTGGTCGTTGAGCCGGACGGTACCGCCCGTGGCGCCATGCTCGTACCAGTCACCCGAAGGCTCGGCGTCCGCGGCTTGCGTCCGGGCATCCGCTTCGGCGGCCTCGGAAGCGTCGCGCTCCCGGTCTGGCGTCCGGTCGGACGTGTCGTCTTCGGCGATTTCGAGAAGGGGGTTCTTTTCGACTTCCTGGGCAATGAACTGCGTCAGTTCGAAATGATTCATCTGCAACAGCTGAATCGACTGCATCAATTGCGGTGTCATCACCAGGGACTGGCTCTGTCGCAGATGAAGGCTGGCCGATAATGCCATGGCGAACGCTGAACTCCCTACGGATCAGATCGGGACACCGCCTGCCTGTTTTGCAGGCAATATCCATCTGGCCCAAAAATTGCTTTTTTGTAGCCCGAGGTCAAGCGTCATGACGTCTTAAGATTAATTTCGCCCGGTCGCATCCCTGTTTTGGGGCGTTGGCGATGCCGATGAGCCGCGGATCAGGGCGCCGGAGCGTGACGCGCACACGGGAATCGCGCGAGCCGCGCGTCACATCCTGGTTTCCGAGTGGGCGTCGGCGTTCAATCGGGAGCAATTGAACGCGGCGGGGCCTAGAGGCTGAACTTGTCGCCGAGATACAGGCGGCGCACTTCCGCATTTCCCACAACTTCATCGGCGCGGCCGTGAGTCAGCACCTCGCCGGCGTGGATGATGTAGGCGCGGTCGATCAGGCCAAGAGTCTCGCGGACATTGTGGTCGGTAATCAGCACGCCGATGCCGCGCGCCGTCAGGTGACGGACGAGGTTCTGGATATCGGCAACCGAAATCGGATCGACGCCGGCAAAGGGCTCGTCGAGCAGCATGAACGCCGGATCGGTGGCCAGCGCGCGGGCGATTTCAAGACGGCGCCGTTCGCCGCCGGAAAGCGCTACGGCCGGAGACTTGCGCAGATTGTCGATGTGGAACTCTGCGAGCAGCGAATTCAGCTTCTCGGTCCGCTCACGCTTGTTCTTCACATGCATTTCGAGAATAGCGTTGATGTTCTGCTCGACGGTCAGGCCGCGAAAGATAGAGGCTTCCTGCGGCAGATAGCCAACACCGAGACGTGCGCGCCGGTACATCGGCATCGAGGTCACGTCATTGCCGTCAAGCTCGATGCGCCCCTCGTCGACCGGCACGAGGCCGGTGATCATGTAAAAGCAGGTCGTCTTGCCGGCTCCGTTCGGGCCGAGCAGACCGACGGCCTCGCCGCGGCGCACCACCAGCGACACGCCGTTGACGACGCGTCGGTTGCGGTAGGCCTTCGTCAGGCCGCGGGCAATCAGGGTTCCTTCATATCGGGACCTGTCTGACGGCGCAGCGGCCTGCTTCTTCGGTTCGGCGATCTCTTTGGTCGGGTTGAAGGGTTTCGTCACGGAAAGGTCAGTCCTGTTACGGCTTCTGCCGGGATTTCGGGTCTAGCTGGATCTTTACCCGCCCGCCACAGGCATCCAGCTTGGCTTCTCCGGTCTGCATCTGAACGGTCAGCTTACAGCCGACGAACACGTTTTGCCCCTGCGACAGCACGACCTGCTTGCCTTGCAGCACGAAGGTCTGCGCCTGCATGTCGAAATGACCGGTATCGGCGGTCGCCTGCTGGGTCTCGGAGCTCAGGAAGACATTGTCGGAGACATCGATCTTGTCGATGTCGGCATTGCCCGAGGCCACCGATGCGGCACCGCCGGAGGTCTGTCCCTGCTTGACGTAGTAGACGGTCATCTTGCCGGCCTTCAGCGTCGTCGTGCCCTGCACGACATTGACGTTGCCGGTGAACACGGCCGAACTCGACTGGTCATGGACCTCGAGCTGGTCGCTCTCGATCTGGATCGGCTGATCATTGGAAAGCTTCATGCCCTCCATCTGCGTCGATTGTGCCAGCGCTCCCGTCGACAGGCTCGCGGCGAGCGCGAAAGATGTCACCAGGCAACCAAATTTTTTCACTCGGCCTACATTCATCGGATTTCCATCTTTCACTTTTTCGTCTTTCGCAGAGCGTCCGGGCTTACATTCATGCGGACATGACCGGTGAACTTTATCACGCGGCCGTTATCCGACATATCAAGAGAATCGGCATCAATCGATGCGCCATTTGCCGTAATCGAGACGGGCCGGTCGGAGACCAGATGTCCGCCGTTGACGTCGAGGAAGCCCGACTGGAAGCGCGCCGTCACACCGTTCGACAGGGTGATCGTGAACGGTTCCTCGACGGTCAGGTCGTCGGCCTTGCGGTCGTAGGTGGCGGACTTGGCGACCACGTGGGCCATCGTATCGGCATTCATCGGCATCGATGCGTTGATGTCTTCAAGCTTGATGGTGTTCGAATCCTTGATCGGCTGCAAGGCTCTTGCCGCGGTCATGGAATAGAGGATGCCCATCCGGTTGCGCCCGGAAATCGCCGGCTTTTCCATCACCACCATGCCGTTCTCGATGGTGGCGGCGGCGATCTTGATGTTGTCCGGCAGGTAGCTGCGCACGACGGCGACGCCGACGAATGAGCCCGAGACGAGAATGGCGGCCAGCGGCAGGAGGACTTTCAGCCAGCGCACACGCCGAGAATGGCGAAGCCCGCGCGAATACGCGCTCTGCGACTTCGCCAGGCCGGCGCCGTATGCCGGCTTCTGCACGCTATCAAGCATGAACCCCAGACTTTCCCAACAATCGAATAGTCGGAACATATGTTCCGAAGTTAAAGTAATAACACAATATAATGCAAATCAATTGCATTGCGCGCAATGTCAAGCTCGGTCAAAGCCCGTTAATACCACGCAATTCACTGATTCCCGGTGAACATGCGACCTTTTCGGCACACATGCCATCATGACAGCCGATTGCCAATATGGTTTCTTTCTTGCCATATGCAACCGCGTGGCGCTAGTGGTGCGGCACGAACCGACATTTTCCGGCACAGGGCTTTTATTCTCCGATGGACCAATCCGCAATCGCCGACCGCCGAGCACTTCGCCGCAAGCTGGGCTTCTGGAGGCTCTTCGCGGCCGCGCTCATTCTTGTCGGTGGCTTTTCGGCCTATTTTATGGCCAATGGCGAGCGGGTCGGCTCGGCCCCGCAGGTTGCCCGCGTCAGCGTCACCGGCCTGATCACCGACGACGAGGAGCTCTTGGCGCGGCTTACCCGGATCGAGGAGAGCGACGCGGTCAAGGCACTGGTCGTTTCCATCTCGTCGAATGGCGGCACCACCTATGGCGGCGAAAAGGTCTACAAGGCGATCCGCCGCATCGCGGCGGTCAAGCCGGTCGTCTCCGACATCCGCACCACCGCGGCGTCGGCCGCCTACATGATCGCGGTTGCCGGCGACCGCATCTTTGCCGGCGAGACATCGATCACCGGTTCGATCGGCGTGATCTTCCAGTATCCGCAGGTCAAGGACCTCCTGGACAAGATCGGCGTTTCGCTTGAGGAGATCAAGTCGGCACCGCTGAAGGCCGAGCCATCGCCATTCCATCCGCCGAGCGAGGATGCCAAGACCGTGGTGCGCGACCTGGTGCTCGACAGCTATGACTGGTTCGTCGACCTCGTCGCCGAACGGCGCGGCTTCTCGCATGACGAGGCCGTGACCCTTGCCGACGGGCGCATCTTTTCCGGCCGCCAGGCGCTGAAGCTGAAGCTGGTCGACGAACTCGGCGGCGACGAGGAAATCCGCGCCTATCTTGAGACCAGAGGCGTGTCTTCGGACCTGCCGATGGTCGACTGGCAGGCGAGTGAGGGCATTTCCGGCTTCACGCTGCCCAGAGCACTTTCCACATTGATTAATTTGCTTGGTTATGGTGACTTAGCCGGACGTGACAAATTGCCGGCTGGTGCCGGAGAACACTTGCTGGTTGACGGGTTGACGTCGTACTGGCGGCCTTGAGTGGCCAAATAAGAATTTTGAAACGGGGGAAGTCGTGATCAAATCCGAGTTGGTGCAGATCGTTGCCGCGCGCAATCCGCACCTTTATCACCGCGACGTGGAAAATATCGTCAACGCCGTGCTGGACGAAATTACTGATGCGCTGGCGGCCGGTAACCGGGTCGAACTGCGTGGCTTCGGTGCGTTTTCCGTCAAGAATCGTCCGTCCCGCTCCGGTCGCAACCCGCGCACCGGCGAAAGCGTTTTCGTCGAGGAAAAATGGGTTCCCTTCTTCAAGACCGGCAAGGAACTGCGTGAACGCCTGAATGCCGACGGCATGCTGGATGACGACGAGGACGACGAAGACGAGGATTGATCCGGCAGGGCGCGAGACGGCAAAATCCGCATGATGGTCTTGCGGAACGGTCGCTTCGCCCCATATTTTGCCGGAAATGCATGCCAGTCTGTGCCGACACTGGCGAGGAGAATGCCGAATGACGCGAAAGCTGATCAACATCATCGTCCTGGTGCCGCTCGGCATCGTCTTGATCCTGCTCTCCGTTGCCAATCGTGACAGCGTGACGCTGGCGCTCAACCCCTTCCGCCCGTCCGACCAGGTCCTGTCCGTCAGCGCACCGCTGTTCGTCTTCCTCTTCTGCGCCCTGATCCTCGGCATGATCGTCGGTTCGGCCGCCACCTGGGTCAGCCAGGGCAAGCACCGCAAGCGCGCCCGCCGCGAGGCACGCGAGGCCGTCAAATGGCAGGCCGAAGCCGGCCAGCACAAGGCGCGGGCGGAATCGCTCGCCGGCCAGTCGCTCTCCCTGCCGGGCAACTGACCGGCTCCACCCTCTCCAGTTTTTTTGCCCGTCGAGCAGGTTCACGCAAGTGTCGGCCGCTAGACCTTGCCGCCGTGGCAAGAGGCATGCGGTGATATGACGGACAATCCGCCGATGGCGGCAAAGGCGCTGGCTGACTACCGCGCTGGCGATTTTGCCGGCGCGGCCGATGCGGCGGGTGCGGCTCTTCAATCCGCCGATGCGAACGCCCGGCCGATGCTCCTCGTCATCCTCGCCAATGCCAGCCTGAAGCTCGGCCGCCGGCAGGCCGCCGCCGATGCCTTCGTACGGGCGGCCGAGATCCTTCCCGACAAGCGCGCCGAATTTCTGAAATTCGCCGCCAATCTGTTCTTCGACGAGGGACGGTTCGAGGCGATGGCGGCGATTGCCGCCGAGGTCGGGGCGGCGAACCGTGACGACAAGCCGCTGCTCGCCAAGCTCGCCTCGGCGCTGAAGCACGCGGGACGGCTGGCCGACGCCGCGCCCTTCATCGCCGACCTGGACCTGGAAAGGCCGCAGCAGTTCATGCTGCTCGGCGAGTTCGAGCAGGCGCTCGGCGATCCGGCCGGCTTCTACCGGTTCCTGAAAGACGCCTGCCGGGCGCGGCCGGACAACATTCCGCTCAACAGCGTGCGCTATGCACGGGCGAGGGCGATCTGCGACTTTGCGGCCCTCGATGAATTCGATGCGGTCGCGACGGGCGACGGACCGCGCGCCCGCGCGTTTCGGGAATACGAGCTGGCGCTGATCCGCCTGACGCGGACCGACGACGAGCGCGCGCATGCGCGGCCCTCCTTCGATACGCTGGTCATGCACCGGACCGATCCGGACGACATTCCGCGCAATCGCCGGCAGCCGTCCGCCGTCGGCGAAAAGATCCGCGTCGGTTACCTCTCCAACGACTTCTTCGGTCACGCGACCATGCGCCTGTTCGAGGAGGTGCTGCTCGGCCACGACCGCGAACGCTTCGATATCCGGCTGTTCTGCTATACGGGCAAGGAGGCCGCCCGCTATCAGGAACGCTGGCCGGCGGTGCTGCGGGATGAGGTGGTTTCCGTCCGGGACCTGGGCGACGCGGAGGCGGCGGCTTTGATCGATCGCGAGGGCACCGACATTCTCATCGATCTCAAGGGTTTCACGCTTGGCGCCCGGCTCGGCATTCTCAACCGCTCCGACGCGCCGGTGAAGGCGACCTATCTCGGCTATCCCGGACCGCTGACAGGAATGGACGTCGACTATGCGATCACCGATCCGATCGTGACGCCGGACGAAAGCCGGTCCGTCTATCGGGAAAAGCTCTGCCGCCTGCCGGACACCTACCAGTCGAACGGCAGCCGCAACCGGCCACGACCTGCTCCCGTCACCCGCGCCGAACTGGGATTACCGGCGGACCGGTTCGTTTTCGGGTCGTTCAACGCGGTCCACAAGATCACCCATGCGACGCTGCGGCTCTGGGCGGACATCCTGCGGCGCGTGCCGGATGCGCTGCTCTTCATGCTCTGCAACGATCCGCTGGCGCGGGGTTACATTGCGGATGCCTTCGGGCGCGAGGGGATTGGCCAAGATCGGCTGATCTTCTTCGCGAACGTTGCGTACGAGGCCTATCTCGGCCGCATCGCCGCTGTCCACCTGGCGCTCGACACGCATCCCTATAATGGCCACACGACAACGTCCGATATCCTGTGGGCCGGAACGCCGCTGGTGACGTTCAAGGGCAGGAGTTTCGCTTCGCGGGTCTCGGAAAGCCTGCTTGAGGCGATCGGTCTGCCGGAGCTGGTAGCGAAAGACGCGGCGGGCTTTTGTGATCTGGCTGCGGAGCTGGCGGGTGATGCGGCGCGCCTGACGACGATCCGCGAGCGGATTGCGACCAACCGTCCGACGGCCCCGCTCTTCGATACCGATCGCTTCACCCGGCATCTGGAGCACGGTTATGAGATGATGATGGAGCGCGCCCGTGCGGGGTTGCCGCCGGACCACATCGATGTGCCGAAACTTGCGCGGTGACGGTCGCGACCTTTAACTAGTCCAGGGGGCATGATGCAAAGCTCGGATCGAAATACGCGATGAAACAGGCTCCATCCGGCATGGCGACTGCGCTCGCCGCCTATCAGGCCGGCCGCTTTGCTGACGCGGTAGAGGCGGCCGAGGGAGCGCTCGCGCGTGCCGACATCAAGACACGGCAGAACCTTCTGGTTATTCTCGCCAATAGCAATCTGAAGCTCGGGCGGAAGGTCGCGGCCGCCGAGGCATTTGTCAGCGCTGCGGCGGCGATCGCCGACAAGCGGGCGCTCTTCCTGCAGTTTGCCGTCAACCTGTTTGCGGATGAGGGGCAGCATGCCCGGATTGCCGCAATCGCCGCGGACGCCGCGCGTCTTCATCGTGGCGATCCGGCCTTCCTTTACCGGCTTGCCATGGCCTGCAAGTTGGCAGGCGCGCTCGCCGAGGCCGAAAGCTTCATTGCCGATCTCGACCTCGCCAATCCGCAGCATTTTGCCCTTCTCGCCGATTTCGAGACGGCGATCGGGGATGCCGATCGCTTCTATCTGTTCCTTGCCGAAGCCTGCCGCACGCGGCCGCAGAGCCTGCCCTTGAACAGTCTGCGCTATGCACGGGCGATCAATGTCGCGGACCTGGACGCGACGGCGGAATTCAGTGCGCTCCAGAGCCGCAACGATGCGGCGGCGGAGGCGCTCTGCCGCAACGAACTGGCCTGGTCGCGGCTGATGCGCACCGACGACGAACGCGTCCACGCGCTGCCGTCCTACGATACGCTGGGCCTGCACCGCATCGAGCCGCAGGATATTCCTGCGCGAAGGCGGACGCCTTCGAAGGCCGGCGAAAAGATCAGGATCGGTTATCTCTCCAACGACTTCCATTGGCATGCGACGATGATCCTGTTCGAGGAGGTCATGCAGGCGCACGACCGCGAGCGCTTCGAGATCACGCTGTTCTGCTACACCGACGCGGCAGACGCGGACTACCAGAGGCGCTGGCCGGCATGGATGCGCGATGCGGTGGTGCAAGTGCGCGCCATGACGGATGCCGAGGCGGCCCGGTGCATCGCGGCGCATGGCATCGACATTCTCGTCGACCTGAAGGGTTTCACCACCGGCGCCCGGCTCGGCATCTTGAACCGCTCCGACGCCCCGGTGAAGGCGACCTATCTCGGCTATCCGGGATCGCTGACCGGCATGGACGTCGATTATGCCATCACCGATCCGATCGTCACGCCGGACACGAGCAAGCCCTTTTACACCGAGCGCCTGTGCCGCCTGCCTGAGACCTATCAGGCGAATGGCAGCCGTAACCGCCCGAAGCCGCTGGCCCTCACGCGCGACGATCTCGGACTGCCGAACGACAGGCTGGTGTTCGGCTCGTTCAACTCGCCGGCCAAGATCACCATGACCACGCTGAACCTCTGGGCGGATATTTTGCGCCGCGTCCCGGATTCCGTCTTCTGCTTGCTGTGCCGGGAAGGCCTGCCGCGGGAAAATCTGGCGAAGGTGTTCGCCAGTCGTGGCGTGGCCGCAGAGCGGCTGATCTTCTTTTCCGGCGAAGCGTATGACCGCTACCTGTCGCGCATCGCCGCCGTCGATCTCGCGCTCGATGCCTATCCCTGCAACGGCCATACGACGACCTCGGACATCCTCTGGGCCGGCACGCCGCTGGTGACGTTCAAGGGAGGCAGTTTCGCCTCCCGGGTCTCCGAAAGCCTGCTGACGGCCGTCGGGCTTCCGGACCTCGTGGCGGAGGACGCTGCCGGGTTCGCCGATCTCGCCGTGGCGCTGGCCGGCGATCGGGAACGCCTGGCCGATATCCGTGCGCGGCTTGCGGCAAACCGGGTGAGTGCGCCGCTCTTCGATACCGAGCGCTTCACCCGGCATCTGGAGCGCGCCTATGAGATGATGATCGAACGGGCCCGCGCCTGTCTTGGCCCGGAACACATCGACGTGCCCGCTCTGCCGGCGCGGGGCGGCACCTTTCTCGTCTGATGGATGGTCCCGGCGCTGGAAACCTCTTGCGCCTTCCCTTATGTACGGCTTCCCTATATTGACGAACGAAAGCAACAGCCACGGGCCGGATGGTCCGGAGAGACAGGTGACGTGAAGAACAGGCAGCGCAGGACCGACGGTGGCAAGCCCTTTGCCAAGGGCGCCGGCACGAAGAACCCGGGCGGAAAGCCGCCGAAGCCGAAGCGCGAGCGCGCTGCGGACCGGCCGCAGGCGGCCAGGGCAAATGTTGCCGAAAGCCCGCGTTCCGAGCAGAAGGAGACGGTGACCGTCGAGCGCCTGCCGCTTCTTTCGGGCGAGCGCCCGGCCGAACGCCTGCCGGTCATCCTCGAAAGCGCCGCGTCCGGCGACTTCCATCTGATCGACAGCGGCTACGGGCTGAAGCTGGAACAATACGGCCCCTACCGCATCGTGCGGCCGGAAGCGCAGGCGCTGTGGCCGCCGGCATTGCCTGCGCATGTCTGGGAGAACGCCGACGCCATTTTCACCGGCGATACGGACGAAGACGGCATGGGCCGCTGGCGTTTTCCGCGCGAGGCGCTCGGCGAGACCTGGCCGCTGAAGGTGCTGGACGTCGATTTCCTCGGCCGCTTCACGTCCTTCCGCCATGTCGGCGTGTTCCCCGAGCAGATCGCCCACTGGTCGTGGATGAAGGACGCGATCGAGGCCGCCAAGCGGCCGGTCAAGATCCTGAATCTGTTCGGTTATACCGGTGTCGCGTCGCTGGTCGCCGCCTCCGCCGGCGCCGAAGTCACCCATGTCGACGCCTCGAAGAAGGCGATCGGCTGGGCGCGCGAAAACCAGACGCTCTCGCGCATGGACAGGTTGCCGATCCGCTGGATCTGCGAGGACGCGATGAAGTTTGTCGAGCGCGAGGGACGGCGCGGCAACCGCTATGACATCATCCTGACCGATCCGCCGAAATTCGGCCGCGGCCCGGCGGGCGAGGTCTGGCACCTGTTCGACCATTTGCCGCACATGCTGGCCGGCTGCCGCGAAATCCTGGCGCCGAAGGCGATCGGCCTGGTGCTGACGGCCTACTCCATCCGGGCGAGCTTCTATTCCATGCATGAACTGATGCGCGAAACCATGCGCGGCAGGGGCGGCGTGGTGGAATCGGGCGAGCTCGTCATCCGTGAGGCGGGCCTCGACGGCAAATCGCAGGGCCGTGCCCTTTCGACCTCACTCTTCAGCCGCTGGGTGCCGAAATGACCATGAACCACGATCACGACCGCCGCCGCGTCGGCCAGGTCAAGGAAGTCACCAGCCTTTCCAATCCGATCGTCAAGGACATCAAGGCGCTCGCCCAGAAGAAGGAGCGCGACGCGACGAAGACCTTCCTCGCCGAAGGCCTGAAGCTGATCATCGACGCGATCGAACTCGGCTGGACCATCCGCACGCTGGTCTATGCCAAGGCGGCCAAGGGCAAGCCGGCGGTCGAGCAGGTGGCGGCAAAGACGGTCGCGACCGGCGGGCTGGTGCTCGAAGTCTCGGAAAAGGTGATGTCCTCCATCACCCGGCGCGACAATCCGCAGATGGTCGCCGGCGTCTTCGAGCAGCGCTGGCTGCCGCTGGCCAGGGTGAAGCCGCAGGCTGGAGAGACCTGGGTGGCGCTCGATCGGGTGCGCGATCCCGGCAATCTCGGCACCATCATCCGCACGGCCGATGCTTCCGGCGCCTCGGGCGTCATCTTGGTCGGCGAGACGACTGATCCCTTCTCGATGGAAACGGTTCGCGCCACCATGGGCTCCGTCTTCGCCATGCCGCTGATCCGCGCAACAGTGGACGAATTCATCGCCTGGAAGAAGACGGCGGGCGTCAGCGTGGTTGCCACGCATCTCGCTGGCGCGGTCGACTACCGGACCATCGACTACCGCAAGAAGCCGGTCGTCCTGTTGATGGGCAACGAGCAATCCGGCCTACCCGACGAGCTGGCAAGCGAGGCTGATGCGCTCGCCCGCATTCCGCAGCAGGGCAGGGCCGACAGCCTCAATCTCGCCGTCGCCACCGCCGTCATGCTGTTCGAGGCCCGCCGCCACCTCCTGACGCTGGACGGCGGCGCATGACGCAGACATCCGGCTTCCTGCGCAATCCCGTCGCGATCATTCTCTTCATCGTGCTGGCGGTCGCCGCAGACCAGGCGGTCAAGATCGCCGTCGACCATTACCTGCCGTTCCAACAGGCGGTGCCGGTGATGCCCATGCTGGCGCTCTACCGCACCTACAATCTCGGCGTCGCCTTCTCGATGCTGTCCGGCATGGAAGGCTGGTTCATCGTCGGCATGCGGCTTGCCATCGTCGCCTTCGTCATCTGGCTCTGGCGACGCACCGATCCCGACCGGCATTTCGCCCATGTCGGCTTCGCCATGATCATCGCCGGGGCGCTCGGCAATCTCTTCGACCGTTTCCTCTACGGCCATGTGATCGACTATGTTCTGTTTTACACATCGACGTGGTCGTTTGCCGTTTTCAACCTTGCGGACAGCTTCATCACCATCGGCGCCGTGCTCGTCGTCATCGATGAATTCCTCGGTTCCAAAGCGCAAAAACCCTAAAAATTTAGTGTTTCGACAAAACGATTCGGAAGAAGTGTATGCTACTCAGGTTGCATGAGTGAATTTGCGCGCAGCCTGAGAACCGATAAGGATATCCTGTCCGTCTCTTCGAAATCCGAAGCAGCGGAGGCGTCGGCTGGCGTGGAGGTAAGGCCTGCCATGAAGACTGATCCGAAGCCCGCGTCGAAACAAAATGGTGGCAGCATGGCCCGCCTGCTTCTTCGTATCTGGCTCGGTGGCGGCGGACTGGCAGCGGTGGCGCTGCTGTTCAGCGCGGCCGGCGGCCCTGCCGGCTGGATGGTGCTCGGCATCATGACCGCAGGAATCGTCTTCATCATCGTCCAGCTGGCGCTGGCGCCCGTCGATTACGGCACGGCCAAGGCCGATACGGCAACCGACGAGCTGTCGCGGCTGGTCGAGGAGGCCGATCACGATCGCTCCTGGGCGGATGCCGAACGCAGCGTCCGCCTGGCCGCGATCCATGACGACCTCGGCGACATCGCGCTCAGCCGCGATTCCGACCGGCGCATCATTGACGCCAACCAGACCTTCCGCCGCCTGACCGATTGCGATGAGCCGGAGGGAAAGACCTGCCGCGAGCTCGGCCTGATCTTCAACCCCTCGACGGTGCCCAACCGCTTCGAGGTCGAAATCACCGGTCCCGCCGGCAAGCGTCTCTTCATCTGGCACGACATTACCGTGCGCGACCCTTCGAGCGGGCAGCTGATCATCAGCAGCGTCGGCCGCGACGTTACCGACGAACGCCGGCTGATGCGGGCGCAGGAAGAGGCGCGGCTGAAGGCGGAACAGTCGAATGCCGCCAAGTCGCGGCTGCTGGCGACCGTCAGCCATGAAATCCGCACGCCGCTGTCGGGCATCATCGGCATGAGCCAGCTTCTGGAGGAAGCGCCGCTGACGCCGGCCCAGCGCAACTATCTCGAAGGCATCCGCCAGTCCGGCGACACGCTGGTCAAGCTGGTCGAGGACCTGCTCGACTTCTCCGCCATGGAGGCCGGCCGCTTCGAGCTGAGGCAGAAGCCGGTGGCGCTGCGCAAGCTGGTCGAGGGCGTCTCCGAAATGCTGTCGCACCGTGCCCATGACAAGGGCATCGAGATTGCCACCTCGATCGCGGCCGACGTTCCCGCCATCCTCGAATGCGACGAGGCCCGCCTGCAGCAGGTTCTCTACAATGTCATCGGCAATGCGGTGAAGTTCACCGTCAAGGGTGGTGTGCAGATCCGCGCGAGCCGCGAGGGCGACATGGCCGTCATTTCGGTGATCGACACCGGGCCGGGCATGACCGAGGACGAGGAGCGCCGCGTGTTCGGCGAATTCGAACAGGCCGGCAACAGCGAGGAAAAGAGCGCCGGGTCCGGCCTCGGTCTGGCGATATCGCTGCGCATCATGAAGGCCTTCGGCGGAGACCTGAAGGTCGCGAGCATCAAGGGCAAGGGATCGACCTTCCGCATCCTGTTTCCGATCCGGTCCGAGGAGCGCGAGGACGTGGTGGCCGCCCGCCGCCAGGCGCTGGCCGAAACGAGCGTGCTGATCATCGCGCCGAAGGGCCCTGCCGAGACCGCGCTTGCCGCGACGATCACGACGCTGGGGGGCTCCTGCTCCAGTGCCGCCGGCATCGATGCCGCGATGGAGATCATCAGCGGCGGTCGCGCCTTCACCGACGTCATCGTCGACAACCGGCTGGCCGATGCCTTCAATGCCCGGATGCCGCAGCATCTGCACGAGAACGGCCAGTCGCCGCGCCGGATCCTGCTCGTCAATCCGGAAGAGCGCAATGCCGCCGGCTTCGGCGCGTTCGACGCCTGGCTCATCCGGCCGCTGCGCGAACAGTCGCTGATCGACGTGCTCCTGGGCCGCATGCGCGGCGTCGAGCGGCGCGAGGCGATCAACGACAACGCCCGCAAATACGAGTTCAACCTGCCGAAGCTGTCGGCACCGGCGGGCAGCGGCCTGAAGGTGCTGCTCGGCGAGGACGATCCGGTCAACGTCATGCTGGTGCGCGCTGTCCTCGAGAAGTCCGGCCATACGGTCGATGTCTGCGGCGATTTCGAAGCCATGATGGCCGCGCTTTGCGGCGATGATGCCGACCGCCCGGACATGATCGTCACCGACCTTCACATGCCCGGCGGACATGGTCTCGAGATCCTGCCGAAGATCCGCGAGCGCGAACTGGGCCTCGGCTCCGATCCGATGCCGATCATCGTGCTCACCGGCGACAAACGCGACGACATCCACCGCCAGGCGCTGATTGCCGGCGCCAACCGCGTGCTGACGAAGCCGCTCGACCCGGCAGGACTGCTGGCCGAGATCAGCGCATTGTCCAAGGCAAAGCCGGCCGCGCGCAAAGCCTGATCCGCCGCTTCACAGGGTTGTCATGCTGCTGTAGTACAGCCATGATTTAAGCGCGCTCGAACTTTTCAGGCGAACACAAGGCGATTCGCAATGACAACCAATGTTGCCGACCGGCCTGGTCTCGATCTCATCACGGAACGGGCATCCATCGTCCGTCCCGGCTCTGATGCGAAGCTGCTCGGACGCATCGGCAGCCTGGAAACGCGGCTCGCCCGCACGGCGTCCGAAATCGACGCTGCCCAGGCCGTGCGCTACCGGGTCTTCGTGGAGGAGATGCGGGCGAAGCTCGACCCCGAGGCAGAACGCCGCAAGCGTGACTTCGATGCCTTCGACCTGATCTGCGACCATCTGCTGGTGCTCGACCGCTCGCTGGAAGGCGATACCGAGGACCAGATCGTCGGCACCTACCGGCTGATGCGCCAGGAAGTCGCAGAGGCTCATGGCGGCTTCTACTCGGCCTCCGAATTCGACGTCGACGGGCTGATCGCGCGCCATCCGGGCAAGCGCTTCATGGAGCTTGGCCGCTCCTGCGTGCTGCCGGCCTACCGCACCAAGCGCACCGTCGAGCTTCTGTGGCAGGGCAACTGGGCTTATGCGCTGCGTTACGGCGTCGATGCCATGTTCGGCTGCGCCTCGTTCCCCGGCGTCCATCCGGAGGCGCACGCACTGGCGCTCTCCTTCCTGCATCACAATGTCAGCGCCACCGGCGAATGGCATGTCGAGGCCCTGCCGCACCTCAAGCGCGACATGGACCTGATGCCGGCGGAAGCCGTCAATGCCCGCCGGGCGATGATGGCACTGCCGCCGCTGATCAAGGGCTATCTGCGGCTCGGCGCCATGACCGGTTCCGGCGCCGTCGTCGACCAGGCGTTCAATACCACCGACGTGCTGATCGTCCTGCCGATTTCCTCGATCTCCGATCGCTACATCAACTATTACGGCGCCGACGCCGGCCGCTTCGCCAGCTAAGACGAACCGTTACGCGGCCTTCGGCGCGTGCCGCCAGATACCGCTTCCTGCCAGCACTTCCCGTCCATGCGGTCCGTCGAAGGACTGTTCCGGTCCGAGCGGCACGATGCCGGTCGGATTGATGTGGCGGATGCCGTAATAGCCGGCCTTGATGTGATCGATCTGCACGGTTTCGGCGACGCCGGGCCACTGGTGGATTTCCCGCACATAACCCGAAAGGGCAGGATAATCGGCCAGCCGGCGGGTGTTGCACTTGAAGGCGCCGTGATAGGCGGCGTCGAAGCGGATCAGGGTCACGAACAGCCGGATATCGGCCTCCGTCAGCCATTGTCCGGCGATGTAGCGGTTCTTGCCGAGATGCGCCTCCAGCGTGTCGAGCGTCCCGAACACATCCCCGACAGCGGCCTCGTAGGCGGCCTGCGTTTTCGCAAAGCCCGCCCGGTAGACGCCGTTGTTCAGCGTGTCGTAGATCAGCGCGTTCCAGCGGTCGATCTCGGCGCGGAGCGGTTCCGGATAGAAATCCTGGCGGTCGCCGGTCATCCCGTCGAAGGCGGTGTTGAGAATGCGGATGATGTCCGCGGATTCGTTGTTGACGATCACGCCGTTCTTGCGGTCCCAGAGGACCGGAACCGAAACCTTGCCCGAATAGTGTTGGTCGCTGGCCGTGTAGAGCTGATGCAGGAAGCTGATCGGTTTCAGCGTCGGGCCTGCGTCCTGTGGCTCGGCAAATTCCCAGCCATTGTCGCCGATGCGCGGCTCGGCGACGGAAAGGCGGATAATGTCCTTCAGGCCCTTCAGGCTGCGCATCATCAGCGTGCGCGACGCCCAGGGGCAGAGATAGGAGACGAACAGCTGGTAGCGGCCGGGCTCGGCGATAAGGCCGAGCTGCCCGTCCGGACCGGAAGCGCCGTCGGCGGTGATCCAGTTGCGGAACTTCGTCGGCTCGCGGTGGAAGCTGCCATTCTTCATTTCATTGGCGGCAACGTCGTCGTTCACCCATTTGCCATCGATCAGCTGCGGCATGGTCATCACATCCTTCGGTCTCGTTTGCTGGCCGGAAGATAGACCCTCACGCGCGCTCTGGCAGCCCGCTGAATGTTCGACAGAGCGTTTACCGTCTGCGTCGGCTGGCCAGCGGCTGACGGCGGCGCAACGGAAAAGGGGAGGCGCCGTGCCTCCCCTTCGCATTCCGGATCAGGGACGAACGCCTTACGTTCCCGAGGTATAGGCCGCGATCGCCGCCATGTTGACGATGTCGGAATCCTTGGCGCCCATGGAGGTGATCTGCACCGACTTGTCGAGGCCGGTGAGGATCGGGCCGATGACGGTCGAGCCGCCGAGTTCCTGCAGCATCTTGGTCGAGATCGACGCCGAGTGGAACGCCGGCATGATCAGGACGTTGGCCGTGCCGGACAGGCGGCAGAACGGATACTGCTCCTGGATGCGCGGATTGAGCGCGACGTCGGCGGCCATTTCCCCGTCATATTCGAAATCGACGCGACGCTTGTCGAGAAGCTTGACCGCCTCGCGCACTCGTTCGGCACGCTCGCCGGTCGGATGGCCGAAGGTCGAATAGGCAAGGAAGGCGACGCGCGGCGTATAGCCCATGCGGCGCGCCATGTTGGCGGCCTCGATGGCGATGTCGGCAAGCTCCTCCGAGGTCGGCATGTCGTGGACCGCGGTGTCGGCGACGAAGACCGTCCGGCCGCGGCAGACGGCGACGCTGACGCCGATCACCCGGTGGCCGGGCTTCGGATCGATGCAGCGGCGGACATCCTCGAAGGCCGTGTAGTAGTTGCGCGTCGTGCCGGTGACCATCGCGTCGGCATCGCCGAGCGCCACCATGCACGAGGCGAAGTGGTTGCGGTCGTTGTTGATCAGCCGCTGGCAGTCGCGGTGCAGGAAGCCCTGGCGCTGCAGGCGCTGGTAGAGATATTCGGTATAGGCCTCGACCCGGTCCGACAGGCGGGCGTTGACGATCTCGATCCCAGCGCGGTTGAGTTCGATGCCGGCCTTTTCGGCCGTCTCGCGCATCTGTTCATCGCGGCCGAGAAGGATGGCGGTGCCGAGTTCCTGGTTGGCGTAGGAGACGGCGGCGCGCATGACCTGCTCTTCCTCGCCCTCGGCGAAGACGACGCGCTTCGGCCGGCGCTTGACACGCTCGTAGAGCGACTGCAGCGTCGAGGCGATCGGATTGCGCCGCGCCGACAGTTCCTGGGCATAGGCTTCGAGATCGGTAATCTCACGGCCGGCGACGCCGGACTCCATCGCTGCCTTGGCGACCGCCACGGGAATGGTCGAGATCAGGCGCGGGTCGAATGGGACGGGGATGATGTATTGCGAGCCGAAGCGCGGACGGCTGCCCTGATAGGCGGCGGCGACATCGTCCGGCACATCCTCACGGGCAAGCTCGGCGATCGCCTGGGCGGCGGCGATCTTCATGTGGTCGTTGATCGTCGAGGCCCTGACATCGAGCGCGCCGCGGAAGATGTAGGGGAAGCCGAGGACGTTGTTGACCTGGTTGGGATAGTCCGAGCGGCCGGTCGCCATGATCGCGTCGTCGCGGATTCGGGCGACCTCTTCCGGCGTGATTTCCGGGTCCGGATTGGCCATGGCGAAAATGATCGGCTTCGGGGCCATCGAGCGGATCATGTCGGCGGTGAACGCGCCCTTCTGCGACAGGCCTAACACCACGTCGGCGCCTTCCATGGCTTCCGCCAGCGTGCGCCGGTCGGTCTTGACCGCATGCGCCGACTTCCACTGGTTCATGCCTTCCTCGCGGCCCTGGTAGATGACGCCCTTGGTGTCGCAGAGGATGACGTTGGCCGGATTGAAGCCCATCGACTTGATGAGCTCGACGCAGGCGATCGCCGCAGCACCCGCACCGTTGCAGACCAGCCTGGTGGTCTTGAAGTCGCGGCCGGTTAGTTCGATCGCATTGATGAGGCCGGCCGCGGCGATGATCGCCGTGCCGTGCTGGTCGTCGTGGAAGACGGGGATGTCCATGACTTCCCGCAACCGCTGCTCGATGATGAAGCATTCCGGCGCCTTGATGTCCTCCAGGTTGATGCCGCCGAAGGAGGGGCCGAGGAAGCGCACGCAGTTGATGAATTCCTCCGGGTTCTCGGTATCGACCTCGAGGTCGATGGAATCGACGTCGGCGAAGCGCTTGAAGAGCACCGACTTGCCTTCCATCACCGGCTTGGCGGCGAGCGCGCCGAGATTGCCGAGGCCGAGAATGGCCGTGCCGTTGGTGATGACCGCCACCATGTTGCCGCGCGTCGTGTAATCGTAGGCGCATGCCGGATTTTCGGCGATCGCCTTCACCGGAACGGCGACGCCCGGCGAATAGGCGAGCGACAGGTCGCGCTGTGTCGCCATCGCCTTGGTCGGAGTGATCTCCAGCTTGCCGGGGCGGCCCTGCGAATGGAAATCGAGCGCCTCCTGCTCGGTGATCGAGGACATCGGTCGATTGGCCTTGTCGGTTGCGGGCATGTTTCCTCCAGCTTGTTGTGGGCAGCCACCGGGTTAGGGCGGTTTGTTATTGTCTTCCCGTTTCCCGCAAAGCTAATGTCACTCCACTTTTCCCGCAAGAACGCAAATTCTGTTTTAAAGCGAACAACGTGACGGGCATCCGCATATCTGAAGTTGAGAAATTGTCGGCCGAGGTTCTTGTCTCGGACGAGAGCCGCGCATCGGCGACGCCGATGATGGAACAGTATATCGAGATCAAGGCCAACAATCCGGACTCGCTGCTGTTCTACCGCATGGGCGATTTCTACGAGCTGTTCTTCCAGGACGCGGAAGAGGCGTCGCGCGCGCTCGGCATCACGCTCACCAAGCGCGGCCAGCATATGGGCGTCGATATCCCCATGTGCGGTGTGCCGGTGCATGCCGCCGACGACTATCTGCAGAAGCTGATCTCCAAGGGTTTCCGCGTCGCCGTCTGCGAGCAGGTTGAAGATCCGGCAGAGGCCAAGAAGCGCGGCTCGAAATCCGTCGTGCGCCGCGATGTCGTGCGTCTCGTCACGCCCGGAACGCTGACGGAAGAAAAGCTGCTGTCGCCATCGGAATCGAACTACCTGATGGCGCTTACCCGCATTCGCGGCGCCGGCGGCGATATGGCGCTGGCCTGGATCGACATTTCGACGGGCGTGTTCCGGCTGGCCGAGACCGATGCCGCGCGGCTGCTTGCCGATATCCTGCGCATCGATCCGCGCGAGCTGATCCTGCCAGATACGCTCTTCCATGATCCGGAGCTGCGCTCGGTGTTCGACGTGCTCGGCAAGGTCGCGGTGCCGCAGCCGCCGGTGCTGTTCGACAGTGCCACGGCGGAGGGACGCATCGCCCGCTATTTCGGCGTCAAGACGCTCGACGGCTTCGGCGGTTTCTCGCGCGCCGAAATGGCTGCCGCCGCCGCTGCGGTCGCCTATGTCGAGAAGACGCAGATCTCCGAACGGCCGGCGCTCGGCATCCCGGAGCGGGAAGCCGCTGCCTCGACGCTGTTCATCGATCCGGCCACGCGCGCCAACCTGGAGCTCGCCAAGACGCTGTCCGGCGATCGCAACGGCTCGCTCTTGAAAGCCATCGACCGTACCGTCACCGGCGGCGGGGCGCGCATGATCGCCGAACGGCTGATGTCGCCGCTGACCGATCCCGACGCGATCAACCGGCGGCTCGATTCGATCTCCTACCTGCTTGGCCGGCAGGCTTTGACCGACGATATCCGTATGGCGCTCAAACATGTGCCGGACATGCCGCGCGCGCTCTCCCGCCTGGCGCTCGACCGCGGCGGGCCGCGTGATCTCGGCGCTGTGCGCCAGGGCATCGAGGCCGCCCGCACGATTGCCCTGCGCCTTGCCGCCGACCTCCCGCTGACGGAGGAGCTTTCGGCGGCGCTCGACGGGCTGAAGGCACTGCCGACCGAGCTCGAGGCCATGCTGGGCGCGACCCTCTCCGATGAACTGCCGCTCCTGAAGCGCGACGGCGGCTTCCTGCGGCCCGGCGCCAATGCCGAGCTCGACGAGGTGAGGGCGCTGCGCGACGAGAGCCGCCGGGTGATCGCCGGCCTGCAGCTGCAATATGCGGAAGAGACCGGCATCAAGTCGCTGAAGATCAAGCACAACAACGTGCTCGGCTATTTCATCGAGGTCACCGCCGGCAATTCCGGGACGATGACCGGCACCGACGACGCGAAGGGCCGCTTCATCCATCGCCAGACGATGGCGAGCGCCATGCGGTTCACGACGACGGAGCTCTCCGATCTCGAAAGCCGTATTGCGAACGCCGCCGGCCGGGCGCTGGAGATCGAACTCGAAGCCTTCGAGGCGATGAAGGCCGCCGTCGTGGCGCAAGCCGAGGCGATCAAGGCCGGCGCACGGGCGCTCTCGGTGCTCGATGTTGCGGCCGCGCTTGCCGTGCTTGCCGAAGAGCAGGGCTATTGCCGGCCGCATGTCGACGGCTCGAAGGAGTTCGCCATCGTCGCCGGCCGCCATCCGGTCGTCGAGCAGGCGTTGCGCCGCCAGTCCGAACATCCCTTCGTCGCCAACAATTGCGACCTGTCGCCGGAAAGCGGCGGCGATTTCGGTGCGATCTGGCTGCTGACCGGTCCGAACATGGGCGGCAAGTCGACCTTCCTGCGCCAGAACGCGCTGATCGCCGTCATGGCCCAGATGGGTTCCTTCGTGCCGGCCGGTTCCGCCTCGATCGGCGTCGTCGACCGCCTGTTCTCGCGCGTCGGCGCCTCCGACGATCTCGCCCGCGGACGTTCCACCTTCATGGTCGAGATGGTCGAGACGGCGGCGATCCTCAACCAGGCGACCGACCGCTCGCTGGTCATCCTCGACGAGATCGGCCGCGGCACGGCGACCTTCGACGGCCTGTCGATCGCCTGGGCGGCGGTCGAGCACCTGCATGAGGTCAATCGCTGCCGCGGCCTGTTCGCCACCCATTTCCACGAGTTGACGGTGCTGTCGGAAAAGCTCGGGCGGCTGTCGAATGCGACGATGCGGGTGAAGGAATGGGACGGCGACGTGATCTTCCTGCACGAGGTCGGCCCCGGAGCCGCGGACCGTTCCTACGGCATCCAGGTCGCCCGCCTCGCCGGGCTGCCGGCGGCCGTCGTCTCGCGGGCCCGCGAGGTCCTGACCATGCTGGAGGACGCCGACCGCAAGAACCCTGCCCATCAGCTGATCGACGACCTGCCGCTCTTCCAGGTGGCGGTCCGGCGCGACGAGCAGTCAAAAGCGAAGACGTCCGCCGTCGAGGAGGCCTTGAAGGCGATCAATCCGGACGATATGACACCGCGTGACGCGCTCGACGCGCTCTATGCCTTGAAGAAACGACTTGGAAATCCTTGATACTTATAGTCGCGACGCGGATGCGCGACAGGGAGTTTGAGGGCCAATGCAGGCGAGACATTCCGGCAACGGGCTGGTCAGAAGCGAAACAAAGAACGAAGACCGGCAAACCATGGCCAGGAACGACAGCGAACTTTCGAACATTCTTGACGTGGACGCCCTGAAGGCGGCCTGCAACAAGATCGCCGCCGCGCACAAGTCCGACGCCGGCGCGATGCGCATGGCGCTGCTCACCGAGCTGCGCAAGGCCAGCCAGGCCGGCCGTGAAAAGGCCCGCGAACTGCTGTTCGAGGATGGCGGCGGGCTCGCCTGCGCCAGGCGGATTTCCTGGCTGCAGGACAACCTGATCTCGATCCTCTACGAATTCGTGCTGACCCACGTGCATGACGAGAAGAAGGACGCGATGGCGGTCTGCGCCGTCGGCGGCTATGGCCGCGGCACGCTGGCGCCCGGCTCCGACATCGACCTTCTCTTCCTGTTTCCGGCGAGCCAGAAGCCGTGGATGAAGCAGGTCGTCGAATACATCCTCTACATCCTCTGGGACATGGGCTTCACCGTCGGCCATGCGACGCGCACGATCAACGAGTGCATCTCGCTGTCGAAGAGCGATATGACGATCCGCACCGCCGTGCTCGAAGTGCGCTATCTCTGCGGCGCGCCGGTGCTGGTCAGCGAACTCGAAAGCCGCTTTGAGAACGAGGTCGCCCACGATACCGGGCCGGAATTCATCGCCGCCAAGCTCGCCGAGCGCGACGCCCGTCATTCGAAGAGCGGCGACACGCGCTATCTGGTCGAGCCGAACGTCAAGGAAGGCAAGGGCGGTCTCCGCGACCTGCACACGCTCTACTGGATCTCGAAATACTACTACCACGTCCGCGACACGCAGGATCTCGTCAAGCTCGGCGTCTTGTCGCGCTCCGAGTTGAAGCTGTTCAACAAGTCGGAGGATTTTCTCTGGGCGGTGCGCTGCCACCTGCATTTCCTCACCGGCAAGGAAGAGGAGCGGCTGTCCTTCGACGTCCAGCGCGAGATTGCCGAAAATCTCGATTACCAGCCGCGTCCCGGACTTTCCGCCGTAGAACGCTTCATGAAGCACTATTTCCTCGTCGCCAAGGATGTCGGTGACCTGACGCGGATCTTCTGCGCGGCGCTCGAAGACGAGCAGGCGAAGTCCATTCCCGGCCTGACGGGCGCCTTCACGCGCTTTACCAAGCGCGCCCGCAAGATCCCCGGCACGCTCGACTTCGTGCAGGAGCGTGGCCGCATCGGGCTGGCCGACCCCGAGGTTTTGAAGCGCGATCCGGTCAACATCATCCGCCTGTTCCACATGGCCGACGTCCAGGGCCTCGAGCTGCATCCGGACGCGTTGAAGGGCGTCACCCGCTCGCTTAAGCTCATTGACAACAAGCTGCGCGAGGACGAGGAGGCCAACCGCCTGTTCCTCTCGATCCTGACCTCGCGCAAGGACCCGGCGCTGATCCTGCGACGCATGAACGAGGCCGGCGTGCTCGGCAAGTTCATCCCCGACTTCGGCAAGATCGTCTCGATGATGCAGTTCAACATGTATCATCACTACACCGTCGACGAGCACCTGCTGCGCACCGTCGATGCGCTCTCGCGCATCGAGCGCGGGCTGGAGAAGGATGCCCATCCGCTCGCCACCAAGGTGATCGCCAGCCTTGAGGACCGGACGGTTCTCTACACCGCCGTGCTGCTGCATGACATCGCCAAGGGCCGCAAGGAGGATCATTCGATCGCCGGCGCCAAGGTGGCCCGCAAGCTCTGCCCGCGGCTCGGGCTGACGCCGATGCAGACCGAACTCGTGGCCTGGCTGATCGACGAGCATCTCGTCATGTCGATGACCGCCCAGACCCGCGACCTCGGCGACCGCAAGACGATCGTCGATTTTGCCGAGAAGGTGCAGTCGCTGGAGCGCCTCAAGCTTCTGATGATCCTGACCGTCTGCGACATCCGCGCCGTCGGGCCGGGGGTCTGGAACGGCTGGAAGGGCCAGTTGATCCGCACGCTCTACTACGAGACGGAACTGCTGATCGCCGGCGGCTTCTCCGAGGTCTCCCGCAAGGAGCGCGCCGCGCACGCCGCCAACAAGCTGCAGGGCGCGCTGGAAGGCTGGAGCGAGAAGGAGCGCAAGGCCTACGTCAAGCTCCACTATCAGCCCTATCTTCTGTCGGTGACGCTGGAGGACCAGATCCGCCACGCGAATTTCATCCGCGACGCCGGCAAGGCCAACAAGGTGCTGGCCACCATGGTGCGCACCCATTCCTTCCACGCGATCACCGAAATCACGGTGCTGGCGCCCGACCATCCGCGCCTGCTGACGATCATCGCCGGCGCCTGTGCGGCGGCCGGTGCCAACATTGCCGACGCGCACATCTTCACGACCTCGGACGGACGCGCACTCGACACCATCGTCATCAACCGCGAATTCACCAATGACGAGGACGAGCTTCGCCGCGCCGCGGCGATCAGCGCGCTGATCGAAAGCGTGCTGGCCGGCAAGAAGCGCCTGCCGGAAGTGATCGCCAGCAAGGCGAAGAGCCGCAGGCGCCCCAAGGCCTTCACAATTCCGCCGCACGTCACTGTTTCAAACGGTCTGTCGAACAAGTTCACCGTCATCGAGGTGGAGTGCCTGGACCGAACCGGTCTTCTGGCCGATATCGCCGCCGTGCTGTCTGACCTGTCGCTCGATATCCATTCGGCCCGCATCACCACCTTCGGGGAAAAGATCATCGACAGTTTCTACGTGACCGACCTCGTCGGCGCCAAGATCACCAGCGACAATCGGCAGTCGAACATCGTTGCCCGGCTGAAGGCGGTTCTCGCCGGCCAGCAGGACGACCTGCGCGACAAGATGCCGAACGGCATCATCGCACCGGCGCCGGTCGCAACGCCCGCCCAAAAGGCGAAGGTGCGCGCCTCGTGAGCCCGGCCGCACGATGAGCCTCGTCAAGAAATTCGTCACGGTCGGTGGCGGCACGCTCGGCAGCCGCCTGATGGGCTTCGGCCGCGAAATGCTGATGGCGGCGGCCCTTGGTACGGGGCCGATGGCGGAAGCCTTCATGGCCGCCTTCAAGTTCCCGAACCTGTTCCGCCGCCTGTTTGCCGAGGGCGCGTTCAACGCCGCCTTCGTGCCGCTCTTCGCCAAGGAGATCGAGGCGGGCGGCATGGAAGGCGCCAAGCGCTTTTCCGAGGAAGTCTTCGGCGTGCTCTTCACCGTGCTGCTCGGCCTGACAGTGCTGATGGAGCTCGCCATGCCGCTCCTGATGCGCACCATCATCGCGCCGGGCTTTTCCGGCGACAAGTATGACGTGACGGTGCGGCTCGCCGTCATTATGTTCCCCTATCTCGCCTGCATGTCGCTGACGGCGATGCTGTCGGGGATGCTGAATTCCCTGCATCACTACTTCGCCGCCGCCATTGCGCCTATCTTCTTCAACATCGCCATGATTGGGGCGCTGGTCTATGGCCTGTGGATGGACTCCGATGCCGTCACCATCGCCTATTATCTGGCCTGGGCGGTGCTGGTCGCGGGCGTGCTGCAGATCCTCGTTCTCTATATCGGCGTGCGCTTTGCCGGCATGTCCATCGGCTTCCGCCGTCCGCACCTGACGCCGGGGGTGAAGCGGCTGCTGCTGCTCGCCTTTCCGGCCGCCGTCACGGGCGGTGTGCAGCAGATCAACCTGATCATCGGCCAGGCGATCGCCTCGCTGAAGGAAGGCGCGATCGCCTCGCTGCAATATGCGGATCGGATCTACCAGCTGCCGCTCGGCGTGGTCGGCGTCGCCGTCGGCGTGGTGCTGCTGCCGGAGCTGGCACGGGCATTGAAGGGCGGCCACAAGGAGGAAGCGGACAACCTGCAGAACCGGTCGATCGAGTTCGCGCTGTTCCTGACACTGCCCGCCGCCGCCGGCATTTTCGCGCTGGCGCCGGACATCATCCGCCTCGTCTATGAGCGCGGCGCCTTCCGGCCGGAAGCGACGGCAACCGTTGCCGCCGTCCTCACCCTCTTCGGCTTCGGCCTGCCGGGCTTCGTCCTCAACAAGGCGCTCACCCCAGGCTTCTTCGCCCGCGAGGATACGAAGACGCCGATGCGCTTCACGATGATGTCGGTGGTCTTCAACACGGTACTGTCCGTCAGCCTGTTCCCGATCCTCGCCGAACGCGGCATCGCGCTCGCCGAGACGCTGGCCGGCTGGCTGACCGTCGTCCTCTTGTTCTATACCCTGCGCAAGCGGGGGCATTTGACGATTGAACGCTCGCTCGTCTCGCGGGTCATCCGCATGATGATCGCCTCGGTGATAATGGCCGCCGCCGCGCGCTATGGCGCGAACTATTTCTCCGCCAGCCTCGCGTCCAATGCGACGTCGCTGGAGCAGGCTGCGGTCCTCTTGCCGCTGATCGCCGCCGCGTTCGTGCTCTATCTGGTCATCGTCTTCGCCATCGGCGGCGCGGATATCGGCATGATCCGCCGCAGCCTGAAGCGCGGCCGCGCCAAGCCGGCAGCCGCGCAAACGCCGGATGAGGGCATCGAGCCATGAAGCGGCAGCTCGGGCTGATCACGCTGGTCGTGCGCAACTATGATCAAGCGCTGGCCTATTATTGCGACGTCCTGGGCTTCGAACGCGTCGAAGACACGGCCCTGCCGGACGGCAAGCGCTGGGTGGTGATCCGGCCCGGCGCCGACGGCGCGGCGCTGCTGCTGGCGGAAGCCGTCGACGAACGCCAACGCATGGCGGTCGGCAACCAGGCCGGCGGCAGGGTGGGCTTCTTTCTGCAGACCGGCGACTTCGCCGCCGATCACCGGCGCCTGTGCGAGCGTGGCGTCCGCTTCCTGGAAGAGCCGCGACACGAGGCCTATGGCAGCGTCGCGGTATTCGAGGACATCTACGGCAACCGCTGGGATCTGATCGAGCCGAAGGAAAGTTAGGCGATCCCCTTGATTGCCGGCTTTCATCTGTGCATAAGCCCGCGCCAGTAGCATCAACCACGGGAACCTTTGTCCTACGGCATGTCGGGCCGATCGCAGGCGACATCTTGCGGTCACGGCATGACGATAATCGAGGCCCTCCACCAGCTCTTTCGAGGACGTACATGAACCAGTTCCAGCCGCTCGTCTTTTCCGGCGTCCAGCCCACCGGCAATCTCCATCTCGGCAATTATCTCGGCGCCATCCGCAAGTTCGTCGCCCTGCAGGAAACCAACGACTGCATCTACTGTGTTGTCGACATGCATTCGATAACGGCCCAGCTCGTGCATGAGGATCTGAAAGGACAGACGCGCTCGATCGCCGCGGCCTTCATCGCCTCCGGCATCGATCCGACGAAGCACATCGTCTTCAACCAGTCGGCCGTGGCCGGCCATGCCCAGCTTGCCTGGATCTTCAACTGTGTCGCCCGCATCGGCTGGATGAACCGAATGACCCAGTTCAAGGACAAGGCCGGCAAGGATCGTGAGAACGCATCCTTGGGGTTGCTGGCATACCCATCCCTGATGGCCGCCGACATCCTGCTCTACCGCGCCACCCATGTGCCGGTCGGCGACGACCAGAAGCAGCACCTGGAACTGACCCGCGACATCGCGCAGAAGTTCAACCTCGACTTCGCCGAAAAGATCCGTGCCATCGGCAAGGGCGTCGACATCAAGGTCGGCGACGAGCCGGTGCACGCCTATTTCCCGATGGTCGAGCCGCTGATCGACGGCCCGGCGCCGCGCGTCATGAGCCTGCGCGACGGCACCAAGAAGATGTCGAAGTCGGATGCCTCGGACCTTTCGCGCATCAACCTGATGGACGATGCCGACACGATCGCCAAGAAGGTCCGCAAGGCCAAGACCGACGCCGACGGCCTGCCGAGCGAGACCGCGGGCCTTGCCGGACGCCCGGAAGCAGACAACCTCGTCGGCATCTACGCGGCTTTGTCCGACAAGTCCAAGGCCGACGTGCTTGCCGACTTCGGCGGCCAGCAGTTCTCCGCCTTCAAGCCGGCGCTGGCCGACCTCGCCGTCGAGGTGTTGTCGCCGATCACCGGGGAAATGCGCCGGCTGATGGACGACACGGCGCATATCGACGCGATCCTGAAGGACGGCGCCGAGCGCGCCAATGCCCGCGCCGAAGTCACCATGAAGGAAGTCCGCGACATCGTCGGCTTCCTGTGATCTGAGCGCCTTGCGCCTGCCGTTTCGAGGCCTTCTCAGCCGTGTCGGGGAGGGGGCTTGCGAAGCGGGGGGCGCGGTGGCAAAGTCCGCGCCATGGTATCAAAACGTCTTTCACGGCTTGAGGGTCACCGCCGCAAATTCATGGCGGTGATCGACAATACGCCCGAGTGCGAGCGCGCCGTGCATTACGCAGGGCGCCGGGCGAAGAACTCCACCGGTGGACTCGTCCTGCTCTTCGTCATCCCGGAGGGCGACTTCCAGCAATGGTTGGGGGTCGAGGAGATCATGCGTGCCGAAGCGCGCGAGGAGGCCGAGTCGATCGTCGCCAAGGCGGCCCAGAAGGTGCGCGAGACGATCGGCATCGAGCCGGAGATCGTCATCCGCGAGGGAAGCGCCACCGAGGAGATCAACAAGCTGATCGAGGACGACCGCGACATCGCCATCCTCGTCCTGGCCGCGAGCTCCGCCAAGGAAGGGCCCGGCCCGCTGGTGGCCTCGATCGCCGGCCGCAGCGCCACCTTCCCGATCCCGGTCACCGTTCTGCCCGACACGCTCTCGGATGAGGAAATCGACGCGCTCTGCTGATCGCCAGGCCTTCGCGGAATTCTGTTCCGGAAATCCTGCATGGTGCGATCATGTTTTCGTGCTATAAGCCGCGCAAGCGCCGACTCCGTCCTTGAACTGGCATGACATTCGGCCTATTTTCTTTTGAAAGATTCTAAAGAATGCCGGCGCATGTTCCGGCATGCGGAGAGATACGATGTTCATTCAGACCGAAGCCACGCCGAACCCGGCGACCCTGAAGTTCCTGCCCGGCAAGGTGGTCCTGGAAACCGGAACGGCGGAATTCCGCTCTGCGACGGAAGCGGAAGCCTCGCCGCTCGCCTCGCGCATCTTCGCGGTGCCGGGCGTGACCGGCGTCTTCTTCGGCTACGATTTCATCACCGTGACCAAGCAGGACCAGGAATGGCAGCACCTGAAGCCGGCGATCCTCGGCGCGATCATGGAGCATTTCATGACCGGCGCGCCGGTCATCGGCAACGCCGCGCAGGATGATGCCGATCTGGACGGCGAGTTCTTCGAGAAGGGCGACGAAACGATCGTCGCAACCATCAAGGAGCTGCTCGAGACCCGCGTTCGTCCGGCCGTTGCCCAGGATGGTGGTGACATCACCTTCCGCGGCTTCCGCGATGGCAAGGTCTATCTCAACATGAAGGGCGCCTGCTCCGGTTGCCCGTCCTCGACGGCGACGCTGAAGCACGGCGTCCAGAACCTGCTCCGTCACTTCGTGCCGGAAGTGCAGGAAGTCGAGGCCGTCTGACAGTGAAGACTAATGGCGGACGGCGATGATCGTCCTGGCACTGGATACGGCGGGGGTCGATTGCTCCGCCGCGCTCTACGACAGCGATACGGATGAAGTTCTTGCCGAGGTGAGCGAGACGATCGGGCGCGGCCATGCCGAACGCCTGATGTCCTTTGTCGAGACTTGCGTTGACCAGTCCGGTCTGACGCTCGATCATGTCGATCGGATCGCCGTGACCATCGGCCCCGGCTCGTTTACCGGCATTCGCGTCGGCGTTGCCGCGGCCCGTGGGTTTGCGCTGGCGCTCGGCGTGCCGGCCGTCGGCGTATCGACGCTGGCGGTGCTGGCTGCGAAGGAAATCGAGGCCGGCGGCGGCGATGCCGTCACGGCCGCGATCGACGCCAAGCGTGGCGAAATCTATTTGCAGGCTTTTAACTCTCAGGGCGTAGCATCGACTGAGGCAGTGGTCGTGAGCGTGGAGGACGCAAGAACGACCGCGGCGGCGTTTGAAGGCAGGATCACCGGATCCGGAGCCGCGCTGCTGGCCGGCGAGGGGAGGGAAGCGGACGTGGATCATTACCCGATCAGGACACTGGCAAGGCTGGCATCAGCCGAAGGCGCCAGTATGGTGCGACCGAAGCCGCTCTATCTGAGAGGCCCGGATGCCAAGCCGCAAAGCGGATTCGCTCTCGCACGGAAATGAACGACATGCTGGCTTCCTTTCTCTCTTTCAAACCGGAATTCGAAATTCTGGCAATGGATGCGTCCGATTGCCGCCGGGTGGCCGAGGTGCATGCCGAACGCTTTTCCCGGCCGTGGAACGACGGCGAGTTCGAAAGCCTGCTGACGCAGGAAAACGTCTTCGGCTACGTCGCCCGCCAGCGCAATACGGTGTTCGGCAAGCCGGTGGCCGGCTTCGTGCTCGCCCGCGAAGTGGCCGGTGAAGCCGAAATCCTGACGATTGCCGTTGGCAGCAAGTACGGCCGCTTCGGCCTCGGCTGGCGGCTGATGCTGGCGGCCCTGCACGAGGCGAACCGCCGCGGCGGCGAGGCGATTTTCCTGGAGGTCGATGACACCAACACCGCCGCGCTCGCCCTCTATCGCAAGATGGGGTTCGAAAAGGTCGGCGAACGCCCGGCCTATTATTCCGATCCCAAAATTGGCAAGACCTCCGCGCTCGTCATGCGGCGGGATCTCCGCTAGCCTTGGCGGATCTTGTCGCAGGACATGGGATGATGGAGAGCAGCCGTTGATGGTCTGGTTGCGTGCCGCGATCGTGGCGGTCGTCCTCACGGTGACGACGCTTGTCCTCTTGCCGTTCCAGCTCGTCGGCCTGAAATTCGACCTGCAGATCGCGCGGCGCATTCCGCGCTGGTGGCACTGGGTCGCCTGCCGGATGCTGGGCATCCGGGTGCGCGTCCATGGCCGTCTAGAGACCCGCCGGCCGCTCATGCTGGCTCCCAACCATGCCTCCTGGCTCGACATTCTCGTGCTCGGATCGATTGCCGACGTCGCCTTCATCGCCAAGTCGGAGGTCAAGGGCTGGCCGGTCTTCGGCCAGCTCGCCCGTTGGCAGAACTCCGTCTTCATTGAACGAGAGCAGAAACGCGCCACCGGCAAGCAGGTGAGCGAGATCGCGCTGCGCATGGCCAAGGGCGAAGTCATGGTGCTCTTTGCGGAAGGCACGACCGGCGACGGCAACCGCGTGCTGCCGTTCAAGACGTCGCTGTTCGGGGCGGCCACCTCCGCGCTTGCCTCGGCACCCGAGGGCGTGGTCCACATCCAGCCGGTGGCGATCGCGTTCACCGGCTATCATGGCGCGCCGATGGGCCGATATCATCGCCCGGTCGCCGCCTGGGTGGGCGACGCCGAACTGCTGCCGCATCTGGTGGGCATCCTGCGCGCCGGCGCATTCGAGGTCGATGTCAGCTTCGGCGAGCCCTTGGCATTTACCGCCGAAACGAAGCGCAAGGACGCGGCCGCCTATCTGGAGGATCGTGTGCGCACCATGCTGCAGAGGCATCTGCACGGCCGCGACATCGACTGAGGCCCCTGGCGTCCGCATTTTTTGATTTCATCGCGGACTGAAAAGCACTAAATAGCGGCCATGACCCAGGATATTACTGTTCTCGACGCCCCGAAGGAGCCCCTTCGCGAAGGCTCGAACCGGCGCAAGGTTTTCATCAAGACCTATGGCTGCCAGATGAATGTCTACGATTCCGGCCGAATGAGCGATGCGCTCGACCGCGACGGATATGACCAGACGGAAGATCTCGGCGAGGCCGACCTGGTGCTGATCAACACCTGCCACATCCGCGAGAAGGCCGCCGAGAAGGTCTACTCGCAGCTCGGCCGCCTGCGTGACATGAAGAAGGCACGCGAGGCCGAGGGTCGCGAATTCATGATCGGCGTCGCCGGCTGCGTGGCCCAGGCCGAAGGCGAGGAAATCCTGCGCCGGGCGCCGGCCGTCGATGTCGTCATCGGTCCGCAGACCTATCACCGCCTGCCGGAAGCGCTGAAGCGTGCCAAGTCCGGCGAGCGCGTCATCGACACCGAATATGCGATAGAGGACAAGTTCGAGCACCTGCCGGCAACCGGCAAGGCGACCATCCGTGCCCGCGGCGTCACCGCCTTCCTGACGGTGCAGGAGGGTTGCGACAAGTTCTGTACATTCTGCGTCGTGCCCTATACGCGCGGTGCGGAAGTGTCGCGTCCGCTCGCCCAGATCGTTGAGGAAGCGCAGAAACTTGTGGATGGCGGGGTGCGCGAAATCACCCTTCTCGGCCAGAACGTCAACGCCTGGCACGGCCTCGATGCCGCCGGCCGCGAGATGACGCTCGGCGATCTGCTCTACCGGCTCGCCGAAATTCCCGGGCTTGCGCGGCTGCGCTACACGACCAGCCACCCACGCGATATGGACGACCGGCTGATCGCCGCCCATCGCGATCTGCGCGCACTGATGCCCTATCTGCACCTGCCGGTGCAGTCGGGGTCGGACCGTATATTGAAGGCCATGAACCGTCGCCATACGGCGGACGACTATGTTCGCCTGATCGGGAAAATCCGCGAAGCCCGCCCTGATATCGCCATTTCCGGGGACTTTATTGTCGGTTTCCCGGGGGAGACCGATGCCGACTTCGAAGATACGATGAAGATCGTCGGCGAGGTCAGATACGCACAGGCTTACTCGTTTAAATATTCGACAAGGCCGGGAACGCCCGGCGCGGATCTGAAGGACCAGGTGCCGGAAGCCGTCAAGGCGGAGCGTCTGGAGCGGCTTCAGGCGCTGCTGATCAGGCAACAGCACGAGTTTGCGGAAGAATGCGTCGGCCGCGAGGTGGACGTCCTTCTGGAAAAACCGGGTCGATATGACGGCCAGTTGATCGGTCGCTCGCCCTGGCTGCAGTCAGTAATAGTTGATGCAAAAGCTTTGCAAATCGGTGACATTGTTAAGGTACGAATCACCGGAACGGGCCCGAACAGTCTGATTGCCGCGGTGGCGCAGAATTAGGGCCGACCCTACAGGAGCCAGACCCGCTTGAACGGACAGGAATTGGTAGCTACTTCTTCGCGTACCAGCAAAACTGCAGCGGCCGACGCCAACCACTTTGTCTTGACGTTCGAAAACAACCGGCTGGCCAGCGATCTCTTCGGACAATTCGACCAGAACCTGAAGCTGCTCGAGGAGCGCCTGCACATCGATGCGCGCGCCCGCGGCAACTCGGTGTCGATCAGCGGCGAGCTTCAGGCGACCAATCAGGCCCGCCGGGCGCTGGATTATCTCTACGACCGGCTGCAGAGCGGCGCTTCGGTGGAAACCTCCGACGTCGAGGGCGCGATCCGCATGGCGGTGGCAGCCGACGACCAGCTGAGCCTGCCCACCATGGAGCGCAAGGCCAAGCTGACAATGGCGCAGATTTCCACACGCAAGAAGACGATTGCCGCCCGCACGCCGACGCAGGATGCCTACATCCGGGCGCTCGACCGCACCGAACTCGTCTTCGGCGTCGGTCCGGCCGGTACCGGCAAGACCTATCTCGCCGTCGCCCATGCCGCACAGCTGCTCGAGCGCGGCCAGGTCGACCGCATCATCCTGTCGCGTCCGGCCGTCGAAGCCGGCGAGCGCCTGGGCTTCCTGCCCGGCGACATGAAGGAAAAGGTCGATCCCTACCTGCGACCGCTGTATGACGCGCTTTACGACATGATGCCCGGCGACAAGGTGGAGCGGGCGATCACCGCCGGCGTCATCGAAATCGCGCCGCTCGCCTTCATGCGCGGGCGCACGCTGGCGAACGCCGCCGTCATCCTCGACGAGGCGCAGAACACCACCTCGATGCAGATGAAGATGTTCCTGACGCGTCTTGGCGAAAACGCCCGGATGATCATTACCGGCGACCCAAGCCAGGTCGATCTTCCGCGTGGCGTCAAGTCGGGCCTGGTCGAAGCCTTGCAGATCCTGAAGGGCGTGGAGGGCGTATCGACCATCCGCTTCAAGGATGTCGACGTCGTGCGCCATCCGCTCGTCGCCCGCATCGTCCGGGCCTATGAAAGCCAGACCGCGGTGCCGGACGAAAGCGAGAGCGTGGAGCGCTGATGACGACGGCCGACATCGGCCCCGACCTCGATATCCAGATATCGGTGGAAGCGGGCGACTGGCCATCCGAGGATGAGCTTGAAGCGCTTGGCGATCGCGTGCTTTCCGCCGCAGCCGGCTTTCTGGCCCGCGAGGAAGAACAGCCTTTTCCGCAGATGCCGGTTGAACTGTCGCTGGTTTTCGCCGATGACGAGATGATCCGTGGCATCAATGCCGAATGGCGCGGCAAGGACAAGGCGACCAATGTCCTGTCCTTTCCCGCATTTCCCCTCGAACCAGGGGGTATGCCCGGACCGATGCTTGGTGATATCATCATCGCGAAGGAGACCGTCGAGCGTGAGGCCAGCGAGCTGGACAAGACGTTCGACGAACATTTGACGCATTTGTTGGTTCATGGATTTTTGCACCTTTTCGGATACGATCACATCGAAACATCCGAAGCGGAAGAAATGGAAGAGCTGGAGACTCGCATTCTGGCGGTCCTAGGCCTATCTGACCCCTATCAGGGCCAGGACCCGGTTTGACAGTAAGGAACGATGAACGACTACCCGACAGACACCGGCACTAACGCCGGCGAAGGCACCGAGCCTTCTTCCTCGGAAGAGGGAAGCAGTCCGCACAGGACCGAAACCGGTGCGAAATCCCCCACCTCGTTCTGGACGCGCGCCGCGCGTTTCCTGAAGGGCCAGCAAAGCTCCGGCCTGCGAGAGAACCTAGCCGACGCGCTGATGACCTATGCCGAGGGGGATGACGATTTCTCCCCGGAAGAGCGCGCCATGCTGCACAACATCCTCCGCTTCCGCGAAGTGCGGGTCGAGGACATCATGATCCCGCGCGCCGACATCGAGGCCGTGGACCAGTCGATCACCATCGGCGAGCTGATCGTGCTGTTCGAGGAAAGCGGCCGCTCGCGCATGCCGGTCTATTGCGACACGCTGGACGACCCGCGCGGCATGGTCCACATCCGCGACCTCCTGTCCTATCTGACCAAGCAGGCGCGCAACAAGCGGCGCAACGGATCGCGCAACGGCTCTGCAGCAACGGCGGCCGCCACGAACGGCGACAAGCCGGCGACGGAAAAGTCGTCGCGGGTGCCGAAGCCGAATTTCGATCTCGGACGCGTCGATCTCGAGAAGACCGTCGTCGAAGCCGGCATCATCCGCAAGATCCTGTTCGTGCCGCCATCCATGCTCGCGTCCGACCTTTTGACGCGCATGCAGGCGAACCGCACGCAGATGGCGCTGGTGATCGACGAATATGGCGGCACCGACGGCCTCGTCTCGCACGAGGACATCGTCGAGGTCGTGGTCGGCGACATCGACGACGAGCATGACGACGAGGAGGCGATGTTCACCCGCGTCTCCGCCGACGTGATGATCGCCGATGCCCGCGTCGAGCTGGAGGATCTCGCCGATGAGTTGGGCCCTGATTTCGACGTCAAGCAGCATACTGAGGAAATCGACACGCTCGGCGGCCTGATCTTCTCCGCGCTCGGCCGCATTCCGGTCCGTGGCGAGGTGGTGCAGGCCTTGCCCGGCTTCGAGTTCCAGATCCTCGACGCCGACCCGCGACGGGTCAAGCGCGTGCGGATCCTGCGCAAGCGCCAGGCCGTCCGCCGCCGCATCGTAAAGGGCGAACCGGAGCCGGTCGCGATGAAGCCGGAGGCAACCGCCGACGGCATCGACACCGCGAAGGCAGACGTCTGAGCCGCTTTGCAGCCAACGACCGTGCATCGGCAGCGATCAAAGGTCGCCGAACGGCCGGATTGCGCGACAAGTCCTGCTTTTTTTGGAAGACTGCCGGAGTGATTCGGCGGTGACTTTACCGGGTCCTGGCCAGCAAAGGCTGGGACCGGTATCAGGGAAGTGGGGACCAGGCATGCAAGGGCTCGCGAACAGGATCATGCTCCTGTGGGGATTTCGGCGGGCGCTGGTCGCCGTTCTGGCGGGAGCGGTCGGTGTCCTGGCGCTGCCGCCCTTCGGCTTCTTTGCCGCCCTGTTCATCTCCTTCACGATCCTGACATGGCTGATGGACGGCAATGCCGGCGGCGAATATGGCGGCGTCTGGGGACGCCTGCGCGCCGATTTTGCCACCGGCTGGCTGTTCGGCCTCGGCTATTTCGTGGCCGGCCTGTGGTGGCTCGGCAATGCGCTGCTCGTCGATGCGGAAGGCTTTGCCTGGGCGATCCCCTTCGCCGTGCTCGGCCTGCCGGCGGTGCTTGCGATCTATTACGGGCTGGCGACGGCGGCTGCCGGGCTTCTCTGGTCGGAAGGCTGGGGCAGGCTCGCAGCCCTTGCCGCGGCCTTCGGCCTTGCCGAATGGCTGAGAAGCGTGCTGCTGACCGGCTTTCCGTGGAACGCGATCGGTTACGGCGCCATGCCAATCCCGGTGATGATGCAGTCCGTCCATGTGATCGGCCTTTTCGGCGTGACGCTGCTTGCCGTCTTCGTCTTCTCGGCGCCAGCGCTGCTCGGATCGCCGGGGTCGCGGCGCACCGGCATCGTGATCGCCTGCCTGATCGGACTGCTGCATATCGGCTACGGCGCATACCGGCTCGAGAGCGCGCCGGGCGCCAAGGGCGACGCGGTCGCAATTCGTCTCGTGCAGCCCGATATCGACCAGTCGAAGAAGCTCGACGACAAGGAGCGCGCCTCGATCTTCGAGGAGCATCTGGCGCTGTCGGCCGCTCCGCCCGCAGACGGCAAGCCCGAGCCGAAGATCATCGTCTGGCCCGAGACCTCCATTCCCTTCATCCTGACCCAGAACCCGGACGCCCTGACGCGGATCGCCGACGTCCTGAAGCCGGGGCAGATCCTGATCGCCGGTGCGGTTCGCTCCGAGGACATGCTGCCGGGCACGCCGCCGCGCTACTACAATTCCATCTACGTCATCGACGACAACGGGCAGATCGTCTCGGCCGCCGACAAGGTGCACCTTGTACCTTTCGGCGAATATGTGCCCTTTGAGGATGTTCTCGACGACTACGGCATCGCCAATGTCTCGGAGATGCCGGGCGGCTTTTCCTCCGGCAGCACCCGGACGCTCCTGACCCTGCCCGACGACATGACCTTCTATCCGCTGGTCTGCTACGAAATCATTTTTCCGGGAGAGATGGAGGGCGCGGAAGGAGGCGCCGACGCGTTGCTCAACGTCACCAATGACGCATGGTTCGGCGATACGCCCGGACCCTACCAGCATTTCCTGCAGGCGCGGGTGCGGGCGGTCGAACTGGGCATGCCTCTGATCCGCGCGGCCAACAACGGCATCTCGGCGCTAGTCGATCCTTATGGCCGCGTCGTCGCCGGTCTGGGGTCTGGCAAAAGAGGATTTATAGATACAAGTTTAACTAGAAGTCCTGTGACAACATCCGATGCCCAAATTCGGCATTATGCTTTTTTTGCGCTTCTGATACTTTCAATCACAATTGCGGCGCTTTCCCGTGTAAGTTTTGTTTCTAACAAGAATTGACCAAAAACCCCTAAAATTGCATAGTGCGAAAATTGGCAGTCCAGATAAGCTCTGTGGTGACAGTCGCGTTTAGGCCGATCACCATATAGGGAACTTGATGGGCACCGGGCTACAGCGATGAAGGCAACTGGAACAAACTATGGTAGAAAACAAGAAAAAGCCGAACCCGATCGATGTGCACGTCGGCAGCCGCATAAGGTTGCGTCGTACCATGCTGGGGATGAGTCAGGAAAAACTGGGTGAAGCCCTGGGCATTACGTTCCAGCAGATCCAGAAATACGAGAAGGGCACGAACCGGGTCGGCGCCAGCCGCCTGCAGAATATCTCCGGTATTCTGAATGTTCCGGTCTCCTTCTTCTTCGAGGACGCACCCGGTGATCAGTCGGTCGGCCCGTCCGGCATGGCCGAGGCGTCCAGTTCCAACTACGTGGTGGACTTCCTGTCCTCGTCCGAAGGACTTCAGCTCAACCGCGCCTTCGTGAAGATCAACGATGCCAAGGTGCGCCGCAAGCTCGTCGACCTGGTCAAGGCATTGGCTGCCGAAGCCGAAAGCGAGTGAGCGGCCTTTGTCGCATACGGAACCTTCAGAAAAAGCGGCATTTGGCCGCTTTTTTTGTGCTCTGAGGCCATAATTCGTTCATATAAAGATATATTTATGTCCTTCTGCGCTTGTCATCGGGCGCGGGAATGACTACACAGTTTGCGCCTAGATTCACTGAGGGAAATCCCGCATGCGCGCTAACTATCTGTTTACCAGCGAGTCCGTTTCCGAAGGCCATCCCGACAAGGTTTGTGACCGCATTTCGGACGAGATCGTCGATCTCGTCTATCGCGAAGCCGCCAAGACCGGCGTCGATCCCTGGGGCGTCCGAATCGCCTGCGAAACGCTGGCGACCACCAACCGGGTGGTCATCGCCGGTGAGGTGCGCCTGCCGCCGAGCCTGATGAAGAAGGACAAGAACGGCAACGACGTGATCAACCCGTCGAAGTTCAAGTCCGCAGCGCGCAAGGCGATCCGCTCGATCGGCTACGAGCAGGACGGCTTCCACTGGAAGACGGTCAAGATCGACGTGCTCCTGCACTCGCAGTCGGCAGACATCGCGCAGGGCGTCGACAACGCCTCCGACCGTCAGGGCGACGAGGGCGCGGGCGACCAGGGCATCATGTTCGGCTACGCCTGCCGCGAGACCCCGGACCTCATGCCGGCGCCGATCTATTATTCGCACCGGATCCTCCAGCTGCTTGCCGACGCGCGCAAGAAGGGCGAGGGCGAGGCCGCCAAGCTCGGCCCTGACGCCAAGAGCCAGGTCACTGTTCGCTACATCGACGGCAAGGCCGCCGAGGCAGCGTCGATCGTGCTGTCGACCCAGCATCTCGATGCCTCCTGGGATTCCAAGAAGGTGCGCTCCGTCGTCGAGCCCTATATCCGCGAAGCGCTGGGTGACCTGAAGATCGCCGACGACTGCGTCTGGTACATCAACCCGACCGGCAAGTTTGTCATCGGCGGTCCGGACGGCGACGCCGGCCTGACCGGCCGCAAGATCATCGTCGACACCTATGGCGGAGCCGCACCGCATGGCGGCGGCGCGTTCTCGGGCAAGGACACGACCAAGGTCGACCGCTCGGCCGCCTATGTCGCGCGCTACCTCGCCAAGAACGTCGTTGCGGCGAACCTCGCCGAGCGTTGCACGATCCAGCTGTCCTACGCCATCGGCGTGGCGCAGCCGCTGTCGATCTATGTCGACCTGCACGGCACCGGCAAGAACGTGACGGAAGACCAGGTGGAACACGCCATCCGCAAGGTGATCGACCTATCGCCGTCGGGCATCCGCCGGCATCTCGACCTCAACAAGCCGATCTATGCGCGCACCTCGGCCTACGGCCACTTCGGCCGCAAGGCCGGTCGTGACGGATCGTTCTCCTGGGAGCGGCTCGACCTCGTCAAGCCGCTGAAGGAAGCCATCAAGGCCTGATCGACATGGAAAATGACGGGCGCCGCTCCCGGGCAACGGAAGCCTTCTTCGGACGGCGCAAGGGCAAACCCTTGCGCCGTCATCAGCAGGATGTGCTGGAAGGTGCGCTGCCGGATGCCAGGATCGACCTGACGGCGGCGGCGCCGTCGGATCTGCGCGTGCTGTTTTCGCGGCCGGTCGAGACCATTCGTCTCGAGATCGGCTTCGGCGGCGGCGAGCATCTGGCCCATCGTGCCGCCGAGAAGCCCGAGACCGGTTTCATCGGCGTCGAGCCGTTCGTCAACTCCATGGCCAAGCTGCTGATCGTCCGCGAGGATGAGGGACTGGACAATATCCGCGTCTATGACGACGACGCGACTCAGCTTCTGGACTGGATGCCGGAGGCCTCGGTCGATCACATCGACCTGCTCTATCCCGATCCCTGGCCGAAGAAGAAGCACTGGAAGCGCCGTTTCGTCTCGCAGGTGAACCTCGACCGCTTCCACCGGGTGCTGAAGCCCGGCGGCCTGTTCTGCTTCGCCTCGGATATCGATACCTATGTGAACTGGACGCTCACCCATTGCCGCGACCATGGCGGCTTCGAGTGGACCGCGCGCAACGCGTCCGACTGGCTGACGCCGTATGCCGGCTGGCCGGGCACGCGCTACGAGGCCAAGGCCAAGCGCGAAGGCCGGTCTTCCGCCTATCTCACGTTCCGGCGGGTCTGACCGACGGCAATTGACCGTCGGCCGGCTGCGATTTGCCTCAGTGCAGGCTGACGGGCGTCAGCTCGTCTTCTGCTGCCTTGAAGAAGGTGCTGGAACGGTTGTCGGTGAGCAGGATCGGCGTGCCGTCGGCGCCGAACAGCGCCCAGAGATCCAGTGTCGGGTCGATTTCGGGCGCTTCCGGGAAGCAGCGCGAAATATCCTCGTGACGCATCTTGCGGATATATCCCACTTCGCCTTCGCCCAGATGCGCGAATTCGGTGAGCGTCAGTTTCGAATTGGCGGTTTTCATCAGCATTTCAGTTCCTCCACAGCCAGGAGACCGGACCTGTGTCCGTTGTGCTACTGTGAAACCGAAATATTAATTTTCTTTACCATACGCGCCGGCTCCGGGCGAATAAGGTCGACGCAGAGCAGGCCGTTGCGCAGCGTCGCGCCGAGCACATGCATGCCCTCGGCGAGCACGAACATCCGCTGGAACTGGCGGGCGGCGATGCCGCGGTAGAGATAGTCGCGCTCTTCCTGCTCGATCTGTCGGCCACGGATGATCAGCTGGTTTTCCTCCGTCGTCACATCGAGGTCGTCCTCGGAGAAACCGGCGACGGCGAGCGTGATGCGCAGCTTCTCCGGATCGCCGGACCGTCGGTCGGCGCTGATGCGCTCGATATTGTAGGGCGGATAGCCGTCGCTCGCCTTGGAGATGCGCTCCAGCGTCTTTTCCATGGCGTCAAAGCCCAGGAGAAGCGGGCTGGCGAAGGGGGGCATGCGGCTCATTGTTCTTCAAGTCCTTGCTTTCAAGCGACTATGCCGGACCCGCAAGACGGCGTCCGTTACCGGCCAATATGGGGATGACGCGCCCGCCGCGCAACACAAAGGCCGCACCTTTTGGCGAAGTTTTGCAAGACATGGTGTAATCGCATATCGCTTCCCGCCGACGGACCGCCATGTCGCCTTGACTTTCGGTCCGACTGTCCTTTTCAATCCGGCTCCCGACAGGCCGCCACCGGCCGCACATTCCCTCAGACAGGACGACATCATGGCCTCTCCCAGAAAGATCATCATCGACACGGACCCCGGGCAGGATGACGCCGCCGCCATCATGCTGGCCTTCGGCAGCCCGGACGAAATCGAGGTTCTGGGCATCACGGCGGTCGCCGGAAACGTGCCGCTGGCGCTGACCAGCCGCAATGTCCGCCTGCTCTGCGAGGTCTGCGGCCGGACGGATATCAAGGTCTTTGCCGGCGCCGACAAGCCGATCGCAAGGCCGCTGGTGACGGCCGAGCACGTGCACGGCAAGACCGGTCTCGACGGTCCGGAATGGTGGGAACCGACAATGCCGCTGCAAGACGGGCATGCCGTCGACTTCATCATCGACACGCTGCGCCGCGAGCCGGAAGGCACAGTCACGCTCTGCACGCTCGGGCCGCTGACCAACATCGCGCTGGCGCTGCAGAAGGCGCCGGACATCGCGCCGCGCGTGAAGGAGCTGGTGATGATGGGCGGCGCCTATTTCGAGGTCGGCAACATCACGCCGGCGGCAGAATTCAACATCTACGTCGATCCGGAAGCCGCCGCCGTCGTCTTCCGCGCCGGCATTCCGATCGTGATGATGCCGCTCGACGTCACCCACAAGCTGCTGACGTTGAAGCGCCGGGTCGCCAGGATGGCGGAGATCGGCACCAGGGCGGCGAAGGTCATGGTCGAGATGCTGGAGTTCTTCGAGCGCTTCGATATCGAGAAATACGGCTCCGACGGCGGACCGCTGCACGATCCGTCGGTCATCGCCTATCTGATCAGGCCGGAGCTTTTCACCGGCCGCGACTGCAATGTCGAGATCGAGACGCAGTCGGACCTGACGCTCGGCATGACCGTCGTCGACTGGTGGAAGGTGACGGACCGCAAGGTGAACGCCAAGGTGATCGGCGATGCGGATGCGGAAGGCTTCTTCGACCTGCTGACGGAGCGGCTGTCCCGCCTCTGACGACCTAGAGGCGCGCCGCCACTTCTTCGGCCATGGGGATGGACGGTTGCGCGCCCGGCTTCAGGCAGGCAAGCGATCCGGCCGCTGCCGCCCGGCGGAGTGCTGCGGCGAAGTCGAGGCCCTGGTCGAGGCTGGCGGCGAAGTAGCCGCAGAAGGTGTCGCCCGCGCCGACCGTGTCCACCGGCTCGATGACGAGGCCCTTGGTGCTGTGGAATGCGCCGTCATGCATGGCGATGACGCCGTCGCCGCCAAGCGTGACGATCAGGGTCTGGCCGGTGGCCGCATGCAGGCGCTTCAACTCGGCGACACGCTCGTCCGCCGTCTGGCTTTCGACGCCGGCCCGTTGGGCGAACTCGGTTTCGTTGGCAATGACGATGTCGGCGCGCTCGGCGAGACGCGCCGCCTCGGCGCTCATCGGCGCGGTGTTGAACACGGTGATGACGCCGCGCGCCTTGGCCGCGTCAAGCGCATGTTCGACCGAGCCGGCGGGAATTTCCATCTGCAGCAGCAGGTAGTCGCCCTTCGACATGGCCGCGAGCGCCGCGTCCGCGTCCTCTGTGGTGACCGTGCCGTTGGCGCCCGGCACCACGGCGATCATGTTCTCGCCGTCCGAACCCACCAGGATGAGGGCGGTTCCGGTCGGTTCGTCCGTTTCCTTGACCATGGAGAGACCCGTGCCGGCCTCCTTCAGCATGGCGATCGCCGATCCGGCAAACTCGTCCCGGCCGATCGCGCCGGCCATTTCGACGGTCGAACCGGCCCGCCGTGCGGCCAGCGCCTGGTTGGAGCCCTTGCCGCCGGCGGCGGTGGAAAATCCGTTGCCGGACACCGTTTCGCCCGGCTTCGGCAGGTGGCCGACCGTGGCGATGAGGTCGAGATTGATGGAACCGAGTATGGTGATCATGAATGCAGGCCCTGTCTGAAATTCGGCGCGACACTGCCCGACAGGATCACTCCTCGTCAACCAGTCTCAGCGTCAAATGCCCGGTCCTGCTTTCGACCGTGCGGTCCGGGCGGGCAGCCGTTGCGGACGGCGCGGGCGCCAGGGGCGCCTGCTGCAGCTCCAGCGCCGCGATCTTGTCGCCGCGCCGCGTGAGTTTCGCCGTCGAGGTCAGGATCTGCTCGACATCCTTCTCTGCCATGTTGAAATGCGCCTGCAGCTTGCGCACCCGGTCGTCCAGACGCCCGAGGTCGTCCATGAGGATTGCGACTTCGCCCTGGATCAGGTGCGCCTGTTCGCGCATGCGCTGGTCTTTCAGCATCGCCTGGATGACCTGGATCGACAGCATCAGGAGCGACGGCGAGACGATGATCACCCGGCTGCGCTGGGCCTTCTGGACGACCGCCTCGAATTCCTCGTGAATGCTGGCGAAGATCGATTCGGACGGCACGAACAGGAAGGCCATCTCCTGCGTTTCGCCGGCGATCAGGTATTTCTCCGCAATGTCGCGGATATGCGTTTCAAGATCCCGCCGGAACTGTAAGGCGCGCGACTTGCGGTCGTCGGCAGTGGCGGCGTCGCGCATCGCATTCCAGCCTTCGAGTGGAAATTTCGCGTCGATGACGAGCGACGGCGCGCCGTTCGGCATCGTCACGGTGCAGTCCGGACGGGAGCCGTTGGAAAGCGTCGCCTGGAAATGATAGCCGCCCATCGGCAGGCCGTCGGCGATGATCGCCTCCATGCGCGCCTGGCCGAAGGCGCCACGGGTCTGCTTGTTGGAGAGGATCGCTTGCAGCCCGACGACGTCCTTGGCGAGCGTCTGGATGTTGTTCTGCGCGGCGTCGATGACGGCGAGCCGCTCCTGCAGCTTGCGCAGATTGTCGCCGGTCGCCCGCGTCTGCTCGTGGATGGAGCTGCCGAGCCGGTGCGCCATGCCGTCGAGCCGATGGCCGATGGCATGGTTCAGTTCCTGTTGGCGCGCGCCGAACACGTCCGCCATGGCGGCAAGCCGGCCCTGCATCTCGGTCTGGCTGCGCAGCAGTTCCATCATCTGGGTGCGGGCCGCCTGCTGCTCCCGGACGGCCTTGCCGCGCAGGCGCAGCAAGACAAGCAGCACCAGCAACATGATCACAAAAGCGGCGACGGCGGCTGCCGGAAAGGCGGGCATATTGGCCAGTTCGGCAAGGGAAGGCAGATGCGGCATGGCGCTCCAGGGGGCTTTCGGTGGTCTGGACGGCAGTATGGCACGACGGTCGAGAGAGATCAAATAGGGAACAAAATTGGCGTGGCCATATGTTGCCCGGATGCTCAACCAATCGTTAAGGGTGCAGAACTAGAGGGGATGCAGCTTGGGTTAGAATTCCACCCCAAGATGTAAGGATATTCCACATAGTGTTTTTATATTTTAGCGGATTTTAAATAAACCGTTAGAATAGTGAAAGTTATGCAGCAGCGAAGGGTGGCCTGATGGTCACGATCGCGGAACCGGGGGATAAGCATGACAGCGCAACAAGGTAAGTCAGATCTTGCAGATCGCCTGGACTTCGTGGGTCTCGACCACGATGCCAGGAAGAGCCTGCAGGACGTCAGCGATGTCATTCGCGAATCGATCGGCCCTGCGCTGGACACTTTCTACGCCAAGGTCAAAAAGACCCCGCATACCGCGGCGTTCTTCCGCAATGACGATCATGTCGCCGGCGCCAAGAAGCGCCAGATGGAACACTGGGCCATCGTCAGCGCCGCAAAATATGACGAAAGCTATGTGGATGGCGTGACGGCGGTGGGCCGCGCCCACGCCCGCATCGGCCTGGAACCGCGCTGGTACATCGGCGGCTATGCCGTCCTCATGGACCAGCTCGTCAGGGCGCTGGTCGACAAGCGCTGGCCGAGCCGCTTCGGCAAGGGCAAGTCTGCCCGGCTGGCCGACGAGATCGGCGCGGTCGTCAAGGCGGCGCTGCTGGACATGGACTACTCGATTTCCGTCTACCTCGACATCCTGGCCCGCGAACGCGCCGAGGCCGAGGAGGCCAAGCGGATCGCGGAGGCGGAGCAGGCCGCAGCGCTGGCCGAACTCACCAAGGCGCTTGACGCGCTGTCCGAGGGAGACCTGGAGGCACGGCTGCCGCAGGACATGCCGGGCAATTTCGCCAAGATGGTCGCCGACTACAACCAGGCCATGGACGGACTGCGCGAGACGATCGGCACCGTGGGAAGCGCCGCAGAACGCATCCTTAGCGAGACGACCGGCATTTCCGAATCGGCCGACGATCTGGCGCATCGCACGGAACAGCAGGCCGCAGGCCTTGAGGAAAGCACCGCCGCGCTGCACGAGCTGACACAGAACGTGACGACGACCGCCGAGGGCGCCGCCAAGGCATCGGGTGCGGTCAAGGCCGCCCTGAACGAGGCGGAAACCTCCGGCGCCGTGGTGCGCCAGGCGGTGACCGCGATGGGCGAGATCGAAAAGTCGTCGGACGAGATTTCCAAGATCATCGGCGTCATCGACGAGATCGCCTTCCAGACCAACCTGCTGGCGCTCAATGCCGGCGTCGAGGCGGCGCGTGCCGGTGACGCCGGCCGCGGCTTTGCCGTCGTCGCACAGGAAGTGCGCGAACTGGCGCAGCGCTGCGCCGGCGCGGCGAAGGAAATCAAGGGCCTAATCTCGCAGAGCTCTAGCCAGGTGCAGTCCGGTGTCGGACTGGTCAATAGCACGGGCGAGGCGCTGGAAAGCATCATCCACCGCATCGGCGAGATCGACGCGACGGTTTCCGGCATCGCCGGCGCCGCCTCCGATCAGTCCGGTGGCCTGCGCGAGGTCAACCAGGCGATCGCCGCCATGGACCAGATCACCCAGCAGAACGCAGGCATGGTGGAACGCACCTCCGGCCAGACGCGCGCACTGCGCGACGAAGTCGAGCGGCTGACGATGGCACTGCGCCGCTTCCGCACCCACGGTGGCGAACGGCAGTCGAACGACGCCGGGCATTTCCAGCCGTTGCGCCGCAGCGCCTGACGAACAGGGCGTATGCCGGCGAAAAAAGTTTCGCCGGCTTTGTTTGTCCGCATTCACTCCGCGCAAAAGATGGGGTAAGGGACGACGCCATGACGATCAAACCACTTATCATACTGCCGGATCCGGTGCTGCGTCAGCTCTCCGCCCCCATCGAACAGGTGGGCGACGATGTGCGCAAGCTGGCCGACGACATGCTGGAAACCATGTATGACGCCCCCGGCATCGGCCTGGCCGCGATCCAGATCGGCGTGCCGAAGCGCATGCTGGTGATCGACGTGTCGCGCGACGACGAGGACAAGGCGCCGCAGGTTTTCATCAACCCGGAAATCCTCGCCACGTCCGATGACCGTTCGGTCTACGAGGAGGGGTGCCTTTCCATCCCGAACTACTATGCCGAGGTGGAACGCCCGGCATCGCTCACCGTGCGCTATGTCGACCGCGATGGCAAACAGCAGACCATGGATGCCGACGGCCTGCTGGCGACCTGCCTGCAGCACGAAATCGATCACCTGAACGGCATCCTGTTCATCGATCACATCTCCAAGCTGAAGCGCGATATGGTGATCCGCAAGTTCACCAAGGCGGCCAAGAGCGGCGGCAAGCTCTGAAAAGGGCTTGATTTGCGGCCGATAAGTCCGTTTGAAGGAGCCTGAACGACAACAGGCGGTTCGAACATGTCTCTTCGCATCATTTTCATGGGTACGCCCGAATTCTCGGTGCCGACGCTGAGGGCGCTGAAGGATGCCGGCCACGAGATCGTCGCCGTCTACACCCAGCCGCCGCGCCCGGCCGGCCGCCGCGGGCTCGATCTCACCAAGTCGCCCGTGCATCAGGCCGCTGAGCTTCTGGGCATTCCGGTCGCCACCCCCGTCAATTTCAAGGATGAAGACGAGCGCCGGCGCTTCCGCGATCTCGACGCCGACGTCGCCGTCGTCGTCGCCTACGGCCTGCTGCTGCCCGAGGCGATCCTGACCGGCACGCGGCTCGGCTGCTACAACGGCCATGCCTCGCTATTGCCGCGCTGGCGTGGGGCGGCACCCATCCAGCGGGCGATCATGGCCGGCGACGCCGAGACCGGCATGATGGTCATGAAGATGGAAAAGGGGCTCGATACCGGCCCGGTCGCCTTGACAGCAAAAGTCGCGATCGGCCCGGAGACGACGGCCGGCGAACTCCACGACCGGCTGATGCATGCGGGCGCGAAGCTGATGGCCGAGGCGATGGGGAAACTCGAGGACGGCGATCTGCCGCTGACCCCGCAGGCCGAAGAGGGCGTCCTCTACGCCGCCAAGATCGCCAAGGAAGAGGCCCGCATCGATTTTTCCCGCAGCGCGGCTGAGGTCGATTGCCATATCCGCGGCCTGGCACCCTTTCCCGGCGCCTGGTTCGAGGCGGATTTCGGTGGCAAGCATGAACGTGTGAAGGTGCTCGGCTCCGTTCTCGGTGACGGCAGCGGCGAACCCGGCACCGTGCTGGACGACAGGCTGAACATCGCCTGCGGCACGGGCGCCGTTCGTCTGACGCGGCTGCAGAAGGCCGGCGGCAAGCCGATGGATGCGGAGGATTTTCAGCGCGGCAACAGTCTTCCCGCCGGCGCGAGGATCGGCTGATGCCGCGGTTCCGCATGACCGTCGAATATGACGGCGGGCCCTATGTCGGCTGGCAGCGGCAGGAAAACGGCCAGTCGGTGCAGGGCGCGCTGGAAGACGCCGTCCTGTCCCTGACCGGCGAGACGGTCAGCATCCGCGGTGCCGGCCGTACGGATTCGGGCGTGCATGCGGTCGGGCAGGTGATCCATGTGGATCTCACCCGCGACTGGAGCGAGCACCAGCTCATCAATGCGCTGAACGCCCATCTGGCAATGGCCGGCGAGCGCGTTGCCGTCGTCGATGCGCGTCAGGTGCCCGACACCTTCGACGCCCGCTTTTCCGCACTGCGCCGGCACTATCTCTACCGCATCGTCAACCGCAAGGCGCGCCTCGCGCTCGATGCCGGCCGCGCCTGGTGGGTGCCCAAACCGCTCGACCATCTGGCGATGCATGAGGCGGCGCAGACGCTGGTCGGCAAGCACGATTTCACCACCTTCCGCGCCTCGCAATGCCAGGCGACAAGCCCGGTGAGGACGCTCGACCGGCTGGATGTCACCCGCGACGGCGACGTGATCGAGATCCGCGCCACCGCCCAGAGCTTCCTGCACAACCAGATCCGTTCGTTTGCCGGGACGCTGAAGCTCGCCGGCGAGGGCAAGATGACGACGGACGACGTCCGCGCGGCGCTGGAGGCGCGCGACCGGCGGGCCTGCGGCCAGGTGGCGCCGCCGGACGGCCTCTATTTCATGCAGGTCGACTATCCCGAATAGGCACCTGCGACAAATTTGACCACCCCTTCATAAATCGCTTGATTAAATCATGCGATTGAATAATGTGGGTGTCGGCAGCAGCGTCCGTGAATAGCGTCAATGGACAATGAAGCCTCTACCGCCGGTGCCCGGGAGACCTGAGAGCGCCAAGCTTTGTGTTCCTTGGCTTGGCTGACATGCTCAGAGTTCCCCATCCCCCCGCCCCCCTACGGGCACCGGCGGCTAAATTTTTTCCCGTTCCATCACAGATCACGACGCCCTCTTTCGCGGCGTCTTGCTGCTCGCGGCGCTCATATCTCTTCCAACAAGATCTTCTTGTCCGAAGGAACGTTTCTCACGTCCCGACGTTCATGGCGGGCAGCAATCACGTTGCACAAGGAGAAACGCAATGGGTAGCACAGCAGACAAGATCAAAGGCAAGGCAAACGAACTCGCCGGCAAAGCGAAGCAGGAGGCCGGAAAGGCAACCGGAAACGACAAGCTGAAGGCAAAAGGCGCAGCCCAGGAAGTCAAGGGTCATGCCCAGCAGGCAAAGGGCGCGGCCAAGGACGCCGTCAAGAAGGTCGTCGACAAGGCCTGACGTCATCTTCATCGCCCCGCACCTCAAGGCGTGCGGGGCGATGAACTTTGTGCTGCTTTGCTTGGCAAGAATGCTCAGAGTTCCCCATCGTCCGCCCGCTACGGGCACCGGGGGTTGAATTCTTTCACGACGAGATGTGTGGTTGGTGGTGGTGGTGGTGGCTTAGTCCCCCGTTTTCGGCCATTGCTCTCGTTTCCGGCATCCCGCAAAATTGTCGCTTATCTTCTCCAACCGCGTGCGCCAGTAAATCGGAGTTTATGCATCAGGCGAGGGGGCGTCGATTCGATAAGACAGTTGCAAAAATGCAGGGGAGAATTTAGATGGGTACTGATCCGCAAGCAGATTCTTCTGCCATGTTATTGTGGTGGGTATAAAGATTGTACGGTGGGATTTATCCTACGCGCCTTACGACAACGGTAATAACCGTGTATGACTAAAGAGTGCTTGCGGATCACTAAATGCCGTTGAAAATATATCGTTTTGGTCTGAATGATTTAACTGCATGTGTAGACTTAGGCGATTTGGCTCGACTTCTGGATGTTCGGCCGAAATTCTTATCTAAACAGATATATCATACGACGGACGATCAAAAATACACGACTTTTGAAGTGCCGAAGAAGGATGGCTCTAAGCGCGAAATTAGTGCGCCGAACAAGAATCTGAAGTTCATTCAGTCTAGGCTTAGCCGTCTACTTTATCAGTGCTACTTTGACATTCACGGCGCGCCGAAGTTTCCTGGGAGAGCGTTGTCGCACGGCTTTCAGAAGGGGCGCAATTTATCGATTTTTACAAACGCGAAAAGGCACACTGGCAGGCGCTACGTTTTCAATACAGACATAGAGAATTTCTTTCCGTCTTTCAATTTTGGGCGGGTTAGAGGTTACTTCATAAAAAATCAGCACTTCCAATTGAAGCCAACAGTGGCAACTGCAATCGCGCAAACCGCTTGCTTTCAGAATGTTTTGCCGCAAGGCGCTCCTTCTTCTCCAATAATTTCCGAATTCATTAGTCAGACGCTTGATTACAGACTGCAGGCGTTGGCTCGCAAGTATAGATGCTCTTATTCCCGATACGCGGACGACATCACCTTTTCGACAAATCTGAGAGAATTTCCGTCTGCCATAGCGTTCTGCCCGCCGGGTGAGGTCAATTGGCGCGAGGGGTCGAGTCTTGAGAAAGCTGTACTGTCTTCGGACTTGAAGCTGAATACAAATAAAGCCCGGATGCAACAATCACATCAGCGGCAGGCGACAACCGGTCTGACGGTGAATGATAAAGTCAACGTTGGCACCTACTACTACAAGGGTGTACGCTTTTGCGCGCATGCGATGATGACTAAAGGGAAAGCTGTCGCGAACAATAAGCTTTCGGTTGCTCCTAACGGCGAGTTATCAAAACACCAACTTTGGGGCATGTTGTGTCACATAAACGACATTAAAGGACGCGAACTTCCACATAAGGCGCTCCGTGCATTCAAGTCTTCGCCGGTCCCAAGCTACCTAAAGTTGATGAAGGATTTCTATCACTATTATCGAATTCACACGGCTGAAAAGCCGCTGATAATTTGCGAAGGGAAAACAGACTACATCTATCTAAAAGAGGCGATCCGCTGGAATGTAGCTGACGTTCGGGTCGCAAAAAACCTAATTAATGGACCCGCAATTATAAATTTTACAAGCGACAAAGGCGATCATTGGGGAGTTGATTTCGTGAATCACTCCAACATGGCCGGCAATCTTCTCGACCTTGCAGGAGGCGGTGGTGATCTTCCGAAATTCGCAACCTTTCACATTGAGCGGGTTAAAAAGCTTTTCTCTGAAAAGCCGCCCATGCCGGTTATTATTATCGTAGATAATGACAAACAAAGCGAAGGAATGTGGTCCACGATCAAGTCACTTACTGGATCATCAAAACCTATAAATGGCTCGGAGCCGTACTATCACGTTGGCGAAAATCTCTACGTAGTTCCTATACCAAGTGGCGGTAAAATCGACTTCTATATCGAAAAGCTTATTCCATCGAAATGGCTGCAAGTCAAACTTGACGGAAAAACGCTCAAGCTTAATCAGAAGAAAGATGAAAAGCTCAAACCAACTGAGTATGGCAAAATGGACTTTGCTAGCAAGGTAATCAGAGCCAACCGTGGCGATGTCGACCTGAGTTCTTTTCTGCCTCTTCTTCACACGATCTGCGATATAATTGGTCTTCCGTAAACTCGGGGACCTAAACGCATCAGTTTAAGCCATTTCGAGGACAGAAGCAGATTGTCTCTGCCGCTCCGAACCCGGCTTTTGCGTTGCCTGAAGCCTACCTTATCAACTGACCCGACGCGGCCGCAGCCAAAGTTATCTGCCACGTAAATCCTCTGAATCTCTTCCACCCTCAAAACGGCGCAACACCCAGCAGCCGCTGCAGATAATCCTCCATGAACATGCCGGGCAGGATTTGCAGGGCGACGAAGGCGGCGACGAGGGCCATGTTGGCGCCGTAGACCATGCGCATCAGCCGCGCCAGCACGAAGACGGCGATCAGCAGGAGCGCCAGCCAGGCGAGATAGGCGATCGAGAGCATCTGCGGGAAGAAGATGATCGGCGCGATGATCAGCGCGTGGGCGAAGGCAAAGGGCACGCTGATCCAGTTGGTCACGACCACGAAGGCCGGGAACTGGCGTTCGAGCTTCAGCGGCAGCGAGATGGCGGCGGCGAGCAGCAGTGGGAGCATCCAGTCGACGGCATCGACGAGCGCGAGGCGCGCGAAGAAGGGCAGGCCGGTCTTGATCCCTTCCGGCATGATGGAAATGAACATCCAGTGCCACCAGCCCCAGGAGAGCAGGAGCGACGGCATGCACCAGAGGATCGCCCAGAAGGACCGGGCGACGCCGCGGTCGGAAATGTCGAGATAGCCGAAGCCCTCGCGCTTGCCGCGAATGAGCAGCCGCAGCCCCGTCATGTAGTAACCGACCTCGGTAAACCCTGGCACCATCAAAAAAACTCGATCAAACGCTCATGTCAGGCCGGCTCGGAGAACCAGCGGTCGAGGAAGGTCTCGTAGATCCGGGTCAGCTTTTCCAGATCGGCAACCGCCACGCGCTCGTCGACCATATGCATGGTCTGGCCGACGAGGCCGAATTCCACGACCGGGCAGTAATCCTTGATGTAGCGCGCATCGGAGGTTCCGCCAGTGGTCGAAAGCTTCGGCGTCAGGCCGGTCACCTTTTCGATCGCCTCGGACAGAATGCCGGTCAGTCGGTTGTCGCGGGTGAGGAACACCTGCGCCGTGTTGGCCTTCCAGGTCAGGTCGAAGCGAACCGGATCGCGGCCGTGCCTGAGGTTGCCGTCCGCCGCCGCGGCATCCAGCCGGCGGATGATCTCGCCCTTGAGCGTGTTTTCCGTCCACAGGTCGTTGAAGCGGATGTTGAAGGCCGCGCGCGCCGTTTCCGGCACGACGTTGACGGCACCATTGCCGGTATCGACCGTGGTCACCTCGAGGTTCGACGGCTGGAAATCGTCGCTGCCGTGATCGAAGGGCGGATGCATCAGCGCCGTCGCCAGCTGCAGGATGCCGCGCACCGGATTGTCGGCGAGATGCGGATAGGCGGCGTGGCCCTGCACGCCATGGACGGTGATCTCGCCGGACAGCGATCCGCGCCGGCCGTTCTTGATCATGTCGCCGAGCTGGTCGGGATTGGTCGGTTCGCCGAGGATGCAGGCGTCCCAGGTCTCGCCCTTCTCCGCCGCCCACTTCAGGAGCTTGACGGTGCCGTTGATCGCCGGGCCTTCCTCGTCGCCGGTGATCAGGAAGGAGAGCGAACCGGCAATGTCGCCGTGCTTCTCGATGTGACGGGCAACGGCGGCCACGAAGCAGGCGATGCCGCCCTTCATATCGACCGCGCCGCGCCCGTAGAGAACGCCGTCCTTGATATCGGCGGCAAAGGGCGGATGCGTCCAGGAGGCCTCGTTGCCAACCGGCACGACGTCGGTATGGCCGGCAAACATCAGGTGCGGGCCGGATGTGCCGCGGCGGGCGTAGAGGTTCTCGACATCCGGCGTGCCCTCGTCGCGCTCCGTGACGCGCTCGACCGAAAAGCCGAGCGGCGAAAGCATGGCGTCGAGCGCGGAAAGCGCGCCGCCTTCCGCCGGGGTGACGGAGGGGCAGCGGATGAGTGTCTGGAGAACGGCGACGGGATCGGTGGTTTTCATGTGGCAAGGGTTAGCCGATTGCCGCGGCCCTGTCACGGGGCGATTTGACGCCAGCGGGGCGGCTGGTTCAGCATGCAGGGGAGGGCTGAAATGGAGAAAGCGGCCGCAGGGGCCGCTTCCATAAGCCATCGATTGTCATGCCATGGATTGACCGGCGCAATCAGTCGCGCAGCAGCTCGTTGATGCCGGTCTTGGAGCGGGTCTTTTCATCGACGCGCTTGACGATGACGGCGCAGTAGAGGCTCGGGCCCGGCTCGCCGTTCGGCAGCGGCTTGCCCGGCATGGTGCCGGCGACGACGACGGAATAGGGCGGCACTTCGCCATAGGTCACTTCGCCGGTCGCGCGGTCGACGATCTTGGTCGACTTGCCGATGAACACGCCCATGCCGAGGACCGAGCCCTCGCGGATGATGCAGCCTTCGACGACTTCCGAGCGGGCGCCGATAAAGCAGTTGTCCTCGATGATCGTCGGGCCGGCCTGCATCGGTTCCAGAACGCCGCCGATGCCGACGCCGCCGGAGAGATGCACATGCTTGCCGATCTGCGCGCAGGAGCCGACGGTTGCCCAGGTGTCGACCATCGTGCCCTCGTCGACATAGGCGCCGAGATTGACGAAGGACGGCATCAGCACGACGTTCTTGCCGATGAAGGCGGAGCGGCGGACGACGGCGTTCGGCACGGCGCGGAAGCCGGCTTCGCGGAAGGCGTTCTCGCCCCAGTTCTCGAACTTCGACGGCACCTTGTCCCACCAGGTCGAATTGCCCGGACCGCCCTTGACGACTTCCATGTCGTTCAGGCGGAAGGACAGGAGCACGGCCTTCTTCAGCCACTGGTGAACGGTCCAGCTGCCGTCCTCGCCGCGGGTGGCGACGCGGGCCTTGCCGCTGTCGAGCAGGTTCAGCGCGGTTTCCACGGCATCGCGAACTTCGCCGCGCGTGGAGGTGTTGACGCTGTCACGGTTGTCGAACGCCGTTTCAATGCTTGTCTCCAGGGAAGCGAGATCGATGCCTGTCATGGGAAATCCTTAAACTTCGATGTTTAGACTCTGGGTCGGTGATCTGATGAGCCTGCCGGACGTAAGTCCTTAGGCGGGGGCTCAAATTTATCACGGATGCTGTAAGCGACGGGCTTGCGAGCGTCAATGTGATTCGGCCTCGCGCCGGAATAGAGGAATGATGACGAACATGAAGCATGTGGGCCGCCGACGCAGAGATGGTGCATGGGATCCGCTGAAGAACAGCTCCGCCGACAAGCAGAAGGCAGAGGGAATTCCGAAGACGCCGCAGACCGTCTCGCCGTCCTATCGGCTGGCCTATGCCGACGAGGATTTCCTGTGCCGCGAGGAGCTGCGCCCCGTCCGCTTCCAGCTCGAGCTTCTGAAGGCCGAGATGATCCTGGAAGAAAAGGGCATCCGCTCGACGGTGGTCATGTTCGGCGGCGCGCGCATCCCGGCACCCGGCGTCGAGCCCTGGGCGGCGAAAAACGAGACGCAGCGCCGCAATCTGTCGGAGGCTTCGGTCTATTACAGCGAGGCGCAGAAATTCGCCCGCCTCTGCTCGCAACATGCGCGCGACCATGAAAACCGCGAATATGTGGTGACCACCGGCGGCGGCCCGGGCGTCATGGAAGCCGGCAACCGCGGCGCGGCCGAGGTCGGCGCGCCGTCGATCGGCCTCAACATCGTGCTGCCGCACGAGCAGGCGCCGAACCCCTATGTGACGCCGGAGCTGTCCTTCAACTTCCACTATTTCGCCATCCGCAAGATGCACTTCCTGATGCGGGCGAAGGCGGTCACCGTGTTTCCCGGCGGCTTCGGCACGCTGGACGAATTCTTCGAGTGCCTGACGCTGATCCAGACCGGCCGCATGAGCCGCGTGCCGCTGATCCTGTTCGGCTCGGAGTTCTGGCACCGGATCGTCAATTTCGAGGCGCTTGCCGAGTTCGGCACCATCGCGCCGGAGGATCTCGACCTCATCAGTTTCGTCGACACTGCCGACGATGCCTGGCGGATCATCTGCGAATTCTACGGGCACGCGTAAGGAATAAAACAAAGGAAAGGCCGGCCCTGCTTGTCGCGGGGCCGGCCTTTTGTCGGTCCGAGTAGGCAGAGAGGGGTTTACTCGGCGGGAGGCATGTCCTTGATGTCGATGACGCCGTCCTTGTTGACGTCCATGCGGTCGAACATCTTGGTCATCGCGGCTTTCGCCTCTTCCTTGCTGACCTGACCGTTCTCGTCGGTGTCGGCCATGTGGATCAGCATCATGCCGCGCATCGGTCCGCCGAAGCGAGGGCCGTGATCGTCGCGCGCCATTTTGCCGCGCGGTCCGTCACCGTCCCGGTCCATCCAGCGATGCCACCAGCCCGGACCGCGATCGCCATCACCGGGCGGTCCGCCCTGCGGGCCATTGCCCATGGCGTCTTCCTGCGGCGGCGGTCCGCCTTCCGGCTTGCCCTTGCCAGCGGGGGCGTTCTTGCCCTGCATCTGTTCTTTCATCATGCCGGGCTTCATGCCCTCGGGGCCAGGACCCTTGCCCATGCGGTCGGGGCGCGGATGATCCTTCATCCAGGCCTGGTGGTATTCACGTATCTCACCGGGCGTGATCGAGCCGTCCTTGTTGGCGTCGATCTCGGCGAATTTCTTCTCCTCGCCGGCGAGTGCTTCTTCCTTGCTGATCTTGCCGTCGCCATTGGCGTCGAAAAGCTGCAGCATGCGGACATAGGCCTTTTCGGGCGAGGGGCCATGGCGGCCGCCGAAACCGTCGCCGAAGCCGCGGGCAGACACGGCTCCTGCTGACACGCCCGTAACCAGAACTGCGGCGGCTGCCGCAAGCGTAAGCATCTTGGTGTTCATGTTCATTCCTTTCCAGCGTCATTCACACTGAGAAAGGTAGGAACGGCCGCGTGCCTTCACCACTTAAACAACGGTAAGGTAGATGAAACTTTGGTAATGTGCCTGGTAATCTAAGTGATTGGCGTTATTTGCTTTTTGTTAGGAACTTTTTTGCCCGGAGACGATCGCGCGCAGGAAGCCGGCAAGATCGTCGGTCACGTAGTCGACATGGTCGCGCCCCTCTTCCGGACGCTCCCAGCTTTCCAGAAACGCCTCTTCGAGATTGCGCGGCACGAGCAGCACCGTGCGCATGCCGAGCGACTTCGGCACCGACAGGTTTCGCGGCAGGTCCTCGAACATCGCCGCGTGCGCCCCATCGATCCGGTTCAGGCTGGCGAACTTGTCATAGGTGCTGCCGGCCGGCTTCGGCACGTAGTCGGCCGCCACGATGTCGAAGATGTCATCGAAATGGTCAAGGATGCCGAGCGCCCGCGACACGGCTTCCGCATGCGCCGTGCTGCCATTGGTGAAGATGAACTTGCGGCCGGGCAGAGCCTTGATCGCGGCGCCGAGATCGGGATCCGGCATCAGGATCGAGTAATCGATGGCATGCGCCCGTTGCAGGAAGTCGTTCGGATCGACCTCGTGGTGGATCATCAGCCCCTGCAACGTCGTGCCGTGCTCATGATAATAGCGCTTCTGGATCGTGCGGGCTTCCTCGGGCTCGAGCTGCAGGAGCTCGGAGACGAAGGCCGTCATGTTGCGGTCGATCTGCGCGAACAGATTGACGTGATGCGGGTAGAGCGTGTTGTCGAGATCGAAGACCCAGTCTTTGACGGAGTCGAAATCGGGTTTCTCGGGCAGGGATTTTCGCGTGTTCATGCGGGCTCTTATGGCAGACGCCGGGGCGCAAGGAAATGCCCCGTCCGCCAAAGCATCCGCTTTTCGCGACCCTGCGGCACCGATGGCGGAGATTGGCGGCGGCCGGGGGAGCTGCTATAGATCCATCATGTCGATATCGAAGCGAGACATGAGCGCCAAGGGCGCTGCCCTGATCCTGCAGGACCGCAAGCGCCTGCCGGTGCGCTTCGTCGCGAGCCTCTCCGGCACCGCGCTCAGCCGACTTCGCTGATCTCTGCGGACCGCCAGACGGTCCGGACTATCGCGTCAGCCGGGATGTGCTTCCCGGCCCTTCCGACATCGACAAGAGACCACCATGCCAGCCTGGATCGTCATCACCATCGCAGCCGCCTTCCTGCAGAACATTCGCTCGGCGCTGCAGAAACACCTCAAGGGCCGGATCGGCACGACCGGGGCGACCTTCGTGCGCTTCGGCTTCGGCGTGCCGTTCGCGCTGCTCTACCTCGCCGTTCTGGCCAGCCGGGAGGGTTATGTCCTACCGGCGCTGAGCCCCGCCTTCGCGGGCTGGGCGCTGGTCGGCGCCTTTACCCAGATCGCCGCGCAGTTCCTGCTCGTCCACCTGTTTGCCTTTCGCAACTTTGCCGTCGGCACGGCCTATTCGCGAACCGAGCCCGCGCAGGCGGCGCTGTTCGCCCTCGTCTTCCTCGGCGAGAGGGTGACCGCCAGCACGCTGCTCGCCATCGCCATCTCGGTTGCCGGCGTGATGCTGATCTCGGTGGCCCGCACGGCGCTTTCGGTCCGTTCGCTCCTGACCTCAGTCAGCAGCCGGACCGCCCTGATTGGTCTCCTCTCCGGCACCTTCTTCGGCATTGCCGCCGTATCCTACCGCTCCGCTTCGCTGGCCCTCGGCCATACACTGCCGGCACCCGACTACGCCATGCAGGCAAGCGTCACGCTCGCCGTCGTCATCGTCGTCCAGACGGTGGCGATGCTTGGCTGGATGCTCTGGCGCGAGCCTGAGGAGCTGGGGCAGGTGATGAAAGCCTGGCGGCCGGCGATCCTCGTCGGCTTCGTCGGGGCGACGGCGTCCTTCGGATGGTTCTCGGCCATGACCCTGCAGCAGGCCGCTGTCGTCAAGGCGCTCGCCCAGATCGAGATGCTGTTCACCTTTGCCTCGTCGGTCTTCATCTTCAAGGAGAAGATCAACGGCCTGGAAATTGCCGGCTGTCTGCTGATCGTTTTCGGCATCCTGGCGCTGCTGTTGTTTTGAGCGCGAAAGGCCGTCTTCGTACCCTTTCGAAGCCGGCCGGCCTTGACATCCAGCCGCCCCCCATCAATTGCTTGAATTATGAAGAAGCAGCCGCATCCCTATCTCCCGACGGAAGATCGCCGCCGTGCCATCGCCGAGGCCGCACGGGCGCTTATCGTCGAGAAGGGGTTCGAAGGGCTGCGCACCCGCGAGATTGCCGATCGGGTCGGCATCAACGTTGCCACGCTGCACTATCACGTCCCGACCAAGGAAGCGCTGATCGAGCTTCTGACCCAGTCCATGCTCGACGAATTCACCGCGCAGCACATGAGCAATCCGCGCGACGGCCTGTCGCCGCTCGAGCAGTTGAATCTTGAGTTTTCCGAATTCAAGGATACCGCGGTCAACAACCCGTCCCTGCTGCATGCGATGATCGAGTTGAAGCGCCGCTCCGAATACGACGACAAGGTCGCGCGCTACATCAACCCGATGAGCGCCGGCTGGCGCTGTCATTTCGCCACCATCCTGGAGGCGGGGATCGCCGACGGGAGCTTCCGGGCCGACATAGACGTCGATGCGGCGGCGCTGATCATCGTCGGCACGCTGGCCCTGCTTGCCGGCCGGCGGCAGCCGCTGGACGTGGCGATCTATGATCAGGTGACCACGGAGCTGGTGCGGTCGATCCGGGCGCAACCGGCAACGACGCAGGCCGGCAATGGCTGACAGGACCTTTTCGCCGAGCGAGCCCTATGCCTACCGCTGGATCGCCATGACGATCCTGCTGATTTCCTCATTCATGAATTTCATCGACGTTACCATCGTCAACGTCGCTCTCCCCAGCATGCAGAAGAGCCTCGGAGCGACGAGCGCCGGGATCGAATGGGTGGTGGCCGGATATATCATGACGTTTGCGCTGGGCCTGATGCCGTTCGGGCGGCTCGGCGACGTGATCGGCCGAAAGCGCATCTTCATGAGCGGTGTCGCCCTGTTCACGATCGCCTCCTTCCTGTGCGGCATTGCGCCGGGCATGGGCCTGCTGATCGCTGCCCGCGTGCTGCAGGGCGTCGGCGGCGCGATGATGGTGCCGCAGGTGATCGCCATCGGCCAGGTCATGTTCCCGCCGCACGAGCGGGCGAAGGCCTTTGCGCTGATTGGCCTTGCCGCCGGCCTCGCCTCCGTCACCGGCCCCGTCCTGGGCGGCGCGTTGATCGCGGCCGACATCGCCGGCAGCGAATGGCGGCCGATCTTCCTCATCAACATCCCGATCGGCATCGCCGCGGTCTTCGCGGCGCAGAACTACATTCCCGCCATCCCCGCCCATCCCGGCATGAAGAACGATATCCCCGGCATCCTGATTGCCGCGGCCGCGATGTTCTGCGTGATCTTTCCGCTGATCGAGGGCAACGGTCTCGGCTGGCCATGGTGGACGCTCGCCATGGTGGTCGCCGGCGTGGCCTTGTTCCTGGTGTTTTATGCCTGGGTCAATCGCCAGGAAAAGCGCGGCCGGCCGCAGCTTCTGCCGGCGCATCTGATCCGCAACCGCAACTTCGCCATCGGCGCGCTGATATCGCTGTTCTTCTTCTCCGCCGTGCCGGGCTTCTTTCTCGTCTTCGCCATCTATCTGCAGACGGGCCACGGCCTGACGCCATTGCAGTCGGGCGTCACCACCATGCCGTTTCCGATCGGCGTGCTGCTGGCGTCGGTCTTTTCCGGCAAGGTCGGCTTTCGCTGGCACCGCGAGCGCATCGCGGCGGGCGTGATCGCGCTTTTTGCTGGCATCGCCCTTGTCCGCATCGTTGCCGATACCGCCACGGAAGTCCTCAATCACTGGAATTTCGCGCCGGCGCTCGCGCTTGCGGGATTCGGCCTCGGACTGGCGATCGCACCGCTGTTCGAAACGATCCTCGCCGGTGTGCCCGACAAGGATGCCGGCTCCGGCTCCGGGTCGCTGCAGGCAATCCAGCAGGCCGGCGGCGCGTTCGGCGTCGCCGTCATCAGCAGCATCTTCTTTGCGGTGGTCGGCGCTCGGTCCGCCGGCGGCGCATCGCCGCATGAAGCGTTCACCCGCGGCCTCGAACTGGCGACGATCTACAATCTCGGCTGCTACGTGCTGGTGGTCTGCATGGTGTTTCTCTTGAAGAAACCCGAGCTTCCCGCCGCCCGTCAGCAGCCGGTCATGGTCGACTGACGCCAGAACTGAGGCCTGACAGGCGTCAGGGAACGATCAGCGTGCCTGCGCCGCCTTCGGTGAAGATTTCCAGAAGGACCGAATGCGACGTCTTGCCGTTCAGGATGACGACGCCCTGCACACCGGCATTGATGGCGTCGATGCAGGTTTCGACCTTGGGGATCATGCCGCCGGAAATCGTGCCGTCCTTGATCAGCGCGCGCGCTTCGGTGACCGACAGTTCCTTGATCAGCTTGCCGTCCTTGTCCAAGACACCCGGAACGTCGGTCAGGAACAGGAGGCGGGTGGCGCGCAGCGCGCCGGCGATGGCGCCGGCAAAGGTATCGGCGTTGATGTTGTAGGTGTGGCCGTCGCGGCCGGGTGCGACCGGTGCGATGACCGGGATCATCTCCGACTTGGCCAGCAGGTCGAGCAGCGTGCGGTCGACTTCCACCACGTCACCGACGAAGCCGAGGTCGAGAATGCGCTCTATGTTGGAATCCGGATCGATGACCTTCTTCTGGGCCTTTTCGGCAAACACCATGTTGCCGTCCTTGCCGCAGAGGCCGATCGCCCATTCGCCGGTCTGGTTGATCAGCGCGACGATCTCCTTGTTGATCGAACCGGCGAGAACCATTTCAACGATCTCGACGGTCTTTTCGTCGGTGACGCGCAGGCCGCCCTCGAACTTCGATTCGATGCCCATCTTCGTCAGCATGGCGCCGATCTGCGGGCCGCCGCCATGGACGACGATCGGGTTGACGCCGGACTGCTTCAGAAGCGCGATATCGGCCGCGAAAGCCTTGCCGAGCTCGGCATCGCCCATGGCATGGCCGCCGTATTTCACGACGATCGTCTTGTTCTCGTAGCGCTGCATGAAGGGCAGCGCCTGCGCGAGAAGTCGGGCCTGGATTTCACTTTCCGATACGCTCATGGGGCTCTCCAGTAATCTGATGGCGGCCTTTTAACGTAAACTCCGATAGGTGTGAACAGCCAAAGCACCGGGTGGCAAGCATTTCACCCGGGCGCGTCGGACCCACGGGGTCCGCTTGAGGCACAGTCCGAAAGCGAGGAGAAATGACGGAAGAGGAAACCGGGGCGCTGATCAGCCGCACGGCGATTGGCGACAGGGCCGCATTTCGAAGGCTTTACGACAGGACCGCTCCGAAACTTTTTGCAATCGCCATGCGTATCTTGAAGGACAGGGCCGATGCAGAAGAGGCGCTGCAGGAGATTTACGTGAAGATATGGCAACGCGCGGGACAGTTTTCGGACGCCCAGGGCACACCGGAAACCTGGCTTGCGGCGATTGCGCGCAACCAGGCGATCGATGGAATGCGCAAGCGCAAGCCGGTGGCGGACGAAATCGATACCGCGTATGATCTTCATGACGAGGGTTACAGCCCGGAGCAGTGCGCCGTCCTCGCCTCGGAAGGCAGGCGGATTGACACTTGCATGCAGGCGTTGGAACCTCAAAGGGCGCAGGCGGTGAGGAAGGCTTATGTGGAGGGGCTTTCCTACGAGGAGCTTGCCGGGGAATTCGAAGTGCCTATTAATACGATGAGGACCTGGCTGAGGAGAGGCCTCATCAGTTTGAGAGAGTGTCTGGAAAGATGACGTCGTCTGGTCGAAGCATGGGCGATCGTTCGCGCGATGAGGTGTTGGCGGGCGAGTATGTGCTGGGCGTGCTGTCCGCTTCGGACAGGCGCAAGGTGGAAGCGCGGATGCTGTCCGACCGCGAGTTTGCGGCGATCGTGTTTCGCTGGACGCAGAATCTGGCCGGCATGAACGATGAATACGGCCTGCAGACGCCGCCGGCCGATCTCTATGCCGGCGTCGAGAAGCGGCTGTTCTCGCCCGATCTCGGCCGCAGGCAGGGTTTCTCGCTGCCGATCGCCGCAGTCTGGAATTCACTCGTCTTCTGGCGGCTCGCGGCCTTCGTCTTCTTCCTTGCCGCAGGCGCCTACGCCATCGTCGATTCCAACGTTTTCAGTGCGCCGCCGAAGTTGCTGGTCGCCGAGATGACCGGCGACAACAATCTCGCGCTGCTGGCCAACTACAACGCTCGCGATGGCCATCTGAAGATCACCCCGGTCGCGGCCGGGGCCGAGGACAAGAAGTCGCTGGAGCTTTGGCTGATCAAGGGCGATGCAGCACCGGTCTCGCTCGGCGTGCTGCCGCAGAACGGCGGCGGCGAGGTGATCGTACCGGAGAGCATTCGCTCGACGATCGCCCCGGACGCGATCTTCGCCGTCAGCCTCGAGCCGTTCGGCGGCTCGCCGACCGGTACCGCAACCGGCCCGGTCCTCGCGCTCGGCAAGCTCAAGAGCCTCTGATATCGGCGCCGTCGGAAAGACTTTTAAAAAATAGATCCGGCAGCGCTGAAACTTTCCTGGAGCACCTCCCGTACCTCTCTCTGTAACCCAAGCCGGACGGCATGACCGTACCGGCAAATCAGATGAGGAGAATGAGATGCTCAAGGCCCTTCGTACCACCACAATTTCCGTGCTCCTGATGGCTGCCGTCGCAGCGCCGGCATTTGCCGCGAACCCCGAAGTCGGCGGCGCGCCGATGTACGAAAACAAGAACATCGTCGAAAACGCCGTCAACTCGAAGGATCACACCACGCTGGTCGCCGCCGTGAAGGCTGCCGGCCTGGTAGAAACCCTCTCCGGCGAGGGCCCGTTCACGGTCTTCGCGCCGACCAATGAAGCCTTTGACGCGCTGCCGGCCGGTACGGTCGACACGCTGCTGAAGCCGGAAAACAAGGACCAGCTGGTCAAGGTCCTGACCTGCCACGTCGTTGCAGCCGATGCCATGTCCACGGCCATCGAGAAGATGATCAAGGACGATGGCGGCGAGCATGACGTCAAGACCGTCGGCGGCTGCGTGCTGAAGGCCAAGGAAGACATGGGCAAGCTGACGCTCACCGACGAAAACGGCAATGTCGCCAATGTGACGATCGCCGACGTCAAGCAGTCGAACGGCGTGATCCACGTGGTTGACCACGTTCTCCTGCCGAAGATGTAAACCCTCGTTCGTCTTCGAAGTTCACACCGGGAGACGGCGCCGCCTGCTTTAAAGCAGGCGGCGTTTTTCATGCGTTGATGGTTTCGAGGATTGCCGTGCGCAGGTCGTCGAGGCCGCGGAACTTTTCCGACGAGGTGGCGACGATGCCCGGGAAGGCGGCCGGCCGCTTGCGGATCTTGGCTTCCGCATCGGCAATCACCCGCGGCACGCCGGCTTCCTTGATCTTGTCGGTCTTGGTCAGCACGATCTGGTAGGAAACGGCAGCCTTGTCGAGGAGCGACAGCACCTCTTCGTCGTTCTTCTTGATGCCGTGGCGGGCGTCGATCAGCACATAGACGCGCTTCAGCGTGGCGCGGCCACGCAGATAGTCGAAGACGAGCTTCGTCCATGCGTCCACCTGTTCTTTCGGCGCCTGCGCGTAGCCGTAGCCCGGCATATCGACGAGCGCCATCGGCGGGAGGTCGCCGGCCTCGCCCGAATAGCCGTCGGGAACGAAGTAGTTGAGTTCCTGCGTGCGGCCGGGCGTGTTCGACGTGCGCGCCAGACCCTTCTGGTTGATCAGCGCATTGATCAGCGACGACTTGCCGACATTGGACCGGCCCGCGAATGCGATTTCCGGCGGACCTTCCGGCGGCAGGAATTTCATCGACGGCACGCCGCGGATGAAGATCCACGGGCGCGCAAAAATGAGCGTGTCCGAAATTGGCGTTTCGCCGGTCATGCGGGTGTCCTGACTGCTGTTGTTGCCGCCTGCTTCCGGGTTTTGCCGGGTAAAGTCAAGTCTCGGGGCCTTGCCGGCCGGATTTACGGCATCGGCGGCGGTATCGGTCCCGGCGGGATGCGCCGGCCCTTGCGCTGCTCGCGCCATTCGAGGGTCAGGTGGAAGGCGAGGGCAACGATGATCAGTCCGCCGCCGATAAAGGTGTTGCGGCTCGGGATTTCGCCATGCACGAGCGCGACCCAGAGCGGCGCCAGAACGGTCTCTAGCGTGGCGAGCAGGGTCGTGAGAGCAGGTGCAAGCCGACGGGCGCCGGTGACGAAGAAGGCCATGCCGAGCGCCAGGTTGAAGCAGCCGAAAATGGCGATCAGCCCGTATTCGCGTGCGGGGATGAGAAAATAGCTTGCCGGGAAGGCGGCGACCGCGGTCGCGGCGATCAGGCCGAAGACGACGGCCGGCATCATGCGGATATGCGGATAGCGCCGGGTCATCAATGCCGAGGCGGCAAAGGCGACGGCGATGATGAAGGCGGCGGCCAGTCCGATCGCCGATCCCGGAGCGGAGAGCGAATCCCAGACCATCAGCGTGACGCCGAGAATGACGATGGCGATCGCCGCCCATGTCGTTGCCGAAATGCGCTGGCGGAAGATCAGCCAGCTGAAAAGCGCCGTCATCAGCGGTACGGTGGCGAGGAACAGCACGACCTTGGCGACCGTGGTGTAGTGCAGGGCGACCACATAGCCGATCGCCGTGACCCCAAGGCAGAGGCCGGTGACAGCGCCGGGAATGCCCATGTCGCGGAAGAGCCGAACGGTGCCGCGCGGCCCGTCGCGCAGGATCAGAAAGGCAAACAGGAAGAGGGCGGCAAACAGGGAGCGCCAGAAGACGATCGTCCAGACATCCTCGACATGGATGAAGCGCGAGACGGTGCCGGCAAAGCTCCAGGCGACGGCGGCGCTGATGATGAGGACGATACCGGTGATCTGTTCGTTCTCCGGCGTCGCGCCGGCGCCGGTCTGGATGGAATTGCTTGTCATATGGCCTCCCCGATGGCGCGACTATGCGCCAAATAGAGGGAAGTTTGGAGGCCGGCAAGCGACGTCCGCATGTCGCGGATCGTGACCACAAAAAAGAAGCCCCGGAGCAGGTCCGGGGCTTCTTTGATCGCTTATTCGGCGGGCTTTGGCTTGCGCCGGAAGAGTGACTTCATGTTGTCGAACAGTTCGACCTTCACGCCGTGGCGGCGCATGATGATCGACTGCTGGATGATCGAGAGCGTGTTGTTCCAGGCCCAGTAGATGACGAGGCCAGCCGGGAAGCTGCCGAGCATGAAGGTGAACACGACCGGCATCCAGGTGAAGATCATCTTCTGTGCCGGATCCGGCGGCGTCGGGTTCATGCGCATCTGCAGGAACATGGTGATGCCCATGATGATCGGCCAGATGCCGAGATGCAGGGCGGTCGGAGCCTCGAACGGCAGAAGGCCGAAGAGGTTGACGAAGGACGTCGGATCGGGGGCCGAGAGGTCCTGGATCCAGCCGAAGAACGGCGCATGACGCATCTCGATGGTGACGTAGATCACCTTGTAGAGGGAGAAGAACACCGGGATCTGCAGGAGAACCGGCCAGCAGCCGGCCACCGGGTTGATCTTCTCTTCCTTGTAGAGCTGCATCGTCGCCTGCTGCAGGCCCATGCGATCGTCGCCGAACTTCTTCTTCAGCTCTTCCATCTTCGGCTGCATGCGCTTCATGTTGGCCATGGAGGCGTACTGCTTGGAGGCGAGCGGGAAGAACAGCGCCTTGACGACGATGGTCGTCATCAGGATGGCGACGCCGAAATTGCCGAAGAACTTGTAGAAGAAGTCCATGACGGCGAACATCGGCTTGGTGAGGAAGTAGAACCAGCCCCAATCGATCAGCTTGTCGAACTTGGTGATGTGCAGGTTGTCGGCATAGGAGTTGACGACGGGAACTTCCTTGGCGCCGGCAAAAACCATGTTGGTGACTTCGGTCGACTGGCCGGGCGCGATGGTGACGCCATCATCCTTGTAGTCGGCCTGGAAGCGCGGCTCGCCGTCGGTGAAATGCGAGAAGCGGGAATCAAACGCGATCGTCTGCGGCGGCACGATGGCTGTCGCCCAGTACTTGTCGGTGATGCCGATCCAGCCGCCGGTCGCCTTCGGATTGACGTAGTTTTCCTTCTCGATGGCGGTGTACTTTTCCTCGACAAGGCTGCCATCGGTGCCGATGACGCCGAGGAAGCCTTCGTGCAGGACGTAGGTCGAGTGGTCGTCCGGCTTGTTGTTGCGGGTGATGCGGCCATAGCCGGCGATCGAGACAGGTGCCGAACCGGCGTTCTCGATCTTGTCCTTCACCGTGAACATGTAGTGGTCGTCGACCGAAATGGTGCGCAGGAAGGTGATCCCGGCGTCATTGGTGTAGGTCAGCTCGACGGGCGTGGTGGGGGTGAGCTTGTCGCCCTTGGAAAGCGTCCACTCGGTCGTCGGGCCGGGCATCTTGCCGGCGGCGCTGTCGGCGATGTAGCCGAGTTCGGCGAAATAGCCGTCCTTGGTATTGGCCGGGCTGAGCAGCGTGATGATCGGGCTGCTCTTGTCGACGGTCTCGTGGTAGCCCTTGAGCTCAAGGTCGTCGAGGCGGGCGCCGACGAGATTGATGGAACCCTTGAGGTCCGGCGTGTCGATCGTAACGCGGGGCGCGGTGGTCAGAGCCGCTTCGCGGCTCAGCTTTTCGCTGCCTGCAGCGCCTGCGGGCAGGGCGCCGGCGACCGGCTTGTCCGTTCCGGCGGCCGGGGTGGCGTCGCTGGAGGCGGCTGCCTTCTGCTGTTCGGCAATCTGGGCCTGCTGGGCTTCCTGCGCGGCGCGCTGGGCTTCAAGCCGCGGGTTCATATAGAAAATCTGCCAGACGGCGATGATCGCCACCGACAGCACGATTGCCAACAGATAGTTGCGGTTTTTTTCCATCAGTCTTTCCCGGAGCGTGGCCCCTTGGTCCGTTTTTCCCCCGGCTTGCCACCTATGCGCGTTCGCAGGTGGTCGGCCAGCTCAATAAAGGGCGCGGAAAGCGCTTCCCGCCGCGCGACAATCACATAGTCGTGCCCGGGCTCCATTGCAAACCGTGCAGAAAGTCGCACGGCTTCCTTCAGACGCCGCCGCATGCGGTTGCGCTCCACGGCGTTGCCGTGCTTCTTGGTCACTGTGAAGCCGACGCGCGGCTCGTCATTATCCTTGCGGTCGAGCACTTCGAGCAGGACGTATTTGCCCTTGCGCTTCTCTCCGTTGCGAACAGCAAGAAACTGCGGCCGGCTTTTCAGCCGCCCGACAGTCATATCTTTCGTCTCAGACGTCATCGCCCGCTTGTTCCCGGGCACATCGGCTTTAGGCCGAAAGGCGCTTGCGGCCGCGGTTGCGACGTGCGCCGAGAACCAGACGACCACCCTTGGTGGCCATGCGGGCACGGAAGCCGTGGCGGCGCTTGCGGACAAGCTTGGACGGTTGGTAGGTACGCTTCACCATGTTATTTAATTACCGCGGAGTGCGGCCCTTCTTTGAGCTTTGCAATTTGCAAGGAGCGTTTGGTTTTTATTCGTACGGCAAAGCCCCGCCAAAAAGCGGCAAAAGGCCTCCGAACGTGCGCGGCTTATACGGACAGGTTTTCCGGAAGTCAATCGCCAAGCCGGCCGGAAACGGCCCGAAAGCCTTCGTTTCCGGCATTTGAGGCGGGGTTTTGCGATTCCAGCGACGTCCATTGCTGCCGTTGGAAATCGCGTTCACACAGATGTATGCGAAATGGGAGAAGATGTCATTGGCTTGCCCGCGGCCTCCGGGTTAGCGTGCCGGCATGAACGAATCCGACATTCCCGCCAGCGCGACCGACGAAACACCGCCGATGGCACCCGTGGCCAGACGACGGTCGCCGGCAAGGTACGGGCCCTTGCTGGTCATCATCGGCTGCCTAGCCGCATTCTATCTGTCCGGAGCCTACCGCTATGTCAGCTTCGACGAGCTCGTGGCCTACCGGAGCGACATGAAGGCGCGTGTGGCCGCGCACCCGGTGACCTCCGTCGCGCTGTATTTCCTTGTCTATGCAACACTGGTGGCCGTGTCCTTTCCGTCGGCTGCCATCCTGACGGTGGTTGCCGGCTTCCTTTTCGGCTTTGCCGTCGCCGTGCCGCTTGCCGTGCTGGCGGCGACGACGGGCGCGAGCCTGCTGTTTCTGGCCGCGCGCTACGCCTTCGGGGATCTGCTGCGCCGAAGGGCAGGCCCGGCCGTCCGCCATCTGGCCGACGGCATCAGGCGGGAAGCCTTCGCCTATCTGCTGGTCCTGCGCCTGGCGCCGATCTTCCCCTTCTTCGCCGTCACCATCGCCCCGGCTTTCCTCGATATCAGCCTGAAGACCTTCGCCCTGGCGACGCTGATCGGCATCATCCCTGGCACCGCCATCTACGCCTGGCTCGGAACCGGCTTCGACGAGGTGCTGGCGAAAGCGGCCGCGAGCGGCCATGCGCCGTCACTGTCCGACTTCCTGACCCCGCAAATCACCCTGGCGCTTGCCGGTCTGGCGATATTTGCCGCCATACCGATTGTATTGCATCGCATAAAGGGTGAGAAAACGGCCTGAGCATCGATGCGGATGGATTGGAGAAAGTTCGGGGCATGGCGGCACACATAAAGACGGATGTCTGCGTGATCGGGGCAGGGGCGGGCGGATTGTCCGTGGCGGTGGCCGCCGCCGCGTTCGGCGCTTCCGTGGTGCTTGTCGAGAAGGGCAAGATGGGCGGCGACTGCCTGAACTACGGCTGCGTCCCGTCCAAGGCCTTGCTTGCCGCGGCCCGCAGGGCGGCGACCGTCCGCGACGGCGGCTTCGGTGTTGCCGGCGGAGAACCGGTTATCGATTACGGCAAGGTCCGCGAGCATGTCCGCGAGACGATCGCCGCCATCGCGCCGAACGATTCCGTCGAACGCATGACGGCACTCGGCATAAGGGTGATCCGCGGGGAGGCGAAGTTCATCGACCGCAAGACGCTGCAGGTCGGCGGCGAGACGCTGCGCGCCCGCCGTTTCGTCATCGCCACGGGATCGACGCCCTTCGTGCCGTCGATTTCCGGCATCTTTTCCATCAATTTCCTCACAAACGAGACGCTCCTCAATCTCTCCTACCTGCCGGCGCACCTGCTGGTGATCGGCGGCGGGCCGGTCGGCGTCGAAATGGCCCAGGCCTATCGCCGCCTCGGCTCGGCCGTCACGCTGATCGAAAGCGGGTCGATCCTGGCGAAGGAAGACCCGGAGCTGACGGCTGTCGTCCGCGCGCGGCTGAAGGCGGAAGGCATCGTCATCCACGAGGCGACTTCGGCAACGGGCGTCGAGAAGGTGCCGGGTGGCGTCAGGCTCTCCTGCATGGCGAAGGGCGGCGCGTTCCACGTCGAGGGCGGCAACCTGCTGGTTGCCGCCGGTCGCACGCCGTCGCTGCAATCGCTCGACCTGCAGGCGGCCGGCGTGAGAACGGACCGCGGCAAGGTTCGCAAATCCGCAGGTTACCGCACGTCCAACCGGCGCATCTATGTCGTCGGCGATGCGGCGGGCGGCATGCAGTTCACCCACGCCGCCGGCCATCATGCCGAAACGGTCGTCCGCCAGATCCTCTTCCGGCTTCCCGCCAGGGTGCGCGAGGAGATAATTCCGCGCGTGACCTTCACCGATCCGGAACTGGCGCATGTGGGGCTCGGCGAGGTGGCGGCGGCGAAGCGTTATGGCAGGATTCACGTGCTCCGATGGCCCTACAGCGAGAACGACCGGGCGCAGGCGGAAGGGCGGACCGAGGGGCTGATCAAGATCGTGGCGCGACGCGACGGCACCATCCTCGGCGCGTCGATCGTCGGGGCGGAAGCCGGCGAAATGATCAACATGTGGTCGCTGGCGCTCGCCCGCGGATTGAAGGTCAAGGACATGGCGTCTTTCGTCTCTCCCTATCCGACCTTCTCCGAGATTGGAAAACGGGCCGCCATCACCTATTATCAGCCGCTGACGCGCAAGCCGCTGATCCGGCGCATTGTGCGCCTGCTGGCGCGGTTCGGCTGAGAAAGAGATGAGCGACACCACACCCCAGACGCCCGTGCCGCGGATGCCGGGACTGATGACGGGACTGTCCGGCAAGCTTCTGCTGCTGACGGTGGCCTTCGTGATGATGGCCGAAATCCTGATCTTCGTGCCGTCTGTCGCCAACATGCGGCTGAACTGGCTGCGCGACCGGCTGAACACGGCGGCTGCCGCCGGCGTGGTGATCGACAGCCTGCAACCGGTGACGCTGCCGCGCTCGGTGCAGGACGAAGCGCTGATGGCGACGGGCACCAAGGCGATCGTCCTGCGCAAGGACGGTGTGTCGAACCTGCTGGCGATTTCCGACATGCCGCCGAAGGTCGACAAGCAGTACGACCTTTCCGACGTCTCAGCCTTCGTGGCGATTCGCGACGCGCTCGATACGCTGATCTTCGGCGGCGGGCGGATCATCCGCGCCTCCGGTCCGATCGGCGACAGTTCGATGATCATCGAGCTGATCCTCGAGGAGGATGCGCTGCGTTCCGCCATGTTCGTCTATTCGCGCAACGTGCTTCTTCTCTCGGTGCTGATCTCGCTGATCACCGCCACGCTGATCTTCTTCGCCATCAACCGCATCATGATCCGGCCGATTCGCCGGCTGACGCGCAGCATGCAGATCTTTTCGGAAAACCCGGAGGATCCCAATCGCATCCTGCCAGCCGACCGCGGCCATGACGAGCTGGCGCTCGCCGCCCACCATCTGTCTGAGATGGAGGTGCAGCTGCAGCGTACGCTGAAGCAGCAGCGCAATCTCGCCGACCTCGGCCTCGCCGTCTCCAAGATCAACCACGACATGCGCAACATTCTCGCCTCCGCGCAGCTGATGTCCGACCGTCTGGCCGATGTCGACGATCCGATGGTCAGGAGCTTTGCGCAAAAGCTGCTGCGCAGTCTCGACCGGGCGGTCGGCTATTCCAATTCGGTTCTCTCCTTCGGCAAGGCGTCCGAGGCGGCGCCCAACCGCAAGCGCTTTATGCTCGCGGGTCTCGTCCAGGAAATCCGCGAGACGCTGGCGATCGATCCAGCGAGCGGCATCGAATTCCTGGAACAGGTCGATCCCGAGCTGGAGGTCGATGCCGACAGCGACCAGCTCTACCGCGTTCTCTCCAATCTCTGCCGCAACGCCTATCAGGCGCTTGCCGGCTGCCGGGGCGAGGACGACGGCATGCTGGTCAAGGTCATCACCGTCTCGGCCAAGCGGATGGGCAGCGTCGTGACGATCTCGGTCGACGATACCGGCCCAGGCCTGCCGCAGAAGGCGCGCGAAAACCTGTTCATGGCCTTCCGTGGTTCGGCCCGCTCGGGCGGCACCGGCCTCGGCCTGACGATCGCCCGCGAACTGGTGCTCGCCCATGGCGGCACGATCGCGCTTGTGGAAAAACCGGGCGCCGGCACGCTGTTCCGGATCGAGATCCCGGACCGCCCTGTCTCCATTGAGGATTACCGGGCCCGCACGGCGGGCGAAGCCGCGATATCCCGGTCCGGCGGAGAACCGTCGAAGACCCCCTGACCAACTTTTTCTCAAAATTGCTCTTGCATTCCCAAACCGGACGTTTTAGAGGATCGCCACGCAGCCGGTCACCGGCACTGCAACACGCACCCGTAGCTCAGCTGGATAGAGCACCAGACTACGAATCTGGGGGTCAGGAGTTCGAATCTCTTCGGGTGCGCCACTTCCCCAAATTTCCGTTCGTAACATTCTATAGCCGCGAAAGTTTGCCTCGGACCTGCAGAGGATGAACTGCGCCGACGATCGCAGAAGCGATGGCATTCGCCGTTAAAAAGTTCGCCTTCCCCGGTCAGGGAAGATCATGAGAAACAAACGGCATCCGCCGGTGGGCCGATGCCGTACTGTCACTGCACCAGGTGTCGTGCATTACCTCCGACGGGCCTGATACAGGGCAACCGCATCGGCGCCGCCGGGAAACTGCAGCCGGTCAGACGTATCGTGGACGGCATCCCATATGGCCTCGGCGACATCCGTTTCCTTCGTCGTCATGGCGGGGTGAGCAAATTCCGCGAAGATCGGCGTTGCGAAGCCCGCATAGGCCGGCGGGATCATATCCTCGATCCGCACATCCGTATTCACCGCGAACCGCGTTGTCGGGGCATAACCGGGCTCGACCAGCTTGGCACGGACATTGAAGTAGCCGAGCTCGTGCGCGAGCGAACCGGTAAAGCCCTCGATCGCCTGCTTGCTGGCGGTGTAGGCCGCCGCCAGCGGCATGGCGGCAAGCGTGACGCTTGAGGTCACGTTGATGATCACGCCGGACCGACGTTCACGCATCTGCGGAATGACGGCCTGGCACATTGCCATGACGCCGAACGTGTTGGTGGCGAAAACCTTGCGGACGTGCGCCATCGGCGTTGCTTCGAACGCGCCGACAACGCCGATGCCGGCATTATTGATCAGCACGTCGATGGGCCCGGCAGCCGCGACGGTGGCGGCGATGCTTTCTTCGCTTGTCACATCGAGCGGCAGAATGCGCAGCCGGGGGGAGGCCGGGAAGAGGCTGGCGTCGGGACGGCGCATCGTGGCGATGACATTCCAGCCCCTGTCGAGGAAGTGGCGGGCGGTCTCCAGGCCGTAGCCAGAAGATGTGCCGGTGATCAGGATCGTTTGCATGGGAACCTCCATTGGTTTCGGATGGTTCCCTGATAGCCTCAATTATCTGGACGGAATATAATTCATGATCCGATAATATTGCTCAATCGTCCAAATCGGAAACGGACACGGCGCGCGGTTTGATCTCAGGCGTGGCCGACGGCTCCATTAAGCCGGGCAAATTGTCCCGGCGGGCAGCCAAGCCGCTTGCGGAACGCCGTGCTGAAGGCGCTGGCGGATTCGTAGCCGATATCGTCGGCAATCCGGTCGAGTGTCTTTGCCCCGCGCAGCAGGGCATCCTTGGCTAGCGCCATCCGCCAGCGGACGAGATATTCGATCGGACCGCAGCCGAGCACCGTGCCAAAGCGCGCGGCAAAGGAGGAACGCGATTGGCCGGCGATGCGGGCAATGCTTGCAACGGTCCAGTCGGCGCGCACATCGGCATGCATCGCCGCAAGCACACGCGCGAGCGCCGGATCGCGCATGCCATGCAGCAGGCCGGCACGGTCTTCGCCCATCGTGGTTGCCTGAGAGCGAAGCGCCTCAATAAGAAGAACTTCAAGCATGCGTTGCAGGATCATGTCCTTGCCCGGCTCGTCGCCACGGCACTCCTCCGCGATCAGATCGATCAGCCGGCCGAGCCGTGCCGATCGCCCTTCGGAGGACGGAATATGGATCATGGGTGGCAACAGGGCCAGCAACAGCGGTGCATTCGCCGCTTCGATGCGAAATGTGCCACCCAGCGCCATGAAATCCGCTTCACCCTCCTGTTCGCCATGGCGCATGGGCGCATCCATCGGGTCTGTCTGTCTCCCGTCCAGGCCGGGACGACTGCTCAAGGTAAAGGCGGGGGTCGAGGGCAGCAGCAGAAATGCTCCCGTCTCCAGCTTCATGGGCTCCTCGCCCACAAACTCAATCCAACATTCGCCCTTGAGAATAATCGTAAAGCCCGGGGCGTCATGCGCCGCATAGCGAACGGCCCAGGTGCCCCGACCGGAAATGGGCTTCGAGATGGCCGTGTTCGGCCGAAGCAGGGCAATCACATCGCTGAGCGGGTCCACGTGGATGATCCATATAAAATTGAGACAATTAATTATGGATCGTCCGAAATGGCAAGTCCAGTGTCCGATGTCCGGTCCGACTACACCTTGCGATAAGCAAACATGCTCGTCTCATAAGGAAAGGAAATGTCACCCCCCTTTGAGAGTTCAGGGGTTCGCGCGATCAACGCCCTGACCTGCTCTTCGACTTCCGCCTGTTTGTTCTGCGGCAGGGCCGCGATGAAGCTGACGGACAATGTCCGTTTGACAACGACCTGTTCCGCCGTGCCGACATGCGCATTGCGGGCATGGCGCTCATCGATGAACTCAAATCCGGGGGCGGGAAAGACGCGGCGCCATTCGCCCGTCACATAGCGGGGCGTATTGCCCTCCCATTTGTCCGTGATGGTGGACAGGTCAGCGACCCATGGCACGGTCTCGTTCCGCCCGTTCCAGATGAGCCCCAGCACGCCGCGCGGCGTGAGAACCCGCCTGATCTCCTGCAAGGCGGCTGCATTTGCGAACCAGTGGAACGCCTGTGCGCAGACGACGGCATCAACGGATGCGTCAGGCAGGGGGATAGCTTCTGCCGAACCGGCCAGAGCCTGGATATCCGGAAAGTCGGCTGTCAATTGCTCGCGCATGGCATCGACAGGTTCAACCGCAACGAGGCTTCCTCCGCATTGCCGCAGCAAGGGCATGAACTTTCCTGTGCCGGCACCCAATTCCAGAACTTTCCGGCCGGGTCCAACACCCACGATGCCGCGCAACCAGTCAAGCGCCTCGGGCGGATAGCCTGGCCGCCCGCCGACATAGGCCGCAACACCGGTCTTGTAGCCTTCAGATGACGTATGCATTGCGATGGTCCTTGCTTGGTGGAATTTTCCCTGATCTTCGAAGCGGAAGCATTTAGGCGGGCTTATAAGGCTATGGCGTAGACATCGTCCTCCGCCTCACCCACCAGCGCAGGCAATCGCCTCAAGCCGCTGAACCAGTCTCTCCCCCGCCTCGTTCATCTCCCCGCTGTTGTCGATGACGAAGGTCGGGAAGTCGGAAAGTGCCGTGACCGGCTGGTGGGCGAGGCGTTGGCGGATGTCTTCGGCCGATTCGCGGCCGCGGGCGGCGAGGCGCGCGGCGAGCACGTCGACGGAGGCGGTGATCATGATGACGTCCAGTGCCGCGTAGACCTCGCGAAACAACGGCAGGGCGGAGCGCGAGCCGTTGGCGATCAGGATGCGGCCGGCGGCCATGTCGGCGAGCGTGTCGGCGGGGAGCCCGTAGGACAGCCCGTGGGCGTTCCAGGCAAGCGCGAAGGCGCCGTCCTGCTTCTGCCGTTCGAAAGCCTGCTCCGAAAGTTCGATATGGTCTTCGCCGCCGGCCTCGGTCGGGCGGGTGATGAAGCGGCGGACGAAGCGGAAGCGGTCGCTACCGGCAAGGCGTGTGCGGGCAAAGTTGATCAGCGTGTCCTTGCCGGCGCCGCTCGGGCCGACGATCGCGACCATCCTGCCTTTCGCGGCCGGCATCAGGCGATACGCTCGCCGTTTCGCCACACACTACGCACGATCGGAACGCCGTCGGCGACGCGCACGCGCACGAGATCGGCCCGCAAGCCTTCCGCGATGCGGCCGCGATCGGCAAGCCCCACTGCGCGTGCCGGCGTGGCGGTGACCATGGCGATCGCCTCCGGCAGGCTGACGCCGGAGACCTGCTCGGCCAGCACGAAGGGCGCATGGATCAGGCTGTAAGGGACGTAGTCGGACGAGATCACGTCCAATGTTTTCCGCGCGGCGAGATCGCGGGCGGCGATGTTGCCGGAATGGGATTTGCCGCGCACGATGTTCGGTGCGCCCATGAGGACGCTCAGGCCCGCCTTGTGCGAGGCATCGGCGGCCGCCAGGCTGGTCGGGAATTCCGCAAGCCGCACGCCGAGCGCGATGGCTTCCTCGACATGGGCCTGCGTCGCGTCGTCATGCGAGGCGAGCGTGATGCCGCGCCCGCGCGCGGCTTCCGCGATCGTGGTGCGGTGCCGGTCGGAATAGGTGGCGGATGCGGCCTGCCGGCGGGCGACATAGGCGTCGAACTCCTCGTCGGAGAGGCCGCGCATAGTCTTATAATAGAGCGTGAACTGCTCCATCGTCTGGAACTGCCGCTGGCCTGGCGCATGATCCATCAGCGAGGCAAGGCGGACGATGTCGACGTCGCCGAACGTGTCGAACTGTTCAAGGACGTCGTGTGAGGAGACTTCGCAGCGCAGATGGATGAAGTGATCGGCCTTCAGCCGCCCGTCGGCGCGCGCACTCATCAGGGCGCCGGCCATGTCGCGCATGGCATTGTCGGCAAAGCGGCCGTCCTCGTCGGAACCGAGGCGGAGACAATCGAAGACGGTGGTGATGCCGCAGCTGGCGATCTGGCCGTCATAGGACTGGATCGCCGCGAGCTTCGGCCAGTGGACGGCGGGGCGGGGCGTGTGGTGCGTTTCCAGGTGGTCGGTGTGCAGTTCCACGAGACCGGGAATGAGATAGTCGCCGTCGAGGTCCTCGCCGGAAGATGCCCTGCCTTCGTCGACCGAGACGATCCGTCCGTCGCGGATGACAACCGTGCCGGGGAGGATGCGGTCCTCCAGAACGATGCGGCCGTTGGTGAATGCGCTTTCCGCTGCCATGTCAGGCAATCCTCCCGTTGTCGGTGTCGCCGAGTGTGGCCAGTCGCAGCACCGTGAAGGGCGCGCCGCGCTCGGGCTCGGCAAAAAGGGCCAGATGACCGACCCGCATCGGCTGTCCGGCAAAGGGCGCGAAGGTGGCGTCGAGCATCTGCCGCATGGCCGGCCGCTCGGCCTCCGGCACCGCACCGGTCAGCGTCATGTGAAAGCGGAACTCGTCGAAGACGTAGGGATAGCCCCATTCGGCCAAATAGGTCCGCTGGCGCTCGTTCAGCCGTTCCGGGTTGCGTCGGGCGATATCGGCCTCGGAAAGCGGCGCGCGCAGCGGCTCGAAGGCTTCGACGCAGGCGCGGGCGAGTGCGGAAATGCCGTCTCCCGCATCGGTGGCGGGAACGAGGGCGAAGAACGGCCCGAGTGCGCCGACGACCATCTTCGGAATGGTGAAGGCCGGGTAGTCGCGCACGAACGCATCGAAGGCCGTGACGAGGTCGGCCTCGCTGCGGCCGGTCGTCAGGTGAAACGGCGCCTTCAGCGTGCCGTGAAAGCCGTAGCGGCGGGGCTCGGCGGTCAGGGAGGCAAGATCGAGGCCCGCAGCAGACGGTGGATTGAGAGCGGCGCCGGTGAAGGCATCCCGGCCAAGCCAGATTGCCGCCGTCTCCGTCAGCGGATCATCTGCCGGCGGCGTGAAGAACACGGCATAGCGCAAGGGTCCGCTCCTCTTGGGTCTGGGGGATGCAATCAGGGCTGGCGAATCTCGCTCCAGCATATAGCCGTGGATCGGGCATTCAATATGACGGCTGCGCAAAAAGCGGCTGCGGAAATGGGTCCGAAAAATGAAAGGCCCGCGAACCTTGGCAGGTCGCGGGCCGTCAATGTCAGTCAGGGATGATCGGTGGGATCAGTCCTTGGCGCGCTCCACGTAGGAGCCATCTTCGGTCAGCACGACGATGCGCGTGCCGGCGGTGATGTGCGGCGGAACGCTGGAGCGCACGCCGTTCGAAAGCATCGCCGGCTTGTAGGACGAGGACGCCGTCTGGCCCTTGACGACCGGCTCGGTTTCCATGACTTCGAGCGTGACATGACGCGGCAGGTCGATGGCGATGGCATTGCCTTCATGGATGGAAAGCATGACTTCCATGCTTTCCTGCAGGTAGGCCTGGGAATCGCCGATGGTTTCCGGATCCATGACGACCTGGTCGTAGGTTTCCGGGTTCATGAAGTGGAAGCCTTCGCCGTCGGAATAGAGGAAGGTGAACTTGGCGTCCTCGACATGGGCGCGCTCGACCTGCTCGGTGGTCTTCCAGCGCTCGGAAACCTTGGTGCCGTCGGAGATGCGGCGCATGTCCACCTGGGTCACCGGCGTGCCCTTGCCGGGGTGAAAATTCTGTGCAGTGAGAACGACATAGAGCCTGCCGTCGACGTCCACCACATTGCCCTTGCGGAGCGAAGAGGCGATAACCTTTGCCATGAGTCTTCCTTGTTTCTGCTGCAAATGAGTCGTAGAGGGGAGCTAACTGCCAACCCGATTACGCCCTGTTTGAGATATTTTTCTGGGGCGCACCTAAACCAAAACAGGGAAAATAGCCAGCCTCTGGCGGCTGTATGAAGAAGAAACATCGCGAATGACACTTGTAAATACGAAGACCTCCGCCTGGTGGACGTCCGACGTCCACGCGGATCGGCGTCCTTTCCTGATGGCTCGCAACGCAATTCAGACCTCGCTGCGCGGTTATTTCGCCACAAGGGACTTCCTGGAGGTGGATACCTCGATCCTGCAGGTTTCGCCGGGCAACGAGGCGCATCTGCATGCGTTTTCGACCGAAGCCGTTTCCATCGACGGCCAGAGCCGGCCCTTCTACCTGCACACCTCGCCCGAATTCGCGATGAAGAAGCTGCTTGCCGCCGGCGAGACGCGCATCTTCACGTTCGCCCATGCCTTCCGCAACCGCGAGCATGGCCCGATGCACCATCCCGAGTTCACCATGCTCGAATGGTACCGTGTCGGAGAAGGCTACGAGAAGCTGATGGAGGATTGCGCCGCGATCCTCGCGCGCGCCTCGGAAAAGGCGAAGGCGAACAAGTTCAACTGGCGCGGTGTGAGCTGCGACCCGTTCCTTTCGCCGGAACGGCTGAGCGTTGCCGAGGCCTTCGACCGCTACGTCGGCATCGACCTGCTCGCAACGCTGTCGCCGGAAGGCCTGACGGACCGCGAAGGCTTTGCCGATGAGGCGATGGCCGCCGGCATCCGGGTGGCTGAGGACGATACCTGGTCCGACATCTTCAGTCGCGTGCTGGTCGAACGCATCGAACCCAATCTCGGCCATGGCCGCCCGACCATCCTCGACCAGTATCCGGTTTGCGAAGCGGCGCTCGCGCGTCGTTCGCCGGAGGATCATCGCGTCGCCGAACGTTTCGAGCTCTATGCCTGCGGCATCGAGCTGGCGAACGGATTTGGCGAATTGACGGATGCGAGCGAGCAGCGTGCCCGCTTCGAGGAAGAGATGCGCATCAAGCGCCGGGTCTACGGCGAGAGCTACCCGATCGACGAGGATTTCCTTGAGGCGGTTTCGGCCATGCCGGAATCAACGGGCATCGCGCTCGGCTTCGAGCGCCTCGTCATGCTGGCTGCGGGTGCATCGCGCATCGACCAGGTCATCTGGGCGCCCGTCGCAGTACCGGCATTCGAGATGCAGCAGGCGGACCGCGTGGAAAGCCAGCCGATCCTGCAGAAGCCGGTAGCGCCTGCGGTGATCCCGGTCGCTCCCGCCGCAGCGGCTGCTCCGGTTGCCGCGGAAGCGGAACCCGCTGCGACGGCCGATTTCGTCGCCTTGATCTCGGCGGCTGTGGCCGGAGTTTCGATGAGCGGCAATCTCGTGAATTCAGAAGAGACTGCGCCGGCCGGAGAGCCGGTTGCCGTCGATCACGCCGAGGCGTCGGCTTCGACAGTTGATGCGCCGAATTCGGCGGAAAGTCCTGCAGAGGCCGAAGCCGAAGCGGAGATCTCCGCAACGGATGATGTCGAGGCATCCGTCTTCGACGCATTCGCTGACATGAACGATATTTCCGAAGCCGAAGCCGAAGCCGAAGCCGAAGCCGAGACAGACACTGTCGCCGATGCGCAGGTTGGGCAGGCGGATGAAGAGACAGCCTCGATGCTGGACCTCTCCGACCTCGAGCCCGAGGAAGTCATCCAGCCCGATATCGACCTGCCTGTCACGGGCGAGGCTGATGCCGAAGTTCAGGAAGAGGGCGAGCAGACGGGTGACGAACTGACCGAGGACGAGATCGACGCGGATATTGATCTCTCCGACGCCATGGAGGCCGAAATTCTGGCCGCGCTTGTGCTCGAACCCGAATTCGCGACCGAAGAGACCGAGGTAGCCGAAGTGGCCACACCGGTCGAAGAGGTAAACGCGACCAAGGCCGAGGACGCATCCGAGGATCACGACGACAAGGATCCGTTCGAGGGCTGGGACGGTCTGGATCTTCTCGAACTCAAGGAAGCCAAGGGCTGAGGATCGCGTGGGGGCAGCATTGAAGACGGCCGGCGGGCTGGTTGCCGCCGGTCTCCTGCCGGCAGAGCGCCTGCGTGAGGCCGAGACGGTCGCCGCGCGCTATGCGGTCGCGATCTCCCCGGACATTGCTGCGCTGATCGATCCGGCCGACCCGGCCGATCCGATCGCCCGACAGTTCCTTCCCGACCCCGCCGAGCTTTTGACGACGCCGGAAGAGCGCGCCGATCCGATCGGTGACGGCCCGCACTCGCCGGTGGAAGGCATCGTTCACCGCTATCCCGACCGCGTGCTCCTGAAGGCCGTGCATGTCTGCCCGGTCTATTGCCGCTTCTGCTTCCGTCGCGAAGTGGTCGGCCCGGAGGGCGCCGGCATGCTGGATACGCCGGCGCTTGCCGCGGCGATGGACTATATCCGGTCCCATCCGGAAATCTGGGAGGTGATCCTCACCGGCGGCGATCCGTTCGTCATGTCGCCGCGACGGCTCGCCGAGATCATGACCATGCTCGGCGCGATCGCGCATGTGAAGATCATCCGCTTTCATACCCGCGTGCCGGCGGTCGATCCGGCGCGAATCGATGCCGACCTGATCGATGCGCTGAAAGCCGCTGGCAAGACCGTCGTGGTCGCCCTGCATGCCAACCACGTCCGCGAACTGACGCCCAGGGCGCGCGCCGCCTGCAGGCGGCTGATCGACGCCGGTATCTCCATGGTCAGCCAGACCGTGCTGCTTCAGGGCGTCAATGCCGATGCGGCGGTCCTCGCGGACCTGATGCGCGGCTTCGTCGAGACCGGCATCAAGCCGTATTACCTGCATCACCCCGACCTGGCGCCCGGCACGGGGCATTTCCGTGTCGACATCGAGAAGGGCCGAGAAATCGTCGAGGCGTTGAGGGCAAGGGTTTCGGGCCTCTGCATGCCGACCTATGTGCTCGACATTCCGGGCGGCTTCGGCAAGGTGCCGCTGACCAATTCGCCTGTCTGCCAGACGGCTGGTGGCACATTCGAGGTGCGCGACCGTAAGGGAGGCTCGCACGCCTATCCGCCGGCGGAAGACACGAACCCCGAATGACAAGGCCTGCCGGCTGTTCAGCCATGGACCCTGCCGCCGGCCCTTTGGAATTTGCGTAACCTGTCTCTTCCTGCCATTAATTTGCCGGCATCGACTCCGGCTTGTGAGCGAAGCATCGCCTTCTCGCGCGGTGGTAGTCACATTACAAAAATTTAACTCACATTGAATCGTTCCGGGATCCCCTGGAAACCAACAGGTTTGGCGTTCGGGTGCCGGGACGGGGTCCGCTTTCGGGATGAAATTTTGCAAGGCGACCCAATCGCGTCATGCTGCCGCCATCGATGCGTGGTGTATTCTGTCCTGTAAGCGGGAAACATCCAATGAGGGTATGACATGTTGAACAAGGACAGCATTGCCTCAGTAAAAGTCTTAGTCTGGGGAGAGTTTTATCCCCGTTCCTCCGCCTGTCGCTCAGGCCGAATGCGATACCGGCTCGTATAAAACGCCGGACCATAATGCCCCTAGGGGGGCCGCAGACGCATAGAGGAAGATATTATGCAAAAAGCTGTAATCGAATACGGCGGCGAGCCCGTCGGAATTGTCGTGCCGGAAGGTAATCGACTGAAATTCATTGCCGTCAAGTTTCATGTGCATCCGCTGGACGAACAGCGGTTTGATTCGCCCGAGGCGGTCACCTCGGCCATTCGCGACCTGATGGTTCGCGGAAGGCCGAAGGAAGCCATGCACGCATGACGCTGACGAGACCCATGATCCGGACAGGCCGACGGTCGCGGCCTGTCTGCGTTGAACCGGAATTTCCATCGCAGGTTTGACATATGTCAGATCGGCGGCCGGACCGGGCCGCTAATATGGGCAGGATTTCAACCAATGGAATATTGCCCATGTTTTCCAGCCACATTCGTTGCCCCGAACTCCTCGACCGGATCGTCAGCCCCGAACAGGCCGCCGGCCTGATCCGCGACGGCATGACCGTCGGCATGAGCGGCTTCACGCGGGCCGGCGAGGCGATGGCGGTGCCGCTGGCGCTCGCCGAACGCGCCCGCCGCGAAGAAATCCGCATCACGCTGATGACCGGCGCCTCGCTGGGCCACGATCTCGACAGCACGCTGGCCAGCCGGCATGTGCTGGCGCGCCGCCTGCCGTTCCAGTCGGATCCGGGCCTGCGCAAGGCGATCAATGCCGGCGAGGTGATGTTCATCGACCAGCATCTGTCCGAAACCGTCGAACAGCTGCGCACCCGCCAGATCCCGCCGGTCGACATCGCCATTGTCGAGGCGGTCGCCATCACCCGCGAGGGCGGCATCGTTCCGACGACGTCGGTCGGCAATTCGGCAAGCTTCGCGATCCTGGCGGACAAGGTCATCGTCGAGGTCAATCTTGACGCCAATCCGGCGCTGGAAGGCCTGCACGACATCTACATTCCCACCCACCGGCCGCGCCGGCTGCCGATCCCGTTGATCGAACCCGGCGACCGTATCGGCACGCCATACATTCCCATTCCGCCGGAAAAGATCGCGGCCATTGTCGTAACCCACAAGCACGACAGTTTCTCGCCGGTCCAGCCTCCTGACGAAGACACGAAGGCGATCGCGGCACATCTGATGCGCTTCCTCAAAGATGAAGTCTCTGCCGGAAGGTTGACCGAACGGTTGCAGCCGCTGCAGGCGGGCATTGGCACCATCGCCAACGCGGTGTTGCACGGCTTCATCGACTCGCCGTTTCGCGACTTGACCATGTATTCCGAGGTGCTGCAGGATTCGACCTTCGAACTCTTCGATTGCGGCAAGCTCCTGTTTGCCTCGGGCTCGTCGATGACGCTTTCGGAGGAGATGAACGCGCGCGTGATGCCCAATCTCGACGCCTACAAGGACCGGCTGGTCCTCAGGCCACAGGAAATCAGCAACCATCCGGAGGTCGTCCGCCGTCTCGGCATCATCGCCATCAACACCGCGCTGGAGTTCGACATCTACGGCAATGTCAATTCGACCCATGTCGGCGGCACGCACATGATGAACGGCATCGGCGGTTCGGGTGATTTTGCCCGCAACAGCTACATGTCGATCTTCGTCACCAAGTCGATCGCCAAGAAGGGCGCGATCTCATCGGTCGTGCCGATGGTCAGCCACGTCGACCATACCGAGCATGACGTCGATGTCCTGATCACCGAATGCGGGCTGGCGGACCTGCGCGGTCTTGCGCCTCGCGAGCGGGCCGAGAAGATCATCGCCAACTGCGTGCACCCGTCCTATCGCGACCTCTTGGCGGACTATTACCAGCGGGCGCTCTCGCGCGGCGGACAGACGCCGCATCTGATCGAGGAGGCGCTCTCATGGCACGCCGCACTGCGCGAGCGCGGCACGATGAGGCCCGAAGAAGACGTGACGGGCGCACTGCGGATGAAGACGGCCTGATCGCTCAGGCCGGATAGATCACGCCCTTGCGCAGGATGATGTTGCCGTAGAGGCGCGGCTCTGAGGTCTGGACGATCGTGTGGGCCGCACGCACGCGGTTGTAGAACTCGTCCCCGGCCAGCGGCACCACCTTGCGGTCCGGCTCGTGGCGGGCGCAGCAGGCGATCATCTCCTCGTGCACCGGATCGACGAGGTTCAGGTCGCCCTTGACGGTCGCACGGAAGATGGCGGCCGGGACGAAATCGTCGATCGGCAGCACGCTGAGGATCGCGTCGAGCACCGGCACGACGCCGTGTCCGTCCATGCGGATCAGCCGCCTCGCATGTTCCTGCCCGGGATAATTGCCGTCGACAAGGGCGATCTCGTCGCCATGGCCCATGGCCCTCAGCGTGTAGAGAAGGTCCGGGCTGAGCAGGGGGTCAAGCGACTTGAGCACTGTCGATATCCTTGAAGAGAACCGATTGGTCGATGAGGTAGCGTGAAAAGATTGGCAGGCTGGCGCCGCCGATGGCGCGCGCCTGCGCACCGACGGAGCCTTCGACGATCTCCGGGATGAGCACGCCCTGCAGGTCGAGCTTGCCGACCTCCCGGCGTGTGGCGTCAGTCAGCCGGGCCCGAATCCAGGCCGGGAAGCCGCCGTCGATGATCGCAGCGGAAAAATCGATGACGGAGGCAGCCGATACGATCGCCTGGGCCAGCGCTTTTGCGCTGTCCTGGATCCAGAGTTCCGTCGGCTCGCCGAAATCGATCCAGTCGTCGGCCGAATACCAGAGCGGCTGGGGATCGACGTTCCGCTTCCGCAGCATGTTTTCGAGCACGAAGATCGATGCGATCTCGAGCAGCTGTCGCGTCTCGCCGGCGGCATTGCGTACGGGCATCGAACCGAGCGCGCCGGCGGTGCCGGTCCTGCCGGTGAAGATCGACGAGTTCAGCACCACGCCGCCGCCGATGAACGAGCCGACATAGAAATAGACGAAATCGGGATAGCCGGCGCCGGCACCGAACACCAGTTCGGCGCCGCAAGCGCTGGTCGCATCGTTCTGCAGGAAGACGGGATGATGGGTCCTCGCGGCAATCTCGGCGCGCAGGTCGAAGTCGCGCCAGACATCCATCGCTTTAGGCGGAGCACCGACCTGATCGGCCCAGTTCCAGAGTTCGAAGGGCGCGGCGACGCCGACGCCGGCGATGCGCTTTCTTTGCTGGAGCTCGAGGCCGGTTTCCAGAGCGGTGATCCCCTCGACGACGAAGTCGATGATCTGCTCGGGTGTCGGAAAGGCGTAGGTGTGATGCAGCCGGGTTCGGATCCTGCCGACGAAATCCATCAGGATCAGGTCGGCGCTGCGCCGGCCGATCTTGACGCCGAAGGAGTAGACGGCATCCGGATTGAGAAACATTGGCACCGAAGGCTGGCCGATCCGGCCGCGCACGGGCTCGCCGCGGCCGAGTAGCCCGTCCTTTTCCAGCGCGCGGATGATCACGGAAACGGTTTGCGCCGACAATCCCGTGCGGCGCGTGATGTCGGCCTTCGAAAGGCTGCCGTGCCGTCGGATCAGCGACAGCACCAGCCGTTCATTGTAGGCGCGGACGCGCTCCTGATTGGAGCCGCCGCCCGGATCAAGAACCACCTGCGGTGGTGGCGTGCCGCCAGAGCCGCTGTGCGTCGACATGTCCTCGTATCCTCCCGCGCTGGCCGCGAACAAAGGGTTTTCCGCGTCGGGTCGTTCGAATGAAACTTGCAGAAGCTGTAGCCTCCAATCCCTTCAGCTTCAATTCCCTAAACCGCTCGTTGCCGCCAGTTCTTTTCTTTGATCAGCACCATGCCACAAAAAAATACTAAATCAACTGGAATTAATTATTGACAGATGTCGCCGGCGAGGCGATTAATGGCGCCGTTGTGAAGGCGATCCCGAGGAGCTGGACGCTTTCGCAAAATGAAGTTTCCGGGCCTATTGGAGCAAGCATCTTCGGGCACCGGCATAATTTGAACTCTGGGAGGATAGAATGAAAAAGTCTCTCGTGGCATCCGCGCTCGGCGCGCTGGCACTCGGTGTCGTATTCGCAGCGCCGGCAAGCGCCGCAGGTGTATCGGCATGCCTGATCACCAAGACGGACACCAACCCCTTCTTCGTCAAGATGAAGGAAGGCGCGACCGAGAAGGCCAAGGAACTCGGCGTCGACCTGAAGACCTATGCCGGCAAGATCGACGGCGACTCTGAAAGCCAGGTTGCCGCAATCGAGTCCTGCATCGCCGATGGCGCCAAGGGCATCCTGATCACCGCGTCCGACACCAAGGGCATCGTTCCCTCGGTCAAGAAGGCACGCGACGCCGGCCTGCTGGTCATCGCACTCGACACGCCGCTCGATCCGATCGACGCCGCCGACATGACGTTTGCCACCGACAACCTGGAAGCCGGCAAGCTGATCGGCGCCTGGGCAAAGGCAACGATGGGCGACAAGGTGAATGACGCCAAGGTCGGCTTCCTCGACCTGACCCCGTCGCAGCCGACGGTCGACGTCCTGCGCGACCAGGGATTCATGATGGGCTTCGGCATAGACCCGAAGGACCCGAACAAGATCGGCGACGAAGACGATCCGCGCATCGTCGGCCATGACGTGACCAACGGCAATGAAGAAGGCGGCCGCACGGCCATGGAAAACCTTCTCCAGAAGGACCCGGACATCAACGTCATCCACACCATCAACGAGCCGGCCGCTGTCGGCGCCTACCAGGCGCTCAAGGCTATCGGCAAGGAAAACGACGTCCTGATCGTGTCCGTCGACGGTGGCTGCCCGGGCGTCAAGGCTGTCGAGGAAGGCCAGATCGGCGCGACCTCCCAGCAGTATCCGCTGCTGATGGCTTCCAAGGGCATCGAGGCGATCGCTGCCTTCGCCAAGGACGGCACCAAGCCGCAGGCGACCGAAGGCAAGAACTTCTTCGACACCGGCGTGAACCTCGTCACGGACAAGCCGGCTGACGGCGTCACGTCGATCAGCGTCAAGGAAGGCCTGGAGAAGTGCTGGGGTTGATGAAGGACTGATTTAGGATCAGTCTGGACAGGGAAGGGCGGTTCCGGCCGCCCTTTTCAATAACCGGAAACAAATCCGGACGGCTCGGGAGGATTGACGCCATGGCCACGATGCAGGAGTTCGAACGGGAACTCGAAAAAAGCGACAAGAATGTCGCGTCATTCAAGCACCATACCCCGCTGCAGAAGCTGCAGCATTTCCTTCATTCCACGCCGGCCGCCGTGCCGGGGATCGTGCTGATCGCAGCGATCATCATCTTCGGCGTGCTGAAGGGCGACCGCTTCTTCTCCGCCTATACGTTGACGCTGATCCTGCAGCAGATCGCCATCGTCGGCATTCTCGCGGCCGGTCAGACGCTCGTCATCCTGGTTGCCGGTATCGACCTGTCGATCGGCGTCGTCATGGTCATCTCGACAGTGATCATGGGCAATTGCGCCGTCACATACGGTCTGCCGCCCGTCCTTGCCATCGGCATAGGCATCCTTGCCGGCGGGCTCTGCGGACTTCTGAACGGCGTCCTTGTCGCGGTGATGAAGCTGCCGCCGTTCATCGTGACGCTCGGCACCTGGTACATCGTCATGGCGACGAACTTCATCTATTCTGACAACGAGACCATCCGTGATTCCGACATCTCCGCCAATGCCGAGTTTCTGCATTTCTTCGGCATCAGCTTCAAGCTCGGCGGCGCGGTGCTGACGCTCGGCGTAGTCATGATGGTCGCCCTTGTGGGCATTCTCTGGTACGCGCTCAACCACACCGCCTGGGGCCGGCATCTCTATGCCGTCGGCGATGATCCGGATGCGGCGGAACTGTCAGGCATCCGCGTGCGCCGCGTGCTCATCTCCACCTATATGCTCGCCGGTGTCATCGCGGCACTTGCGGCCTGGGTATCGATCGGCCGCAATGGCTCGATCTCGCCCTCGGCGGCCGTCACCGAATACAATCTTCAGTCCATCACCGCCGCGGTGATCGGCGGCATCTCGCTCTTCGGCGGACGCGGCTCGATCCTCGGGACGCTGATCGGCGCGATGATCGTCGGCGTGGTCTCCATGGGCCTCAACATGCTCGGCGCCGACCCGCAGTGGAAGGTCTTCCTCACCGGCGTTCTCATTATCACGGCTGTCGCCGTCGACCAGTGGATCAGAAAGGTAGCAGCGTGATGGCAACCGAACCTCTTCTCAAGGCTCGCGGTCTGGTCAAGCGGTACGGCCGCGTCACGGCTCTCGACCAGGCGGATTTCGATCTCTATCCCGGCGAAATCCTCGCCGTGATCGGCGACAACGGCGCCGGCAAGTCCTCGCTCATCAAGGCGCTCTCCGGTGCCGTGACCCCGGACGAGGGCGAGATCCATCTGAACGGCAAGAAGGTCCGTTTCCATTCTCCGATGGAAGCGCGCGAGGCGGGCATCGAAACCGTCTACCAGAACCTTGCCCTGTCGCCGGCGCTGTCGATCGCCGACAACATGTTCCTCGGCCGCGAAATCCGCAAATCGGGATTGATGGGCTCGATGTTTCGCATGCTCGACCACAAGAAGATGCAACAGCTGGCGCGCGACAAGCTGACCGAACTCGGCCTGATGACCATCCAGAACATCAACCAGGCGGTGGAAACGCTGTCCGGCGGCCAGCGCCAGGGCGTGGCCGTGGCCCGCGCCGCGGCCTTCGGCTCGAAGGTCGTCATCATGGATGAGCCGACCGCCGCCCTCGGCGTCAAGGAATCCCGCCGCGTGCTGGAACTGATCCTCGACGTCAAGTCGCGCGGCCTGCCGATTGTGCTGATTTCGCACAACATGCCGCATGTCTTCGAAGTCGCGGACCGCATCCATGTGCACCGTCTCGGCAAGCGCCTCTGCGTCATCAATCCGAAGGACTACACCATGTCGGATGCGGTGGCCTTCATGACCGGGGCCAAGGAGCCGCCAGAGGCAAGCCTGGCTGCCTGACAAGTCTTCGATCCGGCATCGGCAGTCCCGATGCCGGATTTGTTCATGCGCCGAGAACAGCCTCTCCTGTCTACTCGGAATGGCAGAAGAAGCGGAGCGTTGTGGCACTGCTGTGCAGTATTACAGGACGATTTTCTTGCTTCGCTAAAATTTGAATGATGGGCTTCACCGTTCTTCAGGCTATCTCCATTAGAAAGAGCGTATAAGCCAGAGCGAAGCCCTAGATGGGTCGGCATGAAGCCCCCGCACTGAGCCGGAAAGCCCGGCGTTGTCTCTCTAGAAATCGATGCATCGAGCCATAGTCGCCGGCCGGTTCGCCCCAGCCCGCCGCGTCGGACGTTCGTGCAGGTCTTGTCCCGGCGCTGGCCGCCGCGGACTACATGGGGAATGACATGGCAATTCTGATCGTTGAAGACAACGCCACCAACGCTCTGATCCTCAAGCATCTCGCAAAGAAGATCGAGGCGGGCGAAATCCGCGTCGAGGCGGATCCGGGCAAGGCCCTGGCCCTGTGCCATCAGACCTTGTTCGACCTGCTCATCGTCGACCAGATGTTGCCGACCATGTCAGGCGTCCAATTCGTCAAGGCAATCAGGATGATCGACCGGTACAGACAGACGCCTGTGATCATGGTGACGGCCGATCACGGTCCGGACCTGAAGGCAAAGGCCATCGACGCCGGTGTCGACGATTTCCTGATGAAGCCGGTGGAGGCCGTCGCATTTCGCGAATTGCTGTTCACCCATCTCCATCTTCCTTCGGTCGGGCCCGGCATGAGCGCGGCGTCCTGACGGCAATCTGTCGAAATCCAAGAGGTCCATCATGAAGAAGTTCTTTACAGCATGTCTCGCTGCAGCCTGCCTGGCGGCTCCCGCCTGGGCGCTCGATGCCCCCAAGGGTGACGTGATCCTGGTCGTCAAGGGTGCCATCGCCAATACCAATGTCGACGGCACGGCGGCCTTCGACCGCGAGATGCTTGCCGCGCTGCCGGGTCGCAAGGCGTCCATGGAGACGCCCTGGACGAAGGGCAAGGTTGAGTTCTCGGGCCCGCTGCTGCGCGAGGTCCTGAAGGCCGCCGGCGCCGAAGGCCACATGCTGAAGGTGCGCGCGCTCAACGACTATGCTGCCGACGTGCCGGCCGATGATGCCAAACTCAACGTCATTCTTGCCGATCATCAGGATGGCGAGGTCATGTCCGTTCGCGACAAGGGACCTTTGATGGTGGTCTATCCGTTTGACGAGAACAAGGACCTCTACAACGAACTCTATTTCAGCCGTTCGGTCTGGCAGATCAAGGAAATCGAGGTCGTCGAGTGAAGCGGAGGGACCAAATCAGCAGCGAGGCCATTCGCCGGGCGGGAAAGGCCACTGCGGTCCTGCAGGGCGTTTCCGTCATGCTGCTGGTCGTCCTGGCCATGCTCTATTCCGATATCTCGTCCCGCTACACGTCCCTTCAGGACGGCATTCGCGAAAACACCCAGTGGTCGATCTACCAGTTGGACCGGGAGGCCAGAACGCTTGCCTTCGCCGTCGACGGCATGGTGCGTTCGCCGCAGCTGCGGACGGCCGACAATTACAAGGACATGTCCCTTCGCTACGATATCCTTTACTCGCGCATCAAGCTGATCAAGGAGACTCGCTTCGAGGAGTTCTTCGCGACCGATCGCAAGTTTGCGGACGTTGTAAGCAAGGTGGGCGACATCATATTCTCCAACGAGCCGCTCTTCGACCGGATCAACCGGAAGGTCTACCCGACGGCCGAGGAGATCACGGCACTGTCCGGCGCGGTTGCCTCGTTGACCGGACATTCCGAAAAGCTGCTGCTCTATATCAATTCGCGTTTGAGCGAGGTGCGGGCGGAGAGCCGCGAAGAGGTCTTCAAGCTCGAACGCACCTCCGCCATCATGCTTGGTCTGCTGTTTCTGTCGGTCGGCATGCTGATCGTGATGCTGCGCCGCCAGCTGAAATCCGTCCGCGCCGCCGGCCTGAAGCTTGAGCACATGGCCGACGAGCTTGGCTCCGCCTATGAGGCGGCCGACGCCGGTAACCGGGCGAAATCGCAGTTCATGGCGACCATGAGCCATGAGATCCGCACGCCGCTCAACGCCATTCTCGGCATGGCCGAATTGCTGGAACTGTCGGACCTGCCGAAGCCGGCGGCCGCCAATGTCGGCGTCATCCGTTCCTCCGGCGAGGCACTGCTGGAAATCATCAACGAGATCCTCGACTTTTCCAAGATCGAGCACGGCAATCTGGATGTGGAGTCTCGGCCTGTCGATGTGCGTGAACTCTCCGAGATGGTCGCGAAGATCGTGACGGGAAGGGCCGCGGAGCGGCGCAACCGGCTGGTCCTCGACATTCCCGATAGTCTCGAGGCGCCATGCGTCGCCACCGACCCGACCCGGCTGCGGCAGGTGCTTCTCAACCTGATGAGCAATGCCGCCAAGTTCACGGAAAACGGCCTGATCACCCTGAAGGTCAGGGAATTCGACGATGGCAATGCGTTGCGTCTGCGCTTTGAGGTGTCCGACACCGGCATCGGCATCAACGAAGAGGGCAAGAAGAAGCTGTTTCAGCCGTTCTCGCAGGTCGATGCCTCGATCAGCCGGCGTTATGGCGGCACCGGGCTGGGCCTGACCATCTGCAAGCAGATCGTCGAGCGGCTGGGCGGCAAGCTGGGTGTCGATAGCCGGATCGGCGAGGGGTCGACATTCTGGTTCGAACTGCCCGTCACGCGTACCGTCGCAGAGGAAACCTGCAGCCACGAACGCGCCGAGCGGGCCGAGGGACCTCTTTCGCGTCGCCGCGTTCTCCTCGTCGAGGACAATCGCGTCAACCAGCAGGTCGCCATGCGCTTTCTGGACCGGCTTGGGCAGGAGGTCGTGGTTGCGGCGAACGGCGCCGAAGCCGTGGACATGGCTACGAACGCGAAGTTCGACCTCATCCTGATGGACATGCAAATGCCTGTGATGGACGGCATTCAGGCGACGACCGAGATCAGGCAGGGCAACGGATTGAACGCCCGGACCGCGATCGTCGCGATGACCGCAAATGCGTCGGACGACGACAGGGAAAAATGCCGGCAGGCCGGCATGCAGGCCTTCGAGTCGAAGCCGATTTCCCTCGATCGCCTGCGCGGCATCCTGGCCGTTCACGCCTCGGCTTCAGCGGAAGACGCAGGCGCAGCCATAGCTGAAGAAGCGCTGCAGGCGGCCGCTTCGGTCTCGACGGACGACGCACTGAATGCAGCGCCGCGCGGCGAAGACTTCGATCGTGCCCGCCGCGACGAGCTGACGGAGGCTCTGGGTGAAGAGATATTCGAGGAGCTTCTGGACTCCTATTTCACTGATGCCGCCGAGCTTCTCGACGAGTTGCATGTGGCACTCGCCAATGGCGATACCGGCGGCATCGACAAGGGCCTTCACACATTGAAGGGCATGGCCGCCAACCTCGGCTTCAAAGGCGTTGCCAGCATGGCCGAACAGCTTCGCGGCAAGCAACCCGCAATCGCCGACATCGAATACCTGGCGGAAAAGATCGAGGCCCATCGGCCGGATCAGGCAGCCTGAGCAAAAGATTTTACAAGGGAGGCAACAAGCCCATGCGCATCCTCATCGTCGACGACAACAAGACCAGCCTCAAGCTTCTCGTGCATCTCGCCGGCAAGATCGAAGGGTGCGAAATCGTCGCCTTTTCCACGCCGGACGAGGCGCTCGGTGCCTTGCCCGATCTCGACCTCGATCTGGCCATCCTCGATTACCAGATGCCCACTTACAATGGCGTCGAACTCTATACCGAGATCGTCCGCTTTGAAAAATACGCGCAGATGCCGGTGGTCTTCGTGACCGCGGATACCGACCAGGCAACGCGCATGGAGGCGCTGAACGCCGGCGCGATCGATTTCCTGATGAAGCCGGTCAATCCGCTCGAATTCAACGCGCGCGTCCACAACATCGTCAATCTTGCCCGCGCCCGCAGCGAGCTTCAGAAGCGCGCCGAATGGCTGCGCACCGAGGTCGAGAAGACCGTGAAGGAGTTGCGCGAGCGTGAGGAGGAGATCATCCAGCGTCTGACGCTTGCGGCCGGATACAAGGATCCGGACACGGCGCATCACACGCTGCGTGTCGCCGCCTATGCCGAAGCGATTGCCGCCGAGCTCGGCCTGCCGGAAGATCTCTGCCGCGACATCAAGCTGGCGGCGCCCATGCACGACATCGGCAAGGTCGCCATTCCCGATACGGTCCTTCTCAAACAGGGCAAGTTGACCGAGGCGGAATACCGGCAGATGCAATGCCATGCGTTGGTCGGAAGCGACATTCTCGGCCGGTCCCACTCCTCGCTGCTGCAGCTGGCTGCGGAAATCGCTGCAAGCCATCATGAACGCTGGGACGGGCAGGGTTATCCCAACCGCATTGCCGGAGAGGAGATCCCGCTTGCCGGCCGCATCGTCTGCATTGCCGACAATTTCGACGCCCTGACATCCGAGCGGCCGTACAAGTCGGCGTGGCCCTTCGACCGGACGGTCGCCCACATTCTCGCTCGCGCCGGATCGCAGTTCGATCCCGGATGCGTGGCCGCATTCGAGCGTGCCCTGCCGAAGATCCGGGCGATCAGGGACGAGGACATGGCGCTCCAGGAAACGGAACTCACGCTCGCCGCGAAGTATCGGGAAGCCGTCTGAGGATCAGTTCCGGATTGTTTTCCGGCGCTCGAAAATGTTATGGCCCGACTGACAGTGACATCAGCCGGAGATAGCCGATCATGCAACGCCTCACCATCCGCCGCCCAGACGATTGGCACCTGCACCTGCGCGATGGCGAGATGTTGAAGGGCGTGATCGGCGACACCAGCCGGCATTTCGCCCGCGCCATCATCATGCCCAATCTCGTGCCGCCGGTCGTCACCACCGCCGATGCGCTCGCCTACAAGGCGCGCATCCTCGATGCCATCCCCGCGGGCGACCGCTTCGCGCCGCTGATGACCCTCTACCTCACGGAGGGGACCAATGCGGACGACGTGGAGGAAGGCAGGAAGAGCGGGCTGATCAACGCCGTGAAGCTCTATCCGGCCGGCGCCACCACCAATTCCCATGGCGGCGTTCGCGATTTCGACAAGGTCATGCCGGTGCTGGAGCGCATGGCGAAGATCGGTCTGCCGCTATGCGTCCATGGCGAGGTCACGACGCCGGAAGTCGACATCTTCGACCGCGAGGCGGTGTTCATCGAAACCGTCCTGGATCCGCTGCGCAGCCGGGTACCGGAACTGAAGGTCACGATGGAGCACGTGACCACCAAGGACGGCATCGACTATATCAAGTCGTCTGCCGGCAATCTCGCCGGCACGCTCACCACCCATCACCTGATCATCAACCGCAACGCCATCCTGGTTGGCGGCATCAAGCCGCACTACTACTGCCTGCCGGTCGCCAAGCGCGAGAGCCACCGCCTTGCGCTGAGGGCGGCTGCCGTTTCCGGCGATCCGCGCTTCTTCCTCGGCACCGACTCGGCCCCGCATGTCGACCCGCTGAAGGAATGCGCCTGCGGTTGCGCCGGCATCTACACCTCCGTCAACACGATGAGCTGCCTCGCCCATGTCTTCGAAGAGGAGGGCGCGCTGGACAAGCTCGAAGCCTTCGCCTCGCTGAACGGCCCCGCTTGGTACGGGCTGACGCCGAACGAGGAGACGATCACGCTCGTCAAGCGCAACTCTCCGGTCGAATTTCCGCAGAAGATAGAGACCGGCGCGGGCCCCGTCACGGTCTTCGATCCGATGTTCCCGCTGCACTGGGATGTCGAGTAGTGATCTCCGTTCGCCAGGCGACGGCGGACGATTTCGAGTGTCTGCTGCCCCTGATGCTGGACATGGAACGCCATTATCTGGGCGAGGCGGCTGTCGCCGAACATGATGCTCGCCAGCGCCTGTTCCGCATCTTGAACGACAATCCGCCCGATTGCTTCCTCGTTGCCTTCGACGGTGACGAGGGCATCGGCTTCGCCACTCTCTACGAGACCTTTCCCGGCCTTCACCTCAACAACACCTGGTTCATGAAGGAACTTTACGTCCGTGCCGGTTCTCGGGGGCGTGGCGTCGGCAGGTTGCTGGTCGAAGCAGCCGGCGGCGAGGTTTGCCGTCGTGGCGGCACGCGGCTGGAATTCACCGCCGAGACGGACAATTCCGGGGCGCGGCGTTTCTACGAAAACCTGGGTGCCCGCCAGCAGCCCAAGGTCGTCTACCGCTTTGAAGGCGAAAATCTCCATAAGCTAAGGGGCTAGCGCCTCGGTCTTCCGTTTTGGTCGAAGCCTGGACAGGAGCTTGAGCGGCTCCTGACGCCCCGCCTTGATGTCGTGATTCCGACAGGATCGGTCCACGGAATCTGGGCGCAGGTGCGCTGCTTGAGGTCGTCTCCCGCAATCCCGGTCTCCCATGTTTTCAGCCTGAATCGTGAAGCGTCCGACAGCATTTTCGGAGCCTGTTTTGCCGCGGCACAGGTTTCATCTAGCCGTTGCTTGTCAAGCCTTAACCATAAATAAAATCCTTAAAACTTTATTAAAACTAAGTATATCCTGCGCATCTCCTTGTTTTTCAAGGTTAACCATATATTAAACTCCGATTGCAACTTAAAATTAGTTGTGGATAATACTTCATTACCGGGGATGGACCGGTATTTGTTTTGCGTAGGAGTGGAATTCATGGGTAAGATTGTCTCGGGGTGCGTCACTTCCCCAAGTAGAGAAAGTACTTCAAGCAGAAAGATCGTCGTTTCGACTTTTGTCGCCGCATTTGCATTCGCGACGATCGGTACAATGCCTGCATTTTATTCGTCGGCGGCATATGCTGCCGAACGGGGAGACCAACAGCAGCAGTCTGGTGGCCAGCAGAACGGTGGGCAGCAGCAGTCTGGCGGCCCGCAGAACGGTGGCCAGCAGCAGTCTGGTGGCCCGCAGAATGGTGGGCAGCAGCAGTCTGGCGGTCCGCAGAACGGCGGCCAGCAGCAGTCTGGCGGCCCGCAGAACGGTGGGCAGCAGCAGTCTGGTGGTCCGCAGAATGGTGGGCAGCAGCAGTCTGGCGGCCCGCAGAATGGTGGGCAGCAGCAGTCTGGTGGTCCGCAGAACGGCGGCCAGCATCAGTCTGGCGGCCCGCAGAACGGTGGACAGCAGCAGCCGGGTCCGCAGCCGATGTTCGGCGGTCGTGACGACAAGAAGCCGGGCAACGACAGAGGCTTCGGCGACAAGCGCGGTCCGCAGCCGATGTTTGGTGGCCGTGACGGCGGCAAGTCCGACGGCAAGCGCGGCGGCTTCGAGGGCAAGCCTGGGCAGAAGCCGATGTTCGGCAACCGCGAAGACAACAAGCGCGGCGGCGGCAAGAACTTCCGTGGTCCGTCAGGCGGGAAGCCGATGCACGCCAGCAATGAACGTCGTCATCGCGGCGGGGAATGGGGCGGACAAAAGCCCGGCCCGCAGAAGATGGGCGGTCATCGCGAAGGCCCGAAGGGCAAGGACTTCAAGAAGCCCGGCAATCGCCCGGTCAAGTCGTCCGGTCCGCGCAATTGGGGCGATATCAAGCCGATGTTCCCCGGCAAGGACTGGAACAAGAAGCCGGAGATCAAGGAGCGTCCTCACCACAAGCCGTTCCACAAGGTCGAGGGCAAGCGGCCCGGTCACAAGAAGCACCACATGATGAAGCCGCCGCATCGCAAGCATCACGTGATGAAGCCGCATCACAAGCACCGCCATCACTGGAAGCATCATCGTCACCACTGGAAGCCTCACCACAAGCCGGTGCCGGTCGTTGCGACGATTGATACCGGTGCGGGCAGCGGTGCCACCTGCTTCTACTACGTCAAGAAGCTTCCGGAAAATCGCATTCCGGGCTGCGACTATGTCGTTCTGAAGTAGGCTTTCAGGCCACGAGAATGAAAAGGCCCGCGTGAAGCGGGCCTTTTCCATATGAGGGATACTGCCGGGCCGCCCTCAAAGGGGCGCAAAACCTGGCGGCACCTGCGAGTTCAACCGCCCATCATGTGCGGGAACAGCCCGGTCAGGCCGATCAGGATGAGATAGATCGCCACCACGTAATTGAGGATGCGCGGTGCGACCAGGATCAGGATGCCGGCGATCAGGGCGATGATCGGCTGGATGTAAACGGCGGAAATCATGTCAGTGTTCCTTCTTCATAAGGTTGCTTCAACGGGTATCAGCCGGCATCCGCCGGGGTCGGTGCGCTGCGCGCATGGTCGAAGGCTTCCCTGAGCTTGCCTTCCTGGGATGTGTCGAGGTTGGTGCGCAGGATACGGCCGCCATGCATGCTCAGCTTGTCGATCACCTTGTCGGAGGAGGCGCGCTCGGCGAGGATGAAGAGCGCGGCCTGGCCAGGCTGCAGGACACCCGCGACATCCTTCATGAAATTGTCGGAGATGCCGTAGTCGGTCAGTGCGCCGGCAAGAGCTCCGGTCGCCGTCCCGGCGGCAAGTCCGATCAGCGGGTTGAAGAAGATGAGGCCGGCGAGGATGCCCCAGAAGGCCCCGCCGCTGGCACCGACCGCCCACATGTGGACCATCTGGTTGAGCTTGACCTTACCGTCTGCTCCGGCGGAGGCGACCACGGCGTCCTTGATCTCCACCAGATATTCCTTCGAAAGGCCGTAGAGCGTCTCGCGGGCCTGTTCTGCCTGTGATTCCGTATTGTAACCAATGACTATCAGCTCGGACATCGCGGTTCCTTTCCGTCATCGTCCCATCGTCGGGATATACAACTGACTTGGCGTCGTTTTGTTGCATTTGAAAGGGCTGAATGCGTTAAACTTTGTTCATGAAGCCAGCCACGCTTCTGGAATACCGTCGCGCATCCTGCTATGCGCTGTCCAGTCCATGGCTTTGCAAGGAGCGCCGATGTTTCAGAACTCGTTTCCCGATCGCGCCGAGATGGCGTCTCTCGTGGCCCGGATGCTCTGGGAGATCAAGGCGGTGCATTTCAGCGCCGACAAGCCCTACAAGCTCGCCTCGGGAATGATGAGCCCGGTCTACATCGACTGCCGCAAGCTGATCTCCTATCCGCGCATCCGTTCGGCGGTGATGGACTTTGCCGCATCCACCGTGCTGCGCGAGGCGGGTTTCGAACAGTTCGATTGCGTTGCCGGGGGGGAGACGGCCGGCATCCCCTTTGCCGCCTTTCTGGCCGATCGCCTCGGCCTGCCGATGATCTACGTCCGCAAGCAGCCGAAGGGTCATGGCCGCAACGCCCAGATCGAGGGCCATATGCCCGAAGGCGCCCGGGTCCTTGTGATCGAGGATCTGACCACGGCCGGCGGTTCCATGTTCAAGTTCATCGACGCCATCCGCGCCGCCGGCGGCATCGTCGACCATGGCATGGCGCTCTTCTATTATGGTATCTTTCCGGAGGCCGGCGAGCGCTTCGTCAACGGCAAGGTCAAGCTGCACCACATCTCCACATGGCGCGAGGTCCTGGCCGCCGCCCGCCAGGACAAGCTGTTCGACGAGGCGACGCTGACCTCTGTCGCGGCCTTCCTCGATGCGCCGCTCAAATGGTCGGCCGAGCACGGCGGCGTGTCGGAACTCCCGACCCAGTAAGCCGTTGCCTATGCAGGCATAAAATGCTGGCCTTTGTCGGGATAGTGACTTAAATCGATTGAAATTCATTCGTTGGGAGAGAGACTATGATCCTATGCTGTGGCGAAGCCCTGATCGACATGCTGCCGCGTGAAACGACCAAGGGTGAGAATGGCTTTGCGCCATATGCCGGCGGCGCGGTCTTCAACACGGCGATCGCGCTCGGCCGTCTCGGCGTGCCGACGGCATTCTTCACCGGTCTCTCCGACGACATGATGGGCGACATCCTGCAGAAGGCGCTGAAGGCGTCGAATGTCGATGCGTCGCCCTGCGCCATCTCCTCGCGGCCGACGACGATCGCCTTCGTCAAGCTGACCAATGGCAGCGCGTCCTATGCGTTCTACGACGAGAACACCGCCGGTCGGATGATCACCGAAGACGATCTTCCGGATCTCGGCGACGATTGCGAGGCGCTGCATTTCGGTGCGATCAGCCTGATTTCGGAACCCTGCGGCTCGACCTACGAGGCGCTGATGGCCCGCGAACACGACCGCCGTGTCATCTCGCTCGACCCCAATATCCGCCCAGGCTTCATCAAGGACAAGGTGGCGCACATGCAGCGCATCAACCGCATGGCGGCCATGTCGGACATCGTCAAGTTTTCCGATGAGGACCTGGAATGGTTCGGCATGACCGGCAGCCAGGAGGACCTTGCCCGCCACTGGCTCGATCACGGCGCCAAGCTGTTGATCATCACCAAGGGCGCAGATGGCGCGGATGGCTACACGAAGGATTTCAAGGTCTCGGTGCCGGGCGTCAAAGCCGAGGTGGTCGACACGGTCGGCGCCGGCGATACATTCGATGCGGGCGTATTGGCGTCTTTGAAGCGCAATAACCTTCTGACGAAGGAAAAGGTGGCGTCGCTCAGCGAAGAGGCGGTGCGCGATGCGCTGTCGCTGGCCGCCAAGGCCGCCGCCGTCACGGTCTCCCGCGCCGGCGCCAATCCGCCCTGGGCGAATGAAATCGGCCTCTGAGGCGACGGTCGATCAGAATTCGACCTCGAGCTCGATCATCTCGTCTTCCTCGCCGGCTGCCCCTTCGGCCCATTCCTGCATCAGGTCCCAGTTGAGAATCAGGTTGCAGTAGTCGGACAGCCGGTCGTCCAGCTCCACGGCATAGGTGCGGAAGCGCGAGCACACCGGCGCGAACATGGCGTCGGCCATGTTGGGTGCCGTGCCGAACAGATACGGCCCGCCATACTGGTCCAGGCACTCGTTCCAGATTTCCTTGATCCGCTCGATGTCCGGCCGCGCGCCGGAAAAGATCTTGAAGCGCTCGTGCCGCGCCTTGATGTTCATCGGCAGGGCCGAGCGGAGATTGTGGAAACCGGAATGCATTTCGCCGCAGATCGCCCGGCAATGCGCCCGGACCGCCTGGTCATAGGGCAGCAGGCCCGCGGTCGGTGCATATTCGGCGGCATATTCGGCGATCGCCAGCGTATCCCAGACGGTGACGTAGCCATGGGTCAGCCGCGGCACGAGGACGGAGGGTGACAAGAGCAGCAGTTCCTGCCGGTTCTTCTCGTCCGGCTTCGCCATCACCTCGGTGAAGGAGAGGCCCGCCATGCGGCAGAGCAGCCAGCCGCGCAGCGACCAGGAGGAATAGTTCTTCGAGGAGATGGTCAGCGTTCCGTGCAACATGATCCGCCCTTTTTCGCGCCTTTTCGATATCGTCACTATTCTCTGGCAAGTTGGTCAAAGATGCACTAGTTTTTGTGCATTGCACAAGACGAAAAAGGATGCCCCCTCATGCTTTATCAGGTCTACCAGTTCCAGGACGACTTGGTTGGACCTTTTCGCGAACTGGCGCGGCTGTGGATGCGCTTCGGCAACTGGGGCGTCAGCGGCGTCGGGCAGGGTGCAAATCAGCATTTCCTCGCCGCCATGGAACTCATCTCCCGCTTCAAGCTCAGCCACGAGCGTCCCGACTTCGGTATCGGCGAGGTGATGAGCGGTAACACGATGACGCCCGTGCGCGAGGAGGTGGCGCTGTCGCTTCCCTTTGGCAATCTCCTGCATTTCGTCAAGGAGACCGAGGCCGAGCAGCCGAAGGTGCTGGTCGTCGCGCCGCTCTCCGGTCACTTCTCGACGCTGCTGGCCGGAACGGTGAAGACGCTCCTGCGCGACCACGACGTCTACATCACCGACTGGACGAATGCCCGGGACGTGCCCTTGAGCGCCGGCGCGTTCGGCGTCGAGGATTACGTCGAATACATCATTCGTTTCCTTGAAGAGATGGGCCCGGGCGCGCATGTGCTGTCCGTCTGTCAGCCCTGCGTCCAGACGCTCGCCGCCGTCGCGGTTATGTCTCAGGACGACCATCCGGCGACGCCCCGTTCGATGACGCTGATGGCAGGGCCGGTCGATCCGCGCGAAAGCCCGACGGAAGTCAACGAATTCGCGGTCAAGAAGTCGCTCGCCTGGTTCGAGCATTCGGTCATCACCACCGTGCCGTGGCGCTTCAAGGGCGGCGGCCGCAAGGTCTATCCGGGCTTCCTGCAGCTGGTCGCCTTCATGGCCATGAACATCGACCGCCACCGCACCGCTCACCAGAACCTCTACGAATATCTGGCCAAGGGCGAGACCGAGAAGGCGGAGAAGATCAAGACCTTCTACGACGAGTATTTCGCCGTGCTCGACCTGACCGAGGAATTCTACATCGAGACGATCGACCGCGTCTTCCACAAGGCGGAGCTGGCGAACGGCACCTTCATGTATCGCGGCCGCCTGGTCGATCCGGGCGCGATCCGCAAGACGGCGCTGTTGACGGTGGAAGGCGGCCGCGACGACATTTGTGGCATGGGCCAGACGGCCGCCGCCCACGATCTCTGCAATTCGCTGCGCCCGCACCTGCGCCGTCACCACCTGCAGGCCAATGTCGGCCATTACGGCGTGTTCAACGGCCGCAAATGGGACGGCGAGATCTATCCGGTGGTCCGCAACCATATTCTGGCGATGGAGTAGGAAACTCACCTCTCCCCTTGCGGGAGAGGATACAAAATCATGACCTTAGCATCGCTAAGTCATAGATTTTGTTGGTGAGGGGGTGAAATGCGGTCAGCGCCGCCGATGAAACGATCCTGTGAATCGTTTCAAGTATTGAACGCCCGACGCCATGCGAAGAGCCGGGGTATCGACTTGCTCCGCCGCACCGACCCCCTCTCTTGGAATTTCTAACACTTAGCTAAAGCTAAGATATTGAAATTCCATTCTCCCCCGCCAGGGGGGAGATGGGAGGCTGCGGCTTAACCCTTACGTGATATCAGCGTCTTGACCAGCCCGGCCGTCGAGCTGTCGAGGTCGCCGCCGTCGGTCTTGCCTTCGACGGCCGGCAAAAGGCCGGTTGCCAGTTCCTTGCCGAGCTCGACGCCCCACTGGTCGAAGGAGTTGATGCCAAACAGAACGCCTTCGACGAAGACACGGTGCTCGTAGAGGGCGATCAGGCGGCCGAGCGCGAACGGCGTCAGCTTATCGTAGACAAAGGTGATCGACGGACGGTTGCCGGTAAAGACGCGGTGCGGGGCGATGAAGTCGGCCTGCTTGTCGTCCATGCCCTTGGCGGTCAGCTGTGCCTTGGCTTCGGCAAGCGTGCGGCCCTTGAGCAGCGCCTGGCTCTGGGCAAGGCAATTGGCCATCAGCAGCTCGTGCTGGTGGCGAAGCTCCGGCTCGAAGCCGTTGGCGGCGATCATGAACTCGATCGGGATGATCGAGGTGCCCTGGTGCAGGAGCTGGAAGAAGGCGTGCTGGCCGTTGGTGCCGGGCTCGCCCCAGACGACGGGCCCGCTTTCACCCTTGACCGGCGTGCCGTCGACGGTGACGCCCTTGCCGTTCGATTCCATGTCGAGCTGCTGCAGATAGGCCGGGAAGCGCGACAGACGCTGGTCGTAAGGGATGATCGCCCGGGAGCCGTAGCCGAGCACGTTGCGGTGATAATAGCCGATCAGGCCGAGCAGCATCGGCAGGTTCTTCTCCGCCGGCGCCTCGCGGAAATGCCGGTCCATGGCATGCGCGCCGTCTAGGAACTTGCCGAAGTTGTCGGGGCCGATCGCGATCATCAGCGGCAGGCCGATCGCCGACCAGATGGAGTAGCGTCCGCCCACCCAGTCCCAGAAACCGAAGACGCGGTCCGCATCGATGCCGAAGGCGGCGACCTTGTCGAGCGCGGTGGAGACGGCGGCGAAGTGGTGCTTGACGGCGGCCTCGCCGAGCGCCTTGGCGACGAAGTCGCGGGCGGTCTTCGCGTTGGTCATCGTCTCGATCGTCGTGAAGGTCTTCGAGGCGATGATGAAGAGCGTGGTTTCGGCCGAGAGCGTCTTCAGCGTGTCGGCAATATGGGCGCCGTCGACATTGGAGACGAAATGCAGGCGCGGGCCGTCATGGAAGGGCGCGAGCGCCAGCGTCGCCATCACCGGGCCGAGATCGGACCCGCCGATGCCGATGTTGACGACGTCGGTGATCTTGCGGCCGGTAGCCCCTGCAAGCTTGCCCGAGCGGATGCCATCGGAAAACGCGCCCATGGCATCGAGCACGCCGTTGACGTCCGGCATCACATCCTTGCCGTCGACCATCACCGGCTTGTTGGAGCGGTTGCGCAACGCCGTGTGCAGCACGGCCCGGTCCTCGGTGAAGTTGATCGCTTCACCCGCAAACATCTTGTCGCGCTTGGCGGCAACCCCGCCCTTGTCGGCGAGCTCGATGAGCCCGGCCATGATCTCGGCATTCACAGCGCATTTGGAGTAGTCCATCAGGAGGTCGTCGAAGGCGGCGCTGAAATGGGCGAACCGGTCCGGATCTGCGGCAAAGGCGGCGCGGATGTCGGTGGCGGCGGTCGACGCGACGGTCTTCTTCAGCGCTTCAACGATGGACTGCATGGGGCATCTCCTTGATAGTCTTGTCGCCGCGAAACTAGCCGCTTTGCCAGGTAAATCAAGGGACGGGGAGTGGCGGGCAGGCATTTCGTCACCTGCCCGCGACCAGTCAGGTGTTGCGCAACCGGCCCTCGACCAGATCGAGAACGGAGCGGGCGGCGTAAAGCACGTTGGTGCCGGGACCGAAAACGGCGGCAACACCGTGATCGAGCAGGAACTGGTAGTCCTGCCGCGGGATGACGCCGCCGGCAACGACGATGATGTCTTCTGCGCCCTTGGCCTTCAGGGCATCGACAAGCTGCGGCACAAGCGTCTTGTGGCCGGCCGCAAGCGAGGAGACGCCGACGACAGCGACCTTGCTTTCGATCGCCGTATCGGCTGCCTCTTCCGGCGTCTGGAAGAGGGGTCCGGAGAGCACGTCGAAGCCGATATCGCCGAAGGCTGACGCGATCACCTTGGCGCCGCGGTCGTGACCGTCCTGGCCGAGCTTGGCGACCATGACCTTCGGCCGGTGGCCGGAGGCCTTGGTGTAATCGGCCAGCCGTCCGGCGAGCACCTGCATTTCCGGATCGTCGTCATAGGCTTCGCCATAGACGCCGTGCACCACTTCCGGCACTGCTGAATGGTCGCCGAAGGCGGTTCGCATGGCATCGGAAATCTCGCCGACGGTGGCGCGCGCCCGGGCGGCGTCCACGGCGGCACCAAGCAGGTTGCCCTTGCCGGTTTTCGCGACTTCGGTCAGCGCAGCCAGCGTCTTTTCGACGGCCTTCGGATCACGCCGGCGTTTTGTCTCGGCGAGGCGCTTGATCTGCGAGGCGCGAACGGCGGTGTTGTCGATGTCGAGAATGTCGATATCATCCTCGTTTTCCAGCCGGTACTTGTTGACGCCGACAATGACCTCTTCGCCACGGTCGACCGCCGCCTGCCGCTTCGTTGCCGCAGCCTCGATCAGGCGCTTCGGCAGCCCGTCATTGACTGCCTTGGTCATACCGCCGAGCTCTTCCACTTCCTCGATCAGCGCCCAGGCCTTTTCCGCAAGCTCGTTCGTCAGGCTCTCGACGTAGTAGGAGCCGGCGAGCGGATCGACGACCTTGGTGACGCCCGTCTCGTGCTGCAGGATCAGCTGCGTGTTGCGGGCGATCCGGGCGGAAAATTCGGTCGGCAGCGCAATCGCCTCGTCGAAGGAATTGGTGTGCAGCGACTGCGTGCCGCCGAGCACGGCCGACATGGCCTCGAAGGCGGTGCGGATGATGTTGTTGTAGGGATCCTGCTCGGCCAGCGACACGCCCGATGTCTGGCAATGGGTGCGCAGCATCTTCGACGAGGCCTTATTCGGCTCGAACTCCGACATGATGCGCGACCAGAGGAGGCGGGCGGCCCTGAGCTTTGCCGCCTCCATGAAGAAGTTCATGCCGATGGCGAAGAAGAAGGAGAGGCGGCCGGCGAATTCGTCGACGTCGAGGCCCTTCTTCAGCGCCGCGCGCACATATTCGCGCCCGTCAGCCAGCGTGAAGGCGAGCTCCTGCACCAGCGTCGCCCCGGCCTCCTGCATGTGGTAGCCGGAAATCGAGATCGAATTGAACTTCGGCATCTCGCGCGCCGTATATTCGATGATGTCGGCAACGATCCGCATCGAGGGTTCCGGCGGGTAGATGTAGGTGTTGCGGACCATGAACTCCTTAAGGATGTCGTTCTGGATGGTCCCCGACAGCTTGTCGCGCGTCACACCCTGTTCCTCGCCGGCGACGATGAAGTTCGCCAGGATCGGTATGACGGCGCCATTCATGGTCATCGACACGGATATCTTTTCGAGCGGAATGCCGTCGAACAGGATTTTCATGTCCTCGACGCTATCGATCGCCACGCCCGCCTTGCCGACGTCGCCCTCGACGCGCGGATGATCGCTGTCATAGCCGCGATGGGTGGCGAGGTCGAAGGCGACGGAGACACCCTGCTGGCCGGCGGCAAGCGCCTTTCGGTAAAAGGCATTGGAGGCTTCCGCCGTCGAGAAGCCGGCATATTGCCGGATCGTCCATGGCCGGCCGGCATACATGGTGGCCCGCGGCCCGCGCAGGAACGGCTCGAAGCCGGGGAGCGAACCCAGGTGCTCCATCCCCTCAAGATCGTCGCCGGTATAGAGCGGCTTGACGGCAATGCCCTCGGGCGTCTCCCAGGTGAGCTTGTCGGGCGAGGCCTTCAGCTCCTTTTCGGCAAGTGTTTGCCAGTCCTTGATGGTTTTGTCGGTCATTTCGTTCCCTCCCTGGGGAGGTCACTACCCCCCTCTGCCCTGCCGGGCATCTCCCCCACAAGGGGGGATCTTGTCGAAACAGGTCGATGTCGCCGATATGTTTCGACAAGATCCCCTCCCCAACCCCTCCCCACAAGGGGGAGGGGCTTAGCTTGCGGCAACCGCCATATAAAGCTGATCCGCTTTCCGCTTTGGAACGGTGTCTGTCTGGCGCAAACGGCATGGCAAAGGAGCCCCTCCCCCTTGTGGGGAGGGGTTGGGGAGGGGCTTTCCTGAAATAGAAGGAAGGGGGCCTGATGATGGAAGTCAGAGTACGACATCACTCGAACTCCAGAATGAGCTCGTCCACCGCGAGGCTGGCGCCGGCGGCGGCGGCTAGCCGTTTCACGGTGCCGCGCTTTTCGGCGCGCAGCACGTTTTCCATCTTCATGGCTTCGACGGTCGCCAGCGGTTGGCCGGCTTCCACGGTCTGGCCTTCCGCAACGCTGAGCGCTGTCAGCACGCCCGGCATCGGGCAGAGTAGCATCTTCGAGGTATCGCGCGGCGGCTTTTCCGGAATGAGGCGGGCAAGCTCGGCGACACGCGGCGAACGGACATGTGCGGTCAGATCAATGCCACGCCAGCGCAGCCGGATGCCGGTTCCCGCCGTTTCGACCTTCACATGCGCCGCCTCGCCGCCGGCGCTGAAGAGCGCGGTGGTGCGGCCCGGCGTCCAGTCGCTGACGATGGTGAGCGACTGGCCGTCCTCGAATTCGACAAGCCGGCCCTTCTCGGTTGCAGCACTGGAGACGGCAATGCCTTCACCGTTGAAGCGGACGACCCAGTCCTTGCCGGGCACGCGGCGATGATTGCCGATCGTGCCGGAAATCTGCACGGCGCGCTCCTGCAGCGTGAGGTGCACATGGGTGGCGATTGCCGCCAGGAAGCGGGTCTCGGAGGCATCCGGCTTGACGCCGGAAAAGCCGTCCGGAAATTCCTCGGCGATATAGGCCGTCGTAAGCGTCCCCTTGCGGAACCGCTCCTGGCCCATGACCGCCGACAGGAAGGGCAGGTTGTGGCCGATGCCTTCGACCTCGAACCGGTCGAGCGCATCCGCCATGGCGTCGATCGCTTCCGTCCGGTTGAGGCCATGCGTGCAGAGCTTGGCGATCATCGGATCGTAGTACATCGAGATTTCCGCGCCCTCGAAGACGCCGGTATCGTTGCGCACCGTCGTTCCGTCCGCAGCCGTGCCTTCTTCCGGCGGGCGGTAGCGCGTCAGCCGGCCGATCGACGGCAGGAAGTTGCGATAGGGGTCTTCGGCATAGAGGCGGCTCTCGATCGCCCAGCCGTTGAGGCGGATGTCGTCCTGCCCGAAGGAAAGTTCTTCCCCGGAGGCGACGCGGATCATCTGCTCGACGAGATCGATGCCGGTGATCAGTTCGGTGACCGGATGCTCGACCTGCAGGCGGGTGTTCATTTCCAGGAAGTAGAAATTGCGCTCGCCGTCGACGATGAACTCGACCGTGCCGGCGGAGTGGTAGCCGACCGCCTTCGACAGCGCCACGGCCTGCTCGCCCATGGCCTTGCGCGTTTCCTCGTCGAGGAACGGCGAGGGGGCTTCCTCGATCACCTTCTGGTTCCGGCGCTGGATCGAGCATTCGCGTTCGCCGAGATAGAGCGTGTTGCCGTGCTTGTCGCCGAGCACCTGGATTTCGATATGGCGCGGCTGGGTGACGAATTTTTCAATAAAGATGCGGTCGTCGCCGAAGGAGGATTTCGCCTCGTTCTTCGAAGACTGGAAACCCTCGCGCGCCTCGGCGTCGTTCCAGGCAATGCGCATGCCCTTGCCGCCGCCGCCGGCCGATGCCTTGATCATCACCGGATAGCCGATGGAGGAAGCGATCTTCACCGCCTCGTCGGCGTCCTCGATCAGCCCCATATGGCCCGGGACGGTGGAAACGCCGGCTTCGGCTGCCAGCTTCTTCGAGGTGATCTTGTCGCCCATCGCCTCGATGGCGCCGACGGGCGGGCCGATGAAGGTCACGCCTTCCTTCTCCAGCGCCTTGGCGAACAGCGGGTTCTCCGACAGGAAGCCGTATCCCGGATGCACCGCATCGGCGCCGGTCTTGCGGATCGCGTCGAGGATTTTGTCGATGACGATATAGGACTGGCTGGAAGGCGCCGGGCCGATATGGACGGCCTCGTCGGCCATCTTCACATGCATGGCCTCGCGATCGGCGTCGGAATAGACGGCGACGGTCGCAATGCCCATCTTCCGCGCCGTCTTGATGACCCGGCAGGCGATTTCACCGCGATTGGCGATCAGGATTTTCTTGATCATTTCGTCCTCGAGCTATTTGCCGGTCGCAATGCTAAAGCAGTGCTGGCCGTCAGTATTGAAGCGTATCTTGAGATATTTTCCTACGACCCCGCCTTGCTTCACCATGATCTTGATGAATTGGGGTGGCGTCTTGTTATTCGCATGCCAATTACTCTTCAAAACGGTTGGAGACCAAGATTTGCAGAGCAGGGTCATATCTCTAACCATGGCTTCGGATTGCCAGACACTGTCCTCAAAATCGGCAACCTGAAACACAAGCGTCATTCCCAAGCCGTATTTTGAATCCTGCTCTGCAACCATGGTCTCTAATTCATACGTCGGAACGACGGCCTCAGCCGCGATGGCGGAACCACATAGAAAGGTCGAAAGGCCGAAAAGGCCGATTGCTATTTTCCTCAAAGACATGCCTCCCCCCAAAAAATGGATTGCAAACTACCGGCTGAAGAATTCGATGCCGTTGCCGCTCCTGGCATCAGAATTATAGTCGTTTCCGATATTACGCCTACACTTCCAGCACGTCTTCGAAGGCTTCGGGGAAATTCGAGCGGGCGAGCGGCTCGTTGAGCTGCAGCATGGCCTGGTAGGAGGCCTTGTCGAACGGCTTTTCGGCCGGCACCACCTCGCGCTCGAACAGCCGCGACAGGCGGCGGGCATCGAGATTGCCGCGCTCGAAGGGCTCCGCGCCGAAGCAGTGCCAGATCGCATGGATGAAGGCGGCATCGGCGCGGTGCTCGGTGTCGTCGCGGCTGAAGCGCCGCGGCAGCACCACCAGCGGGGAAATCCCCTTGGGGTTCGCCCGCCTTATGGTGAACTGGAGGCCGGTTCCCGGCATGCCGGACGGAAATCCGCGGTGTTTCGTCATGTCGGGAAGCTTGGCCATTCCAGTATATCCTCAGTTCTTGCCGATCTTGTCCTGCGTCTTCGTTTCGAAGTCGGAGGCGTCGTGGCGTTCATGCAGTTGTTCGGACGGATCGCCGGAGGCCTTGTTGACCATGATGCCGCGCTTGACCGCCGGGCGCGCGCCGATCTCGTCCGTCCAGCGCTTGACGTTCTTGTAGCCCTCGACTTCGAGGAACGTGCCGGCGTCGTTATAGGCCTCGCTGCGGGCAAGGCGCCCGTACCAGGGCCAGATGGCCATGTCGGCGATCGAATAGTCGGAGCCGGCCATGAACTGATGGTCGGCCAGATGCCGGTCGAGCACGTCCATCTGCCGCTTCACTTCCATCGCGTAGCGGTCGATCGCGTATTTGATCTTGATCGGCGCGTAGGCATAGAAATGCCCGAAGCCGCCGCCGAGGAAGGGCGCCGAGCCCATCTGCCAGAACAGCCAGTTCATCGTCTCGGTGCGGGCCTTGTGATCCTTGGGCAGGAAGGCGCCGAACTTTTCGGCGAGATAGAGAAGGATGGAGCCGGATTCGAAGACGCGGGTCGGCTCGGCGGTGGAGCGGTCCATCAGCGCCGGGATCTTGGAATTCGGATTGACCTCGACGAAGCCGGAGCCGAACTGGTCGCCATCGCCGATCTTGATCAGCCAGGCATCGTATTCGGCGTCCTTGTGGCCGGCTTCCAGAAGCTCCTCCAGCATGATGGTGACCTTCTGGCCGTTCGGCGTGGCCAGCGAATAAAGCTGCAGCGGATGCTTGCCGACCGGCAGCTCTTTGTCATGCGTCGCGCCGGCGATCGGGCGGTTGATGGAGGCAAAGGCGCCGCCATTCCCCTTGTCCCAGGTCCAAACCTTGGCCGGCTCGTACCCGGCGGGAAAATTGTCTTGCGGGTTATTATCGGTCATGAAATCCATCCTGAAATGTTGCCTGCGGCATCCGAGGGGCCGGACGCCGGCACTCTAATATAGGCGAGGCAGACAACATTTCCGCCCCTCACAGCGGTATCGTATCGTGCTTCTTCCAGTGCGTCGTCTGGTTCTTGTTGCGGAGTGACGCAAAGGCGCGGGCGATGCGGCGGCGCGAGGAATGGGGGCGGATCACCTCGTCGATGAAGCCGCGTTCGGCGGCGACGAAGGGGTTGGCGAAGCGCTCCTCGTATTCCTTCGTGCGCGCGGCGATCTTTTCCGGATCGCCAAGCTCTGAGCGGTAGAGGATTTCGGTCGCGCCCTTGGCGCCCATCACGGCGATTTCGGCGGTCGGCCAGGCATAGTTGACGTCAGCGCCGATGTGCTTGGAGGCCATCACGTCATAGGCGCCGCCATAGGCCTTGCGGGTGATCAGCGTTACCATCGGCACGGTCGCTTCCGAATAGGCAAACAACAGCTTGGCGCCGTGCTTGATGACGCCGCCATATTCCTGCGCGGTGCCGGGCAGGAAGCCGGGCACGTCGACCAGCGTCAGGATCGGGATCGAGAAGGCGTCGCAGAAGCGCACGAAACGGGCTGCCTTGCGCGAACTGTCAATGTCGAGGCAGCCGGCAAGCACCATCGGCTGGTTGGCGACGACGCCGACGCTCTGGCCTTCGATGCGGATGAAGCCGGTGATGATGTTCTTGGCGAACTCCGCCTGCAGCTCGAAGAAGTCGCCTTCGTCTGCAATCGCGTGGATCAGCTCCTTCATGTCATAGGGCTTGTTGGCGCTGTCGGGGATCAGCGTGTCGAGGCGGTTTTCGATGCGCGCCGGGTCGTCGTGGAAGGGGCGAACCGGCGGCTTTTCGCGATTGTTCAAGGGCAGGAAGTCGAACAGCAGCCGCACCTGCTCCAGCGTCTCGATGTCGTCCTCGTAGGCGCCATCGGCAACCGAGGACTTCTTCGTGTGGGTGGAGGCGCCGCCGAGCTCTTCGGCCGTGACGATCTCGTTGGTGACCGTCTTCACCACGTCCGGGCCGGTCACGAACATGTAGGAACTATCGCGGACCATGAAGATGAAGTCGGTCATCGCCGGCGAGTAGACGGCACCGCCAGCACACGGCCCCATGATGACGGAAATCTGCGGGATGACGCCGGATGCTTCGGCATTGCGGCGGAACACCTCGGCATAGCCGGCAAGCGAGGCGACGCCTTCCTGGATGCGCGCGCCGCCACTGTCGTTCAGGCCGATCACTGGTGCACCGTTGCGGACTGCCATGTCCATGATCTTGCAGATCTTCTGGGCGTGCGTTTCCGACAGCGAGCCGCCGAGCACGGTGAAGTCCTGGCTGAACACGTAGACCTGGCGGCCGTTGATCGTGCCCCAGCCGGTCACCACGCCGTCGCCCGGCACCTTGCTCTCCGCCATGCCGAAGTCGACGCAGCGGTGGGTGACGTACATGTCGTATTCCTCGAACGAACCCTCGTCGAGCAGCACCTCGATGCGTTCGCGCGCCGTCAGCTTGCCCTTGGCGTGCTGGGCCTCGATGCGCCGCGTGCCGCCGCCGAGATGCGCTTCGGCGCGACGGGCTTCCAGTTGCTCGAGAATTTCGGACATGGATCCTCCTCATTCGGATTGTTGCCGTTACATAATCCGCTTTGCGCGCACATAAAATGCTTGAAAATGTGAATGTGCACAATTTACAGATTAAGAAGATGAATTTTGCAAAGTTGCGAACATGGCGATCGGCAAACTCTATATCGGCCGCAAGGTGCGGGAACTCAGACAGCAGAACAAGGCCACGCAGGCCCGCTTTGCCGAAAGCATCGGCATCTCGGTCTCGTACCTCAACCAGATCGAGAACAACCAGCGGCCCGTCTCCGCCGCCGTCCTGCTGGCGCTCGCGGAGCGCTATCGCATCGATCTGGCGGATCTGTCGGGCGGCGAGGACGACCGGCTTCTCTCGGCACTGTCCGAGGCGCTCGCCGATCCGATGTTCCAGGCGTGGTCACCGACGCTCAAAGACATGAAGATGGTGGTGCAGAATGCGCCGGGCATCGCCCATGCGCTGATCGCCTGCCACCAGGCCTACCGCCACAACTCCGAACAGATCGCCAGCCTCGACCAGTCGCTGGGCCAGGGCGCGACGCTTGGCGAAAACACGCCTTATGAGGAAGTGCGCGACTACTTCCATTTCGTCGACAACTATGTCCACGATCTCGACCTGCAGGCGGAAAAGCTGGCAACGCGGCTGGGCATCGGCGAGGTGGATCTCAACGCGGCGCTGACCGGCTTTCTGGAGGAGGCGCACGATATCCGTGTCATCCGCGCCGCCCGCGGCGACGACATGATCCGCCACTACGATGCCGATGCGCGGGTTCTGTCGCTCAATCCGTACCTGCCGGCGCAGACGCGGGCCTTCCAGATCGCCATGAAGATCGCCCAGGTCGAAGCCGGCGAGGCGATCGACGCCATCGCCGGCTTCGTCGGTTTCCGCACCGCCGAGGCGCGCGAGATCTGCACGATCGGGCTGCAGAACTATTTTGCCGGGGCGCTTGTCCTCCCCTATCGAAAGTTCATGGATGCGGCCCGTGACCTGCGCCACGACCTTGACCTGTTGACGGCGCGTTTCGGCGCCAGCCTTGAGCAGGTCAGTCACCGTCTCTCGACCCTGCAGCGTCCCGGCATGAAAGGCGTGCCGGTGTTCTTTGCCAAGATCGACCGGGCCGGCAACATCATCAAGCGCCACAGCGCCGCCAAGCTGCAGTTCGCCCGCTTCGGTTCTGCCTGTCCGTTGTGGAAGGTACATCAGGCATTTGAAATGCCGGGCCGCATCGTCCGCCAGCTGGCCGAGACGCCGGACGGCGTGCGCTATCTCAGCGTCGCCCTGCAGGTTTCCAAGGGTGGGCGCGGCTTCCGCCAGAGCCAGCAGCAATATGCGCTGGCGCTCGGCTGCGAGGTCTCATACGCGGAAAACTTCGTCTATGCCGACGACATGGATCTCGGCAACCGGGCGGCCTTCGATCCGATCGGCATTTCCTGTCGCATCTGCGAGCGGCAGAGCTGTCCGAGCCGCGCCATGCCGCCGGTCAAGAGCCGCATCGTCGTCGATCACGAAAACCGCGATATCCTGCCTTACCGGCTGGTTTAGCCGCGCAGTTCCTTGCGCAGGATCTTGCCGACGTTCGACTTCGGCAGTTCGTCGCGGAATTCGATGAATTTCGGGCGCTTGTAATTGGTGAGGTTTTCCGCGCAGTGCGCCTTCACGTCGGCCTCCGTCAGGTTCGGGTCCTTGCGCACGACGAAGAGCTTCACCGCCTCGCCCGAATGCTGGTCCGGTACGCCGACGGCCGCCGCCTCGAGAATGCCCTCGTGCATGACGGCGACTTCCTCGATCTCGTTCGGATAGACGTTGAAGCCCGACACCAGGATCATGTCCTTCTTGCGGTCAACGATGGTGGTGTAACCCGACGCGTTCATGAAGCCCATGTCGCCGGAGCGGAAGAAGCCGTCCGCCGTCATCACCTGTGCAGTCTCTTCCGGCCGGTTCCAGTAGCCGGCCATCACCTGCGGTCCGCGAATGCAGATCTCGCCGACTTCACCGATCGGCAGTGACTTGCCTTCCTCGTCGCGGATATCGATGTCGGTCGAGGGCAGCGGCAGGCCGACCGTGCCGGAAAACTCGGTCGCATCCAGCCGGTTGACGGTCGCCACCGGCGAGGTTTCGGAAAGCCCGTAGCCTTCGGTGATCGCGATCCCCGTCACTTCCTTCCAGCGTTCGGCCACGGGGCGCTGCACGGCCATGCCGCCGCCAAGTACGAGAAGACCGTTGGAAAAGTCGAGATTGCGGAAATCGGGATTGTTGAGGAGCGCGTTGAAGAGCGTGTTGAGGCCGGGGAAGATGTGGAAGGGATGCTTCTTCAGTTCCTCCACGAAGGCCGGAATGTCGCGCGGATTGGTGATCATCAGGTTATGGCCGCCAAGCGCCATGCCGACCAGCGAGTTCACCGTCAGCGCGAAGATGTGGTAGAGCGGCAGCGCGCAGACCATCAGGATGTCTTCCGGCAGCGGCTTGGCGTTGGCGCGCGTCGTCAGCCAGGTCATGACCTGCGAGGTGTTGGCGAGAAGGTTGGCGTGCGTCAGCGTCGTTCCCTTGGAAACGCCGGTCGTGCCGCCGGTATATTGCAGGAAGGCGACGTCGCTAAGGCCGAGCGTCGGCTTGTTGAACGGCAGACGGCCGCCTTCTGCGAGCACATCCTTGAAGCGGGTGTGGCCCGGGATCGACCATTGCGGCACGAGTTTTTTCACCCGGCGCACGACCAGGTTGACGATCAGGCCCTTGAGCCCGAGCATGTCGCCAAGCGAGGCGACGACGACGTGCTTGACGTCGGTCTTCGCCAGGATCTTTTCCGCCGTGACGCAGAAGTTTTCCAGGATGAACAGCGCCTTGGCGCCGGAATCCTTCAACTGGTGTTCCAGCTCGCGCGGCGTATAGAGCGGATTGACGTTGACGACGGTCAGCCCGGCCCTGAGTACCGCATAGGTGGCGACCGGATTTTGCAGGATGTTCGGCATCATCACCGCGACACGGTCGCCCTTCTTCAGCCCCTTGCTCTGCAGCCATGCGGCAACCCGCCGGGACGCGGCGTCGAGGTCGCTGAAGGTCAGGTCCTTGCCCATGTTGGTGAAGGCTGTCCGGGCGGCGTATTTCGCCACATGCGCGTCGAAGAAGTCGCCGAGCGACTGGAAGGCCAGCGGCGGGATTTCGGCCGGCACGCCTTCCGGATAGCAGGCGAGCCACGGCTTGCCGGAAGCGGTGGCGGTGGTGTCTTCTCCGGTGGAGGTCGACATCGTGCTGGTCATTGGGGCCCTCCCGTGGCCTGATCTTCCGAACGGCTCCCCCGGATGCCGGGGCTTCCTCCTCCGTTCGGAGACGGCAGCATTGAGCCGCCAGTCTTGAAACCTGATTATTATAACCTTGACGTAAACGTCAATATTTTTGTTGCGCGCATTGGGACTGAAGGCATCATCGCTGCAAATGCCTGGGCGTGCAAACGCAATCTTGCGCGTCGCCGATCGCCGCATTTTCAGGCGTTGGAGCGCAAAATGAGGGGCGGCACGCCGATTTCTGAAACAAAAATGAGCTTTGCTAAAAAATCGACTTAACAAAGCCGAAAATCGTGTCACCATCCTAATATTCGTTTGTGTACCAACCTCTTTTCAAGGCTGACGTAAAATGACGATCCACAGTCCTGAGCGGTCTCCCGCCGCCGAGCTCAAAGCCAATGTGTCGGTGCCTTTCGAACAGGCCGCGGCCATGCCAAAGAGCGTCTATACATCCGAGTCCTTTCTGGCCCAGGAACTGGAACACATCTTTTCCAAGGAATGGCTCTGCGCCGGACGGACCGATGGTCTGAAGAATCCGGGCGATTACCTGACGATGGAAATCGCCGGCGAGCCGGTGATCGTGCTGCGCGACCGGGACGGTCAGCTGCGGGCTCTTTCCAATGTCTGTCGCCACCGCATGTCGACCCTGCTCCAGGGGAGCGGTCATGTGCGCTCGATCGTCTGTCCCTATCACGCCTGGACCTACAATCTCGACGGCACGTTGCGCGGCGCGCCGGCGATGACGCTGAACGAGGGCTTCTGCAAGGACAATGTGGCGCTGCCGGCGATCCGCTGCGTTGACTGGAAGGGCTGGATCCTCGTCAGCCTCAACCCGGATGCGCCCGATCCGGAGGAGAGCCTGAAGGATGTCGACGCGCTTGTCGGCTATCTCGACATGGGCAGCTACATCGAAACCTTCCGCGAGGAGCACCGCTGGAACACCAACTGGAAGGTGCTCGGCGAAAACTTCATGGAAAGCTACCATCTGCCGGTCTGTCACTCGGGCACGATCGGCGGCTTCGTGTCGCTGGAGAAAATGACCTGTCCGGAGGGCTTTCCCGCCTTCAACTACCACTGGATCCTGAAGAAGGGCGATGCGCCGCTGACGGTCGCCCATCCCTCCAACACGACGCTGACCGGCGAGGAGCGGGTCAAGACCTGGCTTCTGTCGATCTATCCGGCGCTCTTCATCACGCTGACGCCCGGCTACTTCTGGTACCTGTCCCTGCATCCGGACGGGCCGGACCACGTGAAGATCCTCTATGGCGGCGGCATGCATCCGGATTACGCCAACGATCCGGAGGCGCAGAAGCACTTCGCGACGCTGAAGGCGCTGCTCGACGATGTCAACGACGAGGACCGCGGCTGCACCGAGAAGGTCTACAAGGGCATTACCGGGAGGTTGTCCGCACCCGGTGCGCTGTCGCATCTGGAGCGCCCCAACTTCGAATTCGCCCAGTACATCTCGTCGAAGATTCCTGGTTGAGGCGGGCGCGGCCAATGCCGCGCCCCGACCGCCTTCATCATTCGGCGGCCGGAACACCTCCAAAGGCCGCCGAGATTTAGCAAACTGTTAGGGATGTCCGGCGAAACCGGCACTGTTCCGAAACGGGTCGGCTTCGGTCCCGCAATCGGACGTTTGCTACGCCTGGTGGCCACAAAATCCAGAGTTTATTGAGGTCTCCCGCAACTGCATCCATTCCGCGAGTGTCAAAACAGGACAATCGCGCGCGGCGGGAAGGCCGCTTTTCCGCGCTCCGAGAAAATTTAACGAAAATTTTCCCTAATCCCTTAAGCCCATCAAAACATAAAGCCGTTCTAATCAGCTCAAAGCACACATGTTTAGGCCCGATAAACGGTATTGTTATGATGACAAACCTTACCTCATCACATTTAGCCAAGCGGTTTTTCAGATCCCGGGACGGCAACTTCGCCATCCTGACGGCGTTTTCCTTGCCGGTCCTGATCGCCTTCGTCGGCGTCGCTATCGACATGAGCCGTTTGCTCAATACACGTTCGCAGCTTCAGGCCGCAGCCGACTCGGCCGCCCTGGTCGCCTCCAAAGCGATGGCCGACAACGGCATGACCGAAGAGCAGGCCAAGGTCCTCGCGCTCAACTTTGTCAATTCCCAGCTGGCACTCGACGACGATCTGGGCGGGGTCCTGGACGAGGACGATATCGATATCGTTCCGACCAAGGCGACGAACGCGGATGGAACTGGCACCTACAAGGTCCAGGTCACGGTTGACTTCGACGTCAAGATGACCGCGATGACGGGACTCCTCGGCATCGACAGTCGACCGGTCGCGGTCAACTCGGTAGCGGAGACCTCGACGGAATCCACCAAGTCGCCTCTCAGCATGTATCTGGTTCTTGACCGCTCCGGCTCCATGGCGTCGTCATCAAGTCAATACGGCACCTATGTGGTCAGCTATGATTGTAGCTACTGGGGCAGCTGGTACTGGAACGGCTGGAAGTGGACGCGCGACTACTACAGCAAAACCTGCACGAAGACCGTTACCGGCTATCTTCCGAAGATCGATGCGCTGAAACTTGCCGTTGGCAATCTCATGACGCAGCTGACGACGGCAGACCCCGACAGTCAATATGTCCGCACCGGTGCGGTCTCCTACAACAGCAGCATGGATACGGCACTCAGCCTCGATTGGGGCACGACTGCGACCGTTGCCTATGTCAGCGCGCTGGTGGCGGATGGTGGCACGGATTCGAGCGACGCGGTCAAGACGGCACGAAACAATCTCAGTGCCGGCTCGGAGGATACGGCGCACAAAAAGAAGAACGGCGGCGTGCCGACCAAGTACATGGTCTTCATGACGGACGGCGAGAACAACTATTCCAGTGCCGACACGGCAACGAAGAAATGGTGTGACAAGGCCAAGGAAGACGGTATCATCATTTACACCGTCGCCTTCATGGCGCCGACCGCCGGCAAGGCATTGCTGAGCTACTGTGCGACCGACGCCGCCCATTATTTCGACGCCAGTGACGCCAGTGACCTGATCGCCGCCTTCAACAGCATCGGCGCCCAGGCGACGGCCAAGGTGTCGCGCCTGACGCAGTGAGACGGTCCGGCAGCCCCCTGCCGCCGGATCCGGTTGCCTGACGAACGCACTGTCTTCAAAAAGCGGGCCATTGCTATCGATGGCCCGCTTTTCCGTTGAAACGCTGCCGATGGCGGGGCAAAGTCATCGCGATTGAACGCTTTGGAGCCGGCAGCATGCGCAATTCCGAAATCATCTGGGACAAGGTCGAAAACCATCGCGAGGACCTGGTCGGTCTCTCGGATCGGGTCTGGGGCATGCCGGAAACGCTCTACGCCGAATATCGCTCCTGTGCCGAGCACACCGCAATGCTGCGCCGGAAGGGGTTTCGCGTCACGGAGGATGTCGCGGGCATCCCGACCGCCGTCATGGGTGAGGCGGGCGAGGGCGGGCCGGTGATCGCCATCCTTGGGGAATACGACGCCCTTCCGGGGCTGAGCCAGGAAGCCAACATCGCCGAGCCGCGCCCGGTCGAAGCCGGCGGCAACGGCCATGGCTGCGGCCACAACCTGCTCGGCTCCGCCTCGCTGCTCGCGGCCTGCGCGCTGAAGGATTGGCTGGCGGAAACGGGTACGCCCGGCCGCGTGCGCTATTACGGCTGCCCGGCGGAAGAGGGCGGTGCCGCGAAGGCCTTCATGGTCCGCGACGGCGCCTTCGACGACGTCGATGCTGCCGTCACCTGGCATCCGGCAACGATGACGCGCGTCGACACCGAGGACAGCCTCGCCAACACCCGCATGGATTTCGTCTTCACCGGCCGGGCAAGCCACGCCGCCGCCACGCCGCATCTCGGGCGATCCGCGCTCGATGCCGCCGAGATCATGTCCGTTGGCGTCAATTATCTGCGCGAGCACATCCCCTCCGACAGTCGCATCCACTATGCCTATCTCGATGTCGGCGGCACGGCGCCGAACGTCGTCCAGGCCCGTGCCAAGGTTCGCTACTCGATCCGATCGCTGACGCTTTCCGGCATGCTGGCGCTGACCGAGCGGGTGAAGAAGGTTGCCCGCGGCGCGGCGATGATGACGGAGACCGAGGTCGACATCTCCATCATGTCCGCCGTTTCCAACATGCTGCCGAATGCGACGATGGAGGCGACCATGCAGAGCGTGCTCGACCAGCTCGGCGGTGTTCCCTTCGATGAGGCTGATCGTGACTATGCCCGCCGCATTCAGGCGACGCTGTCGGAGGAGGATATCCGCGCCAGCTACGCGAGTGTCGGCATGAAGCCGGTCAAGGACGAGCCACTTTGCGATTACGTCGTGCCGCTGCGCAATGGCGGCGAGAAGATGCTGGGCTCCACCGACGTTGCCGACGTGACGTGGACGGTCCCGACGGTCCAGTGCTGGGTGGCCACCCATGCGATCGGCACGCCTGGCCACAGCTGGCAGATCACCGCGCAGGGCAAGGCGCCCGCCGCTCACAAGGGCATGGTGCATGCGGCCAAGATCATGGCGCAGACGGCGCAGATGCTGATTGCCGACGAGACCTTGCTTGCCCGAGCGAAGAGGGAGCATCGCGAGACGCTGGCCGAAACGCCCTATGTCTGCCCGATCCCGGACGATGTCATGCCGCCGCTCCAGCCTCGGCCGATGGCGGCGGAATAGCGGTGCGGAACAAACGGGAACGAAAGGCGGGAGGCCGGGGAGGAAATGAACTTCAGGCGGCCGGTTGCTCCCGGCAGTCGGCAAAGACCGCTTGGAACGTCTGGTCGAGCACCGTCATCTTGGTCGCCTGCGCCTGGTAGTATTCCTGCCGGAATGCCGGTGATATCCAGATCGGCGAGCGTCCCGGACGCTCGCTCCAGCCGATGGCGCCGATCGCCTCCGCGGCGGCGAACTTGCGGCCGACATGCGAACGCGACAGGCCGAAGGCGCGTGCGAGGTAACCGAGCGAGGTGACATCCGTCAGCAGGCGGATGCCGTCCGGCATCGTCTGGCCGGCAGCGCTGCCGACGATCAGCCGGTCCATCACCAGGCCGCCATCGTCCATCCAGGTGAAGATCGAGTAGATCTTGCCGGGAGAGCGGATCTCGGGGCATTCGAGCAGCAGGCGGGCGAGCATCGGCTGCAGCGCCGCGATGTTGCCCGTGACGTCGCGCATGAAGTAGGCGCAGCGCGTGCCGCCATCCACCTTGTCGAGCGCTGCAAGGTGCAGAATGTACCAGCGGCCGAGCAGATCGAGTGTCTGCGGCGAAGGCTCGTAGGGCTGCAGCATGCGCTGGCTGACACCTTCCACCGGCCGGATGACGCCATAGTGTATGGTCTCGAGAAAGAAGCTGATGGCGGTGTTGCGGCTGGCGATGCGGTATTGCAGCGCGGCCTTGACGATATCGCGCCGGTTCATCGCATGGCGGCCCTCCGCCAGCCCGGCAAAATAGATACCGAGCGCCAGATGCGAGAGAAACCACCGTTGCTGCGTCGCGAAAAGCGCAGCCAGACGCGGCGCCGCGTCATGAACGCTGATGAAACCGCGCGCCAGCTCGCCTGCAATCTGGTCGAAGCCGTCGCTGGCAGCGACCTGCTCGATACTTCCTAAAGACCAAGTCACTTTATCCGCCGCGACAGGTTATATTGATGAATTCGGCTAATGCCGGAAATATGCTGAACTTGAATTTGACAATGCTACGAGAAAATTCTTTTGTCACCAAAGACCTATTATCGTGCTTAATCGCGGTGGCACACCGCGCGGTCCCCGGCAAGGTGGATATGGCGTTTTGTCAAAAATGGGCGGATGAAGTGCCGCAATGGAGAGCGATGCATTCGCAACCGTGACCACCGGCAGGGCGCGCGGGCGTCACGATACTGAAGGCTGATGCATCAAGGGAGTGAAATGGTGCCGCTTACGTGACTCGAACACGTGACCCCATCATTACGAATGATGTGCTCTACCGACTGAGCTAAAGCGGCCCTTTAAATGCCGGCGGCGCGGGGCCGGCGGCTGGCGTGAGGGGCTGATAACCGCAAAGCGGGCGGAATTCAAGTCATGAGTTTCGCCCGGCTTTAAAAAATTCGTGGAGAGCCCGCAATTTTCGGTCGCGCGCTCTCAGCCGGATGCATCAGGCGCAGAGTCGTGCTCTGGCGTCCCGGTATTCGCGTTCGAGCCGCGCCACCAGACCTTCGACGGAGGTGACGTCCTTGACCGCGCCGATGCCCTGGCCGCAGCCCCAGATATCCTTCCAGGCCTTGGCACCGGTGACAGCGCTGTCGAAATCCATCGTCTTCAGGTCGCCTTCCGGCAGATGGTCCGGGTCCATGCCGGCGGCGATAACCGAGGGTTTCAGGTAGTTGCCGTGCACGCCGGTGAAGTAGTTGGAATAGACGATGTCGTCCGCCTTGCTGTCGACGATCATCTGCTTGTAGGCGTCGCTGGCGCGGGCCTCATGCGTGGCGATGAAGGGCGAGCCGATATAGGCCATGTCGGCGCCGGCGGCCCGTGCCGCGAGGATCGCGCCGCCATTGGCAATCGCGCCGGCAAGCAGCAGCGGCCCGTCGAACCATTCACGGATTTCCTGGAGGAGGGCGAAGGGCGAAAGGCGTCCGGCATGGCCGCCCGCGCCGGCGGCAACCGCGATCAGCCCGTCGGCGCCCTTGCGGATCGCCGAATTGGCATGGCGGTTGTTGATCACGTCGTGCAGCACGATGCCGCCATAGGAATGGACGGCCTGGTTGACCTCCGGTACGGCGCCGAGCGAGGAGATGACGATCGGCACCTTGTACTTCACGCACATCATCAGATCGTGCTCGAGGCGCTTGTTGGAGGTGTGGACGATCTGGTTGACAGCGAAGGGTGCAGCCGGGCGCTCCGGATGGGCGGCATTGTGTGACGCCAGACCTTCGGTGATTTCGGCCAGCCATTCGTCGAGCTGGGATTCGGGCCGGGCATTCAGCGCAGGAAACGCGCCAACCACGCCGGCCTTGCACTGGGCGAGCGTCAGGGCCGGATGGGAAATGATGAAAAGCGGCGAGGCGATGACCGGCAGGCGCAGGTTCTCGCTGAGCAGTTTGGGAAGCGCCATGTCTCCTCCGACATAATTGACGTTTACGCGAACGTCAAAATCTCTAGCAGAGGCGACCGCGAAGGGAAAGCCCAATTCGCCGCCGGGCCGGTCGGGAATGCGGAGGACCCGGCGCGTGCGCCCTTGCCGATCCCCCGGTATTTCCAAGGGGACAAGGAAGGGCCGGCAGTATCGAGAACTTGATACGGCCGGACTTTGCGTCTACCGGTTCTTGGAATGCTATGTTCGGCAAGGCAAGGGTTTCTTCGTGACGGGATTGGATGCGGCGATCAGAAATGCGCTGGAGCGGGCGAACCGCTCCGATCCGCGCGTTCGAGCCAAGATTTATCAGTCGGCGCGCCGGGCGCTCGAATCCGGCCTGGAAAAGCAGGGCATCGATGACCCGGTCACGATTGCCGCGCAACGCGGTCGCCTCGAGCGGGTGATCGCCGCAATCGAGCAGGAAGAAGAGTTGCTGCTGCCGACCGAGCCGGAAGAGGCTGAGGAGCCGACGCCGGAAGAGACCTATCCGCAAGCCGCGCCCGAGCCTCAGCCGGAACGCCCGGCACCTGCACGGCCGGCGCCGCCGAAGCCCGCTTATCCCGAGCCCGAAGTATCGCACGACGCCCCGCCCGCCGCCGACAAGGGCTGGTTCGACGCGCCTGCGCCGGGCACATCCCGGCGAACCCCGCCCCCGGTTGCCAACGACCTTTCCGCGCTCGGCGCGGCCGAAGCCCGCCCGATGGCAAGCGGCCGGCCGCCGCTGGCTGCGTCGCTCGATCTGCCCGCCACGCCGTCGGCCAAACCGCGCCGCAGCCGTGGCGTCTTCTCGCGCATCTTCATGTCGTCGGTCGCCGTCGCGTTCGTCGGCATCGGTCTCTGGTGGGCTGTGGATACCGGTCTTCTCGGCGGTGGAACGGCTGACGACGCGCCGCAAAGCCCGACGCCGCAGGTTGCGGACGAGGATTTCGACGGAACCGGCAAGCCGCAGACGGTCGGCATCCAGACCGGTTTCTCGTCCGAATGGATCGAACTCTTCACACCGCAGAACATCTCCGTCCTGAATGCCCGGCAGAACGCCACCATCGATCCGGTGGAAACCAGCGCCGGTCCGGCGATCCAGATGACCTCGACCAGCGCCGACGATGACGGATCGGTGACGGTGACGATCCCGCCGGCGATCCTGAGAGCCATGGCCGGCAAGCGCTCGACGGTGGCGCTCACCTTCCAGTCCTCCTCAGAGAACAACGTGCAGGTGTCCGTACAGTGCGATTTTTCGACGCTCGGCGGCTGTGGCCGGCATCGCTTCACCGTGGCGCAGGAAAAGACCGACACGCTGTTCCAGATCGAGTTCACCCGCTCGCTGACGCCGAACGCACCGGGCAAGCTGATCATCAATCCGGATCTCGCGGCCAAGGGCAACGGCATCAATCTCTATGCGGTGAGGCTGCTGCCCGGCCGGTGAGAGCCGCTACTTCAGGAAATCCGGTCCCTGGCCGAGGATCTTGTCGTCGATCTCGCCGATCACCTTCAGGTCGCGGTCGTCATAGTCCAGAGACAGCAGGATGTGGCGGATCAGGTTGATGCGCGCGCGGCGCTTGTCGTTCGCCTTGACGATTGTCCATGGCGCATCCTTGGTGTGGGTCTCCTTCAGCATGCGGTCGCGCTTTTCGGTGTAATCGTCCCACTTCGACAGTGCGGCGATGTCCATCGGTGACAGTTTCCAGACCTTGAGCGGATCGTGGCGGCGGTCGTGGAAGCGCTTGATCTGCATTTCCTGGCCGATGTTCAGCCAGAACTTGAAGAAGAAGATACCGTCGTCGACCAGCATCTCCTCGAAGCGTGGCACCTGCTTGAGAAAATGCTCGTACTGGTCCGGCGTGCAGAAGCCCATGACCGGCTCGACGCCGGCGCGGTTGTACCAGGAGCGGTCGAACATCACGAACTCGCCGGTCGTCGGGAAATGCTCGACATAGCGCTGGAAGTACCATTGCCCGCGTTCGATGTCGCTTGGCTTCGGCAAAGCCACGACCCGGGCGTAGCGGGGATTGAGATAGGCGCGGGTGGCGAAGATCGAGCCGCCCTTGCCGGCCGCATCGCGCCCCTCGAAGACGGCCATCACGCGCTTGCCCTTCTCCTGCATCCAGAACTGCATCTTCACGAGCTCGACCTGGAGCGCTTCGAGTGTCTTCTCGTATTCGCCCTTGTCCATCTTCTCCTTGTAGGGAAAGTCGCCCGATTCGATTTCGTCCTTGTCGGCCCAGTCGGGCAGCTTGGGATCGTCGATGTCGAAGATGCGCTTCTTGCCGCTGACGGTCAGTTCCACAGCGCGGCTCTCCATTACATCGCTCATGGCGGTTCCTCTCCAAGGTGTTGATCGTTGTGAGAAAATCGATCGCCGCATGTGGCCATATCCTTGCGGCGAGTTCAAGATGCCTTGCAGATAGCCCTTGGCACCCGCTCTGGCGCGGACAAAAAACTTCTGTCATGAAAAAGGGATAACAAGGGCCTTCCGCACAATGAAGTGGAAGTGGGGAATGTTGCAGCGACCGGACCAACCAGAGACCAGAGAAGAGACCGCGAGCGTTGCGAACGTGCTTGCCGTGCGCCTGCGCTTGGCCGCCTGGCCTTTGCTGGTGCTCTCCTGCTTCGCCGTCCTGCTGGCGGTGATCAGCCCCGGCTGGCCTCTCGTTCTCGTCCTGTGGTTGGCCGCCGCGGTCGCGCTTGTCGCCATGCCGGCCGGCCGCCGGCTGGATGAGGCCAAGGGCCATTCGGCGGAAGAACGGCGCAACTGGGGCGGCGATGTCCGTGGCGTTCGCGCCGCCTTGTCGGCAATCGACATGCCGCTCTTCCTGCTTGACCGCGATCTGACGGTCGTCTTTCAGAACGAGGCGGCGCTGAAGGCCTTCGGCGAACTGACCGAAGGCGCGCATCTTTCCGCCCGCATCCGCTCGCCCGGCATTCTCGACATGGCGCGCGACACGGTGACGAGCGGCAAGGTCAACCAGACCGAACATTTCGAGCGCCTGCCGTCGGAGCGCAGCTTCATCGTCTGCGTCAAGCCGTTGATTGTTCCGGGCGAAGCGAGGCCCGGCCTCTTTCTTCTTTCCTTCCGCGATGTCTCCGAGTTGCGCCGTCTCGATCGCATGCGCTCCGATTTCGTCGCCAATGCCAGCCATGAGCTGAGGACGCCGCTCGCGTCGCTGCGCGGCTTCATCGAGACGATCCAGGGGCCGGCGAAGGACGATCCCAAGGCGCAGCAGCGCTTTCTCGGCATCATGCTGGAGCAGGCGACGCGGATGAGCCGGCTGATCGACGATCTTCTTTCCCTGTCGCGGTTGGAGCTGAAATCGCATATCGCCCCCGACGCCAAGGTCGACCTCGTGCCGCTGCTCGGCCAGGTCACCGACGGGCTGAAGCCGCTGTCGGAGGAGCTCGGCATCGACATCGTCCTGCACCTGCCGGAAAAACCTGTCGAGGTGATCGGCGATCGGGACGAACTCGTGCAGGTGTTCGAGAACCTGATTGAGAACGCCTGCAAGTATGGCCAGGAAGGCAAGCGGATCGATGTCTACCTGAGCGAGGGAGGCGGCAAGCCGACCGAGGTCAATGTCGTCGACTACGGGCCGGGGATTCCCGCCGAGCATGTGCCGCGCCTGACCGAGCGCTTCTACCGCGTCAGCGTTGAGGACAGCCGGTCCAAAAAGGGCACCGGTCTCGGTCTGGCAATCGTCAAACACATCCTCACGCGCCATCGCGCCAGGCTGCTCGTTTCCTCGGAAGTCGGCAAAGGCGCCAAGTTTACCGTCCGTTTTTGACATGTTGACGGGCAGGTGATTTGTCTTGGAAAATAATATTGTTTATTTTCAATATCTTAAGCTGTCACAAAACTTTCACCGAACTGACATAAAAGGGTGGCGCTGGAGCGGATATGACAAGCGGGCCGGGCGCCGGAAAGGTCAACAATCCAGCGCCGCAGACCAGGGGGATGAAGAAGCGTTCCTTGGGTTGCAGCGACGGAAAACGCCAAGCCGTCAACTGTTGTCCGGCCCCGACAGGCACCATTCGCGGTGCTTACAAGATCGAATTCCAAGAGGAGCGACCTCAATGAAAAACTTCTTCCGTCCAATGGCCTATGCCGTGGCAGTGGCTGCCTCCGCAGGCTTCATGTTCTCCGCCGCCCAGGCTGCCGACATCTCCGGCGCTGGCGCTACCTTCCCTTACCCGATCTACGCAAAGTGGGCTGACGCCTACAAGAAGGAAACCGGCATCGGCCTGAACTACCAGTCGATCGGTTCCGGCGGCGGTATCAAGCAGATCAAGGCGAAGACCGTCACCTTCGGTGCTTCCGACGCTCCGCTTTCCGGTGATGAGCTCAACGAGATCGGTCTCGCACAGTTCCCGATGGTCATGGGCGGTATCGTCCCGGTCGTCAACGTTGAAGGCCTCAAGCCGGGCGATCTGGTTCTCGACGGTACGACCCTTGCCGACATCTTCATGGGCAAGATCACCTCCTGGGACGACGAAGCCATCAAGAAGCTGAACCCGGACGTCACCCTGCCGTCGCAGGCGATCGCCGTCGTTCACCGTTCGGACGGTTCGGGCACCACCTACAACTTCACCTACTACCTCGCTGACGTTTCCGCCGACTGGAAGGAAAAGATTGGCGTGGACAAGGCTGTCGAATGGCCGGTCGGCATCGGCGCCAAGGGTAACGAAGGCGTTGCCAACAACGTTGCGCAGACCTCGGGCTCCATCGGCTACGTCGAGTATGCTTACGCCAAGCAGAACAAGATGACCTATGCCGACATGCTCAACAAGGACGGCAAGAAGGTTGCTCCGACGGCTGAAGCCTTCGCTGCTGCCGCCGCCAATGCTGACTGGAACTCCAAGCCGGGCTACGGCGTCATCCTCGCCAACCAACCGGGTGCTGAATCCTGGCCGATGACCGCTGCCACCTGGATCCTCGTCTACAAGCAGCCGGAAGACGCTGCTGCGACCGGTTCGGCTCTGAAGTTCTTCGACTGGTCCTACAAGAACGGCGGCAAGATGGCCGACGAACTCGACTACGTCGCGATGCCGGAAAGCGTCGTCAAGAGCGTTGAGGAAATGTGGGCCAAGGACGTCGTCGGTTCTGACGGCAAGCCGCTCTACTCCGCAATGTAATTGCTCAATGGAAGAGGGGCGAGAACTCGCCCCTCTTTTTCTTTCGGTTCCAGGCCTGCGAAGGGGAATAGCCGCATGTCGATGGCAGCAGTCACAGATCAACAAATGGCAGGTCGCCGCGAAAAGGTCGTCCGGCGCTTCGCTCTGACCGATGCGGTCTTCCATGCCGTTTCCCGCGCATCCGCTGTCATTGTCCTCCTTCTTCTCGGTGGTGTTGCGGCCTCGCTGTTCATCGGATCGTGGGACGCTCTTTCCAAGTTCGGCTTCTCCTTCCTTGTCACCGAAAGCTGGAACCCGGTGAAGGAAAACTTCGGCGCCGCTGCTCCGATCTACGGCACGATCGTCACTTCCGCGATCGCCATCCTGATCGCCGTGCCGATCGGCATCGGCATCGCCATCTTCCTGACCGAGCTCTGCCCGCGTCCGCTGCGCCGACCGATCGGCATCGCCATCGAGCTGCTCGCCGGCATTCCGTCGATCATCTACGGTATCTGGGGCCTGTTCGTTTTTGCACCGTTCATCCAGACGAAGGTTCAGCCCTTTGTCATCGATCTTTTCCACGACGTGCCGATCCTCTCGAGCCTTTTCGCCGGCCCGCCCTACGGCATCGGCCTGCTGACCTCCTCGCTGATCCTGGCGATCATGGTCCTGCCGTTCATCTCGTCGATCACCAAGGATGTGTTCGACACGGTGCCCTCGGTGCTGAAGGAATCCGCCTACGGCATCGGCTGCACCACCTGGGAAGTGATGAAGAACGTCGTCGTTCCCTACACCCGCGTCGGCATCATGGGCGGCGTCATGCTCGGCCTCGGCCGCGCTCTGGGCGAAACCATGGCCGTCACCTTCGTCATCGGCAACGCCCACCGCATCAGCGCCTCGCTCTTCGCGCCGGGCACGACCATTTCGGCGACGATCGCCAACGAATTCACCGAAGCGGACGGCGAAATGTACACGTCCTCGCTGATCGCTCTCGGCCTGATCCTCTTCATCATTACCTTCATCATCCTTGCCATCGCGCGCTACATGCTGATGCGCATCGAGAGCAAGAAGGGAGCCTGACCGATGTCCTCGATCTATCCCCGTCGCAAGATCAAGAATACCGTGATGATGACGCTCTGCGTCGTCGCCGCCGGCATCGGCATCATCTGGCTTGCGCTCATTCTCGGCGCGCTGGTCTACAAGGGCGCCGCCGGTCTGAACCTGCAGGTCTTCACCGAAATGACCCCGCCTCCGGGTGAGGAGGGCGGTCTTCTGAACGCCATCGTCGGCAGCTTGATCGTGACCATCATCGCGATGTTCGTCGGCACGCCGATCGGCATCCTGGCCGGCACCTACATGGCCGAGTACGGCCGCTTCAGCAAGCTGACCATGGTCGTGCGCTTCATCAACGACATCCTGCTGTCGGCACCCTCGATTGTCGTCGGCCTGTTCATCTATGAGATCGTGGTGCGCCCGATGGGCCACTTCTCGGCGCTGGCCGGATCCTTCGCGCTCGCCGTCCTGGTCATCCCGGTGGTGCTGCGCACGACGGAGGACATGCTGAGCCTCGTGCCGAACGCGCTGCGTGAAGCCGGTACGGCGATCGGCGCACCGCGCTGGATCGTCATCCGCTCGGTCGCCTACCGCGCCGCTTCGTCGGGCATCGTCACGGGCATCCTGCTCGCCGTCGCCCGCATCTCCGGCGAAACCGCGCCGCTTCTATTTACCGCGCTCAACAACCAGTTCTGGAGTTCCAACCTTAATGCTCCGATGGCGAGCCTGCCGGTGACGATCTTCCAGTTTGCCCTCAGCCCCTATGAAGAATGGCAGCAATTGGCCTGGACCGGCGCATTGATCATAACCATGACCGTCTTGGGTTTGAGCGTAATTTCCCGTAGCCTGACCGGACGCAGAGAGGACAGATGAGCCAGATGCTTTCCCTAGACAAAGTCGCGCCACAGAAGGCCGCCGAAAAGACGAAGATCGAGATCAAGAATCTCAACTTCTACTATGGCAACAGCAAGGCCCTGAAGGACATCAGCCTGTCCCTGCCGGAGCGCAGCGTCACGGCCTTCATCGGTCCGTCGGGCTGTGGCAAGTCGACCCTGCTGCGCGTCCTGAACCGGATCTACGAGCTTTATCCGAAGCAGCGCGCCGAGGGCGAAGTGCTGATCGACGGCGAGAACATTCTCGACAAGTCGAAGGACCTGAACCTGCTGCGCACCAAGGTCGGCATGGTGTTCCAGAAGCCGACCCCGTTCCCGATGTCGATCTACGAGAACATCTCCTTCGGCATCCGCCTGTACGAGAATCTCAACAAGAGCGAGATGGACGAACGGGTGGAAGCTGCCCTGACCCGCGCCGCCCTGTGGAACGAGGTGAAGGATAAGCTGCATGCCAGCGGCCTCAGCCTGTCCGGCGGCCAGCAGCAGCGCCTCTGCATCGCCCGCACCGTTGCCGTCAAGCCGGAGATCATCCTGCTCGACGAACCGGCCTCCGCTCTCGACCCGCTCTCGACCGCCAAGATCGAGGAACTGATCGACGAGTTGCGCGCCGACTACACCATCGTCATCGTCACGCACAACATGCAGCAGGCTGCCCGCGTCTCGCGCCAGACCGCCTTCATGTATCTCGGCGAGCTGGTTGAATTCGACGAGACCGCGAAGATCTTCACGTCTCCGAAGGAAAGCCGCACGCAGGACTACGTCACCGGTCGCTTCGGCTGAGCCGCAGCCGCGCTGAAGCCTGCCTCAAGATATCAGGGAACACCAAAATGCCCTCGACACAACAGCATCTCATGTCGGCCTACGACGATGAATTGAAGTTCCTGCAGCGCCGGATCTCCGAAATGGGTGGTCTCGCCGAGCAGATGGTCAGCGAATCCGTGCAGGCGCTGGTCACCGGCGACCTGGCACTTGCCCAGAAGCTGATCTCCGACGACGTCGTCCTCGACGTTGGCGAGCGCGAAATCGGCGACGCCGCCGTCGTCACGATCGCCCGTCGTCAGCCGGTTGCGGCCGACCTGCGCGAAATCATGGGTTCGATCCGCATCGCGGCCGACCTCGAGCGCGTCGGCGACCTGGCGAAGAACATCGGCAAGCGCGTCATCGCCGTGCAGGGCACGGGTGTTCCGCGCAAGCTCGCCCGCGGTCTCGAGCATCTGTCCGAGCTTGCCTCGGTGCAGCTCAAGGAAGTGCTTGACGTCTATACCAGCCGCTCGGCGGAAAAGGCCAAGTCGATCCGCGACCGCGACGAGGAGATTGATGCGATCCACACCTCGCTGTTTCGCGAACTCTTGACCTACATGATGGAAGATCCGCGCAACATCACCACCTGCACGCATCTTCTCTTCTGCGCCAAGAACATCGAGCGCATCGGCGATCACGCGACGAACATCGCCGAAACGATCTACTACATGACGACCGGCAGCCAGCCGGAAGGCGAGCGTCCGAAGGACGACAACACGTCCACCATGGGCGTGACGTCCGAGTGACGGCTCGATAAGTTGGAGAACCGTGAATGGTCCCGAAAATAGCGGTTGTTGAAGACGAGGAAGCTCTGAGCGAGCTTCTTCGCTACAATCTGGAATCCGAGGGCTACGAGGTCGAGGCGATCATGCGCGGCGACGAGGCGGAAATACGCCTCAAGGAGCGCGTGCCCGACCTTCTGCTTCTCGACTGGATGCTGCCGGGCGTTCCCGGCATCGAGCTTTGCCGTCGCCTGCGCATGCGCCCGGAAACGGAGCGCCTGCCGATCATCATGCTGACGGCACGTGGCGAGGAAAGCGAACGCGTCCGCGGTCTTTCGACCGGCGCCGACGACTATGTCGTCAAGCCGTTCTCGATGCCTGAACTGATGGCCCGCGTCCGCGCCATGCTGCGGCGCGCGCATCCGGAAGTTCTCTCCGCCGTCCTTCGCTGCGGCGACATCGAGCTCGACCGGGAAACGCATCGCGTCCACCGCAAGAGCCGCGAGGTCCGCCTCGGCCCGACCGAGTTCCGGCTTCTGGAGTTCCTGATGGCCTCTCCGGGCCGCGTGTTCTCGCGCTCGCAGCTGCTGGATGGGGTCTGGGGCCACGATATCTATGTCGACGAGCGCACGGTCGACGTGCACGTCGGACGTCTGCGCAAGGCGCTGAACTTCTCCAACATGCAGGACGTCATCCGCACCGTTCGCGGTGCCGGCTATTCCATGGAAGTCTGAGCTTCGACCAGTCCGCGCTCCGGAAATTTAAAGCCCCGCCCATTGCCGGCGGGGTTTTTCATTTGGCCGAAGTGCGGATGCGGAAACGAAAAACGGGCCCCGAAGGCCCGTTCATCATGATCAGTCGATTGACGCCGCAGCAATCAGTTCGCGGCCGCCGCGCGACGACGGTCGCTGCTGGTCGGCTGGTAGGCGAGGCGGGCGTGATAGTTGCAGTAGGGAGATGTGTCCGGGGACTCGCAGCCGCAGAAGTGGAAGTCGTCCTGCAGCGGATCGCCGACCGGCCATTTGCAGGTGCGCTCGGTCAGTTCGGTCAGGGCCAAGCGGCGGGAGATCGGCACGACGACGTTCGAGGCAGGAACGTATCGGAGTTCCTGGATCGCGTTGATCTCGACCTCTTCCTTCAGTGCCGTGGCGCCGGCCGTACGGGTGACGGTGCGGGTCGTGACGCGGGCCGCGTAGTTCGGAGCCTTCGGGGCGGTGACGGCTCTCTTGACCGTGCGCGCTGCCGAGGATGCGCCGCCGGACTTGGCCCGTCCGGGAAGATTGAGACGGTGAACCTTGCCGATGACGGCATTGCGGCTGACGCCACCGAGTTGTGCGGCGATCTGGCTGGCGCTCAGCCCATCCGCCCACAATTTCTTAAGCTTTTCAACGCGTTCGTCTGTCCAATTCATTGGGTCTTCTCCGCCTGCAGTCCAATGCATGGCAGAATCCTTCACCGTGTCCCGAATTCCTCCGGGACGGAGTACGCCTCTTGTACTGCCGGGTGACTTTTTTCCGCCAAGCGCAAATTCTTAATGCACGTTTAACCTAGTGCCAGCCTGACTCCGTGACAAGAGTCGCCGGAATCATCGTGATTCGATTTCGCAGTTTTCCCCAACTTGCTTCTTTTCACTTTTTTGCCTGGCGATGGATGCGAGGCCATCCTTCGAATTTGATGCGGGCGCCGCGATCGCCTGATTTTACAGGTGATTTGTTGACATCGGCGACCTATATGATGATAGTGCGGCAACCGCCCAAAAGGCGGTCTTTTTTATTTGTGCCCAGCCAACAAAGCCCAGGAAAGGTCAGCGCCATGGCTCAGAACGGTCCGCTCTACGATACCTATGCAAGAGCACCTCTGCGCTTCGAGCGAGGCGAGGGGATCTGGCTCGTCACCGAGGACGGCCAGCGCTATATCGACTTCGCCGCCGGCGTTGCCGTGAATTCGCTTGGCCATGCGCATCCGCATCTGGTCGAGGCGCTGACGACGCAGGCCGGCAAGGTCTGGCACCTGTCGAACGTCTACGAGAACCCCGGCCAGGAAAAGATGGCCGCGCGCCTCTCCGCCGCGACCTTCGCGGACAAGGTGTTCTTCACCAATTCGGGCGCCGAGGCGCTGGAATGCGCGATCAAGACGGCCCGGCGCTACCAGTATGCCAACGGACATCCGGACAAGTTCCATATCATCACCTTCGAGGGCGCGTTCCACGGCCGTACGCTCGGCACGATCGCGGCTGGCGGTAACGCGAAATATCTCGAAGGCTTTGGCCCGAAGGCGCCCGGCTTCGACCAGGTTCCTTTCGGCGATCTCGATGCCGTCAAGGCCGCGATCACGGACGCGACCGCGGCCATTCTCGTCGAGCCCGTACAGGGCGAGGGCGGTGTCCGGCCGGCGTCCAAGGAATTCCTGCAGGCTTTGCGCGCTATCTGCGACGAGCACGACCTGCTGCTGATTTTTGACGAGGTGCAGACCGGCGTCGGCCGCACCGGCAAGCTCTTCGCCTACGAGTGGGCCGGCATCACGCCGGACATCATGGCGATCGCCAAGGGTATCGGCGGCGGCTTTCCGTTCGGCGCCTGCCTTGCGACGGCGGAAGCCGCGTCAGGCATGGTCGCGGGCACGCATGGCTCGACCTATGGCGGCAACCCGCTGGCCATGGCCGTCGGCAATGCCGTCCTGGACGTCATCCTCGCCGATGGCTTCCTGGAGCATGTGCGCGACGTGGCACTCGTCTTCCGCCAGGGGCTCGCTTCCCTGAAGGATCGCTATCCCGATGTCATCGAGGATTTCCGCGGCGAAGGCCTGATGCTTGGCATCAAGGCAAAGATCCCGTCCGCGGAGCTGCTTGCTGCAATGCGCGAGCAGCATGTTCTCGGCGTGCTTGCGGGCGACAACGTCGTGCGCCTGCTGCCGCCGCTTATCGTCAGCGCGGAAGAAGCCCGCGAAGGACTGGCGCGCATCGAGCGTGCCGCCGAGGCGCTTCATTCCGCTCATATCAAGAAGTCCGCCTGAGGCGGCCAAGCGAATTCTGACAGGTTATCATGGCAGCTCCCAAGCATTTTCTCGATCTTTCCGCGGTCTCCTCGGAGGAACTCAGGGGTATTCTGAACGACGCACGCACGCGCAAGGTGGCGACGAAGGACGGAACGGCTGACAAGCCGCTTGCCGGCAAGATGCTGGCGATGATCTTCGAAAAGCCGTCCACTCGCACGCGCGTCTCCTTCGATGTCGGCATGCGCCAGCTCGGCGGCGAGACGCTCTTCCTGTCGGGAACCGAAATGCAGCTCGGCCGCGCCGAGACGATCGGCGACACGGCCAAGGTGCTGTCGCGCTATGTCGACGCCATCATGATCCGCACCACCGACCACAAGCGCCTGCTCGAGCTTGCCGAGCATGCGACGGTGCCGGTGATCAACGGCCTGACGGACGACACGCATCCCTGCCAGATCATGGCCGACCTGCTCACCTTCGAGGAGCACAAGGGGCCGGTCGCCGGCAAGACCATCGCCTGGACCGGCGACGGCAACAACGTGCTGCATTCCTTCGTGGAAGGTGCGGCCCGCTTCGGCTACCGCATGAACATGGCCGTGCCGCTGGGATCCGAGCCGCACGACAAGTTCCTGAACTGGGCGCGCAATGAAGGCGCTGAAATCATGCTCTGCCACGACGCCGAGAAGGCCGTGTCGGGGGCCGACTGCGTCGTCACCGACACCTGGGTCTCGATGAACCAGGAGCACAAGGCGCGCGGCCACAACATTTTCCAGCCCTTCCAGGTCAACAAGCAGCTGATGGGCCGGGCGAAGGACGATGCGTTGTTCATGCATTGCCTGCCGGCGCATCGCGGCGAGGAAGTGACCGACGACGTGATCGACGGACCGCAGTCTGTTGTCTTTGATGAGGCGGAAAACCGCCTGCATGCGCAGAAGTCCATTCTGGCCTGGTGCCTCGGGGCCATCTGATACGGCGCCGCCTCGTTTCGCGCGCCGAAACTTAAGGAGTATCCGCCATGGCGGAAGAAACCACCAAGCTCGGCGAATTCGGATTCGCCGGTGATGATCACGTCGTGCCTTTCCAGGTGGAAGGGCTCGACGTTCGCGGTCGCGCCGTCCAGCTCGGCCCGATGCTCGACGCCATTCTGGGCCGCCATGACTACCCCGTGCCGGTTGCCCGGCTTCTGGCGGAAGTCATCACGCTCACCGTGCTCATCGGCACGTCGCTGAAGTTTGAAGGCAAGTTCACCGTCCAGACGAAAAGCGACGGTCCGGTCGACCTGCTCGTTGCCGATTTTTCGACGCCCGACAGCATGCGCGCCTATGCCCGCTTCGACGAGGAGGCCCTTGAGCTTGCCATCAGCGAAGGCATGGCCGAGCCCGAGCAGCTGCTTGGCACGGGCGTCCTCGCCTTCACCATCGACCAGGGTCGCTTCAGCCAGCCCTATCAGGGCATCGTCGCGCTCGACGGCGCGTCGCTGGAGGAAATCGCCGGCACCTATTTCCGCCAGTCGGAACAGATCCCGACGCATATGCGGCTTGCCGCGGCCGAGCTCTACGATCGTGACGAGGACGGCAAGGCCCGGCATACCTGGCGGGCCGGCGGCCTCATCGTTCAGTTCCTGCCCGAAGCGCCGGAGCGCATGCGCCAGCCGGATCTTCCGGGTGGTGATGGCGACGACAATGCCTTGCCGATGTTCGAAGACGATGCCTGGATGGAGGCCCGCACGCTCGCCGAAACGATCGATGCGGACGAATTGACCGATCCGCAGGTAGGCTCGGAGCGGCTGCTGTTCCGGCTGTTCCACGAACGCGGCGTGCGGGTCTTCGAACCCCAGCCGGTATTCGATCGCTGCTCCTGTTCGCGCGAGAAGATCGGCGGCGTGCTGAAGGGCTTCTCGGCAGAGGAGATCCTGGCGAGCGAGGAAGACGGCAAGATCGCGGTCACCTGCGAGTTTTGTTCGACGACCTATGTGTTCGACGCCAACGAGGTGATCGAATAAGGCCGGTCCGCTGCTGCTTCGGGCTTTCTTGGCCGAGAACGTCGGGCCGCGCCGGCCGGAGATGCGCTGCCTGCGACATAATATTTCTTGATAAATGATCTCATGATATTAAGGCTGCAGCAAATCTGATGGCCCGGCAACCTGCCGGCCATCGCCAACGATCCGGAGTTGACCCGATGAAGGAACGCATGACCATCGCCGTGGCCGCCATTGCCATTCTGGCCGGTACGGCCTTTAGCGCCGCGACAGCCGCTGACGTCAAGACCTACGAGATCACCTTGAGCAGCGAGAGCTTCAGCCCTCAGCAGATCAGCGCGAAGGCAGGCGAACCGTTCCGCATCAAGCTCCACAACAAGACGGAGTTGCCGGTTGAGCTGGAGTCGGGCGCGCTCGGTTTTGAAAAGATCGTCGAAAGCGGCCATGACATCGTGGTGAACGTGCGGGCGCAGGAGCCTGGCACCTACGACTTCTTCGACGACTTCCATCCCAAACAGTATGTCGGCCACGTCGTCGTCGAATAATGTGACGGAGGAAGAGGCATGCTGGGCGCACTGGTCATTGTTTTCCGCGAGATTTTTGAAGCCGGCCTGATCGTCGGCATCGTGCTGGCCGCAACCCGGTTGGTTGCCGGCAGCCGCTGGTGGATCGCCGCCGGTGTTGCCGGAGGCATCGCCGGAAGCGTGGTGCTGGCCGCATTTGCCGGCGTCGTCTCCGAATGGGCGGATGGCTTCGGGCAGGAGCTCTTCAACGCCGGCATCCTGGCGATCGCCGCCGTCATGCTGATCTGGCACAATCTCTGGATGGCGCATCACGGGCGTGAACTCGCCGCCGATCTCGCCGCCACCGGCAAGGCGGTCAGCGACGGGCAGCGTTCGCTGGCAGCGCTTGCGCTGGTCGTCGGCATCGCTGTCCTGCGCGAAGGCGCCGAAATCGCGCTCTTCATGTACGGCATCATCCTCGCCGGAGGCGACAGCTGGTCGTCGCTGGCGCTCGGATCGGCACTCGGCCTCGTTCTCGGAGCCGGCGTCTCGGCGCTCACCTATTTCGGCCTCGTGAAGATTCCGATGCGTCACCTGTTCTCGGTGACGAGCGTTCTCATCACCTTCCTCGCCGCCAGCATGGCGTCGCAGTCGGCAGCCTATCTGGAACGCGCCGGCAAGATCGACTGGCTGTCCGCGACCGCGTGGGACACGTCCTGGCTTCTCGAGGAAGGCAGCATTCCGGGCCGTCTGATGCACACCATGTTCGGCTACTCCCAGCAGCCGAGCGAGTTCCAGGTCCTGGTCTATGTCGTGACGCTAATTGCGGTCGTCGTCGCCACCCGCACGCTGGCAGCCCGTGGGCACCAGCCTGCCAGCCATGCGAATGCCGGATAGTCCTCCCGACCGGAGGCGCGGCTGTTAAACTCTGTCAGTTGAGGGTGCGGGTCATGTCCGGCGTGTCGAGCGAGAAGGCCGGAATGTCGACCTCGAACAGTTCGCCCTCATCCGTCGACATCTGGTAATGGCCGAACATGACGCCGGACGGAGTGTCGAGCGGGCAGCCCGATGAGTATTCATAGGAATCGCCTGGCGACAGCCGCGGCTGTTCGCCGACGACGCCGGGACCGCGCACTTCATCGACCTGGCCGTTCTGGTCCGTGATGTGCCAGTAGCGGCTGATCAGCCGGACGGATATGTCGGAATTGTTGGAAATGACGATCCGGTAACCCCAGACATAGCGGCTGTCTTCCGGATCGGACTGTTCCTCCAGATAGTAGGGCTCCACCACAACTTCTATGTCCCGTGTCAGCGCGCGATACATACCGGACACCTTCCTTAAGATTTCATAAACGATATCGTATAGCCTGCCGGTTGCGTCAAGCCGGATGCCCGTACTCAAGTATTAAAAACCAGAAATGAACGCGGTTTTTGCCGTTAATCATAATAGGTTAGGTTAATATGTGCGTGCTCATAGGCAAGCCGGTTTTCGGGGTGCGGATGAATAAGGCAAGGGGAGGGAGACGCATGCTCGACGGTGCAATCAGAAAGCGCATCGATCCGCACCTGCGGCAGACGGGCGAATGGCTCGCGGAACGGGGCGTCGGCGCGGACACCATGACGTTGATCGCTTGCGGCCTGGGCCTCTTCTCTGCGGCCCTTGTTGCCTCCGGTCACGGCTGGCTGGCACTGCCGTTTCTGCTTGCCAGCCGGCTTGGAGACGGTCTTGACGGCGCCATTGCCCGTGCAACGCGCAAGACCGATTTCGGCGGCTTTCTCGATATCGTCCTGGACTTCGTGTTTTACGGCGCCGTCCCTCTCGCCTTCGTCATCGCCGACCCGGCGCGAAACGGCATTGCCGGCGCCGTCCTTCTGTTTGCCTTCTATGTCAACGGATCGAGCTTCCTCGCCTTTGCCGTCATGGCCGAAAAGCGCCGGCTGACGACCGATGCGCGCGGTGAAAAATCGTTCTATTTCACAACGGGACTGGCGGAAGCGACGGAGACGATCGCCGTCTTTGCGATTGCCTGCCTTTGTCCGGACTGGTTCTGGTGGTTGGCCTATCTCTTCGCGGCGCTTACGCTTTATACCGCTGCCGCCCGCATCCTCTTTGCCAAGCGCATCATGCGGGAGGAACGGCCGGGGCATGAGTGACGCCCCGGCGGTCTGATATGTGGGGTCAGTATTTGACCTTGTCCAATGCCTGTTCGAGATCGGCGACCAGATCTCCGCCGTCCTCGATGCCGAGCGACAGGCGCACGGTTCCGGGCGAAATGCCGAGTTCGGCCCGGGCTTCGTCGGTGAGGTTCTTGTGCGTGGTCGTCGCCGGATGGGTGATCAGGCTTCTGGTGTCGCCGAGATTGTTGGAAATCTTGATGATCTGCAGGGCATCCTGCATCGCGAACGCCGCTTCCTTGCCGCCCTTCAGCTCGAGGCAGACGAGCGTGGAGCCGGCCTTCATTTGCTTTGCAATGATATCGGCCTGCGGATGGTCCTTGCGGCCGGGATAGATGACCTTGGCGACGGCCTTGTGTTCGGCGAGGAAGTCGGCGGCTTTTGCAGCATTCTCCGTCTGCTGCTTGACGCGCAACGGCAAGGTTTCCAGACCCTTCAGCAGCACCCAGGCATTGAACGGCGACATCGCCGGCCCGGTGTGGCGGAAGTAGTCGTGCAGGTTCTCGTCGATCCACTTCTTGGAGGACAGCACGATGCCGCCGAGGCAGCGGCCCTGGCCGTCAATGTGCTTGGTGGCCGAGTAGACGACGACGTCGGCGCCGAGTTCGAACGGCTTCTGGAAGAGCGGCGTGGCAAAAACGTTGTCGACGATCAGCGTGGCGCCGACCTGCTTGGCGAGCTTCGAGACGCCGGCGATGTCGACGACTTCCAGCGTCGGGTTCGTAGGGCTTTCCAGGAAGAAGACCTTGGTGTTCGGGCGAACGGCGGCTTCCCAGTTGGCGAGATCACGACCGTCAACCAGCGTGCAGGTCACGCCGTATTTCGGTGCGAGCGTCTCGATGATCCAGCGGTTGGAGCCGAACAGCGCGCGGGCCGCGACGATGTGGTCGCCGGCCTTGACCTGGCAGAGGATGGAGGACGAAATGGCGGCCATCCCTGATGCGGTGGCGCGCGCGTCTTCGGCGCCTTCCATCATGCACATGCGCTTTTCGAACATGTCGTTGGTCGGGCTGCCGTAGCGGGCGTAGATATAGCCTTCGGTCTCGCCCTTGAAACGGGCCTCGGCCGACGCCGAGTTCTCATAAAGGAAGCCCTGCGTCAGGAAGATCGATTCCGACATTTCGCCGAACTGCGACCGGATCGAGCCGCCGTGAACGAGTTGGGTTGCCGGTTGCCAATTCTTGCTCATGCCATGATCACTTTCCAAAACAAAAAAACCGGCCGCAAAAGCAGACCGGTTTCAACCCGGTCTTTTTAGCCACTTGTTTAACGTGGCTGCAAGCCGACCGGCCAAATCACCACGGGATAAGGAGCCAAATACTCCCCATCACCGCTTGCGTCAATTCCTCGAGTTTGGTTTTGTGCCTGACACTTCAAGGACGGGACATATGGCAAGACAGACGGGCATTCTGGCGGACGGCGCCATTCGCGAACTTTTCGAGGCCGGCAGGCTGAAGAGCCAGGCGGAACTCGACATCGACCAGGTGCAGCCGGCAAGCCTCGACCTGCGTCTCGGCGCCAAGGCGTTCCGGGTGCGGGCAAGCTTCCTTCCGGGCCCGAGCCACCTTGTCTCCGACAAGCTCGACCGGCTGAAACTGCATGTTATCGACCTCTCCGAAGGCGCGGTGCTGGAGACGGGCTGCGTCTACATCGTGCCGCTGATGGAAAGCCTCGATCTGCCCTCCGGCATGTCGGCTTCCGCCAATCCGAAGAGCTCCACCGGCCGTCTCGACATCTTCACCCGCGTCATCACCGACTACGCCCAGGAATTCGACAAGATACCGGCCGGCTATTCCGGTCCGCTCTATCTGGAAATCTCGCCGCGCACCTTCCCGATCGTCGTGCGCAGGGGCTCGCGCCTGTCGCAGATCCGCTTCCGCATCGGCCAGCCGCTCTTGAGCGAGACCGAATTGCTGGCGCTTCACAGAAGCGAGACTCTGGTCGCCAGCGACACGCCGAACGTGTCCGGCGGCGGGATCGCGCTGTCGATCGATCTCAAGGGTAGTGCCGACGACGGCCTGATCGGCTATCGCGGCAAGCATCACACCGCCGTCGTCGATGTCGACGAGAAGGCGGCCAACGAGGTGTTCGATTTCTGGGAACCGCTCTACAGCCACGGCCGCGAGGAACTGATCCTCGATCCGGATGAGTTCTATATCCTGGTATCGCGCGAAGCCGTGCACGTGCCGCCGCTTTATGCCGCGGAAATGACGCCCTATGACCCGCTGGTCGGCGAGTTCCGCGTTCACTATGCCGGCTTCTTCGATCCCGGCTTCGGCCATGCCGGCGCCGGCGGCACGGGATCGCGCGCCGTCCTCGAGGTGCGCAGCCACGAGGTGCCGTTCATCCTCGAGCATGGCCAGATCGTCGGGCGTCTTGTCTACGAACACATGCTGGAAAAGCCGCATTCGCTTTACGGCTCCGGCCTTGGCTCCAACTATCAGGCGCAGGGCCTGAAGCTCTCCAAGCATTTTCGCACCTGACATCATCGCCGGAGACGCAGAACCGGACTTCTCACGGCTCCGCGTCTCCGTGTTTCAGGCAGCCGAGTAGCGCATTGACAGGCCGGCACTCTTTCGCCGCTCCGGGCCCTCGTAGGCGCTATCGTGCTTTTCGTCGCGCGTCCTGAACCGGGCGAGCTTCTCGTGCAGATGGTTGACCCGTGCGGTCAGGTCGTGGATTTCGCGTGAACTGTCGATCACCATCTGGGTGTTTTGCGTCGTGATCTGCTCGATTTCGGAGATCGCGTGATTTACCTCGGTCAGTTGCGCGGACTGCTCCGTCGTGTTGCTGGCGATGATGGAGACCAGCCCGCTGGTTTCGGAGATCTGCTCGATGATCGCGGTCAGGACAGTGCCGGTCTCCTCCACCAGGGAAACGCCGGACTTCACCTGGTTCGAGCTTGCCGAGATCAGGTGCTTGATCTCCTTGGCGGCATGTGCGCTACGCTGCGCCAGTTCGCGGACTTCCTGGGCGACGACGGCAAATCCCTTGCCGGCTTCGCCGGCGCGTGCGGCCTCCACTCCGGCATTGAGCGCCAGGAGATTGGTCTGGAAGGCGATGTCGTCGATCACGCCGATGATCTGGCCGATCTGGCTGGAGGATGAGTTGATGGCCCCCATCGCCGCCACCGCCTGCCGAACGACATTGCCGGATCGCTCCGCCTGCATCTTGCTTTCCTGGGCGGCGTGCATGGCGCGTTGGGCATTGTCGGCCGTCGAGCGCACGGTCTCCGTCAGGATGCGCAGAGCGTTCGAACTGGTCTCCAGCGAACGGTTCTGCTCTTCGGTGCGGGCGGCGAGTTCATCGGAGGTGAAAGCGAGGGCGTCGGCACTGCCGTTGATTTCACGCGACGTGGTGCGAATGTCGGACATCGTCTTGCGCATCATCTCCACGGTGTCATTGAAGTTGCGTGCCATCGGCCGAAAATTCTCGGAAAGATCGAGGGACATGCGCTTTTCGAAGTCGCCGTTCGCCAGGTGGTCGAGCGCCGCCGAGAGGGCTTCCAACGCGGCCGCCTGCTCCTGGGCGATGCGCGCCCGCTCGAGGTTCTGCGCCTCCTCCTCGTCGGCCTTCATCGCAGCGACCCGCAGCTCTTCCTGCCGCTCGCGCTCGCTCTGCTCGCTGACCATGACGAAGATGCCACGGACGGAATCGGCCATCGCGCCGATTTCATTCCTGCCGAGCGAGGGTATCGAATGGATGTCGCCCCGGCCGGCAAGCAGGTCGCGCATGGCCTGGGTCAGGGCCTTCAGGGGGCGCAGGACGGTTACGGCCAGCGACGCCGGAATGAGGATCGACAAGGTGGCGGCAATTGCGATGGCGGCCAGAAGCAGGATCACCTTGTGGTGGATGTCATCGCTAAGGCCGTCGGCGATCGTGCCGACCTCGGCCAGCGATGCTTCCTGAAGGGCGATCATCTTGCTGATCCGCTCGCTTGCATCGGCAAACCAGGCGGCGGGATCGAGGCCGGACAAGTCCGCTTCGCTGCCACGCCTGATCAGGTTGTCGCGCATTCCGTCGAAGCTCGTGAATGCTTCCTGCCTGAAGGTGGCGCCGGCCTCAGCGCGTCTGTCTGCGTCCTGCAGGGCGAGGAAGCGATCCATCAGCACCGATTGTGCGCCGCCGAACTTGCTGAAGGCCGTAAACTGTCCGTCCGCGAACTTGCCGGAGCTGATGATGCCGGCGCCCATGCCGCGCTCCTGGCCCGCCAGTTCGCTGGCCAGCATGAGTTCGTTGACGGCCATCAGCTGAAACGTCACATCCGAATGAAAGGCAAGCCCGGTCAGGTCGGTGTTGAGCTGCAGCATCTTGCCGATCAGGCCGGTATAGAAGCCGAAGGCATCCTTGCCGGGAAGCGCTTGGCCGTCGATGGAACTCCGGATCGTGCCGATGCGGGCAAGCTCCGTCTCGATCTCGCCGATCAGTGCCGGGACGCTGACATCGGCGACCGCGAGCTTTTTGGCGACGGACGCTAGATTGCCCGCGACCACGTCGGTCGCCGCTCGCGCCTTGCGCATCGGCTCGCCCATCTTTGCGCCGGCGGAGCCGATGAAGCCGGCCGTGGTGCCGCGCTCGACCTGGAGCGTCTCGATCAGCCGCCCGATCTGGGCGACGTCGCGGCTGACCTCGGCGATCAAATCCATGTTGCTTTGCGCACGCCACATGTCACGCACAATGATAACGGAAAGAAACAGGGCCACCGTCGCCGGTATCATGACGGCCAGCCAGAAGCGCTTGCTGACCGAAATGTCGGAAATTGTCATGCCATTACCCCCGAATGAGCCGATCTGACGAATACTGTGCATTTTGTCTTGGGGGGCCGTTTGGGAGAGAAGATATTTTATAAATGCCTAATACACCTTTAACGTCCATCGTCCTGAAATATTGGGATCATCACGGTTGCATTTCGGCGGCCGGTTCACACTAGGGCAACCGGCCTTCGCGCGGTGACTTGACATCCTCGGCAACCTCATGAATGTGTCACTGCGCGCGGGTGTAGCTCAATGGCAGAGCAGCAGCTTCCCAAGCTGAATACGAGGGTTCGATTCCCTTCACCCGCTCCAGTCGACCGATCCACACCCGCTTCCGCCGCCCTTCTCTGGTTTGCGCTCTTTCTTGCAAGGATGGCGAGGGTCATGTTTTGACAGTCCGCCGCGACTCTCTTAGACCCGGATAAACGGACGAGAGGACGTGAGAGTATGAACGCAAGGATTTTGGTCACCGGAGGTGCCGGCTTTCTCGGGTCGCATCTGGTCGAGCGGCTTTTGGAGCGTGGTGACGAGGTGCTCTGCGTCGACAATTTCTTCACCGGCACCCGCCGTAATGTCGAGCACCTGATCGGCCATCCGCGCTTCGAGCTGATGCGCCACGATGTCTGCTTCCCGCTCTATGTGGAAGTCGACGAGATCTACAATCTCGCCTGTCCGGCTTCACCCGTGCACTATCAGCACGATCCCGTGCAGACGACGAAGACATCCGTTCATGGCGCAATCAACATGCTGGGGCTCGCCAAGCGCGTGCGGGCGAAGATCCTGCAGGCTTCGACATCCGAGGTCTATGGCGACCCGAGCGTCCATCCGCAGGTCGAAGGTTATTGGGGCAACGTCAACCCGATCGGCATCCGCTCCTGCTATGACGAGGGCAAGCGCTGCGCCGAGACCCTGTTCTTCGACTACTGGCGCCAGCACAAGCTCGCCATCAAGGTCGTGCGCATCTTCAACACCTACGGTCCGCGCATGCACCCGAACGACGGCCGCGTCGTCTCCAACTTCATCGTCCAGGCGCTGAAGGGCGAGGACATCACGATTTTCGGCGAAGGCCAGCAGACCCGTTCCTTCTGCTACCGCGACGATCTCGTCGAAGCGATGATCAGGATGATGGGGACGGGAGACGATGTGGTCGGGCCGGTCAACATCGGCAACCCCAACGAGTTCACCATCCGGGCGCTGGCGGAGCTTGTGCTGGAACTGACCGGCTCGTCCTCGAAGCTCGTTTTCAAGCCGTTGCCGCAGGATGATCCCGTCCAGCGTCAGCCGGACATCGCAAAGGCGAAAGAGCTGTTAGACTGGCAGCCAACGGTGGAGCTGCGCGAAGGGCTGGAGAAGACGATCCGGTATTTCGAGGGGTTGATTGTTTAATCTTGTGAACTCAGATCGCTGGCTTCTTTTTTAGGTGGATGCGGGCGCCGAAGCCCTTCACTGGGAAGGCTTAAACAAGATCCTGAGTTTGTTCAGCCTCTTGTCGATAGACTTCCGCCATTTTTGAATCTTCAGCTGGATTGGAGTCATCAGGGGGCGGTCACCCCAGGCGGTCTGGCTTCTGTGTTTGAGATACGCCGCTGTCTCCGGGTGCTTGCAGCCTCTCCTATTGGGTTTTTTATGGGTAAAGTGAACAATGCTCGCAGTTGAATAATCGGTAAAGTTCTTGCCCGCGTTGTATTCGGCAGGGAGCTTGAGAAGGTGGTCCTGTGAAGCAATGATTAAGGCGTCTTGGTCCGGGCATCGCATGTTGATCGCTCCGCTGGTTACTGCGCCGATAGCTTTCTGGGTCAGTCCAAGTCGATTCCAATTGGCAACGTCAAAGAGCAATACGCCAGAATTAAATATGGGACTTCCGGTTCTGAGGCCCAGCCGACGGGTGACCTCTTCTCTGCCTGGTTCTGCAACCGCGGCCAGGGCCTTCTCACCCATTTCCAGTTCAATGAGGGGTTTCAGGCTCTTTTTGACGATGATGTCTGCGTCCAAGTACAAAATCTTGTCGGTCTTGTCGGCAAACATTTCCGGAAGGAAGAGTCGAGCGTAAATTAGTGATGGCCAAGGGCCATGCATTGGAAGTTTGAGTATTTTATTTTTCAATTCTTTATCGGCGTCAATGAAATTGATGTTTCGCTTGATTCCATGTTGGATATCTTTTTTCTCTCTTGGGCCGAGATTGTCGCCGATTATCCAGAATTGCAAATCAGGGGCGTCGCCGTTTTCCTCAATAGAATGAAACAATACGGAAGAAAATTCCGCGTAGTTTTTGTCTGTGGCACAGCAAATTATCAAAAAAACCCCCAAAGATTGTTTAGGGTCCTGATAGGTCGCATGTCATGATTTGTCAATTATGCCGGGCGTCCTTATGCTTGTTCTTGTTCGTACTTGCATGAGCTGATTGATCTTCACCATGCGGCGTCTTGTTCCAAAAATGTGGCTTGCGCCATAGCTCAAGAACCGCCATCCACGCCGCATAGGATATCAGCATCCAGTAGAGCGGAAAGGCGAGCCAGCGGCGGCCGAGCCGGCGTTTTTCGTACTGGATCAGCGAGACTGATCCCAGCGCCAGAAACAGGCCGTAATTGCCGAAGATGCTGATCGAATCCAATGCAAAAAGCGCTGTATGGACGAAATGGCTTTCCGGTGGAGTGACGCCGATATAGGGCATCAGCGGCGCAGCCAGGAACAGGAAGATCAATGGATGGGCGAGCGCTGAAATCAGCATGCCGCCGATCATCAGTTGGAACACGATGAAGGCCTTCGGGCCGAAATCACGGATGAGTGCGCCCGGCTTGCGCATCAGCACCAGCCATGTCTGCATCCAGCCCTTGAACCAGCGCGTCCGCTGCTTCCGCCAGACACCGATCCGGGTCGGCGCGTCCTCCAGCGTATGGCGCTTGATCACCTCGGCCCGGTAGCCCAGGCGATAGAGCCGCATGCCGAGATCCGCGTCCTCGGTGACGTTGTACGGATCCCAAGCCCCGCAGCTTTTCAGCACGTCGGTTCTGAAATGGTTCGAGGTGCCGCCAAGCGGCATCGGCATGCGCATCATCGAGAGCAGCGGCAGGATCGCCCGGAAGAACGCGCCGTATTCCATGGCGAACAGGGAAGGAAGCCATCCCCTGTGGGCATTGGTGATGATGAGCGGCGCCTGCAGGCAGGCGACATCCGGTCCGACCGACTGGAAATGATAATAGGCCTCGCGCAGCTGGTCAGGATGGGGGCGGTCTTCCGCATCGAAAATGGCCGTGTAGGTGCCGCGCGCTCCGGCAAGCGCATAATCCAGCGCCTTCGGTTTCGTCTGCGGGCCGACCTTCGGAACGACAACGATTTCGACCTCCGGGCCGGGTTGGGCGCGCCGGATAGCCTCTATCGTCTCGTCATCGCCTTCCTCGCAGACGATCTTGATGTCCAGCCGGGATTTCGGCCAGTTCAGGCGCTTGAGCGAGGCCATCAGCTGTCCGGCGACCCTGGCTTCGCCGTAGAGCGCCACCAGCACGGTATAGACCGGAAGCGGGCCATCCTCGTTCGGAAGCGGCTTCGGGCGACGCGCCGTGACCCGCCAGAGAAGAGCGAGGCAGCGCAGCGCCAGGGAAAAGAAGTAGACGAACGAGACGACCGTGTGCAGGAAAAGCAGGGTGCGACCGGGCATCGCGATCAGCGCGCTGACGAGGGCAGAGGCTAGTGCGCCGAGAAGCAGGCCCTGCGCGCCGGTGATGACGAACCGCGCGGAATAATCACTCCTGCCTTCGAAGAGCAACCTGACGGCGCCTTCCGCCCGGCGCTTGCTGCCGGCCTGCCAGACCGCGGTGCGAATGGTGGTTCGCGAGGCGATCGCAAATTGTTGGCGCAGGTGGGGCCGCTCTTTCAGCATGGTCATGAGTTTTTCGCACTGTCCCACCCTTGGCGCGATGACGGTCAGGGGCGCGGAGGCGGCAAGGGAGAGCCGTACCGTCGTGGGATTGGCAAGCTGGGTGTCGAGCTGCGGAGTATCGACAATCAGCGTGGCGTCGATGCTGCCGACAAAGGGGAGGCCAACAAGGCGGGCGAGGGCCTCGAAGTAGGCGTTTTCCTCCACGAAGCCGGAGGCCAGCAACTCGTCCTCCGCTCTGGCGCCGTTCTTCGCGGCCAGGCGGAGGCAGCGCTCGACCATGGGCTTGGAGAAGCCGAGCGCCAGCAGAACGCTGCCTTCGGCATGGCTGCGCAGCCCGGCGGATGTCCCGGCTTCCCGGCTGTTTTGGGCGTCAACCGCCTCACTGCGGAAAACGATCTTTTCCGCATCAGGACTGCCGGAAAAATCGCTAGGATGTTCCCCGATCCCCGCCACCGTGATATAGCCGCTGTCAAGCCTGCATGAAATTTCCCCGTTAGGAATTTAGCAATGATCTTTAAAGTTGCACCTCTCAAAACTAGGGGGAAATTGATAGCAATACTGCCGCTTTTGTTCCTTCTCGGAGTAATTTCGGTATCCGCCGAAGAATTTGATGCTCCTAGCTTGCCTTTGTTGTTCAATGCGCATGAACGTCTTGAAAAGCCGGATCTGAGTCTCGTGCCACGCATCCGCTTCCTGACGTCGACCGATTTTCCACCGTTCAATTTCATCGATCCGGCGGGCCGGCTGTCCGGCTTCAACATCGATCTCGCCCGGGCCATCTGCACTGAACTCGCAATCGACGCGAAGTGCCAGGTGGAAGCCATTCCCTTCTCGGAACTTTCCGATGCGCTTGCCGCGGGTGAAGGGGAGGCCGTGATCGCCGGTGTCGCGGTGACGCCGGAGACACGCCGCCAGGCCTCGTTCACGCGGCCCTACATGCTCCTGCCCGCACGCTTCGCCGTCCAGTCCTCAGCCAAGCTCGACGGCGGCGACGCAACCTCGGCGCTGAACGGCAAACCGGTGGGGGTGATTTCCGGAAGTGCGCATGAGGCCATGCTGAAGGCATTTTTCCCGGACCTTCGGCCACGGCCCTACGGCACCAGGGGCGACATGTTGCGCGGCCTGGAGAAGGGGGAGGTCCCGGCAGTATTTTCCGACGGCATTCAACTGCCCTTCTGGACGGATGGACCGGCGTCCAAGGGATGCTGCAAGCTGTTCGACGGTCCCTATTATTCCACGCGGTTCCTCGGCGAGGGCCTGTCGATCATGACGCGTCGCAAGGACCAGGGACTGGCGGCCGCCTTCGACTACGCGCTCGCCTCGCTGTCACGTGACGGCAAATTGCAGGACATATTCGTCCGGTATTTCCCCTACGGCCTCTAGCCCGCATGCGCGAGCGCGGATGCAGGCCTAGAGCCGGCGGTAGCGGGCGATGGCGCTGCGTTCGATGGCGGCGCAGGTCAGCTTGTCGAGCTGAAGCCGGTCGCGGAGCAGCTGAAGGAAGCGGATTTCTTCCGCGTTGACGATATGGTCGGCACCGGACAGTTCGACGGCCAGCGCATAGGCGGTGTCGTAGAGGCGCGGTGGCAGGACGTCGCGGATCGTTTCCAGCGCAATGTCGAGGCCCTCGGCGCCGGAAAGGATCTCGGCGCACTTGCGAGCCACCTCGATCAGCCGGTCATCATCGAAATCGCGGAACACCGGCATGGTCTGGACGAGATGGCCGATCCGGCCGAGTTCTTCGTCGGACATGGCGCTGTCGACTGCCGATGCCATCACCATGACGTAGATGAGCGCATCGTGTGGTGTCAGCAGAATTTTCATGCGGTGGGTGTTCCTTGCTTGGCTTCACTCGGGATTTAAGTTGCAGATGGGGGATTTGCAAGCCTTCGGGGCACAGGCAGACCCTGGCGTTACTGGCGGGCGTCGTCGCCGTAGATCCCGAGACCGGCGTCGCGGGCCGCGTCGGCGGCCGTCTTGTATGGCGAGCCGTCACTTGCTTCCGCCCAGCCGTGCTGGGCAAGCCAGGCGGCAATATCCTGCCCGGCGAGCTTGCAGCGCCTGATAGGCATGCCGTCGGCCGCGGTTTCAATCGGATCGCCGCAATCGACGGTGCGGTTGCGCATGAACATCCGCATCGCGGTTCGCGCCATCATGCCGCAAGGCCAGTCGTCCGGACCGGACCGGCAGCGGCGATCGGGGTCGGTGGGGATGATCCCCCAGAGGCGGACAGGCCCCTCAGGCGTGCCGATGATGCCGGCGGCAATGGCGTTCGGGCGGGGAATTCCATCCCCTGCCGCCGCTGTCGCCTTTTCCGGAGGAGGGGTGAGGGGAACGCGAGCCCCGATCCGCTCCAGCGTGTCGCCGGGCTTGACGGCGGCGTATCCGAACTGGTCGGGAGCGATCCGTCGGGCGGTGAGGGTTTCCGTGCCGATCACGGTCTCGTCTTGCGCAGCCGCGTCGGACATCGCCGGGGCCGCGTCGGTTTGTACGGCCCGTTCCCCTGACGGATGTGAGACAACGCCCGCCTCGATCCGCGCCGCGCCAGCGCCGAGCATCAGCACCCAGATCTCGACAGCGGCGATGGCGGCCAGCGGCAAAGTCAGCTTGCGGAGAAGAGAAAACATTCCTACTGACTGGCCCAGATGATGCGGGCGATCCATTCCACCTCTTCGGTAGCAAAGGACCGGTTGGGATGATCGGGGTTGAGCGACATCAGGTCGACGGCTTTCGATGTCTGGCGCACCAGGATCTTCGCCATGACCTCGCCTTCACGCGTCTTGACGACGACGCGGTCGCCGCGCCGGACCTGCGCGCCGGGCTCGACGATCAGCACGTCGCCGTCGCGATAAAGCGGCAGCATGCTGTCGCCTTGGACTTCGAGCGCATAGACGCCGGGCTTTTGCGCAGGCGAGGCGGGAAAGTCCACCTCGTCCCAGCCCTGACCGGCCGGAAATCCGCCGTCGTCGAAGAAGCCGCCGGCGCCGGCCTGCGCAAAACCTAGCAGTGGAATGGAGGATTGCTGCGGCGGAAAGGCTCCGCCCGGCATCGCGGTCCGCCCGTTTTCCGGTTCGATACGACTGATGAATTCGTCAAAGCGACTGCCGGTCGCATCAAGGATCTTGGCGATCGATTCCGTTGACGGCCATCGCATCCGCCCGTCCGGCGACAGGCGCTTCGACTTGTTGAAGGCGGTCGGGTCGAGGCCGGCGCGGCGGGCAAGACCCGACGGCGTCAGCTTGTTGGCTTCTGCCAATGCGTCGATCGCGCCCCAAATGGTCTGGTGAGAAAGCATTGCCCTGGCCCTGGTCCGCACATATGTTGCCGGTTTCGTTTCAAAGGCAGGAACGCCGAAATGAACTCTGCCTTTTGGGGGCATTTTGCCGGCCCCCGAGACGGCTACACCATAGAGAAGCGGCCCCGTGGAGTAAAGTGAAAAGGAATAAAATCCTCACATTCCGCTTCTATCCGTCAGGTCTTGGGAACCGGTTGCGCCTCATCTTCCGCCCGGAATTCGTCGGTCAGATCCTTGAAGCGGCGGAAGAAGCGCTCCATGAACGAAAGGGTCCGGTCGAGCTCCTCGTCGCTTGGCAGCCCGTCCTGCGCCTTGACGCCGGATTTCACCGCATGCTCAAGCGCAAGAACACGGCGCGACAGATCGTCGATTTCCTCCTGGTAGGCAGCCCGCTCATTGGCGGACGGACGGCAGGTCAGGTCGCCGCCCGCTTCGCTGCAATAGGTCATTTCGCCGGTCGCCGTGTCGAGCCGAACGAAACCCGTTTCCGAATGTTGCAGTTGATAGCGTCCGCTGGGCTCTTCTTGCGCGAACACCGACAGCGGGAAAAGTCCCGCCGTCAGCCCGATGATTAGCCATTTCCACATTGTGCCCTCCATTTTTCGTCTCCGCCCCGGTTTGTGATGTGGACATCGTCCGCCGTTTCCGGCAAATCCGGGCGGAAGATGCTATGAGAGACTAGTGATGATACGCGTCATTTATAAGATTGTTCCGAAAAGCCTTTGGGATCAGGCGAAAACCACGGGTGTTTTCGAGGGCGCGGCGATCGATCTGACCGACGGTTACATCCATTTCTCGACGGCAGGCCAGGCGAAGGAAACGGCGGCCCGGCACTTTGCCGGCCAGGACGACCTGCTTCTGGTCGCCGTCGATGCCGGGCGTCTTGGTGCGGCTCTCAAATTCGAACCGTCGCGCGGCGGCGACCTTTTCCCGCATCTCTATGCCAACCTCCACTTGGGCGCGGTGCTTTGGGAAAAGCCCCTGCCGCTCACGTCGGATGGCCACCAGTTCCCGGAGCTAGACGCATGATCGACCCGTTCAAGATGTTCGGCCGCAAGGCGCTTTTCCTGATGGATCCCGAGCAGGCGCATGGCGTTTCGATCTCCGCCTTGAAGTCCGGTCTTGTGCCCGCCTGCGGGATGAAGGCGGATCCGAAGCTCGGGCAGAAGGTGGCGGGCCTCGCTTTCGCCAACCCGCTCGGCATGGCCGCCGGCTACGACAAGAATGCCGAGGTGCCGGAAGCGCTGCTGCGCTTGGGCTTCGGCTTTACCGAAGTCGGCACGCTGACGCCGAAGGCGCAGGCCGGTAATCCGAAGCCGCGCATCTTCCGGCTGGTGAAGGACGAGGCGGTCATCAATCGCCTGGGCTTCAACAACGAAGGGCATGACGCGGCCTTCGGACGGCTGTCGGGCCGCAAGTTCAGCGGCATTCTCGGCGTCAATATCGGCGCCAACAAGGACAGCGCCGACCGGATTGCCGACTATGTGGCCGGCATCCGCCGCTTCCACGCGGTCGCCGATTATTTCACCGCCAACATCTCTTCGCCGAACACGCCGGGCCTGCGCGATCTGCAGGCGCGCGAAAGCCTCGCGGCTCTGCTGTCGGCGGTGCTTTCCACCCGTGACGATCTGTCGGCAGGTACGGGCTCGCGCGTGCCGGTGTTCCTGAAGATCGCCCCGGACCTCACCGAGGAGGGCATGGACGATATCGCGGCCGAAGTCCTCGCCCATGATCTCGACGGCCTGATCGTCTCGAACACGACGCTTCGCCGCGACGGCCTGAAGGACCAGACGCAGGCAGGTGAAGCGGGCGGGCTCTCCGGAAAGCCGCTCTTCGATCTGTCGACGACGGTGCTTGCGAAGATGCGCCGGCGCGTCGGGCCGAACCTGCCGATCATCGGCGTCGGCGGCATTCATTCCGCCGAAACGGCGCTGGAAAAGATCAAGGCCGGCGCCAACCTGGTCCAGCTCTATTCGTCCATGGTCTACGAGGGCCCCGGCCTTGCCGGCCGCATCGTCCGCGGCCTGTCGCAACTGGTCGCGGCCGAGGGCGTCGGCAACATCGCCGAGCTCGTCGGCAGCCGCGTCGACTACTGGGCCGACCGGAAGCTCTGACGGATCTGCCGCGGCGTTGCTGCCGCAAGCGTCACCCCGCGCAGGAACAGGAAGAGGTTGAGCGACAGCCAGACGCCGTGATTTCCGAGAAGCGGCGTCAGCACTTCGAGCGCGATGACGTATCCGACGAAGGACAGGATCATCATGTTGCGCATTTCCTTCGACCATGTCGCGCCGAGATAGATGCCGTCCATCTGGAAGGCCAGCGCGCCGGTGATGCCGGTCAGCGCCATCCATGGCAGGTATTCCACCGCCGCTTCGCGCACCGTCTCGGCCGTCGTCAGGAATGCGATGACGGAAGAGCCGGAAAGCAGGATTACGGCTGCCAGCATTCCAGACAGCGCGAAGGACCAGAGCGCCGTCAGGCGAATGGACTTGCGGAAAGCCATCAGGTTCTGCGCACCGATGGAGCGGCCGGCCAGCTGCTCGGCAGCGGCGGCCATGCCGTCGAGGAAGAAGGCTGCGACCATGAAGAAGTTCATCAGCACGGCATTGGCAGCCAGCACGACCGTCGAGATTTCGGCACCGGCCCGGGTGAGGAGCACGAAGGAGCCTACCAGCAGCAGCGAGCGGATGGTGATGTCGCGGTTGAGCGCGAAGAGCGCGATGAGCTTGTCGCGTTCAAGGAGACGCTTTCGCGACGGATGCTGCTGCCCCCTGAAGGCGGGCAGGACGAAGATGAAACCGGCGACGGCCGCAACGATCTCGGAGATCACCGTCGCCCAGGCGACGCCGCTGACGCCGTAGCCGAGCATCAGGCCGAGAAAGATGGATAGCCCGATATTGGTGCCGTTCAGCACGGTCTGCAGCACAAGGCCGAGCGTACCCCGACCCTTGCCGAGCGCATAGCCGAGCAGCGCGTCGTTGATGAGCCGCACCGGGCTCGACAGGATGCGGATGTAGAAATAGGTGGTGGCCACGGCCGCCGCCGCCGGTTCCGGTCCGATGACGGAGAGCCCGGCATAGAGGATGAGAGGCGACAGGATCACCAGCGCCAGCCCGCCGCCGATACCGGAGATGACGGCGCGCCAGAAGACCGCTTCCTCTTCGGTGCGGTCGTCGCGCCCGAAGGCCTGGGCCACCAGTCCGGTGGTCGAGGTTCGGATGAAGCCGATCAGCGAAAAGACGAGATCGAAGATGACGGCGGCGACGCCGAGGCCGGCGAGATCCGCCGCCCGCCCGAACTGGCCGAGCACGGCCGTGTCCGTCAGCCCCAGGAGCGGCGTCGACACATAGGCGAAGGTCATCGGCACGGCGATTGCCAGCACGATGCGATGCGTGACGTCGAACGGCTGCTGCCGGCCCTCTGATGTGACGGTGCTCGTATCCAAGCAGGTCGTCCCCGGATGAATGATCAAGGCGAGGCGGGAATCGCCTCAGCCGGACAGCACCATGGACCAATAGGGCCGGTTTCCGGAAGCGCTATTTCTGGCCACGGCGACGCCGAGCCCCTTGTAGCTGCCGAGCATGTTCTTCAGGTGCTTGGGAGAGTTGATCCAGGCGGTGACGGCATCTTCGGTGCTTCTCTGCCCTGAGGCGATGTTTTCCGCTGCCGGCAGTTGTACGTCCTGCCCCTTCATGCGCTTGCCGAAGTCGGCGCCGAAGCCGATATTGTGCTGCATCTCGCCGGCCCGCGCCATGCGCCTGGCCTGATCGAGCGCCGCGGCCTGGGCATGGCGGTCGATTGCAAGCGGCGGTAGGCCGCTTTTCGCCCGCAGCTCATTGACCAGCGGCAGGGCCTCGGCCGTCATGTCCGCCGAATTGCCGTCGTCCGTGTTCAGCACGTTCGATGTCGTGCAGGCGGACAGAAGGGACGCTGCGGCGGCCGCCGAGACGGCGAAGAACATCCGCCGTGTGGGTGCTATGGCTGTTGCTTCGTCCTGCATGTCAGCGGCGGTAGTTGAGCAGCCGCAGGATGATGAAGGCCGGGATAACGATCGTCGCGCCGAGCAACAGGTAGCGGCCGACCGATCCGAGCGCGGCAAAGCCGGTGCGCCACAGTTCGCGGAAGAAATCCTGGATCGCGTAGAAGACGTCGATCGGATACCAGTGGAAGGCGCTCATGACGAAGCCGACGATGAGCGACACCACGAGCAGCTTGACGATGGTGCGGCCGATCGTATCGCCCAAGAATCTGTTTGCCTGATCCGACATCGGATGGTCTCCTGTTTGGCGCTTCAAATAAGGCCTCTTGCGCGCGGCTGCAAGGTTTTCGCCGTCCGCAACCGCCGTCGGATAAAATTCCACTTGTATTTTTTTATGACTTCGGTCATTGCCGCGCATCCCTTACTCCTCGGAACCCATTGCATGCAGGCGCATCAGCTTTCCTCGGGCGATATCATTGCCGACCGCCGGGCGGACTACGCTCGCATGCTGGACGAGGGTGGCGAGCCCGCGAGCGCGGCCGAGCTGATGGAGCAGGCGCTGGAGATCGCGCCGGTCTGGGCGGCCGGCTGGTTTCGCCTGGCCGAATACCGGGAAAAGGCCGGCAATGGCGAAGGCGCCATCGCCGCGCTCGACCGGGTGCGCGGGCTCGACCCCGACGACATGTTCGGCGCGGCGCTGAAACTGGCGCTGCTCGGCGGCATCGCCGTTCCCGAACAGCCCCCGACCGCCTACGTCGAACGCCTGTTCGACGACTATGCCGGTCATTTCGACGAGGCGCTGGTCGAGCGGCTGGACTACAGCGTGCCGAAGAAGCTGAGCGACGTCATCCGCCGCACGCTCGGCAAGAACTGCCGCTTCGCGCTCGCTGTCGATCTCGGCTGCGGAACCGGCCTGTTCGGCGAGGAAATCCGCGACTGCGTCGAGCGCCTCGAAGGGTTTGATCTCTCCACCAACATGCTGGCCAAGGCGGAGGAAAAGCGGGTCTATGACCTGCTGGAACAGGCGGATCTGTCGGTCGGCCCGGATGATTGCGGCCTGTTCTCCGAAGATTTGTCGCGCCATCGCGCCGGTCTCGTCAGTGCTGCAGACGTGCTGATGTATCTCGGCAATCTGGAAAACTTCTTCTCGCTCGCCGCCGAGATTTCTGCGCCCGGCGCAATCGTCGCCTTCTCGGTCGAGGATGCCGGGGCGGGCGAGGGGTTCCGGCTGCTGGAATCCCTGCGATACGCCCACAGCGAGGCCTACCTGAAGTCGCTCTGCGCAGCCAACGGCCTGCAGATTCTGGCGTTGGAAAAGACCGTGATCCGCATGGATGCCGGTCAGCCGGTGCACGGAATTCTGATTGTTTCGGAAAAGCCGGTCTGACAAATTGTGTGCAATGCACAATAGGTCAACATTACTTACATATTTCGCTTGATTCAGGTCTTCTTTAGGGAGACAATCGCGACAACTTCACTCCATGGGAACTGATGTCGTGGCGCAGATCAAACGCGTGCTTGATATTTTCAATACGGAACCGTCGAAGCACTCGGTCGCCGAAGACGCCCAGGGCATCTTCTTCGGCTGCATGATGGCAGCCCTTGGCCTGTATTTCCTGAACAAGGTCGGCATTCTGATCGGCGGCACCGCCGGCGTCGCCTTTCTCATTCACTACGCCACCGGCATGAACTTCGGACTGCTGTTCTTCCTGGTGAACCTGCCGTTCTATTATCTCTCCTTCCGCCGCATCGGGCTTGCCTTCTCCGTGAAGACCTTCATCGCCATCGCGGTCACCTCGGGGCTGACCGAAATCGAATCCCGCTTCCTCGATATCAACTATCTCGATCCCATCTGGGGCGCGGTGCTGGGCGGCCTTCTCGTCGGCTTCGGACTGCTGGCGCTCTATCGCCACCGCGCCAGCCTCGGCGGCATCGGCATTCTCGCCGTCTACCTGCAGGATCACTTCGGCTGGCGCGCCGGCCTCGTGCAGATGGCGTTCGACGCGATTATCCTCGTCCTGTCCTTTCTCGTCCTCACCCCCTTCATCGTCTTCTGCTCGGTGGTCAGCGCGGTGGTGCTGAACTTCTTCGTCGCCATCAATCACCGCTCGGACCGCTACGTCGTGTTGCGATAGGCGGTAAGGGCGGATAAGCCTTCGAGAAACGTGAGCGAAGGATCAACGGCATGGGCGTGAAGCCGAATTTCAAGAGCTACATGCAGTCGACGTCCGACCGGCATTCGCTGCTGGAAGAGGCACAGGGCATTCTCGCCGGCAGCATGCTGGCGACCCTCGGCGTGATCCTGCTCGGCAAGGCAGGGCTGCTGACCGGCGGTGCCGCCGGCCTCGCATTCCTGGCCCATTACCTGACGGGCGTCAGCTTTGGCGTCGCCTTCTTTGTCATCAACCTGCCCTTCTACTATCTCGCGTTCCGGCGGCTGGGGCTTTCCTTCACGGTCAAGACCTTTACCGCGATCGCGCTGACCTCCGCTCTGACGGAAGTGGTGCCGCGCTTCATCGTCTTCTCGGACGTCAATCCGCTTGTTGGCGCTTTGTTCGGCGGGCTGGTGATCGGCTCCGGCATGCTCGCACTCTTCCGGCACCGCGCCAGCCTCGGCGGCGTCGGCATCCTGGCGCTCTACCTGCAGGACCGTTTCGGCTGGCGGGCCGGCTTCGTGCAGCTGGGGATCGACCTCTGCATCCTCAGCGCCTCGTTCTTCGTCGCCTCGCCCTTCATCATCGCCTGCTCGGTTGCCGGTGCGGTCACCCTCAACATGGTGCTGGCCATCAACCATCGCTCCGACCGCTACATTGCGATGTAGACGCCGCTTCCCGAAAGCCACCGGGCGTCCTAGTTTCGCTTTGTGAGCGTCGCTGATTCCGATACCGGCCCGAAGGCCACCGTCCTGCCGCAGCGTTTCCGCGACTGGTTCGCCGGACGCGGCTGGTCGCCGCGCGCCCATCAGTTGGAACTCCTCTCGCGGGCAGAGGCGGGGGAGAGCACGCTGCTGATCGCACCGACCGGTGCCGGCAAGACGCTTGCCGGCTTCCTGCCGTCGCTCGTCGAACTGGATGCGCGCGGGAAAGCAAAGCCCGGCGAAGCCTTTCGCGGCATCCACACGCTCTACATTTCTCCCCTGAAGGCGCTGGCCGTCGATATCGAGCGTAATCTGGCCCGTCCCGTGGCCGAGATGGGGCTGCCGGTGACGATCGAAAATCGCACCGGCGACACGCCGCAGGGCAAGCGTCAGCGCCAGAAGCTCAATCCGCCCGATATTCTGCTGACGACGCCCGAACAATTGGCGCTGCTGATCGCCGCCAAGGATGCGGCGCGCTTCTTCAAGGACCTGAAGTTCATCGTGCTCGACGAGCTGCACTCGCTGGTCACCTCCAAGCGCGGCCATCTGCTCTCGCTCGGCCTTGCGCGCGTCCGGTCTCTGGCGCCCGGCGTCCGGTCGATCGGCCTGTCGGCGACGGTCGCCGATCCGATGGATCTGCAGACATGGCTGGTCGGGCAGGAGGGGAATGATCATCATCACGCCGGCCTGGTGACCGTCGCCGGCGGCGCCAAGCCGATCATCAGCATCCTGAAGACCGAAGAGCGCATCCCCTGGTCCGGACATTCCGCCCGCTACGCCATTCCCGATGTCTACGAGGCGATCAAGCAACACGGTACGACGCTGCTTTTCGTCAACACCCGGTCGCAGGCGGAAATGCTGTTCCAGGAGCTCTGGACGATCAACGAGGACAATCTGCCGATCGCGTTGCATCACGGCTCGCTCGATGTCGGTCAGCGCCGCAAGGTCGAAGCGGCCATGGCCGAGAACCGGCTCCGCGCCGTGGTCGCCACGTCGACGCTGGATCTCGGCATCGACTGGGGCGACGTCGATCTCGTCGTCCATGTCGGCGCGCCGAAGGGCGCCAGCCGTCTGGCCCAGCGCATCGGTCGCGCCAATCACCGCATGGACGAGCCGAGCCGCGCCATCCTGGTTCCGGCCAACCGCTTCGAGGTGATGGAATGCCAGGCCGCCCTCGATGCAAACTATCTCGGAGCACAGGATACGCCGCCGGTCGGCGAGGGCGCGCTCGACGTGCTCGCCCAGCATGTCCTCGGCATGGCCTGCGCCGATCCCTTCGACGCCGACGCACTGTTTGCGGAGGTCAGGAGCGCGTCGCCCTACCGCAATCTCGACCGGGAGACCTTCGACCGCATCGTCGAGTTCGTGGCGACCGGCGGCTATGCGCTGAAGACCTACGAGCGCTACGCCCGTATCCGCAAGACCGCCGACGGGCTCTGGCGCGTCTCCAATCCGCAGGTGGCCCAGCAATACCGGCTGAACCTCGGCACGATCGTCGAGATGCCGATGCTGAACGTCCGCCTGGTCAAGCGCAACGCGCTCGGCAGTCTCGGGCGCGGCGGCATGACGCTCGGCAAGGTCGAGGAGTATTTCCTGGAATCGATGACGCAGGGCGACACATTCCTGTTCTCCGGCAAGGTGCTGCGCTTCGAAGGCATCCGCGAGAACGAGTGCCTCGTGTCGAATGCCTTCTCGCTGGACCCGAAGATCCCGGCCTATGCCGGCGGCAAGTTCCCACTTTCGACCTATCTCGCCGAGCAGGTGCGCGCCATGCTCGCCGATCCGGATCGCTGGAAGGACTTGCCCGATCAGGTGCGCGACTGGCTGTCGATCCAGAAGGACAAGTCGATCCTGCCGAAGCGCGACGAACTGCTGATCGAGACCTTTCCGCGCTCAAGCCGCTTCTACATGGTGGTCTACGCCTTCGAAGGCCGGCTGGCGCACCAGACCCTCGGCATGCTTTTGACGCGGCGCCTCGAGCGCGCCGACGCCAAGCCGCTCGGCTTCGTCGCCACGGACTATGCGCTGGCGGTCTGGGGGCTTGAGGACATGGGCATCATGATCCGCAGCGGTCGCCTCAGCCTTGCCGCACTCTTCGACGAGGACATGCTCGGCGACGATCTGGAGGCGTGGCTCTCCGAATCCTGGATGCTGAAGCGCACCTTCCGCACCTGCGCCGTCATCGCCGGCCTGATCGAGAAACGCCATCCCGGCAAGGAAAAGACCGGGCGGCAGGTGACTGTCTCGGCGGATCTGATCTATGACGTGCTACGCAGCCACGAGCCCGACCATATATTGCTCGAGGCGACCCGGCGCGATGCCGCGACGGGCCTTTTGGATATCGGCCGGCTTGGCGATATGCTGAAGCGAATCAAGGGTCACATCACCCACCGGGCGCTCGAGCACATCTCGCCGCTCGCCGTGCCGGTGATGCTGGAGATCGGCAAGGAGCCGGTCGCCGGCGAAGCGCAGGACGCCGTGCTGGCGGAAGCGGCCGACGACCTGATCCGCGAAGCCATGGAATAGACGAGGGTTGGAAACCGGAATGAACCGCCTCGCTTTGGCACAACAGACGCAAACGCTGCCGGCTCCGCTCTGCGCGGAAATCTCCGTGAACGGCGTTGCCGCGGTGTGCGATCCGCTCGGCGCGCTGTTTCTGCCCGATCTGTCGCTGCTGGTGGTCTCCGACCTGCATCTGGAAAAGGGTGCGGCCTACGCCCGTCGCGGCTCGCTTCTGCCGCCCTACGACACGCTGGCGACGCTGAAGATCCTGTCGGCCGTCATCGCCCGCTATGACCCGTCGATCGTCGTCAGTCTCGGCGACAATTTCCATGACCGCGTCGGCTCTGCCGAAATGCCGGCGATGTTCCGCGAGCTGATCGGCGCGATGGCGCGCGGGCGCGAATGGATCTGGATCAACGGCAACCACGATCCGGACGGCACGGTCGACCTGCCGGGGCGCTCGGCTGACGAAATCCTCTATGGCGGGCTGGTCTTCCGCCACGAGCCGTTGGGCTCGGAAGCGGCGGGCGAGATCGCCGGCCACCTTCATCCGGCGGCGACGGTGCGGCGTCGTGAGAAATCCGTCCGGCGCCCTTGCTTTGCCAGCGACGGCAAGCGCCTGCTGATGCCGGCCTTCGGTGTCATGTCCGGCGGACTCGATCTGAGGCACATGGCGTTTCGCGGCATTTTCGACAAGCCGGCCCTGACCGCTCACCTGCTCGGCCGCGACCGCATCTATTCGGTGCGCTACGACAAGCTGTCGGGCTGACGTCCATCAATCCTTGCGGAAGATCAGGCTGGCGAGCCATCCGGTGATCGCCGCGATCAGCACGGCAAACAGGCCGTAGAGATAGGGGCGCTGGTGCGCCGCATCCGTCAGCATCTGCTCGAGGCCGGTCTTCACCACCCGCAGCGGCACGGTCTTGTCGGCGATCAGCTCGCCGCTCTTGTAGAGATAGGCATGGACCGTATGAACGCCGTTCGGGACGTTCGCCGGTATCCGGAGCGTGGCCTTGAAGAGGCTGGAGCTAATGAAGCTGACGCCGCTCGCATCGCGCTGGTAGAGGCCATGCTGCTCCTTCAGCCGCCGCAACGCCTGGCGAAATTCGTTCAGCCGCGCGCCGTCGCCGATATAGCCGACCGGGACGAGAGGGATATGGTTGATGCCGACCGGATTGTCCGGCTGCAGGGGCGTGATCGTTTCCGCGTCGAGCGCCCGCGAGCTGGACAGCGAATAGGATTCCGGCACCTTCTCGAACGTCATCGAATAACGGTTCACCCAGATGCCGAACATCCGTTCCTTTTCGCGAACGGTCGCCTCGGTCTTCGGTCCCTCCAGCGCGACGATGATGTCGTACTGGCCGATGGCGAGCAGGAGGTTGTCGGCATTGGCGATCGCGCCGAAGATCGTCAGGTCGGCTCCGTTGAAGTCCGACGTGATGGCGATCTCGTTCGTCGAGGTGCCGATGTCGAGCGATTCCTTGACGTCCAGCGTCTGGCCGGGCAGCACCTGCGCGGTCGCTGACGTCGCGAGCGCGAAAAGCATGCACAGCGAGGCGAGGGGAGCGAGACGGGTCAACCGAAGCCTCCCTGGACAACCGAGAACAGGTCTTCCGGCTTCACCACCAGTGAAATTGCCAGGCGCAGGCCGACGGCAAGCACGAGGAGCGCCAGGAGGGCGCGCAGCTGTTCGCCGCGCAGCTTCTGCCCGACGCGCACGCCGTACTGCGCGCCGATGACGCTCGCCACCATCAGGATGGCGGCCAGCACGATGTCGACGGAATAATTGGTCGCGGCCTGGATGAAGGTCGTATAGGCCGAGACAAAGATGATCTGGAACAGCGAGGTGCCGACGACCACGTTCGTCGGAATGCGCAGGAGGTAGATCATCGCCGGCACCAGGATGAAGCCGCCGCCGATACCCATAGGCGTCAGCAGGCCGATCATGAAGCCGAGCGTGATCACCGGAATGACGCTGAGATAGATCTTCGACTTCTTGAACCGCATCTTCAGCGGCAGGCCGTGGATCCAGTTATGGTGGCCGGGACGGCGCAGCGGCACTTTCTCGCTGTTGCGAGCGCGTCTCAGAGCCCGCACGCTCTCCCACATCATCAGCGATCCGATGGTGCTGAGCAGGACGACGTAGAGCAGGGCGATGATCAGGTCGATCTGGCCGAGCTTGCGCAGGATGACAAAGATCCACACGCCGACGCTCGCTCCGGCGAGACCGCCGACCAGCAACAGACTGCCGAGCTTGAGATCGAGTGTCCCTCGCCGGAAATGCGTCATGGCCCCGGAAATGGAGGATGCGACGACCTGGTTTGCGCCCGTGGCGACCGCGACGACCGGCGGAATGTTGTAGAAGATCAGCAGAGGCGTGATCAGGAACCCGCCGCCGACGCCGAACATCCCGGACAGGAAGCCGACAGCGGCTCCCATGCCGAGGATCACGAAAATATTGACCGACAATTCCGCGATAGGCAGGTAAACTGTCACGGTCGGATCCCTAGGAACGAATGATGCCTGCAGATACAGGCTTTGGAGGCTGGTGGCGTGCCCGGCACCGGCAACTTTACTTCTCATTACGGCACAAATGTTGCCATGACGTTGACGATACCGGATTTTGTCATGCGCCCGGTGCCGGTCCGTGTCAATTGCCGACGAAAGATGTTCTGTCTTTAGGAAGAGACTGGAAAAGAAAAAGCCGGACTTTGGAGCCCGGCTTTTGAGAAGTTACTTGTTGAGCGCGAGAATTTCCCGAACGAATTCGTCAGTAATCTTGCCGGTGGGTTCCTGCCCGTGCTTGGTCTGGAAGGCCTTGATGGCGGCGACGGTCTTGCCGCCCATCTGCCCGTCGACCGGACCGGCGTCGAAGCCGTTCTTGTTGAGCAGCGCCTGGATGTTGCGGATCGCCTTGCCCATGTCGACGGTGGCGGTCTTCAGGCCCTTGCCGGCCCATTCGTCCGGAACCTCGATGGAGTTGGCGTTGTCGTCCAGCGGTTCCGGCTTCCAGAGTTCGACTTCTGCCTTGGCGGCGTCGATCTGGTCGGGGCGCATGGCATTGGCCACTTCGTCGCGCTTCTGGGCGGCGTCCTTGTCGCCGTCCTTCGCCGCGATCGTGAACCACTTGTAGGACTCCTCGAGGCTCTGCTTCACGCCGCTGCCGCGGGCATAAAGGATGGCGAGGTTGAACTGGCTGTCGGCGACGCCCATGTTGGCGGCCTTCTCGAACCAGGCCGCGGCGGCACCGAAGTCCGGCGCGCCGAAGGCGCCGGAGGCGAGCAGGACGGCGAGATTGTGCATCGAGCTGGCATTGCCGGCCTCGGCGGCCTTTTCATAATACTCGCGTGCCTTGTTCATGTCGGTGGCGACACCGCTGCCCTTCTCGTAGAGATTGGCAAGCCGGTATTCCGCCGGAGCGAAGCCGCGGTCGGCGGACAGCTTGTACCAGACGGCTGCCTGTTCCATGCTGGTCTTCACGCCGCGGCCTTCCGAATAGCGCGCACCGATTTCGAAGAGCGCCAGCGGGTCGCCGCTCTTGGCGGCTTCCACCAGCGACGGCGGCGAAATTTCGCTCGGCACGACGATTTCCGGCTGCGCGGCTGCGGCCGGAGCGGCGGAAGCCGGCTCAGCCGCGGCATCCTGCTTCATCTCAGCCATGGCCGGCTGCGCGGCGTCGTCCACAGGTCCTGCGGCAGCGTCAGACTGGTTGCCATCCTGCGGCAGCGGTGCAAGTTCCGACTTGTCGCCGGTCGGCGCCGCATCGGCCGGAGCCGTTTCCTGCATCTGGTCGGCCTGCGGCGCAGTCGCCTCGGGGGCTGCCGGTGCGTCGGCCTGCGGAGCGTCCATGGTTGCGGTCGCAGGTGCCCCTGCCGGAGCGATGGCCTGTTCCTCGATCTGCGGCGCCTTGGCCCCGTTCAGAAGCGTGTTGACCAGCGGCATGGCCATGACGACCAGCAGCACGGCGCCTGCGGCAAGCAGGACCGGGCGGCGGTATTTCGCCATGAGCGACGTGCCGTCGGAAGACTTCGCAGCCTTGACGGTCTTCTCGGCCTTCACCTTTTCCGGCGCGGCCGCCTTCGTCTTGCCCTTCTTCACCTTCGGCGAGCGGGGCTTTTCCTGTTCATCCCGTGCGGCCTCAACCTCCATGGCGGCAGCCTGGGCGGCGCGGCGGGCGGCGGCGATATAGTCCGGCGTGCCGGGTTCGATGTCGTGACCGGCCGGCCGGTCCTTCTTCTGGCTGGCGCGCACGCGGGCCATGATCTTCTTGACGTCGGGCGCGCCGGAGCCGGGCTCCAAAAGCAGGTTGCCTTCGTCCGAATCGATCAGCTCGTCGCCGGGATCGATCGATGGCGACGGGTCGATCGGGGTACGTTCTTCCTTCCGCGACGGCATGAGGCGCTTGCCGATGCCGGAAAGCAGGCTCGCCTTCTGCGCCGGCTCCTCGAGCGTCGCGACATCGGCGGCCATGCTGCGGTCGGCGACGACGTCCTCGTCGTGGCGGCGGCCGAAATGCCGCGGCTCCTCCGGCACATCGTCGAAGGCGGCCTCGGGCTCGGCGGCAAACTGCGGCGCGGCTTCCGTCTGGTAGTCGCGGGCGGCCGGAGCACGGACCTGCCCGCCCTGGCGGATGCCGGCGTCGAGGTGATCCAGCCGCTCGGCGATCTGAATCAGCGTCTCGTGAAGGGCGCCGAAGGTCTGCTGCGTGCGCTCTTCCGAATTGCGGCTGAGGGATTCGAGGTTCTTCAGGTCCTGCGTCAGGCCGACCAGCGCCGACATGTCGGCGCCGCCCGGCTGTCCGCCGCTGCGGGCATAGGCTTCGAGAACGGATTCGGCGGCCTGGCGCGCGGCTTCGATGATATATTCGTCGTTGGTGGTGATGTAGTCCTCGATCGCGGCCATGCGCTGGTCGAAGTCGCTCGGCAGGCCACTGCCGCCAGCCGGCTGCAGGTCCTGCATGAGGGCCGAAAGATTGGCGATCTGCTCTTCGAGCGTTTCCAGTCCGGCGGCGGCCGCGGTCGGCCGTGCGGACTGCTCGTCGAGACGCTTGGCAATGCCGGCAAGCCGGTCTTCGAGCCGCTGGATGGCGGCGCCGTCGAAGCCGGCGTCGGATACGGCCGGCATCTGCAGTTCGTCGATCTGGCGGGCAAGGGCGTCGAGCCGTGCGGTGATCGCATCGCTCAGCTCACCGCCTCCAATGGCGTCGATCTTGGTGGAGATCTCGGTCAGATAATCACCGATACCGTCGGCAATCCCGAATGCCTGGGACTGCTCGATGAGCTGCGCCAGATGGTCGAGGCGCTCCTCGAGCCGTGCAGCGGCTTCGATGTTGGCGAGATCCTCGATGCGCTCGGCCATCGCCTCGATGCGGGCGGCGAGGACGTCGGTTTCGCCGGGACGGCTGTCGAGCGAGCGGCTGATGCCGTCGATCTGCGAGGCGAGACCGGCAATCCGGTCGTCCAGCCGCTCGATCATCCTGCTGTCTTCCGGGTGGCGTGCCGTCTGCGGCCCGTCAATGAGTGCCGCCGCGATGTCTTCCATGCGGCTGTTGAGCGCGGCGAACTGCTCATCGATCGAATGATCGGGGCGCATGTGGTTGCCGAGCTGCTCGACCGCGCTGGCGATCACCATGAGCTTGTCTTCGAGCGCATGGACCGCCGGCGAGGAATTCAGGCTGGAGATCTGCATCTTGATGTCGTCGATGCGGTAGGCGAGCGCCATGATGTCGTCTTTGACATTGATGCCGTCGAGGGCCTGCATCCGGTTCTCGAACAAAGCGAGATGGTCCTGCATGCGATTGACGTCGTCCTGGCGTGCCATACTGTCGAGAGCGGTGCGCAGCCCCTGGAACTCGGCCCGCAGTTCTTCGGCCTGGCGCGGCGCGGCCTGGGCGGAGAGGCGGTCGACTCGGTCGGCGAGATGGGCGAGCTCGCTGCGGATTTCGGATGCATAGCGCGGATCGGAGGCGTCGGCCTTCAGTGCCCTCAGGTCGTTGCGCATGGCCGTCATTTCGCGGGCGACGCCATCGGCGATGTCGCGCTTCAACTCGTGACGCAGCGCCTGAAGCGTGTCGGTGATGTCCGGCTGGGCCGCATGGGCGGCAGCCGGCATTGGCGCGGACGCCCGGGTCGGTTCGACGGCGGGACGCCGGTTGCCAAGCGGCGGCCGCGGCGAGGGTGCGGCAACCGGGCCGCGTCCGGCCTCCAGCGAACGCTGGCGCTCGATAATTTCGTCGACCGGATTGAAGCGTCGGGCGGAGGGAAAAGCCTGGCGGACGTCGGCTGCGTCGCGCGGCCAGTCGGCGGCCTCGGTCCTTGTGGCGCGGGAAGCCCCCTTGGCCGGATCCTTACGGCCGGCTGCTCCCATGAGCCCCTCGATGCGCGCTTCCAGCCCTTCAATCGTCTTGCTGAGCGCGTCGAGCGGCGATTGCTCGCCGTGGCGTGTGGAAGTCAATCGCGATCCGGTCATATGTCTGCTCGCTTCGAGTTCTGGCGGTTGCCCCGGCCGCCCTGCCGCATCTTGGCATGGAGGCTTGTTGGTGATGCAGCTGATCCTCGCCGGAACAATCATGCTCCTTCGCGGCTTCCCGAAAAACGCAAGACAGGGAAAGGGCGCGGTACGCCACATCGTTTCGCGTAGCATTCGCCAAACGTGGTAAATAAGCCGTTAACCCAGGTCGAAATTTTTTAACCTTTAACAGCCCATGCGTGCGGCATCGGGATATGCGACACTGCTGTCCTGGCTACCTGCGTCATGCTCCTCGAACAAATTTTTGACGCAGGCGATTATTTGACGTTTACGCAAACGTCAAAATTTTGTAATAGCCAGTGTGAGGAAACGAGTCCGGGTCAGCCCGGTGGAGGACTATAGGCGATGCCGATCTACAAAGCTCCCGTCGAGGATACGCTTTTCATTCTTAACAACGTGCTCGGTCTGGAGCGTTACAACAACCTGCCGGGCTTCGCCGATGCGACGCCCGATATGCTGGAAGCCATCACCGGCGAGGCAGCGAGGCTCGCGGAAGAAGAGCTTTTCCCTCTGAACCTGTCCGGCGACCAGGAAGGCTGCACGCGCCACGATGACGCGACCGTCTCGACGCCGAAGGGTTTCAAGCAGGCCTACGACCTCTACTGTCAGGGCGGCTGGATGGGGCTCGCATCCCCCGAAGAATTCGGCGGTCAGGGGCTTCCCTACACGCTGCACGTCGCAGTCGGCGAATATCTCTCCTCTGCTAACCTGTCGCTGATGATGTATCCGGGCCTCACCCAGGGTGCCGTCGCGGCCATCCTCGTGCATGGCTCGGACGAGCAGAAGCAGACCTATGTGCCGAAGATGCTGGAAGGCACCTGGACCGGCACGATGAACCTGACGGAGCCGCATTGCGGCACCGATCTCGGCCTGCTGCGCACCAAGGCGGTGCCGCAGGGCGATGGCAGCTACAAGATTTCCGGTCAGAAGATCTTCATCTCGGCCGGCGAACACGACATGGCGGACAATATCGTCCATCTGGTGCTGGCCCGCATCGAGGGCGCGCCGGAAGGCACCAAGGGCATCTCGCTCTTTATCGTGCCGAAATTCATGGTCAAGGAAGACGGTTCGCTCGGCGAGCGCAACGGCGTCACCTGCGGCGCGATCGAGCACAAGATGGGCATCCACGGCAACGCCACCTGCGTCATGAACTATGACGAGGCGACCGGCTACCTGATCGGCGCGGAGAACAAGGGCCTTGCGGCCATGTTCGTGATGATGAACGAGGCGCGCCTCGGCGTTGCCCTGCAGGGCCTCTGCGTCTCCGAAATCGCCTACCAGAATGCCGCGAACTATGCCCGCGAACGCATTCAGGGTCGGGCGCTGACGGGTCCGAAGGATCCGGACAAGAAGGCCGATCCGATCATCGTCCATCCCGACATCCGTCGCACGCTTCTGACCATCCGCGCCTTCAACGAAGGCGAGCGCGCCTTCGTGCTGTGGAGCGCGCTGAAGTCCGACATCGCCCATCGCTCGGGCGATGCCGCCGAACGCCAGGCAGCGGAAGACGTCCTCGGGCTGATGACGCCGATCCTCAAGGGCATGATGACGGACAAAGGCTTCGATCATGCGGTCCAGGCCCAGCAGGTCTTCGGCGGTCACGGCTACATCGAGGAACACGGCATGAGCCAGTATGTCCGCGATGCCCGCATCACCATGATCTACGAAGGCGCCAACGGCATCCAGGCGCTCGACCTCGTCGGCCGCAAGCTCGGCCTGAACGGCGGTCGCGCCGTCATGGCGATGTTCAAGGAGATTGGCGATTTTTGCGAGGAAAATCGCGACGACGAGGCGCTGGGCTTCTACACCAAGCACCTGAAGAAGGGCCTGAACGACCTGCAGGCGGCCACCATGTGGTTCATGCAGAACGCCATGGCCAAGCCCGACAATGCCGGTGCCGGCTCGACCGACTACATGCATCTCTTCGGTCTGGTCATGCTCGGCTACATGTGGGCGCAGATGGCCAAGGCCGCCAAGGAAGGGCTTGCCTCGGGCGACGCCGACAAGGCGGACTTCTACAACAACAAGCTTCTGACCGCCCGCTTCTACATGGAGCGCATCATGCCGGAAACCGTGCTGCGCAAGACCCGCATCGAAACCGGTGCCGACACCATGATGGCGATGGCGGCCGACGCATTTTGAGGGTTAGGGGTTGCCGCAGGTGCGCGGCGACCCCACCCTTCTATCCAAGAATTCGAGGCCGCGGTGATGACCGCCGCTGAACGGCCAGGGAGATGAAACATGACCGACGTATTTATCTACGACCACGTGCGCACGCCGCGCGGACGCGGCAAGAAGGACGGCTCGCTGCACGAAGTGCCGACGCCGCGCCTGGCCGGCAAGACGCTGGAAGCGCTGCGTGACCGCAACGGCCTCGACACCGAAACCGTCGACGACATCATTTTCGGCTGCGTCGATCCGGTCTTCGAAGCCGGCGCCGTCATCCCTAAGGCAGCCGCCTTCGAGGCCGGTTATTCCAACAAGGCGCCCGGCATGCAGATCTCGCGCTTCTGCGCTTCCGGTCTCGATGCCATCAACTTCGGCGCCGGCAAGATCGCGCAAGGCGCGGACGACATCGTCATTGCCGGTGGCGTGGAAAGCATGTCGCGCATCGGTCTCGGCATGTCCGGCGGCGCCTGGTACATGGACCCGTCGGTCAACTTCCCGGCCTACTTCATGCCGCAGGGCGTTTCCGCCGACCTGATCGCCACCAAATACGGCTTCTCCCGCGATGACGTCGACGCCTATGCGGTCGAGAGCCAGAAGCGCGCCGCCCATGCGTGGGAAAAGGGCTACTTCAAGAACTCGGTCATTCCGGTCAACGATCAGAACGGCCTCACCATCTTGGCGCATGACGAACACATGCGTCCGGGCACCGACATGCAGGGACTGGCGAGCCTCAACCCCTCCTTCCAGATGCCGGGTGAAATGGGCGGCTTCGAAGCCGTCGCCATCCAGGCCCATCCGGAAATCGAGAAGATCAACTACGTTCACCACGCCGGCAATTCATCGGGCATCGTCGATGGCGCCGCCGCCGTGCTGATCGGCTCGAAGGCGGGCGGCGAGAGCATGGGGATCAAGCCCCGCGCCCGCATCCGCGCGTTTGCCAATATCGGCTCCGATCCGGCCCTCATGCTGACCGGCCCGGTCGACGTCACCGAAAAGCTCCTGAAGCGTTCGGGCATGACGATGGCCGATATCGACCTGTTCGAGCTCAACGAGGCATTCGCCGCCGTCGTGCTGCGCTTCATGCAGCACTTCGATGTCTCGCACGACAAGATGAACGTCAACGGCGGCGCGATCGCCATGGGCCATCCGCTCGGCGCGACCGGTGCGATGATCCTCGGCACGGTGCTCGACGAACTCGAGCGCCGCGACCTGAACACCGCGCTCGTCACCCTTTGCATCGGCGCCGGCATGGGCACCGCGACCGTCATCGAACGCGTCTGATTTCGGGAGGAAACCGATGACCTATACGAATTTCAAAGTCGAAACCGACGCCGACGGCATTGCTCTCGTCACCTGGGACATGCCGGATAAGTCCATGAACGTCTTCACCGTCGAGGTGATGGACGAGATCGAGGCGATCATCGATCAGGTGGTTGCCGACAGCGCCGTCAAGGGCGTGGTCTTCACCTCCGGCAAGTCGACCTTCTCCGGCGGCGCCGACCTGACCATGCTCAAGGGCATGTTCTCGATGATCGAGGAGGAGCGCGCCAAGGATCCGGCCAACGCTACGCAGAAGCTGTTTGAGGCGGCCGGCCGGATGACCTGGCTGTGGCGCAAGCTCGAGACCTGCGGCAAGCCGTGGGTATCGGCGATCAACGGCACCTGCATGGGCGGCGCGCTCGAACTGTCGCTCGCCTGCCATGGTCGCGTTGCCGCCAATTCCAACGCCGTCAAGATCGCGCTTCCCGAAGTCAAGGTCGGCATTTTCCCCGGCGCTGGCGGTACGCAGCGCGTGTCCCGCCTGACGGACGCCCAGTCGGCGCTGCAGATGATGACCACCGGCCAGACGCTGACCGCCTCGCGCGCCAAGGCGATGGGCCTTGTCCATCAGGTCGTCGAACCGGGCGAACTGATCAACGCCGCCAAGCAGATGATCAAGGACGGTCTGAAGCCCGTCGCTCCGTGGGACGAGAAGGGCTTCAAGGTTCCGGGCGGCGGTATCTGGACTCCGGCCGCTGCCCAGCTTTGGCCGGCCGCCACCGCCATCCTGCGCCGCGAGACGCAGGGCAATTATCCGGGCGCGCTCGCCATCCTGAAATGCGTCTATGAGGGCCTGCAGGTTCCCTTCGATACGGCATTGAAGATCGAGCAGCGCTACTTCACGCAGATCCTGCAGACGACAGAAGCCTTCTCGATGATCCGCTCGCTGTTCGTCTCCATGCAGGAGCTCGGCAAGGGCGCACGTCGCCCGGCCGGCGTGCCGAAGACCGAGTTCAAGAAGGTCGGCGTCGTCGGTGCCGGTTTCATGGGCGCGGGCATCGCCTATGTCACCGCCAAGGCCGGCATTCCCGTGGTCCTCATCGACCGCGACCAGGAAGCCGCCGACAAGGGCAAGGCGCATTCGGAAGGTCTGGTGAAGGCCGCCATCTCCAAGGGCCGGATGACCAAGGAAGACGCCGAGGCGCTTCTCGCTCTCATCACCGCGACGCCGGACTATAACCAGCTTGCCGACGCCGATCTCGTCGTCGAGGCTGTGTTCGAGGACCGCAACGTCAAGAAGGCCGTCACCGAAGCGGTCGAGGCCGTGCTGCCGGAAGGCTCCGTCTTCGCGTCCAACACCTCGACGCTGCCGATCACCGGTCTTGCCGAGAACTCGAAGCGTCCCGAACAGTTCATCGGCGTGCATTTCTTCTCGCCGGTCGACAAGATGATGCTGACGGAAGTCATCCTCGGCGAAAAGACCGGCGACAAGGCGATTGCCGTGGCGCTCGACTATGTCGCCGCCATCAAGAAGACGCCGATCGTCGTCAACGATACGCGCGGGTTCTACGTCAACCGCTGCGTCTTCCGCTACATCAACGAAGCCTATGACATGCTGATCGAAGGCGTGCCGGCGACGATGATCGAAAATGCCGCCAAGATGGCCGGCATGCCGGTCGGTCCGCTGTCCTTGAATGACGAGGTCGCCGTCGATCTTTCCTACAAGATCATGAAGGCCTCGATCGCCGACCTCGGTCCGGCCTCCGTCAAGCCGGAGCACATGGCGCTCGTTGAAAAGATGGTCGACGTGCTCGGCCGTCTCGGCCGCAAGAGCAAGGCGGGCTTCTACGAGTATCCGGAAAAGCCGGCCAAGAAGTTCCTCTGGCCGGGTCTTAAGGAGCTTTATCCGCAGAAGGCTGCAAGTGACGTTGATGTCAACGTATTGAAGCAGCGCCTGCTGGCGACCATCGCTCTGGAAGCCGCCCGTACCATGGAAGAGGGCATCGTCACCGACCCGCGCGAAGCCGATGTCGGCTCGATCCTCGGTTTCGGTTTCGCGCCCTACACCGGCGGCACGCTGTCCTACATCGACGGCATGGGCGTGAAGAATTTCGTCGCGCTCTGCGAGAAGCTCGCCGCCGAATATGGCGACCACTTCCGTCCGACACCGTTGCTTCTCGAAATGGCGGAAAAGGGCGAGACCTTCTACGGCCGCTTCAATCCCTATGGGGACGAGGCAAAGGCGGCCTGAGGGGGGCCAATCCGGACACAGCTTCGAAAGGGCCGCCACGTGCGGCCCTTTCTGCGTTGGGGGACCAATTGCATCTTTGGCGTCAAACCCTTAGTTTGCGCGGGATGAGTAACGGCGAGTATCAAGGGCCGGGCATGACATTGAAAGACAAGCGCATTCTCCTGATCATCTCCGGCGGCATCGCGGCCTACAAGAGCCTCGACCTGATCCGCCGGCTGCGCGAGCGCGGCGCGTCCGTCCGTCCGGTGATGACCAAGGGGGCGGAGGAATTCGTGACGCCGCTTGCGGTCGGGGCGCTTTCCGGTGGCAAGGTCTTCACCGAACTCTTTTCGCGCGAGGAAGAGCAGGACGTCGGCCATATCCGGCTGGCGCGCGAATGCGACCTGATCCTCGTCGCCCCCGCCACCGCCGACCTGATGGCGAAGATGGCGAACGGGCTTGCAAATGATCTTGCCTCCGCCGTGCTGCTGGCCGCCGATCGCCCGGTTCTCGTGGCGCCCGCCATGAATCCGAAGATGTGGGCGAACAAGGCGACCGCGCGCAATGTCGAGACGCTGAAAGGCGACGGCATCCGCTTCATCGGTCCGATGAAGGGCGAGATGGCCGAAAGCGGCGAGGCGGGACTTGGCCGCATGGCCGAACCGCTGGAGATCGTCGCCGCGGTCGAGGCGCTGCTCGACGGTGCACCGAAGCCGCTGGCCGGCAAGACGGCCATCGTCACCTCCGGGCCGACCCATGAACCGATCGATCCGGTGCGCTACATCGCCAACCGCTCCTCAGGACGTCAGGGCCATGCAATCGCCGCTGCTCTTGCGGCGCTGGGAGCTGAGGTGACGCTCGTGTCGGGACCGGTGACCATACCCGATCCGGCCGGCGTCAAGACGCAGCATGTGGAAACGGCACGCGAGATGCTTGAGGTCGTCGAGGCGTCGCTTCCCGCCGACATCGCCGTGATGGTCGCTGCCGTCGCCGACTGGCGGGTTGCCGCCTCGGCGGACGAGAAGATCAAGAAGAAGCCGGGTGACGCTCCGCCGGCCCTGCAGCTCACCGAAAATCCGGATATCCTGAAGACCGTTGGCCATCACGCCAGAAGGCCGGCGGTCGTCATCGGCTTTGCCGCGGAAACGCAGGACGTCGAGACGAATGGCCGGGCGAAGCTGGAGCGCAAGGGCGCGGATTTCATCGTCGCCAACGACGTCTCGCCTGAAACCGGCATCATGGGCGGCACGCGCAACAGCGTGAAGATCATATCGGCGGGCGGCGTGGATGCCTGGCCGGATCTTTCCAAGGAAGAGGTGGCGGCACGTCTTGCCGCCATGATTGCCGATCGGCTTAGCTAAAGCCTATTGCTTCATCGCCACTGCCGGCATGACGGCCTGCGGGATGCCGGCCGGCTCGAACACCGCGACGTCGATGCCGTGCTCATTGACGATGACCGCACTGCCGCCGGGAATTTCCATCCAGGTGTCGGCTTCGTCGTTCAGCGGTTCCGACACGAGGCAATAGCCCTTGCCGCCGGCCATCGGCGCGGCATAGAGCGTCGGCGCCTTCTGGTCGGTCGCATAGCGCACTGCATAGAGGCTCTTGCCATCCGAAAACGCTGCGGTGAACCGCACGAGCGCCTCGCCGATCAGTGCCATCGACTGCTGCTCGACAAGCGTGATAGCATCGCTTATGGCCGCCAGCGGATCGTTCTGCAGGCCGAACTGCATCGCCAGCAGGAACAGGAGTTCCGAATCGGTGGAGCCGGCGCGGGCACAGTAGAGTTCGTCGTCCAGTGCGGTCTCGAGCTTGCGGCGCAGGCGATCGAACCCGCCGATCTGGCCGTTGTGCATGAACGACCAGCGTCCGTTGACGAATGGATGGCAATTGACGCGCTGCGTGCCGCCGGTCGTAGAGGCCCGGACATGGGCGAGAAAAAGCGGCGAGCGGATCTGCCGGGCAATGCTTTTCAGGTTGCAGTCGGACCAGGCCGGAAGGATGTCGCGGAAGCGGCCGGGCTCGGGATGGTCGCCGTACCAGGCAACGCCGAAGCCGTCGCCATTGGTCGCCGTCTTCGCCTGTGTCGCGTGGTGGGACTGTTCGATCAGCGAATGCGCGGGCGAGGAAACGATTTCTTCCAGATAGAGGGGTTCCCCCCGATAGGCTGCCCAGCGACACATGAATTGATGTCTCCAAATAAGATGGCGAATATGGCCTGTTCTGAAACGATAGCGCGAAAATGATTAAGGGCGATTCAATGCCCCAAGCTTGCGTAGGCGCGCATTGTGGCGCGATTGCGGGTGAAAATGGCCCGCAATCCTTTCCCGCATGAATTGTGAACAGTCCGTCCTTGGTGACCCTCCTGCGCTGGAGACCAATCGTCGCTATATTGGCGTCAACTTGGAAAACAGCGAGGAGATGAGATATGTCTATCCGCCCCGTAAAGCATGAAAGCGTCGCCGTGCCCGCCATGGAAGGCGCCGGCGTCAAACTGCACCGCGTCTTCGGCTTCGGCGATCCGTCGATGACCGACCCTTTCCTGATGATGGACGACTTCCGCAACGACCGTCCGGAGGATTTCATCCGCGGTTTCCCGTGGCATCCGCATCGCGGCATCGAGACGATCACCTATGTGCTGGCCGGCACCGTCGAGCATGGCGACAGCCTCGGCAACACCGGCACGCTCGGCGCCGGCGATGTCCAGTGGATGACGGCGGGTTCCGGCATCATGCACCAGGAAATGCCGAAGGGCGATTTTGCCGGCAAGATGCACGGCTTCCAGCTGTGGGCCAACCTGCCGTCGTCCCTGAAGATGACCGCGCCGCGCTATCAGGACATCAAGGGCGCCGAGATCCCCGTCGTTATCGATGATGATGGCACGGCCGTCCGGGTGATCACCGGCGATTTCTGGGGCAAGAAGGGACCTGTCGACGGCATCGCCGCCGAACCCGTCTACCTCGACATCTCCGTGCCGCCGGGCAAGCGCAAGACCTTCCCGATCGATACCTATCGCTCGGCCTTCGCCTACATCTTTGCCGGTTCAGGCACCTTCCGCGATGCCTCGAAGCCGTTCGGCGTCAAGGTGGAGAAGGAGTTCCAGGGCGAGGAGCTGAATATCCGCGACATGTCCGGAAACCGCACCCTGGTCGTGTTCGACACCGGTGACGAAGTCACGGTCCAGGCCGGCGAAAAGGGCATCCGCTTCCTGCTGGTGTCCGGCAAGCCGATCCAGGAACCGGTCGCCTGGCACGGGCCCATCGTCATGAACACGCGCGAGGAACTGATGCAGGCCATGCGCGAACTGCAGAACGGTACGTTCATCAAGCCCGCGCACTGAGATAGCTCACGGATCGACAAAGAATGGCTCCGGCGTTAACGCCGGAGCCATCGTGTCTTCAGTCAGCCTTTGAACACGACCTTGCCCTTGCGGCCGGGAACCATGCTCGCCTTGGCGGCGGCCGCGCCTTGCGTCAGGTCGAAGGTTTCCTCGACCGGCAGCTTCAACTCGCCCCTGGCCGCCAGCGTCAGAAGCTCGCCGACCATTGCAGCAAACTCCTCCGGCTTGGTACGGGCGCTGCGCTTTGCCGCCCAGAAGCCGGTCACCGTCGCCTGCTTGAAGATGACGTCGCCGGAACCGATCTCCATGGCGCCGCCGCTCATCGTGCCGAAGGTCATCAGCGTGCCGCCTTCGCCGAGAAGCTTCATCAGCTGTCCGCTTTCCTTGCCGCCGACCGAGTCGATTGCCGCCTTGATCGAGGCCTCGCCGGCAATCGCGCGCACCTGATCCATCCAGTCGGCGTCGCTGGTCGACACGGTCTTGTCGATGCCGAGTTCCGCCAGTTCGGCGATGCCTTCCTTGCGGCGCACGATGTTGATCACGTTGATGCCGCGCGACTGGCAGATCATCGCCACCGTCTTGCCGACGGCGCCGGTCGCCGCGTTCTGGATCAGCCAGTCTCCCTTCTCGAGATGAAGGTCCTCGATCGCCATCACCGAGCTGATCGGCATGGCGACGAGCTGGCAGCCGATCTCGTCGCTGACCGAATCCGGCAGCGGCACCGCGCGGGCGGCAGGCATGACGAAATACTCGGCCCAGCTTTCGGTGAGCCCGGCACCCATGACCCTCTGGCCGACCTTCAGTTGGGTCACGCCTTCGCCAAGGGCATCGACGATACCCATCGCCTCCGTGCCGCCGACCGCTGGCAGTTCCGGCTTGACGCCATATTCGCCGCGAACGGTCCACAGATCATGATTGTGGATCGGCGAGAGCCGCATCTTCACCCGGATTTCTCCGGCCGCAGGTTCGGGCATAGGGCGCTCGCCGGCCGTCAGAACCTCGGAAGGGTTGCCATAGGTTTTGTATTCAACGACTCGCATCTTGAGGCCTTCCTCTTTTGTTTTTTCATCGTTGGGGTCAACTTAGGCGGCTTCCCGTGAAAGGAAAGCCACCGCCGGTATTTGTTCGACCCTTCCGTAACTGTTTGAGATTGAAGATTCTCTCTGCCGCCACATTGACCTTCCCCGTTCTTCCAATATCTTCGGTTGAACGAATTGCGCATGGCGCTGATCTCGACCGGCTGGACGACCCGCTGTCCCGCCGGTGCGACGGGTGGGGACAAGCGGGCAGGAGGCAGCATGCTCGACGAATTCAAATCATTCATTGCCCGCGGCAATGTCATGGATCTCGCCGTCGGCGTCATCATCGGCGGCGCATTCGGCAAGATCGTATCTTCGCTTGTCGACGATATCATCATGCCGATCATCGGTGCCATCACGGGCGGCATCGACTTTTCGAACTATTTCTTGCCGTTGAGCGCCAACGTCAATGCGACGACGCTGACCGCCGCCAGGGAACAGGGAGCGGTTTTCGCCTACGGCAACTTCATCACGGTCGTCCTCAACTTCATCATTCTTGCCTGGATCATCTTCCTGATGGTCAAGTTCGTGAACCGGATCCGCATCAAGGAAGAACAGAAGCCGGCCCCGGCCGCGCCGCCGCCGGCAGACGTTCAGTTGCTGACGGAAATCCGCGATCTGCTCAAGAAGGACTGATGCGGCCGGCGCGCTTTGGCGCATCACCGGAATCGATTGGTGCCTCAAACAATGGAATGGGATTTCCCCTTCCTGCTCGGATAAAAGGGCGTTCACACTGACCTGGACGCCCTTTGCTATTGTGGTGAATGCATGACCTTTCTTGAAAGCCTCAGCCCTCGCTCCCTTGCTGCTCCGCAGAGCGGCATCGTCGAAGTGGTCAATTATGCCCGCGGCCGCGATGGCCTCATCCCCCTCTGGGTTGGCGAGGGCGATCTGCCGACGCCGGACTTCATTTCGGATGCAGCTGCCGCAGCCCTGAAAGCCGGCGAAACCTTCTACACCTGGCAACGCGGCATCCCCGAACTGCGCCAGGCGCTCGCCGATTATTACGGCCGCCATTTCGGCACCAACCTCGGCCCTGAGCATTTCTTCGCAACCGGCTCCGGCATGCAGGCCATCAAGCTCTGCGTCGAGGCGTTGACCTCGCCGGGCGACGAAATGCTGTATTTCACACCGGCATGGCCCAACATCGCCGCCGCACTCACGGTCTCCGGCGCCAAGGCGGTCGGCGTGCCCCTGCATTTCGGCGACGGCCGCTGGTCCGTCGATCTCGCCCAGGTCGAGGCAGCGATCACGCCGCGCACCCGCGCCATCTTCGTCAATACGCCGTCGAACCCGACCGGCTGGGCGGCGAGCGAAGAAGACCTGCGCAACATTCTGGCGCTGGCCCGCAAGCATGGCCTCTGGATCATGGCGGACGAAATCTACGCGCTGTTCTTCTACGCCGGCGGCCGAGCGCCGTCCTTCCTCGATGTGATGGATCCGGAAGACCGGATCGTCTTCGTCAATTCTTTCTCCAAGAACTGGTGCATGACCGGCTGGCGTGTTGGCTGGATCGTCGCACCGCCGGAAATCGGCCAGGTGCTGGAAAACCTGATCCAGTATTCCACCTCGGGCGTCGCGCCCTTCATGCAGCGTGGCGCTGTCGCGGCCCTGAATGAGGGCGACGACTTCATCCGCTCCAATATCGAGCGGGCGACGGTCTGCCGCGATCTTCTCTGCGATACGCTGATTGCCACAAACCGGGTGCAGACGCTGAAGCCCGAGGGCGCCTTCTATGCCTTCCTCAAGTTCGATGGCATCAAGGACGTGCGCGCCGCCGCCATCGATATCGTCGACAAGACGGGCGTCGGCCTGGCACCGGGCACGGCGTTTGGCGCCGGCGGTGAAAGCTTCCTGCGCGCCTGCTTCCTGCGTAATCCGGATCATATCCGCGAAGCCGGCGCACGGCTGGCGGACTACATCTCAAAGCTCTGACGGGGGTGCCGGACCGGCATCCAGTTTGACAACAGCTTCATTGCTTAAGGTCGATACCGGAAAACTGTATCGACCGGGCGATGGGGCATGTCTGCGTTGGAAATTGCAAGACGAATTGACGGGCTGATGCCGGCATGCGGCGTCCGGTCCGGGAGCAGGGCATGAAGGCGGTCATTCTCGCCGGCGGGCTCGGCACACGCATCTCCGAAGAAACGCATCTGCGCCCGAAGCCCATGGTCGAGATCGGCGGCCGGCCGATCCTCTGGCACATCATGAAGCTCTACCATGGCTATGGCATCAGCGATTTCATCATCTGCTGCGGCTTTCGCGGCTATGTGATCAAGGAATACTTCGCCAATTACGGCCTGCACATGTCGGACATCACCTTCGACCTGGAGCGCAACCAGCTGCAGTTCCACCGTAAATATGCGGAGAACTGGCGGGTGACCCTGGTCAATACCGGCGAGGAAACCATGACGGGCGGCCGCCTGAAGCGCGTCGCCTCCTATCTGGAAGGCGAGGACGCCTTCTGCTTCACCTATGGCGACGGCGTCAGCGACGTCGACATCGCCGAGACGATCCGTTTCCACAAGAGCCACGGCCGGCTGGCAACGGTGACCGCCGTGCGCCCGCCCGCCCGCTACGGCGCGCTGAAGCTTGATGGCGACAGCGTCGACGGCTTTGTCGAAAAGCCGGAAGGCGAGGGCGGCTTCATCAATGGCGGATTCTTCGTCCTCTCGCCCAAGGTCATCGACCGCATCGAGGGTGATCATCAGCCGTGGGAATCCGAGCCGCTGATGAGCCTCGCCAGCGACGGCGAGCTGAAGGCCTTCTTCCATCATGGTTTCTGGCAGCCGATGGACACGCTGCGCGACAAGAACCAGTTGGAAGCCATGTGGGCAAGCGGCAAAGCGCCCTGGAAGAACTGGTAGGCGATGGCAGGCCGGTTCGCAGTCACCAAGACGCCGCTGGAGGGACTGCTTGTGCTGGAGCGCAAGCGGCTCGGCGACGATCGCGGCTATCTGACCCGGCTCTTCTGCGCCGATGAACTGGCCGAGTGCGGCTGGGATGGCCCGGTGGCTCAGGTCAACGAGACCGGCACCGCGGAGGCCGGCACGGTGCGCGGCATGCACTATCAGAACCCGCCACATGCGGAGATCAAGCTGGTCACCTGTACGCGCGGCGCGGTCCTCGATGTCGTCGTCGACATCCGATGCGGCTCGCCGACGTTTCTGAAACACCATGCGGTCGAACTGTCCGAGGACAGCGCCCGATCGCTGATGATCCCGCGCGGCTTTGCCCATGGGTTCCAGACGCTGAGAGATGACGTGCGCATGGTCTACCTGCATTCCGCCGCCTACAGCGCGGAAGCCGAAGGCGGTCTCGACTGCCGGGACGCGGCACTTGGCATCGACTGGCCGCTGCCGATCCGCAATCTGTCGCCGCGCGATGCGGGCCATCCGCCGCTCGGGCCCGAGTTTCAGGGAGTGATCGTATGAAGTGCCGCCATTGCGGGTCTGAGAGCCTGTCGCCATTCCTGGATCTCGGCACGGCCCCGCCGTCGAATTCTTATGTGACCAAGGCGAGACTCGGAGAACCTGAGTCCTGGTATCCGCTGGTCATCCGCGTCTGCGAGGCATGCCTCCTCGTCCAGACCGAGGATTTCGCCGGCCGCGAGGTCTTCTTCTCGGAAAACTACGCCTATTTCTCCTCTTTCTCCACGTCCTGGCTGGCGCACGCCAAATCCTATGTCGAGGCCATGGCGTCGCGCTTCGATCTGGGGCCGCAGTCGAGGGTCGTCGAGGTTGCCGCCAACGACGGCTACCTCCTGCAATATGTGAAGGAAAAGGGCATCGCCTGCCTGGGCGTCGAGCCGACATCGAGCACGGCTGCCGCCGCCCGCAAGAAAGGCATCGAGATCGTCGAGGAATTCTTCGGCGTGCCTCTGGCCGAAAAGCTTGCGGCCGACGGCTGGCAGGCCGACTTGACGGCCGCCAACAATGTGCTGGCGCATGTCCCGGATATCAATGACTTCGTCTCCGGCTTCGCCCGCATCCTGAAACCCGCCGGCGTCTCCACTTTCGAATTCCCGCATCTCCTCAACATGGTCGCCGAGAGCCAGTTCGATACGGCTTATCACGAACACTATTCCTACCTCTCGCTGACGGCGGTTGTCGGTCTCTTCGAGAAGAACGGCCTGACCGTCTTCGACGTCGAGACCACACCCTGGCACGGCGGAAGCCTGCGGGTCTTCGCCTGCCGGTCCGACGGTATTGCCCGACCGGTCTCTCCGAATGTCGCGGCCATGCTGGCGGCGGAAGAAAAGGCCGGCATGCGCGACATCGGCTACTATGCCGGCTTCCAGGAACAGGCCCAGCGCGTGCGCAACGACTTCCTGTCCTTCCTGATCGACTGCCAGCGCCAGGGCGTGACGGTTGCCGCCTACGGCGCTGCCGCCAAGGGCAACACGCTGATGAATTTCGCAGGCATCAAGCCGGACTTGCTGCCGTTCGTCGTCGATCGCAATCCCGCCAAGCAGGACATGTTCATGCCCGGCAGCCGGATTCCGATCGTCTCCGAAGATGTGCTCAAGGCACGCAAACCTGAAAGGGTGGTCATCCTGCCATGGAATCTCAAGACCGAAATCGAGAACCAGCTTTCGTATATCAAAGACTGGGGTGGGAGGTTTGTGACGGCGGTGCCGGAGCTGACGGTGCATGGGTGAAGCGACCTGAATTGGACTCCACCAAAGTAGGAGCGGACGATCGCGTGAAAGCACCGGCCAAGGCCCGTTCGCGCAACAAGACATGAGAAACATAGAGGAAAACAGACGATGACGACGCCGAGATATTCGATCTGTGTTCCCTCGCGGAACCGCCAGTTCTATTTCCAGAACCTGATTGCCGCGCTGGCGAAGAGCGAGCGCACCGACGTGCAGTTCGTCCTGGCCGACAATTCGGACGAGCCGGAGATCATGAACACGTTCATGCAGGCCTATGCCGGCGACCCCCGCATCGTTTATCTGCCATCGGAAGACCGGACGCTGGCGATGGTCGACAATTGGGAGCGGACCATGGAGGCGGCCACCGGCGACTGGATCACCTTCATCGGCGACGACGACTATGCCGACCCGGACTTCGCCGAGCTGGCCGCAAAGCTTGCAGAGAACGATCCGACCATCGACGCTCTCTGCTGGAGCTCCACCGCCTATATGTGGCCGTCGGAAAGCCGTGGGAAGATCGGTGTCTTCGTGCCGGCAGAGGCCTATGTCGTCAAATATCCGCGCGACGAGCTGCAGCGGCGCATGTTCGGCTGGAACGGCGCGACGCACACGCCATCCGCCGGCTTTTCCGTCTATCATTCGGCGATTTCGCGCAGGCTCATGGACCGGATCAAGGCCACCTTTGGCGGCCGCTATTTCGAGCATCCGGTGGTCGACTACGACAATGCCTTCAAGGTGATCGCGATTGCCGACAACTTTGCCTTCAGCCGGCGTCCGTTCTCGGTCATGGGCAGTTGCCCGAAGAGCAATTCCAACGGCTGCGTCGACTTCTCGGACTTCAGGAAAAAGACGGAGGTCTTCATCGCGGAGGCCGGACGGGACTATCTGACCACCGACGGGTTGGGCGGTTTTCCGTTCAAGAGCATGCTCGGAACCTCGGCGACCATTCTCGAGACGCAGCACTGGTTCAAGGAAACCTACAAGCGCCCGCATGACGGCTGGGAGATCAACTTCGCCAAGGCGGCTGCCAAGGATGTTGAAAAGTACCAGGATCGCGAGATGTTCGATCTGGCGGTGAGCGCCTACGCGGCTGCGTTCAAGGCCTGGAAGGGCGGCAAATATGCCGCGCACTTCGCGCCGAAATTCAAGCCGCAGGTCAGCCCGGAATTCGTCGTGACGTCGGGCTTTACCGAGAATGGTTTCTACATCGACCAGGACATTGCCGGTACGGATTCCGCCGCCGGAATATTCGACGTCATCCGCGCTCTGGTGCGCCCGGCTGACCAGATGGAAGTTCCGGAGGGTGGTCTGAAGTTCTTCTGGGATGCACTCACGCAGGAGCAGCGCGCCCGCCGCGCCTGACGCTGTATCGGCCGGGAAGCGGGTCGGTCAGACCCGCTTCAGGAAGCCGTCCGGCCCGGCGGAGAAGACGATCTTGTGCTCGATCGTCTTGTCGATCTCGAAGGTAAGTGGGCTGCCGTCGGCGGCTGTCCGGCCTTCGTTTGCAACGCGCTTCATGTATTCCCAGACGGCAGTCTTTGGATTGTCGCCCTTGCCCCAGGGCCGGTTCGGCGACAACTCGTCGGGATAGTCCTCGACCACCGTATCCCACACGACGCAATAGGAGCCCTTGGTGGTCAGCGGCGCGTAGTGCTCCAGCTCTTCCAGCACGTGGTCGTGCGTGTGGTTGGAATCGAGGAAGACCATCACCCGTTCGTAGCCTTCGGCCGCCGCCTTCACCTGGTCGACGATCTCCTGAGCGATGGACGAGCCTTGGAACATCTGGATCTTGTGGCTCAGCGGATGCGCCTCGATTGCCTTGCGGTTATGGGCGCGGATGTCGATGTCGACGCCAATGACCTTGCGCTTCGATGCCTTCGGATCGAGCGTCGTGCCCTGTTCGACGGCGTCGCAGTAGTCGAGCATGGCGAGCATGGAAGCGCTCATGATCAGCGAACCGCCATGGGCGATACCGGTCTCGATGATGAGATCCGGACGGCAGGCCCAGACGAGTTCCTGGGTGGCGTAGAGATCCTGCGGGATCTGGATCACCGGACGGCCGAGCCAGGAGAAGTTGTAGGGATAGCGATGACGGACAGATTCGCGCATCCAGATGTTGGAGAGACCAAGGAAGTCCCGGTCGTTCCCGATCTCCTCGATGCTCTTGGCAACCGACTGGCGGAATTCTTCGATCGGATCCATGTTTCCCTCGGCGTCCTGATTCCCTTGCCGACACTCTATGCGAAGCGGGTTTCCTTTGGCGAGCGCTGCGGTTAGTTTTCCCACGAACTAATCCATCGGGAGCATTCATGGGGCGCATTCTGTTGACGGGCGGATCGGGTTTTGTCGGACGGCAGGTCGCAGCCGCGCTCCAGGCTCAAGGCCACGAGCTGGTCCTCGTCCTGCGGCCCGGCAGCAGTGCCCGCATCGCCGGGATCGCGGCGTCAGCCCGTGTGGTCGAGACCGCGGATCTCTTTGCCGAAAGCCTGGAGTGGTGGCGAAAAGCCTGTGATGGCGTCGAAGTCGTCGTTCATGCCGCCTGGCATGTGGTGCCCGGGCAGTTCTATTCCTCGCCGGTCAACTTCGATTGCGTTTCCGGCAGCCTGACGCTCGCGCAGGGCGCAGTGGCCGCGGGCGTGAGGCATTTCGTGGGCATCGGCACCTGCATGGAATATCGGCTGCCCTCGGCGCATCTGGAGGTGGCGGCGCCGCTGGAGCCGTCCAATGTCTATTCGGCGGCCAAGCTCGGTCTTTTTCATATGCTCCAGCACTATTTCGCCGCGACCGGGACAGCCTTCTCGTGGTGCCGCCTGTTTCATCTCTATGGCGAGCACGAGAGTCCGGGTCGACTGGTGCCCTACCTGCGGGCGCAGCTGGAGGCCGGCGAGGTCGCGAAGCTTTCGGCCGGAACGCAGATCCGGGACTTCCTCGATGTTGCGGAGGCGGGTCGCATGATCGCCCGCGTGGTCGAGAGCGGCCAGCCCGGACCTGTCAACATCTGTTCCGGTCGTCCGGTGACGATCCGGCAGATGGCGGAACGCATTGCCGACGAATACGGCCGACGCGACCTGCTGGAGTTCGGTACGGCGCCGCCGCATCCCGCCGATCCGCCGGCAATCGTCGGTGTTCCCAATCTGCAGATTTGATGAGGACTTTCAGCCGACGTCGAGAAACGCCTGTTCCTCGCGCGGCGTAAGTGCCTTGCCGGTGACCACCTTGATCGCCGAGAGAACGCCGTTGGCCGCCGCATAGAATTCCTGCGCGGTGACGGCATTGCCGAGGAAGCGGTCGGCGAGCAGAACCTGTCCCTGCACGCCCCGTCGCCTGTCTGGCCTCGGCATGGGGTTGTATTCGGGCGCGAAGGCCTGGGCGAAACGCCCGTCGCCACAACGGGCGAGAGCCTCGCGATACGCCGCCACCTTCACGTCGAACGCGGCCCGGTCATGGGTCTTCATGCAGTCGATCAGGCAGGCGCGGATGAAGTCCTCGCCGAAGCCATTCCAGGGGCTGCCGAGATCGGTGAGCAGCCGCGCCTGGATGTCGGCGATCGCCGCCGTCACGCCGATGCCGGCATTGAAGGGAAAGCCTTCGAGCGGCGAGGGTATGGCCAGCGGCTGATAGGGTCTGAAGTCGATAGCCGAAAGCGGCCGGTAGCTGAGCGCCATCTGCTCGGAGAACATCAGCACACGGGCAGACCATTCATATTGCGGAAGCGGAGTGAGCCAGCTCAATGGTCCCGAATTGGCGAGAATGGTCTCGAGCAGTGTCCGTTTGATCGCGCCGTGGAACAGGCCGAAGGGCATGGTGGGCGTATCATGCGCGCCGGCCCACAGGAAGAACGCCTGCAGCATCGGCGTTTTGTCCATCGCCGTAATATGGTGCTGACGGGGGATGGCGATCGATGCCGCCACATCGCGCGGGTGGCTGGCGTCGATCTGGAAACTGTTCCAGCCAAGCGCGTCGGTTCCGGGAAGCGCCCGATCGAGATAGGCAAGCACATCGGCGAGATCCGGCTCGATCATGTCGCCGGGCCTGACCAGTGTCAGCCATTCGCCGGTGACCGCCGCCACCGTCCCAATCCACAGATTGGCGGCCGAGATGTTCTCCGGTGCGCTCGGCAGGATGACGAGGCGCGGGTCGCGGGCGGCTATGTCGTACAGTTCGGTTGCCGCGCTGCAGGTATCCATATAGGGCGCGACGATAATCTGGAGGTCGGCGTCACGCTTTGCAAGCAGGCTCTGGACAAGGTGAAGCGGCGGAGAATAACCCGGTTCGACGGGTATGCAGATCGAAAGCTTCGGCATGGCTCATCATCGCCGTCCGGACACGGCGCCCCAGTTCATCACGTCCTGTCTAGAAAACCAAACTTGACCGAACCTGTGCTGCGGGGCTGTCAGGCGGCTCAGCCGCCTGCCTGCTGGGCCAGCTGATAGACCATGGTGCAGCGGTTGCCGGAGGCGCAATAGGCCAGCACCGGTCCTTCGGCCTCGCGGAGAATCTGTTTCAACTGCTTCGCCGCGTCGACCGGCATCGAGCCCGGCACGACCGGCAGATAATGGGCCTTCAGGTTGCGGGCTTCTGCGGCGGCCCGGATCTCGTCGAAGGCCGGCTGGAAGAAACCTTCGCGGTCGGGACGCATGCAGACGATGGCGACGTAGCCTGCATCGGCGATGGCGGGAATATCGGCCTGCTTGATCTGGCCCGTGACGGCAAAACTGTTATCGATCGACCGGATGCTCATGGGGTCTTTCCTTTGGTCTGGGAGCGGAACTGAATATACATATGAAAAACAATATGTAAAAATCAAGGCGCAAAACGAAAGCGCCCCGGTCACGAGGACCGGGGCGCCGAAAATTACCTGCAGTTGGTGGGCTTATCAGTCGATCAGATTGACCAGCTTGCTGATCGAATCCCGGGCATCACCGTAGAACATGCGGGTGTTGTCCTTGTAGAACAGCGGGTTTTCGATGCCGGAATAGCCGGTGCCCTGGCCGCGCTTCGAGACAAACACCTGCTTGGCCTTCCACACTTCCAGAACCGGCATGCCGGCGATCGGCGAATTCGGGTCTTCCTGTGCGGCCGGATTGACGATGTCGTTCGAGCCGATGACGATGACGACGTCGGTCTGCGGGAAGTCCTCGTTGATCTCGTCCATTTCCATAACGATGTCGTAGGGGACCTTGGCTTCCGCCAGCAGCACGTTCATGTGGCCGGGCAGGCGTCCGGCGACCGGGTGGATCGCGAAGCGAACCTCCTTGCCGCTCGCGCGCAGCTTGCGGGTGAGGTCGGAGACCGCGCCCTGGGCCTGGGCGACGGCCATGCCGTAGCCCGGAACGATGATGATGCTGTCGGCATCGTTGAGCGCTGCTGCGACCCCTTCGGCATCGATGGCGATCTGCTCGCCCTCGACTTCCATCGCCGGACCCTTCGAGCCGCCGAAGCCGCCGAGGATGACCGAGATGAAGGAGCGGTTCATGGCCTTGCACATGATGTAGGACAGGATGGCGCCCGACGAGCCGACCAACGCGCCGACGACGATCAACAGGTCGTTCGACAGCGAGAAGCCGATGGCCGCCGCCGCCCAGCCCGAATACGAGTTCAGCATCGAGACGACGACCGGCATGTCTGCGCCGCCGATACCCATGATCAGGTGGTAGCCGATGAACAGGGCGGCGAGCGTCACGATGACGATCGCCAGCGTCGAGCCGGACGAGAGATAGACGAACAGCATGACGAGCGAGAGGATCGCCGCGGCCGCATTCAGGGCATGGCCGCCCGGCAGCTTCTTCGCCTTGCCATCCACCTTGCCGGCAAGCTTGCCGAAGGCGATGACCGAGCCGGTGAAGGTCACGGCGCCGATGAAGATACCGAGGAAGGTCTCGACGCGCAGGATGTTGATTTCGACCGGGCTCTTGTGCGCGATGACGGCGGCAAAGCCGGTGAGCGCCTGGCGGGCCGTCTCATCCATGCCGGCAAGGCGGATGAGCTCGATATGCGTGTTGAAGCCGATCAGCACCGCCGCAAGGCCGACCAGCGAATGCATGGCGGCGACGAGCTGCGGCATTTCGGTCATCTGCACGCGCTGGGCGACGACCCAGCCGATCGCGCCGCCGATGACGATCATGATCAGCGACAGCAGCCAGTTGCCGGCGCCCGGGCCGTAAAGCGTCGCGAGAACCGCGAGGCCCATGCCGACAATGCCGTACCAGACCGCGCGCTTGGCGCTTTCCTGTCCCGAAAGTCCGCCCAGCGACTGGATGAAGAGGACGGCTGCGACCACATAGGCCGCCGTGGTAAATCCGTATTCCATGGCTCAAGCCCTCCCCATCACGACTTCTGGAACATGGCGAGCATGCGCCTGGTGACCATGAAGCCACCGAAAATATTGATCCCCGCCATGAAGACGGAGAGCGCGCCGAGCACCGCCACCAGCACGCTTCCCGAGCCGATCTGCATCAGCGCGCCGAGGATGATGATGGAGGAGATGGCGTTCGTGACTGCCATCAGCGGCGTGTGCAGCGAATGCGACACGTTCCAGATCACCTGGAAGCCGACGAAGCAGGAGAGCACGAAGACGATGAAGTGCGACATGAAGCTTGCCGGCGCGAAATAACCGGCGAGAAGGATCAGCGCACCACCGACGACCAGCAGGCTCACCTGCTGGCGCGTTGCCTTCTTGAAGGCGGCGGTTTCGGCCGCACGCTTTTCCTCGGGCGTCAGCTCCTTGGCCTTCTCCTTCGGCTTCTGCGCGGCGATCGCCTGGATCTTCGGCGGCGGCGGCGGGAAGGTGATCTCACCCTGGTAGGCGACCGTCGCTCCACGGATGACGTCGTCTTCCATGTTGTGGACGAGCTTGCCGTCCTTGGCCGGCGTCAGGTCCGTCATCATGTGGCGGATATTGGTGGAATAGAGCGTCGACGACTGCGCGGCCATGCGGCTCGGGAAATCCGTGTAGCCGATGACGGTAACGCCGTTCTCGGAAACCACCTTCTGGTCGGCGACCGTGAGATCGCAATTGCCGCCGCGTTCGGCGGCAAGGTCGACGACGACCGAACCGGGCTTCATGGCGGCGACCATGTCGGCCAGCCAGAGCTTCGGCGCGTCGCGGCCGGGGATCAGCGCCGTGGTGATGACGATATCGATCTCGGGCGCGATCTCGCGGAACTTCTTCAGCTGCGCTTCGCGGAATTCCGGTGAGGAGGGGGCTGCATAGCCGCCCGTCGCCGCGCCGTCCTGGGCCGGGCCTTCGAAATCAAGGAAGACGAACTGGGCGCCCATGGATTCGATCTGCTCGGCGACTTCCGGGCGAACGTCGAAGGCATAGGTGATGGCGCCGAGCGAAACGCTGGTGCCGACGGCGGCAAGACCGGCGACGCCGGCGCCGATGACCAGCACCTTGGCCGGCGGGATCTTGCCGGCGGCCGTTACCTGGCCGGTGAAGAAGCGACCGAAATTGTTGCCGGCCTCGATCACGGCGCGGTAGCCGGCGATATTGGCCATCGAGGACAGCGCGTCCATCTTCTGGGCGCGCGAGATGCGCGGCACCATGTCCATGGCGATCACGTTCGCGCCGGTTGCGGAGGCGGCGTCCAGGAGATCCTTGTTCTGTGCCGGGTAGAAGAAGGAAATCAATGTCTTGCCGGCAGAAAGGCGGGCGACCTCATTCGTCTCCGGCGGCCGCACCTTGGCGATGACGTCCGCCTTCGCGTAAAGCGCTTCGGCGTTCTCGACGACGGTCACGCCGGCATTGGCGTAGGTCTCGTCGGAAAAGCCGGCGGCTTTGCCAGCGCAGGTCTCGATCACGCACTCATAGCCGAGCTTCTGCAGCTGCCTGGCACTGTCCGGTGTCATCGCGACGCGCGACTCCCCGGCAAAGGTCTCCTTGGGTGAGCCTATGTACATTGATTGTTGTCCTCCAAACCCTCTCGAAAAGCGGCTGACCGCTCCTGACGTCACCGCAGCCGAGCCGCGGATATCGTCGCCATGTCTTAGGGGCGAACCGCACGGTACGCAAGCTGTCGCATTCCAACAATTGGCCGGTTTTCGATCAAGTTTTGCCCAAATGCGACAAATTCCGGTTTGCAGGCGCCCCGCGCCGATCAGCGTGGCATGTCCCGATGGGGCATTCGCCCTCCGCCCGGTCAAATCCTCGACTTTCTGACCGTGTCAGATGCATTTCGTTAATCAGCCATTAAAGAATCTATGCGAGAACTGGCCATCGAATAAGCAAAGGCACGGGGCCGCCAATGCTTGTTCCGGGCCGCCGCGGAGCAATCCGCGCGGCCCTTTTTCGTTTGTGGCGATGAGCGGCAGTCCACCGATGCGGCGGGAGCCGTTCAAGGTCTACGGGCCACGACTTGGTGCTATTGTTGTGATTTTATGGAAGCTTGTCAGCAAAAATGGTGCTGCTAGAGAGATTTGAAATCTGATATTTTGTGAAATAACTATTGATTATATTGTAGTAATTTTCAGCTCTTGTAAAGAGTTGTGTGCAGCCTTCGTGTCAAGGAAGGCGCTTGCTAGCTGTCTCTGACATCATCTTCCAAGTTCACAGTTTCAATACATTCCTTTCTCGCGATTGCCTCGTCCTTGCGATCCTCAGACGAGAAGGTGCCGACCTTGAGCCGACTGCGACCTCCAGCCACACCTTTCCAATCTTCCCTTAGCTTCTTTATTTGCTCTGCCAACATCACCACGGGATTTCGGGCGCCCAGGTAGGATAACCCTGCGCAGTCATCGCGCACTAAGCCGATGTGAAACTCTGGTTCCGAAGGGAACGCGCCCAATTGTTCCGGAGATCGCGGACCGGATATCCCAGTGTCAAGAGCAAGGTCACTCCGGGCAGAAATGGAAAATTGCGACTTCGGAAAATCGCGTATCGAATTGATCATGTAGTGGCTTCGTGCCAAGAAATAGACGCCTTTGATAATTTTGGACTTAGGGCGTTTCAGAGCTAATATGTTTTCAAAGCAAGGATTTTTTCGAACGAAAACGCGCCCTTGGCGACGGTCGCTGGTCAAGCGCTCTTCGGATGGGTTCTTCTGGGCTGTCGCGAAGGTACGGCGTGATCTTGCAACGGGCCGGATCGTCGCGGTGACAGGAAGTTCCGGAAAGACGACGACGACACGATTGATCAGCCGCGCCCTTTCGAAAAAGTACCGTGTAAGCGGGTCGGATATATATAATACGTTTCCCGACATTATCAGGAGGTTGTCCCGTCTTCGTCGTCATGCCGAAATTGCGGTCTTCGAAGCGGGAGCAACGGTCCCCGGCAGTATTCGGAGTATCGCAGCTGTGATCAGGCCGGATGTTGCCGTTGTCACCATGGTCGCGCGTGAACATCATTCTGCATTCAGGACTTTGGAGGCAATAGCGGCGGAAAAAAGCGACTTGGTGGCGGCGCTGCCTGCTGACGGGTTGGCAATTCTCAACGGCGACGATCCACGTGTCGCAGCCATGGCGGGACGAACCGATGCGCGCACGGTCTTGTTCGGCGCGAACGGGGCGTTTGACTACAGGATCGCTGAGGTTTCGTTCACTTTCCCAAATCCTCTTGTCGTTGTCGTGGAGTGCTCTCATGGTCGGTTCCCTATACGGTCAAGCTTGGCGGGCAGGCATTTTGCCCACGACATCGCGGCAGCCTTTGCGGCCGCGGTGGAATTGGGCGTCCCTCCGTCTGAAGCAGCCGAGCGTATTGGCGAGGTTCCCACTGTTCACAACCGCTGCGAGATTGTGCAGATCCCCGGCGGGCCGATGTTTATTTTGGACATCAAGGGATCCTATCATTCAATCCCGATAGCCCTTGATCTTCTGGCGGAGGCGCGCGCTCCCCGAAAGCGTGCTGTTATCGGCCATCTCTCGGACTACAGTTTTCGTTCCAGAAAGGCTTACAGTTCAGTCTATGCCTTGGCGGCAGCAGTCGCCGACGAGGTCATTTTTGTCGGCGAAAACGCTCATCGATCCGGGGCAAGTAGGGACGATCGCGAGGCCGGACGGTTTAAAGCATTTGATGATGTCCTCGCCGCACGGGAATACATCCGTGCAACCGCGATTCCTGGCGAAGCCATACTCGTCAAGGGGGCGAGTGCTTTCCATCTGGAACGAATTGGGATGTCTTTCCGGGAAGAGGTGCGCTGCTGGGAATATCGTTGTGGATATACGATTGGCTGTGCCGATTGCGGACTGTATAACTTTCCGTTGCAGGAACATTCGCGCGTTCGCCGTGCCAGGAAGCGTGCAGGAATTCCACTCAAGATGGATTGATCGTGGTTGGCTGTTTGCCAGAAGGAGAGCGATGAAAATCCCGAAGCGTCTCGGTCATATCTGGATAGGCCCTAAACGGGCTCCCATGGAATGGATGCAAAGCTGGACAGAAAAACACCCCGGCTGGGAATACGCATTTTATGACGATGACTGGGTTCGTCAGGCGGGATTGGAGACGCAACCGCAAATCGATGAATACATGAAGCGGGGTTGGTATGCGGGCGCGGCCGATCTTATCCGTTACGAAATTCTCTTCCGCAACGGTGGATATATCGCCGGTGCGGACTCAATATGCATCCACCCGATTGACGAACTTTTCCATGATGACGGGGAGCTCTATACGGTCTACGAGAACGAATTTCTGCGGGGTCAGCTTGTCGCTCCAATCGTCGCCGCCGCATCTGGTCACCCCTTTCTGCGCTTGATCATAGATACGTTGAAGGCTCGCGACCCCCTATACCTCGACCATCCGTGGCGGGAGACCGGAAACCTTTTTGTTGCAGAGATGATCGAAAAACATCAGCCAGACATAGTCATCTGGCCGTCACATGTTTTGATTCCGGAGCATTTTACAGGGCGCGCCTATCGTGGCGACGGCAAGGTCTACGCGCGTCAGATGTTCGGTGAAACGGTGGGTGCTTACGAATCGGCGACACTATGGTCCAAGCTTGTCGCTAAGCGTGCTGCCGTCTACGCCTCGCTGGCGCGCAAACGCCTTAGGCGAGCAGGCAAATTCAAGAAACTTTAGGGAGAAGCTCGACCGTTGCGGACAAGTCAAACATTGTCGGCGGCAACGCATTTGTGTTGGTTTCTACGGAGCACTGCCTCGGCGAAGAGACCTATTCTAACTGGCTGTCATGCCGTGATTTGGACCAGCCCGATGGCGGATTTGCTTTCATCACGCGCCGCCTTCGTGCCTTAACTGCCGCAAGTGCAAACGCAAGAAGAATAATAAATTCAAGGGGAAATAATGGTGCTGCTAGAGAGATTTGAACTCTCGGCCTCTCCCTTACCAAGGGAGTGCTCTACCCCTGAGCTATAGCAGCTGATTGTGAAGCAGGTTGCTTCGTTCCTTGCGGTCGGGGCGGCTATTGCCACAGGTTTGGGGCGAGCGCAAGCTGCAAATTGCGCAACGGTGGACAATTTTGCTTCAGGTCGCCACTTTTGGCAATTGCTGTAGGGCGGCTTTTGCACGGGCGAATATTTCGCTAGAACGTCGCCAGGATAGGCGGTCCGGCCCAGGCGGCGCGGGCCGTGAGATTGGCAATTGAGGACGAAGCTCTGTGTCTTCGAAAAATGCAAAAGACGGTGGAAAGACTGTGAAAACCGCGGCCGAGCGGGCGGCGGAGCAGCGCAAGGCGCGTGCGGCGGCAAAGCTGCGGGAAAACCTGATGCGCCGCAAGACGCAGGCGCGTTCGCGCCGGGCCGGCGATGCCGACGAGACGGACGGGCTTCCCGCCGTAAAATCGGACGAATCGTGACGGACAACCGTGCCGCTTTCAATTGAATGCGCGGACTTAATCATCTAAAGACCCATCCCAATCTTTATGAATAGGAAAGGCGGGCGCGAAAATCGGCCCGTAGGTTTACATGGATCGCATCAGGATCATCGGCGGCAATCCGCTTAACGGTATAATCCCGATCTCGGGCGCCAAGAACGCTGCGCTGCCGCTGATGATCGCCTCGCTCCTGACCAGCGATACGCTGACGCTCGAGAACGTCCCGCATCTGGCCGACGTCGAGCAGCTGATGCGCATCCTCGGCAATCACGGCGTAGACATCGCCGTCAACGGCCGCCGCGAAAGCCAGGGCGAGAGTTATTCCCGCACCATCCATTTCACCTGCCGCACCGTCGTCGATACGACCGCACCCTACGATCTCGTGTCCAAGATGCGCGCCAGCTTCTGGGTGATCGGCCCGCTGCTCGCCCGCGAAGGCCAGGCCCGCGTCTCTCTTCCGGGCGGCTGCGCCATCGGCACGCGGCCGGTCGACCTCTTCATCGAGGGCTTGACGGCACTCGGTGCCGAAATGGAAATCGATAGCGGCTATATCAATGCCAAGGCGCCGAAGGGCGGCCTGGTCGGCACCCGCTACACCTTCCCGAAGGTGTCGGTCGGCGCCACCCATGTGATGATGATGGCCGCGTCGCTGGCCCGCGGCACGACGGTGATCGGCAATGCGGCCCGCGAGCCGGAAGTCGTCGATCTCGCCAACTGCCTGAATGCCATGGGCGCCAAGATCACCGGGCAGGGCACCTCGACGATCACGATCGAAGGCGTCACCTCGCTGTCCGGCGCGCGCCATCGCGTCCTGCCGGACCGCATCGAGACGGGCACCTACGCCATGGCCGTCGCCATGACGGGCGGCGATGTCACGCTCGAAGGCACCAATGCGCATCTCCTCGATACCGCGCTCGAAGCGATCCGCCGCGCCGGCGCCGAAGTCACCGAGACGGCATCGGGCATCCGCGTGGTGCGCAATGGCGGCGGCATCAAGCCGGTCGACGTGGTCACCGATCCGTATCCGGGCTTCCCGACCGACCTGCAGGCACAGTTCATGGGGCTGATGACGCGGTCGTCCGGCGTCTCGCACATCACCGAGACCATTTTCGAAAACCGCTTCATGCATGTGCAGGAGCTGGCCCGCCTCGGCGCGCGGATCTCGCTCTCCGGCCAGACCGCGAAGATCGAGGGCGTCCAGAAGCTGCGCGGCGCGCCGGTCATGGCGACCGATCTTCGCGCTTCGGTGTCGCTGGTCATCGCCGGCCTTGCCGCCGAAGGCGAGACCACCGTCAGCCGTGTCTATCACCTCGATCGCGGTTTCGAGCGGCTGGAAGAAAAGCTCACCAATTGCGGTGCCACCGTCGAGCGGGTCAGCGACTGATCCGCCGCCACATTTCCGCGTCCGGCCGCCTCGTGCTGTTGCGGTTTGCGCCGCAGCATCCTATGTGCTTCGCTAACGGTAAGTGACACGATGGAAACCTTGCAATGAGCGAATTGAAGCTTCTGGCACTGGATGAGGACGACCTGAAGGTCATCTCCGCCTGCATGCAGGACGCGGTGTTCAAGATCGGCGACATGTCCTTCGAGGCGAAGGCCGGCCAGTTTATGCTGGCTGCCAACCGTTTCGTCTGGGAAGAAGAGACGAAGCGGCGCAAGACGCACGAACGCCGCCGCGCCGCCATCGTCTTCAAGCGGGTCAAGGCCGTCCGGTCGATCGGCTTCGACCGCAAGGACAGGGACGGCGTTCTGTCGCTGCTCGCCATCCGCTACGAACGGGACGGCGAGGGGCCGGAAGGCTGGGTCGAGCTGACGCTTGCCGGCGGCGGATCGATCATGCTTCAGGTCGAGGTATTGGAGGCCCAGCTCGCCGATATCGGCGGTGCCTGGGAAACCGCGCGCAAGCCCTTCCATCCGGAAGCCGGCTGAGGCACGGTTCCCCTTGAGGGGGGCTATTGGGGGATTGGCCGCCTTGCGGCCGGACATGAAAGGAAGACGACGTGGCAATCTGGCTTGAGAGCTCGGCGGCGGATTTCGAGGCGCGGTTCGCAGCCTTCCTGACGACCAAGCGCGAAGTCTCGCAGGACGTCAATGCTGTCGTGGCCCGCATCATCGCGGACGTGCAGGAGCGCGGCGACGAAGCTCTTGCGGTCTACACGTCCCGTTTTGACGGCATAGACGTGAGGACCGCCGGTCTGGCCGTCACCGCCGCCGAAATCGACAAGGCTTACGGTGAAGTCGAGCCGGCCGTCATCGAGGCCTTGAAGCTTGCGGCCGAACGCATCGAAAAGCACCACAGCCGGCAATTGCCGAAGGACGATATCTACGAGGACGCGCTGGGCGTCGGCCTCGGTTCGCGCTGGACGGCGATCGAGGCGGTCGGCCTTTATGTCCCGGGCGGTACGGCGAGCTATCCGAGCTCGGTGCTGATGAACGCCATCCCGGCCAAGGTCGCCGGCGTCGAGCGCATCGTCATGGTCGTGCCGGCCAATGGCGGCAAGCTCAATCCCGCGGTTCTCGCCGCCGCCCGCATCGCCGGCGTATCGGAAATCTACCGCATCGGTGGCGCACAGGCCGTCGCAGCACTGGCCTATGGTACCAAGACCATCGCGCCGGTCGCGAAGATCACCGGCCCCGGCAACGCCTATGTGGCGGCTGCCAAGCGCCAGGTGTTCGGCACGGTTGGCATAGACATGATCGCCGGCCCGTCGGAAGTCCTGGTGATTGCAGACCGCAACAATGATCCCGACTGGATCGCCGCCGACCTGCTGGCCCAGGCCGAGCACGATGCCGGCGCCCAGTCTATCCTGATGACGGATGACGCCGAATTCGGAAAGGCGGTCGAGGCTGCCGTCGAGCGGCAGTTGAAGACCCTGCCGCGCGGCGAGACGGCGGCCGCCAGCTGGCGCGATTTCGGCGCCATCATCGTCGTCGAGACGCTCGACCAGTCGCTGCCGCTTGCCAACCGTATTGCCGCCGAACACCTGGAACTCGCCGTTGATGATCCGGACCGGCTGCTGGAAGGCATCCGCAATGCCGGCGCGATCTTCGTCGGCCGCCATACGCCGGAGGTGATCGGCGATTATGTCGGCGGCTCCAACCACGTCCTGCCGACCGCCCGCTCGGCCCGCTTCTCGTCCGGCCTTTCGGTGCTCGACTACATGAAGCGCACGTCGATTCTGCGTTTGGGACCGGAGCAGCTTCGCGCGCTCGGGCCCGCCGCCATCACGCTTGCCGAATGCGAGGGGCTCGGCGCGCACGCCCGCTCGGTCGGCATTCGCCTCAATCTGGAGAGTTAGGCGATGGCGGGGGAGAAAAGGCTCTGCGATGTCACGCTGGACGAAAGCATCGGCCGCTCCACCCCCGATGTCGAGCATGAACGCGCCGTCGCCATCTTCGATCTGATCGAGGAAAACAGCTTCCATCCTGTCGGCCACGAGGGCGGCCCCTACAAGCTCAACCTGTCTCTGGTCGACGCCAAGCTGGTCTTCGACATCAAGACGGACGGCGGCGCCCATGTGGCGACCCACATCCTGTCGCTGACGCCCTTTCGGCGGATCGTGAAGGATTATTTCATGATCTGCGAAAGCTACTACGAGGCGATCCGCTCCTCGACGCCGAGCCAGATCGAGGCGATCGACATGGGGCGCCGCGGCATCCACAATGACGGATCTCAGACCCTGATGGACCGGCTGAAAGGCAAGATCGAGATCGATTTCGATACGGCCCGCCGGCTCTTCACCCTCGTCTGCGTGCTCTATTGGCGGGGATGACGGGCATGACGGACCCGTCCGACGGCAAGGAGAACAGCCGGGCGCCGGGCGCGATCCTCTTCATGTGCGGCATGAATTCGATCCGCTCGCCGATGGCCGAAGCGATCGCCCGTTCGCTGCTGCCGCGCGGCACCTATATTGCTTCGGCCGGGGTGCGCACCGGCAAGCGCGACCCCTTCGTCGACGCCGTGCTCGACGAGATCGGCCTCACGCTCGGCCGTCGCCAGCCGCAGACGCTGGAAGAGCTTGAGGACGACTATTTCGATCTGGTCATCACGCTCGCGCCTGAAGCCCACCACGCCGCGCTCGAACTGACGCGCGCCAACGCGGTCGACGTCATGTACTGGCCGACGCCGGACCCGACGGTTGCCACCGGCACCCGCGAGCAGATCCTGTCGGCATACCGTGACGTCCGCGACCACCTGACCCGGCAGATCAAGGCCCATCTTTCCACGGGCCGCGCGGCAGACCTCGGCTGAAAGCCGGACTGACCCACTAAGCACCCCGCAATACGATCTTCCTGAAAAGCTCCTCGGCTTCTGCACAGGTTCTGCAAACGCAGCCTGCACAGTCTCGCCATGAGCAACATCATCGATTTCCACAAACCGCACTCCATCGCTCTCCCCCGCCGCCTGATCAGGGACGGCTGGTGGCTCGAAGACCGTTTCGAGCGGGACCGCTTCCACGGCCCTGCCTGCCTTCCCCATTCCCCCATTGCCGAAAGCACCCAGAATGAAAATGACGCCCATGAACCTTGTCCTCACATCGTCCCGCTCCGCATTCTTCCCGTATCGCAGTAAGAAGCTGCTCCTGCTGCCGGCGCTGGTCGGCGCCGCTGATTTTCTCCTTTTCGGCCACCGCCTCGGCTTCAATCTCTTTCTCTTCGTTATCGTTATCGCCGCCGGCATCGCGCTGTCCGGAAAGGGAAGGCATCGCGTGCTGAGGGCGGGCCTCGGCATGGCTGCGACAAGCATCGCCGGCATTCCGCTTGTTCTAGAACCGACTTTGGCGGCGATCGTCGTGTCCCTTTCGGTGCTGGTCCTCATGTCGCTCTTCATGTTCCGGCTGTTGCCGAGCCGGCCCGAGGCCGTCGCGTCGGTCTTCCTGAGGTTCCTGGCTCAAGCCCCGCTCGGCCTCCGCCGGCTCGCCCGCAAGCGCCGTCCGCCGTCGCAAGACGGATCGCAACGACTGCGCACGACCTCCGGGGCGTTGAGGCTCTGGATCATGCCCCTTGCGCTGACTGCACTCTTCGTCGGCCTGTTTGCAATCGCCAATCCGCTGGTCGCGCTCGCGCTCGGCAATATCGATCTCTGGCGTCTTCTCGACCTGTTCGATGTCTGGCGCATTCTCTTCTGGCTTGCCGCTGCGGCCTGCATCTGGCTGCTTCTGCATCCGCGCCTGAAACGCCGGAACGCGCGACAGGCCGCGACCGCGGAGCCGGTGGAATGGGACAGCAGCCTCTTCGGCGAGGCCTCCCTGATCCGGGCATTGGCTCTCTTCAACGCGGTCTTTGCAGTCGAGACGCTGCTGGACATGATCTATCTCTGGGGAGGCGCTGGCCTGCCTGCTGGCGTCAGCCATGCAGAATATGCCCATCGCGGCGCGTATCCGCTGGTGGCAACGGCGCTGCTGGCCGCGGCCTTCGTCCTCGTCGCCATGCGGCGCGGCGGGCCGGGCGAGCGAAGCCCGCTGGTTCGAAAGCTGGTCTATCTATGGATCGCGCAGAACGTCCTGCTCTGCTTCTCGGCGATCCTCCGGCTGGACCTTTATGTGGAAGTCTATTCGCTCACATGGCTGCGGGTTGCCGCCGGAATATGGATGGGTCTGGTCGCCATCGGCCTTGGCCTTATCCTCCTCAGGATCTGGTTGCGCCGCTCCAACGCCTGGCTTGTCGCCATGAATCTCCTCTCGCTGCTCCTGGTGCTTTACGTGTCCGCCTTCATCAATTTTCCGGCGCTGATTGCCCGGTTCAACGTGGACCACAGCCTTGAAGTCAGCGGCGAGGGGAGGCCTCTCGACTTTCGCTACCTGGCCCGTCTCGGGCCGGAAGCCATTCCCGCAATGGATAACTATATCGCGGCGCCTCAAAACCATCAGGTCGATAGTCGTCGCGTCGTTGAAAACACTCGGCGTGACCTGCAGTGGCAGTTCGAGAACCGCCCGCGCGGCTGGCGTAGCTGGACCTATCGGCAAAGCCGGCTTGCAGACTACCTTTCCGCGCCGCAGTCCGTTGCAAATTCGGACGGGAACGATAACAACACCTCATTGAATAAAGTGCAGGAGTGATCGCTTGCCGCGAATCCTTGTCGTTGATGACGAACCCCATATCCGCGACGTCATCTGTTTCGCCCTGGAGCGGGCGGGCATGGCGCCGGTCGTCGCCCGCAATGGCACCGAAGCGATGATGGCGTTCCGCAAGGGCGGCCTCGATCTGGCGATCCTGGACATTGGCTTGCCCGACATGGACGGCCTGGAGGTCTGCCGGCAGATCCGTCGGACATCCCAACTGCCGATCCTCTTCCTGTCGGCGCGTGACGAAGAGATCGATCGTATCCTCGGGCTGGAGATCGGCGGTGACGACTATGTCACCAAGCCCTTCAGCCCGCGCGAACTGGTGGCGCGGACCCGCACAATCCTGAAGCGGACCGCTGGCACCGCCGGATCCACAACCGATGCCGTGTTAAGTTCGGGTGATCTCACCCTTGACCGGGCCGGCCGGGCGGCAAGCTTTTCAGGCAAGCCGCTGCAGTTGACGGTGCTGGAATTTTCCATTCTGGAAACCCTGATCGGGCGCCCGGCCATGGTGTTCAGCCGTGAACAACTCATGCAGGCCGCCTATGGAGTCGGGACGTATGTCGCCGAGCGCACCATCGACAGCCACATCCGAAACCTCAGGGCAAAGCTTGCCGCGGCAGGCGCGTCCGGTGTTATCGCGACGGTCCACGGCGTCGGCTTCAAGCTCTCCACAAAGGACGAGGGAACCGCTTGATGGCCGCCCCCCGCGTCCGGATAAAATGGCGTCCGCCGCTGGCCCTGATCGTTTTCGCCGTCCTGCTCGCGGTCATGAGCATGCCGGTTGCGATCGTGCTGTGGTTCCGTGTCTCGGATGCGGGAAACGAGGTGATGGAGACCGCCGAAGTGGTCGCGCTTGCCGTTGCAGCGGCACTCACCCTGATGATCGCTTACGTGCTGACCCGCACGATCACCACGCCGATCGGTGCCCTCATCGAGCGCACCAGGGAGATCGCCAGCGGTGGCAAGGCGGCGATCGTTCCGCTGTCGAGCTACGGCACGCGGGAGATCGCGGTCCTGTCGCAGGGCTTTTTCGATCTGGCGACCAAGCTCGTCGACAGGACGGAATATGTGCGCGGCTTCGCAGCCCACGTCTCGCATGAGCTGAAGTCGCCGCTGACGGCCATTCGCGGCGCCGCGGAACTCCTGGGCGATGATGAGCCGATGGCGCCGGAGGATCGTCGCCGCTTTCTGAAGAACATTATCGACGACGTGGATCGTCTCGATGCGCTTCTCGTGAGGCTCAGGGAGCTTGCCTATGCCGAGGCGCCTCTGGCGGAAGGCCATGTCACGGCAGGCGACGTCGTCGACCTTCTGCGCAAACGACTTCCGCAATTGCAGGTGATCGGCGAGGGGGAAATGTCCCGCCGCATGGCGCTGTCGATCGAGGCCGCCGCGATCGTCTTCGGCAATCTGGCCGACAATGCCCGCCAGCATGGCGCGACGCGCCTGACGCTTTCGGCGGTCGGGGAGTCGGGCACGATTGCGGTGCGTGTCACCGACAATGGCAACGGAATTGCCGAAGGCATCCGCAACCGGATCTTCGATCCGTTCTTCTCGACCCGTGCCCAGGAGGGTGGCACGGGCATCGGCCTCGATATTGTTCGCAACATGCTGAACACCTGTCAGGGGACGGTCTCTCTCGTCCAGACGGGTCCGTCCGGCACGACATTCGAGGTCGTGGTTCCGAGCGCGCGCTAGCCGGCAAAGACCTTCGCTTGGCGCCCGATATAAAGTTCCCTGTTTATTCCATCAAAATGGTTCACAAATGAACGGCGAGGGTGTAGTTTCCGCCGCAATTTCCGGAGGCTGCCGCTTCCGGTTCTTTTCAAGACAGGAAGAATACCACTAGATGGCTAAAGAAGAAGTCCTCGAATTTCCCGGTGTCGTCACCGAACTTCTGCCGAACGCGACCTTCCGCGTGAAGCTGGAGAATGACCACGAAATCATCGCCCACACGGCGGGCCGCATGCGCAAGAACCGTATCCGCGTTCTGGCTGGCGACAAGGTGCTGGTCGAAATGACGCCTTACGATCTGACCAAGGGCCGGATCACCTACCGCTTCAAGTAACCGGTTTCCGGTCTCCCTCCTTCCGAAAAAAGGGGCTCCATGGCGCTCAGGGAAAAGCTCATTCTGGCCTCCGGCTCGCCGCGTCGCGTCGACCTGCTTGCGCAGGTTGGGGTCACGCCCGATCGCCTGCTGCCGATGAACATCGACGAGACGCCGGAGAAGGGCGAGCATCCCCGCTCGCTTGCCAAGCGGCTGGCCGCCGAGAAGGCGTCGGCTGCCCACAAGGCGGTGAAGGGCGATCCGGAGCTGCAGGGAAGCTACATCCTCTCGGCCGACACGGTGGTCGCCGTTGGTCGCCGCATCCTCCCGAAGGCGGAGACAGCGGGCGAAGCGACGAGCTGCCTGCATTTGCTGTCGGGCCGGGCGCATTGGGTGTTTACCGGCATCTGCCTGGTCACTCCCGGCAATGCCAGCCGGATCAAGGTCGTCGAGACGAAAGTGCGCTTCAAACGCCTCTCGACGCGCGAGATCGACGCCTACCTGGCTTCCGGCCAGTGGCGGGGCAAGGCGGGCGGCTATGCGATCCAGGGAATTGCCGGCAGCTTCGTCCAGAAGCTCGTGGGCTCCTATTCCAGCGTCGTCGGCCTGCCGCTCCTCGAAACGGTGCAGCTCTTGTCCGGCGAGGGCTACGACGTGCAGCACACATGGTTGAACGGATAGACTGAACTCATGCCGCAGGACGAAATAAAGGTGGGCGCCAAGGTGGAACCCCTGAGAAAGACACGACCGTGCCCGGAATGCGGGCGGTCGTCGTCCCGCGAAAACTATCCCTTCTGCTCGGACCGCTGCCGCAACATCGACCTCAATCGCTGGCTGAGCGGCTCCTATGCCATCCCGGTCGCCGAAGATGAGTCAAAGGCGGGCGAGGGCGACGAGGAGTGACCGGATTTCCGGTGTTTTTTCGTTTGAATTCAGTTATTTGAAATTCTTGTCAAAAAAGTCTTGTTTGGTGCTGGACATGGCCGAGCAAGATGCTATAACCCCGCTCGCTTCCGGGGCACACCAACTGCCCGATACGCCGAAGGGCAGGAAGCGACAAGGTTGCCCAGGTAGCTCAGTTGGTAGAGCAGCGGATTGAAAATCCGCGTGTCACTGGTTCGATTCCGGTCCTGGGCACCACTTCATGTCATCCTGCGACTTCGCCATCCTTCTTTTCTGCCTGGATAAATTCGCGTCAGGCCAGTGAAAAGCCTCCGGTGCGGGGATTGCGTCGGCATCCGGCAAATCGCATATTGTTCCGCCTTTGAAATCCGCGTCTCATGAGTACGCCGTGCAGCACTTCGATCTCGATACACTTGCAACATTCCTGGCGATCGTCGACACGGGAAGTTTCACCATGGCCGGCGAGCGCGTCGGCAAGAGCCAGGCGGCGGTCTCGACGTCCATCGCCAGGCTGGAGGAGAGGCTGGGCGTCCGCCTGCTCAATCGCACCGCCAGAACCGTCTCGCTGACGCCCGAGGGCGACAGGCTCTGCAGCCGGGCGAGAGAGCTGCTGGCGCTGGAACAGCAGGTGTTGGAGGAGCTCGGCAGCCTTGGCGACCGCAAGCATGTGCGGCTCGGCATGCCGGACGACTATATCGGCCTCTTCGGCGCCTGTGTCATGGAGAAGTTCTCGACGCGGTTCCGCGATATCTCCGTGGAAGTCGTTTGCGAGTTCTCCCATGACCTGGAACCGCTGGTCGCGAGAGGCGACATCGACCTGGCGATCGTCACGCGCCGCGACGGCGATACCCAAGGCGAGCTGCTGAAGCGCGAAAAGCAGATCTGGTGTGCTTCCGTCAATGCACAGCCGGAAAAGGCCGAGGAGCTTCCCCTGGCCCTGTTTCCGGAGAACTGTCGGGCGCGACCCCACATCCTGCGGGTGCTGCAGGAGGTCAACAGGCCCTGGCGCATCGTCTGGGTGTCGTCGCACATGCAGTCGATTCAGTCGGCCGTGATGATGGGCTTCGGTGTGACGGCGCTTCCCCAGTCGGCATTGACTTTCGAACATCGCGTCCTGTCGGAGACCGATGGCCTGCCGCCGCTACCCGAGCTCGAGCTGGCCCTGATCATGGCACCCGGCGTCAGCCTCGCCGGGCGCAAGCTGGCTTCTTTCCTGCGCTCGGAGTTCAGTCCTCTCGAAGAGCTGTCGCCGCCTGCCGGATCGCGCCTTCCATCTGCTCGATGACGTCGTCGTTGTGGGCGAAGCTCAGATAGAGCCGGCCGTAGCCCTGCGGCATCGTCATGACGCCCTGTTCTCTGAGCGCATAATGCAGTGCAAGCGACTTGTCCGGGCGGATGGTGGCCGCCGCTGTCTCGTAGGAGTGCGGCGCCTCATTGGCGAACCAGGGCGTGAAGACCATGCCGAGGCCTGAGGTCGAGACCTTCTGGGACTGCTCGGCAAAGGCGCTCGAGAAGCAGGCCCGCAGCCGTTCGCCTCTGGCCGCAAGCGTCTCATAGTCGGCTTTCGCCAGTTGCTCCATCGTTGCCACGACGGCAGCGGTCGCCACCGGATTGCCGCTATAGGTGCCCGCGCGTACCGCCCTGCCGTCGGCAGCGGCCGCCATGACCTCCGGCTGGCCGAGGACGGCCGCGACGGCAAAGCCGTTGCCGATCGCCTTGCCCACGGTTGCCATGTCGGGGTTCAGTTTCATTCCATGGCTGGCGAGCCCGAAGCGCGACCGGAAGCCCATCAGCACCTCGTCGGCAATCAGCAATGCGCCGTACCGGCGCGCGGTCGTCTGCAGCGTTTCCAGATAGCCGGGTTCGGCCACCACGCAGCCGGCATTGGCGAGCAGGGGCTCATAGATGACGGCGGCGATGTCGTCGTTTTCCTGGAACAGCCTCTCGATGTCCGCGATGTCGTTGTAGCGCAGCAGCGTGACGCCGCTTCGAACCGGCCTCGGGCCGTTGCCGAGCAGGGCTTCCTGAGAGCCGGCATTGCCGAGCGCGACGGGATCAAACCAGCCGTCGAAGCCCGCGGCGATCTTGGCGATCGTCCCGCGGCCGGTGACGGCACGCGCGATGCGGCAGGCCATATGCACCGCCTCGCTGCCGGAATTGGTGAACATGGCGGAGGCGAGCGGACCGCAGGCCGCCGTCAACAGCTCGGCCGCCTGTTCCTCTGCGCGATGGGCGAATGCCGGCATCGATCCGCGCTCGATGGCGGCGCAGACTGCGGCATTGACCACGGGATCGGCATGGCCGAGCAGGATCGCGCCGAAGCCCAGCGCGGTATCCACATAACGCCGGCCGTCATCGCCGACGATGTAGGGGCCGTAAGCATGATCGACCCGGAATGCCCGGTCGTTCAGCGCCGGAAGAGCCCGCCCGGCGCTTGAAATGCCACCAACAAGATGCTGCATCAGGAATTCCCAAAAATGCCCGGCAGCCATTCGCTGAGACCGGGGAATGCGACCAGAAGAACGAGGACCACGAGGCTCGCGATCCAGAAGGGCACGAGCTGCCGGGTAACGGCACCGATGCTCACGCGGCCGACATTGCAGACGACGAAGAGGTTGGTGCCGACCGGCGGGGTATAAAGTCCGACACCGAGCGCGACGGTGAACAGCACGCCAATCTGCAGCGGCGGCAGTCCGGCCTTGGCCAGGAGCGGAGCGAGGATGGGGGCGAGGATCACGATCGCCGGCCCGAGATCCAGCCATGTGCCAACGAACAGCAGCACGCCGAGGACGAGCGCGATCGTGCCGATCGGTCCGGCGCCGGTATGCTGGATGAAGTCGGTTGCCATTTGCGGGATCTGCTCGACGGTCAGGATCCAGGCGAAGGGCGTCGCGACAGCCACGATCAGCATCACCGATCCGGTGCCGGAGACGGTCTCGACCAGCGCCGATCCGATCTCCTTCCAAGTCAGTTCGCGGTAGATGAAACCGCCGACGAACACCGCATAGACGACCGAGAGCGCGGCAGCTTCCGTGGCCGTTGCCAGACCCGACAGGATGGTGCCGAGAATGAAGATCGGCATGGCGAGCGCCGGCAAGGCCTTGACGAGGTCTGCGAGGAAGGCCCGCATCGACAGCTGCGACTTGTGACCGCCATAGCCGGCGCGCTTGGCGACGATCCAGGAGGTGACCATGAAGGCAACCGCGATCAACGTTCCCGGTAGCACGCCGGCGAGGAACAGGCCGCCGATAGAGGTGTTTGTGAGCACGCCGTAGAGGATGAAGATCACACTCGGCGGGACGATGATGCCGAGCGTTCCGGATGCCGCCGTGATGGCCGCGGCGTAGCTCCTCGGATAGCCCTGGCTTTCCATCGCCGGGATCATCAGCTTGGCGACCGCGCTGGTGTCGGCGGTCGCCGAACCGCTGATGCCGCCGTAGATGAAGGCCGTCACGACGTTGACGAAGCCGAGCCCGCCGGTGAAGCGTCCGAAGACGAAGTCGGCGAGGTTGATGAGGCGCCGCGTGAGGCCGCCGCGGTTCATCAGTTCGCCGGAAAACAGGAACAGCGGGATCGCGGCCAGATAGATGGAGTCCGCGCCGCGCACGATCTGCTGCGCCAGCCATGCCGACGGCATGGAAACATCGCCGAAGGTGAGTGCCGCGAGCGTGGAGACGCCCATCGCCCAGAGGATCGGCAGGCCGCCCAGAAGGCAGAAGAGGAAGGTTGCAAACAGGATGAGAATGGTCATTGCGCCGCCTTGCCTCTCAGGCACTGGAGGATGCGGAGGAAGGTGATCAGCGCGATGCCGCCTGCAAATATGATGAATGGCAGGATTTGCACGAGGCGCGGCAGCCGCAGGAGAGGCGTCGGTGCCATCCCGGATCGAGCCGCAAAACCGATACCGCTGCGCGTCAGCTCGATGGCGAGCCAGAGCGTCAGCAGCGAGCAGATGAAGGCGATGATGCGGCCCCACCGGCTGTCGAGCTTGTCGACGACAAAGGTGAAGGCGACGTTCTCACGCCGCAATTCGGCGACGATGACGCCGAAAAAACTGGTCCAGAGGAACAGGATGCCGGTGACTTCGAAGGTCCATTCGACACCGCGCAAACCCATGTAGCGGGCGGCGACGCCCAGGAGGGTCGTGATCGTCATTCCGACGAAGGCGGAAACGGCGATGCCGGTCGTCAGCCAGCCGAACCAGCGCAGAAGCGTGGGGTCTTGGGGATGGGGTAGGGATGTCTCGTTCATGAACCGCTCGGATCAAAGAGCGTCCGCAGGGCAGTTGCCCCGCGAACGCATGCGCCCTGGGAGGCTTTGAAGGCTTAGTTGCCGGCAGCGGCGCTGCGAACCTTGGCAACCAGGTCGTCGCCCCATTCCTTGCCGAACTGGGCGTAGACGGGACCGACCATGTCGCGGAACGGTGCCTGGTCGACGGTGTTGAAGGTCACGCCGTTTTCTTCGAGGGTCTTCTGGACCTCGGCATAGGTGTTCGCCAGCTTCTCGCGATACCAGGCGGTCGTCTCGACGACGGCTTCGTCGACGGCAGCCTTGTCCTTGTCGGACAGGCCTTCGTAGCGGTCATTGTTCATGAACCAGTAGTTGGGCGTCCAGACATAGTTCGACAGCGACATGTACTTCGTCGTTTCATACCATTTCTGGTCGGCGAAATCGCGCATTTCCGGCTCGGTGCCGTCAACGACGCCCGACTGCAGGGCGGTGTAGACTTCGCCGAACGGAATGGACTGCGGCAAGGCGCCGAGCGCGTTCATGGTGGCGAGCAGCACCGGATTGCCGGGCACGCGGACCTTGACGCCCTTCATGTCGGCCGGCGTATTGACTGCGCCCTTGGTCAGCGCGAACTGACGGAAGCCGGAGTCGAGTGCGCCGAGCATGTGGAAGCCGTTATCAGCGCCGGTGCTGAAGACTTCCTTGCCGACCGGGCCGTCGAGGAAGGCGTGTACGGCATCGAGATCCTTGAAGAGGAACGGCAGCGTAATGACGTTGAGCTTCGGATCGATCGGGTCGACGACGCCGCCGAGGCCGATATCGATGGAGCCGTTGCCGACGCCGTCGGCAATTGCGGCTTCATCGCCGAGCTGGCCGTCGGGGAATACCTGGACCTCGAGATCGCCACCGGATTTCTCCGATACGGTCTTGGCGAAGAGAAGGCTCGCTTCCTGGATCAGGCTGTTGGACGACGATTCATGTGCAAGACGCAGGGTCTCTGCATGGGCTGCGCTCGAAAGCAGCAGCGCGGCGATGGTGGCTGAGAGATAGTTCAATCCGGATTTCATGGTTTCCCCTCGTTGTTCTTGGATGTGGAACTGATAATCCAATGATTACGAAAAGGGCGTCGTACGCCAACGCAAAAAAGTTATGCATCCATTTTTGCCGATTATGCCTCTCAACCGGAAGTACAGTCACCAAGAGGATCGGATTGCATCCGTTTGACAATATTGTCTTCCACGCGACCTTGTCATACGCGACTGGCGTCAAGAGGCATTTCGGCGGGCGCTTGCAGCCTTCGGCGTCGATGTCGGCTTGATCTCCGCGAGGTCGTTGAGGATCGGGCAGTCGGGCCTGTTGTCGCCGGAGCAGCAATGCGCGAGGTGCTTGAGCGTTCCGACCATGTCCTGCAGTTCGGCAATCCGGCTTTCCAGCGCGTCGATGTGGGTCTGTGCGACACGCTTGACCTCGCGGCTTTCGCGCGTCTTGTCGCGCCAGAGCCCCAGGAGCGTTGCGGTTTCCTCGAGCGAGAAACCGAGATTGCGGGCCCGCTTGATGAAACGCAGCGTATGCACATCGTCTTCGCCATAGACCCGGTAGTTGTTCTCCGTCCGGTGGGCCGGACGGATGAGACCGACGGTCTCGTAGTAGCGGATCATTTTCGCCGAAACGCCCGATGCGCCTGCGGCTTCGCCTATGTTCATCGTTTTCTCCCCGGCCACCGGTGGCGGTTGCCTTTGACCTTACGGATCATAGACCTTCCCATCGTGGCAAGGTCAAGTGTACTGTCATTTTCGGTACGACTGCCGGTTTGCAGTTGCCAAACGCGGTCATCATGTTAACTTTTTGCGATGCAGCAAGTAACGCCTCCGCCTGATGCCGCCATGCCCGCTTCCGGAAGGGTGGTTCCCCGGCGCCTCCGTGACGGCATACGGGTTCTGGTCGGCTCCATTTATCCCGATCTCGATGCGGGGCAGCTGGCGGACAACATCGTGTCAGCCTTCTGGGGAACGGACCACACGCCGCGAAAACGCGGGCGCATGCTTCAAAACAACACGATCTGGAACGAGCGCGACGCCTACGTCATCACCTACGGCAACAGCCTTGTGGACGGCGAACACAAGCCGCTCGACCTGCTCTACGACTTCCTGCGCCGATACCTGAAAGGCACCGTCAATTCGGTGCATATCCTGCCGTTCTTTCCCTACACCTCGGACGACGGTTTCGCGATCACCGACTACCGGGCGGTCAACAGCATTCTCGGCGATTGGGAGGATGTCGAACGCATTGCCGGCGAGTTCCGGCTGATGTCCGACCTGGTCCTGAACCACTGCTCCAGCCAGTCGCACTGGTTCAACGAATATCGCCAGGGACACGCGCCCTATGACCGCTTCTTCTTCGAGGCCTCGCCCGAGGACGATCTTTCCGAGGTGGTGCGCCCGCGCGCCCATCCGCTGCTGCGCGAGGTCGAGACGGCGAACGGCATTCGCCATGTCTGGTGCACCTTCAGCCATGACCAGGTGGATTTCGATTTCTCCAATCCCGAGGTCCTGCTCGAATTCCTGCGCATCATGCGCATGCACATCGACAAGGGCGTGCGCACGATCCGTCTCGACGCCGTGGCCTTCGTCTGGAAGGAAGTCGGCACCAGCTGCATCCATCTGCGCCAGACGCACGAGATCGTCCGGCTCATGCGGCTTCTCGCCGATTTCGCCGAGGAGCAGCTTGTCCTGATCACTGAGACCAATGTGCCGAATGTCGAGAACCTCAGTTATTTCGGCAATCGCAACGAGGCGCATGCGATCTACAATTTCTCGCTGCCGCCGCTGATCCTGCACGGATTGCTCAACGGCACCTCACGCTCGCTGAACGCCTGGCAGATGGCGATGCCACCGGCCCAGCTCGGCTGCGCCTACTTCAATTTCACCGCCTCGCATGACGGCATCGGCCTGCGCCCCGCCGAAGGCCTCGTCCCCGACGAGGAGATCGCCGCGATGATCGAGACGGTCAAGGGCTTCGGCGGCCTCGTCAGCATGCGCAAGTTGCCGGACGGCGGCGTCAAGGCCTACGAGCTCAACGTCTCGCTCTACGATGCGCTGAAGGGCACGGTGAAGGGGGAGGACCAGTGGAACAGCGAGCGCTTCCTTTGCAGCCAGGCGATCGCCATGGCGCTGGAAGGCATTCCCGCTTTCTACATCCATTCGCTGCTCGCGACGCCCAACGATTATGAAGGCGTCGAAAAATCTCAGCACAATAGGGCGATCAACCGCCATCGCTGGCATTATCCGGATCTGCGCGAGGCGCTGGCCGATGACACAAGCCGGCATGCGCGGGTGTTTGCCGAGATGAAGCGCATGCTTTCAATCCGCATCCGCCAGCCGGCCTTTCACCCGAATGCGACGCAGTTCACGCTGCATCTCGGCGAAAAGCTGTTCGGATTCTGGCGCCAGAGCATGGACCGTTCGCAGAGCATCTTTGCCGTCAACAACATGACCGACGAGGAGGTCGTCATTCCCGCCATGTCGCTGAACCTGATCGGTGGCGCCAACTGGCAGGATCTCCTCTCAGGCGAGACGATCCGCGCACAGGGCGGCGATATTGTCTTCGCGCCCTACCAATGCCGGTGGATCACCAATCGCAGCGGGTAGGGCAGGGAAGGCGTGTCGCCACATTACTTGCAGACGTCGATCCACTCGGCGCCGGTCAGGTCTGCCATCCGGTTCGGTTCGATCTTGACGGCGGCATTGATGGCGCCGGCGGCCGGCACGACGATGTCATAGGCCTTGAGCGACACATCGCAGTAGACCTTCATGGCGCGGGGCAGGCCGAAGGGGCAGACGCCGCCGACCGGATGGCCGGTTTCGGCCTCAACCTCCGACAGATCCAGCATCCTCGGCTTGGCGCCGAACTGCGCCTTGAATTTCTGGTTGTCGAGACGGGCGTCGCCCTTGGCGACCAAAAGGACCGTCCCGCCGTCCAGCTTCAGCGCCAAGGTCTTGGCGATCTGGCCGGGCTCGACGCCGTGACCCTGAGCGGCGAGCTCGACGGTTGCCGTGCTCTGCTCCAGTTCGATTACGGAAATGTCCGGTGCGTTGTCGGCGAAAAATGCTTTGACGGAAGAAAGGCTCATCGAAAAATACCTGCCATGTGAAATGCCGCGCGGACATTCCCAAGCAGGGCGACCGATGTCAACTGGCCGGAACGACGGAAGTCGATGCTTCGCCTTGTCAGAAAATGTGAAAGCCGGGCAGCTCGCGCCGCCGCTCGATGTTGATCAGAAGCGTCATCGCGCCGAGCGTGGCCGCTGAAAGAATGAATGCTGCGATACCAAGAACAACCACGGTTACACCCCCCGATACTGTCTACCCGCTATACCCTCATGCCTTGATAACGGGATAACCTTGCTTCTGGCTTTCGCCGGCCTTCTTCGTCGAAGATGATGAAGTGGTTAAATCTGACTAGTTCGGTTCACGGCACCAAAAATTAACCTTCAAGCAAGGAATTAACCATAATGATTAGCTTGTACGTCGGAATGGGATATCTGCTGCCGAAATTCCCATAAGGCATGACGCCGCAACCGTCGAAACCGGACTTGGGCCGGTATGTAATCAAGCCAATATTTTGCGAGTATTTTGCGTGGCCGGAGAGCGTTCCTGTGAGGAATGTCCCCATGGCCGCCGGATCATGAAAATTGGTGTTTCGGCCTTCCGGCCATGGGGTATTGCGGGGACTGGACTTGAACAACAAGCCGACGACAGAACAGGTGAGCGGAGCGAGGGCTGGAAGCCTGCGCGAGCGCCTGCGTTTTGCCGGCTTGAGCGCGGACGAATGCGAACTCCTGCGCCGCCATCGTCCCCAGATGCAGGCGAGCGTCAATGCCGGCCTGCGCGACCTTTTCCATCGTTTCCAGTCGATCCCGGAAGCTTCGGCGAATTTCACGAGCGAGCGCCAGATCGAACGTCTGCACGACCTGCAGGCATCCCATTGGGATGTTCTGACCGACGCCCGCTTCGACAGCCTCTACGCCGAGCGCGTGAAGGTTCTTTCGGATGCGGAATCCAAGATGGGGCTCGATCCCCGCTGGCACGTTGCCGGCCATGCGGTCGTCCTCGAACACCTGCTGTCGACGATCATCGGCGAAGCGGCCGGCCGCTCGCTGCTGTCTTCCGGCAAGAAGCGGACGCAGGAAATGTCCGACCTGGCGGCCGCGATCATTCGTCTGGTTCTGGTCGATGTCGAGATCGCCGTTTCGCTGCGCTTCAATGCCCTGCGCGTGGAACACAAGCAGCAGATGGCCGCACAGCGCAAGGCTGAGCAGGCGCAGGTCGAAGAGATCTTCGGCTCCGTGCTGGCGGCACTGTCCCAGAATGACCTGACCGCCCGCGCCGATGTCGCGGATGCCGGCAACTACGCGCATCTGGCCGAACAGCTGAACACGGCCATGGAAGCCCTGCAGGACAACTTCATTCGCTTCTCCGGTGTTCTCTCGCAGACTGAAGAGCAGACCGGAACGATCTCCGCGGAAGCCCGCGACTTCGCGGCCAAGGCGCTCGACCAGTGCCGGTCGCTGGAGGGTTCGGTCCAGGCGCTTGGCGACCTGACGGTCGACGTCCGCCGCAACGCCGAGATGACCCGCGGCGCGGAAGAGGCCGTCGCGAAGACGCGGCAATCGGCCGAAACCAGCGGTCAGATCGTCGGCCAGGCGATTTCTGCCATGTCCGGCATCGAGACGTCGGCGGACGAGATCGGCAAGATCATCGGCGTGATCGACGAGATTGCCTTCCAGACCAATCTTCTGGCGCTGAATGCCGGCATCGAGGCAGCCCGCGCCGGCGAAACCGGTCGCGGCTTTGCGGTCGTCGCCCAGGAGGTCCGGGGACTGGCACAGCGTTCGGCGGAAGCTGCGCGCGAGATCAAGGCGCTGGTCACCAACACCAAGGCCCAGGTCGACGAAGGCGTCGAAATGGTTGCCCGCACGCAGAACGCCATCGGCGAGATCGTCACCCAGGTCAACGGCATCAGCGATTCCATCGCCGGCATTGCCCGCGACACCGGCAGCCATGCCAGCGAGTTGAAGCGCCTGTCCGAAGAACTGAGCTCGGCGCGCTCGGCCATCGCACAGAATACCGAAGGTGCCGTCCGTTCTGGGCAGGACGCCGAGGATCTGCACACCGTCATCGTCGAACTCGGCGCGACGGTCAGGGAATTCCGTTACCAGCGGCAGTTTGCTGCAGCCCGGCCGGTGGCGCGCGTCGAAATCGCGCCCGTGCGTGTCGCCGAGGAAGCGCAGGACATGCTGGACAGGGAACTTGATTGGGAGGTCGCCGCCGTCCCGGCGATCGCCATTGCCGGCGCTGCCGGAGGTTGATGCACGCTTTTGCGGGCGGGCATCGGAAACATGAAATGCGGTCTGGAACAAGGAAGGTTCTGATGACGAAGAAAAAGAGTGAGACTGCGGAGCTGAAGCTGTCTGCCGTTCTCGACCTCAACGAAGCTTCCGCCCTGCACGGGAAGCTCATGGAACTGCGCGGCAAGGACCTTGCCCTCGACGCATCTGGCGTAGAACGGGTCGGCGCCCAGTGCGTCCAGGTGCTGATCGCCGGCTCCAGGGCCTGGGAAGAAGACAAGAAGGCCTTCGTGTTCAACAAGGTCTCGGACGTATTTTCAAAGACGCTGCAGCTCATCGGCGTCAACATTGATCACCTGCTGGCTAAGGAGATTCAGCAATGAAGAAAAGAGTGCTTACCGTGGATGATTCACGGACCATTCGTAACATGCTCCTCGTGACGTTGAACAACGCCGGGTTCGAAACGATCCAGGCCGAAGACGGCATCGAAGGATTGGAAGTCCTTGAAAACGCATGCCCCGATGTCATCGTCACGGACATCAACATGCCGCGTCTGGATGGCTTCGGCTTCATCGAGGGCGTGCGCAAGAACGACAAGTACCGTGCCATCCCGATCCTTGTCCTGACGACCGAAAGCGACGCCGAGAAGAAGAACCGCGCCCGTCAGGCCGGTGCGACCGGCTGGATCGTAAAGCCTTTCGATCCGACCAAACTGATCGATGCGATTGAGCGTGTAACCGCCTAACGGGATAATTCCTATGGATATGAACGAAATCAAAGAGATCTTTTTCCAGGAGTGCGAAGAGCAGCTCGCAGAACTGGAATCCGGTCTCCTGAAGATGAATGATGGCGATCGTGATCCCGAAACGGTGAATGCCGTGTTCCGGGCCGTCCATTCGATCAAGGGCGGCGCGGGCGCGTTCGGCCTCGATGATCTGGTGGCTTTCGCGCATGTTTTCGAGACCACTCTTGATTGCGTTCGATCCAACAAGCTTGAGCCCAACCTGGACGTCATGAAGGTGATGCTCAAGTCGGCCGACGTGCTTGCCGACCTGACCACGGCTGCCCGTGACGGCGGAAGCGTCGACCCGAGCCGAAGCACGGGTCTCGTCAAGGAGCTCGAGGCGCTCGCCAAGGGGGAAATGCCAGCACCCTCCGCCGCCGCGCCGACGCCTGCACCTGCACCCAAGCCAGCTCCGGCCGCTGCTCCACAGCCGTCAGTTGGTGAGGAAGGCTTCGCGCCGATCCCGTTCTCCTTCGACGATTTCGGCGGCGATGAGGAAGCGTCCGCACCGGTTCCGTCCTTCGATGTGAAGTTCAAGCCGCGCGCCGAACTTTACAACAAGGGCAATGAAGCGGCCCTTCTGCTGCGCGATCTGTCCCGCATCGGCGCAATGAGCATCCGCTGCGACATGGAATCTCTTCCGGTTCTCGACCAGATGGATCCGGAAGGTGCCTACTTCCATTGGGATATTTCCATCGAAACGGAGAAGGGCGAAGAAGGCATCCGCACAGTCTTCGAATTCGCCGAGTGGGATTGTGATCTCGAGATAACGGCCCATGCCGTCGACGCCGAGGACGATGCCTCCGAACTCCCGATGGTTCCGGTTCCCTTCGATCTGTCCGCCCTTGATGGCGCCGACGAAGAAGATGAAGCGCCGGTAATGGAGACCGTTGTCGAGCCGGTTCGCCCGGCTCCCGCAGCGCCCATCGCAGCCCCGATCGCCGACGCCATTGCTGCGGCACAGACGGCGCGCGACGTCGTCCGCCAGACCGCATCCTCGACATCCGAGGCTGAAAAGGCCGCCGCGCTTGCGGCTGCCGCCCAGGCACAGAACTCCGCCGGCGCCGGTGTCGCCCAGACGATCCGCGTCGATCTCGACCGCGTCGATCGCCTGATCAACCTCGTCGGCGAGCTCGTTATCAACCAGGCGATGCTCTCTCAGAGCGTCATCGAGAACGACGCCTCCGGCACCAATTCGATGAACATGGGTCTCGAGGAGCTGCAGCAGCTCACCCGCGAGATCCAGGACAGCGTGATGGCCATCCGCGCGCAGCCGGTCAAGCCGGTCTTCCAGCGCATGTCGCGCATCGTGCGCGAAGTGGCCGACATGACCGGCAAACAGATCCGCCTGATCACCGAGGGTGAAAATACCGAAGTGGACAAGACGGTCATCGACAAGCTGGCCGAGCCGCTGACGCACATGATCCGTAACGCCGTAGACCACGGCGTGGAAACACCTGAGAAGCGCGAAGCCGCCGGCAAGAACCCGGAAGGCACCGTCCGCCTGACCGCAAAGCATCGTTCGGGCCGCATCCTGATCGAGCTTGCCGACGACGGCGCCGGCATCAACCGCGAGCGCGTCCGCCAGAAGGCGATCGACAACGATCTGATCACCTCCGAAACGCCGCTCTCCGATGAGGAGATCGACAACCTGATCTTCCTGCCGGGCTTCTCGACCGCCGACAAGATCTCGGACATTTCCGGACGCGGCGTCGGCATGGATGTGGTCAAGCGCTCCATCCAGGCTCTTGGCGGCCGTATCTCGATCTCGTCGACGCCTGGCAAGGGCTCCGTCTTCACCATGAGCCTGCCGCTGACGCTCGCCGTCCTCGACGGCATGGTCGTCACGGTTGCCGGCCAGACCCTCGTCGTGCCGCTGACGGCCATCGTCGAGACGCTGCAGCCGGAGGCGAAGTCCATTCACTCCTACGGCTCCAACCATCGCCTGCTCTCGATCCGTGACGGCTTCTGCCCGCTGGTCGACGTCGGCCGCATCCTGAACTACCGCGCCACCAGCGCGGACCCGGTCGAGGGCGTGGCGCTTCTCGTCGAATCCGAGAGTGGCGGACAGCGCGCGCTCATGGTCGATGCGATCCAGGGCCAGCGTCAGGTGGTTATTAAGAGTCTTGAGGCAAATTACACGCATGTACCCGGGATCGCCGCTGCGACGATCCTTGGAGACGGCCGGGTGGCTCTCATTCTCGATGTGGACGCAGTCTGCGCCGCATCCCGGGGACAGTCACTCAGCGCGAACGCGATGGCAGCGGCAGGGTGATATGACAATGGTCTCGACGTCAGCAACAACGACAAGCGGTGCCGCGGGGCATCGGTTTGATGCGCACCGGACCTCGTCCGCAGCGCGGGCGTTGGGTGTCGCGACCAGAAACAGGCCTCCAAGCAGCCGAATCGGCAACGACGGCATGGGAAGTGTGATCGTATGAGTTTAGTGCGTGCTTCTGATACAAGGCAGTCGGCGGACGATGTCCTGGCCAGCGGTGAATATCCGCTGACCCGGCGCGACCTGACCGAAATCGCGGCAATGATCTATGCGGATGCCGGCATCTTCCTCAATGAGACGAAGGCGTCGCTCGTCTATTCGCGGCTGTCCAAGCACATCCGCAATCTGGGGCTCAGCGGTTTCCGCGAATATTGCGAACTCGTGTCTTCCGAACAGGGAGCGCCCGAGCGCCGCGAGATGCTGTCGCACCTGACGACGAACTTCACGAAGTTCTTCCGCGAGAACCATCATTTCGATCATCTGAAGGCCGATGTCCTGCCGGACCTCATCCAGCGCGCCAAGTCGGGCGGCCGGGTGCGGATCTGGTCGGCGGCCTGTTCGGACGGGCAGGAGCCCTATTCGATTGCGCTCACCGTTCTGGCTATGGCGCCGAACATCGCCGATTACGACTTCCGCATCCTTGCGACGGATATCGATCCGAAGATTCTGGCGATCGCCAGGGCCGGCGCCTATGACCATTCGTCCGCCGATACGATCTCGCCGGAAATGCGCCGCCAGTGGTTCAAGGACGTCGATGTCAACGGCCGCCGCAAACTGCAGATCGACGACCGCGTCAAGAAGCTGATCACCTTCAACGAGCTGAACCTCATGGCGCAATGGCCGTTCAAGGGGCAGTTCGACGTCATCTTCTGCCGCAACGTCGTCATCTATTTCGACGAGCCGACGCAGGTGAAGATCTGGAACCGGTTCGCCGGCCTCATGCCGCTCGGCGGCCATCTCTACATCGGTCATTCCGAGCGCGTGTCGGGTCCCGCCAAGGACGAATTCGACAACATCGGCATCACCACATATCGCTATATCGGCAAGGGCGGGAGGAAAAGCTAATGAGCATGCCCGCACGTGTCCTCGTCGTCGATGATTCACCGACCATGCGCGGTTTGATCACCGCCGTCCTGAATGCCGATCCGGAAGTCTCCGTCATCGGCCAGGCCGGCGATGCGATGGAAGCCCGCCAGGCCATCAAGCAATTGAACCCCGATGTCGTTACGCTCGACATCGAGATGCCGAACATGAACGGCCTGGAGTTCCTGGAAAAGATCATGAAGCTCCGGCCGATGCCGGTCATCATGGTCTCCTCGATGACCCATCGCGGTGCCGGCGCCACGCTGGCCGCCCTTGAAATCGGCGCTTTCGACTGCGTCGGCAAGCCGGCGCCCGGCGAGCGCGTGCCGTTCCTCGATCTTGCAGAGAAGGTCAAGGCCGCCGCCCGCTCGCAGCATCGTTACATCCGTACGGCCGCGCCGCAGCCGCAGCCTCCGCGCGCCGTCTCCGAATATCATGTAGGTCGCAAGATCGTCGCGATCGGATCCTCGACTGGCGGTGTCGAAGCCCTGATCACGGTGCTGCAGAACTTTCCGGCCAATTGCCCGCCGACGGTGATCACCCAGCATATGCCGGGGACGTTCACCACAAGCTTCGCCGAACGCCTGAACCGTCTCTGCGCGCCGGTCGTCACCGAAGCAACAGACGGAGCCCGGCTGGAGATCGGCAAGATCTACCTGGCACCGGGAGGCGAGCGTCACCTGCAGATCGTCAATCCGTCGGCACCGTGCTGCCGGCTGATTGACAGCGGCCCCGTGAACGGTCACAGGCCATCCGTCGACGTCCTGTTCAACTCGGTCGCCGAGATCGCCGGCCGCAAGGCCGTCGGTGTCATCCTGACCGGCATGGGTCGCGACGGAGCAAACGGACTTCTGGCGATGCGCCGTGCGGGTGCCAGTACCATCGGCCAGAACGAGAAGACTTGCGTGGTTTATGGAATGCCGAGAGTTGCCTACGAGATTGGAGCCGTAGAGCAGCAGCTCCCCCTTGGCTCCATAGGGGAAGAGATATTGAAAATGACAGCCGCCCGGAAGGAAGGGATAGAATAATGTCGCTAGCGGAAAAGATAAAAGTGCTGATCGTCGACGATCAGGTCACGAGCCGCCTGTTGTTGAGTGATGCTTTGACCCAGCTCGGTTTCAAGCAGATCACGGCCGCAGGCGATGGCGAGCAGGGCATGAAGATCATGCAGCAGCAGCCGCATCACCTCGTGATTTCGGACTTCAACATGCCGAAGATGGACGGGCTCGGGCTGCTCCAGGCCGTGCGCAGCAATCCGGCGACGAAGAAGGCCGCGTTCATCATTCTGACGGCGCAGGGCGACCGTGCACTGGTGCAGAAGGCTGCCCAGCTCGGTGCCAACAACGTCCTGGCGAAGCCGTTCACCATCGAAAAGATGAAAGCCTCGATCGAAGCGGTATTCGGAGCGCTTAAATGACACTCGACGCACCAGTCAAACGAGTCCACATAATTCAAGGCGAGTACAAAATCTCGAATGATCCGGATGTCGTCCTGACGACCATTCTGGGCTCGTGCGTGGCTGCGTGCATGCGTGATCCGGTCGCCGGCGTCGGGGGCATGAACCATTTCCTCCTTCCGGGAAATGCTGCGTCCCTGGCCGCCGGTGGCGACGCCACCCGCTATGGCGTTCATTTGATGGAATTGCTGATCAACGGCTTGCTGAAGGCGGGCGCACGGCGCGACCGCCTGGAAGCGAAGATCTTTGGCGGCGCCAAGACCATTGCCTCCTTCTCCAATGTCGGCGAGCAGAACGCGGCTTTCGCCACCCAGTTCCTCAAGGATGAAGGCATTCCGATCGTCGGGTCGTCGACAGGCGGGGACCACGGCCGGAAACTCGAATACTGGCCGATCAGCGGCCGTGCGCGCCAGCATCCGCTGACAGGTGCCGAAACCCAAAAGACGGTCGCGCTGGAACAGCGTCGCCCGGTTGTCGCGCCGAAGCCGGTCGACAACTCAATCGAATTTTTCTGAGAACGAGGGTCCAATGCAGGTCAGTAACACCGACGAAAAAGCCTATGAGGATGCACTGCCGGACGTTCTCATGCGTGTGGTTTCTGAACTGCATGACGTTGCCTATCTCATCGAGCGCATCGAGCCGCAGCTGCACGAACTTGCCGGCGTCGACTTCATGCAGCATCCGGACTGCATGAAGGTCCTGCAGGGCATCGATCTGGCCGTGCAGAAGACGCGTGGACTGGCCGAATTCATCGATACGGTGACGGCCTCGATCCCCGAGGGTCTGCTCGTCGACCTGGCGACTGCGCTGAACCTCGTGAAGCTTGCCGACATGCAGAGGGCGCTTGGCGGCGCGATCCGTCACGGCCATTCCCAGCCGCTGACCAAGGCGGTCGGTGACTGCGATCTCTTCTAGCCTGCCGTCGGGCGCAGGCGATTGGGTCGTATAGGCCTAGAGCGAACAATGAAATCCCTTTGAAAACGGCGCCTTCGGGCGCCGTTTCCTGTTTCCGGCTCTGTGCGTTGTTCGCCGGCCAGTCACCCGAAACGCTCGCGCAAGTTTCACTGCATAGTGTTCCAGGCGATCCAATAGCGGCCGCTTGCAGTTTTCTAGCGTGAGAACAGAATGAATCTGTTGAACCAGTTACCCCAGGTACTTCGTAACCTAGCCTCTCTTGGCAAAGCGCGGCTCTTCGCGCTCGCTGGCATCGGCATCGTCTCACTGGCGCTCGTGCTTGCCGCCGCCTTCTTCGTGAACAAGCCTGCCTACGAAAACCTGTATATCGGCCTGGATGCGCAGGACCTCAATCAGATCAGCCTCGTACTTGCCGAATCCGGCGTCGATTTCGAGATCGGCGCCGATGGCTCCAGCATTTCGGTCCGGGCGGGCATGACGGGCAGGGCCCGGCTGCTCTTGGCCGAACGCGGCCTGCCGAACAGCTCTAATGCCGGCTACGAACTCTTCGACAATGTCGGATCGCTGGGCCTGACATCCTTCATGCAGGAAGTGACGCGTGTGCGTGCACTCGAAGGCGAAATCGCCCGCACGGTCCAGGCCATCAACGGCATCACGGCTGCCCGTGTCCACATCGTCATGGCCGACATCGGCAATTTCCGCCGCGGCGAGCAGAAACCGACAGCTTCCGTCATGATCCGCGCCAGCTCGTCGACTGGCCGCAAGGTGGCCCCTTCCATTCGCCATCTCGTCGCGGCTTCCGTGCCAGGCCTTGAAGTCGATGACGTGACCGTTCTGGATTCGGCCGGCCAGTTGCTGGCTTCCGGTACGGAAGGCGGGGACAACGGTCTCGGCCGCAATCTCGGTGTTGCCGAGAATGTCCAGAGCGAAGTTGAATCCAACATCGACAAGGCGCTGGCGCCGTTCCTCGGGCTCGACAATTTCCGGTCCAGTGTGACCGTCGCCGTCAACACCGACACCCAGCAGATCCAGGAGACCACCTACGATCCCGAATCGAAGGTCGAGCGCTCCATCCGCGTCACCAAGGACACGCAGAAGTCCTTGCAGAAGCAGGCCGACACCGCGGCCACCGTCGAGCAGAACGTCCCGCAGGCTGCCAATGCCAATGGTGGCTCCGGTCCGGAATCGTCCGATCAGCAGGACAAGAAGGAAGAGCAGACCAACTACGAGATCAACAGCAAGACGATCGCGACGGTCCGCAACGGCTACCGGGTCGAGAAGATGTCGGTCGCTGTTGTCGTCAACAAGAACCGGATCGCCGCGATGGTCGGCCAGCCGGCCGATCAGGCGAAGATCGATGCCTATCTTGCCGAGATGCAGAAGATCGTGACGTCCGCTGCCGGCCTCGACGTCGAGCGCGGCGACGTCGTGACGATCACCGCCATGGACTTCATGGAGAACGAACTGCTGAACGACGAATCGGCGGCACCTGGCGTGATGGATATGCTGAGCCGCAACCTCGCCGGCATCATCAACTCCGCGGCCTTCGTCCTGGTGGCGTTCCTGGTTGTCTGGATGGGCTTCCGCCCACTGTTGAAGTCGATCGGCGTCGGCGGCCAGGCGGGCATCAACCAGGCTGGCCTGGAAGAGGACCTCGGTCTCGAACTGCCCGACTTTTCGCCGGCCCTCGGCGACACGGCGGCTGGTCCCGGCGCGCTCATGGAAGGCTTCGGCTCCGACTTCGGCTTCGACAGCACCGAAGACCTGCTCACCATGGACACCGAAGGCGGCGGCTTCAACCGCAAGGTCAAGGAAGGTCCGGAACGGCGCCTGTCGCGCATGGTCGAAATCAGCGAAGAGCGGGCCGCGAAGATCCTGCGCAAGTGGGCGATCGATGAGGCGGCGTGACGCGGCACTTTACGGACAACGGATTGCCGGCACGTCGCCGGCGAGCCTTCGGCGGTGGATTGGCCGGGAATTCGTTTGTGATGGCGCCGCAAGTGGCCTATCATTTGTCAATGATGGAATTTTGGGTTCGGATGGCTGCTTGGCCGTCCGGTGAATGCGGAGGAAGCCTCAAACGCAAATCTGGCCTTTGATCGAGATCGTCCTACAATACGGTGATTCGATTATGGATTCGGACTTTTGTCGCTGGAGGGAAGAGGGCGGCGACAGGTGGCAATGAGGCTGAGCGTGGCTTGCGGGTGGAGTTCAATATTCAGCTGAGGCGGGAACATGGGACAGTGGGACAGAACTGTGAACGAGACTGATCCCCTTGGTGCGGAGGCGGGTGTCGGCCGGGTCGACACGAAGGAAGAACTCGTCAACAAGCTGGCCCAACTTGCTGTTTCCTCCGACATCGCCACCGGTCTGCGCTATCTCACCCAGCATGTCGGCGCTTCCTGCTTTCTCCTGGCCCGCTACGATCTCGTCCAGGAGCAGGGCCTCGACTTCATCGTCTCCTCGGACTGGCCCTTCGATCTCGTCCGCCGCCTGGCGACGGAACTGGCCGGCGTCTATGCCCGCTCGACCGAACTCGACAAGTGCCTCTCGCTTTTCCAGCCCGCCTTTGCATTGCTGCCGGAAGATGCGGTGATCGGAACCGGGCTCAGCCGCGAGTTCTGCAGCATGACATTGAATGTCGGGCGCACGCGGCTTTCGCTGATGCTGCTCTACCGCGACGGCATGATCCTGTCGCCGGAGCGTCTGCGCAACATCGGCCTGCTGACGGGCTACTTCTTCAGCGTCGCCGACAATTTCAGCACCCGGCAGGAACGCGACTTCGAACTGACCGAGCGCGAGATCGAGTGTCTCTTCTGGATATCCGAAGGCAAGACGAGTGACGAGATCGCCGTCATCCTCGGCATCTCGCGCAACACCATCAACAACTACATCACCAGCGTTATGCGAAAGACCGCGACGAAGACGCGGTCGGAAGCGATCGCCTATGCGGTCCGCAACAATCTGGTGTGAAGCGGGGAGGGCGTAATGGAATATTTGCCCGAAAAGAAGCGTATGCTCTATGGCGACTTGCGACCGAACCGTACGACGCGCTCGGCGGCCAGCCGCTCGGACCTTTTCCCCGATCTCGTCACCATGCAGCGCATGGTGAAAGCCCGCCACAGTGCCGTGTTCCGCATCATCGGCGGCAGCCAGCCGGGCAAGCGCAGCCTCTTCTGCGAGATGGAGAACTGGGGATCTGTCGACCAGAATTATTCCGCCCAGTTCGTCGCCGCTTACGGTGACATCCTGCTGGCGCATATCGAGAGTTCCCTCCTGCCGCTTCTCTGGAACGGCGCGGACGAAAGCAGTTCGGCGGAAGCGCCGGACGCGGGACCGTTCGTCGTCCGCCTGAAGGCGCGTCTCCTGCCGTTTTCCGGCGTCGCCTTTCCCGTCCGGCTCGGAGCCATCGGCAACGGCTTCGTCATTTTCGCCGCCAACTACATCGACATCAGCAGCGACGTGCTGATCGACCTGCACGAGAAGTGCTGCCTGATCATGATGGAACTGCTGGGCCAGGACGAACGCCGCGCCGCGCCGTCGGAGGTTCTGTCGGAACGCGAGGTGGCCTGCCTGCAGCTTGCGGGAGACGGCCGCATCAGCGAGGAGATCGCCGACAGGCTGGGGCTGTCGGTGCACACGGTCAATGCCTATCTTGGCTCGGCCACCGTGAAGCTCGACTCGGTCAACCGGATCCAGGCAATCGCCAAGGCCATCCGCCTCGGCTACATCAGCTGATCATCAGGATTTTCGCCGGAGGGGCACCTTGCCGTCAGCAGGCGATCGCCTGCGGTGGCGGCTCCGCGGACTTCACGAACTTGCAGTCGTTCAGCGCTTTCTGCAGGAACATCGTGTTGGTGTGCGGATCGGTCGCCGGGTTCTGGAAGGCGATATGGGTCAGTTCCACGCCCGCGAGCTTGTCCGTCAGGCAAAGACGCGTATAGGCGGTAACGCCCGTGGCCTTGATCTCCAGGTCGAGCGTGACTTCCGGAACGCTGTTCCAGTCCATCTTGTAATCGCCGCCCATGCCGAGATTGACGGTGCCCGGATGGAAATACAGCTCGGCCGCCGATGATACGAGGTCCGACAGGTTGCCGTAGCACTCGAGGTGCAGATAGGCGACGAGATTGGCCACTTCGATCATTCTCAATTCCGTCGCAACCGGGCTGATCGCTTCGGCAATGATCTTTTCTCTTTCGGCGGAGTATGGGCATTTTCTCATGGAGAGCCGACCGTTTCGTAAAGTGGAGAAATAAGGGTTTTAAGGATTAATGTGCCGGAGAGGCCCGCGTTCAGAACGCGGGCATGCAGCAGGGCGATCCGTCGCCGTGGTGGTCCGGGAAGGCCGGAAGACCGCAAAATATTGCCTGCTGCCATTGCTCGTTCATGCCGCTGCTCCGCCTGGGAAGCTGCCGCTGAACCTCGTGGCTCTACCGGCGTCTGTTCCGCATCTTTGCGGCGTTGACCCGGTGAATGAGTTCCGCGACAGCCTTGTAGAAGACTGATGGGATGACACTATCCACCGAGACTTGCGCAAACATGGAACGGGCGAGCGGCGGATCTTCAAAAATCGGAATTTCGTTCTGCGTCGCAATCTCGCGAATACGCAGCGCGATCAGGTCCTTGCCCTTGGCGACGACCACCGGCGCGTCGTTTTCGGCCCGCACATAGCGCAGGGCGACGGCATAGTGCGTCGGGTTGGTGATGACCAGCGTGGCGCGGGAAACGTTGTCCATCATTCGGCGGCGGGCGCGGTCGCGGGCGATCGACCGCTGGCGCGCCTTGACGATCGGATCGCCCTGGGACTGCTTGTGTTCTTCCTTGACCTCCTGCTTCGTCATCTTCAGCTTTTCGTACCAGTGATGGCGCGTCCAGAAGATGTCGATGGCGGCCAGCACCGCGGTCGCCAGCAGGATGACGACCATGATCCGCCGCATGATGTTGGCCATCTTCACGAAGATGACCTGCGGGTCGGAGAACATGGCATCGATGGACGAGAAATATTCGCCCTTCAGGACGAAGAACATGATCACCGCCACGACCACGATCTTGAAGATCGACTTTCCGAACTCCACGAAGCCCGGCACGCTGAAGATGCGCGACAGTCCCGCGGCTGGCGAAATTCGCGACCATTGCGGGCGGATGCGCTCCAGCACCGGCGAGGGCAGGTTCTGCAGGATCGAGGAACCCAGCCCGAAGATCATGAGCAGAAGGAAGGCCGGCACGATGACACCGGCCGTGGCGCGGCCGATGAAGGCGAAGATCGAGGTGACGTCCGGCCCGGTCTCGACGCGCCACTGATCGGCCTGGCCGAAGAAGTCCTTGAGCGATTCTCCGAGCCGGAGCATGCCGGTGGGCAGGAAGAAGATCAGGTAGACATAGACGGCGAGCGCCGCGGCAAACAGGGTCGCCTCCCGCGAGAAGGGCGTATTGCCCTTCTCCATGGCATCACGGATTTTCTTCTCCGTCGGGTCTTCTGTTTTACTGTCTTTGTCCTGATCTTCAGACAGGGCTCGGTCCTCTCAGAGAGCCGGTGACAAGCACCAGACACCCCGGCTATGCCGTAGGCCTGCCCGTCAGCCGAATCAGGCGGCGGCAGCGCCGCCTTCACCCTCTTCTTTCAACTGTATCTGGTTCGCGTCCGCAAGCCGCAATGCTTCGCGGGCGACCGTACGGCGCGCCATGGCGATTTCGCGCGGATTTACGCCGGCCGTGCCTGTGGAAAGATCGGATTCGATCATGCGGCGCTGGCGCGGGCTGATGGCGGACAGTGCGCATTCCGCGATTTCCGGAGAGGCGCCGCGCAGCGCCAGAGTGAGCACGTCGCCGGCGATCTCGTTGAGAAGCATGGCGCGGCCGCGGGCCGGCATGGTGAGGATGTCTTCGAAGAGGAAGATCTTCGGACGAACCTTGCGGACGGTGTCCGCCGAGATCGTTTCGAGGTTCTGCAGCAGGCTTTCGACCTGTGGTTTTTCCATTTCGTTGATGAGTTCGGCGGCCTTGACCGAACCAGTCGAGTTCCGATCGCTTTCCATCTCCTGCATCAGTTCCATGACGCGGTTCTCGATGATCTGCGCCGCCTTCGGGCTGACGGATTTGAGATTGACTGTGCGGTTCATGATGTCGGCGCGCTGTTCCTCCGGAATGCGCATCAGCACCTTCGCGCCGAAGGAGGACGGCATCATCGACAGGATATAGGCGATGGTCTGGGGGTGCTCGGCAGAGAGGAAGCGCGACACGACGGCCGGATCCGCGTCCTGCAGGTTGTCCCAGATCGATGTCTCCAGGCTCTGGAAGGTGGCGCGGCGACCGAGAAGTCCGTCGACTTCCTCCGGCGTCAAGCCTTCCTCGAGGATGTCCTCGATCGCCTTGGCGTTGTCCATCAAGCCCGCGCCTTCGGTGAACAGATCCTCGAATTCGTTGACGATGTTGATCAGTTCGTCCGGCGGAATGCTGCGCAGTGACTGCGCGGCAGTGATGATCTGCTGCAATTCGCCCTGGGTGAAGTATTTCAGCAGCTTGCCGGCAACGCCCTTGCCCATGGCAAGCAGCACGGCGGCGGCCTTTTCGGTCTGCGACAGCGGCTGCGTCGAGACCGCGCTGCTGCTGAAATCGTCAAAGTCCATCATGGTCTTTATCCTTCAGTCCGGCGTCATGCCTTCCCGGTTCGCTGCTATGTCTTCTTCGTGCTGATCACGTCGATGATCTTGACGCCGAAGCGCGTGCTGTCGCTTTCAAGGACGGTGATCTCGCCGCGGGCGATCACCCGCCCGTTGACGGTGATGTCGACGGGATCGCCGATCTTCTTGTCGAGTGCGATCGTCGCGCCTTCGGCGAGGTTCATCAGGCCGGAGACCTGCATGCGGCTCGAGCCGAGCACGATCTGCAGGTCGATCGGGATGTCCATGATGAGGTCGAGATTCGACGAAAGTGCGCTGCCGGGCGCCTGGTCGACGCCGCCGTCCATCATCCCGAAATCGTTGCCGCCCATGTCCCCGCCAAACTCGTTGCCGAAGTCCGAACCAAGACCCGAAAGATCATCGCCCATGCCGGCCGCCGGAAATTCCGCGCCGAAGTCGGAGCCGAGATCGCCGCCGATGTCGGAGGAGAATTCGCCGATATCCGGCAGGCCGCCAGCTTCGTCGCTCTGCAGCACGCCGCGCAGATTGCCGATAGCCTCGTCAAGCTCGGCTTCGTTGCCTGCGCCGGCTTCGTTCATTTCATCAAGCGGTGTTTTCTTCGGTGCCATGAAGCTACTTATTCCATTCCAAGCTTGCCCTGAGCCTGCGTCGCCTGTCCCTGAACATGATATTCGGAACGTGCTACGAGTTCATCAGATGCCGGATCAGTTCGTCATCGGAGTTAATGTTGTCCTTCACCCGCAGCATGTATTTCTCGCCGGCTCTCCCGAATTCGCACACATAGAGATCCTTGCCGTTGGCATTGACCTCGACATGCACGTCCTTCTTGTCGAGAAACGGGATGACGTCGCCCGGCGCAAGCTTCGAGATCGTCTGCAGCGACAGGGCCTGCAGTTTGATGCGGGCTTCCAGCGTCACCTGCGAGCGCTTGACCTGCTCGTTGATCCGATCGACCCAGTCCTGGTGAGCCGGGGAAACCTGGCCGCCGGCCTTGGGCAGGGCGAACGTGGTCTTCAGCATCACGCGCTGCGGAAGGATGACGCCGATTTCCGCCTTCACGGGACCGAGCTCCATGCTCATCCGGATGAGGGCCGCATGCGGATCCTCGTCCTCGTCGAGCGGCTTCGGACGGCTTGCGGCGTTGTGCGGCTTTTCCAGTGTCGGCTCGTAGCGGTTTTCCGCGCAGGCGCCTGATTTCAGCACGCCTGCCATCTTCTCGAACAGGGTGACGGAGAGGTCGAGCTCCATCTTCGAGAGCGCCCGTTCGGCCGGTTCGCTGATGCTTTCAGTGACAGCGCCGAGCATCATTTCCATCAGGACGATCGAAAGCCGGTTGCCGACCACGAGCACGAAATGCGGGCACCAGCTGCGCAGGGCGACATCGGTCAGCGTGACCGTGTCGCCGAGATTTGCGATCAGTGCGTTCTGCCGGCCGGTCTGGCAGCCGACATATTCGACGACGATGTCGCGGCCCGTCTCGCTCTGGAAAACGTCGGGCAGGAATTCCGCAAACAGCGTGCCGATCTGCGCCGCGGTCTTTGCGATGGTTTCGGTGTCGCCAAGGTCGCCGACCATGCGGGCAAGCAGGGCCGGATCGAATGCCTCTTCCTTGTGTTCGACGTTCTCCGACATCTATCAGGCCGCCTTTTCGCCACCGCCGCCGGGGTTCATCATCTCCTGCTCGACGGCGTCGATCGACGGGCGCTCGTAGGAGGAAATGGTCTTGCGTCCGTATTCCAGCGCCACCTGCGGCACGGAGCCGTTCATGTAGGCGAGCAGCGTCTGCTTGACGATCACATAGAGCCGGTTCTGCTTGGAGCGCACGCCCTTGATGGCGGCTGCAATCGGCTGGATGACCGAGTAGGATATCAGAATGCCGAGAAAGGTGCCGACAAGCGCGGCGCCGATCAGGTGACCGAGCACTTCCGGTGACTCATTGATGGCGCCCATGGTGTGAATAATTCCCAGAACGGCAGCGACGATACCGATGGCGGGCATGGCGTCGCCGATACCGCACAGCGCCTCGTATGACTTCATCTTGTCATGCGAGATGGTTTCGATTTCTTCGTCCATCAGTGCCTCGATCTCGTGCGAGCGGGCGTTGCCGATGATGATCAGGCGGACGTAGTCGCAGATGAAGGAGGTCAGTTCCTGGTTCTTGAGGACTGTTGGAGCCGACTGGAAGATCGAGGATTCCATCGGATTGTCGATATGGGCCTCGATCTCGTTGCGTGACTTCGTCCTGAGATCGCGCATCAGCGAATAGAGAACGCCGAGCGTATCGAGATAATGCCGTTCCTTGGGCACCGCGTATTTGAAGGCTTCACCGATTGCCTTGCCGCTGTCCTTGATGACTTTCATCGGATTGGAGACGATGAAGCCGCCGAGCGCGGCACCGCCGATCTGCACCAGCTCGAACGGCTGAATCAGCACATCGATATGGCCACCGGCCGCCATGTAGCCGCCAAAGACGCAGCCGAAGGTCACGACCAGTCCGATAATGATATTCATTTTAAGCTCTCGGATACCGATTTATACATCTTTGAACCCTAGGATTCCTGCCTTGCGTGAGGCTGTACCTTGCGCACGGGCGGGAGACAGTTTCGCACAAGCCTATCGCGGCACCTTCGCGGAAACCTGAGAGCCTGCCCTCCTTTGGGACCGAACCGGATTTGGGAAGGCGGACGAAGCGATGACAACGACCTACACGAGCTACAAGCTGATCACGCAGGACATGACGGCGTCGCTGAAACGCGTTGCCGCCGAGCCTGATGTTGCGCGCGATACCCAGTATTATCTCGAGAACATCGGCAACGTGAAATCGATCGACGATTTCATGGCCGACGACCGCCTTTACAACTATGCGCTCAAGGCCCACGGACTCGAGGACATGGGCTACGCCAAGGCCTTCATCCGCAAGGTCCTGACGGAAGGCAACACCTCCGATACGGCGTTTGCCAAGCAATTGAGCGACAACCGTTATTCCGAACTCGTCGACTCGCTGGACTTCGCCCAGCACAACACGGCCGCCACCGCTTTCGACCGCGCCCAGCAGGGCGTCGTCGACAAGTACATCCGCCAGACGCTGGAGCAGGAGGCCGGAGACGAGAACACCGGCGTTCGCCTGGCGCTCTATTTCGAGCGCAACGCCTCCAGCATCAATAGCGGCATGGATATCCTCGCCGACGAAGCGCTGTCGCAGGTGGTGCGCACGGCACTCGGCCTTCCCGACGAGATGGCTGCGTCCGATATCGACCAGCAGGCGGCCTATCTCGAGCGCGTCCTTGACGTGAAGGATTTCCAGGACCCCGAAAAGACCGGAAAGTTCCTGGAACGCTTCGCGGCAATGTGGGAGCTGGACAATCCCTCGGACAACTATGACCCGCTTGCCGTTTTCGGATCCTCGTCCCGCTCCGGCATCTCCGCCGACCTGCTCATATCTATCAATTCGCTGAAGCTCGGAGGGAGTTAGTACCGAATGCAGACCGGACTTTACGTTGCGCTGTCGTCGCAGGTTGCCCTGGACCGTCGTCTGACGACGATCGCGGACAACCTTGCCAATGTGAACACGACGGGCTTCCGCGCAACGGAAATCAAGTTCGATGACATCATGAGCCAGACGGCGGAAGCCAATGGCGGCAAGATCGCCTTCGTGTCCCAGGGCACCGACTATCTGGCGACCCGTCCGGGCGAACTTGCGCAGACAGGCGATACCTTCGACTTCGCGATCCGCGGTGACGGCTGGTTTGCAATCGACACGCCGGCCGGCCAGGTGCTGACCCGCGACGGCCGTTTCACGATCCGCGAGGATGGAAGCCTGGTCTCGTCGCGTGGCTATGCCGTGCTCGATCCGGGCGGCGGCGCGATCCAGCTGAACCGTGAAGGTGGACCGCCGCAAGTCGGCGCCGACGGTTCCGTGTTCCAGGACGGCAAGCTGGTCAACAAGATCGGCACCTTCACCATCGACATCACCAAGGGCTTCAGCCGCTACGAGAACAGCGGCATCATACCGACCGATCGCCCGCGGCCGACGCTCGAGGGAGAGGCCGGCAATATCTTGCAGGGCTATCTGGAAAACTCCAATGTCAACGGTATCCGCGAAATGACCCAGCTGATCGAGGTCAACCGCGCCTTCGAGAACATTGCGGCCCTGACGACGGAAAGCGATTCGTCTTTGGACGAAGCCATCAAGACCCTTGCCGGAACACGATGAACGGATAATGCCCGATGGGGAGTGAACTCCTTCACAAGGACGTGATTTCACCGAAGCTCGGCCGCCTGGCCGAGCTCGCCAATCGCTTTGCCGACCCGGAGTTCGCAATTGCCCATGGCGGACGCGTCAAGACGATCGCGGCCGGTCACTACACCGTATCCGGCCTGTCGCGTCAGGTCAGGCTTGGCGATTTCGTCGCCCACCGTTCGGCGACCGGTACCCATCTTGGCGAGGTCGTGCGCGTCGAGCCAGAGCTCGTCTATGTCTGCCCGATCGAGCCCGGCGAACCGATCGCCATCCACGATATCGTCATCCGCAAGGGCGCCTTCCGGTTGGCGCCGACCGACAGCTGGTGCGGCCGGGCGATCAATGCGCTCGGCGATCCGATCGACGGCAAGGGTCCGCTTGAGGTCGGGACGGCGCAGCGCTCGATTTCCAACAATGCGCCGCCATCCATGACCCGCCGCCGCGTCGAGAGCGGCTTCAAGACCGGCGTGAAGGCGGTCGACATCTTCTCGCCGCTCTGCCTCGGCCAGCGTCTCGGCATTTTCGCCGGTTCCGGCGTCGGCAAGTCGACGCTCCTGTCGATGCTGGCCAGGGCCGATGCCTTCGACAAGGTGGTGATTGCCCTTGTCGGCGAGCGCGGCCGTGAAGTGCGTGAATTCATCGAGGATACGCTCGGCGACAACATGGCGAAAGCGGTCGCCGTCGTCGCCACCAGCGACGAAAGCCCGATGCTGCGCAAGATGGCACCCTTGAGCGCCATCACCATCGCCGAACATTTCCGCGACAAGGGCGACAACGTCCTGATGATCGTCGACAGCGTCACGCGCTTCGCGCACGCCATTCGCGAGGTGGCGACCGCGTCCGGCGAGCCGCCGGTCGCCCGTGGCTATCCGGCGTCGGTCTTCACCGAACTGCCGCGACTTCTCGAACGCGCCGGTCCCGGCGCGGAAGGAACCGGTACGATCACCGCGATCATCTCCATCCTCGTCGATGGCGACAATCACAACGACCCGATCGCCGATTCCACGCGCGGCATTCTCGATGGCCACATCGTCCTCGACCGCACGCTGGCGGAGGAGGGCCGCTATCCGCCGGTCGATCCGCTCGCCTCGATTTCGCGACTGGCCCGCAAGGCCTGGACGCCGGACCAGGAAACGCTGGTCTCGCGCCTCAAATCGCTGATCCACCGTTACCAGGAAACCACGGACCTGCGCCTGATCGGCGGCTACCGGCCCGGCACCGACCCTGAACTCGACATGGCGCTCAAGCAGGTGCCGATCATCTACGATGTCTTGAAGCAAACGCCGGGCGAACCGCCTTGCCCCGATGCCTTCTCGGCGCTGGCGGCTGCGCTGAAGTCGGGTAACGCCAATCAGCAGGGACAAGGCGGACTGCGGCAGAGGGGGAACGGATGACGGAGAGCGTGGACGAGGAAATCCGCGTCGACGATATCGGCGAGGCGTTCGGCGAGAAGCGTGTGTCGGCTCGCACAATATCCAAGGTCGACAGGGCGCTGGCGGTAACCGGTTTCCTTTTGGCGCTCGCTGCCGCGTCGTTCCCTTGGTACGTCTTCTTCAACGAAGAGAAATTCAAGGTTGAGGTCGCGGAAGGTCCAAGGACACGCGACCTGCCGGAAACGCCGCCGCGCCAGGTGCTGAGCGTTTCTCCGCTCGCCATGACCGATAACGACAATATCGCGCCGCCATCGAACAAGCAGCCGGACGCCGATCCACTGCAGACGGCGTCGGTGCCGAAGGTGGCCCCTCGTGACAATTCGGCGAGCCTTGATCAGCCTTTCCCGGTGAAAAGTGGATTTCAGCTCCTTCACGTCTCCAATGGCCAGGCTCTGATCGAGGATCGGTCCGGCGTCTACATGGTCCGGGTCGGCTCCGTTCTGCCCGACAACAGCCGTCTGGCAAGCCTGGAACAGCGCGAGGGCAAATGGGTTCTTATCACCTCCAACGGTGATGTGATTGGCGACGAGCAAGTCCAGATCCGGCATCCTTCGGTCTCCGTAAGTCCCACGCAAGATTAACTGCGTAGTTTTTCTCCGAAGATCGGAGTTAGGCCTATGCAACCAATCCAACTGTTTGAACTGGCGTCAAAACAGGCTGAATGGCTGTCTGTCCGCCAGGAACTCGTCGCCAACAACATCGCCAATGCCAACACGCCGAAATACGTCGCCAAGGATGTGACGCCTTTCAGCGCCGTCCTGACGCAGGCAGGCAATGGCATGGCGCGCACCAATTCCAGACATGTTTCCAGCAACACCGTCAGCGAGAATTTCTCGGTCGTGGACGCTGCCTTGTCGGACGAGGACGGCATCAAGGAATCCGGCAACACCGTCAGCCTCGCCGGCGAACTGACGAAGAGCGGCGAAATTCGCCGTGAGTTCGAGCTGAACGCCGCCCTGGTCAAATCCTTCCACCGCATGATGCTGATGGCAGTTAAGAGGTAGTAACACATGGATCCTTTGGTCGCGGCCCAAAAGATCGCCGGAAGCGGACTGGATGTGCAGTCCGCCAGATTGCGCGTCGTCTCTGAAAACATTGCCAACTCCCGTTCGACCGGCGACACGCCGGGTGCCGATCCCTATCGCCGCAAGACCGTCACGTTCGGAAACGAGCTGGACAAGTCGTCCGGGATCGACCTCGTCAAGGTGAGCAAGGTCGGCGTCGATCGTTCGAATTTCGGCCAGGAATACGATCCGGGCAGCCCGGCCGCGGACTCGCGCGGGATCGTCAAGATGCCGAACGTCAACGTGCTGATCGAAATGGCCGACATGCGGGAAGCCAATCGTACCTACGAGGCAAACCTGCAGACCATCAAGCAGTCGCGTGACCTGATCTCGGCGACCATCGACCTCCTGAAGGCATCGCAATGATAGACGGTATCCAGAAGATCAACTTCATGTCGTTTGGCCGCGACCTGGATGTGGACTCCAGCGCGTCGGCCAGCCAGGGCGTCACGCCCGGCAATCAGACCGGTCAGGGGTTCCTGGATGCGCTGCAGGATGCGGCCACCGACATGACCGAGAACCTCAAGCATGCAGAGAAGATGTCGTTCGACGGTATCAACGGCAAGGCGAACACCCGCGAAGTGGTGGATGCGATGCTGCAGGCCGAACAATCCCTGCAAACCGCCATGGCAGTGCGCGACAAGATCGTCTCGGCCTATCTCGAAATCACAAAGATGCAGATCTGACCGTCACGAGGAAGTTGAAATATGAGAGCGCTTGCCATTGCTGCGACCGGTATGGACGCCCAGCAGACGAACCTCGAAGTCATCGCGAACAACATCGCGAACATCAACACGACGGGCTACAAGCGCGCCCGCGCCGAATTCTCCGACCTTCTCTACCAGACGGAGAGAAGCCAGGGCGTTGCCAACAGCGGCAACTCGGCGATCGTCCCGGTCGGCACCAACATCGGTCTCGGTGTTCAGGCCGCCGCGGTTCGCAACATCCACATCCAGGGCGAACTGGCGCAGACCGAGAACTCGCTCGACCTGGCGCTGATCGGTCGCGGCTGGTTCCAGGTGGCCAATCCCGACGGTTCCACGGTCTATACCAGGGCCGGCTCCTTCAACACCAACGCCGACGGAGAGCTGGTGACCATCGACGGCTATGCCGTCGTGCCGGGGATCACCATTCCCGATGACGCCGTCAACGTGACGATCAGCCGGACCGGCGTCGTCGCAGCGCAGCTCGGTGGTGACACGACCTACACGGAACTCGGCCAGCTGACCTTGGCGAACTTCGTCAACGAAGCGGGCCTCGCACCGCTCGGCGACAACCTTTTCGCAGCGACTGCGGCCTCCGGCGACCCGATCGTCGCGGCTCCGGACGATCCGGGCTTCGCCTATGTGAAGCAGGGCTATCTGGAAACCTCGAACGTCGACCCGGTTCGCGAAATCACCGATCTGATCACCGCACAGCGCGCCTATGAAATGAACTCCAAGGTCATTCAGACGGCAGACGAAATGGCATCGATCGTCAGTAAGAACTTGAAATAACCTGAACAGGTGAGGGCAAACATGATGTTTCGCCGGAAGACTGGAATGAAGAGAGCGCGGGCGCTTGTCGCCGGCGCAGGCTTTCTCGTATTCGCCCCGGCCGTCATGGCCCAGGAAGCGATGGGCCGCGCCGTCATCCCGATTTCCATCATTTATCCCGGCGAGACCATCGTTGCGACCAAGCTCGATATTGTCGAGGTGACCAATCCCAACCTCAAGGGTGACTATGCCCACGAGGAAGGCCAGGTGGTCGGCATGATCGCCAAGAAGACCGTTTTGCCGGGACACGTCATCTACGTTTCCGACCTGCGTGAACCCTATGCGGTCCAGCGCGGTTCGCAGGTGCAGCTGCGCGTCAGGATCGGCAATCTCGTCATCACCGCCAAGGGGTCGCCGCTGGAAGATGCGGCGATCGGCGATTTTATCCGCGTCCGCAATCTCGATTCCGGCATCATCGTGTCGGGAACGGTTATGCAGGACGGAGCCGTCGAGGTGGCCGCGAAATGAGACTTGGCCGCATCGCATCCCTGTTCGGTCTGGCGCTTCTGGTCTGCCTCGGTGACGCGGCGCCGGCTGCCGCCGTCGCTTCGCGCATCAAGGATATCGCCTCGCTGCAGTCCGGACGCGACAACCAGCTGATCGGCTACGGTCTGGTCGTCGGCCTGCAGGGCACCGGCGACGGATTGCGCTCTTCGCCCTTCACCGACCAGTCGCTGCGCGCTATGCTGCAGAACCTGGGCATCTCCACGCAGGGCGGCCAGTCGTCGGCGCGCAACGTCGCGGCCGTCATGGTGACGGCGACGCTGCCGCCATTCGCAAGTCCGGGAAGCCGCATCGACGTGTCTGTCAGTTCGCTCGGCGACGCCACGTCGCTGCGTGGCGGCACGCTCGTGATGACCTCGTTGACCGGCGCCGACGGGCAGATCTATTCGGTCGCCCAGGGCGCGGTCGTTGTCTCCGGCTTCTCCGCCCAGGGCAATGCCGCATCGGTGACCGAGGGGGTGACGACGGCCGGACGGATTCCGAACGGTGCGATCATCGAACGGCAGCTGCCCTCCCGCTTCATGGATGCGGTCAATCTTGTCTTCCAGCTCAGGAACCCGGACTTCTCGACAGCCGTCCGCGTCTCGGATGTGATCAACGCCTATGCCGGAAAGCGTTTCGGCGGCCCGATCGCCCAGGCGCAGGATTCGCAGGAAATCGTCGTCGAGAAGCCGAAGACCGTCGAACTCGCCCGGCTGATGGCGGATATCGAGAACTTGATCGTCGAGACCGACACGCCGGCCAAGGTGGTCGTCAACGAGCGCACCGGTACGATCGTCATCGGCGCCGATGTCCGGGTGTCGAAGGTCGCCGTCAGCTACGGCACGCTCACGGTTCAGGTAACCGAATCGCCGCAGGTCATTCAGCCTTTGCCCTTCTCGGACGGCACGACGGAAACGCAGCAGCAGACCGATATCCTGGCTTCGAAGACGGGCGGTCCGGTTGCCATACTCGACGGTCCGAACCTGCGCACGCTGGTTGCCGGCCTGAACAGCATCGGCGTCAAGCCGGACGGCATCATCGCCATTCTCCAGGGGATCAAGTCTGCCGGTGCGCTGCAGGCTGAGTTGGTGCTGCAATGACGGGGATACTTGCAAGCAAGCTGGTTCGGAAAAAACTGCGGCAGATCGGCTTGCCGCTGCTCTTCACCGCGCTCGCCGCCATCCCCTACGCCGTCGCGGCAGAAGAGCCGGCAATGCCGCCCCTTCCCGAATCCGACAGCGAGATCCGTCAGTTCTGCTCCAATATCGCCGACGCGGCGCGCGACCGGCGCTATCTCATCCAGAAGCAGGAGCTCGAGAAACTGCAGTCGGACGTCAACGACCGCATCGCGATCCTTGAACAGAAGAAGACCGAATACGAGGCCTGGCTCAATAAGCGCAACGACTTCCTGAAAAGGGCCGAGGTCGGGCTCATCGACATCTACAAGAACATGAAGCCCGATGCGGCGGCGCCGCAGCTGGCTGAACTCAACGTGCAGATCGCCGCTGCCATCATCATGCAGCTGCCTGCGCGCCAATCCAGTCTCATCCTCAGTGAAATGGATGCGCAGAAAGCGGCGATGGTGGCCGCGATCATCTCCAGCGCGGCCGACACGAACACAGGCAAGAAGAAGAATCCGACATGATAAAGCCTATTGTGACCCTGCTGGCCTGCCTGTCCCTCGCAAGCTGCGGAACCAAGGCGTTCCAAGAGGTCAATCGCGCGCCGGCAATGAGCCCGGTCGGCAGCGGCCTGGCCTATGGGCAGGCGCCGCAGCAGATGGTCATGTATCCCCAGCAGACCGCGCCGATGGCGCAGGGCTTCTCGCTCTGGAACGATTCCCAGGCGGCGCTGTTCAAGGATGCTCGGGCCCTGAAGGTCGGCGACATCCTGACCGTCTCGATCACCATCAACGACAAGGCGAGCTTCGACAATTCGACGAGCCGCAGCCGCACGAATTCGAGCGGCATGAACTTGTCCTCGGCGATTGACCTGTTCGGCAAGTTCAAGCCGGCCGATTCCAACGGCGATGTGAGCTACGGCTCCGACACCAGCACCGACGGCAAGGGCACGATCAGCCGCAAGGAGGTCCTCGACCTGAAGGTCGCTGCCGTTGTCACCGGCACGCTGCCGAACGGTAACCTGATCATCAGCGGCTCCCAGGAGGTGCGCGTGAACCAGGAAATGCGCATCCTCAACGTTGCGGGTATCGTCCGGCCGCAGGATGTCGACGCCGACAACATGATCTCCTACGATCGGATCGCGGAGGCCCGCATCTCCTACGGCGGACGTGGTCGTCTGATGGAAGTCCAGCAGCCGCCGATGGGCCAGCAGCTCGTCGACGTCTACACGCCGCTTTGACCTGAGGATCCCCATGGCTGAGCAGGAAGAGGAAGAGGGCGGAAAGAAGAAGAAATCCGCGATGGTGCAGATGATCATCGGCTTTGCCGTGCTGACGATCGTCGGCGGCGGGGCAGGATGGGTCATCGGCAACATGTCGGCGCAGAAGATCCTCAGCGCGGAAAAGGCGGCGTCCGAACACAATAAGGCCGAAGCGCCACCGGCTGCCGAAGGGGGCGAGGCGTCGGCGGAAGGCGAGGCTGGTCCCAACACGCTCGAGAAGATTTCGACGGAGGCCAATGGCGTCGTCCAGCTGGAGCCGATCACCACCAACCTCGCATACCCATCTGAAAACTGGGTGCGAATGGAAGTGGCGCTGCTTTTCAAGGACAAGCCGGATGTCGCCCTGGCCGAGGACATTCACCAGGATATCCTCGCCTATCTGAGGACGGTTTCATTGCAGCAGATCGAAGGTCCGCGCGGCTTCGAATATCTCAAGGAGGATATTCAGGAGCGGGTTGACCTGCGTTCGGAGGGGCGGGTATCCAAGGTTCTGTTTAGGACCTTCGTGCTCGAATGATTCGGCTCATCTCCATCTTGAGCGGACTGCTGCTTCTGCCGGCGGTCGCGCTCGCGCAGCAGCTGCCTTCCGATCTGTTGAATACGCAGATTGATGGATCCGTCGCCGCGTGGATCATCCGCACTTTCGGCCTTCTGACGGTCCTGTCGATCGCGCCTGGCATCCTGGTGATGGTCACCAGCTTTCCACGTTTCGTGATTGCCTTTTCGATCCTGCGCTCCGGGATGGGGCTGTCGTCGGCTCCCTCCAACATGGTGATGCTCAGCCTCGCCCTGTTCATGACCTTTTACGTCATGGCGCCGACGATGCAGAAGTCATGGGATGACGGTCTGCAGCCGCTTCTCGCCAACCAGATCACTGAGGCCGAGGCGATAGGACGGATCGCCGAGCCGTTCCGGACCTTCATGTCCGCCAACACCCGCGACAAGGATCTCAGCCTCTTTGTCGACCTCGCCCGCGAGCGGGGGCAGACCGTCGTGGAGACCGACGGCAAGGTCGATTATCATGTGCTGATCCCGGCCTTCATGATTTCGGAGATCCGGCGCGGCTTCGAGATCGGCTTCCTGGTCGTGCTGCCGTTCCTGGTCATCGACCTGATCGTCGCCACCATCACCATGGCCATGGGCATGATGATGCTGCCGCCGACGTCGATCTCGCTTCCCTTCAAGGTCTTGTTCTTTGTCCTCATCGACGGCTGGAACCTGCTTGTTGGTAGCCTGGTGCGATCCTTCTCCTAGGTCGCCATTCTCCTTAAAGTACTGGTAACCATATATTATCTTACTCCAATGCGACGGCCAAAATTAAGGTCTTGGCAAGGAGTGAATCCCTATTGTCAGGTCACTTGACGGGCACGGTTTTGGATAACCAAGTGGCATGATGCCGGACCGTCATGACCGGAAAATCAGTCCGGTATGTCCCTCTTTGTATTTCGTAACCAAGGGACGATCCCATGACCAGTCTTATGACTAACAACTCCGCTATGGCGGCTCTGGATACTCTGCGTGGCATCAATTCCAAGATGGAAGAGACGCAGAACCACATTTCCTCCGGCTATCGCGTCGACACGGCGTCCGACAACGCAGCCTACTGGTCGATCGCGACCACCATGCGTTCGGACAATGCAGCGCTTTCCACCGTGCAGGACGCACTGGGCCTGGGCGCTGCCAAGGCCGATACCGCCTACACCGGTATGGACTCCGCCATCGACGTCGTGACCGAGATCAAGTCCAAGCTCGTTGCTGCCCGCGAACCGGGCGTCGACAAGGACAAGATCAACTCGGAACTGACCGAACTGAAGTCGCAGCTGTCCTCGATCGCCGAGTCTGCTTCGTTCTCCGGCGAAAACTGGCTGTATAACGACACCACGACCGCACCGGGCACCAAGGAAATGGTCGCCTCGTTCACCCGTGGTTCCGACGGCACCGTTTCGCTGCAGACGATCTCGTTCGACACCGCGAACTCGGTTCTTGTCGACACTGAGACCGCCGATAACGGTCTGCTGACGAAGGACTACACCGCGACCATTCCGAGCGGCACGGGCACGACGACGGTCCAGTACTTCCTGATCGATGCTTCGTCGACCAACACCGCCGCAGGTTCGGAAGTCGAGCTGTACACCACGACGACCGATGATCAGGTCGAAGGCATGATCAGCGCCGTCGACTCGATGCTCTCCGACATGACCGACGCCGCATCCACCCTCGGCGCCACCAAGTCGCGCATCGACATGCAGACGGAATTCGTTTCCGACCTGATGGACGTGATCGACACGGGTGTCGGCCGTCTCGTCGATGCGGACATGAACGAAGAGTCGACCAAGCTGAAGGCGCTGCAGACGCAGCAGCAACTGGGCATCCAGGCGCTCTCGATCGCCAACAGCAACACTGAAAACGTGCTGTCGCTCTTCCGTTAACGAATCACCTGAAAGGGGGCCGAAAAACCCCCTCGAAGGCCGAAAATTAAGGTCGTACCCCCGGGGTGCGGCCTTTTTCGCGTTAGGATTAATTAAAATTACCAGGGAATTAAGAAAAATCTGTCGCCATTTAGGCTTTGTTAACCATGACGGTGCATTTGTTAACAAATCAGAGCGGTGAATTAATTTTATGTATGGCGCAAATTAATTGGCATGATGCAGATCACCCTCGCCGGTAAGTAAAATCCGGCATGTCCCGATGCCAAACGGAATAAACAGGGGCAATGCCAAAATGACTAGTATCATGACGAACGCTGCGGCAATGGCCGCGCTCAACACGATGCGCTCCATCGACAAGTCCTTGGAGCAGACGGAAAACCGCATCTCCTCCGGCTACCGGGTCGAATCGGCTTCCGACAACGCTGCTTATTGGTCGATCGCGACGACGATGCGCTCCGACAACAAGGCGCTCTCCACGGTGGAAGATGCCCTTGGCCTCGGCGCCGCAAAGGCGGACACCGCCTATACCGCGATGGACTCGGCAATCGACGTCGTCTCCGAAATCAAGGCCAAGCTGGTTGCTGCCCGCGAGCCGGGTGTCGACAAGGAAAAGATCAACTCGGAACTGACCGAGCTGAAGGCTCAGCTCTCCTCCATTTCCCAGTCCGCCTCCTTCTCCGGCGAGAACTGGCTCTATAACGATACGACAGCGGCTCCCGGCACCAAGGAAATGGTCGGATCGTTCATCCGCTCCACGGATGGTTCGGTCTCGATCCAGACCATCAGCTTCGACACCGCGACCTCGACACTGGTCGACACCAACGACGCCGGCGATGGCCTGCTGACGAAGGACTATACGGCGACCGTTCCGAGCGGCACCGGCACGACGACGGTTCAGTACTTCCTGATCGACGCCTCCTCCAGCACGGCTGCGGTGGGCAGTGAGGTTGTTCTCTACACGACCAGCAGCGACACTGATGTCGAAGGCATGATCAGCGCGGTCGACGCCATGCTGTCCGACATGACGGACTCTGCCGCATCGCTTGGCGCCACCAAGTCGCGCATCGACATGCAGTCCGAGTTCGTCAAGGATCTGATGGACGTGATCGACACCGGTGTCGGCCGCCTCGTCGACGCCGACATGAACGAAGAGTCGACCAAGCTGAAGGCGCTGCAGACGCAGCAGCAGCTGGGCGTCCAGTCGCTGTCGATCGCCAACAGCAACTCCGAAAACATCCTCTCGCTCTTCCGATAAGAGCGGCAGTTAATATAAAATTAATAAAGCCTATCCGTTGGCAGTATAATCCGCACCTTCCCCTGGGTGCGGATTTTCTTTTTATCCTCGATTAAGCATAAAATTCGATCATTTATCCAATTTTAACTATAATGGTGTCAGATCAGGTCATCAAACGGCGGGTTGACCTGAACAGTCGGCTTGCATGACGCTAGCCGCCGTTGCCGGTAATTCCGGAATGTCCCTTCCATTTGTTTACGTCCAAAAGGGGCAGTACCAATGACGAGTATCATGACCAACGGCGCAGCTATTGCGGCGCTCAATACCATGCGTTCGATCAACACCAGCATGGAAGAAACGCAGAACCGTATCTCTTCCGGCTACCGGGTCGACACGGCTTCCGACAACGCCGCATACTGGTCGATCGCGACCACCATGCGTTCGGATAACAAGGCACTCTCCACCGTCCAGGACGCCCTGGGTCTCGGTGCAGCGAAGGTCGACACCGCCTACACCGCCATGGATTCGTCGATCGATGTCGTTTCCGAAATCAAGGCAAAGCTGGTTGCAGCCCGCGAACCGGGCGTCGACAAGGAAAAGATCAACTCCGAACTGACCGAACTGAAGTCGCAGCTGTCCTCGATTGCCGAGTCCGCATCGTTCTCGGGTGAAAACTGGCTCTACAACGACACGACGACGGCTCCGGCCACCAAGGAAATGGTCGGATCCTTCGTCCGCTCTTCCGACAATTCCGTCTCGGTCAAGCTCATCAGCTTCGACACAGCCGAGTCCATGCTGGTTGACACCAACGACGCCGGCGATGGCCTGCTGACCAAGGACTACACCGCGACCATTCCGAGCGGCACCGGCACGACGACGGTCCAGTACTTCCTGATCGACGCCTCGTCGACGACGGCGGCAGTAGGTTCGGAAGTCACGCTCTACACGACCTCCACCGACGATGAAGTCGAAGGCATGATCAGCGCCGTTGACGCCATGCTCTCCGACATGACGGACGCTGCGTCCTCGCTCGGTGCGACGAAGTCCCGTATCGACATGCAGAACGAGTTCGTCGCCGACCTCATGGACGTGATCGACACCGGCGTCGGCCGCCTCGTCGATGCCGACATGAACGAAGAGTCGACCAAGCTGAAAGCGCTGCAGACGCAGCAGCAGCTGGGCATCCAGTCGCTGTCGATCGCCAACAGCAACTCCGAAAACATCCTCTCGCTCTTCCGTTAATCGGAGCGGGGCAGGGCGCCCGAGGCGCCCGGTCAGTGATCAGGCAAAAGGCCGCATTCTCCGGAATGCGGCCTTTTGTGCGTCTGGAAGGCCCGAAACTTGCGTGAGGCATGCGCGTTAACGCTTTCTTCATCCCTCAGCGTCGTTTCCCCGTTGCGTTAACTATTTGTTAACTATATCAACCTTAACAAATTATTAATGAACGTCGGGTTGACCATAGGGCAAACGGGTCAATTGGCATGAAGCTGTCCGTCGTTCCCGGTATTGCACTCCGGGATGTCCCTTGACGAAACGGGGCAATGACCAATGACCAGCATTATGACCAACACCGCCGCAATGGCGGCGCTTCAGACACTCAGATCCATCGACAAGAACATGGAGACCACCCAGAACCGGGTTTCCTCCGGCTATCGTGTCGAGACGGCGGCAGACAACGCCGCCTACTGGTCGATCGCGACCACCATGCGCTCGGACAACGCGGCGCTTTCCACCGTTCAGGACGCACTCGGGCTGGGCGCCGCAAAGGCCGATACCGCCTACACCGGTCTTGAATCCGCCATCGACGTGATGACCGAGATCAAGTCCAAGCTGGTTGCCGCGCGCGAACCCGGCGTCGACAAGGACAAGATCAACAAGGAGTTGACCGAACTCAAGTCTCAGCTCTCCTCGATCGCCGAGTCGGCCTCCTTCTCCGGCGAGAACTGGCTCTACAACGAAACCAGCACGGCGCCAGGGACCAAGGAGATCGTCGCGTCCTTCAACCGCGCGACGGATGGATCCGTCTCCGTGACCACCTTGCCGTTCAATACGGCCGAGTCCGTGCTCATCGATACCAATGACGCGTCCTATGGTCTGCTGACGAAGGACGTGACCGTCACGATCGCGAGTGGCACGACCACGACGACGGTCCAGTACTTCCTGATCGACGCCTCCTCCTCCACCCCGGCGGCGGGCAGCGAGGTCGTTCTCTACACGACCTCCAGCGACGCCGATCTCGACGGCATGATCACCGCCGTCGACGACATGCTGCAGACCCTGACGGATTCGGCCTCGGCGCTGGGCGCCATCACCAGCCGCATCGACATGCAGACGGAGTTCGTCGCCACTCTCATGGATGTGATCGATCAGGGCGTCGGACGTCTGGTCGATGCGGACATGAACGAAGAGTCGACCAGGCTGAAGGCGCTGCAGACGCAGCAGCAGCTCGGCATCCAGTCGCTGTCGATCGCCAACACCAACGCGGAAAACATCCTCAGCCTCTTCAGGCAGTAAACCGGCGGCTGACCGCCTGATGCCTTTCCATTCTGCCGCGCCTTTGGTCATTGGCGATTGGCGGAAACGGCGGGTCGCGCCAATTGCCCTGGCGCGACCCGATACCTTCATCCTCGCACAAGTTTGACACCCTAGCTTCGGCCATGCCGCGTTTCCCTGCCGGGCCGCGGCATGGCCGTCGATTCGCCGAGTCGAGCGCGCCGGCAATCCGGGTGAGACGATGTTAACGAACGATTCAGTCAGTCCAGCATTTGTTTTTGTATCCATGAGGCTGCCCGGTGTTCCCTCCGTGCAGGAGGTCTGCCGATGAATGCATCCCTTGCCCGCCTGTTGAAGGATTTCAGTGAGCCGGTCGCGCCGACGCCTGACGAGATGTCGTTTGATCTCGACGTCATGAGCGCGCCGGACGCCCTCGATTTTCCGGAGACCGATCTGCCGCCTCCCGTCGATGTCGAGGCGGAGCGTCGCGAGGCGTTCGAAGATGGCCAGGCCGCCGCCCGCGAGCAACTGCTGGCGGAATTCGGCGAGGAGCGGGAAGCGCTTCTGGCTACCCACCAGGCCGAAATGGCTGCCCTGCAGGAACGCCTGCATGGCGAAATGGCATCTCTCCTGCTTGCGAAGATCGAGCAGGCCGCCGGGGAGATTGCGGCCGTCCTCAGTGATCAGCTGGCATCGGTGATCGCACCACTGCTGAGCGAAGCCGTCACGACCGCGGGTGTCTCGGAACTGTCCGAGATGATCAGGGCGGCAATCGCCGACGGGGAGTTCGGGCGCATTACGGTCAAGGGGCCGGCCTCCCTCCTGGAGCGCATCACCACGGAACTCGGCGACAAGGCCGAAAAAATTCACCTGGTCGAAGACCAGAGCCTCGACCTCAAGGTCGACATTGATGGAAGCCTGATGACCACGAAGCTCGAAGCGTGGGCCGACGGGCTTCGGAGAGCGATCGCATGAGCCAGGAATCCGGCAGCCACGACAAACACGAGATCATCATCGTCAAGCGCGGTGGCGGCGGACATGGTGGCCATCACGGTGGCGCCTGGAAGATTGCCTATGCCGACTTCATGACGGCGATGATGGCCTTCTTCCTCGTCATGTGGCTGGTCAACGCGGCCAATGAAGAAACGACCACAACGGTGGCAAGCTACTTCAATCCGATCCAGTTGACCGAACAGAAGCCGTCGGAACGCGGCCTCAAGAAGCCGACCTCGCAGGCCGAGGGCGAGGAAGAGCGGGACAAGTCCAAGAGCAAGGAAAACGAGGACCAGTCCGGCAATACGCCGGAAAAGGGTCAGGATCAGGCGGCCTCCGCCGGGGAATCGGTGGCCTACTCGCAGGCGGACTATTTCGAGAACCCGTATGCCGTTCTGGCGGAGATCGCCCAGGAAGTCGGCCAGCAGGCCAATGTCAGCGCCAAGGGCGACGGCGGGGCGAGCGATTCCGGCCCGGCGACCGGCGCCGATGGCGGAGAGGCCTATCGCGATCCCTTCGATCCGGATTTCTGGACGGAGCAGGTCGAGGTGACGCGCGCCGACCAGACCCCCGTCCAGGTGACTGACGAAACCAAGAAAGCGGCGGAGGACCAGTCCCAGGACATGGCGGCCCTTCACGCCGGCGACACCGAGGCCAAGGGTGGTGCGGCCGACGGTACCGGGATGCTGGGAGGCGACAACAAGCCGGGCGAGGCTGACGAGGGCACGACCGGCAAGGCTCAGGGTGGGCAGATGCCGGAGAAGGCTGGCGACAGCGAGGGCGCCAAAGCCGCGACCGGTGCGCAGCAGGACCAGCAGACCCCGGCGCTTGACCGCCCGATGACGGCTGAACAGAAAGCCAAGCTCGAAAAGGAAGCGGAGGATATCCGCTCCGAGCTGCAAGCGCAGTTGCAGGGTACGGCCGGCAAGCTGGCGGAGGGCCTGGTGGTGACGCCAGCCGAAGGCGGTGTGCTCGTCAGCCTCTCGGACCAGTCCGGCGCGCCGATGTTCAATGTCGGCTCCGCAGTGCCGCAGCGCGACATGGTGCTTGCCATGGAAAAGATCGGCAAGGTTCTCGAGGACCGCAAGGGCCGCATCGTGATCCGCGGACATACCGATGCCCGTCCCTTCGCCGATGGCACCGGCGATAACTGGCAGCTGTCGATGGATCGCGCCCACAGCGCCTATTTCATGCTGGTGCGCGGCGGGCTCGATGAGAAGCGCGTGGAGCAGGTCTCCGGCTTTGCCGATCGCCGGCTGAAGGTTCCGAACGATCCGTTGAACGATGCCAACCGGCGCATCGAAATCCTAATCGAGGGAGGGCAGGGGTAGGCGATGCGCATTGCTGCACGCGGCATCACCGTTGCGCTTGTCCTTCTGACCGGCGTCTTCTGCGTGCGCCCGGCTTCTGCCGCCGGCGGCGAAGAGGAGCTCGCGCCCTACAAGCTGCTGCGCTCTCTGCAGTTCATCCAGGATTCGGTCGTGCTCGGCGATCATTCCGCCGTCGAGATGCAGCGCTTCATGTTGAAGACCGTTGACAAGCGGCTGCGCGAGGCGACGCCCGATGTGTTCGAGGACCCGCACAATGTCGATGCGGCTCTCATCTACGCCATGAGCGGCGGCAATCCGGATACTCTCGAATATCTCGTCGCCCGCGACGTCGACGGCCATTTCGACATCCGCGTCGCGGACGTACTGCGCCAGTACCTGCGCGGCAAGGGGCTGCTCGTTCAAAAAGACATCGCTGGAATGATGCCCGAATACCGCGACACCATCATCGGCCCCTATCTCGCCCTCGTCGCGGGTAATGTCACCCAGACAAAAGACCCTGCCAAGGCGCTCGACTTCTATGCCTGGGCGCGGCTGAAGGCCCCCGGCACCATTGTCGAAGAGGCAGCGCTGCGCCGCTCGATCCTGATTTCCATGGATGCCGGGTTCATTCACCGGGCCATGCGTTATGCGCGCCAGTATTCCCGGCGCTTCCTGCACTCCCCCTACGCCAGCCAGTTTGCAGATCTGTTTGTCACGCTGGCCGTCGACTTCGATGGCGAGGTAACGGAGGACGAGATCAACATGATCCTCGAGCCGATGGACAAGGACCGGCAGCGGGAGGTCTTCCTGCGGATTGCCAGGCGGGCCGCCATTTCGGGCCGCGACGACCTGGCCAAATCGGCCGCGGAAAAGGTCCGGGAGCTGTCGGACGGTCCCGGCAATCCGGAAGATCACCTCGCCGATCTCTACAGCGGGTTTGCCAGCATTCCGACCGATGGCGTGGAGTCTGCGCTGTCGACCATCCTTGAGACGCCGAATGCCGTTCTGACGAGCCGCGACAAGGCTCTGAAGGCGGCTGCGGCCTTTGTCGCCAAGGAGGTCACCCGTCCGCCGGACCCGGCCCTGCTTCAGGAAAAGGCAGATCCCCAGCGGCCCTTCGCAAACCCGGTCGACGGCTCCCCCGGGACGCCGCCAGACAGCCTCGCGCAAGGGAATTCCTCTACTGATCAGCCACAAGATGGGGGCGCCGCTGCCAGCGATGTCCCGCAAGCCCCAGCGCAGGACGGAGCAATGACTGCTTCGGCGGAAGGCGGAGCGGATCACGCTTCTGCCGACCGGCAGGAAAATGACAATCTTGATCCTTCCATCAAGGGCTTTCTGACGTCGGGCAAATCCAAGCTCGACGAGATCGACAAGCTGTTGGACAAGGAAAGCATTTTGCCATGATGAATGCCGGATTTGCCGGGTATATGCCGATAGTCGACACGTATGGCTCCTCCGGTGCCGGCAAGGGTACGAGCGCGTCTGCGTCTCGCGATACCGGCTTTTCCGATACCTTGTCATCGGTCGCGAAGGATACCGCTCCAACCCAGCAGGATGAATCACAACCGCCATCTCCGGCGCCGACGACTGCGGCTGCCGATGGCCAGGGCAAGGTGTCTCCGGTGAAGAGCGGGGCAGAAGCCAAGGACGAGACCAACGCCGCGCCTGCCGACGATGCCGCCGAGGCTGACCCAGGCGAAGCCGCGGGCGAGGAGGTCGACAAGGTTTCCTCCAAGGCATCCGACGAAAAGGCGAAGGAAAACCACGGCAGGATCGTTGCGGACGTCGCCAATCAGGCGGATGTGAAGGAGGCGGGCAAGGACGCGGAAGCGGGCAAGGCCGACGCCAAGGCAGATCCGGCAGAGGAAGCAAAGGCTGATGCCGACGACGGCACAGGCGTTGCCGACGACGCGCCGAAGTCTGCGGATTCAGAGGTCAAGAGTCTTCTGGCGCTGTTGTCATCGTCTGCATCGAGCACGGCCATTGCGGCTGCCGCTCAGGACCAGACCGGCAGCAAGGTGACCAATACCGCAAATGCCGGAAAGCAAAAGGATGCCGATGCCAAGTCCAGCGTCGAAGACGTCGCTGCCGACCTGAAGGCGGATGCCAAGGCGCTTGGCGCGCGCCAGAGCGACAAGGCTGGACAGTCCGAAACGGATCATGTCGTACCGGGCCTTTCCGACACTGGCGGCAGGCAGAGTGCGTCGGCATCGGACGAGGCGGGTCTCGCAGGCCTGTCGGTGTCGAAGACATCGCGGGCCGCAGCCGACAAGACTCTGACCGGCAACACGGATCAGACGCTGAATGTCGAGGTGCTGGACAGCCGGCGTTTCCTCGGCTTCACGCAGAATACCAACAGTTCGAATGTGCTGAAGGCGGTGACCGGAGACCAGTCCTGGACGTCGGCCATGCAGAACTCGGCCTCGACTGACATGACGACGGAGTCCGGCATCGCGGCGTCGAAGGTGGTCAACACCCTGAAGATCCAGATGAACCCGATCGACCTTGGCTCGGTCACAGCCACGCTGAAGCTCGTCGGCGAGCAGCTGGTGGTCGATCTGAAGGTTGAAAACAGCCATGCCTACCGGCAGCTCAAGGACGACCAGCAGAACATGGTGAACGCGCTCCGGTCCCAGGGATACGCGGTCGATCAGATCAGCGTCAGCATGGCGCCGACCCCCGACAAGCCGTCAACCAGTACGGGCCAGGACACCGCACAGGGACAGGGTTTTGCCCAGCAGCAGGCGGGCCAGGGCAGTGCCGGCGGCAGCGGTCAGGGGAACGGAAGCTCGTCGCGCAATTCGACCGGCGAAGACCAGCGTTACGCCTCCCCGGAAAGCGTCTCGACCTCTTCTTCTGCCAGCCAGCAAGGCGCCCGCAGCGGTCAGGTCTATCTCTGAATTTGTCACTTTTAGCCACCCGGGGCGAGGCGGGCGCGGCTTGAAGACCGGGACGGATCACCGCTTGAGCGCTTTGTGAACCGTCCTTTCCACCCCGGAATATGACATTCCAACAACCTAAACAGCACGGAATTTCAAGCTCTCCAGCCGAGGGAGACGGGTGCCGTGCTGTGTCGCGATGGCCGGAATTGACTATCGCTGGGGGCAAAGTCATGCTTCCGGCGTTGCATTTATCACTGAGGCGAAATTGTGATTCATCATTTTTCGCCATAAAGCGGCCATCGAATGTACAACCTGAAATGGAATTCCATGGTGATTTCTAAGGATGTCATATTTATGCCGGATTCCGGCGTGGCCAAAATGGCAATTCCGTCGTTAAGCATAAGTTAACTTTTCCAAGGGAAATTTGTGCCTAAATGGGAAGCCGCACACTATATGTAGTTCAAATCAGCACAATATGGTTAATCAACTATTAATTTCCGCCATTCATAAGAGTTAGTTGCTGCCGATTCGCCCGATTCGTATCGATATCACATCGAGGCACCACACTGATTCGGAGGCGGACGAATGATCGTAGTGGTTGATGAGCGAGAGCTCGTGAAAGATGGCTACACATCCCTTTTTGGGCGCGAGGGAATTCCCTCGACAGGTTTTGATCCTGAAGAATTTGGCGAATGGGTAAATACCGCGGCGGATTGCGACCTCGCGGCAGTCGAAGCGTTTCTGATCGGGCAAGGTGGTCAGACCTGCGAACTGCCGAGAGCGATCCGTGATCGGTCCCAGGCACCTGTTATCGCCGTCAGCGACCAGCACTCGCTGGATGTGACGCTGGCCCTGTTCGACAGCGGCGTCGACGACGTCGTGCGCAAGCCGGTTCACCCCCGCGAAATCCTCGCTCGGGCTGCGGCGATCCGCCGTCGTCTGAAGGCGATTTCCAACTTCACCGAAGTCGGTCCGATCCGGGTTTTCTCGGACGGCCGTGATCCTGAAATCAGCGGCGACACCTTCCCGCTGCCGCGTCGTGAGCGTCGCATCCTGGAATACTTGGTCGCCAACCGTGGCCGCCGCGTTTCCAAGACGCAGATCTTCAGCGCAATCTACGGAATCTTCGACGACGAGGTCGAAGAGAATGTGGTCGAAAGCCACATCAGCAAGCTTCGCAAGAAGCTGCGCCGGAAGCTCGGTTTCGACCCGATCGATTCCAAGCGTTTTCTTGGCTACTGCATTGATTGGAATTAATTTTTAAACTGGCGCGGGCCTTCTGTCTGTCCTTTTCGGTTCTGCTTTAAAATCCCGAAAACACTGACACAGACAGCTTCACACAAGGCCCGCTCCTTACTCTCCAAAATCAAGATGGTCATGAGGATCCAAGATGAGTCTCTTTGGGACGATGAAGACTGCTGTCTCCGGCATGAGTGCGCAGGCAAACCGCCTGAGTACCGTTGGTGACAACATCGCGAACTCAAGTACAACGGGTTACAAGCGTGCATCGACTTCCTTCTCGTCTCTCGTTCTGCCGTCAACGGCCGGTGCCTACAACTCCGGTGGCGTGACCACCAGCATCCAGTATTCCATCTCCGAGCAGGGCGCTCTGGAATACACGACGTCCGACACCGATCTTGCCATCCAGGGCGACGGCTTCTTCATCGTTCAGGACGATGCCGGTAACTCCTTCCTGACCCGCGCCGGCTCCTTCACGATCGACGACAACGGTAACCTGGTGAACTCCCAGGGCTACAACCTGATGGGTTATTCCTATGATGGCGGCGATCCGGCCGTGGTCGTCAACGGCTATGCAGGGCTCGAGGAGATCAATATCAGCGGCAGCGGCCTGACGGCGTCCGAATCCACCAGCGGGGTGTTTTCCGCGAACCTCGACGCGGATTCTGAAACCGTTACCGGTGACCTGCCGAGCGCGAACCTTTCGACTTCCACCTATACGCACAAGAGCTCGCTGGTTGCCTATGACAGCCAGGGACGCGAAGTGACGTATGACTTCTACTACACCAAGACCAATGACAACGAATGGGAAGTGTCGGTTTACCTCAACTCCGAGGCGACTGACCAGACCGGCTTCCCCTATTCGCCGACGGGCCAGATCGGTTCCGCGACGCTGGTCTTTAACGATGACGGCACGCTGGATACGACCAGCGGCGACAGTAGCGTCGCGATTGCCGATAGCGTCAACGACATGGACGTCGAAATCGACTTCAGCGACATGACGCAGCTGGCGACCGACTTCGCCGTCAACAAGGCGAATGTCGACGGCAGCGCTGCATCCGCGGTCAAGTCGGTTGAAATCGATGGTGACGGCGTGGTCTACGCCAAATACTCCGACGGTTCGACCACGGCGATCTACCGCATCGCGCTCGGAACGGTGCAGAGCCCTGACAGCCTCAAGGTCGTCTCCGGCAACATGTATTCCGAAACGGCCGATTCCGGCGTCGTGACCATCGGCTACGCCGAAACCGGCCAGTTCGGCACGATCATCTCCGGTGCGCTGGAAAGCTCCAACGTCGACCTAGCAAGTGAACTGACCGAAATGATCGAATCGCAGCGAAGCTATACGGCGAACTCCAAGGTCTTTCAGACAGGGTCTGACCTCATGGACGTTCTCATCAACCTCAAGAGATAAGCTAGAACGGTAAGGCGCGTCACATGTCGCTCTCGTCAGCAATCAACACGGCACAGAGTATCTTCACAAACACCGGCACGCAGACCGCCGTTGTTTCGAAGAACATTGCCAATGCTGGCAACGAGAACTACACGCGCCGTGATGCGACTGTCGTCGGAACGATCTACGGTTCCCAGACGGTCACCATCCAGCGGGCCAGCGATCCGACCATGATGGGCAAGGTGCTCGACAGCATTTCCCAGCAGAGCGGTCAGGAATCGCTGCTGAGCGGCCTGGAGAGCATGAGAAGCGTTCTTGGCGGCGACGATTATTCATTGTCGCCGTCAGCCTACATGTCGACGCTGCGCGATAGCCTGCAGTCCTATGCGACGAAGCCGAACGAGGATGCGCTTGCGCAGACCGTCGTAACGAGCGCGCAGGACGTCGCCAACTCCCTGAACTCGGCCACCGACGAAATCCAGGGAATCCGCACCCAGGCCGACAAGGATATCAAGACCGCCGTCGAAAAGCTTCGCGACCTGCTCAACCAGTTCCAGGAAGCCAATGATGCGGTCAAGAAGGCCAGCACGTCCGGTTCCTCCGATGTTGACGCGCTTGATACGCGTGACGGGCTGCTGAAGCAGATCTCGGAGATTGTCGGGGTCAAGACCCTGACACGCGACAACGGCGACATGGTGCTCTACACCACCGATGGCGCCACGCTCTTCGAGAGCACGCCGCGCGAGATTTCCTTCCAGCAGACGCTAGCCTACGATGCCTCCACGACCGGCGGAGCCGTCTATATCGATGGCGTTCCGGTCAAGGCGGGCGAGGGCGGCAACACATCGGCAAAGGGCTCGCTCGGCGCCCTGATCCAGATTCGCGACGAAATCGCCCCCGAATTCCAGAGCCAGCTCGACGAGACCGCCCGCGGGCTCATCAGCATGTTCTCGGAAGTCGACCAGACGGGCATGACGGACAACCTTCCGGGTCTCTTCACCTGGGATGACGGTACGGTCCCGTCGGATGGGACGCTGGTTCCCGGGATTGCCGCCCGCATCAAGGTGAACACGGCGCTGGTGACCTCGCAGGGCGGCGATCCGACCCTCCTGCGCGACGGCGGCATCAACGGTTCAGACTTCGTCGTCAACAGCAGCGGCGGGACCGGCTACTCCGATCTGCTTGACGGATATGTCACCGCGATGGACGACGACGTGAGCTTTGACGCCGCCGCCGGCATCGACACCTCTACGGACATTCTCTCCTACGCCAGCAACTCGATCGGCTGGCTGGAAAACCTGCGTAGCAACGCGGACGGCGCGGCGGAAAACAAGGCGGCGCTCTATCAGCGCTCGCAGGAGGCGTTCTCGAACAAGACGGGCGTCAGCCTTGATGAGGAACTGTCGCTTCTTCTCGACCTCGAGCAGTCCTACAAGGCATCGACGAAGCTTTTGAACACAGTCGACGAAATGATGAAATCATTGTTGGAGGTGGCGGGGTAATTCATGGATACTTCCTCGATTTCCAACCTTTCCGTCCAAAACGCCATGCGGCTAACGATACGTCAGTCGCAGAACGAACTGGTCGATGCCCAGAAAGAGGTCGTGACCGGCACGCATGCCGACCTCGGCGTGGCGCTCGGCGCCAAGACCAGCCAGAGCATCGATCTCAACCGCGACGTCATGCGCATCCAGTCGCTGATGGATACGAACTCGCTCGTATCGCAGCGTCTCGATGCGTCGCAGGCGGCGCTGGAACAGATGTCCAACAATGCGAGCGACATCATGTCCGCCCTCGTCGCGCTGTCCGGTAGCGACGACCAGAGCACGCTGTCGACCGCCGTCCAGTCTGCCAGCAATGCCTTGCAGGCGTTTACGGGGCTCGCCAACACATCGCTCAACGGTGAGTATCTCTTCGCTGGCATCAACACCGATGTGCAGCCGATGACCGACTATACGGAGAGCGGAAACGCGGCGAAGGCGGCCTTCGACGATGCGTTCCTGACCTATTTCGGCTTCACGCAGGACGATTCAGCGGCGTCGACGATCACGGCCACCGACATGGAGGATTTCATTTCCAACACGGTCGAGCCGATGTTCACTGGCAGTGACTGGCAGACCAACTGGTCCAGCGCCAGCGACCAGAACATGACGAGCCGCATTACCAAGTCGGAAGTCGTCGACTCCTCGACCAACACCAATACGGACGGGATGCGCTACTTCGCGCTGTCCGCCGTGCTGTCGGTCGAACTTCTTGGGACGAACATTGCATCCGACGTGCGCCAGGTGGTCTCGAATGCCGCCATCAACTATGCCGGCCAGGCGATTTCCGGCGTCGACTACCAGCGCACCCAGCTCGGGCTATCCCAATCGCGTGTGTCCAAGGCCGACGACACCCTGTCCGAGCAGAAAAACATCATCGAAACGCACCTTAGCGATCTCGAAGGGGTCGATGCGTATGAAGCTTCAACGCGCGTTAACAATTTGCTTGCTCAAGTTGAGGCATCATACACGCTGACATCCAGGATTCAGCAATTGAGCCTGGTGAATTTCCTTTGATGACCAAGGGACGTCGATAAGAATGAAGGACGTGTGAAATGTACCAGTTTTCATATGCCGAGATCATGGAGGACGGCGTCGCCGACGCCAAGGATCGCGAACGGCAAGTCCTTACCCGCTCGATCGAACTTCTGCGGGCGGCCAAGGCCGCCGGCGGCTATAACCGTGATGCGATTGAGGCGTTGTTCTATACCCGCCGGGTATGGATCCGTTTCATCGAGGACCTGAAGCAGCCGGAGAACCAGCTGAATCAGGAACTGCGCGCCAATCTCATCTCGATCGCAATCTGGATACTCAAGGAATGCGACCGCATCCGGCGACGGGAAACGGACAATTTCCAGGGTATCATCGACGTGACCACCATCATCAGGGATGGCCTGCAATGAAAAGTACACTCAGAATTTCGCTGAAATCCGGCGAGCGCATCTTCATCAACGGCGCCGTGTTGCGCGTTGACCGAAAGGTGGCCCTGGAATTCCTGAACGATGTCACGTTCCTTCTGGAAAACCACGTTCTGCAGCCGGAAGACGCGACGACGCCGCTGCGCCAGCTCTATTTCATCTCCCAGATGATCCTCATCAATCCGGAGGGCGCAGAGCAGACCACGGCCATGTTCCGCAAGTCGATCACGATGCTGCTCGCCTGCTTCAAGAACGAAGAGGTTCTGGCGGAACTGAAGCGCATCGACGGACTGGTTTCCTCCGGCCGGGCGTTCGAGGCCCTCAAGGCAATTCGCCAGCTCTATCCGATCGAAGATCGCATCCTCAACGAGCAGGAAATGTCGCCGACTACGGTCGAGCAAATTCGCAGGGAGATCGCGCCATGGCGGTAGATGCAGTCAGTTCATCCACGTCCACAACGACGACCACGGCGGCCCAGAGTGCGTCGGCTTCCGCGTCGCTGAACTACGAAAGCTTCCTGCAGCTTCTGATCGCGCAGATCCAGAACCAGGATCCGACCGACCCGATGGACGCGAGCGAGCAGATCGCCCAGCTTGCGACCTTTTCGCAGGTCGAGCAGACCATCCAGACCAACTCCAACCTCGAGAACCTGATTTCGCAGACGGCCCTCTCGCAGGCGTCCAGCTATATCGGCAAGACGATCACTTCGTCCGATGGCGAGACCACGGGTGTGATTGCCTCCGTGGCGGTTGGCAGCGACGGTTTGACTGCCATCACCGAGGACGGCTCGAAGGTCACCATCGAAGCCGGCATCACGCTCGCCGCCACGGAGTGACCAGTCGCCGCTGGCCGTTTGATCCGCCGGCGGCCAATCTTCCTGTTCCGCGTCTTTTGAGGAAGGCTTTCATCTGACATGATGAAAGGCAGCCGATTCGGCATGCTGTGTCCTGCCAGGGCAGGGGAATGAAATGAACGAAGCAGACGCGCTCGACATCATGCAGTCCGCCATCTGGACGGTGCTTGCGGCATCCGGACCGGCGGTTCTCGCCGCCATGGTCGTCGGCCTGACCATCGCGTTCATTCAGGCGCTGACGCAGGTACAGGAAATCACGCTGACCTTCGTGCCGAAAATTCTCGCGATCTTCGTCACCGTCGCGATTTCCGCCCCCTTTATCGGCGGCCAGATTTCGCTTTTCACCGACCTTGTCTTCTCCCGCATTCAATCCGGTTTCTGATCTGTCCTGAGCGCGTATCGCCTAGCGGCGGACCCCTCCTGACGGTCGCGTTTCACCCTCGCGCAAGCTTCGATGGCTAACCCTGTCGTCACGATCGCGGGGCATCTGGCTTGCCCTTGAAAAAACCTCTCATGAAGAGACGGGACCGTAAATGGCGCAACCACCAGCTCTACCGCTTCCCAAGGTCAATCCGAGCGGACGTGACGTCGGCTTCGCCGCCGGCATCGTGCTTATTCTCTGTATCCTCTTCCTGCCGATCCCGACCTTCCTCATCGACATGGGGCTGGCCTTCTCGATCGCGCTGTCGGTCCTGATCCTCATGGTGGCGCTGTGGATCCAGAAGCCGCTCGACTTCTCCTCCTTCCCGACGATCCTGCTGATCGTGACGATGACGCGCCTGGCGCTGAACATCGCCACCACGCGCGTGATCCTGTCGAACGGCAATCAGGGCGACCATGCCGCCGGTGGCGTGATCGCCGGCTTCTCGAAGCTCATCATGTCCGGCGACTTCGTCATCGGTCTCATCGTCTTCCTCATCCTGATCGTGGTGAACTTCATCGTCATCACCAAGGGCGCGACGCGTATCGCGGAAGTCGGCGCGCGCTTCACCCTCGATGCCATTCCAGGCAAGCAGATGTCGATCGATGCCGACCTGTCGGCGGGCATCATCGACGAAAAGGAAGCGCAGCGCCGCCGCCGCGAACTGGAAGAGGAAAGCTCCTTCTTCGGTTCGATGGACGGTGCCTCGAAGTTCGTGCGCGGCGACGCCGTTGCCGGCCTGCTGATCACCGGCATCAATATTTTCGGCGGCATCATCATCGGTTACTTCCGCCACGGCATGCAGATCGGCGAGGCGGCCGACGTCTTCGTCAAGCTCTCCGTCGGCGACGGCGTGGTCTCGCAGATCCCGGCGCTGATCGTCTCGCTCGCCGCCGGCCTCATCGTCTCGCGTGGCGGCACGCTCGGCTCGACCGACAAGGCCGTCGTCGAGCAGCTGAGCGGCTATCCCCGCGCGCTTTCGGTGGCCGCCGCGCTGATGGGCCTGCTGGCATTGATGCCGGGCCTGCCATTCATCCCCTTCACCGTCCTCGGCGGCATCATGGCCTTCGGTGGCTGGTATATTCCGCGCCAGATCGAAGCCGAGAACAAGGTGGTCCGCGATCAGGAAGAAAAGAAGGTGATGCAGACGAAGGAGCAGGAAAAGGACTCCGTCAAGTCTGCTCTGAAAACCGCGGAAATCGAATTGGCGCTCGGCAAGCTGGTCTCGACCCGCCTGCTAGGACAGCACCAGGAACTCGCCTTCCGCGTCGGCAAGATGCGCAAGAAATTCGCCTCGCAATACGGCTTCGTCGTTCCGGAGATCAAGGTGTCCGACGACATTGCCATCCAGGAAAAGACCTACCAGATCCGCATCCACGGCACGACGATCGCCTCCAACCAGCTACGCGTCGGCGAAGTCATGGTTGTCACCGGTGCCGGACGCAAGCCGTCCGTGCCGGGCGATGAGATCCGCGAGCCCGCCTTCGGCATGCCGGCTGTCTCCATCCTCGAGACATTCACCGAGGATCTGAAGCGCGAGGGTTTCCATCCGATCGACAACGTGTCCGTCGTGCTTACCCATCTGAGCGAGGTGATCCGCAACAACCTGCCTCAGCTCCTGTCCTACAAGGACGTGAAGGTGCTGATCGAGCGGCTCGATCCCGAATACAAGAAGCTCGCCGACGAAATCTGCACGTCACACATGTCCTATTCCGGCCTGCAGGCGGTCTTGAAGCTGCTGCTGGCCGAACGCGTCTCGATCCGCAACCTGCATCTCATCCTCGAAGCCGTCGCCGAGCTCGCGCCGCATGTGCGCAAGACCGAGCAGATCGTCGAGCATGTCCGCATCCGCATGGCCCAGCAGCTCTGCGGCGACCTGGCCGACAATGGCGTGTTGCGGGTGCTGCGCCTCGGGCCGAAATGGGACCTCGTCTTCCATCAGGCCCTCAAGCGCGACGCCAAGGGCGAAGTCGTCGAGTTCGACATCGACCCGCGCAGCCTTGAGGAATTCAGCGAGCAGGCCACCAAGGTTATCCGTGAATTCATGGACCGTGGATTGCCCTTTGTTCTTGTCACGTCGCCGGAAACGCGTTCCTATGTACGCATGATCATCGAGCGCCTGTTCGCGACGTTGCCGGTCCTGTCGCACGTCGAACTGGCGAAAGGTATAGAAATCAAGATCCTGGGCTCCATTTCATGATTCCTGATCCGCAGGGCACTGTGCTGGCGCTGTTTCTGGTGTTCTGCCGAATCGGTGGCTGCATGATGGCCCTGCCGGGGTTCTCCTCGATCCGCCTGTCGGCGACCATCCGCCTGTTCGTGGCGCTCGCCGTATCGTTGGCGCTCTTGCCGCTGATGTGGGAAGAGGTCTATCCGCGCGTGTCGGACGCTACCCCGACCTATATCGGCCTGATCTTTTCCGAAACGCTGATCGGCACGACCTACGGGCTGATCGCCCGCTTCTTCGCGGACGGCCTGCAGTTTGCCGGCTCCATCACGGCGATGTTCATGGGCTTCAACGCGCCGCCGTCGGCGCCTGACATCGTCGAAGGCAATCCGGAAAGCCCGATGACCAGCATGCTGGTCTTTGCCGGGCTGATGATGCTGTTCGCGCTGAACTTTCACGAGATCGTCTTTCGCGCGCTGATCGACTCCTACAAGGTCATGCCCGTCGGCGCCTTCGGGCGGGAAGAGACGCAGCGCATGCTGATCACGTTGACGGACACGATCGACATGACGTTCCATATCATGCTCAGGCTATCGAGCCCGTTCCTGCTCTACGGTCTCATGTTCAACGTCTCGATCGGCATGATCAACAAGCTTGCCCAGCAGGTGCCGATCTACTTCATTTCGATGCCCTATCATCTGATGGGTGGCCTCTTCCTGTTCTATCTCTGCATTGCCGCGTTCCTGAGGCAGTTCGCGGACGCCTTCCCGTCCGTCTTCCTGGGGCATTGAGGAGGGCGCATGGCACCGAAAGGCAAATCGGAAAAGCTGAAGCGATTGGTCGCGGTCCAGCGCCATCTCGAGCGCATGGCAGAGAACGATCTGGCCAACACTGCGCGCACCCGCCGTGAACTCGGCGAGTCCATGGATGTGATCATGACGGCGATCGGTTCCATCGATCCGATCCATCGGCACATGTCGCGGAATTATTCGGAACGCTTCTCGCGGCTGATGACGCAGGAGCAGCAGCTGTCCGCGACGCAGAAGGTTCAGGAAAGCCGCGTCATGCGCGAACGCGCCAAGGCCGACCGGCTGGAGGACCGCATGCGCGACGCCCGCACGGACGAAGCGCGCGAGGCGGAAGACAACGCCATCTACGATTTGATCGACCAGGCGATCGCCTCGGCCGCATCACCAGCCTCCAGCAAGTTTCAAAAACCATAATCCTCCCGCTGATCACGCATGGCTGAATCGCACGGGAGTTGCAGTTGGCAGACGGATATTCACCGGACATGACGCTGGACGCGCTGCGCGCGACCGATCCTGCCGTCACGAAGGTGCAGGACGACATCGCGCGGATGCAGTTGCAGCGCTCCGCCGCCACCGCGCGCAATGCGGGGCAGGGCTTTGACGTGTCGCTCGAACAGTTGCGCCAGCTGGAAACGGAGGCCGGTCTCGACCACGTGGCCCAGAACGCCAATCTCGGCAAGGTGCCGGAAACCTATCGCAAGTTCGAGGCCATGGTCCTGCAACAGTTCGTTCAGTACATGCTGCCGAAGGAAAGCGAACAGGTCTACGGCAGTGGCAATGCCGGCGAGATCTGGAAGAGCATGATGGCCGAACAGTTTGCCAACGTCCTGTCCAAGCGGGGCGGCATCGGCATTGCCGAGGAACTTTACGCCAAGGATCGGGCCAAGGCCCAAAACAACAACAGTGAGTGAACGGTAGGTCATGGAAGTCATTTCCAACGAATACAGGATCAAGAGCACGCTGAACCGCCTCGAACTCATCATTGACGGCGAGAATCAGCGCATCGGCAGGGACCCGCAGTTCGACGTTAAGGCGTCGAACGATCACAAGAGCCGCTGCCTGTACGAGCTCGCTATCCTGGTGCGCGACGCACGTCTGAAGGGCCCGTCGGGATTTTTTGCTGACGATCTCAACCGGCTGAAGACAAAGCTTGCGCTGAATGCCCGGCGCGTCCATGCGCATATGGAAGCCGTGCGTTCGGTCGCCGATCTCATCAAGAGCGCCGTGCAGGAGGAAGAGGCCGATGGCACCTATTCTCAGCAGCAGTTCGGCTATTGTGACTTCTGATGGGTAAGCTGATCTTCGCCGGTCTCTGGGCCTGTGCCTGCACGCTTGTCGCGGTCTTCTTCGCGATCAAGCTGGCGACGGCGCCGCCACCGCCGGCGGAAGAGGAGCCGCGCATCGCCAATCTGGAGCTCGTCAGCGGTGAATCCCTGACCATCCCGATCATCGAGGACGGCAAGGTGACGGGATACTTCCTCGGTCGTATTTCCTTTATGATGGACAAGCAGAAGATCGAGGGCCTGCATCTTCCGATGACGCAGCTGATGACCGATGAACTGTTCACCGTTCTCGTCGGCGACAAGATGATCGACGTCGGCAAGATCAACGAATTCGACGTTGCGGGCTTCCGCAATCGTCTGAAGACCGACCTCAACAAGCAGCTCGGCGGCGAATTCATCAACGAGATCCTGGTCGAGCAGCTCGACTATCTCTCCAAGGACGACGTGAAGAAGAAGAACGAGGGCAATGGCCAGGACAAGCGGACGGTGACGAAGATCATCGACGAGCCGTCACCCTATGCGAAGAGCGCCAAGAAGGAAGGGCACTGACCGCCCGTCACGGCGCCGGCCCGGTCGAGGCCCTGACGATCAGCTCGGCCTTCCATAATTCATGGTCCGGCGCCGACATGTCGCCCGCGATCCGGCCGATCAGTCGCTCGGCAATCCTCGATCCGGCGGCGCGCAGCGAAGACCGCGTCGTCGTCAGCGGCACGCGGAAATTCTCAGGCTTCAGCATCGGCAGTTCGTCGTCATGGGCGATCAGCGAGATGTCCTGACCGAGCGTCAGACCTGCTTCCCCGATGGCCCGCACGGCACCCAGCGCCAGCACGGTACTGGCACAAAGAACGGCCGTCGGCCGTTCCGCGGCAGGTGCGGCGAGAAACGCTTTCATGCCCTTCAGTCCGGCCTCGTCGGTCATGTTGGAGTGCTGGACAAACCGCTCTTCGAGAACCAGTCCACGCTCTGACAGCGCCTTCTTGAGCCCGAGACAGCGGCGGATGGCGAAGTCGTGGTAACCGTTGCCATTCAGAAGCGCGAAGCGCCTGTGGCCGAGTTGCAGAAGCAGCCTCGCCGCATCGAAGAAGGCGGCCTCGTTGTCGACATCGAGAAAGGGGTAGTCCTCGGGATCGCCGAACGAGCGGCCATGCACGAGATAGGGAATGTTCAGCGTGCGCACCAGCGCCAGCCGCCTGTCGTGCTCGCGCATGTAGGCGAGGAACACGGCATCTACATTCCCGCTCGTCGCCAGCGCCCTGAGTGCGGCCGCCTCTTCCTCGGGATGCGCGGGCGTGATGATGAAGTGGAAGTCATGCTTGACGGCCACCTCGGAAAGGCCGTTGAGGAACTCGCCGAAGTGCACGTCCGAATAATGGCCGGGCGCCACCGGCATGACGAGCCCGATCGAACCCGCCTTTCCGGTCGCCAGCCGCTGCGCCGTCCGGTTTGGCCGGTAGCCGGTCTGCTTGGCGACCTTCATGATCCGCTCGCGCGTCGCCTCGCTCACTTCGGGGTAGCCGTTGAGTGCTCTGCTGACGGTCGTTTGCGACAGGCCGAGAAGCTCGGACAGCTGCTTCAGGTTCAAGTTTTTGCTCCTCCCAGCGTTTCTCGTGTGCGTTTCCGAGGCAAGGAAAGCACTAAAAGCGCTTTGAGAAAGCGTAGCAAGCCGGTGACATATCTCAACTGAAATCTATCTTGCTGCGATGCAAAAACTTGCTGCAATGCGAAATTTTCGCTCAAAACTTGCAAAGAACCTAAAAAAGCTTGACAGTTTGGAGGCGGACGTGGATTCAAATGTAATCCAAAGCGCTTTGATTATTTGAAGGCGTTTCGAATTTGGAACTGGCGAAAAGAGCCAGAAAGCACGGGAGGCTTTGAAATCATGAAATATTCGTTGCTGATGACTGTTGCCGCTGTGGCGCTCTCTGCGGGAGTGGCAGGCGCTGCCGAGCTGAAATTCAAGCCGGGCGAAGACAGCAAGTTCCATTGGGACAGCTATGAAGAACTGAAGAAGACCGACCTGAAGGGTGAGCAGCTCACCATCTTCGGTCCGTGGCTTGGTCCCGACCAGGCGCTTTTCGAGAGCGTTCTGGCCTATTTCTCCGAGGCGACAGGCGCTGACGTGCGCTATACGGGTTCCGACTCCTTCGAGCAGCAGGTCGTCGTCGATCTCGAAGCCGGCTCCGCCCCCAACATTTCCGTCTTTCCGCAGCCGGGCCTCGCATCCGACATGGCCAAGCGTGGCTTCCTGACGCCGCTCGGCAAGGAAGCATCCGATTGGCTCGTTGCAAACTACGCCGCGGGTCAGTCCTGGGCCGATCTCGGCACCTATGCCGGCAAGGATGGCGAGAAGGCCTTCTACGGCTTCCCCTTCAAGGCCGACGTAAAGTCGCTGGTCTGGTATTCGCCTGAGAACTTCGAGGATGCCGGCTATGAAGTGCCGCAGACGATGGAAGAGCTGAAGGCGCTGACCGAGAAGATCGTTGCCGACGGCGGCACGCCCTGGTGCATCGGCCTCGGTTCCGGCGCCGCCACCGGCTGGCCGGCGACCGACTGGGTCGAAGACATGATGCTTCGCACCACCACGCCGGAAAACTACGACAAGTGGGTTTCCAACGAGATGAAGTTCAACGATCCGATCGTCATCAACGCGATCAATGACTTCGGCTGGTTCGCCAAGAACGACAAGTTCGTCGCCGGCGGCGCCGGTGCAGTGGCTTCCACCGACTTCCGCGACAGCCCCAAGGGTCTCTTCACCTCGCCGCCGCAGTGCTACATGCACCGCCAGGCCTCCTTCATCCCGTCCTTCTTCCCGGAAGACGTGGTTGTGGGTGAAGATGCGGACTTCTTCTACTTCCCGGCCTATGCCGACAAGGACCTCGGCAAGCCGGTTCTGGGTGCAGGCACCACCTTCACCATCACCAAGGACAGCAAGGCCGCGGAAGCCTTCATCAAGTTCCTTGAAACCCCGATCGCCCACGAGATCTGGATGGCCCAGAAGGGCTTCCTGACCCCCTACAAGGGCGTCAATCCGGAAGTCTTCACCGATCCGACGGTGCGCAAGATGAATGACATCCTGCTCAACGCCACCACCTTCCGCTTCGACGGTTCCGACATGATGCCGGGTGCCATCGGCGCCGGCGCATTCTGGACGGGCATGGTTGACTATGTGGGCGGCAAGTCTGCCGAGCAGGTCGCCGACACCATCCAGAAGGCCTGGGACGGTATCAAGAAGTAAGTCCTCGCGACTTGAAAAGACTTCTCCTGCCCGGCGATCTTTGCGCTGGGCAGGAGACAAGACAAAAAAAGTCGTGAGCAATGACTTATTGGTATCTCTTGGGAGGGCACCATGAATCCGGCATTTCAGGCTGTGATCACCATCGTCATCGGCGTTGGTGGTTGTCTTGGATACTTCTACTTGTCGAATGTCTTTCTCGACAAGGTTCTGTTTCCAGCCAAAGGCTCGCACGCCGGGCGTAACATCAACCGCGCCAACATGATCCGGCCCTGGTTGTTTCTCTTCCCAGCCATTTTTGCCCTCGGCCTCTATCTCGCCTATCCGGTTGTCGCCACCATCTGGCTGTCGCTGACGACCCGCGATGGCACTTTCATCGGCCTTTCCAATTACACCCGCATGGCCTCCGAGGCCAAGTTCTGGGAAGCGGTCAGCAACAATCTGCTCTGGCTTGTCATCGTGCCGGCGGCCTCCACCGCCTTCGGCCTTCTGGCCGCCCAGCTGACCGATCGCATCCGCTGGGGCAGCATCGCCAAGTCGCTGATCTTCATGCCAATGGCAATCTCCTTTGTCGGCGCATCGGTGATCTTCAAGCTCGTCTACGACGCCCGTCCCGCCGGGCAGGACCAGATCGGCATTCTCAATGCCATGTGGCTGTCCTTCGATGGCGGTATCGGCTCGGTCATCGTCCTGCGCATCGTGCCGATGCTGCTGCTTCTCGCTTTCGCGGCGTTCGTCGCCTATGCGATCTTCAATCTCATCTGGCCGCTCGTCTCGCGCCGGCCGCATCAGCCGGATACGCCGGCATGGATGATCGGCCTGCGCGCCATTGCCGCGCTGATCGGTGTATGGCTTATCTTCCTGTCGTTCCGCTCCATCATCGAACTGTTCTTCGTCGAATACGCCTATGGCCAGCCGCAGAACTGGCTGACGATCCTTTTCTGGAACAATTTCTTCCTCATGGTCGTGTTGATCTGGATCCAGACCGGCTTTGCCATGGTCATCCTGTCGGCGGCCATTCGCGGCATTCCGGAAGAGACGATCGAGGCCGCCGTCATCGATGGCGCCAATCCCTTCCAGATCTTCTTCAAGATCAAGGTCCCCCAGATCATGGGAACCGTCGTCGTGGTCTGGACCACGATCACGCTGGTGGTCCTGAAGATCTTCGACATCGTTTTTGCCATGACCAATGGCCAGTGGCAGACGCAGGTTCTGGCCAATTACATGTATTCCAAACTGTTCGTTGCCGGCGACTGGGGCGTGGGTTCCGCTGCCGCCATCGTCATCATGCTGCTGGTGCTGCCGATCCTTGTCTGGAACGTCTACAGCGCCCGCAAGGAAATGCGATGAGGGAGGGCTAAGCCATGGCAACGTTCACACGAAAAAAATCCGGTCTCGTCTGGGCGGTTCATATTTCCGTCGCGCTGCTGGTCATTTTGTGGCTCACCCCCACGCTCGGACTGTTCATCTCCTCCTTCCGGACCTCCGACCAGATCGCGTCGAGCGGCTGGTGGGATTCGATCTTTCCCCAGCAGCAGAACATGATGCTGAGGACTGCCGAGCCGGCCAAGCAGAAGCAGGAGGGCGATGTCTTCGTCATTGAAGGCAACCTCTTCGACGACAACAACGAGAATGCCAAGTCGGATATCTCGGCCTGGGGCACCTCCTCGCTGAAGATTTCCGAATACAATCCCGGTGACACCGCCGACATGGGCAAGGACGGCCGTCTGACCGTTCAGGACAACGGTGACTACCGGCTGGAAAGCAATACCGAGTTCAAGGGCAGCCGCGGCGAGCGCGTCTTCCTGACAGCCTCCGCGCCGCCCAAGTTCACGCTCGACAACTATCGCCATGTGCTGTTTTCCGGAAACAGCACCGACTCCATGGCCAAGGCCTTCTTCAACACGCTGACGGTCACCATTCCTGCCACCATCATTCCGATCGTCGTGGCAGCCTTCGCGGCCTACGCTCTCGCCTGGATGCGCTTTCCGGGACGGGCCCTGCTGATTGCGGCGGTCGTCGCTTTGCTGGTCGTGCCGCTGCAGCTGGCGCTCATTCCGCTGCTGCGTCTCCATCTGGAGATCGGCATCGGCAAGGGCTATCTCGGTGTCTGGCTCGCCCATACCGGCTTCGGTCTGCCGCTCGCCATCTACCTCCTGCGCAATTACATGGTCGGGCTTCCGCGCGACATCATCGAGTGCGCCAAGGTCGATGGCGCGACCGACTTCCAGATCTTCACCCGCATCGTGCTGCCCTTGTCCTTCCCGGCGCTCGCATCCTTCGCGATCTTCCAGTTCCTGTGGACCTGGAACGACCTGCTCGTCGCCAAGGTCTTCCTCATCGATGCGACCGGCGACACGACGGTGATGACGAACCAGATCGTCGAGCTTCTCGGAACGCGCGGCGGCAACTGGGAAATTCTGGCCACGGCCGCCTTCGTTTCGATGGCAGTCCCGCTCGCCGTCTTCTTTGCAATGCAGCGCTACCTTGTCCGCGGTCTTCTGGCCGGTTCGGTGAAGGGCGGCTGATGACACCATATCGTTTGTTCACAAGGACCCGAAATGACTGAAATGACGCAATCCGCCGCAGCACCCGACAAGGATTGGTGGCGCGGCGCGGTGATCTACCAGATTTACCCGCGCTCCTATCAGGACTCCAACGCCGACGGCATTGGCGACCTCAAGGGCATTACCGCGCGGCTTGGCCATATTGCCGATCTCGGCGCCGATGCGATCTGGATTTCGCCGTTCTTCGCCTCGCCGATGAAAGACTTCGGCTATGACGTGTCGAACTATGTCGAAGTCGATCCGATGTTCGGTTCGCTGGCCGATTTCGATGCCTTGATCGCGGAAGCCCATCGCCTCGGCATCAAGGTGATGATCGACCTCGTGATCTCGCACACCTCCGACCAGCACGCCTGGTTCGTCGAGAGCCGGTCGAGCCGCGACAATGCCAAGGCCGACTGGTACGTCTGGTCCGATCCGCGTCCCGACGGTACGCCGCCGAACAACTGGCTGTCGATCTTCGGCGGGTCCGCCTGGCAGTGGGACCCGACGCGTATGCAGTATTACATGCACAACTTCCTGACCTCGCAGCCCGACCTCAACCTGCACAATCCGGAAGTGCAGGACGCCGTGCTCGGCGCGACGCGCTTCTGGCTGGAGCGCGGCGTCGACGGCTTCCGCCTCGACACGATCAACTTCTACTTCCACGACAAGGAATTGCGAGACAACCCGCCGCTGGCGCCCGAGCGCCGCAATGCCTCAACGGCTCCGGCGGTCAATCCGTACAATTTCCAGGAACACATCTACGACAAGAACCGCCCGGAAAACATCGCGTTCCTCAAGCGCTTCCGCGCGCTCCTCGAGGAATACCCGGCGATTGCCGCCGTCGGCGAAGTGGGTGACAGCCAGCGTGGTCTTGAGATCGTCGGCGAATACACCTCCGGCGACGACAAGATGCAGATGTGCTACGCCTTCGAATTCCTGGCGCCCGAGCCGCTGACACCGCAAGTGGTCCGCAACACGCAGGACGCCTTCATGGCGGCCGCGCCCGAGGGCTGGGCCTGCTGGGCGTTTTCCAACCATGACGTCGTGCGCCACGTCACCCGCTGGGGTGCCGAGGTCGTCGACCGTGACGCCTTCGCCAAGATGCTGAACGCCGTCCTGATGACGCAGCGCGGTTCGGTCTGCATCTATCAGGGCGAGGAGCTTGGCCTGACGGAAGCAGATATCGCCTTCGAGGATCTGCAGGATCCCTACGGCATCCAGTTCTGGCCGGAGTTCAAGGGCCGCGACGGCTGCCGCACGCCGATGGTCTGGGATTCGCACGCGCTCAACGCCGGCTTCAGCGGCACGGCCGAGAAGACCTGGCTTCCGATCCCGGTGGAACACACGCTGCGCGCCGTCGATACCCAGCAGGGCGTCGCCGGCTCGGTGATGGAGCAGTATCGCCGCTTCATGGCCTTCCGCAAGCAGCTGCCGGCGCTCAGCAAGGGCACGATCCATTTCGAGGATGCAGGCGCCCTCCTCATGTACCGGCGCGAACTCGGCAACGAGAGCATTCTCTGCGTCTTCAACATGAGCGAAACCGCTGCATCGGCGAGCCTGCCGGCAGGCAACTGGGCAACGCTCGAAGGTCACGGTTTCGACAGCGCGCGCAATGATAATACGGTGGAACTGCCGGCGTGGGGCGCATACTTCGCCCGGCGGGCGTAAATAACAGGGAGGACGGCATGGCAGGTCTGGTTCTGAAGGATATCCGCAAGTCCTACGGGGCGGTGAAGGTTCTGCACGGCATCGATCTTGAGATAAAGCAGGGCGAGTTCGTGGTCTTCGTCGGGCCGTCCGGCTGCGGCAAGTCCACGCTCTTGCGGATGATTGCCGGGCTGGAAGACATCACCGGTGGCGAGATGCAGATCGACGGCATGGTGGTCAACGATGTGCCGCCGTCGAAACGCGGCATCGCCATGGTGTTCCAGTCCTACGCCCTCTATCCGCACATGACCGTCTACGACAACATGGCGTTCGGCATGCGGATCGCAGGCGAAAGCAAGGAAGAGATCGACCGCCGGGTGACGAAGGCCGCCTCCATGCTGCAGCTCGAGCCCTACCTTGACCGCCTGCCCAAGGCGCTTTCGGGCGGCCAGCGCCAGCGCGTTGCCATCGGCCGCGCCATCTGCCGCGATCCGAAGGTCTTCCTCTTCGACGAGCCGCTGTCGAACCTCGATGCCGCGCTGCGCGTCGCCACCCGCATCGAGATCGCCAAGCTCAACGAGAGCATGCCGGACACGACGATGATCTACGTCACCCACGACCAGGTCGAGGCAATGACGCTTGCCGACCGCATCGTGGTGCTCTCCGCCGGTCGCGTCGAACAGGTCGGTCCGCCGCTCGAACTCTATGAGCGTCCGGCAAACCTCTTCGTCGCCCGCTTCATCGGCTCGCCGGCCATGAACATCATTCCGGCCGAAATCACCGCGGCGGGTGCGCAGACGACCGTTCTTCTGCCCGATGGCAAGTCCGTGACCGTTCCGATCGCCACGAACGAAGGCGAGAAGGGCAAGAAGGCAAGCTTCGGCGTTCGTCCGGAAGACCTGACGATCGCCGAAGGCGACGACTTCCTGTTCGAAGGCCACGCAGCCATCGTCGAGGCGCTCGGCGAAGTGACGTTGATCTATGTCGAAGGCCTCACCGAGGATGAGCCGATCATTGCCAAGGTGCCGGGCATCCTGAAGGTCAACAAGGGCGACCGTCTGCGCTTTGCAGCCGATCCCTCCAAGCTCCATCTGTTCAACGCGGACGGCAAGACCTATCGTATGGATTGACGGGTACGTTTCCACTTACCGGATTTGAAACGGCGGCGGATACCATCCGCCGCCGTTTCATTTCTCGGATCAAAGCAGCAGTCCAAGCCTCGAGAGCGTCAGCCGGCACTGCCGGCAGAGGGCTTCGTTTTTCCCGCCCCGATAGTAGCTGAGCGCAATGACGGCACCGTAGAGCGCCCAGCCCTTGGCCCGTTGCCAAACGCCGTCATCGAGGTCCAGCGCGTCGCGAAACCGTTGCTGTGAACCCGGCTGTACCCATGTCCATGCGGCGGCATAATCCGCTGCCGGGTCGCCGACCGCCGACAGGCCCCAGTCGATCACGGCGGTGAGCCTTCCGTGCTTCGCCAGCAAATTGTCAGCCTTGAGGTCTCCGTGCAGCCAGACGGGCGCGGAGCGAAGGCGTTCATCGACAACCGAAGCCCAGAGATCTTTCGCGGCGTGCGTATCGATCTCGTCGGCGAGGAGATCGATGGAGGACAGTGTCGCCTCAGCCATCTCTGAAAGCGGTACGCCGCGCCGGAAGTTCGCCGGACCGGCCACCGGCGCTCCTTCAGTCGGTTGTCGATGCAGTGCCTTGATGAACGCTGCCAGCGCCACCGCAGCCTCATCCGCGTCCGCGATCGCCTCGGGCGTGGCGATTTCGCCGTCGATCCAGTCGAATATGCCGAACTCGCACGGCTTGCCGAGATCAATGCGTCCGCGATGCCGAAGTCGAGGGATTGCCAGCGGCAGGCCGGTCAGGCGTGGCAGCCAGTCGAGTTCCTTGGACAGGGATGCGATTGCGCTTTCCCTCAGCGGCAGCCGCACCAGCAGTTCGTCGCCAAGGCGGTACAGGGCGTTGTCCGTTCCCGTCGAATGGATGCGACGCATCGGCAGGTCCGCCCATGGCGGCGCCTGTTCGGCAAGCCGGCGGCGTATCGACGACTCGTCGATCGCAAGACTGTCCTCGTGCATGCTCTTTTGTCTCCAGCCGATGCGGTTGCGAGTCTGGTGGACAGCATCTCACGCATGATTAACGCCCCTGCATAGGCCTGTTGGGACCCTTGTCGTCAAATGACCACGGCTGTGAGACATTAATGCCGCATTTCCGGCTATTCATCGGCCTCCATGATTGATGGGTTCAAATTCTCACGCAGCCGTAAAGACTTTGGTTACCAAGTTTCTTCATCCTTCCAGTCAGGTCCGAGGGCGTGACCGCGGTGAAGAACAAGGCCGCATCCGCCACGAGTTTGAGTACCGCCGGACACGCGCGACGTTTTGCGCGCTGGCGGAAACCTGTTTGTAGATGAGTTTCAGTATGGCGTTTGCGACCGATTACTACCCGGCCAAGCCGGGCTTCAGACTTCCGGTTCTGCCGGCCCTTCCACGGCTCATGTCAGGCGCAGCCTTCGTCGGCGGCACGCTCGCCGTCGGCTTGTGGGTATCCGCGACGCTCGGCGCGCTGCACGGCATTTCCTCGACATCCTCGGGCCGAAGTGAAGACTTCAGGACGAGCCTGCTGCTGGCCGCACCGCGCCAGCCTGCCGGCCCGACGACATGGACGCGCTACAGCCGGCCGGCCAACCGCGCGACGGGAGAAACGCTGGCGGCCTTGAAAACGCCGGATGCGCAATCGCTCGACACCAGCGGCCGCACCATCGTCAAGCAGGCGCTTGTCGCCGATATCGCGGAACGGGCGCTCGGCAATCGCTGGGCATCTTCGGCCGCTGAGAAGGAAAGCGATACGCAACTGGCCGCCGCCGAGACCACGCTCGGAAGCGCGCTGAGAAACCATCTCGACCGCAAGATTACCACCGCTGCGCTGGCAAATGCGCAGACGCCGGGTGCGCTGGTGTCCGGCCTTCCGCCGGCGCTGAAATCGACGCCGGCGCAGATCGCCGCGGCCGCCGCTCAGCCGTCTGCGGTTGAACTTGCCATGCTGCCTGACGCCGTTCCCGCTCCAATGGTCAGGCCCAAGCAGGATCCGTTCAACGAAGTGCTCTCCGCCGGCAATGCGAAAGCCGTTGCCGAAAAGGGCGACGCCAGCATCCCGCTGAAGACGGCACCGCAGAAGACCGGGCCGAAGACGCTGCTCGCCTATGCCCGTCCGGACGAACCGATGGACGATGCCGATGTCCGTCCCTCGCTGCTGCGCAAGCAGGCGGCTCTGCCGGGACCCGGCAGCAAGGTGGCCGTCTACGACATCACCGCACAGACCGTCTACATGCCTGACGGCCGCAAGCTTGTCGCTCATTCGGGTCGCGGCAAGATGCGCGACAAGCCGAAATACATCAGCGTCAACAGCTGGGGGCCGACCCCGCCGAACGTCTATCGCCTGAGCAAGCGCGAAGCCCTGTTCCATGGCGTCGAGGCCCTGCGCATGACGCCGGTCGGTGGCGAGAAGATGTATGGTCGCAACGGCTTCCTCACCCACTCCTACCTGCGCCGCGTGCCGGGCGATTCCGCCGGCTGCATCGCGTTTGCGAACTACCCGACCTTCCTGGCCGCCTACAAGCGCGGCGAGGTCAAGACCGTGATCGTGGTGCCGAGCATCGACGAACTGCCGCGCTACATGGCAATGCTCTAGTAAGCCGCACGATCCTCAACGAAAACGGCCGCGCCTCATTCCAGGCGCGGCCGTTTTCGTTTGTCTGCTGGCTGTCGGCTATGCCTAGAAGAGCACGCTGGCGCCCGTGTCGGCCGTGCCGGCAGCGAGGCGGAACGGTGCGAAGAGTTCGCGGCCCATGCCGTATTCGTTTTCAGACAGATCGGCGACCACCGGCTGGCGGGCATCGAACTCCGCCTTGTCGACAAGCACCTCGACCGTGCCGTTGATGGCATCGATGCGGATCATGTCGCCGTCCTTGATCTTGGCGATCGGGCCGCCTTCGGCCGCTTCCGGCGTCAGATGGATGGCGGCCGGCACCTTGCCGGATGCGCCCGACATGCGGCCGTCGGTCAGAAGAGCCACCTTGTGGCCGCGATCCTGCAGGACGCCGAGAGGAGGGGTGAGCTTGTGCAGTTCCGGCATGCCGTTGGCCTTCGGCCCCTGGAAGCGGACGACGGCGACGAAGTCGCGGTCGAGCTTGCCGGACTTGAAGGCGTCCTGGATGTCGTGCTGGCTGTGGAAGACGACGGCCGGCGCCTCGATGACATGCCGCTCGGGCTTCACGGCGGAAATCTTGATCACCGCCTTGCCGAGATTGCCCGTCAGCATCTTCAGCCCGCCATTCGCCTGGAAGGGCTCGGAGATGGTCGACAGCACCTTCGGGTCGTGGCTGACATCCGGCGCCTCGTAGCGGCCGACAGTGCCGTCCGAGTTGAGCTTCGGCTCGATCGTGTAGGCGTCGAGGCCCTGGCCATAGACGGTGCGCACGTCGTCGTGCAACAGCCCCTGCTTCAGAAGCTGCTTGATCAGGAAGCCGAGGCCGCCCGCGGCGTGGAAATGGTTCACGTCGGCAAGACCGTTCGGATAAACGCGTGCGAGAAGCGGAATGGCGTCCGAGAGATCGGAAATGTCTTCCCAGGTCAGCATGATGCCGGCGGCGCGCGCCATGGCGACGAGGTGCATGGTGTGGTTGGTCGAGCCGCCGGTTGCATGCAGGCCGACCACGCCGTTGACGACCGAGCGTTCGTCGATCATCTCGCCGGCGGGCGTGAAGTCGTTACCGAGCGCGGTGATCGCCAGGGCGCGCTTGGTGGCTTCGCGCGTCAGCGCGTCGCGCAGCGGCGTGTTCGGATTGACGAAGGATGCGCCGGGCATGTGGAAGCCCATGATCTCCATCAGCATCTGGTTGGAATTGGCGGTGCCGTAGAAGGTGCAGGTGCCGGGGCCGTGATAGGACTTGGATTCGGCCTCCAGCAGTTCCTTGCGGCCGACCTTGCCTTCGGCATAGAGCTGGCGGATCCGCGACTTTTCGTCGTTCGGCAGGCCCGAGGTCATCGGCCCGGCCGGAATGAAGACCGCCGGCAGATGGCCGAAGGAGAGGGCGGCAATCACCAGCCCGGGAACGATCTTGTCGCAGACGCCGAGATAGACGGCCGCGTCGAACATGTTGTGCGAGAGGCCGACGCCGGCCGCCATGGCAATCAGGTCGCGGGAAAACAGCGACAGTTCCATGCCCGGCTGGCCCTGGGTGACGCCGTCGCACATGGCCGGCACGCCGCCGGCGACCTGGGCCACTCCGCCGGCCTCGTGCGCGGCCTCGCGGATCAGAGCCGGATAGGTTTCGAACGGCTGGTGCGCCGACAGCATGTCGTTGTAGGCGGTGATGATGCCGAGATTGGCGACGCGGTCACCCGCAAGAGCCGCCTTCTCGGAGGGGGAACAGACGGCAAATCCGTGCGCGAGGTTGCCGCAGGAGAGAACCGCGCGGTGCGGGCCCTTCGCGGCGGCGGCGCGCACGCGATCAAGATAGCGTTCACGGGTCGGCTTGGAGCGCTCGACGATGCGGGCGGTGACGGCGGCAATGCGGGGGTCGGCAGTCATGGTCTTTAAATCCCATCCTGTTCGTTATCGTGTTCGCCGGCGGATCGATCCGCCGCATGTGGTGCGTCCCGATCAGGGCGCCCAGTATATCTCGACCGGGGAGGCGGCCCGGCGCAGGATCGCCCGGATCGGCATGTCCTCTTCGGCGCCGTCTTCCTCGGCCTTCCTGAGCACGGTCATCTTGCCGTCGCCCTCGATATGCAGCACCAGGAGATCGGCATCCTGGAGCGCCGAGAAAGTGAAGGTGACGCGCGGTTCGCCGGCGCCTTCGGCCTGCATGGCGATCACACCGCGCGGCGTATCGGCGGCAAGCGCGGTGGCGAGATTGTCGCCACCCGGGAAGAACGAGGCCGTATGGCCGTCCGTGCCCATTCCCAGAATAGCAACGTCGAAAGGTCTTTCAATGACGGAAGCGGTCTTTACGGTGGCGATCGTCGCGCCCTCTGCCGCATCAGCCGCTTCGTAATAGAGCGGCAGGAACGTTGCGGCCGCCGCCTTGCCTGTCAGCAGGTTTTCCTGGACGAGCTTGTGGTTCGACCGAGGATCATCTGCCGGGACATACCGTTCGTCGACCAGCGTCACCGTCACATTGCTCCAGTCGACCGGACAGCCGGAGAGCGCCTTGAAGAAGGCCTTCGGCGTCGAGCCGCCGGAGACGGCGAGTGTCGCCTTGCCACGCACGGCAATCGCCGCGGAAAGCACGCCGGCAACCTTGTCGGCCAGTGCGGCGGCGAGGGTGGAACCACTGTCGAACGTGTTGAGCTTGGTCGCCATTGCCTTCCCTTCAGTCCGCTTCGTGCCAGGTCCGCCCATCCCGTTCGATGAGCGCGATCGCCTGGCTTGGTCCCCAGGTGCCGGCGGTGTAGCCCTGAACCTTCTGGCCGGTCTGTTCCCAGGCTTTCAGGATCGGATCGACCCACGTCCACGCGGCCTCGACTTCGTCGCGGCGCATGAACAGCGTCTGGTTGGAACGGATGACGTCCATCAGCAGGCGCTCATAGGCGTCCGGATTGCGCACGGCGAAGGCCTCGGCAAAGCTCATGTCGAGCGAGACGTGGCGCAGGCGCATGCCGCCCGGACCCGGGTCCTTGATCATCAGCCACTGGCGAACGCCTTCATCCGGCTGCAGGCGGATGACGAGCTGGTTGGCGGCAATCTTGCCGGCCGCGTCGTCAAAGATCGAATGCGGGATCGGCTTGAAGGTGATGACGATTTCCGACATGCGCGCAGCAAGCCGCTTGCCGGTGCGGATGTAGAAGGGCACGCCGGCCCAACGCCAGTTGCCAATCTCGGCCTTGATGCCGACGAAGGTTTCCGTGTCGGAAACGCCGCCTTCGAGTTCTTCCAGATAGCCCTTGACCGGGCCGCCGGCGGAGGCACCGGCGCGGTACTGGCCGCGAACCGTGTACTTCTCGACATTGGAAGCATCGATCGGCTTCAGCGAGCGCAGGACCTTGAGCTTCTCGTCGCGCACGGCCTCGCCGTCGAGCGATGCCGGCGGCTCCATGGCCACGAGGCAGAGGAGCTGCAGGATGTGGTTCTGCACCATGTCGCGCAGCGCGCCGGCCTTGTCATAGTAGCCGGCGCGGCCTTCGAGGCCGACGGCTTCCGCGACGGTGATCTGGACGTGGTCGATATGCGCCGAGTTCCACAGCGGCTCGTAGAGCGCGTTGGCGAAGCGCAGTGCCATCAGGTTCTGCACCGTCTCTTTGCCGAGATAGTGGTCGATGCGGTAGACCTGATCTTCGTGGAAGACCTTGCCGATGGTGTTGTTGAGCTCGAGCGCGGAAGCGAGGTCACGCCCGATCGGCTTCTCGACGACGATGCGGGTGGTCTTGGTGATCAGCTTGTGATCGCGGATCTTCTCCGAGATATCGCCGAAAATGGCCGGCGCCACGGCGAGGTAGAAGGCGCGGACGCGATCCTTGCCCTCGTCCAGGAGCTTCTTCAGGCTGTCCCAGCCCTTGTCCGACTTGGCGTCGATGGCGACGTAGAACAGCCGCGAGCAGAAGTCCTTGACGTCCTTGTCGTTGTATTCGTCGGCCTTGAGGTGCTCTTTCAGAGCCGTCTGTGCGAATTCGCGGTAGGCTTCATGGGTCAGGTCCGAACGCGATGCGCCGATGATGCGTGTCGGATCGGTGAGCTGGCCGGCCAGCATACGATGGTAGAGGGCAGGCAGAAGCTTGCGTTCCGCGAGATCGCCGGTGCCGCCGAAGACGACGTAGTCAAAGGGCTCGACGGGAATGATCTGGCTGGTCATGGGCTATCTTTCTATCAAAATAGAATTCGGCCTTCTTGTAATCTAATCGATTTAAAAAGGCCAGAGTGCGATGCGAAAAAATGCGCTGGGCGGCCTCGGGGATCAGAAGCGATCCCGGAGCGCGTACCAGCTGAGGGCCAGGAACAGAAGCGGCTTGCGCAGATGCGAGCCGCCCGGAAAGGCCGGAATTTTCAGTGTTTTCAAAAGGTCGAGCTCGCCAGAGCCCGACAGGACGTCGTCTGCAAAAAGCTTGCCGCAATAATTCGACAGCATGACGCCGTGGCCGGAATAGCCGCCGATCGCGGTCACGCCGGGCATGACCTCGCGGGCGAAGGGTTGGCGCGGCAGGGTGATGCCGACCGACCCGCCCCAGGCATGGGTCATCTCGACGTCCTTGAGCTGCGGGTAGAGCTCGGCAATCTGCCGGCGGATATGCGTGGTGATGTCGCGCGGATTGTCGGACGTATAGGCCTCGCGGCCGCCGAACAGCAGGCGTCCGTCCCGCGACTTGCGGAAGTATCGCACGACGAAGCGGGAGTCGGCAATCGCTTCATTGCCGGGGATGATCTCCGGATAATCGGTGAGCGGTACGGTCGCGCCGATGAAGGAGCGGATCGGCATTACACGTGCGGCATTCACCGGCTCGAGATGGCCGATATAGCCGTTGCAGGCGATGAGAGCGCGGTCGGCGCGGATGTCGCCGCGGTCGGTCTTCACGACGATTTTGCCGCCCTCGCGCGTCACAGATCGGGCGGGCGTCATTTCATGCAGGTTGGCGCCGGCCGCGGCTGCGACACGGGCCAAGCCGACCAGCAGCTTCAGCGGCTGTATATGGCCCGTGCCGGTGTCGCGGATGCCGCAGAAATAGCGCTTCGAGCCAAGCCGTTCGCAGGTCTCCGCCCGGTCCATGTAGGACATGTGCGGATAGCCGTAGCGAGAGGCCGTGATTTCGACGTGGTCCCGGTACTCCTTCTCCCAGCCGGCCTTGTGGGCGACATTGAGTTGACCCGGCAGGTATTCGATGTCGATCCCGTGTGTTTCTGCAAATCCGAGCAGGTGCTTCTTGGCGTTTTCGGCAAGGTCGAACAAGGCCTTGGCGCGCTCGAAGCCGAGCGACTTTTCCAGCTCCTCGACCTCTGCCCGGTGTCCGGTGCCCATCTGGCCGCCATTGCGTCCGGACGCGCCGTCGCCGAAGCGGACGGCATCGATCAGCACGACACGGGTGCCGGCCTTCGCCAGATTGTAGGCCGCCTGCAGTCCGGTAAAGCCACCGCCGACGATGACGACGTCGGCGGAAGTCGAGCCGTCGAGCGCCGGATATTCCGGGCGGTCGGCGACTGTGGACTGATACCAGGAAACCCCCGGTGCGATCGGGCTCTGCCAGATCATGCAAACCTCGTTTTCATTACACGTTCAGAAGCAGGAATTCACGCTCCCAGGGGCTGATCACCTGCATGAAGGTTTCGAATTCACCGCGCTTGATGCCGCCGTAAATGCCGATGAACTCCGGATCGAAGACGGCCTTGAAGTCCTCTTCCTCTTCCAGAAGGGACACGGCCCTGAGCAGGTCGCGCGGCAGTTCGATGTCGCCTTCATTGGCCGTGTCGGCGGTCGGCGGTGTCGGCTCGATCGCATTGACCATGCCGAGATAGCCGGCCGCGAGCGACCCTGCCAGCGCCAGATAGGGATTGGCGTCGGAGCTAGGAAGGCGGTTTTCGACACGGCGGGCAGCCGGATCGGAGACCGGCACGCGGAAGGCCGTGGTGCGGTTGTCGAAACCCCAGGCCGTATTCACCGGGCAGGACATGTCCGGCGACAGGCGGCGATAGGAGTTCACATAGGGGGCCATCATGATCAGCGCATGCGGCACGTATTTCTGCATGCCGCCGATGAAATTGTAGAATGCTTTCGACGGAGACCCGTCGGCATTCGAGAAGATGTTCTTGCCGCCGTCGATTTCAACCACCGACTGGTGAATGTGCATGGCCGAGCCGGGCTGGCCCTGCATCGGCTTGGCCATGAAGGTGGCGTAGATCCCGTGTTTGAGCGCCGCCTCGCGGATCGTGCGCTTGAACATGAAGACCTGGTCGGCAAGTTCCACCGGATCGCCGTGGCGCAGGTTGATCTCCAGCTGTGCGGGCCCTTCCTCGTGGATCAGCGTGTCGATCTCGAGACCCTGCTTTTCCGAGAAGTGGTAGATGTCGTCGATCAAGTCATCGAACTCGTTGATGCCGGCGATCGAATAGGCCTGCCCGCCGAGGATCGGGCGACCCGAACGGCCCTTCGGCGGATGCAGCGGATAGTCGGGGTCCTCGCTCATGGCGACGAGGTAGAACTCGATTTCCGGGGCCACCACCGCCTTCCAGCCCTTGTCGGCGTAAAGCGCCATCACACGCTTCAAGACATTGCGCGGCGCATAGGGCACTTCGCCGCCATCGGCGTAGACGACATCGCAGATCACCTGTGCCGTCGGATCGCTTTCCCACGGCACCGTCGACAGTGTCGAAAGGTCGGGCACCAGCTTCAGGTCGTTGTCGCGCGGCTCGTAGCGGAAGCTGCCGGTCTCGTCGGGATATTCGCCCGAGATCGTGTGCCGGTAGAGGGCAGAGGGCAGCGCCAGCGACGTGTTGGACGTGAATTTCGACGATGGCATCATCTTGCCGCGCGGAACACCCGCCAGATCCGGCGTGATGCACTCGATATCCTCGATACCCCGCGTCTTCAGCCACTGGGTGGCATCTCTCCAGGTCTTCACCCCGCGTGGATTGCGCAGGCTTGCGGGGGTGATTGGAGACTTGAGGGAAGCGCTGGAGGGTCGTTTGGTCGTTTTCTTGGCAGGCATGATTCACCGGGTTGTGACGGATGATGGCCGCATCATAGCCGTAGTTTTCCAATTGGCGAGGGGGGAAACATTGACTTTATGCCCCCGGTGACGGACACGGAGGCATCTCAGCCAGGGGAAAAGCGTGCGAGAACAGTTTGATGTGGTCATCCTCGGTGCCGGCGCCGCCGGTATGATGGCGGCCATTGAGGCCGGCAGGCGGGGACGGCGTGTCCTCATCCTCGACCATGCCGCCGCACCCGGCGAAAAAATCCGCATTTCCGGTGGCGGCCGCTGCAATTTCACCAATATCGGCGCCGGCCCGAAGAATTTCCTGTCCGCCAATCCGCATTTCTGCAAGTCGGCGCTGGCCGGCTACACGCCCCGCGATTTCCTCGACATGGTCGAACGCCATGGCATCGCCTGGCATGAGAAGACACTTGGCCAGCTGTTTTGTGACAACAGCGCCAAGGACATCATCGCCATGCTGTTGAAGGAAATGCGCGATGCCGGCGTCACGCTTCGCTTGAGGCAGGCTGTATCATGCGTGACGCGGATCGGTGAGCGTTTCGAGATCCAGACGTCCGACGGTGCCGTGACGGCCGACGCCCTGATCGTGGCGACCGGTGGCAAGTCGATCCCGAAGATGGGGGCAACCGGCCTGGCCTACGACATTGCCCGCCAGTTCGGTCTACCACTTATCGAGCCGCGGCCGGGGCTGGTGCCGTTCACGCTCGAGCCCGGGCTTCTGGAGCGGCTCGCACCGCTCGCCGGCGTGGCCGTCGACGCCGAGGTCCGGCATGGGAAGACGGCGTTCCGCGAGGCGGTTCTCTTCACCCATCGCGGTCTGAGCGGCCCGGCCATCCTGCAGATTTCTTCCTATTGGCGGGAAGGCGATGCCGTCACTCTTGCGCTGGAGCCGGATGTGAATGTCCTTGCATCCCTGAAGCAGGCAAAGGCCGAAAACGGCCGGCAGGCGCTCTCGACCGCGCTCGCGCAGATCCTGCCTAAGAGGCTCGCGCAATATCTCGCCGAACAGCATGGCGCCACCGGCAATCTGGCGGAGTTTCCGGATGCGAGGCTGCAGGCAATCGCTGCCTCCGTGCAGAACTGGCAGCTGAAACCGGCCGGCAGCGAGGGCTACCGTACCGCCGAGGTTACGCTGGGCGGCGTCGATACGGGGGCGCTGAACTCGAAGACCATGGCGGCAAAATCCGTTCCCGGACTCTATTTCATCGGCGAATGCGTCGACGTGACCGGCTGGCTGGGCGGCTACAATTTCCAGTGGGCATGGTCCTCCGGCGTTGCCGCGGGGCGTGCGGCATAGGCCATTTTGCGACTTTGGCGCCGAAAATCATTATTTTCTGCGTTCTGGTGCCATTTAGTGATTGTTAATTGAAGCAAGTCATCGTCTTATAGTGCAGTGCGTCAGGGTTTGTTATGGCATGACCTTCACGCCGGCAGGAGTACCGCAACGTCGTTACACGGAATTGAGGGAAGTCCATGAGAAACCGCAAGAGCAAAGCCCGCGCCATTGCCATCGCCCGGACCGAGAACACCCGGTTCGTTCTTGCAACGAAAATTCTTCTGGCAACGCTAGCCGCCTGCGCCGCTCTGGCAGTTCTCGCCCACTGAGCGCAAGGCCGTTTCGATTGTCTTTGACCCGGGCCATTCGCTGCCCGGCTGTCACGTGCACGACGAGCATGTCTCATCGTCGGCGCCGCCTGCCGCGTTAAGGCGCGACCTTTCCGATTGTCTCCATAAGCCGCTCTGCAGCGTTTGAAGCGTCTGCGTGAGATGGACCAGCCATGTGGCTGCCCGCAGCAGGCCGTTCGAAGCGTGCGTGCGGTAAAATTCGTCTTCGGCTTCTGGCCGATTCCGTTCGATGCGCCGCTCCTCGACGCTTTTGCAGGCGATATATGCACTTGAATCGATAATGATCATGGGATGTCTCCTCTGGAAACTGGGACATCACCCTAAATACACACCGAATTTTGCTTTACATATATCGAAAAATGTCAGCTATTTTTCAGTTATGAAAAATGCACCCTGGGATCTCTATCAGATTTTCATCGTCGTCGCCCGGCATGGCGGGTTGACCGGCGCCGCCTCCGCTCTTGTTCTCAGCCCGGCGACGATCGGCCGACGCATGCTGGAGCTGGAGGAGAAGCTGGGGACGACCTTGTTCCTCCGTAGCCAGGCCGGCTACACGCTGACCCCGGAGGGACAGTCGCTGTTCGAGCATCTTCGCGAGATGGAGGCGGCGGCGCTGAAGGTCGATGGCTGGCGGATGGAAAAGCAGCAGGCCGTCACCATCCGCATCGCCGCTGGCACCTGGATGTCGAAGCTGCTCGCCGACAACATCGCCGATCTCTGCGCGGAGACCGATCCCTTCCGGCTGGACTTTTCGATTTCGGAACAGCGGGCGCGGCTCGCCTACCGCGAAGCGGACATCGGCATTCGCGCCTATGCGCCGGAGGAGGGCAATCTGGCGGCACGGCGGCTGTCGGACAGTGCCTATGCCGTCTATCGCTCGCGCGTCTCCCGGCCTGCCGCCAATCGCTGGGTTGCCGTCAACCGCGAAGAGGCGGTGTCGACCTATCTCCGTTGGCCGCACGACAATCATCCCGACGACATCGTCTTCACTGTCAACAGGCCGACCGCCCTGCGCGATCTGCTGGTGGCAGGCGCCGGGATCGGTCTTCTCCCATGCATGATTGGCGATCGCGATCCTCAACTTGAAAGGATTGGCGATTGCATAGGCGAGCTCCAGCACGGCCAGTGGCTTGTGGTCAACAGCGCCGATCGGCATCGGCGGGAAATCCGCACCGTGACAGAACGTATCGCGCGGCTGCTGAAGGGCTATGCGCCGCTGATGACCGGCAAGCTTGGCGGGTTGTGACGAGGCCGCCTCCGGATGCGCCAAATTAGAGAAGACGCCCGGCGTGGCTCCATCAGGCCGGGCGTCTTCGTCTCCGTGGGCAGGGCTTGCCTGCCCCGGTCAAGGCCCGGCAGGTTGGGCGCCGGGCCTGTATTGTTGTGGCGGATGCCTTAGGCCGCAGACCGGCCGCTGTTGGCGATGATGATCGGGATCAGCAGGTCGCCCCAGTTGCCGTCTCCGCCATGGTGGCGGGCCGAGCGGACGAGCTCGACGGATACGCCGGCGTCGACGGCCTTCATGACCGACTGGTTCAGCCGGTGCAGGTCGTTGGCGACCATGCGGATCATCGCCTGCTGGTCGGCCGTCATCGTGGTCGACTGTTCTTCTGCTCTTTCCTTGACTCGGGTCTGCGGTGTCATGGCATTTCTCCTCTTTAATCGGGGTTCGTGAAGGTCGTTGGGGTTGTCGGCGACGCGGAGGGCAGGGACCCCCGCGCCGCCGTCTCGAAGCCTGCTTATTCGGCGGCGGGCTTGAACTGCTCTGCCTCGGTCGGCTTGAACTGTTCGGTTTCGGTCGATTCCTTCATCGCCGTTGTCGACGACTGGCCGCCGGTGATCGCCAGCGAGACGGCGTCGAAGTAGCCGGTGCCGACCTCGCGCTGGTGCTTGGTGGCGGTGTAGCCGTTGACCTCGGCCGCGAATTCCGCTTCCTGCAGCTCGGAATAGGCTGCCATCTGGCGGTCCTTGTAGCCGCGGGCCAGTTCGAACATGCCGAAGTTCAGCTGGTGGAAGCCGGCGAGCGTGATGAACTGGAACTTGTAGCCCATCGCACCCAGCTCGCGCTGGAACTTGGCGATCGTCGCATCGTCCAGGTTCTTCTTCCAGTTGAACGAGGGCGAGCAATTGTAGGCGAGCTTCTTGCCCGGATGGACCTTGTGCACGGCCTCGGCGAACTTGCGGGCCTGTTCGAGGTCCGGCTTGCCGGTCTCCATCCAGATCATGTCGCAATGCGGCGCATAGGCGATGGCGCGGGCGATGCACGGGTCGATACCGTTCTTCACCTGGTAGAAGCCTTCCGCCGTGCGACCTGCGTCGTAGTCGACGAAGGGCTGGTCGCGCTCGTCGATATCGGAGGTCAGAAGCTTTGCTGCCTCGGCGTCGGTGCGGGCGATGATCAGCGTCGGCGTACCCATGACGTCGGCAGCAAGCCGCGCGGCGTTCAGGTTACGGATATGCGCGGCCGTCGGGATCAGAACCTTGCCGCCGAGATGGCCGCACTTCTTTTCCGACGCCAGCTGGTCCTCGAAGTGAACGCCGGCGGCGCCCGCCTCGATGAAGGCCTTCATGATCTCGAATGCGTTCAGCGGACCGCCGAAGCCGGCCTCCGCGTCGGCGACGATCGGCGCGAACCATGTATCGACCGAAAGGCCCTTGCCTTCCGCCGTCTCGATCTGGTCGGCGCGCTGCAGGGTGCGGTTGATGCGCTTGGCGAGCTCCGGAGCGGCGTTGGCCGGGTAGAGCGACTGGTCCGGATACATGGCGGAAGCCGTGTTGGCGTCGGCCGCGACCTGCCAGCCGGAAAGGTAGATCGCCTTCAGCCCGGCGCGGACCATCTGCATGGCCTGGTTGCCGGAAAGGGCGCCCAGCGCGTTGACGAAGTTTTCTTCGCTGATCAGCTTCCAGAGACGGTTGGCGCCCATCTCGGCCAGCGTATGCCTGATCTGGACAGAACCGCGCAGGCGCTTGACGTCTTCGGCGGTGTAGGGGCGCTCGATGCCATCGAAGCGGCCAGCCGGTGCGTTCGGGATAAGATTGTCAAAGTCAGTCATAATATTCTCCTCGTCTTCGCATTTACAACAATGACACGCTTCATTCGGTGTGCTTGTTGTCTTGTTCGATGAAGAAGTCTTAGCTCGGATCGGCGCAGTTTTCGAGATAAATAACTGAATAATAGAAGTAAAAGGGGTTAGGCTGTCTTGTCTTTGACAGCTGTCCAATGTAAATATGTAAAGATTGTAAAACTTAAGCAGGGCATGATTGCTGCGCTGCATTGTAAAGGCCTGTGACAAATGGCGGAAAACAAGATCTTTGCCGGCCCGCGCGTGCGCCGCATCCGCAATTCCCTGTCGTTGACCCAGACGGCGATGGCCGAAGCGCTTGGAATTTCTCCCTCCTACCTGAACCTGATCGAGCGCAACCAGCGGCCGCTGACCGTGCAGCTGCTCTTGAAGCTCGCCTCCGTCTACAAGATCGATATCGAGGAATTGCAGGGCGCGCAGGGCGGCTCTCTCTCGCAGTTGAAGGAGGTCTTTACGGATCCGCTGCTCGCCGGTGAAATCCCCGGGGAGCAGGAGCTGGTCGAGGTGGCGGAGGCTGCGCCCAATGCCGCGGCCGGTATCGTCAAGCTCTACCGCGCCTTCAAGGAGCAGGCGGCACGGCTCAGCGATTTGTCTGAGGTGCTGGCGCGGGAGGGGCACGAGACATTGCTCTCCGGCGCCCGGCTGCCGATGGACGAGGTGCGGGAGAAGCTGGAGCAGCGCCCCAATTTCTTTGCCCGGATCGAGGATGCGGCCGAGTCCTTCCATGCCGAACTCAAGCCCGGCGACGACCTGTCGTCCGCCCTGAAGGAATGGCTGAAGACAAAGCACGGCATCGTCGTGCGCACGCTGCCGGTCCACGCCATGCCGACCTTGCGTCGCCGCTATGACCGCCATTCCATGCGGCTCTTCCTGTCGGAGCGGTTGTCACCATTCGATCAGCTGCGCGAGGCGGCGATGGAGACGGTCATGCTGGCGCTCTCGGCGCCGATCGAGGCCGAGCTGGACGGTTTGGGCCTGTCGTCGAACGAGGCGCGCCGCATTGCCCGCTTCGATCTCGCCCGCTATGCCGCGCATGCTCTGATGATGCCCTATGGCGCGTACCTCGCGGCCGCGCAACGCGCCAGGTACGATATCGACGTGCTGCGGGCCCGCTTCGGCGTGTCCTTCGAGCAGGCGGCAAGCCGGCTGACGACATTGCAGCGTCCGGGAGCGGTCGGTTTGCCCTTCTTCCTTCTGGAAGCGGATCACTCGGGGCGGCAGTTGCGCCGGGCGGGTGCCAGCGGCTTTCCGCAATCGGCCTTCGGCGGTGGCTGTCCCAAGCTCAACATTCACGCCGCCTTTGCCCAGCCTTCGCAGATCCTCGTCGATCACGTCGAGATGCCGAACGGCACGGGCTTCCTGACCGTCGCACGCACCCTCGAGGGTCCGCAGGCCATGTTCCATGAGCGGGTGCGGCGCACGGCGGTCCTTCTCGGGCTTCCTGTCGAGCAGGCCGGCGAGGTCGTCTACGGCGCGGCAATCGGCGGAAGCGGCATGCCGCCGGTCGCGATCGGCCCCTCCTGCAGGCTTTGCGAGCGGCAGGGATGCCTGTCTCGCGCCGAGCCGCCCGTGACCCGGCCGCTCGGTCTCGACGAGATGGTGACCGGGCTCAGCGCCTTCGACTTCCAGTAACGGAAGGCCACGCATCAGGGGAAAGAATTTTTCCTTGTGGCTTCGCAAAATCCTTTCTAGTCTGTCCCAAAATAAGCAAAGGGAACGGCTGGGGGACATCCTGGCATACTCGCGACAGGAGAAAATTGTGCGAAACTTTCTACTTAATGTATCGGCCGCAGCTATTGCGTCCGTAAGTTTAGTGGCTGTTGCCCATGCGGAAGACCGCGTTGTCAATGTCTATAACTGGTCCGATTATATCGACGAATCCATTCTCCAGGACTTCACCAAGGAAACCGGCATCAAGGTCGTCTACGACGTCTTCGATTCCAACGAGGTGCTCGAAACCAAGATGCTTGCCGGCGGCTCCGGCTATGACGTCGTCGTGCCGACCGCCGACTTCCTGTCGCGCCAGATCAAGGCGGGCGTCTTCCAGAAGCTCGACAAGTCCAAGCTGCCGAACATTTCGAACATGTGGGACGTCATCCAGCAGCGCACGGCCGTTTACGATCCCGGCAACGACTACGCCATCAACTACATGTGGGGCACGACCGGCCTCGGCTACAATGTCGACAAGTACAAGGAGATCATGGGCACCGACGCCAAGCCGGACTGGAACGTGCTGTTCGATCCGGAGATCGCCGCCAAGTTCAAGGATTGCGGCATCTACATGCTCGACGCGCCGACCGAGGCGATCCCGGCCGCGCTCAACTACCTTGGCCTCGACCCGAATTCGCACAATCCGGAAGAGCTGCAGAAGGCGGAAGAGCTGCTGTTGAAGATCCGCCCGTTCGTGCGCAAGTTCCACTCGTCGGAATACATCAACGCGCTGGCGAACGGCGATATCTGCCTGGCCTTCGGCTGGTCCGGCGACGTCCTGCAGGCGCGTGACCGCGCCGATGAAGCCGGCGCCGGCGTTCATGTCAGCTACTCCATCCCCGCCGGCGGCGCGCTGATGTGGTTCGACATGATGGCGATCCCCGCCGATGCACCGCATCCGCAGGAAGCGCTCGAATTCCTCAACTACATCATGAAGCCGGAAGTGATCGCCAAGGCGTCGAACTACGTCTACTACGCCAACGGCAACAAGGCCTCGCAGGAATTCATCGATAAGGACGTTCTGGACGATCCGGCCATCTACCCGCCGGAAGAGACGATGAAGAAGCTCTACACCTTCATCCCCTACGACCAGAAAACGCAGAGACTGGCGACCCGGATCTGGACCAAGGTGGTCACCGGACAATAACAGAAGCTTGGAACAGCCCGGATAAATTCCGGGCTGTTTGCTTTTCAGAAGCAGGCATCGGGGGCCTTCATGAAGTCGCTTGGCAGCATTCGCCGTTCTTTCGCACCCTGGAATGATCCGGACGCAAAGCCGTTCATCTCCTTCCGCAACATCACCAAGAAGTTCGGCGATTTCGTCGCCGTTGATAACCTCTCGCTGGATATCTATCACCGCGAGTTCTTCGCGCTGCTCGGCGCGTCGGGCTGCGGCAAGTCGACGCTGCTGCGCATGCTGGCGGGCTTCGAACAGCCGAGCTCTGGGGAAATCATTCTCGACGGGCAAAGCCTTGCCGGCACGCCGCCCTATCGGCGCCCCGTCAACATGATGTTCCAGTCCTATGCCCTGTTCCCGCACATGTCGGTGGAAAAGAACATCGCCTTCGGCCTCAAGCAGGACGGCATGTCGTCCGCCGACATAGAGGCCCGTGTCACCCAGATGCTGAAGCTCGTCAAGCTGGAGCAGTTCGCCAAGCGCAAGCCGCATCAGCTTTCCGGCGGCCAGCGCCAGCGCGTGGCACTTGCCCGCTCGCTTGCCAAGCGGCCGAAGGTGCTGCTGCTCGACGAGCCGCTCGGCGCTCTCGACAAGAAGCTGCGCGAGGAAACGCAGTTCGAGCTGATGGACCTGCAGCAGGAGCTCGGCCTCACCTTCATCGTGGTCACCCACGACCAGGAAGAGGCGATGACCATGGCCGACCGCATCGCCGTCATGTCGCGCGGCAATGTCATCCAGGTGGCGACGCCTGCCGAAATCTACGAGGCCCCGAACTCGCGCTTCGTTGCCGACTTCATCGGCGACGTCAACATTTTCGACGGCACGGTGACCGCGAATACGGACGGCGTGACGGAGATTGCGATCGGGGAGGGCTTCTCGGTCCGCGCCGAACAATCGGAGCCGCTCAGCGGCAATGCCGGTTTTGCCGTGCGCCCGGAAAAGATCCGCGTGTCGCGCAATATGCCGGAGACGCCGGGCGTCAATTCGGCCGAGGGCGAGATGTGGGACATCGCCTATCTCGGCGACGTCACCGTCTTCCACGTGAAGCTGAAGAACGGCAAGGTCATCAAGGCGACCAGCCTCAACGCCCAGCGCGAGGTGCAGAACCCGCTCGGCTATGACGACCAGGTCTGGATCTCGTTCGACCAGAACGCCGGCGTCGTGTTGAGGGATTGATGATATGACACGCATCGGTTCGGCCATCTTCAACCGCCTGGTCATCGCCATCCCCTATACGTGGCTGGTGGTCCTTTTCCTCGTTCCCTTCTTCATTGTCTTCAAGATCTCGCTGTCGACCTCCGAGATCGCGATGCCGCCCTATTCGCCGACCTTCTCGTTCGCCGATACGTTCGAGACGCTGCGGCAGAAACTCTCGGAACTGTCGCTCGACAATTACATCTGGCTGTCCCAGGACTCGCTTTACTACAAGTCCTACCTGTCCAGCCTGACGATCGCCTTCTTCTCCACCTGCCTGACGCTGGCCGTCGGCTATCCGATCGCCTACGGCATGGCGCAGGCGCCGCGGACCGTGCGTCCGACGCTGCTGATGCTGGTCATCCTGCCGTTCTGGACGAGCTTCCTGATCCGCGTCTATGCCTGGATGGCGATCCTCAAGCCGGAAGGGCTGCTCAACCAGTTGCTTATGGGGATCGGCGTCATCCACGAGCCGCTTGTGATCCTCAACACCGACACCGCCGTCTACATCGGCATCGTCTATTCCTACCTGCCGTTCATGGTCCTGCCGCTCTATGCCGCGCTGGAAAAGATGGACGACACGCTGATCGAGGCGGCTGAGGATCTCGGCTGCACCCGGCTCACGGCCTTCTGGAAGATCACCTTTCCGCTGTCGTTGCCCGGCGTCTTCGCCGGCTGCCTGCTGGTCTTCATCCCCGCCGTCGGCGAATTCGTGATCCCGGACCTGCTTGGCGGATCGCAGACGCTGATGATCGGCAAGACGCTCTGGACGGAGTTCAACAACAACCGCGACTGGCCGCTGTCGTCCGCCGTGGCGACGATCCTTCTCCTGCTTCTGGTGATCCCGATCGTTCTCTTCCAGAATGCCCAGACGAAAGCGGAGAGCCGCTGATGAACCGCTGGTCCCGCTTCAACATCGCCTCCGTCACGCTCGGCTTCGCGTTCCTGTATCTGCCGATCGTGCTTCTGGTCATCTATTCCTTCAACAAGTCAAAGCTCGTCACGGTGTGGGCCGGCTTCTCGACTGTCTGGTACGTCGAGCTGTTCCGCGACCAGGCGTTGCTCGACGCCGCCTGGGTGACGATCCGCGTCGGCCTGCTTTCGGCGACGGTGGCGACCGTGCTCGGCACCATGGCGGCGATTTCGCTGACCCGCTACACCCGCTTTCGCGGTCGACTGCTGTTCTCCGGCATGATCTATGCGCCGCTCGTCATGCCGGATGTCATCACCGGCCTGTCCATGCTGCTCCTGTTCGTCGCGATCGGTCTCGACCGCGGCTTCTGGACGGTCACCATGGCGCATATCACCTTCTCCATGTGCTACGCCGCCGTCGTCGTGCAGTCGCGCCTCATCACCTTCGACCGGTCGATCGAGGAGGCGGCGATGGATCTCGGCGCCACGCCGGTCAAGACCTTCTTCCAGGTGACATTGCCGGTCATCCTGCCGGCGATTTTCTCCGCATGGGTGTTGGCCTTTACGCTGTCGCTCGACGACCTGGTGATCGCCAACTTCACCTCCGGCCCCGGAGCGACGACGCTGCCGATGAAGATCTACAGCCAGGTGCGCCTGGGTGTGACGCCGGAAATCAACGCGGCCTGTACGATCCTGATCGGGTTTGTGACCACCGGCGTCATCATCGCCTCGATCGTGACCAAGCGTCAGGAAGTCCGCCGGCAGCGCGACGAGCACATGGCCGCAGCCGGCCTTGTCGCCAATTGATGATGGCTATTCTGCCGCCGCGGCGGACTATTCACCGCCCGGCGGCAGGAAGATATAGACGAGTATCCATGTTGGCAGGATGAAGATCGAGCCGAGAATAATGTTCGGCACGGCCCAGTCCAGCGCCTGCTTTGCATGTGTAGCCAGGCTTTCGGGAGACTGCCCGATAATGGACAGCAGGGAACCGATGGTAACCCCGAAGAACGAAAGAAGTGCTCCGGCCATCAAGGATGCTATCAGAATCTTGAAAACCACGCCCGCAAAACGCAACAAGAACAACCCCCGATTTAATTCGCCCTCATACATCATAACATATTCCGTTTCCAAAAAATTGGGTCGAGTTGAAAATGCCGAAAATGGTAAAATTGCCGAAGTATAGCGGCGGGTTAATTCATGAATCCGCCTGCCGGAGAGCGCCGAATTACGCCCGGATCTGACCTGGAGCCGGATTTCTTGTCTCTGCCGGAAATTGTAACGGTCCCTCAATAGCTTCCGCTTCTGCGGGCGCAAATACGCCATTTGCCGTAGAGAGGGCCACATGGGACCATTGGCCCCAAGCTCTCCTCGCAGAGCTATATTTATATTGCGGTGCGGCATGCTATAGAGAGGAAAAACGAGGAGGAATGCATGACTGACGCAATGCCATTGTGGGAGCCTTCACCGGAGTCTCGGAAAAGCACGCCGATGTTCGCCTTCATGTCCTATTGCGCCGAAAAGGCCGGGCATGAGTTCGCGGACTACGATGCCTTTCACACATGGTCGATCACCGAACGCGGCGCCTTCTGGGAGGCCGTCTGGGACTATTGCGGCGTCAAGGGCGAGCGCGGCGAGCGGCCGCTGATCCATGGTGACGACATGCTCGAGGCTCGCTTCTTTCCAGATGCGAAGCTCAACTTCGCCGAAAACCTGCTGGCCAAATCCGGCGGCGACACGGCGCTGATCTTCCGCGGCGAGGACAAGGTCGAGGATCGCTGGTCCTGGGATCGCCTGACTGACCTCGTCTCGCGCCTGCAGCAGGCCTACAAGGCGATGGGGATAGGCGAGGGCGACCGGATCGCCGCGATGATGCCGAACATGCCGGAAACGATCGCCTGCATGCTGGCAGCCGCCTCCATCGGCGCCATCTGGTCATCCTGCTCTCCCGACTTCGGCGTTCAGGGCGTGCTCGACCGCTTCGGACAGATCGAGCCCAAGCTCTTCATCGTCTGCGACGGCTACTGGTATAACGGCAAGCTGCAGGACGTTTCCGCTAAGGTGAAGGAGATTGTTGCAAAGCTTGGCGTGCCGGCGGTCATCATTCCCTATGCCGGCGATGCCGAGGCTCTTGCCGGTTCGGTTGCAGGTGCCAGCACGCTTGCCGCGTTTGTCGAACCCTATGCGGCGAAGGCGGTCGAGTTTACGCCGCTTCCCTTCTCGCACCCGCTCTACATCCTGTTTTCCTCGGGCACGACCGGCGTTCCGAAATGCATCGTCCATTCGGCGGGCGGCACGCTGCTGCAGCACCTGAAGGAGCATCGCTTCCATTGCGGGCTGGGAGACGGCGACCGTCTCTTCTACTTCACCACCTGCGGCTGGATGATGTGGAACTGGCTGGTCACGGGGCTCGCCTCCGGTGCAACGCTCTGCCTGTTCGACGGTTCGCCCTTCGCGCCGGACGAAAAGGTGCTGTTCGATTATGCCCGCGACGAAAAATTCGCGGTCTTCGGCACTTCCGCGAAATACATCGATGCCGTGCGCAAGAGCGGCTTCATTCCGAAGGACAGTCATGACCTGTCGTCGCTGAGGATGATGACGTCGACCGGTTCGCCGCTGTCGCCGGAAGGCTTCACCTTCGTCTACGAGGACATCAAGAAGGACATCCTGCTGGCGTCGATTTCCGGCGGCACGGATATCGTCTCCTGCTTCGTGCTCGGCAATCCGATGAAGCCGGTCTGGCGCGGTGAAATTCAGGGCCCCGGCCTCGGTCTCGCCGTCGACATCTGGGACGACGAAGGCAAGCCGGTGCGCGGCGAGAAGGGCGAACTCATCTGCGCCAAGGCCTTCCCGAGCATGCCGATCATGTTCTGGAACGATCCGGAAAAGACCAAGTACAAGGCGGCCTATTTCGAGCGTTTCGACAACATCTGGTGCCATGGCGATTTCGCCGAATGGACCGAGCATGGCGGCATCATCATTCACGGCCGCTCGGATGCGACCCTCAATCCCGGCGGCGTGCGCATCGGCACGGCGGAGATCTACAATCAGGTCGAGCAGATGGAAGAGGTCGCCGAGGCGCTGTGCATCGGCCAGGACTGGGACAACGACGTCCGCGTCGTCCTCTTCGTACGGCTGGCCCCGGGCGCTTCGCTCGATGACGCGCTCGTCAAGGCGATCAAGACCCGTATCCGCGTTGGCGCCTCGCCGCGCCATGTGCCGGCCAAGGTGATCGCCGTCGCCGACATTCCGCGCACCAAGTCCGGCAAGATCGTCGAGCTCGCCGTCCGCGAGGTCGTGCATGGCCGTCCGGTGAAGAACAAGGAAGCGCTGGCCAATCCGGAAGCCCTCGAACTCTACGCCGATCTTCCCGACCTGAAGGACTGAGCCGGGCTCAGGTTCCCCGTTCCAGCGATCGCGACACCAGGATCGCTGGGACGAGGCCGGCGACGATGATGATGATCGCCGGCACGGAGGCGTTAGCGACCTGCGACCGCGATGCGTCCTCGTAGACGAGCGTCGCCAGCGTGTTGAAGTTGAACGGCCGGAGCAGGATCGTCGCCGACAGTTCCTTCAGCGTTTCGATGAAGACCAGCAGTCCGGCGGTCAGGAGCGCTGGCCGCAGGTTCGGCAGGATGACCCGCCACAGCGTCTGGCGGGCATTGTGGCCCAGCATGCGCGAGGCCATGTCGAGATGCGGCGAGAGCTTCTGCAGCCCCGCATCGATATTGCCCTCCGCCATGGTGATGAAGCGCACCGTGCAGGCATAGACGATCGCAAAGCCGGTGCCCGACAGGATCAGCCCAAGCGAAAAGCCGAAATAGTCCTTGGTGAAGTGGGCGAAGAGATTGTCGAAGGCGGCAAGCGGCACGAGCACGCCGATCGCCAGCACCGTGCCGGGAATGCCGTAGCCGAAGGAGGCAAGCCGCACCAGCGCCTTGACCAGCCGCGAGGAATTGCTGCGCGCCGATTGCGACAGCGCGAAGCTCAAGCTGACGGCGACGACAGCGGTGATCGCGGCGATGGTGATGCTTGTGGTCAGTGCGTCGATGAGCTTGGGCGAAGCAAAGGCCGGCAGGCGCTTCAACGCATAGGAGCCGAGTACAAGTACCGGCACGACAAAGCCGACGAGGACGGGCAGGGCGCAGGCCGCGACCGCCGCCCACTTTGTCCAGCCTTTCAGCTTGAGCCTGATGACATCATGAACCGCGGCGGTCGTCTTCTGGCTGGCGAAGCGTTGCTGGCGGCGCGCGCGTCGCTCGACGACCATCAGGACGGCGATGAAGACGAGGATGAGGCAGGCGAGCTGCACCGCGCCGACGAGGCTGCCGCGGTTGAGCCAGGTATCGTAGATGGCGAAGGTCAGCGTGTTGACGCCGAGATACTGGACCGCGCCGATGTCGTTCAGCGTTTCCATCATCACCAGGGTGAGGCCGATCATCAGGGCCGGCCGGGCCATCGGCAATTGTACTCGGAAAAACACCTTGACCGGCCCGGCGCCGAGCGTGCGCGCCACATCCGCAGCGGCCCGGCCCTGCATGCGGAACACCGAGCGGCAGGCGAGATAGACATAAGGGTAGAGAACCGCGGTCATGACGAGCACCGCGCCGCCGAGCGAGCGGATGTCCGGAAACCAGTAGTCGCGCATCGTCTTGAAGCCGAAGACGGTGCGGACCAAAGTCTGTGCCGGTCCGGTAAAGTCGAAGAACTCGCCGAACGCGTAGGCAGCGAGATAGGCGGGGAGCGCCAGCGGCAGGACGAGAACGGCGGAAAAGAACCGCCTGAGCGGGAAGTCGCAGGAGGAGACGAGCCAGGCACAGGCAACGCCGATCACGGCGGTCGCAAGACCGGTATAGGCCATCAGCGCCAGCGTGCGGCCAAGCGCGCGGGGAATGACGTTTTCGGCGAGGTGCCGCCAGGTGTCGGCATCTCCGGACGAGGCGATCCACAGGATCGCGAACACCGGCATGGCCGCGACCGCGAAAACGACGAAGGCCACGAGCGGTTGCCGCCACGTACCGCGCCGTCTCACTCTCGAAGGTGCCGGCCCTTCCGTGACCAGCGTCGTCTGCGCCGCCAATTGGTGATCCCTTTAATCAGCTTATCCATCGGCTCTAGCCGATGAAGCCTCAGTCTGCAAGGACGCGCGGGGACGGGAAGGTGATTTCGACCAGCGTGCCGCGGCTCGGCTCCGACTGGATCGACAAGGATGCGCGGTTGGCTTCGACCATCGCCTTCGTCAGCGGCAGGCCGAGACCGGTGCCGTCACCCTTCTGGCGATTGCCGCCGGAGACCTGGCGGAACGGCTTCATCGCCTGTTCCAGTTCGGCCTTCGACATGCCGATGCCGGTATCGCGAATCCTGAGCACGACGCTGCCATTCACCTCGTAGGAGGTCGACACGACGATCTGTCCGCCCGACGGCGTGAAGCGGATGGCGTTCGACAAGATGTTGAGCGCGATCTGCTTGACCGAGCGCAGGTCGGCGACAACCATCGGCACGGCCTGCGACAGCGCCGTGCGCACGATGACGCGCTGGTTGTTGGCCTGCGGCTGCACCAGCGACACGGCCTCCGACAGCGTCTCGTTGAGGCTGACGGCGGCGAAATCCATCTCCATCTGACCGGCTTCGATCTTGGAGATGTCGAGAAGGTCGTTGACGATATCGAGAACCAGCCGTCCCGAACGGCCGATGTCGTTCGCATATTCGATGTAGCGGTGATGCCCGATCGGCCCGAAGCGCTCGTTCGACATCATGTCGGAAAAGCCGATGATGGCATTCAGCGGCGTGCGGATCTCGTGGCTCACATGGGCGAGGAAATCGCTCTTGTGCTTGTTGGCCGTTTCCGCGTCGCGCTTCGCCTTGCGCAACTCTTCCTCGGTTCGCTTCCAGTTCGTCACGTCGCGGATGACGGCGCAATAGCCGTCGGAGGACGACAGGCGGCCGAGCGTCATGAACAGCGGAATGAAACCGCCGCCGGATTCCCGGCCGATCACCTCGCGGCCGTCGTTCAAAACGCTGGCGACGCCGTTGTCGGTCAGCCCGTTCAGATAGTCGGCGACCGCGCGCTGGCTTTCATGGGCAAACAGCATGGCGAAGGGTTTGCCACGCGTATCGGCTTCGTCGTAGTTGAACAGGGCGCTCGCCGAGCGGTTCATGGAGCGGATGCCGCCTTCCGGCCCGATGATGACCACGCCGTCCGTCGCCGTCTCGAGAATGGAACGCAGCTCCTCGACCTCGATGCGCAGCCGAGACACATCTTCCTGCTCCGCCGGGGTCTCCTCGCCAATGAAAGGCAGGATGGTGCCGGATGTGTCTTCCACCGGGGCGCCTGCGTCCGCAGCGGTGACCGGTGCGGACGGGATCAGCGCCAGCATCAGCGCGTCGGAATCATCGAAGCGGATCGACCGCAGCCGTGCGGCGACGGGGACTATGGTGTCGTCGGCGCGCACGATCATCATGCCGCCGCCGGCTTCGGACGTTTCCTCGAGCTCGCTTCTTTGCAGTAGCGCGTCGAGGCCACCGGCAGTCTCAAGCGCTTCGAGCGTCTCGTAGCCGGTCAGCTTGGCGAATTCGCCGTTGGCGTGGATCAGCCGGTCGCCGGCGTGAATGAGGATTGCCACCGGCATCTCGTCGATCGCGGAAGCGGGAAGCGGTGAGGCCATGTCGCGGCGCGGCGGAAGAAACTCGCCGAGTGGATTGGCGTCGCGGATATCTTCTGCAGGCGACGGCTCCTGCGAATAGCTGTCTGCCTCGACGGGGCTTTCGGCTTCGCCTGAATCGGCAAGCCTTTCGTCAACAGAAGCGACGTCCGCAGTCTCTGCCGGCAGCTCTTCCGTGCCGAGCCGCTTGGCGATCTCCCGGAATGCCGCCTGTTCGCCCGGGCTCAGCCCGTCGTTCATCCGGGCACGATGTTCCTCCAGGCGGATGATCTTGTCCGACTGACGGCGGTCCGGTGTCTCGGTGACGAGAAGCGCCGGTGGTTCGCTCTGTGGCGTTGGGGCGATCGTTTCCGGCGACCATTCGATGCCGTCATCGTCGGCCGGCTGCTCATCGGCATGTTCGACGGTGTCGTCGCCCTGATCGTCCGACGGCGCGTCGTAGGCTATCTCGCTGTCAGCCGCGGAGGTCTGTATGTCGTCGGCCGGTGCGACGTCTTCCTGCTCTGCCACGGTCTCGACAGCGGTTTCCACCGGTTCCTCCGGTGCGGCTTGAGGCTGTTCGTCGGGCTCGGCAGCGTCCGGGGCCTCGGAGTTGCTCTCGCTCTCCGTGGGCAGGGGCTTGCCGCCAAGCGTCAGTCCGGTTGCCAGCGGATCCTCGACCGCATCGGCGCGACGCACGATGCCGAAGCCGCGGAAACCGTCGAAACCGCGCGACCGGCTGTAGGTCGGGAGGGCCGCCAGATCGACCGGCACCTTCAGGCTCGTGCCTTCGACCGGCCAGTAGATCGTCTTGCCGGACCATGTATCGCGCTTCTTCAGAAGCTCGGTGATCTTGCCGTCCGGATCGAGGTCAAAAAGATGGGCGAGGTCACTGAAGGCGACGCCGTTGATCGCGGCGGCATTCGGGCCGACCGCCTCGGCAAATTCGTCCGAGACCTCGCAGAAATGGCCGTCCGCATCCACCTTCCAGACGAAGCGGATGGCGCGTCCCTCCGGATTGAACCGGAAATCGGACTTCGGCGCTTCCGGTGTGATGAAGCGTTCGACGGGCTCGGCAGGGGGTTGCTCGGCTTCGACCGGAGGAACGTCCGTGGATGCGGCAGGCGCCATCGGAATGTCGGAGATCGTCATCGGAGGAATCTCGACCGACGGGTCGTCCGTCAGCAGGTCCATCAGCGAAGACGGTTTTGCCGGCGGCTCGGCCTGGTCTTCCGTCTCCTGGTTGGTTTCCTCGGATGCTTCGTGGGAGACTGCGTCGGTCCCCATCCCGTCGTCCTCGCCGGATGTCGGGTCGGCAGGTTCGGAATAGTCCTGCACGCTCTCTTCGGCGAAGGGAGCACTGTCGTCCGGCGGCGCAACAGGCGCCTCAGCGGCGTCCGCCTGTTGCGGCGCTTCGACGACAAAGAGAAGATAGAGGTTGGGCTCTTCGGCAAGCCGGCCGATGGCGGCGGGCATCAGCCCGCGTCCGGTCTCCAGCCGGCGCTTGAGAAGCCGGGCAGGTTCGTCAGCCGCATTGCCGGCCAGCGTCTGCACGGTTTCGGCGCTCATGCCGAGCTCGGCAAAGCCGCCAGACGAGGCCAGCACGAAACCGTTCTCGTCGAGGATCGCCACATGCGTATCCGGATCGTCGAAGCCCTCGATCATCCGCGCCGCGGTGGCCTGAGGCCCCTTTGGCTCGGAGACGGCAGGCACCGATAGCAGGATCGCCTCGTCCATACCGATGCGGATCATCTCGGCTTCGGCGCGCACGGTCGAACGCTGAAAGCCGTTCGGCACGCGAATGAGGAAACCGCGCACGTCGCCGATGCGCTCCAGGCTGCGCGCCATCACGGCGGCCTGCCGGAAGGTCAGGTCGTTCAGCGGCGGCGCCTGGTCTATGAAGTCGTAAACGGAGCTTCCGCCGAATACCGCAGCACCCGGGCCGTTCGCCCACAGCACATCGTCCATGCCGGCGGAAAAGATCACCAGCGCCTCGCCGCGCGCAAAGCGGCCGCGAACGCGATCGTGGACGGCGACATCTATGAAAGGGTACTGCACGGCGGACATTTCGACCTTTAACGGGGAGGCTTGTATGCGCTGATATTTAACGCATTATTAATATCTTTCCCGCTCCTGCGGGTCCAGCATGGGTATCGGGAAACTCTTAAACAGAGTTAATTTATTGTGCGGCGCACAAAAGATATTGCAATGCACAACGGACTGTATTATATAGTGCTCACCGAAGAACGCGAGGGTGCCTGTTTAAAGAGGGCCCTAACTCAAGGAGCGCAAAACAATGGCTACGAAGAAAACGCAGGACGTATTTTCCATTTCCACTTTCGACCCGAGCAAGCTCGGCGAAGGTTTTCGCGATTTCGCTGAAAAGGGTGCAGAGCAGTCCAAGGAAGCCTATGCAAAGATGAAGCAGGCTGCCGAAGAAGCAACGCAGACCGTTGAAGCGACGCTGAAGAATGCCCAGGCCGGCACCGTCGAACTCGGTCTCAAGACCATCGACACGATGCGCGCCAACGCTGAAAGCTCTTTCTCGCATTTCGAAGCCCTGCTCGGCGTAAAGTCGGTCGCAGAACTCTTCGAACTGCAGACCTCTTTCTTCCGCAAGCAGTCTGAAGCCGCCGTCGAGCAGGCCAAGTCCATGCAGGAAGCCAGCAAGAAGGTCGCTGAATCGGTTGCCGCGCCGTCCAAGGCTGCCGCCGAAAAGGCTTCGACCTACTTCAAGGCCGCCTGATCGGACAAATGTCCAACTGATGAAAAAGCCGGGTGGCAAAACCCGGCTTTTTTTTGTATTCAATATCAAGGGTCTTGCAAAAGCGGAAAACAGCCCGTATGTGACCCTCCGTGACGCCGAGGCGTCCAGTGTGCGGTTGTAGCTCAGTTGGTTAGAGCGCAGGTTTGTGGCACCTGAGGTCGTAGGTTCGATTCCCACCAACCGTACCATTTCTTCTTTCCCCCGCTTTATTGCGTTTCGCTTGTGCCGGCGTTCGGCGGCGACGTTTGGTCGTCCGTCTTGTTGCCGGGCTCCAGCCGGTGCAGCAGTGCCAGAACGATGATCGCGCCGAGCGTTGCTATGCCGGCGATCAGCCAGAGGCCAAGTCCGCAGGCGAGGCCGACCGCGCCGGCGAGCCACATGCCCGCGCCGGTCGTCAGCCCGCGCACCCGTCCCTGACTGAAGACGATCATGCCGGCGGCCAGAAATGCCACGCCGCTCGTCAGCGCCTCGATCAGGCGGATCGGGTCGATCCGGATCGATTCGTCGGCAAAGGTCGGCATGTGGATGATCTCGATCGCCAGCACGGCGATGATCGCCGCCGTCAGGCTGACGAGAATATGCGTGCGCAGCCCCGCGGCGTGGCTCGCCATCTCCCGGTCGAGCCCGACGATCGCACCGCAGATCATGGCGATCAGGACCCGTACGGCAATCACCGACGGGGCGAGGAAGGTGGAGTAGTCGAATTCTCTGAAAAGTGCTTCCATGCGGAAGACAACTTCAAACCACCCTACAGGGTTCCACTGAAGTGCTCAGCTGAACCTCCCTCGTTCCTCCCGTACCAGTTCCTGCAGGAAGTCGATGACCGTTCGCACCCGCAGCAGGTCGCGGATACTCTCGTGATAGGTCGTCCAGTAGGCGCGGCGGATCTCGATCTCCGGCAGCACCCTGATCAGTGTGTCCTTCTCGTGGGCGATGTAGTTGTGGAGGATGCCGATGCCGGCGCCCGAAAGTACGGCCTCGGTCTGCCCGATCGATGAGGAGACGCCGAACGCCGTGTCCCAGTTGCGCAGGATATCGGCGCTGAAATCCAGCGACGGGGTGAAGATTAGGTCTTCCACATAGCCGATGCGCGGATGGCGGCGCAGGTCTTCGATCCGCTCGGGCGTGCCGTTCTCCTTCACATAGTCCGCGGAGGCGTAGAGACCGAGGGTGTAGTCGGTCAGCTTCGACGAGATGAGCCGGCCCTGGTCCGGCCGCTCCAACGTGATGGCGATGTCGGCCTCGCGCTGCGACAACGAGAAGGAGCGCGGCACCGGCACGAGCTCGATCTTGAGGTCGGGATAGCGCCGGATCAGCCGCCCCAGCCGCGGCGAGAGGAACGAGACGCCAAACCCGTCCGGTGCGCCGATGCGAACGGTGCCGGCAATCGCGCTGTCGACCTTGGCGATCATCGCCTGCGCGGCCAGCATTTCGGTTTCCATGCGCTCGGCGGCCTTCAGGAAGGTCTCACCCTCCGCCGTCAGGTCGCAGCCATTGGTGCGGCGGATAAGCAGCCGTGTATTGAGGCTTTCTTCCAGCGCGCTGACGCGGCGCGACAGCGTCGCATGGTTGACCCCCATGCGCTTGGAGGCCGACAGGATCTGCCCGCTTCGCGCGACCGCGAGAAACATGCGCACATCGTCCCAGTCCATATCCGCTCCGGCTTCAAATTTTGCACAACGGATATGTAAATCATGCCGTTGAATTGTGCAAATTAAAGTGCGATCCTCTCCTCAATCATCAAGGAGGAAACCCATGAAAAAGATTGGTCATTTCATCGGCGGCAAGCAGGTTGCCGGCACCAGCGGCCGTTTCGCGCCCGTTTACAATCCGGCGACCGGCGAAGTGCAGGCGGAAGTCGCGCTCGCCAGCGACGCCGAACTGCGCGCTGCCGTAGAGAACGCGAAGGCTGCGCAGCCGCAATGGGCTGCCACCAACCCGCAGCGCCGCGCCCGCGTGTTCATGAAGTTCGTCGCCCTTCTCAATGACAACATGAACGAACTCGCCGAAATGCTGTCGAAGGAGCACGGCAAGACGATCGAGGACGCCAAGGGCGACATCGTCCGGGGTCTCGAGGTCTGCGAATTCGTCATCGGCATCCCGCACCTGTCGAAGAGCGAGTTCACGGAAGGCGCGGGTCCGAACATCGACATGTATTCCATCCGCCAGGCCGTCGGCATCGGCGCTGGCATCACGCCGTTCAACTTCCCGGCCATGATCCCGATGTGGATGTTCGCCCCGGCGATCGCCTGCGGCAACGCCTTCATCCTGAAGCCCTCCGAGCGTGACCCGTCCGTGCCGATCCGCCTGGCCGAACTGATGATCGAAGCCGGCCTGCCGGCAGGTATCCTCAACGTTGTCAACGGCGACAAGGGCGCGGTCGACGCCATCCTGACCGATCCGGATATCGGCGCCGTTTCCTTCGTCGGCTCGACCCCGATCGCCCGCTATGTCTACGGCACCGCTGCCATGAACGGCAAGCGCGCCCAGTGCTTCGGCGGCGCCAAGAACCACATGATCATCATGCCCGACGCCGACCTCGACCAGGCCGCCAACGCCCTGATGGGTGCCGGTTACGGTTCCGCCGGCGAGCGCTGCATGGCGATCTCGGTCGCTGTTCCGGTCGGCGAGGAAACCGCCAACCGCCTGATCGAGAAGCTGACCCCGATGGTCGAAGCGCTGCGCATCGGTCCCTACACCGACGACAAGGCCGACCTGGGCCCGCTGGTCACCAAGGAAGCCCAGGCCCGCGTCACGGGTCTCATCGACCGCGGCGTCGAGCAGGGCGCGAAGCTCGTTGTCGATGGCCGCGACTTCAAGCTGCAGGGCTATGAGAACGGCTACTTCGTGGGCGGCTGCCTGTTCGACAACGTCACCCCGGACATGGACATCTACAAGACGGAAATCTTCGGACCGGTTCTCTCGGTCGTCCGTGCCAAGAACTACGAGGAAGCCCTCGAACTGCCGATGAAGCATGAATACGGTAACGGCGTCGCGATCTACACCCGCGATGGCGATGCGGCCCGTGACTTCGCCTCGCGCATCAACATCGGCATGGTTGGCGTCAACGTTCCGATCCCTGTTCCGCTGGCCTACCACTCCTTCGGCGGCTGGAAGTCTTCGTCCTTCGGCGACCTGAACCAGCATGGCACGGATTCGATCAAGTTCTGGACCCGCACCAAGACGGTCACCAGCCGCTGGCCGTCGGGCATCAAGGACGGCGCCGAATTCGTCATGCCGACGATGAAGTAAGTGACTTGTTCCAAGACTTGCGGAACGGGCTCCCGGCAACGGGGGCCCGTTTTTCATTGGGGAATACGAAAAAGGCAGCGCCGGAGCGCTGCCTTCGAGGATGTCGGTGCGGTTGAGACCCGAGCTTACATCGACGGGCCTTCGTTGTAGCCCGTCTTGTCGACGAGTTCGGAGGCCAGCTTGCGGTTGTTGGCAATGTCGATCAGCGGCAGCGGATCGGCTTTCAGCGTGCCGAAGGACTTGACGATCTCGGACGGCTCCGCGCCGGCGATGACCGGATATTCGAACACGCGTTCAGCGTAGATTTCCTGCGCTTCCTTGGTCGTCAGGAATTCCATCAGCTTGACGGCGTTATCCTTGTTGGGCGCGTGTTTGGCGAGCGCCATGCCGGAAATGTTGACATGCGTGCCACGGTCTTCGGCATTCGGGAAGATCACGTTGATGGCGCTTGCCCATTCCTGCTGTTCCGGCTCGCTGGTGTCCGTCATCATCAGGCCGACATAATAGGTGTTGCCGAGCGCGATGTCGCATCCGCCGGCATAGATGTCCTTGGCCTGCGAGCGGTCGTTGCCGTCCGGCTTGCGCACGAGGTTGTCGCGGACGCCCTTGAGCCAGGTTTCCGCATATTCGGGACCGTGATGGGCGATCATCGAGGCAAACAGCGCGAGATTGTACTGGTGCTGTCCATCGCGCGTGCAAAGCCGGCCCTTCCACTTCGGATCGGCAAGCTCCTCATAGGTGATCTGCTTTTCCTCGACGCGCTCCTTGGAGGCGTAGATGACGCGGCCGCGACGGGTCAGGCCGAACCAGTAGCCATCCGGATCGCGGTATTCGGCCGGGATGTCCTTGTTGACGACGTCGTTGACGAGCGGCTGGGTGATGCCGCCATCCTTGGTTTCGACGAGGCGACCGATGTCGACGGTCAGGATGACGTCTGCCGGGGAGTTTTCACCTTCGGCGCGCACACGCTCGACCAGACCCTTGTCGAGGAACAGGACGTTGGTTTCGATGCCCGTCTCCTTGGTGAAGGCATCGAGCAGCGGCTGGATCAGATCCGGCTGACGATAGGAATAGATGTTGACTTCCTCGGCAAGAGCCGGTGCGGCGAGCGCGACAAGTGCCGCGGCGGCGGTGAGGGTGGCAAGCTTCTTCTGAAAGCCGTTCATCGCAAACTCCTGATTTTGTCAAATGTTGATGGTTTTCATCATGTTTCTAATGTAAATGTCAATGGCAATACGGACTAGCGAAAAAAGATGATTGTGATTTTCGTATTTTGGAATTGTTCCAAACTACGAATGGCCCTATATAAACATGACGGCCAAGGAAGACTTTAAACGGAGATCGGCATGCGACTGACGAAACAGACCAATTATGCGGTGCGCATGCTGATGTATTGCGCGGCCAACGAAGGTCGGCTGAGCCGCATTCCGGAGATCGCCAAGGCCTACGGGGTTTCCGAACTGTTTCTGTTCAAGATTCTGCAGCCGCTCAACAAGGCCGGTATCGTCGAGACGGTGCGGGGCCGCAACGGCGGCGTACGCCTCGGCCGGCCGGCGGACAAGATCAGCCTGTTCGATGTGGTCAAGGTCACCGAAGACAACTTCGCCATGGCCGAATGCTTCGAGGACGGCGTGGCCGAATGCCCGCTGGTCGACAGCTGTGGCCTGAACTCGGCCCTGCGCAAGGCCCTGAACGCCTTCTTCGAAGTCCTGATGGACTATTCGATCGACGATCTGGTCAAGGCGCGTCCGCAGATCAACTTCCTGCTCGGCATCGACGAAACCGAGCGTGTCCGGGCCGGCCTGGCGGCACCCGCCGCCTGAGCCCTTCGCGGTCGGCCGTCAAATTCCGAGCTTGTCTCTCAGTCCGTACCACCATGCGCCGAGCGCGGTGAGCGGCACCCGGAAAGTCTTTCCTCCGGGGAAGGGGAAGTTCGGCAGCGAACTCCACACATCGAACCGTTCGGCATGGCCGGACACGGCCTCGCCGAGGATCTTGCCGAGCAGGTGAGTCGTCGTCACGCCGTGACCGCTGTCGCCATGCGAGAAGTAGACGGTGTCGGACAGCTTGCCCATGTGCGGAATGCGGCTGAAGGTCAGCGCGAAATTTCCGCTCCAGGCAAAGTCGATCTTCTTGCTTGAAAGCGACGGGAAGGTCTTGGCGAGATGCGGCTGGATCTTGGCGACAATATTGGCCGGATCCTGCCCACCATAGCCGATGCCGCCGCCGAACAGCAGCCGGTTGTCGGCGGTGCGGCGGTAATAGTCGAGCACGTAGTTGGCATCCTCCACGCAGTAGTCCGCCGGCAGCAGATTGGCGATGGTGGCCTCGTCCAGCGGTTCGGTGACGATCACCTGGCTGGACACCGGCATCATCCGGCTGCCGATCTGCGGCAGCAGTTCGCCGAGATAGGCATTGCCGCAGACGATCACGTATTTCGCCCTGACCGATCCAGTTGCAGTGCGCACCGAGGGTGAGGGGCCGGTGTCGACGCCTGTCGCCCGGCTGTTTTCGAAGATGCGGCCGCCGAGGCTTTCCAGAGCCCGCGCCTCACCGAGCACCAGGTTCAGCGGGTGAATGTGGCCGCCATGCCGGTCGACCATGCCGCCGGCGTAGAGATCGCACTTGACGATGCCCGACAGGTCGGTCTTCGCGACCATCTCCAGCCCGTCATGGCCGTGCTTCTCCCAATGTGCCTTGTGCGCCGCCATCTCGCGGATCTGCTTGTCGGTGAACGCCGCGAAGAAGCCGCCATGCCTGAGGTCGCAGTCGATGCCGTATGTTTCAACGCGCTCACGGATGATGTTACCGCCCTCAAGCGACATGGCGCCAAGCTGAACCGCCTTCTCCTCGCCGTAGCGGGAAGCGATGGTCTTCAGGTCGCGGCTGTAGCCGTTGACGATCTGGCCGCCATTGCGCCCGGACGCGCCGAAACCAATGCGGCTGCCCTCCAGCACGACGACCGAATAGCCGCGCTCGGCCAGCGTCAGGCCGGCGGAAATCCCGGAAAAACCGGCGCCGATGACACAGACATCGGCTTCGATATCGCCTTCGAGCGTCGGACGGATGGTCTTGTCGTTGGCGCTGGAGGCGTACCAGGAAGGGGCATGGCCCGGGTTGTTTGCAAGCGAAGTCGGTGCGTTCATGTCAGACCGTCCTGATGTAGGCATCATATTCGACATCCGTCACACGGAGCGAGAATTCGGAAATCTCCTGCTGCTTGCAGGAGGCGTAGAGCGCCCGGTACTTTGGTCCGAAGGTCGCATAGGCGAAACCGGACTTGGCGAATTTGCCAAGCGCATAGTCCCAGTTGGTCGGCAGCGGCTCATGGCTGATCGCATGGTCGTCGCCGGTAATCGCGCCGCCGGGCTGGATCTTCTCGCGCATGCCCAGAAGGGCCGCGTTGAGGATCATCGCCAGCACGAGGTAGGGGTTGGTGTCGGCGCCCGCCACGCGGTGCTCGATGCGCGTCGCCGGCTTGCTGGCGACGATGACGCGGACCGCCGCCGAGCGGTTGTCGATGCCCCAGGAGGCATAGGTCGGCGCGTGCTCGCTCGGCCTGAGCCGCCGATAGGAATTGGCATGCGGTGCGAACACCGCCATGCTCTCGCCCATGTTGGCAAGCAGCCCGCCGACGGAATGGAACAGCGTGTCGGCCGGCCCGTTCTCGCCGGCATAGATGTTGTTGCCGTTCTCGTCGAGAACCGAGAAATGCACATGCATGCCGCTGCCGGCCTGCAGGCCGTAGGGCTTGGCCATGAACGTGGCGTCGAGATCATGCTTGCGCGCGACGCCCTTGACGATGCGCTTTAAAAGCAGCGCGTTGTCGGCGGCTTCCAGCGCATCCGGGACATGATTGAGGTTGATCTCGTACTGGCCGGGACCGTTTTCGCGCAGCGTCGTATCGGCTGGCACCGATTGCGCCCGACAGGCAATCGCGATGTCGTGAAAGACATTCTCGAAATCCTGCAGTTCCGAGATCGACAGTACCTGCGTCTGGCCGCTCTGCCAGCGGCCCTCGCGCGAATTCGGCGGCCGCACGGGATCGAGCGCCGAGCGCACCGGATCGATGAGGTAGAATTCAAGCTCGGTGGCAACGACCGGCGTCAGCTTCAGTTTGCGGTACTTCTCCAGGACGTTCGCCAGCACCTGGCGCGGATCGCCGTAAAAACCCTTGCCGTCGGAATCCCTCATGCCGAGCATGACCTGCGCCGTCGGCCTTTGCAGCCAGGTGACGCGCGACAGCGTGCCAGGAACCGGAAAGCACATGCCGTCTGGATCGCCGGTGCCTTCGGCAAGCCCGGCGGCGTTTACGTCGCGGCCCCAGACGTCGAGCGCGTAGACCGAGCGCGGGATAGCCATCCCCTTTTCGAGCACGTCGAGGGCACGGTCCCGCGGGATCCACTTGCCCCGGGGAACGCCGTTCACATCGATGACGAAGGCCTCCAGGATCTCGATGTCCGGATTGTCCCGGAAGAAGGTCTCGGCATCAGTCATTGCATTCATATGGCACCGGTGTTCGGAGCGCTTTCCGGGATTGGAAAGGCGGAATGGATGGGAGCGGGCAGACCCGCGCCAGTCAAATCTAGCGTTTCTTCGCTAGAGGTGGCAAGCGCGCGCGGCGCGAGCCTTCGAACCCGCACGGATTTATCTTTGGCCAATCCGCGGCGTTGCGTGTATGCCTCGCGCAGGAGAACAGATTAATTCGAAGCGGGTGGAATGCCGGACGCCGACGCCTCAACTGCCGAACTTTCAAGCGGAGAGATCATGCCGGCCGAACTGGTCCGGGCATGGACATGGCTTGGAGAGGCCTCGCCGCTTCGATTGCGTTGGTCGCCCCTCGACGGAGACTGGTTCACCGTTACCGACCTCGCCGATCCCGGCTCCGAGGCGCTCTCCACGCTGCTGACCTACCAGCGCTTCTTCGCCCGCGGCATGGATCAGCGAACGCAGGCGGCCTATCTCATCGGCCAGTACAGCTATTTCCATGCGCTTGCCGTGGCAGCGGCTATTTTGCGCGAGGCCGCCGTCCCCGTCTTCGCTCCAAACGCCCTGAAATGGCGCCTTGCGTTCGGGGGAAGTGGAATGCCGGCCCGGCTCGAACTTGGCGTGACGGACGCCTCCATCCGGCCCATGTCCGAAAATATCGCGGCGGCGGAGTTGGAGCGCTCGCTTGCGCCGATCATTGAGGCGCTGAGAACGAGAACCGGCTTCGGTCGCCGCCCGCAATGGCGGATCGCTGCCGATTCCATTGCCTCTGCCTTCCTCGACGTCGGCAAGTCGGACGGGGATCAGGAAAGGGCGGCAGTGCTTGCAACCGCGATCGTCAAGGCCGAAGGTTCTCCATTCGCCAACGACGCGCTCGCCTTCGAGCGGGTTTCCTCCTCCAAGGGCGACGCAAGCGAGATATTCCGGCTTCGCGGCGGGTGCTGTCGCTATGTGAAGGTTGAGGGCGGCAGCCTGTGCCCGACCTGCGTCCTGCGCGACCGCGAAGAGCAGCTCGCCCTTCTGCAACGCTTCATGGACGAGCGGCAGGGCTGAAGACAGCGACAACGGGCTGGCGCTTCGTTGGGCTCATGTGCCAGTCTGGCCGAAGCACAAGCCGCAACGCGCTGCCGGACAATGAGAAACGGCATTCGCCAAGCAGGAGACAGGGACCATTGACCGACATTGCATCGCCGGAAACCTTCTTGCGGACGCTGTTCGACAAGGCCGTCGAAGTCGCCGATCCCATGCGGTCGCTGGCCGGTTTCCTGCCGCCGAAACCAGAAGGCCGGTTGATCGTGGTCGGCGCCGGCAAGGCGAGTGCGCGCATGGCCGAAGCGGTGGAAGCCATTTGGGGGCCGTGCGAGGGCTTGGTGATCACCCGCTACGGCTATCAGCGCCCCTGCCAGGGCATAGAAATCGTCCAGGCCGCCCATCCGGTGCCGGACGAGGCAGGGTTCGAAGCGACGCGACGGATGCTCGATCTCGTCAGCAGGGCTGGCGAGGGCGACTTCGTGCTGGCGCTGATTTCCGGCGGCGCCTCCGCGCTGCTGGTCGCGCCCGTCGAAGGTGTGACGCTCGAGGAGAAGAAGGCAGTCAACGCCGCGCTTCTTTCCTCCGGCGCGCCGATCGACAGGATGAACACGGTGCGCAAGCATTTAAGCCGGGTGAAAGGCGGTCAGTTGGCCGCCGCGGCCTGGCCGGCCCGCATGCTGACCCTGATGATCTCCGACGTGCCCGGCGACGATCCGGCCTTCATCGGCTCCGGCCCGACGGTTGGCGACGCGTCGTCGCAGGATGATGCATTGGCGATCCTGAAAAAATGGAACGTGAGCGTGCCCGACAGTGTTCTCGCCGCTTTGGAAAAGCCGAACCGTGTCGTCGCACCGGATGACGAGACGCTGTCGCGGGTGGAGAATGTCATCTACGCCGCGCCGAGGCAGTCGCTTGAGGCGGCGGCGGAACTCGCGCAGGCGGCGGGTGTCGAGGTCCGCATGCTCGGCGACGCACTGGAGGGGGAAGCCCGCGAGGTCGCGGCCACGCAGGCAGCAGAGGCGTTGAAGATAAAGGCCGGCCGCCGCGCGGGCGATCCTCCGGTCCTCCTGTTGTCGGGCGGCGAACTGACCGTTACCCGGATAGGGCAGGGCGTCGGCGGACCGAACGCCGAGTTCTGCCTCGCGCTCGCCCTGGCGCTCGATGGTGCCGAGGGCATCCACGCAATTGCCTGCGACACCGACGGCGTCGACGGCGCGGCGGAAGTGGCAGGGGCGATCATAGGTCCCGGCACGCTGAAGGCAGCTAAAGACGCCGGTGTCAGTGCCGAAAAGGCCCTTGCCGAGAACGATGCCCACGCATTTTTCGAGGGCATTGGCGGCCAGGTCGTCACCGGCCCGACGCTGACCAATGTCAACGATTTCCGGGCCATCCTGATCACCTGACAACCGGCCAGGCCAGGGCCCGCAGGCATCGTCATTAATGGATCGTTAGACTTTATTCACCATATTTGTCCTTGGACGATAAGGGATTTCCGCTCTCTGGCGGATTTTTGCGTCCGGATATGTGACCTCTGCGCGTGCGCCGCGGCGGACGCCGGAAAAGCAAGGCGCGCCCTGGATCATGGTTCGAGCGAAGAGGAACACGACCGTTGCTTCATGATAACGGGGCCACGCTATGACCCGATTTTTGGGTAGCAATCCTGTTTTTGATCCGGGCATGCTGTCGGCGGGAAATCCGCTGTCGGCGCTCTGGCGAAGGCGTGTCCTGTTCGTCTCGGTATTCATCTCCGTCTGGGCGGCCGTGATGGTCGCGCTCTTCCTCATTCCATCCACCTATGTCGCCTCGGGAATGGTGGCGATCGTTCAGCCCCAGAGCGTGTTCGATGTGCCGTCGGGAGACGCCCTGAACGCGGGCGATCCCTCCGACATGGAAAGCCAAGTCTACATCTCCCAATCGCCGGCCGTTCTGCAAAGAGTTCTGCAAATACCAGAGGCGAAGGCGGCGGCGCTTGCGGAGTGCCGCGCTTCGACAGGCATCCTGGGCCTGAAAGAGACGGACTGCGGTGGCTTCGATTCAGGTGCGTCGGACGCCATCACCTATCTGCAATCGAGATATTCCGTGAGCGGGTCCGGCCGTTCCCGTGTCATTGCGGCATCCTACAGTTCTCCGGATCCGCAGACGGCTCGCATCATGGCGGATGCGCTGGTCGAGGCCATGCTCGCACAGCATAGAGAAGAGCTTGCAAGGTCCCGCCAGATGGCCATCGACAGCCTCACGGCGCAGCTCGAGGAGATCAATGGTGAAATCGAGCGCGAAAGCGCGACGGTTCAGGCCTTTCGCAACAACAACGGTCTCGTCAGCGGCGCGCAGGCGACCTTGAGCGCGGAGCGGCTGACATCGATCCTCGGGCAGCTGTCAAAGGCGGAGGCGGACCGCTCCAGGGCGATCGGCATCATGGAGGCGGCCAAGCAGGGCAATATCGAGAGCGTGACCCTGCTGACCGGCGACGAGAACAGCCGCGCGATTGCCGATCTCAAGCAGCAGCTCGCAACGGCCGAGGCCGAAGCGCAATCGGCGGCGGCCGCGCTTGGCCCTCGCCATCCGCAATTGCGGGCGCTCGAAATTCGTGCCGACACCTTGCGCTCCGCCCTTCGCCAGGAACTCGAGCGGATTTCCGCCAACGCCGAGAAGCAGCTGAAGGTGACGGAGGATATCGTCAATTCCCTGAAGGCCCAGCTCGACACGGCCAAGACCGGCGCCGCCGACGCGAATTCGGCCGAAACCTCGATCGAGGACGCCGTGCGGCAACTGGCGCTCAGCAAGCAGCGCTTCGATACGCTGTCCGTCCAGAAGAACAGGCTGGAAGCCGACAGCCTTTCGGCGCTCGGTCGCCTGAGGCTGGTCAGCAAGGCGGTGCTGCCGACAAGCCGGTATTTTCCGAAGACCACTCCCTTCTTCGCCGGAGGGTTTGCGCTGGCTCTTGTCATGGCGGTCGTCTCGGCTCTGGTCTGCGACAATCTCGCGGGCGGCAATCGGCAGACGGCTATCCGCCAGCCGATTCCCGCGCCTGCCGGCGATAGTCTCGTCGAACCTCCGGTCGTCATCCGGTTGCCGCGGCTGCGACTGCCGGATGGCGATGCACTGGCGCGGGCCGGTTTTGCGCTCGCCGATCCCGCCATGCGCGAAGCCCTGGACGTCCTCGTCGAAGGCATTATCGGCGACGATCGTGCCGATGCGCCGCGCATGGTGACGCTTCTCTCTGCATTTCCCGAAGAGGGCCGGACGCTGATTTCGCTGATGCTGGCAATCCGGGCGAGCCAGCTGGGTCACAGGGTGCTTGTCGTGGACGCCGATTTGCGGCCGGTGCAGTCGGCTCGCACGCAGCGGGTCTCCGCCGGTCCGGGCCTCTTCGAAACGCTCACCATGGATCTTGAGCCGGACTCGACCGTCCGTCGAACCCCGCAGGGGCCGGATGTCATTGGCGCCGGCCGCGGCACAGCCGATCCCGACAGCGTGCTGGAAGGCTTTGCGATCGGACCATTCATCGAGGCCGTCGGCATCTATGACCTCGTGCTTTTCGACAGCCCGCCTCTGGAACAGGGCATAGGCGCCGGCCTTCTTGCCAGGCAGGCCGATTGCGCCCTCTTTTGTACGACGGAAAAGGAGGCCGGCTCGGAGGAGACGGTCACGCTGCTGAAACGCCTACAGGGAATGGGCATCAACGTGGTGGCGGAAATCGTCACCGCCGCGCCCATCTCAAGCCTGCTCGACATCGCCGTCGGCAGTGATCCGAAGCGCGGGCGGGAGTTGGTGTGATGGCGCTTTCAGGACAGAACGCGGCTTCGGCGAGCAGTGACATGCCGAAGGCTGTGCCGCCGGGCTGGCTGGCGGCAGTTGCCTTGCTGCTCATGGTGCTGGCCATGGCGCCGGTGGCCGGAAGCCTTGCCAGGCCGCTCTTCCTCGTCGGCTGCGTGGGTGTTGGCTGGTATGCGTGGCGACAAAGCCCGGAGGCCCATCTGCAGGCAATCGTGATGCTATTCTGCTTTGCGCCGTTTGCCCGTCGCGTCGTCGACTATTATGTCGGCTATGATGGCAAGGGCATCATGCTGATCGGTCCGCTGGCGGCCATGCTGGTGCCGATCCCGCGCTTATTCCCCTTCCTGGACGGCCGGTCCAGTCCGCTCGAAAAGGGGCATGGGCCGATCGCCGTCGTGCTGATCTGCGTGGCATACGCATGCTTCATGACGCTCTTCAAGGGGGCCTATTTCGACGCCGCGTCGGGTGCGGTCAAATGGCTGGCGCCGCTGTTCTATGCCATGGTGCTGATCGAGACGGGAGACCGCGAGCGTCTGCTCGAGGCTGGCGCGTCGATGTTTGCCATTGCCATTCCGGTGATGGGACTTTACGGCATGGTCCAGTACTTCCTTGTGCCGGGCTGGGACGGCTACTGGATGAACTTCTCCCAGATCACGTCGGTCGGTCTTCCGGTGCCCTATGAAGTGCGCGTCTTCAGCACGATGAACGGTCCGGCAAGCTTCGCGACCTTCACGGCGGTCGGCATTCTGCTTGTCAGCTTTCTCCGTCCGCCTTTGTTTGCGATCATCTCGGTCGCGCCGGCGAGCGTCGGGCTCATGCTGTCGCAATACCGCACCGCGTGGCTGTCGCTGGCGATTGGCGTTCTCTTCTGCATGCTGTTTTCGACGACGCGCTTTCGCAGCGGCTTCATCATTGCAATGCTTTTCCTGGCCGGGTTTTCGGCCACGCTCGTTCCCGAGTTCAACGATGCGATATCCAAGCGTCTGGAAACATTCTCGCAAGGCACCCAGGACGGGAGCTTTCAGGAACGGTTGCACGAATTCGTGACCCTTTGGGAGACCCCCAACAGCTCACTGGCCGGTATCGGCTTCTCCAATGACGACCCCGGTGTGGCCGGGACCATGCCCGTGGATGGCATGCTCATCGCCTGCTGGCAGGTGATGGGGATTGTTGTGGGAATTTTCTGCCTGGCCGCCTTCATCTGGGCGGCTGCCTGCATGCCGCTGACGGCGTTGCGCGACAAGGACCTGCGCGCGGTGATATTGGGCGGACTGGGGTGCGGGTTCCTCTTTCAGATCCCCTTCGCCAATATCTCCGCCGCCGAACTCGGCTTCCTGTTCTGGATATTCGCCGTCATGGCCCGCCTACCAGGTCATGGTGGAAAAGCAGGCAATGACGGATGAACGACTGACAAGCCAACCGATCACCCGCCTGATCATTGACGGATCAAACCGGGGTTTTCCGCCTGCCGTCCCGTCTCAGGCGGCGATCTCGTCGGTAAAGATGTCGAAGCGCTTGAGAAGCGCCGGCCCGAATGCCGTCGACAGCGCCACGTCGGTCGCGTCGCGCCCCGTCGCCATCAGGATGCGGCCGATGCGTGGCTTGTTGTGCCGGGCATCGACGGTGTACCAGCGGCCGCTGAGATAAACCTCGAACCATGCGCTGAAGTCCATCGGATTGTGGTCCAGCGGCACGCCGATGTCGCCCAGATAGCCGGTGCAGTAGCGGGCCGGAATGTTCATGCAGCGGCACAGCGTGATGGCGAGATGCGCGTAGTCCCGGCAGACGCCGGTCTGGTCCGTGAAGCCGCCAAAGGCGGTCCTGAACGGGTCCGCCTTCATGTAGTCGAAGGCGATGCGGTTGTGCGCGAAGTCGAGAATGGCCTTCACCCGCGGCCAGCCGAGCGGTGTGTTCGAAAATGTCTTCCAGGCGAAATCCGCCAGCCGGTCCGTGTCGCAGTAGCGGCTGCCGAGCAGGTAGACGAGCACGGCGTCGGGCAGATGACTGATGTCGTGCTGGATAGCGTTCTCGGGGATCGGATCGGGCAGGCCGGTATCGTAGATCTCGAACGCGGTGGAGATGGTGGTCAGCCCCGGCGGCGCGACGATACGGTTGCAGGCATTGCCGAAGCCGTCGGTATAGCCCCAGACGTCGATCGGCCGGTCGAAGCTCAGCGTCTGTTCGGTCAGGAGATCGCCCCGGCGCGATGGTGCGACGTTGAGAACGAGCAGCATCGGGGTGTAGTTCTGGCATTCGAATCCAATCTGGAAACCGGCCCTTATCTTCATCTAGTCTTGTTCCTCTGGAATGGGGTCCATGCTGGACTGGCGGATGGGCTTTTCCGTGGCATGCCCGTTGGTGCCGCCGTCCTGGGTGATAGCGTCTTCGGTGGTCACGTTGACCTGTACCTGCATACGGTCGAAGTCTTCCTGCGCGCCGTCATAGCTGCCGGAGAGCGGAATGGCCTGCCGCGGGTCGCGGGCAACCCCGATGCGGATCAGGTCGCGATTGCCGACGATGCCGTTGGTGGGGTCGAATTCGACCCACCCGGCGCCCGGCAGATAGACCTGGCACCAGGCATGGGTGGAGCCGCCGCCAAGCGTCGTCGAGCCGTCCCGGTCGGGCACGTAGATGTAGCCGGTGACGAAGCGGGCGGCGAGGCCCAGCGAACGGGCCGCCTCCATCATCAGCAGCGCGAAGTCGCGGCAGGATCCACTGCGCAGCCGCAAGGTGTCCTGCGGCGTCTGGACGCCGTGCTCGCTGCGCCTGGAATAGCGGAAGCTCTCGCGGATTGCGTAGCACAGCGTCATCAGCACATGTCCCGCCAGCGCCTTCGGTCCGAAGGCGACGAACTGGCTCGCCCACTTTCCGACCGTGTCGTCCTTGTCCGGATGATGCCGGGCGATGCTGCAGGCGAGATCCGGCGCCTCTTCCTCGTCATAGACGACCGGAAAACGCAACGCCCGCGCATCGATGTCGAGGGGCACATGCGGCGTGTGATCCAGGCGGACGAGTGTCTCGATCCGCAATTCGCGCGCCGGCGCGGCGATGTCGATCAGCGCGATACAGTTTCCGAACACGTCGTGGATCCAGCGGACCGCATCCGGTTGCGGGAAAACCTCAAGCTCGCAGCTGAGCAGCGTCTGGTCGAAACTGTCGCGCGGCCTGAACATCAGCCGGTGCTGTCCGAAATGCACCGGCCTCAGATAGTGATAGGCCGTGATATGCCGGACCGAGAAGATCGTCATGCAATCCTCTCGACGGTGTCGGGACGGCAAAATTCATTGCCGGTCTGCCTGGGCTTCGCGGTGCCGGAAAAGCGTCTGCGGGCAAGCGCGGCGACGGAGATGTCACAGGCCGAACGGATGCTCACCAATGCCCGTCTGCCGCGCATGGGGGCGCAAGTACGCCGAAGCCCCGTGTGGCGATCGCAATATCCATCGCGTTCGCACGCGCAGTCATCTGAAAATTATGGGCAACGGAAGACATCGCGTCCTCCCTGGCTTGGGGCGAAGGAAACCATCCCCCGTCGGCAGCGCCCGTTTCAAGTGCCGCCGATAAGGCAGAGTGCGCCTCAATTGCGGTTCTGGCAAGGCGCAGACCGCCGCCCATACAGGATTTCGCGCAATAGTCGGGGCGATCACGCAATCATGATGCGTCCGCAGCATTTTTTAAAAGCTGATCAAGGATGAATATCGCGGGGGTAGTCTATGATCGCCTCGGTAACAAGGGCTCTTGCTTTGGGTTGACCTCAACGTGGCGGAAGAACGGTAGCGATTTCCGCAGGTGGAGAGGCGCGACTTCAGATGAGGAGCCCCTCCAGCATGTTTCATTCATCGCATCAAACGGCTTCGTCGAGGCAGCTAAGCACAACGTCGGAACGTCAGAATTTCGCTTGTGCAGTCGAGCCGTCGGGCGCCGTGATCTTGATGGCGCCCTTTACCCCTGCCGGGATCGCGACGGGGGAGGTGCCGACGAGGCTGTTGCCTTCGCCCGGCGTCAGTGCGAAGCGCTGCGCGGCACCATCCACCAGGAGGATCGCGCTGGCGGCATAGCCTGCGGCCGGCACAGGCTGGTCGGCGCTGTCGAATAGATAGACGGTGACCTGATCGGTGCCGCCAACCACCAGTTCGACATGATGGTTTGCACCGGCATCGACCTTCACGCCGCCATTCGGGCCGGGACGAGGGGCGTGCGCGTAGGCCTGGCCTGCGGCCAGGGATGCGATCAGGGTGAGTGCAAAAAGACTGCGACGCATGGGAACTCCTTTAAGGATCAAAATGCTTCAATAGGCTGACCGGCTTGCTGGTCTCGGGAGCTTGTCTGTGCGGCTTGTGCCCGCGCCTGTTCGACCAGCCGCTCCAGGGGTTTGCGGCCGTAGCGCAGGAACAGGGTCGGTGTCAGGACCGTGTCCAGAACCGTGGCGGTAACGAGTCCGCCGAAGATGGTGATCGCCACCGGGTGCAGGATTTCCTTGCCGGGCGCGCTCGCATCGATCATCAACGGCACCAGTGCCACGCCAGCGGAAAGAGCGGTCATCAAGACCGGCGTCAGCCTTTCGAGGGAGCCGCGCACCACAAGGTCCCTGCCGAAGGGCATTTGATCCTGGATCGCCAGATTGATGTAGTGGCTGATCTTCAGGATACCATTGCGTGTCGAGATGCCCGTCAAGGTGATGAAGCCGATCATGGAGGCGACCGAGAGCGGTTGTCCGGCAATCCACAGCGCCGTGACCGATCCGATCAGTGCCAGAGGAACGCTCGCCATGATGATCGACACGAAGAGCACGGAACGATAGCGCGAGTAGAGGATGGCGAAGACCATCGCCAGCGAGATGAGCGACAACAGCCCGATGGTGCGCATGGATTCTTCCTGGGCCTGGAACGTCCCTTCCAGGCTGACGAAGAAGCCGGGCGGCAGCTTTGTGGTCGCGATGACCTCGCGGATATTGGCAATCACGGTCGCCATGTCGGCTGCGCCGTCGGTGTTGGCGAGTACGACCACGCGCCGCTTGCCGTTTTCCCGGAGGATCTGGTTCGGGCCGTCGGTTTCGCGGACCTGGGCGATCTGGCTGATCGGGATCCATCCCGCAGGCGTTTCGATCAAAAGGTCGGCCAGCCCCTTGGTGCTGCGAATGTCATCTTCCAGACGGAGGACGACGTCGAAACGCTTGTTGCCGTCGACTATCCGGGACACAACAGTGCCGTTCGAGAGACGTTCGAGCTGCTCGGTGACGGCGGCGGGTTGGATGCCGTAAAGCGCCGCACGCCGGTAATCGACGAGCACCTCGAGATGCGGAATGCGGACCTGTTTTTCGACCTGCAGGTCGACAATGCCCGGAATGGCCTCGAGCTTCCCGCGAAACTCCTCCGCAAAGCTGCGGATGGAATCGAGGTCTTCGCCGAATATCTTGAGTGCGATCTGGGCGCGCACGCCCGACAACATGTGGTCGAGACGGTGAGAAATCGGCTGACCGACATTGGTGGCGATCGGCAGGACCGAGAGACGCGAGCGGATGTCCGCTATGATCTCGTCCTTCGGTCGTCCTTCGGCGTGCAAAGCCACTTCAATTTCCGAGGAGTGAACACCCTCGGCGTGTTCGTCGAGTTCCGCTCTGCCTGTCCGGCGTCCGACCTGTTCAACCTCCGGCACCTCCATGATCAGTCGCTCGGCAATCAATCCCACGCGGTGGCTTTCCGCGAGCGATATGCCGGGGTTGAAGAGCATGTTGATCGTGAGTGTCCCTTCGTTGAAGGGCGGCAGGAAGGAGCGCGGCAACTGCCCGGCGAAGAGCACGGCGGCCACGACGCCGGCGAGCGTCGCCGACATCAGCAACTTCGGATGGGCAAACGACCAGCCGAGCAGCCGGCGGTTTGCGCGTTTGAGAACGCGCACGATGACGCCTTCATGCTCGTCCAGCCGCTTGAGGCTCGGCAGCAGGTAATAGGCCATGACCGGGGTGAGGGTGATCGAGACCACCAGGGATGCCAGGATCGAGATGATGTAGGCCTGTCCGAGCGGTGCGAACAATCGGCCTTCGATGCCCGAGAGCGCAAAGAGCGGAACGAAGACGAGAACGATGATCATCGTCGCATAGACGATGCCCGAGCGGACTTCCTGGCTGGCGGAAACCACAACGTCGAAGACGGAACGCGGATTGCCCTTTTCCCGGTTTTCGCGCAGCCGGCGGAAGATGTTCTCGACGTCGACGACCGCGTCGTCGACAAGTTCGCCGATGGCAATCGCCAGCCCGCCCAGCGTCATTGTGTTGATCGATAATCCGAGAAGATGAAAGACGATGGCCGTGACAAGGATCGAGACGGGAATGGCGGTCAGCGATATCGCTGTCGTGCGCGTGTTCAGGAGGAACGCGAAGAGAATGATGGCGACAACGACGATGGCTTCCAGCAGAACCTTCTGCACGTTGCTGATCGACGTTTCAATGAAGTTGGCCTGGCGGAATAGGATCTGGTCGGCCTTCACGCCCTCCGGCATGGTGGCGCTGATCTCGGCGAGTGCTGCCTCCACCTCGCGTGTCAGCTTGACTGTGTCGACATTGGGTTGCTTTTCCACCGACACGATGACGGCGGACTGACCCTGATATCCGGCGTCGCCGCGCTTCAACCGGGATGCGAACGAGACATCAGCCACCTGGCGCAAGGTGACCGCCTGGCCATCGACCGTCGCCACGACGATCCCGGCGAGATCATCCAGGTTCTGTGTACGGCCGACATTGCGGATCAGGAACTCGCGGCTGTACTGGTCGGTGAATCCGCCGCCGGTGTTGGAACCGAACTGGGCGAGTGCCTGCTCGATCTGTTCGAAGGACACACCCAGCGCCCGCATGGCCGCGGAATTGGGCGACACGCGATATTGCCGCACCTCGCCGCCGATGGGGATGACCTGGGCCACGCCCGGAATGCTGAGCAACCTCGGACGGATGGTGAAGTCCGCGAGTTCGCGCAGGTCCATGGGCGACACGGTCTGCGGGCCCGTCACGGCAATCAGCATGATCTGGCCCATGATGGAATTCACCGGGCCCATTTGGGGCACGACATTCGCCGGCAGTTGCGGTTGAACGAGGGACAGTCGCTCGGCGATCTGCTGGCGGTTGCGGAAGATCTCGGTGTCCCAGTCGAACTCGACATAGATGATAGAAAGGCCGACGCCGGAGGTCGAGCGGACGCGGGTGACCCCCGGCAGTCCGTTCATCTGCGCTTCCAGCGGGTAGGTGACAAGTTGCTCGACCTCTTCCGGCGCAAGGCCCTCGGCCTCTGTCATGATCGTCACGGTCGGACGGTTGAGATCCGGAAACACGTCGACCGGGAGGCGTGTGACCGTGAACGCGCCGTAGATCATCAGCACGGCGGCGATCGCGAGGACGAAAAGGCGGTTCTTCAGCGACTGGGTGACGAGAAAGTTGAACATCGGCGTCTCAGCGGATCTGATTGAGGAGTTCGGCGCCCTGGGTCACGATCCGCTTGCCCGGCTCGACACCGGACACGATGATCACGCGTTCACCATCCAGAGGTTCGGTTCGCACCTCGCGCGGCACGAATCGCTCCGCGCTCGTGTGCTCGTAAACCAGCGACTGGCCGTTTGACGCCCGCAATACGCTTGTGCGCGGGACCGCAATGCCGGATCGTTCCTCTGCCGTATTGGCGAGAACCGTCAGCAACTGCCCGGCACGGACGCCCGCCGGAGCTGTCTCAATGCTGAAATGCACGGGGATGGCCTGATTGCGATCCGCGAGGCCGGAACCGCGATAGGTGAGCGCGGCGCTTGCGCCGTCCATGAATTTTCCTTGCGCGGTCCCGTCGATGGAATGTGCTTCGAAACTCAGGGCTTCCACCCAATACCGGGCCGGATCGATGATCTGAAAGATGATCGTATTCGGTTCGGCGATCTGGCCCGCGACCGCCTGTGCTGCAGCGACGACACCGGAGACGGGCGCCGTGAGCTTCTCGGGGGCGGTCGGTGACTTTTCAAGGCTCGAGCGACGCGCCCGCAATCCCTTCAGTTCGAGGGTCGCATCCTCGATCTCCCCGCGTGCGATCACGGACTGGAGTCGCTTGAAACGCTCCAGTTTGCGTTCGACCAGCGCGATCTCCTGATCAAGTTCGTGTGCCTGCTGAAGCTGGCTGGTCAGGTCAACGGCGCCAATCGAAGGCTGGACCAGTGCCAGAACATCGCCGGCGGAAACACGGGTGCCGAGCTGGGGAAATCCGCCTTGGGGTGGCGACAGCCTGCCGGACACGGAGGCCTGGACATAGCCTGAGGCAGACGGGTCCGGTATGACGCGTGCCGGCAGTTCCAGTGTCCCCGGATGAGCTTCAAATTCCGTGAACTGCGTGCGGATGGCCAGGATCCGCTGTGTCGCCTTCGGCACGAAGATCGAGCCGTCAGGAAAGCGTTGGGCGACATCCCGTCCAACGACGGACGACGGCGAGGGGTCAGCCGCTTCCGCGCCCGTTGCGCCAGAAAGGGCCAGGGCACCGGCGGCGGCGATCACAACCGCTGCGGTGCCGCGTCGGCGCAACAGCGTGGCCAGGAGCCATCCGACGACCAAGCCGCCCGCACCGACGAGCCAGATGCCGATTGGCTGCCGCTGCAGGTGCGCGCCAATATCCTGCGCCCATGCAGCACTGACCAGAGGCGTCGAGGGATGGTCTTTCGGTGGGGCAGCGCTTCCCGTTTCAGGCATAACCAGGGAAGCCGTCAACACGTCGAAAACGTCGTCCGCCATGACCGTCATTGCCAGATCGAACGTGCCGGGTTGTGCGAGGAAAGGGGCCTGCGCCATATAGACCCCGTCGCCCACCGCCTCGGCAGTGAACGTTCCGGCGGGCCCGTCGATCTCAATCGATGCTCCATCGATGGGCTGATTTTCCCTGAAGCTGTCGAGATAGATCCAGAGTTGCTCGCCACGGGCGACGGCCACCAACTCAAGATCGGCCGTTGCTGCGTCAGCGCGCGGCGCAATAGACGCAGAGACCGGTGGCGGGGGCGCGCCGTGGTCGTGTCCTTCATGGGCGACCGCGGGGCTGGCAATGAGGGACACCAGCGTTGCGGCGAGGGCGAATAGGGGAAGGGCGAATCGTTCGACCATGTTGAACCAACCAAATCAGTTTGAGTCGGCTGGATTTACCGCAGCCCGCATATCTGCGGATTGCGCTTGTGTAACAGAATGTTTCAGGAGGATGGGTGTTTCGGCAGGACCAGGGTCACGATCAGTCCTCCGTCGCTGTGGGTCCCGAGCGTCAAAGTGCCTTGATGACCCTCGATGATCGCCTTCGCGATCGGCAGGCCCAGGCCGAAGCCGCCCGTCTTCTGGTTTCGCGAGGGCTCCAGCCTGACGAACGGCGAGAGCGCGCGATCGATATCCGCCTCCTCGATGCCCGGCCCCCGATCGCGAACCGTAACGATGACGTTATCTTCCTGATCTGTCACGTGGATCTCAGCCTGCTCGCCGTATTTGAGCGCATTGTCTATGAGGTTTGAGAAGGCACGCTTGAGGGCGAGCCGTCGACCTTGAACGATTGCGTGGCTTGCGCCGCCAAGCGTTGCGATAGCCCCAAGATCGGAGGCGTCGTCCGATAGCGTTTCCAGAATGGCGACGACATCGAGCGGCTTGATCTCTTCGTCGCTTCGGTCACCACGCAGATAGGACAGCGTCTGGTCGATCATGTGCTCCATCTCGACCAGATCCGCCGTCATGGCCGCCTTCACCTCGACATCTGCAAGATCTTCGGCCCTGAACCGAAGGCGGGTGATCGGCGTCTTCAGGTCGTGGGACACTGCCGCCAATGCCTGAGTTCTGTCTTCGATCAGACGACCAATGCGTCGCTGCATGTCGTTGAAGGCGGCGGCCAGTTCGACCACTTCGCGCGGTCCGGTCTCGTTGATGGGGACGATCGTGCGGCCTCGGTACAAATCCTGTGCCGCGTTCGCGACAACTGTCAGGGGACGGGTGAACCATCTGACTAAGAGGACGGAAGCGATAATCGCTGCGATCGCCATAAGGCTCGTCGACACGAGTAAACCTCGAGGCGGAGGGAGCCTGCGCTGCCAGGATACCAGATTGACGTTGACCCAGGTCTCGTCCGGCAATTTCATCGAGACGGTCGCTAGATGCGGGTCATTGCCAGCCTGAAGATCGGCCCCGATGACCAGTCCGTCTTCTGCAATCTCCGGCGCCAGTTTGCGCAATCGGTCATCAAGTCCCTGCCACTGCTCGGAGCCGCTCTCGTCGGGTGTGGCATAGGCAGTCGGTCCCCAGTGCGCATCGATCGAGCCTCCCGAAAAATCGTGTGCCACGCTTTCCCGCTCGGTTTCAGGCGCGCGCAGCACCGCTCTCTTGATGCTCAGGAGCTGGTCGGCGAGCCGAGCCTCGTTTGCCAGGTCGAGCTCCTGTTCCAGGCTGTACTGATAGGTCGCAAGGCTGGCGAAGTGCACGATCGTGATGCCGAAAAGGACAACGATCGCTGTTCTGAGCCTCAGACTGTCGAAGGAACGCCACCATCGCCGATCAGACACGCGCGACATCCGATGCAAAGAGATATCCGGCACCACGGATCGTCTTGATCATGTCTCCGGTGAGATCCAGCTTGCGTCGCAACCGGCTGACCTGCACGTCGATCGAACGGTCATAGCCCTCGATGGTGCGATTGCGCGCTGCATCGAGCAGAAACTCGCGGGTCAGCACACGCTGCGGGGCTTCCAGAAAGGCGGTAAGAAGATCGTATTCCCCTGTGGAGAGATCAACCACGACGCCATTGGGCGCGGTGAGTTCACGCTTCAACGTGTCCAAAGTCCAGCCGGAAAATTCGAACGCTCGGCCGTTGCGCCTCTTCGATTGTGTGTCGTCGGAACGCGTGCGACGCAGGACGGCACTGATGCGTGCCAGGAGTTCGCGCGGGTTGAAAGGCTTGGGAAGGTAATCGTCCGCTCCGACTTCGAGCCCGATGATGCGATCGGTCTCGTCTCCCTTGGCGGTCAGCATGATGATGGGGACCGACGACGAGCGGCGCAACTCGCGGCAGAGCTCCAGCCCGTTCTTGCCCGGAAGCATCAGGTCGAGAACGATGAGATCGACGGTCGCGCGACGCAACGCTTCCTGCATCTCTGCGCCGTTGCGTGCGGTGTGAACGCGAAAGCCGTTTGCCCTGAGAAACTTCGCGACCAGAGCGAGAATCTGGCCGTCATCATCCACAATCAGGATCTCGACCGGAGCATCCAAAGACAATTTACCCTCCACCCGTGCACCTTGCTGCTCTACAAATAGGCGCAGTTCCTCAGCCGTACTGTTTCGCCACGGTAACAGATTGTTGCACACTCGGCGCCTCGGCTCGAGTGTGCTTTGGCGATTGTTGTATTGTCCCTTGTCAGTCGACAAAGGACGTTACGCCAGTCGCCCGATCGGCAGGTCATACCCCGAAGGACCGCAGGATGGGGCAGGGCCCCGACGTGCCCGATGCGCATTCTCCCAATAACCGTGAGAGCGAGCGTCGCGCATCTTCCATCTCCGTGATCCGCGCATTGAGCGCCTCGAGCCGTGCGCCTGCGAGCGCGCGGACAGCCTCCCGATCATGGCCGGCATCGAGCGCCAGCAGCCGTCCGATCTCGTCAAGGGTGAAGCCGGCAGTCTGCGCCTGCTTGATGAACTTTAGCCTGCGGAGATCTTCACCTGAGTATCGTCTTGTTCCATCGCCGCCCTTCGGCGTCGGCAAAAGCCCACGCCGCTGGTAGAACCGGACGGTCTCCACGCCGACGCCGCCCGCCGAGGCAAATTTTCCGATTGTCATGTCCATGGGGTCTTGACTCCGTACTATGGTACGGAACGTATGGTCTTGCCAACAGTTTCACAAGAGAAAGGAGATCGTGAAATGTTGGAAAGCGTTCATCAGGACCATAAGGCCAGGAAGGCAACGATTTACCGCATGGTGATGCCTGAGCACACATGCCCGTACGGCCTCAAGGCAACGCATCTGCTCAAGTCGGCCGGATACGAGGTGGAGGATATTCACCTCAAATCCCGTGAGGAGACGGACAAGTTCAAAGAGGAGCACGGCGTCGCCACCACGCCGCAGATATTCATAGGCGGCGAGCGGATCGGCGGGCATGACGACTTGAGGAGGTTCCTGGGCAAGAAGGTTGTCGACCCCAAAGCAACAAGTTACCGACCTGTTGCAGTGCTCTTCACCTTGACCGCCTTGATGGCGCTGGCCGCGAGCTATGCCGTCAACGGCGATGCCCTCACGGTTCGCGCCGCGGAATGGTTCATCGCCTTCTCCATGGTGGTGCTCGCACTGCTCAAGCTGCAGAACGTGGAAAGCTTTTCGACCATGTTCCTGAACTATGACCTCCTCGCCAAGCGCTGGGTCCCGTACAGCTATATCTATCCCTATGCGGAGGCGTTTGCCGGGGTGCTGATGGTGGCTGGCGTGCTCAACTGGCTTTCGGTTCCGGTCGCCTTGTTCATTGGCACGGTCGGCGCAGCCTCGGTCTTCAAGGCGGTGTATATCGACCGCCGTGAGTTGAAATGCGCCTGCGTCGGCGGATCGAGCAATGTCCCGCTGGGCTTCATCTCGCTGACCGAGAACCTGATGATGGTGGCGATGGCGATCTGGATGGCCGTAATGTCTGCAGGACTGCTTGGCGGCCACGAGATGTAGGGTTAGCATTGCGCGCCAATTCAGTTGGTAAAAAAGGGCTTCCCGGCAACGATCGGAACTGGTCGTGTCGGGAGGCGTGCTGTTCTCAACAGGTAGGATAGCGTTTGCGGTGCGGGCCAAGTGAGTGACATCACCCGTCGGCTGAATGGGCGTGCGTATTGTGGACCTCCTCGGGGTTCGGTTTCTGCCGCTTTTCGCACTCGGCAGGCGACGGCATTCCGCTTCTGATGCGCTTGCCCTTCGGCTTGGACCGCCAGACAGCCATCAGCAATGCCTGCAGCACGACACTGGTGCTTTGACGGTGCTGCACCGACCAGCCAAGGACCCGGCGGGAGTAAAGATCGATGATGGCGGCCAGACAAGCGAGTCCGCGGCGGTCCGCATACAGGGGACTGATGTTTGCGGCCTATGCCTTGTCCGTAGCCTCGACGTCGAATTGCAGATCCGGTGTGTTGTCGATGACAACGGCGGTCTGCCGTCATGGATGCCGGGACGGCATTTGTGGCCGATTATCAGCTTTGATGCCGGCAAGCCCTCGGGGTGATCCGGCCCAACGCATTGTACTTGAACTCGTCGCTGAACTCGATTTGCTCTTCAGAGGCTTCTTGCCGCAAAATCAGGAAAGAAGATGCCCGCAAATCTCCGGGCTATTCACATCGCCAATGATGCCAAAACGGGATCCAAACGGGCGTAAAAGTCTTTTTTATCAGGAATTTAGTGAGGTTGGCTGGGGCACCTGGAAAGTAATCCAACTTTTATCAACACCTTGATACGAAACAACCTATTGCAATTAAAAGACTTATTTTCTAGCAGTGTTCCGGGTGGGTGTTCCGGAATAGTGCTACGGATGGGCAGAAATGGCAAGGGTCACATATCTCGAACGGCGTGGGGCAACCTATTATGCCAGGCTGGATGTTCCGCTCGATCTGGTGGCCCATTATGGCACCTCCACGCGCAAGAAATCGCTGCGCACCAAGGACGAGAACGAGGCCAAGAAGCGCCTTTGGCCCGTGATTGAAGGCTGGCGTGCCGAGTTCGATGAGGTGCGATCGCGCCGTGAACTGACGCCTGACGACAAAGCGGCTGCTGTCTGGCAGTGACCTGCCACTGAGAATTTCCTCCAGATTGGATTAGAGTCCGGCCCATCAAAGGACGGACGAATGAAGAAGCAGCGATTTACGGAAGAGCAGATTATTGCGGTGCTGAAGGAGCAGGAGGCTGGCGCGAAAGCGGCCGACCTTTGCCGCAAGCACGGGATTTCAGAAGCAACGTTTTATAATTGGAAAGCCAAATACGGCGGCATGGAAGTCTCCGAGGCGAAGCGGCTGAAGGCACTTGAAGACGAGAACGCGAGACTGAAGAAGCTGCTGGCCGAACAGATGTTGGATGCAGCCGCAGTTCGCGAGCTTCTTGCAAAAAAATGGTAGGGCCCGCCGCCAAACGCGACGCCGTCACGCATCTGAAGACCGTCATGGGTCTTTCGGAACGGCGGGCCTGCCAGATTATATCTGCGGATCGGAAGATGGTGCGATATCGGTCCTGCCGACCGCCGGAGGTAGAATTGCGGGCGAAGCTGCGCGACCTCGCCAATGAGCGAAGGCGTTTCGGATACCGGCGACTGTTCGTCCTGCTTCGGCGGGACGGAGAGCCGTCCGGCGTCAATCGCATCTACCGGCTCTATCGCGAGGAAGGTCTTTCCGTTCGCAAGCGAAAAGCCCGGCGGCGTGCGGGCGGCACGCGTGCGCCGATCCTGGTTGAAGCGAAGGCCAATGCCCGCTGGTCGCTGGACTTCGTGCATGACCAGTTTGCCTGCGGCAGACGCTTCCGCGTGCTCAACATTGTCGATGATGTGACGCGCGAATGCCTGGCGGCCATCCCGGACACATCCATCTCCGGTCGACGTGTCGCCCGAGAACTGACGACGCTGATCGAACGACGCGGCAAGCCAGGAATGATTGTCTCCGACAACGGCACCGAACTAACCTCGAATGCCATCCTTGCCTGGTCGAAGGATCACAAGGTCGAGTGGCACTACATCGCGCCGGGAAAGCCGATGCAGAACGGCTATGTCGAGAGTTTTAACGGTCGGATGCGCGACGAGTTGCTCAACGAGAGCCTGTTCTTCGGCCTCGATCATGCCCGAAGCGCCATTGCCGAATGGGCGGACGATTACAATACTTTTCGGCCGCACTCATCGCTCGGATACCAAACCCCGGCAGACTTTGCCGGGACCATCGCCGCAACCGGCTCCAACGCTGCGCAAGATGAAAGCTTCGCGTTTCCGCCGGTTGCTCACACCGCGCCTGTTGGCGTATTCAAAACCGCCGCGGCTCTAGTCGCCGCTGGGTGAAAGTTCAGTGGCAGGTCACTTCATCAAATATCCCCCAGGGCCCAGCATTAGTAGCCCTATCAAGGTCACCACCGGCCAAGCCGCGACTTCCAACAGTTTTACAGTCTCGCTCATAACGCTCTCCTGCGCATCTTTTCGCGCTCGCTCTCTTCCACTTCGCTACCCACACTCATATGCCCGCCGCAATAACGGCTGCGCCTTCTCGAAGTCGGCAATTGAACGCATCAGGCAGCAACACGATTACACAACTTCATTTCGCTCAGCGAGCTGATCAAACTTTTCTTCCAGATGTCTCCTGAGCTCGATGGACGTCATCGACGGACTACGGTTTGGCGCCACAATGAGTGACAAAGACAAACGCGGGATACCCCGGTCGGCAAAGGGCAGATGCATGATACCTCCGTCCTGGGCAATATCTGCATCGGGCAAGACAGCGATCAGACCGACACCACACCCCTCCTGCACCATGGAGCGCATGAGCGTCAGGCTGTTTGTCGTCAGGACCGGTCGAGGTTGAGCCAATATCCGCGCAGCCAAAACGTCAACTGCGTCTCTCAGTTGAGTGCTTGCATCTGGAACGATCGTGGGTGCCCTGAAAAAGTCTTGCAAGGAGATGGATTGCTTCCCGCTATTGTCCGGGGTCGCTGGGATCATGGCCCGGAGGGTGAATTCGATTGAACGGCTCACGTTCACTCCCGGCAGCGGTTGCGGGCTAAAGGTCAGCCCAAATTCAGCCTGGCCATCCATCACGAGTTGACGCACTCGCTCCGAATCGACCACCGTGACAAGCGTGCTAATGCGCGGATGCGCCTTGATGAAGGTCGCCAGCGCCCCAGGCAGAAAGCCGCCGATCGCCTCCTGCGCAACCGCGATTTTCACCTCTCCGCGCCGCAGCCCCTTCAGCTCTTCAATCTGGTAGCGGATGCGATCGAGTTCCTTGTGCCAGTCGCGCACACCGTGAATGAGTATCTCACCCGCAGCCGTCAGTCGCATACCCCGCGGCAGGCGCTCGAATAGCGGGACGCCCAGCTCCTCTTCGGCACGGATCAGCTGCTTGTCGATCGCAGACGCCGAAATATTGAGCCTTTCCGCAGCTTTCCGGACCGATCCCTGAAGAACGATTTCATCCAGATAGCGGGCAAAACGTGAGAAAATCAGCCTGCTCATTCTGCAAAAACTCGGGTGTTGAAAAAAAGGAAACGGACCGACCGATTTTTCATGTTTGTAAAATTGTCGAGCCCTGATGTCTATAGCGATAACGGTTAAGAAGGCCCCGGCACCCAGACGTATGAAAGTCACATGCATTTCGAAACTGGCCAGAGTTATAAAGCTGATATCGCAGGCGAAACGTTCGATCTTCCAATCGTTCGACTGGACCAGTGGCGCGCCATAGCGCTCCTGATGGTTATCGACATGGGCGTGCGGTTTGGCGATATGGTCGGGGAAGCCATTGTCGAACGCTGCGCGGCGCTGAAGCCGGATATTGTCGTCGGCAGCGCCACGCTGGGCATTCCCCCGGCGATCGAAGTGTCGCGGCGCCTTGGGCTGGATCGCTATGTAATCTTGCAGAAATCACCGAAATTCCATCTCGCCGATGCCATGGTTGAGGAAGTGAGATCGATAACAAGTGACAGCACGCAGCGCTTGCTGCTGGATCGTCGCTCGATCGCTCTCTTGCAGGGCAAGCGCGTGCTGATTGTCGACGATGTCGTTGCGACCGGCTCGAGCATGGCTGCGGCCTTGCGCCTGGTTCGAAGGGCCGGCGGTGAGGTTATTGGAGCGGGCGTCATACTGAGCGAAGCGCATCGCTGGCGCGAGGCGTTGGGGCAAGACGCGGCACTCGTCATGCCGCTCGGCCATATCCCACAGTTCGACATAGTCGATGGCGTTGCCGTCATCGATCCGGCGACCGAAATGGCAGCAGACCAGCAGTCCGGAATATTTCTCAACGGTGCTGCGAAGGGCAGGCAGAGTTCATCAGCCGCTTGATGGCGGCGACCAAGGGCAAGGCGAAACCGCAGCGCCTGTTTTGTCCAGCAACGATATGCGGCAGGAAACACACCGGGCTGTCGCATAAGACGCGGCGGAATCGCAGGACGCCCCGAAACGGATGGTGGACCCGATGGGTATGTCTCTACGTCAACAAGGGGAACCAGACATCATGCAACCAACCACCATGAGCCACAGCGAGGGCAACACCCTCTTCCCGATTGTGCTTTCCATCGTTGCGGCCGCAGCGACCGGAGTTCTTTGGGCCTACGCCAATCCAATCCAGCTTGTTCCAGGCGTCATTCAATGGCGCATCTTTGCATTCCTGCCCCCGCTTATCGGCATCCTGCTTGGCTGGCGCAGCGGCTTCATCTGCGGCTATCTTGGAACCATCGTATGGTCGCTGCTGGCTGGCACATTCATTCCAGCACACTCGTTGCTGGTCGATGGTGTCATGGTCGGCTTGACGGGCCTTGTGCCGGGTTACCTGTTCAATCCGGCCAAGATCAGTTTCGATCGTCCGACCCTCATCAAGATCGCCATCGTCTGCTTGGTGATCGGTCTCGTGATGGTCGCTGCCGTCTCGGCCAGCCTGGCCTATCTTGGCATTTTCCCGTTCTGGTGGGCTGTCGGCTATCTTGGTCTCTCGGACATCGTGCCGATGGTCATTGGAACCCCTCTTCTGATCATTCCTGCTCTGAAAATCCTCAAAGGCGCTCATCCGAGCGGTTTCAAGCGGTTCTGAGCAGGCAGACAAATCATTGTTGAGCATTTCCAACCTGACAATCGGCTTCGGCGGGTCCGAATCGGTCATATCTGAGGCCGATTGCATCATACATGATGGAGAACGGCTGCTCGTCTGCGGTGCGGCGGGCGGGGGCAAGACGACGCTCCTGTCAGCCGCAGCCGGCATCATGCCGCGGCTGGTTTCCGCGGCCCGATATTCCGGCGTGGTGGCACTTGACGGCCGGCCGCTGTCCGACATGACCAATGGCGAGATCTTCAAGGCGATCGGCTTCGTTTCGCAAAACATCGAAGATCAGCTCTGGGATCTCAGTGTCGAGGACGTGATCGCCTTTCCGATGGAAAACCGCGGAATGTCGCCTGCGGCGATACGTGAGCGGCTGACCCAGCTGATCGACAGGTTCGCCCTTACCGAACTTTGTGGAAGACGTGTGCTGACGCTTTCGGGCGGCGAGCGGCGGATGGTGGCAATCGCTGCCGCGGTTGCATCGCAGCCGGCGGTGCTGGTGCTGGACGAGCCGACGACAGGCCTCGATCCGGCGGCACGCCAGAGATTGACGGATATCCTTGCCGAGGTCTCGAAATCGGTATCCTCGCTACTGCTGAGCGAACAGGATCCGACATCGCTGTTACCGGTCGTCGACTGCATTGCCTTACTGAGCGATGGCCGTCTGACAGAGCCGGCGCCAGCCGCCGAAATGGTCGTGCGGCAGAGCGACTGGACACGTGCCGGTCTCTTGGCGCCAGTGCGCGAGCGGGTGCTGCGGAAGCCGGCCTGCCCCGGCCGGCCGGTGCTGGCGGTTTCAGCGCTGACGACCAAGCTTTCCCGCGCCAAGGGCAACCCGGTGCTGGACGGCGTCGATTTCGAGGTTCGGGCGGGCGAGGTGACCGCCCTGATCGGGAGAAACGGCGCTGGCAAGACGACGCTTTTCAAGTCGGTCATGGGTTTGCAGAAGGTTTCCTCAGGGATGATCGAGATCGAGGGCGCACCGGCCGATGGCTGGACTGTTGCAGCAAGGGCGCGCAAGATCGCCTATATCCCCCAGAACATGCGCCACATCCTCTTCAACATGAGCGTCATCGGAGAAATGATATTCGCCATTACGGCATCAAAGGCGGAAAGTGACGATCCCGCGGTAGTGCAAAAGGCAACCGTAGGACTAGATCGCTATGGCATAGCCGCGCTAGCGGAGGCCAATCCGTTTTCTCTGTCTTCCCGGCAACAGGCACTTTTGGGACTTGCTCTCGCCGATGTCACAGGCGCGCCGCTTGCCATTGTGGACGAGCCGATCCTCGCCAGGGATCTGGAGGGACGACGCATGCTCGAGCGGTTTATCGGTGCCATGCGGGAGAGCGGACGGGCTGTGATGCTGATCTCCCATGATCTTGAACTCGTCGATGATCTTGCCGATCGCCTCATGATCTTGAAGGACGGCACGATCACCTACGACGGCAGTCTCGAAGAAGGCTGGCAAAGTGCCGCCTTCGCGACCCTTGCATGGCCTGCGCCCTATTCCCCAACAACGGTAGGCGTGCCATGACCCGACTGCACGAAGTTAACTTCTTTCTGAAACTCGCTTTTGCCTTTGCAATCATGCTGGTTGCCTGGTTGCTGCCGGGCTGGCAGCTCGGCCTGCCGTTTGCGCTGGTCTGCCTAGCGCTGCTGTGGATCGTGCGCGTTCCCAATCTTGCCGGCTATCTCAAGGGCGCCGCGCTGCTGAGCGGCATGGTAATCGCCAGTTGGATGATCAACCTGCTGATCCAGGGGCTCGCCTTTTCCGATGCCATGCAGATCGCGGTTGGCATGGCCGCGCGGCTGCTGACGACCACCGCAGCCTTCTTTTTCGTCATGGAAACTAGCACGCCGGGCTCCATTCTCGCGGCAGCCAGTGCGGCGCGCCTGCCCCCGATCGCAACGCTCGCTCTGTCGTTGACCTTCGGCCTCATACCGATGTTGCGCGAGGACTTTGAACGCATTGCCGATGCCCAACGCTCGCGAGGCATGGAGATCGACAATGTCGGCTTTCTCACCAAGCTGCGGTTTGCGTTGGCGCGGGGCGTTCCGCTACTGGTCCAGGGCATTCGCATGGCGCATGCCATTTCCCTGTCACTTGCACTCTACGGCTTTGACCTCAGACACAAACGGACGACCTGGCGCAATGTTGGCGTCTTGGTGGAGTCACGCCTAACAACGAAGGAGATCCGCAATGACCGCTGACGCCCTGGAGCCGAGAACCGGCCAGTTCTGGAAGGTCGATGTGTCCGGCTACGAGGTGGATTTGCCGATCGTCGCCATCAAGCCCGATTTCGCGATTTCGCTCATGATGGTGATCGATCTCGGCGTGAAGTTTGGCGAGCATGTCGGTCGCCAACTCGCACAGAAACTTGCGCCGCTGCAGCCAGATGTCGTGGTCGGCACGGCCACACTCGGCATCCCGGTCGCCATCGAGGTTTCGCGCGCACTTGGCCTCGACGACTACGTGATCCTGCAGAAATCGCCGAAGATCCATCTTGCCAACGCACTTGAACAACGCATTTCTTCGATCACCTCTAAAGGCGAGCAACGGCTGCTGCTCGACGTGGCAACCGTTCCCCTGCTCAAGGGCAAGCGGGTGGTTGTCGTCGACGACGTCGTGGCATCCGGCTCCAGTCTCAAGGGCTCAATCGAGCTCGTCCGCAAGGCCGGGGCCGAAGTCGTCGGCATTGGCGTTATCCTAACAGAAGCCGGAGATTGGCAGGCTGTGTTAGGTGATGACGCAGGATTGGTCCATGGGCTTGCCCACATCCCCCAGTTCACCGTGGTGGACGGTGCGGGTTGGCAGCCCATTCCAGGCACGTGACCGTGATTTCTTGCTGACTCATTTGCCCACAGAAGCTTACTGACGCGCATGTGGCGCCGATCAAAGAAATGAGGCTCCCAAACTGACCTTCAGCGCCCATGACTCTCTGTGGTGTTTCTAATCGACGTCGCTGAGTTGGGGCGCTGTTGGCTGAGAAAAGGGTGTGCTGGACGTGGTGAATAAGCAGAAGCGCGATAGCGCCTATTACAAAGTGCACATCAAGGATAAATACCCGGTAATCTACGCTGACATTCAGGCCGGAAAGCACAGGAGACTGTCACCGAGGCTGCGATCTCCGCAGGCTTGAAGAAGTCGCGGACAAGGCTCCACGAGCTAAAGTATGCGTTCGGACGTGCTGTGTCAGTGTCATAGCTCAAGGCTGCCGGACCCGTCACGTGGCCGCAATGTGCCGGCTACGGCAGTATCCCCGACCATTCGTCCTGATGGCTCCCCTCATGGTTCGCCATTCCTGGTTTCGTCAGGCACACTTTCGGTGTTGCATAGCTATCGATGCGTCTCTCGGGTCGCTCGTGCCAGCTGATATTGAAGGCCCAGTAGGTTGGAAAGAAATAAAGCGACGAATAGGGGAGGTGATCATGGATCCACCAGGCAAGCTTTTGCCAATCCCCGTCCTCCTGGAAGCGGTCCCAGAAGGACGGCACGACGATGCACGCAGTGGCGCCCATATGACCATCTGAATCCCGACGATCCCATATGTGCCCCGCATAGTTGGCTTCATTCGAGGCGCAATTGTATCCTGATTTCTTCGCGCGCTGCATTTCGTTACCAAAGCCATTCACCTCAGCGGAGCGGAAGGCTGATCGTATTGCGATGCGACCAAACGCATCCTGTAGCGGCTCCAGCAAATCCTCACAAAGGCGAGTGCCGGCGGTGATCGCGAGTTCCGGGTCGTCCGGCGCGTTGTTGAAGCCATGGATTGAAGCGATATCTGAGAACAGAAAATCGCGCATGAAGAAGGTTTTCGACAGCCGGACTCTGCCTAACTCGGTTAGGCTGGTGACGGTGCTTGCCTTTTTCAAAGTCAAAACCTCCCTCTGCCAATATCTTCCACGGCGCTCACTGAACGGTCATACCCGCCGTGATCGCGCCATCAGGCCCGCAAAACTCGCATTCTCCCGGATATCGCTATCCGCGACCAGAGCATAGCCCCAAGGCTTCCCGCTAGTCTCCTTGGCCAGGTCGGTCGCATACTGCACCCACTTCACGGCAGCGCGAGCCTTCTCCTCCACGATCGGATCCTGCATATCGCGGTCAGCCTTCACCTCGACGATCAGCTTCTCGGTCGGAGTTTCCACCACGAAGTCTGGCTCGTAGGCCCTGCCGGCGCGATATTCAATCTGGAACTGACCCGCAGCCGGCTTCAACCAGCGCTCGACGTCCTTCTCGGCCTCGTGGTCGATCAAAGCAGCGAATCGACGTTCTGCGTCGGAGTCGAACTTGTGTTGAAGGTAGGGGCTCTTCTTGGTCCCGTAGAAGACGTAACTACCGGTGTCGGACAACGGCTTCGCCGCCTGGTCGACCGGCAGACGCTTTGCGGTTGAGTAAACGGCATAGGATTGTGGTCGTAGCATTCGGAACGAGCGGACCATCTTCGCCCGATAGTCTGTCGGGGTTTCGCGGTAGTGAGCCTTCATCTGGTCGAAGATCACATGCGCCAGCGTTCGTCCATGAGCGAGGGCAACATTCTCGACATCGTCTTCTGTTTCCAAATAGCTCCTCAAGTGAGTGACCATCTGGCCGGCCAACTTGTAGAGCAGGTCCGCCTGGCTGTCGTAGTCGACCTGATCCATGTCGATGAGATGCTTGACGATGTAGTTCTCGACCCGCGCTTCTTTTGGCGCGCTGACGGATCTTGCTAGTTCACGTTGAGACTGGTCCCGCAGATTGCGAATGCGGATTCGGTCTGAAATCGGCTGGTGGCGCACGCTCGACAGGTCGCCAAGGTCGAAGTCCTCGAACCAGAAGTTCACCTCGCGGCTCGGGATCACCACAATTTCGGGAATTTCAATTGTATTCTCGGCGATGCTAGCGGTGACGATACCAACGATCTTCTGGAAATCGGGTTCGACCAGCACACCTTCTAGCTGACCCTGCACCTGCTCGCGATGGGCGCGCCGAATATCGGCGACGAGTTCTGCCTGCACCTCCGGCTTGGTGAGATCCTGGACTCCGCCCGCAAGCGTGCGCTCATACTTCTTGGTGATGAAGTCGATCGCCGTTGCGGCTGCCTCGCGATCATCCGGATGGTCGAAGACGAACGGTTGACCGTCGTCTTCCATGCCGTTTCCCCGGCCCGTCAACATCGCTTCCACGGCCGTTGGAATTTCCACGACATGTGAAGGATCCGGCTTCACGTCGCCGGACGGTCCAATTGTTATGGCACGCATTTGCACCAGCGAATCTGCTTCCTTTGCCTTGCGGATGACTTCATCGAAGCGGTCGTGGGCAATGACGGTCAAGGTGTCGACGAACTCGTTGCCTGTTCTCTCGCCATAGGGAAGACGCAGTCCGCGACCAAGCGTCTGTTCCGTCAGGATGTCGGACGCCGATGCCCGCAGCGGCACGATCGTATAAAGATTGGTGACGTCCCAGCCTTCTTTGAGCTTGTTGACGTGAATAACGATCTCGGTTTTGTCGTCGCTCTCTAGGCTCACCAGGCGCGATACTGCCTCGTCGCTTTCCTCTCCCTTCAGATTGGAGTGGATTTCGATCACGCGGCCCTTGTAGGCACCTTTTAGGAACTTGTCGTCCTCGATCCTCGCCCGGATCTCGCTCGCGTGTCGTGTGTCCTGCGCCACGACAAGGATGAAGGGATGGACGCGCTTGCGGCCTGTCTGACGTGCATAGAGGTCCAGCTGCGTCTTCACTTCCTCGTGGTAGTGAATGCCGTCCTCGAGCATGATCATCTCCAGGTCGTCTTGGGAATAATCCTGCGGCCGGAAATCGACACGGGTGGCAACGGCCGGCTCCTTGACGTAGCCATCCGCCATGGCGTCGCCCAGGCCGTATTGGTAGATCACGTTGCTGAACGTCTTCGACTTCGAGCCGACGGATTTCGGCGTTGCCGTGAGCTCCAGGCCGAGAACCGGCTTCAGTTCGCTGATGGCTTTCATGCCGGCATTGGCGCGGTAGCGGTGCGCTTCGTCCATCAGCATCACGAGATCCGGCAATTCAGCCAGGTAGTCGAAGTAGGATTGGCCGATGTATTCCCGCATGGTGCGGATGCGACCCTTGTCCTTGTTGATTTTGTCGACATTGAAAATGTTGATGACGACCTCATTGCCGAAAAGGTCGGACCCGCGAATGCCTCGCCCTTCTTCCCAGGTATCGCCGGTGACGATGATAGGCGGACGCTGGGCAAATTCGGCTATGCCGCGGAACACGTATTTCGGTGATGAGTGCCGCGAGAAGTCGGCCACCAGCTTGTCGTAGATGGTCGTGTTGGGTGCGAGCACGAAGAAGTTCTTAGAGCGACAGGTCAGATAGAGGTAGCTGATAAAGGCACCCATCAGCCGTGTCTTGCCGACGCCCGTGGCGAGCGCGAAGCAGAGGGAAGGAAAATCCCGTTCGAATTCCTCAACGCTCGGCCATTGTTTCTGAACGGCTTGGAGAGCTTCGACCAGATCCTCCTCCTTGCTGAGGGGGACGACTTCGAGCAACTCGGCCAGTATGTTCAGGGCCTGCTCCTGCGGCTTTCTGAGCGAGAGACGCTGGGCGATCTGCCGCCGGATGCGTTCCGGATGAATCATGGCTCAGCCCTCGCTCTTGCCGGCATCAGTGTCGAGATCATCGAAGAGGCTGAGGTGGCTCAAATCACCGAAGCGATCCTTGGCAGATATCTTCTTCTTGCGTTTCGGCGCGGCTATTTCCTCCTTCGATGCCGGCTCGAGGTCTTCGTCGCCGTCATCTTCCGCCAGCGGAAGCTCGGCGATGTTCAGCGAATAGTCGTCACGCCCCCATTCGCATTGCGTCAGGATGGCCGACGGGATCTTGACCAGGATCAGGTTCTCGAAGCTGTCCGGGTTGGCGCTGAAAGCCTTACAGCAGACGACGAGCGAACGCTCCGGCCCGATATCATCGGAAATCTTGCGGCAAGCGTCGTGCGTCAGCTGCTGCGTGGTCACGTAGATGAAGGATTTTTCAGTGGCGTAGCCGTGGTTCCAGTATTCCTCAGCAAGCTGGCTCGGCGCATAGGTGTAGCCCATGTGCTTGCACATAGCCTCGGCCAGCATGGCGGGATTGTAGTCCTTGCTGATTACCCAGTTGCCGTATCTGTCCTGCTCCAGGAGAGACGGTGCGAGGTTGAAGTAACGGAAACCGCCGCCTCCCTTCCAGCCAGCGGCCTCGGTTACCCCACCCTTGTCCTGGCCGTCGATCACCTTCTTCAGACGAGGCAAAACATGCGTATCGCAATGCTTGCCAAGCTCCACCATGATCCAGCGACGACCCATTTTATGAGCCACCGCGCCTGTCGTCCCCGACCCAGCGAAGGAATCAAGCACTAGGTCTCCTGGGTTTGAAGCGATCTGAATAATTCGGCGCATCAAAAACTCAGGCTTCGGCGTTTCGAAGCTAGCTTTGGTCCCAAAAATTACTTCCAATTCTCGAGCGGCATGCTGGTTTAAGCCAACGTCGTCCCAGATAGTTGGTGAAGACATCCCCGACTTAGCTTCAGTTTTGAAAAGTTTCCGCATCGGGGTTCTAGCCTTGCCATCACGGCCCCAGAACAATCGCCCCTCTCGTTGTAACCGATCGGCCTCCTCTCTGTTATGGCGCCAGTTTGTGCCAGCTCGCGGATACACAATTTCTCCGGTGTAGGGATTTGTGATCCCAAACATCAAGCTTTCCACGTGACGCCCACCTTTAGCGTTCGCAGTCATGTCAATTTTTCGAAATGGTCCTCGGGCATCTGGCCCCGCAGGTTCGTCAAAGACGCGATACTGAGCGTCGGCTTTTTCCGTGCGCTCCATCAGATTGAAGGCGAGTTCAGCCTTGGTCTTAGACGCCTTGTCATCCTTCAGTTTTCCATAAATAAGAATGTGATCGTGAACGGTGCCAACCATGCGATCGTTGGGAGCACCATCACGCTTTCTCCATACGACATTGGCAATGAAGTTCCTGCGGCCAAACACCTCGTCGCATAAGACTTTCAGATAGTGCGCTTCATTGTCGTCAATAGAGATCCAAAGCGACCCGTCATCTTGAAGCAGCGTTTTTATGATCTCTAATCGATCCCGCATCATTGACAGCCAAATGGAATGCTCTACCCCGTCGTCATAGTGCTCAAACGCGCTCCCCGTGTTGTAGGGTGGATCGATAAAAACGCATTTCACCTGCCCCTCATACTGGCTCTCCAATGCCTTCAGGGCGAGCAGGTTGTCACCTTTGATCAGCATGTTGTCGAAGATGTCCGCCTCTGATCGGCGCACGGCAGCGTGATAGCTTTTGGCCGGGTCCTCGATGAGGATGCGCGGCTCGAGCTTCGGTCGCTCGTCCTTACCGATCCATGTGAGTTCCAGCTTGGTCTTCTTCGACATTGGTCTTTCCGTTTTCTGAATGATAGTTCCGGCGCGAAAGGGCTGTGATTATCACCTCATGATCCGGTGTATCTTCACAAGCCTGTCGGCGGAACCCACACGCACAACAAACTCGTCTCCCACGCCCTTGCCGAGCAAGTTTTCCACCGGGCCGTCCGGCGGTGCTGGCGATATCAGCTGGGCCATGTCTGGCTTGCTCGGCACGCGATGATATCGGGACCGGCGCTTTCCACCCTCCATGTAGTAAAGGAGCAGAAGGTCGCCTGGTTCGACCTGCCGGCTTGCCACGTCGAAGACTTGCTTGCCTTTCCCTGCCGTCTTCTTCTCCGGTGCAAGAGGTTGTCGACCTTCCTCTCGCCAGATCTTCTCTATGGTTGCCTGGCGACACGAAGTCGGCAGTTCCAGCTCAATGGCGTCATCCACACCTTTGCCAATGAGATGGATAGCGCGAGGATCAGTTGTGGCAATGACGCCTTTGGACGGATCATTTTCGAGCCCTCGAATTGTGTAGCGAATAAAGCGGCCAGTGCCGCCATCGGTAAAACGTAGCAGGATCGTGTCTCCGTCCTCGACCCGTCGCCGCCCATCATCAATCCGTGTGACCGCGCTCTCAGGAGATGACACGGGCTCGGGAGGTTTAGGCAAGTCCTTCTTCGGAGAAGACACAAGCGTAAGCGTCTTCCTTGGTGGCGGCGATGAAGGTTCGGCAACTGCGCCCTCTCCTTCAGGTGCGTGGCCAGTTGGAATGTCCAGAACGCAGTCCGCGACGTTCGCCCGCGGACTGCGTTCTGGACGCGCGATGGCATCTTCTTCCAGCGCTCGTTGCACTTCCTCGAGAAGTAAATCCTCATCCACATGACCACGCTCTAAGGGTGTCGAGGATAATTCGGTCGGCCCGACGTCTTCTAGCGTCAGGAGTGTAGAGACATCGTCTGCGAGCTGCGACGTAGGGGAGGGCAACTTCGGATCGGTTCCGGCTGCTGAAGCCTCCACCTTTGGAATGGGTGATGCCTTGGGCTTGACCACTTTCGTCTTCACTTCGGATGGCTTGGTGACGCCGTCGACGGAGCCATATAGCGCTTGCCACCTTCGGGACAGCTCCGCGATTTCTGCCGTCTTACCAGGTCTTGCTCTGACCGGTTGAATGTCAACTTGTGACAACGCGTCCAGCAGCGCAGCGTGGGATTTCAGGGTGGTGGATTTTGGGCTATTCAGCGCGACTGCAATTTGATGCAGAGATTGGCCCTGCATGGCCTGCTCTTGAGCCTTCTTTTCCAGCTCAGCGTAATAGTCGTCGAATTCCTGTCGCTTGCGTGCATTCCGGAGCTTTCGCTGGACTTTCGAGTCAATCCCTATGGATGCAACATCAATTATGCGTTCCCGTGGGGCTGGCAGACCATAGCGCATCTCAAATCCGGTATAAGCAAGAGTCCGGATCTTGCTGTGCCGCGTTTGCCAATAGACGGTGTAGAGAGGCCGCAGGCTGCCATGGTTTTGAAGCGCGTCGAGAACCTGGTTCTCGAATGTGGCAAGTTCAGCATGAAGTTCTTGCAACCGGCCGCGGTGCCAGATTTCGGTCTCTGCCTGCTTTGCCTCCACCTCTTCAATCTTGGCGTCGATCTGAGTGCAGAGTTCGGCGTTGCCGCGCTCTCGCCGACGCCGTGCGTAGAGGCTCGAAAGGAACATTTCCACCTTTTCGTAAACCTCCTGGCGACGCATCTCCAGGCGAGTGATCGTCGAGTTGATCCGGCGCTCCTCCTCTTCCAAGACCTTAAGGTGGGCGATATCGCAACGACCAAGGAAGTCCCAATAGAGTGCATCCAATGCATCGGCCAAGTCGTTCGGCGGCTCAATGAACACTTCCTGGGGCAGCGAGGATTGCATTGAGAACAGTGCTTCGACGACCCATTTGCCCAGGACCTCGCCTTCATCGTTGACGCAAGCAGCGATCACCGCGCGGGTCCTATCAAACTCCGTTTCCATCTCGACTTCGGCGACCGAAAGCCAACCCGAACGATTGAATAGCGCCGGCACGACCCAGGATGGCCCCACATGGCTATCGAGCGAGAAGTGCAATTCGACCGGATAGACCCCAAACTCTCGTGATCGAGATCCCGCCCAGCTACCCATGGCTCACTCGACGGACCAGCGTATTGAAAACAAGTGCGAACGCTCGGGCTTACGGTCTAGCGCAGCTGCGAACTCATCGAGCATGTCGTTGACCTGCTTTCGGATCTGCTTGCGGCGCTCATGCTTGGAGAATTTCAGGTCATCGATCTCGCCCTCGACCGTCTTGATCTTTCGACCGAGCGACAACTTTTCCTCCATCGACAGATCCGGGGACCGGCGATCACGACGAAGCTGCTTGGCGGTATCCTCGAGCTCGTCGATCTGGGCGTCGATTTCGACCTCGATGTCTCGCGCATAGTTATCCAGGCGTCTCTCTTCCTCTTCGAGCCACTGGAAGTTTTGCTGTTTCACTGTCTCGGCAAAGCTGGAGAAGAGCTGGTCCTCGATCTTGTCCAGCGGGCCCAAGCCACTCGGCATGGCCAAAACTCCGCCGTCGATCGCCGGGGCCATCAGCAACCGCTTTGCGGTCTCGACACTGACCTGATGGCCATCATTGGTGACGCAGGAAACCAGCAGATCTTCACGGATCTTGTGTTCGGTGCGGACAGTCGCCTTTGCAACACGCAAAAAGCCACTCTTCCCGCGCAATGCAGACACGTCCGCGAGTTGCCCATCAAAAGGAAAGGCAGCGGGGCTGAAACGTAAGTAACGTCCCTCAGTGCTGTGATTGCGAGCCGCAGCTCGCGTTGCGGCTTCCTGTGCCAAATTCTCATCGGTAAGGCGGAAGAACTGCCAGTCCTTCTCAGAGGCCTCCTGCCAATGGGGCGTATAGACATTTCCTCCCTCGCGGAATGCGTGGGATCCTTCGACGTTGAATTCTGCGTGCGGAAATTCGGCGCGCGCAAGTATCAGTAGACGTCGCGAGAACTCGTCGAGAGCGTGTGTCAGACTGGCTTTGCGGGTGTTGAGACGTGACACAACATCCGTGTCGAATTGCTCCAGGACCTTGGCGCGTGCTGCCTCAACTTCCGCGGAAATTGTCTCCTGCAGCTCTTCCTTCAAAGCGTCGAAGCTTGCCTCAATCTCTTCCGGTGAGCGAGATTTTTGAACGATGTCCAGAACGCGCTTTTCGAAATCGACACCACGCTCGATCGATCCGAGAACCTCATCGCTTGAGCCGAAGACACCCTCGAACAACTTGAACTTCAGTGCCAGTAGTTCGTGAATGCGCTTCTCAGCCTGGTTCTTAAGGTTCAACATATTCACGACGGTAACGTCGATCTTCTGGCCATATCGGTGACAACGGCCGATACGCTGTTCAACACGCTGGGGATTCCAAGGGAGGTCGAAATTTATCACCAGAGAGCAGAATTGCAGGTTGATGCCCTCGGCACCACTTTCCGTGGCAATCAGGATCGTCTTGTCATCCCCCTTGAACGCATCGACGATTGCCGCTTTCATGTCGGCCGTCTTGGAGCCGGAAACACGATCGCTGCCGGCGTGGCGCTCCTTCCAATCCTTGTAGATCCGCTGGCTAGAAGGATCGCTATTGGATCCGTTTAGCAGAACGATCTGACCGGCATAGCCACGATTGGAGAGAAGCTCTGAGAGATAGGTTTGTGTCCGCACGCTCTCCGTGAAGATTACCGCCTTTCGCGCGCCGCCCTTGCTCTCAATAGCGTCCAGCACGTCAGGCAGGCGATCAATCAGCTTCTCCCCTTTCGCATTGGCGCCAATGGATCGGGCCAGAGCCAGAAAACCACGCAGTTCTTGGAGCTCCGCTGTCAGCTTCTCAGGGTCTACAGGCTCTTCAGACAGCGCCTCCTCGTCGATTTCTTGATCGACCATCTCCTCGGCAAGTTCATCGATTAGCTCAATGTCGTCGGTGATGGATGTGTCTATGGAAGTTTGCTTCTTCTCCAGGCGATCGATCAATGTCTCGAGATACTTGATGACGGCATATGTCGAAGACCCGAGGATCTTTCGGATTTGAAGGATGACCAGCTGGTTTGCTCGATCGCCGTAGGAAATCGTGTCCTTGCGTTGCAGGAAGCTGGATATTGAATTGTAGAGCTTAACCTCAACGTCGGGGGGGGCGAAGTCGAATACCGTGGCATTGCGCTTCGTGAAATTGATATGCCCAGCTTCCTGGACCTGACGGCGCAGGGTGCGGTGGCAGATCGGCTTAAGCCTTTCTTTCAGAGCTTCCGCGGACGCACGGCTTACTCCAGCGCCCATGTATTGGCGTTTGAACGCAGCCTCACCGCCAAAATGGGTCTCGTCGATGATGGAGACGATCCCAAACAGCTCGAGCAAGGAGTTCTGCAGAGGTGTTGCCGTGAGAAGCACCTTCACAGGATCCGCGAGCGCGCGTCTGAGATCCTTCGCTCGTTGCGACCCGTTCTTCTTGTAGACGTTACGCAGGCGATGGGCTTCATCGAAGACGACGAGATCCCACTTTGTTCGTTGCAGCTCGTCCTTCTGCCGGGCAGCGAACTCGTAAGACGAAATGACGACGCCGCTGGCCTTGTCGAAAGGGTCGCGGATGCCGGATTTTTTCATCTCGCGATGTTTGCCAGCCTCCATGATCGTGCTCTTTAGGCCAAACTTTTCGATGAGTTCCTGTTCCCACTGCTTGCGCAGAGAGGCAGGCACGATGAGAAGTATCTTCCGCTTTTGCTCCGCCCACTTCTGCGCCATTACAAGTCCGGCTTCGATGGTCTTTCCCAGGCCCACTTCGTCGGCCAGCAGCACGCCTTTGTTGAGCGGCGATTTCAGGGCAAATAATGACGCTTCGACCTGGTGAGGATTCATGTCGACGCGGGCCGCGCTCAAAGAGCGGGTGAACGCATCCTCATCCAAACTCTCAAGCAGTAGGGAGTGAGCGAAGTAATGCCCTTGAACAGGTTGATAAACGGGCAATTCACTCGTCATGCGTCAACAACTCCCAGTCGGTATTTTGTATGGATTCGCTTATCTGAAATGAGAGAGAAAGGTTGTTCAAGAGATTTCTCATGTAGATCCGCCTCAAATACCAGAAGCATAATAATACTGAGGCCTTATCCCCAGGCGGGAACAAAGATCCGCTTTAATGGCACCAGCTGTTGGGCTTCAATATCCAGCTTTTCGTATTGCTCCAACAGGCTCTTCACCAGGTCATCCAGATCCATAAGCGCGAGGGGGATGTTAGCCCTCTCGGCTTCATATCGGGCTTCGCGCGTAAATCCACCGGTGCTGACATATAGGCCCTTGTCCTGCGGATGGCGTCCACCGAGAAAGCTACGGACATCCGGCGCGCTGATAGCTCCCTTGCGATGCTTTACTTCGACCACAATGCGAGGTGACTCAAAGCCGAACCCATCCGGTGACGCCACTATGTCCTTCCCGCGGTCAGGTCCAGCCTCTGATACTCGCGTCTTGTAGCCCAGTGAACGAAGGAGGCCCGCTACAAGCTCCTGCATGTCGTCCCATGCCAGCGCATTCACCTTGTCCTTGATGAACTCGTGGGCCCTGCTTTCCATGGATCTAAAGAGCTCGTCCTCGTCTGCTTCGGTGGTTGCCGCAACAGTCTTCTCCGTTATTGGCTGGCCGGAAGCCAGCGTCTTGTTCAGCTCTGCAGCAACCTCTGTCGGTATCCGGAAGAGCGTTGAGATCGCGCCGAGGCTGTTACGGCTTTCTAGAGACAAGAGATCACGCCCAACCTCGCCTTTCCAATTAACGGGGCGATATTGTGCATCCTCTGGGTCGATTGAGGTATCGTAGCGATAAGGGCCGGCAACCTCTCCGATGAGATAGACGCGCCGAGACGGATTATAGGTGACGATCATATCGCCAACTTCGATCTCGTTAGCGAAGCGATGGAGCTGACCCGCAGCCATAGCCACCGACTGCGGTTTCGTTTCCGGCCATGCGGCTGTCACCAGATCAGCTACAGCTTTGCGGGTCTTCACCGCCGAGAGGTCACCGACTTCGTTCCAGCCAATGGCCACTGCCGACTTTTCTTTGAACGCGTCGAATAGGCGTCCATCGCGCTCAGCGCGCACCATCCAGGATTTACTCATGCCCCACCCTTCAATTTCAGAGCGAGCTTACCGATGCCCATGCGTAGTGCAAGTGCGCTCAATGGATAGCGCGCCATTGGCTCACAGGAGTTCACTGGCGCGAATGTGGCCTCCGATCGCATACTCGCACTTTGAAATCGCCTTTAGTGCCCACGCCTCGCTATGGTTGTGAATTTCCTGAAGCTCGCAAAGTTTGGCCCGTCGACAGAAATCTGGTTGTGTCGACGGGCTCGGTCTTTCCGACCCAGTTAGGCGTTCAACATCGCAGCTTTCAATTGAACATAATCAAGCTGCAGAAGTGCATCTCGGAACGTCTCGTAGTCCGCGGCAAGCCGAGCCTTGAGGATGTTTACTGCCTTGGCTGCCATCCCGTTCAACCTCTCCTCCCGCTGCAATGCCGCTTCCTCGCGCTGCTTAGCCTCGAGAGCCTTCTTGTCGGCGTCACGTTCTTTGCGTGCTTTCTTCCTATCCCACCGCTTGCGCCCATTCTTAATTTCTTCGTCGGTCTTGCCTTCAGCCCGCAGCGCCTTTTCATTCTTCTCCCAAGCACGCTGCTCGTGCTTCGCCGCACGTTCTTCTTCCCGCCTCTGGCGTGCCTCCTTTTGCGCGGTTGCAATTTGAGAGTTGACTTCCTTGTGGTCGAGGAGGAGGCCTTTATCTACGGCGTCAATGACGGACTGCCTGATCTCATCTGGTGCGCCTTTCGCAGCGAGCTTGTAGATGGTCACGGGCGGCAGCACATCGATCACCTTGGGTGCTGAACCAAAGACAGTTGCCGCGTTCATATAGTTCTGGGCAGTGCGCTCAGACATACCGAAGTGGTAGCTCAGCCAATTTCCAAACTGGCCGTGTTCAAGCTTATCCTTTACGGCGCACAGGTCATGTCCAGTGTCGATTATACTGAGGCGGTGGCGATCTCGGATTCGGATGGCAGCAGCCTCTGCCTCCTGCGCCACTTCAAGTGACACACCAGAATAGTCGAAGCCGAATACGGCAGGACTCGCCGGCACTGAGGGCTCGGAACCAGGCGATTGCTCCGGAGTGTCGACGTCCACGATGTTTTCAGCGTTAGTGTAGTCGAGGTCTTTGAGTTCGTCGTTGGTAATGTGAAGATCAGTCATTGTCAGGCCTCCTGGGTTGATAGGTGTGCGGTGGGGAAACCGCAACGATTGCGGATTTGGGTCAGGCGTGAGAGCGAGCGGCAACTAGCCGGCAGGTGATGCCAGGGAGAACCGTTGCTATTGTTGGGGGATGGTTGGCAGATGCAGGTGCCTTGATCGCCGGCCCCTGTTGTTACATCACTGCCTCACCGTTGACAGAAGCGTGCTAGTCGCTCGTCAGCTTCCATTGAGGAAAGGACCAGCGCACCTGTTTGTCGAGGGTCTCGATCATCTTTTGGAGCCGGACCACTTCTGTCAGCGCGTTTTTCTTGACGCTGGGATCGGAAAAGTCAGCATTCTCGATTTCCTGAAGCCGGTTGGTGACCTGGTTGCGCTTATACTCGTTGATGATGCGGGCGAGCTCTGAGGCCGCGTCAACCAGGCAGCCGACCATGATCTCGGCCCTGGCGAGCGATCCGCCACCGTTAGCGTAGGGGCTACGTTCCGGCGCGTCTTCGAAACTGCGCTCGATCTCGCCCGAAAAGGACTTGGGGTCGCTGTCATCAAAAATATCGGGTGCTTCCATGCCGGCCATGTCGAAGCACCGCGCGAAGTCAGAGAAACCGCCGGCTTGTCCCTGGAACCACTCACAAAATGGGTCTTCCGAGGGAATTGCCAGCTCCACGCTGTCTGGTTGTTTCAGCTCGCTCTTTTTCTTGTCCTTCTGGCGCTGGTAGTGAAGTCTTTGCCGTTCTGCGTTGCTGAGTGCCATTTCCAATCTCCGTTGTTAGTCGTTAGTATTTCATCCTAACGGAGCGTGTCAATAACAACCTAACGAATAACGGAAGATTTTTGCGGTGCTCGAAATTCGCCGGACGGCATTCAGTCAAGAGCCGGCGCTCGGGTCAATGCAGCAAGAGCTAGGAACTGTTCGTCTAGTCGCAGGACGATGGACCGCTTTTTGGAGACCGCGGGACGGCTCAGAAAAGACCAAAGTTCGGATGGTTCTTATAGTCCGCGGGCGTGGATGCCTTGATGGCCTCTAGCGCAGCCTTACGCGGCCTGCGGAGAGCCGCAGCGGTCCAAGCTTCGCCGCGGCTGGTCTTCAAGCCAATGCCGTTCAGTGCGTCTACCAGGGCCGGCACAGAGAGGTCCTGCCAATCGTTCTTCTGGATAGCAGTTGCGATCTCATTGACCTTCTCCTCTGCCCGGCGCTTGTTGGAATCCGCACCAAGCTTCTGAGCCTCTGAGAGATTGGTCCTGTTCCCGAGCTTCACGCCCTCAGCCTTCTTTCTGTGAAGGGCGCGCTTGGTCCGCTCCGAGATCATGTTTCCTTCAAGCTCCGCACGCGCGGCACGGCTGGCAAGCACAAGACGATTGCTCGTGCGCCCTTCCGAGACCGAGACAACCATGACCTTGCGTTCGCGCATGATGTGCTCGATAGTCTTGGTGCTGCGAGACAGCCGATCGAGCCCATCCACGAGAAGATCAGTGTCATGGGCCTGAGCGAAGTCGAGTGCGCTCTGGAGACCGTGCCGGTGTTCCAGGTTCTTCTCACCACGACCGCTGGCCACATCCTGGAACCACTCTACAATCTCGACGCCGGCCGCATCAGCATAGGCACGGATGGATGCCTTCTGTCCTTCCAGGCCAATTCCCGTTTCGCCCTGCTTGTCAGTAGATACTCGGATATAGGCAATCGCCTGCTTGGATGTGCGGTAGGTGGTCATGAGGGTAGGTCTCGTGTAGGGAGGGTAGGGGAGTATGTGATCAGGACTATACGATACCATTTAGTTATGATCAAGTCTTTCGACGGGTGAGCAACCCTAAATGCCCGGCCTAGCGACTGGTATGGAGCCTCGTTGCCAGGGCGGCGCTACAGCGACTGTTCTGCCCGCAGATCAGTCGGTCGATCCCTAGGATCGCTGCCGTTCCCCGGATCGGTGGCGCTGGCTTTGTCGAGGAACTTGCTGGCCTGCGCCGAGCTGGTTGCAGGAGGCGGCCTCCCGTCGGCCGCTTGAGAGGGCGGCACTACGCACAACAACGGCGGATCGAATTTCTCAAGCTATCTGCCGCTAGGGCGACCGCGTCTGGGGTGCTTGGCATTTGGCGCTGTGTGTTAACGAGCCAGGAAGGGCACGCACGCGCTGCTCGCACAGAAAGTATCGCCGGCTGTGTGACTTCGATTCTTCAGGCCTAGACCAGGCTGTGGGATGAGAACTTCAGGTTGGGCTCCTGGTGCTTGTGGGCGACCTCCGCAGGATCATCCCGATGCAGTAGGTGATTGCGTCATTTGCCCGCAAGATAGTCAAAGATGACGCGGTGTCTTGCGATGGCCTCTTCGGCAAAGGCCTCGATGTCGAATGCATCTTCTCTTGTAGGGGCCAGATTTTCCTCAGGCGTGCGGTTCTGCTCTGCTCGACGCGGAGCGGCGACTGCATCTTCGTCACCTTTTCCTTTTTGGGAATTGACCATGGTATCCTCAATCACCGGATCTTGCAGATCTTCTCCACGCCGGAGCTACCTTATAGCCCAAGCTGCCTCATATTGTAATTGGTGAGCTCGGATCTGGAGCGTCTGGACTATCGTCATCGATATCGTTGCGGGCGGCGAGGAGTGCATCTGACAGAGTTTGGTCTGACGAGATCCGCCCGGGCCTATGTGCAATTTCATGGCCGCTGACTGGCCGCGTCCATCATCCGCTCCGAACCGAAGAGGTGACTGGCGAGCGAAAAGAGGCGTCAGATCGATCTGAGACAACAGAAGCCGCGGATACAAGAACGACGGATGCCTCGTGCAGTTAGGCGACCGCGGTGCAGGGGCAGCGGACCCGTGCTCCGGAAAAGTGATGCGGAAAACTATTCCGGTTGATATTCGGTTCAGTGGGTTAAGTCGCTGAAAAATATGAAGAAATAAGAATTGGCTGGGGAACCTGGATTCGAACCAGGACTAACGGAGTCAGAGTCCGTGGGTCTACCGTTAACCTATTCCCCAAGATGTCGCGGGCGGCTTAGCCTCGACTGGCAAAGCGGACGGGTAGACTTTTAAGTGTCGCCGGGGCGACCGTGTCCGCTTCGTGGGCGGCTTATAACCAAATCGATTGCGCTTGCAAATACCCAAAACGATTTTTTTTGAAGTGGTGCTGCTGGCCATCGTTCCGGTGCCTCGAAGATCCGGCGCGAAAAAGCGGTTGGCGATCCCGTGCGGCCCTGATATTGTCGTTCCCAACGAAAATCAAACGAGCGCCTGCAGCTCCCTCTTAGAAGACTTGGCGAGCGCGGCGTAACTGGAATTGAACACGTGAGAGACCCCGAGAGCGGCGAAAAGCCGTCAATCGCCGGGGCGTTCGTGAATGCCGGTCATGCGGAGCCTTCTGGCTCGGAGCAGGGCCAGGGTCGTAGCCGCCGGTCGAAGAACCGGAAACGACGGCCGTCTCAGGAGCATTCCGGCCAGGACGGGCCGAAAGAACGCCAGACCCCGGTCCAGAGCCTGGATGCAGCGGAGACGCCGCACAAGCGCAAGAAGCGGCGACGTTCGCGCGGCAAGAAGCCGCCGGGTGCCCGGCCGGAAACCGCCGATCAACTGGTCGTTTCCACCGCGCTGCAGCCGGTCCAGGGGCAGGGGCCTTCCGGCAAGAACCGCAAGAAAAACCGTCACAAGCGTGGGCTGCAGGGCCGTCCGCTGCTGCCGGCGCATACGCCGGTCGCGATGAACGGCCCAGCCGCAAGCCCGCGGCCCGATGTGTCCGACGCCCCCGCTGCCGCGTCGACGTCGCGCGGGCCCGGCCAGACCCCACGTCCGGCTCACGCTTCTCCCTTTCCGTCGCATCTTTACGCCGCGCTCGATCTCGGAACGAACAATTGCCGCCTGCTGATCGCCCAGCCCGGGCGTCCGGGCCAGTTCCGCGTCGTCGATGCCTTCTCGCGCATCGTCCGCCTTGGCGAGGGTCTCGCTGCGAGCGGACGGCTGTCGGAGGACGCGATGGACCGCGCGGTCGAGGCGCTGCGCATCTGCGCCGGCAAGCTCGCCGCCAAGCAGATCCGCAAGATGCGGCTGATCGCCACCGAAGCCTGCCGGTCCGCCGCAAACGGCGTCGAGTTCCTCGAGCGCGTCAAGCGCGAGGCGGGCCTCGAACTCGAAATCATCAACCGCGAGACCGAGGCGCGCCTGGCCGTGTCCGGCTGCGCCTCGCTGGTCGAGCGTGACGCGCGCTCGGTCGTGCTGTTCGACATCGGCGGCGGCTCGTCGGAAATCGCCGTCATCAACGTGACCGACCGGCGCTCGACCCGACTTGCCAATCACATCACCCACTGGACGTCGCTGCCGGTCGGCGTCGTCACGCTGTCGGAAAAGCACGGCGGACGCGACGTTACTCCCGAAGTGTTCGGCGCCATGGTCGATGAGGTCGAAGGCATGCTGTCGCGCTTCGAATGCCCGCCGCCCGCAGGTGGCCATGACGCCGTCGACTATCACCTGATCGGCACCTCCGGCACGGTCACCACGCTCGCAGGCGTCCATCTCGACCTGCCGCGCTATGATCGCCGCCGCGTCGACGGCCTGTGGATGCACGACGACGACGTGACCGCCATGCAGGCGAGGCTCCTCTCGTGGAACTTCGACGCGCGCGCCTCCAATCCATGCATCGGCCCGGACCGCGCCGATCTCGTTCTCGCCGGCTGCGCCATCCTGGAGGCGATCCGCCGCCGCTGGCCATCCAAGCGCATGCGGGTGGCCGACCGTGGTCTGCGCGAAGGCCTGCTCACCGACATGATGGCCGATGACGGCGCCTGGCGGCGCCACCGCAACAAACGCTTCAACACTCCCAGGAATGGCGGACGGCAAGGATGACGAAACCACCGACAGGCGGCAATCGCACCGGCCGCAAGATCGGCCAGAAGGTCAAGAAGACGAAGCTGAAGGCCTCGTCGCGCCGCTGGCTCGAACGCCACATCAACGATCCCTACGTCCAGCGGGCCAAGCTAGAGGGCTATCGCGCCCGTGCGGCGTTCAAGCTGCTGGAGATCGATGAGAAGCATCAGATCCTGAAGGGTGCCAAGCGCATCATCGACCTTGGCGCCGCACCCGGCAGCTGGTCGCAGATCGCCGCCAAGGTGACCAATTCGACCCAGGATGACATCCGCGTCGCGGCGATCGACTTCCTGGAAATGGCGCCGATCCCCGGCGTCACGATCCTGCAGCTCGACTTCCTCGACGAAGAGGCGCCGGCCAAGCTCCTGAACGCGATCGGCAGCGCGCCCGATCTGGTCATGTCGGACATGGCGGCGCCGACGACCGGCCATCACCGCACCGATCACCTGCGCACCATGCATCTGTGCGAGGTGGCCGCCTATTTCGCGGTCGAGGTGCTGGCTGAGGGTGGGCATTTTCTCGCCAAGACCTTCCAGGGCGGCACCGAGCGCGATCTCCTGAATTTCCTGAAGAAGAATTTCCGGCAGGTCGTGCATGTGAAGCCAGGCGCGTCGCGTTCGGAATCGGTCGAGATGTTCCTGCTCGCCAAGGGCTTCAAGGGCCGTCGGGACGAAGAGGACGGCGCAGAGGAAGAATAGCCTCGGCTATTCGCCCGCCGCCGGACGCCGGTGGCCCGAAACCGCGGCACCCGCATCGCCGGGCAGCTTCAGGATCGGCACGATCGCGCAGAGCGACCAGATGGAAATCAGCAGGAAGGCAAGGTGGAAGTCGGAGACCGACAGCGTTTGCCCGCGGAAATAGGTCGACGTCTCCAAGATCATCGCCGCCACCGCGACGCCGAGCGCGAGGCTTACCTGCTGCAGGACGGAGGAGATCGACGTTGCCTGGCTCGCCCGGTCGTCCTCGATCTCCGAATAGCTCATCGCATTGTTGCCGGTGAAGAAGAACGACCGCGAAAAGCCGGTCATCAGCAGGAAGCAGAACAGCACGGCATAAGGCGTCGTGGCGGTAAACAGGCTGTTGGCCGCCGTCGCGATCGAGGCGGTGATGGCCGCTGTGATCAGCGTCGCCTTGAACCCGGCCGCGGCATAGACGCGCTTGGCGATGAACTTCGTCATGATCGCGCCGATCGCGCCCGCAAAGGTGATCATGCCGGACTGGAACGGATTGAGGCCGAAGCCGATCTGCAGCATGAGCGGCATGAGGAAGGGGACGGCGCCCGTCGAAATCCGGAAGATCGTGCCGCTCGATGCCGCCGCGCGAAAGACCTTGTTGTCGAAGAGCTTGAGGTCGAGCATCGGGGCGGGATGCCGCCTTGCGTGAAAGACATAGGCGATGCCGCTGGCGAAACCCGCCAGCGTCGCCACGATGCCGACGGCTGTCGGCAGGGCGGGCAGGCTGATTACCGACAGGCCGAAGACGATGCCGGATGTGGTGACGGTGATCAGCAGGAAGCCGCGGATGTCGAGCTTCGGCGTTCCGCGCGTCGGAATATCGGGAAGCAGCAGGCCGGAGATCCAGATGCCGACGATGCCGAAGGGAATGTTGATCCAGAAGATCCAATGCCAGGAGAGATAGGTGGTCAGGAAGCCGCCGACCGGCGGTCCGGTCAACGGCCCGATCAGCGCCGGTATGGTCAGGAGCGCCATGGCGGACACGAGATCGCTGCGCTTGGTGGTGCGCAGGAGGACGAGGCGGCCGACCGGCGTCATCATCGCGCCGCCCATGCCCTGCAGGAAGCGCGAGAAGACGAAAGCAAGCAGGCTGCCGGAGAAGGCGCAGGCAATCGAGCCGAGCATGAAGACGGCGATCGCGATGCGGAAGATCCGCTTGGCGCCGAACTTGTCGGCCATCCAGCCGCTGACCGGAATGAAGGTGGCGAGCGCCACCATGTACGACGTCAGCGCCAGCTTCAGTGTGATCGGCTCGACATGCAGGTCGTGGGCGATGGCCGGCAGCGCCGTCGCGATCACGGTCGAATCCATCTGCTCCATGAACAGGGCGACGGCGAGGATCAGCGGAATGGAGCGGTTCATGGGAGAACGGGATCGATAGTGTTGAGAAGCTGAGGCGAAAGTAGCGGAAGTTGTGGAAAATGGAATGGCTGGCTTATGAATTTAATGTTGTGGTCGTGATTGGTTGCTGACGGGAGCCATGCCTTGCCAGCCATCGTATCCACGGCTGCCTTAGGCCATTCCGCTCGCAGATGTGCACATGGCCTATGGCCGTTGCTTCTCCTGCGGCGTTGTGGAAGGGGCTGGCCCGCCGTTAAGTATATTTAGCATAGGGGCCAGGAACTCCGCATAGGGCCGCCATTCCTCGGAGCTGCCCTTGTAGATTTCCTGCCGTACCTGCAGCGTCGAGGCGGTCAGCACGATGCGCGCGCTCTTGTGGAAGTCGAGAACCCCGCTGTCCCAGCTAAGCCCGACATGGGAAAGCAATTGCCGGATGACCTCTTCCGGCTTTTCGGTCAGCGCCTCGTAGTCGAGATCGTAGATCGCGTTTGCATATCGGTCGCGCCAGAATGCCATCAGATCCTCGTAGAGGCCATGATAGCGGGCGATATCCTCCATGTCGCAGGCAAAGCCCATGCCCCTGGCCGTGAATGGCCGGCGGAAGTTTGACCAGCAGACGGCCTCCGCTGAGCGCCGCAGGTGAACGATCCTGGCTTCCGGGAAGGCATTGGCGATGAAGCCGATCAGCCGGAAATTGAGAGGCATCTTGTCGGTAACGAACGGCTTGTCGGTCAAGGATCTGACCGCCTTGGCATATTCCCTCCGGATGGCGCGGAACGTCTCGACCTGCCGCTCGTCGGTATACCATGGCGTCTCGGCGGCAATGGTCGCCAGATCGCTGAGCTCGCCGGCGCCGAAGCATTGCGAATGCGAGGCAAGAATCTGTTCGACCAGCGTCGTTCCCGATCGCGGCATGCCGACGATGAAAACGGGTGTGAAGCCGATGTCGTCGGTGTAAGTCGGTTGCGATGGAGCGGTGATCTCGAAGTAGGTTCTGATGTCCTCGAAGCGCTGCCGGTCCGTGTCGAACGCATAGCCGATTTGGGATTTGCGAAGCCGGTTGCCGGTAATCAGATGTTCGAACGCGTGCTGATCGTCGCCGATGTCGAACCCTGCCTTGGCGAGCGCGAAATGAAGCAATATGGCGCTGTCTTCATCCTGCTTCCCGTCCGCAGCCAGCGAGCGCATGCGGGCGAGGAAGGGGTCATTGGGAGCAATCTTCGTCGCCTGCACATAGGCGAGCATGGTCGCGGCCTTGTCCGATCCGAGTTCGATGGCTCTGGCGAAGACCTTGCTGGCGGCTGCAGCCTGGCCGAGCTGCATCAGGCATGCTCCATGCTCTTCAAGCACGCCGATCAGATTGCGTCTGGTGTCCGCTGCATCCGGTTGAAGCTGCAGCGCCTTCTCCAGGGCGCCGACGGCTTCATCGTGTTGGCCCGCTCTCACGAGCGCTAGGCCGAGATTGTTGAAGGCGTCGAGAAAGCCGGGACTTATGGCGAGGGCCCTGCGGTGTGCGTCGATCGCACCGGAAATATTGCCCGTCTTCTCCAGCGCTATGCCGAGATTGGTCAGGATTTCCGGGGCCTTGGGATTGAGGGACAGGGCGCGCTCGTAGCTGGTGATGGCGGCTGTCCAGTCCTGAAGTCCGGCCTGGGTCAGGCCGAGGACGTTGTGAATGATGAAGGCGGACGGATAGCGAGCGGCCATGGCGGTGGCCGCCTGCAGTGTCTCCCTCAGCATGCCGCGCTGATACATGGCGACCAGCCTGTCGTAGTCGGCGCGGGGCGGCATCTCCTTCGGGCGGCGGGCATTCAGCGCATCGAGTTCCTGGCGCGCCCGGCGGTTGGCAGGAAAGGCCTCCAGCACATCGCGGTAGATGTCCGATGCAGCCTGCAGGTCGCCGGCGCGGGCGAGCTTTGCGGCCTTGGAGAGCGATTTATCGATGGACAATGACATTGCGAATCCCGGTTTGCTCTATTGTTTTAGTCCGAACCGGACAGCGCGTGCAGAAAAATTGCCGGCCTTCTTCCCTTCGCGTCATGAACATGTTACCAGCCCTCGCCAACTTCCAAGAATCTCTTGCAAGGTTCCGTACTGAGCGACTCACATCATCAGGCCGGTGACGATCCTATTCTAAAAGGAATTTGGCATGGCACAGATTATTATCACGGCAACCGGCGCTGAAGCGCTTACCTTCGACGACGTGCTCCTGCAGCCCGGTCATTCCATGGTCATGCCGGGGCAGACCGACATCGCGACCCGCATTGCCAAAGATATCGAGCTCAACCTGCCGATCCTTTCCTCCGCCATGGACACGGTGACCGAAAGCCGGCTGGCGATCGCCATGGCGCAGGCCGGCGGCCTTGGCGTCATCCACCGCAACCTGACGCCCGAGCAGCAGGCCGAGGAAGTCCGCCAGGTCAAGAAATTCGAAAGCGGCATGGTCGTCAATCCGGTGACGATCGGCCCGCAGGCGACGCTCGCCGACGCCCTGGCGCTGATGAAGGCGCACGGCATTTCCGGCATCCCGGTCGTCGAAGGCAGCAATGGCAGCCGTGGCAAGCTGGTCGGCATCCTGACCAACCGCGATGTCCGCTTCGCCTCCGATCCGACACAGAAGATCTTCGATCTGATGACCAAGGAAGGCCTGATCACGGTCCGCGAGACCGTCGAGCAGCAGGAAGCCAAGCGTCTGCTCCACCATCACCGCATCGAAAAGCTCCTCGTCGTCGATGATGCCGGCCATTGCGTCGGCCTGATCACGGTCAAGGACATCGAGAAGTCTCAGTTGAACCCGAATGCCACCAAGGACGCACAGGGCCGCCTTCGCGCCGCCGCCGCAATCTCGGTTGGCAAGGATGCGCAGGAACGCGCCGAGCGGCTGATGGACGCAGGCGTCGACGTTCTCGTCGTCGATACCGCCCATGGCCATTCCCAGGGCGTGCTTGATGCCGTCAGCGCGGTCAAGAAGATGAGCAATTCGGTGCGCATCATCGCCGGCAACGTCGCAACGAGCGACGGCACCAAGGCGCTGATCGATGCTGGCGCGGATGCCGTCAAGGTCGGCATCGGTCCGGGCTCGATCTGCACCACCCGTATCGTCGCCGGCGTCGGCGTACCGCAGCTGGCAGCCATCATGGCCTCCGTCGAAGCCGCGCAGGCAAGGGATATTCCGGTCATCGCCGATGGCGGCATCAAGTTCTCCGGCGACCTCGCCAAGGCAATCGCCGCCGGTGCCTCCGCCTGTATGGTCGGCTCTCTGCTCGCCGGTACGGATGAAAGCCCGGGCGAGGTCTATCTCTACCAGGGTCGCTCCTTCAAGGCCTATCGCGGCATGGGCTCCGTCGGCGCCATGGCCCGTGGTTCCGCCGACCGCTATTTCCAGGCCGAGGTTCGCGACACGCTGAAGCTTGTTCCGGAAGGCATCGAAGGCCAGGTGCCCTACAAGGGACCGGTCTCGGCCGTTCTGCATCAGCTCGCCGGCGGCCTGAAGGCTGCCATGGGCTATGTCGGCGGCGGCGACATCAAGGAGTTCCAGAAGCGCGCGACCTTCGTTCGCATCTCCGGCGCCGGCCTGCGCGAAAGCCACGCACACGACGTGACGATCACCCGCGAAAGCCCGAACTATCCGGGCGGCATGTGATTGTTGCCGGACGGCGATAAAGTAAACAATCGGCGAGCCCTGTGGCTGACAGGGCTCGCCAGCGCTTTTCTCTTTGCGATCAACGGTCTCTGGTTTCCGTGGCGCTTCGGTTCGGAATTGCCGCATGCGGTGATGCCGGACAAGGATATCTTCGCCACAACCGAAAGCCTGCTGGACCTGCGCGAACGCTTGGTCGGCAATGAAGCTGCTGCGTCGGTCCTGAAGACCATGCATCTGACGACCGACCTGCTCTTTCCCGTAATCTTCGCCGCTTTTCTGTTCCTTCTTCTCCGCCGGCTTCTTCCAATCGCTCGGCTGCGCGGGGCCCCTCTGCCGGGCTGGCTTACGTCGACGTTGCTCGCCTTGCCGCTTCTCTACATGGCAAGCGACTATGCCGAGAATATCTTCTGCCTTCTGTTTTTCCCGCCGGCTGAACCATCCGCCGCCTTCGCATCGCTTCTCGCCTTTCTCCTGCCGTGGATGATCCGGCTCAAGCTGATGTTCGTAACCATCATAGGCGTCATCGTTCTGCGCCTGACCGTTCTCCGCCCGAGCTCCTCAACGGAAGGCTGACAAGCATGACCGCTCCTTACGACACCGCCATCTTCTGGCCGATGATCGCCCATTTTCTGCTGGTGTCGATCGTCTATGTGCTGCTCGGGATGCGCCGCGCCGCGGCGGTCAAGGGCGGATCGGCGCGCATCTCGCAGTTTCGCGAGAACAGGGACGAACCCCCGGAAAGCCTGTTCGTCCGCAACAATCTGGAGAACCAGTTCGAACTGCCGGTGTTCTTTCACATCGGTTGCCTGGCGCTTTACGTGACCGGCGCGGCCACGTTGACGGCCGTTCTCATCGCCTGGGCCTTTGTGGCGAGCCGCTACGTTCACGCCTGGATCCACATCACCAGCAACCGCATCCGCTACCGCCAGCCCGCCTTCATGGTCGGTGTCCTGATGATCGTCCTGATGTGGGCGCTGCTCGCTTATCATCTCGCCGTCGGCTGATTGACGCAGGTCAATTTGTGCGTGCGATCTCTCGGCTAGTATCCATTTCGGATTACCGTCCAGCCCCTGTGGTTTAACAGACACCTTTGTTCCTCAAGGCCTGCGCCGCCCGCTCTCGCGGATTTTGGCGGCGTCGACCTGTTGGCAAATTTGGGAGATTGAAATGGCAATGACCATGAAAGCAGCCGTGGTGCGCGAGTTCAAGAAGCCGCTCGTCATCGAGGAGGTGCCGGTGCCCGAGCCGGGACCCGGACAGATTCTGGTGAAGTATGAGGCGACCGGCGTCTGCCACACGGACCTCCATGCCGCCCATGGCGACTGGCCGGTCAAACCCAATCCGCCCTTCATTCCGGGTCATGAAGGCGTCGGTTATGTGGCGAAGCTCGGTGCCGGCGTCACCAGCGTCAAGGAAGGCGATCGCGTCGGCGTGCCGTGGCTCCACACCGCCTGCGGCTGCTGCAATCCCTGCCGCACCGGCTGGGAAACGCTGTGCGCCAAGCAGCAGAACACAGGTTACTCCGTCAACGGCACATTCGCCCAGTACGGTCTCGCCGATCCCGACTATGTCGGCATCCTGCCGGCTGGCCTCGAATTCGGCCCTGCCGCTCCCGTCCTGTGCGCCGGCGTCACCGTCTACAAGGGACTGAAGGAAACCGAGGTGCGGCCCGGCGAATGGGTGCTGATCTCCGGCATCGGCGGCCTCGGTCACATGGCCGTCCAGTATGCCAAGGCCATGGGCATGCATGTCGTCGCGGCGGATATATTCAAGGACAAGCTGGACCTTGCCAAGTCCCTCGGCGCCGACCTGATCGTCGATGCGCGCGAAGCCGGGGCGGTCGATGAGGTGCAGAAGGCGGTCGGCGGCGTGCATGGCGCGCTGGTGACTGCTGTTTCGCCCAAGGCCATGGAGCAGGCGTTCCACATGCTGCGCTCGAAGGGCACGATGGCGCTCGTCGGCCTGCCGCCGTCGATGATCAGCCTGCCGGTCTTCGACACCGTGCTGAAGCGCATCACGGTGCGCGGCTCGATCGTCGGCACGCGGCAGGACTTGGAGGAATCCCTGCAGTTCGCCGGCGAAGGCAAGGTCGCCTCGCACTTCACCTGGGACAAGATCGAGAACATCAACGCGATCTTCGCCCGTATGGAAGAGGGCAAGATCGACGGCCGCATCGTTCTCGATCTCGCCGGCTAAGCGCGGCGGATTTCATCGGCAATGCAATTCAAATAAAAAGACCGGCGGTGATGAACCGCCGGTCTTTTCTTTTCTGCTTTTGAAGCCTGTCAGGCGGCGCTTCGCATCCGTCCCGTCTGGCCGCGATGTCCGCCGGGTGTCAGGTTGAAGCTTGCGAGCCCTTCGGCCAGCGTCTGCGCTTCCGTCGAAAGCTGCGCCGTGGCGGCGGAGGTCTGCTCGACCATGGCCGCGTTGCGCTGCGTCATCTGATCCATCGAGGTCACCGATCCGTTGATCGCCGAGAGGCTCGCGAATTGCTCTTGCGACGAACCGGCGATGGACTGGATGCGGTTCAGCATGTCGTTGACGAAATGCTCGATCTCGCCCAGCGTCTCGCCGGTCTCGGTAACCAGCGACACGCCCGCCTTCACTTCCGCATTCGATGCGTTGATCAGCGCCTTGATCTCCTTGGCGGCATTGGCGGAGCGTCCGGCGAGCTCGCGCACTTCCTGGGCGACGACGGCAAAGCCCTTGCCGGCTTCGCCCGCACGGGCGGCCTCGACGCCGGCATTCAGCGCCAGGAGGTTCGTCTGGAAGGCGATGTCGTCCATGACGGAGATGATCTGGCTGATCTTGGCCGCCGAACTCTCGATCCGGCCCATGGCCTCGACGGCATTGCCGACAACAGCGGCGGACCGCGAGGTCGCCTTCACGGTGCGGGATGCAATTTCACCGGCTTCGCTCGCCCGCTCGGAAGAGGATTTGACGGTCGCGGTGATTTCCTCGAGCGCTGCTGCGGTCTCCTCAAGCGAGGCGGCCTGCTGTTCGGTGCGGTGCGAGAGGTCGCCGGATGCACTTTCCATCTCGGCGGCATTCAGCCGGATCGACCGGGCGGTGGCGTCAACGACCGAAAGGACGCTGCGCAGATGCGCCTGTGCGGCGTTGAAGTCGAGGCGCAGGCGGTCGAGGTCGGCCGTAAAGGTCTCGTCGATGTCCTCGGAAATGTCGCCGTCGGCAAGACGACCGAGGCCATTCGCCAGGGCGGAAACGGCAAACGAAAGCTCTTCGGCGCGGGCATTCTTCTCGAAGTCGTTCGCCTCCCGCTCGCGGGCGGCCGCGATGCGGTTTGCCTCTTCCTGCTCCTCAAGGCGGATCTTTTCGCGCGCGCCTTCCTGAAGGTGCGCGACCGCATTGGCCATCACGCCGATTTCGTCCTTGCGGCTGGTGCCAGGCACCTCTGCGTCATAATTGCCACCGGCAATGGCCTCGAGCGAGCCGGTGAGCGAGGCAAGCGGTCGTGTGATCGACCGGCCAAGCAGGACGGCGAGAACGATGGTGATGCCGGCGACGAGCAGGGTGGCCAGAGACCAGAGAATGGTCGAGAGCTTGGCCGAGGTGTAGAGGTCGGTCGCCCGCTCCGTGATGCGCTGCTCGGAGGCGTGCTGCATCTCGACCAGCTTGTTGATGCGCTTGGTCGTCGTTTCAAACCAGCCGTCGAAGGACTTTGCGCGGATCTTGCCGTCGGGACCAACCCGGCGCAGCTTGCCGTCGAAGCGCTTCAGGCCGACGACATCGTCAGACTTCAGGGCTTCTTCGAAGGTGGCTTTGAGGTCCGGATCCTGATTGCGCATGAACAGGCCGAGGTGAATATCCTGAGAGACCGTGTAGTCGAGGAATTTCTCGAACTGGACGGTGGTCAGCTTTTCGGCGGCGATCGCGCTGTCGATCATTGCCCGTTCCTGGGCAGCGCCTTCGATCACCAGCGCGATGTCGGCGATGGCGGCGGATTTCAGCGCGATGTTGACATCGCTGCTGGCGCGGCTGCTGGCCTGATCGAAGTCCAGAAGCGGCTCGATCAGCGCGGTATAGGCGAAGATGGCGCCGCTGAAGGACAGTTCGCGCTGGTCGACCTTCTTGCGAATGTCGCCGAGGCCGGCGATCGCCGTGTTGAGGTTGGCAAGCACATCGTCCTGGATCACGCCGTCGGATTGCTTCAAGACGCTGACCGCGCCGTCGAGATCGCCAAGAGCGGCATCGGTCTGCTGGCGCGACGCGTTGAGTACGGAGGTATCGGTGGCCTTGTCGTCGGTCAGGAAACGACCGGCGGCGCTGCGTTCCTCGCGCAGGCTCGTGTTGAGAAGATTGATCTTGCCGAGCGCCTGCTGCAATTCGCCCAGGCTGCGGTATTCGCTCATCGACTTGTAGGTATCCGTCAACGAGATGGCAGCAAAGCAGAGAAGGCCGAGCAGCGGAAATATGATGGCAATGGAAAGACGGTGAGAAACGCCCAGATTGATCGACTTCACGGTGATGTCCCCGATATTTTTAATGCACAAATCCGGCACGCACCTCAGCGCGGGCCGTTCTGAAACAGATTATGGGGAGGAGTATAGAGGCTAGTTTTTTACCAAAGCGTGTATTTGCGGTGGAGAAAAGCCACCATTTCCGCCGCTGTCAGGCGGTTTTTCCGCTGCTGCACGCGCGAATTGCTTCGGCAAGCGCCTCGACATCGGCGCGTGAGGCGCCCCGGTGGCGCCAGGCAAGGCCGATCTGCCGCGCCGGCTGAGGTTCGGCAAAGGGGATGATGCGGATGTCGTTGCGGCCGGTTTCGGTCTCGATCGCCATTTCCGGAATGAGGGTCATGCCCATGTTGTGGGACACCATCTGCAAGAGGGTGGCCATCGAGGTCGCACCGAAATTGACGAGGCTGCGCTTGCCGGCCATCGTGCAGACCGCCAGCGCCTGGTCGCGCAGGCAATGACCTTCCTCCAGCAGGAGCAGCCGGTCGGCGTCGATCTCCGTCTCCGTCATCGGCGACATCAGGACGTCCGTGTCGTTGCTGGCCACCGCCATGAAGAACCGGTCTGAGAAGAGCGCCATCGTGTCCAGCCGTTCGTCATCGACGGGCAGGGCGGCGACCATCACGTCGACCTTGCCCTCCAGCAACTCGCCGACCAGCCTGTCCGTGACCGCTTCCTTCAGCTCGATCTCGATTGCCGGATGGTTCGCCCGCAGGTGCGGGATCAGTCGCGGCACCAGATAGGGAGCCACCGTCGGAATGATGCCGATGCGGATGCGGCCTTCGAGCACGCCCCGCCGCCGCCGCGCCCGCCCGTGCAATTCTTCGGTCATGGCCAGGATCTGGCGGATCTGCGGCAGCAGGTCCTCGCCCTCGCGGGTCAGGATCGTGGCACCACGCCGTCGCTCGACGAGCGGCATGCCGAGTTCCTTCTCCATCTCGGCGATCTGGGCCGAAAGGGCAGGCTGGCTGACATGCACGAGTTCGGCCGCCCGGCCGAAATGTCCGGTGCCTGCCAGGGCCTCGAAATAGCGCATTTGTCTGAGTGTCAGCATGATAGGTTTTTCTTATGATGAAAAACAGAAAATGCAATTGGAAATTATCGATGGCGGGTGTGATAAGCTTCTTTCGTCGACGAAAACATTTCGCGGCAAGGACAACGTCTCGCTGTCCCGACCCGGAAGATGAACATATCCGCGATGTCTTTTTTAAAGGCCGCTCCGCCGAATTTTCGCGCAGGACAAACGGATTTCACATCTCGGGTGCAGGATGGCGGGATCGCAACGAAGAATGATAGGAGATCGCTATGGATGCCAAAGTAGGCAAATGTCCCGTGATGCACGGCGGCAATACGGAAACCGGCAAGTCGGTTATGGACTGGTGGCCGAACGCACTCAACCTCGACATTCTTCACCAGCACGACACCAAGACCAATCCGCTCGGCAAGGACTTCAACTACCGCGAAGCCGTCAAGACGCTCGACTATGACGCCTTGAAGAAGGACCTCCATGCGCTGATGACCGACAGCCAGGAATGGTGGCCGGCCGACTGGGGTCACTATGGCGGCTTCATGATCCGCATGGCCTGGCATTCTGCCGGCTCCTACCGTCTGGCCGATGGCCGTGGCGGCGGCGGTACCGGCAACCAGCGCTTCGCCCCGCTCAATTCCTGGCCGGACAATGCCAGCCTCGACAAGGCCCGCCGCCTGCTGTGGCCGATCAAGAAAAAGTACGGCAACAAGCTCTCCTGGGCCGACCTGATGATTCTCGCCGGCAATGTCGCCTACGAATCCATGGGTCTGAAGACCTTCGGCTTCGCCTTCGGCCGCGAGGACATCTGGCATCCGGAAATCGACGTCTACTGGGGCGCCGAGAAGGAATGGCTTGCCCCGTCCGACGCACGCTATGAAAACGTCGAAAACCCGGCAACGATGGAAAACCCGCTGGCCGCTGTCCAGATGGGTCTGATCTACGTCAACCCGGAAGGCGTGAACGGCAAGTCCGATCCGCTGAAGACCGCCGCCCAGATGCGCGAGACCTTTGCCCGCATGGCCATGGACGACGAGGAAACCGTCGCGCTGACCGCCGGCGGCCACACCGTCGGCAAGACCCACGGCAATGGCGATGCGGCCGCACTCGGTCGCGAACCGGAAGCAGCCGACGTCGTCGACCAGGGCATGGGCTGGAGCAACCCGAACATGGGCGGCAAGGCTGCCAATGCCGTGACCTCCGGTCTCGAAGGTGCCTGGACCACCAATCCGACGAAGTTCGACATGGGCTTCTTCGACATGCTGTTCGGCCACGACTGGGAACTGCGCAAGAGCCCGGCCGGCGCCACGCAGTGGGAACCGATCAACATCCGGGAAGAAGACAAGCCGCTCGACGCGTCCGACCCGACCAAGCGCCGCAACCCGATGATGACGGATGCCGACATGGCCCTGAAGGTCGATCCGGCCTACAACGCCATCTGCCAGAAGTTCATGGCCGATCCGGAATACTTCAAGGACACCTTTGCCCGCGCCTGGTTCAAGCTGACCCACCGCGACATGGGCCCGAAGGCCCGTTACATCGGTCCGGAAGTTCCCGCCGAAGACCTGATCTGGCAGGATCCGATCCCGGCCGGCTCGACCGCCTACGATGTCGAAGCCGTCAAGGCGAAGATTGCCGCTTCCGGCCTGTCGCTCGTCGACATGGTCTCCACGGCCTGGGATTCCGCTCGTACCTATCGCGGTTCGGACATGCGCGGCGGCGCCAACGGTGCCCGCATCCGTCTCGCGCCGCAGAAGGATTGGGAAGGCAATGAACCTGCCCGCCTCGCCAGGGTCCTCTCCGTTCTGGAGCCGATCGCAAGCGAAGCCGGCGCGTCCGTCGCCGACGTCATCGTGCTCGCCGGCAATGTCGGTGTCGAGCAGGCTGCCAAGGCCGCCGGTTACGACGTGACGCTGCCGTTCTCTCCGGGCCGCGGCGACGCCACCGACGAGATGACGGATGCAGACTCCTTCGCGCCGCTGGAGCCGCTGGCCGATGGCTTCCGCAACTACCTGAAGAAGAACTATGTCGTCAGCCCGGAAGAGCTGATGCTCGACCGCAGCCAGCTCATGGGCCTCACCGCGCATGAAATGACGGTTCTGGTCGGCGGCATGCGCGTCATGGGCACCAACTATGCCGGCTCGACGCATGGCGTCTTCACCGACAATGTCGGCGCGCTGACGACCGACTTCTTCGTCAACCTGACCGACATGGCCTACACCTGGAACCCGGTTGAAGGCGGATACTACGAAATCCGCGATCGCAAGACCGGCGCAGTCAAGTGGACGGCCACGCGCATGGACCTCGTCTTCGGTTCGAACTCGATCCTGCGCGCCTATGCCGAAGTCTACGCCCAGGACGACAACAAGGAGAAGTTCGTGCGTGACTTCGCCGCCGCCTGGACCAAGGTCATGAACGCCGATCGCTTCGATCTGGTCGACTGATCCAATCAAGCTTCATGCGCCTGGCGCCAGGCCCCAACCTGCCGGCGCATGACTTGAGAAAGGCCGGGACATTGTCCCGGCCTTTCGCTATCTGGGTCCGTATTTTCCGGGGCGGCATCACCAGCCCGGCAGGATATGTCCCGGGCGCAGCCGGGGCAGGCGGCCCATCACCCGGATGTCGCCATCCAGCCCGTCATCGGTCGCCTGAGCCGGCGTCATATTGTCGAGGCAGGCGACGATATGGTTCGAGAGCGCGTTGATCAGCGACACCGGCGCGCCGGGCCGCTTGATGATGCCGATCTGGACCGGCGGCAGGGGCGGGAAGCCGTCCGCCTGCGTCAGCACCCGCATTCCGGACCGCAAGGCCGATTCCGGCAGGACGGAGACCGCCATGCCGGCAAGAACGGCGGCCGCAACCACGGTCGAGGACCAGCTGGTAAACAGGATCTGGTAGTCGCGGTTGCCGGCGTCGAGCGCCGAACAGGCGAGCTGCCGCCAGCGACAGTCCATGCGGCCGACAGCCAGCGGCACCGGCGCGCTTTCCCGGAGGGGATGGTTGGCCGAGGCCACCCAGCAGAGCGGCTCCGTTCTGACGACCGTCGAGATCGCCGTCGCCGGATCGTGCGTGATCAGTGCGATGTCCAGCTCGCCGCGCGACATCTTCTGGATCAGCGTCACGGAAGGTTCGCAGGCGATGTACAGCTCGACATTCGGATGGGTCTTGGCGAAGCGTCCGATGATCTCCGGCATGTATCGGTCGGCGTAATCGTCGGGCGTGCCGATCCTGACCGTGCCTTCGAGACGATTGTCGTCGAATGCGGCCATGGCCTCGTTGTTGAGTCGGATCATTCGCCGCGCATAGTTCAGGAGCTTCTCGCCCTCGATCGTCAGGCGGACGCCGCGCCCGTCCTTGGCGAACAGCTGCTTGCCGATCCGCTCTTCCAGCCGCCGCATCTGCATGGAGACGGCCGATTGGGTCTTGTAGACCCGGTCGGCGGCCTTTGTGAAGCTGCCGGTGTCGACGATGGAGACGAAGGTTTGAAGCTGATCGATATCGAGTGGCGCGCTCATCTTGTACCTATAAGAAGGTTTGATGATAATCATTAGAAACATTCGTTGGACTGATCAATGTCTTTTTGACAATCTGGCATTGTAGACGCCACGGAGCGAAAGCTCCTCCCTCTAAACGACATCGACCACACCCTCCAGGGCCGCCCTCTGGAGGGCAGGTTTATCTCGTGCCTTGTGAAAGGATGATCCGATGAGCACGATTGAACGGACACTGGACCTCGACCTCGCCGCCCTGCGCCCCGCACGCCGCCCGATTGCCGCCCGGGCCTGGAATGTGGTGGCATCCGTTTATCGTGCAATCCGCAATCGTATCATCGTGACGAAAATGACCGATCTGGATGATCATATGCTGCAAGACATAGGCATCGACCGGCGCGACGTTCATCGCGCGCTGGCGACGACCGATCTCTTCAACGATCCGTCCGGTTACCTCACCCGCCAGGCAAGGGCTCGCGCCCGTCGGTCGATCGTCTATCTGCCGCGAGATTGATTTCCCCGCAGGGTGAGAGCCAATAGCCCTGCCTTTGCCCGGTGTTCGTTTATCGAATACCGGGCTTTTTTACGTCCTGACTTGTCGGATGGAGGCGCTTTTCTGCCTCAGCTCTTATCGGCTGTGTCGCCGTTTTTCATGTAGCCGTCGAGAATGGATTCGATGCTTTTCTGGTAGGCCTTGCCCACTTCCAGGCCACTGTCGAACATCGCGCTCATCATGTCCGAATATTGCTTCAGCTCGGCGCCAGCAGCGGGTTCCTTCGGCGGCTCCGGCTTGGGCTCCGGTTCCGGCTTTTTGTCTTCAGCCGGCTTCATCATGTCGGAAAACATCTTCATGAAGGGGTTGGCGGCAAACATGTCGGCAGGGTTGACCTGCTTGGCCTGCTGCTGCCCGCCGAACATGGACTGCATCGCCTGGGTGAAGGGATTGTCGAACGGATTGGCCTGAGGCTGCGGTTTCGGCGCGAAGCCGGTGCTTTCCAGCCACTGCTGCATCATCTGCGTCATGGCCGCATTGGTGAAGGCGGCGTTCGCCTGCTGTACCTGACCCATGGATTGCTTGAAGATGCCGCCCATCAGCGTGCTGGCGGTCGCCGGCATCATCTGCTTGACGATCTCCTGGCCGATGCCGGTCATCTGCTCGACCTGCGCGGCGATCGCCCGCGAAACCTCCTTCGAGCCGAAGATGGTTTCGAGCGCCGCATTGCCGTCGGCAATGCCCTTCGGCGTGAAAGCCTTGCCGATATCCTCGAAATATTCCGCGTAATTGCCGGATTGCATGGCGGCGAGGAAGGCGGTGAAGTCGTATGGATTGGCCGCCTTGCGCTGCAGGCCGGACGAAAAGGCCGGCATCAGTGCAGCCATGGCCTTTGCCGCCTGTTCCTGGGCGATGTTGTACTGCTTGGCCATGGCTTCGACAGCGGCGCCGTTCTGCGCCTGCATCATCATATCGAACAGTGGCAGCATGCAGGACCCTCTCGCTTGGACATTCGTGTCATTTCGCTGAAGCATAAGTGCTTCATCTTACGGCACAACTGCAAAAAACCAAAGCACCCGCATATTTTGCCGGAGCCGGCTCTTCGCCAGCCTTCAATATTGATACTCGGAAAAGACCGGCTCGACCGAACCGTTCCAGCGGCCGTTGTAGAGCATCAGCAGGTCGTCGGCGAGCGTCGCTTTCTTGGCGATGATCTCGTCGAGCGTTGCCAGGAACACGCTCTCGTCTTCGCCGTCGCCGTTGAGGTTGGCGCGGGATTTGAGACCACCCCGGGCGATGGAAATCACCTCGCGCGCCGTATCGAGCACCGAGCGTCCCTTGATCGTCGCCTTCAGCCCCTGCGAAGGAACCGCGTCACGCATTTCCCGGACGTCCGTAAACGACCAGTCTGCGGTCAGCGCCTCGGCGGCGTTGAGCGCGCCGGCGTCATAGAGCAGGCCGGTCCAGAAGGCCGGCAGGGCGCAGATGCGCCGCCACGGGCCGCCGTCGGCGCCGCGCATTTCGAGGAACCGCTTCAGCCGCACTTCGGGGAAGAGCGTCGAGAGATGGTTGGTCCAGTCGCCCATCGTCGGCGCCCAGGCGTCGATTTCGCCCTTCAGCGCGCCGCCCATGAACTGGCGGAAGGTGATGTTGGTACAGTCGCGGTAGCGACCGTCGCGGACGATGAAATACATCGGCACGTCGAGCGCCCATTCGACATAGCGCCGGAAACCGAAGTCCGCGTCGAAGATGAAGGGCAGCAGGCCGGCGCGCTGATTGTCGGTGTCGCGCCAGATGTCGCCGCGCCAGGAAACGAGCCCGTTCGGCTTTCCGTCGGTGAAGGGAGACGAAGCGAACAGCGCAGTCGCCACCGACTGCAGCTTGGTCGACACGCGCATCTTGCGCGCCATGTCCTCTTCCGAGGAGAAGTCGAGGTTCACCTGGATCGTGCAGGTGCGGTACATCATGTCCAGGCCCTGGCTGCCGACCTTCGGCATGTAGCGGCTCATGATGCCGTAGCGCGATTTCGGCATGCGCGGCGTTTCGGCGAGCGTCCATTTCGGGCTGCCGCCAAGGCCAAGGAAGCGGATGCCGAGCGGCTCGGCGATCTCGCGCAGCATCGCCAGATGCTGGTTGGATTCCTTACAGGTCTCGTGCAGGACTTTCAGCGGCGCGCCGGAGAGCTCGAACTGCCCGCCCGGCTCCAGCGAGATAGCGCCCATGCCATGCTGCTCGGCGAGGCCGATGATCTTGCCTTCGTCGATGATCGGATCCCAGCCGAGCTTTTCCTGCATGCCGATGAGCAGCGCGGAAATGCTGGCCTTCCCCTCATAGGGAACCGGCTCGTTCGTGCCGACGAAGAACGGGAATTTCTCGTGCTCGGTGCCGATGCGGAAATCGGCTTCCGGCTTTGAGCCGCCCGCGAGGTATTCGGTCAGCTCATCGATCGAGGTGATCGGCGTATCGTCGGTCGTATCGCGGGCCATCAGGTCCATCCTGCTTTGGTCAAACGGAACCGGCGAAGCCGCCGGCACATGGCGCTCCGGCTTCGGACACCATTGCGCTGATTGGACCGGAAACCACATCCGCGCAAGTGAATTTCTTTCAACCCGTGTTCAAATTTTGGAAAGCGGGCTGGAGCGGCCGGTGGTGTCTAGCGCCAGTCGCCGTTGGCCGCCTGTATGACGGCGAGCGCCGCGACCGCGGCCGTATCCGCCCGCAAGATGCGCGGGCCGAGCGGTATGGCGGTCACGAAGTCAAGCGCGCGCAGCGTGCTGCGCTCGGCGTCCGAAAATCCGCCTTCCGGGCCGACCAGCAAAGCGAGCCTGGTTTCGGCGATGGCGGAAAGCACGGGCAGGGGATTCTGTCCGTCATGGCCCTCGTCGCAATAGATGATCCGACGGCTCCTGTCCCATCCGTCCAGCAGGTCCGAGAGCTTCACCGGCTCCTCGACCGTCGGAATGGAGAGGATCCCGCACTGCTCGGCCGCTTCGACGACATTCGCCTTCAGCTTGTCGGTCGAATGGATCTTGCCCTGCACATGCTGGGTCATGACGGGGATCAGCGTTCCGGCCCCCATCTCGACGGCCTTCTGCACGAGATAGTCCATGCGCCCGACCTTAAGCGGCGCGAAGAGATAATGGAGGTCTGAGGCGTCCGGCTGCGGCCGCGTCTGCTCCTTGGGATACAGCAGAATGCGCTTGCGCGTCGGAAACGAGAGTTCCGCCTTCCATTCGCCGTCACGGCCGTTGAACAGCAGGATCTCCGCTCCGTCGCCCATCCGCAGCACGTTGGCGAGATAGTTGAACTGGGCGGAATCGGCTTCGACCGGTGTTCCGGCGGCAAGGGGGGCGTCGACAAACAGCCGCTGCATGCGGAAATTGGCGCGCATGGGATGCTCCGGCGATCGGTGATGGATGTCTGGTTCAGACGGCGATGGAGGCAAGTATCCAGTAAATGACGGCGGCAAGCAAGGCCGAGGCCGGCACCGTGATGATCCAGGCGGCGACGATGGTCATGAAGTGCGAGCGGCGGACGAGGTAGCGGCGACGGATTTCCTCTTCCGAGGGCTGCTTGAGCGATTCCGGCTTGCCGGCCTTCATCTGGATGTAGGCGGCGCGGCGCTTGGAATTCTTCGTATACCATTCGCGGAAGAAGCCGACGCCGAAAACGGCGCCGACGGCGATATGGGTGGAGGAGACCGGCAGTCCGAGCCAGGAGGCGACGATGACCGTCAGCGCCGCCGACAGCGCCACGCAAAAGGCGCGCATGGGATTGAGCTTGGTGATCTGCTCGCCGACGAGACGGATCAGCCGCGGCCCGAACAGCAGCAGGCCGATCGAGATCCCGATCGCACCGATGATCATTACCCAGAGCGGAATGTTGACGTTCGCCGAAATCTCGTTTGCCTCGGCCGCATGCACGACGGCAGACAGCGGTCCGATGGCGTTTGCGACGTCGTTGGCGCCGTGCGCAAAGGACAGCAGGGCGGCCGAGAAGATCAGCGGAATCTGGAAGAGCTTGCGCAGCGACTGGTTACGGTTCTCGAGGCCGCGCGCCTGCCGTGCGACGAGCGGCACGGATGCCGCCCAGCCGATGCCGCCGGCCACCAGGCCGATCAGCGCGGCAATGCCAAGCGAGATGGAGATCAGGTGGTTGAGGCCCTTCAGCGACAGATAGGCGGTGAATGCGCCGGTCATGACGGCGATCAGCACCGGAACCCATTTCTTCGCCGCTTCGATCTTGTCTTCGCGGTAGATGATGAATTCCTTGATGAAGGCGAGAAACAGCGCGGCGATGATGCCGCCGAGGAAGGGCGAAATCACCCAGCTTGCCGCGATCGCCGACATGGACTGCCAGTTGATCGTGCCGAAGCCGGAGGCGGCTATACCCGCGCCCATCACGCCGCCGACGACCGCATGCGTGGTCGAGACCGGTGCGCCGATCCAGGTGGCGAGGTTGACCCACAGCGCCGACGACAGGAGCGCCGCCATCATCGCCCAGATGAACATGTCGGCGGTCGGGATCAGCGACGGGTCGATGATGCCCTTGGAAATGGTCGAGACCACGTCGCCGCCGGCAATCAGCGCGCCGGCTGTCTCGAAGATGGCGGCGACGACGAGCGCCAGCGTCATGCTCATCGCCCGGGAACCTACGGCGGGACCGACATTGTTGGTCACGTCGTTGGCGCCGATGTTCATCGCCATGTAGGCGCCGAGCGCGGCCGCAGCGATCATGATCAGGGAGCTTTCGCCCTTGCCGACGAAGACGGCGGCGAACAGCATGGCCAGGATCAGGAAGATGAGCGCGATGCCGGGCGCGACCAGCGACTTCGACACGAAATGCGTGGCCGCCTCGACATGGGTGATCTTGTCGAGATCCTTGTCGAGCGTCAGTTTTTCCAGTCGCGGCTTAGAATTGGCCATGCGGCATCTCCAAAAGTGAGGCCTTCGCCTACCGTCAGTGACGCCAAAGCGCAATATGACAGTCTTGTGACAGTGCTGATTTTCGCCCGTCAGGCCTGCAGGACACGTTTTTTCTGTGTCGTGCGGTCCGCAATCTCCTGCTCGAAATCGATGAGCAGCTTTTTCAGCTCGGGCTCCTGAACCCGCGTCGCGGCTTCACGGCAGCTGACCCATTCCAGGGTCCGGCTGCCTTTTTCGGGATAGTTCTTCATCATGCCGTCCACCTCGACGGCATGCACCTGCACCTTGCAGCTGACTTTCAGTCCGCTGTTGAGGCCCTTCATGTAGGTGTAGTAGCCAAGAGGTTCGCGGCTCGCCTTGCCCGAAACGCCGGCCTCCTCGAAGGCCTCCCGTTCCGCGACCGTATGCGCCTTCTTGCCGGCCATCGGCCAGCCCTTGGGAATGACCCAGCGACCGGTGTCCCGGCTGGTGATCAGCAAGACTTCCAGCTCCGGCTTCTTCTTCTTCCATCGATAGCACAGCGCTGCGAATTGCAGGCGCGCCGGACGGCGCACCATCAGATGGATGTCGGACGCTATGCGTTCCCAGAGGTTCACTCTTCCTGCCTTTCAGCGCTGACGTGACGAATCATCGTGATAAGCATCTCTACAATGCAGAGATTGTGTGACACTGGAGTATATAATCAATGCTTCGCGTACAAACAGTCCGCGAATTGCCAAAAAAAGACTGTATCGGCCGGGTTTTCCGCCTAGTCGACGATCACGATGTGCAGGGCGCGCGGACCGTGGGCGCCGAGCAGGATGGTCTGCTCGATGTCGCCGGATCGCGACGGACCGGTCACCATGTTGACCGTGCGCGGCATCGTCCCCTTGCCATAGGTCTGGCGGATACCCTCGAAAGCCTCTTCCATCGTCGCGCCGATATCGCTCGCCTTAACGGCGACGATGTGGTGTTCGGGCAGGAAGGTGATCGTCACAGGGTTGTCCGGTCCCGAGGCAAGGACGAGCGTTCCTGTTTCGGCGATTGCGGCCCGCGCATGGCTGACGCCGGCGAGGTCGGAACCGTCCGACGGCCCGCTCTTGATCTCGAGTGTCCGCTCGCTATCGAAGCCGGCGCCTGTCAGCAGCGGATCGGCGCCCATGCGCACGGATGCCGGCAGGTTACGCGATTTCAGGTAGGTGCTGACTTCCTTGGGCAGATCGGTGATCGAGCCGATCCGCGCGACGGTCGCGTTGTATTTCTCCGCATATTTCACGAAGACGGCGATGCGTTCCTCGGCCGGCAGCTGCGCGCGGGCTGGCAGGATGCCGGTCGGCGCGTCCTTGATGCGTTCGGAAACGGTCGCCGCGCGCGTGGCGTCATCCGCCGGCGCGCCGAGCGACTTCTTCACCTTGGCGAGAATATTGGCGCGGGCGTTCATCGGCCTGCCTCCTGCTTCCTGTTTTCGCGCTGTGCCCATTCCTGCAGGAAGGTGCGGCCTTCGGGCGCCGGAAAATCACGGTATTTCGTCCAGCCGCCGGCAAGCGGCAGCGAGCGGATGCGCCGTCCGGTGCCACCGAGAAGCGACAGCGCCGGCATCGCGAAGGAGACGGCGAAGCGGTATAGTTTCGGCCGGCGGGCGAAGAAAGCCCAGAGGCCGAGGCCGTAGCGGGCGGCCGACGGCGTCAGGTGCCGCTCGAACTCGCGTTCGCGCCAGTTGCGCATCATCTTCGGCAGAGGAATGCGCATCGGGCACACGCTTTCGCAGCGCCCGCAGAAGGTCGACGCGTTCGGAAGATGCCCGGCCTTGTCGATGCCGTTCAGCGATGGGGTGAGCACCGCGCCCATCGGTCCGGGATAGACGGAGCCGTAGGCGTGGCCGCCGACGGCGTGATAGACCGGACAGTGGTTCATGCAGGCGCCGCAGCGGATGCAGCGGAGCATTTCCTGGAACTCGGTGCCGAGCATCGCCGAACGGCCGTTGTCGAGCAGCACGACGTGGTACTCCTCGGGCCCGTCCTCGTCTTCCGGCCGCTTCGGACCCGTGGAAAAGGTGGTGTAGACCGACATGTCCTGGCCCGTCGCGGAGCGGGCCAGCAGCCGCAGGATCTGGGCGCAGTCGTTGAGCGTCGGCACGATCTTTTCAAGTGAGGCGACGGCGATGTGGCATTTGCCGAGCGACTGGGTGAGGTCGCCATTGCCCTCGTTGGTGACGATCACGGAGGAGCCTGTCTCGGCAATCAGGAAGTTGGCGCCGGTAATCCCGACATCGGCCTCGAAATAGCGCTTGCGGAGAACCTCCCTGGCCTCTGAGAGAAGCGAGGTCGGCTCCGTCAGGTCGCGCGTTTGCGGCAGGTGCGTGTGCACGCGGCGGAAGTCGCCTTCGACCTGTTCCTTGTTGAGGTGCACGGCCGGCGCGATGATGTGGCTCGGATGCTCGCCGCGCAGCTGGATGATGTATTCGCCAAGGTCGGTCTCGACCGGCACGATGCCGTTTTCTTCCAGATACTCGTTGAGATTGATCTCCTCGGTGATCATGGACTTGCCCTTGGTCACCGTTTTCGCATTCCGCGTGCGGCAGATGGCGAGAATGATCTCGCGGGCCTCTTCGGCCGTTTCCGCCCAGTGCACGTGGCCGCCGGCCTCGGTCACCTTCTTTTCATAGGCCTCCAGGTAGAGGTCGAGATGGCCGAGCACGTGGTTCTTGATCTCGCGGGCGTTGTCGCGCAGCGCGTCGAATTCCGGCAGGTCGGCAGCGGCAGCGGCCCGCTTGCCGATGAAACCTTTCTGGACGTTGAGCAGCGCCTTCTGCAGCTGTTCGTCGGCGAGCGCCCTGGCGCTGTTTTCCTTGAATTGCGGCGAGGTCAGCTTCATTTGGCTTGTCCTGCAATCGGTTTCGTGTCGGTCATCCCGGCCAGCACTTCGGCGACGTGGCGGACCTCTATCTTCGAGCCCTCCCGCTTCAGCTTGCCGGCCATGTTCATGAGACAGCCCATGTCGCCGGCCAGCAGCACGTCTGCGCCGGAGGCATCGATGTTGGTGGTCTTCTTTGAAACGATGGCGTTGGAGATATCGGAATACTTCACGCAGAACGTGCCGCCGAAGCCGCAACAGACGTCGCTGTCCTTCATCTCGTTGATCGTCAGGCCATCCACTGACGTCAGAAGATCGCGCGGCTGCTTCGAAATGCCGAGCTCGCGCAAGCCCGAACAGCTGTCGTGATAGGTGACGGAGCCGTCGAAGGCCGCGTCGACGGATTTGACCTTCATGACGTCGGCGAGGAAGGAGACGAGTTCGAATACCTTGGCTGAAAAAGCGGAAGCGCGCGCTTCCCATTTGGCATCGCCCTTGAAGAGGCCCGGATAGTGCTTCTTCAGCATGGAGGAACAGGAGCCGGACGGCGCGACGATATAGTCGAAGCCTTCGAAGGTCTCGATGACCTGCTCGGCAATCGCCCGCGTATCGGCCCGGTCGCCGGAATTGTAGGCCGGCTGGCCGCAACAGGTCTGCGCCATCGGCACATGCACCTCGCAGCCGGCGTCCTCGATCAGCTTGACTGCCGCAAAGCCGACCGTCGGGCGGAACAGGTCGACGAGACAGGTGGCGAAAAGGCCCACCTGCGGTTTGCGTGCATCCGCTTGCATGTCATGCGTTTCAGCCATCGCTGGTCATCCGTCCTTTTCCGTCTTGCGTGTCGTGCGCCGCGCCGCGCGAAAGCATGCGCAGGCGTGAAACGCGGTCCCATTCGCCGGCCCGCTCGCTTTCGCGGACCGCGTTGATTACGAAATCTATGTGCGCCTGGGCCGCCGCCTTGGCCGCCTCCGGACGACCGGCGAGGATGGCGTCGCAGATCGTCACATGCTGCGCCAGAAGCTTCTCCCGATAGTCGGCAAAGGAAAACACGGCCTGCCGGTTGAAGAAGATGCCGCGGTTCAAAAGCTTGTAGCAGGCGCGCAGCGTGTGCAGCAGGATGAGGTTGTGGGCCGCTTCGCCGATCGCCGAATGGAATTCCACGTCGGCGCGAAGCTCGTCGTCGAAATTGCCGCGTTCATGCGCCGCCTTCATGTCGGCGACGATCCGCTCCAGCAGTGCGCGGTCGGTGGCGGTCGCCCGCTTGGCCGCCAGTTCCGCCGTCAGGCCTTCAAGTTCGCGCCGGTATTCGAGATAGTCGAGCGCCGCATGGCTGTGCCGGCCGATGAGATCCATCAGCGGCTGCGAGAACACTTCGCCGATGATATCGGCGACATAGGTGCCGCCGCCGTGATGGCTGATGAGCAACCCGCGCGCCTCGAGTTCCTTCAGAGCCTGCCGCAGGATCGGCCGCGAGACGTCGAGCATCTGCGCCAGTTCGCGTTCGCCCGGCAGCTTCTCGCTGTCGCGCAGCACGCCGTCCAGCAGCAGAAGCTCGATCTGCTGCACCACCTCGTCGGCGGTCTTCATCGGCGAAATGCGGGCAAAGGGTCCGATATCCGACATGGCATCCTTCCTGATGAGCCAAGAAGTAGCAGCAGACCGGAGAAGTGGTCAATCTTTTTGTCCACTTGCCGCGAGGATGTCGTTTCCTCGCGGCAAGGCCGACCGATCAGCCGAACTTGAGGAAGAGCTTGGAGTAGGGCGCCTTCAGTCCATCGATCGCCGAACGCACGGCAGCCGCATCGCCGGCGCTTTCCAGTTTGGCAACGCTGTCTTCGACGGATGCGAGCAGCGCTGCAAAGCTGTCATCGACGTCGGCAGGGGGATGGGCGGCGATATCGCTCAGCAGGTATTCGAGCACGGCAGCCTCTTCATGGGCTTCCTCCGGCGACATGTCGGGTTTTCCGATCACCTCTTCCATGCGGGCGTGATAGGCATTCATCCGATCTGAGATGCCGAACAGGCCGTTGCGGATATGCATGTCCCCAATCTGATCGCGTATGCCTTCGAGGGCCTCGTGGGCCTCTGGCAGTGCGCCGGCCGCGATCTTTTCTTCTGCCGCGCTGGCAATGGTGACGATGGCGGACATTGTCTCGCCATAACGCGCGTCGTCGGCATATTGCGGCGGCGCGGGCCGGTCTTTCAGTGCGGTCCATTCCGACGAGAACTTGGAGACGGCCTTGGCTGATTCCGCAGCCTTGCCCATGTTGGTCATGAACAATGCTGTCCTGTAGTCGCCATAAGCGGTGCGCATCGCCGCTTCGAAATCGGTAAAGTCATTGGCGAGCGCCGGGCTCCACAACGCCACCGGCAATAGAGCCGCAATGGCAAGCTGTGCAATTCTCATGATAGGACCTCCCTTGTCGAGCTTGGCACCGTGAAGGTGCCGGCGATGCAGCGCGGTGTTGCAGTGTCTGGCTCCAATAGATATTGAAAATTATATATATGCAATAATAAAGATCCGGAGATCGACAATTGTTCCGGCGTCGGTTTGTAGTAGGAGGATGAAAGAGCCGATGAGGGGAAATTCATGGCCGATCGCAAGTTTGCCTTTCCAGCTGCGCCGGAGCGTGCCAGGGCTCTGGGCGAGATTCACGCCCGGCCATACGCACTTGTCAGCTCGCCACGGGTGATCTTCCAGCTCGCCTTCATGATGGACGGCGGATCGGTCGTTCATCACACGGCATTGAGCGAGCTTGCCAAGAGCCGCGGCGCGACGCCGCCGGTGCGCGATGCCAGCCATTATTCGATGCCCTGGGGGCAGGGGACGCTGCGTTGGGAGAAGCACACGGAGTTTTCCACCTGGTTCTGGGACTGTCCCGTTCCGGATTCCTTTGGCGCAGACGTTCCGGTCCATCCGTTCGGCGACGGCTTCACGGCGCCCGGTTCGCTGATTTCCGGCATCCGGCTTGAGCTTCGCCCGCAAGGTGAGGCGCTGAAGCAGGCGCTGGCGATCTTCGATCCCGCGAGCCTCTGCCACAGTGAGGTCAAGGACGGGCAGGCGACGATCCTCACCGATTTTCACCAGAACGGCGACGGTCTCACGCAGATCCTGGTCATCGACCAGGGGCTGACGGAGGCCGGCCGCGGCGCGCTGGTTCAGCGCCTTCTTGACATTGAGACCTACCGCACGCTGGCGATGCTCGGCCTGCCGCTCGCCCAGTCGCTGTCGGGCGATATCCGCCGCATCGAGGACGAGCTGACGCAGATCACGCAGCGCATGAAGACAGATGCGCGCGAGGAGGCCGACCAGATGCTCGGCGACATCACGCGGCTCGCCTCGGAGGTGGAGGCGAATTCGGCGCTGAGCCTCTATCGCTTCGGCGCCAGCAAGGCCTATTACGGCATCGTGCAGGAGCGCACGAAGGTACTCGGCGAAACGCCGGTTTCCGGTTTCGAGACGCTGGGGTCCTTCCTCGAGCGGCGGCTCGCGCCGGCCATGCGGACCTGCCGCTCGGTCGAGGACCGCCAGGAAAGCATTTCCAACAAGCTCTACCGCGCCACCGGGCTCCTGCGCAGCTGGATCGATGTCGAACTGGAACGCCAGAACAGCGACCTGCTCGCCTCGATGAACCGGCGGGCCAACCTGCAGCTTCGTCTGCAGCAGACGGTGGAAGGCCTCTCTGTCGCCGCCGTTTCCTATTATGTCATCGGCTTGGTCGGCTATCTCGCCAAGGGCGCGGAGGAGATGGGCGCGCCGTTCCACTACACGACCGTCACCGCGATTGCCGTTCCCTTCGTCGTCGCCCTCATCTGGTGGACAGTGCGTCGCATTCGCCGGAGCCATGCGGAAGACGGGCACTGAGTTTGGAAGGCGTCAGAAGGCCGGGTTGTAGTTGAAATAGATCGGATTGGAGAGCGCCACCTTGTTGCCGCTGAGCGCCATCGCGTTCGGCACCTCCGGATAAGGAGTCTGCGGTCCTTCGATCTCCACCCGGTAGTAGCTTCGCTCTCCGATAGCCGGCGTGTCGACGAAGCGCACGGTCTGCGTTTCCGGATCGGCGGTCAGGACGGCGAAATCCTGGCGGTTCTTGATGACCTTCACGGTATAGCGCACGCCGCTGATGCCGCCGCCGATCAGCCGGACCTCGAATGTGACCGGACCGCCGGAGGGCTTCACATTGTCGCCCATGCCGAGTTCCATGATGCCGTCGCCGTCGAGGTCGGCATGCAGTTCGACGCGCGGATTGAACGGGTTGGCGCTGATGGAGGCGCGGCCCGCCTCCAGCGCCTCGAACAGGGCTTCCTTCGTCCGTTCGCGGGCGAAGATCCAGGTGGTCGGCGTCCCGACATAATTCGCGGTCGCCTCGACGCTGAGCGCGGTCGTCAGTTCCGGACGGTCCGGAACGCCGTGGTGGGCGTCGCTGCCGCCGCGTGCGCCGAGCATTCGGCCGGAGAGCAGCATGTCATCCCAGATACGGACCCCCGGAATGTTCTTGGGCCAGGTACTGCCGTTCCAGATCTCGACCGAGTCGGCGATGTCGAAGGAGTAGCCGTAGTGGTTCTTGGTGCTGGGGTGATTTGCGGAGAAGTGAATACCCAGTTTTTTCTTCAGGGCCAGAAGATCCCAGTCGCGGGCGTTGCGGGCATCGAACACCGCCTGATGGTCGTAGGGCTCGCTCGCAAGGATGTTGATATGGCCGCGCGGTGCCGTCAGTTCGCCGCCATAGGGCAGGAGAAGCCGGTCGGACCGATACTCCGGATCGGTCCAGGTGTGGCTGGCGACCGCGCCGTTCACATGCACGTCGTGGTCCGTCACCACCAGATAGTCGAAACCGGTGCGCTCGGCAAACGCGATGATCTTGCCGATCGGGTTGTTGGTGGAATCCGTGCTGTGGCGGGAATGCAGGTGCCAGTCGCCCTTGAGCCAGATGCCCTCGCGAGGGGCGTGGATCGTCGGGAGCGTATCGGGAATGGCAGGCATGAAATGAAACCGTGTTTTACGCGACGACCGGAGCAAGGGCCGCCCTGGAAAAATAAGCTGCGGGGCGCGGCGAAAAGCCAGCCCTGTTTAGTCCCTCCGCCCCGTCAGGACAAGCATCGCGGTCAGTTGCTGTCTTACCGGTCCCAATAGGGCGCGGGACCGTAAAGCGCGGCGAGATAGTCGATGAAGGCGCGCACCTTCTGCGGCAGGAATTCGCGGCTCGGATAGACCGCCGACAGCGCCACATTGCGCGAGCTCTCGTAACCGGGCAGCACCTGCACGATTTGCCCGGCCTTCAGTTCGGGGCCAATATCCCAGGTGGATCTGAGCGCGATGCCGAGACCGCCGATCACCGCCTCGCGGATCACCTCGCTGGAGTTGGTCACCAGCTTGCCTTCCGGGCGCAGCACCACCGGGCCGTCCGGTCCTTCGAGCCGCCAGCTGTCATTGTTGTGGGCCGGCAGGCAGGCATGCGTCTTCAGTTCCTCGATTGTCTTCGGCGTCCCGTGAATGGCCAGATAGTCCGGCGAGGCGCAGAGAATGCGCCGCACCGGCGCCAGCCGGCGGGCGACAAGGCTCGAATCGGTCAGTTCGGCAATGCGGATGGCGAGATCGAAGCCGCCGCCGACGATATCGGTGAATTCGTCGGTCAGCATCAGCTGGATCGAGATGCCGGGATGGCGCTCCATGAAGCCCTTGAGATGCGGCGCGATGTGCATGCGACCGAACGACGTCGGCGCGGAGATCTTCAGCGTGCCGTGCATCTCGCTGGACCGGCCCGAGGCGAAGGCTTCGGCGTCTTCGAGATCGGCGAGGATGGCCGTCACCCGGTCATGATAGCCCTTGCCGGCTTCGGTCAGGGCGATCTGCCGGGTGGTGCGCTGGAAAAGTCTTGTGCCGAGCCGCTCCTCCAGCCGCTTGATGCGCTTGGAAATGACCGCCGGCGAGAGCCCGAGAATGCGGCCTGCCGCCGACATGCTGCCCGTCGCCGCAACACGGACGAACACGTCCAGGTCTTCGAGATTCGTCATCAATCGTCGCCATCTTTTCCAGATTGGAATAAATGATTAGCATTTGTGGAGGATTGAGTGAAGTGGTAAAGAAAGATTACCAATCGCTGTCCGTAGATCGTCATGCCGCTTTTGACCGGTTGTCACCGGCGCTGCTTCGGGGCAATCTGCGGCTCACGGACAAGGGAGGAAGATCATGACAGGTGCAATCGGATTTCTGGAGCCGAAGGCGTCGGTGCTGTCGCGGCGCGACATCATCGTCGGCGATCTTGCCGATCTCCTGCCGCCGGAATGTCTGGTCCACGAGGCGCGCGAACTCGTGCCCTTCGAGACCGACGCCTTCATCGCCTATCGCCGCGTGCCGCTCGCCGTCGCCCTGCCGCAGACCACCGAGCAGGTCTCCGCCGTGATGAAATACTGCCACCGCTACGGCATTCCCGTCGTTCCGCGCGGTGCCGGCACTTCGCTGTCGGGCGGTGCGATCCCGCAGGAAGACGCGGTCGTTCTCGGCCTCTCCAAGATGAACCGCATTCTCGACGTCGATCTCGCCAATCGCACGGCGACGGTGCAGGCGGGCGTCACCAACATCAACATTTCCGAAGCCGTTTCCGCGGAAGGCTTCTTCTACGCGCCGGATCCGAGCTCGCAGCTTGCCTGCACCATCGGTGGCAATATCGGCATGAATTCCGGCGGCGCGCACTGTCTGAAATACGGGGTCACCACCAACAATCTCCTCGGGGTCAAGATGGTGCTGGTCGACGGCACCGTGATCGAACTCGGCGGCAAGCATCTCGACGCCGGCGGCTACGACCTGCTCGGTCTCGTCTGCGGCTCGGAAGGGCAGCTGGGCATCGTCACCGAGGCGACGGTCCGCCTGATTGCCAAGCCCGAAGGCGCCCGCCCGGTTCTCTTCGGCTTCGAGACGTCGGAGGAGGCGGGTTCCTGCGTGGCCGATATCATCGGAACGGGCATCATCCCGGTCGCGATCGAATTCATGGACAAGCAGGCGGTCGAAATCTGCGAGGCTTTCGCCCATGCCGGCTATCCGCTCGATGTCGGCGCGCTGCTGATCATCGAGGTCGAGGGCTCGGAGAAGGAAATGGATGCCATGCTCGCGGAGATCGTGGTGATTGCCGGCCGGCACAACGTCAAGGTCGTCAAGGAATGCCAGTCGGCGACCGAGGCGGCGCTGATCTGGAAGGGCCGGAAATCCGCCTTCGGCGCCACCGGCCGCATCGCCGATTACATCTGCATGGACGGCACGGTGCCGCTGAGCCAGCTTTCCTACGTGCTGAAGAAGACCTCGGAAATCACCGACGGCTTGGGGCTGCGCGTCGCCAACGTCTTCCATGCCGGCGACGGCAACATGCATCCGCTGATCCTCTACAACATCAACGATCCCGAAGACGCGGCCCGCGCCGAGCAGGCCGGCAATGAGATCCTCAAACTCTGTGTCGATGCCGGCGGTTGCCTGACCGGCGAACACGGCGTCGGCATCGAAAAGCGCGACCTCATGCGCCACCAGTACACGGATATCGATCTCGACCAGCAGATGGCCGTGCGCGCCGCCTTCGACCCGGACTGGTTGCTCAATCCATCCAAGGTCTTCCCGCTGGATGGAAGGAGCGCGGCATGAGCGCGCCTTTGACACCGACGACCGAGACTGAAGTCGCCGACATCGTTCGCAGCCACGCGGCGAGCGGGACAACGCTGGCGATCCGGGGCGGCGGCACGCGTTCCGGCTTCGGCAACCCGGTGCGCGCCGACGGGTCACTGACGACAGCCGGCCTCTCCGGCATCGTCTCCTACAATCCGTCGGAAATGGTGCTGACCGCGAAATCCGGAACACCGATCGTGGAGATCGAGGCGGCGCTCGCCGAGGCCGGCCAGATGATGGCCTTCGAGCCGATCGACCATCGCCCGTTGATGGGGACCGATGGCGAGCCGACGATCGGCGGCCTGTTTGCCGCAAACGTCTCCGGTCCGCGCCGCTTCGTATCCGGTGCGGCGCGCGATGCGCTTCTCGGCGTTCGTTTCGTCAATGGCCGCGGCGAGGTCGTCAAGGCCGGCGGCCGGGTGATGAAGAACGTCACCGGCCTCGATCTCGTCAAGGCGATGGCCGGCTCCTACGGCACGCTCGGCATCATGACCGAAGTCACCTTCAAGGTCCTGCCGCGTCCGCAGGCCGTGGAAACCATTGTCGTGGACGATCTGGACGACGAGCAGGCGACGGCTGCGATGGCGGCCGCCATGGCGCTGCCGGTCGAAGTCTCCGGTGCCGCGCACCTGCCGCCGACGGTTGCCTGGCGCTACGGCGAGCTCGCTCTTTCCTCCGGCGGCGCGACCGTCCTGCGTCTGGAGGGTCTCCAAAGTTCCGTCGAGGCGCGGGCGCAAAAGCTCGTCTCTGCCATGTCCGCTCTAGGCGCTGTGAGGCGGCTTGGCCGTGAGCCGAGCCTGGCGCTCTGGCAGGCGATTGCCAATGTCTCGCCCTATGCGGATGGTTCGCAAAAGCCCGTCTGGCGGGTCTCCGTCGCACCGAGCAGGGGACACGAACTGGTCGCAGCCCTTCGCCTCGAAGCGGGTATCGATGCCTTCTACGACTGGCAGGGCGGTCTCGTCTGGATGCGCATGGAGGCCGGCATAGAGGCCGACCTCGTGCGTGCCGGCATTCGTAGCGTCGGCGGCGGTCACGCGACACTTGTGCGCGCGGCCGAAGGGATGCGCGCCGGCATTGCCGCGTTCGAGCCGCGCGACAGCGCGGTTGCGGCGCTGGAAGAGGCGATCCGCCTGAAGTTCGACCCCGTCGGCATCTTCAATCCGGGCAAGATGGCGCTGAAGACCGGCCTTGCAGCTGCGTGATGGACAACGGAAAGGGAGACTTGCAATGAGTGAAAACGGACAGGCGTTCCCGGACTCGAAGGGGCTTCTCGAGCCGGGCAAGGCCAATGTGCAATTGGTCTACGTTCTCTACCTCTTCGGCTTCATCGTCGGCATCACGCCGCTGATCGGCGTGGTGATCGCCTATCTCAACCGCGGCAAGGCCGGCGGCTGGGTCGAGAGTCACTACAATTGGCAGATCCGCACCTTCTGGATCGGTCTTCTGTTCAGCCTCGTCTCGCTGGTGCTGACCTTCGTCTTCATCGGCATCCTGCTGTTCGTGCTGACGGCCGTCTGGATGATCGCCCGTTGCGTCGTCGGCCTGCAGAAGGCCGGCAATGAGGAGCCGATCGCCAATCCGCAATCCTGGATCCTCTGAAAAGGGCAGTCCTCCAACACCGGAGTTATCGTGCAGACCAATTTCACGCCCGAACAGTTGCTGGATCCGCATGTCGCCGAATCCGAGGCCATCCTGCGCAAATGCGTGCATTGCGGCTTCTGCACGGCGACCTGTCCGACCTATGTCACGCTCGGCAATGAACTCGACAGCCCGCGTGGCCGCATCTACCTGATCAAGGACATGCTGGAAAACGGCCGGCCGGCGGACAAGGAACTGGTCACCCACATCGACCGCTGCCTGTCGTGCCTGGCCTGCACGACGACCTGCCCCTCCGGCGTCGACTACATGCATCTGGTCGATCATGCCCGCATTCATATCGAGAAGACCTATCGCAGGCCTCTGTCGGAGCGGCTCATCCGCTCGCTTCTCGCCTTCGTCCTGCCCTATCCGGCCCGCTTTCGCGCTGCGCTGAGCCTTGCCCGGCTGGCGCGCCCATTTGCCGGGCTGTTCGACCGCATTGCACCACTGAAACCGATGGCGGCGATGCTGCGGCTGGCGCCGGAATCGGGGCCGCAATCCGCTATGCCGCGGGGCAACCATGCCGCCGCCGGCGTCACGCGGGGGCGGGTGGCAATCCTCGGCGGCTGCGCCCAGCCGGTGCTCGATCCCGGCATCAATGCGGCCGCGATCCGCCTGCTGACGCGCTTCGGCGTCGAGGTGGTCGAGCCGAAGGGCGAGGGCTGCTGCGGCGCGCTCGTTCATCACATGGGACGCGAGGAGGCAGCCCTTGCCGATGCCCGCCGCAATGTCGACGTCTGGACGCGGGAGATCGAGGCGGGCGGGCTCGACGCAATCATCGTCACCACATCCGGCTGCGGCACGGTGATCAAGGATTACGGTCACATGCTCCGCCTCGACCCGGCCTATGCCGAAAAGGCGGCAAGGGTGTCGGCGCTTGCCAAGGACATCACGGAATATCTGGCGACATTGGACCTTCCCGAACAACCGCAGTCCGGCGTCACCGTCGCCTATCACTCGGCCTGCTCGCTCCAGCATGGCCAGAAAGTCACGGTCGCGCCCAAGTCGCTCCTGAAGCGCGCCGGCTTTGCCGTGCGCGATCCGGCCGAGGCACATCTGTGCTGCGGTTCCGCAGGCACGTACAACATCCTGCAGTCGGATATCTCGGAAAAGTTGAAGGCGCGCAAGGTGCGTAATCTTCAGGCCTTGAAGGCGGACGTCGTCGCTGCCGGCAATATCGGCTGCATTACCCAGATTGCATCTGCTGCGAACGTTCCCATCGTTCACACGGTAGAGTTGCTGGACTGGGCGTATGGAGGTAAAAGTCCGGAAAGATTAAGAAAATCGTGATATAGCGAGTGTTACGTTCTGAGGCTCGAACTTGATGGGAGGCGAGAATCGTGACGAAATTCTGGATCACATTTCTGCTCGCATGCGTGGTTCTGGCACGGGTGCCGGCATTTGCGGACGACCGCTTCAACTGTGCCAATGACGACAAGGACCTTCGCCTGTCACTCGATGTCGGCTTCTCGGAAGAGCCGGGGCAGGGGCTCATCCATCTGCGCGGCGCAGCCACCTTCACCGTCAATGCGCCCGACGAAATCCGCACCATCCGGCTCGAAAGCAACCTGCTGAAACAGTACTGGTTCGACGGCAAGGACCTGCGCCTGCGCTTCGTCCAGGAAAGCTACAGCGATTCGCCCTTCTACATCGTCGATTTCACGGTGGCAGTCTCGAAGACCCTGGGCCAGCGCATGGCCGGCAGCTATGACGTCATCATCCGCAAGACCACCGAGAAGCGAATGAAGCGCTATTCGACGATTTTCGAGCGATCCGACAAGCTTCTCTGTTCCAAGCGATAAAAAAAGCCCGTCATGTTTGTGGACGGGCTTCTTTCAATGTAGGCCGGGTGTGCCTTACCAGTGATAGGTCACGCCGAGGTTGACCGCGTTGGTCCAGATGTTGGTCTTCAGCGATGCGTTGTTGTCGATATCGACATCGATCATCGAATAGTTTCCCTTGTACTCGGCAAACATCGACCACTTGTCAGTGAGCTTGTAATCGACGCCCGCCTGAACCTGGAAGGCCGCGCCGCCGAACTGATAGTCGAAGGTACTGCCCGACGAGCGGGTGACTTCGACATGCGGGACGTTGATACCGGCGCCGACGCCGACATAGGGCGTCCAGCTGGGCGAGAAATCGGTGAAGCGGTAGATCGCATTGACCGTCAGCAGGTTGAGGCCGTCGGTGAATTCGAAGTGGGTCCAGTCGCCGGCAGCCGATGCCATGGTGCCGTCGGTCGCATAGACCTTGGCATGGGTATAGTCGAGCGAAACACCCCAGTTGGAATAGCCAAAGTCATCGAGCCAGTAGAGGCCGCGAATACCCCAGTAGGGCGGCAGCTTGGTGAGTGACTTTCCTTCCCACTTGGCGTCGAAATCGGCCTGGTCGCTGACATCGACGTCGCTGTCGAGTGCGCGCTGGATGCCGCCGTAAGCGGAAAACTGCATTTCAGCCGCCGCATGTCCTGCCGGCATCAGGATCATGGTGGAGCATAGAAGAGGAAGAGTTTTGCGCAGAGCGGAAGAAAACATCATCGTCGGCACTGTCCCGTCAATTATAGCGAATCGAATCTCTACGTATTTCTAAAATTCGAACTTGGGACCGGCAAGCAAGACTTGGCCATGTTTCCGCCATATTTGCGGAATGGTTGCAAAAATGCCGCGGTTTTAATCAAAACTGCGGCATTTCGGATTTCTTGTGGAATGGCGTGAGCGGCGCGTTAGCCGCCGAACAGCGTGCGCAGGATGTCGACGCCCCTGTCGTCGTACTGAACGTTGCCCTGGCGGTTGCCGGGGCCAACGACGATGACCTTGGTGCCGAGCGCCACGCGCTCATAGAGATCCGTGACGTCCTTGTTCATCATCCGGATGCAGCCGGATGACATGTTCTGGCCGATCGACCAGGGCTGGTTGGTGCCGTGGATGCGGAAACCGGAATCGCCACCGCCATTGTAGAGGTAGAGCGCGCGCGCACCGAGCGGATTGTCTTTGCCTCCGGGCATGTAGGCCGGCAGGATATGGCCCTTCTTGCGCTCGCGGGCGATCATCTGCGGCGGCGGCGTCCAGCCGGGCCATTCGGCCTTGCGGCGGACCTTCACCACACCCGACCAGCCGAAGCCCTCGCGGCCGACGCCGATGCCGTAGCGGATCGCGCGGTTGTTGCCGAGCGTGTAGTAGAGGAACTTGTTGTTCGTATCGACGATGATGGTGCCCGGTTTCTCGGTGGTCGAGAAGCGCACGATCTGCTTCTTGAACTTCGGGTTCACTTCCTTGGGGTTGGTGGCGACCATGACCACGTCGGCCGGCGGCGTCGGGCTTGCAGTGCGCGTTGATGCCGTCAGGGCGTTGGCGGACGACATGCCCGTCAGGCTGGTTACGGTGAACGCGGCCGCAGCCAGCAGCGTCGATAGCTTCAGCATAATGGAATCCCTCTCCAGTTGATCATGAAAAAACAGCAGATGTACGCAGGCAATTCAAGTCTTGACGGCCACGATAAAGCAGATGTGAACGCGTGACGTGGCCTCAAGACCACAATATCCGGCCGCAGGCGACCGGATATTGTGGTGAATGCCGGAAATAGTGGCGAGACGGTCGCGTCAGATGACGACGACCTTGGTGCCGACCGGAACGCGCTCGTAAAGGTCGGTGACGTCCTCGTTGCGCATGCGGATGCAGCCCGACGAGACGGCATTGCCGATCGTCCAGGGCGCGTTGGTGCCGTGGATGCGGTAGAGGGTCGAGCCGAGATACATGGCGCGGGCGCCGAGCGGATTGGCAAGGCCGCCTTCCATGTGGGCAGGCAGGTAGTGTCCCTTCTTCGCCTCGCGGTCGATCATTTCCTTCGGCGGGTTCCACTGCGGCCATTCGGCCTTGCGGGTGATCCGCTCCGTGCCGTTCCAGCCGAAGCCTTCCTTGCCGACGCCGACGCCGTAGCGTCGTGCCATGCCGTTGTCCAGGACGAGGTACAGGAAGCGCTGGTTCGTATCGATGACGATCGTGCCGGGCCTTTCATTCGTCTGGTAGGAGACGATCTGGGGCAGGAATTGCGGGGCGATCTGCTGGCGAGCCGGATTTTGCGGCTGCACGGCGACCTGCTGCACCGGCATGCCGGCGGCGGGCTGGCGGTTCATCGGCCGGCCGTAGAGCGAGTTGCTGTAGACGATGGTCCGCTGCGGCTGGCGCGCATAGACCCGCGGCCGCTGCACACCCTGTCCGCCGAGCTGTACCAGCCACGGAGCGGCCAGATCGGGGCTGACGATCACCGGCGGCCGGCTCTGGTACCGGTCGTCGGCGATCGCCGGAGCGGATACGGCGCAAGCGATGCTTGCCGCCAAACACAGAATGGTCTTCTTCATCGGATACTCGCTACTTGTTGTTCGATGATCTCAATGCGACAGCGGAACCAAAGTTCCTTCAAAGCGCGATACTGCCGGTTTTTGGTCAATACATTCGTTAAGCGCCATTCATAAAATGCCACCGAAGGCTGAAACCTTCGGGCAAGGTTACCGGGGGGTTTGCAAAATGCGTTAACCGGTGGTAAATCCGGCGAAGTGTCGAACAAAAAGGGAACGATAATGTCGGCTGACGGCTTGATCACGGGCGACGATGGCAATCACCGCTGCTTCTGGTATGGCGGCCTGCCCGACTACATGCGCTACCACGACGAGGAATGGGGATATCCCGTGACCGACGATATCCGCCTGTTCGAGAAGATCTGCCTCGAAGGGTTCCAGTCGGGGCTCTCCTGGCTGACCATCCTGCGCAAGCGCGACAATTTCCGTGCCGCCTTCGCCGGCTTTGACTTCCACAAGGTCGCCGTCTTCGACGATACCGACATTGAGCGCTGCCTTGCCGACAAGGGCATCGTCCGCCATCGCGGCAAGATCGTCTCGACGATCAACAACGCCCGCCGCGCCGTCGACCTGAAGGCCGAGTTCGGCACGCTGGCGCGCTATTTCTGGAGTTTCGAGCCGAAACCCGAGGAGCGGCCGTCGACCATGGACTGGGCGACGCTGAAGGCCAATCCGACGACGCCGGCCTCCGTGCGCCTGTCGAAGGACCTGAAGAAGCGTGGCTGGTCCTTTGTCGGACCGACGACGGTCTACGCCTTCATGCAGGCCATGGGCCTCGTCAACGACCATATCGAGGGCTGCTGCTGCCGGGAAAAGGCGCTCGGCGCGCGCCGAGCGCTTGCCACGCCGTGAGGCTGACCGTCAGTCGATACTGACCGCCAGCACGCGGCTGATTTCCGTCAGCGACCGGCCGGACTGTTCCTTCCAGGTGTTGAAGGCCTTCTGTACAGCGGCCAGCTGCTTGGCTGACGACGGCGCCTTGTCGACCACGCCCTCGGCGATCAGCCGGTTGACGACGCTTTGCGACAGGATGAAGCTTTCCACGCCGGCAAAGCGCAGGAAATACTGCCCGGTATTGCCGCCGAGCCGAGTGCCGCGTTTTTTCAGAAGGTCGAGAAGGCCGACATAATCCTCTGCCGGCCAATCGGCGAAGAAGCGGCCGGCCGAACCGTGCTCCTCGGCGAGATCGGCGACGAAACGCGCATTGTCCTGCACCGCCTTGATCTTCGGCCCGTGGCGGACGATTCGTTCGTCGCTGACCAGACGTTCGAAATCCTCGTCATGCAGCATCGCGCAATGGGCGATGTCGAAGCCTTCGAACGCCGCTTCGAAGCCGGGCCACATCGCCTCGACGACCTTCCAGTTGAAGCCCGCCTGGAAGATGCATTTCGTCATCAGCGCCAGGTAGCGGTCGTCAGGCAAGGCGGCGAGCTCGGCTGACGGCTTGGGCCGCATAACATGCGCTTCGATCTCGTCGGCGCTGCCCTTTCGCTGGATGGCGAGGTCGTAGATTTCCGGGAAGGAACGCATGCGATGTGGATCTCCGGTCAGTCGAGTGAGGCGATCAGCGGCAGCAATTGGCCGAGATTGGAAATTTCGCGAAAGCGCGGCGCTTCGCGCGGCGGCTCGACATGTTCGAGCACCCAGGTCAACTCGTGCGGCACGAACACGCCGTAGCTGCCGGCGGCGATCGCCGGCACCACGTCCGATTTCAACGAATTGCCGACCATCATCGCCCGTTCCGGCCCGTCGCCGGTCTCGGTGAAGATGCGGCGATAGGTGACCGCGGTCTTGTCGGAGACGATCTCGACGGCATCGAACAGGTCGCCGAGCCCGGATTGCGCCAGCTTGCGTTCCTGGTCGAACAGGTCGCCCTTGGTGATCAGCACCAGCATGTATTTGCCGGCGAGCGCTGCGAGTGTCTCTTCCACATGCGGGAGCGTCTCCACGGGATGGGAGAGCAGCGAGCGGCCGATATCGAGGATCTCGCCGATGGTGCGCGCCGGCACGTTGCCCTCGGTGATCTCGATCGCCGTTTCGATCATCGACAGGGTGAAGCCTTTGATGCCGAAGCCGTAGTGCTGGAGATTGCGTTTCTCGGCGTCCAGCAGGCGGCTGGCGATGTGTTCGCCTTCCGCATAGTCGCCGAGCAGCTTGACGAACTCGCCTTCGGTCAGCCGGTAGAACTGTTCGTTCTGCCACAGCGTGTCATCGGCATCGAAACCGATCGTCGTCAGGTGATGGGCGGACATGCTCGCTCCCGTCGGTCCGGCATTCGCGTTCAAGGTAGCGCGTTTATAAGGAGAGGCAAGGGAGTAGGGTTGCAACGTGAATCTGCCCCTCCCCAACCCCTCCCCACAAGGGGGAGGGGCTTAACCCGATTGCCGGCCTTTCCGTTGAAGCAGGTCTTCACCACACGTTTTCTCTCCCCTTGTGGGAGAGATGGCCGGCAGGCCAGAGAGGGCCTTTTGACCCGGATGCTCAAACCGCAATCACCCGATGCACGAATTGATGCTCGCGACTTTCCTCGCCGAAGGGTGAGACCGGCCAGAGCCAGCTGTCTTCGGCCGGAGGTAACGCGACACCATGCATCAGATCGACTTCGGAGAGTGTCTTGCCGCTCCTGTCGATCACCGCATAGGAGACGTCCGTGACGAGGCAGGCGGCGGCGGGCAGGGCGGTGAGCCCCTGCCAGTGGGCGGCGAGGATACGCGCGACGGTATCCTCGGGCATCGGTTCATGCTCTTTCTTCAGCCGGTGCTCGGCGCCGGTTCCGAGTTGCGAGAGAAGATTTGGCGAGACGACGAAGTCGAGATCGGCGATCTTTTCCAGAAATGCGAGCGGCCTCAGATCGCGGCCATGCTTCAAGGCATCGTAACCGGAGAGATCCCGTTCCACGCAACTGACATTGCGGTATTTGCCGAGCTTCAGCATCAGCCGAACGCTCGCCAGATGGGCGATGTCGTAGAGGATCACCCGGTCGAAGGCATCCGCCAACTGCCGGATCGGCACGTCGCGCAACAGGCCGGAGCCGAGGACGACGGCGGTCCGCCGCTTCTCCAGTGTCGCCATCTTCTGCAGGATGAAATTCTTGGTCCGCGTCTCATGCTCGCGCCAGGCGCCGCGGCAACGCTTGGCCCGCGACCACAGTTTGACCGAATAATGGATCGCCCCGGCGTTCTTCGTCGGACTGACGGCCAGTGTGGCGGCAAAAAGGGCGGCTTCGGCAAGCATTATCGGTATATGTCGCTTCGATGGCCGACTTCGATCACCAGCACCACCAGGCGCTGGTCCAGTATATCGCAAATGATCCGATAGTCTCCGACGCGGTAGCGCCAAAAATTGCCCAACTCATCTCCTTGAAGGGCGGAGCCGATCTGGCGGGGATTGTCCAGTTTGCTGACACGGTCATGCAGGAACGATCGAATACGCTTGCGAGTTTGTGAATCCAGTTTCTCAACGAGCTTGCGCGCAGAGCGATTGTATTCAATCGTCCAGACCACGCCAGAATTCCTGTTCACTGACGACTTCTGTCTCTCCGCTTTCGATCTGTCGCTGGGCCTCGCGGGCCTGCGCCAGCAAATACTGGTCCTCAAGCCGTTCCTCAAGGATATGCAGCATGTAGGCGTCGGGTTTCGTGCCCGCCTCGGCCGCATATTTTTCAATGAGGCGGAGCATTTCTTCCGGCATATCGAGCGTGACGCGCTTGTTCATCGGCAAAATCCCTGGCAATGCGGCGGAATATAGCAGTCGCGGCCCTGCCTCGCCAGCCTTCCGGGCTTGATGGCGAAAGCCCAATCCGTTACAGCAACGCCACAATCAACCCGATGCTGACGTATCATCCTGCAGTTGGATTTCCGACCATGAGCGACAAGACCAAGAAGCCCCAGAAGCTCAAAGCCCGCCTGCCGCGCGGCTTCGTCGACCGTGGCGCCGCCGACATCCGCGCCGTCAACGAGATGACCGCGAAGATCCGCGAAGTCTACGAACGCTACGGTTTCGATCCGGTTGAAACGCCGCTGTTCGAATATACCGATGCGCTCGGCAAGTTCCTGCCCGACTCGGACCGCCCGAACGAAGGCGTCTTCTCGCTGCAGGACGACGACGACCAGTGGATGAGCCTGCGCTACGACCTCACCGCGCCGCTCGCCCGCCATGTCGCGGAAAACTTCAACGAGATCCAGCTTCCCTACCGCACCTATCGCGCCGGCTACGTCTTCCGCAACGAGAAGCCCGGCCCCGGCCGCTTCCGCCAGTTCATGCAGTTCGACGCCGACACCGTCGGCGCCCCGGGCGTCCAGGCGGATGCCGAAATGTGCATGATGATGGCCGACACGCTGGAAGCCCTCGGCATCAAGCGCGGCGACTACGTGATCCGCGTGAACAACCGGAAGGTTCTCGACGGCGTGCTGGACTCAATAGGGCTGGAGGGAGCAGAAGACGGTGCTCGTCGTTTAAACGTTCTTCGTGCAATTGATAAGCTAGACAAATTTGGAGTTGAGGGGGTCAAGCTCCTATTGGGAGCGGGGCGTAAAGATGAATCAGGTGATTTTACTAAAGGTGTAGGGTTGGATGACGAGGCAATTAAAAAAATTGTCTCTTTGTGTTTGGCGAAATTCACCTTCGGCTTATCTGAGAGTGGAGTTATTGAAGTCACTCGAGAAAATGAGGAAGGTTTTTCGGTAAAGCCTCCGGAAAAAGATGAGCAGAACAATTATTACTGGGGCTTGAAGGAACTCTTCGATATTGAAACGATGGTTCGAGCTGCCGGCTACCAAGAGGACCGCATCAAGATCGACCCCTCCGTCGTTCGCGGCCTCGAATACTACACCGGCCCCGTCTACGAAGCCGAACTCACCTTCGACGTCACCAACGAGAAGGGCGAAAAGGTCGTGTTCGGTTCGGTCGGCGGCGGTGGGCGCTATGATGGCCTTGTCTCGCGCTTCATGGGCCAGCCGGTGCCGGCGACGGGCTTCTCCATCGGCGTGTCGCGCTTGATGACGGCGCTCAAAAACCTCGGCAAGCTCGGCGCGTCCGAGGTCATCGAGCCGGTTCTAATCACCGTCATGGATGGCGATGCGGAGAGCATGGGCCGCTATCAGCGCTTCACCCAGGCGCTGCGCGCCGAGGGCATTCGCGCCGAGATGTACCAGGGCAACTGGAAGAAGTTCGGCAACCAGCTGAAATATGCCGACCGCCGCGGCTGCCCGCTCGCCATCATCCAGGGCGGCGACGAGCGCGCCGAGGGAGTCGTGCAGATCAAGGACCTGATCGAGGGCAAGCGCCTGTCCGGCGAGATCACCGACAACGCCGAATGGCGCGAGGCCCGCGTCGCCCAGGTGACCGTGCCGGAAGCCGAACTGGTCGAGAAGGTCAAGGCCATGCTCGCCGACCAGGCCGAAGACCGGGCGAGGGCGACCTCAACTGGATCGGGGAATTGAGCGATGATGTTTGAGAGGGTTTTTCCCCTCCCCACCCCCTCCCCACAAGGGGGAGGGGCTTTCAGGCCCCGCCTCGCGCTTTTATGTTTGTTCAGCTGTAAGGCTGGCGTCTTGCGCCAACCCGCTCCCTCCCCCCTGTGGGGAGGGTTGGGGAGGGGCTTTGGCACGGGAGACCGCCAATGGCCCTGATCAACCTTCCCGCCTTCTCCAATGATCTTCTCGCCCTCTTCGAAAAGCTGAAGACCGAGCGGGTCGATACACCGGTGATCCAGCCGGCCGAACCGTTTCTGGATATTGCCGGCGAAGACCTTCGCCGGCGCATCTTCATGACGGAAAGCGAGACGGGCGCCAGCCTGTGCCTGCGGCCGGAATTCACCATTCCCGTCTGCCTGCGCCATCTCGAAACCGCGACCGGCACGCCGAAGCGCTATGCCTATCTCGGCGAGGTCTTCCGCCAGCGCCGCGAGGGCTCCAATGAGTTCTACCAGGCCGGCATCGAGGATCTGGGCGAGGGCGACATAGCAAGCGCCGACGCCCGTTCCATCGCCGATGCCGATCGCATCTTGAAGGCGCTGCTGCCGGCCTCGTCCCTTGCCGTCGTCATCGGAGACCAGACCGTCTTCGAGGCCGTGGTGCAGGCCCTGGGCCTGCCGGGTGGCTGGCAGAAGCGGCTCGTCCAGGCCTTCGGTGACATGCAGCAGCTCGACGGGCTGCTGAAGAAGCTGGCGCAGCCGGAAACGGTCGATGGGCTTGGCGATGACGTCGCGGCCATGCTGGCCGCCGGCGATGACGCCGAGCTTGTCGCCCATATCGACCGGACGATGCAGGAAACCGGCTATTCGACCAATGCGTCGCGCGCGCCGGCGGATATCGCAAGGCGGTTGAAGGAAAAGCTGTCGCTCGCGGAAACGCACCTGTCCGACCAGCAGATCGGCATCCTCAAGACCTTCCTGCGCCTCGATGTGTCGCTCGCCGAAGCCTCGACAGCACTTGCGCAATTCGCGGCGGCGACCGGGCTGAAGATCGATGCCGCGCTCAATCATTTCGACCGGCGCATTGCGGCGCTCGCCAATGCCGGCATGGACCTTGCTGCCATCCGCTACAAGGCGGCCTTCGGGCGTCCGCTGGATTACTACACCGGTCTGGTCTTCGAGATCAGCGTTGCCGGCAGCGACGCGGTTCTGGCCGGTGGCGGCCGCTTCGACCGGCTGCTGACCCTGCTCGGTGCGAAGGATCGCATCCCGGCCGTCGGCTTCTCGCTGTGGCTGGACCGCATCGAAGCCGCCAGACCGACGGGAGCGGGACAATGACCATCACCATCGCCCTGCCGTCCAAGGGACGAATGAAGGACGACGCCTCGGCGATTTTCGAGCGCGCCGGCATGAAGATCGTCGCCGTCGGCAATGACCGCTCCTATCGCGGCCGCGTCGAGGGCTGGGACGATGTCGAGATCGCCTTTCTGTCGGCCTCCGAAATCTCGCGTGAAGTCGGCAACGGCACCGTCGACTTTGGCGTCACCGGCGAGGACCTGATGCGCGAAGGCATTCCGGCCGTCGACAACAAGGTCGAGTTCTGCGCCCGTCTGGGCTTCGGCCATGCCGATGTCGTGGTCGCCGTGCCGGAAATCTGGCTCGATGTCGATACCATGGCTGACCTCGGTGATGTCGCCGCCGATTTCCGCGCCCGCCATCGCCGCCGCCTGACGGTGGCGACGAAGTACTGGCGTCTGACGCAGCAGTTCTTCTCGCGCCAGCATGGCATCCAGCTCTATCGCATCGTCGAAAGCCTCGGCGCGACCGAAGGCGCGCCCGCTGCCGGTCAGGCGGACATCATCGTCGACATCACCTCGACCGGCTCGACGCTGAGGGCGAACCACCTGAAGGTTCTCTCCGACGGCGTGATCCTGAAGTCGGAAGCCTGCCTGGTGCGCGCCCGCAAGGCGGAGCACGAAACCGATCCGACGGTCGGGAAGATCGTGGACGCCGTCCGTTTGGTGCTGTGACCGCGGCCGCGGATTTTATCTGGCCTTGCATTCTGTTCCGACACGAAAAAGCCCGCCGGCAGGGAGCGGCGGGCTTTTCAGTCTTGGGTCTTAATAGGAGACCGGATCTGGCCTCAGGCGGCCGCGAAAGCGGCACCGCGGCGGGCGTCGAGCGAGTAGGCGCCCGGGCCGAAGGTGGCGAGGAAGATATAGGCGCCGGCAAGCGTCAGGTTCTTCATCAGCATGATCTGGTTCAGCGTGTTGATCCAGCCGAGCGCGCCTGCCGGCCAGCCGTCGATGGCAACAGTGCCCGAATGGAAGACGAGAGCGGTGAACACGCAGAAGAGAGCCAGCGCCCAGCCGACGATGCGGGTCTGGAAGCCGACGAGAACGGCAAGGCCGGCGACCAGCTCGAAGAGACCGGCGAGGTAGGCAAGTGCCGTAGCGGCCGGCAGGCCGGCGCCGGTGATCATGCCTGCAGTGCCGGCCGGATCGGTCAGCTTGCCGAAGCCGGACAGGATGAACATGAAGGACAGAAGAATGCGGGCAATCAGCAGGATGGTGCTGTTGGCAGAGGACATCGTGAATTCTCCAAAAGGTGGCGTCTGGTTGAAAGTCGACGCCTTTAAAACGTCGCCAATTAGATGCCCTCTTTTGGCCGTTATGAATAGCTGCACGATGCTTTACATATTGTTCGAAAAATGAAGACGGTATTCAAGTCAATGTGACCGCCGGCCCTCTTTCTCCGCTGTGTCGGCCACCTATATGGCAGTCCGATTATCATCGGAGCCTCCCATGGACAGACTTTCACCCTTTCCCATTTCCAAGCGCTGGCCGGCGCGAAATCCCCGGATCATTCAGCTATATTCCGTTCCCACGCCCAATGGGGTGAAGGTCTCCATTGCCCTCGAAGAGCTTGGGCTTCCGTACGAAGCCCATGCCGTTTCGTTCTCCGACAACGAACAGAAGTCCGAGGAATTCCTGTCGCTCAATCCGAACGGAAAGATCCCGGCCATCATCGATCCGGACGGACCGGACGGCGATGCGGTCGGCCTGTTCGAATCCGGCGCCATCCTGATCTACCTCGCCGAGAAGACCGGACGGCTGATGCCGAACGATCCGATCGGCCGCTACGAGACGATCCAGTGGGTGTTTTTCCAGGTCGGCGGAGTCGGCCCGATGTTCGGGCAGTTCGGACACTTCTTCAAGTTTGCCGCCGACAAGATTGCCGGCAACCCCTATCCGATGGAGCGCTATCGCGATGAAACGAGGCGGCTTCTTGCCGTGCTGGAGGAGCGCCTTCAGGGGCGGGCCTGGCTGATGGGCGAGGAATACACCATTGCCGACATCGCAACGTTTCCCTGGGTGCGCGGCCTCGATGTCTTCTACAAGGCCGGCGACGTGCTGGGCCTGGATGACTTTGTGGCGGTCAGGGATTGGGTGGTGCGGGCATCAAGCCGCCCGGCGAGCGTCGCCGGTCTGGAGATTCCCAAGCGCGGATGACGAGGTGACCTTGGCTGGCTGAGGAAGCCTCAGTTGGCCACGGCATCGTCGTGAACGCGGAACAGCGGAAAGAAGAACATGCCCGCCATGGCGCCGGACTGCTTGTCGTGGAAGCCGTTGGATTCGCCGATGCAGAATATCGGCTGGCCCCCGCCCTTGGAGGACGGGATCGTCGTCGCATAGCAGAAGGACGAGGTGGCCATGGCGGCTCTCTCGAACAGTTCGAGAATGCGGCCGCGGTCGTAGGACGCATAGCAGCGCATCAGCGTCAGCAGGCCGCATTCACCTTGCGAGATGCCATGGTGCGTGGCGGCATGCGCCCCGAGATATATGGCGCCGTGATTGAGATCGGCTGTCCAGGCTTCGGATATGCAGAACTGCCCGAGCAGGCGCATGTCCTCGCTCAGGGACGCGAGCTCGGGATGCTCGAATGACGCCGACAGATTGTTATGTGCAATCTTAAACAAGCCGTCCCTCTGTGCCAGATCTGTCTGATGCCGGTGTCCATCTCCGTCGTCATCCTCCGCGCCGCCTCGCGCCTGTTCCGTCGGCTGAGGCGAAGTACAGAGTATCACGTCGATGTCTTGCGAATTCATGCGAGCAGATAGTGCCGATAGGATGTATATGTACTAACGAACCGCGTTGCAACTGTGCTCTTCTGCCGGATATTTTTAATATTTTCAAAACTAGGATCAGAATAGCTTTCTGAAGTCTATGAGGATGTTGGTCAGCCTTGGCTCTCTCAAGGTGGAAATACATATTGATTTGCGTATATGAATTCAGTGCGGGTAATGAAAAAATATTTACGACGGACTGAAGTTGAAGGGAATATTATTGAATTCATATGTATTTATAATGACGATAATATCAAAATTTGGATATATATAAATCAATGTAAATCTACATTTACTGCATAGGATAAGCAGGTGTTTAATTGTGGTGATGCTCGCATTAATTGCGTTTGATTTGAGTTGAAATTGGAATTTTGTTTATCTGTAGAAAAGATTTGATCAGGCGTGTTTGCGCCAAGCATAAGGGAATATGTGTGCTCGACTTTCCGGTTGAACGGCATTGGCAATAGTAAAATTGACTATCGTCAATTATATAGGCTCGCTTATTATTCTTCGGAATTCTGATGCCTGGTCCGGGAGGTTTTTGGGTGGAACGAGAAAAGGCGGCCCGAGGGCCGCCTTTCCGTCAATGCCTTCTGCCTCTTTCCGGATGTGGCGACGATGTCTTGCAATCGTCGCCAGTCTCCCGGCAAGGCTCAAGCCGCATGGATGGTAACAGGGCGTCGCCCTATTACATCATGTCCATGCCGCCCATTCCGCCCATGCCGCCCGGCATGCCGCCGGCAGCTTCCTTCTTGGGAAGTTCGGCGATCATGGCTTCGGTGGTGATCAGCAGCGAAGCAACCGAAGCTGCATTCTGCAGGGCCGTGCGAACAACCTTGACCGGATCGACGATACCCATGGCGATCATGTCGCCGAATTCGCCGGTCTGGGCGTTGTAGCCGAAGTTCTCTTCGTTCTTGTCGAGGATCTTGCCGACGATGATCGAAGCTTCGTCACCAGCGTTGGTGGCGATCTGGCGAACCAGCGACTGGAGAGCGCGGCGAACGATGTTGATGCCGGCTTCCTGGTCGTCGTTTGCACCCTTGACGGTGATCTTCGTGGAAGAGCGCAGGAGAGCGGTACCGCCGCCGGGGACGATGCCTTCCTGGACGGCTGCGCGCGTTGCGTTCAGCGCGTCGTCGATGCGGTCCTTGCGCTCCTTGACTTCGATTTCCGTGGAGCCGCCGACGCGGATCACGGCAACGCCGCCGGCGAGCTTGGCAAGACGTTCCTGCAGCTTTTCGCGGTCGTAGTCAGAGGTGGTTTCTTCGATCTGGGCCTTGATCTGGGCAACACGGCCTTCGATGTCCGACTTCTGGCCGGCACCGTCGACGATCGTGGTGTTTTCCTTGGTGATCGAGACCTTCTTGGCGCGGCCGAGCATGTCGAGGGTGACAGTCTCGAGCTTGATGCCGAGATCTTCGGAGATCACGGTACCGCCGGTCAGGATGGCGATGTCTTCGAGCATGGCCTTGCGGCGGTCGCCGAAGCCCGGAGCCTTGACGGCAGCAATCTTCAGGCCGCCACGCAGCTTGTTGACGACGAGGGTCGCAAGAGCTTCGCCTTCGACGTCTTCAGCGATGATGACGAGCGGCTTGCCGGTCTGGACGACGGCTTCGAGCACCGGCAGCATGGCCTGGAGGTTCGAAAGCTTCTTCTCGTGCAGGAGGACGTAGGCGTCTTCCAGGTCAGCGACCATCTTTTCCGGGTTGGTCACGAAGTAGGGCGACAGGTAGCCGCGGTCGAACTGCATGCCTTCGACGACTTCGAGTTCGGTTTCGGCGGTCTTGGCTTCTTCGACGGTGATGACGCCTTCGTTGCCGACCTTCTGCATGGCTTCGGCAATGTCCTTGCCTACCTGCGTGTCGCCGTTAGCCGAGATCGTGCCGACCTGAGCAACTTCTTCGGAGGTGGAGATCTTCTTGGCCTTGGCAGCGAGGTCCTTGACGACTTCTGCAACGGCGAGGTCGATGCCGCGCTTCAGGTCCATCGGGTTCATGCCGGCAGCAACGGCCTTGTTGCCTTCGCGAACGATGGCCTGGGCCAGAACGGTCGCGGTCGTGGTGCCGTCACCGGCGATGTCGTTGGTCTTCGAAGCAACTTCGCGGACCATCTGGGCGCCCATGTTCTCGAACTTGTCTTCCAGTTCGATTTCCTTGGCGACCGATACACCGTCCTTGGTGATGCGCGGAGCGCCGAAGGACTTGTCGATGATGACGTTACGACCCTTCGGGCCGAGGGTTACCTTCACTGCGTCTGCGAGGACGTCGACACCGTGCAGCATCTTTTCGCGCGCGGTGCGGCCAAACTTGATTTCTTTAGCAGCCATGTTCAAAACTCCCGGGCTTTAAGCCCTTTGGTGAATTTCAGTTGAGATGGATAGGGTTGGCTCGGATCAGCCGATAACGCCCATGATGTCGGCTTCCTTCATGATCAGAAGGTCGACGCCATCGAGCTTGACTTCGGTGCCCGACCACTTGCCGAACAGAACGCGGTCGCCGACCTTGACGTCGAGTGCAACCTGCTTGCCGCTATCGTCACGGGCACCCGGGCCGACGGCGATGACTTCGCCTTCAGCCGGCTTTTCCTTGGCGGTGTCCGGAATGATGATGCCGCCCTTGGTCTTTTCTTCAGACTCAACGCGCTTGACTACAACGCGGTCGTGCAGCGGACGGAAATTGGTGCTTGCCATTGTCTAATCCCTCGATCAAATGACATTCACGGGCCGCGAGGCCCGTATGGATTGGTGTTAGCACTCATATCATGCGAGTGCTAGCGGCGGAGAGATAGGAGTTGGCCGACTTGGAGTCAAGAACGGCCGCTTTCAAATTTTCAAAAAATCCATCGCGGTTAACGGCAGGCTTTCAAGGCGTTGGGCCTGCCGCCGAACGCACTGTCTCCCGCAGACACATGGGCATTCGGCACCGTCCCTTTGATGTGGCATTCGGTCACCCCGAGCGCGGTCGCGACCCGGCGCATTTTTTCTCCTCCCGCACCAAAGTCCCTTGCCAATCGGCGCATGCTTTGCAATGTCAGCCGTGGCTCAGACTGACAAAGGACCTCGCATGGCAGACCGCATTTCGACCCTGACGGATGTTTCCGGCAGCTATGACGTGATCCTCTGCGATGTGTGGGGCGTACTTCATGACGGCATCAGCGCGTTTCCGCTGGCCGCCGAAGCGCTGGCCAAGGCACGGGCCAAGGGGGCGACCGTGGTCCTCATTACCAATTCGCCGCGGCCCTTTCCGGGCGTCGTCAGCCAGCTGCGCATGATCGGCGTGCCGGACGATGCCTATGACCGCATCGTGACATCGGGCGACGTCACCCGTCACCTGATTGCCGAGGGCCCGAAGAAAGTCTTCCTGCTCGGCCCCGAGCGTGACCTGCCGCTCTTGGATGGACTGGGCGTCGAGGTTGTCGGAGAGGCCGACGCCACCTGTGTCGTCTGCACCGGCTTCTACGACGACGAGACGGAAACGCCGGAAGACTATCGCGACATGCTGATGCGTTTTCTCGCCCGCGGCGTGCCGATGATCTGTGCGAATCCGGATCTGGTCGTCGAGCGCGGCCACAAGATTATCCCCTGTGCCGGCGCCGTGGCGGCGCTCTATGCCGAGCTCGGCGGCGAGACGCGCATCGCCGGCAAGCCGCACCGGCCGATCTATGAGGCGGCGATTGCCGAGGCCCGCGAGGCACGCGGCGATTTCGACCTGTCGCGCGTGATGGCGATCGGCGACGGCATGCCGACGGACGTGCGCGGTGCGATCAACTACGGCCTCGACCTTCTTTATATCAGCGGTGGTATCCACGTCCGTGAATACTCCGTCGACGGCAGGATCGACGAGGCGGCGCTTGACGCCTATCTCGAACGGGAAGGGGCTGCGCCCAAATGGTGGATGCCGAGGCTGGCCTGAACGCGATGACCGTCTTTCACCGCAACGAGAAAAAGGAGCTGCTGCCTGACAGCCTGAAAGGCGGCGTGGTGGCGATCGGCAATTTTGACGGTGTTCACCGCGGCCATCAATCCGTTCTCAACCGGGCCCTCGAGATCGCCGAAAGCCGCGGCGTGCCGGCGCTGGTCTTGAGCTTCGAGCCGCATCCGCGCACGGTCTTCCGGCCCGACCAGCCGGTCTTTCGCCTGTCGCCGGCGCCGATGAAGGCACGGCTTCTCGAAGCGCTGGGCTTCAAGGCGGTCATCGAATACCCATTCGACCTAGATTTCTCCGGCCGCTCGGCCGACGAATTCATCCAGTCGATCCTGATGGACTGGCTGCAGGTTTCACACGTCGTTACCGGCTTCGACTTCCACTTCGGCAAGGGGCGCGAGGGTGGACCGGCGTTTCTGATGGCCGCCGGCGAAGCCTATGGTTTCGGCGTTTCGCTGATGGATGCCTTCCGCGACGAGAACGCCGCAGTGATTTCCTCAAGCCGCATCCGCGCGTTGCTGGCCGAAGGCGAGGTCGCCGAGGTCGCGGGCCTGCTCGGTTATCGCTATACGGTCGAAGCCGAGGTCATCAAGGGCGCGCAGCTTGGCCGCACGCTCGGCTACCCGACGGCCAACATGGCCTTGCCGCCGGAATCGGCCTTGAAGCCCGGCATCTACGCCGTCAGGCTGCGTCGCCCCGACGGCATGCTGCATGACGGTGTCGCGAGCTTCGGCTTCCGCCCGACCGTCACCGAAAACGGCGCCGCTCTGCTCGAGACCTTCGTGTTCGATTTCACCGGCGATCTCTATGGCGAGGTCTGTGCCGTTTCCTTCTTCGGTTATCTGCGCGAGGAGATGAAGTTCTCCGGTCTCGATCCGCTGGTCGAGCAGATCAAGAAGGACGAGGCGGAGGCGAGGGCGCTTCTGGCTGGCGTCAAGCCGCTCGGTGACCTCGACGCGAAGATCGCCTTCTGAGCCCGCGCGTAAGGTCAATCACCAGACAATGGAGCGATATTTCGCCGGCAGGCATGGAAATATTGCCGCGATCCTATATGTTTCCGGTCGCCACGCTCGCATGAGCCTCAATTTGCCCCGAACGGATCGCCTCTTTGACTGACTTTACACCGCTTGCCTCCTTCGCCGGAGGTCTTCTGATCGGCCTTGCCGCCGTCCTGCTCATGGCCTCCTGGGGTCGCATCGCCGGCATGACGGCGATCGTCGGCGGACTGCTACCGCCCTTCGACAAGGACTGGGCGTGGAAAGCCGCGTTCCTCGCCGGCGCGATCGGATTGCCGCTGGTCGTCAAGCTTGCCGGTGGCGTCATCGAATACAGCGTGCCGGTTTCGACGACGACGCTCATTATCGGCGGCCTGATCACCGGCATCGGCGTTACCTTCGGGTCCGGCTGCACATCGGGGCACGGCATCTGCGGCATCGCCCGTTTTTCGCGCCGCTCGATTGCCGCGACGGCAACCTTCATGGCATTCGCCTTCCTGACGGTGTTCATTCTCCGGCATGTTCTCGCGGGAGGCATCTGATGCGCTATCCCGTCGCTTTCCTCGCCGGTGCCCTGTTCGGCCTTGGCATCATTTTTTCCGGCATGGCCAACCCGTCGAAGGTGCTCAATTTCTTCGACCTCGCCGGCACCTTCGACCCGAGCCTCGTCTTCGTCATGGCGGGCGCCCTGTCGGTTGCCATTCCAGGCTATGCGCTGATCTTCCGCAAGGCACGAAAGCCGCTCTACGATGAGACGTTCCGGCTTCCGAAGGCGACGGCGATCGATGCCCGGCTGATCGGCGGCTCGGCCGTCTTCGGCATCGGCTGGGGCATTGCCGGCTTCTGCCCCGGCGCCTCCATTCCGGCGATCGGCCTCGGTCATCCCTCCGCACTTGTCTTCGTCGCGGCACTTCTTGCCGGCATGTGGATCGCCCGCATCATCGGCAAGGCCGACTTCTTTTCCAACCGCTCCGGCGGCGAGGCGGGCGGCAGGGCATAATTCCGCCGCTCCCTCTTTCCATTTGCGGCAAAAACGCCTAAACAACCGCCGCTATGACTGTAATCCGGTTGATGATCATTTCCCGAATTATTGGCCCGGCCTTCTGAGGCGCTCGCCGGAGCGGCCCGAAGGTCCGGGATTTCGGCGCTGGAGAAAAGCCGCGCCACCGTGAATTTCCTTGAGAGTTACCTATATCCGGGCGGCTGACATGCAGCGCCCCCAGCCAATGGCGAAACCATGAGCGATACCGCAGAAAAAGTCGACTATTCCTCCACCCTCTATCTGCCCAAGACCGATTTTCCGATGCGCGGCGGCCTGCCGCAGAAGGAACCGGAAATCGTCGAGCGCTGGCAGAAGATGGGCCTCTACAAGAAGCTGCGTGCCTCGGCCGCCGGCCGCGAGAAGTTCGTCCTCCACGACGGCCCGCCCTATGCCAACGGCAACATCCATATCGGCCACGCGCTGAACAAGATCCTGAAGGACGTCATCACCCGCTCGTTCCAGATGCGCGGCTATGATTCCAACTACGTGCCCGGCTGGGACTGCCACGGCCTGCCGATCGAATGGAAGATCGAGGAAGCCTACCGCGCCAAGGGCAAGAACAAGGATGAGGTCGAGATCAACGAATTCCGCAAGGAATGCCGCGAATTCGCGCAGAACTGGATCGACGTCCAGACCGCCGAGTTCAAGCGCCTCGGCATCGAAGGCGACTTCGAGACGCCCTACACGACGATGGCCTTCCATTCCGAAGCCCGCATCGCCGGCGAGCTTCTGAAGATCGCCAAGGCCGGACAGCTCTACCGTGGCTCCAAGCCGGTCATGTGGTCGGTCGTCGAGCGCACGGCGCTCGCCGAAGCCGAAGTGGAATACCACGAGGTCGAGAGCGACACGATCTGGGTGAAGTTCCCGGTTTGGTTCGTTGAAGTCGAGCGAGACACCGGAAAGTCTGACCTCCTTGATGCCTACGTGGTCATCTGGACGACAACGCCTTGGACCATCCCCGGCAACCGCGCGATCTCCTTCTCGTCGCGCTTCGCCTATGGCCTCTATGAAGTCACGGAAGCGACCAACGACTTCGGTCCGCAGCCGGGCGAAAAGCTGATCTTCGCCAAGCGTCTCGCGGATGACTGCGCCGCCAAGGCCAAGGTCACGCTGAAGCTTGTGCGCGACATTGAAGGCGCGGAACTCTCGGCCATCACCTGCGCCCATCCGCTGGCCGATCTCGGCTACACCTTCCCGGTGCCGTTGCTCGACGGCGATCATGTCACCGACGATGCCGGTACGGGCTTCGTGCACACCGCGCCCGGCCACGGCCGTGAGGACTTTGACGCCTGGATGGATGCTGCCCGCGAGCTGGAAGCACGTGGTATCTCGACCAAGATCCCCTTCACGGTCGCCGATGACGGCTTCTATACCGAGGATGCGCCGGGCTTCGGCCCCTCTGCAGAAGGTGGTGCGGCCCGCGTCATGGACGACAACGGCAAGAAGGGCGACGCCAACAAGCGTGTCATCGAGGCGCTGATCGCTGCGAACCATCTCTTCGCCCGCGGCCGTATCAAGCATGACTATCCGCATTCCTGGCGCTCCAAGAAGCCGGTCATCTTCCGCAACACGCCGCAATGGTTCGTCTACATGGACAAGGAACTCGGCGACGGTACGACGCTGCGCTCGCGCGCGCTGTCGGCGATCGACGCCACCCGCTTCGTGCCGGCGTCGGGCCAGAACCGCCTGCGCGGCATGATCGAGCAGCGCCCGGACTGGGTTCTGTCGCGCCAGCGCGCCTGGGGCGTTCCGATCGCCGTCTTCGCGGACGACAAGGGCAACGTCCTCGTCGATGAAGAGGTCAACGCCCGCATCCTCGACGCCTTCGAGAAGGAAGGCGCCGATGCCTGGTTTGCGCCGGGCGCCAAGGAGCGTTTCCTCGGCAATGGCCATGACGCCGACACGTGGACGCAGGTCATGGACATCCTCGACGTCTGGTTCGATTCAGGCTCCACCCACAGCTTCGTGCTGGAAGATCGTCCGGACCTGAAATGGCCGGCCGACGTCTATCTCGAAGGTTCCGACCAGCATCGCGGCTGGTTCCATTCGTCGCTGCTGGAAGGCTGCGCGACGCGCGGCCGTGCGCCTTATAACGCCGTCGTCACCCATGGCTTCACCATGGCGGAAGACGGCCGCAAGATGTCAAAGTCGCTCGGCAACCAGGTGTTCCCGCAGGACGTCATGTCCCAGTCTGGCGCCGATATCCTGCGCCTGTGGGTGATGAACACCGACTACTGGGAAGACCAGCGTCTCGGCAAGACGATCATCCAGACCAACATCGACAGCTACCGCAAGATCCGCAACACGATCCGCTGGATGCTCGGCACGCTGGCACATGACACCGGCGAGGAGATCGCGCTCTCCGACATGCCGGAACTTGAGCGCCTGATGCTGCACCGTCTGGCCGAACTCGATAAGATCGTTCGCACCGGCTATGACGAGTTCGACTTCAAGCGCGTCGTGCGCTCGCTGACGGACTTCGCCAACATCGAACTGTCGGCCTTCTACTTCGACGTCCGCAAGGATGCGCTCTACTGCGACGCGCCGTCGTCGATGAAGCGCCGCTCGGCGCTCTTCGTCATCCGCAAGCTCTTCGATTGCCTCGTCACGTGGCTGGCGCCGATGCTCGCCTTCACCATGGAAGAGGCGTGGCTGGCGCGCGATCCGAACGCCGAATCGGTCCATCTCGAACAGTTCCCGGATGTGCCGGCGGACTGGAAGAACGATGCGCTCGCCGCCAAGTGGAAGAAGATCCGCGATGTCCGCTACGTCGTCACCGGCGCGCTGGAAGTCGAACGTCGCGAAAAGCGGATCGGGTCTTCGCTGGAAGCCGCGCCGATCGTCCATGTCGCCGATCCGGAGCTTCTGAAGGCGCTGGAAGGCCAGGATTTCGCCGAAATCTGCATCACCTCCGACATCAAGGTTGTGGATGGCGAAGGCCCGGCCGACGCCTTCCGCCTGCCGGAAGTCGCGAAGGTCTCAGTGGTGCCCGCGCTTGCAGAGGGCCGCAAATGCGCGCGTTCGTGGAAAATCACCAGGGATGTCGGTTCCGATCCGGCCTATCCGGACGTTTCCGCACGCGATGCAGCCGCTCTGAGGGAATTGGCCGAAGGCTGAGTAACAACAACCGGATGAATTGCGCGAATGCTTTTCATCCGTTAAAACGCTGCCTGAAATTGGTCGGATTTAGCACCTAAGAGGCGCAGACTGGCTGTTTGAGAGGGTCCGAACAGCGGGCTGGAAGGATTTGCATGGTAATGTCGCATCGGTTTCGCGTAGGCGCTGGTATAGCAGCGGCGCTGGTTGCCAGTGTCATGGCCACGGGGTGCGTCGGCAGTCCGACTTATGGAACCGGCAAGACCTCCGCCGAGCAGCTGGTTGACGATCTGGGAAGTTCAGTGTCGTTGAGCAACAAGGAAGCGAAGGAAAAGCAGAAGATCGCTCTGGCCAACGCCCAGCCGCGTCCGACGCTTGTCGTTCCCTCCAACCCCGAACAGGCAACCCTGGTACCGCCGGAGCAGAGCCTCGCTTCGAAGAGCAACCCGGCCTGGGTTGAATCTCCGGAAGAGACCCGTGCCCGCCTGCTCGAGGAGGCGACGGCCAATCAGGACAGCTCGACATATCGCTCGCCGCTTGCCGCGTCTTCCGGGACCGCCAAGCAGCTCTCCGAGAAGGAGCAGCAGCAGGCCTACCGCGAGGCACGCAAGCTGCAGAAGGGCGCCTATCTGGATCAGCGCCGCTACCTCAGCGATCCGCCGGACAAGTTTCGCACGGTCCAGGATCCGGCCGTGCTGGCTGATGTAGGCGAGCCCGAGAGGATCAAGGAAAAGCGCCGCAAGAAGGAAGCAGTCGCAGAGCGGCAGCGTCCCTGGACCTGCTCGCTGCCGTGGAATTCCGACAAGCAAGAATGCCAATAATGCTGTCGTCAATCGCCCGGAGGCCTTCGGCATGGCTTTGACCATCCGCCGCGCCGAGCCTGCGGACATCCATGTCATCCTGCGTTTCATCGTCGAGCTTGCCACCTACGAGATGGCCGAGCACGAGGTCGAGGCAACCGAGGAAAGCCTGTCGCAATCCATTTTCGGCGACGGTTCGGTCACGAGGGCGGCGATCTGCGAGGACGATGGCGCGCCCGTCGGCTTTGCGGTCTGGTTCTACAACTATTCCACATGGCAGGCGAAGAAGGGGCTCTATCTCGAGGACCTCTATGTCTCGCCGTCGTATCGCGGCCAGGGTGCGGGCAAGCTCCTGTTGAAGTATCTCGCCCGGACCGCCGTCGAGGAGGACTGCGGCCGCTTCGAATGGAGCGTGCTCACCTGGAACGAGCCGGCCATCCGCGTCTACGAATCCATGGGCGCCGAACCCCAGAGCGAATGGATGCGCTACCGGCTCGCCGGCGATGCGCTGAAGACCTTCGCATCCGGCTGAAACCGGACACGCTTCATAAACCTTCTCCGTCTGGCGGAGTGAGGCTTTTCCATTTCGTAAACACATTGGCGCTATGCCCGGTCTGGTTGAATTCATGATTCCAGATTGAGGAGGGCGCGGGCATGGTGGCCATCGTTGCAAAAGCATCGATTGCGGCCGTCCTTTCGGTTCTCGCATCGCTCGCAATCTGTTTCGTTGCCGTGCCGCTCATGGGTGGACGCGTCGACGGCAACGGCTTGATCATGGCGATCGTCTGCCCGCTGCTGATCGCGTGGCCGGTCAGCGCCTTCCAGTTCTCCCAGCAGGCACGGCTTCGGCGGATGCGCAACGAATTGCGGATTGCCCATGCCGACCTGAAGCAGGCCCATCGTGATCTCTACGAACGATCGCGCATCGACCAGATGACCGGCGCGATGAACCGGGAGACCTTCTTCGCCACGGTTGATGCCCGCTCCCGCTCCGGAGGACCGGAAAGCCTCGTCTATATCGACGTCGACCACTTCAAGAGCATCAACGACACTTATGGCCATCACGCCGGCGACGAGGCGTTGCGACGGATTGCCACCGCAATCCGCACCGTTCTCGACGAGGAAGCCCTGTGGGGACGGATTGGCGGTGAAGAGTTCGCGGTCTTCCTGCCGCGCATCGGCCATGCCGCCGCCTGTCGGACAGCGGAAGACATTCGTGCGTCGGTCGAAAAGCTCTCTCTCGCGCTTGATGATGCCGCCGTGTCGCTGACGGTCAGCATCGGCCTCGTCACCGTGTCCGAGCGCTTCGATATAGCCCACGCCGCCCGTGAGGCCGACAAGCGCCTCTATCGCGCCAAGCGTGCCGGCCGCAATTGCATCATTGCCGACCTGGACGATACGGTGGCCGCAGACGTCGCGGCATCAAGCGCCTCAGCGCTTGCCGGCAAAGAAGTCACGCAGGATGTCGGCCGCCCGGCGCTCGTCGATCCCTGAATAGACCTCCGGTGCATGATGGCAGGTCGGCTGGCTGTAGAAGCGCCCGCCATGGTCCACGCCGCCACCCTTCGGATCCTCGGCGCCGTAATAGAGCCTGCGGATGCGGGCAAAGGAAATGGCCGCCGCACACATGGCGCAGGGCTCCAGCGTGACATAGAGGTCGGCATCCGTCAGCCGCTCCTGTCCGAGCTTCGCGGAGGCCTCGCGGATGGCCAGGATTTCGGCGTGCGCCGTCACATCGTTGAGTTCGCGCGTGCGGTTGCCGGCGCGTGCGACGATCTCGCCGTCGACGACGACGACCGCGCCGATCGGCACTTCGCCGCGTTCGCCTGCGGCCCGCGCCTCCTCAAGCGCCTCTTCCATATGGCGAATTGTACCGATCACCCGATATTTCCTCTTAACCGCGCGGCTCCGAACTGCTAGGAGAGCCGCAAAGAACAGGCACTGCCGCGCCCCTGTCGGTTGCGTGTGCGGGCAGTGTGCCGGACCGTTTGGCGCGGAACCGCAACAAGGCAAACAACATATGGCATTCAATGACAAGCCCAGGCGCCCCGGTTCGAAACCGGCGGGCGCAAAATCCACCGGTCCGAAGCGGCCGTTCAAGAGCGGTCCGAAAGACGGCGGCAAGCCCTTTGCCGCCAAGTCCGACGAGAAGCGCGCACCGCGTCGCGAGCCCCGCGATGTCAAGCCGGTGATCAAGCCGCAGGCGACCTCCGAGGTGAGCCTCAATGCCGAGCAGGAGCCGGAGCGCATTTCCAAGCTTCTGGCGCGTGCCGGCATCGCATCGCGCCGCGACATCGAGCGCATGATCCTCGACGGCCGCATCAAGCTCAACGGCGAAGTGCTGACCACGCCGGCCGTCAACGTGACTTTCGCCGACAAGATCGAGGTCGACGACGAACAGATCCGCGGCATCGAGCGCACCCGGCTCTGGCTCTATCACAAGCCGGCCGGCCTGGTGACCACCAACTCCGATCCGGAAGGCCGTCCGACGGTGTTCGAGAGCCTGCCGAAGGATTTGCCGCGCGTCATGTCGATCGGCCGCCTCGACATCAACACCGAAGGCCTGCTGCTCCTGACCAATGACGGCGGCCTTGCCCGCACCCTCGAGCTGCCGACCACCGGCTGGCTGCGCCGCTACCGCGTGCGCGCCTACGGCGAGATCGAGCAGGCCGATCTCGACAAGCTGAAGGACGGCATCGCCGTCGACGGCGTGCTCTACGGCTCGATCGACGCGACGCTCGACCGCGTCCAGGGCCACAATGTCTGGATCACCATGGGCCTGCGCGAAGGCAAGAACCGCGAGATCAAGAATGTGCTCGGCGCGCTCGGCCTCGACGTCAACCGGCTGATCCGCATTTCCTATGGTCCGTTCCAGCTCGGCGATCTCGGCGAAGGCAAGGTGATCGAGGTGCGCGGCCGCATGCTGCGCGACCAGCTCGGTCCGCGTCTCATCGAGGACGCCAAGGCCAACTTTGATGCGCCGATCTACACGCAGACCGGCGAAGTCATTGAATCCGACGAAAAGCCGGATCGTGCCCCTAAGGCCGCGGCACCGGCGAAAAGCGCTCCGCCCGAACGCGAGCGCCCGGCCCGCGAGGACCGTTTCCGCGGTGACGAAGGCGATCGCCGCGAGCGCGCACGCGACCGTCTCGACACCAAGAAGCCGGGTGGCTTTTCCAAGGCCGGCGGCTTCGGCAAGCGCGACGACAAGGACGATTTCAAGAAGAAGAAGGCGCCTGCCGCCGGCAAGCGTACCGCCAATGTCTGGATGGCGCCCGGCGCCAAGCCGCTCGGCCCCAAGGCCATAGAAAAGGCCGAGGAGAGAGCCCGCAAGCGCGCCCAGCGCGAAGCCCGTGGCGAGGCACCGTTCCGCGGCCCGGGCAAGCCGCGCTCCGGAAAGCCGGAAGGTGGCAGACCGGACGGCGGACGGCCGGAAGGCGGCAGGCCCGCCTCGGCGCGCGGACCGAAGCGTGACGGCGCATCCGAAGGCCGTGGCGGCCCGAGGGACGGAGCAGGTCGCGGCGGCAAGCCGGACGGTCGCCCGAGCGGCCCTTCGGGAGGAAAGAGGGGCGGCGGTGCGGATCGTCGGCGGTGAATTCCGTGGCCGCTCGCTGGCCACTCCGAAATCCGATGCGATCCGTCCGACCAGCGACCGGACGCGCGAAAGCCTGTTCAACATCCTGGCTCACGCCTATGCCGACGTGCTCGATGGCGGCCGCATCCTCGACATCTTCGCAGGCACCGGCGCCGTCGGCATCGAAGCCCTGTCGCGTGGCTGCCGCAGCGCGCTGTTCATCGAGAACGGCGTCGAAGGCCGCGGCCTGATCTGGGACAATATCGAGGCGTTCGGCCTGCAGGGCCGCGCGCGGATCCTGCGCCGCGACGCCACCCAGATCGGCAAACCGGGCACCATCGAACCCTTCGATTTCATCTTCGCCGACCCGCCCTATGGCAAGGGGCTCGGCGAAAAGGCGCTCACTGGCGCAGGCGAGGGTGGATGGATCAAGCCCGGCGCACTGGTGATCCTGGAAGAACGCGCGGATGTCGATCCGATCCTTCCGGCAACCTTCATGACCGTCGAGACGCGCACCTTCGGCGACACGCGGATGCATTTCTATCGCTACCAGCCGGCGTGAGGCCTGCATGACGGACGCTCCGACCAACAGCTCGACACCGACCGTCGCGGTCGCCTTCGGCGGCGGCGGCGCGCGGGGGCTTGCCCACATCCATGTCATCGAGGCGCTCGACGAACTCGGTATTCGCCCCGTGGCGATTGCCGGCTCATCGATCGGCGCGATCATGGGCGCGGCCATGGCTGCGGGCCTGACGGGTGAGGCGATCCGCGATCATACGCTCGCGACCGTCGGCAAGCCCGGCGAAGTGATGAACCGCATCTGGAGCCTGCGCCCGACCACGATGCGCGACGTGATGAACGGCTTCCGCTTCGGCCAGTACAATCTGGAGCGCATCCTGCGCGCCTTTCTTCCCGGTGAGATTCCGGAGGACTTTTCCGCGCTCACCATTCCGACGACGATCTGCGTCACCGATTATTACGGGCAGAAGGAAGTGGTGCTGTCCGAGGGCGATCTCTTCCAGGCGCTCGCAGCCTCTGCGGCCATCCCCGCCGTGTTCATGCCGGTCACCATCAACGGCCGGGTGATGATCGACGGCGGCATCACCAATCCCGTGCCCTTCGATTATCTGATGGACAAGGCCGACATCGTCATCGGCGTCGACGTGGTCGGCGGACCGGAAGGCGAGGCCGGCCAGATCCCGGCGCGCATCGACAGCCTGTTCGGCGCCAGCCAGCTGATGATGCAGGCGATCATCGCGCTGAAGATCAGCCAGCAGAAGCCGCACATCTTCCTGCGCCCGGCCGTCGGCCGCTTTCACGTTCTCGATTTCATGAAGGCCGGCGAGGTTCTGGAAAGTTCCCGCGCGCTGAAGGACGAGGTGAAGTTCGCGATCGATCGCGAAATCGAGCGGCGCCTGATTTCCTAGACCGGACGTATACCGACAGTAACTACTTCGACAGCGGGGGCCTGCATCGGGAACGTCTCATTGGTCCAATGTCGGGGCTAGGCGGTCATGACGCGTCGGGCTGATTGTCCCAATGCTACGGACCAATCCTGATCTCCGAGGCCAGCGGCATCTGCGCTGGACAGGTTCGCGCGCAATGCGTCCAGAACCTTCGTATGAACGGAGGCGTTTCTGGCGACGGCGGACAAAAGCGCCATGTCCTTCATCGGCAGCGCCAAACCACTTGGCGGAAGGGTAGCCGTTCCGAGGACGGAGGCAGCGTAGTTCCGGTAGACGGGAGACGAAAACAACGTTTCCGTCATCAGCGACATGAATGCTGCGGCGTCGCCGTTGCCTGCGCTGATCAGGCTTGCCGCCTCCGCCATGGATTCGATCGCGGCGCCGATCATGAAGTTCCCGCAGAGCTTTGCCACGCTTGCCTGGCGGGGCTTTTCACCGACCCTCCAGACACGTCCGAAACATTCAAGATAGGGTCGGCCCCGTTCGATGCAGGCGTCATCTCCTGCGACGCAGATGTTTGCCTCACGCCGTTCGACTGCCTCGGGACGACCAAAAAGTGGTGCCGCGAGGTAGCCAACCCCCAGCGAGGCGTGCAGATTTTCGAGCTCTTCCGTAAGATCGGGACTGACGGTGGACAGGCAGATGTGCAGCGAACCGCGGTCGGAGGCTCCTTGAAGCCGTTCTGCGGTGACGACCGAGCGAACCGCCTCGTCGTCGAATAGCACGGAGAGGACAATATCGGCCGCGAATGCGTCGGAAATGTCGGACGCCGGCGTTACGCCGGGCTTGATGAGCCTGTCGATGGCGGCACCTGACCGGTTCCAGATTTTTACGTCTTCGCCCAAAGGCAGTAAGTGCGGGAGGATCGCAGTCCCGATTTTCCCAAGTCCGATCAATGATACTGACATGCGCTATCTCCTTATTGCGAAAACGATAAGGGTTGAATTATCCTGTTGCCATATGACTTTTATACTGTTGCTGAAGTAACAGGTCTTCAGGAGGAGACCATGACGTCATCCCGTCTGACCCGTGTTCCCGAAAGGCGGGAACTGTCGCAATTTGTAAGGTATTGCCGGGAGCAGGCTTCGCCTGAGAAGCTCGGGCTGTCGGTAGGTGGACGCCGGCGGACGGCAGGGCTACGGCGTGAGGAGGTGGCGACCCTGGCCGGGGTCGGGTTGACCTGGTACACCTGGTTCGAACAGGGACGCGACATTCACGTGTCTGACGATTTCCTCGGGCGCTTCGTACGGGGGTTGAAGCTTGATCGTGCCGAGCAGGAGTATCTTTACGCGCTTGCAGGGCGAGATATCAAACCACATGCGGATGGGCGCTCCGATGTTCCCGCCTCTCTTGTCGCGATGATCACCGCTCTCCCAAATCCCGCCTACATCTTGAATCTGCGGTGGGACGTGCTGGAATTCAACAGCGAGGCCGAACGGCTTTTCCCAGCCCTGCGCGAGCGAGATCCGAACATGCTGGGCATCGTGTTCTTTAGCGAAGCCTATCGGCCTCTCGTCCGAGAGTGGGAGCGAGCGGCCCGGCAGATATTTCTCAAAGCCCGGCACGACTACCTCACCGCCGGCAAGGACCCGATCCTTCGCAGCCTCCTCGACAAGGTGATGCAAGAATTCCCCATCGCTCAAGAATGGTGGAAAGACCCGGAGGCCGTGCGGATCGGGGATAGCTCCAAGGAACTGTTTCACCCCGATGCCGGCTGGCAGCGCTATGATCTGAACGTACTCCTCTACGAAGGCCGTTCTGACATTCGTGTTGTCATTTACGGGCTTGACGTCTAGCGCCGGGACGAACTCACACCTGGCTGTTGCCCTTGGGCTGAATCAGCGAGGCGCTTCCAACTAGTCCTCGATCTCTTCGACATGACGCTTGGGCTTCGTCAGCGGTTCCGGGCGTACCGGCCGCGAATGCAGCATGTGCATGCCGGCAGAGATGCCCTCCGCCGCCTGAAGGTCCAGCCGCTCCGCATCGCGCCGCCGGATGTCGTCGCCGATCGCCATCGCCTGTTCCTGGCCGAGACCGAGCCCTTCCAGCGTCTTGCGGCCGAACTTCAGGCCGGATTCGAGCGTTTCGCGGAGCTCGTATTCCACCCCGCGCGCCTTCAGGGACAATGAGTGCACGCGGTCGTAGGAGCGCGCGAAAATGCGCACGTCCGGAAACTCCGACTGGATCAGGTCGATCACTTGATCGGTGGTTTCCTTCTTCTGCGTGCAGACCGCGACGATCTTGGCTTTCTCGATGCCGGCGGAGATCAGCACGTCCTTGCGCTGGCCGTCGCCGAAATAGATGCGGAAGCCGAACCGGGCGGCCTGACGGATGCGCTCGGCGGACGTGTCGAGAACCGTGACCTCGCTGCCGCCGGCGAGCAGCACCTGCGCGGCGATCTGGCCGAAACGCGAGAAGCCGATCATCAGCACGTCGGCGCCCGCGCCCTCGAAATCCTCGTCCATCACCTCGTCCTGCGGCGGCGCGATGAAGCGTCCGGCAAGGCGCACGGTCAGGGGCGTCAGCGCCATGGAAAGGGTGACGACGGCGATCATCGTGGAGGCGATGTTCTCGGAAAAAAGCCCGGCGGCCGCCGCCGTGGTGAACAGCACGAAACCGAATTCGCCGCCCTGCGGCAGCAGCGCGGCGATCTTCACCGCATCCTCGTGCGCGGAGCCGGCAATCCGACAGGTGACATAGAGGATCGCGGCCTTGGCGGCCATCAGCAGCGGCACCGAGACAAGGATCAACAGCCAGTGATCGGCAATGACCTCCAGTTTCAGCGACAGGCCGACGGCGATGAAGAAGATCGCCAGCAGGATACCGCGGAAGGGCTCGATGTCGGCTTCCAGCTCGTGCCGGTAGGAGGATTCGGCCAGCATCAGGCCGGCGAGAAATGCGCCCATGGCCATGGAAAGGCCGGCAAACTGCATGAGCGCCGCCGAACCCAGCACCACGAACAGGGCGGCCGCGATCATCGCCTCGCGCGCGCCGGTGCTGGCGATCGTCTGGAACAGCGGCGTCAGCAGATAGCGGCCGGCCGTGATCAGTCCCCCGACGGCGAGAACGGCGATGCCGAGGCTGACGAGCGCCGGCGTGTGCTCTTCGCCTCCGCCGCTGCCGAATGCCGGGATCAGCGCCAGAAGCGGCACGATGGCGAGGTCCTGCAGGAGGAGGATGGAGAAAGACCTCTGGCCGTATCGGGTATTGGTGTCGCCGTCGTCGTCGAGGATCTGCAGGGCAAAAGCGGTGGACGAAAGCGCGAGACCGAAGCCCGCGATTACCGCGCCCTGCCATCCCGGAAAGCCGCCCCAGATCAGCACTGCGGTGATGACGAGGCCGCTCAGGATCACCTGCGCGGAGCCGAGACCGAAGATGTCGCGCCGCATTTGCCACAGGCGGGAGGGCTTCAGCTCGAGCCCGACGATGAAGAGAAGGAGCACGACGCCGAGTTCGGCGACGGAGAGGATCTGCTCGCCGTCGCTGATGCGCGCGAACACCGGTCCGAGAAGAACACCGGCCGCGAGGTAGCCGAGAACGGTACCGAGCCCTAGTTTCTTGAAAATCGGAGCGGCAAGCGTTGCTCCACCCAACAAAACGATGGTGTCTGTCAGCAAGGCATGTGCGTCGCTCATTGCGGCTCCGGCGGTTGAAACGATAATTATCGTCGCACCCGGCTCCAGTCAGCGGTGGATTGGCGTGGCGACACTTGATGCTTTGTGTACTGCACAATAAATGGAGCGCAAAGGAAAGGTCCACAATGTCCTCAGAAATCAATTCCGAAACACTCCTTGCCCGCGCCTCCGAACTCGTCGACATGGCGCGCCGCGCCGGAGCGGATGCCGCCGACGCCGTCGTCGTCCGCAGCTATGGCCATTCTGTCAGCGTTCGTAACGGCAAGGTGGAAGGCACCAGCGCCGCCGAGAGCGACGACTTCTCGCTGCGTGTCTTCATCGGGCGCAAGGTCGCCAGCGTTTCGGCTAATCCCGGCGCCGACCTCAAGGCGCTTGCCGAACGCGCCGTCGCCATGGCCAGGGTTTCGCCGGAAGATCCCTATGCGGGCCTCGCCGATCCCGCCCGTCTTGCCACCTCCATTCCCGATCTCGATCTTTACGATCCGACCGAGGTCAGCGCCGAGGCTCTGACGGAAGCGGCGCTGGCCGCAGAAGCGGCGGTTCTGTCCGTGGAGGGCGTCACCAATTCCCCGGGCGCATCGGCGTCCGCCGGTATGGGTGGCCTCGTGCTGGTGACCTCGGACGGCTTTTCCGGCAGCTACATGGGCTCGCGCTACTCGCGCTCCGCCAGCGCGATCGCCGGCGAGGGCACGGCGATGGAACGCGACTATGATTTCGACAGCCGGCTGTTCTTCGCCGAACTCGAAGATGCAGGCGAGATCGGCCGACGCGCCGGCGAGCGGGCGGTGCGCCGGCTCAATCCGCGCCAGGTGGATACCGGCTCCAACCTCACGGTCGTCTTCGATCCGCGTATTGCCCGCGGTTTCGTCGGTCATATCGCCGGCGCGATCAACGGTGCATCGGTTGCCCGCAAGACGAGCTTCCTGCGCGACCGCATGGGACAGCAGGTATTGAAGGCCGGCCTCAACATCACCGACGATCCGATGATCGTCCGCGGACCGGCCTCGCGCCCCTTCGATGGCGAGGGGGTGAAGGGCGAGAAGATGACGATGATCGAGGACGGAGTGCTGAAGCACTGGTTCCTGTCGTCCTCGGCCGCCCGCGAGCTGGGGCTGGAGACCAATGGCCGTGGCGCACGCGGCGGCACCAGCGTCTCTCCGACATCGACCAACCTGGCGCTGGAACCGGGCGACATCAGTCCGGAGGACCTGATCCGCTCGGTCGGAAACGGTTTCTACGTGACGGAACTGATCGGGCAGGGCGTCAACATGATCTCCGGCGAGTACAGCCGCGGCGCCACCGGCTTCTGGATCGAGAACGGCGAACTGACCTTCCCGGTGTCGGAAGTCACCATCGCCTCCAACCTCAAGGACATGTTCATGCGGCTGACGCCTGCAAACGACATCGACCGCAAGTTCGGCACCGCCGCGCCGACGATCGCGATCGAAGGCATGACGCTGGCCGGGCGTTGAAGGTGTTGATGGAACAGGTGACTTCGGAAAACTGGCAGCAGGATATCGACCTCATCGTCGAGGCCGCCCGCGAGGCGGGGGACGTCGCGCAGTCCTTCTGGGGCCAGTCCCCGGAGGTCTGGTGGAAGAACGGCGGTGTTTCGCCCGTCAGTGCTGCCGATTACGCCGCCAACGAGGTGCTGGAGGCACGGCTTCGTCCCGCACGTCCGAGCTATGGCTGGCTTTCGGAGGAATCGGAGGACGATCCGGCGCGGCTTGCCGCCAGCACGCTCTTCGTCGTCGATCCGATCGACGGCACCCGGGCGTTCCTTGCCGGCCGGCGCACCTGGTGCGTCAGCGTGGCAGTCGTCCATCACGGCCGACCCGTCGCGGGTGTCCTCTATGCACCGGCCTTCGGTGAGACTTTTGTCGCCGGGCCTTCCGGGCCGGCGACATTGAACGGCTCGCCGATCACGGTGGATGCCAGCCGTCCGGGCGGGCCGGTACGCTTCGCCACCGGCTCGGAAATGCTCGCCCGCCTTGCCGATGATTTTGCAGCCGGCGTCGAGCGCGTCGATCACGTTCCGTCGCTTGCCTACCGGCTGGCGATGATCGCCGCCGGGCGGATAGACGGTACGCTGGTCATGAGGAGTTCGCACGACTGGGATCTGGCCGCAGCCGATCTGATATTGGAGAGGGCCGGCGGACGGCTGGTGACGCTTGAGGGTGAGCCGGTCCGCTACAACGGGGCCAGCGTCAGCCACGGCGAGCTCTACGCCGCCTCCGATTGGCTGTTGCCCAAGCTCTTGTCGAGCATTCGTCGCAGTTGACCTTTCGGGCGAAATCCCTCACAGGGATGCCAGGGGAGGCGTTTAACCAGGGAAAGGGCCGGATATGGCAGAAACGGAAAACAAAAAGCAGCTCCTGCATCTCGTCTTCGGTGGCGAGCTCGACAACCTTCAGGAGGTTCAGTTCCGCAATCTCGACGACCTCGACATCGTCGGAATCTTCCCGGATTACGCCACCGCGTTGACCGCCTGGAAGGCCAAGGCGCAGGCGACCGTCGACAACGCCCATATGCGCTATTTCATCGTGCACATGCACCGTCTTCTCGACCCGGCGTCGCCCAAGTGATCAAATCCGGCGCTTCGCCGATTTTTTCAGGGGTTTGATGTCAATTGCGTGTTGCATTGGAACGGAATTTGCCGGACCGTACCGCTCAGCAATTTTTGAGCGACTTCATTTGACCGTAATCATAATTAAAGTCATCTGACCAATTCCAAGAACCCGTTTCTAAGGTAGCATGCGTTGAAAAGGGCATTTGCATTCATTCCGACGACAGTCCGGAGCCTTGGCCCATGACGGCGCTTCTTGCTCGGCTTTTCTTGTCGGCCTACCAATGGGCGGGTTCGGCCGCCTATCCGGTGATGGGTCCCTATCTTTCCTACCGCGCCCGCAAGGGCAAGGAAGACGCTGCCCGCCGCAACGAGCGCTTCGGTTTTGCCAGCGCGCCCCGGCCGCAGGGACCGCTGGTCTGGTGTCACGCGGCCAGCGTCGGCGAAACCCTGGCGATCATCCCGCTGATCCGGGAACTGCGCCGCCGCGACATTCACGTGGTGCTGACGTCGGGTACGACGACATCCGCGGCACTGATCGCGAGCCGGCTGAAGGATGAGGTCATCCATCAATACGTGCCTCTTGACATGAAGCCGGCCGTGCGCCGCTTCCTCGACTACTGGCATCCTGACGCGGCACTCGTCGCCGAATCCGAGATCTGGCCGGTGATCTGCACGGAGCTCAAGCGCCGTCAGATCCCGCAGATCCTCATCAATGCCCGCATCTCCGACCGCTCGTTCGATCGCTGGAGACGACGCCCGGCGATTGCCGAACTCTTGTTCGAGGGCATCTCGCTGGCAATCGCGCAGTCTGACATCGACGCCGAGCGCTATCATGACTTGGGCGTCCAGAACGTCATCGTTTCCGGCAATCTCAAGGTCGATACCGATGCGCCGCCGGTCAACCAGCAGCTGTTCGAGACCTACAGCGCCCAGATCGGCGACCGGAAGACCTGGGCGGCGATCTCCACCTTCGAAGGCGAGGAAGCCGCCGCCGCCGACGTGCATCTGGCCATTCGTGCGAGAAACAACCAGCTGTCGATCATCGTGCCCCGCCATCCGGACCGCGCCGATGCCGTCGAAGCCATGCTGGTGGGCAAGGGCCTGACGGTCGCCCGCCGCAGCCGCAACGATGTGATCACGCCGCAGACCGACATTTTTCTCGGCGACACGATCGGCGAGATGGGGCTCTATCTTCGCCTCACGCAGGTCACTTTCGTCGGTCGCTCGCTCTATGCGGAAGGCGGCCAGAACCCGCTTGAGCCGGCCATGCTCGGCAGTGCGGTGCTCTCTGGCGCGCATGTGCAGAATTTCCGCGACGCCTACCAGAGATTGGTCAAGGCCGGCGGAGCCCGCCTCGTCCGTGATACCGAGATGCTCACGAAGGCGGTCAACTATCTCTTGAACAATGAGCCGGCGCGCCAGAAGATGATCGAGGCCGGACACGAGACGGTGCAGCGCATGCGCGGCGCCTTGCCGGCGACGATCAAGGGGCTGACACCCTATATCACGCCGCTCGCCGTTCAGGCCCGGCTGATGCCGCGCGCCAGCTGATCGTCTCGCATGCCCGGGGAGGGGTGATGAAGGATATTGCCGGAATTCTGTTCGACAAGGACGGCACGCTGCTCGACTACGACCAGAGCTGGCTGCCGGTCAATCGCGAGCTCGCCCGCATCGCCTCGCGCGATGACGCCGCGCTTGCCGATCGCCTGCTGCTCGCCTGTGGCATGGACCCGGTGACCGGGGCGATCGTGCCGGACAGCCTGCTCGCCGCCGGCAATACGCACGAGATCACGGAAGGCCTGATCGCCGCCGGCTCGCCGGTCCCGGCAGAGGAACTCATCAGCAAGCTGGACGCACTGTTTGCCGACGCCACCGCCTTCTCGGTCCCCGTCACGGATCTCGCCGCCTTCTTTGCGGAACTGCATGGCCGCGGCCTCAAGCTCGGCATCGCCTCCAGCGACAACGAGCGCTCCATCCGCAATCTGACGGAGCGTTTCGGTTTTGCCCGTCACGTCGACTATATCGCCGGCTACGACAGCGGCTTCGGCTGCAAGCCGGCGCCGGGCATGCTGCTCGGCTTCTGCGAGGCGATGGGCATTGCGCCCGCCAATGTGGCGATGGTTGGCGACAACAATCACGACATGCTGATGGGCATCAATGCCGGCGCCGGCATGAAGATCGGCGTGCTGACCGGCACCGGATCGCGCGACAGCCTGTCTGCCGCCGCCGATTTCTGCCTTGCGAGCATCGTCGACATTCTCGAGCTGCTGCCGGCAAAACAGCCGGCCTGAAGGGTCGTTTGCAGGATGCGACCTTCCGGAAGGGCCGCTTCGATGCTAGCTAGGTCCTTGATGACGGTTGAGGTAGAGACACGGGAGCGTCCATGATTTCGGAAGCGCCGCCCTTCTGGTGGCAAAAGGCGGACTGGCGTGCCTGGGGCCTCTATCCCTTTTCCTATCTCTACGGCGTCGTCGCCGGTGCGCGCATGCGCCGGACGAAACGCAAGTCGGTGCCCGTCCCGGTCCTCTGCGTCGGCAATTTCACGGTCGGCGGGGCCGGCAAGACGCCGACCGCGATCGCGCTCTGCCGTCAGGCGAAGGCGATGGGGCTGAAACCGGGTTTCTTGAGCCGCGGCTACGGCGGCTCGATCGACGTGCCGACGCTTGTCGATCCCGCCCATCATCTGGCAGCCCATGTCGGCGACGAGCCCCTGCTGCTGACGCGCGAGGCGCCGACCGTCATTTCCCGCAACCGCATCGACGGCGCCCGCATTCTGGCCGACATGGGTGTCGATCTGATCATCATGGATGACGGCTTCCAGAGTGCGCGTTTGGCGATCGACTTTGCGCTCGTTGTCGTCGATACCATGCGCGGCATCGGCAATGGCCACATGCTGCCCGGAGGCCCGGTGCGCGCGCCGCTCGGTCAGCAGTTGCGCATGGCCAGCGCCTTGCTGGTCGTCGGCAACGGCCATGGCGCTGACGACGTGATCCGCCGCGCCGCCCGTGCCGGTCGACCCGCCTATCTCGCCCATTCGCGCCCGCTGCCGAACCCGGAACTGTCGGGGAAGAAGGTGCTCGCCTATGCCGGCATCGCCGATCCGGCCAAGTTCTTCCGCACCCTGGAAGCGCTCGGCGCGGAAATCTGCGTGCGTCGCGAATTCGGTGACCACCAGCATCTGCAGGACGACGAGATCGCCGATCTTCTCGATCATGCGGAGGCGAACGGCTACCTGCTTGTCACCACGTCGAAGGATCACGTTCGCCTGGCGGGCCACCATGGCCGCGCCCACGAACTCGCCGAAAAGAGCCATGTCGTCGATATCGAACTGCTGTTCGACGACCAGCGGGCGCCGGGCAAAATCATCGACCAGACCGTCGTCAATTTCCGCAAGCGGCGGCTGGCGGAAACGGAGGCCGAGCGCCGCGCCGAGATGAAGAAGGCGGAAAAGGCCGAGCAGACCAAGAAGGCCTCTAAGACGCCGAAGCGTTGATTCGGTAGGTGCAGCGCCGCGCGCCGGTGACGATGTGCTCCTCGCGTTCGACGATGACGCCGTCGCCGAGGGCGGTGCGGAAGATTTCCAGTTCAGACCGGCAGAAGCCCTGGCAGGACTTCGCGGCCGCGCAGATCGGGCAGTGATTCTCGAAGAACAGATATTCGTCCGCAGAAACCGGCTGCCAGTCCGCCATGTAGCCTTCCGCCGTGCGCAACGCCGCAAGTGTCGCGATCTTCTCTCCCAGCGTCTCCTGCTTCAGGAGGGCGTCCCGGTAGTGGCTGAGGCTTTCCGCCTCGCGATGGGAGATGAGCCTGTCGAGCCCGTCCTTCCCGAACAGCGCTCGCACGGAAGCAATGAGGTCGACGGTCAGTTCCGCATGCCTGTCGGGAAACCGGCCATGCCCGTCCTCCGTCAGCTGCCAGTATTTGCGCGGTCGCCCACGGCCTTGGCGACGCGGCTCGTCGATCACCAGACCGCGGGCCTTCAGCCTGGCGAAATGCTGCTGCGCGCCGGGCGCGGTCATGCCGAGCGCGTTGCCGGTCTCTTCGGAGGTCTGCGGTCCCGATGTCTTCAACAGGTCGAGAATGCGAACCTCGGTATTCGTTTCACTGGCCGTTGACATTTTCCAAAGCGAAGGATTATTGAAAGTAATTGCTTTTAAAAATAACGGATCAATCGGCCATGGGCAAGAGCGAAAACGAAGGCGTCGCCTGGAGCGAAATCCTGACCCCGCGCTACACGGCGCCACTCGTCCTCATCTGCTTTGGCGTCTGGCTGCATGCCGCCGACGAGCTACTGGTGGCCACCATGTCGCCTTCGATCGTCGGCGAAATCGGCGGCGCGGGGCTGATCTCCTGGCTGTTCTCGCTTTACCAGCTGGGTTCGATCATCGCCGGTGCCTCCGCCGCGCTCCTGTCTTTGCGCTATGGCATCCGCAAGTCGATGGCGATCGCCGCGCTGGTGTTCGCCACCGGCTGCGGCATCGCGGCAATTGCGCCGGCCATGTGGGTGGTCCTCCTCGGCCGGCTGCTGCAGGGCCTCGGCGGCGGCGGCCTGCTGTCGCTGGCCTACATCGCGGTGGTCCTGTTCTTCCCGCCGCGCCTGTCAGTCAGGGCGATTGCGGTCATGTCGGCAATCTGGGGCATCTCGTCCTTCCTCGGTCCGCTCATCGGCGGCCTGTTTGCCGAATATCTGAGCTGGCGCGGCGGCTTCCTGTTGTTCGGCGCCAAGGCGCTGCTTCTCGCCGCCGCCATTCCGCTCGTCGCCCGTGTGGCGCCGCCGCCGAAGCTCAAGCCCGAAGAAGCCTACATTCCCTATCGGCGTCTTGCGCTGCTGGGGCTCGGCATCGTTTCGGTCTCGTTTGCCGGAACCGGCATTTCCCCTCCGCTGATGATCGTCAGCCTTCTCGTCGGTATCGGTGCGGTCGCCCTTTTCCTGAAACTCGATGCAGCGTCTGGCGAGCGCAGGCTGCTGCCGGATGGCGTGACGCGGCTGTCCACACAGGCGGGTGCCTGTCTCGGCCTCCTGTTCTTCTTCGCCTTCGCCACCATTCCGCTGGCGATCTACGCACCGCTGGCGATGAAGCTGATCCATGACATCTCGGCGGTGGAGGCCGGCTACGCGATCGCTTGCACCTCGATTGCCTGGACATTCTCCGCCATCGCCGTATCCGGTCGGCCGGAATCAGAGGACGGCAAGTTCATCCTGATCGGGCTGTCGATGGTGACGGTCGCGACGACCGGCTACGTCTTCTTCGTGCCGCATGGTTCGGTGTTCGGGATTGCCGCTTGTGCGGCGCTCGACGGCGGCGGTTTCGGCATGGCCTATGGCTTCGTGCGCCGTCGCGCCAATGCCGTCGCCGGACCCGGCGATACGGAACGCATGGCCGGCGCGCTGCCGACGATGACGCGTCTCGGATATGCGATCGGTGCGGCATTCTCCGGCATCATCGCGCATCTGGGCGGACTTGCGGATGGAATGGATGCCGCGGAGGCGGCGCACGTCAGCACCTTCGTCTTCTTGTCGGCCGTGCCGTTCGCCCTGGTCGGCTGGCTGCTCGCCTTCCGCTTCGTGCGGTCGCAAGCAAACGCGGTCACGGCCTGACGCGACGGTGAATTCGAAAGAGTAAAGGATCAGCCCTTGGCTTGAACGGGGAGGGTGCCGGCGCGCTTTTCGGCTTCCAGCGAGGCTTCGGCGTCGACATAGGCTTCCTGCCGGGCAACGCTCCAGTAACGCAACTCGTCGATGGGAATGATCTTTCCGGTCACCGCGCACACGACATGCGAACCGGGCATCAGAATCTGAAAATCGGCGCCAAGATACTTGATCTTCGCTTCGCGATTACCGCCGCCTTCAAACCGGTTCATCAATGATCTTCTCCTGAACAGTCTGGATGTTCTCATAAACCTGCGGCCATCTCAATTCAACTGCGGCCAAAAAGGCGTTCGATGTCCGCCAGCTTCAGCTCGATATAGGTCGGACGCCCGTGATTGCACTGGCCCGAACCGGGCGTCGCTTCCATCTGGCGCAGGAGCGCGTTCATCTCCTCCGCCCTGAGGCGCCGGCCGGACCGGACCGAACCGTGGCAGGCCATTGTCGCCGCGAGATAGTCGAGCCGCGCCGCCAGACCATGGGCAGTATCCCACTCGGCGATCTCGTCCGCAAGCTGGCGGACCAGACCGGCGGCGTCCATCTCGCCGAGCATGGCTGGCGTTTCCCGGACTGCAATTGCGCCCGGGCCGAAACGCTCGATCGCCAGGCCAAGCTGCTCGAACTCGTCGGCATGGGCGATCAGCCGGTCGCAGTCTTCTTCGGGCAGGTCGACGATTTCCGGAATGAGCAGGGCCTGCGAGGGAAGCCGGCGGTCCTGCAGTGCCTTGCGCATGGCTTCGAACACCAGCCGTTCGTGCGCCGCATGCTGGTCGACGATCACCAGGCCGTCCGCCGTCTGTGCGACGATATAGTTCTCGTGCACCTGCGCGCGCGCCGCACCGAGCGGAAACTGCTGGGCCGGCGCTTCGACGGACGGTGCCATCTCGGCGGTCGCGACCGGTGTCTCCGCCCGGGCCGAAGGCTGGGCGAAGGCATCGAAGGCCGATTGCCGGCTTTCGGCAAAGCCGAACGAGGCAGCGGGCGTGGAGAAGGGCCGGCTCGGCGAGGTCTGCGGGCTCCAGGGCTGTGCCGGTGTCTGCGGCTGGAAGCCGGGGCGGAAGGACCGCATCATCGCGCTCGCTCCGGTCGTCGAGGCGCGGTCGCCCTCGCGGCTCAGCGCCTCCCGTACAGCGCCGACGATCAGGCCGCGGATCAGTCCGGGATCGCGGAAGCGCACGTCGGACTTGGCCGGATGCACGTTGACGTCGACCAGCGCCGGGTCGATGCCGATCGAAAGAACCGCGACCGGATAGCGCCCGTGCGGGATCGTTTCGGCATAGGCGCCGCGGATCGCCGACAGGATGAGCTTGTCCTGCACCGGCCGGCCGTTGACGAAGGCGTATTGATGCGCCGAGTTGCCGCGATTGAAGGTCGGCACTCCGGCAAAGCCGGTCAGCGTCACGTCCTCGCGGGCGGCGTCGAGCTCGATCGCATTGTCCTTGAATTCGGCGCCGAGGATCTGCGCGATACGGGCCAGCCGGTCGTCGCCGGTCGAGGCGAGTTCGAGCGTGGACCGGTCCGAACCGGAGAGCACGAAGCGGATCTGCGGAAAGGCGATGGCCATGCGCTTCACCATCTCGGTGATCGCGCCTGCTTCCGCCCGTTCCGTCTTCAGGAATTTCAGCCGCGCCGGGGTCGCGAAGAAAAGGTCGCGCACCTCGACCACCGTGCCGGGATTGGCGGGGGCCGGGCGCACCGGCGACACCTTGCCGGCGGCAACCGTGATCGCCGCGCCTTCGGCGGCACCCTGGCTGCGGCTGGTGATCGACAGCCGGGCGACCGAGCCGATCGACGGTAACGCCTCGCCGCGAAAGCCGAGCGTGCGGATGTCGTCGAGCGTGTCATCGATCTTCGAGGTGCAGTGTCTGCGGATAGCCAGTTCAAGATCGGCCGGGCTCATGCCGCCGCCATTGTCGGTGACCCGCAGCAAGCCCTTGCCGCCGCCGGCCGTCGCGATCTCGATGCGGGTCGCCCCGGCGTCGATCGCATTCTCGATCAGCTCCTTCGCAGCGCTCGCCGGACGCTCGATGACCTCGCCGGCGGCGATCTGGTTGATCAGGGTTTCTGTCAGCTGTTTGATTGCCATCCGCGCATTTATCCGGATTCGCTGTTGGGCGCAAAGCGGCCCGCAATTCGCCGCTCGTCTTTGCTGGACGAGAAGTCGCTGAAAATGGTGCCGGAACTGCCAATCGACAATTAAGGCAGCTTTAAGACTATCATGGGAAGAATTCGCTTGGGTTGAAATGACCGAAGGCAGCCGGCTTCGCCGGAAAGATCCATGGAGACAGGCTGGTCGTCTCCAAAGATGGACCGAACCATGCCTTTTCAACTCTTGCACCAGCATGTTCCCCCAACTTTTTCCCTTTCTGCGGGCAGATTTTCGTGCCGCGAAATTGATTGCAATGCGTCAGGAGTGGTCCGGATGCCGACCGGATTCGAGACAGGATATGCGTCATGACGAGTGACGGACCAGAGGTCCAGAGCTTGAGTGCTGATGTGATGAAGGCGGTTTTCGATGGAACCGCGATGGCCGTCATCCTGTGCGACAAGAACGACCATATCGCCTTTGTCGGGCCACAGATCACCAACTTCTTTCCCCTCTCCGACGAGATCATGAAGGGCGGCGTGAGGCTGCGCGATTTCCTTGGCGCAATCTACGACAGCCGTCCGACTGCGGACTGGCGCATGGCAAACGGCGACGCCGCGCTCAGCCGCGCGGAATGGGTGGCCGAACGCCTGGCGCTGCATTGGCGCGAGCGGTACGAAACGGAGGAGGGCCTGGGCAACGGCCGCTGGATCCGCTGGACCAAGCGGCGTCTCGCCAATGGCTACGGCGTTGCGGTCATCGTCGATGTCTCCGAAGATCACAATCGCGAGGAACAGTGGCGCGCCGATCTCGAGCGGGTGCAGCTGACCGAGGAAATTCTCGACAGCTTTCCCTTCCCCCTTTGCGTCAAGGACAAGGACCTCATCTACGTGGCCGCCAACCGGGCCTTTTGCCGGCTGCAGGGCCGGTCGCCGGAAGAGCTCATTGGCAGGCATGTGTCCGATTTCCTGCCGCTGCATCACGCAGAGATCATCGATGCGGCCGACCGCTATGTCATGGACAGCGGCACCGCTCATAACCAGCACCAGAGACTTTTGAGTGCCGAAGGGCACGAGCTCCCGGTTCTTGCCCGCAAGATCAGGGTCGGCAAGCCCGGACGCTACCTGCTGGTGACGGTGCTTGAGGATCTGTCCGATTTCCTGACGCCGGACGGTATCGCGAGAAAGGGGGCGTTCAAGCTGGACGTCGACTGGCCAAGGATCGACAATTCCGGCATGACCCGCGCGGACCCGGCGATATGGCCGATTATGGACGGTGGCGATGGCAGCCGCCTGAAAGGCAGGAAGATCCTGCTTGTCGGGTGCGGCGGCATGCAGGCGATCGCCATCGAGCAACTCGGGGCGATGGAGGCGGAGGCCTGCTGCGTCGACACGCTCGGCGAACTCGAGCTTTTTCTCGACATGGCGGCCAACTGCGGCGTCCGGATCGATATTGTTGTCGTCAACAGCGATCTGGGCATCGAATATCTGGAGATGGCGGAAAACTTCGGGATTCCGGCGATTGGCTGCGATCTGCTGCAGTTCGACGCGAACCTGCCGAGCCTCGTCGCCCGCCACTTCTGCAATGAGGGCAATGCGGCGGGGGAAGATCTCGACGACGGGGACTGGGAAATTTCGACAGATGCCGGCACGGGTGGGGCAGAGGTGCTGGTTGTCGAGGACAACGAGGTCAATCGCATCGTCTTCCGGCACCTTTTGGAGGGGATCGGCTGTGCCTATGTCCTCGCCGGTGACGGCGTGGAGGCGGTAAGCCTGTGGAACGAGCACCGGCCGTCACTGGTCCTGATGGACATTTCGTTGCCCGACATCGACGGGTTCGAGGCTTGCCGGCAGATCCGCGTCCTGGAAGAGGGCGAGGAGGTTCGCACGCCGATCATCGGAGTCCTGGCGCATGTGTCCGAGAGTGATGAGAGGCGTTGCATGGAGGCGGGCATGGACGGCAGCATCTGCAAGCCGTTGAGTCCGGCGGTCATCGCCGGTCTGCTGGCGCAATACGGCCGGCGCGACGGGTTCTCGGCAACCGGCTGAGCGGCTTATCTGCCGCAGACCTATATAAAATGGGGGATTATAACCTGTAGGGCGGGCGCGGCCCTCACTATGGGTTTGTTAATATATCCATATCATTTTTGGACAGATGGATCGGCAGGATGCACATCCGACCGCGTCAGATACAAAAATGATTGGAAAAGCCGTGCTGTCGGATACGAATGCCGCGGGGGAGCAGAAGCTGCAGCAGACCGTCTACACGGATGCGCTCACCGGTCTTGGCAACCGCAATCGATTTTACGACAAGGTGTGCCAGCTTGCTGCCGAGCGCGCCGCCGATCCCGCACCCTTTACCATCGGTATTACCAATCTCGACGGCTTCAAGCCGATCAATGACCTCTTCGGCGCCGCCGCCGGCGACGAGATCCTGTGTCAGGTCGCCCATCGCCTGAAGGCCTGCGCGCCCGACGGCGCAACCGTCACCAGGCACGACGGCGACAGTTTTGCCTTCGTCCTGCCGCTCGTCTTCGAGCAGTCCGGTGCGCAGAAGGTCGGACGCATGATCCGTGACGTGCTTTCGGCGCCCTACGATCTTGGTGGACGCAATGTCCGTTTGTCGGCCTCCTTCGGCTTCTCGGTCCATCCGTTTGCCGGCGAGGGCTATGCCGAACTCCTCAAGAATGCCGAGACGGCGCTCTACCGGTCCAAGCGCCGTGGCCGCGGACAGGTCACGGTCTATTCCGAAGAGATCGCCGAGGAGATGCGCCGCGCCACCCAGCTCGAGCAGGCGCTTCGCAACGCCATCATCGCGGATTCCGTCGATACCTATTTCCAGCCGATCGTCGATCTGGCGAGCGAGACGGTGGTCGGCTTCGAGGCGCTGGCCCGCTGGAACGATCCAGAGCTCGGTTTCGTGTCCCCGGCCGTCTTCATTCCGCTCGCCGAGGAGCGGGGCTTCATCGATGCCCTTTCGGAATCCCTTCTGCGCAAGGCGGCGGAAGCCGCACTTGGCTGGCCGCGCGACCTCTTCCTGTCCTTCAACCTGTCCTCCGCGCAGCTGACCGATACCAGCACGACCCGAACGATCCTCTCCATCCTTGGGCGAATCGGCTTCGATCCGCATCGCCTGGAGCTGGAAATCACCGAGACGGCGATGATGACGTCAGCCGAAACGGCACACAAGATCATCACCAGCCTGCGCGCTGCGGGCGTCGGCATTTCGCTGGACGATTTCGGTGCCGGGCAGTCGAGCCTCGGGCGGCTTAGGGAGTTTTCCTTCGACAAGGTCAAGATCGACCGGGCTTTCGTGTCCTGCATCGCGACCGACAAGGCCTCCGAGCATATCGTCCGGGCGATCGTCACCATGTGCGCAGGCCTCGAGCTGAACGTGGTGGCGGAGGGAATCGAGAACGCTGCCGAAGCGGAAATCCTCAAGTCCCTTGGCTGCGGCATGGGGCAGGGATACTTTTACGGAAGGCCGATGACGGCCGCCGATACCTTGCGATACCTTCATGATGCGGGCATGAGCCAGTCCGTTTATCCATCACTCAGAATAAGGACCTGACACGGTCACATATCTCGTTATGCTGTGATGTCGAATCGGTTGTGTCGTCGGTGGGGACAGGCGGCATCGAACGGCATAGTTCTTATATTTTAGTCAAATATTATATAATGATTGTTTGCTGCGCAGGCAGGAAGGTCGTGACCAGCTAAGGCAACCAGGTCGTTCCACGGTCGGTGCTTGCCTGTCCGGAACCCGCATGTTGCAAAGTTTTTTCAGCTGTGTCTGGAATTGCGTCTGCCATGCAACTGGGGATTGGGCTATCGGTGACAAATCATTCCGCTCATCGCCGCAGCGGACTGTTTGAGAGGGATTAATGTCAGACACTGCTCATCCTGAAACGGGGATCGAGAAATTTGCCGCGGAAATCCCGGCATTGAAGACCCAGTTCGATATCTTTCGTCTGATGCGCCGGATCACGGAAGGCTTCGGTGCCCGAGGCTTCCTGGTGCTCAATATGCCGGAGGCGGTGTCGTCGAACCTCTCCGCAAACTCGGTGATCACCAACTGGCCGGCCGAGCTCCTGGCGTCTTATGATGCCGAGGGGATGCTGAAGGACAGCCCGGTGATCCGGAGGCTGCGCACCTCCACGGTGCCATTTCGTTACGATGTCAACGAGATCAACACCGACCGCGCAGACGGCAAGGAACTGATCGCCCGCAACCTGTTCATTCGCCACGGGCTGGCCCGTGGTGCCTATTTCCCTGTTCACGAATTTTCCGGCACCCGCGGCGCGATATCCTTTTCGGGCGACCGCGCGCCCTTCACCGATGGCGAAATGCGCGATCTCGCCTATCTGTCCACGCTGATCTACGACCACATGGCTGCGATCCGGACGACCGACGAGCGTGTCTCGAAAACCTTGACGGACCGCGAGATCGATTGCCTGACCTGGACCGCGGCAGGCAAGACGAGCGCCGAGATCGCCGAAATCCTCGGCCTGTCCGAGCATACCATCAACCACTACCTCAACCGTGCGACGAAGAAGCTCGACACGGTCAACCGTACGCAGGCAGTGGTCAAGGCGATGCGCACAGGGATTATCCGCTAACCGTGACGACGCAGGCCGCAATGACCTTTTTTGCGTTGCGAAAAAGTGCGAACTGTTGGATGGTCCCGCCATGCAGAGCAAAGCCTTGGCCATCCTCGTCATCGATGAGAATACCTTGCGTGCGTCGATCATCGAGGCAGGCCTGAGGGCTGCCGGGCATGACAATGTCACCGTCCTGCACGAGGTCATCGGTGTCGCGCGCGAAATCGAACGCGTGCAGCCGGACGTGATCGTCATCGATCTGGAAAACCCGAATCGCGACATGCTCGAAAGCATGTTCCAGTTGTCCCGCTCCGTCAGGCGCCCGATCGCCATGTTCGTCGACCGGTCCGACGACGGCATGATCGAGGCGGCGGTGGATGCCGGCGTCTCGGCCTATGTGGTCGATGGCCTGCGCCAGGAACGGGTCAAGCCCATCCTCGACATGGCGATCAGCCGCTTCAATGCGTTTTCGCGCATGGCGCGGGAGCTTGAAGAGGCGCGCACGGAGCTTGAAAGCCGCAAGATCGTCGACCGCGCCAAGTCCATTTTGATGAAGTCGCGCGGGATGTCCGAAGACGAGGCCTACAAGCTCTTGAGAAAGACGGCGATGAACCAGAACCGCAAGATTTCCGATATCGCGCAGAGCCTGATCGTCGCGGCCGGGCTGCTGGAGGGCTAGGCATGAGGGATTTTCCGGAAATCACCGTCGGTTTCATGCCTTTGCTCGACAGCGCCGTCCTCATCGCCGCGGTGGAAAAAGGTTTCGTCAGCGACGAGAACGTCGTCGCCAATCTCGTCCGGGAAAGCTCCTGGGCCAATATCCGCGACCGGATCGCGGTCGGACATTTCCAGGCGGCGCACATGCTGGCGCCGATGCCGATCAGCTCCAACCTCGGCCTTTCGCCCTTGTCGGTTCCCCTGATCGCGCCCATGGCGCTGGGGCTCGGCGGCAATGCGGTGACGGTGTCGAATGCCTTGTTCAAGGCGATGGAGGAGGAGGGCTGCTCAGGCGACCTCGATCCGGCCACCGCCGGCGTGGCGCTGAAATCGGTCATCGCCAAGCGGCGGGCGGCGGGCGGCGATGGTCCCCGTTTCGCCGTCGTCCACCCGTTCTCGGGACATAATTACGAACTGCGCTATTGGCTCGCGGCCTGCGGTATCGATCCGGACAGGGATGTCGAGATCGCGGTCGTGCCGCCGCCGCTGATGGCCGACGCACTGCGTTCCGGCCGCGTCGACGGCTATTGCGTCGGCGAACCCTGGAACACGATTGCCGTCGATCAGGGCATTGGCCGGATCGTCACCGTCAAGGCGCGCATCTGGCGCAACAGCCCGGAAAAGGTTCTCGGCGTCGCCAGGAAATGGGCCGACGACAACCGGCCCGTTTTGGAAGCGTTTCTGCGAGCCCTCTACCGGGCCGGCGAGTGGTGCGCGAAACCGGAAAACGCGGTCGAACTGGCGTCGATCCTGTCGGACCCGCGATGGCTCGGCATCGAGGAGCGGCTTTTGCTGCCGGCATTGACCGACAGCCTTGTGGTCGGCCCGAAAACCCTGATCGAGATCGACGACTTCTTCGTGCTGCACCAGAAGGCGGCGGCGTTTCCATGGCAGAGCCACGCTTTGTGGTTCTACAGCCAGATGGTGCGTTGGGGGCATTGCAATCATTCCGCCAACAATGTGCTGATCGCCAGGGACAGCTATCGGCCCGACATCTACCGTCAGGCGTTGCGACCTCTCTTCGCGCCGCTGCCCGGCGCCAATCTCAAGGTCGAGGGCGCGCTCTCCGCCGCCACGCCGGTGGGCGCGTCGAATGCCGGGCTGGTGCTGGGGCCGGACGGCTTTTTCGACGGGCGAACTTTCGATCCGGACATGCTGGATGCCTACATCGCCAGCCAGCGGCGTGTTGAAAAATAAATCAGGATCACGTCCAAATATTGTGCAATGCCTATAATTACGCCTTCGGCATGGAGGCTGAGAATTGCCCATATTTGCGTCATTTAGGCTATCAGACTGTTTTTAAAGTATAAAAATTTCATATTGCCAACTGGCATGATTCCTGCTTGTATAAGTTCAGGTCCAGAGGGGGCCACAAAAAACAGATAACATCTGCGTCCAGCGTCGGGCGCTCGAAGGCAAGGCTGCCAAACCGTTTCCACACTCCACGGGAGTTGTTGAGACTGGTTCGGCAGCCTTTTTCGTTTGTTCTCTTCAATCTTACTCGGCCGTTGGAACTCCCACCATCGGCACATCGGAGGCAGGGAAATGAAAGTTACGAAAAGAACCGTCCTGAAATTCGGCTCGGTCGTTGCGGCGGCCAGCCTGCTGCCGGGCGTCATGCCGTCGGCGCGCGCCAGGGCCGAGAGCCTGGACGTGGAGAAGGACGAACTGAAGCTCGGCTTCATCAAGCTGACCGACATGGCGCCGCTGGCGATTGCCTATGAAAAGGGCTTCTTCGAGGATGAGGGCTTGTTCGTGACGCTCGAAGCCCAGGCCAACTGGAAGGTTCTGCTCGACCGCGTCATCACCGGCGAACTGGACGGCGCCCACATGCTGGCCGGCCAGCCGCTCGCCGCCACCATCGGCTTCGGCACCAAGGCCCATATCGTCACGCCCTTCTCGATGGACCTGAACGGCAATGCGATCACCGTTTCCAATGCCATCTGGCAGATGATGAAGGAGCACGTTCCGGTCGGCGACGACGGCAAGCCGGTGCACCCGATCAAGGCGGATGCGCTGAAACCGGTCGTCGACAAGTACAAGATGGAAGGCAAGCCGTTCAACATGGGCATGGTCTTCCCGGTTTCCACCCACAATTACGAGCTGCGCTACTGGCTGGCCTCCGGCGGCATCAATCCGGGCTTCTATTCGACCACCGACATTTCCGGCCAGATCAAGGCCGACGCGCTGTTGTCCGTCACCCCGCCGCCGCAGATGCCGGCGACGCTGGAGGCCGGCACCATCCTCGGCTACTGTGTCGGCGAGCCGTGGAACCAGGCAGCCGTCTTCAAGGGCATCGGCGTTCCGGTCATCACAGACTACGAGATCTGGAAGAACAATCCGGAGAAGGTCTTCGGCATGACCGCCGAATTCGTCGAGAAGAACCCGAACACCGTGCTGGCGCTCACCAAGGCGCTGATCCGTGCCGCCATGTGGCTCGACGAAAACAACAACGCCAACCGCGAAGAAGCCGTGCAGATCCTGTCGCAGCCGCAATATGTCGGCGCCGACGCCAAGGTCATCGCCAACTCCATGACCGGCACCTTCGAATACGAGAAGGGCGACAAGCGCGACGTTCCGGACTTCAACGTCTTCTTCCGCGACAACGCCACCTATCCCTTCTACTCCGACGCCATCTGGTATCTGACCCAGATGCGCCGCTGGGGCCAGATTCCGGAATACAAGGACGACAGCTGGTACGCCGATACCGCCAAGTCCGTCTACAAGCCGGACATCTACATGCAGGCAGCCCAGCTGCTGATCGATGAGGGCAAGGCGAAGAAGGAAGACTTCCCCTTCGGTTCCGACGGTTACCGTCCACCGGTCCCGGCCTCCGATTTCATCGACGGCATTGCCTACGATGGCAAGCAGCCGAACGCCTACATCGATGCCATGAAGATCGGCCTGAAGGACCACCAGATCGTCGACGGCACCGACATCGTCAACGGCTGACACCGCTTTCCGGCCGGAGCGGATGCTGCGGCCGGACCCATTCTCACCAACAGCATGCAAGATCGAGGTTTTGAACCATGGCCGATGCCACCATTGCATTCGACGAAAGCGATAGCCGCCGCGCCGAACGCCGCGAAAGGGCTTTTCAGCGCATCAACAGGCTGGGCCGCTGGCTGGACGCGCTGGGACTGGCCTTCGTCACGCCGCTCCTGAAGATCGCTGCCGGCGACAACATTGCCGAGCAACTGCAGGAGTTGAAGCGAGTCCTCATCATTCCGCTTGTCGGTATCGTCCTGTTCCTGGGCGCCTGGTCCGTGCTGGCGCCGCAGGTCAAGACCTCGCTCGGCGCCATTCCGGGTCCGCTCGCAGTCTGGGAGCAGGCCGGCGTGATGTGGGCCGACTACAAGGCGGAAGGGCTGAAGGCCGATGAATTCTACGCCCGCCAGGACGAGCGCAATGCCAAGTACAAGGAAGAAGGCAAGCTCGACCGGATCAAGTATCGCACCTACACCGGCCAGCCGACCTATATCTCGCAGATTACAACCTCGCTTCTGACCGTCGGCCTCGGCTTCCTCATCGCCACCCTGATCGCCGTGCCGCTCGGCATCGCATCGGGCCTCTCGCGCACCTTCAACGGCGCGATCAATCCGCTGATCCAGATCTTCAAGCCGGTCTCGCCGCTCGCCTGGCTGCCGATCGTCACGATGATCGTCGCCGCGACCTACGAGAACCCGTATGATTTCATGCCGAAGTCTCTGGTCATCTCCGCCGTTACCGTGACGCTCTGTTCGCTCTGGCCGACGCTGATCAACACGGCGCTCGGTGTCGCCTCGATCGACAAGGACCTCGTCAATGTCGGCAAGGTGCTGCAGCTTTCCACCTGGACGACGGTGCGCAAGCTGGTGCTGCCGTCCGCGCTGCCGCTGATCTTCACCGGTCTGAGGCTCTCCCTCGGTGTGGGCTGGATGGTGCTGATCGCCGCTGAAATGCTGGCGCAGAACCCGGGCCTCGGCAAGTTCGTCTGGGACGAGTTCCAGAACGGCTCCTCGGATTCGCTCGCCCGCATCATGCTCGCCGTCTTCACCATCGGCATCATCGGTTTCGTGCTCGACCGCATCATGTATGCGCTCCAGCAGGCCTTCACCTTCTCGTCGAACCGGTAGGGGAGGGTATAATGACCATTCTCGAAATCTCCGGCGCGTCGAAAAGCTTCGGCTCGGGCAAGACCCGCAACGACGTGCTGGACGACGTCAACCTGAAAGTGGCCGAAGGGGAATTCATCGCCATCGTCGGCTTCTCCGGATCCGGCAAGTCGACGCTGATCTCGCTTCTCGCCGGCCTGTCGCGGCCGGACACCGGCGCGGTGCTCTTCAAGGGGCGTGAAGTGACCGGCCCCGATCCGGAACGCGGCGTCGTCTTTCAGTCCTACGCGCTGATGCCGTGGCTGACCGTCTGGGGCAACGTTTCGCTGGCAGTCGACAGCGTCCACAAGAGCCTTGGCAAGTCCGAGCGCCGGGCCCTGGCGGAAAAGTATATCGAGATGGTCGGCCTCGGTCATGCCGTCGATCGCCGCCCGGCGGAACTCTCCGGCGGTATGCGCCAGCGTGTCTCCGTCGCCCGGGCGCTTGCCATGCAGCCGGAAATTCTGCTGCTCGACGAGCCGCTGTCGGCGCTCGACGCGCTGACCCGCGCCAAGCTGCAGGACGAGTTCGCCGAAATCTGCGAGCGCGAGAAGAAGACCATCGTCCTCATCACCAACGATGTCGACGAGGCCATCCTGCTTGCCGACCGTATCATTGCCCTGACGCCCGGCCCGAAGGCCACCCTGGGCAAGAGCTTTGCGGTCAGCCTGGCCCGGCCACGCGCCCGCGCCGAGATGAACCACGACGAGGATTTCATCCGCATCCGTGCCGAGGTCACCGAATATCTCATGGATCTGGGCACGAAACGCGGCAGCGAGACGGAAAACGACATCGTCCTGCCGAACGTCGTTCCGATCACCCAGAAGCCCGCGGCCGAAAGGCTGCCTGCCGCCTACGAGAAGGCGGCCCAGACCGTCACCGAGAAGCGCTTCGTCGAATTCTACGACGTCAAGAAGGTCTATCCGACGCCGAAGGGGCCGCTGACCGTTGTCGACGGCTTCGAGCTAAAGATGGACAAGGGCGAGTTCATCTCGATCATCGGCCATTCCGGCTGCGGCAAGTCCACCGTCCTGTCGATGGTCGCGGGGCTGAACAAGATTTCCTCGGGCGGCATCGTGCTCGACGGCAAGGAAATCAGCGGCGCCGGACCGGACCGCGCGGTGGTCTTCCAGGCGCCGTCGCTGATGCCGTGGCTGACGGCGCGCGAGAATGTCGCGCTCGGCGTCGACAAGGTCTATCCGGACGCGACGCCTGCCGAGCGCAAGGATATCGTCGAATACTACCTGCACCGCGTCGGCCTCGGCGACGCCATGCATCGTCACGCCGCCGATCTGTCGAACGGCATGAAGCAGCGCGTCGGCATTGCCCGCGCCTTTGCGCTGTCGCCCAAGCTCCTGCTGCTCGACGAGCCCTTCGGCATGCTCGACAGCCTGACGCGCTGGGAGTTGCAGGAAGTGCTGATGGACGTGTGGAAACGCACCAAGGTCACGGCCATCTGCGTCACCCATGATGTCGATGAGGCGATCCTGCTCGCCGACCGCGTGGTGATGATGTCGAACGGTCCGAATGCCAGGATCGGCAACATCATGGAGGTCGACCTGCCGCGTCCGCGCACCCGCAAGGCGCTGCTCGCCCACCCCGACTATTACGCCTATCGCGAGGAACTCCTCGATTTTTTGGAAGCCTATGAAGGCGGCGCCGATCCCAGCGCCGAGCAACTGCAATCAATTCAGGAAAAACGCGCCGCCCGCATCGCCCGTCAGAAGGCGGCGGCCATGGAAGCTGCGGAGTAAACTCATGACAAAGAAGCTTGTCATCATTGGTAACGGCATGGCGCCAGGCCGCATGCTGGACGAATTGTTCGAAAAGGCCCCCGGCCTCTACGACGTCACGATCTTCAACGCCGAGCCGCGCGTCAATTACGACCGCATCATGCTCTCGCCGGTTCTTTCCGGCGAAAAGGCCTATGAGGACATCATCATCCACACGGATGAATGGTATGCCGCGCACGGCGTGACGCTGCACAAGGGCGCGAAGGTCGCGAAGATCGATCGCGAGGCAAAGACGGTGACCGCGGAAAACGGTGTCGCCGCCTCTTACGACAAGCTGGTGATCGCCACCGGCTCCTCGCCCTTCATCATCCCGGTACCGGGCCATGATCTGCCCGGCGTTCTCGCCTATCGCGACCTCGACGACGTATCGAAGATGCTCGACATCGCGGCGCGCAAGGGCAGGGCGGTCGTCATCGGCGGCGGCCTGCTCGGCCTCGAAGCCGCCTATGGTCTCAAGCGCCAGGGCATGGAGGTGACCGTCATCCACCTCATGCCGACGATCATGGAACGCCAGCTCGATCCGGCGGCCGCCTATCTTCTTGAAAAGGCGCTCACCGAACGCGGCATCGAGATCATCACCAAGGCCAATACCAAGCGCATCATCGGCGAGGACAAGGTCACCGGCATCGAGCTCGAAGACGGCCGTATCATTGACGCCGATATGGTGGTGATGGCGGTCGGCATTCGCCCGGCCTCCGGCCTTGCCAAGGATGCCGGCATCGCCTGCAACCGCGGTATCGTCGTCGACGACGGCATGATGACCTCCGATCCGGATGTCTACGCTCTCGGCGAATGCGCCGAACACCGCGGCATCTGCTACGGTCTCGTCGCGCCGCTTTACGAAAGCGCGCGCGTGCTCGCCGATCGCCTGACCGGCGGCAGCGGCGAATACCAGGGTTCGGTCGTCAACACCAAGCTGAAGGTCACCGGCATCAACCTCTTCTCGGCCGGTGATTTCGCTGATGGCGACGACCGCCAGGAGATCGTGCTGCGCGATGCCAATGCCGGCGTCTACAAGCGGCTGATCCTCAAGGACAACCGGATCATCGGCGCCGTTCTCTACGGCGAGACTGCTGACGGCTCCTGGTTCTTCGACCTGATGAAACGCCAGGTCGACATTACTGAAATGCGCGACACGCTGATCTTCGGCCAGGCTTACCAGGGCGGTGCCCAGCTGGACCCTACGGCGGCCGTTGCAGCCTTGCCGGATGATGCGGAAATCTGCGGCTGCAACGGCGTATGCAAATCCAAGATCACCGGCACGATCACGGCCAAGGGGCTGACGACGCTCGACGAAGTCCGCGCCCACACCAAGGCGTCGGCCTCCTGCGGCTCCTGCACCCATCTTGTCGAACAACTGATGGCCGTCACGCTCGGCGACAGCTACAATCCGCAGGCCGTCAAGCCGATGTGCGGCTGCACCGACTTCAGCCACGACGACGTGCGCCGGCTGATCGTCGCCAAGAAGCTGAAGACGATCCCTGCCGTCATGCAGGAGCTCGAATGGAAGACCTCCTGCGGCTGCGCCAAGTGCCGGCCGGCGCTCAACTACTACCTCGTCTGCGACTGGCCGGATGAATATGCCGACGACTACCAGTCGCGCTTCATCAATGAGCGCGTCCACGCCAACATCCAGAAGGATGGCACCTATTCCGTCGTGCCGCGCATGTGGGGCGGCGTAACGTCTTCGGCTGAACTGCGCGCCATCGCCGATGTCGTCGACAAGTTCAACATCCCGACGGTCAAGGTCACCGGCGGCCAGCGCATCGACATGCTGGGCATCCACAAGGAAGACCTGCCGGCCGTATGGGCCGATCTCGGCAAGGCCGGCTTCGTCTCCGGCCAGGCCTATGCCAAGGGCCTGCGGACGGTGAAGACCTGCGTAGGCTCCGACTGGTGCCGCTTCGGCACGCAGGATTCAACCGGGCTCGGTATCCGGCTGGAGAAATTCATGTGGGGTTCCTGGACCCCGGCCAAGGTGAAGCTCGCCGTTTCCGGCTGTCCGCGCAATTGCGCGGAAGCGACCTGCAAGGACGTCGGCGTCATCTGCGTCGACAGTGGCTATGAAATCCACTTCGCCGGAGCCGCGGGCCTCGACATCAAGGGCACGGAAGTCCTGGGCCTCGTGAAAACCGAGGAGGAGGCGCTCGAATACATCGTTGCCCTGACGCAGATGTACCGTGAGCAGGGCCACTATCTCGAGCGCATCTACAAGTGGGCCAAACGCATCGGCTACGACGAGGTCCGCCGCCAGATCATGGACGATGCCGAAAAGCGCAAGGCCTATTTCGACCGCTTCGTCTTCAGCCAGAAATTCGCGCAGGTCGACCCCTGGTCGGAACGCGTGTCCGGCAAGGACAAGCATGAGTTCAAGCCGATGGCGAGCGTCGGCTATTCCGCAGCCGCCGAATAAGGGGAAACGTCATGAACTGGATTTCAATCGGCAGACTCGAGGACATTCCGCGCCGCGGTGCGCGCTGCGTGAAAACCCCTCAGGGCAAGATCGCGGTCTTCCGCACCATGGACGACCACGTCTTCGCGATCGAGGATCACTGCCCGCACAAGGGCGGCCCGCTCTCCCAGGGCATCGTTCACGGCCATGACGTGACATGCCCGCTGCACAACTGGGTAATCTCGCTCGAAACCGGCAAGGCGCTCGGTGCGGACGAGGGCGCGGTCAAGACCGTACCGGTGAAAAACGACGAGGGCGCTCTCTCCATTGCCCTCGAAAGCCTGATGATGGCGGCGGAATAGCCGTCGGGAAGAAGTTCCCCAACCTGCCAAGGAACATCCGTCTTGGGAGGGAAACTGGCGTGGTCCGCAGTGGCCACGCACCTTTTCCCGGGGTCGGGGAAGGGAAGACAAGGAAACGGATCGATTGAGCGCGGTGAACCATGGCCTGTGACGTCAAGACAACCTGCCCCTATTGCGGCGTCGGCTGCGGCGTCATTGCGACGGTTGCCGATGGCGGGGCAGTCACCATCAAGGGTGATCCGGATCATCCGGCCAATTATGGGCGGCTCTGCTCCAAGGGATCGGCGCTCGCCGATACGCTCGACCTCGACGACCGCATTCTCAATCCGGAAATTGGCGGCCAGCGCGCCGCCTGGGAGGAGGCGTTCGATCTCATTGCGAAAACCTTCTCGGAAACGATCGCCGAGCACGGCCCGGATTCGGTCGCCTTCTATGTCTCGGGCCAGCTTCTGACGGAAGACTATTACGTTGCCAACAAGCTGATGAAGGGCTTCATCGGTTCCGCCAACATCGACACCAATTCCAGGCTCTGCATGGCCTCGTCGGTTGCCGGTCATCGCCGGGCCTTCGGATCGGACACGGTTCCGGGCACCTATGAGGACCTCGAACTGGCCGATCTCGTCATCCTGACCGGTTCCAACCTCGCCTGGTGCCATCCGGTGATCTACCAGCGCATTGCGGCGGCGAAGGCGAAGCGTCCCGACATGAAGGTGGTGCTGATCGATCCGCGCCGCACCATGACGGCCGATATCGCCGACCTGCATCTCGCGGTCCGCCCGGATGGCGACATGGCACTGTTCAATGGACTGCTTGCCCATCTCGCCGGCAGTCCCGTCCTCGACACGGCCTATATCGCGGCCCATACGCATGGCTTTGCCGACGCCCTGGCCGCGGCCAGGGCCTTGAGCGTCGCCAGCGTGGCCGATGCCACCGGGATCGACGAGGAGACGCTTAAGGCGTTCTATAACCTCTTCGAAGCCACGGAGAAGGTCGTCACCTGTTACAGCCAGGGCGTCAACCAGTCGTCTGCCGGCACCGACAAGGTCAATGCCATCATCAACTGCCATCTGGCGACGGGGCGTATCGGCCGGCCCGGCATGGGGCCGTTCTCGCTGACCGGCCAGCCGAACGCCATGGGGGGCCGCGAGGTCGGCGGCCTCGCCAACATGCTCGCCGCGCACATGGCGATCGAAAATCCCGGACACCGGGATCTGGTCCAGACATTCTGGAACGCACCGGCAATGCCACGGACGGCTGGTCTCAAGGCGGTCGACATGTTCGAGGCCGTTGCCGACGGCCGCATCAAGGCGCTGTGGATCATGGCGACCAATCCGGTCGTCTCGCTGCCGGACGCCGATCGGGTTCGCGAGGCGATCCGCAACTGCCCATTCGTCGTCGTCTCCGACATCCTGAAGACCACCGACACGGCCGAACTCGCCGATGTGCTGCTGCCCTCGGAAGGCTGGGGCGAGAAAAACGGCACGGTGACCAACTCCGAGCGCCGCATCTCCCGGCAGCGCCGCTTCCTGAAAGCGCCGGGCGAGGCAGTCGCCGACTGGCGCCAGTTTGCCGAAGTCGGAAAGCGCATGGGCTTTGCCGATGCCTTTGCCTGGACGACAGCGGCGGAGATCTTCGCCGAACACGCCGCGCTGTCGGCGCATGACAACCGCGGCAGCCGGGATTTCGATATCGGCGCCTATGCCAAAATCGACAGAGAGACGTTCGATGCCATGCAGCCCTTCCAGTGGCCGCAGCCCAAAGGCATGGACCGGCAGGAGACCCGTTTCTTTGCCGACGGCCGCTTCTACCACCAGGACGGCAAGGCCCGCTTCATTGCTGTCGCGACGGTGACTCCGGATCGCGCCGACGGCGACTTTCCCTACCTGCTCAACACCGGCCGTATCCGCGATCATTGGCATACGATGACGCGGACCGGCAAAAGCGCCCGCCTTTCGGCCCATATTGCCGAGCCCTTTGCCGAAATTCATCCGGAAGACGCGCTGAAGATCGGCATCCGCGATGCGGGCCTCGTCGAGCTGGAAAGTCCGCATGGGCAGGTCGCTGTCCGCGCCCTGCTGACCCGTCGCCAGCGCCGCGGCAGCATCTTTGTCCCGATGCACTGGACCGACCAGTATTCCGCCAATGCCCGCATCGACGCCCTGGTCGCGCCGTTGACCGATCCCGTATCGGGCCAGCCGGCATCGAAGAACGTTGCGATCCGTGCCTCGGCCTTTCCGGCAACGGCCTTCGGCTTCGCCGTCAGCGCCATAAAGCCGGAACGGCCCGACTGCGCCTATTGGGCGCTGGCGCGTGCCGAAGGCGGTTGGCGCATGGAGTTCGCCTTCACCGATCCGGTCGAGAACGTCGACGCCTGGTGCCGCAAGGTTCTCGGGGTGCCGGACACGGCCGAATGCATCGGCTATGAAGACCGTCACAGCGGCCATGTCCGCCTTGCCTATTTTGCCGGTGACCGTCTCGTCGCGGCGCTGTTCGTGGCGCGCCAGCCGGTAGCGGTGTCGCGCAACTGGATGGTTGCGCAGCTGACGGAGGTCCATGCGGATCCCGCCGCCCGCAATGCTTTGGTCGCCGGCAGACCCGGAGCCGATCGTCCGGACCCCGGCGCCACCGTCTGCTCCTGCTTCTCCGTCGGCGTCAACCAGATCGTCGCGGCGGTGCAGGCCGGCAATGCCACCGTCGAGGCCATCGGCAAATGCCTGAACGCCGGAACCAATTGCGGCTCCTGCCGCGCCGAAATCAGGGGGATCATCGATGGATGCCATGTCGCTGCCGCTGAATGAAATGCCGACGCGCCCGGTGCCCGCCCGCATGGCGCCGCTCGCCAAGCTTCCCGTCTTCTGGTCTCTGGAGGGCAAGCCGGTGCTCGTTGCCGGCGGGTCGGACGCTGCGGCCTGGAAGGCGGAACTGCTGGCGGCCTGCGGTGCCGAAGTTCACGTCTGGGCACCGGAAGGCGAGCTTGGTGAGGCCATGGGCGCTCTCCTCCGCAATCCGCCGGTCCACACCGCCGCCTCGCTCGTGCTTCATGAGGTCGGCTGGTGCGGGTCCGCATTCGACGGCATGGCGATCGCCATAGCCGACTGCGAAACCGAGGAAGAAGCGGCAGAATTCTTCGATACGGCCAGGGCGGCTGGCGTCCCGGTCAACGTCATCGACAAGCCTGCCTTCTGCCAGTTCCAGTTCGGCGCGATCGTCAACCGCTCGCCGGTCGTCGTATCCATTTCGACGGATGGCGCGGCGCCGATCCTCGGCCAGGCGATCCGCCGGCGGATCGAGACGCTGTTGCCGCCGGCGCTGAAGGATTGGGCGGCGCTCGCACAGTTGCTGCGCGAAAAGGTCAACCAGAGCCTCAAGCCCGGTGCGCCGCGCCGCACCTTCTGGGAGCGCTTCACCGACCGGGCGCTGACAACGAATGACAAGCCTCGGGAGGACGAGGATGCGCGGCTGATGGCGGATCTTGCGCGGCTGGAAACGGCCGCCGGCGCCATCGGCCGCGTCACGCTCGTCGGCGCCGGTCCGGGAGACGCGGAATTGCTGACGCTGAAGGCGGTGCGCGCGTTGCAGGCAGCCGATGTCATCCTGTTCGACGATCTTGTGTCGCCGGAGGTGCTCGAACTCGCCCGCCGCGAGGCGAAACGCATGCTGGTCGGCAAGCGCGGCGGCCGCGAAAGCTGCCGTCAGGAAGACATCAACGACATGATGGTGGCCTTTGCCCGGGCCGGCAAGCGCGTCGTGCGCCTGAAGGCCGGCGACCCGGTGATCTTCGGTCGGGCCGGGGAGGAGATAACCCGCCTGCAGAATGAGGGAATTGCTGTCGACATCGTGCCCGGCATCACCTCGGCCAGCGCCATGGCCGCAAGGCTCGGCGTCTCGCTGACCCACCGCGACTGCGCGCAATCGGTCCGCTTCGTGACCGGGCATTCGAAGAAGGGTGAATTGCCGGAAGATATCGACTGGAAGGCGCTGAGCGACCCGACGGCCACGACCATCTTCTACATGGGCGGCCGCACCGCCGCCAAGATCGAGGCGCGTCTCGTCGGAGCCGGCCTTTCGGCCTCAACCCCCGTCGTCATCATGTCCTCCGTCTCCCGCAGCAACGAACGCCGCTGGACGGGCACGCTCGGTGGCCTTGGCGCCGCCATGCAGGAAATCGGCGTCGATGAGCCCGTATTGATTGGGGTCGGCCGGGTGTTTTCGCTGGCCGACGCCTCCGAACGGCACACCTCCCTGACGCATTCCGCCTGAGGCCAGAACCGGATATTTCCATTTGAGTTCACGCATGCCTTGGCGTGGCGCCCGCTTTTGACTATCTACTGCACCAGAAATGTGCAGCGAGGACAGCATGCCCGAAATCACCAAACAGCAGGTCATGGAAAAACTGAAGTCGGTCCGCGGGCCGGATCTGGATGGTGACATTGTCAGTCTCGGCATGGTGTCCGATGCCTTCATCGCCGACGGCAAGGTGTATTTTTCCATCACCGTTCCGGCCGAGCGGGCGCGCGAGCTGGAGCCGCTGCGCCAGGCCGCCGAGCGGGTGGTGAAAGACATTCCCGGGGTGACCGGGGTCCTGGCGACGCTGACGGCCGACAAGAAGGCCGGCACGCCCAATCCGGCGCCTGAGCGTCCGGCACCGCAGGCTGCCCACGCCGGCCATGGCCATGCAGGCCACGCTCACGGCGGGCAGGTCCAAGGAAGTCAGGGTCAGCCGCGTGGCAAGGCGGGCGTTCCGGGCATCGGCGCCATCATCGCGGTCGCCTCCGGCAAGGGCGGCGTCGGCAAGTCGACCACAGCCGTCAATCTGGCGCTCGGTCTTCAGGCGAACGGCCTGAAGGTCGGCCTTCTGGATGCCGACATCTACGGCCCCTCGGTGCCGCGTTTGCTGAAGATCACCGGACGTCCGACGCAGATCGACGGCCGGGTCATCCGGCCGATGGAAAATTACGGGCTGAAGGCCATGTCGATGGGCTTCCTGGTCGAGGAAGACACGGCGATGATCTGGCGTGGCCCGATGGTGCAGTCGGCGCTGATGCAGATGCTCCGCGAAGTCGCCTGGGGCGATCTCGACGTGCTCGTGGTCGACATGCCGCCGGGCACCGGCGACGCGCAGCTGACCATGGCCCAGCAGGTGCCGCTCGCCGGCGCCGTCATCGTCTCGACGCCGCAGGACCTGGCGCTGATCGACGCCCGCAAGGCGGTCAACATGTTCAACAAGGTCGAAATCCCGGTTCTCGGCGTCGTCGAGAACATGAGCTATTTCGTCTGCCCGAACTGCGGTACCAGCCACGATATCTTCGGCCATGGCGGCGCTCGCGCCGAAGCCGAAAAGATCGGCGTGCCGTTCCTCGGCGAGGTGCCGCTGACGATGGAAATCCGCGAGAACTCGGATGCCGGAACGCCGGTCGTCGTCTCCGTGCCCGATGGGCCGCATGCCAGGGTCTACCGCGCCATCGCCGAGAAGGTCTGGCAGTCGGTCGGAGAAAAACGCCAGCCGGCCGCGCCGTCCATTGTCTTTGACGAGTAAAAGCCGACCGCCCGATCGGGCGGAAAGGTTAAATGCAGACTATCCTATTGTTTTAATGAAGAAATGATTTGAATTTCGCCGCGAGAATTATGGCTTCTCTGCGGAATTCAAGCGCATTTTCACAGGCTTTTGGCGTCAGAATAGCGCAGGGGGCTGGCGTGTCTTTGGCAATTTCACTATGTTGCGGCTCCCTAGACATGAGGCAGGACCTCCCACCTGTTGCACTCTGATGACTGATTTCACTGAGTATGCGGCGCACGGCCCGAAAGATGAGGGCGCGCGCAAACTTCTTCCTTTGACACTTGGATCCATTGGCGTCGTCTACGGCGATATCGGCACCAGCCCGCTCTATGCTTTCCGCGAGGCATTGCGCCCGATCGCGTTCGACGGCATCGCCCGCGCGGAAATCATCGGCCTCGTTTCGCTGATGATCTGGTCGCTGACGATCATCGTGACGATCAAATACGTCCTTGTGCTCCTGAGGGCGGACAATGACGGCGAAGGCGGGACGCTCTCGCTGCTGGCGCTGCTGATGAAGACCGGCAACGGCCACACGGCGCTGCTGATGTTCATGGGCCTGGCCGGCGCCGCACTGTTCCTTGGCGATGCCATGATCACTCCGGCGCTCTCCGTCATGTCCGCGGTTGAGGGCCTGAAGCTGACGGCGCCCGGGTTATCCGAGTTCATCGTGCCGATCTCGCTGGGCATCCTGATCGGCCTCTTTGCGATCCAGTCGCGGGGTACCGGCACGGTTGCCAGCTTCTTCGGGCCGATCACCCTGATCTGGTTTATCGTGCTGGCGGCCGGCGGCGTGTCGCACATCTTCGACGATCCGGCGATCTTCCAGGCTTTCAATCCGGTCCATGCCGTCTCCTTCCTGCTGCGCGAGGGCACGCTCGGCCTGATCGTGCTTGGCGCGGTGTTCCTGACGGTGACGGGGGCGGAAGCGCTTTACGCCGACCTCGGCCATTTCGGCCGGCGGCCGATCCAGCTCGCCTGGTTCGTCGTCGTCTTCCCGGCCTTGACGTTGAACTATCTAGGCCAGGGTGCCTTCATCCTGAAGACGCCGGAAGCCGCAAGCGATCCGTTCTTCCTGATGTTCCCGCAATGGGCGCTGCTGCCCGTGGTGCTTCTGGCGACGGCGGCGACCATCATCGCCAGCCAGGCGGTCATTACCGGCGCGTTTTCGCTGACCCGCCAGGCGATCCACCTCGGCTTCCTGCCGCGCCTCGATATCCTCTTTACCTCCGAGACGAACACCGGGCAGATCTATCTGCCGGCGGTCAACGCTGTGCTTCTCTTCGGCGTCACCGTTCTCGTCCTCGGCTTCGAGAGTTCCGACCGGCTGGCCACCGCCTACGGTCTCTCCGTCACCGGCGCCATGGTGGTTACGACCATCCTGTTCTTCGAATTCGCCCGCGTGCGCTGGAAATGGCCGACCCCGGTCGCCGTCCTGGTGCTGCTGCCGCTGTTCTGTCTGGAACTGATTTTCCTCGGCGCCAACCTCCTGAAGATCCATGAGGGTGGTTATGTGCCGGTGCTGCTCGCCAGCTTCTTCACGCTCATCATGTGGACCTGGTGGCGCGGTTCGCGGCTGATCTCGTCGAAGATCGCCCAGCAGGACCTGCGGCTGATGCCGTTCCTGCAGTCGATCGAGCGCAAGAGCGACCATGCGCCGGTCTCGGTGCCCGGCACGGCGATCTTCCTGACATCCGATCCCGATACGCCGCCGCCGGCGCTGATGCACAATCTCAAGCACAATCACGTGCTGCACGAGCGCAACATCATCCTGACGATCCGCACGATCAACAAGCCGCGGCTGAGGGAGGAGGACCGCTACGTCCTCGACAAGATCTCGGAGCGCTTCTGGCGGGTGGAGCTGCATTTCGGCTTCATGGAAACGCAGAACGTCTCGAAGGCCCTCGGCTATCTGCGCAAGGCCGGCCTGAAGTTCGACATCATGTCGACCTCCTTCTATCTGGGCCGGCGCAAGCTCGTGCCGGACGCCAAGCACGGCATGCCGCTCTGGCAGGACAAGCTGTTCATCGCGATTGCCAACACCGCGGCCGACCCCTCGGATTACTTCCGCCTGCCGGCCAACCGCGTCGTCGAGCTCGGTACCCAGGTCATCATCTAGCACCGCTTTCGCCTGCCGGCGTTTACCCGAACTGGCGCCAATCCGCGCCTTTTCGGGGCGGTCTTCCGCATGCTTTCTCCGGCGTTAACCGCTCATCAAGGTTAATGAGAGATATTTTTCCCCGTGTAGAGAGTTTTGTTGGAGTAGCGTGTTGCGTAGGAAGTACTCGTACCGGCGCCGCAAGGGAGCCTGGGTTTCGCCGGTCGTCTTCGGCATCGCCGCCTGGCTTTCCTTTCCGTCCGTCGCCGCCTATGCGGATCTGGCCGGTCTGCTGAGCGGGGTCGATGGCGGCCCGCAAAGCTGGAACATGGTGCTGACCAAGGCGCCGTCCGGCTCGGTCCATGACGCCGAACTGGCGTTCAACGATCCTATCATCACGGGCGCGATCGGCCACGATGCCGGCATTATCCTTCCCAATGGCGAAAAGGTCGCCATCCGCAATTCAGCCAAGCCGAAATCGGACACGCCGGATGAGGAGCGTGTCATGCGCGCCGACAAGAAGAGCCGCATCGTCGCTGTCGCGCCGATGCTGCCGCCGGCGGAGTTTACCGCCGGCTCGATCACCGGCCGGGTCAAGCTGTTCTTCTCGCCGGTTGCGGCCGGCAACAAGCGCACCTCGTTCCTGAGACCGAAGAAGGGCGAACACCAGACGCAGATCGCGTCGGTGTTCCGCAAGGACAAGAAGGCCGACAAGTCCATGCCCGCCCCGCCGGCTGCCTTGGTTGCGCTGATGAACCATGACAGTGGCGATGTGCTTGCCTCGGCCTACGCGCCGTCGAAGCCGGATTACACGAGGGCCTCGCCGTTCGATTCGATCCTGCGCAAGGAGCCGAAGGATCCCGGCCGCTTCGTGCCGCCGAAGGAAGCCGGTGACCATGCCTGGGTGGCGACCGTATTGCCCGAAGGCGTCTTTTCCGCCCGCGAGCAACAATGCCTGGCGTCCGGCATCTACTTCGAAGCCCGCGGCGAATCCGTCAAGGGGCAGGCCGCCGTCGCCCAGGTGATCCTCAACCGGGTGCGCAATCCCGCCTATCCGGACACGGTCTGCGGCGTCGTCTACCAGAACAAGGACTGGCGCAACCGCTGCCAGTTTTCCTTTGCCTGCGACAACATTCGCGACCGGATCAACTCCACCTACCACTGGAAGGTCGCCCGCGAAGTGGCGATGGCGACCACGTCCGGCAAGATCTGGCTGCCGGAAGTGGGATCGGCGACGCACTACCACGCCGTCTATGTCCGGCCGCGCTGGGCAAAGACCATGGAGAAGGTCGGCCGCATCGGACTGCATGTCTTCTACCGCACCTATGGCGGCGGCTGGAGCTGACCACGGACTTCGGCCCTGTTCCTTATATAAAGACAGACTTAACAGACTGCCGGTCGGGACATTCCGCCGGCAGTCTGGCGCGTTTTTGTGCCAAACTTTCGCTATATCGCTGCAGTCGCGATTTAAATGCATGATTTTCATAGGTATTTTTGTCGTGCATTGAGCGTGGTCTACGCCTTGACTATGCGGAAACCTAAAACTATGTTGCGCGCGACTTCAAAACGGGCCAGAAGGTATCGACCCACGCCATTTGAATGTCCAGAAGGGGCGGGGGCCCCGGCCGGATTGGGATGGGTAGGATGACCGAAGACCGCGACGAGAGTCTGGAAGAACGCCGCAAGCGGCTGGGAGCTGAAATCGCTTCCGTGCGCAAGGATGCGGAGATGGATGAGGCGGGGGAAATCAGGGCCGAGGAAAGCCGTAAAGGCTACGCGATGGCCGTGAAACTCTCCAGCGAATTCATTTCTGCCATCATCGTCGGCGGGTTGCTGGGCTATCTTCTCGACTGGCTGGCCGGTACGTCGCCATGGGGGCTTATCGTCTTGCTCCTGCTTGGCTTCTGTGCCGGTGTGTTGAATGTGTTGCGGGCGAGCGGGAAGGTGACGACACCGCATCCGATCGACCGTGACGTACATAAATAAGAAGTGTGCTTCGGCCCCGGGCTGAAAGCATCCGTGAAATGAAACAGGCTTCCGCTTTCAGGCGGGCAACGTGAGAGAGAGCTCAAGGTGTCCAACGATCCGACCCACCAGTTCCTGATCCAGAAGATTGTTCCGATCGAAATCGGTGGAATTGATTTCTCGTTCACCAACGCCTCGCTGTTCATGGTGGCGACTGTCGCTGCAGCATCCGGTTTCCTCTACCTGTCGACCACGCGCCGCGGCCTGATCCCGACGCGCATGCAGTCCGCAGCAGAGATGTCCTACGAATTCATCGCCTCGATGCTAAGGGAAGGCGCGGGCAGCCACGGGATGAAGTTCTTCCCGCTCGTCTTTTCGCTGTTCATGTTCGTTCTGACAGCAAATCTTCTCGGCCTCGTGCCCTACTTCTTCACCGTGACCGCGCAGATCGTCGTCACCTTCGCGCTGGCGCTGTTCGTCATCGGCACGGTGCTGGTCTACGGTTTCTACAAGCATGGTTTCGGGTTCCTCCAGCTCTTCGTGCCGTCGGGTGTGCCCGGCGCGCTGCTGCCGCTGGTGATAACGATCGAAATCATCTCGTTCCTGTCGCGTCCGGTTTCGCTGTCGGTTCGTCTGTTTGCGAACATGCTGGCCGGCCACATCACGCTCAAGGTTTTCGCGGGCTTCGTTGCCTCGCTTGGCGCTCTCGGTGCACTCGGTGTTGGCGGGGCAATCCTGCCGCTCGCCATGACGGTTGCCCTGACCGCCCTCGAACTTCTCGTCGCCTTCCTGCAGGCCTACGTCTTCGCCGTTCTGACCTGCATGTATCTCAATGATGCGATCCATCCCGGCGGGCACTGAGAATTGAAGTCATCGGTGCCTGGTCAGGCACCTAAAATGCCGCAACAACCATTTCGAAGGAGTTCACACATGGAAGCGGAAGCAGCAAAGTACATCGGCGCAGGCCTGGCTTGCTTTGGTATGGCCGGCACGGCTCTCGGCCTCGGCAACATCTTCGGCAACTACCTGTCCGGCGCTCTGCGTAACCCGTCTGCAGCTGACAGCCAGTTCGGCCGCCTCGTATTCGGCTTCGCCGTTACGGAAGCTCTGGGCATCTTCTCGCTGCTCATCGCTCTCCTCCTGCTGTTCGCTGTCTAATACAGCGTAAAGCTCCGGATCACGGGCGGGCTTCATGCCTCTCCCGTGATCCTTTGCATTTGCAGGACACCTGGAGGTGAGCATGTTTGTGACCCCGGCTTATGCCGAGACGGCACCGGCCGCAGGCGAGGTGCATACCGAGACCGGCGTAGCCCAAGAGGCCGGTCACGAAACCGGTGTGTTCCCGCCATTCGATCATACGACGTTTCCGTCGCAGCTCTTGTGGCTGGCGATTACGTTCGGCCTTTTCTACCTGCTGATGCAGAAGGTCATCGTTCCGCAGATCGGCGGCATCCTGGAAAACCGGCACGACCGGATCGCCCAGGATCTCGACGAAGCGGCTCGCCTGAAGGGCGATGCCGACGCGGCCATCGCGACCTATGAAAAGGAATTGGCGGACGCCAAGGCCAAGGCAGGCGCCATTGCGTCGAAGGCACGTGACGAGGCTCAGGCCAAGGCCGATGCCGAGCGCAGCGCGCTGGAGGCAAGCCTTGCCGAAAAGCTTGCCGCCGCTGAAGCAAGCATTGCCGAAATCAAGGCCAAGGCGTTCAACGACGTCGGCACGATCGCTGCGGAAACCGCGGCGACGATCGTCGACGAACTGATCGGCGTCAGCGGCAACCAGGCAGACGCCACGGCTGCGGTCGCTGGCCTGTCTATGGGCAAGGGAGCGTAACACGATGCATTTTGATGCAACATTTTTCGCTTTCGTCGCATTCCTGATCTTCATCGTCGGTATCGTCTACCTGAAGGTTCCGGGCATGCTGGCAAAGTCGCTCGACGACCGCGCCGGCCAGATCCGTGACGAGCTGGCGGAAGCCAAGCGCCTGCGCGAAGAGGCTCAGCACCTGCTGGCCGAATACCAGCGCAAGCGCAAGGAAGCCGAAGCCGAAGCCGCAAGCATTGTCGCCGTCGCCGAGCGCGAAGCGAAGATGCTGGCCGAGGAAGCCAAGCAGAAGACGGAAGACTACGTCGCCCGTCGCAACGCGCTTTCCGAGCAGAAGATCAAGCAGGCCGAGACCGACGCCGTCAACGCGGTTCGCTCCGCAGCCGTCGATCTGGCCATTGCCGCCGCCGAGAAGGTTCTGGCCGACAAGGTGGATGGCAACGTCAAGGAAAAGCTGTTCAACGCGTCGGTCGAACAGGTTCGCACGCGCCTGAACTGAGGCCTGGCCTCAAGCCAACTGATATTGAAAAGGCCGGGTCTGACCCGGCCTTTTTCGTTCGTGGTGGATCTGGTGTCTGATGTCAGTCCTTGCGCAGGGGCCGGAAGCTCATGCGGTGAAGTCTGCAGCCGCCGTGAAGTTCGATGGCGGCCCTGTGGATGGCGGTTCCGTAGCCGGCATGGCCGGCAAAGCCATAGGCCGGAAAGATCCGGTCAGCCTCTTCCATCATACGGTCGCGCGTCACCTTGGCGACAATGGAGGCAGCCGCAATCGACAGGCTGCGGGCATCGCCCTTGATGATGGCGTCACCGGCACAGGGCAGGCCCTTCGGCACGTCGCGGCCATCGACCAGCACCATGGCCGGCTTGAGCGTGAGGCCCAGGACCGCGCGGCGCATGGCGTCAAGGCTGGCCTTCAGGATGTCCGTCCGGTCGATGCGCGCCGGTCCGGAAGAGGCAATGCCGACGGAAAGCGCCGAGGTCAGGATCTCCTCGAACAGGGCCTCGCGTCTGGCAGCCGACAGCTTCTTGGAATCGTTGAGGCCGAGCGGGATATTGTCCGGGTCGAGGATCACAGCCGCGGCCACCACGGGACCGGCGAGCGGCCCTCGGCCGGCTTCGTCGGCGCCGGCGACAGGCCAGTAGCCGGCCTTCTTCTTGCGCGTCTCGATATCGAAGTCGGGACCAATGGCCGGCGGGAAAAGGTCAGGAGAATCGGGCGGCGTGCGGCGTTTCATACGCGGACGTTTGCACGCCGCCTCGATTTCCTGCAAGCCCCCGGATCGGGCTGGAAGTCATATCGCAGCCCGAGGGAGCGTCCCCGCACAAGGGCGGGTGGAACGGGAACGCATCCTGGCGGCATCCGGGGGCTATCCGGGAGGAGAGGCAGGCGGAACCTCCCGGAAAGCTTTATGTCTAGAGCAGCGACAACTGCACACCGCCGCCGTCCGGCGGCACGAACAGGTCGTCGCGCAGTGGCATCTGCCGGCGGGCGAGACCCAGCCGCTTGGTCGCCAGTTCGAAGCGCCGGCTGATCTGCCAGGCATAGGGACCGGCGCCCTTCATGCGCTTGCCGAACTCGGCGTCGTAGTCCTTGCCGCCGCGCATGGAGCGCACCAGCGACATGACGTGACGGTAGCGGTCCGGGTAATGCTGCAGCAGCCAGTCGCGGAAGAGGGGGCTGACTTCCAGCGGCAGGCGCAGCAGCACGTAGCCGGCCTCGCACGCGCCCGCTGCCTTGCCGGAATCGAGCAGCCGCTCGATCTCGTGGTCGTTGAGCGCGGGAATGATCGGCGCCGTCAGGATGCCCGTCGGAATGCCGGCATCCGAAAGCGCCTTGATCGTCTCCAGCCGCTTGGCCGGCGTCGCTGCCCGTGGTTCCATTGCCCGCGCCAGCTTCCTGTCGAGCGTCGTCACGGAGATCGTCACCTTGGCGAGGCCCTTCTCGGCGAGCTTCGACAAGAGGTCGATGTCGCGCATCACCATCGCCGACTTGGTGACGATGCCGACGGGATGGCTGGCGGCCAGCAGCACTTCGAGGATCTGGCGCATGATCCGCCATTCCTTCTCCACCGGCTGATAGGGGTCGGTATTGGTGCCGATGGCGATCGCCCGTGGACGGTAGCCGGGCTTGGAAATCTCCCGCTCCAGAAGCTTTGCGGCATCCGGCTTGGCAAACAGCTTGGACTCGAATTCCAGCCCCGGTGAAAGCCCCATGAAGGCATGCGTCGGCCGGGCGAAGCAATAGATGCAGCCGTGCTCGCAACCGCGATAGGGGTTGATCGAACGGTCGAAGGGAATGTCGGGGGATTCGTTGCGGGTGATGATCGAGCGCGGCTTTTCAACCTGCACATCGGTCTTGAAGACGGGCAGGTCTTCCAGCGTGCTCCAGCCGTCGTCGAAGCTGACGGTCTCATGCTTCTCGAAGCGGCCGCCGGGGTTTAGCCCCGCACCGCGTCCCTTGCGGCGATCGATGTCGATCCGCAGGCCGGATGTCTTGATCAGCGAATTGGCAATATCAGCCGTATTGGCAGGCGCAAAAGCGTCCTGCCCCGAATGGTTCAAGCTTGCCATTGGGACTTCTCCGTTAAGGGAATCTGCTTGTTCCCTCGTCTCTGTTCTAATTCGTAACGAGGAAATGAGAACAAAGCAAGTACAGAACTTTATTTTTTTGTGGCATTCGGTTGTGCGGCGCGATAATCATAACCCCATGTTGACAGTCATCATGGAATGCCAGGATCAGGAACCGGAATTGGCGCAGACCCTGTCAGTGCTGGTCGCCGGAGCTGTTGAAGGGTTGGTCAGCGACGTCGTGGTGCTCGACCGTGGGTCGCAGGACGGATCTGCCCGGGTGGCCGAGGCGGCAGGTTGCCGCTATCACGAAGACTGGGATCTGGGTGAGGTGGTCAGCAAGGCGCGGGGCGAGTGGATACTCCTGCTCGAACCGGGTGCGCGGCCGCAGACCGGCTGGGTCGAGGAACTGCTCGAATACCTGTCGCTGAACAAGCTGCCGGCCCGCTTCTCACCCTCGCGCAATTACCGCCTGCCGTTCCTCAAGCGCTTTCGCCGCGGCCGCAAGCCGCTGGAATACGGGTTCCTCATTCCAAAGCGCCAGGCGCTCGATCTCGTCCGGTCCGGCAAGCATCTGGCCGAGGTCGCCGCCAGCAGCAAGGCGAAGACGCTGAGCAGCGAAGTCATCCCGTCATGGGTGGCCAGGGCTGCCCGGGCGGCCTGACCGTTCGCCATGAGTTGTGCGTCAGCTACGGCGCAGGTGTTCGTCGAGGCGCGGCATGATTTCCACAAAATTGCAGGGCATGTGGCGGTAGTCGAGCTGCGCCTTCAGAATGCCGTCCCAGGCGTCCTTGCAGGCGCCGGGCGAGCCCGGCAGCACGAAGATGAAGGTGGCGTTCGCCACCCCGCCCGTCGCCCGCGACTGGATCGTCGACGTGCCGATCTTGTCGAAGGAGATGCGATGGAAGACCTCCGAGAAACCGTCCATGCGTTTTTCGAACAGGGGCTCCAGCGCTTCCGGCGTCACGTCGCGGCCGGTAAAGCCCGTACCGCCTGTGGTGATCACCACGTCGATGTCTGCAGACAGCGTCCAGGCTTCTACCTGCGCGCGAATGCGGTCCTTGTCGTCGGGCACGATCGCCCGGTCGATGAGCCGGTGTCCGGCCTCAGCGATCCGCGCCACCAGGGTGTCGCCGGAGCGGTCATCGGCAAGCGTTCGCGTGTCCGATACCGTCAGCACGGCGATGCCAACGGGAATGAAGGGGCGTTCGGTTTGCGTCGTGCTCATGTCCGGTCTTCCGTTGTCTGCGTTGCCTCAACATACCATTCTGGCCGCGCTTGCCGAAGGGCGTCTGCTGCCTGCTGTGCCGCCTGCTGATCGGTGTAGAGCCCGAAGCAGGTCGCGCCGGAGCCGGACATGCGCGCAAGCAGCGCACCGCCTTCAGTCAGCATCGCGATCACGTTCGCGATCTCCGGCAGAACCTCTTCGGCCGGCGGCTGCAGGTCATTGCGGCAGGCCGCGAGATAGTCGATCCACGCCTTCGCGTCTGCGGGGCCCGCGCTCGGCAACGTCGGCAGTGGCGGATTGTTCTTTTCCGTCAGACGCCGGAAGATGGCCGGCGTCGACACTTCCTTCAGCGGATTGACGAGGACGAGATGAAACGTGGGAAAGTCCCGGAGCGTCTCGATCTCCTCGCCGATCCCGCGCGCCACCAGCGGACGGCCGGAAAGGCACATCGGCACGTCGGCGCCAAGTGAGAGCGCCAGTTGCGAAAGGCGTGCCGGGTCCACGGCGTCGGCGCTCCAGAACCGCATGAGCCCGCGGATCGCGGCCGCCGCATCCGCCGAGCCGCCGCCGATTCCGGAGGCGACCGGCAGGTTCTTTTCCAGATGGATGGCAACAGGCTTCGTCGTCGTGCCGTGGTCCGCCAGCAATGCCCGCAGCCGGTCGCGGGCCCGCGTCACCAAGTTGCCGTCATTCTCGTCCGGCGGGGGCAGGGAGGCGGCAAACGGACCGGACAGCGTCAGGCTGTCCGCAGCTGAGGCGGTGAAGGTAAGCCGGTCTCCTGCCTCGGCAAAGACCACCAGGCTTTCCAGGAGGTGGTAGCCGTCAGGGCGCTGGCCGGTCACATGCAGGGCAAGGTTCAGTTTCGCCCGCGCGTGTTCGACGAGCGGTTCTTCGCCTGTTGCGGCATGCATGACGCCCCTCAGGACTTGTTCTTGCCCGGCACGTCTTCTTCGGCCGGCGGCGGGGTCGGCGCGTCATGCGTGCTCGACGACTGCGCATCCTCGTCCTGGATCGGCGGCAGGCCGTTGGCGATCTTGTTCTGGATCTTGACGATCTCGCCTTCTTCCGGCTTGAAGGCCAGCGTCTGGTTCCACTGGTAGATCGCCTCCAGCTTGCGTCCGACACGCCAGTAGGCATCGCCCAGATGGTCGTTGATCGTCGGGTCGGATGCGTTCAGCTGGATGGCGCGCTCCAGTTCGTTGACGGCGTCGTCATAGCGGCCCATGCGGTAATAGGCCCAGCCGAGCGAGTCGACGATGTAACCGTCGTCCGGCCTCAGGTCGACGGCCTTCTGGATCATCTCCAGGCCCTTGTCGAGGTTCATGTTCATGTCGACCCAGGAATAGCCGAGATAGTTCAGCACCTGCGGCTGATCCGGGCTCAGCTCAAGAGCCTTGAGGAAATTCGGTTCGGCCTTCGGCCATTCCTTCAGACGCTCATAGGCGATCCCGCGCTGGAAGAAGACCTGCCAGTCGTTCTGCCGCGGCACCGGGCCGATAACCTCGACGGCCTTGTCGTAATTGGCGGCCATCGCCTTGTAATCCTTGGCGTCAGACAGGATCGCGCCATAGGTCAGGTAGCTGCGGATATCAGTCGGATCGGCCGCAATCAGCTTGTCCATGTGCTGCTTGGCCTGATCCACCTCGCCGGTGCTCGAAAGCGTCAGCGCCAGCTGCAGTTCGGACAGGCGGCGCATCGGAGAGCCTTCCGGCACGTCCTTGTAATAGGCGATCGCCTTCGCGGTCTTCTTCTGGTCCTCGGCAATGCCGCCGAGCAGGATCAGCGTGTCGGCGCTCTTCGGGTCGAGCGCGCGTGCGGCCTGCAGGTAGAGGGAGACGATGTCCTCCGAGCCGCCGCGGTTCAGCGCGCCACCAATGCTGAACAGTACGCCGGCAGCGCCTTCGGTCGCGTTGGTGATCTGCTGGGCCGGTTTGCCGCCCTTGGTGACTTCGTCGCGAAGCGCCTTCAGCGGCGCGTAATTGTTGAAGAAGTCGTCGCCGACGGAGATGGCGTCGAGCGCCTTGCGGGTGTTGCCCTGTCCGGCTTCCAGTGCCGCCAGTGCCAGCACGGAGCGGAAATAGGTATCCGGCGCCGTTGCCCCGCCTGGGCGGTCGAGAATGGCGTCGTTCCAGTATTTGCGTGCGCCGGCGATATCACCGGCGACCAGCGACATCGCGCCGGCATTGTAGTTCTTGAAGATGCCGTACCATTTCGGCCCCTTCATCTTGTTGATGAGCGCAATGCCTTCCTTCGGCTTGCCGGCCCCGGCTTCCGCCCAGGCGATCAGCAGCTCGTTCATCATCTTGTCGAGATCGTTCGGACCTTCATATTTCAGGATCTGCTTGGCAGCGTTGTATTCCTTGCCCTTGATCGCGTTCAGGCCGCGGATGACCGTCGTCACCCGTTCGATCGAATCGTCCTTCTTGAGCTTCTCCGCCAGCCTGGCGCCGTCCTTGAAATCGCCATTCAGCAGGTAGGAGATCATCAACCGCTGTTCGATGTCGGCATTCTCCGCGTCGAAATCGAGCGCCCGCTTGTAGAGGATGACCGCATTGGCATAGTCCTGATCGACATCGGCCGTGCGCGCGGCAAGGAAAGCCCCGGAAAACGTGTTGATCGTATCGGCTTTCACCAGCTGGCCGGCGTCCTCCGTCGGCGCCAGGGTCTCGGCTTTGGCAGTCGCTGCGCCAAGGAGCAGGACCGCGGCGAAGGCCGCTTGGGACAGGAGGCGCAACGTCAGTCTATGCTGCATGTAGAAGGACCTTTCATCAGGTGCATCAGGCGGGACGATTCACCCACTCATTCACAATAGAATGGCTTTTTTGCGCTCTGGTCGCAAGCGCACCCGGCCGTTCACCCGCGCGCCGGCCCAACACGGTTAAAATTCGACTAAAATGCCGGGAAGCGGTCAGCTGACACGGCTGATGGTGAAGTCGATGACATCCATCAGGGCGGATTTCCAGGCCGAATCCGGCAGCGGTGCCAGTGCGTCGCGGGCAATCGCGCCGTAGTGCAGCGCCCGGGCGATCGTGTCGCTGAGGCCGTTGTACTTGTTGATCAGCGCCAGCGCCTGACCGAGGTTCTCGTCGCCGTTCTGGCCGTTCTCGATGGCGTCCTTCCAGAACGCCCGTTCCTGCGCCGTACCGCGGCGGTAGGCTAGGATGACCGGCAGGGTGATCTTGCCCTCGCGGAAATCGTCGCCGACATTCTTGCCGAGATCGGCGGCCTTGCCGCCATAGTCGAGCGCGTCGTCGACCAGCTGGAAGGCGAGGCCGAGATTCATGCCATAGGATTTCAGCGCGTTGCGCTCCGACTTGCTGGTACGCGCGACGATCGGGCCAACTTCGGCAGCGGCCGCAAACAGCGCCGCCGTCTTTGCCTTGATGACTTCCAGATAGTCGTCTTCCGTCGTCTCCATGTGCTTGGCGACGGAAAGCTGCAGAACTTCACCCTCGGCAATCACGCAGGCCGCGGTCGACAGGACGTCGAGCGCGTCGAGCGAGCCAACCTCGACCATCATGCGGAAGGCCTGGCCGAGCAGGAAGTCGCCGACGAGCACGCTTGCCTGGTTGCCCCAGATCATCCGCGCCGTCGACTTGCCGCGGCGAAGATCGCTTTCGTCGACCACGTCGTCATGCAGGAGCGTCGCCGTGTGCATGAACTCGACGCTGGTGGCGAGCTTGATATGGTCCTCGCCCTGGTATTCGAACATCGCGGCCGAGGCGAGCGTCAGCATCGGTCTCAGGCGCTTGCCGCCGGACGAAATCAGGTGGCGGGCAACTTCCGGGATCATCTGCACATCGGAACCGGCTTTCGACAGGATAAGCTGGTTGACGCGCTCCATGTCTGCCTTGGTCAGGTCGACCAGCGGCTTGATGGAAGCCTGTTTGTTTTTGTTTTCTTCAAGCGGTATGACGACGCCCAACGCACCGGACTCCTATTCCAATTTCGAAAAAGACAATAGAAAGGGGGCATGGTGGCGGCAAGAGGCGAATTGTCCATCTCCCGGAAAATAGGCGAGAAATCGACCATATGTATGAACTTATCAGAACCAATGATGCCGTTGTGCTGTCCTTCGTGGAGAGTTTGATGAAGGATGCCGGCATTCAATGCTTCGTCGCCGATCAGGGCATGAGCATCCTGGAAGGCTCGCTCGGCATGCTGCCGCGCCGTCTTCTTGTGGACGAGGAGAGGGCCGACGAGGCGCGCCGCATCTGCATCGATGCCGGTCTCGCCGCAGAATTGCGCAGCGGGGACTGAACGAATGACGGGCTTGCCGGAGCGGGTCGAGCGAACTGTCGACGCGTTTCACCGCGGTGGTTTCCACGTGGTCCAGCCGAAGGGCAGGGGCCATCGTTCCGGAATGGATGCGATGCTGCTTGCCTCGCTGGTCGACCATCACGGCAGCTGCCGCGTCGCCGATCTTGGCGCGGGAGCGGGTGCAGCCGGCATGGCCGTCGCCTCCAGGCTCAAGCAAGCGAGCGTCACGCTGTTCGAGCGGTCCGCCGAAATGGCGGATTACGCCCGGGAAAGCCTCGGCCTGCCGGAAAATGTCCATCTCGCCTCCCGCGTCGAGGTCATCGAGGCGGACGTGACGCTGACCGGCAAGGCGCGGCTTGCCGCCGGTCTTGCCGACGACGTCTTCCACCACGTCATCATGAACCCGCCCTTCAACGACGCCGGCGATCGCAGGACGCCGGATGCGCTGAAAGCGGAGGCGCATGCGATGACCGACGATCTGTTCGAGCGCTGGATCCGCACCGCCGGCGCGATCATGGTTCCCGGCGGCCAGCTGTCTTTGATCGCCAGGCCGCAATCGGTCGGCGAGATCATCGCGGCCTGTGGCCGGCGTTTCGGTGGCATCGAGATCACGCCCATCCATCCGCGCGATGGCGAAAATGCGGTGCGCATCCTCGTGACCGCCATCAAGGGATCGCGGGCGCGGCTCAATATCCGCATGCCGCTCGTCATGCATGACGAAGGCACGCACAAGTTCTCCGCCTTCGTCGACGACCTGAACAACGGCCGGGCGGCGTACCCAAGAAAAGGCAGCTGATTTCGGCCTGCAGCCATTGCGTTTGCCGGCCGGATACATAAATCAGCGGTAACGGATTTCGAAATATCAGAGGTTTTCTCTATGGCCCGCTTCATCAAGCGCCTTCTTCCCAAACGCTTCCGCAGCAACGAAACGGTGATCCCGGTCGTGCGCCTGCACGGCACGATCATGGCGGGCGGCAGCCAGCTGCGCCCCGCGCTCAATCTCGCGAGCGCCGCTGGCGTGCTGGAGAAGGCGTTTTCGAAGAAGGATGCGCCGGCTGTCGCGATTTCGGTCAATTCGCCCGGCGGCTCGCCGGTGCAGTCCCGGCTGATCTTCCAGCGCATCCGGTCGCTTGCAGCAGAGAAGAACAAGAGGGTGCTGATCTTCGTCGAGGATGTGGCGGCTTCCGGCGGCTACATGATCGCGCTCGCCGGTGATGAGATCTTCGCCGATCCGACCTCGATCGTCGGCTCGATCGGCGTCGTCTCCGGCGGCTTCGGCTTCCCGGAACTCCTGAAGAAGATCGGCGTCGAACGCCGCGTCTATACCGCCGGCGAGAACAAGGTGATCCTCGATCCGTTCCAGCCGGAAAAGGAAAGCGACATCGAGTATCTGAAGACGCTGCAGCTCGAAATCCACAAGGTTTTCATCGACATGGTCAAGGAGCGCCGCGCCGGCAAGCTCGCCGATGACGCGACGATCTTCTCCGGCCTGTTCTGGACCGGAACGCGCGGCCTCGACCTCGGCCTGATCGACGGGCTCGCCGACATGCGTACCGAAATCCGCCGCCGTTTCGGCGACAAGGCCAAGCTCGAACTGATCACCGCCCCGCGCGACATTTTCGGCCGCCGCCAGCCCGGCGCCTCCATTCTCGATGGTGCTGCGGACCGCGTCGGCGCTTCCGCCATCGCGGCTCTTGCCGAAACGGCAGAAGAAAAGGCATTGTGGGGCCGCTACGGGTTATAATTCGAAAGTTTGAACGGAAATGCCGGTTCTCTTATTCTGGATTCTCTTCGGCATTGCCGGGTGGTTGTTCTACAAGAAGTTCGTCAAGGACGCCGAAAAGCTGTCCGAGAAGAACAAGCGTGTCCGCAAGGAACAGAAGAACGGCGCCGACGGCACGCTGGTGAAAGACCCCGTGACCGGCGAATACCGCGTCAAGCGCGACGACGAGTAGGCTGCGGAACCGAACCGCCCTCAATCCGGTTATCCTTCATGGATAACGGAAGGAGACGGCGATGCCCGCACAATCCAAAGCACAGCAGAAGGCGGCAGGCGCGGCGCTTGCGGCCAAGCGCGGCGAGGCGAAGAAGGCTGACCTCAAGGGAGCCTCGCGTGACATGTATGAGAGCATGACGGAAAAGGAACTGGAAGAGCTGGCCGCCACCAAGCGCAGTTCCCTGCCGGACAAGAAGAGCGAAGATTGACGGTTCTATTTGACATGGCCGGCCGACCCCGGCGCAACTGGCTTGAGATTGTACCTAAGTCCGGTATTTGATATACTGTTCAAATGTATATCAATGGAGACGATCCATGCAGGTTTCCAAATGGGGAAACAGTCTCGCGATCAGGATTCCCGCTTCGGTCGCCGAGGCGCTGAAGCTGAAGGAGGGTGACGACATCGAAGTGCGTATTGCCGGAGAACGCGCGTTCGAGATCGCCCTCGACCCGTCACGGGAAAATGCTCTGAGGCTTATCCGGTCCTTTAGGAAACCGCTTCCCGCCGGCTGGACGTTCAGCCGCGAGGACGCAAACGAGCGCTGAATGGCCGCTCCCTTTCTCGACAGCAACATCCTCGTCTATTCGATCACCGACGACAGCCGTGCGGAGGTGGCGCAAGGGCTGCTCGCTGCGCCGTTCGTGACCAGCGTCCAGGGGCTGAATGAATTCGCCAATGTCGCATTCCGCAAGCAGGGACTGCGATGGTATGACATCCGCGCGCTGACACAGGCGTTCGAGACGCTTGCGGATGTCATTCTGCCGATCGGCCCGGCAACGCATTTCGAGGCGCTGGACTTGTCCGAGGAACACCAACTGCCGTTCTACGACGCGCTGATGTTGGCCGCCGCGCTGGAAGCGGGATGCGAGCTCTTTTATTCCGAGGACCTGCACGACGGACTGGTGATCAGGGGCCGGCTGCGGATCGTCGATCCCTTCCGCTGGCAGGCAGGGCCCCCTTGAGAAGACGCCGCCACTTGACCCCGGCGGCCGGCCATGGCACTGACCGCAACCAGAAATCCAGCCATAAATTACCGGTTTTGCCATGTCCGCGACGTCCGATCTTCCCGACCACATGAACCCGAAGCGCTCGTTCCAGGCGCTGATCCTGACGCTCCACAATTACTGGGCGGACAAGGGTTGCGCGGTTCTGCAGCCCTACGACATGGAAGTCGGTGCCGGTACCTTCCACCCGGCAACGACCCTGCGTGCGCTCGGTCCGAAGCCGTGGAAGGCCGCCTATGTGCAGCCCTCGCGCCGCCCGACGGACGGCCGCTACGGGGAAAACCCGAACCGCCTGCAGCACTACTACCAGTATCAGGTGATCCTGAAGCCGAACCCGTCGAACCTGCAGGAGCTCTATCTCGGCTCGCTGGCGGCAATCGGTCTCGATCCGCTGCTGCATGACATCCGCTTCGTCGAGGACGACTGGGAAAGCCCGACGCTCGGCGCCTGGGGGCTTGGCTGGGAGTGCTGGTGCGACGGCATGGAAGTCTCGCAGTTCACCTATTTCCAGCAGGTCTGTGGCATCGAATGCGCGCCGGTCGCCGGCGAGCTGACCTATGGTCTCGAACGCCTCGCCATGTATGTGCAGGGCGTCGACAATGTCTACGACCTCAACTTCAACGGCCGCGAAGGCGACGAGAAGATTTCCTATGGCGAGGTCTTCCTGCAGGCCGAGCAGGAATATTCCCGCCACAACTTCGAATTCGCCAACACCGAGATGCTGCATCGGCATTTCATCGACGCCGAAAAGGAATGCCAGGCATTGCTCGCCGCCGGCAGCCCGTCGGAACCCGGTGCGCTGCACAAATGCGTGCTGCCCGCCTACGACCAGTGCATCAAGGCCAGTCACGTCTTCAACCTGCTCGATGCCCGCGGCGTGATCTCCGTCACCGAGCGCCAGAGCTATATCCTGCGCGTGCGCACGCTGGCCAAAGCCTGCGGCGAAGCCTTCCTGCTGACCGATGCCGGTGGTGCGAACTGGAACAAGGCTGCCTGAAGTCTGGCCGCTGGCGGGTGACGGGTCAGTTGACTTTATCCGTCACCGTCACGCCCAACTCCCATCACGGCTTGAGCGTCGGATAGGCGCCGGTCGGCACCTGCTTTGCCATCGTCCGGAGGCAGCGCCGCATGCCCATCGGCTCGACCGTCTGCATCGCGACCGCGTAGTCGACGAACAGGATCATCAGCGCGGCGGCATTGATCGTCTTGATGAGCGGCAGCATGTCCGTGACCCCCTCGGCCATCCACGCTTTCCGGGCTCCCTTGCCGGATTGCGCTGTTGAACTGGGATGATCCTGGAGCATCGCCGTTGAACCCGTGCTGAAGCAGCCGTTCATCCGGCGTTCGGGTTGCGGAGTTTCGCGCCGCAGCTTTGCACTCGTCTCCGGCTCACAAATGATGTATGCGGCTTTGAACGGGGGCGATCGGCATGACAGGCGCCGGGCCCGATCCGAGCGGAGGGAATTCGATGTATGTGACCATTGCCATCATCGTTGTCGTCGGGCTTTACGTCATGATGACCTATAACGGCCTTGTGCGCTTCCGGCAGATGACGGAGGAGGCCTGGTCCGGCATCGACGTGCAGCTCAAACGCCGCGCCGACCTGATCCCCAACCTGATCGAGACCGTCAAGGGTTATGCCGCGCACGAGAAGTCGACGCTCGAAGAGGTCGTCGAGCTGCGCAACAAGGCCCAGGCGATGCCGTCGGGCGATGTGGCGGGCCGCGCGCAGGTGGAAGGCATGCTCTCCCAGGCGCTCGGCCGGGTGATGGCGATCGCCGAAGCCTACCCGGACCTGAAAGCCAACGAGAACTTTCTGGAGCTGCAGAAGTCGCTTGCCGAAATCGAGGGCGAAATCCAGATGTCGCGGCGCTATTACAATGGCGCCGCCCGCCAGCTGAACGTCAAGGTCGACAGCTTCCCGTCGAACCTGATCGCCAACCAGTTCGGCTTCCAGAAGGCCGGCTATTTCGAGATCGCCGATCCGGCGGACCGCGCCGTGCCGCAGGTGAAGTTTTAAGACAGAAGAAGGCCGGGCTTGAGCGCCTGGCCATGCAAGAGAAGAGAATGAACAAGGACCGTCTGACCGTCATCCCGCCCGGCCATCCGCTTTCCGGCAAGGTGAGCCCTCCCGGCTCGAAATCGATCACCAATCGCGCGCTGCTGCTCGCCGGCCTCGCCAAGGGCACCAGCCGCCTGACCGGCGCGCTGAAGAGCGACGACACCCGCTATATGGCCGAAGCGCTGCGCGCCATGGGCGTCACTGTCGAGGAGCCGGATGCGACCACCTTCGTGGTCACCTCGTCGGGCAAGCTGAACACGCCCGCAAACCCGCTCTTTCTCGGCAATGCCGGCACGGCGACCCGCTTCCTGACGGCTGCCGTCGCCATGTTCGACGGTACCTTCGTGGTCGATGGCGACGAGCATATGCGCAAGCGCCCGATCAAGCCGCTGGTGGCAGCGTTGAACGCGCTCGGCGTCGAGGCCGATGCGCCGACCGGCTGCCCGCCGGTCACCGTCAAGGCCGCCGGCGGCTTCAAGGCCGACCGCGTGGTCATCGATGCCGGACTGTCGAGCCAGTATGTCTCGGCCCTGCTGATGGCCGCTGCCTGCGGCAGCCGCCCGCTCGACATCGAACTTGCCGGAACCGCCATCGGCGCGCGCGGCTATATCGGCCTGACGATCGCCTCGATGGAGGCCTTCGGCGCGAGCGTCGAACAGCCGACGTCGTCCACCTGGCGCGTGCTGCCCACCGGCTACAAGGCCGCCGACTATCACATCGAGCCGGACGCATCCGCCGCGACCTATCTCTGGGCTGCCGAAGTGCTGACCGGCGGGCGGATCGACATCGGCACGGCGACGGCGGATTTCACCCAGCCGGACGCCAAGTCGCGTGATTTCATGGCGAAGTTCCCGCATATGCCGGCGGAAATCGACGGCAGCCAGATGCAGGACGCCATCCCGACGCTCGCCGTTCTCGCCGCCTTCAACGAGACGCCGGTGCGCTTCGTCGGCATCGAGAACCTGCGGGTCAAGGAATGCGACCGCATCCGCGCGCTTTCGACCGGTTTGAACAACATCCGCCCGGGCCTCGCGGTCGAGGAGGGCGACGATCTCGTCGTCAATTCGGATCCGGCCCTTGCTGGACAGCGCCTGCCGGCTGATATCGACACCTTCGCCGACCACCGCATCGCCATGAGCTTCGCGCTGGCCGGACTGAAGATCGAGGGTGTCACCATTCTCGACCCCGGCTGTGTCGCCAAGACCTATCCCGCCTATTGGGATGCGCTCGGCTCGCTGGGGGTCAAGTTCGAGGGGTAGGAGCATGCATAAAAGGGGGAACAGGATGGCAGTTTTGCGATTTCTCGATCAGATGAGACGACATTCCCCCTCTGGCCTGCCGGCCATCTCCCCCACAAGGGGGGAGAACATGTGCCGCGGCGTCCAGCCTGCCGCTGAGCGACGGCGTGTAAAGAAGCCCCTCCCACCTGTGGGGAGGGGTTGGGGAGGGGCAAAGACGCTTTGCGTCGTTCTCCTCACCTTGCTTTTCGCCCTGCCGGCCATGGCCAACGAGGTCATCACCAACTTCCATTCGGACATCACCCTCGACCAGGCCGGAACGATGCTCGTGCGCGAGAACATCGACGTCATTGCCGAAGGCGACCAGATTCGCCGCGGCATTTTCCGCGACTTTCCGCTGACCTTCCTTGATGATCAGGGCCGCGAGGTCAGCGTCGAATTCGACCTGATCTCGGTCACCCGCGACGGTCACGACGAGCCGTATCATACGGAGAAGATCAGCGACGGCATCCGCATCTATGCCGGCGATCCGAACGTGTTCCTCGACTACGGCGCCCATTCCTATGTCTTCACCTACGAGACCAGCCGCCAGGTCCGCTATTTCGACGATCACGACGAACTCTACTGGAACGTGACCGGCAATGGCTGGATCTTCCCGATCCAGCAGGCGAGCGCCACGGTCACCCTGCCGGAAGATGCCAAGGTGGAAGACACCGTCGCCTTCACCGGCGCCTATGGCGAAACGGAAAGGGATGCCCGCGCCTCCGTGTCTGGCAATGTGGTCGAGTTCCGCACCACAAGGCCACTCGGATCGGAGGAAGGCCTGACGATCGGCGTCAAGCTTCCCAAGGGCGTGCTCGACGCGCCCTCGCAGGAAGATGAGGCCTGGTGGTTCCTGAAGGACAACCGCAACTATATCTTCTCCTTCGGCGGGCTCATCCTTGTCCTCGGCTTCTATTTCAAATCCTGGACAAAGGTCGGCAAGGACCCGGAACGCGGGGTCGTCGTACCACGCTGGGACGCGCCTGACGGCATTTCTCCCGCTCTCGTCAACTACATCGACAACAAGGGCTTTTCGGGTGCCGGCTGGCAGGCCTTTTCCGCCGCCGCCATCAATCTTGCGGTCAAGGGGTACGTCATCCTCGACGACCTCAAGAGCTCGATCATCATCCGCCGCACGGCAAAGCCGGTGGATGAGGTGCTTCCGGCTGGCGAGAAGGTGCTTTTGACGGGGCTCAGCCGCGAAGGGCAGGAGTTCCAGATCAACAAGGCGAACGGCCCCTCCGTCCAGAGCCGGGGCTCGAGCTTCCGCTCCGCGATCGAGAAGGAGCATCGCGGCCGTTACTACAAGTTCAACACCGGCTACATCGCCGCCGGCGTCATTCTCTCCGTCCTGTCGATCGTCATCCTGGTTGTCTTCGGCACCTTCGACAGCGACACGCTCGGCGCGTTGTTCGGCCTCGGCATCGCCTCCACCGTGCTCGGCGTCTTCGCCGCCGTCATCGGCCGCAACCTCATCAGCGCCCGGTCGCTGGCCCAGAAGGTGGCCTCGGTGATTGCGCTCGGCTTCATCGGCACGTTTGGCCTCACCATGCTGACCAGCATCCTCAGCACGTTCTCCACCTCGTTCGTCGAGATGCAGGAACTGCCGGTGTTCTTCGCGATCGGCGGCATCGTCGTCGCCAATGTCGTCTTCTTCTTCCTGATGGGTGCGCCGACCCCGCTCGGAACGAAGATGATGGATGGCATTGACGGGCTCAAGATGTATCTGACGCTCGCCGAGAAGGACCGGCTGAACATGCAGGGCGCGCCTAAAATGTCGCCGCAGCATTTCGAAAAGCTGCTGCCCTATGCCGTGGCCCTCGGCGTGGAAAAGCCCTGGACGCGGACCTTCGACGCCTGGCTTGCGGCAGCCGTTGCCGCCGGTGCCGCATCCGCCGCCTATCATCCCGCTTGGTATTCCGGCGGCAGCTTCGACGGCGGCCGCTTCGGCGACAGTTTCAGCCGCTTCCCGTCAGCGATGGCCTCGACGGTCGCCTCCACCATCCCGGCACCGAAATCCTCGTCGTCCTCCTCGGGCTTTTCGTCCGGCGGCGGTTTTTCCGGCGGTGGTGGCGGCGGTGGCGGCGGCGGCGGCTGGTAAGGGGTGATGAGCCAACGGGCAGACAGGCTGCTGGCCATTGTCTTTGCGGTGCTCATCGTGATGTTGCTGGCGGTGTTCTTCACCAGCGAGACGTTCTTCGACTGGGCCTTCGAGCGCCATCGCAATACCGCCTCCTGGATCGCGCGCCCGCTGCTTGTGCTGCCATTCTGCTATTTCGCCTGGCGCCGGTCGCTTGCCGGCGTCATGGCTTCGGTGCTGGCGATCCTCAGCTCGATGTTCTGGTTCCCGCCGCCAACAGAACCGAACGCCGAGGTCACGGAATTTCTGGCGATGGAGCGGAGCCTGCTTTCGCAGGGTTGGACGGCGCAGACCGTCTTCGGCGCCCTTGCAGTCATCGCCTATTGTGTCGCACTCGCCGCCGCCTTCTGGAAGCGCTCATGGGTGCTGGGGCTTGCCGTTGCCGCGGCCGGCGCGCTTTTGAAAATGCTCTGGAGCGTCCTGTTCTCGCCGGAGGCCGGCCATGCTGTTTTCCCCTTCGCGCTCGGCGGTCTTGCCGTGCTGGTCGTCATCGTGCTGGCCATCCGCCGTTTCGGTTCCCGTCGCGGCTGAAGCCGGCGGAGGCCAAGAAATCTCCGGCTTTTCTGGTGACAAGCCCGCGTCTCCTTGCTAAGTCCCGCGCACCTGCTTTTTCCGACAATTATGAAGTCTCATACCCATGCCCGATCTTCTGCTTGAACTCCGCTCCGAGGAAATCCCAGCCCGCATGCAGCGCAAGGCGGCGGGCGACCTGAAGAAACTCGTCACCGACGCCCTGGTCGAGGCAGGCCTGACCTACGAGGGCGCACGCGAATACTGGACGCCGCGCCGCCTGACGCTCGATATCCGAGGCCTCAACGCGCGTTCCGCGGACAGCCGCGAGGAGCGCAAGGGCCCGCGCACCGACGCACCGGAAAAGGCGATCGAAGGCTTCCTGCGCGGCGCGGGGCTTTCCTCCGTCAGCGAGGCTCAGGTCGTCAGCGATCCGAAGAAGGGCGAGTTCTACGTCGCCGTCATTTCCAAGCCCGGCCGTCCGGCGGAAGAGATCATCGCCGACGTCATGCCCGGCATCATCCGCAATTTCCCCTGGCCGAAGCCGATGCGCTGGGGCGCGGCCTCGGCAAAGCCAGGTTCGCTGCAATGGGTGCGCCCGCTGCAGTCGATCGTCTGCCTGTTCGGACCGGAGCACGAGGAAACGCAGGTCATCCCGTTCGAGATCGACGGCCTCGTCGCCGGCAACGTCACCTATGGCCACCGCTTCCATGCGCCGGACGCCATCACCGTGCGCCGCTTCGATGATTACGTCGCAAGCCTTGCCGCCGCGAAGGTCGTGCTCGACGCCGAGCGCCGCAAGGAAATGATCGCCCAGGACGCCCGCAATCTGGCCTTCGCCAACGGTCTCGATATTGTCGAGGACGAGGGCCTGCTGGAAGAAGTGTCCGGCCTCGTCGAATATCCCAACGTCCTGCTCGGCACTTTCGAGGAAGAGTATCTGACGATTCCGGACGAGATCATCCGCCTGACGATCAAGACCAATCAGAAATGTTTCGTCTGCCGCAAGCAGGGCGGCGAACGGCTCTCCAACCACTTCATCCTCGTCTCCAACATCGAGGCGAAGGACGGCGGAAAGGAAATCATGCACGGCAACGGCAAGGTCGTGCGCGCCCGTCTCTCCGACGCGCTGCACTTCTGGAAGCGCGACCAGTCGGACCTGCCGGACCTCGGCGAACTGACCGCGTCCGCCGAAAAATTCGGCCTCGACCTGAAGAAGTCGCTCGACCAGCGCATGGCCAAGCTCGACCACCTGAACGTCACCTTCCACGCCAAGCTCGGCACGCAGGGCGAACGGGTGACGCGCATTCGTGCGCTCGCCGCCGAACTGGCCAAGGTGACCGGCGCCGATCCGGCGCTCGTCGACCGCGCTGTCGTTCTCGCAAAGGCCGACCTGCGCACCGAAGCCGTCGGTGAGTTCCCGGAACTGCAGGGCATCATGGGCCGCAAATATGCCGTCCTTCAGGGCGAGGACGAGGCCGTCGCGACCGCCATCGAAGACCACTACAAGCCGCAGGGCCCGTCCGACAGCCTGCCGTCGAACGCCGTCGCGACCACCGTCGCGCTCGCCGACAAGCTCGACACTCTCTCCGGCTTCTGGGCGATCGACGAAAAGCCGACGGGCTCCAAGGACCCCTATGCGCTCCGCCGCGCCGCACTGGGCGTGATCCGTATGTTGCTGGAGAAGGGGAATATCCGCCTGCCATTGTCGGCGGTCGCAAAGGATACCGACCTCCTCGCCTTCTTCCACGATCGCCTGAAGGTCTATCTACGCGATCTCGGCGCGCGCTACGACGTCATCGACGCCGTGTTGACGCCGGAATCCGACGACCTGCTGATGGTCGCCCGCAAGGCAGAAGCGCTGACGGCCTTCGTGACCTCCGAGGACGGCATCAACCTGCTCGCCGGCACCAAGCGCGCCACGCAGCTGCTGGCCGCCGAGGAGAAGAAGGGCACGAAGGTTGCAAGCTCCGTTGACGACGAGCTGTTCACCGAGAAGGCCGAGAAGGCGCTGTTCGCAGCCGTCAGCGTTGCCGCCATGGAGGCCTCCGAAGCGATCAAGCGCGAGGATTTCCGTGAGGCGATGGAAGCCTTGTCGAAACTCCGCGCCCCGGTCGACCGCTTCTTCAACGAAGTGCTCGTCAACGACGAGGACGAGGCGATCCGCGCCAACCGCCTCGCGCTCCTGAGGCTCATCCGCGAGGCAACCGGCACCGTCGCCGACTTCTCCAAGATCAGCGGCTGACGGGCGTCTGCCCGCGCGCCTCATTTTGGCTCAAAAAAGAAAAGCGCCCCCGTCTTCTCTCGGGAGCGCTTTTTTGTCGCCCAGGGACTGGCGACGGCCCGTCAACTCGTTGAAGTTGGTGGGGGCAGGGATTGGGTCACATCACTTCATGCGGAGCTGGAAACTCTCCGGGTTGATTTCCTTCACCGGCTTTTCCGCTGGGCCCGCGAGGTCGGCGATGCTGGCCGCGACAGGCTCGCCGGGGGCGATCTTCGGCGCGCCGACGGCCGTCGTCATCATCCCGTCGACGCCGTCCTTGCCGGCTTCGGCGAGGGTCTTGTCGGAAATCGTGGCATTGGCGAGAGCTGACATGATATCGGGTGTCGGCGTGGAGACGAGCTCGACGGGCGAACCGCCCATCATCGCCTCGGTGCGCACCAGCTTCTTCTCGCCGTTGATGTTGCGGATCTCCAGCTTCTGGGCTTCGCCTGTCAGCACCGGCACCTTGTAGAGCATGTTGATCTGCGGATCGGCGGCCCGGCAGGTCGTGCAGGTGATCGCCTCGACGCTGCGGCTTTCCGCGAGCGGCTTGGTCTTGATGTCCACGATGGAGGAGGCCTGCGCCTGGAAGGCGAGGGCGGTCATGGCGGCTGTCAAAACGAAGTAACGCATAGGATCATCTCCCGTCATTCTTTAAGGGGAGAGTACCGCGCGATTATTTCCATCCCGTCAGGGGATTAGGTAAAATTTGAATGAATCGCACCGTTTTCGTGCGATTCCGGGAAGAATTCTCTCTCAATCAGCCCTGTTCGCGGGCAATCGCCCGCCAGCCGATGTCACGGCGGCAGAAGCCGTTTTCCCATTTCACACGGTCGACCAGCGCATAGGCCTTCGCCTGCGCTTCCGCCACGGTCTTGCCCGTTGCCGTCACGTTGAGCACGCGCCCGCCGGTTGCGATCAGCTGGCCGTCCTTGAGGGCGGTGCCGGCATGAAACACCTTGCCGTCGTCGCCGGCTTCGGGAAGCGCCGCGATCGGCGTGCCCTTGTCATAGGAGCCGGGATAGCCCTTGGAGGCCATGACGACGGTCAGTGCCACGTCATCGCTCCAGTCGGCGGAGACCTGGTCGAGCGTGCCGTTCGAGCAGGCATAGAGGAGCGGCAGCAGATCGCTTTTCAGGCGCATCAGCAGCACCTGGCATTCCGGATCGCCGAAGCGGACATTGTATTCGATGAGCTCCGGGCCCTTCTCGGTGATCATCAGCCCGGCAAAGAAGATGCCGGAGAACGGATAGCCGCTTTCGGCCATGCCCTTGATGGTCGGCTCGATGATCTCCCTCATCGTCCGCGACACCATTTCCTCGGTCATCACCGGGGCGGGCGAATAGGCGCCCATGCCGCCGGTGTTCGGTCCGGTGTCGCCGTCGCCGACGCGCTTGTGGTCCTGGGCGGTGGCGAGCGCCAGAGCCGTCTTGCCGTCCGACAGGCAGAAGAAGCTTGCTTCCTCGCCATCGAGAAACGCCTCGACCACGACTTCCGCGCCGGCGTCTCCGAACGCGCCCTCGAAGCAGTCGTCGATGGCGGAGAGCGCCTCGTCGACCGTCATCGCCACCGTCACGCCCTTGCCGGCGGCAAGCCCGTCGGCCTTGATGACGATCGGCGCGCCTTCAGCGCGGACGTATGCCTTGGCCTTCGGGGCGTTGTTGAAGCGCTGATAGGCACCGGTCGGAATGTTGTAGCGGGCGCAGATGTCCTTGGTGAAACCCTTGGAGCCTTCGAGTTGCGCCGCACCGGATGACGGGCCGAAGACGGCGATGCCGGCTGTGCGAAGCGCATCGGCGATGCCTGCCACCAGCGGCGCTTCCGGACCGACGACGACGAAGTCGATCGCCTTGTCCTTGCAGAAGGCGACGACGGCGGCATGGTCGTCGATGTCGAGATTGGCGAGCGTCGCGTGTTCGGCGATGCCGGGATTGCCCGGAGCGGCATAGAACTCTTCCATCAGCGGCGACTGCGCCAGTTTCCAGGCAAGCGCATGCTCGCGTCCGCCGGATCCGATCAGAAGAACTTTCATCGCCTGCTCCCGAAGAGTTTGTAAACGTGCCCCGCGCGTAGCGACAGAGGCCGGAAAGGTCAAGCGGAAAGCCCTTGGAGGGCCGACGCAATTGCGGATGGCGGTCCATGGAATAAATGTGCTACATTAATTTCATGGAGATAGTCTTCGACGAGAACAAGCGGAAAGCAAACGTGGAAAAACACGGACTCGACTTCGCCGATCTCGATCTGGATTTCTTCGGTTCCGCAGCGACTTTCCCGGTGGAAAAAGGTCGGTTCATGGCGGTTGGATTGTTCCGGTCGACAGCGATCGCGGTCGTCTTCTCGGTGCTTGGCAGCGAGGCGATTTCGATTGTTTCCATGCGCCCTGCGAGCCGAAAGGAAAGGAGAATATTATGACAGGCAAGCTGAAACATCTTCGACCGCTCACGGACGAAGAGGAAGCGGAAATTCAAAGAGCAATTGCGCTGGATCCTGATGCACCTGAGGCTACGGACGAAGAACTTGCGCAGGCCCGTCCCTTCGCCGAAGTCTTGCCGGACCTTCATGAGAGCATCCAGCGCTCGCGCGGAAGGCCGCCGGTCGACAATCCCCGCAAGCATGTCTCGCTGCGGTTGGATGCGGATGTCCTCGATCACTTCAAGGCGACCGGCAAGGGGTGGCAATCGCGCATCAACGAAGCCCTGCGCAAGGCGGCGGGGTTGTAGGCGCATTTCTGTGGAGCGCGGCAGGCCTTCGTGTTGCCATGGTTTGAAGTCTCGTTATGGTCGCGCCTCTGATTTCCAGAAACCGGGAAGACCATGACAGCAGACAACAGGAAACTCGCCATCCTCATCGCCGCCGAGATCAGCGCCCGCCCAGAGCAGGTGACTGCGGCAGTTGACCTGCTGGATGGCGGCGCGACCGTTCCCTTCATCGCCCGCTACCGCAAGGAAGTGACCGGAGGTCTCGATGACGGCCAACTGCGCACGCTGTCCGAACGGCTCGTCTACCTGCGCGAACTCGAATCCCGCCGCAAGACGATCCTGGACAGCATTTCCTCGCAGGGCAAGCTGACCGACGAGCTTGCCGGCAAGATCGCCAATGTGACGACCAAGGCCGAGCTGGAAGACATCTATCTTCCCTACAAGCCGAAGCGCCGCACCCGTGCCGAGATCGCCCGCGAGCGCGGCCTCGGTCCGCTGGCAGACGCGATCCTTGCCGACCGCATGGCCGATCCGATAAAACTTGCGGAAGGCTACATCACCGCCGATGTGACGGACGTGAAGACGGCGCTCGACGGCGCGCGCGACATCGTCGCCGAAGCCATTTCCGAAAATGCCGACCTTCTCGGCAAGCTGCGCAACTACATGAAGGACAAGGCCATGCTGCGCGCCCGTGTGGTCGACGGCAAGCAGGAAGCGGGCATGAAGTTCTCGGATTACTTCGATCATTCCGAGCGCTGGGCGACCGCGCCCGGCCACCGCGCGCTTGCCATGCTGCGCGGCTGGAACGAGGAGTTCCTGACGCTGACCATCGATGTCGATGCAGACGATCCGGCGCCGATCAAGCCCGCCCAGCGGATGATCGCCGCCGAATATGAAATCCGCGGCGAGGGCGCCGGCAATCAATGGCTGATGGAGGTCGCCGGCTGGACATGGCGGGTCAAGCTCTCCATGTCGCTCTCGCTCGACCTGATGCGCGAACTGCGCGAGCGCGCGGAGGAGGAGGCGATCCACGTCTTCGCCCGCAATCTGAAGGATCTGCTGCTGGCCGCGCCCGCCGGCTCCAAGGCAACAATGGGGCTCGATCCGGGCATCCGCACCGGCGTCAAGGTCGCGATCGTCGACGGCACCGGCAAGCTGCTCGATACCACCACCGTCTATCCGTTTCCGCCGAAGAATGATGTGCGCGGCACGCAGGCCGAACTCGCCTCGCTCATCCGCAAGCACAAGGTCGAGCTGATCGCCATCGGCAACGGCACCGGCAGCCGCGAGACCGAAAAGCTGGTGGCCGACATGCTCGCTGCCCTGCCTGCGCCGAAGCCGACCAAGGTGATCGTGTCGGAGGCCGGCGCGTCGGTCTATTCCGCGTCGCAAACCGCGGCCACCGAATTCCCCGGCCTCGACGTGTCGCTGCGTGGCGCAGTCTCCATCGCCCGCCGCCTGCAGGACCCGCTCGCCGAACTGGTGAAGATCGAGCCGAAGTCGATCGGCGTCGGCCAGTACCAGCACGATGTCGACCAGGTGAAGCTCGGCCGCTCGCTGGATGCCGTCGTCGAAGACGCGGTGAATGCCGTCGGCGTCGATCTCAATACCGCGTCAGTGCCGCTGCTTGCCCGCGTGTCCGGCCTCGGTCCGTCGATTGCGGAAGCGATCGTCCTTCACCGCGACACCAATGGTGCCTTCGCCAGCCGCCGCCAGCTTCTCGACGTCGCCCGCCTTGGCCAGCGCACTTTCGAGCAATGCGCCGGCTTCCTGCGCATTCCGAACGGCAAGGAGCCGCTCGACGCGTCTGCGGTGCATCCGGAAGCCTATGGCGTCGCCAAGAAGATCGTCGCTGCCTGTGGCCGTGATCTGCGCACGCTGATGGGCGACAGCGCGGCGCTGAAGGCGGTCGATCCGCGCAAGTTCGTCGATGAGACCTTCGGCCTGCCGACAGTCAAGGACATCATCGCCGAACTCGAAAAGCCCGGCCGCGACCCGCGCCCGGAGTTCAGGACCGCGACCTTCGCCGACGGCATCGACGAGATCACCGACTTGAAGCCCGGCATGCTGCTGGAAGGCACCGTCACCAACGTCGCGGCCTTCGGCGCCTTCGTCGATATCGGCGTCCATCAGGACGGTCTCGTCCACGTGTCGCAGCTCGCCGATCGCTTCGTCAAGGATCCTCATGAGGTGGTCAAGGCCGGCGACGTGGTCAAGGTCCGCGTCGTCGAGGTCGACGTCAAGCGCAAGCGCATCGGCCTGACGATGCGCAAGGACGATGGCGGCGCGGCAGCCGAACGCTCGGCCCGGCCTCCGCAGCCGAATGCGGGTCGGCCGCCGGCCCGCGACGCGCGCAAGCCTCAGCCCGCCCAGCAGGGCAGTCTCGGCGCCGCCCTGGCCGAGGCCATGAAGCGCAAGTAACGGAAAAATCGAGCGGATTTCATGTTTGGCCACGCCTGCATCCATGACGGGTGATGCAGGCGTGCAACACGCCAGTTTTCTGCACCAGAACAGGCCAGATCTGCCGCTTGCTTCTGCTTTTGAACGCGCTAATTTTTTTCATGCAAATTTTTTAGGCATGAAAGTTTGAGCGTGCGAGGGCAGAAATGGCATTGGATTTTAATGCTTTAGTCCGGCAGATCATACGTGTCGGCACATTAAGGGTTCAGCATTCGGACGGAAAGAAGGTGACCTTCGGTGACGGTTCGGGGGTGCCGGTCGCCATCCGGTTTGTGGATGACAAGGCCGCGGCGGAAATTGCAGCCGATCCGCCGTTGAAACTGGGCGAAGTCTACATGGATGGCCGCATGGTCTTCGATGAAGGCGACATCTATTCCTTCCTGGAGCTAGTCAAGAGCAACACGGTCAACGAGGTCTTCAGCCCGCTGATGATGGCGCGGTTGTTCTGGCGCATGGGCCTTTCTCAGGCGCTTGCCCGGCTGCCGGTTAATCACAACCGGCGCAACGTCTCGCATCACTACGACCTCTCGGCGAAGCTGTTCGATCTCTTCCTCGATCCGGATTGGCAGTATTCCTGCGCCTATTTCGAACCGGCTGGCATCAGCCTCGAGGAGGCGCAGGTCGCCAAGAAGCGCCACATCGCTGCCAAGCTCCTGATGGAAGAGGGACAGAAGGTGCTGGAGATCGGGTCCGGCTGGGGCGGAATGGCGATGTATCTGGCCGAAGCCTATGGCGCGGATGTCACCGGCATCACACTGTCGCACGAGCAGCTCGATGTATCCCGTCGCCGGGCCGAAAAGCGCGGTCTCGCCGATCGCGTCCGCTTCGAGCTGCAGGATTACCGCTATTACAAGGACCGGAGCTTCGACCGCATCGTGTCTGTCGGCATGTTCGAACATGTCGGCGTCGCCAACTATCCGGGTTTCTTCCGCAAGTGCGCCGAACTGCTGGACAAGGACGGCGTCATGCTCCTGCATTCGATCGGCCGGCCGAAGCCGTCCTATGCGACCAACCCGTTCATCGAGAAGTACATCTTCCCGGGCGGCTACATCCCCGCGTTAAGCGAGGTGCTTCCAAGCGTCGAGAAGGCCGGCTTGCTGGTCAAGGACGTGGAAATCCTGCCGCTGCATTACGCTGATACGCTGAAGGCCTGGCGAGAGCGTTTCCTCGCCCGCCGGGAAGAGGCGTCCGCCATCTACGACGAACGCTTCGTGCGCATGTGGGAATTCTATCTCGCCGGATCCGAGATCGCCTTCCGCTACGACGAACTCTTCGTTTTCCAGATGCAAATTTCCTGCAATCAATATGCGGTTCCCAATAATCGCAACTACATCGCCGAGCGCGAAACGAGCCTGAAAGGCTTCGAGGCGACACGCGCGCCTTTGGAGAAAGTGGAATTCTGAGGCCTCGGCCGGAGCGCAGCTTGACCGCGCTGCCGCGCGGGCGGTACTGCTTCGGCATGAGTGAGATGCAACACACGCAGCGCGTCTCTGATGCGCCTTCCGACAATTTCGTCTACCGGCTGCTGCCGCCGTGGCTCTGGCCCTATGCCCAGCTTGCCCGCTGGGACCGGCCGATCGGCTGGCAGCTCCTGATGTGGCCGTGCTTCTGGTCGGCGGCACTTGCCGCCAATGCCAAGGCCGCGGTTCACACGTTTTCCGGCAGCCAGCTCGTCTGGCATCTGGTGCTGTTCTTCATCGGCGCGGTTGCCATGCGCGGCGCCGGCTGCGCCTACAACGATCTCGTCGATCACCAGATCGATGCCAAGGTCGAGCGCACCCGCTCGCGGCCGCTGCCGTCCGGCCGCGTGACGCGCATGCAGACGAAGGCCTTTATCGCGCTTCAGGCGCTGGTCGGATTGCTCGTGCTTTTGCAGTTCAACTGGTTCACGGTGATCCTTGGCGTCTGCTCGCTGGTGGTCATCGCCATCTATCCCTTTGCCAAGCGCTTCACCGATTGGCCGCAATTCTTTCTCGGGCTCGCCTTTTCCTGGGGCGCGTTGATGGGCTGGGCGGCCGCATTCGGCTCGCTGTCGACCGCGCCGCTGGTTCTCTACGCGGCCGCTATCTTCTGGACGATCGGCTACGACACGATCTACGCTCATCAGGACAAGGAGGATGACGCCCTGATCGGCGTGCGCTCCACCGCCCGCCTGTTCGGCGAAAACACGCGCCTCTGGCTTGTCGGACTGTATGGAGCGACCGTGGTCCTGATTGCTTCGGCCTGCATTCTCGCCGGCGCCGGTTTCATCGTCTATCTCGGCCTCATCGTCGGCGCTGGACTTCTCGCCTGGCAGATCGCCGTCATCGACATCGACGATGGCGAGCAGTGCCTGAAGCTGTTCAAGTTCAACAACAAGGTCGGCGCGGTCATCTTCCTTGGCATGCTGATCGCTATCCCGACGGCCATATAGAAAAGCCCGGCACCGTTTCCGGAGCCGGGCCTGTCCTCCCGATTTGGGGCGCCCGATCAGCTGCGGGCGATGATTTCCTTGCCGTCGATCTTCATCGTCACGCCCAGCTTGCCCGTCTGGCGGCGAACGAGGAAGCGTGGACGACGGTTGGCGAAGTAGGAGTGGCGGCGACGCTGGCGGGGCGGGCCGACCTGAAAGCCGGTCAGATGATCGTCGAGCGGCCGTGCGACGCCGTCGGCCTCGACCATCAGCATCGGAATGCCGTAGGCCTGCGCCCAGCCGCGCCAATCGGCGGCGATGTCGCAGAGGTCGTGTGCGACCAGCAGCGGAACGCAGAGTTCCGGATCCGGATGGTGGAGCTCGAGGGTGACGGTCACATGGCCGTCGCCGTGGTCGATGGCGCGGGCCGCGACGCCGGTGAAGACGCGCGACGGCAGGGCGACCGAGATCGGCAGGCCGCTGCCCGAGAGCACCTTGCGGAGCACCGCGCCGCGTTCGTCGAGGCTGATGGTCACGGTGCTCGTGGAACCCGAGGGGGCGTAGGTTACCTGCTGGGGAAAGCGCATCGGATCGAGCCGAAGCGTGGTGCCTGCCCAGATTGGTTTCAGAACCGTTGTTGTCATCGTCATTACTACCCTGTTTTATCCTGAGAGCCGGTTTTCCAGTCTTCTCGTCGGGACTTTTGTCCCTTGTTCTGAGGGTAGAGTACGGATTTTCTTTTCCGGACCGCTTAAGAGGTTCGGTTAAAAAAGGCTTGAACTGTCAGATGGTTATCAAAACCCAACGGATCAGGGTTGCGAAAAAATGAACGGCGCACGCCAAGGTGTGTCACGGTCGAATACGGCGTCACAGCCTGAGGCAAGGCTGGAGTGAGACAATCGCACAAGCTCCGTCATCCGCCTCCTGCCGATCGCGAATTGATATGATTTCGACCTTCCTCAGCTACAATCTCGTCACGCGTGACATGAAAGCGAGCCTCGATCGCGTCGCCTCCGATCCGAATGTCAGCCGGGATGCGAAATACTACGAGGAGAACATCGGAAAGGTCACATCCGTCAAGGAGTTCATGGACGACTACCGGCTCTATTCCTACGCCATGAAAGCCCATGGCCTGGAGGATATGACCTACGCCAAGGCCTTCATGGAGAAGGTCCTGGAGAGCGACCTTTCCGACGAGAACAGCTACGCCAACAAGCTCAGCGACGACCGCTACCGCAACTTCGCCGCCTCCTTCAATTTCACCCCGGATACCGCCGACGTCCAGTCGGATGCCCAGGAAGAGGACACGATCGGCCTCTACAAGCAGTCGCTTGCCGACGAGGCTACGTCCGTTGCCGATGAGACGGCCTATTACAAGGATACGATCACCCGCATCAGTTCGGTGGACGATCTCCTGGGCAATGCGCGGCTGAAGAACTATGTGCTCGACGCCTTCGATATCCAGAAGGATTACTATTCCAACGACTATCTGCGCTCCATTCTGACCAGCGATCTGAGCGACACTGAGAGCGTTGCCAACAAGACCGGCAAATCGAATTTCAAGGCAATGGCTGCGGCCTTCTCCTTCGACGCCAGCGGCAACATGACCGGCTCCTCCGTGCAGACCGAAGAGCAGCAGCACACCGTCGTCCAGGCCTATACCTTCAACGTGCCGTCCTACACGATCCCGGCAGCCGCCGAGATGAACAAGGAATATTTCGAGGAGCAGATCAAGAACATCACGTCGGTCGACGAGCTGACTTCGGATTCGCGTCTTTTCGGCATCGTGAAGACGGCCCTCGGGCTCGACCAGTTCACCTTGAAGTCGACCTTCGCCAACATCGTCACCAGCGATCTCTCGGATCCGAACAACTACGCCCAGACCTTTGGCGGGGCAAAATACGTCCAGATCGCCCAGATGTTCAATTTTCAGACGGACGGCTCGGTCGCCAGCGGCGAAACCGCCCAGACCGACGACAACATCAAGGCGATCATGAACAAATACATGACGGCCTATGACGACGAGGATCAGGCAACCCTAGCCGACCTGACGGATTATTATTCCACCAACATGAAGCGCCTGGAGTCCGCCGACGAGCTGATCAGCAACAAGAAAATCCACGACATGGTGCTGAAGGCCTATGGCATCGGCGAAGACGAGATCAGCGACAGCGAGCTGCGCAAGATCCTGACGAGCGACCTGTCCGATCCGGCGAGCTTTGCCAACAAGGCCAAGGACGACCGCTTCGTCAAGCTCGCCCGGGACTTCAACTTTGACAGCGAGGGCGATGCAACGGCGCCGCTGCTGGCGCAATCGGAAGCGTCGATCACCAGCACGGCCAAGGACTATATCGTCGCCAAGACGAAGTTCGCGGATGCCGAGGAAAAGGACCAGATCAAGAAGGAGGCCGAGGCGGAATCGACATACTACCAGGAGAACATCACCAAGATCACCAGCGCAAAGGAGCTGTTGTCCGACAGCCGGCTGGTGGACTTCCTGCTGGAGGCGAATGGTATCGATCCCGAGTCGGTCAGCACCGAGGATCTTGAGAAAATGTTCGCCTCCGACCTGGATGATCCGAAAAGCTTCGTCAACCAGCAGAGCAATGAACGCTTCGCCGAAATCGTCGCCTCGTTCAATTTCGATCAGAACGGTCAGCTGACCCGGGAAACGCTCGGTACGATTCAGCAGCGTGGCGCGGTGAAGGAAACGCAGGATCTCTATCTGCACCAGTCGCTGGAGGAGGAGCAGGGCGATGACAATGCCGGCGTACGCCTGGCGCTCTATTTCGAACGCATGGCGCCGACGGTTACCTCGGCCTACGACATCCTCGGCGACAGCGCGCTTCTGGAAGTCTTCCGCACCGCCTACAATCTGCCCTCCGAAATCAGCTCGATGGACATCGACAAGCAGGCGGCACTGGTGAAGAAGACAATGAATCTGGAAGATCTCGATGATCCGGACGAGGTCCGCAAGTTCGTCCAGCGCTTCATCGCCATGTACGACCTGCAGAACGACGACGGCTCATCGAATGCCGCCGTCTCGATTCTCTCCGGGTCGGGCGGCTCGATCAGCGCGGATACGCTGCTGTCGCTCGCGCAGCTCAATACCGGCGGCTAGTCGACCCTGACGACCTTGCCGGGGTTCATGATGCCGGCCGGGTCGAAGGCGCGCTTGATGCGCCGCATCAGGTCCATCTCGATCTCGGACCGGACCGCGGCGAGCTTGTCGCGCTTCAACTGGCCGATGCCATGCTCGGCGGAAATCGAACCGCCATATTTCAGCACGATGGCATGCACGGCGTCGTTGACCTCGTCCCAGCGGGCAAGGAAGGCATCGCGGTCGGCGCCGACCGGCTGGGATATGTTGTAGTGGATATTGCCGTCGCCGATGTGGCCGAAGCCGCAGATGCGCGCGCCGGGGATCATCTCCAGAACCTTCTCGTCCGCCTCGTGCATGAAGGCCGGGATCGCGGAAACCGGAACCGACACGTCGTGCTTGATCGAGCCGCCTTCCGGCTTTTGCGCCGGAGAAAGGCTCTCGCGCATGTGCCAGAGCGCCTGGCCCTGCGCCTCCGAACTCGCGATCACCGCGTCCTCGACCAGCCCGCCTTCGAGACCCTTTTCAAGGAGCGCTTCCATCATGCGGGTCGCCGCTTCGCTGGTGTCGGAGGTGGACACGTCGATCAGCGCGTACCATTTGTGGCTCGATGCCAGCGGATCGCGGACGCCGGGAATATGCCTGACCGCAAACTCGACGGCGATGCGCGGCATCAGCTCGAAGCCGGTCAGGGCGGCGCCGCAGACGCCGCCAGCGATCTCGAACAGGCGAAGCGCGTCTTCCACCGAGTTCAGCCCCGCAAGCGCGACCTGATGGCCGAGCGGGCGCGGGAAGAGCCGGAGCACGGCACCGGTGATGATGCCGAGCGTGCCCTCCGCGCCGATGAAGAGATCGCGAAGGTCGTAGCCGGTATTGTCCTTCTTGAGCCGCCGTAGACCGTTCCAGATCTCGCCGGTCGGCAGCACCACCTCGAGGCCGAGGCAGAGATTGCGCATATTGCCGTAAGCGAGCACGGCCGTGCCGCCGGCATTGGTGGAAAGGTTGCCGCCGATCTGGCAGCTGCCCTGCGAGCCGAGCGACAGCGGGAACAGGCGATCGACCTTTGTCGCCGCGGCATGCAGGTCGTCGAGCACGACGCCCGCATCGGCAACGACCACGTTGGCCACCGGATCGATATCGCGGATGCGGTTCATGCGCTTCAAGGACAGGATGACCTCGCGCCCGTCGGTCGCCGGCACCTGGCCGCCGACATGCCCGGTATTGCCGCCTTGCGGCACGATCGGCGTTCCCGTTTCCGTGGCGAGCGCCAGGATCTGCGAGACCTCATCGATGGAGCCCGGCAGCAGCACCAGCGGCGACTTGCGGAAATAGAGGCCGCGATCTTCGGTCACGAACGGCTTGATGTCCGAAGCCTCGGTGATTGCATGGCGCTCGCCGACGATGGCCGCAAAGCGGCTCAGGAGCGCGGGCGAAAGGGGCTCACTGGTCATCCTGCGTCTTTCCTGTGGTTTCGGGCGTGCGCGGCGCGGCGGCGCGTGCCAGGCGGTCATTGATGGCTTCGCCGAGCCCGTGGCCGGGGATGGCGGTGACCGCAATCGTCTTCGCGCCCGTCGCGTCCGCTTCCTTCATCATTCCGAACAGGCTCGCCGCCGCCTCGGCAAGATCGCCGGACGGGCTCAAGTCGAAGATGCCGAGCGCATATTCGATGCCGGGCAGGCGCTTGCCGCCAAAGGTCAGCAGCGCTTCGCCCGGCAGCAGCATGTCTGCCATCAGCCGCATGGAGGCGCCCGGCGCATAATGGGAAAGCAGCATGCCCGGCGCTTCGATTTCGGCATTCGTGCCGTCATGGCGCACGACCTCGAGGCCGGTCGCCTTGGAAATGTCCTCGGCGCTGATGCCGCCCGGACGCAAGAGCCGGATGACATCGCCGTCCACCTTGACGATGGTCGATTCCAGCCCGACCTTCGCGGGGCCGCCGTCGAGGATGAGATCGATCCTCTCGCCGAGATCCTCGTCCACATGGGCGGCGGTCGTCGGGCTGATCTTGCCGGACGTGTTGGCCGAGGGGGCTGCGAGCGGACGGTCGAAGGCCTTGATCAGCGAGGCGGAAAAACCGCGTGGGACTCGCACGCCGACAGTCTCCAGCCCGGCGGTTGCGAGGGGATGGACGCCGGAGCCTTCCTTCAGTGGCAGGATGAGCGTCAACGGCCCGGGCCAGAAGGCGTCCGCCAGTTGCGCCGAAACGGGGTCGAAGGTCGCATAGCGTTCCGCCATCGCCTTGTCGGCCATGTGGCAGATCAGCGGATTGAAGCGCGGCCTGCCCTTGGTCTCGTATATGGCGGTGACGGCCGCTGGGTTTGTCGCATCCGCAGCCAGCCCGTAGACCGTTTCGGTTGGCATGGCGATCGGCCGACCGGCCTCCAGCAGAGGCAGGGCCGCGGCAATCGCCTCGTCGGGATTTCGGGTGATGTCGATAATGCGGGCCATGGCTCACCGGTCTTCGGAATGCGCATGTCCTTAGCCCGGAACGGCCGGGTGTTCAACTGCGTCCGATCGGAGCAGGGTAGGGGTACCGGGTGCGTCAGAGCGCCTGAATGATTCGCCTCAGCGCTTCGTCGCGGGCGCCGAGCAGGAGCACGTTCTTGACCGCTTCCTTCTTCTCGTGCGTCTGGAAGAGGATGCCGCCATTGTTGATGCTGCGGTCGATCTGCAGGCGTGGCGGCGCCGGCAGCTGTGCCATCGCCGTCCGTGGCTTGGTCTGCGCCGGCCTTTCTGCGGGGACCGGCTGGTTCTGGTTGACGGCCACGGCGAAGTACATGCGCGGATATTTGAGGTTCAGACGTCCGAAGAAGGCGTCGGTGCCGCCGATTTCGGAGAAGAAGTTGGCGATGTAGAACGCCCAGATGACCTCGTTGAAGCGCGGATGGTTCGTCCGCGCGGCTGTGATGTGACAATAGCCGAGATGCGGGCTCTGCTCGAACGTGCGGTGAAAGATAATCTTCGGAAACTGGATCGACTTGTGAAACCGGTTCAACCGTTCATGGGTCCGTTCGCCGGCGGACATCAGCATCTTGCCCGTGCGCTGGGCGACCTCCTCGTAGGTGAGGTAGCGCCGTTCCTCTTCCAGCCAGTTTTCCTTGCTGCGCACGATGCGGCCGGTGCGCAGGAATTCGGAGTGAACCGCCTGTCCGGGAAGCTTCGGCTTTTTCTCCGCCGCCTGGTAATATCTGGTCTTCATGGCTTCGGACACGTGCAGGGCTCCGCTATGGTCCATCATCGTCGCAAAACGTGGTTAACCGCCGGTTAAGAGCCGTCCTCGACCGCTTGCCTGTCCCGTCTGCGACGTTCTTGCGTGTCGTCAATTGTCGTGTCGCGTGTCGCTGGCAGCGTGTCTGCGACGTCGGTTCCCAACTATAGTGTGTTCAGGCTCAAGGTCTCGCCCTGCTAGGGAGGGCGGAAAATTGGGAAAGCCGGTGAAAATCCGGCGCTGCCTAGCAACGGTATAAGAGCTTGAAACTGGCGCAAGAACCACCGGCATGGTCCGGAACGGCCAGTTCCCGCAGCGACGGGAGGCTCTTCAGCCCGGAAACCAGCCTGAAGCATGGATTTTGAAACTTGGCCGCAGCAACCGGCCGGGGTCTCCAACTGTCGGTGCTCCCAGCCGGCCGTGACCTGTCGGTTGTCTGCATCACTGATTTTTTTGGCGCATGAGGATGGGTCATGGATATTCGTAACACTGTGCTGCGGCAATTGAACAACCGTCGCGAAGGCTTCAGCCTGGAGCAGGCCTTCTACACCGATCCGGATTATTTCAAGCTGGATATGGAAACGATCTGGTATCGCGACTGGCTCTTCATCGGCCATGACTGCGAAATCCCGAAGGCAGGCAATTTCTTCACCGTTCAGGTCGGCGATTATCCGGTCGTCGTCGTGCGTGGCCGCGACGGTGTCATCCGCGCCCTGCACAATTCCTGCCGTCACCGCGGTTCGCGCGTCTGCAACACCGAGCGCGGCGCCTCCGCCAAGCTTGTCTGCCCGTACCACCAGTGGACCTACGAACTCGACGGCTCGCTGCTGTTTGCCCGGCAGATGGGTGACGACTTCGACAAGTCGCAGTTTTCGCTGAAGAAAATGCATTGCGAAACGGTGGCCGGCTACATCTTCGTCTGTCTCGCCAAGGTCGCTCCCGACTTTGAACCCGTCCGCGCAATGGTCGATGCCTATGTCGGGCCGCACCGTCTCAAGGAAGCCAAGATCGCCCACCAGTCGACCATCATCGAGAAGGGCAACTGGAAGCTCGTCTGGGAAAACAACCGCGAATGCTACCACTGCGCCGGCAACCATCCGGAGCTCTGCCGCACATACCCGGAAGCCCCGTCGGTTACCGGCACGCAGGGCGCGGGCGATGATCCTGTCATCGCTGCCCACTGGAAGCATTGCGAGGACGCCGGCCTGCCGAGCCAGTTCAAGATGCATGACAGCGGCCAGTTCCGCGCCGCCCGCATGCCGTTGATCGAAGGCGCCGTCAGCTACACCATGTCCGGCAAGCCTGCAGTGAAGAAGCCGCTGTCCTCCGACGTCACCGTCGGCAACATCGGCACCATGCTGCTCTTCCATTATCCGACCACCTGGAACCACATGCTGGGCGATCACGCGATCTCCTTCCGCGTGCTGCCGCTCGGTCCGGAAGAGACCATGGTCACGACCAAGTGGCTGGTGAACAAGGATGCCGTCGAGGGCGTCGACTACGACCTCGAGGAATTGACCCACGTCTGGAACGAGACCAACGACCAGGACCGCCGCATCGTCGAGGAAAACGCCTTCGGCATCCGTTCGCCGGCCTATGAGCCGGGTCCGTATTCGCCCGACCATGAAGGCGGCGTCATGCAGTTCGTCGAGTGGTACACCAACTTCATGATCGACCGCCTGCAGGGCGATCAGACCAAGCTGTCGGTTGTCGCGTAATGAGCAGCGTGAAGAAAGCTCCCTTCAAGCATGTCGACGAAATGCTCCCCTGGAGCGACAAGGAAGACATGCTGGAATGCGTCGGCTGGACGCCGGAGGCGCCGGACACGATGACCTTCACCTTCCGGGCGGACAAGGAGAACCGCTGGTTCCGCTATCTGCCCGGCCAGTTCGTCACGCTGGAACTGCCGGTCGGACCGGAACCGGTGCTGCGCACCTACACGCTGTCGTCCAGCCCCTCGCGGCCCTTCATGCTGGCCGTCACGGTCAAGGCGCAGAAGGACAGCATCGGCACCCGCTGGATGCAGGAAAGCCTCTATCCGGGTATGAAGATCAAGGCGCACGGCCCGCGCGGGGATTTCTCCTATGTCCGTCATCCGGGCGAGAAGTACCTGTTCATCTCGGCCGGTTCCGGCATCACGCCGATGATGTCGATGACCCGCGACCTCGGCGACCGCGAACCGGACAGCGACATCGCCTTCATCCACTGTGCCCGTTCGCCGAACGACATCATCTTCCGCTCGGAGCTGGAGTACAAGGCGCGCTACATGCCGAACTTCTCGCTCGGCCTGATCGTCGAGCAGCTGGAGCGTTCGCAGTTCTGGTCGGGCCTCAAGGGCCGGGTCGACAAGGCCAAGATCGCGCTGCTGGCGCCGGACTTCCTCGACCGCACGGTGTTCTGCTGTGGACCCGAGCCGTTCATGGCGACGGTGCGGGAATCGCTGGAGACCGCCGGCTTCGACATGAGCCGCTATCACCAGGAGGCCTTCGCGACGGCCGCCCCGATCGCCGACATGCCGATCGTGGTCAACGAGGACAAGGACGAGGAACCGTCGTTCAAGGTGCGCTTCGCCGACAGCGGCAAGAATGTCGAGTGTCAGCCGGGCTTTACCGTGCTGCAGACGGCCCGTGCCAACGGCGTGCGCATCGGCGCGGCCTGCGAATCCGGCATCTGCGGCACCTGCCGGGTCAAGTGCCTGTCGGGCAAGGTCGACATGCAGCACAATGGCGGCATTCTCGACGACGAGATCGATGAGGGCTACATCCTCGCCTGCTGCTCGCGTCCCTTGACGGATGTCGAGATCGAGGCCTGACGAAGGCCTCGATCAACTTCGAGCAGCGCGGAGCCGGCTGGACCGTCAGATGGTCGTCGGCACCCGCAGCTCGAAATCGGCCAAAGTCATCGGACGGCCGAAATAGTAGCCTTGGAGGGCGCTGCAGCCGCAGTCGAGCATGAAGCGGTATTGCGCCTCCGTCTCCACGCCTTCCGCCAGCACGTCGAGGCTCAGATCGTGCCCCATCTGCACGATGGTCTTGGCAAGCGAGGCGTCGAGTTCGTTTTCCGACACGCCGCGTACGAAGCTGCGATCGATCTTCAATTGCGTGAGCGGCAGTCGGCGCAGATAGCTGAGCGACGAGTAGCCGGTGCCGAAGTCGTCGAGCGAAATGCCGATGCCGATATCCTGCAGGGCCGTCATCTTGGCGGCCAGCCCTTCGACATCGGCGACGAACACGCTTTCCGTCAGCTCCAGCTTCAGCCGCTTCGGATCGACGCCATAGGTCCTGACGGTACCCTCCACCAGTTGCACGAAATCCGTCAGCAGAAACTGGTCGGCGGTGATGTTGATCGCCAACGTCAGGTGCCTTGTGCTGGCGTTGGCGTTCCACGCCGACAACGTCTGGCACGCTTCCTTCAGCACCCAGCTGCCGATCTTCGGCATGATGCCACTGCGCTCGGCGAGCGGAATGAACTCGGCCGGGGAGATGTAGCCCCGTTTGGGATGTTGCCAGCGCAACAGGGCCTCGGCCCCGATTGTCCGGCCGCCGCGGTCGACCTGCGGCTGGTAGAAGAGTTCGAATTCGCCGCGGCTGACGCCGAGCAGCAACTCCCGCACAAGACCGCCTTGTTCGGCGGCGTTCGTCTGCAGGACCACAACGATACCGGAAAACAGCGTTGTCAGGATTCCGGCATTGATGATGGCCAGGGGGCCGCGAACCGTGCCGGAGATCGGGGTCGCAGCCGGGATGCTGAAATTGCTGCTCGCGAAAAAGACGAAGCCGGCAAGGCAGGCCGCGATGATGCCGATCTGCAGCCATGAGCGTTGTCGCTGGTAATTGACGTAGCCGACAAGGGCGATCACCAGCAGGTAGATATGCAGGATGCGCGGCGTGTCCGCGTCCGGAATGTCGAAGCACAGGGCGAAATGGCAGACGAAGATGTAGCTGGTGATTTGCGAAAAGAGGAGCCCGGCTTGCACCATGCCTGCCTTCAGCATCAGAAGGGAGGTGACCATCGCCAGGCCCAGAACCCCAACGCTGACCGCGGCGACCCTGTATCCGAGGGTCATGTACAGCACGAACCAGGCAGCGCAGAGTGCGGCGCTGATCCACATGAGCGCTTCGCAGATTTGCAGGATGCGAGGGGACGACAGGGAGGTGGTCTGTGCTGTGCTGGTGTTCAGCGACGTGCTGTGCATAAGGCCCTTGCTCGTTGTGCCGTGAACCGGATACCGCGATCAGGTCGTGAACCGGTTTAGGATACGCAGCTTTGACGAGCAAATGTTAAGAATTGGCTGAGACGGACTGTCAGATATGGGAGTTTTGGTCATGAAATCGGTGGGTTAGGCTCCGAACAGCGATCGGTTTGGGGCCGTGGCGTGCCTAGCGTCGCATGAAGGCCTCGAAGGCGGCACGCGCCTCGGCGCTTCTCAGTCGTTCGCCGAAATGCCTGGCCTCTTCGTGGATGCGCTGCGACAGCGCCGCCTTGTCGCCGCGCAGCAGGCCGCGGGTGATCTTCAGGGCTTCCGGCGGCTTTGTCGCCAACCTTGCGGCCATCGTCAGCGTTGCCGTTTCGATCTCGGCTTCCGGCACGATCTTCCAGATCAGGCCTGCCATGTGCGCCTCGTCTGCCGAAAAGCCTTCGCCGGCGGCAAGCAGCGCGAAGGCCCGCTGATGGCCGGCAACGCGCGGCACGATGAGGCTCGATCCGGCCTCCGGCACGAGGCCGAGATCGACGAAAGGCGTCTTGAACAGGCTGCGCGGCGTGGCAAGCGTCAGGTCGCAATGCAGGTTCAGCGTCGTGCCGATGCCGACGGCCAGGCCGTCGACGCCCGAGACGAGCGGCTTTTCCGAATGAACGAGGGCAGCGAGGAAGTCGAGCACCTCCGTGCCCATGTTGCCGCCCATCGCGACGGCGAGGAAATCGGCGACATCGTTGCCCGCCGAAAAGCAGCCATCGGTGCCAAGAAAGGCGGTGACGCGGATGCGCTCCTCGCCATTGGCCGTGTGCAGCGCATCGGTCATCCGGGCATACATGTCCCGGGTGAACGCGTTCTTCTTTTCCGGGCGGTTGAAGCGGATCACCTGCACTCCGGGATAGGCTTCGGGACGTTCAACGAGGATATGGTCGGTCATGGTCGTTCTCACAGGCAGGCGCGGGCGGCGGCGAGGCTTGCCGCACCGGAAATCACGCGATGCTTCAATGCCGAGGTTTCACCGGTCATGTTTTCGGCGGCGAAACGGCAGAGCGCGATGCGGTTGTCCTGCTTGCCGTCGTCAGTTGCTGCAAGTCCGCCCTTGGCGAGATAGCAGCCGGTCAGCGCAAGGCCGAACAGCCGCTGATAGGGCGTGGCGCCCGCAAGCGCGTCTTCCACCTTGCCCGCGGCAAGCGCCGCAAGCAGCCAGTCGGTCGCCGCCTGCAGGTCGTCGAGCGCGGCGCTCAGCGCCTCCGCCGTATGGCCGAAACCACCGATGTTGGAGGCCCGGACCGCAGACGCGATCATCCTCAATTCGGCGATGAAGCCGCGCACCTGCTCGCCGTCTGACAGCGGCAGCTTGCGGGTCACGAGATCGATCGCCTGGATGCCGTTTGTGCCTTCGTAGATCGGCGCGATGCGGGCGTCGCGGTAGAGGCGGGCGGCGCCCGTCTCCTCGATGAAGCCCATGCCGCCATGCACCTGGATGCCGAGCGACGCGGCTTCGACGCCGGCATCGGTTGAAAACGCCTTTGCGATCGGTGTCAGAAGGGCGGCGCGCTCGCCCCAATGACTGGCATTTGCTCCCGACAGCCTATGCGAGAGGTCAATCGCATGCGCGCAGGCATAGCTGATCGCCCGGGAACCCTGTGTCAGCGCCTTCATGGTCAAAAGCATGCGGGCGACGTCCGGATGCTCGATGATAGGACTCATGCCCGCTCCCGTCCACCCCGGAGCCTTGCCCTGGGTGCGCTCGCGGGCGTACTCGGTTGCCTTCTGGGTGGCGGCTTCGCAGATCGCCACACCCTGCATGCCGACCGCCAGGCGGGCGTTGTTCATCATCGTGAACATGCAGTTCAAGCCCCGGTTTTCCTCGCCGATCAGAAAGCCGATGGCGCCCTTTTCATCGCCGAAGCGGCCGTCGCCGTAGATCATCGTGCAGGTCGGCGAGCCGTGGATGCCGAGCTTGTGTTCCAGCGAATGGCAGAAGACATCGTTGCGCTCACCGAGCGAACCATCCTCGTTGACGAGGAATTTCGGCACCAGGAAGAGCGAGATGCCGCGCGAGCCGGGCGGTGCATCGGGCAGGCGGGCCAGCACCAGATGGATGATGTTGTCGGTAAAATCGTGTTCGCCATAGGTGATGAAGATCTTCTGGCCGAAGATGCGGTATGTGCCGTCGTCACGCCGTTCGGCGCGCGTCTTCATCACGCCGAGATCGGAGCCGGCGCCGGGCTCCGTCAGGTTCATCGATGCCATCCATTCGCCGGAAATCATCTTCGGCAGGTATTTCGCCTTCAACTCCTCCGAACCATGGGCGGAAAGCGCTTCCGCCGCACCCTCCGTCAAAGTCGGGCCGAGCGCGAAGGCCATGGAGGCACCGTTCCACATTTCCAGCGTCGCGACATTCAGCATATGGGGAAGGCCCTGGCCGCCATGGTCCGGGCTGCCGGTCAGCGAGTTCCAGCCGCCTTCCATCCAGTGGCGGTAGCACTCCTTCCACCCATCCGGCGTCTTCACGCTGGCGTCGTCCTTGAGCGTCGCGCCCTGCGTGTCGCCGATCTCGCCGAGCGGCGCCAGTTCCTCGCTCGCAAACCGTCCCGCCTCCGTCAGGATCGCATCCACCAGATCGTCGGAAAGGTCGTCGAAGAGCCCCTTGTCGATCGCCTCATCGAGCCCGGCGACGTGTTTCAGGGTGAAGAGAATCTCCTCGACCGGTGCCTTGTACATTCCGTTCCTCCTCCGAACAGACGAATTGGACGCTAAGCATGCCACGCGCAGCCTGAGCGCGCATGGTGTCATTTCCATGGGCTAATTGATTTTTACGTAAACGTCAATTTGAAAATGGGAGGAGTGTGGCGATGCGGGGGCGGCGGACTGGCGGTTTCAGATGATGGTCACGGGAAGCCGGCCGTTCCCCAGCAGGCAGAGCAGCCGATCGTCTCCGGCCCAAGCCGGTCTTCCGCTCAGCCATTGTGATGTCCGCTTCTAGGGCTGTGCGAGCCGTCCGGCTGCGAAGTCGCGTGCGAGCGCTACAAAGGCTTGGAATGCCGCTGAGGAATTGCGCCGATTGGAATAATAGAGGCACAGCGGCTCAAGCGGTGGCGTCCAGTCTTCGAGAATGCGCACGAGCCGTCCCGCCGCGATGTCGTCGCGTATATCGGCTTCCATGAAATAGCCGATCCCCACGCCGTTTGTTGCCGCGATTCGGGCCAGGGAAGCTTCATCGAGGGTGATCGGGCCCTCGACGTCGAGCTGCAATTCTTCGCCGCCCTTCTCGAACCGCCAACGGAACAAGGCGCCATTGGGAAGCCGTACGCGTAAGCAGGGGTAGGTGAGCAGCTCTTGTGGCACCTGGGGAATAGCCCTGCTTTTGAAAAAGGCTGGAGATGCGGCAACCGCCATACGTCGCATCTGGCCCAGCGGTATGGCGATTGCGTCGCTGGGCACCAAGTCCGCGCTGCGCACTCCCAGATCGAAGCCCGCCGCTACGACGTCAACAAGCCGCCCCTCGGTGACCAGGTCGATATGAACCTGCGGATAGCGCTGCAGATAGCTCAGGACCAGCGGCGCCATGATCTCGCGCGCTGCTGTCGCGAAGGCATTGATGCGCAAGGTACCTGACGGCGTCTCCTGCTGGGAGCGCGCCGTGTCCATCGCTTTTTGAATGTCCTCGAGCGCAGATTTGATCTGTGCGACGAAAATTCGCCCGGCATAGGTGAGTGAGACGCTGCGTGTGGTGCGATTGAACAATCGCACGGCAAGCTCCCGCTCGAGTTTGCCGACCGCATTGCTGATGGCCGTGGTCGACATGCCGAGATCGAGCGCCGCTGCCCGAAACGAGCCGCACCGAACGATGGCAAGAACCGCCTCGAGTTCGATCAGCGAATGGCGCGTCATTATCCCGATTTCCGTAACACGATATGCCGATTTGTCTCGATTATCAGGAGAGAAGTCAATCGCTATCTAGGTCTTGTCACCATCGAGGAGATGAAAATGTCAATGCACCTACCCAAACCAATCGCTGACTATGTCGAAGCAAATGCTCGTCTCGATATCGACGGCATGTTGAAGCCTTTCCTGCCTGACGCCGTTTTTATCGACAACGGCAAGCATTTCGAGGGGCAGCCGGCAATCCGGCAACTGTTCGAAGAAGAAGTGATCCCGGTGAAGGCCATTTTCGAGCCTGACACTGTTCGGGAGGAATACGGCGATGTCGTCGTCGAAGGTCCCGCGCACGGTGATTTCCCGGGCAGCCCGCTCCGTTTCACCTATCGCTTCACGCTGGCGCACGGGGCCATCAAGACCCTGGAGGTCACGGTATGAACATCAAGGCAGATCCCACCGAATTCGCCGGCAAACGCGTGCTTGTCAGCGGAGGCACCAAGGGTCTGGGCCGCGCGACTGTCGAGCGCTTTCTGGCCGGCGGCGCCCGTGTTGTCACCGCCGCCCGCACGATCAAGGATCCTATCGAGGGCGTCGAATATGTCCAGGCGGACCTCACCACTGCGGAGGGCGGCGAAGCGCTGGCCAAGGCGGCGCTTGAGCGGCTGGGCGGCATCGACATTCTCGCCCATGTCATAGGCGGTTCGGTTTCGCCGGCGGGCGGCTTCGTTGCGCTGACCGACGACAATTGGCTCGCCGAACTGAACCTCAACCTGCTGGCGACGGTCCGGCTCGATCGGCTGCTGATCCCGCAGATGCTCGAGCGGGGGAAGGGCATTGTGGTGCACATCACCTCGATCCAGTCCGTCCTGCCGCTGCCAGAATCCACAACCGGCTACGCTGCCGCGAAAGCCGCGCTGAGGACCTACAGCAAGTCGATCTCGAAGGAACTCGGTCCCAAAGGCGTGCGGGTCAATTCCGTCTCACCCGGCTGGATCATGACAGAGGCCGCCGGAGACTTTCTCGAAACACTTCGGGTTGCCAATGGCGGAACGACTGAAGAGGCGCGTCAGTCCGTGCTTGATGCCCTGGGAGGGATCTCCATCGGGCGGGCAGCCGAGCCCGAAGAGGTGGCCGACCTCATCGCCTATCTCGCCGCCGATCGTGCCGCCGCGATTCACGGCGCCGAGTTCGTGATCGATGGTGGGACCATCCGCACCGTGTGAGGGTGTCTCCCGGCGCTCGCCCTCCGCATGGAAGGACGGGCGTTGGTATGCGGATGATGGTAACCGATGGATGCCACCGCACACCAACAAACTCCGATCCGGTATGAAAGGAACGACCATGTCCGCCGTCTACTCAAAAGAAGCGAGTTTCAAAGAGCCGCTTGCCTCTGTTGTCCTTCGCTTCGAACTGGCCGGAAGCTGCTAGGCCACCATCTCCCAGCCTACCGCACCAACACCGCTACAGCCTCCACATGCCCCGACCACAAGAACTGGTCGATCGGCGTCACGCTCTCGATTTTATACCCGCCGTCCACCAGCAGCGCGAGGTCGCGGGCGAGGGTGACCGGGTTGCAGGAGACCGCGATCACCTTTGGCGTCTTCGCCTTTGCCAACTCGCGACACTGCGCTTCGGCGCCGGCGCGCGGCGGGTCGAAGACGATGGCGTCGTAGCGCGAGAGATCCTTGGTAAGCAGCGGCCGGCGGAAAAGGTCGCGGCGCTCGGTGGTGATCGGCTTCAGACCCTGCGTGTTGCGCACGGCCTGGTCGAGCGCCTTCAGCGCCGCGCCGTCGCTTTCCACCGCATGCACCTTGGCCTTCCTGGCCAGCCGGAAGGTGAAGGTTCCGGCGCCGGCGAAGAGATCGGCGACCTGCTTGGCCTTGCCGAGATTGTCGGCGACGAGCCGTGCCATCGCCTCTTCGGCGGCGCGGGTCGCCTGGGTGAAGCCGCCCGGATTCGGGCTCACGCCGGCGCCTTCGAAGTCGAGCAGCGGCTTGCGCATCTCGATCAGGATCTCGCCGTTGACCGAAACCCGGGCGACCGGCTTGCAGGCAAGCGCGACTTCGACCGTGCGCGCACGGATGTCGTCGGGCAGCGATTTCAACTCGTCGAAGGCGATGTCGAGACCGGTCAGCGTCTCGAGAACGGTCACGCGGAAGGGATTGGCGCCCTGCGCCACCGCCGCCGCGATCTTGCGGATGTCGCCGAGATGGGCGGTGATGCCGGCCGACGCGACGGGACATTCGGCAATGGCGACGATGTGGTGCGAGCCGGCCTGGTTGAAGCCGAGCAGCAGGCCCTTTTCGGTGCCGCGCGCCGTCATCACCATGCGCCGCCGCTCGCCGGGATGGGCCGGCACGAGTTCGTGGACGGTCGGCGTCAGCCCCTTCGATTTCAGGGCGTCGACGACCAGCTGGCGCTTGAAGGCGCGGTAGGGTTCGTCGGCGTAATGCTGCAGCGTGCAGCCGCCGCAGGTGCCGTTCTCGCCCTCGGGGCCGAAATGCCGGCAGGCGGGCGCGCGCCGGTCGGGCGAGGGTGCTTCCAGCGACATCACTGTCCCTTGCGTCTTCACGCGCGCTATCGCGACCGTTTCGCCGGGCAGCGCGAAGGGCACGTAGACCGGCCCGTCGGTGGTGTGCGCGATGCCGTCGCCCTGTGCGCCAAGCTTGCTGATGGTGACCGTTTCGGTGCTCATCTTTTCCGTCCTGCCAAGAGAAATTCCTGATTGCCGTCGCCGCCGGCGATCGGCGAGGCTATGAAGCCGAGGCTCGTCCAGCCCTGTTTCTGTTCGAGCCACGTCTCGATGTCGGCCGCGATTGCCGGTCCCGTCGTCGGATCTTTCAGAAGCCCGCCCTTGCCGATCGCCGCCTTGCCCGCCTCGAATTGCGGCTTGACGAGCAGGGCGCAGAAGCCGCCCGGCTGGCAAAGCGACAGCGCCGGCGGCAGGGCGAGTTTCAGCGATATGAAGGAGACGTCCGAGACGACCGCCTGCACCGGACGGCCGCCGAGATCGTCGGCTGATAGGTTGCGGGCGTTCAGCCCTTCGAGGTTCGTCACATTCGGGTGTGTTGCGATCCGCTCGTGCAGCTGCCCGTGGCCGACATCGACGGCGGTGACGTGGGCCGCGCCGCGTTCGAGGAGAACCTGGGTGAAGCCGCCGGTCGAGGCGCCGATGTCGAGACAGTGGAGCCCGGCCGGATCGAGGCCGAAATGGTCGAGTGCCGCAATCAGCTTCAGCGCCGCGCGCGAGACATAGGCATGTGCCGGGTCGTCGATCGCGATCGCTGCCGATGAGGGGACCGTCTGCCCCGGCTTTGCCGCCTTTCGGCCGTCGACCGACACCGTGCCCCGGCGCACCGCGTCGGCGGCGCGCGAGCGCGTCTCGAAGTGGCCCAGGTTCACCAGAAGCTGATCCAGGCGCTGCGATGTCTTGTCGTCGGCAGTCATGCCCTGTCCATGACCTGCATGGGCCGATTGCGCAAGGGGGAAATGGCAGCGGGCGCAGGCGGCGGATTTCGGCTATTCTTGACAGTCATCAAGAATAGCCTCGGCGTCTGCGTGTTTATTCATGATATCTTATGAACAGACGACTTTGTTAGCGGGGTGTTAACCGGCTTTTTCTTAACTGCCTGAGATCGAATTTCAGTGCAGTCCGCCTCCGCGGACATTCTCTTGGTTGCTTCACATGTTTTCATATCTCAAGCGCATCCCGCTCACCGTGCAGATCGTGCTCAGCGTCGTCGTCGTCCTGATGGTCGGCGAGAGCGCCAAGGTCGCCTACGATATCAGCCAGGACTGGGCGCGGATTCGAGAGAGCGGCGAGATGCGCGGCAATGCTGCGCTCGATCTGCTGGAGGCGATGCACATCCAGGCGATGCTGAACCGCGGCCAGATCGAGGACGGCGATCCCGCCGTCATGACGCTTGACGGGGCGATGAAGCAGTTTTCCGAGGCCAACGGCGACGTCGATATCTGGGTGGTGATGGCGGAAAAGATCGAGGCCTTCCAGAAGGAAAATGGCGGCACCATTCTGCCGCCGAAGGATGCGGTCGATACCGCGGCAATGGCGTCGCTTGCCAGGCAGTCGGTAGTCGAGGGCGAAAAGCTCCGCCTGTCGCGTCCGGTCGTCCTCGGCCAGGGCGATGCCGCCGACGAGCGCTGCGCCGGCTGCCATACCGGCCTGATGAACATCGAGCCGGGCGAGGTCATGGGCACCTATTCCGCCTCGATCAATCTTGCCCCGCAGATCGCCAGCTGGAAAAGCCGCATCATGCTGAAGGTGCTGGCAGGCCTCGGCACGCTGACGGTCGCCGCCCTGCTGATCATCACGCTCCTGCGCTCCAACACGCTGAAGCCGTTGCGTCGCCTGAGCGAAGTCACTGAGAGGCTGGCCAGGGGCGATGCCGATACGGCGGTGACCGGCGCCGAACGCAAGGACGAGATCGGCGCGCTGGCCCGCTCGCTCGGTATCTTCCGCGAGGCCGTGATTGCCAAGAAGCGTCTGGAGGAGGAAGCCGAGGATCATCGCCTGCACGCCGAGGAGCAGCGCCGCGCCGCCGAAGAGGAGGCCGAACGCCAGGCCGCCGAGCGCCTTCGCATCGCCACGTCCGGCCTTGCCGCCGGTCTGAAGAAGCTGGCCGAAGGCGATCTGACCTATCAGCTGAACGAGCGCTTCGCGCCGGAATTCGAAGAGCTGCGCGGCGACTTCAACGCCTCCGTCCGCCAGCTCGGCGACACGCTTTCGGTGATCTACCAGAGCTCCGGCAACATCGACAATCACAGCCGCGAGATCGCCGACGGCATCGCGGATCTGTCGAAGCGCACCGAACATCAGGCTTCGTCGCTCGACGTGACGACGGTGGCGCTGGAGCAGATCACCGGCAATGTCTCGGAGTCCGCCAAGCGCGTCGACGAGGCCCGGGCGGTCTCCAAGCAGGCCAACGAGAACGCCCGCCAGTCGGCAAGCGTCGTCGTCAATGCCGAGGACGCGATGCGCCGCATCGAGGAATCCTCCGGCAAGATCGCCTCGATCATCTCCGTGATCGACGAGATCGCGTTCCAGACCAACCTCTTGGCGCTGAATGCCGGGGTCGAGGCGGCGCGGGCAGGGGATGCCGGCAAGGGTTTTGCCGTCGTCGCGCAGGAAGTCCGCGAACTGGCCGGCCGGTCGGCGAGGGCCGCCCGCGAGATCAAGGAGCTGATCGACAATTCGTCGGCCGAGATCGAGGGCGGCGTCGCGCTCGTTCGCGATGCCGGCCAGGCGCTCACCGGCATCGGTGAGCTGATCGTCTCGATCAACGGCTACATGGACGCGATCACCGCCAACACCCACGAGCAGTCGACCGGGCTGGGCGAGGTCAACAAGGCCGTCCGCAGCCTCGACCAGGTCACCCAGCAGAACACCGCCATGGTCGAGGAGGCAAGCGCCGCCAGCATGAGCCTCGCCAGCGAGGCGACGCGGCTGCGTGAAATGATCTCGCATTTCCGGATTGCCGGAGCCGGGGCGCAATCCCACGGCGGCGACGCGTTCGCACCGATGGCCGCTTCAGCCGGCAACCGTCGCTAGCCGGTTGCCATCGTCGCCACGACACTGCGGGAAATGCGCCTTTTGCGGTTGGCCTGGATTGGATAAGGTCGCCGCAGCGATTGCGGATGGAGGGCGCGCTATGCGACGGATCGGACATGCCTTGCTGCTGGCGGGCTTCGTGGCGGGCGGCGGAACCGCGCAGGCCAACGATTCCATGAGCGAACTCGGTGCTGGCGGGCTCACCTTCGTCAAGAGCTACAACGTGACGATGGCGAGCGAAGATCTATTCATCTCGCGAGACGAGGTGCGCGTCGACTACACCTTCCACAACGGTTCGGACAAGGACGTGCGCAGCATGGTCGCCTTTCCGATGCCGGACATCGAAGGTGGGATCGATGCCAATGTCGCGCTCGACGACACGGACGACGCCAACTTCCTGCAGTTTTCCGTGACCCAAGACGGCAAGCCGATCGAGGCTACCCTACAGCAGCGCGCCTATGTCGCCGGCATCGACATGACCGAGGAACTGCAGTCGAAAGGCGTTCCGCTTCTTCCCTTCGCCGATGCGACGTTCAAGGCACTGGAAGGCTTGCCGAAGGAAACGCAGGAGGACTGGCTCGCCAGGGGCCTGATCGTGCCGGACGAATACGACAATGACGGCACCGGCATGAAGGTGCACCTGACCCCGAGCTGGACGCTGAAGACCACCTACTGGTGGAACACGACCTTTCCGGCCGGCGTCGATGTCCACGTGTCGCACCGCTACCGCCCGAGCGTCGGCGGCACGGTGCAGGTCGCCTATCTCCACTATGACGGGACGCGCAGCGAAGAGTTCCGGCGTTACCAGGACAAGTTCTGCATCGACGACACATTCGAGAAGATCGGCCGCAAGTCGCTTGCCGACATGAATGCCGGCAAGCCCTTCTACACCGAGCAGTGGCTGTCCTACATCCTGACGACCGGAGCCAACTGGAACGGTCCGATCGGCCGCTTCCACCTGACGATCGACAAGGGTGAGACGGAAAGTTACGTCAGCTTCTGCGGCGACGGCGTCAAGAAGACCGGGCCGACCACCTTCGAGATGACCAAACAGGATTTCTATCCGGAGAAAAACCTGGACGTCCTGTTCCTGGTCCGCTCGGCGCAGCCCTGACGGTTGCCGTCTTCAAAGCCAGGAAATGCGGCCGTAATAGGCGGGTTCGGCTTCCTCGGCCAGCGCGTGCAGACCGGTCGGCTTGCGCTGCTCGGCTGCGTGGACGAGGCGTGCCCGTTCGTGAATCCCGAAGGTCGGGCGCAGCTCCGGCAGTTTCGGCTGCAGCCGCTCGATCATGATGCGTTCCAGCATCGGATCATGGTCCGGAAAGTCTCCGGCAAAGACCGGAGCGGCGGCAAGCGTCGCCCCGGCGATCAGCAATCCCCGTTTCAGCATGGTCTGAATTTCCCTGTCATTTCTTTTTGTTGACAGGGAAAATACCCGGAAAAATTTCAGAAAACGCCAAGGAAACTGGTTAGTTGAAGGCGAACGGCTTTGGTTTCCAAGAGGTTAGTTCGGCTGGCCGTCAGGCCCGCGAACCGCTCTCCACCCGGTCCTGGCCGAGCGCCTTGAACACGGTCGAGACGATGCCGGCCTTGTCGAGCCCGGCGCGGCTGTACATGGTTTCCGGCTTCATCTGTTCCATCCAGATGTCCGGCAGGACCATGGAGCGGAACTTGAGACCCGTGTCGAGCAGTCCCTCATTGGCGAGGAAATGGGCGACATGGCTGCCGAAGCCGCCGACGGCGCCCTCCTCGATGGTGACGAGCACCTCGTGATGGGCGGCCAGCTGGCGGATCAGGTCGTGATCGAGCGGCTTGGCGAAACGGGCGTCGGCAACCGTCGTCGGCAGGCCGGAGGCATCCAGCTCTTCGGAAGCCAGCAGACATTCGGCCAGTCGCGTGCCGAAGGAGAGGAGGGCGACCTTGGCGCCCTGCTTGATGACGCGGCCCTTGCCGATCTCCAGGATCTGGCCGCGCTCCGGCAGTTCAACGCCGACACCTTCGCCGCGCGGATAGCGGAACGAGATCGGGCCTTCGTCGAAGGCGGCCGCGGTGCGCACCATATGTTTGAGTTCCGCCTCGTCGGCGGCGGCCATGACGACGAAATTCGGCAGGGTGGCGAGGAAGGTCGTGTCGAAGGAGCCAGCATGGGTCGGCCCGTCGGCGCCGACGAAGCCGGCCCGATCAATCGGGAAACGCACGGGCAGGCCCTGGATCGCCACATCGTGGACGACCTGGTCGTAGGCGCGCTGCAGGAAGGTCGAGTAGATCGCCGCAAACGGCTTGTAGCCCTCGGCGGCAAGGCCGGCGGCAAAGGTGACGGCGTGCTGTTCGGCGATCCCGACGTCAAAGCAGCGGGTCGGGAACGCTTCGGCCAGCTTGTCGAGCCCGGTGCCCGACGGCATGGCGGCGGTAATCCCGACGATCTTGTCGTCGTAGCCAGCTTCCTGCACCAGCGCATTGGCGAAGACGGAGGTGTAGCTCGGCGCATTCGGCTTGGCCTTCGCCTGGGCGCCGGTGATGACGTCGAACTTGTTGACGCCGTGATACTTGTCGGCGGCCTCTTCGGCCGGCGGATAGCCCTTGCCCTTCTGTGTCACGACGTGGATGAGGACCGGGCCCTTCTGGTTGTCGCGCACATTGCGCAGCACCGGCAGCAGGTGATCGAAGGAGTGACCGTCGATCGGGCCGATATGGTAGAAGCCCATTTCCTCGAACATGGTGCCGCCGGTCACATAGCCGCGGGCGTGCTCGACGGCGCGCGTGATGGCCCGGTCGATGTTCTTGCCGAGATAGGCGGTCAGCTTCTTGCCGAATTCCCTAAAGCCCATATAGGTCCGGCCGGAGGCGAGGCGGGCAAGATAGGCGCTCATCGCGCCGGTCGGCGGCGCAATCGACATGTCGTTGTCGTTGAGGATGACGATCAGCCGCGCGTCCAGTGCACCGGCATTGTTCAGCGCTTCATAGGCCATGCCCGCCGACATCGCGCCGTCGCCGATGACGGCGATCACCTTGCGGTCCTTGTGGTCCAGTTCGGCGGCGACCGCCATGCCGAGGCCGGCCGAAATCGACGTCGAGGAATGGGCGGCGCCGAAAGGATCGTATTCGCTTTCGGCCCGGCGGGTGAAGCCGGAGAGGCCACCTTCCTGGCGCAGCGTGCGGATGCGGTCGCGCCGGCCGGTGAGGATCTTGTGCGGATAACACTGGTGGCCGACGTCGAAGATCAGCCGGTCTTCAGGCGTGTTGAAGACCTTGTGGATCGCAATCGTCAGTTCCACGACGCCAAGGCCGGCGCCCAGGTGGCCGCCGGTGCGCGAAACGGCCTCGATCATCTCGTCGCGCACTTCGCGGGCGAGCTGCGGCAGTGCCGCATCCTCCACCGATTTGAGGTCGGCGGGAATGTTGATGCTGTCCAGAAGAGGCGTGTCTATTTCGGTCAATTGCGGCGGTCTCGTTTAGCGTTATCTGGTGCGCCGGAAGCGATATTCAATAAGACGCCTTAGCACAAGCCGCCCCATGCCGTCTCCCATTTCCTGTTCAACCCTGCGGCAATGGCACAAATTCCTCCTCGTCGCCGGGGACGATGTCGAAGCGGCCGGTGCGCCATTCCTCCTTGGCCTGCTCGATGCGTTCCTTCGACGAAGAGACGAAATTCCACCAGATATAGCGCTTGGACGACATCGCCGCTCCGCCGAAGAGCATCAGGTGACAGCCGCGTTCGCCGGCCTGCAGCGTGATGGCGTCGCCGGGACGGAAGACGAGGAGCTGGTCGCTGGCAAAGCGGTCCCCGGCAATGATCACATCGCCGGACAGGATATAGGCCGCGCGCTCCTCCGCCTGCGCCGCAAAGGGAAAGCGTGCGCCGGGCTCAAGCGTCAGGTCCACGTAGAGCGTGTCGGAGAAGACCTTCACCGGTGAGGCGAGGCCTTCGAGATTGCCGATCACCACGCGCGCATGCGCGCCGTCGGCATTGATCTCGGGCATATCGCCGCGGGTCGTGTGCGCAAAGGCGGGGTCGATCTCCTCCATGTTGTCCGGCAGCGTCAGCCATGTCTGCAGGCCGGAGATGGAGAAGGCGTCGCCGCGCAGCTTCTCCGGCGTGCGCTCGGAGTGGACGATGCCGCGGCCGGCCGTCATCAGGTTAATATCGCCGGGCTCGATGACCATTTCCGTGCCCAGGCTGTCGCGGTGCTTGATCTCGCCGTCGAACAGGTAGGTGACCGTCGAAAGGCCGATATGCGGATGCGGCTTGACGTCCAGGGCGTCGCCTGCGCGCAGCACGGCCGGGCCCATGCGGTCGAAGAAGATGAACGGGCCGACCAGCCGGCGCTTGGCTGTCGGCAGGGCGCGGCGCACTTCGAACCCGCCGATGTCGCTGGTGCGCGGGATGATCAGCTGCTCGATGGCGTCGCAGGCAAATGCATCTCCCGCGACGGGATCCTTTCCGGGAAAGAAGGACATGGGGCTCACTCCGTTCTCAATGTCGATGCCGAACGCTACCCGTCATTCGTGTCGCGGCATAGGGCGAAAAACCGAACGCTGTTCCTCTGAAAAATTGACAGTCTTCAACGCCGTTCCACTTGCCAGACATCGGGTGGTTATTATATAGGTTTACTTATCATAAGGAAGCTTACCTTTTTCAGGACGTAAACATTGAGCAGCAATCCGACACTCGGATTTTTATTGCATGATGTCGCTCGCCTGCTGCGCAAACGTTTTGAGCAGCAGGCGCGGCATATTGGACTGACACGGTCTCAGTGGCAGACGCTTGCCTACCTCTCTCGCAACGAGGGCATCCACCAGAAGGCGCTCGCGGAAATCATCGACGTCGAACCGATCACCCTGCAGCGGATCATCGAGAAATTGATGGAGCGCGGTCTGGTCGAGCGTCGGCGTCACGAGACCGACCGGCGCATCTGGCTGCTCTTCATGACGGAGGAGGCGCGTCACCTGCTTGGCGACATGCGCGCCATCGGCGACGCCACGCGCAACGAAGCCCTGAAATCCATATCCCCGGCAGATCGTGAAAGGCTCTTCGAGATGCTCGAAACGATGAAGTCCAATCTCGTCGAGGCCTGCCGGTGCTCGGCCGACAAGGAAAACTGACATGAGCGAACCGACCGCTTTGCGTCCCACCGCCAATGAAAACAAGGAAACCGACGAGGCACCGGCTGCAGCCATTGCCGAGCCCGCAAAGTCCGGCCCCGCGGACAAGCCGCGCCGCAATACGCGCCGCCGCATGCTGTTCGCGCTGCTGCCAGTCGCCCTCGTCGTTGGCGGCTATGTCTATGTCACCGGCGGGCAGGAGGTGAGCACGGACAACGCCTATGTCGCCGCCAACATCGTCGGCGTGTCGACGGACGTGGCGGGCACGGTGCAGTCGATCGAGGTGCACGAGAACGAGAACGTGAAGGCGGGCGATGTCCTCTTCCGCCTGAAGCCGGAGACGTTCCAGATCGCGCTCGAAGGCGCGAAGGCAAAACTCGAGTCCGCCCGCAACGAGCTTCTGACCCTTCAGGCCAGCTACCGCCAGGCACAGGCGGAAACGGCCCAGGCCAAGGCCGATCTTCCTTATTACCAGGCGGCCTTCGACCGGCAGCAGAAGCTGGTGTCCATGAACACCGCCTCCCATGCCGAGTTCGACCAGGCCAAGCACAATCTCGACGCGGCAAAACAGAAGGTGATGGTGGCCGAGGCACAGGCAGCCGAAATGCTCGCCAAGCTCGGCGGCGACGCCGATACGCCGGTCGAGGAAAATCCTGTCTACCTTCAGGCGAAGGCCGCCGTCGACGACGCCAAGCGGCAGCTGGACGACACCGTCGTGCGCGCGCCCTTCGATGGCATCGCGACCAATGTCAGCGCCGTTCAGGTCGGCAGCTATCTCGACGCGGCCGAGGCGGCGTTCTCGCTGGTCTCGACCGAGAACATGTGGATTGCGGCCAATCCCAAGGAAACGCAGCTGACCTATGTGAAGCCGGGTCAGCCGGTGACGATCAGCGTCGATGCCTATCCGGGCGCCCAGTGGACCGGCAAGGTCGCAAGCGTCAGCCCGGCGTCCGAGTCGAGCTTTTCGCTGCTTCCGGCTCAGAATTCCTCCGGCAATTGGGTGAAGGTCGTTCAGCGCATTCCCATGCGCATTTCGATCGACGAGACCAGCGGCAAGCCGCCGCTGCGCGCCGGCATGAGCACGGAAGTCGACATCGACACCGGCCATGCGCGCGGTCTGCCGCAGTTCGTCGACAACCTCATCGGCAAGAGGCCTGCTTACGCCAATGAGTAACGCCGCCACCATGGCAGCAGTGGAGGAGCCGGTCGTAAATCGCGGCGCAATCGCCGCCTGCGTCATCCTCGCCGTCATCATGCAGGCGCTCGACACCACGATCGCCAACGTCGCGCTTCCCTACATCCAGGGCAGCGTCGCAGCGAGCGCCGACCAGATCAACTGGGTCCTGACCTCCTACATCGTCGCCGCCGCGATCATGACGCCGCCGTCGGGCTTCCTTGCCGCCCGGTTCGGCCGCAAGCGCGTGCTGTCGACGGCGATCTTCGGCTTCGTGGCCGCCTCCGTCCTCTGCGGTCTTGCGCAATCGCTGACCCAGATCGTCGGCTTTCGCCTGCTGCAGGGCCTGTTCGGCGCCTCGCTGGTGCCGCTCTCGCAGGGCATCCTCCTCGACATCTATTCGGTCGAGGAGCGCGGCTCGGCCATGGCCATGTTCGGCGTTTCCGTCATGGTCGGCCCGGTTCTGGGACCCGTGCTCGGCGGCTGGCTGACCGAACACCTCAGCTGGCGATGGGTCTTCTACATCAACGTCCCGATCGGCATCCTCGCTTTCATGGGCATCGGCATGTTCGTCAAGGAAACCAAGGTGGACGCCAAGGCGAGGCTCGACTGGTTCGGCTTCGGCATGCTGAGCGTCGCCATCGGCGCGCTGCAGCTCCTGCTCGACCGAGGCCAGCAGCTCGACTGGTTCTCGTCGGGGGAAATCATCCTGGAGTCGATCGTCTGTGGCGGAGCGTTCTACCTGTTTCTGGTCCACACCTTCACGGCGGAGAAGACCTTCGTCAATCCGAGGCTGTTTCTGGACCGCAATTTCGCGATCAGCATCCTGTTCATCTTCGTCATCGGGGTCACCTATCTCGCCTCGCTGGCACTGATGACGCCCTACCTGCAGACGCTGATGGAATATCCCGTCATCACCGCCGGCATTGTCATGGGGCCGCGCGGCCTTGGCACCATGGCCTGCATGTTCATCGTCGGACGGCTGATCGGCAAGGTCGACACGCGCTACCTGCTTCTGACCGGCCTCGGCGTCACCGCCTGGGCCATGTACGAAATGACCATGTGGACGCCGGACATTTCCCAGTGGACGATCATCTGGGTCGGCTTCGTACAGGGCGCCGGGCTCGGCTTCCTGTTCGTGCCGCTGACGACGATCGCCTTCGCGACGCTGCCGGCCCATATGCGCGGCGACGGAACGGGCCTTTACAACCTGTCTCGCAACATCGGCTCCAGCGTCGGCATCGCCGTGGTCTCGGCTCTTCTTGTCCAGAACACGCAGATCAACCACGCGCAGATTGCCGCCTTCGTCACGCCGTTCAACCATGCCTTCGACGCGCCGGCCGCCGCTGCCCTCAGCCCGCATACGGTGAGCGGCATCTCGACGCTGGACGGCATCGTCACGCTGCAGGCGACGATCATCGCCTATGCCGACGACTTCAAGCTCTTGATGCTGATGTCGATCGCGGTGATGCCGCTGATCTTCCTTCTGCGGAAGCCTGCAAAGACAGGCCGCAGCAGTGATCAGGAAGAGGCGATCGAGATCGCCCTGGAATAGGAAGGAAAGGAGAGCCGCTTACTCCGCGTCGAGCGGCTCGACGTCCTGCGGCTGGCCGGAACGGTCGAGGCGGATCTTCTCGATGCGCTTCTCGGCGGCGGTCAGAAGTTTCTCGCAATGCTTCTTCAGCGCCTCTCCGCGCTCGTAGATGCCGATCGATTCCTCCAGCGCCACGTCGCCGCGCTCCAGCCGGCCGACGATCGTCTCGAGCTCGGCGACCGCCTTTTCGAACGGCAGGCCCGCGATGTCGTCGCCCTTGGTCTTGTCGCTCATGGTCATCCTTTCATCAGTCTCAAGATGTGCATTCCGGCGGACTCGGCGAGTCCCTCCAGATCATAGCCGCCCTCCAGCACGCTGACGAGGCGGTTTCCGGCATGCTTGTCGGCAAGTTCCATCAGTTTCGCCGTCGCCCAGTCGAAATCCTCGCCGACGAGGTTGATCTGTGCCAGCGGATCGCGGTGGTGGGCGTCGAAGCCGGCCGAGACCAGGATGAGGTCGGGCGAGAAGTCGTCGACCGCCCTCAGCACCCGCGACCGGAACGCCTCGCGGAAATGGTCGCTGCCGTCGTTTGCCGAGAGCGGCGCGTTGACGATCGTGTTGTGCACACCCGTCTCGTTCTTGGCGCCGGAGCCCGGATAGAGCGGCATCTGGTGGGTGGAGCAGAACAGCACGTTCGGATCGTCCCAGAAAATCTCCTGCGTGCCGTTGCCGTGGTGGACGTCCCAGTCGACGATGGCGATGCGTTCGGCGCCATGGACCTTCTGCGCGTGCCGTGCGGCAATCGCCACGTTGTTGAACAGGCAGAAGCCCATGGCCGTCTGCTTCTCGGCGTGGTGGCCGGGTGGGCGGCAGGCGACGAAGGCATTGTCGGCCGCGCCGGAAAACACGTCGTCGACCGCGGCCATCGCCCCGCCGATGCCGGTCAGCGCCGCCTGCAGGCTTTTCGGGCTCGCATAGGTATCGGCTTCGATCTGGTGGATGCCTTCCTCGGGGATCTGCCGCATGACCGAGAACAGGTGCGCTTCCGGATGGGCGAGCAGCACGGCGTCCTCGTTCGCCTGCGGCGCCGGCTTGCGGTCAAGCGTTGCGAAGAAGGGATGTTCGAGCGCGACGTTCAGCGAGCGCAGCCGGTCGATCCGTTCGGGATGGCCGGGTGGTGTCTCGTGTTCAAGGAAGATCGTGTGCTCGTAGAGGCGCGTCGTCATGTCCGGACCCTACTGATCGAGGAAACTGTCGTCCATGCAAATGGCGTATCGCGCGGCCATTTTCAACAGCGCATGAAAAAGCCCCGGTTTTGGACCGGGGCTCGAAGGTGTTGGGCTGCGGTCGGCCGTATCAGGCGCGCGAGTGCAGCAGCGGATAGCCCGACAGCACGATGCGCCCGGCAAGCGTCGCGATCACCGCCTTGACGAGATCGCCGGGGATGAAGGTCAGGTTGCCGGAGATCAGCGCCATGAGGTCGGTGCCGGAGGAGATCTTCAGCCAGGCGATGCCCATCAGGTAGACGACGCCGATGCCGCCGATGACGGAGGCCGCAAAGAAGGCGGCAAGCTGGCGGCCTTCCGACTGGCCGTCACGCACGAAGCGCTCTGCGATCAGGCCGGTGACATAGGTGCCGACGATCCAGCCGAAGATATAGCCGGCGGTCGGCCCCATCAGGATGTTCATGCCGCCGCGTCCGCCCGACAGCACCGGCAGGCCGATGGCGACCATCAGCACGAACAGGACATAGGCGAGCGCCCCGCGCTTGGCGCCGATGATGCAGCCGGCCAGCATGACGCCCATCGACTGCGCGGTGATCGGCACCGGAATGAAGGCGAGCGTGATCGGCGGAATGAAGCCGAGCACCACGACGATCGCCGCGAAAAGTGCAATGAGAACCAGGTCCCTGCTGTTCATAGATGTGTCTCCCCACTCGAAATATGGGGATTTCATTGACCGCGAATGCCACGGGCGTCAATGGCGGAGGCGATCATGTCCGCGTCTTTGAGGGTCAAAATGATCAGCGGGCCGAGGATCGTTCGCGTGCGAACTCTGATGCCGCGAGCCTCATGTGCCTCCTTCAGCGTCTGGTAGCGGGCGAAGATGTCCGGCACGAATCGCAGCACCAGGCCGAGCGCCAGGCTGACGTCTCGCGCCTTCACCAGTCCGATACGCTCCAGCGGTGTGAGCAGGACCGTGATCTCGTCCATGAAGGCGTCGATCGTGGTCGTCGCTGTGACCGCGGCGGCAAAAAGGACGACAGCAGTCAGCCGGAAGGTGGTCGCAACCGCCTCGTGCCACGGACCGATATAGAGATTGACGAGCATCAGCACAAAAATGGTGAAGAGCACGAAGCCGATGCGCGACAGTGCGTCACGAACCGTCAGGCCAAGGCTGAAATAGATCGCAGCCGCCACAAGGAAGACGGGAACCAGGACCCAGAAGCTGCTGACCGGAAACAGCACGATCCCGAGAAGGAGGAGGGCGATCAGCTTCACCCGTGCCGAAAGCCGGTGGAAGAGCGTGTCGCCCTCGACATAGAGGCTCTTCAGCATCCGGCGATCTCCCGGTAGCGGGCAATCACCTCGGTCGGCGCGCCGTCTGCCTCCAGCCGGCCCTCGTGGAACAGCAGCACGCGGTCGAAGTCTTCGATGAAGGGCAGGTCGTGGCTGACGACGACGGCCTGCTGGTCGAGCCTTGCGATCGTCTCCTTCACCAGCTTGCGGTTTTTCAGGTCAAGCTGGTTGGCGGGCTCGTCAAAGATCAGGAGGCCCGGACCGGTGACCGTTACGCCGGCGATCGCCGCCAGCTGCGTTTCGCCGCCGGAAAGCTCGTGGACGCGCCGCTCCGCCAGATGCGCGATGCCGAACCGGGACAGGATGTCGGCGGTCCGTGCGGCGACATCCTCCTTGGCAACGCCATGCGCCTTGAGGCCGAAGGCGATATCGTCCTTCAGGATCGGCATGATCAACTGCTGCTGCGGGTTCTGGAAGATGAAGCCGACCTTGCGCAGCACCGCACCGGCATCCTTGACCGTATCGAGCCCGTCGACCGTCACGCTGCCGGCGGTCGGCTTGACGAGCCCGTTGATCAGCTTGGCGAAGGTGGTCTTGCCGGAACCATTCAGCCCGACGACGCCTATGCGCTGCTCCGCAAGCGTCACCGTCAAAGGCTGAAGCGCGGTCCGGTTGCCGAAGGTGACAGATGCGCCGGAAAAGCGGATTTCCAAAGTTTTGCTCCGTGTGCTACCGGCAGGCTCTATAGACCAAGCGCGGCCAAAGGGAAACGCACGGCAGCGTTGAAGCCGAAGGCGAGGGGAGGCGTATCGCATGGCTGGCAACACGGTGGACGATCAAGCCGCCATAGCCCTTCGCGGACACCATTTCCTCTGTCTGCTGACCTACAAGGGATACGGCTATACGCCGGGCTTCGTCGACAACATGACGACGATCGCCGACGCCATCAATTCCGGACGTCCCGTCCGGCTGGTCAGCGGGCCGGACGACATCTGCGGCGCTCTCTCTGCCGACGACCGCATCGCCTGCGACCACGACTGCTCGCGCCTTCAAACGCTGGCGATGGACGACGTCGCGATTGCCGCCGTGGCGGACTTCTTTCCGCAGGGGATGGGTGCCGCAATGGTGATCACACCGGAGATCGCTGCAAGCCTGCGCGCGGCCTTTGCCGAAGGCTCGATCCGGGCCGCCTGCGTCAGCTGCCGGTGGCGGGAGTTCTGCGACGCTATCGCCGCTGAAGGTTTCGCTGGAACGCCGTTGCTACCGTCGCCGTGATCTGCCGCATCGGTCGGAGAACCGCAAAACGTACTTGAACAAATCAGGAACGTGTGCATGGATAGGCCATGGCGATTCCGGTTTCCAATTCGAACGCGCGCAGGATCTTCCTCGCCAAGCAGGGCCTCTCGGCCGCGCCGTCGCGCGCCATGTCGAAGGACGACCTTCTGCAGCTGATCCACGATATCGGCTTCGTGCAGGTCGACAGCATCCAGACCGTGGCGCGCGCTCATGACCAGATCCTGTTTTCCCGCAACCAGACCTTCAGGCGCGAGCATCTGCGCGCGCTTCTCGAGAAGGACAGGGCGCTCTTCGAGCACTGGACGCACGACGCCGCCATCCTGCCGACGGCTTTCTTTCCCTACTGGAAACATCGCTTCAGGCGCCGGGAGGCGGGGATCCGGGAGCGCTGGGCCAAATGGCAGGGCCAGGATTTCGACAAGGCCTTCGATGAAACCTATGAGCGGATTCTTGCCGGCGGTTCCATCTTCGCCCGTGAGGTGAAGGCCGAGGATCACAAGTCCGGCGGCTGGTGGGAATGGCATCCGTCGAAGACGGCGCTGGAATTCCTCTGGCACACCGGCAAGCTTTCGATCTGCCATCGCGAGAATTTCCAGAAGGCCTACGACCTGACCGAGCGGGTGATCCCCGGCCATATTCTCAAGGCCGAGGTGTCGCACGAGGATTTCGTCGACTGGGCCTGCACGAGCGCGCTGGAGCGGCTGGGCTTCGCCACCCATGGCGAGATCGCCGCCTTCTGGGACCTGATCTCGCCGGAGGAGGCGCGGGACTGGGTGAAGGCGAACCGCGACCGGCTGGACGAGGTGGAGATCGAAACGGTCGACGGCGGCAAGCCGCGCAGCTCCTACTGCCTGCTCGACTTTTCCGCCCATCCGGATGACTGGCCGGAACCGCCGGGCCGTGTCCGTGTCCTGAGCCCCTTCGATCCGCTGCTGCGCGACCGCAACCGCGCCGAACGCCTGTTCGGCTTCCGCTATCGCATCGAGGTCTTCGTGCCGGAGCCGAAGCGGGAATACGGCTATTATGTCTTTCCGCTGCTGGAGGGCGACCGGATGATCGGCCGGATCGACATGAAGACGGACCGCAAGGAGGGGACCTTGAACGTCCGCCGCCTGTGGCTCGAACCGAAGGTGCGCGCCTCGGCTGGTCGTCTCGAGAAGCTTGAGGCCGAGCTCGCCCGCGTCGCCCGTTTTGCCGGCGTCGATCGGGTTTCCTATGACGATGGCTGGATGACCGGCTGATCGCGCCATCTTTGCGCTTCATCAATATTTTTGATCATGAGCCGGTTGCTCCTTCGAACCCCTTATGGGAATGTTGAGTCTGCAGTGCGCTGCAACATTCGAGCAAGGGACGGCAGGACATACATGACGAAACCCGTGATCGGCATCATTGGAAATGCCCTTCGTGTGGAGGATCGCTTCTCGGTGCAGATGGTCGGGGAGCGCAACTTGAACGCCGTTGCCAACGTGCTCGGCGCCCTGCCGCTGATGTTTGCCGGCGACCCGGCTCTCACCGACATCGACGATCTTCTCTCCGTCGTCGACGGCGTGCTCCTGACCGGCGCGCGAGCCAATGTGCACCCCAGCCGCTTCCGCACCGAACCGAGCGAAAAGCACGAGCCCTATGACGAGGGCCGCGATGCTGTCGCCCTGCCGCTGATCGACGCCTGCGTCGAGCGCGGCGTGCCGCTTTTCGGCATCTGCCGGGGCTTTCAGGAAATGAACGTCGCCGGCGGCGGTTCTCTGCATCCGGAAATCCGCGAACTGCCGGGGCGGATCAATCACCGCATGCCGCGACTGGAGACCGGCGAAATCCATCCGGATCCCGAGGTCGTCTTCGCCGACAGGCATTCGGTCAGGCTCGAATCAGGCGGCGTGTTCGCGCGGATTTTCGGCAGCGACACGATTCGGGTCAATTCGCTGCATGGCCAGGGCATTCTTGTGGTCGGAGATCGTATCGTCGCCGAGGGCATCGCCGATGACGGCACGATCGAGGCGATCCGTTTCCGGGACGCCAAGGGCTTCGCACTCGGCGTCCAGTGGCACGCCGAATACGATCCGGAGCGCAATCCGGTCAACCGCGCCCTGTTCGACGCCTTCGGCGCCGCCGTCAGGGCCTACAAGGACGGCACGGTCGCTGCCGCCTGATGGATCAGCAGACGATCGTCTCGCTGATCGTGATGCCGAAGCCTTCCAGCCCGACATAGTGACGCTCGCGCGAGCTCAGAAGCTTGATCGATTCCACGCCGAGGTCCTTCAGGATCTGCGCGCCGAGGCCGATCTCCAGCCATTCGCTTTCCCGCGACCGGGCGGTGTCATGCCCTTCGCGACCCTTGCGACCGGTATCGTGGTGGCCGACGCCGACCGAACCTTCGCGCAGATAGACGATGACGCCGCGGCCTTCGGTTGCGATGCGCTGCATGTGCGGCAGCACGGCCGGCACCTTGCCGAAGACGTCGGTCGCGACGTTTTCCGGATGCAGGCGCACCGGGATGTCCGCGCCGTCGCGAATGTCGCCGAAGACGACGGCCATGTGCTGCATCGGATCCCAGGGCAGGGAATAGGTATGCGCCTTGGCGGGGCCCACGGGCGTCTCGATATTGAAAGTGGCGATCTCCTCGATCAGCCGCTCCTTGCGCTGGCGGTGGGCGATCAGGTCGGCAACCGAAACCTGCTTAAGGCCATGCGTCTGCGCAAAGCTCGCCACCTGCGGTCCGCGCATCACGGTCCCGTCGTCATTGACCATCTCACAGATCACGCCGACCGGCGGCAGGCCGGCCAGCCGGCAGAGATCGACGGCGGCTTCCGTATGGCCGGAGCGCATCAGCACGCCGCCTTCGCGCGCGATCAGCGGGAAGATGTGGCCCGGACGGACGAAATCGGCGGGCCCGACATTCGGATTGGCGAGATTGCGCACCGTCAGCGTCCGGTCTTCGGCCGAAATGCCGGTCGTCGTGCCGTGCTTGAAGTCGACGGTCACCGTGAATGCGGTGGTATGGGCGCTGTCGTTTTCCGCCACCATGGCGTTGAGGTTCAGCCGCTTGGCTTCCTCGCGCGGCATCGGCGCGCAGACGATGCCCGACGTGTGGCGCACGATGAAGGCCATCTTTTCCGGGGTACAGTGGACGGCGGCGACGATCAGGTCGCCTTCGTTCTCGCGGTCGTCGTCATCGGTGACGACGACAATTTCGCCTGCCTCGAAGGCGCGGATGGCGTCGACGACGCGCTTCTGATCGTATGGCATGGAAACTGTCCTAGCGTGTCTTGCCGGTCTGGCCCCGGTCTCTGAGATAATGGTCGGCGATGATGCAGGCGAGCATGGCTTCGCCGATCGGCACGGCGCGGATGCCGACGCACGGATCGTGGCGGCCCTTGGTGCGCACATCCACATTGTTGCCGTCGGAATCGATCGAGCGGCGCTCGGTCAGGATCGACGAGGTCGGCTTGATGGCGAAGCGGGCGACAACCGGCATGCCGGTGGAAATCCCGCCCAGAACGCCGCCGGCATGGTTCGACAGGAAGATCGGCTTGCCGTCATTGCCCATGCGCATTTCGTCGGCATTTTCCTCGCCGGTGATTTCTGCGGCCTCGAAGCCGTTACCAATCTCCACGCCCTTGACCGCGTTGATCGACATCAGGCCGGAGGCGATGTCCTGGTCGAGCTTGCTGTAGATCGGCGCGCCAAGACCGGCTGGAACCCCTTCGGCGATCACTTCGACCACGGCGCCGACGGACGAACCCGCCTTGCGGATACCGTCCAGATACTCTTCCCAGACCGGAACGATCGCCGGGTCGGGCGCGAAGAAGGGGTTTTCCCCGACCTGGTCCCAGTCCCAGTTGTCGCGGTTGATCTTGTGCTTGCCGATCTGGACGAGGGCGCCGCGGATGGTAACACCGGGGATGACCTTGCGGGCGATGCCGCCGGCAGCAACGCGCGCCGCCGTCTCGCGGGCCGAAGAGCGGCCGCCGCCGCGATAGTCGCGGATGCCGTATTTTTCGTCATAGGTGAAGTCGGCATGTCCCGGCCGGTAGCGCTTGGCGATCTCGCCGTAGTCCTTGGAGCGCTGGTCGGTGTTCTCGATCATCATCGAGATGGGCGTGCCGGTGGAAATCATCGTCTCGCCGTCCTCGTCCAGCATCACGCCGGAGAGCACCTTGACGAGGTCTTCCTCGCGCCGCTGGGTTACGAACCGCGACTGGCCGGGCTTGCGCTTGTCGAGCCAGGCCTGCAGTTCGGCAAGCGTGAAGCGGATGCCGGGAGGGCAACCATCGACGACGCAGCCGAGTGCCGGCCCGTGGCTTTCACCCCAGGTAGTGACGCGGAAAAGGTGACCGAATGTGTTATGCGACATGGTTCTGTCCGTAAGGCTTGGCGGCTGCCGTGACGGCCGTTTGTCTAAGGCGCGTCACTCATAGTGGAAAAACGGCGCAAGGCAAATTCCTTTGTGCTCCGTCGCAGCGTCTCTTTGCGACAATGGCCATTTTCGGGTGCACGCCGAGAGGTCGCCAAAGTTTCACTTGCCAACCCTGGAAAAAAGATCATCAATCCTGTCGCAAAACCGCCCGGCGAGGGCAAAAAATCCGCCACATTCGAAGTGCTCCATGGCCAGCGAAGGACGATGCATATGATCCAGACCGAAAGGCGCCACATGAATTATCTGTTTGCTGCGTTGATTGCTGTCGCCAGCCTCCTGTCTCCGCTCGCGTCCTTCGCGCAGAGCGCCGACGTCGAGGCAACGATCACCAAGGTCGACACATCCGACCTGACGCTGACGCTCGATGACGGCAAGACCTACCAGGTGCCGTCCGAATTCAACTTCGACGGCCTCGCTGCCGGCGTGAAGGTCACCGTGTTCTACACAGTCGTCGACGGCAAGCGCGTCGTCGATGACCTGGAAATCGCGCAGTAGCTGCCTATATGCCTTAATCAGTACGTTTGTTCAGCACCTGATGTACTCTGCGGCCCTACGGAAAAATCCGTAGCGGCCGCTTTCTTTTGCGCCGGTCCGCGACACCGCTCAGAAGGGGGAGTGAAGCGACGGCGATGTCCCGCCGATCCACTCAATGACGTTCTGCTGCCTGTCGATCCTGAGGATCCGGTCCTGCGGCACGCCCATCGTGGCGGCTTCTTCCTTGTCCATGTTGTCGATTAGGCGGAACAACGTCCGGATCACGCCGCCATGGCAGACGCACACGGTGGGGCGGTTGACCGATTGCAGCCAGGAGCCGATGCGCCACGACAGGATCTCGTAGCTTTCCGCGTGATCGCCCGGCGGGATGAAATCCCATTTGTTGTCCGCGCGCGCGGCAAGTCTTTCCGGTACGCGCACCTCGAGTTCGGCAAGCGTGGACCCTTCCCAGTCGCCGAAGGAGACCTCCACCAGCCTGTCGTCGGTCCTGTAGGCGCCGGGGTCCAGCCCCATTTCCGTCCGCAGGAGTTCCATGGTCTCGCGGGTGCGGCCAAGCGGGCTGGAGACGAAGTCGAACATGTCCGTCTCGTCTCCCAGGATTGCTTTCAGGGCTCGGCCGTTGCCGCGCGCCTGTGCCCGCCCCCTGTCGTTCAGCGGGATATCCTTCTGCCCCTGCATGCGCAATTCCGCATTCCAGTCTGTCTGGCCATGGCGAACGACGTAAATGATCAAGAAGAAAGCCTCGAAAAATGAATGGACCGGGAGCTTAAAATGCGAACGGAGCCAACCGGCTCCGTTCGTGTTCCTTGTCTGAAGGGACGTCAGTCCTTGGACACGACGATGTCCGGAGCGTCCACTGCCTTCATGCCGATCGTGTGGTAACCGGAATCGCAATGGTGCACTTCGCCGGTCACGCCGGTCGACAGGTCCGACAGCAGGTAGAGCGCCGAATTGCCGACTTCGTCGATCGAGACCGTACGCTTCAGCGGCGCGTTGTACTCGTTCCACTTCAGGATGTAGCGGAAGTCGCCGATGCCGGAAGCGGCCAGCGTCTTGATCGGGCCGGCGGAAATGGCGTTGACGCGGATGCCGCGGTCGCCCATGTCGACGGCGAGGTAGCGCACGCTCGCCTCGAGCGCGGCCTTGGCGACGCCCATGACGTTATAATGCGGCATGACCTTTTCGGCGCCGTAATAGGTCAGCGTCACGATCGAGCCGCCATCGTTCATGATCCGCTCGGCGCGCTTGGCGACGGCAGTCAGCGAATAGACGGAGATGTCCATCGTGCGGGCGAAGTTCTCGCGGCTCGTCTCGATGTAGCGGCCGGTCAGTTCGTCCTTGTCGGAAAACGCGATGGCGTGGACAACGAAATCGATCTTGCCCCATTCCTTTTCGAGCGTCTCGAAGACGGCATCAATGGAGGCAAGGTCGGTCACGTCACAATGGCCGGCCATGACAGCGCCAAGTTCCTGCGCCAGCGGTTCGACACGCTTCTTCAGGGCGTCGCCTTGCCAGGTCAGCGCCAGATCCGCACCGGCATCCGCACAGGCCTTGGCAATGCCCCAGGCGATGGATCGATTGTTGGCCACACCCATGATGACGCCGCGCTTGCCGCTCATGAGGCCGGTTACTTCAGCCATGCTATGCTCCCAAGATCAAGAATTGCGAATTTGCCTATGGCATAGCGTGACGGGCGGTTCAAGCTTCACCGAGATCAGGAACTGTTAGGAACCGTAACAAACAGTGCGCCACCGGCCGGTGGGCCGGATTCCAAGGGCTTGGAGCGAACACCTGGCTAGAGATAAAGACCCTGGCGCATGATGCGCATCAGGTCGGTGACTTTTTCGTCCGGTTTTTCGCCGAGGAAAATGCGCAACTCGACGATGAGATCGCCTCGTCCGTCATCCTCGGTCTTCAACCCGTGGCCGGAAATACGGATGGTTTTTTCCGAGCCGGACCAGGGCTCGACCGTGACCGGAATGGACCCCTGCGGCCCCTCGACTTCGGTCTGCAGACCGAGGACGGCATCCTCCAGGGATATCGGCAGTACCGTGCGGATGTCGTGGCCTTCGACCGAGAAGGCGATGTCGCGGGCGACGCGAAGCGTGACGAACAGGTCGCCATTGCGCATGCCCGTCAGCCGCGAGCCATGGCCCTTGAGCTCGACGACATATCCCTCGGTCATGCCGGGAGTAAGGTAGAATCCGACGTCGCGCTCGTCCGGCGTCGTAACCGTCGTCCAGCGACCGGAAAGCAGTTCGCCAATGGTGACTTCCTTGTCGAGGTGGTAGTCGGGCGCCTGCTCGGGCGGCGGGCGGTAGCCGGTGATCCGGCGGTAGAAGGAGACGAGCAGTTCGGCGGCCTGCAGTTTCAGCCTGTTGGCAGATGCCGAGGCCTTGGCGGTTTCCAATCCGCCTTCCGGTTGTTCCTCGAAGTCTGGCGATGCCGCGTCGGACGGCTTGCCGCTCTGGTTGTCCGCCTTGCCGGCGGTGCCTGCCTTGGGCGAGGAGGGCGAAGCCCCGGAGGTGGCACCGGGCTTTGCGGCAGTCTCGGACTGGGCTGCACGGGCGCTCGCATTGGCCTGGCGTGCCATTTCGGCGAGTGCCTCGGCCTCGCGGGCTTGCCGTTCGGCTTCGCGTTTGGCGGCGGCTCGCGCTTCTTCGCGCTTCTGCATGAAAGTAGGCTCGCCGTCCTTGCCCTGGACGGCACCGCGCGCCTGGTCGAGCAGATCGCGCTTGGCGGGGTTTTTCAGCATGTCGTAGGCCTTGCCGACCTCGGCAAACTGCGAGGCCGCATCCGGATTATCGCGGTTGCGGTCTGGATGAAACGCCTTGGCGGCCGACCGCCAGGCCGACTTGATCTCTTTTTCGCTGGCATTGCTGTCGACGCCGAGCACTGCGTAAGGGTCGCGCATTCTTCTTGAACCCGCTTATGGACGGCCTGTCTTTCCCAGGCGCGAATGAATCCTTTGACCGGTACTTTTGGGGGCCGGCAATCGTGAACCGAGAGTATGCGCGGAGACTCGCTAATCAGTCGTTACGTTCGCTTGAAGGAAATCGTGAAAATTCGAACCGATGTTTGAAAAACCGGCGGTTACAGCTGCTCGAAGCGCAATACGCGCCATGTGCCGTCGCTGCTGAGGCAGGCGAGACCGGAAAACTTGGCAATGCCGGCGTAGGAATGACGCGTCGTCGTGAACTGCCGGCAGGTCATGCCTTCGGCCATCTGCTCGGCGATCGAGGTCACGACGCCGGAACTGCCGGTGGCCGTGTTGGCCCAGGGGAGGGGATCGTTGCCAAGCTTGCCGAGGTCGGCCGACGTGACCGCATTGCCGACCGTCGTCTCGTCGGAATTGACCGTCTTGGCACGCACATCGCTGATCGATCGGGTGTTGATCGAAGTGTCCGTCGCTGCGCTGGTGAGATAATCCTGTCCAGCACCGAAGCAACCGGATAAAACGACCGGAGCGACGGCCATCGCCAGAAGCAGAACGGATTTGCCAATCCGGCCTGTTGTCTTGAAAGATGGTCTTGCTGGATGAATCAAAACGAAACCTGTTACCTACGCGCTACAGAACCGGAAAAAGAGGCATTTTAATCAATATGTCGCAAGATGAGTTAACAAGCGGTGACTTTACCGAGGCTGAACACCCCGTCGAATTGTTCGACAGCTGGTTGAAGGACGCGCAGGCCTCCGAAATCAACGATCCGAACGCTGTGGCGCTGGCAACGGTCGATGCCGACGGCATGCCCAATGTCCGCATGGTTTTGCTGAAGGGGTTCGATACCAACGGCTTCGTCTTCTACACGAATTTCGAAAGCCGGAAAGGGCAGGAACTTCTTGGCCAGAAGAAGGCCGCGATGTGTTTTCACTGGAAATCCTTGCGCCGGCAGGTCCGTATTCGTGGTCCGGTCGAGGTCGTGACCGATGCCGAGGCCGACGAATATTTCGCATCGCGCCCGCGCGGCAGCCGAATCGGCGCATGGGCGTCCAAGCAGTCCCGTCCGCTGGAAGGCCGCTTCGCGCTGGAGAAGTCCGTCGCCGAATATACGGCGCGCTATGCCATCGGCGACATTCCGCGACCGCGCTACTGGTCGGGCTTCCGCATCCGTCCGGTTTCGATCGAGTTCTGGCACGACCGAAAGTTCCGCCTGCACGACCGGATCGAGTTTGCCCGCGAGACGCCGGAAGGCGGCTGGACCAAGACGAGGATGTATCCCTGAAGTGTTCCTCGGGGACGTCTGAGGTTCAGAGCAGGAACGGCAGGCCGGAGGCCAGCGCCGAGACATAGCGCGGCTTCTGGTAGAGACCGTTCAGGGAAACGCGGGGCAGGGCGAAGAGATTGTCGCGCCCGCCGCCGCGCAGCAGGCCCGGTGACGTGGTGACCGCCAGCGAGAAGCCGGCTTCGGCTGCCAGCCTGTGCTCGCGGGCGGAAACCGCCTTCGCGAAACCGTAGGGATAGGCGATGGTTGTCGGCCGGCTGCCGGTGATCTTTTCCACATAGTCGGCGGATTCGATCATTTCGCTGCGCGCCGCCTCTTCGTCGAGCAGCGCCAGCGCCGGATGCGTGACGGTATGGGCGCCGAGGCTGACCAGCGGATGGGCGGCGAAGCGTTTCAGCTCGTAGGCATCCATCGTCTCGTCGTGGACGATCGACTGCGGGTGGACGTTGAGCGCCCGGCCGGCCTGGTCGATCTTGCGCACGAAGATGGCTTCGTCTTCGCAAAACGCCGCGCCCTCGAGCCTGTTGAATGCCGCCATCTTGCCGGCGGTGGTCCTGATTTCGACCGTCTCCCGGCCCTGGCCGAAGTCGAATTGAAACTTGTCGGCATATTGCAGCATGGCTGCCGCCGTCTCCCACCAGATCGTCTGGCTGCGCTCGGCAAAGCCCTTGGTCACGAAGACGGTCAAGGGGACATCGGCCTCCTCGAACACCGGCAGGGCATAGCGCGCGTTGTCGCGGTAGCCGTCATCCAGCGTGAAGGCGGCGAAGGGCCTGTCGCGGTCACCTCCGGCGAGAAGCGCGGGGATCTCGTCGAGGCGGACGAAGTCGAAACCGTCATGTTGAAGTTGCTCAATCGCGTCCGCCAGAAAATCCGGGGTAATCTCCAGATGCGCGTTCGGGTCGAAGTCGTGTTCCGTCTTGGGCCGCACATGATGAAGTGTGAAAATGATGCCGCGGGCGCGAATGCGTACCCCGAGCCGCGCGGAAACGGCTGCCGCCTCCAGGCCACCCGTGATGACGGCGCGCTTGATCGCCCGCTTGGCGCTGTTCCTGATGATCGTGAACAAGGCTATCCCCCGCCTGTATTCCTGAAGTCCGGCTGCACCCCGCAGCGTGGACTGCCAAAAATCCCCTCTCTCTATGGATAAACTCTTAAGCGCCGCGCGCAAAGTCCGGCGACGTGTGCCGCTCCGGGTGACGGGGACGGCTAGGAAGCAAGCGGTCGCTCGCCGCAATCCTCGAAAAGTCGAAGCAGATAGCCGTCCGGATCGGCGACGATGCATTGGCGGTTGCCGACTTCGTGATCGTCGCGCCGATACCACTTTTCCTCCAGTGGCAGGAAAAGGTCGACGCCTGCGTTCTGCAGTCTGTCCAGGATTGCCGCCAGATCTGTAACAAGAATCTGGAAATTGACGCCGCGGCCGAGCGGTGGGGTGAGGGGAGCGGGCTCGAACGTGCGGCCCTTGCCGATCTCGTCGATCATCAACTGTGCTTCGCCCTTGGCCAGGAAGGCGAACCCCTCCTCGGGGCGCTCATAGACCACCGAGAAGCCCAGGAGGTCGCAATAGAAGGACAGGCTTGCGGCGCAATCCGTCACCGCAAGCTCGGGAACGAGCGCGTTCGCGCTTGTCACGTCCTGGTGCCGCCGACGGTCACCTGGTCCATCCTGAGATGCGGCTGGCCGACGCCGACCGGCACCCACTGGCCGCCCTTGCCGCAATTGCCGATGCCGGTGTCGAGCGACATGTCGTTGCCGATCATCGAGACGCGCTTCATCGCCTGCGGGCCGTTGCCGATCAGCATCGCGCCCTTGACCGGCGCGCCGATCTTGCCGTCCTCGATCATGTAGGCTTCGGTGCAGCCGAAGACGAACTTGCCGGAGGTGATGTCCACCTGTCCGCCGCCGAAGGACACGGCATAGAGACCTTTCTTGACCGAGGAGATGATCTCTTCCGGCGTTTTGTCGCCCGACAGCATGTAGGTGTTGGTCATGCGCGGCATCGGCACCGAAGAGTAGCCCTGCCGGCGGCCGTTGCCGGTCGGCTTCATGCCCATCAGCCGGGCGTTCTGGCGGTCCTGCATGTAGCCGACCAGCTTGCCGTTTTCGATCAGCACGTTGTAGGCCGACGGCGTGCCCTCGTCGTCGATGCTGATCGAACCGCGGCGGTTCTCGATCGTGCCGTCATCGACGACGGTCACGCCCGGAGCCGCGACCATCTCGCCCATCAGGCCGGCGAAGGCAGATGTCTTCTTGCGGTTGAAATCGCCTTCCAGCCCGTGGCCGACGGCTTCGTGCAGCATGACACCGGGCCAGCCATTGCCGAGCACGACATCCATGGTGCCGGCCGGCGCCTCGATGGCGTCGAGATTGACGAGCGCCTGGCGCAGCGCCTCGTCAGCGCCGTGCTGCCAGTTCTCTTCCGTCAGGAATTCGGTGAAGCCGACCCGGCCGCCCTGGCCGAAGGAACCGGACTCCTGCCGGTCGCCGTCGCCGGTGACGACGGAAATGTTGAGGCGGGTCATCGGCCGGATGTCACGCACCCGGTGGCCGTCGGCGCGCAGGATGTCGACCACCTGCCAGCTGGCGGAGACTGACGCCGTGACCTGGCGGACCTTCGGATCCTTGGCGCGCAGATAGGCGTCGATGTCCTGCAAGAGCTTCACCTTCTCCTCGAAGGTCGGCTGGCCGATCGGGTTCTCGTCGCCGTAGAGCTTCTTGTTGGTCCGCTGGGGTGCTGCGGCATAGGTGCCGGAATAGCCGCGCGTGACGGCGCCGACCGCATCGGCAGCCCGCTTGAGGGCCGCTACAGACAGGTCGCCCGCATGCGCGAAGCCGACGGCTTCGCCGGCGACAGCGCGCAGGCCGAAGCCCTGGTCGGTGTTGAAGCTGCCGCCCTTCAGGCGGCCATTGTCGAAGGACAGCGATTCCGCCTGGGCGTGCTCGATGTAGAGTTCGCCGTCGTCGGCATGCTTCAGCGCATCGGCGATGACGGCGCGAACCTCTGCTTCGTCTGCGTCGAACAGGGTGAGTAGATCGTCATTCATGGGCTGAGGCTCCGCAATTGGTGTTTGCACACGCATTTAGGACGCGACAGCGGGAAGAGCAAGGCGATGCCCTCAGGGCAGATTGTCGTAGCCTTCGCCGAAGCCCTTGAGATCGACCGGGATGCCGATGCCGTTTTCCTCGTCGATCGATTCCTTGACGGAGAACACGGCGGTCTTGCCGTTGCGCAGCACCTTCAGGAGATCTTCGTCGAGATTGACCTCGGCATAGCAGCCGTCGGAGAAACAGCGGACGAATTCGGTGCGGCCGATATACTTGTCGTCGATCGTCAGGCCCAGGCCGCCGCGATAGGGCTCGAACGGGCTCAAGAGCACGCCAAGCGGCGCCAGTACCCGCAGGATCTTGGACTTGCGGTCGGCCGTCTTCAGGATAGCGACGGACAGCCCGATTTCGGGCCTGTCCTCGGCAAGCACGTTCTGCATCAGCACGCACTGCTCCGCCTGCGCGCCGGCCGGCTTGTCGCAGAGCACGGACCAGGCGCCATAGGTCGCCTTCACGGTCCCCGCCTGCTGGGCGGACGCCGGTTGAACGGAAAGCAGCGCAGTGGCGAGCAAAGCGGTGGACAGAGCCACGCGCGATCGGGAGATGAGACCCATCAAAAACCCTCTAGCATTCGAATCAGTCAGGCCATTCTTGAAGCCTTCGCCTGCAAATGGAAAGCCCGAGCCGCCGCGCCCGCCTGCAGGCGTTGCATCTGGGACCGCTTATTCAGGGCAATGCAGGCAAAATTGCGCCATGCGGCAAGCCCCGGACATCGCGGACGCAAAAACCTTGGCATGATTGTCGCGCGCAAGCAAATCTCTTTGACGCAGCCCGGCAGACCATTAGAATGGAGAGCCAGGAAGGACGCTCACGCAGGCCGTCGCGCCGGCCTTTTCGGAAGGGCGACTTGCTCCTGTAGGAGGGTTTTTAGGAAAAGAAAAGGTCCGCAAGCGGTTTTGCGTGAATATGCCGCACCGGCATATAGGCGCAGGTGTTGCAGCCAGCGGGAAACTGTGATTTTAAGCAACACGAATAGCAGGATTCTGTTTTTTCTGTTTGACTTAGGTCAAACGCTGAGGGGAGATTTAATTGTGACAAAGAGGGCTTTTGCAGCGTTGGCCGGTCTGGCCTGTCTGCTCTTTGCTTCTGCTGGCTTTGCTGACCAGCCGGCGCCGTGGCAGATGGGTCTGCAGCCGGCCGCCACGCCGGTCATGCATGAAATTCGTTGGTTCGAGCAGTACACGCTTTGGTTCATCGTTCCGATCACGCTTTTCGTGCTGCTGCTGCTGATCGTCGTGGTCGTCAAGTTCCGCGAGAGCGCCAATCCGGTGCCGTCGAAGACGAGCCACAACACCGCGATCGAGGTTGTCTGGACTGTCGGTCCGGTCGTGATCCTGCTGTTCCTTGCCATTCCGTCGTTCAACCTGCTGTCCTCGGAACTCGTGATGCCGGCCAATCCGGACATCACCGTCAAGGCGACCGCCACCCAGTGGCAGTGGAACTACGAATACGAGATGGACAATCCGGTCTCGTTCGATTCCTACATGCTGAAGGAAGGTGATCGCTCCGCCGCCGGCAAGGAAGACCTCAAGGCCTATCCGCGACTGCTGGCCGTCGACAACGAGCTGGTGCTGCCGGTCAACAAGACCGTGCGCGTCCTCGTGACCGCCGCGCCGACCGACGTCATCCATTCGTTCGCCATGCCGTCCTTCGGCATCAAGGTCGACGCCGTTCCCGGCCGTCTCAACGAGACCTGGTTCAAGGCCGAGCGCGAGGGCATGTTCTACGGCCAGTGTTCCGAGCTCTGCGGCAAGGACCATGCGTTCATGCCGATCGGTATCCGTATCGTGTCCGAAGACAAGTATAATGCTTGGCTCGCCGAGGCCGCAAACGACCTCGACAAGGCAAACAAAGATCTTATGGCCGCTGTCGATGGCGTGAAGACCGTCGACGTCGCCGACAACGCTTCGAACTGAGGGGAGTGAGGACGATGGCTGGACCTGCCGCTGGCGAACACGCCGCCCATACTGATCACCACGATCACAAGCCGAGCTTCTTTACCCGCTGGTTCTTCTCGACGAACCACAAAGATATCGGCACGCTTTATCTGATCTTCGCGATCTTCGCCGGCATCGTCGGCGGAACGCTGTCCGTCTTCATGCGCATGGAGCTGCAGGAGCCGGGCATCCAGATCTTCCACGGCCTTGCCTCCATGATGTACGGCCTCGACGGCGACTCCGCCATCGACGCGGGCAAGAGCATGTACAACATGTTCACCACCGCGCACGCCCTGATCATGATCTTCTTCATGGTCATGCCGGCGCTGATCGGCGGTTTCGCCAACTGGATGGTGCCGATCATGATCGGCGCGCCGGACATGGCCTTCCCGCGCATGAACAACATCTCCTTCTGGCTGATCGTTCCGGCCTTCCTGCTCCTCGTGCTCTCGATGTTCGTCGACAGCGCGCCGGGCGCATGGGGTGTCGGTGGTGGCTGGACGATCTATCCGCCGCTCTCCACCTCAGGGCAGCCGGGACCGGCCGTCGACCTGGCGATCTTCTCGCTGCACGTCGCCGGCGCATCCTCGATCCTCGGTGCGATCAACTTCATCACCACGATCCTGAACATGCGCGCTCCGGGCATGACGCTGCACAAGATGCCGCTGTTTGCCTGGTCCGTTCTGATCACGGCGTTCCTGCTGTTGCTCTCGCTGCCGGTTCTGGCAGGCGGCATCACCATGCTGCTGACCGACCGCAACTTCGGTACGACCTTCTTCGCACCGGAAGGCGGCGGCGACCCGATCCTGTTCCAGCACCTGTTCTGGTTCTTCGGTCACCCGGAAGTGTACATCCTGATCCTGCCCGGCTTCGGCATCATCAGCCACATCGTCTCGACCTTCTCGAAGAAGCCGGTGTTCGGCTATCTCGGCATGGCCTACGCCATGGTCGCGATCGGCGCCGTCGGCTTCATCGTCTGGGCGCACCACATGTACACGGTCGGCCTGTCGCTCGACACGCAGCGCTACTTCGTGTTCGCCACGATGGTCATCGCGGTTCCGACGGGCGTGAAGATCTTCTCCTGGATTGCGACGATGTGGGGTGGTTCCATCCAGTTCCGCACGCCGATGGTCTGGGCGATCGGCTTCATCTTCCTGTTCACCGTCGGCGGCGTGACGGGCGTTCAGCTGGCCAATGCCGGCCTCGACCGCTCGCTGCACGACACCTACTACGTCGTGGCTCACTTCCACTACGTGCTGTCGCTCGGCGCCGTGTTCGCGATCTTCGCGGCCTGGTACTACTGGTTCCCGAAGATGACCGGCTACATGTATTCCGAAACCCTCGGCAAGCTGCACTTCTGGGTCATGTTCGTCGGCGTGAACCTGGTCTTCTTCCCGCAGCACTTCCTGGGTCTCGCAGGCATGCCGCGCCGCTACATCGACTATCCGGATGCATTCGCCGACTGGAACCGCATTTCGTCCTACGGCTCCTACATCTCGGCCGTCGGTGTCCTGGTCTTCCTCTTCACGGTCTGGGAAGCCTTCTCCAAGAAGCGCGTCGCTGGCAACAATCCGTGGGGTGAAGGTGCGACAACGCTCGAATGGCAGCTGTCTTCGCCGCCGCCGTTCCACCAGTGGGAACAGCTGCCGAAGATCAAGTAAGCTTCGGTCGCAACAACGAAATTGGGCCGCCCGCAGCTTTGGGCGGCCCGTCCTGTCAGATTGAGTGCGGAATTCGCAATGAGTGTCATGGATCATCACGACGGTGTAGCAACGGAAGCGGGCGTCCGCCTGTCCGAGGCGAGCGCCGGCGACTACTTCGCGCTTCTGAAGCCGCGGGTCATGTCGCTTGTCGTGTTCACGGCTCTCGCCGGCCTGGTCGTTGCCCCCGGTCACATCAATCCGGCGATCGGCCTGATCGCCATTCTGTGCATCGCCGTCGGCGCGGGCGCCTCGGGTGCGCTCAACATGTGGTACGACGCCGATATCGATGCGGTCATGAGCCGCACGGCCACCCGTCCCATTCCGGCCGGCAAGGTCGCGCCGGAAGAGGCGCTGGCCTTCGGCATCACGCTGTCGGCCTTCTCGGTCGCCATTCTCGGGCTCGCCGTCAACTGGCTCTCGGCCGGACTGTTGGCCTTTACCATTTTCTTCTACGCCGTCGTCTACACGATGTGGCTGAAGCGCTCGACGCCGCAGAACATCGTCATCGGCGGAGCCGCCGGCGCCTTCCCGCCGATGATCGGCTGGGCCTGCGTGACGGGCGGCGTATCGGTCGAGAGCATCGTTCTCTTCCTCATCATCTTCCTCTGGACCCCGGCGCATTTTTGGGCGCTCGCGCTCTTCAAGATGCGCGATTACGGCGCCGTCGGCGTGCCGATGTTGCCGAATGTCTCCGGTGAGGCGACGACGAAGCGTCAGATCGCGCTCTACGCCGTCCTGACGGCGCTCACCGGCGTCGTGCCGGTCGTCATCGGCCTGTCGAGCGTCTGGTATGGTGCTGCCTCGCTCTGTCTCGGGCTCGCCTTCGTGTGGTACGCCGCCGGCGTGCTGCGGATGGCCGATGGCGACGAACGCATGCTGCCGGCCAAGAAGCTCTTTGCCTTCTCGATCATGTATCTCTTCGTCATTTTCCTGGCGCTGATGGTCGATCACCTGGCAATCGCCTACGGTCTGGCGCAGGGAGGTCTGCTGTAATGGATACGGTCGAACTCAACGAGAAGCAGAAGAAGTCGCGGCGTGGCCGCAACATAGCGCTCGGCCTCGTTCTCGGCGGTCTCGTCATTCTGTTCTACGTCGTGACGGTGGTGAAGATCGCCGGCGGCGCGCACTGAAGGAGGACGATGTGGCGGAGGAGACGAACAAGGCACCGGCAGAAAGGAAGACCCGCAACAATGGTGCGGTGGTCGTCGTCTGCCTGACCTTCGTGTTCGGCATGATCGGCATGAGCTATGCCGCCGTGCCGCTCTACAAGATCTTCTGCCAGGTGACCGGTTATGGCGGCACCACGAAGCGCGTCGAACAATACGCCGACCGCGTTCTCGACAAGCGCATGAAGGTCACCTTCGACGCCAACATGGCGCCCGGTCTCGACTGGTCGTTCAAGCCGGTTCAGCGTTCGGTCGATCCGAAGATCGGCGAAACCGTCGAGGTTCGCTTCATCGCGACCAACAATTCCGGAAAGGAGCAGACCGGCCAGGCGACGTTCAACGTCACGCCGCAGGCGGCCGGTGCTTATTTCAACAAGGTCGAATGCTTCTGTTTCACCGAGACCACGCTGGAACCGGGTGAAACGCTGGAAATGCCCGTCGTCTTTTACATCGATCCCGATATCGTCAACGAGGTCGAGACAAAGGGCATCGGAACGCTTACGCTGTCTTACACCATGTACCCGCACGAGAGGGAAAAGCCGGTTGCTTCGACAGCTCCGGTCAAGGGCGGGAAAAAGGACGCAGCGCAGTTATAGTGGGAATGGGGTTCCGCTCCGGCGGTAATCTCGAGAGGAAGTTTGACATTCGGGGATAGCTGATATGGCCGATGCGCATCAGAAAAATCACGACTACCACATCATCGACCCAAGCCCGTGGCCGTTCCTGGCTTCCGTGGGTGCCTTCATCCTGACCTTCGGCGGCGTATGCTACATGCGCTACCTGAACGGCGGTTCGATCAAGCTGTTCGGTGCCGAGCTTGCCAATCCGTGGCTGTTCTTCATCGGCCTTCTCCTGACGCTCTACACCATGTTCGCCTGGTGGGCCGACACGATCAAGGAAGCGCATGAGGGTGCGCACACCCGGGTCGTCTCCCTCCATCTGCGCTATGGCATGATCATGTTCATCGCGTCGGAAGTCATGTTCTTCGTGGCATGGTTCTGGGCCTTCTTCGATGCCAGCCTGTTCCCGGCCGAGGCCATCCAGGCCGCCCGCGTCGAGTTCACCGGCGGTCAGTGGCCGCCGAAGGGCGTCGAGGTTCTCGATCCCTGGCACCTGCCGCTCTACAACACCGTGATCCTGCTCCTGTCGGGCACGACGGTCACCTGGGCGCACCACGCGCTGCTGCACAACGACCGAAAGGGCCTGATCTCCGGCCTGACGCTCACCGTGGCGCTCGGCGTTCTGTTCTCCTGCGTGCAGGCGTACGAATACATGCATGCCCCGTTCGCCTTCAAGGAGTCGATCTACGGCGCGACCTTCTTCATGGCGACCGGCTTCCATGGTTTCCACGTTCTGGTCGGCACCATCTTCCTGCTGGTCTGCCTGTTCCGCGCCATGGGCGGCGACTTCACGGCCAAGCAGCATTTCGGCTTCGAGGCGGCTGCCTGGTACTGGCACTTCGTCGACGTGGTCTGGCTGTTCCTGTTCTTCTCGATCTACATCTGGGGCGGCTGGGGTGCGCCGCTCGCGGGCTGATCGGACGCTGAAACAAACGGGCGGCGGTGACATCACCGCCGCCTTTTTCATTTGAGAGGGATGCGCATGGATATTCGCGAGGAAAAGGGCCAATCCGGCGGCCGTTACGTGGCAACCGTCGAGGGGCATGAGGGCGAAATGACCTATTCGCGGGCGTCCGCACACCTGATCATCATCGATCACACCGGCATACCGGATGCGTTACGCGGCAAGGGCGTCGGTCAGGCGCTCGCCGTTCACGCCGTCGAGGAGGCGCGGGCAGGGGGCTGGAAGATCATCCCGCTCTGCCCGTTCTTCAAGGCGCAATTGGCGCGCCATCCCGAATGGAGCGACGTGATCAGCGGACGCTAGCCCGTTTCCGCACGGCGGCCGGCGTGATCGCCACGCCCTGCAACCGGTCTTCGATGATGTCGGCGCATTCGAGCGGGGTGAGAACGCTGGTGTCGAGCGTCAGATCGTAGGTGTCGGCCCGGCGGATATATTCCTGCCAGCGGGCTACCGGCAGCGGTACTGGATCGTCGACGCTGGCCTTGGTGTAGTGGTGCGAAGGATCGCTGTCGGCGGCGCGGCGCTTCATGATTTCGCCAAGCGGGCAGGTCACGCAGACGACGAGCAGCGGCAAGCCTTCAAGCTGCTTGCGGCAATTTTCCATCAGGTGCAGCGATCCGGCATGGCCGTCATGGATGCCGAAGTCGGCGACTACGTTGATGCCGCGGCGGCTGTGGGCGGCGATGGCGTCGAACCAGGCGCCGTAGAGCGCCGGCAGATGCGCTTCCAGGTCGGGCCGCTCGCCGCCCGGACGAAGCCCGATCCCCGGACGCAGACGCTCCGGCAGCATGCGCATATGGCCATCGACGCCGATGTTCATCCATATGCCGTCCCAGTGGGTCTGGATCGCGCGGGCGATCGACGTCTTGCCGGATCGGGGGGCGCCATTGAGGATGATGATCTGTCCAAGAGGCTCATGCTTTTCCATTCGTCACTCCATCGTTCTGAGGGGTCGAGAGAAAAATTTGCCTGCCAATTGCGGATATCCTAAGGAAGAAAGACAAAGCGAGGAAGATGGCATGAGCGACAATCCGGCACAGCATGAAGACACGGCGCATTTTCCGCCGGTCGATCCGATCAAGACCGGGCTGAAAGGCTGCTGCCCGCGCTGCGGCCAGGGCAAGCTCTTCCAGGGCTTTCTCGCCGTCAAGCCGCGTTGTGCCAGTTGCGGGCTCGACTATTCCTTCGCGGACGCCGGCGATGGTCCCGCGGTCTTCGTCATCCTGATCGTCGGCTTCGTCGTCGTCGGTTTGGCGCTGTGGATGCAGGTCACCTACAACCCGCCCTTCTGGCTGCATCTGCTCCTGTGGATTCCGCTGACCATCGGCCTGTCGCTCTATCTCTTGCGGGCGCTGAAGGGCATCCTCATTTCGCTGCAATACAAGCACAAGGCAGCAGAGGGCCGCATCGACCGTGGCTGAAATCGCCGGAAGGTCCATACGCTTCGTTCCGGCGCTGCTGCTGGTGCTGGCGCTCGCCGTCCTCCTGTCGCTCGGCACCTGGCAGGTGGAGCGGCTGCACTGGAAGGAAGGCCTGCTCGCCGACATCGAATCGCGCCGCCATGCCCCGCCCGTCTCGATCGACGCGATCGAAGCCATGGCGAAGGCCGGGGAAGACATCGAATACCGGACGGTGACGCTGACGGGGACCTTCGACAACAGCCGCGAACGCCACTTCCTCGCCACCCATGACGGCGCCAGCGGCTTCTACGTCTACACGCCGCTGACGATGGCCGACGGCCGCATCGTATTCGTCAACCGTGGCTTCGTCCCCTATGACCTCAAGGAGCCCGGCAAACGCCGGGAGGGCGAACTGGAGGGCGTGCAGACAGTCACCGGGCTGGCGCGCACCAAGCTCGCCGAGAAGCCGTCCAGGATGGTTCCGGACAACGACATCGCCAAGGACATCTTCTACTGGAAGGATCTCGACGCCATGGCATCGAGCACCGGCCTGGATCCGTCGAAAGTGCTGCCGCTGTTCGTCGATGCGGATGCGACGCCCAATCCCGGCGGCCTGCCGGTCGGCGGCGTCACGCAGGTCGACCTGCCCAACGATCACCTGCAATATGCCTTCACCTGGTACGGACTGGCCGCCGTGCTGGTCGTCGTCACCGCCATCCGCTTTTTCGACGGCGGCAGGCGCAAGCAAGAGAAGGAGGAACCATGAGCATCATCGCATCCGTTCTGGTGGCCCTCGTGGCGCTTCTGCACATCTACATCCTGGTCCTCGAAATGTTTCTCTGGACCAAGCCGCAGGGGCTGAAGGCCTTCCGCATGAAGCCGGAGCAGGCCGAGGCGACGAAGGTCATGGCCGCCAATCAGGGGCTCTATAACGGCTTTCTCGCCGCCGGCCTGATCTGGGCGCTCTTCCACCCCAATCCCGATTTTTCTTACCAGCTGAAGCTGTTTTTTCTTGGCTGCGTCTTCGTCGCCGCCCTATATGGCGCGGTAAGCGCCAATCGCCGGATCCTGTTCATCCAGGGACTGCCGGCCCTTGTCGCGGCAATCTGTGTACTTTCTGCGGGATAGACGACGTGGCAATGGCGAAACCGGAACTGACAATCAGGCTGTGCGGGCCGCGCGGCTTCTGCGCCGGCGTCGACCGGGCGATCCAGATCGTCGTTCTGGCATTGAAGTCCTACGGTGCCCCCGTCTATGTCCGCCACGAGATCGTCCATAACCGCTACGTGGTCGAGGGGCTGGAGGCCAAGGGCGCGATCTTCGTCGAGGAGCTCGATGAGATCCCTGCCGAACACCGCGAGCAGCCGGTGGTCTTCTCCGCACATGGCGTGCCGAAGTCGGTACCCGCCGATGCGGAAGCCCGCAACCTCTTCTACCTCGACGCCACATGCCCGCTCGTCTCCAAGGTCCACAAGCAGGCGATGCGTCACCAGCGGCTCGGCCGTCATGTCGTCCTGATCGGCCATGCCGGCCATCCGGAGGTCATAGGTACCATGGGGCAGTTGCCGCAAGGCTCCGTGTCTCTGATCGAGACCGTCGAGGATGCCGAGGCCTACCAGCCGACCGATCCCGACAATCTCGGCTATGTCACCCAGACGACGCTTTCGGTCGATGATACCGCAGGCGTCATCGCCAAGCTCGCCGAGCGCTTCCCGAACCTGACGGCGCCTGCCGCCGATTCGATCTGCTACGCGACCACGAACCGCCAGGAAGCGGTCAAGGAAGCCGCACCAGGCTGCGATCTCTTCATCGTCGTCGGCGCGCCGAACTCGTCGAACTCCAAGCGCCTCGTCGAGGTCGCGTTGAAGGCCGGTGCAACGCGCTCGATTCTCGTCCAGCGTGCCTCCGAGATCGACTGGAATGATATCGGCGACATCCGCACCGTCGGACTGTCTGCGGGCGCGTCCGCGCCGGAGGTGATCGTCAACGAAATCATCGAAGCCTTCCGCGAACGCTTCGACGCCAAGGTCGACCTTGCGATCACGGCGGAGGAAAACGAGCATTTCCTCGTCAACCGCGAACTGCGCGAGATCGAACTCACGCACGCGGACATGGCCTGGGTGAACGGCTGAGCCGTCAGGCGATGTTCATCTCGCCCGCAGGCATGTCGGGTTCCCCGAGATATGCGAGAGCATCCATCTTCCGCATGGGGCGTCCGTAGAGATAACCTTGTCCCTCCTGACAGCCGATTTCGCGCAGAAGGTCCTCCTGCTCCATGGTCTCGATCCCTTCGGCCACGGTACGCAATCCCATCTCGCGGCTCATCGCCACCAGCGCTCGGGTGATTGCCGCGCCGGACGAGCGGCTGCGGATATCGCGGATGAAGCCGCGGTCGATCTTCAGCGTGGTCAGCGGGTAGCGCTGCAAGGAACTCAAGGACGCAAAGCCAGTTCCGAAATCGTCGAAGGCGACGCCGACGCCGATATCGCGAATCGCCTTCAATGTCTGAAGGCTGGCCTCTTCGTCATTGAGCGCGATTTCCTCTGTAACTTCGAGTTCTAGGCACTCCGGCGCCAGCTGATGACGCTCCAGCGCTTCCGTGACCCGTTCGCACAGGTGGGGTGAGCGGAACTGCTGGGCGAAGAGATTGACGGCGACCCGGAAGCGCCCGCTTCCGCCGTTGATCTGCGATGCCGTCTGGCAGGCCTCATCAATCGTCCACCAGCCGATTTCGGAGGCGAGCGAGCTTTGCTCAAGCGAGGGCAGGAACACGCCCGGCAGCAACAGACCTTTCTCCGGATGGTTCCAGCGAATGAGGGACTCGAAGCCGACGATGTCCCGCGTTGCGAGATCCACTTGCGGCTGGATGTAGAGCTCGAATTCCGAATTCTGCAGGGCGCGGCGCAGCAGGTCGCGCATGTCGCGTTTCGCCTGGCTCTCGCTGCGCATTGTCGGTTCGAAGAAGCGATAGGAGCGGCCGCCGGAAGCCTTGGCGCGGTAGAGCGCGAAGTCGGCGGACGCCAGCAGCTCCTCGGCGTCGCGCCCGTGTGCCGGGGCCAGGGCAACGCCGAGGCTTGCGCCCACTTCCAACTCAAGTCCGCCGAGGCTGAAGGGCTTCTTGAATGCCGAGATGATCCTGGATGCCTCCAGCTGCACGATCCGCGGATCGGCGGTCTCCTTCAGCAGGACCGCGAATTCGTCACCGCCCAACCTGCCGATGTAGGCTTTGTCGCCAAGCAGATAGGGAAGCCGGACGCCGACCGCCTGCAGCAGGCTGTCGCCCATCATGTGGCCATGGGTGTCGTTGACGTCCTTGAAGCCATCAAGGTCCATGAGGATCAGAGAGCAGGACTGGCCGCGCAAGAGCTTCTCGCTCAGAAGGCTCATGAACTCATGACGGTTCTGCAGGCCCGTCAGGGTGTCATGCGAAGCAAGCCGCATCAGCCGCGCATCCCGCTCGCGACGTTCGGAAATGTCCCGTATCGTTGCCCCGGCCCAGAACTCTCCGTCGTCGTTCCATATTGCGAGGGTAATCTCGATCGGCAACTCGCTGCCGTCGCGCTTGAGGGCCGACACCTCGACCGCCTTGCCGACCAGGCCAGGCTTGGACCCTGCCGCGACATTCGACATCCCTGCGGTATGTGCACCCCGCATGCGTTCTGGAATGATGACTGTAATGGGCTTGCCGACGATTTCGTCCGCGTCATAGCCGAACATGTCGCAGAAGGCCGGATTGGCGAAGCGGATAATGCCGGACCGATCCGCCACGATCAGGGCAAGATGCATCGCCCTAGCGAAGTGATCTGCCAGTTGCCGCCCCTCTGCATACATCATCAGTTCACATCCAGTCCTCTATACACCACTCCAGAATAAGGAATGAACATTAGAGAAAGGTAAAGTTGCAGAGGGAGATGAAGGCGGCTGCGGGCATGCCGAGGGATGAGCACCTGGAGCAACATGATCGTCGACCGAGCATTGCCCCATATGCCATTTCCTGTGCCCCGTGTCGTTTCGGGACTGGAACCAGCCTTCCACCCGATATATGGCTGCATCCATTCAAGATGCGGGACGAAAGCTGTGGCAGTCTATACGGATATCAACGAACACGAGCTCAAGGATTTTCTTGCCGCCTATGATGTCGGCGAACTGCTCTCCTATAAGGGCATTGCCGAGGGCGTCGAGAATTCCAACTTCCTGCTGCACACCTCGAAGGACCCGTTGATCCTGACGCTCTATGAGAAGCGCGTCGATCGCAACGACCTGCCGTTCTTCCTGGGGCTGATGCATCATCTCTATGAGCGCGGGCTCAATTGCCCGCTGCCGCTGCCGCGCAAGGATGGCGAGCTGCTGGGAGAACTCTCCGGCCGTCCGGCTGCGCTGATTTCCTTCCTCGAAGGCATGTGGCTTCGCAAGCCCGAGGCGCGCCATTGCCGCGAAGTGGGCCGGGCGCTGGCTGAAATGCATGTCGCTGGCGACGGCTTCGAGATCCGCCGCGAGAACGCGCTGTCGCTCTCCGGCTGGCGTCCGCTTTGGGAGAAGTCGGCCGCGCGCGCCGACGAGGTGGAAGAGGGGCTTGGCGCGGAAATCCCGGCCGAACTCGCCGACCTCGAGGCCAATTGGCCGACCGACCTGCCGACCGGCGTCATCCATGCCGATCTTTTCCAGGACAATGTCTTCTTCCTGGGCGACCGGCTTTCCGGCCTGATCGACTTCTATTTCGCCTGCAACGACCTGCTCGTCTATGACGTCGCCATCTGCCTCAATGCCTGGTGCTTCGAAAAGGACGGCGCGTTCAACGTCACCAAGGGCATGGCGCTGCTGCAGGGCTATGAGAGCGTGCGGCCGCTCTCCGAGGCGGAGGCCGCGGCCCTGCCGATCCTCGCCCGCGGCTCGGCGCTGCGCTTCTTCCTCACCCGGCTCTACGACTGGCTGACGACGCCGGCCGGCGCTCTGGTCGTCAAGAAAGATCCACTCGAATATCTGAAGAAGCTGCGCTTCCACCGCCAGATACGCAATGCCGCTGAATACGGACTGACACGCTGATGAAACATGTCGATATCTTCACCGACGGCGCCTGCTCGGGCAATCCGGGCCCGGGCGGCTGGGGTGCCATACTGCGCTACGGCGAAACCGAAAAGGAACTGTCGGGCGGCGAGGCGGAGACGACCAACAACCGCATGGAGCTCCTGGCGGCGATCTCGGCACTGACGGCGCTGAAGAGCGCCTGCGAGGTCGATCTTTACACCGACAGCAAATACGTCATGGACGGGATTTCCAAGTGGATCTTCGGCTGGAAGAAGAACGGCTGGAAGACGGCCGACAAGAAGCCGGTCAAGAATGGCGAGCTCTGGCAGCAACTCGACGCCGCAAACCAGCGCCACAAGGTCAAGTGGCACTGGGTCAAGGGCCATGCCGGCCATCCGGAAAACGAACGCGCCGACGAACTTGCCCGCATGGGCATGGAGCCCTTCAAGCGTCGGTGAAATGACTGGCCGACTTCAGCCGGCCGCTCTTACCTCTACCACATTGTCCCCGTCCGCGAGCACGCTTTGCAGCCGCGCGACCTGTCTGTCGATCACCTGGGCGCGCGCGGCGTCGTCCTCCCGAATCTTGTTCATCGGGGCGGGGCGGCCCAGCAGATACCCTTGCGCGGCGTCGCAGCCTTCGTGGTTGAGGATGTCCAGCTGGTTCCTGGTCTCGACGCCTTCGGCCAGGATCGGAATGTCCAGGCTTTTGCCCAGCGCCAGGACGGCGCGGATGATCGCGCGCGCCTGCTGGTCGCTTTCGATTTCGCTCATGAAGGAGCGGTCGAGCTTGATCTTGTCGAAGGGAAACGCCCGCAGGGTTTCGAGTGACGAATAACCGGTGCCGAAGTCGTCGAGCGCGATTGTCACGCCAAGCGCTTTGATTTCCTTCAGCATATCCAGCGTGCGCTGGCGGTCCTGCACGATGGTGGTCTCCGTCAGTTCCAGTTCCAGCCGTTCGGCGGGAAGACCTGTCCTTTGCAGAATGCCTGCGACGGTTGCCGGCAGTTTGCGGTCGGCAAACTGCAATGGCGACAGGTTGACGGCGATCTTGGCCGCCGCTGGCCATGTAACCGCCTGCTGGCATGCCGTCAGGAGCACCCATTCGCCAATGGCGAGAATCATGCCGCTCTCTTCCGCAATGGGGATGAATTCGCTGGGGGGCACGTAGCCGCGCACAGGGTGTTTCCAGCGAAGCAGGGCTTCGTAACCCCGCACGGCACCGGTGGAGACCGAGGTCTGCACCTGATAGAAGACTTCGAATTGCTCCAACTCTATGGCCTGGCGGAGGTTGGCCATCAGCTCCTTGCGGCTACGCACGGCCTCATCCATGGACGCGTCGTAGAAGCAGATGGAGCGTGTGATGTCGGACTTGGCCCGGCGCATCGCGAGGTCGGCATTGTTGACAAGATCCTGGCTGCTGTCGCCGTCCGCCGGGTAAAACGCCGCTCCAAGGCTGACATTGACCGATACATCGGTTCCGCCCTGCAATCGCACCGGCTTGCAGATTTCCGCCTTGATCTGCGCCATGAAATCATAGGCGAGCTTCTGGTTGTCGAGCCGCCCGATGGCAGCAAACTCGTCGCCGCCCAGGCGCGCGACAAAGTGGTCTTCATCGACAAATCTCTTCAGCCGGTCGCCGAGCACGCAAAGCAGTTGATCGCCTGCGCCATGTCCACGGATGTCGTTGATTTCCTTGAACCGGTCCAAGTCGAATGTGATCAGAACGAATCGCGAGCCTTCATCCTGGGCACGGCTCAACTCCATCTCCAGATGGTCACTGAAGTTCTGCCTGTTGGCGAGGCCAGTGAGGCTGTCGTAATGGGCAAGATGATTGATCCTGCGAAAGGATTCCCGGCGGTTTCGGTCGTCCAGGACGAAGGTGGTGAGGCCGGTGCCGACGATCGCGAAGACGGCCAGCGCGACGGCGAAGGCCATGGCGACCAGTGTGCCGCCTTGCGCGGTGGGAGCGCGCAGCACCATCGGGGTGACTTCCAGCGCGGTCATGCCGGTAAAGTGCAGCGCGACGATCGCGACGACGAAAAGGCCCGTCGCGACGACGGTCTTCCGGTTTAGTGTCTCGGAGTTTGCAGCAAGGAAGGCCAGGGGCGAGATGGTGATCGCGAGCACGATGGACGCAACCACGTAGTTGGTGTTCCAGGCAAGCAGGCCATCGATGCGGTAGCCCATCATGCCCGTATAGTGCATGGCGACGATTGCGCCGCCGCAGAGTACCCCGCCTGCGACCGAAGCCAGGGGCGACTTGAGGGACGCGACCGTCAGGCCGATGAACATGCCACAGATGGCCACGAGCAGAGAGACGATCGTCAGCACCGGCTCGAAGAAGACCGGACCGCCGCTCTTGTAGGCGAGCATTGCGATGAAATGGGTGGACCAGATCGAGGACCCTGCCGCCATCGAGGCGAGGAACTGCCATCCGAGCTTCAGGAGGCCGCTGTCATCCGATCCGCGCAGGAAGAGGCGAAAGGTGATGAAGCTACCGAAGGCGCAGATCACGGCCGCAAGACCGACGAGCCAGAGATTGTGTTGGCCCGTAATGCAACTGATGACGCTCAAGATTGTATTCCCCGAAGTGTGGCGTGCCGACTTTCGAGCGGAATACGTTGATTTTGTTTGAATAGTTCTGGTGGCAGGCGAGGCCGTATGCCGTTCCCGGAGATAATTCGGATGCCATAGTTAATAGTGTGCGCACAGGCTCATCCGGTGCCTGTGCGCGTCTGTCCGTTGCAACCGGGGCTGAGCCTCAGAGCTGTTCGAGGATGGCGGCAGCACCCGAGGTGACCGCCTGGCCGGGCTGCTCCTCGACGTTCAGCTTCTGGACGACGCCGTCGTCGACGATCATCGAGTAGCGCTTGGAGCGTACACCGAGGCCGCCAGCCGAAAGGTCCATGTCGAGGCCGAGCGCCTTCGTGTAGGACGCGTCGAAATCGGCGAGGAAGCGGATCTTCCCGGCGCCGCCGGTCTTGTCCGCCCAGGCGTTCATGACGTGCCAGTCGTTGACGGAAACCACCATGATGTCGTCGATGCCCTTGGAGAGGATCGCGTCGCGGTTTTCGAGGAAGCCCGGCAGATGGTTGAGCGAGCAGGTCGGGGTGAATGCGCCGGGAACGGCGAAGAGGACGACCTTCTTGCCGGCAAACAGCTCATCCGTGGAAAGCTTGGCCGGGCCGTCGGGGGTCTTTTCCATAAGGGTAGCGGCGGGCAGCTTCTCGCCTTCGGCAATCGACATGTGTAACTCCTGAAATGTGGGCCTGTTCTCCGTAGGGCACGGGAACCGGTTGGAAATATATGGGCTGTCTACGGGAAGGCAAGCGATGTATCGATGGCGCGGTCGCCGGACTTGACGAGCACGCGCCATTGGCTGCCCTTGAAGTCGTATCCGTCGGGCAGGTAGTCGAGGTTCAGGTCGCCTGAATAGGTGTTGCCGTCGTGGTGGCCGTTGCGGACGTCGGCAAAGACGTAGCCGGCGGGCCCGGTCGCGATGATCTCCGGGGCGTCCGTCGTCGCGGCAGGCAAGGTGATGCTGAGGTGCAGCGACTTGCCGTCGGCCGACAGCGCATGGCTCTTGATGTCGAAGTCGGGACCAGGTGCGCCCGGCATCTTCGCGTCGGCCTCCCGAATGATGGCTTCCGCGTCCGACGTGTCATCGCCCGACGCCGGGATTGTGACCGGGAATTCCGACTGGAACGGCACGCAGATTTCGCGGCAGACCCCGATGAAGGCGCTGAGGTTGATGGTGCCCTTCTCTCCGTTGAGCGCGATCTTGAAGGGCAGGGTCACCGGCGTGTCATAGGCGATGTCGTCGATGTCTCCCAGCTTGATGTGCTTGGGTACGGGAAAATCAATGCCTGTGACTTCCGCCTTGCTGCCTGCCGCCGGCGTGATCTGCGGAGGAATGCCGCTGCCGCCGGGCTCCCGCCAGTAGGTTATCCATCCTGGATTGAGGTCGACCTGCAGTGCGGCCTGGGCGATGCCCTTGTCGTCGGGGGCAAGGGTGACGATCCGCATGCGGCCGCCTTCGCTGGTTGCCCATTCGGTTTCAGCGGCCTGCGCCTTTGCACCCGCCGATAGAGAAATGGCGAGAAGGCAAGCAAGAAGAGCGGGTTGCTGTAGGAAGCGCTTGATTTTCATACGTTGAGATCTAGTTGGACAAGAAGCGATTTTCCAGTCACGCTTTCCTGATCGTCTTCATTTCCGGTTGATTGATACGTGACATTGGCCCATCCTGTCTGTGGTCAACTCAAATCCGATACCGTCATTTCCCCGCCCCGAGGACAATGGCGCGAGTGAGGAGGATGCATGACTATTTCGGCGCTGAGCAGTGACCGCGAACGCGGTTTCCTCGATGGGCAGTTTCTGATCGCCATGCCCGGCATGGCTGATACGAACTTCGCCCGGTCGGTGGTCTACATCTGCGCCCATTCGCCCGCGGGCGCCATGGGCTTCATCATCAATCGGACCCAGGACCTGGCCTTTCCCGATATTCTCGCCCATCTCAACATCATGGACGAGACTGCGCGCCTGATGCTGCCCAAGCCCGTGCGAGATCTGCCGATCCATACAGGCGGCCCCGTCGAGACGGGCAGGGGGTTCGTGCTCCACTCCGACGACTTTTCCTGCGGATCGAGCATCCCGATCAGTGACGAGATCTCGCTGACGGCCACCCTCGACATCATCCGGGCGATCAGCCAGGGCGAGGGGCCGAAGCGGGCGGCCCTGCTGCTCGGCTATGCCGGGTGGTCGCCGGGCCAGCTCGAAGACGAGATCGCCAACAATGGCTGGCTCAATTGCCCGGCCTGCGAGGAGCTGATCTTCGACGCCAATTTCGACACGAAATACGAGCGCGCGCTGGCGCTGATGGGCGTCAATCCGGTTGCGCTTTCCCGCGAGGCCGGCCACGCCTGAGGCGCGGCGTCTCGAAGGCTCAGGAGAAATTCGGTTCCTTGTTGATGCCGCGGCGGCGCTCCGTGACGAACCGTTCCTTCAGAAGCTTCAGCACCGAATCGGATCCGATCGGCGGTCCGAAGATGTTGGCCTGGCCCAGCTGGCAGCCGAGTTCTGCAAGATGGATCGCCTGTTCCTCGTCCTGAACACCTTCGGCGACCACCGTCATTCCGAGTTCCTGCGCCATGGCGAGCACGGATTTCAGCAGCACTTCGTGCTTGGTCGTGTTGCCGGCAATCAGCGTACGGTCGATCTTCAGCGTGTCGAAGGGCAGGTCCATCAGGTAGGACAGCGATGAGTATCCGGTGCCGAAATCGTCGATCGCGAGGCTGAGGCCCAGCGCTTTCAGCTTGTCGAAGATGATCCGCGACTGTTCCGGATTTTCGAGCATCGTCGATTCCGTCAGCTCGAGCTTGATGCGCGACGGCTCGCAATGCGTCTTGGCGAGCAGGTTGCGGACGTCGTTGAAGAAGGTGTTGCCGATCAGCTGGGAGCTCGACAGGTTGATCGACATGAAGATCGGCAGCTTCGTGGTCCGCGATTCCCAGTCCATCAGGTCGGTCGTCGCCCGTTGCAGGGCAAACAGGCCGAGCTGTTCGATCAGGCCTGTCTTCTCGGCGAGCTGGATGAATTCCGACGGCGGCACCTTGCCGCGCTTGGGGTGATCCCAGCGCATCAGCGCCTCGAATCCGGCGATCTCGCCATCTTCCAGCCGGACGATCGGCTGATAGACCAGCGAAAGCTCCTTGCGCTCGAGCGCACGCTTCAGGTCGGCGTCGGTCAGGCGGCGGTCGTAATTGGCGTTGCGGAAGGCCGGACGGAACGGCTCGACGCGATTGCCGCCGGCGCGCTTGGCGCGATACATGGCGAGCTCGGCGTCGTTCAAGAGATCGTTTGCGCTTTCCTTCTGGTCGGTCCACGAGACGAGGCCGATCGAGGCGTTCAGGTTGATGTCGTTGCCGGAGAAGCCAATCGGCGCGCTGATCGCGTGGCTGAGTCGCTCGGCGAACTCGGCGATCTTGGCCGGGTCGCGCTGTGACAGCAGAATGAGGCCGAACATGTCGCCGGAAATGCGCGCCAGGGTGTCCTGCGGATGCAGGAGCCGGCGCAGGCGGCGCGTGAGCGCGATCAGCACATTGTCGCCGGCGGCGATGCCGAGCTTCTCGTTGACCAGCGCGTAACGGTCGATGTCGATGACGATGACCGTCGGCTGTACGGTCGAATTCGGCGCGGCAAGCGTCAGCGCGGTTTCCAGCCGGTCGAGGAAGATCTTGCGGTTCGGAAGACCGGTCAGATTGTCGAACAGCGGATCGTTGAGCAGACGCTCCATCGAGTTGCGCTGTTCGGTAATGTCCTCGGCGGTACCGACGCAGCGGATGATCTCGCCATTGGCGCCGAGCACGGGCCGGGCGCGGATCTGCAGCCAGTGATAATGGCCGTCCTCGGCACGGATGCGGAATTCATGGCTGAGACGCCCGCGCCTGTGTTCGACCAAAACGTCGAGCGAGGCCCGGAAACGGTCTCGGTCTTCCGCGTGTAGTCGCGGTAGCCAGTTTCTGACCGGTCCATGCATCGCGCCGGGCGCCAGGCCCAGCTTGTCGGAAATGTCGGGGATGGTGGTCACCCGGTCGCGCGCGACATCCCAGTCCCACACGGTGTCGCCGCCGCCGATCAGCGCCAGCGCCTGCCGCTCGAGATCGGAGAACAGTCCCAGCTGGTAGGCGCCGCCGGAAAACGCGTGCAGCATGACGGTAAAGGCGATCAGCAGCACGAACAGCACGAGGCCGCCGCCGAGCGCCGACTGGATGATGTCGTTGTTCAATCGGCCGGTGACGGTCAGCCAGCCGCCGGCAAGCCAGACCAGAATGACCGCCCAGGCGGGCACCAGAAGGATGGCGCGGTCGAACCGGTTGAAGCCGAGATAGATGATCAGCCCGGTGCCGGCGACCGCCGTCAGCGCGAAGGAGAAGCGGGCGATACCGGCTGCCACCGACGGATCGTAGATCGCGACGCCGAACAGCAGCACGAGGCCAAGGATCCAGGCGAAGGTCGCATGCGCCAGGTGGATGTGCCAGCGGTTGAGGTTCAGATAGGTGAACAGGAAGATGACGAGGCTCGACGCGAGCGCCACCTCCGCACAGGCGCGCCATATTCGCTGGTCGGAGGCGGTGATGCTGATCAGCTTTTCCAGGAAGCCGAAGTCGACGCAGATATAGGCGAGCACCGCCCAGCCGAGCGTCGCCGTCGCCGGCAGCATGGACGTGCCCTTGACGACGAAGAGAATGGTCAGGAACACCGCCAGAAGGCCTGCAATGCCGAGCATGATGCCGCGATAGAGCGTGAAGGCGTTGACCGTGTCCTTGTAGGCGTCCGGCTCCCACAGATAGAGCTGCGGCAGTTCCGGCGAGGTGAGTTCGGCCACGAAGGTGATGACGGCGCCCGGATCGAGCGTGATGCGGAAGACGTCGGCTTCCGTGCTCTGCTGCCGGTCCAGCGCAAAGCCTTCGCTCGGCGTGATCGAGATGATTCGCTGCGAGCCGAGGTCCGGCCAGAACAGGCCGGAATTGACCAGCCGGAAATGCGGCGCGACGATCAGCCGGTCGAGCTGCTCGTCGGAGACGTTGGCGAGCGCGAAGACGGCCCAGTCGCCGTGATGGTCAGGCGAGGAGGACCGCACCTCGATGCGCCTGCGGATGCCGTCGGCACCGGCCGCGGTCGATACCTGGAAGGCTTCGCCCTGGTCGGAATAGATCTCGGTCGTCGCGGTCAGGTCGAGCGCGGTGTCGTCGCGTGAAATCTTGACGGGCTCGGCGGCAAGCGCCGGAAGGCTTGCGGCCGCAATGATGATTGCCATCAACGCGGCCATCAGGGCGGCCGGGCTGAAACCGCCGGGCATCGATGCTTTGATTGCGCGCATCATGATGTCGACATCGCCTCTGCGGTGCGCCGATCGCTTTCCAGCAGCGAGAACATCACGTGGTCCTGCCACCGGCCATTGATTTTCAGATAAGCGCGCAAGAGGCCTTCCCGTTTGAAGCCGGACTTTTCAAGCAGCCGGATGCTACGTTGATTTTCCGGAATACATGCCGCCTCAATTCGGTGCAACCGCAGCTCGGAAAAGATATATTGAATAACCATACCAAGTGCGGCGAACATATGTCCTTGCCCCGCATGCTTCTCGCCCATCCAGTATCCGATCATGCAGTTTTGCGCGACGCCGCGCCGGATCAACCCGATCGTGATACCACCGAGCAATGCCATATCACTTTTCCGGAAGATGAATAAAGCGATAGCTTGTCCGTTGGTAAATTCGGCCATGTTGCGGTCGACCCGCGAGTGGAAGGACCGTTCCGTGAAGTCGGCATTGTTCCAGGCCGGCTCCCACGGCTCGAGGAAATTCCGGCTGATGGTCCTCAGTGCCGCCCATTGGCCAAAATCCTTCCGCTCCGGCAGGCGGAGCAGGTAGGTATCGTTCTCGACCAGTGGCCGTCGTTCCGGTCGCAGGATCGATCGGACGAATGCCGAAACCTTGGTGCTCCCCGGCGTACCCACCGGCGTAGGCGGCCTAGCCGACTGCCCCGGCTGAAACCGGAGCCGAGGTGGATAGTGAGGCCGCGATCTCGTCGAGCGATGCGAGGCTGGTGAGCTGGCCGACCGCCGAAAGCGTCGGAACCGTATCGAAGAACAGCCGCCCGGCGAGATCGGTCAGCCGGTCGGTGGTGATGTTCGACAGCCGGTCCATCAGCTCCTGATTGGTGATCAGGTGGCCATAGAGCATCATCTGCCGGGCCATCTGGCCGGCGCGGGCGGCGGGACTTTCCTGTCCCATCAGCAGCTGCGCGCGGATCTGCGCCCGGGCGCGTTCGATTTCCTTCTGGTCGACCGATTCCGCTATCCGGCGCAGTTCCTGGAGGATCAGCGGCACGAGCTGCGGAAGCTGCTCGTCGCCGGTCGCGGCATGGATGCCGAAGATGCCGGTGTCGGAAAAGCCCCAGTGGAACGAATAGATCGAGTAGCAGAGACCGTGGTGCTCGCGCACTTCCTGGAAGAGCCGCGACGACATGCCGCCGCCGAGCACGTTGGCCAGAATCTGTGAACAGTAGAAGTCGCGCACATGATAGGCGCGGCCCTCGAAGCCGAGCAGTACCTGCGAGTCCATCAGCTTGCGCGTCTCGCGCACCTCGCCGCCGCTGTAGATGGCCTTGGCCATCTGCGGGGTGGAGGAGGGCTTCTGCGGCAGGCCGGCAAAACGCTCTTCGACCTGGCGGACGAACGCCTCATGATCAACCGCGCCGGCGGCGACGACGAACATACGGTCCGTCGTGTAATTGCGCGACAGATACTCCCGGATGTCGGCCGGGGTGAATGACATTACCGTATCCGGCGTGCCGAGGATCGAGCGGCCGATCGTCTGGTCGCGATAGGCGGCGGCGGAAAACTTGTCGAACACGACGTCGTCCGGCATGTCGTCGGCAGCGCCGAGTTCCTGCAGGATGACGTTCTTTTCGCGGGCGAGCTCGTCTTCGTCGAACACGGAATCGGTCAGGATATCGGCGAGGATATCGACAGCCAGCGGCACATGGTCCTTCAGGACACGGGCATAATAGGACGTGGTCTCGGTCGAGGTGGCGGCATTGACCTCTCCGCCGACGTCCTCGATCTGCTCGGCGATCTGGCGCGCAGAACGGCTGCGCGTGCCCTTGAACGCCATGTGCTCAAGTAGGTGGGCTATGCCGTGCTCGTGTTCCAGTTCATTGCGGGAACCCGACTTGATCCAGACACCGAGCGCAACACTTTCCAGATGCGGCATTTTCTCGGTGACGACGGTAAGACCCGACGCAAGGCGGGTGCACTCAACTTTCATACTTCGCTCTTTCTGCGCCTCAGTCCTTTGCCCTGGCCCGTTTCTCAATAAAGGTCTGGAGGCCTTTAAGGTCGGCGGCAAGAATTTCGAAGCGCTCCTCCCTGTCCATCAGATCAGCAAGCCACGCCGGTAGCGCCGGGTCAAGCCCGCAGGCGGATTTAACGGCCGCGGGGAATTTGGCGGGATGCGCCGTGGACAGCGTGACCATGGGACTATTGGACTTTTCATGCTTTTTTGCAACATGCATGCCGACGGCGGTGTGCGGATCGGCGAGATAGCCCGTCTCGGACAGCGTGTCGCGGATGGTCTTGGCGACCTGCGCCTTGGTCGCCTTGCCCGCCCGGAATTCCTTGCGGATCGCCTTGAGAGCGGATGGCGCGATCTCGAAGGCGCCGGACTGTTTCAGCCCGTTCATCGCCGAACGCACGTCGGCGGCGTTGCGGTCATAGGCTTCAAACAGCAGGCGCTCGAAGTTCGAGGAAATCTGGATATCCATCGACGGCGAGGTCGTTGCCGACACCGAACGCATCTCGTAGCGGCCGGTCTTCAGCGTCCGCGCCAGGATGTCGTTCTCGTTGGTCGCGACCACCAGCTTGTCGATCGGCAGGCCCATGCGCTTGGCGACGTAGCCGGCGAAGATGTCGCCGAAATTGCCGGTCGGAACGGTGAAGGAGATCTTCCGGTCCGGCCCGCCGAGCGAAATCGCGGTGGTGAAATAGTAGACCACCTGCGCCATGATCCGGCCCCAGTTGATCGAGTTGACGCCGGAGAGCTTCACCGACTTGCGGAATTTTGCGTCATTGAAGAGCGCTTTGACGAGGTTCTGGCAGTCGTCGAAATTGCCCTCGATGGCGATCGCGTGGACGTTGGAGGCCGTCGAGGTCGTCATCTGGCGCTGCTGCACCGGCGAGACCTTGCCGTGCGGGAACAGGATGAAGATGTCGGTGCGGTCACGGCCGGCAAAGGCGTCGATGGCCGCGCCGCCGGTATCGCCCGAGGTGGCGCCGACAATGGTCGCGCGCTCGCCGCGAAGGCCCATGACGTGGTCCATCAGCCGTGCCAGCAGCTGCATCGCCACGTCCTTGAAGGCAAGCGTGGTGCCGTGGAAAAGCTCAAGGATGAAGGCGTTCGAACCGGTCTGCACGATCGGCGTGACGGCGGGATGGCGGAAGGTCGCATAGGCCTCGTCGATCATCGCCTTGAGGTCGGCATCCGGGATTTCACCATCGACGAAACGCGAGGTCACCGCAAAGGCGATTTCCTGGTAGGTCTTGCCGCGAAGCGCCTTGATCTCCTTCTTGGTGAACGTCGGCCAGCTTTCCGGTACATAAAGGCCGCCGTCGCTGGCCAGTCCGGCCATCAGGGCATCGCAGAAACCGAGCGAAGGGGCTTCGCCCCGGGTCGAGATGTACTTCACGTGTCACCAATCCTGACTTTGACCGTGGGCGGCCCGCGGTCTTTAGCATTTGCATCGCCGCCTTGGTGCCAAGGACGCCGGCGGCCCTATCAATCCTCAGTTTTCCGGAGGAAAATCTGACGTAACGTAAGATACCTGATCGATTTTTTCTTGCGCGGCTGATATAGACCAGCCGGCATGGGCATGAAAAGGCCCAAATGACAGTTTGAAGCTGCGTTTTGAGCCCCAAGGGGCGTCATGTGTAAGACGAGCAGATGAAGGGGAGGGAAGTTCCGTGTTCAAGAATGTTTCGCGCGGATTGTTCTCGGTTGTGGCCTTTGCGGCGATCGCAGGGTGCAACTCCACGGATGTCAACGGTCTGAAGCCCTCCGGCGATCAGGCCCAGACGGCACAGCCGGCCGTCATTCAGGGGTCCTGCCCACAGGTCTATCTGCGGGACGGCACCGCCTCGCTCGACAAATATGCCAATGGCGGCAAGGACGATCCGTCGAAGATCGTCTACCAGGCCTCGATCGCTGCCACGACGCGCCAGTGCACGCTTGGCCAGAACAGCATGACGGTGACCGTCGTCGCCCAGGGACGCCTTGTCGGCGGACCGCTCGCCAAGCCCGGCAAGATCGTCCTTCCGATCCGCGTTGCCGCCTCCGATGGCGAGACGACGCTCTATTCGGAGCTGACGAAGTTCGAAGTCGAGCTTCCCTCGACGCTGACGACCCAGTTCATCTTCACCAAGACCGACGTGACCATTCCCGGCGGCGCCGGCAATCTCGCCAAGATTTACGTCGGCTTCGACGAAGGCCCGTACAACACCAAGTAAAGACGCCGGAAGCATCCGTTGGAGCGCATCGGCATAGTCGTCAATCCGAAGGCGGGCAGGGGCGCGGCGCGTCCGCTTGCCGAAAGGCTTGACGCATATTTTCGCGCCCGCGGGCGCGCGGTGGAGATCCGGGAAACGGAAGGTGTCAGCGATGCCGCCCGGCTTGCCCGCGCGTTTGCCGATGCCGGCGTCGATCTGATCGTGGCCGTCGGTGGCGATGGCACTGTCGGCGGTGCGGTCGATGGGCTGATGACCTCCGAAAATCCCGGCGTCGCCTTCTCTCTGGCTGCCGCCGGCACGGGGTGTGACTTTGCCCGCCAGTTTGCCATGCCGACGGACCCGGAAAGGCTCGCGGCCCACATTCTCGACGCCCCGGAGCGCAGGATCGATGTCGGGCGGATGACCTGCGTCAGCCCTCAGGGTGCGCTGTCGACAAGCCATTTCGTCAACGAGGCGACGGCCGGCATTTCAGGCGAGGTCGTGTGCTCGGTCAACGGCAGCGCGCTGCGGGCCATTCTCCCTGGCCGGCATCTCTTCACTCTGCATTCGGTGACCAACATTCTCGCCTGGCGCTCGAAGGATCTGCTGGTGTCCCTCGATGGCGGGGTGCCGGAACGCATGCGGGCGGATCTCGTCGCGGTCTGCAACGGCGCTTATTTCGGCGGCGGCATGCATGTCGCGCCCGAAGCGGAGCTTGCCGATGGCCTCTTCGATGTCGTGATCTTGACGACGGGAAGCCGGCTCAAGCTGGTTTCGCTGCTCGGGCAGATCCGCGCCGGTCGTCATCTGACCGATCCGGCTGTCCGGATCGTGCGCGCCGCAAGCGTACGTGTCGAACCGGCCGACGGTACATCGGCCGGCATTCCGACAGAGGCGGATGGCGAGGCGACCGGCGTCGTGCCGGTCGAATTCGGGATATTGCCTGCGGCGCTTACACTGAAGGTCTGAAGCTCAGACGAGACCGGCCCAGCCGACCAGCGCCTCGGCAACGCCGGGCAGGTCGCTCATCCGCGAGATCACCGTCTCGGCGCCTGCGTCCATCAGCCGGTCGGCATGCGACGGGAAGGTGTGCGAACCGCCGGTAAAGCCGATGACGCGCATGCCGGCGGCGCGGGCGCCGTGAATGCCGTGCACCGAATCCTCGATGACCAGCGTGTTTTCCGGCTTGGCGTCGAACTGCGATGCGCCGTGCAGGAAAATGTCCGGCTTCGGCTTCACGCGGTCGGCGCCGAGGTCCTTGGCGGAGAAGATATGGGGCGCGAACAGCGGCTTCAGGCCCGTCTTCGTCAGCATCATGTCGAGGCGATGGCTGCTGGAATTCGAGCAGATGCAGCGCGGACCGCTCAGCCGCATGATCGCCTGGCCGACGCCTTCGATTACGCGGACATCGCGGGCCAGCCGGTCGTCCAGCAGCTTCTCGGACTTGTCGAGCAGCGACGCGGAGAGCGGGATGCTGGCTTCGCTTTCGATGGCCAGAAGAATGTGCTTCCAGGTCATGCCGGAAAAGCGCTCGCCCATCTCCTCGACGCTGATCGGGTAGCCGGCCTCCGTCAGGAGCTTCGACTCCACCTGGGCCGCGATGATTTCGGAATCGACGAGCACGCCGTCGCAATCAAAAATGATGAGATCGAATCCGTTCATGGATAGGGGTCTTTCGAACGTCTTGGGAAGGGGCAGTCCGTATATGATCCCGGCTCGAAACGCAATCAATGACGGCGGGATGCATTTTGCCGTTTTCGGCACCGGCGACTTTTATTTTGCGATTTAGCTCGCCCCTTTCAGCATTTGGTAACCAAGATCAGTAACCCTAATGCTCAGTTAAGCGTGTCTCCTTTCGGTGTGCTTGGCTGTCCGTACCGAGTAAGCGTATCAGTGAGTATCAGATGGCATCAGTATTTCCGCTTGCCGAGCTGAAGCGTGCCGAAGGCACCAAGGCCTGGATCAACACCATCATCAAGGGTGACTGCGTGGCGGCCCTCGAGGCGCTTCCCGATCATTCGGTCGACGTCATTTTCGCCGATCCACCCTACAATCTCCAGCTTGGCGGTGCGCTGACCCGTCCCGATCAGTCGGCGGTCGACGCCTGCGACGATCACTGGGACCAGTTCGCCTCCTTCCAGGCCTATGACGCCTTCACCCGCGCCTGGCTGCTCGCCTGCCGCCGCGTCCTCAAACCGACCGGCACCATCTGGGTCATCGGCTCCTATCACAACATCTTCCGCGTCGGCGCGATGATGCAGGATCTCAACTTCTGGATCCTCAATGACATCGTCTGGCGCAAGACCAACCCGATGCCGAACTTCAAGGGCCGCCGTTTCCAGAACGCCCACGAGACGATGATCTGGGCCTCGCGCGACCAGAACGGCAAGGGCTACACCTTCAATTACGATGCGATGAAGGCCGCCAATGACGACGTGCAGATGCGCTCCGACTGGCTGTTCCCGATCTGCAACGGCGGCGAACGCCTGAAGGACGACGAGGGCAAGAAGGTGCATCCGACCCAGAAGCCGGAATCGCTCCTCGCTCGTGTCATCATGTCGTCGACCAAGCCCGGCGATATCATCCTCGATCCGTTCTTCGGCACCGGCACCACCGGCGCCGTCGCCAAGCGTCTCGGCCGCAACTTTGTCGGCATCGAGCGCGAGCAGGACTATATCGACGCCGCATCGGCCCGCATCGCCGCAGTCGAGCCGCTCGGCAAGGCCGAACTGACGGTCATGACCGGCAAGAAGGCCGAGGTCCGGGTCGCCTTCAACGTGCTGATCGAAAGCGGGCTGATCAAGCCCGGCCAGGTGCTGACCGACGCCCGCCGCCGCCATTCGGCGATCGTGCGCGCCGACGGCACATTGGCCGCCGGCGGCGAGGCCGGCTCCATCCACCGTCTCGGTGCGAAGGTTCAGGGCTTCGACGCCTGCAACGGCTGGACGTTCTGGCATTATGAGGATGGCGGCGAACTGAAGCCGATCGACGAGTTGCGCGCAATTGTCAGGCGGGAGCTTGCCGCCGCCGGCTGACAAGAGATTGCGACATAGGCTCTTTCCGGTTTTTGTACCTCCAGTTGCGGAAAGAGCTTTCTGATGATGCCCGGGGAAGGAGAAGGCCCCGGGCATCATTCTTTTGCCGATACGTCGAATGCCGATGCACCGCGCGGAAGCTCACCTTGGGCTCGCGACCGCATAGCGCTGCCTCAGCGCCTGCACCGGCCGCTCGATCAGCCGGTAGGAGAGCATCGCGGCGAGGATCGCAAAGGCCGAGGTGACGACGAATGTCACGAGTGGCGAGGTCTCTGCCCTGAGCGCCTTTGCGACCGGGTAGTGCCAGAGATAGATCGAGTAGGAAATCACCCCGATGTATACGAGCGCCGGATGCGAGAGCAGGCGGTAGTGGCGCGTCTCCTGCGTGGCGGTCAGCGACAGGATGAGGCCGGCCGCGGCGAAATCGGCCGTCAGGCTGCCCCATGTCATCGACTCTGTCGTGCCGAATTGCAGCGACACGCTGAGCGCGACCAGCACGCAGATCGACAGGGCGCCAATGGCGCCGGCAAGCGGCGCTCGCGGTTTCCAGTCGACGAAGGCCATCAGGCTGCCGAGGATCAGGCCGCTCAGCCGTGTGTCGAAGCGGAAATAGGTCCGGTACCAGTCGTCCCAGATCAGCCGGTCGGCCATGCGCCAGCAGGTGGCGAAGAGAAAGCTTGCCGCCAATAGGGCGATCGCGGTCCCGACGGAGACCTTCCGCAAGGCGAGCAGGGCGAGGGGCCAGAGCAGGTAGAACTGTTGCTCGACCGCCAGCGACCAGGTGTGCGACACCGCTGAAGGCATGCCAAACAGGATATGGGAATAGTCCGACAGATAGAGGCCGGCCAGCAGCACCTCGAGATTGGCGTCGTCCTTGGGAAAGAGGAAGGGCGCCGCCAGATAGAAGGCCACGAGAAAGGCGATGAGCGGCGGCCAGAGCCGCATCAGGCGTCGACCATAGAACGTTGTCAGGGACAGCGTGTCCTTCCTTTCGATCTCCTGCCGGAGAATCGCGGTGATCAGGAAGCCGCTGAGGACGAAGAAGATGTCGACGCCGATCATGCCGCCTGGAACGAAGGGCAGGTTGCTGTGGAAGGCGACGACGAGGAGCACCGATATGGCACGCAGTCCGTCCAGCGCTGGATTGTATTTCATGGCTCTTTCCGCGTTTGATTGTCATTGACGCCGGCCTGCGCTGCTATCGCGAGGCCTGTGCGTTCCGGCCACTCCCAAGGCCGGATTACCCGCATCTCGGCGGGCGTCCTGATCGGCAACCGCAAGCGGCACCACTTTGTTCCCGTTTGCAAAACAGGCTCGGGCAAGACCGGTGATCTATGCCGGGCCGATCTTGGAATGGGATGACCAGTATGACGATGCTTCTGGCCAAAGCGCGGCGGGAATATGAAAGCGGAGACCACAATTCCGCGTTTCAGACCCTGAAGACGGTGCTGGCGACCGAAGAGGACAATGCGCAGGCGCTGATCCTGACGGGCCTTATCGAGGAGAAGCGTGGGCATGGCGAAGCCGCCGCGCGCCACTTCGCTCGCGCCGCCGATCTCGATGCCGGCCGTTACAAGCCGCTGATCTTCAAGGCCGTGGAAAACCTGCTCTCCGCGTCAAGACAGAATGAGGCCGTCTCGCTGCTGAAGTCCGCCGGCGACCGGCGGCCGGACGACTATGATTTCGCCTACACGCTGTGCGCCTTGCTGCGCGAAACCGGGCGTTATGACGAGGCGCTGCCCTATGCCGACTTCATCGCGCCGCGTGCCATGGACTTCAACGGCTGGCTGAATGCCGGCATCGTCCTCTCCGGCCTTGGCCGCTACGACCAGGCCTATCCGCTGCTTCTGAAGGCCTATGGCGCCAATACGTCGGAGCGGCTGGCGCTGAGCGAGGCCTTCTGGTGCGCCAGCTGCCTGTGCGATTTCGGCATGGCCGACCGGCTGCAGGCGGAACTGGAAGCCGCCTATGCCGCCGAAGGGGCCGTCGCCGACATCCGCGAAAACGCCTTCCGCAATCTGACCTGGTGCGGCGATGAAGAGATCAATGCCCGCACCAGCCGCCGCACGGCGGAAGTGCTGCTGCCGCCGGTCGCGCCGAAATGGAAATCGACGCGGCAGCGCGCACAGGACGAGCCGGTGCGGATCGGCTATCTCTCCTGCGACTTCCACGACCATGCGACCATGGCGCTGTTTGCCGGCGTGCTCGAACACCATGACCGCGAGCGCTTCGAGGTCTACGGCATTTGCCACACCGCCCGCAGCCGCCGGCACGAGAAGATGCATTTGCGCTTCCTCGACAGCGTCGACTACTACATCGACATCCTCGACATGGACGACGATGCGGCAGCCGCCGCCATCCGCGATTGCGAGCTCGATATCCTCGTCGACCTCAAGGGCTATACGCAGGGAAGCCGGATCGCCATCTTCTGCCGTCGGCCGGCGCCGGTGCAGGTCACCTATCTCGGCTTTCCTGGCAGTGTTGCCGGCGCCGGCATCGATTACGCCATCACCGACCGGATCGTCACGCCGGACTTGAGCGCCGCCTTCTACCAGGAAAGGCTCCTGCGCATGCCGGGAAGCTATCAGGCGAATGATGCGACCCGGCCGCAGATTGTCCGAAAGGGCGCGCGCGCCGACCACGGTCTTCCCGAGCACGAGATCGTCTTCTGCTCGTTCAACCAGTCGCAGAAGATCCGTGGTTCCGTCTTCCGCGCCTGGATGCGGATCCTGCGGCAGGCCGAGGGCTCGGTTCTCTGGCTGGCGGCGCAGACGCCGATGGCGGAGGAGTTCCTGTGCCGGGCCGCGGAAGCGGAGGGTGTCGCCCGTTCGCGCATCGTTTTCGCGCCGAAGGTGGCGATGGCGGACCATCTGCAGCGCATCGCCATGGCGGATGTCGCGCTCGACACCGGCCCCTATAACGGTCACACCACGACGTCGGACGCGCTGTGGGCCGGCGTGCCGGTGGTCGGCTGGAAGGGCACCAACTTCGCCGGTCGGGTAACGGAGAGCCTGCTGGCTGCGATCGGCCTGCGTGAGCTTGTTGCCCCGAATCTGGACGGATTCGTGCAAATCGCAGTCGAACTGGCAGAAAACGAGACGCGCCGGACCGAGCTCAAAAAACATCTTGTGAATTGCCGCAAGTCGGCCCCGCTTTTCGACACGATTTCCTTTACACGGGACTTCGAAAATTGCCTTATGGGCGCACTGGCTGACGTAACGTCAGCTTGAGGCAAGTTACCGGGAATACTTGCATTTCCGTCGACAAGAATACCGGCCACCTCGCAATTGGTCGGCATGACGGAGGAAGGGAACCGCCTTCCCTTCCTCCGTCACAAACCATCATCGATGGTCAGGCCGAAAGGCCGTATTTGCCCAGTTCTTCCTTGAGATTGTCAGCGCCGGTAAAGTGGATGGCGTTCCATCCGTAGGCCTTCGCGGCCGCGATGTTGGCGGCGGAATCGTCGATGAACAGCGTCGCCGATGGCGTCAGCCCGAAGTCCTTCGTGTGCCGGTCGTAGATCGCCGGGTCGGGCTTGATCAGCCCGATGTCGCCGGACACGGTGACGCCGCGCGGCAACTTCAGGAAGGGATAGATCTCCTGTGCCTGCCGGAACGTGTCGGAGGCGAAGTTCGTCAGCATCGTCACGTCGCGGCCTTCGTCGATAAAGCCGGTCATGATCGCGACGCTGCCGTCATAGGCATGCGGCACCATCTCGTGCCAATGCTTGCGGAACGCGCGGATGCTGTCTTCATGATCCGGATAGACCGCGATCAGGGCATCCTCAGCCTCTTCCCATGTTCGGCCCCGGTCCTGTTCGACGTTCCACTCGTGCGTGCAGACATTGGCGAAGAACCATGCCCGCTCTTGTGGATCGGGGATGATCCGCGAGAAGGGCAACTCGGCATCATAATGAATGAGCACACGGCCGATGTCGAAGACGATGTGGCGAATGTCTGCAGTCATGCTGTCGTCCTATCCTTTTGCCTTGAAAGCGTCCGGTATAGCGGCGGCGACTGCTTTTTTCATGACTGTCGGCAGCGCCTCGGCATCAAGATTTGTAACCGGCGCCCACCATCCGTCATTGCGCTCCCGGCGCGTGACGTCGGCCCGGAAGACCGAAAGCCTGAGCTCGAAATGGGTGAAGACATGGGCAATGTCGCCGGCCGGCCGCCAGTCCGCCGCAAAGGGGGCGGCGTCGGTGCCGGTCTCGCCGTCCTGCCTTGAGGTCCACTCGGTCGTCGGCACCTCCGTCATGCCGCCGAGCAGGCCGCGATCTTCGCGGCGCTTGAGAAAGACGGTGCCGTCGCCCGCCACGGCGACGAAGGCCGCGCCGCGCCGCAAGGGTTTCGCCTTCTTCGCCGCCTTGACCGGATAGCGCTCGGGATCGCCGTCGGCGAGCGCAAGGCAGCTCTCCTTGAAGGGACAGAGGATGCAGCTCGGCCGCTTCGGCGTGCAGGTGGTGGCGCCGAGATCCATCATCGCCTGCGCGAAGTCGCCGGGGCGGTCGTCGGGCGTCAGCGCGGCCACCTTCGCCTTCATCTGCGGCTTCGCGCCGGGCAGGGGATCGGAAATGGCGTAGAGCCTGGAAATTACCCGCTCGACATTGCCGTCCATCACCGCCGCTGGCCGGTCGAACGCAATCGCCGCCACGGCCGCCGACGTGTAGTCGCCGATGCCGGGCAGTGCCTTCAGCCCGTCCTCCGTGTCGGGAAACCGGCCGCCATGCTCGCGGGCGACGGCTTCCGCGCATTTCTTCAGGTTGCGGGCCCGGGCGTAGTAGCCGAGGCCGGCCCAGGCCGCCATCACATCGGCGGTGTCGGCGTCGGCGAGGTCGGTGACGGTCGGCCAGCGCGAGGTGAAGACCTCGAAATAGGCCTTCACCGCCTGCACGGTGGTCTGCTGCAGCATGACCTCCGACAGCCAGACGCGGTACGGATCCGGCTTGATGCCGCGCGCCGCCATCGGCGGCGAGACCCGCCAGGGCAGGTCGCGATGGTGCCGGTCGTACCAGGCGAGAAGGTCGGAAGATCTCGGAGAACTGGGGATTTTGGTGTTCCTGGGCGTCATTGTTTGCGGCGGATTCGCGAAAGTGCGATACTTGTGGCCGAACGTGCGTCGCCGATCAAGGCAAAGACGCCGAACGAGGCAAGATGCGACCGCCGAAACAAGGTGCCAAATACGGAGCCAGACAGATCGCCGAGGCCGCCAACGGCATCATCGATCCGTTGCTGGCCAAGCGCGCCGGCATTTCGTCCGCGCTTCTGGCCGGTTGGGACGGCATCGTCGGCGACGAGTTTGCCGATTGTACCCGGCCGGAAAAGATCGCCTGGGACCGCCGCGTTTCCGAGAGCGGAACGGGCGGCGGCTATCAGCCGGGAACGCTGATCATCGCCTGCGAAGGCGCCCGCGCGCTGTTTCTCACCCATGCGCAGGGCGAACTGATCGGCCGCATCAACAGTTTCTTCGGCTTTCCGGCGATCCGCCAGATCCGTATCGTCCAGAAGCCGGTATCCGTCGCGCCGGTGAGGCGTCCGCTGCCGGCGCTGCGTGGGGAGGCCGCCCGCAAGCTTGACGGCATGATGGAAGGCATCGAGGACGACAAGCTGCGCCAGGCGATCGAGCGGCTCGGCCGCGGCGTGCTGGCAGCAAAACGCGGTCGCTGATATTTCTTCTGGCCGTGGATGAAGTGCTGGTCGTGTTGCGGTCACAATTGTTTGAAGATAGTCCGGTCAAACAAACCTTGTAAGCTGCCGGTCGCCGCGATATCCGGGTGCCGACAGTTTTTTCGCGAATTCGATTACACGATAGGTGACTATATGCCGAAAGCCGAACTTGAAATTTCGAAGCGCCGCCTGCTCGGGGGCATCGCCGTCGGTGCGGTAGCACTGGCCCTGGCCTCCTGCTCGGACAGCAAGGACGAGAGCGCGCAGAAATCCAGCGATCCGGCTCAGGCCAAGACCGACCCGACCGAGACCGCTTCCACCGACAAGCCGGCGACCGAGACAAAGGTGGACGTGCCGGAAGCCGAAGGCTCCGTCGACGTCGCCAAGCTGATGGAGCCAGGCCCGCTGCCGGAAGAATCCGTCGGCAAGGCCGACGCGCCGGTCACGATCGTCGAATACATGTCGATGACCTGCCCGCACTGCGCGCGCTTCTCCAATGATGTCTTCGAAGAGATCAAGAAGAAGTACATCGACACCGGCAAGGTGCGCTTCATCCTGCGCGAATTCCCGCTCGACAACCTCGCTGCCGCGGCCATCATGCTGGCGCGCTGCGCCCCGGAAGGCCAGTATTTCCCCTTCGTCGAAGTGCTGTTCAAGCAGCAGATCACCTGGGCGACCGCCGACGACAAGAGCGCGGCGCTGCTGCAGATGTCGAAACTCGCCGGTTTTACACAGGAGAGCTTCCAGGCCTGCTTGACGAACCAGAAACTTCTCGATGATGTGACGGCAGTGAAAAACCGGGCTGCGACGGAGTTTGGCGTCAACGGCACCCCGACCTTCTTCATCGACGGGAAGCGCTATTCTGGAGAAATGTCGGTTGAACAGATGTCAGCGCTCATCGACCCGCTGCTTTGATCCGTCCGATGTCTTGACAAAGACGGGCCACGGCCACCGCCGTGCGCCCGTTTTTTTGCGTCTTGGCGCTATCAGTGATGCTCGTGGGACGTACCCCTCCCCAACCCCTCCCCACAAGGGGGAGGGGCTTACGCTGACGTCATCGCTTCACCTGAGGTTGGGCCGCGACATCGCCACGAGCCTTCTCCCCCCTTGTGGGGGAGATGCCCGGCAGGGCAGAGGGGGCATTTATTCCAAGCATGCTCGATTGATCCATGGAGCCCCGGCCCCATGAAGTTCAACAAGCTGCGCCTCGTCGGTTTCAAATCCTTCGTCGAACCCTCCGAGTTCTTCATCGAGGAGGGGCTGACCGGCGTCGTCGGGCCGAACGGCTGCGGCAAGTCCAATCTCGTCGAAGCGCTGCGCTGGGTGATGGGGGAAAACTCCTACAAGAACATGCGCGCCTCCGGCATGGACGACGTCATCTTCTCCGGCTCCGGTAACCGGCCTGCGCGCAATACGGCCGAGGTTGGCCTCTATCTCGACAACTCGGATCGCACGGCACCCGCCGCCTTCAATGATGCCGACGAGATCCAGGTGACCCGCCGCATCGAGCGCGAGCAGGGCTCCGTCTACCGCATCAACGGCAAGGAGGCGCGCGCCAAGGACGTGCAGCTGCTCTTCGCCGATGCTTCCACCGGCGCGCGTTCGCCTTCCATGGTCGGGCAGGGCCGCATCGGCGAGCTGATCCAGGCGAAGCCCCAGGCCCGCCGCCAGCTGCTCGAAGAGGCGGCCGGCATTTCCGGCCTGCATTCCCGCCGCCACGAGGCGGAGCTGAGGCTGCGCGCCGCGGAATCCAATCTCGAACGTCTCGACGACGTCACTTCGCAGCTCGAAAGCCAGATCGAGAGCCTGAAGCGCCAGGCCCGCCAGGCGTCGCGCTTCAAGTCTCTGTCGGCCGATATCCGCGCCCGCGAGGCGATGCTCCTGCATATCCGTTGGGTGCAGGCTAAGGATGCCGAGGGTGAAGCGACCAGCGAGCTCAACCAGACGACGGCGGTCGTCGCCGAGCGCGCGCAGGCCCAGATGGAGGCCGCCAAGTCGCAAGGCGTGGCGAGCCTGAAGCTGCCGGAACTGCGCGAGAACGAGGCGGCGATGGCCGCCGCCCTGCAGCGCCTGCAGATCGCCCGCACGCAGCTTGAGGAGGATGCCAACCGCATCCTGCGCCGGCGCGAGGAGCTGACCCGCCGCCTGGCGCAGCTCGCCCAGGATATCGAGCGCGAAAGCCGGCTTGTCGCCGACAACGCCGCCATCCTGGCGAGACTTGATGCCGAAGAGGCGGAGCTGAAGGCGGTTCTCGCCGATTCCGGCCGCATGTCCCAGGAGGTGAAGGACGCTTTCGTCGCCGCTTCCGATACGCTGGCCGCTTCGGAAAAGACGCTTGCCTCGTTGACGGCCGAACGAGCCGAGGCGGCGGCGCTGCGCCATCAGCTGGAGCGCGCCATTCGTGATCTCGCCGACCGCAAGCTCAGGCTCGACCGGCAGATGCAGGAAACGAACGCGGAAGTCGCGGCGATTGCCGAGCGCATGTCCGCGCTTCCCGATCCCGCCGAAAAGCAGGAACTGGTGGAAGCCGCCGAGATCGCGCTGGAGGATGCCGGCATCGCCGTGCAGGACGCCGAAAGTCGCCTTGCCGACGCCCGACGTCACGAGGCGGAAAGCCGCCAGCCTGTCGAGGCGGCACGGTCTCGCGTCAATGCGCTCGAAACCGAAGCCCGCACGATTGCCCGCATGCTGTCGGCGGGCGAGGCCGCCGGCGAGTTCGCGCCCGTCGCCGATGCGCTGACGGTGACCAAGGGCTACGAGACGGCGCTGGGTGCTGCCCTTGGCGACGATCTTGAGTCCGCGCTTGATCCCGAAGCTCCCTCTTACTGGTACGAAAACGGCGATGGGAAGACCGATCCGGTCCTGCCAGCGGGCACTGAACCGCTGTTGACGCATGTCGCGGGACCGGCGGCGCTGACCCGCAGCCTGCGCCAGATCGGTCTGGTTGCCGATGCGGATGCCGCCCGGCTTGCCGCCCTTCTGCAGCCCGGCCAGAAGCTGGTGACGAAGGCCGGTGCCGTCTGGCGCTGGGATGGCCACGTGACCGGCGCCGATGCGCCGAGCGCCGCCGCCCTCCGTCTCTCCCAGAAAAACCGGCTTGCCGAACTGGAAGCCGAGACCGACGAGGCCCGCATCGTGCTCGAGGATGCGGAGATCGCCCTTCGCGCCGCCGGCGACCGCATTCGCGCCGAAGAAGGCCAGCTCAACGCGGCCCGCGACACTGTGCGGCTGGCGACCCGGAGGGTGGCCGAAGCCCGCGAGGCGCTGGCCGCCGCCGAACGCGCCTCCGGCGACCTGATCCGCCGCCGCGACGTCTTGAATGAGGCGTTGGGGCAGATCCGCGCGCAGCTGGAGGAGGTCGTCATCCGCGAGGAGGACGCCCGCATCGAGATGGAGAGCGCCCCGGATCTGACCGATCTGGACGAGGCCCTGCGCGCCCAGCAGCTCGACGTCGCCAATGGCCGCAGCGTGCTTGCCGAGGCCCGTGCCCGGCACGAGAGCCTGAACCGCGAAAACGAGGCACGCGAGCGGCGTATATCCGCCATCGCCGAGGAACGCGCCGCCTGGAAGGCGCGGGCGGCCAATGCCGAGGAGCACATCCAGACGCTGCGCGACCGGGAGGAGGAAGCCCGAGAAGAGGCCGCCGATCTCGACGTCGCGCCCGAGGAAATGGAAGAGAAGCGCCGGGCGCTGATGACGGAGTTGCAGAAGGCGGAGGCAAACCGCCGCGACGCCGCCGATCGCCTCGCCGAAGCCGAAGCCATGCAGCGCCACGCCGATCAGTCCGCCGCCCGCGCGCTCTCCGAACTCGCCGAAGCGCGCGAGAAGCGCGGCCGCGCCGAAGAGCGGCTGGTGTCCGCCCGCGAGCGTCGTCAGGACAGCGAAAACCTGATCCGCGAGGCGCTGCAATGCGCCCCGCACGAGGCCTTCCGCCTGACGGGCCTCAAAGTGATGGATGAGATCCCCGACCCGCGCGAGGTGGAGCGCGAACTGGAGCGGTTGAAGATCGAGCGCGAACGCTTGGGCGCGGTCAACCTGCGCGCCGAGGAAGAGCAGAAGGAGCTGTCCGATAAGCTCGCGGCGCTCATCAAGGAGCGGGACGACATCATCGATGCGATCCGTAAGTTGCGCGGCGCGATCCAGAGCCTGAACCGCGAGGGCCGCGAGCGGCTGCTGGCCGCCTTCGACGTCGTCAACGAGCAGTTCCGCCGTCTCTTCACCCACCTCTTCGGCGGTGGCACGGCCGAGCTTCAGCTGATCGAATCCGAGGATCCGCTGGAAGCCGGCCTCGAAATCCTCGCCCGCCCGCCCGGCAAGAAGCCGCAGACCATGACGCTGCTGTCGGGCGGCGAACAGGCGCTGACGGCGATGGCGCTGATCTTCGCGGTCTTCCTCACCAATCCGGCGCCGATCTGCGTGCTCGACGAAGTGGATGCGCCGCTCGACGACCACAATGTCGAGCGCTACTGCAACCTGATGGACGAGATGACCCGCTCGACCGACACCCGCTTCATCGTCGTCACCCACAATCCGATCACCATGGCGCGCATGAACCGCCTGTTCGGCGTGACCATGGCCGAGCAGGGCGTGTCCCAGCTCGTCTCCGTCGACCTGCAGACCGCCGAGCGCCTGCGCGAGCCGGCCTGATCCGGCATTCATCCAACACACCCGGGAGAGGGCCTTTGAAGAAGACCGTATTCGCCGTGTCGTGCCTGCTGATGATTCAGGGGGCGGTCTTCGCTGAGGAGAAGCCGGTACCGCTCGCCGGCCAGAACCTGGGCGAGGTGCTGGACAAGTCCGAAGCCCGTCGCAAGGTGGTGGAGAAACTGCGCTACGGCATTCCCGGCCTGCCGAGCTGGGCACGCTATTTCATCCGCCGCAACGACTATGTCTCCACACCGTCGGAGGAGGTCGAGATCGGCGGGACCAAATACCAGCTCTTCCACACCTGCCAGCCCGGCAATTGCGCCGGCATGCAGATGCACATCCTGTTTTCCGCCGACGGCAAGCAGGCCTGGATGCGGCTCTTTGAGAAGGGCAAGCCCGACATTTTCCTCGGAGAGCCGGACGAGGGGCAGAAGAAGGTTCTGTCGGAGAAGAACGGGCTGTGAGGGGCTATGAGATAAGGGCCGGGTGGAACGGGGCTATGCGCCTTCAGGTCGGTCATAGAGGTAGTCTTTACGGGGGGACCGAACGCGGACGTTGTTCGAGGCGAAGTCTCGTCGCCTTTGCGGGACAAAGCCCTCGTATGCGATGGTATAGTTATGTCTGCTTCGCCGAGTTTCTGATAGATCTACACCAGTCTTGGGAATAACCATGTATGCTAAAAATCTATCGCTTCTTCTTCATCGTGAACTTTCTGAAAATCTATCATACGATGAAACACTAAAACGATTTGAGAGCCTACGCGGATATGGGCAAATTCCACGTGGGCGAGACAAGGCAGCGCAACGCCTCACCAACAATGAGATCGCAGGTGCCGTTTTAGGATATGTGCCAACGCTGAGCGGGTGGGCTGGGCATGTGGCAATGATAATGAGTGATCTTCGGCCCGTCGGTGGCGTTTCTGCGTCGTTTAAAGAGGCGGGTTCTCTCCGCGAGGCAATGGCTGCTCTACTCAGCAAAGATGAGGACTGCAATGCTTTTGTGTCGCTCACGCTTTCTATAGCTCGTATTCCCGGAAACGACGAGTACCAGGCAAAACTGCTTTTCGAGGAAAATGGCCAACGCAAGATCGCTTCATATGTGTCAAAAGACGCACTGAGGCTGGCTGTATCCGGGGCCGAAAAGACGTTTGACCCTGATCGACTGTTGTCAACCAACACCCGCCAACTCGTCCTCAGCCGAGAGTTTTTTCAGAAATTGAAGCGCGATGTCGACCTTTCGCGTCATTTGGACAGACCACTGGAAACGGATTGGCGTGAGTATGACACAGAGGAGCAGCGCAACGCCTTCCACAAACGCCTCGGTGCGCGCGGAGGGTCAAGGTTCTTGAACCTTGGCGTCGAGACGACGGTCACTTGGCCAAAAGACCCGACGCGAATCGAGTTCGGCGGCCATCATTTCGTGCTGTTTCCAAAAACCAAGGAACACTCGCATTCGATCAGCATCGACCTGGCAGGCGAGCGTATTAAAACAGAAGACGCTAGGACTCTTCTCAACCGCTTTTTGAGCATCCTTTGTTGGTGTGACGATCGTCATGCTATTCTGCGCGAGGGTTGGTCGGGAAACCCTGTACCAGTACCCGTGCCAAGGCGTGACATGGCAATCTCCACCATGACGACTTGGATGTTCTACCGCTCCATGCCTGATGATGAGCGGCTTTTGAATTGTCTTTCCTATTACAGGGAAGGCCTTAACGCTGCTGAAGCAGGGATAGCGTCTCAGGAGATGCTTAGTTTTTACAAGGTTTTCGAAACTGATTTCAAAGAGTTCGGACGGAGAGAAATCGGCCCCAAGACACAAGAATGGATTACAGCTGTTTTTGAAGAAGCTTGTAAGAATGTCCGCTCAGAAATGCTGCAACGCTTCCATGCCGACAGACAGAGCGTACCGTTTGCAGAATACATTCATAAAAATTGTCGTGTTGCAGCCGCACACGCCTCTAAGGACTATCCGTCCGATGCAGATGTGTCATCCGAGACGCAGAGATTGTCTATCGCCGCTGAAATAACAAAGGCTTTGGCACGGCACTACATACGAACAAAATTCGATTTCTCAGATTCGTATTTGAGCGACGAAAAAGTTTCCTAGCAGCCATTCGCTGCACTCGAATTTAATGGTCGTTTTTAGGCAGAACTCCAACGTCGGCGTCCAAAATTGCGATGTCCGCTTTCCTGTTGGACGCCGCGTTGCGAAAATTCCGTTACCTGCCCCAAAACAACCGGCCGCCCCCTGCCGGTCCCCGTCACCCCCCAATAAACACCTTGAACTTGTCTGCCCAGTCCTTGTGCCAGCGCGAGAGGGCAGGGCGGTTTTCGATGATGTCGCCGATCGCCCAGCCCATGCGCTTTTCGTCAAGCGCGCGCGGCGTGTCGTTGTCGGGGCAGAGGATGTAGAAGTCGCCGCGCTCCAGGCTTTCCAGCATGAAATCGACCGTCTGCTCGGCCGACCAGGCGCCGTCGGGTTTCGGTCCGCCATTGGCGGCGGTCAGCCCCGTATGCACCCAGCCGGGGATCAGCAGATGGGCCTGCATGGCGCTGTCCGGCAGGTTGCGCAGCTCGTGGGCAAGCGCCTCGGTGAATGCCTTCACGCCGGCCTTGGAGACGTTGTAGGCCGGGTTGCCGGGCGGCGTGGTGATGCCCTGCTTGGAACCGGTGTTGATGATCACGGCGGGCTTGCCATGCGCCTTCATCGCCGGGCCGAAGACCTGCGTGCCGTTGATCACGCCCCAGAGATTGACGCCGAGAATGCTCTCGAACGGGCCGGCCTCGCCGAGACACGCGGATGCCGGGCCGATGCCGGCATTGTTCATCAGCACGGAGACCGGCGGCAGTTCGGCGGCGATCGTCTCGGCCGCCTGTTCCAGCGTCTTGCGGTCGGAGACATCGACGCCGAGCGCCAGAACGCGTGCGCCGGAGGCCGAAAGTGCTGCTGCGGACTTCTCCAGCGTCTCGCCGGGCAGGTCGAGCATGGCGATTGCCATGCCCTTTGCGGCAAGCGCCTTGGCTGCGGCAAGACCGATGCCGGATGCGGCGCCGGTGATGACGGCCGTCTGGCCGGAAACGATGGCGGGGTGGCTCACGGTGGGTTCCTCCTTGCGATGATGCCGCGCCGCCCGTCGATCGGGGATCTTCGGGGCGGCGCTGGTCGTTGACCATCAACATAGGCAAGAGCGGTGCGGAGGCAACCGCAAAGCGTCAGGCGGCGAGCGAACCGTCGACGATGATCACCGGCCGGTTCTGCGAGCAGCGCTCGATGCGGGCCTCGACGCGGTAGACGTCGCGCAGCAGCTGTTCCGTGATGACGTCCTCGACCGGGCCGGAAACGATCATGGTGCCATTGGCAATCACGATGGCATTGTGACAGTAGCGCAGCGCGTGATTGATGTCGTGCAGCGCGATCATCACCGCCATGCCTTCCGTTGCCGCCAGACGGCGCATGAAGGTCAGCACCTCGATCTGCCGCGACAGGTCGAGCGCGGAGGTCGGCTCGTCCATCAGAAGGATCTCCGGCTTGCGCACCAGCGCCTGGGCGATGGCCGCAAGCTGCCGCTGGCCGCCCGACAGTTCGCCGAGATTGCGGAAGGCGAGGTCGTTGATGCGCAGCGCCTTCAGGATCATGTCGATGAGCTTCAGCTCGCTGTCCGCCACGCGCCAGCCGCCGGTCTTCTGCTTGGCGGCGAGAAGGATGGATTCGTAGACCGTCAGCACGGCATTGGCGCTGGTGTCCTGCGGCATGTAACAGGCAGCCTCGTCCGGATCGGCAGCGCCGGTGATCGTCACCGTGCCGGCGCCGGGCAGCAGCCCGGCGATGCGCTTGAAGAGCGTCGACTTGCCGGCGGCGTTGGGGCCGATGACCGCCGTCAGTTCGCCGCCCTTCAGAAGGTCGGCAGACACGCCGGAGACGATCTCGCGCCGGCCATAGCGGGCGCCGACTTCGGTAAGGGTGAGGGTTACCATGCGCGTCTCCTGTTGGTGAAGATCAGCGAGAAGAAGAAGGGCACGCCGACAAGCGCGGTGATGACGCCGATCGGCAGCACGGCGCCGGGGATCAGCATCTTCGACAGGATCGAGGTCAGCGACAGCATCAGCGCGCCGGAGAGCAGCGAGGCGGGCAGGAAGAAGCGCTGGTCCTCGCCGACGATCATGCGGGCGATATGCGGGCCGACGAGGCCGACGAAACCGATCGTGCCGACGAAGGCGACCGGAATGGCGGCGAGCAGGCTGACCGTCAGCATGGTCTGCAGCCGCAGCCGGCGGACATTGATGCCGAAGCTCGCCGCCTTGTCGTCACCGAGACGCAGCGCCGTCAGCGCCCAGGAGTTGCGGATGAACAGCGGAATGGTGACGATGAGCACGGCGGCGGTGATGTAGACCTTCGGCCATGTCGCCTTGGTGAGCGACCCCATGGTCCAGAAGACGACGGCGGCAAGCGCCTGTTCCGATGCCAGGTACTGCATCAGCGCCAGCAGCGCATTGAAGGTGAAGACCAGCGCAATGCCGAGCAGGACCATCGTTTCGACCGTCACGCCGCGCATCGACGAGGCGAAGTGGATGAACAGCGCCGCCACCATCGCCATCAGGAAGGCGTTGAGCGGGATCATGTATTCCACCGCGCCCGGCACGAAGGCAACACCGGCGACCAGCGCCAGCGAGGCGCCGAAACCGGCGGCCGCCGAAATGCCGAGGGTGAACGGGCTTGCGAGCGGATTGGCGAGGATCGTCTGCATCTGCGCGCCCGACGCCGACAGCGCCGCGCCGACGGTGATCGCCATCAGTGCCACCGGCATGCGGATGTCCCAGATGACGACGCGCAGCTGCACGTCGGACCCGGCGGGGTCGAGAAGCGCCGAGAAGACCTGGGCCAGCGTGTAGCGCGCCGGTCCCAGCGCCATGTCGGTGGCGACCGAGAGGATGAGGGCGATCGTCAGGCCGGCGAGGATCAGCAGCCGGCGCGTGACGAGACCGCGATAGAGGATGCGGCTTTCGCTCGCCGTTTCTGCCTCTGCATTGGCAAGGGTCATCCGTTTGTTCCTTCCTTCAGGGCAACCGCGTAGCCGGGCTTGTAGTCGACCGGCAGGAACGTCTCGTGCAGCGTGCGGAGCGTCTGGTCCGGATCGAGGTCGGCGAACAGGTCCGGGTGGAACCACTTGGCAAACTGCTGGACGGCGACGAAATCGTAGGGCGTGCCGTAGAACTGGTGCCAGATGGCATAGACATGTCCCTTCTTCACCGCATCGAGGCTGGCAAAAGGCTGGTCTTCCATCAGACCTTCAAGCCGTACCCGCGCCTTGGCGAGATCGGCGCCCGGGCCGAGGCTGACGAAGCGGTTGATGTCGGAGGAGCCGGTCCAGTTGGCGCCGGTCACCATGACGATGTCGGGATTGGCGGTAATCAGCTGTTCCGGGTTGAGGTCGCCGAAGATGGTGTTGAAATAGTCGGAGCCGACATTGTGTCCGCCGGCCAGCGCGATCATCTTTCCGAAGTTCAGCGGACCGAAGGTGCGGCAGCAGCCAATGGTCCCGTAGATGCCGGGCGCGCGTTCGAGATAGACGGACGGTTGCTTGAGGTCGGGATGCTGCTTCAGGCGGTCGGTGACGACGGCCAGCTGTTCGCGGCGGAAGTCGATCAGCTTCTCGGCCCGCTCCTCGTTGCCGAAGATGTCGCCGAGCGCGCGGATCGAGCGTTCCATGTTGGCGTCGGGATCGGCGCGGAAATCGATGTAGACGAGCTTGATGCCGGCGGCGGCCAGCTTCTCTTCAAGGCCGCTTTCCTCCGCCGCCTTCTCGGATTCGAGATTGAGCGTCATGACATCCGGTTTGAGCGCGATCGCCGCTTCCAGATTGAAGGTCCCGTCGCCGACATAGCCGAAGCGCGGCAGATCGGCGATCTGCGGGAATTTTTCGAGGTAGCTGTTGTAGGTGTCGAGGTCCTTGCTGATCAGGTCGTCACGCCAGCCGACGATGGTGTCGAAGGTCTGCAGGCCCTTGATCGCCGCAACCACGCTCACCTGCCGTGCCTCGCCAAGCAGCACGCGCTTGGCCGGCGCATCGATTTCGACGGTGCGGCCGGCGGCATCTTCGATGGTGACGGTCTTGGCCGACGCGAACTGGGGGGCCAGAAACGCAAAAGCCGCCAAAGCGGCAGCCGGCAGAAAACGGATCAATGTCATGTCATGCTCCAGAAAATGAACCCGGCGGGATGGGGTTCCCGCCGGGTGATCGTCTTGTCAGCCGCCGTAGTTCACGGACACGAAGTATCCGCTTTCATACGGGACGGGCAGGAAACGCTTGTGCAGTTCGGAGAAGGTCGCGTCCGGGTCGAGGTCCTTGAAGAGGTCCGGATGCAGCCACTTGGCAATCTGCTGGATGGCCACGAACTGATAGGGATTGTTGTAGAACTGGTGCCAGATGGCGTGGACGTTGCCTTCCTTCACCGCCTTGATGCCGGTGAAGCCCGGGCGGTCCATCAGGGCGGAAAGCTTGCGTGCCGCTTCCTTCTGGTCCGCGCCGGCGCCGAGGCCGACCCAGTTGCCGCCCGGAACGTAGAGTTCCCAGTTGGCGCCGGTGACGATCACCTGGTCGGGATCGGATGCGATGATCTGCTCCGGATTGACCGTGCCGAACGTGCCGGGAATGATGTCCTTCGCCATGTTGATGCCACCGGCGATCTCGACCATCTTGCCGAAATTCTCGTCGCCGAAGGACATGCAGCAATCGTCGGAATAGCCTCCGGCGCGTTCCATGAAGACCACCGGCTTCTTCTCGTCCGGATGGGCGGCGAGAACGTCGGTTACCTTGGCGATTTCTTCTTCGCGGAACTTGATGAAGTCCTCGGCGCGGTCTTCCTTGCCGTAGAGCTTGCCGATCAGGCGCATGCTCGGCTCGGTGTTTTCCATCGGCTTCTCGCGGAAGTCGACATAGACGACCGGAATGCCGACCTTGGCGAGCTTTTCGATGTAGCCGGCTTCCTCGGTAGCCGCCTTCGCGTCGATGTTCATGATGATGACATCGGGACGCAGCGCCACGGCCTGTTCAATGTCGAACGTGCCGTCCTTGATGCCGCCGAAGGTCGGCAGCTTGTCCATCTCCGGATACTGGCGGAGATATTCGTTGTAGCCGTCGAGATCGGCCTTCTTGAAATCGTCGCGCCAGCCGACAACGCGCTTGAACGGGGCGTCCGTGTCGAGTGCCGCGGTGAAATAGATCTGCCGGCCTTCGCCCAGAATGACCCGCTCCACCGGAACGGAGACCTCGACCTTGCGGCCGGTGATGTCTGTGAGGGTCGTCATGTCGCCGGCAAAGGCGAAGCTCGTGGAAAGCGTGGCGTAGAGGGTCGCGGCAAGTGCCGAGCGGCTCAATAATTTCATCATTTCCTCTCCGGAATTGTGCTGGACCTTAAAAATCAATGCTGATAATCAGGCTCAAGTTTCGCCATATTTAAGATGATAAATTTGGTCAAGAAATATCTTTTGGAGCGGTTCTAAACTGCCGCTTGCAGCCACTGGAAGAGACGATGACGGACGCGCTTGCAAACTTCGATTTGCGTGATGAAATAAAGGCTTACTGGTCCGAACGGGCGGCGACCTTCGATGACCAGCCAGGCCATGAGATTTTCTCCGAGGCCGAGCGCGCCGCCTGGCACAACCTGATCCGCAGACATCTCGGCGAGGGCCGTGGCCGCAAGGCCCTCGACCTTGCCTGTGGCACAGCCGTCGTCTCGCATCTGATGGACGATCTTGGCTTCGAGGTCACCGGCATGGACTGGTCGGAAACGATGCTGGAGAAGGCCCGCGCCAAGGCCGCAAGCCGCAAGCGCCGCATCCGTTTCGTTGTCGGCGATGCCGAGAACACGATGGAGCAGGATGCAAGCTATGATGTCATCATCAACCGCCACCTCGTCTGGACGCTTGTCGATCCCCAGGCAGCGTTCCGCGAGTGGTTCCGCGTGCTCAAACCCGGTGGCAAGCTGCTCGTCATCGATGGCGACTTCGTCAACAAGGGCCTGGTCGCACGCTTCGCCTCATGGCTGGCGACGAAGCTCAACGGTCCGCAGGACGGCCACGGCGCGGTGCGCAGCGCCGAGATGATGAAGACCCATCGCAGCATCCTGTCGCGTGTCCATTTTTCCGAAGGCGCGAGAGCTGATGCCGTCGCCGCCCTGCTCGCCGAAGCCGGGTTTTCCCCGGTCAAGGCCGATCATGGGATGCGGCCCATCCACCGCGCCCAGGCCGCCAATTTCTCGTTCCTGAAAGGCCTCGAGCGCAGCACCCAGCACCGCTATGCCATCCTCGCCATCAAGCCGAAGGACTGATCGCCCGCGGACCTTTCTGTCGCACCGCTGAAACATTTTTTGTGCGATGCACCATTGTGCCACAGTTTTGATTTTTCATTTGGAGTCGAATGCATTAGGCTCCGGCTTAAAATGACAAAAGGCAAATGGGAATGACGAAGTGGGTCTACACGTTCGGGAACGGAAAGGCCGAGGGGGGAGCGTCTGATCGCGATCTGCTGGGGGGCAAGGGCGCCAATCTGGCAGAGATGGCAAGTCTGGGATTGCCGGTGCCGCCCGGCATGACGATCGTCGCGGACGCCTGTGCCTGGTTCTACAAAAACGGTCATACGCTGCCGGAAACACTCGCCGGTCAGGTTCTCGAGGCGCTCGCCGCCATAGAGGCCGACACGGGCCGCAAGTTCGCAGGCTCCGAGCGTCCGCTTCTGCTTTCGGTGCGCTCCGGCGCGCGGGTCTCCATGCCCGGCATGATGGACACCGTCCTCAACCTCGGCCTGAATGACGAGACCGTGCAGGCGCTCGGCCACGATGCCGGCGACGCCCGCTTTGCCTGGGACAGCTACCGTCGCTTCATCCAGATGTATGCCGACGTGGTGATGGGTCTCGATCACGATTTCTTCGAGGACATCCTCGAAGAGGAAAAGGGCCGGCTCGGCATCGAGAACGACACGGATATCACCGCCGTCGAATGGCAGACCATCGTGGCGCGCTACAAGACGCTGATCGAGGACGAGCTCGGCGAACCCTTTCCGCAGGACCCGATCGAGCAGCTCTGGGGCGCCGTCGCGGCCGTCTTCAAGAGCTGGATGAATCCGAGGGCCGTCACCTACAGGCATCTGCATGACATTCCGGAAGCCTGGGGCACGGCGGTCAACGTCCAGTCGATGGTGTTCGGCAATCTCGGCAATGCGTCGGCAACCGGCGTCGCCTTCACCCGCAATCCCTCGACCGGCGAAAAGATGCTCTATGGCGAGTTCTTGGTGAATGCCCAGGGCGAGGATGTCGTCGCCGGCATCCGCACCCCGCAGAGCATCACCGAGGCCGGCCGCATTGCCTCCGGCATGGACAAGCCGTCGCTTGAAAAGCTGATGCCAGAGGCGTTCGCGGAGTTGAGCGCCATCGCCACCCGGCTCGAGGAACACTACTGCGACATGCAGGACCTGGAATTCACCATCGAGCGCGGCAAGCTGTGGATGCTGCAGACCCGCTCCGGCAAGCGCACCGCCAAGGCCGGCATGAAGATCGCCGTCGACATGGTCGACGAGGGCGTGATCGATCTCGACGAGGCGATCATGCGCGTCGAGCCGTCCTCGCTCGACCAGCTGCTGCACCCGACCGTCGATCCGCGCGCCAACGCGCCGGTGATCGGCTCCGGTCTCCCTGCGTCTCCTGGGGCCGCGACAGGTGAGATCGTCTTCTCCGCCGAGGAGGCTGTCGCCGCACAGAACGAGGGCCGCAAGGTCATTCTTGTGCGCGTCGAGACCAGCCCGGAAGACATTCACGGCATGCATGTCGCCGAAGGCATCCTGACGACGCGCGGCGGCATGACCAGCCATGCGGCGGTGGTTGCCCGCGGCATGGGCATTCCCTGCGTCACCGGCGCCGGCACCATGCGCGTCGACATGCGCAACGAGGTGCTGCTCGGGCTCGGCGTCGTCCTGAAGCGCGGCGATGTCATCACCATCGACGGCTCGTCCGGCCATGTCATGCGTGGCTCCGTGCCGACGCTGCAGCCGGAACTCTCCGGCGATTTCGGCCGCATCATGGGCTGGGCCGACAGCGTGCGTCGCATGACGGTGCGCACCAATGCCGACACCCCGACCGACGCCCACTCGGCCCGTTCCTTCGGCGCCGAGGGCATCGGCCTCTGCCGTACCGAACACATGTTCTTCGAAGGCGACCGCATCCACGCCATGCGCGAGATGATCCTCGCCGAAAGCGTCGAGGGCCGGCAGGCCGCGCTCGACAAGCTCCTGCCGATGCAGCGTTCCGACTTCACCGAGCTTTTCACCATCATGCACGGCATGCCGGTGACGATCCGCCTGCTCGACCCGCCTTTGCACGAGTTCCTGCCGAAGAATGACGAGGAGGTGGCCGAAGTCGCCGCCGCCATGGGCATGGACGCGATCACCATGCGCGAGCGCATCGACGCCCTGCATGAGTTCAACCCGATGCTCGGCCATCGCGGCTGCCGTCTGGCGATCTCGCACCCGGAAATCGTCGAGATGCAGGCGCGCGCCATCTTCGAGGCCGCGGTCGCCGCCGCCGTCGAGACCGGCGCGCCGGTCGTGCCGGAAATCATGGTGCCGCTCGTCGGCCTTCGCGCCGAACTCGATTACGTCAAGGACCGCATCGATGCGATCGCCCGTGCCGTCATCACCGAAAGCGGCACCGAGCTTTCCTATCTCGTCGGCACCATGATCGAGCTGCCGCGCGCCGCGCTTCGCGCCCACGAGATCGCCGAGGCCGCCGAATTCTTCTCTTTCGGCACCAACGACCTGACGCAGACGACCTTCGGCATCTCCCGCGACGATGCCGCCGCCTTCCTGAACACTTACCAGCGCAAGGGCGTGATCGACCATGATCCGTTCATCTCGATCGACCTCGACGGCGTCGGCGAACTGATGAAGCTCGCCTCCGAGCGCGGCCGCAAGACACGGCCCGACATGAAGCTCGGCATCTGCGGCGAGCATGGCGGCGACCCGGTGTCGATCCATTTCTGCGAGACGATCGGCCTCGATTACGTTTCCTGCTCGCCCTTCCGCGTACCGATCGCAAGGCTCGCCGCGGCGCAGGCGGCGATCCGGGTGAAGCGGGGGTGAGGGATGCGTCATGAGAAGTGACCGGTTGAAACCGGCCTTTGATTGCGTATCCATGTCGCTATGATGCCCCGAGCGAATCGAGGAATTGCCGATCTCATGAATTTTCGAAGACTGGTCAGCCAAGGCGCTTTCCCGCTTGTCGTCCTCATGACCCTGGCGACGACCGCCTCCGCCCACCAGCTTGGCGGGCCGATGGGCGGTTTCGGCAGCGGCTTCGAGCATCCGCTGCTTGGCGGCGACCATTTCCTGGCGATGCTGGCCGTCGGCCTCTGGGGCGCGCAGATGGGCGGCCGCTCGGTCTGGACGCTGCCGGCGACCTTCCCGATGATCATGTGCGTCGGCGGCGTGCTCGGCATGATGGGCCTCGTGCCGGACAACATCGTCGTCATGGCGATCGCCATTTCGCTGATCGTGCTCGGCGGCGTTATCGCGCTACGCTGGAAGGCGCCGGAAGCCGTCGCCATCATCATCATCGCCTTCTTCGCCATCTTCCACGGCTATGCGCATGGTCGCTTCCTGCCCGCCGCCGCCGATCCCGCGGCCTACGCGGTCGGCTTCGTGGTCTCGACGGGCCTCATCCACGTCGCCGGCGTCGGCATCGGCCTGCTGCTCGGCCGGTATTATGACGGCCTCATCATCCGTCTCGGCGGTGCCTTGATCGCGCTCGCCGGCATCTATTATCTTCTCGCATGAGCGCCAGACGAACCAGCAAGGGCAGCCAGAACCGGCCGGCGAAGAAACCTAGGCCGAAGCTCTCCGCGCCCGTGCCCGCCATTCCGCAAAAGGCCTGGCACCAGCGCGACGGCTTCCGCTTCTCCGCCGGCTTCCTCGGCATCGGCTTCGTACTGCTGTTCTTCTCGCAGGTTTTCCCGCACGAATACGGCTTCACCGAGCTCGGCTTCCTCTTCACCTTCTCCGTCTACGACCTCGTCCTGGCGATGATCGGCCTTGCCGTCGTCTGCGCGCAGGCAACGACGCGGCAGTTCGCGCGGATCGCGCTCACCTTCTTCGGCGTGCTCGTCGTCATGCTGAGCTTCTTCCCGCCGATCTTCAGTCTGATCCAGTCGACGGGCGCATCCGGCTATCTGTTTCTCGTAGCACCCTTGGCCCTGATGATCTCCGGGGCGGTGATGTGGCTGCCGAGCGAGCGGCGCTTTCCGTTCGCCGTCGCGTCTGCCGCCATCATCGCCTTTTCCCTGTCGCTGTTCATCGGGCTCGATGATTTCGGCACCAGCGTCTTCCAGTTCGCCATGGGCGCGGTGCTGACCGCCCTGTGGATGATCCTCGCGCCCGCCTTTCTCCTGCGGCAGTTTCCCGGCCCGTGGATCCGCATTGCCGGTCGCATCATCGGCAGCTGGCTGATCGTCATCGGTATCATCGAGCTTGCCGCCATGTACGCCCCGGAACTCGGCGCCAAGCTGCCGGCACCGCAGCTGCCGACGCCGGGTGACGTGGAAAACCCGGCCTTCCAGACGCTGCAGGTGCCGCTCGATCCGTCCGCCGCGGATGACACCGCGCCGGAGGAGTGATCCGCTCCCGTCACGCTTGCCTGTTTGCCGTTGAAATTCTAAGACTTTGCGGGAGCAGGGGTTGAAGCCGGTTCGGCTTGGAATGGGGAAAAGGCAGGGAATTCTTTGAAGACAGTCCGCTTCGACCGGCCACAATCCTATTCGGCGCGTCTGGCGCTGCGCGTTGCCCGTTTCGCCCTGCTGCTGTTCGTCGTCGTCGCCGTGCTGCATCGCTTCGGCTTCATCCTGACGCCGAACTTCGTCTTTCTCGCCATGCTGAGCGCGGCCGCGGCGCTGATCGCCGTGCTGCTCGCCGCCATCGGTTTCGTGCGGCTGTGGTACTGGGGCGCCAAGGGCGGCGTCGCCTCGGCCAAGGCGCTTCTCTATGCCGCCCTGCCGCTGGCTGCTGCAGGTGCTGCAAGCTACGCCTATGTGACGCTGCCGCCGATCTACGACGTGCAGACCGAGCTCGTCGAGGAAATCCCCTGGCTGAAGCCGCCTGAGGCCAACCAGCTGACCCTGCCGCGCCCGCCGGAGGATTTCGTCCGCGACCGCACGCTGCAGATCGCCGCCTATCCCGGCCTCAACGGCCGCCGTTACGAAGGCGCGCTCGACCGTGTCCAGGAAGCGGTGATGCGGGTGGCGGCCGCCGAGCGCATCGAGATCGTCGCCACCAAAGGCACCGATTTCGCCCCGCCATCATCGGATCAGCCGGAAACGCCGGCCGTGCCCATCCCGTCGCCGCGCCCTGAGCCCTCCGGCGATGACGCCGGCATCGCCGCATTGCGGCCGCCGGACGTGCTGCTGCAGGGCTCCGTGCGCACGCTGGTCTTCGGCTTTCCCTTCGACGTGATGATCCGCCTGCGTGAGGATTTCGACACCACCATCGTCGATGTGCGCACCATGTCGCGCTACGGGCCGCACGATCTGGGCTACGGCGCGCGCATCACCGACAGTTTCCTGCGCGCGCTCGACGCCGATCTCCTCGGCATCGCCGCGAAGTAGTCCGCGCTTCAGGTGGGATGGTAGACGCCCGTCAGCCGTGGCGGGCCGTCCGTGGTGACCGCGCCCTTTTCGATCATCTCCTCCAGATGCGAAAGCACCGACAGCGCCGCGGCGCCATGCAGGCGCGGATCGGTCTCGCGGTAGATGACCTTCACCATCTCGGCGATCTGCCGGTCGCCGGCCTTCAGCCGCTCCAGGATGGCGCGCTCGCGCATGCGTCGGTGGGTTCTCATGCCGCGCACGAAGCTTCTCGGCTCGCGCACCGGTCCGCCATGGCCGGGCAGGTAGAGCGCGTCGTCGCGGGCCAGAAGCGTCTCGAGCGAGGCCATGTAGTCGGCCATGCTGCCGTCCGGCGGCGCGACGATCGAGGTCGCCCATGCCATCACGTGGTCGGCGGAAAACAGGATGCCGGTGCCGTCGAGCGCGAAGGCCGCGTGGTTGGCGGTATGGCCGGGCGTCAGGACGGCGGTCAGGCTCCAGCCGTCGCCCGTCACCGTCTCGCCGTCGCCAAGCGCCCGGTCGGGGACGAAATCCGTGTCCGAGCTTTCGGCAAAGGGATTGGTCTCGCCGGCATAAAGCGGCCGGGCAGGGCGGTGCGGCCCCTCCGCCACCACCGTCGCTCCGGTCGCCGCTTTCAGCCGCCGTGTCAGCGGCGAGTGGTCGCGATGGGTATGGCTGACGAAAATATGGGTCACCTCGCGGCCGGCCAGCGCCGCCATCAGCGCCTCAAAATGCACCTCGTCCTCCGGGCCGGGATCGATCACCGCCACCGACTTCTCGCCGACGATATAGCTGTTCGTGCCGTGGAAGGTGAACGGGCTCGGATTGTTGACCGTCAGCCGCTGGACGCCGGGCGCGACATCGACCGCCCGGCCATAGGCCGGCTCGAAGGCGCGGTCGAAGGAAATGTCGTCGCTTGCCATGGCTCGGGTGTGATCCGCTACTTGTACTCGATCTCGATGAAGGACATCGGCGTCTCGCCGCCATTGACGACATTGTGCTCGACGCCCGCTTCACGCCGGTAGACCTCGCCGGCCTTCGAGGAGACGCGCCGTTCGCCGTCCTTGTCCTCGATCAGGAAATGGCAGTCGGTCATCGGTACCACCACATAGCCCATGCCGTGCACGTGATGGCCGGTATCGGCCCCCGGCTCGAAGTCCCAGCGCGTCACGCGCACGACGGCATCGTCGAGAAGGACGGTCGGAACGGCAGGCGGTCTGGCGTGGAATGTCGACATGGGAGGCTCCGGTGCGGGCTGGTCTTGCTCCCGAAGGCGTAGCAAGCGCGCCGCTGATAGACCAATGAATTCTGTTGAAAAGAAAATGCGAAAGCAGCCGTCATCAACCGTTGCCGCCGTCGCCGCTTCTTGCTAATAGCCCGTCACCGCTTCGCAGTCATGTGCGCGTCACGGATCTGTTGGGGTGTAGCCAAGCGGTAAGGCAGCGGTTTTTGGTACCGCCATCCCCTGGTTCGAATCCAGGCACCCCAGCCACCGTTTTTCAGACTTTTACGTATCGGTTTCCAGCGTCGGCTCACATGCAGGCGCGCCTTGCGTCCTGTGGGGCGATCCATGATCCCGCCGAGCATTCCCCGGCGGGACCGTATCCATTGAGTTGGGCCTCTCAGCCCGCAATCCTCAGTTCGAACCGACCAGCAGTTCCTCGCAGTAGGACGGGCCGTTGACGCCTGGGCGGTCGCCGATCACGCGGAGCGAGCGGATCGTGTAGCTCTTGTCGACGCTGATGACGGCCGAGCAACGGTAGGAGCGGCCCTTCACGGTCTTGTAGCCGCCGGTCCAGTTGTAGACGGTGAGGCCTGCTTCCGACCGGTCGGAGGAGGGCGGGCCGTAGGCGGCGAAGAACTTGCCGGCTTCCTTGCCGTTCCAGGCGGCTTCGATCGGGGTGGCCGCGCCCGTGGTGGCGCAGGCGGAAAGGGTGGCAGTCATCAGAGCGGCGGCAAGGATGCGAACGCGCATGGAAAATGGTCCTGTGGTTTGAAGTCCGGTTCAATCGGTGATGTGTCCCTTAGCAGGTTTTGCGGAGCGTGTTTGTGTGGTTGACGGCACACAGTAAAAATTTGTGACACGAAAAGGCCCCGTTTCGGCCGCTTTGAAATTCCTTCGCAAAAATGTCGTCAGGGCGCTTGTGCAATCAAAATTGCTGGTCTATAGAGGCGCCGCTGGTCACGGAGTGTAGCGCAGCCTGGTAGCGCACCTCGTTCGGGACGAGGGGGTCGAGTGTTCGAATCACTCCACTCCGACCAGCCGAAAAGCCCGCGAAAGCGGGCTTTTTTCATGTCCGGCCGCCGGCCATCTCGCGAAGGCCAGCGGCGCGCGCATTTTCCCGTTATCGTCCCCGACCTAGTCAATGACGCTTTTGCGGCGCACGACCTCCGGCAGGAAGGCATGCCGCTTCGGCTTTGCCGGCTTGAATTCGGTTTCGATCGCGACGTCGATGTCGTCGCCAAGCGCCGGAATCGCGAAGTTCAGCCCCCATTGCGAGCGCTTGACGACGAGATGGCCGGAAAAGCCGAGCTTGGCGATCTTTTCGATCGGATGGTCGGCCATCGAGCCGTTGAAGGTGACGTCCATCACCGCCGGGTGAGTCTCGCCGCGCAGCGTCAGGTCGCCGAAGACGCGACCGGTCTTCTCGCCGTCGATGACGATCTTCGTCGAGACGAAGCGGATTGGGCTTCCGGCAAGGAAATCCGCATCGCCGCCGATCTTGGCGTCGAAGTCCTCGACTTCGGGAAACGGAAAGTCCGTCCGCACCTGCATCGGGTCGATTTCGACGGTCAGCCGCGATTGTTCGGGCTTCTCGCGGTTCCAGTCGAGCCGTGCCTTGGAATCGATGAAACGGGCGGTGAAGTGCGACAGGCCGAAATGGTCGATCCGCCAGGTCACGCTGGTGTGCGGGCTGTCCTGTTCATAGTGGCCGCTCGGGGCGGCGTCGGCGGCGAAGGCCGCGGCCGGGCAGGCGATCAGGATCGCGCTCAGTAGGGATTTGATGGTCATGGTCATTCTCCTTGAAGGTAAGTGGAAAGAGGCTGCGGCAAGCGCGCCCGCGCCGGGCGCAATCCCGGCAGCGGTCGGCGTCGCAGCCGCTGGACATAGGTCTCGCGGCTGCCGGCGCGCTCATGCGGCAAGCCCGACATCGGTGCGCAGCGCCTGGAAATCCGCATCGGTCAGCGACGGGCGGATGGCGAATTCTACGATGGCGTTGAAGATTTCCGGCGGCAGGCTCTGCTGCATGCCGCCGACCATCATGCGCCGCTGCGCGGGGTTCATCGCCGGCAGCATCATGCGCGTGAACGCCATGTTTTCCTCCGGCGGCAGGGCGCTGATGATGCGCATCTCGATGCCGAGCAGCTCGTCGTCGGAAAAGGTCTGCCAGAGGATCGGGCAGAGCACGGTCTCTTCCTCGTGCATGTGGGCGAAGTCGTCGGCGATATAGGCGGCCATGGCGAGATAGAGTCCGCGTCCGGCTTCCGCCCGCGCCGCGCCGGAGGCGGTCTCGATGGCGACGATCTTGTCCTCGAGCACCTGGAAGGCGGCGCGGTGATCGTCATGCTGCTCGTCGACGAGGCCGGTCTCGACGCCGCGGCGGTGGAGTGCGGCATGGATTTCCGTATCCTCGTGCTTCACATGGGCGGCGGCCATGGAGAGAAGCCGGCGCATGTCGGCGAGCAGCTTTTCGGTCGTCTCGGCATTGCCGAAGTCGTTGGCGCCCAGCCGGGCGAGCAGCAGGCATTGCGTGCGGCGAAGGCCCTTGTGGATGTTGCCGTAGATATCGTAGCGTCCGTTGAGCGCAGGGATGTGCGCCATGGTGTCTGCATGGGTCATGATCTGTTCCTTGAAGGTGTGTTTCGGGCCGCGCCGACTGCCGGTGCGGCGGAACAACCAGATAGCCGTGGCTGCCCGTCCGGGCTTCCTAAAAGCTTGCTAAGCGCGCCCGCACCTTCCTAAATATTTCCTATCGCGGATGGTGGTGCGTGCCGGAGAATTGCAACCGTGGTAAACAGGTGTTCGGGGATCGGGCTGGGCTGTGGGATCGATGCTTGAGGAAGATGTCGCCGCGTTCATATCCGGCAATGTGATGATGATCGCCGCCACGCGCGACGAGACGCTGCGCGCGCATGTCGGCCGCGGCTGCGGCGCCTATTTCGACGCGGACGCCGGCGACCTCGTGCTGCTCGTGTCCTCCAGCCAGTGGCCGGACTTCTTCGCCAACGCCAAAAAGGGCGCCCCGATCGCCATGACCGTCTGTCAGCCGGACAACTACCGTTCCATGCAGGTCAAGGGAAACATCTCCGGCGTCGAGATGGCGACGGCAAGGCAGGTGGCGCATGCCGACGATTATCTCGACCGCATGCTGGCGATCATGGCCGGGCTCGGGGTGAGCCGGCTGCAACTTTCCACCGTCTTTTCGAACGTCGATCTCGCCGCCATCCGCTTCTGGCCGGTCGATCTCTTCATCCAGACACCCGGTCCGGAAGCCGGCGAACGGGTGCAGCGGAGCCAGTCATGACCGGCGTGCCGCTCGAAGCCATCCGCGACAGTTTCGAAGGCATCATGCCGTCCGTCATCGCCACGACGGATGCGAGCGGCATTCCGAACCTTTCCTACCTGTCGCATGTCTACTACCTCGACAGCGAGCATGTGGCGCTCTCCAACCAGTTCTTCTCCAAGACGGCGGCCAATGTCGCGGCCAATGGCCGGGCGACCGTCGTCGTGCTCGACGGCCGCATGGGCCTGCAGCACGTGCTCGATCTCGTCTTCGTCAGTTCGTCGCAATCCGGCCCGATCTTTGACCGCATCTCGGCCCAGCTCGATGTGATGGCGAGCCTGCAGGGCAAGTCGCACATGCTGAAGCTGCGCGCCGTCGACATCTACCGGGTCGAACGCTGCCGGCGCATCGATCCGGTCGCCCCGCTCGAAACCGCGCCGGAAAAGCCGGCCGCCGACCGGGACTGGCTGGCCCATGCGGCCGCCGCCACCGCCGAGCTTTCCGGCATTGCCGACCCCGAAACGCTGCTCGACCGCAGCCTGGAAATCCTTGAGGAACGCTGCGGCTTTCGCCACTCGATGATCCTGGTCGCCGACGGCGAGGGGCGCAAGCTGTCCACCGTCGCCAGCCGCGGCTATCCGCATTATGGCTTCGGCGCGGAAATCGCCTTCGGTGACGGCATCATCGGGGTGGCCGCCGAACGGGGCCTGACGGTGCGGATCGCCGACATGCGCCGCAGCCAGCGCTATGTCTCGGCCGTGGCTTTGGCCGCCGGGCTCAACCGAGACGACATTCCCATGCCGGCCATCGCACAGGCGCAATGCCAGATCGCCGTGCCGATGATTGCCAACGGCCGGCTTTCGGGCGTGGTCTTCGCCGAGTCCGAAGAGAGCTTCGCCTTTTCTCACGCGCATGAGGCCGCGCTGGAGATCATCGCTCGCCAGATTGCCGCCGGCCTGGCGATCTTCGAGCTGTCCGATGCCGCCAGCGAAGCGGCCGGGCGCGGCGCGGCGCCGGCGGAAGGCGCCGGTCCCGGGCAGGCGTTCAGCTTCCAGTACTTCCCGCGCGACGGCGGCGTCTTCATCGACAACGACTATGTCATCCGCGGCGTGCCGGGCCGGCTGCTCTACCATTTCGTCCGCTGCTATGTGGAGACCGGACGGGCAGAGTTTTCGAACCGCGAGATTCGCCGCGACCGCACCTTCAATCTCCCCGATTTCAAGGACAATCTGGAAACGCGCCTGATCCTCCTGCGCCGCCGGCTGGAAGAGCGCGGCGGTCCGGTGCGCATCGAGCGCCCTGAACGCGGGCAGATCCGGCTGATGATCGACGGCAATCCGCAGATCGCCGTCACGGAGGCTTGAACCCGTTTCTGGTCGGCGAACGGCCGCCTACCGCTGCTCGATGCAGCGTTTCAGCAGCCGGGTCCCGAGGTCGATTTCGTCCTCGTTGGAGGCGGCGAAGCCGACGAGCAGGGCCTTTCGCGGCGATTTCCGGTCGGCATGATAGTAGGACAGTTGCTCGACGCCGAGATTTGCCTCCCGGCAGCGGTTCAAGACCGCGTCTTCATCGATCGACTGATCCCGGTAATAGCAGAGATTGTAGAAGCCGGAGGCGAACTCCGGCGGTTCGAAGATGTCGGCAAAGTCGGACCTGAGGATCTGCAGAAGTCGGTTCTGCCGCCTGGCGTAGATGCGGCGCATCCGATGGAGGTGGCGGACGTAGTGTCCGTCCTCGATCATGCGGCCGACGATCTGCTCCGTGAATTGCGGCAGCGCCCGGTAGCGGACCTGGATCAGCCGCCGGCATTTTTCCGCAAGCGGTCTGGGCATGATCATGTAGCCGACCCGCAGCGATTGCAGCAGCGTCATGCTGAAAGCGCCGACATAGATGACCTGGCCGGCCTGGTCGAGCGCTTTGAGCGGCGGAATGGGGCCGCCGCGATAGCGGAACTCGCTGCCGAGATCGTCCTCGATGATCAGCGTGTCCCGGTCGGCCGCCCAGTGCAGCATTTCGAGCTTGCGCTTCAGCGGCATGGCGATCGTCATCGGCTGCTGCTTGGCGGCCGTGACGAAGGCGAGCTTGACGTCGCGGCTGGCGACGGTGTGCGGGTCCGGCCCGGAGGCGTCGACATGCATTGGCTCGATCTTGCAGCCGGACGACTGGAAGACGGAGCGGATCGCCGCCATTCCGGGCTCCTCGAAGGCGACGGTGTCGCCGGGATTGAGCAGCAGCTCGACGAGAAGTGTCACGGCGTGATGGCCGCCGAGCGTCGTCACCACCTCTTCCGGCTCGCAGTGAATGCCACGGCTGACGGCGATGCGGCGGGCGATCTGCTCTTCCAGCAATGTCGGTTGCGAGATCTCGCGGTAGTTGACGATGCGGAAGTCGCCTTCCGCGAAAACCTCCTTCGTCAGGCGCGACCAGATGTTGACCGGAAACAGCCGGTGATCCGGCGTCGCCATGTGCAGGTGCTGCGAACCGTCGTTGAGCGTCAGCGAATTCCGCCAGGTCAGCGCCTGCCCGCGTCGCGACAAGAGCCTGTCGAACCGGTCGGATCCGTCCTCCTTGCTCTTCGGGGCAGGGCCGGGCTTGCCCGCCTGGCGACGCGGCACGGTTTCGACATAGGTGCCGCTGCCGCGCGCGGAGTTGAGATAGCCTTCCGCGACCAGCTGGTCTAGCGCCGTCACCACCGTGAAGCGCGACACGCCGAGGCTTTGTGACAGGACGCGGGAGGAGGGAATGCGCATGCCGCCGGGGATCGCCCCCGACAGGATCATCTCCCGCAGGCCGTCATAAAGCTGCAGGTAGAGCGGCCGCGTGCTCTCGGCATCGAGGATCAGGCCATCCAGGCTGGCGCCGTCGATCGTGCGGGCGATGGCATGCCTCCATGCGGTGTGTCTCCACCATGACAAGTGGACTGGTCATTTTTGCGATTTCTGGACATGTATAAAGCATTCTTTCGGACCGATAACCATCCCCGATCAATCAACGGAGCCGGCGGGTGGGCCGCAGGCCCGGCCGTTCCGGCCCTATCGGGGGACTTTCGATGGATGAACTGCGCTATCTCTCCGGCCTTGTCGCAAAGGGCCGCCTGTCACGTCGTGATTTTCTCGGGCGCAGCGCCGCGCTGGGTGTCGGCCTCGTCGCCGCCGGAACGCTGCTGACGGATGGCGCGAGGGCCGAGGGACCGGTTCGCGGCGGCACGATCAAGCTCGGCATGCAGGGGGGAGCCTCGACCGACAGCCTCGATCCGGGCCTTGCCACCAACCAGGTGACCGCGATGGTCAACCATCTCTGGGGCGAAACACTGGTATGGCTCGCGCCCGACGGCACGCCCACGCCTGTCCTCGCCGAGGAATGGAGCGCCTCGCCCGATGCCAAGACCTGGACCTTCAAGATTCGCAAGGGCGTGCAGTTCCACGACGGCAGCACGCTGACGCCGGCCGACGTCGTCGCGACCATCGAGCGGCATTCCGACAAGGCCGCGAAGTCGGGCGCCCTCGGCATCCTCAAGGGCATCGAAACGGTCAAGGCGGACGGCGACACGGTGGTCTTCACGCTGGCCGAAGCCAATGCCGACATGCCCTTCCTGATGATCGACTATCACCTCGTCATCCAGCCGAACGGCGGCAAGGACAATCCCGAGGCGGCGATCGGCACCGGCCCATACAAGATCGCCGCAGCCGATGCGGGTGTACGTTACAATGCGACCCGCTTTGAAAATTACTGGAACGGCGCGAATGTCGGCTTCGCTGATCAGGTGGAGGTCGTCGTCATCAACGATGCCACGGCGCGCATCGCCGCCCTGCAGAGCGGCCAGGTCCACATGATCAACCGCATCGACCCGAAGACCGTCTCGTTGCTCAAGCGCATGCCGCGGGTGAAGATCCGCAACGTGTCCGGCCGCGGCTTCTATCCGTTCAACATGTTCTGCGATACTGCGCCCTTCGACAACAACGACCTGCGGCTGGCGCTGAAATTCGCGATGGACCGCGAGTCGATGATCGACCACGTTCTGGCCGGTTACGGCTCGGTCGGCAACGACACGCCGATCAACAAGGCCTATCCGCTCTTTGAGGAGATCGAGCAGCGGGCCTACGACCCGGACAAGGCGGCCTTCCATTTCAAGAAATCGGGCCACACCGGCAGCATTCTGCTGCGCACTTCTGAAGTGGCGTTTCCCGGCGCGGTCGACGCGGCGGTCCTCTACCAGCAGAGCGCGAAGAAGGCAGGGATCGAGATCGAGGTCAAGCGCGAGCCCGGCGACGGCTACTGGTCGAACGTCTGGAACGTCCAGCCCTTCTCAACCTCCTATTGGGGCGGCCGTCCCACGCAGGACCAGATGTATTCGACCGGCTACATCTCGTCGGCGGACTGGAACGACACGCGCTTCAAGAACGAGGCCTTCGACAAGATGGTCGTCGCCGCGCGTGCCGAACTGGACGAGACCAAGCGCCGAGCCATGTACCGCGACATGTCCGAGATCATGCGTGACGAGGGCGGCCTGATCGCCCCGATGTTCAACGATTTCATCGATGGGGTCAGCGAGAGTGTTCAGGGCTGGGTGGACAATCCGGCGGGCGAACTGATGAATGGCGATGCGCCGCTGCGCTGCTGGCTCGGCGCCTGATCAAGACCATTTATCGACAATCGGAAAGGCGCGCCTGGCTTTGCCCCGGCGCGCTTCCTTTCCGCCAGGAGGACAGGACCATGCCGCTTCAAAACAGACTTCTGCTGATCATCCTCGACGGCCAGCCCTGGCGCAATGCGCGCCGGCTGATGGGCAATCTGGAGGGCTGGGTCGAGGCCGGCGAGGCGCGCGTCTGGAAGATGCGCTCCGTCCTGCCGTCCACCTCCGCCTCCTGCTACGCATCGATTCACACCGGCGTGCCGCCGCAGGTGCACGGCGTCCTGTCGAACGAGACGCTGTTTCGCGTCTCCCAGCCGGACATCTTTTCCGAAGTGGCCAGGGCCGGCGGGAAGACAGGCGCCGTCACCCATTCCTTCTGGTCGACCTTCTTCCAGCGCGCGCCGTTCGACATGGCCCGCGACATCGAATACGACGAGGCGGAAGGGCCCATTCATCACGGCCGTTTCCACACCATGGCGGGCTACAATCATCAAAACCAGATGACGCCGAGCGACCTCGACCTGTTTGCAACGCTCACCATGCTGACGGAGCGGCACAAGATCGACTACGGCATCCTGCACACCTGCACGCTCGACAGCATGGGCCACCGCTACGGCCACGATTGCACGCAGATGGATCAGGCCTGCTTCACGATCGACGCGCAACTTGCCGCCTTCCTGCCGCGCTGGCGCAGCAACGGCTACGAGGTGATCGTCACGGCCGATCACGGCCAGACGGACCGCGGCCATCATGGCGGCCATGACGAGGAGATGCAGGACTTTGCCTTCTACTGGTTCGGTGGCGGCGAGGGGCCTTCGCCCGACACGCTCCTCGACCAGCTGCAGGTCGCGCCGACGATCCTAACGCGTCTCGACGTGCCGGTGCCGGAAAGCATGACACGCAAGCCGTTCCTGACCTGATCAGGGACCTGTCTGCGAGAACACGCGGATCAGCCGGTCGCGCATCGTATCCATCGGCAGTTCCGGCGCATCGGGCGAGGGCAGCATGCCGTTGACGAAGCCTTCCTTCTCGAAGCGCGCGATGAGTTCAGCGTCGCGGCTGATGATATGCACGGGCACGGCCCGCGAGGCATCCGGGCCTGTGACGATCGGCGCCGGCTGGTGGTCGCCGAGGATGACGAAGATGGCATTGTCGCCGAAGCGAGAGATATAGTCGCTGAGCGTCTGCAGCGAATAGTCGATGGTGGCGATGTAATGGCGGCGGACGTTGTCGCCGTCCGACCAGACGGTGCGGGGGCTCTCGTCGCTCTCGGCCTGACCGTTGAAGGCCGTGCCGTCGCCGACATCGTTCCAGTCGATGAGCTTGGCGACCGGGGTCCACGGCGCATGGCTGGAGATCAGCGCCATTTCCGTCATCACCGGCTGGCCCTTGGCGCGGGCCGGATCGCGCACCAGCCGCTGGAAGGCCGACAGCGTGTACTGGTCCGGCATGGTGATCCAGTTGAAGGGCTTGCCCTTGTAGCCGAGGTCCTTGGCGGCGAAGATGTCGTCATAGCCGAAGTAGCGCGCCTCCGGCCAGTCCATGGTGATGGCCGGCATGACGGCCGCCGTCCGCCATCCGGCCTTGCGGAACAGGCTGTTGAGGCTCGCCCGCTTGCTGATCATCAGCCGGTCGTAGCGCGCCTGGTTATCGGTCCAAAGCCCCGACAGGAATGTCCCGTGCGCCAGCCAGCTGAGCCCGCCCATGGTCGGCGAGCGCGACCAGCCGGAGGCGGAAGCAAAGCCGGCAGCTTTCAACTGCGCTTCGGATGCCGCCAGCCGCGGCTTGATCAGCGGACTGTAGCGCGGATCCTCGATCGCACTGCGGCCATAGGATTCGACGAAGATTACCACCACGTCGCGACCCGTGATGCCGGCAAACAGGTTGGTTCCGGCCGCCGTCGGATCGTCGGCGACGAGATCGCGCTCATATTGCCGCATGTCGGCGATGGACGTTTGTACCAGCACCAGCCGGTTGCCGAGATAGGCGCCGGCCCTGAGATCGGCGCGCATGCCGGCCAACGGACCGGTGAGCCAAAGCGCCGTGCCGAGAACGAGCAGGCCCGCCGCGCCGACGATCGCACCGCGCCTCACGGGTCCGGTCAGGCCGGCGATCCGGCATTGCGAGCGATAGAACAGGAAGAGGAACAGGCAGAAGAGGGCAATCACCAAGCCGACAGCGAAACCGGCCGGCCATCGCCCGATTGAGCCCGAAAAGATATTCCAGCCGTCGCCGAGCATCTTGATGTCGAGATAGGGGTTGAAGCGGCGCTGGAAGGCAGATTGCACGCCGATGTCGGCGATCTTCAGGAAGAGAAGCGTGAAGACGGCGATGGAAGATACCGCAGCGACCACAAGAGCCAGGCGACGGGGAAGCAGCAGGAGCGCGAGCAGCAGCAGCGGGATTTCCAGCGGCAGGCGCTGAAAGGCGCTAAGCGAGAAGGCGCTGGCATGATCCGGCAGCGTCAGCGCGGCAAAGCTGACGATGAGGAAGAACAGGCCTGCGAACAGCAATCTGGTCATGGATGCATCGCCGCTCTTGCCCGGCGCGTCATTTCTTGTCATCGACATGATCTTTCAATTGCTGGGCCGACTGCAAGACGGTTGGCGGTATCATCGTCACGCGACAGTCCGGGGAAGGTAGACATTTGCGCAAGTTCGCCGTCATCTCGGCCCTTCTCTGTCTGGCGCTGCTGGCCGCCCTGATCTGGGCGACCGACACCACGAAGCTGATTGGCGCCATAAGGAGCATGCCGCCCGGCCATATCCTCGCCGCGCTTGTCGTCGTGCAGGTGCAGATCGTCGCTTCGGCCTGGCGCTGGCGGTTCACTGCGGGACGGCTCGGGCAGGAGATCGGCCTGTCGGTGGCGATCCGCGAATATTACGTCAGCAGCGCTCTCAACCTCGTCCTGCCGGGCGGCATGGCAGGTGACGCGGTGCGCGCCTATCGCAGCCGCGCCGAAGGTGCGGGTGGCTGGAAGCGTCCGGCGGCCGCCGTCTTTCTGGAGAGACTGTCCGGACAGCTGGTGTTCTTCGTCATGATCTGCGGCGGCCTCATCGCCTGGCCGCTGTTTCTCGACGGCCGGCTGCCCGAAAATCTCGACATCGTGCTGTGGATCGTCGCCGCCATCTTCGTCGTCGGCCTCGGTCTTGCCATCGCCCTCCGGAACGCCTGGCTGCCGGCCCGGTTTCGCGGCCTCGGCCCGGACCTTGCCGCCGTGTTCTGGACGGACGGTGCGTGGCTGGTACAGGCGGGTCTCGGCGTGCTGATCGTCGGCGGTTACATCGCCACCTTCATGATCGCCTCCGATGCCGTCGGCGCGCCATTGCCGCCGATCGCCGCCTTCACCATCATTCCGCTGTGCCTGCTGACCATGCTGATACCGGCCGGCATCGGCGGCTGGGGTACGCGCGAAACGGCGGCGGCCGCACTCTGGCCGCTGTTCGGCTATGCGAGCGTCGATGGCCTGGCCGCAAGCCTTGCCTACGGCCTTCTCTCGCTCACCGGTGCCGCCATACCGGGATTGATCTCGGTGGCGGTCTCGATCTGGCAGGGCCGCATCGGAAAGGCTTAAGGAATGCCTCGGCATCAGGATTCCAGCCGGGCGTAGATGTCGCCCGAAGGGCTTGCCGGCGGCAGCTCGGCGAGTTCCTTCAGTATGGCGATGGCATCCTTCCAGCCGCTGTTGACGAATTGGTGCTTCTCGCCGACGACGCGGTTGAAGCGGTAGTCGCCAAGCGCCGTCAGCCGGGCGATCGCCTCGCGTGTCACGGACGGCATGGCCGGGATATATTCGAAGGCGATCAGTCTGACCGGTGTGGAAAGGCCCCGAAGGATATCCGCCTCGGCGCCTTCGCAATCGATCTTGCAGAAATCCGGCCGGCCGTAGCGCTCGATCAGCAGGTTGAGTGTCGTCATCGGCACCGTGATCTCCCGGTCCCATCTGACCTGCCGGAAACCGTCGGCATCGCGCACGCTGTCGATGAAGCGACGTGACGTGCTGGTGACGGTCGGATGGCGGCTCGATATCCGGAGCGAGATTTCTCCGACTTCCGCGCCGACGGCGACGCGCTCGAAGCCCGCCAGTCGGCCGGCGAAATGCTTCTCGATCAGGTCGGCGAAGACCGGCTGCGGCTCGACCGCTACCACCTGCGCGCCGAGCGACAGGAGCGTGTTGCTGCGGCTGCCGGCATGGGCGCCGATGTCGAAGACGAGGTCGCGCGGCGAGACGAGCTCGCTGTAGAAGCGCTTCAGCGCCTGCCGCCGCCAGGGCTGGCCGTAATAGATGGCAAGCGACCGGGCGAGGCCGGCCGCCGTATCGAGGCGCGATTTCAATTCCATGGCCGTGATGCCCCCTTGGAAAGCAGGAATTTGGTGTCGACCGCGAAGGAATAGACGAGCAGAGCCAGCGCTGCTGCGGCAATGAGGCTTGAGACCGGCGGCTGGACGACGGGAATGAGGATGACGCAGAGGGCGGCCACCTGTACGACGCAGATCACCTTGCGACGGGTGGATGGCGGCAGCGGCGCGCCAAGCGCCGGCAGCGCGTATTGCGCGGCGATGAAGCCGTATCGCATCAGCCCGACTGCCAGCACCCAGGCACCGGCCTTGTCGAGAAACAGCGCCGCCGCCGACAGGACGAGAATGAGAAGGGCGTCCACCTCCATGTCGAAACGGGCGCCGAGATCGGACTCCTGCGCCAGCGCGCGTGCCAGATAGCCATCGAAGCCGTCGAGAATGAGTGCCAGCAGCACGAGCGCGATCAGCAGCCACAGTACCGAGGCGGGCGCGTGCATGTCGATCGCGAAGAACACGGTGGCGGCAACGAGGCTGACGATGGCAGTGCGGATCGCCGTTACCGCATTGGCGGCGCCGAATACCTTGTGCCGGTGATGCGGCAGGCCGCGCACGACAAGCGCGAAGATGACAAGCGTCAGCACGCCGGCAAAGGCCAGCGCTCCGGTTCCGAGCGCCAGATGCGGCTGCAGCACGCAATAGAGCGCGATCGCGGATGCGAAGACGCCGGCAAGGATCGCAATCGCGTTTGCAAAGAGGTTCGGCGGTGAGGCATCGCCCGGCTGCCGTCCGTCATTCGGGGGAGGGTGGAAGGTCTGGTCCATCGCCGCCCTCCTATTCCGCCGCAATCATCGCCCGGAGGTCGATCATGTGACCGGCGCGAAGCCGCTTCGTCTCCAGATACCGGACATTCTCGTCGTTGACCGTGCCGGTGACGGCGACCCGCGCCTTGACGGTGATGCCGCCGGCCTTCAAGGCGGCGATCTTGCTCGGATTGTTGGTGTGCAGCACGACCTTTGCGATACCGAGCAGGCGAAGCATGGCAATGGCCGCCTCGTAGCGGCGATGGTCTTCGCCAAAGCCCAGCATGGCATCGGCGTCGATCGTGTCGAGGCCGAGATGCTGATAGCCGTAGGCGCGCATCTTGGCGCCGATGCCGGTACCGCGACCCTCCTGGTCGAGATAGAGGAGCACGCCGCCGCCGGCCTCCTTCAACTGGTGAAGACCATTGCGCAGCTGGTCGCCGCAGTCGCATTTCAGCGAGCCGCAGAGATCGCCCGTCAGGCAGGAGGAGTGGATACGCACCGGAACGGGCCGGGACGTGTCCGGCTTGCCGACCACGATGGCGACCTGGTCCTTCTGCGCCAGCCCACCGCGGAAGACGACAAAATCCGCTCGGCCCAGATCCTTCAGTGGCACAGGCGTGCGCACGACGATCTCGAAATTCTGGCGCGCCGTGCCGGAACCGGCGAGCGCCTTATGGTCCAGAGAGCAACAGGCGGCGAAGCGGTCCTCGATCCCGGTGACGTCGGCGCAGATGACGGCCGGCAGCAGCAGCGCGGTACGGGCGAGCTCTGCTGCGGCTTCCATGGCCGCGTTGCCGGCCTCATGGAAAAGCGGCCTCTTCGCATCCAGTGCGTAGGCCAGCCGGGACGCTTCGGCAAAGGAGACATCCTTCAGCGGCACGGCGATCCCGTCTTCGGCGGGAACACCAAGCTTGGCGGCGCGTTGCGTGGTCAGGTAAAGGTTATGCGTCCTCCCCACGGCGATGGCGAACTGGTCGTAGATATCCGGTGCGACGCTGTCGAGTGCCAGTGCGGCCAGCTTGCTTTTGCCGTCTTTCAGGATCACCGGGCGCCCGAACCGGAGTTCCGCAACGGCCCGCTCCACGTCCATTGCGGAAGTCGAAAATTGAAACGGAGAGTTTTCAGCCATTGCCATGATATGTCGATCCTGTCTTGCGGATAGTGTCGTGCATAGGTGCCCGTACGCCAGCCAAAGGTTCATTCGTCGGCGAAAAAAGATGACGGCCCTGGCGACGGGGCATGTTTGCGGGCCGCCTTGACGCGTCCGGCAAATAAATGTCGGCTGCACCGAACCTTTTTTCAGCTCCAAGCGTACTTACGACGTGAAAGCAATGACGGATCAGATTGGGAGAGGCTCAGAGTTGGACAGACAGACTTTGTCGGCACGCATCATTGAAGATCAGGCCGAGGCCCTTTGGCTCCCGTCAGCCGGCACGTGCGAGCTGCGCCCGGAAGCGCTCCGCCCGCCGCAAAACGGCGAAGTGCTGGTGCGCGCCCTTTTCAGCGGCATCAGCCGCGGCACGGAATCCCTCGTCTTCGCCGGCAAGGTGCCGGAGGCCGAAAGGGCGCGGATGCGCGGGCCGCATATGGCCGGCGATTTCTCCTTTCCGGTCAAATACGGCTACTGCCTCGTCGGGCGTGTCGAGGCGGGAGAAGGCTATCTCCTCGGCCGGACCGTCTTCTGCCTGCATCCGCATCAATCGGCATTCGTCACCACCGCGGATATGGTCGTGACGCTTCCGGACAATCTGCCCGCCGAGCGCGCCGTTCTGGCGGCCAACATGGAAACCGCGCTGAACATCGTCTGGGACGCCGGCATCCTGCCCGGCGACCGCGTGGCGGTCTTCGGCGCCGGCGTCGTCGGCTCGCTGGTCGCGTATCTCGCAAGCCGCATCATCGGAACGGACGTGGTGTTGGTCGACCGTAACGCTCGGAGGAGCGATCTTGCCGAAAAGCTTGGCCTCACCTTCGTTGAAGGCGACGCGCTGGACGGCGATTTTGACGTCCTGGTCAACGCATCGGCCTCCGCCGCCGCACTCGCCCAGGCGCTGGAGCATGCGGCTTTCGAGGCGCGCATTGTCGAGGCGAGCTGGCATGGTGATGCGCCGGTGTCGCTGCCGCTCGGTGGCGCTTTCCACTCCAAACGGCTGTCGCTGATCAGTTCGCAGGTCGGCGCCGTGCCGCCGGCAAGGCGCGCCCGCTGGACTTTCGCAAGGCGGCTTTCCAAGGCGCTGGAGCTGCTGCAGGACGACCGCCTCGACGCCCTCGTTTCCGGCGAAACCGCCTTCGCGGACATCGCCGAAGCCTACCCCAAGATCCTGTCGGACCCCGGCACGCTGTGTCATCGCATCCGCTACTGAAGAAAGAAGAGACATGTTTGCAGTTGAAGTCCGTGATCACATCATGATCGCCCACAGCCTTCCCCGTCCCGTATTCGGCCCCGCCCAGGCCACCCACGGCGCCACCTTCGTCGTCGACGCCGCCTTCTTCACAGCTGACGTCGACGAGGACGGGCTTGCCGTCGATATCGGTGCGGCGACGACGGTGCTCGGCGAGGTGGTCAAGCCGCTCAACTACCAGAACCTCGACAATGTCGAAGCCTTCAAGGGGAAGGTGTCGACGACGGAAGTGATCGCCAAGCACATCTTCGACGAGCTCAAGAAGGCGGTTGGCGAAAAGCGCCTCGGCCCCGGCAGCCACCGCATCGTCAAGATCCGCGTCACGCTGCATGAATCGCACGTCGCCCGCGGCTGGTACGAGGCCGAGCTTTGAGCCGGACGCTCGTCTTCGCCTATCCCGGTGACCTGCAGCTGAAGACCGGCGGTTACGGCTATGACCGGGAAATGATCGCCGGGCTGCAGGCGCTCGGCTGGTCCGTGACGCTGCTTGCGCTCGGCGAAGGGTTTCCGTCACCGTCGCCTGAGGCAAAGAGTGAAGCCGAAAGCCGGCTGTCGTCCTTGGACGATGGCGCATTGGTGCTGATCGACGGTCTCGCCTTCGGCGTCCTCAACGAGTGGGCTGAGCGCGAAACCGGCCGGCTGAACATCGTCGCCCTGGTTCACCATCCGCTGGCGCTTGAAAGTGGCATCGATGCGCAAACGCAGACACGCCTGCACGAAAGCGAGCGGCGGGCGCTCTCCTTCGTCCGCCATGTCGTCGTCACCTCCAACGGCACGGCCCGCGAACTCATTGCCAATTTCGGTGTCCCTCCGGAGCGGATCACCGTCGCGCTACCCGGCACCAGGCCGGCACCCGTCGCCTCGGGGAATGGTGAGCCGCCGCACATCGTTTCCGTCGGCACGCTGACGCCGCGCAAGGCCCATGACGTGCTCATCGATGCGTTGAAAAGGGTGGAATATCTCCCGTGGCGGGCGACGATCGCCGGCAACAAGACGCTGCATCCCGAGACGGCAGATGCGCTCGCCACGCAGATCGAAAGACTTGGCCTGTCGGATCGCATCTCTCTGGTCGGCGAACGCGACGACATTCGCCAGTTGATGGCGACCGGTGACATCTTCGCGCTGGCGAGCCGCTACGAAGGCTATGGCATGGTGTTCGCCGAAGCCCTGTCGCAGGGCCTGCCGATCGTCGCCTGCCGTGCCGGCGCCATTCCCGAGGTCGTGCCGGAGGAGGCGGGCTTCCTCACCCCTGCCGACGATGTCGAAGCTTTCGCCGGCTCTCTCCGCAAGCTGCTGTCCGATGGCGCGTTGCGCCGCCGGATGGCCGATGCCGCCCGGCGGGCCGGCGAAAAACTACCCGATTGGCCGGAGACGGCGCGGATCATCTCCCAAACACTGGAGGCACGCCTATGAGCGGCTTCGACAAGGATTGGCTCGGCCTGCGCGAACCGGCGGACATGGCCGCCCGCGACCCGGTGCTGATCGGCATGCTCGCCGGTCGCCTGCACGAGGCCGAAGACCCGGCCATTCTCGATATCGGCTGCGGCACGGGGTCCACATGGCGCAGCCTCAATGAGCATCTGCCGGCCGGCTCCCGCTGGCTCCTGCTCGACCACGATCCGCTGCTGCTGGACGAAGCGCAGCGCCGGATCGGCGTGGACGGGACCGTCGGCTACCGGCAGTTCGACCTCACCGATCTCGACGACCTTCCTCTGCAGGATATCTCCGTCGTCACGGCCTCGGCCCTGTTCGATCTGGTGTCGGATGATTTTTGCGCCGCCTTTGTCGAGCGCCTGGCCGGTCATGGCTGCGGTCTCTACGCGGCGTTGAATTATGATGGCGTCGTTTCCTGGTCGCATGCCCATCCGCTCGATGCCGACATGGTCGCCGCCTTCAACCGGCACCAGCAGACCGACAAGGGTTTTGGTCCGGCTTTGGGGCCAGGGGCGACGGCGTGTCTGGAAAAACATCTCGGCGCAAGCGGCTACGCAACTTTCACGAGACCGAGCCCTTGGCGGATGGACGCATCGTCGGCGGCGCTGCAGGAGGCCTTTCTGCTCGGCTTTCACCAGCCGCTCGTGGAGATGTCCGGCAAGTCGACCGACGAAATAGAGGACTGGCTGTCCTTCCGCATCGAGGCGATTGGCAGGCCCGGCAGCCTATGCGAAGTCGGTCACTTCGACCTGATCGCCTTTCGCGGCTGAGGGGCTTTCGGGCTTCAGCTGACAGTCGAACAGGATGTCGCTGCCGAGGCTGTAGACGCTGGTTGCCGGTCGATGCGCGCTGGACAGGCGCTCGATCGGCGGCAGGCTGATGCCGCTCGGTCCCGAGCCGATGATGATGGGCGACACGGCGACATGCAGGCGGTCGACGAGCCCCGCCTCGATGAAGCGGGCAATTGTCCTGGCGCCGCCTTCGACGAGGATCCGGTCGAGACCGCGTTTGCCAAGTTCGTTCAGGATGTCGTGGGTCGCAAGCCCGTTTTCGCAAGGCGAGAGGCGGATCACCTCGGCATTGCCGAGCGGCTCGCCGTCGGCATGAGCGCTGCGAAACACGATCACCGGCGCGCCGCCATCGGAGAACAGGCCCTCCGAGCCCGTCAGCCGGCCGTGACAGTCGATCACCACGCGCACCGGACTGGGGCCAGAAACGAGGCGCACGGACAGCCGCGGGTCGTCTGCCGTCACCGTGTGCTCGCCGACGATGACGGCATCCACCAGCGCCCGGCAGCGGTGCAGGTGCATGAGCCCGTCCGGCCCGGAAATGTCGCGGGCGTCTCCCGAAGGTGTTGCGACGCGGCCGTCGAGCGATTGGCCGACCTGGGCCAGCACGAAGCGACCCTTGGCCTCGGCGATCGGGCCATAGACGGCATAGGCCGGATCGTGCGACGGCGAACCAATGGCTGCCCCTTGCCTCATGGCAAGGATCCAGTCCCAGGTCTCGTCTGTCATGTCGATGGACTGCATCGCCAAGGTGCTTTCCTACAGGATCCGATAGAGCGTCACGTCGCGCTTGATGACATGGTGCATCAGCACCGCTCCGATATGTAACGCGAAAAGTGCCAGCAGGATCCATGAGCTCCAGTAATGAATGCCTGAAAGCGTCCAGGCGATGCTCGGGGTCTTGCCGATCGGGCTCCAGATTTCGACGAGGCCGAACCATTCCAGCGGAAAGCCGTGTGCGTTGGTCGCCAGGAAGCCGGTGACCGGCATGATGATCAGGAAGGCATAGAGCAGGCCGTGCACGGCATTCGCGGCAAATTTCTCGATGGCCGGGCCTTCATGCTCCGGGCTGCGGGTCAGCAACTTGTTACCGACACGGATCAGCATCAGCCACAGGATCAGGAAGCCGAAGCTCTCATGCACCATGTAGAAGGTCAGGGAGGACTCGTTCTTGATGAATTGGATGACGAAGCCGAGGGGCCATGTCAGGAGAACCAGTCCGGCGATCGCCCAGTGGAGGATGCGTGTCGTTGATGGATGACGCTCGACGCGGATCCAGGCCTGCGTCGGACCTCTGACGCCTTCATGCGCCTCTGTTTCAATGGTGTTGAGCACTCTGCCCTCCAGTGTTTCCCCCAGGCGCCGGTCAACCGAGACCAAACGTCCTCCCGTGCCTGCGCTGGAAATGGACTGACGACCGCCCCTTGCTGTCGTCATCTGCAGCTAGGTACCCGTTGCGCCGGGAATGGTTCATTGCCAGGCAAGAAAAAGTACATGAAAGACGGCCACGGGGCGAATCGGCCGTTCGGGATGGGAGGAGGAAGCGGCAGGCCATGCCTGCCGTCGCCCGTTCACTCGCAGGCGGGTGCTTCAGTCATGACCGAGGCTAGAACCTTGCATGCGTCCAGCATCGGCGCTCCGTCGCGTGTCGTCACGCCGGCCTCGAGCGCTTGCTTGACCGCCTGCGGGCTGAGGCCCGGATTTGCGGCGAGCAGCAGGGCGGCGACGCCGGTCACATGCGCGGTCGCCACGGAGGAGCCGGACACATAGCGGTATTCGTCGTGCGGGGCTGTCGAGATGACATCGACAGCGGGGGCGGGGATGCCCTCGCTGGTGGATTTGCCCGCGGCGATGACGCCGGGACCTGACGCCGGGAAGGCTGGCGTCTTGCCGTCTCCCCAGGCGGCGACGACGACGACACCCTTGCCGATCGCCGACTGGACGAGTTCCTCCAGAAGCGGATCGGCCGGTCCGCCGAGGCTCATGTTGATGATGTCGAAATCATTGACGATCGCGAAGTTCAGCGCGCGGGCCAGCGAGAAGCTGTTGCAATGGCCGGGGCTGCCCTGCGCCTGCCAGCAGGCTCTGAAAGCGCTGAGCTGAGCCTCCGGTGCGACGCCGACAATGCCGGTGGCGTTGGTCGCATCGGCCGCAATGATCCCGGCCATCGCCGTACCGTGCGCCTCGGCCAGTCCGTCGGCCGGCTGTGCGTCGACGAAATTGTGGAACGAGGCAAGCCGCCCGGCAAGGTCCGGATGGGTGCCGTCGATGGCCGAATCCACCACCGCGACCTTTACGCCGGCGCCTTTCGATATGCGTTGCGCGGGCGCGGCATTGATCTCGGTAAGCGCGTACTGGGCGGGAAAATACGGGTCGGAATAGGGCGTCTCGAACGTGTCGAAATCCTGGACGCGCTGCACGGTCCTGATCCTCGGGTCGGCGCTAAGGTCGGCCATCAGCCGGTCGACATCCGTGTTGCGGTCGATATCCATCACCAGGCAGTGGACGCCGATGGAGGACAACGGCCACTCCGCCGTCAGTGTGACATGGAACTGTGCTTCGAGCGCGTCCGCCAGGGCATCGATGCCGCTGCGGTCCGCAAGCGGCACGGTGAGGATCAGATGCGTGTTCGCCACGATCGAGTTGGCCGGCACCAGCCGATAGGGCATCTCGGGAGGCGCCGACTGGGCTGCCGCCCCGAAAGCGGAGGTGACGGTCAGAATTGCGGCGAGGGTCGTGCGGATCATGGTCATTCGACGGGTGCTGCAAAGATGATTTCGGGCGTGGACATCAACGCCTTGGAAAGCGCCGCCAGATCGGCCCCGCTCTTGGCCTTCGTCGTGTAGACGCCTGCCTTCGAGGGACCACCGTCGAGTGCCAGGCCGTATTTGCCGAGAATGGTCTGCAGTTCGTCGGTGCTGACGCCGGGCGTCGTCTGGAATTTGATGACATCGTGTGCGGCTGTGTTGCTTGCCGTCAAGGTTTGGAAGTCGCCATCCGTCGGAAGCGTCATCACGGCGACCATGACGCAGGCCGCCGCGCCGATGCCGGAAAGCATCATGCCCCCCTGGTGTTGCCTGAGCCAGGTCCTGAGGCTGAAGGCCGGCTTGGCGGCACGCCGTTCGGACGAGATCCGCTCGCGCAAGGTCTCCCAGCTGCGCGAGACGGGCGCCTCGAACGTCTCTGTGGCGGCAACGTGGCCGGCGAGCTTGCGCTGGCGGGCAATTTCCTCGGCGCAGTCGCGGCAGGTCAGCGCGTGCCGCCTGACCGCGTCCATCTCGTCTTTTGGCAGCGAGCCGTTCACGTACCATGGGATCAGCTCCATGATGCCATCGTGGCCGTCAGTGGGTGTCTGGTTTCGAAGGTCAAGCAACTGCGTTCTCCGAATAGGTGGGCAGATCGTCGGACAGCATGTCGTGCAGGCGCTGCCGCGCGGTCATCATTCGCGTTTTCACTGTGCCGACCGGGCAGCCGAGGATTTCGGCAATCTCCTTGTAGAGATAGCCGTTGTAGTAGGTCAGTTCGACGACGGCGCGCAGTTCGGGCGTCAACTGCTGCAGGGCCGTATGAATGTCCTTCTGGTTCATGATCGCGTCGGCGGTGTCCTGTTCGTCGTGCACCATGTCTTCCTCCAGCGCCACCGTTCCCTTGTGCCGCCCGTTGCTGCGCGCCTGCTTCAGCGCCAGCCGATAGGCGATGCCGAAAATCCAGGACGAGGGCTTCGAGCGTCCCTCAAACCGGTCGGCCGTGCGCCAGACCACCATCAGCGTGTCATTGGCAATTTCTTCGGCGGCTTCCGTGCTGTCGATGACGCGCCTGGCGAAATGCATCAGCTTCGGGAAATACTGGCCATGGAGGCGCTCGAAGGCGTTCACGTCACCGGCCGCGATCGCTTTCAACAGGCGCAGATCCGCCGCGACGGAGCCTCCCCTGAATGTCGACTGGACGGATTTGAGTATGCCCATTTAGAAATTTCGCCTTGCTCTCTGCACCCGTGAGTGTTCCCGAACGGCCGGAAGGTTCATTGCCTTCCGGTTTTATTTTTGGTCGCGCACATCCTTCCCGTTGGTAAATGGCGGCGCACGGGCGCCGCGTCAGGGAGGCCGACAGGGCGCCGATCGCATAGTGGGTTGAATCTTGCCGGCTTTCAATCCGCAAAGGACCGTCCTGTCGGTAGGTCCTCCCGTGGGGCGGTGACGGCCTAGCGATAGGTCTCGTTGGTCCGGCGGTCGAGCTCTTCGCTGTAACGGCGCAGCGCGTGCTGTTCGGTCAGGAGGCCGAGGACGCGCATCGACGACCGGTTCTCGACGACCGCGAGCGCATCGCACTCGGCCTTGGTGAAGATGTCGATCGCCTGGCGGATGTTCTGGTCGGGCGTCAGCATGGTTTCGGTCAGGCGCAACAGGTCGGTGAGTGTCTCTGCCACGTCGCCCTCGTCACGGTACAGGTCGGGCACATAGACGATGCCGCAATAGCGGCCGTCGTAATCCGTGACGATCACGCGCTGGGTCGCGCCCAGAGGAAAGTCGCGGCGCACGCGCTCCAGCGGCGTGTCGACGAGGACGGTGCGCACGTCCTTGCGCATCATCCGCCCGACGCTCAGTTCCCTGACCCAGCCGACATCGGCGGCGCTGCGGATGGATTCTCCGCGCAGGTGGAAGCGCCACGTGGCGAATGAATAGCCGAACACCCGCCGCGCCGTCAGTGATGAGACGACGGCCGCCGCCAGCACCGCCGCCGTTAGCGGCAGGCTGCCCGTGGTTTCGAGCGCCAGGAAGGACATGGTCAGCGGCGCGCCGAGCACGGCGGTCGCCATGGCGCACATGCCGATGATCGCCACCACCATGGCGGGGATCTGCAGGCCGAAGGCGAGCATCCAGCCGATGGCGACGAGCTTGCCGAGCATCGCGCCAAGAAACAGCGAGGCAAAGAACAGGCCGCCGCGAAAGCCGCTGGCGATCGATGTCGCCGAGGCGAGAATCTTCAGGACGATCAGCATCAGCAGGAAAGGCGCCGTATAATAGGCGCCGAAGCCGACATGCAGTGCCGAGTGTCCGGACGACAGCACCGCAGGCGTCACCAGCGCCATGGCCCCGACGCAGGTGCCGCCGACAACGGGACGCGCCCAGACCGGCAGCCGGCTTGCCGTAAACAGGCGCTCCATGAGCGTCACCGTCATCATCATGGCGATCGCCACCAGCGAACTGAGGAATGCCATGAAGAAGACGAGGGTGTAGTCGGACAATGACAACGCGCCGGCGAAACCGACCTGGAAGGACGCCTGCGGCATCACGAAGCGCATGACCCCGAAGGCCGAGATCGCCGCGACCACGACGGGCGCCAGCATGCCGATGGAATAGGTCGAGATGATCAGCTCGAAGGCATAGAATGCGCCCGTCAGCGGCGCATCGAAGGCCGCCGCGATCGCGCCGGCCGCGCCGCAGCCGACCAGTGTGCGCAGGTCGTTGCGGCGCACGTGAAAGAGCTTGCCGATCTTGGAGGCGAGCGCCGAGCCGATCTGGGTGTAGCCGGCCTCCATGCCGATCGAGCCGCCGACCCCGTTCGACACCATGGTCTGCAGGACGAGGAACAGGCTGCCGCGGATCGGCATGCGGCCGCCGTAGAGCGCATTGGCCTCCACCGGGTCGATGATCTGCAGCGTCTTGCGCCGCTGGTGGATGAAGGCCAGCAGACCGACGAGAATGCCGCCCGCCGCCGGCACGAAGAAGGCCCTCAGGGGGTCTACGAACTCCGCGCCGCTGACCTCATGGCCCTCGACGGCGAAGAGTATGTGGTGAACCCACTGGATGACGAAGACCATGCCGGCGACGCACAGGCCTGCAAGCGCCCCGATGACGGCCGCCAGCAGCGCCAGCGCCATCTCGTCGCTGCGGATGAGCGCACGGACCTTGCGGGGGATTATCGAGTGCCGGGAGGTGTCTGTCTCGGCGCTCCTGTCGTCTGGCACGGTAAATTCGGACATCGTCAGGTGTAGATATAGCGATCGTAAAGCTCCGCTATATACGCCGTAACCGGGCCGGGGCAACCGTCGCCGACTTGTCTTCCGTCAATCTTTGTCACCGGCGTGATGCCGCCGAGCGTGCCGGTGACGAAGGCTTCCGAGGCGTTGTAGACTTCCGCGAGTGTGAAGTCGTGCTGGCGCACCGTCTTTCCGGCGCCGGCATAGAGGCTGATCACCTTCTTGCGGGTGATGCCGCAGAAATTGAACCGGCCGGTCGAGGTCCAGAGTTCGTCGCCGCGAACGATGAAGAAATTGGTCGAATTGCAGCTTGCGACAAATCCGCTCGGGTCGAGCATCAGCGCCTCGTCCGCCCCGGCATTGATCGCCTGGATCAGCGCCTGGATGAAGTTCAAACGGCTGTGCGAGTTGAGGCGCAGGTCGAAGACGTCCGGCGTGCTGCAGCGGATGGTCGAGGTCAGCAGCGCCAGCCCCTTCTGCTTCGATTCCGGCTTCGGCTTCTTGAATTCGGCGACGACGACGATGGTCGCCTGTCCGAGCGCGAAGCGCGGGTCCTGGTTCGGCGTCTTCTTCTTGCCGCGCGTGACCATCAGGCGGATATGCGCGCCGTCGGTCATGTTGTTGCGGTTCAGCGTCTCCCACAGGATGTCGGTCATCTGCTGGCGGGTGACGCCGATGTCGAGCTGGATCGAATTGGCGCCCTCGTAGAGGCGGTCGAGATGTTCGTCGAGCGCCAGCAGCTTGCCGTTGATCAGCCGCAGGCCTTCCCACACGCCGTCGCCGAGCACGAAGCCGGCGTCGAAGATCGACACCTTCGCCTCGTCGCGGGCGAAGAACTCGCCGTTGACGTAAATCTGGACATGCTCGTTGCGTTCGTCGTCGACATATCCCTGGGAGCTCGTATTGCTGGCAACGGTCGGGTTCATGTGTCTTTCCCTTTCGGACGTCTGCTGGGGCCGAGAGCTCTAGCTCTCAGAATGAGAATTCGGTGAAGCGCTTCAGGAAGGCCTGGGTGCGTTCCTGCTTCGGGTGCTTCAGCACCTCGTCGGGCGTGCCCACCTCGTGGAAGCCGCCGTCGGCGAGGAAGATGACCTTGGTCGCGAAGTGATAGGCGAAGCCGAGCTCGTGGGTGACGAGCAGCATGGTGCGGCCTTCCTCGGCAAGCTTGCGGATGACGCGCAGCACCTCGCCGACGAGCTCCGGGTCAAGCGACGAGGTGGGTTCGTCGAAGAGCAGGATTTCCGGTTCCATCGCCAGCGCCCGGGCGATCGCCACGCGCTGCTGCTGGCCGCCCGACAGCCGCCCCGGATAGGCGTGGACCTTGTCGGAAAGCCCGACCTTGTTGAGCTCCGCCATGGCGATCTCGCGCGCCTCGGCCTTCTTCATTTTCTTGACGGTGAGAAGGCCCTCCATGACGTTCTCGATCACCGTCATGTGCGGGAAGAGATTGAACTGCTGGAACACCATGCCGACGCGCTCGCGCACCTCGCACAGCTGCTTTTCGGAATAGGCGCGCTGTTCGCTCTTGCCAGAGGGCTTGCCGAGAACATTGCCGTCGAGTTCGATGGTGCCTGAGGTCGGCATCTCCATGAAGTTGAGGCAGCGCAGGAAGGTGCTCTTGCCCGAACCGCTGCCGCCGATGATGGCGACGCGTTCGCCCGGTTCGACGGAAAAGTCGATGCCCTTGAGGACGTGGTGATCGCCGAACCACTTGTTCAGGCCGGCGACGCGGATGATGGCGTTGGACATCAGAATTCTCCCATTCTCGCCGCGCTCAATCCCTGGCCGCCATCCGCCGCTCGAGGCGTGCGGAAAGGTAGCTGCCGGGATAGATCAGGACGAAATAGACAAAGGCGACCGTGGTCAGGATTTCGAGCGGCCGGTAATAGGTCGAGCTCAACAGCCGGCCCTGGTACATGAGTTCGTGCACCGAGAGCACGGAGGCGAGCGAGGACATCTTGGCGACTTCGATCGCCCGGTTGGTGAACGCCGGCAGCATGCGCTTGAAGACCTGCGGCAGGATGATCCGGCGGAGCGTCGCCGCCCCCGTCATCCCGAGCGCCTTGGCGCCTTCCCACTGGCCGCGCACCACCGACTGGATGCCGCCGCGGAAGATTTCCGCCGAGTAGGCCGAGGTATTGAGCGTCAGGCCGAGCAGGGCCGCTTGGAACGGCGTCATCTGCAGGCCGATCAGGATCGGCAGCGCATAGAAGAACCAGATGAGCTGGATGAGGACCGGCGTATCGCGGAAAAGCTCGATGTAGACGAGGCTTGGCCAGCGCAGCGCGGCAAAGCGCGACAGGCGGGCCAGCGCCAGGAACAGTCCGAGCGAAACGCCGATCGCCACGCTCGGCAGCCAGAGTTCGATGGTGACCACCAGCCCGCGCATGAGGACCGGAAAGCTCTGGAGAATGAGGTTGAAATCGATCTGATAGGACATCGCTTCACTGCCTCATCGATAGGCCGTCAGCCGCGCCTCGGCGAAACGCGCGAGCGCGCTGGCCGATACCAGCAGGGTGACGTACATGAGCGCGATGCTCGTGTAGACTTCGAGCGGTCGGAAGGTCTCGCTGTTGACCAGCATCGCCTGGTAGAGGAGATCGGCATAGGCGAGCGTCGAGGCGAGCGCCGTGGTCTTCAGGAGCTCGAAGGAGCGTTCGACGAAGGGCGGGATCATCCGCGTGATCGCCTGCGGCAGGATGATGCGCCGCATCAGCGCCGACCGGCTCATGCCCAGCGCGCGTGCGCCCTCCCACTGGCCCTTCTCGATCGAGACGATGCCGCCGCGAAACACTTCGGCGTAGAAGGCGCCCGACTGGGTCGACAGCGCCAGGACGGCGGCCACGAACGGGTCGAGGCTGATGTTCATGACGACCGGCAGCGCATAGAAGAACCAGAAGAAATGGATGATCGGCGGGGTGTTGCGGTAGAACTCGATGAAGGCGATCGCCGGTGCCCGGACAAGCCGCCGGTCGGAGAGCCGCATCAGCGCCAAGAGCATGCCGACGGCCACGCCGAAGACGATGGAGACGGCGGCGATCTTGACCGTGTTCAAGAGGCCGATCAACAGGATGTCCGATCTCTCCAGCACGGGAGAGAAGTCCCATTTGTAGCTCATGATCTGGAATTCCGGAGCCGGGCGGGCGGAGCGATGACAGGCCCCGCGCGCCTCGTGAGGAAAAATGCGGCCCAAGGCAAGGGGAGGAGCTTGCCCCGGACCGCGTCAGCGCATCAGTTCCAGGCTTCCTTGACGAGGCCCGGTATGCCGCTGGGATCGATGCCCTTCGAGGTCATGTAGGCCTTGAAGAGTTCGTCGGGAACGCCGGCCTTGTAGAGTTCGGCGAACTGTTCGCTGACCCAGTTCTTGAAGGCGGGGTTGTCTTCCTTGCGCATGCCGGCGCTGGTCGCGACGGGCGTGACCGGCTGCGGCAGGATGACCTTGCCGAGCTTGAGGCGGGCGTACTGGACGACGAGGGCAGGGTGGAACAGCACGACCACGTCGACGCGCTTGGCCGCAAACGCCGCGACGGCTTCGTCATTGTTGGAGAAGCGGCTGATCTCGGCAGACTTCATCATGGCAGTGACGTTCTTGTCGACCGACGTGCCGAGGACGACGCCGACGCGCGTGCCGGCCTTGTCGAGATCGGTCCAGGTCTTGGCGTCCGAATCCTCGGCCACCAGCGCGCCGAGCGCGTAGTAGAACAGCGGCGCTTCCGGGAAGTCGACCGCCTTGCGGCGCTCCTCGGTCGGGTCGAGGACGAACATCAGGTCGATCTGGTCGGCCTGCAGGGCGGCGACCGCGTTCGCCCAGGTGGTTTCGACCGGCACCAGTTCGACGCCGAGCTTGTCGGCGAGCTTCTGGCCCATGGCGACGCCGACGCCGGTCCATTTCTCGGTCATAGGGTCCTTGAAGAACCACGGCTCTGCCGAGGTGACGCCGATGCGGAGCTTGCCGCTGGCCTTGATCTTGTCGAGCGTCGACGGGTCTTCTGCGAATGCCGGCACGGTGAGTGCGGCAAGCGAAAGGCCGCTGATGACCATGAAATTTCGGCGTGTCGTGTTCATGACTTCAATCCTCTGTCAGGTTTCGTGAATTTGGCCGCTTCGGGCTTCTCTTTGCGTTGGTGAAGACCAGCGATCGCTCAACCGGTCTGGAATTCTTGCGCCATCACATGGCCTTGCCGGTTTTGGCCGGCGCATTCGCCTGCAGTTGCGCGACGAAGGCCTCGGTCTGGCTGCCGCCGCGCGCCATGTGGGCGCGGATTTCCGCGCGCAGCGCCTCGATATTGTCGCCGAGCGCGGTGGCGACGTAGTTGTCGTGACCGTCGCGGCGCGGACCGCGGATGCCATGCGCGCGGTGGTGGGCCGCCCAGTAAAGCTGTAGCCGGCCTTTCAGACTTTCCCATGATTTGAGCAGAATGCTGTGCCCGGCCGCCTCGTAGACATAGCCGTGCAGCTGCAGCTCGGCGTGAATGCTGGCCGCGTCGTCCTGGGCGTCGATGGTGCGGGTCAGTTCCGCATGCCGGGCGAGCAGTCCGTTGCGGAAGGCCGTGTCGCGGCGGTCCCAGACGAGTTCGAAGGCGAAGATCTCCAGCGTCACGCGCATGGAGTAGATTTCCCTGATGTCCTCGAGCGACAGGCCAACGACATGCGTGCCGGTATAGGGAACGGCAATCAGCAGGCCGTCGTCGATCAGCTGTCGCATCGCCTCGCGTAACGGGCCGCGGCTGACGCCGAACTTGTCGGCGAGACTCGATTCGGTGACCTGCGATCCCGGAGCCAGGTCGCCGTTGAGGATCGCGGCCTTGAGGGCGTCGGCGATGTGATCGCGAAACGTCGCCTTCTTCACACGATTAAAGGCCTGTACTTCCGGAGCCATTCGCATCCTATCCCAGATGATCGATTGTCAACAATCAATCATCGGTGCGAAGCTCCGTCAAGAGTGAACGGTGATCTTTGTGGTTTGCTCTGTGGGAAGGCGGGGAAAAGCGCGGCCGCAGCGGTTACTGCGCTGTAGGTGTGCTGGGGAAGGCGGCCCGACCACATGGTGTTGGTCGGGCTGCCTTGTCTGCCTGTGAAGTCTAGAAGCTCACCTTGTAGGACATGCCCACGCCGACAGCCCAGTCCTCATCGGCCGTGGCGTCGTAGGTGGCGCCGGAGCTGACCTTCTGCGATCCCGCAGCCAGGTAGGAAACGGCGACACCAAGACCGAAGGTGCCCACCTTGCTCTTGTATTCGCCGCCGAGACCGAGCGTCCAGGTGTCGGTGGTGATGTCGGCTCCGGTCCCCACGCCCTGGTCCCAGGTCACGTTGACCGTGCCGGACAGCGCGTCGGAAAATTCATGGCCGACGCCGAGCTGGACCGTATAGCCGTCCTTGTAGTTGAACACCTTGTTGCTCACTCCGAGCCCGGTGATGTCGTACTGGAAGTTCTGCAGCACGCTCCAGTCGGTCCAGGTGACCGAGCCATAGACGAGCCAGCCGGGCGCGACGCCCGTCTGGGCGTAGAGCTTCAGCGATTGCGGCAGGGTGCCGGCGCCGGTTGCCGGCAGCGTGTCGGTGATGCCGTTGTCGATGCCGAGTTGGGTCGGGGTAAACGTGCCGTCGCCGTTGTGATCGACGGCTGAGCGGTACATGACCTGCACCCGCGCGGCATATTCCGGAATGTCGTAGGCGAGGCCGAGGCGATACCCCACCTGGCCCTCGTCCTTCAGGTGGATCGAGCCGAACCAGGTGTCTTCCTTGTAGTCGAATGTTTCGAGAAAGAGGCCGCCGATCACGTGGAAATTGCCGGGGCCGGCCGCGAACTTGACGGCGCAGGTCGTGCCAAATTCGTCGGTCGAGAACGCCATGTGCGACGTCGGATTGGGAAACGGGTCGCTGTTGGCGGTCGCGGTTGCATATTCGGCATTCTGCGCGGCCTGCGAATAGGTGGCCGACGCGCCGAACGGCTGGGTGTAGCTCAATTCGCAGGAGACGTTCGCACCGAGATGCGCGGCCATCGCCACCGACGGTATCCAGAAGTCGTTCGAATAGGCGTCCTCGTTGACGGAACTGCCCATCAGGGATGAGTAGCTGCGGCTCGGCGAGACATAGACGGCACTGCTGGAAAAGCTGACGTCGCCGTCTTCGTAGAGCAGGTCGGTGTCTGCCTCCCCGCGTGAAAATCCGCCGGCGAGAGCCGGCATCGCCGACAGCAGCAGGCAGCAGCCCGCGACCGTCAGTCCCGCTCGACCGATCGAGCGCTCATGTCTTGTGATCATTGGTCGTACCCCTCTTTTTATTGGATTGGCCTCCTGTGGAGTGCCTTGTTCGAGGACGTGGCCGTCCTCTATCGCGGAAGCCGAGCACGTCGCCTGCCGCAATTCGTCGAATTCAGTGAATGTCTGGTTTGCCCCCGTTGGGGCTCAGTCCGGCCCGGCTAGAGGCCGCGCATCATGAAGCGCTTCAGCAATCTCGCGATCCTTCCATAGGGCGGCATGGCAAAGCGTGCCGGATTGAAAAGGCGCACGGTGGCGACGCCGCGCGCATGCGAAAACCGGCGAAAGCCGTCCCGTCCGTGATAGGCGCCGAGACCGCTCGGGCCGATGCCGCCGAACGGCAGGTCGTTCTGGGCGATGTGCAGAAGCGTGCCATTGACCGTGACATTGCCGGAATGCGTCTGCTCCAGTATCCCCTTGGTCACGGAGGTCTTTTGCGAAAAGACATAGAGCGCCAGCGGGCGCGGCCTGCTGTTGATGAAGCCGATCGCCGCTTCGAGATCGTCATAGGGAATGATCGGCAGCACCGGCCCGAAGATTTCCTCCTGCATCAGCCGGCAGTCCGGTGACGGATCGATGATGATCGTCGGGGCGATCCGGTGTCCCTGTCCGGGCGTCGCGCTGTCGTGGCTGAGAACCTCGGCGCCGCCCTGCCGGCACTCCTCGATGCCGGCCAGCAGCCGCTGATGGCCGCGCTCGCCGACGATGCTGGTGTAGTCGCCCGCACCGCTGCCGCTCGGATAAAAACTTGCTACCTGCCTCAGGATCGTCTCGGCCATTTCCTTGAGCTGTGGCCTTGGCACGAGCACATAGTCCGGCGCGATGCAGGTCTGCCCGGCATTCATCAGCTTGCCAAAGGCGATGTCGCGGGCGGCCGTCTCGATCGGATAGCCGGGGGCAACGAGGGCCGGCGACTTGCCGCCGAGCTCCAGCGTCAGCGGCGTCAGGTTCTCTGCCGCCGCGGCCATCACCTTGCGCCCCACCGCGGTCGAACCGGTGAAGACGAGATGATCGAACGGCAGGCGCGAGAAATCCTCGGCGACGTCGACGCCGCCGGTGACGACCGTCACTTCCTCGGGGGAGAAGAATTCGGCCACGGTGCGCGCCAGCAGCTCCGATGTCCGCGGCAGGAGTTCCGACGGCTTGATCATCGCCCGGTTGCCGGCCGCCAGGACGTCGACCAGCGGACCGAGCGCCAGCAGGATGGGATAGTTCCACGGCACCATGATGCCGACGACGCCGAGCGGCTGGTAGTGAACCCGGTTCTTCATCATCAGGAATTCAAGCGAGCGGCCGCGCCGCTCCGGCTTCATCCAGCGGCCGAGATGCCCGCTGGTGTGGCGCAGCGCCGCCATCAGCGGCCCGAATTCAAGAAGGCTGGTTTCGTCGGCCGAGCGATGACCGAAGTCCTGCGAAACCGCCTCGCAGAAGTCGTTCTGATATGCAGAAACAATCTTGCCGATGCGCTTCAAGCGGTCGCGCCGGACGGACAGCGACGGATAGCGGTCGGCCTCAAAAGCCGCGCGCTGCAGCGTCAGGGTCGTCTGAAGGTCATGGGCATCGGGCGTCAGCAACCGGTTACCTCGCGCGGGATGGGGAAGGGGAGGGTGATGATCTGTCATCGGAAGAGGATGGGAGCGCGCGAAGTCCGAAGCAAGTGCCCATGACACTCGCAGCTGCGCCGTTGCCGTCAAAGGCAGGCTTTCCGTCTCCAGAATCCATTCCGGTATACATCGTTTTGCCTTTCGTCATCGTCGCGGGTCGCCCGATAGACCCGGCGACGGCTTGCCACTGCGGCAATCTGGCCAACGATATGGCCCGGCGCTGGATCAACAATGGGAAATGGGGCCAGAAATGTGTCAAACTCGGCCAACGCCGTGGCCTCTCCAAGTATGCACCTTGACCGCAGGCGAACGGGCGGCATGCTGGGAGCCGTGCCGCCGTTTCTGCCGTGGCCCGCTGCCACACGGGCTGACGATACCCGTTGCGACGGGAAGGCGAAGCGGGAGTGAGGGAGCCTTGAATGACCACGAAACAGATCGGAGCCGCCGATCCTCGCTATCTGAGTGCCAATATTCCCGTCTTTCTGTTGCGGTGTCTCGCCGCGACACTCAATGATCTCGGCATCAATACCGCGCGGCTGACGCTCGGCCTCGGGCTCAGCCTCGACGATCTCAATGATCCCGCCTGCCGCATCTCTTTCCGGCAGGGCCGGGAGATGATCCGCCGTGCCCTGAAGATGGCGTCAGGACGGCCGCTCGGCCTCGAGACGGGCGCGCGCCAGACGATCATGTCGATCGGCCTCGTCGGCTACGCCATGGTGACCTGCCGCACCGTCGGCGAGGCGATTGATCTCGGCCTCCAGCTTCAGAAGGACACCGGCAGCATGCTGGAATTCTACGTCGGCTCGGAGGGCGACGCCGTCTCCGTCACCGCCGGCAGCCGCTTTCCGGATCCCGAGATCCACATGTTCCTGGTCGAGGAGGCCTTCGCCAACTTCATGCAGATCGCCCGCGACCTGGTGGGCGACGGCTTCCGGCCGAAGCGTGTGGAGCTTTCCTATCCGGCGCCGCCCTATGCGGCCGCCTACCGGGCGGCCTTCGGCTGCGATGTTCTCTTCAACCAGATGGCCAACCGCTTCATCTACGACAAGTCCTGGTACGATCAGCCCCTGAAGACGGCCGATCTGCTCAGCCATCGCCAGGTTCTGAGCTTTCTCGAATACAGCCGCACCCGCAACCGCGAGAGCGCCGAGATCATCGAATCCGTCGAGCGCGCATTGCGCCAGAGGCTCAGCGAACAGCCGCATGTCGGCGAGGTGGCGCGCGAGCTCTGCATGAGCGAACGGACGCTGCGCCGGCGCCTGACCGATTGCGGCGTCTCCTTCCAGACCCTGCTCGACGAGCTGCGCAAGAACCGTGCCCTCGAACTCCTTGCCAATCCGCAATTGTCCGTCGAGCAGATCGCCTTTGCCATCGGCTTCACCGACCCGCACAACTTCCGCCGTGCTTTCAGGCGCTGGACGGGCAAGACGCCCGGTGTGCTGAGGGGCGAGATCCAGGAGAACTGGCCGAAATAGACCCCAATTCGGACCCATCCGCCATTACAAGGTTGCGGGGTCCGGGCGTACTCTCCTCTGAACGAACAAACAGGGGAGTTACGAGGATTAGCGGCCCGTCGCACAATCAAGCCGATCAGGAACACTTCATCCTCGCCATCGATCTCGGGACGAGCGGATGCAAGGTTGCCCTGATCTCTCTGACCGGCCGGGTCGCCGGCTGGGCGTTCCGTCCGGTATCCCTGCTTGTGCTCGGCCAGAATGGTGCCGAGCAGCGTCCGGACGACTGGTGGAAGGCCTTCGTCGAAGCGAGCCGCGAGGCGATCGCGACTTCCGGCATCGCGCCGTCCCGTATCATCGCGGTCTCGTCGTCGACGCAGGGCGAGGGCATGGTTGCCGTCGACCGCGAGGGCCGGGCCCTGACCAACGGCATCATCTGGATGGACATGCGCGGCGCGGCGTCGCTGAAGCGCCTGATGCGCGGGTCGCTCAAGGTGGCCGGCTACGACGCCGTCAAGCTGCAGCGCTGGCTGCGCTTTTGCGGCGGCGCCCCGGCACTCTCCGGCAAGGACCTCGTCGGCCACATGCTGTTTGTCCGCGACGAGCACCCGGAGATCTACGAAAAGACCTACAAATTCCTGAATGTCCTCGACTATTTCAACCTGCGCATGACCGGAAGGTTCACCGCCACGCAGGATTCGATCCTGACCTCCTGGGTGACCGACAACCGTGACGTCGACAATCTGCGCTATGTCGACAGCCTGATCCGGATGATCGGTATCGACCGCGCCAAGTTCCCCGATCTCATCCGCTGCACCGACGTCATCGGCACGCTGCTGCCGGGCGTCGCCGACGAGCTCGGCCTGCCGTCGACGACGAAGGTGGTGGCGGGCGCGATCGACAATTCGGCCGCGGCGATCGGCGCCGGCACGGTCGCGGACTACGAGGCCCACCTCTATGTCGGCTCGTCGTCATGGATCGCCGCCCATGTGCCGTTCAAGAAGACGAGCGTCATGGACCAGATCGCCTCCGTCCCCTGCGGCCTGCCGTCGAAATATCTGATGGTCGCGCTGCAATCGAGCGGCGCCAACAACATCGCCTTCCTCAAGGACAGGATCATCTTTCACGACGATGGACTGATCGACACCGAGCCGTCGCCTGACGTCTACGCCGTCCTCGACGAGATCGCGGCGCGCACCGCTGCCGGTAGCAAGGGGCTCATGTATCTGCCCTGGCTGTTCGGCGAGCGCTGCCCGGTCGACGACCTGTCGCTACGTGCCGGCCTCTTCAACTTGAGCATGGAGCACGACCGCGAAACGCTGGTGCGTGCCGTCTTTGAAGGCACCGCGCTCAACACACGCTGGATGATGAAGCCGGTCAGCCGCTTCCTGCGCCGCCGGCCGGAGCACCTCACCATCATCGGCGGCGGCGCGCTGTCGAATGCCTGGTGCCAGATCTTTGCCGACGTCATGAACGTTGCCATCCGCCGGCCGCGCGATCCGCTGAAGGCCAATGCGCTTGGGGCGGCCATGATCGGTGCCGTCGGCCTCGGCCTGACGGATTTCAAGTCGGCGGCCCGCTGGGTCGATGTGCCGAATGTGTTCGAACCAAACCGGGCGCTACGCTCGCTCTACGACGAGCGGTTCGGGCTCTTCAACGAGCTCTACAAGCGCCTTTCCCCTCTCTACAAGCGGCTGAACGGATCCCATGCTCAACACCACGGCTAGTTTCACGCCACAGCGCCAGCAGATCGTCGATGTCTGCCGGTACATGACCGACAAGGGCTATTTCGCGGCGACCGGCGGCAACATCGCCGTCCGTCTCGACGATACCCGCTTTGCGATCACGCCGTCGGCGACCGACTATTACACCATGAAGGCCGAGGATATCGCCATCCTGCGCCTCGACACGCTGGAACAACTCGAGGGCACCAAGCCGCCCTCCGTCGAGCGCGGCATTCACGCGGCGATGCTCAGGCAGCATCCGGCGCGCCTTGCCAGCGTCCACACCCACCAGCCGATCGCCAGCGCCGTCGCCCTTCTGCGCTGCCGCTTGCCTTGGCCGCCGGGCACGGACCTACAGCGCTTCGGCACCATGATCGAGCTTATCCCCTATCGTCCGTCGGGCACGAAGATGCTGGCCAAGGTTTCCGCCAAGGCGCTGCGGCCAGACGTCTATGCCTATCTCATGGCAAGCCACGGTGTCATCTGCTCCGGCGTGACGCTGGCGGACGGCGTCGACATGATCGGCCGGATCGAGGCCGCCGCCGCCCATTTCCTGAAGCAGCGTGTGAAGCTCGGACCGGGCATCGACAATGACGTGAGGCGCCTCATCGAGAGCAGCCTGAATACAGCCATCAAGGAGGCAGGAGAGAAATGAACATGAACGCCAAGATCCAGCAGTCGGACTATTCGATCAGCGCCTGGCCGGACAATGCTGAGCTCATGGGCCGGCTGAATGCGCTCCTGAAGCTGCCGCCACGCGGCATCCGACCGGAGAACATGCCGAAGGTGCTGAGCTACTTCGAAGAGAAGTGCAAGGGCTCCAAGGCGCTTGCGGAGCGCGCAAGCCGCGTCATCCCCGGCGGCGTCCAGCACAATCTCGCCTTCAACTATCCGTTCCCGATCGCCGCCGCCCGCGTCGACGGTCCCTACATGTGGGACGTTGACGGCAATCGCTACACCGACTTCCTGCAGGCCGGCGGCCCGACCATTCTCGGCTCCAACGACCAGGCCGTGCGCGAAAAGGCGCACAGGATCATCGACGAATGCGGCCCCGTCACCGGCCTGCTGCACGAATACGAGATCAAGCTCGCCGAGATCATCAACCGCTATATGCCGAACGTCGAGATGTTCCGCATGCTCGGTTCCGGCACCGAAGCCTGCATGGGCGCGATCCGTCTCGCCCGCGCCCATACCGGCCGCAAGTGGGTCATCAAGGTCGGTGGCGATTATCACGGCTGGTCCGACCAGATGGTCTACGGCATGCGCGTGCCCGGCACCGGCCGCCGCGAGGCGATCGGCATTCCGAAGGGCGCGACCGCCTACACGCAGGAAGTCTTCCCCAACGAACTCGGCACGCTGCGCCGCAAGCTGATGCTGAACCGCATCCGTGGCGGTACCGCCGCCGTCATCGTCGAGCCGCTCGGCCCGGAAAGCGGCACGCGTCCAGTCACGCCGGAATACAACCGCGAGGTCCGCAAGCTCTGCGATGAGTTCGGCGCGCTGCTGATCTTCGATGAGGTCGTCACCGGCTTCCGCGTCGGCATGGGCGGAGCCCAGGGCTATTTCAACGTCAAGCCGGACATCACCGTCTTCGGCAAGGCGATCACCGGCGGCTTCCCGATGGCCGGCGGCATCGGCGGGCGCAAGGACGTGATGATGTCGCTCGTCGGCGGCATCGGCACGACCGCCAAGCGCGCCTTCGTCGGTGGCACGCTGACCGCCAATCCGCTGTCCTGCGTCGCCGGCTACTATGCCATCGAGGAGATGGCCCGCACCAATGCGCCGGTTCTGGCCGGCCGCGCCGGCGACCGGCTGGCCAAGGGGCTGAAGGGGATCATCGACCGGCTCGGCCTGCCTTACGTGGTCTACAATCTCGGCTCCATCGTCCACCTGCAGACCTCGGCCGTGCTGCTGATGAGCATGCGCAATCCGATCAAGCTGATGAAGGAGGCCAACAAGCGCAAGCACGTGATGGAGGAGATGGGCGCCGCCTACATGGCGCACGGCCTGCTGACGCTTGCCGGCAGCCGCATCTACACTTCCATGGCCGATACGGACGAGGTGATCGACGATGCGCTCGATCGGTTCGAAACCGTCTTCAAGCTGGCGTGAGGTGGTTCATGGAAAGCCACGCCGACATTGAACACAAGCTCTGCCACGCGGCCGCCAAGCTCGCCGGCAAGGGGCTGATGATGCCCGGCGACACGCTGGCGCAGCGCATCCCCGAGCGCCAGTCCGTGGCCGCCGTCACGCTGCGGTCCAGGCAGGACGTCCCCGAAGACGTCGTCTGGTCGAGCCTCTCGGCAGCGCCGGACACGCAGCATCACCGCATCTTCGCGGCACGCCCGGATGTCGGAGCGGTGCTGGCCGGGCAACCGTCCTGGGCCAGCGCGCTCGCCACCCGCGATCGCGGCCTGCCGGCCGTCTTCGACGAGCAGATCCGTCATCTCGGCCTCGAGGTCAGGCGGATCTCCGGCCTGCCGGAGGGCAAGGCGCTGGCCGTGATGCTGTCCGGCGGCGCCAATGCCTTCATGCTCGACCGCCAGGTGCTGTGCTTCGGCATGACACTGGATCGCGTGGTGATGAACACCGAACTCCTGGAAAAATGCGCCAAGGCCTACCTCCTTGCCATCTCCACCGGCGAGCGCATCCGGCGCATTCCTTGGATCGTCCGCTTCATCGCCAATGGAAAGCTGCGCCAGGACGAAAAGGAGGCGAGGGTGCATCACCTGCGCGGCGAACGCGCGGTTCCCCGGGCCGGGTACTGACGGCTGGCGGTGTTGAGCGCACCGGCGCCGGTTTTCGGGTCATTTGCGGCCATTTGACGGACGCATGAGGCCAGAGACGGAAGGGGATATTCCCACCGTGCGCGTGCCGCGCTTTGATGCTTGTGACAACCAGATGAAGGAGTTCTCGGTGGGTGAAGCGGTTCTCGTCACGGGTGGCAGCGGCTTTGTCGCAAGCCACATCATCCGCCAGTTGCTGGAGAGCGGGCGAACGGTGCACGCCACCGTCCGTAGTCTCGCCAATACGGCGAAGGCCCGCCCTCTGCTGGATATGCAGGCCGAGTTTCCAGGCAAGCTGACGCTTTTCGAGGCCGATCTCCTCAAGCCCTTTTCCTTCGACGCGCCGATGGCCGGCTGCGGCGTCGTCTTCCATGTCGCATCGCCCTTCAAGCTTCCGGAAAAGATCAAGGATGGCCAGACGGAAATGGTCGAGCCGGCCCTCAATGGCACGCGCAACGTGCTGGCGAGCGTCGAGAGGACGCAAAGCGTCCGGCGTGTCGTCATGACGTCGACCATCGGCGCGATCTTCGGCGACTATATCGATGTTTACGCCATGAAGAACCGCACGGTGGCGGAGGAGTATTTCAACACCTCGTCGAATGTGAGCAACAATCCCTATCACTATTCCAAGGTGGTCGCCGAAAAGGAGGCCTGGGCGCTGAACGCCGCGCAGGACCGCTGGAGCCTCGTCACCATCAATCCCGGCATGATCCTTGGACCGTCGCTCACGCCGGCATCCGAATCCGGCTCGCTCTTCCTCCTGGACGAGATGTTCAAGGGCTACTTCTTCTACGGCATGCCAGATCTCAGCCTCGCCTGCGTGGACGTGCGGGATGTGGCACTTGCCCATATCCGCGCCGCCGACAATCCCGATGCCAAAGGCCGCTACATCGTCTCCGAGGATCACACCCGCACCTTCATCGAGATCGCCGCCGTCGCCCGCAAGTTTCACCCCCGGGCCTGGGTGCTGCCCTCCTGGCAGATCCCCAATATCGTCGTCAGGGCGATCGGTCCGCTCTTCGGCCTGACCCAGCAATACATGACCAATCATCTCGGCATCCGCTTCGCGCTCGACAACCGCCGCAGCCGATCCGAGCTCGGCATCGTCTACCGGCCCTTCGCCGAGACGATGCGGGATCACTACCGGAGCTGGGCAGAGCAGCGCTCGGGCCGCTGAAACGAAGCCGGAGAGGGCACCGCATGAGTTTCAAGGACAAGATCGTGCTGATCGTCGGCGCATCGACCGGCATGGGCCGGGTGCTGGCCAGGCGTCTCGCCGGCGAGGGCGCCAAGGTCGTAGTCACTGCCAGGCGCCAGCCGCTCCTCGACGCGCTCGCCGGCGAAATCAGTGCGGCCGGCGGGGTCTGCGTGGCGCTTGCCGCCGATGCCACGGATGAGGCAGCGGCCGGCGAGGTCGTGCGCGCCGTCGTCGAGCGCTTCGGCCGCCTCGACATGATCTACCTGAATGCCGGCGGCGCGCCGGCGCTCGACATGACGCGCATGAGTGCGGGTGAGGTCAATGCCTGCATGCGCCTGAACTACGATGTCGTCGTCAACTACCTGTTTCCCGCACTGGCGCAGATGAAGAAGCAGAAAGCCGGACTGGTCGCGCATACCAATTCGCTGGCCGGGTTTCTCGGCATACCGCTGCAGGGGCCGTATTCTGCGGCGAAGGGTGCGGCCCGGCTGCTCATCGATACCTGCCGCATCGAGTTCGCGCCGCACGGCATCCGCTTCGTCACCGTCTACCCGGGCTTCGTCGCCACCGAGAGCACCAAGGGCGACGGCATGCCGGCGCCGCTCGAAATCAGCGAGGAAAAAGCCGTGGATCATATCCTCCACGCCCTGCGCAAGGAAAAGCCGGACTATCTCTTTCCCTTCGTCATGCGCTGGCTGATCCGGCTCGCCCGCATCCTGCCGAAGCCGCTCGTCAACTGGCTGCTGGCGAAATCCATGCCCTAGCAGATGAAGATCCGGGACGCTCTGCTCCCGGGAAGGTCGCGTGCCGGCCGAAGCGGAGCGACAAACAAAAAAGGGGAACGAAAACATGATCATGAAACTGTCGATTGCGGCGATCGGCTTCGTCGCCGTCCTGGCGACCGGCGCGGCCGCTGCCGAACCGATCGAGGGCAACTGGAAGGATGGACCGACCGAGGTCATCGCCATCAAGCCCTGCGGCGGTGGCTTTTGCCTGAAGATGACCAACGGCAAGTTCGCCGGAAAGCAGATCGGCAGGCTGTCGGGTGCCGGCACCGACTATTCGGGGCAGATCACCGATCCGGAGGACGACAAGACCTATAGCGGCTTTGCGACCGTCAGCGGCGATACGCTGAAGCTCAAGGGCTGCGCGCTGAAGATCTTCTGCAAGTCTGTGACCTGGAACAGGCTCTAGGTCGCGTCGGTTTCTGCGAGGTCAAACTGCCGCATCTGGCCGCGGATCAGGCGGTAGTAGTCGGCGACGACCTGCGCCCCGCCGGCATCACCTTCGCTGAGCGCCAGGCGGACGGTCGCTCCGGCCAGCTGGAACAGGAGGTAGACGGAGCGGCGGTAGTCCTGCCGGTGATGGTCGGCGATCAGCCGGTCGGTGGCGTCGCTGAACAGGGCGGACTGGTTGCGGGTCTCCTCGATGTCGGCGTTCTTCAGTGCCTTGTCGGCCTGGATGGCGTTGAGGAGGTCCTGGATCGCCGGATCGCTGCGCACCCGGGCGTAATAGAAATCGATGATCGCCTCGGCGGCGATCGGAATGTCGGCGGCGCTCTCGACGGTCTCAAGCGCAACCATGATCCGGTTGCGGGTCGCTTCGGAATAATGCTGGTAGAGGAGGGCGATGACGGCCGTCTTGTTGGGGAAGTAATGGTAGACCGTGGCGAGCGGCATGCCGCTTGCCGCCGCGATGTCGCGCATGGTGGTCGCAGCGATGCCCTTTTCGCCGATCAGCGTCATGGCGCCTTTGAGCACGTCCTCGACGCGCTCGCGGCTGCGTTCCTGCCGTGGCTGTCGCCGCAACGTCTTCTGCCCCTTCGCCACTTCGGCCTCCATTTTTCCGAGTTGACAAACCCGGTTTGTCGATATCAGCTTAAAAACTGACACTGTGTCAGCTTTAACCGGAATGCCTACAAGAAAACAACCCGGCAGCCGGTAACAGGGGAACGTAAAGCAATGGTGATAGAAACCGGTAACAGGAACTGGCTGGTGGGCAATCCCGGCCGTCCCGCGCAATTTGCGGCACTTTGGGTCGGCACCTGCGGCCTGCTCATTCTCGGTCTGCAGCCGATCCTGCTCGGCGCGCTCCTCGAGGAGCAGCGCGTCAGCTTCGATCAGCTGGCGCTTGCCGCGACGGTTGAAATGCTGGCGATCGGCCTCGGCTCGATCATGACGGCCTTCCTGATCGGCGGCCGCGCGCTTCGCGTGAAGGCGGCGGTTATCCTCGCGCTCGCAGCACTCTTCGACCATCTGACCGCTGCCGCCATGACGCCGGCGATGATCATCCTCTGGCGCGGGCTTGCCGGCCTCGCCCAAGGCGCGCTCGTCGCCTTCGCGGTTGAACTGATCGCCCGCTCCAGGAATGCCGGACGCTTCGGCGGCTATTTCGTCTCGCTGCAGACGATCGTGCAGGCGCTTCTGGCGATCCCGCTGGCGCTTGTCATCGTACCGCGCCTCGGCTCCTTCGGCGGCTTCGAAACGCTGGCCGTCGTCTCGCTCGCGTCGATCGCCGCGGCCCTGTTCCTGCCGGGCGCCTATGGCGAACTGCCGAAGTCGGAAAGTGGGGGCGCCAGCGGGGTGTTTCGTGCCCGGCCGCTGCTGGCGCTCGCCAGCATCCTGTTCTTCTACATGTTCCTCGGCTCGATCTGGGCCTTTCTCGAGCCGCTGGGCGCCGATGCCGGCATTCCGGCGTCCGTCGTCGGCCTTATGGTGTCGGCAAGCCTCGGCGCGCAGATCGTCGGCGCGCTGGCCGCGACCTTCATCGAGAACCGCCTGCGGTTCCGGCCCGTGCTGGTCGCCGCCAGCCTCATCGGTTTCGCCGTCGCCATGGTCATCGCGGAGAAGCCGTCGCTCGGCATCTTCTGGCTGGTGACAATGCTGACCGGCCTCATCTGGCTGTTCGTCGTTCCCTTCCAGATCCGCCTGACCATCGATGCGGATGAGACGCGGCAGACCGCGCTTCTCGTCCCGGCGGCGCAGCTGACGGGGGCGGCGCTCGGGCCGGCCGGCGCTTCGGTCTTCGCCGATGCCGGCGCTTCGACACCGGTCGCCTGGTTTGCCGCCGTCTGCGCGCTCCTGTCGGTGGCCGCAGTCGTTCTCTCCGTCATGGGCGACCGTCCCGCAACCGCGCAGACCTGGAAGGCGCGATGATGGCGCAGACCCCGGCAGCACGCATCTGGAACAACTGGTCCGGCGCCGTGACGGCCCGCCCGCAATCGGTCGAGGCGCCGCGGAACGAAGACGATCTCGGCGCATCCATTCAAGCGGCTCCGGGTCCGCTCAGGATCATCGGCTCCGGTCATTCCTTCACGCCGCTGGTTGCCAGCGAGGGAACGATCCTCGACATGTCGGCCTTTTCCGGCCTGCTGGCGCACGACGCCGCGCAGTCGACGGCAACGGTCGGCGCCGGCACGAAACTGTCGCAGCTGACCGGCCTCCTGGCCGGCATCGGCCAGGCGCTTCCCAACATGGGCGATATCGACAAGCAGGCGATCGCCGGCGCGCTCGGCACCGCCACCCATGGTTCCGGTCTGTCGCTTGGTGCCTATCACACGCTGCTGCGCTCGATCCGCTTTGCCGACGGCCGCGGGGCGTTGCGCGAATACACCGCCGACCGTGACCAGGAGATGATCCACGCGACCGGCGTGACGCTCGGCGTCTTCGGTGCGCTGACGGCAGTCACGCTGCAGAACGTGCCGGCCTACCGCCTGCGCCGCCGCCGCACGGTCATTCCCGTCGGCGACATGCTGCGGGATTTCGAAAGCCTGATGTCGTCCCACCGCTCGGCCGAGCTTTTCATCATCCCCTTCGCCAGCCATGCGCTGCACCAGATGCTGAACCTCACTGACAAGCCTGGCGAATTCCAGGTCTCGGAGGAAGACGAGGACGGTCTGGCGACGCTGAAGCTGCTGCGCACCTTCCTCAAGCGTGTGCCGTGGCTGAGGCGCAAGCTGATCGGCTCGGCCATGGCGAAGCTCTCCGACGAGGAATTTTCCGGCGAATGGATGAAGGTCTACGTGACCGACCGGAAGACCAAGTTCAACGAGATGGAGTATCATCTCCCCTTCGAGGAAGGGGCAAGGGCGCTCGCCGAGATCATCCGCCTGACCGAAAAGCAGTTCCCGGAGGTCTATTTCCCGATCGAGGTCAGGACCGTTCAGGCCGACGAGTTCTGGCTGAGCCCGTTCTATCGTCGCAAGACCTGCTCGATTGCCGTGCATCACGATGTCGGCGAGAGCCCGACGGCGTTCTTCCGCGCGGCGGAGACCGTCTTCCGCAAATATGGCGGCCGGCCGCATTGGGGGAAGATGCACAATCTGACCGCCGCCGACCTCGCCGCGATCTATCCGCGCTTCAAGGATGCGATGGAGGTTCGCCGCGACATCGATCCGGACAACCGCTTCGTCTCGCCCTACATCGCCCGCCTTCTCGGCGTCGGACGATGACGGACGCCGCGTATTTCGAGCGCCTTGGCACCGCCCTCCGCGAGGCGGGCATTTTCCGCCCGACGCTGGTTCTCGACCGCGACCGGCTGAACGGGAATATCGACGCGCTGCTGCGCGGCAAGCCTCGGGGGCTGCCGCTCCGGCTGGTCGACAAGTCGCTGCCGTCGATCCCGCTGCTGTCCCATCTGATGGCCAGGACCGGCACGACGCGGATCATGAGCTTCCATCTGCCGGTGTCCCTGGCTGTGCTGGAAGCTTTTCCGGACGCGGACATTCTCTACGGCAAGCCGCTGCCGGCGGATGCGCTGACGTCGCTGCTGTCGCAGGCCGGCGCGGACGAGGCCGAAAGGCTGGTCGCCCGCAGCGTATTCCTCGTAGATACTGTCGAGCGGCTCGATGCCTTTGCGTGGCTGGCGGCCGAGCGCAGAATGACCTTCCGCATCGCGCTAGAAGTCGATACCGGCATGCACCGGGGTGGGTTCGCGACGCCCGACGCGATCCGGCTCGCGGCGCAAAGGGTTGCGGGGCAGGGTGGTCTCAAGCTCGAAGGCCTGATGGCATATGAGGCGCATGTTCCGGAAATTCCGGGTCTGTTCGGCGGGCCAGCCGGCGAGGCACGCAAAGTTGCCGACCGCATCGCCGCCTTCGCCGCCGCCCTGCCGCCGGACTGCCGCGGCATCCTCAACACCGGCGGCAGCAAGACCGTGCTGGCGCTCGGGGACGCGGGCGCGGCCAACGAGATCTCCGTCGGCTCGGCCTTCGTCAAGCCGACGGATTTCGACATTCCCTCGCTTGCCGCCCTCAAGCCCGCGCTGTTCATCGCCACGCCGGCGCTGAAGGTTCTGGACACCCGGTTGCCGGGGCCGCTCGCGGTCACTCGCCTGCTGCAGGCCCTTCGGCTGTTTCCGAGAAAGGGCTGCTTTCTCTATGGCGGCAAATGGATGGCGAAGCCGGTCCATCCGGCCGGCATGAAGGAAAGTGGTATCTGGGGGCTTTCCTCCAATCAGCAGCTCATGGCGCTGCCGGACGACTGCCCCCTCGCGCCCGACGACTTCACCTTCTTCCGCCCGACGCAGAGCGAGGCGGTCATGCAGCAGTTCGGTCCGCTGGCCGTACTTTCCGGTGGACGGATCGAGGCGATGTGGCCGGTCCTGCCGCCGGGTTGAGTGCACCGGACGAGCGCGGGTCCGCGTCATGGTTGTATTAAAAATAAGCAAAAATCCATATTGACCGAAATTTAATCTGATCATATCGTCGTGGCCAACATAGGCACTGGACGCCACGGCAAGCGAGCCTCGATTTACGTTCCCCAGGAACGTGTCGGGGCTTTTGTCGTTTCTGGGCCTGCTGTTTTTGTCCTTCTTGTGAAAGTAAGCCGCTTGAGCACGCGTGACCTGATCCCCGTCTGTCTTCTCTACTCCTCGTCGGGGCCTTACGCGGCGTTGGGGCAGGAAGCCATCGACGGCGCGCTTGCGGCGATCGCGGAAGTCAATGCGGATGCCGGCTTTGCCTTCCGGCTGGAACCGGTCATCGCCGACCCGCGCGGCAGTGCCGAGAAATACGCGTCGCTTGCCGATGGCGCGATCCGCAATGCCAACTGCAGCCATGTCATCGGTACCATCACCTCCTGGAGCCGCAAGGAAGTGCTGCCGGTCGTCGAACGCCACGGCGCGCTGCTCTGGTACGCCTTTCCCTATGAGGGTTACGAGGCGAGCGACCAGGTCATCTATCTCGGCGCCTGCCCGAACCAGCACCTGCTGCCGCTCTTCGAATATGCCTTCCCGCGCTATGGCGGCCGGCCCTTCGTGATCGGCTCGAACTATATCTGGGGCTGGGAAATCGGCCGCATCGCCCGCGAATTCACCGAGGCCGCCGGCGGCGAGGTGCTCGCCGAACGCTACGTGCCGCTCGGTTCGGCGGAAGTCGAGCATCTGATCGCCGAGATCCGCGAGAAGAAGCCGGATTTCATCCTCAGCAATCTCGTCGGCCAGTCGTCGAATGCCTTCATCAAGGCCTACAGCGCGCTCGGTCGCCAGGACCCGCAATTCTCCCATTCCGTCCGCCCCGTGCTTTCCTGCAACATGACGGAAAGCGATCTCGCCGGGCTTGGCGAGGCCGCCGAGGGCCATATCACCACGTCGATCTACTTCGATGGACTGGACACGCCTGAAAACCGCGACTTCAAGGCGCGCATGGCCGGCCGTCACGGCGTCCGCACCATGGGCTCGCCCTATGTGTCCGCCTACATGGCCGTCTCCATCCTTGCCCAGACGATTGCCGATGCGGCGACCGACGACCCGCGCGCGATCCGCGAAATGGTGACGTCGCGGCTGTTTTCGACGCCGCTCGGCCCGCTGAAGATCGATCCGAAGACCCATCACGCTGCCCTGCGCCCGCTTCTCGGCAGGTCGAACGGCGGCTGCGAATTCGAGATCCTCGAAAGCGCTCCGGAGGCGGTGCCGGCCGATCCCTATCTGGTCTGCGCCGACGTGCAGTTTCCGCCGCTGATGGTCCGCAGCGAAGCGCCGGGCGACAGCCCCAGGCCGTCTCTCACGGTGGTCAAATGAACCAGCGCAAGAGACCCACGCTCGCCGGCTGGCACGCCGTCATTCTCCACCGCCCGCATCCGGCCGTCGATGCGCTGCAGCGCCAGCTTGAAGCCCTGCACATCCATGTCCGGGTCGTCTGGCCGCAATTGCTGGAGACGGATATCGAGGCGGATGTCGTGTTCTTCGATGCCGACATGGGCCATGACGGACAGTTTCCCTGGCCCGCCGGCCATGCGCCGATGCCGGTCATCGCGCTCATCGGCTCGGAAGCGCCGGGGCGGATCGAATGGGCACTGTCGCAGGGCTCGAATGCCCATCTCTTGAAGCCGATCGGCTCGACCGGCGCCTACAGTGCCCTGCTGATTGCCGCCCATGCCTATGAAAATGCCCGCGCCCAGGAAGACGATATCCGGTCGCTGGAAGGCCGGCTGCGCCAGCGCCCCGTGGTCGTGCGCGCCGTCGTCAAGCTGATGCAGGAATGCGGCGAGGACGAAGCCAGCGCCATGAAGCGCCTGCGCGCCTTCGCCATGACCTGGCGCATCACCGTCGAGGAAGCGGCGGAAGCCATCTGCAACAATGACGGGCGCACCCGCACGGGCGCCTGAGAAACATAAAAAGCACAGGAGACATCGTTCGTGTCAGTCGTTGAAGGTTATGCGCCCTACGGAGAATATAAGACCTGGTACCGGGTCACGGGAGACCTGAAATCCGGCAAGCCGCCGCTGATCGTCGCCCATGGCGGGCCCGGCTGCACGCACGACTATGTCGACAGCTTCAAGGATATCGCCGCGACCGGCCGTGCGGTCGTCCACTACGACCAGGTCGGCAACGGCAAGTCCACGCACCTGCCGGAAAAGGGCGGCGACTTCTGGACCGTAGAATTCTTCAAGAAGGAACTGCACAACCTCATCGATCACCTCGGCATCCGCGACGGCTACTGCCTGCTCGGCCAGTCCTGGGGCGGCATGCTGGGCGCCGAATTCTCCGTCGACCAGCCGGCCGGTCTCAAGGCGCTGGTGATCGCCAATTCGCCCGCCGCGATGAAAACCTGGATTTCGGAGGCCAATCGCCTGCGCGAGGAGCTTCCGGCCGACGTTCAGGCAGCGCTTCTGAAGCACGAACAGGCTGAAACCACCGACACCGCGGAATACAAGGCGGCGACCGACGTCTTCAACGAGCGCCATGTCTGCCGCGTCGTGCCGATGCCGCCCGAGGTCAAGCGCACCTTCGATGCGATCGACCAGGACCCGACCGTCTACCACACGATGAACGGCCCGAACGAATTCCACGTCATTGGCACCATGAAGGACTGGTCCATCGTCGGACGGCTTGGCACCATCAACGTGCCGGTGCTGCTGATTTCCGGCCGCTTCGACGAGGCGACGGAAGCCTGCGTCCAGCCCTATGCCGACGAGATTCCGGACGTGCGCTGGACCATTTTCGAACAGTCCAGCCACATGCCGCATGTGGAAGAACGGGAGGCCTGCATGGCCGTCGTCGGGGCGTTCCTCGACGAGAAGGCAGCATAATCACGAGCGCCGACAAGGCGCCGCGACGTTTCAACCGAGAAGCTCACGAACGACAAGGAACAGGGAACATGATGCACGACAGAAAATGGACTTCACTGAAAGGGGCGGGCCTCGTCGCCGTCGCTCTCCTCGCGCAGACCGCGCTCTACTCCGGCGCCCGCGCCGAAGACCGCGCCCAGCTGATGCAGGAGCATCGCGGCGGCACCATGACGCTGTCGGCCGTCTCCGCTGCCGGCACCGTCGATCCGATGATCAACTACACGGCGCAGTTCTGGCAGGTTTTCCAGATGACCTATGACGGTCTCCTGAAGTTCAAGCAGGCCGACCGCAAGGAAGGCTTCGAGATCGTACCGGATCTCGCCGAGGCGCTGCCCGAGCCCCAGGACGGCGGCAAGACCTACGTCTTCAAGCTGCGCAAGGGCATCAAGTTTTCGAACGGCAAGGAAGTCACTGCCTCCGACGTGGTCGCCTCGTTCCAGCGCATCTTCAAGATCAACGGCCCGACCTCCGGCAGCTTCTACAACAACATCGTCGGTGCCGACAAATGCCTGAAGGAGGGCGCGACCTGCACCCTCGAAGGCGGCATCGAGGGCGATGACGCGACCGGCACAGTGACCTTCCATCTGGTCGAGCCGGATTCGGAATTCTTCGACAAGCTCGCCGTCCCGCATGCGACCATCCTGCCGGCCGACACAGCTGCCAAGGATCTCGGCACCGAAGCGCCGGCCGGCACCGGCGCCTACATGATCGCCAGCTACGATCCGAACGACAAGATGGTGCTCAAGCGCAATCCGGAATTCAAGGAATGGAGCGTCGACGCCCAGCCGGACGGCTATCCGGACGAGATCGTCTACCGCTTCGGCATGACCGAGGAAGCCGCGATCAACGCCATCCAGAACGGCCAGGTCGACTGGATGTTCGACACCCCGCCGGCCGACCGTCTGCCGGAGCTCGGCACCAAGTATGCGAGCCAGGTCCACGTCAATCCGCTGGCCGCCTTCTGGTACGCGCCGATGAACACCAACCTGGCGCCGTTCGATGACGTCCGCGTCCGCCAGGCCGTCAACTATGCGATCGACCGCGACGCGCTGGTCGGCCTGTTCGGCGGCGACGTGCTCGCCCAGCCGGTCTGCCAGATCCTGCCGCCGGACTTCCCCGGCCATGTCGACAATTGCCTCTACACGCAGGACCCGGGTCCGGAATGGTCGGCACCCGACATGGAGAAGGCCAAGGAACTGGTCAAGGAATCCGGCACGGCCGGCCAGAAGGTCACCGTGATCGCCGAGGACAACGCCACCTCGCGCGCCATCGGCACCTACATCCAGAGCGTTCTGTCCGAACTCGGCTACGACGCGACGGTCAAGGCGATCTCGCCGAACATCCAGTTCACCTACATCCAGAACACCGAGAACAAGGTGCAGATCAGCGTTTCGCAGTGGTACATGGACTATCCGGCCGCTTCGAACTTCCTGAATGTGCTCCTGTCCTGCGCATCGTTTACGCCCGGCAGCGATTCCTCGATCAACATCGCCGGCTACTGCAACAAGGATCTGGATGCCAAGATGAAGGCCGCCATGGCCCAGTCGATCACCGATCCGGACGGCGCCAATGCCGAATGGGCGAAGATCGATACCGCCTTCATGGAACAGGCTCCGCTGGCGCCGCTGTTCACGCCGAAGAACGTCGACTTCACCTCGGCCCGCGTCGGCAACTTCATCTTCTCCAACCAGTTCCGCTGGGTGATCAGCCAGTCCTGGGTGAAGTAATTGAAACGGGAAACGCCCGGTCTTCGGGCGTTTCCCCTCTTTTGACCGCGAAGAAGGCCTCCGGGCCGGATGACAGGTCAATCTCGCAAGTCTCATCCCGATTTGCGAGCGGGCCAGTCCGGCTTCGGACCGGTCCTTAGAACAGCCGGCCCTTCAAGGAAGATACAGTGTCGCAAGCATCAGTCATGACTGACGATATGGAAGAAGGCGGACCCGCGGGCGCAGCCGTCAAAAGGGGCGGCCAAAGCCCCTGGCAAAGGGCCTGGCGCATCCTCAAGTCCGACCGCTCGGCCATCGCCGCCGCCCTCATCCTGCTCGTCATCATCCTCTCGAGCCTCGCAGCCCCCCTTTATGCGAGCCACGTTTCCGGCACCGATCCATTCCGCTCCAACTTGAGCGGCAAGATCATGATCGACGGCAAGCGCACGAAGATCATGCAGGCCTCAACGGAAGGGCTTGGGCTCGGCGTCACGCCGATCGGCCCGACATGGCGGGCGCAGTATCTTCTGGGCGCGGATGCTCAAGGCCGCGACGTCGCCGCCCGGCTGCTTTACGGCGGCCGCAATTCGCTGCTGATCGCCGGTTCCGCCACTGCCATCTGTCTTGTGCTCGCCGCGCTGGTCGGCATCTCGGCGGGCTTTTTCGGCGGCGTGACGGACATGGTCCTGTCGCGCATCCTGGACATTCTCTGGGCCTTCCCGGTCTACCTGCTGGCGATCTCGCTTTCCATCGTCCTGATCTCGCAAGGGATCTCCATCGGGCCGATTGAAATCACTTCCGGCAGCCTGCTTTTGCCGATCGGCATCATCGGCATCATCTACGTGCCCTATATCGCCCGGCCGATCCGCGGGCGCGTGCTGACGCTGAAGGGCAGCGAATTCGTGCTCGCGGCCAGGGGCCTCGGCATTCCGCGCTGGCGCATCCTTTTCAAGGACATCCTGCCGAACGTCACGACGACGCTTATCGTCTATATTCCCTTGATGATGGCTCTCAACATCGTTACCGAATCCGCGCTCTCCTTCCTGTCGATCGGCGTGCAGGCGCCGGATGCGAGCTGGGGCACCATCATCCAGGACGGCCAGACGCTGCTCTACAGTCGCCCGGTCGTGGCGCTTGCGCCCGGCCTCGCCATCGTCCTGACCGTGCTGGCCCTCAACGTCCTTGGCGACAGCGTGCGCGACGCGCTCGACCCCAAGACCAAGATCGGCTGAGGAGATCACCATGGCCATTGCTCTCCTCCAGCGCCTCCTGCAGATGATCTTCGTGATGTTCGGCATCTCGGCGCTGGTCTTCCTCATCTTCTTCGCCACGCCGGGCGCCGATCCGGCCGCCCGCATCGCCGGCCGCAATGCCGCGCAGGAAACCGTCGAGGCGATCCGCAAGGACTTCGGTTTCGACCGGCCGCTGCCGGTCCAGTACGCCATCATGATGAAGCGCCTGTTCGTTACCCAGGACCTGACCTCCTTCGTCAATCGCGGCTTGAAGGTCGTCCCGCAGGTGCTGTCGGCCGCACCCATCACGCTGTCGCTGGTCTTCGGCGCAGCGGTCTTGTGGGTGGTCGGCGGCATAACGGTCGGCGTCATCGCCGCCATGACGCGCGGCACCTTCATCGACCGGGGACTGATGGTGCTGGCGCTGATCGGCGTCTCCATGCCGGTCTTCTGGTTCGGCGAGATGATGAACCTCGTCTCGCAGAGCCGCTTCCACGACACCTGGCTGTTCTCCTGGGTGCCGGGCCTCGGCTACAAGCCGTTCTCCACCGACCCCTGGGGCTGGTTCAAGACGCTCGTCATTCCGTGGTTCACGCTCGCCGCGCTTTACATCGGCATCTACGGCCGCGTGCTGCGCGCCAATCTGGTCGAGGCCTATCAGGAGGATTTCATCCGCACGGCGCGGGCCAAGGGCCTCGGACCGATGCGCGTCATGCTCCGCCATGCCCTGCGCACCTCGCTCATCCCCTTCGTCACCATGTTCGGCCTCGACTTCGGCGTGCTGGTCGGCGGCGCGGCGCTGCTGACGGAGGTCGTCTTCGGCCTGAACGGCATCGGCCGGCTGACCTACCAGGCGCTGCTCAACCTCGACCTGCCGATGATTCTCGCGACCGTCATGTACGCCTCGTTCTTCGTGGTCGTCGCCAATGCGATCGTGGACATGGTCTATGTCCTCATCGATCCGCGGGTGAGGGGAGCCTGACACCATGACGAACAAGGACAATCCGGTGCTTCTCGACGTACAGGGCCTCTCGGTCTCGTTTGCCACCGATCGCGGCCGCGCCCGCGCCATCCAGGACGTCTCCTTCAAGGTCAGGGAAGGCGAGATCCTCTCGATCGTCGGCGAATCCGGCTCCGGCAAGTCGGTGACGCTGCTGTCGCTTCTCGGCCTGCACGATCCGCGCACGACCTTCGTCGACGGCGCCGTTTCCTTCCGCGGCAAGCGCATCCTGGAAATGAGCGAACGGGAAATGCGCCGGGTGCGCGGCAAGGAGATCGGCCTCATCTCGCAGGATCCGATGACGGCGCTGACCCCGGTCTACACGATTGGCTGGCAGATCGCCGAACAGATCCGCGCCCATGAGACCATATCGAAGCGCGCCGCGCGGCTGCGGGCGATCGAACTGCTCGGCGAGGTTGGTCTGGCCAATCCTGCGGAAGCCGTCGACCGCTATCCCCACCAGCTTTCCGGCGGCATGCGCCAGCGCGCCGTCATCGCCATGGCGCTTTCCTGCAATCCCAAGCTTCTGGTCGCCGACGAGCCGACCACAGCGCTCGACGTCACCGTTCAGGCGCAGGTGCTCGACCTTCTCCTGAAGCTGCGCAAGGATTTCGGCTCGGCGATCATTCTGATCACCCACGACATGGGCGTCGTTGCCGAAGTCGCCGACCGGGTGCACGTCATGTATGCCGGCCGCATCATCGAGCGCGGCACGACGGAGGAGGTGTTCTCCAACCCGATGCATCCCTACACCTGGGGCCTGCTCGCCTCCATTCCGCCGCTGACAGGCGCGCGCATGGACAAGCTGCCGGCGATCCCCGGCATGCCGCCGACGCCGGAGAACATTCCGCCGGGCTGCGGCTTCGAGCCGCGCTGTCGTTTCGCCCGGCCGGAATGCGCCGACCGGCCGCCGCTGCAGACCTCCGGCCAGCAGTCCGCGCTCTGCGTCCTGCAGTCGCCCGAACGCGAAGCGCTGCGCGCCTCCATCCTGTCCCTCGAGGAACCCGCATGACCCTGCATGCCGAAAAAGCGCCGTTGCTCTCCACGCGGTCGCTGACCAAGCACTTCACCGTCGGCAAGACGGTCATGCCGGGCTCCGGCCGGACGCTCTATGCGGTCGAGGACATCTCGCTCGACGTCTATCCGGGCGAGACGCTGGGACTGGTCGGCGAATCCGGCAGCGGCAAATCGACGCTCGGCCGCTGCCTCACGAGGCTCTACGACATCACCTCCGGCACGCTGACCTTCGATGGCGCGGACATCACCAGGGCCGGCGAGGGGGAGCTGAAACCGGCGCGGCGCAAGATGCAGATGATCTTCCAGGATCCGTCCGCCTCGCTCAATCCACGCCGCCGCGTGCGCGACATCATCGGCGAGGTGCTGGCGATCCACAAGCTCAGGCCACCGGGCGAGATCGAGGCAAGGCTTGCCGAACTGATGGACCTCGTCGGCCTGCGCCGCGAATATCTCGACCGCTACCCGCACGAGTTTTCCGGCGGCCAGCGCCAGCGCATCGGTATTGCCCGCGCGCTGGCCGTCGAACCGAAGCTGATTGTCGCCGACGAACCGGTCTCCGCGCTCGACGTCTCGGTGCAGGCGCAGATCGTCAATCTTTTCAGTGAATTGCGCGAACGGCTGAACCTCACCTATGTCTTCATCGCCCACGACCTCGCCGTCGTGCGCCATGTCTCGACCCGGGTGGCGGTGATGTATCTGGGCTCGATCGTCGAACTGGCGGATGCCGACGCGCTGTTTGCCGCGCCGCGCCATCCTTATACCCAGGCGCTGATCTCGGCGATCCCGCAGCCGAAGAACCGCGGCAAGCGCCAGCGCATCATCCTGACGGGCGAAATCCCGAGCCCGCTCGATCCGCCGAAGGGCTGCAAGTTCTCGCCGCGCTGTCCCTATGCGACGGACAAGTGCCGTCAGGAACGGCCGGTTCTCTCCGCGATCGACGGCAACCGCCGCGTCGCCTGTCACTATCCCCTGGCGGTCTCGTAACGGTCGGCAGGGGCCGAACCGGGAGAGGGTGTCCCGGCCCGGGGGCAGGCTGCACGTAAACGGAATGTTCGGACTTCAACCTCAAAATGCGGCCAACGATCTGCATCTTCGGGTTTGAAGCGTGAACATGAATGTCAAGGTGAGCGGCCAAAGTCGCGAATTCGGCGTGCCGTTGGTCATCGGTGACTGCACGGGATTTATCCACGATGGTGGCGGCAGCACGGCCGTGCTGATGATGCCTGCCTGGGGATTCGAGGAGTTCACCATCCGGCGCGGATGGGCGGAACTGGCCGTGATGCTCGCCGGGGCCGGCTACTGCTGCCTGCGTTTCGACTGGCCGGGCGTCGGCGACAGTCTGGGCGATACCGGTCGCGACATGTCGCTCGATCGCTGGACGAATGCCGCCGCGGGCGCTGCCGACTATCTCAGGGGCCTGCACGGCATCAAGAAGCTGGTTGTCCTCGGTCACGGCATGGGCGGGCTCCTTGCGCCGCATCTGGCCGAACGCCTTTCCGCAGAGGCGGTGGTGATGATGGCCCCGCAGAACGAGGGCAAGGCGGGCCTGCGCGAGCTTGACCTCATGGGCAAGATGATGAGCTCGTTTCTGGGCATTTCTCCGGTATCGGACGAAACGGTCATCGAGGTTGCCGGCTTTCGCATCGCCCGCACGTTTGCCGCTGAAATTGCGGCCCTCAGGATCGACGACGGCACGCAGCGTCCCGCGCTGCCCGTTCTCGCGATGTCGCGGGAGGGAACGCGGGCGGCGACCGAATGGCCGGAGCGGCTGGTGGCCGCCGGCTTCGATGTCACACGGGCTGACTATGAAGGCTACGAGAGCTTCTTCGCCCATAACCGGTCTTCGGTCACACCGATTGCTGCCTTCCGGCATCTGCAGGCATGGCTGACCGCCTTGGTCCCAAGCGGCTCCATCCCCGGCAGGGCGCCGGAACTCGCAAGAGCAGGGGCGCGATCGGCCGTGCGGCAGCTGAAGGGGCACGGATTCCTGGAAGAGCCGGTCGTATTCGGTCCCGAAGAGAGGCTTTTCGGTGTTGTCTGCAGACCCCAGGCTGTGCCGTCCCGCGCCATTGTCGTCCTGTTGAACTCGGGCGACAACTATCACGTCGGCTGGTCGCGCATGCATGTGGAGTTTGCGCGAAATCTGGCCGGGCGCGGGGTGTCGACCCTGCGCATCGACATCCGCGGCATCGGCGACAGCGCTCGAACGGATGCGCCGATCTTCTACAATCAAAAGCCCATCATGGATGTCGTCGACGCGGTCGCCTGCGCCGAGCGACTGAACCTCGGACCGGTCGTCCTCTCGGGGAGCTGCAGCGGCGGATATGCCGCGCTGCAGGCGGCGATACGGGATGCTCGCGTCCGCGGCCTGGTCGCCGTCAACACGCCGCGCCTGGCGATCGGAGTCGATGAAACGGTCGAAGAGGTCCTTGCACAAGGCACATCGTCGATCAGCGTCTATCGCCGCCGGGCCCTGTCCCTGGATCTGGTGAAGGACGTGATGTCCGGTCGCCTGGCGCTGGGCGCCGTTGCCGCCAAGGCGCGACGCGTGCTTTGCACCCAGATGAGAGCATGCCTCCAGCGTCTGTTGGGCACGGGCCTCTATCGCATCGTGAGGGAGCAGACCAAAGCCCTTCGGTCGCGTGGCGTGCGCACCGTCCTGGTCTATGCCGAAAACGACGGCGGCCTGGACGAACTGGCGCGCTATTTCGGACGTCGCCGCCCGCAGGATTGTGACAATGCCGAGGTACGCATCGTGCCTGATGCCGAACACACCATGAGTGCCGCGCATGCCCGCAAGGCGATCTTGAACGCGATTTCGGACGTTGCCGACGCCGTCTCGACATGACCCGCAAAAGTTGCGAAAAATTCGCGATTGGACACAATTAAATTCAAATTCATGAATTTCCTGTATGGGAATGTGACAATGCTCTGATCTGTGCCCTTCCTGTTGAAATTATTTGAGAATGGGCGGCAGTGAAGTCTTATAAATTGAGGTTCCCGCAGGATGCGCGTCGCAATAGTGCACGATTGGCTGTATACGATTGGTGGCGCCGAACGCGTCCTGCATGAAATCATCCAATGTTATCCGGACGCCGATGTCTTCTCGCTGTTCGATTTCCTGACGCCCGAGGACAGGGCGAAGATCGGCATATCCAAGACCCATACGAGCTTCCTGCAGAAGCTGCCGTTCGTCCGCCGTTCGCACCGGCTCTTCCTGCCGCTGATGCCGATAGCGATCGAACAGTTCGACCTGTCCCCCTATGACCTCATCATTTCCAGCAGCTACGCGGTGGCCAAGGGTGTTCTCACCGGCCCCGACCAGGTGCATATCGCCTATGTTCACTCGCCCATGCGCTATGCGTGGGATCTGCAGCATTCCTATCTCGCGAAGAATGGCGGCGGCCTGAAAAACGTGATTGCCCGCATACTCCTGCACTGGATCAGGGTTTGGGACACCAGAACCGCCAACGGTCCGGATCTGATGCTGGCAAACTCGCATTTCATCGCCCGCCGGATCCGCAAGGTCTATGGCCGCAAGGCAAGGGTCGTCTACCCGCCGGTGCTCCTGTCGCAACGGACGGAGCCCGCCGTGCGCGGCAGCTATTTCCTGGCAGCCAGCCGGCTCGTCGAATACAAGAACATCGAGCAGATCGTCCGGGCGTTTGCGACGCTGCCGGACCAGAGGCTGATCGTCGCCGGCGAGGGGCCACAGGCCGCCACACTGAAGAAGATCGCAACGCCGAACGTGGAATTCGCCGGCTTCGTCTCCGATGCGGCGCTCCGCGACCTGATGGCGAGCGCCCGTGCCTTCATCTTCGCCGCCGAGGAAGACTTCGGCATCATTTCGGTCGAGGCGCAATCGGAAGGAACGCCGGTGCTCGCGCTTCGCCGTGGCGGCTCCTGCGAAACGGTCGTTGACGGCAAGACGGGATTGTTCTTCGATACGCCTGATCCGGTGGCGATTGCGGCGACGGTAGGCGAGTTTATCGACAGGGAATCCGAGTTTTCAGCGGCGGCCTGCCAGTCGCAGGCTTCCCGCTTTTCTGCCGAACGCTTCAGGCAAGAGCTCGTTACTTACGTTCAGGAAACCATTTCCACTTATAAATCGACCGATCATGTGCAATCGCACGTCGCCGAAACAGTGACCGATATTGGATAAAAGCATGTTGCGTCGCGGAACAAAAGCGGAAGATCGGGTGCAGACGGATGGGCCGCTGCCGTTTCCGTTCGAGTTCGTTGTGCCTCTCTGGAGGCATAGGCTACTGTTCGCGGCGACCTTTCTCGGCGTCTCCGCCCTGGCGATCCTGGTAGCCTACACCGTCACCCCCAAATATGTCGCCACCGGCTCCGTCATCCTGGCTGAGCCCGATCCCGCTTTGACGCGAACGGCCGACGCCTGGTCGCAGAAACTTGGCGATCCTGCGGATCTGGAAAGCCAGGTCGTCATTCTGGAATCGTCCAGATTGCTCGGCATGGCCGCCCAGCAGCCCGGCGTCTACGACGCCGTCATGGCGGAATGCCGGGCGGTCGGCGACAGCAAGTGCCTGGACTTCAAGCCGGCCTCGACCGAACTGACCGACTATGTCGCGAAACGATACAGCGCCGGTGCGGCCGGTCGTTCGCGGGTGATCGAGGTCTCCTACAGGTCGCCTCTGCCGGCGACGGCGAAGACCATGGCCAACGCGCTGGTCGAAACCTATCTCGACGACCAGAAGGCGTCGATGTCGGACGGCCGCGAAGTCGCGGCAAAGTGGCTCTGGCAGGAGCTTGCCGATCTCGACCAGGAAATTCGCGACAGCGACGCCAAGATCGAGGCCTACCGCCGCGAGAACGGGCTGGTTCGCGGTGCGACTGCTCCGATCAGTTCGGAACGGCTGAGCGGCGTGGCGCAACAGCTGGCGCTCGCCGAGCAGGCACGCGCCCAGGCCCAGGCGCGTCTTGACGCGATCCGCGATGTCCGCAACGGCAGCGATGCGGCTTCGACATCGAATGTCCTCGACAGTCGCACGGTCGCCGATCTCAAGCAGCAGATCTCCACCGCCAGGCGCAACCTCGCCGCGCGCAGCGCCGTCCTCGGCCCGCGTCATCCGCAGCTGCTCATGCTGCAGGACTCGCTTTCCTCCCTGCAGCGGCAGATGCAGGACGAGATCGACCGGATCAGCAGCAGCGCCCAGAAGGATTACGATACGGCGGTCGCACAGGTCGCCGCGCTCCAGCAGCAGATGAACTCCGCACAGGCGACGGCCGCGACGGCCGCGTCGGACGAATCCTCGATCGAGGGCATGGTCCGCGACGTCGAGGTCAAGCGCCAGCTCTACGCGCAGCTTTACCAGCGCGCCAGCGAGATGGAGACGGAACGCCGTTCGCTGGCCGGCAGCGCCCGTCTCGTCAGCCTCGCCGAAACGCCGCTGAAGCCCTACTTCCCGAAGAAATCGCTGTTTGCCGCCGCCGGGGTCCTGCTCGGGCTCATGCTGGCCAGCCTTGCGTGCATTTTGTGGGACACATTTCGCCGGATGGGCGGGCATAAGTTTCTCGCCGGTTCCTCGGGCACCGTCTCCGCCACGCAAAACGAACCCGCCGCGCCGGCCGAACCGGCCCACGCCATGAGCACGCCGGCCGATCTGGTTGCCGCTCTGCCCGACCTGCCTTCGCCGAGTCTTCTCGATGCCAGCACGATGACGCTCGGCCTCGCCCTGCGGCGAAGCACGGCAAGCCGGAGCATGCAGGATGCATTGACGGACCTGCTGCACGACCTGCGGCAGCGCAATGCCGCAAAGCCGATGCTGATCCTGCCGGCGGACGAGCCCGGCCCGGGTCCGGCCTTTCTGACGCTGGCCCTCGGCCAGGCTGCCGCCAGAAGCGGCCTGATGGTGCTGGCGATCGAATGCTCGCCGAAGCGGGCGGATTTCGTGACAGCGCTCGGCATGCACGCGGCCTCGCCGGGGCTTTCGGAGATTCTCTCCGGGGAACTCGATCCCGTGCGCGCAGCCGCTCCCACCGCGACCCACGGTCTGCATGTGATCGTTGCCGGCAACGGTGACCTCGATCTTTCGCGCGCGGTCCACAAGCGCCGGTTTCGGACGCTGGTCGACTGGGCCGAGCCTTACGATCTCGTCCTCATGAGCGCTGCCTCGGCAATCGGCGACACATCCACGGTCAGTGCCCTGCCGTTTGCCGACCGGCCTTTCGATACGCTTGTCTGCGTCGGACGGGCAGGGGCGACGGAAGATGTTCTGCGCGAGGCCCAGCTTGCCGTCGCCAGGTCCGGCGGACATGTCCTTGGCACGGTGGTCCTCCCTCGGCTCGATATCCACGACAACACCTCCAACGGCTATGATCTCGCCGGAACCGAGATCGCCTGATGACGATTGCGAAGGTGATGTTCGTCAGCCAGACCGGCGTGATGTCCGGCGCCGAATATGTGCTCGCCAACATGACGAAGGGCTGGGAGAGGGGCGCTGCCTTCCTGTTTGAACCGGGTCCTCTGGCCGATGCGCTTGCCGCGCAGGGACTGGACGTGATGGTGGCGCCGGCCGGAGCACGGCTCCATGCCATCCGCCGTGACGGATCGCTGCTGAAGGCATTGCCGCTCGCCATCCGTCTGGTCAGGCTGATTGCCGCGATCGCCTCGGCAGCCCGTGACGCCGATGTCGTCTACGCCAACTCGCAGAAAGCCTTCATGCTGTCGGCGCTGGCTTCCGTCGTCCGCCGCCGGCCCCTGGTCTGGCATCTGCATGATATTCTCGATGAGCGCCATTTTGGCGCCACCCAGCGCCGCATCCAGGTTGCACTCGCCAATCGCCGCGCCAGCCTCGTCATCGTCCCGTCCCGCGCGGCGGCGGACGCGTTCGTAAGCGCCGGCGGCCGGGCCGATCTCGTCCGCGTGGTCCCGAACGGAGTCGAGCCGCCCGCCGAAATTCCGGTCGAGCGTCACGCACTCGGCCTGCCGGACGGGCCTTTGGTCGGGGTGTTCAGCCGCCTGTCGCCATGGAAGGGCCAGCACGTCGTCATCGAGGCGTTGGCGAAGATCCCCGGCGTCCGCCTGGTCATCGTCGGCAGCGCGCTGTTCGGCGAGGATGCCTACCGCGATCGGCTGGTGGCCCTGGTCAAGGCTCTGGGTCTTGAGGAGCGAGTCACCTTTCTCGGCCAGCGCGCCGACGTGCCGGCACTCATGCAGTCCGTCGACGTCGTCGTCCATCCATCCGTTGATCCGGAGCCGTTCGGTCTGACGCTGGTCGAGGCGATGCTGGCCGGCACGCCGGTGATCGCCACCGACACGGGAGCGGCGACCGAAATCCTTGCCGACGGAGAAGCGGGCACGCTGATCGCCCCTGGCGATCCGGAGGCGCTGGCTGCCGCACTTTTGCGTTATTTCACCGATCCGGCGGCTTTCGGGGAGCAGGTGCGGCTTGCCGGCGAACGGGCCCGAACGGTTTACGGACTTGCCACCATGCGCCAGTCCGTTCGGAAGCTTGTCGACGGTGTCGCGCCATGACGGATGATGTGGGCGCCAGCATCCCGTCGCCTGCGACCGGGTCGTCTGTCCGGCGTGTGGCGGCACGCCTGACGAGCGGGGCCTTGTTCAGCAAGGGCCTCGGCTTCGTGCGCGAAATCCTCGTCGCCCATGTCATCGGTGTCGCGGCGCTCGCCGACAGCTTTCGCAGCGCGACGACCATCATCTTCGTGCCCATGGTGTTTCTGCAGAACGAAAGCGTGCCGGCGATCCTCATTCCCAGGATGCGGGACGCCCAGGAGGAAGGCCGGGCGCCCCAATTGCTGGCCGCCATGACGGCTGCACTGACGGCAATAGCGGTCCTGCTGATGGTTGCGACCATTGTGGGGGCCACGCTCCTCGTCGACGCCATGCTCGACGGCCTCTCGCTCGAGGAGAGAGAGACGACCGTGCAGTTCGTCTACATCATGGCGTTCAGCATGCCGGCATCGGTGATGATCAATTCGCTCGCGGCGGGTGAGATCGTGCTGGCGAAGACGCGCCTTACCAATGCCCGCGCCAGCATATTGAACGTCGGCGTCATGCTTGGCGTCGGCATGCTTGTCCTCACCGACCAGGCGATCACTCTGGCGCTTGCCTTCACGCTCTCGTTCAACCTGCTCGCGGCCTGGGCGATCTTCGTGCTCTGGCGCGAGGGCAATCTCGCATTCAACGACCTCAGCTTTTCCAGCATCTGGTTCGAGACGCGCCTTTTTGCGCGCCGGCTGCTGCCGTTCATGCCGCTGCCGGCGGTCGAGCAGGCCAACATCTGGATCGAGCGCTTGCTGGCCTCGCGCCTGACCACCGGGGTCATCGCATCGTTGGGATACGCGCGCACACTGACGGAAAGCTCTCTGCTTCTCGTCGCGCAGCCCATCGGACTTGCGGTCCTGTCCCATGGCGGGGGGACGAATGTCGATGAGCAGGCAAAGACGCTGACGCGTTTCGTGTTGATCCTGATGATGCCCGCCTCGGCCTACATGTATGTCTTTGCGCCCGATATCATCAGCCTCGTGTTCAAGCGCGGCGCCTTCGGCGACACCGGTGTGCTCCTGACAAGCCAGGCCCTCAGCGGCATCTCGGTCGGCATCTGGGCCTCGACGCTCGGCTGGATCCTGCTGCGGCTTTTAAACGGCTCCAAGCGCAACATGCTGGCCGCCGGCATTCTCGTCGCGGCCTACAGCGTCAACCTGCTGGTCAATATCGCCACGGCCAACCTGCAGCAGACGACGGATAACGGCATCTTCCTGCTCGGACTGGGCGAGACGGCGCGCGGGCTGGTTCTCTGCTTTGCCGGCATCCTGGCTATGAATGTGCGCCTGCATCTGTTCGGCATCGTCGCCGTGTCGTTGTTGCCGGGCGCCGCCATGACCGCCATCGCCTACTGGATCGTCGCGAATGTGGACGGTGTCTTCATCCGTCTGCTGGTCGGTGGTCTGGGCTACGGCGCTTCGGTGCTTTTCGCCACCGCGCTGCTGAGCCCCGGTTTCTATTCGAAAATCTACCGTGCCGTATCATCGAGAAAAGGGAACACGCCAGATGCTTGAACGCATTGAGACACGGCTCCCGTTTGGCGCTTGGGCGCTCGGGAATGCCGCCAGACGCATCCAGGGACTGCTAGGCTCCAGGGGATGCTTTTTTACCTTTCACCGTGCGGCCGCCCCGGATGTCTGGGCGACGCTGCCGAACCGCAATTTTTATCTGGATCTGCAGTTTCTCGACACGCTGCTGGAATATCTCAAGGCCAGCGGTCGCCGGATCGTCACGGTTGAGGAAGGCCGCCGCCTTTCGGCTGCCGGCGCGGACGGCGGCAGCTATGTCAACTTCTCCGTCGATGACTGCTACCGCGACACCTATGAGGCGGTCGTGCCGCTTTTCAGGCGACACCAGGTGCCCGTCACCCTGTTCGTGACCACCGGCATCCCGGACGGAACGATGCCGATGTGGGGCGCGGGGCTGGAAGATGCCTTGCAGAACCGCGACCGGGTCGTCCTGGACGGACAGGTTGTCGAGGTCGCTTCGATCGAAAGCAAGATGGCGGTCTTTCAGGCGGTCCAGCAGCGCTGGGACGGTCCATCGGCGGGAGAGCACTACACCAGGTTTTGCGTCGAGAACGAACTCGACGAGCAGGCGCTTCACTGGAAGCATGCCATCAGCTGGGAAATGCTGTCGGAACTCGCCAACGATCCGCTGGTCGAAATCGGCTCTCATACGGTCATGCATCCACGCATTTCCAGCCTGAGCGACGACGGCGCCAGGGCGGAACTCGCCGGCAGCCGTGTACGGCTGCAGGAAAGGCTCAGCGTTCCCGTCGACCATTTCGCCTTTCCCTATGGCCGCGCCAAGGATTGCGGCCCGCGGGACTTCGACATCGCTCGCGTTGCCGGATACAAGAGTGTGGCGACGACCACGAAGGGCGTGGTTCGGCGCGGCCCGTCTGCCTATGCCTTTCCCCGAAACACGTTGAACGGCGGGCACCGCAAGCTCGTGCTTGCCGAATTGCATATGTCCGGCGCGACAGGACTGGCGGCAAGGATGCTCGGCCATGGCTGAAGAAAAGCTTCGGGTCATATCGATTGCGCACACCGCTGTGTCACGGCCGGCCGGCCGGCTGCGCTACCATCCTTTCGCCGAAAGCGACGATCTCGACGTCCATCTCGTCGTGCCTCGGCGCTGGCGGCATTTCGGCCGCACCATCCTTGCCGATCCCGGCGACGATCCCGGCGTCACCATGCACGTATTGCCGATCCTCTTTTCCCATGCCGGCCCCTTCAGCTGGTATCTGCACTGCTACTGGGGACTGGCGCAGCTTATCCGGCAGGTCCGCCCGCACGTGATCCATCTGTGGGAAGAGCCGTGGAGCGTGGTGGCCCTGCAGGCCTGCCTGCTGAAAGGCGATGCGGCGCTGGTGATGGAGGTCGACCAGAACATCCTGAAGACGCTGCCGCCGCCTTTCGAAACCATGCGCAAATACGTTCTGGCCCATACGAGCCATGTGCTGTCACGCAGTGACGATGCGACCATGGTGGTCCGCGCGAGGGGGTATGACGGCCCGGTCAGCATGATCAGCTACGGCGTCGACACAGACATCTTCTCTCCGGCGGAGCCGCGCCCGGAACCGGCGGACGCCGGAATGGTCATCGGCTATGTCGGTCGGCTCGTGGAAGAAAAAGGCGTGCAGGACGCGCTCGATGCGATGGCCCGCAGCCCGGCCGACATTCGACTCGAAATGATCGGCGAGGGCCCCTATGAGCAGAAGCTCAAGGAGAAGGCCGAGGCGCTTGGCATCGCCGACCGCGTGACAATCCGGCCCTGGAGCACGCCCGAAGTCGTGGCGGAGTTTCTGAGGAAGCTCGATGCGCTGATCCTGCTGACCCATACGACGGCCGCGGTCAAGGAACAGTTCGGCCGCGTTATCATCGAAGCCCAGGGCTGCGGCATTCCGGTGATCGGCGCGCAATCCGGCGCCATTCCCGACATCGTGGCGGATGGCGGCTGGATCGTTCCGCAGCGTGATCCGGATGCACTCTCCTCGCTGCTGTCGCGGCTGGCGAGCGATCCGGCGGAGCGCAGGCGCAAGGCTCAGGCCGGCATCGACAATGTCCGCTCGCGCTTCACCTATCCGGTCGTCGCCGATCAGCTTTACGCCGCCTGGCGAGCCGCCGCCGATACACCTCGCCGGTAGCGTCAGCGCAGGACCCGCACCATCAGCGTCTCGCCGCCCTTGAGGTTGTCGAACGTGTAGGGACCGCCGCTGCAATCCTCGACCTTGCGCAGGCCGTCATATCCCCAAAGCTCGACGCGTTTTGCCCAGTCGGGCAGGGTCAGCGTCCAGCTGTGGCCCGGGGCATCCGTCCAGCCTTCCCGGTTCTGCCAGACGTAGAGATCGCCCTTTTCGCCTGACAGATGGAACATGCCCGTGTGCCGCGGATCCGCCGAAACGAAGCGCATGTCTCCGGCGATATCCAGGATGCGCTGCAGCACCTTGGCGCGAACTTCCGGAAGCCAGGGGTTCTCACGGGCGGCCATCGCATAGCCGGGGCCTTCGAAGCGACCGGTATCGAGTAGGCTCCAGGGAAAGGCTAGAACCATCGCGGGTCGGTCATTATTGCCGACGACGCCGAAATTGTCCCAAGCGGCCGTAAGGAACAGGCTGGCGATCAGTGAGCGGTTCTCCCACTCGCCTTCGCGCGTCACGTTGAATTCCGTCGCATAGAAATTGATGTCGCGGGTGATGCCGAGCGTCGTCTTGATCTTGTCGAAGCAGTTTTGCGCCGAGAACTGCCGGCCCGCGGTCAACGGATAGAACTGGTAATTGTAGTAGGTGTGCAGGTCGATGCCGTCCAGCTTGCCGTTTTCGAACAGGTCGGCGATCGCCGGGCCGTAGCCCCTGAGCGTTGCATCGCCATCGATATTGCAGGCAGCGAAACCGGCGGGCACGACCTTCAGCGACGGATCGACGGAGTGGACGCCGTCGGCCAAGCCTTCCATCGCATCGTGATAGGCCTGTTTCGGGATGGTGTTCTGCACGTCTGGCTCGTTGACTGCCGTGTATGTCGTCACGCCGTAGCCGTCGTCGATCCCGTTTTCACGGGCCCAGTCGCCGCCCGGGCGAAAGCGCTCCGCCATGGCCTTCCCGGCCTTGAACCAGTCGTCGTAGGAGCCGATCGGCTGCGGAGGGTCGAGGGTCTGGTAGCTGCCCTCATATTCCAGCAGCATGATCGGCCAGATGCCATGCCGGTGGGCCTCCAGCATGGCCGCGTCGAAATTTGTCGGTATCGGATTGCGTTGAAGATCGCGCCAGCCATAGGAATTCATGCGGCCGAGACGTGCGCCGACGCCTTCAAGGGCCTGGTACAGGGTTGCGCTCGGGGGGCCGGTCAGGTGGGTAACGAGGTTGCCGCCGCCCGTCCGCCATCTCAGGGTCGCATCGTCGCCGAATGCAAGCGTCGGCATCAGCAGCAAGGCGAGCGCGGAAAGGCAGCGCCAGGATCGCTTCCCGCCTATGCCTGCCATGCCTGCCCTGACGTCAGTGCCATTTCTCGCTCGCGATCTCTTCGGCCAGGGAGATGTACTGCTTTCCGACCTCGTCCCAATTGTATCTGAGCGAAGTGGCGATTGCACCTTTTTTCAGGGGGGCAAGACCTTCGGGTGCCGAAAAGGCCATTGTCAGCTTGGCGGCGATGTCTTCGGCATTCCGCTCGATGGCGTAGCCGTTGACGCCGTCGGCAAGATAGTTCTCGATCCCGCCGACGCGGGTGGCGAAGATCGGCACGCCGGATGCCATGGCTTCCATGCACACTAGCGAGAAGGTCTCGTAGGCGGTAGGCAGCACGAAGGCGTCGGCGATGGGGTAGATCATCTCCATGTCGCGGCGCTCGCCTGCAAAGACGATCCGCGCCGCCGTGCGAACGGCCATGTCTCTGTAGGAGTCGCCGTTTTCCGAGCCGACCACGAGCAGCCACAGATTGCTATCCGTCATCTTCTCCATCGCCGAGATGACGAAGGCGAGGCCCTTTCTGTTGTATTCATGGCCCACGAAGAGCAGAAGCCGTGCGTCCGCCGGTATTCCGAATTCGGCCCGCATGGTCTCGCGGTTGCCCATGTTCGGATTGAAACGGGACAGGTCGACGCCGTTGGGAATGACCTTGATGCGCGCTTCCGGCACATTGTAGTGCGCGATCAGTTCCTGCTTCACGCGCTCCGAAACCGCGACATAGCGCTTGAAGCGCAGGCCGCCGATCATGATGCGGTCGCGCACCGCCACCCAGGCGTGCAGCGGGTTGAAGAGCCACGCCACTTGCCCGGCGCGCCGCTTTTCTCTCAGGCTTTCGGCGTTGACGGCGTGAATGACGACGATATCGCCGACGAGACTGTCACCGTGGCTGATGATGATCGAGTTGTCCTTGGCTAATTCGGCGAACTTCGAGGCAATGGCAAAGATCGGCACGACGATCATCCGGCCGACATATTTCATGGCGCCGCGTTTGGGGACGCGGGAAAGCCAGCGCACCAGCGGCCTTATCTTCACGCTTGACGGCGTGTCATTGGCATAGGTTGAGCAGACGACGGAATTGGGTTGGCCGAGGCGGCCGAGCGCAAGAGCAAGGTCCCAGGCGACGCGTTCCACGCCGCCGACAGTACTGAATTCCTGAATGATCTGTGCGACCTCAAATTCCATGCCCAACTCCAAGACAAACCGTCCCAAAAAGCGCCGGAGGTCGATTAAGGTGTAAGACGCAGCACAGTATGTCCCGTTTTGGGATGTTTCATCCCGGAACACGTTGATATCATAAACTAAATTTAAAGGATGTGAATGGGAGGGCGGCGCTTCCGGACATTAAATTTTCGTTAGGAACTGACGGGTGCGACAGCCGCCTATCCATTCGGCGGCCGTCGTTTCCGAAGGAATTATCGAGGCTTAGTTGCCCATCTTCGGCATGGCGTCGTGGTTCATGCCGTCCATCGACTTCATATCCATGCCCTTCATGTCGCCGCCATCGTTGCCGCTGGCATTGCCGACTGCGAACTCGACGTCGACGGAGCCGGCCTTTTCGAAGACCAGCGTCGCCTTGACCATGTCGCCCTCCTTGAACGGCTTTTTGACATCCATGAACATCACATGCAGGCCGCCCTTCTTCAGCTCGACGGTCTTGCCGGCCGGGATGGCGATGCCGTCCGGCAGCTCGCGCATCTTCATGACGTTGTTTTCGACCGACATCTCATGCATCTGCACGTTGTCTGACCGGTCGGACTTGATCGCCACCAGCCGGTCGTCCGTGCTGCCGTGATTGATGATCTTCAGATAGCCGCCGCCAACCTTGGCGCCGGGGATCATGGCGCGCGAGTTGGGATGGATGATCTCGAGATCTCCGACCTTGAACTCGTGCCCCCAGGCCAGCGGCGCCGTCATGAGCGTGACGATAAGCGTGAGCAGACGGATTGTCGTGGTTTGCATAGTGTTTCCTTTTCCTGGATGTGTTGGGTTGAATTGGCTGAAAGCGTGATTGGTCAGGTGAGGGGCTGCCTTCGCGGCGCAGCCTCGTCGTCGATCGCGCCGGCGATGGCGGCGATCCGCTTGCGGTCTTTGATGGTCACGAGTTCCGGGGTGGAGAAATCGATGAGCCCGGCGCGCTTGAAGCCGTTCAGGTTGCGGCTGACGGTTTCCAGCGTCAGGCCGAGCCAGTCGGCGAGGTCAACCCGCTTGAGGTAGAGGCGAAAACTGCCGCCGGAGGGACGGGCGCCGTGGCCGCGGCGTCCGAACTGACCGGCGAGATCGAGGATCGCCAGGGCGACCCGCTCCTGCGCCGTCCGGCGGCCGAGCAGGGTGATGTGGTCCTGCAGCCTTTGCGTGAACTCCACGAGCGCCCTGGCCTGGCCGCCGCCGTCGCGTCCATCTTCGGCGATGGTCTCGATCCGGGTGAAGGCGAGCGCCTCGGCGTGACAGCCGAGCTGGTCCGTCACGCCCTTTCCGAACACGCGGCCGGGGCCGAGAATGTCGAGTATCTGGCGGCGTCCGTCCTGCAGGGTCTGGTGCAGCGCCACGCATCCCTCGCGGATGACGAGGAGTGCCCGTCGTCCCTTGCGCTCGATGGTGATCGCTGACCCGGCTTCGAAGCGGTTGAATGTTTGTGAGTATACGGCGACAAGCGGCCTTTGCGGCCCGTTCGCCGATCGGGCGGACGCGTTCGGGTCCGCGGTGATCCTCTGTAACATGATGTGTCGATCCGGCATGGGCGCCGGCAGAAGCCGTCAGGAGACGGAAGTCCGGCGCGAACTGTGAAAGCGGCCGCGCCAAGGCGGCTGCGGTTCAGACAGAAATGCCGGAAAGGGGAGGGGCGCGCGGTGATGCGTTGGGCGGGAAAAGCTGGCGGTAGAAGGCTTCCCGATAGGCGGGCAGCCGCTCGGTTCCGCTTATACGGACCTGCGGACCGCCGACGGAGGGCGGGACCACGAGCATTGATCCGGCGCTGATGCGGCACGCCTCGCAGCCATGGTCGTGCACATGCTTCTTGCCACCGGCCTCGTCGTCGAGGGCGCTGTCGCAGATGAACGGAATGGTGCCGTCCGGCAGCGCATAGGCGGCCAGTTCCGAGGCGGGTATCTGAGAGGCAAGTACGGGGGATTTATGCGCGAAGCCGATGGCGAACACGGCCAGCGCACACAGAATGTGCAACAGGTTCCTGATCGTCCCGATCCGCCGTTTCATCGATGCCCCACTCGAAAGACGGGCATCGAATATCACCCGGCCTTCGAAATGACAATGCGGCAATTTGGGCGTGCATTTCTGCCTGTCGAGAGTTGAATCGGAAAAATCCCTGCTCTACGACTGACGGCGATGGTTCCGCCATATCCCCGAAACCGGGACGGCGGATGAAAAGGGAACATGGTGAGGCGTACCCATCAGGGACCGAGACCATGGCTGCCCCCGCAACTGTGAGCGGCGAATGACGCCTTGATGCCACTGGCTTTGAAGAGAAGTCGGGAAGGCAGGCCGAATGAAGACCCGCGAGCCAGGAGACCTGCCATCATCGCCGGGCATTTCGCCCATTCTCATCACTTGCCGCGCGGTGGGCGCGGAAAGGAGTCAACATGCATATCGAACCCGGCGTCGTCGACGGCGCCAAGATCGTTCTTTCCTACGCAACGGCAGCCGGAGCCCTCGGGCTTGGCCTCAAGATGGCGGTCGACACCGTCCGTCACGATGGCGGCGTCGCAGCGCTTACCATGCGCAGCACGGTCACGACCGCGCTGGTCTTTTCCTTCTTCCAGGTCCTTCCGCATCATGCTGTCGGCGTTTCCGAGGTGCACCTGATCCTCGGCTCGACGCTGCTGTTGATGTTCGGGGCGGGGCCGGCGGCGATCGGCCTGGCGCTGGGGCTCTTGATCCAGGGCGTCTTCTTCGCGCCCCTCGACCTGCCGCAATACGGCATCAACGTCACCACGTTGCTCGTGCCGCTCTGGGCGATCGGCGCGGTGGCACGCCGCATCATTCCGGCCCGCACGGCCTATGTCGACGTGACCTACAAGCAGGCGCTGGCGCTTTCGACCACCTATCAGGGCGGCATCGTTGCCTGGGTCGCCTTCTGGGCGCTCTACGGCCAGGGCTTCGGTGCTCAGAACCTTGCCGCCGTCGGTTCGTTCGGCATCGCCTATATGAGCGTCGTGCTCATCGAGCCGCTGATCGACCTCGCCGTGCTTGCCGCCGCCAAGTCCTTCGACAAGGCAAGCCGCGGCCCGCTTTTCGCGCGTCGCCTGCATCAGGCCGGCTGATCGCGGTCGAACGAAACCGGAAGGGCGCGGTCTGTGGGCTGCGCCTTTCCCTCTTCGAAGGCCCGGGCTTCACGCCAGAGACACGCGCGTTTGATGGCCGGCCCCTTGGCGTTCGGGCGGCGATGCGCTAGACCTTCATTTTAGTAAACTCGTTTCTATACTAACGATATGTGGAGGGTGCCATGGCTGGCAGGCTGGTGATCGTCGGGGCAGGGCAGGCGGGCTTCGCGCTGGCAGCCAAGTTGAGGGCCCTGAAGGACGAACGTCCGATCACGATCCTCGGCGCCGAGGCGAGCCTTCCCTACCAACGCCCGCCGCTGTCCAAGAAATACCTTCTCGGCGAGATGAGCTTCGACCGCCTGCTGTTCCGGCCGGAAAGCTGGTTCGCCGACAACAACGTCGACATCCGCCTGTCTGCCTGGGTCGAGGAAATCGACCGGGCCGCGAAGACCGTCCGAATGCAGGACGGCACGCAGGTCGAATACGAGACGCTGGCGCTTGCCACCGGCGCCACGCCGCGCAAGCTGCCGGAAGCGATCGGCGGCGAGCTCGCCGGCGTCTTCACCGTACGCGACAAGGATGATTGCGACCGGCTTGCCGAGGCGATGACGCCCGGCCGCCGTCTGCTCGTCATCGGCGGTGGCTATATCGGCCTGGAGGCGGCAGCCGTCGCCCGCAAGCTCGGCCTCGAGGTCACCGTCATCGAAATGGCGGACCGCATCCTCAAGCGCGTCGCGGCGAAGGAAACCGCCGACATCATGCGCGCCGTCCACGAAAGCCACGGCGTCGTCATTCGCGAGGAAACCGGCCTGCATCGCCTGATCGGCGAGGACGGCAAGGTAACCGGCGCCGAACTCTCGGACGGCTCCACCATTCCCGTCGATCTCGTCGTCGTCGGCATCGGCGTCACGCCCAACGATCGCGCCGCCGCGATGGCTGGCCTCGCCGTCGCCAACGGGATCGTCGTGGATGCGCACTGCCGGACCTCCGATCCCTCCATCTACGCCATGGGCGACTGCGTGGTCTTTCCATGGCAGGGCGAGGAGATCCGGCTCGAAAGCGTCCAGAACGCCGTCGACCAGGCCGAGGCCGCCGCTGCCGTCATGGCCGGCGGCGATGCGGCATACGACCCGAAACCATGGTTCTGGTCGGACCAGTACGACGTCAAGTTGCAGATCGCCGGCTTCAACAGGGGCTACGACGAAACCCTGCTGCGCCCCGGCCAGCGGGAAGGCGCCGCTTCCGTCTGGTATTTCCGCGATGGACGCCTGATCGCCGTCGACGCGATCAACGATGCCAAGGCTTATGTGACCGGCAAGAAGATGCTGGAGAGCGGCATCAACCCGGACAAGACCGTGCTCGCCGATCCGGCCTCGGACCTGAAGGCATTGCTGGGCTGAGGCCTCGGCCCGCGTCTTGTGTCCCGATTTGCGACTTTGACCCCGTCATTTTGCGGCAAATGCGGGTATCGTTAAAACCATGCAGCCCCTGTTTGCAGATCTTTAAGGTATCGAGACTTAAATCATTGGCATTCAATGACATGACGTCAGGAACGGGCAAATGGAAAGCGGGAACACAGAAGAAAGACGCAGGGAGCACCGCATGCGGTCGCTCAAGGCGGGACGCATCGTTTTCAATCACGAATACAGCACCATCAACTGCACGGTGCGCAACATGTCGGCGACGGGCGCCAAGCTGCTCGTCGAAAACGCAATGCAGATCCCCGAGACGTTCGAACTCGTCTTATCCGACGACACCCGGCATGCCTGCGAGATCAAGTGGCGCAAGCTGAAGGAAATCGGCGTCGCATTCGTCTCCTGAGATCGCCTCGCAATTTTTCCTAAAAAATATCGTCAAGCAAGGAACCAACGGCCGATCGGCGCGTTTTCCCACCGAACTCGAAAGAGAACGGGAAAGGAAACAACGTGATCCGCGCTTTAATACTTTGGCTCTTGGGCGTGCCCTTCGTGGTCGTTCTGCTGATTTGGTATTTCTTCTTCTAGGAGAGACGCGGATTGATAAAGGTCCCCGTCAGGAAGCGGATCTGCCATGTCGCCCCCCCTCCGCCCCGGCAGATTCTGTTCCTGAAATGAAAACCCCGCAGACATGATGTCTGCGGGGTTTTCTTCATGCTTGGGAGGCGATTTCGCTCAGTCGAGCTTGTCGAGAATTTCGGCCGCCTTGCCGGCGCTGACGCGGCGGATTTCGGCCTCGTCGCGGCGGTTGGCGAAAATCTCGGTCGCCATCAGCTGGTCGGCGAGATCGGTCGGCAGCGACAGCAGCACGCGGGCATCCGCGGCATTGATGCCGGAAAGGTCCGAACGCTTGGCCGTGATCATGCCGCCGGCCACCGTATTGTTGGTGTCCGGGTCGATCAGGATGAAGGCGCCCGTGAAGCGGTTCTGCTCGTAGGGGTCGAAGATCGCCGCCTCGTCGAAGGAGAGGTGCACCTTGCCAATGGCATTCATCGTGAAGGCTTCGTCGGTCTGCTCCCACTTGCCGGACTTCAGGTCCAGGCGGCTGACCGGCTGGACCTGCACGCGCTGGCGGCGCGAACCGGACTTCAGCCAGTAGCGCTTGCCGGGCTGGATGCCGTCCGGCTGCAGCGCGACGATCTGCGCGTCGAAGGAAAGGCCCGTCTGCGGCTGGCTGTCGAGCGAAACGATCATGTCGCCGCGCGCGACGTCGACCTGCCGGTCGAGGACGAGCGTGATGGCATCGCCGGCAACGGCGGCGTTGCGCACGAGGTCGAAGGTGACGATCTGCTTGACGTTGGCGATCATGCCCGACGGCAGGATGGCGACGCTGTCGCCCGGCTTGACCGCGCCGCCGGCGACCGTGCCCTGATAGCCACGGAAGCTTTCGCCCGGACGCGACACGCGCTGCACCGGCAGGCGGAAGCCGACGGTCTGCGCGGAGCGGACGGTGGCGAGTTCCAGCGTTTCGGCGAGCGTCGGGCCGTCATACCACGGCATGGACGCCTTGCCGTCATAGACGACGTTCTCGCCTTTGAGCGCCGACATCGGAATGGCGGTCACCTGCTTGACGCCGAGCGACAGGGCGAGCTCGCGGAATTCGTGCGCGATGCGCTCATAGCCGGCCTTGTCGTAGCCGGTGAGGTCGATCTTGTTGACGGCGAGCACGAACTGGCGGATGCCCATCAGTGTCGCGATCGTGGCGTGCCGGCGGGTCTGCTCAAGGATGCCGGTGCGGGCATCGACCAGAAGCACGGCGAGATCGGCGGTCGAGGCGCCGGTCGCCATGTTGCGGGTATACTGCTCGTGGCCGGGCGTGTCGGCGACGATGAAGGAGCGCTTGTCGGTCGAGAAGTAGCGATAGGCCACGTCGATCGTGATGCCCTGTTCGCGTTCGGCCTGCAGGCCGTCGAGAAGCAGCGCGAAATCGGGCAGGCCGAGGTCGTTCTGCTTGCCCTTCGAATCGCGCTCGAGCGTCGCGGCCTGGTCTTCCTTGACCGCCTTGGTGTCCCAGAGAAGGCGGCCGATCAGCGTCGACTTGCCGTCATCGACCGAGCCGCAGGTGATCAGGCGGAGCGGGCGCGAATCGCGGGTGGCTTTTTCCGGCGCGGCTTCCGGGATGGCGGAAACGGCTGCTGCTGCAATGGCGGTCATCTCAGAAATATCCTTCGCGTTTCTTCTTTTCCATCGAACCGGCCTGGTCCCTGTCGATCGCACGGCCCTGGCGTTCGGAGACGGTGGCGATCTCCAGTTCGGCGATCACTTCGTCGAGTGTGGTGGCATTGGAGCGGATACCGCCGGTCAGCGGCCAGCATCCGAGCGTGCGGAAGCGCAGCATGCCTTCCTGGATCTGTTCGCCCGGAAGCGGCTCGAAGCGCGGATCTTCCGCCCACATCAGCATGCCGTCGCGCTCCACGTATTTGCGCGGCTTGGCATAGTAGAGCGGCGGCAGCGGAATGGCTTCGGCCTGGATGTAGCGCCAGATGTCGACTTCGGTCCAGTTGGACAGGGGGAAGGCGCGCACGCTCTCGCCTCGGCGGATCATGCCGTTATAGACGTTCCACAGTTCCGGGCGCTGGTTGCGCGGATCCCATTTGTGGTCGGGCGTGCGGAAGGAGTAGATGCGCTCCTTGGCGCGGCTTGCCTCTTCGTCGCGGCGCGCGCCGCCGAAGGCCGCGTCGTACTTGCCGGCGTCGAGCGCCTGGCGCAGCGCTTCCGTCTTCATCACGTCGGTGTGGTAGGACGAACCGTGGCTGAAGGGGCCGATACCTTCCGATGCACCGCGCGGATTGGTGTAGACGACGAGGTCGAGGTCGAACCGCCGTGCCATCTCGTCACGGAAGGAAATCATTTCCGGGAACTTCCAGCCGGTGTCGATGTGCAAGAGCGGGAAGGGCACGCGACCGGGATAGAAGGCCTTGCGCGCCAGATGCAGCAGCACGGAGGAATCCTTGCCGATCGAGTAGAGCATCACCGGGTTCTCGAACTCGGCTGCGACCTCGCGGAAGATATGGATCGCTTCGTTTTCCAGCGCCTTCAGGTGCGGATCGAGCGGCGCCTTGGTCGGCGGATCCTGGATATGGGCATCGAACTCGGAAATATGCATCTGTCTTGCCTTTGTCAGAACCGGATATGCCGGTTCAATCCTTTGGTTGTTTCTGCCCCTCACCCTGACCCTCTCCCCGCGAGCGGGGAGAGGGGATGCTGCGGCTACCGTTTGTCTCCTTCTCCCCGCAGGCGGGGAGAAGGTGCCGGCAGGCGGATGAGGGGCCCTTGATCTCTAGAGCGAACTCGACGTGATCGACGAAGCCGCGGCTTCCGGCACGTGCAGGCCGCATTCGCGCTTCTCGTCGTTCTCCCACCACCAGCGGCCGGCGCGTTCCGGCTCGCCGGGCTTGATGGCGCGGGTGCAAGGCTCGCAGCCGATCGACGGATAGCCGCGCGCATGCAGCGGATTGACCGGCACGTCGTGCTCGGCGACGAAGGCGCGGATCGCCTCGATGTCGAAGTCGGCCAGCGGATTGATCTTGATGAGGCCGCGCTCGGCGTCATATTCCGCAAACGGCGTGTCGGAGCGGTTGCCCGACTGGCCGCGCCGCAGCCCGGTGATCCACACGGACGCGCCTTCCAGCGCACGCGCCAGCGGCTTCAGCTTGCGCACCGAACAGCAGGCGTGGCGCGCCTCGACGCTCTCGTAGAAACCGTTCATGCCGTACTTGGCTGCATAATCTTCGACGTCCGCCTGGTTCGGCTGGAAGCGGCGGATGTTGATGCCGTAACGCTCCTCGGTTTCGCCGATCAGGTTGACGGTTTCGGCAAACAGCCGGCCGGTCTCCAGCGTCACGACGTCGATCGGAAGACAGTGCATGCCGATGGCGTGGGTGATCACCTGGTCCTCGATGCCGAGCGAGGTCGTGAAGACCGAGCGGCCGCCGAGTTCGGAGACCAGCGCCAGCCGGCCGGCGAGGTCGAGGCCCGCAAGCTTTTCATTCAACGATTCCGCAGCTTCACTTTTGCCGATGGCGGTCATGAGGATCCATCCAGTCTCTGTCAGTCCATTCCTATTGAGCCGGAGTATTTCAGGTCGGCCGCATGAAGGACAGAAAAACGGATTTCCAAACAACAGGCGGGGGGAGCAAATATCTCTCCAGAGCGCCGATAACGCGCAAAAGCGTGACCGCACCCGCTTTCCGCCCCCGCGCGCACTTGATTTGACGGGCATTCGCAGGCACACCGGCCTGAGAGGGAATGAGGACGTGCCGTCACCGGGGCGGCGGGCAATTGGCAGCGATGATTTCACAGAAGGCAAAATACGCATTGAGAGCGCTGGTGGCCCTTGCCAGGGCCGACAACAGCAAGCCCCTGCTGATCTCCGAAATCGCCGAAGGCCAGAAAATCCCGAAGAAGTTCCTCGAGCAGATTCTCTTGAGCCTGCGCAACCAGGGCATCGTCGAAAGCCGGCGCGGCCGCGACGGCGGATACCGTCTCCTGCGCCCGGCCGATCAGATCACCTTCGGCGAAATCCTGCGCATCATCGACGGCCCGATCGCGCCGCTGCCCTGTCTGTCGCTGACCGCGTACAGGCGCTGCGAAGACTGTTCGGGCGAGGACAGCTGCGAGATCCGCCAGGTCTTCGCCCGTGTCGCCGATGCCACGCGGCAGGTGCTTTTCCACACGACCATCGCCGACTCGATCGCCGATGAAAGCGACCCGATCGACGCTTTGGCGTGAGCTTTTGGGCCCCTGAAGGCTGAAACGGCTTTCTTCCGCCCGTCATCCTTTCACCGTCACCATTGCTGCCAGAACCGATTTTCAGGGAATGATTTTCGACGCCGTCCCGTGCGCCGGGAACCTCTTTTGCGTTCTGGATGTGTATTGTTGACTAACTCTACCTAATCGATAGAGTTTTAGTGCAATCAACTAACGGAGGTAACAGCATGTCACGCAGAAAGCTGAAATACGGTGTCTTCACCCTGGCGATCTATCTGGCCGCGGGCACGATCATCCCGGCCATCGCCGGCCAGGAAATCCTCAACGTCTCCTATGATCCGACCCGCGAGTTCTACAAGGACTACAACGTCGCCTTCGAAAAATACTGGAAGGGCAAGACCGGCGAGGACGTCACCATCGATCAGTCGCATGGCGGCTCCGGCAAGCAGGCGCGCTCGGTCATCGACGGCCTCGACGCCGACGTCGTGACGCTGGCGCTGGAGGCGGACATCGACGCGATCGCCGCCAAGACCGGCAAGATCCCGGAAAACTGGCGGACGCTGCTCCCCGACGACAGCGCGCCCTACACCTCGACCATCGTCTTCCTGGTCCGCAAGGGCAATCCGAAGGGCATTCACGACTGGGGCGATCTCATCAAGGACGGCGTCCAGGTGGTCACCCCCAATCCCAAGACCTCCGGCGGCGCCCGCTGGAACTTCCTCGCCGCCTGGGCCTGGGCCGAGAAGCAGTATGGTGGCGACGACGGAAAGGTTCGCGACTACATCACCAAGCTCTTCCAGCATGTACCCGTGCTCGACACCGGCGCCCGCGGCGCCACCCAGACATTCGCCGAGCGCGGTCTGGGCGACGTGCTGATCTCCTGGGAGAACGAGGCCTTCCTGGCGCTCGACGAGCTGGGTCCGGATGAATTCGACATCGTCGCCCCCTCTGTCTCCATCAAGGCGGAACCGTCGGTGGCGCTGGTGAAAGGCAATGCCGATGCCAAGGGCACGACGGCGGTCGCCGAAGCCTATCTCGAATATCTCTATTCACCGGAAGGCCAGTCGCTTGCCGCCAGCCATTATTACCGGCCGTCCAATCCGTCAGGGGTCGACCCGAAGCTGCTCGCCCGCTTCCCGAAGCTTGACCTCGTGACGATCGCCGATTTCGGCGGCTGGAAGGCCGCACAGCCGAAATTCTTCGGCGACGGCGGCGTCTTCGACACGCTCTACAAGCCGGGGAACTGATCGCATGGCTGCCGCTCTGTCCTCAAGGAGCTGGCAGTGGCGAAAGCCGAGCGTCATTCCGGGTTTCGGACCGGCGCTCGGCCTCTCGCTCGCCATGCTCACGCTCGTGGTTCTCATTCCGCTCTCGGCCCTGGTGCTGAGGGCGGGGGCGCTCGGCCCGACGGGCATTCTGGCCCTGGCCGCCGAGCCGCGGATCGCCGCCGCGCTGAAGACCAGCTTCCTGTCCGCGCTCGTCGCCGCGGCGGTCAATGCGGTCTTCGGCACGCTGACCGCCTGGGCGCTGACGCGCTACCGGTTTCCCGGCCGCCGTCTCGTCGATGCGATCGTCGATCTTCCCTTCGCCCTGCCGACGGCGGTGGCCGGCATCGCGCTGACCGCCATCTATTCGCCGAAGGGACTTGTCGGCCAGTTCTTCGCCGCGCTCGGCGTCAAGATCGCCTATGCGCCGCCCGGCATCGTCGTCGCCCTGATCGCCGTCGGCTTTCCCTTCGTGGTCCGCACCGTGCAGCCGCTGATCGAGGAGATCAGCCGCGAGACGGAGGAAGTCTCCGCCACGCTCGGGGCGACGCGGCTTCAGACGCTCGTCCGCGTGGTCTTCCCCCATCTTCTGCCGGCGATCCTCACCGGCTTCGCGCTGGCACTCGCCCGCGGCATCGGCGAATACGGCTCGGTGATCTTCATCGCCGGGAATATTCCCTACGTCTCCGAGATCGCGCCGCTGCTGATCGTCATCCGTCTCGAGGAGTTCAACTATCCGGCAGCGACCGCGATCGCCACGATCATGCTGGTGATCTCCTTCCTGATGCTGTTCCTCATCAATCTCATCCAGAGCTGGAGCCAGAAGCGGGGAGGCGGACATGGTCGATGAGACAACCTCCGCCGTCCCGTTGCCGGCCCCGCAGTCGCAAGACCCGGTGTCCGAACCCTTCGCCGTCCGCGTGACGGTCATCGGGCTGGCGCTGCTCTTCCTCACGCTGTTCCTGATCCTGCCGCTCGGCACCGTCATCGCCCAGACCGTGCGCGCCGGCTGGCCGAGTTTCGTCGAGGCGATCGGCGATCCCGACACGCTGGCGTCGATCCGCCTGACGCTTGCCGTCGCCGCCGTTGCGGTGCCGTTCAACCTCGTCTTCGGCATCTCTGCCGCCTGGGCGATCGCCAAGTTCGATTTTCGCGGCAAGACCTTCCTGACGACGCTGATCGACCTGCCGTTTTCCGTTTCGCCGGTCATCGCGGGCCTGGTCTACGTCCTCCTCTTCGGGGCGGACTCCTGGCTCGGCCCGCAGCTGAAGGATCTCGGCTTTCCCGTCATCTTCGCCTTTCCGGGCATCCTGCTGGCCACGATCTTCGTGACCTTCCCGTTCATCGCCCGCGAGGTCATCCCGCTGATGGAGGCGCAGGGCACCGGCGACGAGGAGGCGGCGATTTCGCTCGGCGCCTCCGGCTGGCAGACCTTTTTTCGGGTCACACTGCCCAACATCAAATGGGCGCTTCTCTACGGCGTCCTCCTCTGCAACGCCCGCGCCATGGGCGAGTTCGGCGCCGTTTCGGTCGTCTCGGGCCATGTGCGCGGCAAGACCAACACCATGCCGCTGCAGATCGAGGTTCTCTACAACGACTACAACATCGCCGGCGCCTTCGCTGTCGCTTCGCTGCTCGCCGTGCTGGCGCTGGTGACGATGGGCCTGAGGGCCGTCCTCGAACTGAAATTCGGCAATGACGTCGGCAACGGCGCGCACAGATAGGAGAGGATGATGGATATCCGCATTGACAAGATCCGCAAGGAATTCGGGGACTTTCCGGCACTGCATGACGTGTCGCTGAACATCCGCTCCGGCGAACTGGTGGCGCTGCTCGGGCCGTCGGGCTCCGGCAAGACCACATTGCTCCGGCTCGTCGCTGGCCTCGAACAGCCGACCCAGGGACGCATCCTGTTCGGCGGCGAGGACGCCTCCTGGAAAAGCGTGCAGGAGCGTCAGACCGGCTTCGTCTTCCAGCATTACGCGCTGTTCCGCCATATGACGGTGTTTGACAACATCGCCTTCGGCCTCGAGGTACGCAAGCGTCCGGACCGCCCGCCGAGGGCCGAGATCCGCCGCCGCGTCCTGGAACTGCTCGACATGGTCCAGCTTGCCGGCCTCGAGGGCCGCTATCCGGCGCAGCTTTCGGGCGGCCAGCGCCAGCGCGTGGCGCTCGCCCGCGCCATGGCGATCGAGCCGAAGGTGTTGCTGCTCGACGAGCCGTTCGGTGCGCTCGACGCCAAGGTGCGCAAGGACCTGCGCAAATGGCTGAGAGAATTCCACGACCGCACCGGCCACACGACGCTGTTCGTCACCCACGACCAGGAGGAGGCGCTGGAGCTTGCCGACCGGGTCGTGGTCATGAGCAACGGGCGGATCGAGCAGGTGGGCTCGGCGGATGACATCTATGACCAGCCGGAATCGCCCTTCGTCTTCTCCTTCGTCGGCGACAGCGCCAGCCTGCCGGTGCTGGTCGACGGCTCCGAGGTTCTCTTCAACATGGCGCCGAGCGGCGTTCACGCCGACAGGCGGCATGCCGGCTCGACGCGGATCTATTTCCGGCCGGCGGATGTCGAACTGGTGGAGGAGGGACCGTCCCTCAAGGGCAGGGTCGTGTCGGTCCGCCGGCTCGCCGGTACCCGCATCGCGGAGATCGACACCGGCATCGGTCCGGAGGGCTTCATCGAGATCGACGTGCCGCTGAACCTTGCGGCCGAGCCGGGCCGGGAGATTTCCTTCCGGCCGACCCGCTGGGAGCTCTTCTGAACGCTTACTTCGTCGGGGTCGCTTCGTCGGCCTCGGCGGGATCCTGCTCGGCGCGCTGGCTGGCGCGCGTGTGACGGATGCTGTCGGCGATGAAGGCGCGCGACAGGCCGTGATAGAGCGGCTCGGGCGACAAGAGACGCGAGGTGATGTAGCCGAGCATGGCGGTTGCCATGATGGCGATCACGCTTTCATGGTTGCCGGTCATTTCCAGGATGATGACGAAGGCGGTCATCGGCGCCTGCACGACGCCGGCGAAATAGCCGGCCATGCCGAGCAGCGCCGCCAGGCCGATATTGGTGCCGAGCGCCATGCCGACGGTCGAGCCGAAGCCGGCGCCGACGGCAAGCGACGGCGCGAAGATGCCGCCCGGAATGCCGGAGATCATCGACAGGAAGCCGGCGATGAGCTTGCCGACGAAGAAGAAGGGATCGGCCGCCTGACCTTCCAGCGCGCCGCGCGCCACGTCGTAGCCGGTGCCGAAGGTGGTGCCGCCGAAGGCGACGCCGATGACGGCCACACCAAGTCCGCAGCCGCCGGCGAGCAGCAGGGCGCGCTTCAGCGGTGCGGTCAGCGTCCAGCGTTTGATGCGGATCGACAGGTAGAGCGCGCCGCCGGAAAAGGCCGCGCCGAGAATGCCGCCGCCGATGCCGCAGATGAAGACCAGCGCCCATTCGACCATGCCGATCGAGACTTCGTTCATCGTGCCGAAATAGGTGTAGTGGCCGACGAGGCCGAGGGCCGCGAGGCCGGAGAGGATGACGGCGGTCAGCACCGCGCCGTTGGCGCGCGATTCGAAGCTGCGGCTCATCTCCTCGATGGCGAAGACGATCCCGGCGAGCGGGGTGTTGAAGGCGGCGGCGATGCCGGCGGCCGAGCCGGAGAGAATGAGGCCGCGCGCCTGCGCCATGCCGCCGATCTTGGCGGCATACTGCATGATCGCCGCACCGACCTGCACGGTCGGGCCTTCACGGCCGATCGACGCGCCGCAGAACAGGCCGACGATGGTCAGCGCCACCTTGCCGACGCCGACCTTCATCGACAGAAGCCGCTCGCGGGCCTCGTGCGAGCGAAGATGCCGCGCGGCGATCGCCTGCGGGATGCCGGACCCTTGCGAGTTGGGGAAGTAGACGATTGCCATGTAGGCGCAGAAGACGAAGCCCGCCGGCGTGATGATCAGCGGCAGGTAGGCGTGCCATGCCGGACCGCCGGTCGTCAGCGCCTGGAAATAATGCTGCGCCATGTCCGCCGCCTTGGCGAACAGGACGGAGACCACGCCGATCGCCAGCGCGCCGATCCAGAACACTGCGCGCGGTTTCCAAAGCCGGGCCGACCCCCAGAAAACGCGTGACCGTCTGAGGAGTTTCGCTTTCCGGTAATTTGGCATTTTTTTATGGCGCTTTCAGGCGGTTGGAGGGGCGGCTGCAACGGGGCTGATAGCAGGGGTTAAACTCCCCTTGTTCCTCACTTTCAAGGTTGGTTCCGGAATTTTTCCAAAAAACTTCAGCCCTTGCCGCGATTCTACCGGTCGCTCGTCTCCCAGCGCGGGTTGATCCACGGTTCCTGGTTGGAGCGGGGCAGGGGATCGCGGCCGAGAATGTGGTCGGCGGCCTTCTCGCCGGTCATGATCGACGGGCCGTTGAGGTTGCCGTAGGTCACGTGCGGGAAGATTGACGAGTCGGCGACGCGCAGGCCCTCGACGCCGATCACGCGGCAATGCGGATCGACGACCGCCATCGGGTCGTTCGCGGAGCCCATCTTGCAGGTGCCGCAGGGGTGATAGGCGCCTTCCAGGTGCTCGCGCAGGAAGGCGTCGATCTGTTCGTCGCTCTGCACCCGCGGGCCGGGCGAAAGCTCGGGACCGCGATAGGGATCGAAGGCCGGCTGCGAGAAGATCTCGCGGGTGATGCGGACCGCATGGCGGAACTTCACCCAGTCTTCCTGCTCGCTCATGTAGTTGAACTGGATGACCGGCGGCGCGGCGACGTCCGGCGAGCGCAGCGTCACCTGGCCGCGCGACTTCGACATGTTGTAGCCGACATGGGCCTGGAAGCCGTGGGCCTTGGCCGGCGACGAGCCGTCATAGGAAATCGCCATCGGCAGGAAGTGATACTGGATGTCCGGCCACTTGACGCCCGCCGCCGAGCGGATGAAGGCGGCCGCCTCGAACTGGTTGGACGTGCCGATGCCCTTCTTGAAGAACAGCCACTGCGCGCCGATGACGCCCTTCCAGAACCAGTTGTTCTTCGAATAGAGCGTGATCGGCTGCAGGCAGTGCTGCTGCATGTAGAATTCGAGATGGTCCTGCAGGTTCTGGCCGACGCCTGGACGGTCGGCGACCACGTCGATACCCATCTCCTTCAGGTGCTCGGCCGGGCCGATGCCCGACAGCATCAGGAGCTTCGGCGAGTTGAAGGCCGAGGCTGCGACGATCACTTCCTTGCGGGCGCGCACGGCATCGACATTGCCGCCGCGTTCGATCTCGACGCCGACCGCGCGGCCGTTCTCGATCATGATGCGGCGGGCGAAGCAGCGGATCAGGTGGCAGTTCTTGCGTTTGAGCGCCGGACGCAGATAGGCGTTGGCTGTCGACCAGCGCCGGCCCTTCCAGCTCGTCTGCTCCATCAGGCCAAAGCCTTCGCCCTTCTCGCCGTTATAGTCTTCCGTGCCCTCGAAACCGGCCTGCTGGCCCGCCTCGATGAAGGCCTTGTAGAGCGGATTGGCCGCTTCGCCGCGGCGCACATGCAGGGGACCGTCGGTGCCGCGCCAGCCCTCCTGGCCGCCATGCGAACTCTCCATCCGCTTGAAGTAGGGCAGCACGTCGGCATAGGACCAACCCTGCGCGCCGAGGTCCTGCCAGCGGTTGAAGTCTTCCGCGTGGCCGCGCACATAGACCATGCCGTTGATCGAGGACGAGCCACCGATGACCTTGCCGCGCGGCGCGATCATCCGGCGGTTGTTCAAGTGCGGCTCGGGTTCGCTGACATAGCCCCAATTATAGCGGTTCATGCCCATCGGATAGGCGAGTGCCGCCGGCATCTGCACGAAGGGGCCGACGTCGGAACCGCCGAATTCCAGCACGATCACGGAATTCTTGCCGTCCTCGGACAGCCGGTAAGCCATGGCGGCGCCCGCCGAACCCGAACCGATGATGACGTAATCTGCCTGCATGTTATTTATTCCCGAAATTAGATAACCTTGCCGTTGTGCCGAATGCCTTGCGGGGCGCACCCCATCTCTCCCCTTGCGGGAGAGAAAGCGATTTCGGAGGCTTAGCTGATGGGGCGAAGACGATGCCTCTGACATTGCGCTGACCCATCAGCTAAACTCCAGAAATCGCAAGTGAGGGGATCGTGCCGCGCATTTCCCCTCACCTGAAAAATCTAACACTTAGCCTTTGGCTAAGGTGTTGATTTTTCTTCCTCTCCCGCAGAGGGGAGAGGAGTTATCTCAATACGGCGCGTCGACCGGTCCCATGGAGACGTAGACGGTCTTCAGCTCCGAATAGTGGTCGAGCGCGGCAAGCGAGTTCTCGCGGCCGAAGCCGGAGCTCTTGACGCCGCCGAACGGCATTTCGACCGGGGTCAGGTTGTAGGCGTTGATCCACACCGTGCCCGCCTCGATCTGGTCTGCGACCCGGTGGCCGCGGGTGATGTCGGCGGTGAAGACGCCGCCGGCGAGGCCGAACTCGGTCGAGTTCGCCCGTGCGACCACTTCCTCTTCCGTGTCGAAATCGAGAACCGACATGACCGGCCCGAAGATTTCCTCGCGGGCGATCGTCATGTCGTCGGTGACGTCGGCAAACACGGTCGGCTGGATATAGGAGCCTTCAGCCGGCACGTCGTTCGGAATGCCGCCGCCGGTCACCAGCCGCGCGCCTTCCGTCTTCGCCGTCTCTATGAAGCCGAGCACTTTTTCGCGCTGGGCAGCCGAGACCATCGGGCCGAGCTGGGTCGCCTCATCCATCGGATCGCCGAGCTTGATGACCTCGGTGCGCTCCTTCAGCCGGGCGAGGAACTTTTCCTTGATGCCTTTCTGCACGAAGACGCGGGTGCCGTTCGAGCAGATCTGCCCGGTCGAATAGAAATTACCGAGCATCGCCCCGCCGATCGCATCTTCCAGCGACGCGTCGTCGAAGACGATCAGCGGCGACTTGCCGCCAAGCTCCATCGTGACGTGGCGGAGACCGGAAGCTGCCGCCTCATAGACCTTGCGGCCGGTCGGAACCGAGCCGGTCAGCGACACCTTGGCGACGTCCTTGTGGTTGACGAGCAGCGGGCCGGTCGTCCGGTCGCCCTGCACGACGTTGAAGACGCCCTTCGGCACGCCGGCCTCGATGAAGATCTCGGCGATCTTCAATGCGCCGAGTGGCGTCATTTCCGACGGCTTGAAGACCATGGCATTGCCGCAGGCCAGCGCCGGCGCCGCCTTCCAGCAGCAGATCTGCTGCGGATAGTTCCAGGCGCCGATGCCGACGCACACGCCGAGCGCCATGCGCTTGGTGTAGGCGAAGCTCTCGCCGAGCGGGATATAATCGCCGTTCAAACCGGCCGCTGCGACGCCGCCGAAGAATTCGAGGCAATCCGCGCCGGAGGAGGGATCGGCGACGATGGTTTCCTGGATCGGCTTGCCGGTGTCGAGCGTTTCCAGTTCGGAAAGCGCGCGGTTTCTTTCGCGGATGATGTCGGCAGCCTTGCGCAGGATGCGTCCGCGCGCCGACGGCGCCATGGCGGCCCATTCCTTCTGGGCGCGCTTGGCACTGGCCACGGCCTTTTCGACGATTGCAGGCGTTGCCGCATGCAGCCTGGCGATCACCTCGCCGGTGGCCGGATAGATGCTCTCAAAAGCAGTGCCGGTGGTATCCTCGACATAGTCTCCGTCGATGAAGTGGCTGGCTTTCGGTTGTGCTCGCATTATTCGCCCCTTGGGTAACGCTTTGATTCTTCGAGGATGTTCAGATCCATGTGGTTGCGCATGTAGCGCTCGGAGGCCTTCTGCAGCGGCTGGTGATCCCATGGATAGTAGGCGCCGTTGCGGAGCGCCTCGTAGACCACCCAGCGCCGCGCCTGGCTTTCGCGCACGGCAGCGTCGAATTGGTCCATATCCCAGCGTGCCGCGCATTTGGCGCGGAAGCCGGCGATGACGTCGGCATGGGCCGGATCGTCGGCAAGGTTGGTCATTTCACGCGGATCGGCGTCGACGTCGAACAGCTGTTCCGGGTCGAGCGTGCAGTGGACGTACTTCCACTTGCCCTCGCGGATCGCCACCATCGGCGCATAGGAGCCTTCGGCGGCATATTCCATCAGCACCGGCGACGTGCGCGTCCCGCCGTCGATGACCGGCTTCAGGCTTTCGCCGTCCGTCCACGGCATGATCTCGTCGAGCGAGATGCCGGCGAGATCGGCAAGCGTCGGCGTCACGTCGAGATTGGAGACGGGCGCGAGATGCCGGCCCGCCGCAATGCCCGGTCCGGCGACCATCAGCGGTACGCGGGCCGAGCCTTCGAAGAAGTTCATCTTGAACCACAGGCCGCGTTCGCCCAGCATGTCGCCATGATCGGAGCAGAACAGGATGTAGGTGTTGTCCAGCATCCGCGTGCGCGTCAGCGTGTCGATCAGTTCGCCGACCTTCTCGTCGAGATAGGAGATGTTGGCGAAATAGGCGTGGCGCGACCGGCGGACGTCTTCCTTCGTGATCGAGAAGTTCTCGTAGTCGCAGGCGAGCATCAGCCGCTTGGAATGCGGGTCCTGGTCTTCGAAAGGAATGTCGCCGATGACCGGCTCCAGGTGCTCGCAATCCTCATAGAGATCCCAGAATTTCCGCCGCGCCACATAGGGGTCGTGCGGATGGGTGAAGGAGACGGTCAGGCACCACGGGCGACGCTGAGCGTCGTCGTTCTCGCGGGCGAGGTGGTAGAGCTTCTGGTTGGCCAGAAACGCGACTTCGTCGTCATATTCCATCTGGTTGGTGATTTCGGCCACACCGGCGCCGGTCACCGAGCCGAGATTGTGGTACCACCAGTCGATCCGCTCGCCGGGTTTGCGATAGTCGGGCGTCCAGCCGAAGTCGGCCGGGTAGATGTCGGTCGTCAGCCGTTCCTCGAAACCGTGCAGCTGGTCCGGCCCCACGAAGTGCATCTTCCCGGAGAGCGCCGTGTAATAGCCGGCGCGGCGCAGGTGATGGGCATAGGTCGGGATCGAGGAGACGTATTCCGCCGCATTGTCGTAGACGCGCGTGCGGCTCGGTAGCTGGCCCGCCATGAAGGAGGCGCGCGCCGGTGCACAGAGCGGCGACGAGGTGTAGTTGTTGGTAAAGCGCGCCGAACGGGCGGCGAGCGCCTTGAGATTGGGCGCGTGCAGGAAGTCGGCCGGGCCGTCCGGGAAGAAGGTGCCGTTCAGCTGGTCGACCATGATGATCAGGATATTGGGACGTTCCGTCATGCTGCGCCTCCCGCGCGTTCAAATGGCCTGAGCTTGACCGTCAGGTAATCCTCGATCAGGGCGACGGAGGCGCTGGAAGAGACCGGCGCCGACTTCAGGCTCTGGCGAATGTAGAGGCCGTCGATCATCGCCGCCGCGCCCTCGGCGATCCGCACCGCGTCGTCCGGCGGGCAGATGCGCTTCAGACCGGAGAGCAGGTTGGAGCGCAGCCGCTTGGCATAGATGACCAGCAGCCGGCGGGTTTCCTCCGAGCGCTGCGCCTCGGCGTAGAAGGCCAGCCACGCGGCGATCGTGCCGGGCGCGAACTGGTCTTCCTGGAAGCTGACCCGCAGGATTGCCGACAGCCGCTCGCGCGGCGAGGCGGCATTGGTCAGCGCCGCCGTGACGTCTTCGCGCAGGTCGCGCAGCAGCGAGCGCACGGTTTCCAGCAGCAGCTGTTCCTTCGAGCCGAAATAATGGTGCGCCAGCGCCGACGAGACGCCGGCCTCCCTGGCGATCTCCGCCATGGTCACGCTCAGCGACCCGTGCTGGCCGATGGTCAGCAGCGCGGCATCGATCAGCGCCTTGCGGCGCACCGGTTCCATTCCGACTTTGGGCATGATGGGGTCCTTTCCTCATCAGGATATTTTTTATTGACTGATCAATCAAGAAAAAACTCACTGGCCGCTTTTGTGGCTTCGGCGCTGCGACACCGAGGTATTTTGACAGTACCTCCAATTGGGACCATAATGACTGTGGCGTTTGTAGAGGATGTGTCAAAACCCTGTCCGTGATGGGACGGCGCTCGCAGCGGAAGGTTCCGCAGACGAGATAAGCCCGCAATGCCATCCCCGGACGATGTCCCGGGCCGCCGAAAGGCATGAAGCCCGGACCCTTAAGGATGAAACTGCGCTGACGCGCATTTGCATCCGTCAGATCGGGATCGGAGACAAGCCATGCCCATGATCGCAGTTTCGGTATCGCCGCAGCAGGCCGCGCAGATCCGCGCAGCCGTCGAAAACGGAGGGTATGCCTCCGGCAGCCAGGTCGTCCGCGAGGCGTTGCATCTCTGGTCCGAGACCCGCAAGGCTGACGGATCGGCGACTGCACCGGACGACAAGTCCCCCACCATCACGCTGGGCGACAAGGCCTATGCCGGGCGCGTATGCATCGCCGAGCTATTCGACGCGCACCGCAATCGCTCGCGCGCCTGAGACGTCACAAAACCTTCATTGAACTGTCATTGAAAAATAAGGGTTTGTTGACGGCTTTTCGTCAGGCTGTTCCGGTATTTAATGTATTGCATACCGGGAGAGATTTTCATGACCGCTTTAGCGACCGTTGGCGCGGAAGTCGTGCGCCGTTTTGCCGACGACCAGCTTGTGTCACTCGCGAAACTGGTCGTCGAAACGGCCTTCCAGCCGATCGTCGAAGCGGGCACCGGCGCCGTCTTCGGCTATGAATCCCTGCTGCGCGGCTTCGACCGCATCGGATTCACCAGCCCGCTCGATTTCCTCGACCATGCCGCGACCACCGGCCATCTGGTCGCGGTCGAACAGATGCTGGCCAGCCGTTCGCTCGCCAAGTTCGCCACCCTCCCGGATTTTGCCTCGACGACACTGTTCCTCAATGTCGACGTCCGCCTCATCCCTCAGGGCGAGGAGATCATCGAGCGTCTCGTGCGCCATCTCGCCAAGAACGCCATTCCCCCATCCTCCATCTGCTTCGAGCTCTCCGAGCGCTTCGACAACACCCGCGTCCCGGAATTCGGCGGCTTCTTCGAAAAGGCCCGCAAGGCCGGCTTCAAGCTGGCGATCGACGACTTCGGCGTCGGCCATGGCGAGACCAAGCTCCTCTGCGACTATCCGGTCGACTATATGAAGATCGACCGCCACTTCGTTTCCGGCATCGACCGCAGCGGCCGCAAGCGCCATCTCTTCAAGCACCTGGTCAACATGGCGCATGTCCTGGGCGTCCGGGTGATCGCCGAGGGCGTCGAGACCGAGGCCGAGTTCCTGGCCTGCCGCGAATACGGCGCCGACCTCGTGCAGGGCTGGTACATCGCCAGGCCGACGACCGCGATTGCCGAACTGCGCCAGTCCTTCCCACATCTGCAGGAGGTCGGCCGTCCCAAGCCATCGCTGCAGTCGCTCGACGAGATCCTCATCCGCAAGCAGGTGGAAGTCCTGCCGGTCGTCCATGAGAACGACGGCATCGAGGAGGTATTCACCCATTTCCGCCAGAACCCCAAGCAGGCATTCTTCCCGGTCTTGAACGCCAATGACGAGCCGCGCGGCGTCATCCACGAGCATCACCTGAAGGAATACATCTACCAGCCCTTCGGCCGCGACCTTCTGAAGAACCGTCTCTACGAGCGCACCATCGCCAATTTCGTCGACCGCGTGCCGGTCGTCGGCCTCGACAGCAATGCCGAAAGCCTGATGGCGACCTTTGCCAATGTGGAAGGCGCCGATTGCATCATCCTCACCGAGAACATGCGCTATGCCGGCGTCATCTCCGCCGCTTCGCTGATCAAGATCATCAACGAGAAGCAGGTCCGCATTGCCCAGGACCAGAACCCGCTGACGGGGCTTCCCGGCAACCGCTCGATCCGCGACTTCATGCAGATGAGCGCACGTGACGGAGATGAGAACCGCTTCTTCTGCTATTGCGACTTCGACACCTTCAAGCCGTTCAACGATCACTACGGCTTCCAGGCCGGCGACCACGCGATCGCGCTCTTTGCCCGCCTCATGCACCGCTATTTCTTCTCGCAGGGCGATTTCCTCGGCCATATCGGCGGCGACGACTTCTTCATCGGGTCGTCGAGCCGCAACCGGGCGGAAATCGCCGCGGTGCTCGCCCGCCTGCAGCAGGATTTCCGCAGCGACGCGGCCGAGCTCTATTCCGAAGCCGACCGCGCCGCCGGCGGCATCTTCGGCCATGGGCGCAGCGGCGAAAGCCAGTTTTTCCCGCTTCTGCGCTGCTCGATCGCCGTCATCGAACTCCCTTGCGGCCTTGTCATCGAGGACATCGGCCGTATCAGCGCCGCGATCGCCGACATCAAGGGCGAGGCCAAGGAGAGCGATGCCGGATTGGTTTTCCGCGAGATTTGATCGACGATTGACGGGTGAAATCGGCGGTCAGCGCCCTATAGTCTCTTTCAGGACGTATGAGTCGCAGCCTGAAAGGGGGAGTTATCCGTGTCATTGCCCGAAAAGATGCGCTACGTGGCGCTTGCCGCGCCCGGCGCGCCGGAAGTCATGCACCTTGCCGACGGCCCGTTGCCGGAGCTGAAGTCCGGCGAGATCCTTGTCAAGGTTGAGGCGGCCGGCGTCAATCGTCCGGATGTCGCCCAGCGCCAAGGCACCTATCCGCCGCCGAAGGATGCAAGCCCCATCCTCGGCCTCGAGGTCGCCGGCACGGTCGCCGCCATCGCCCCGGATGTCGACGGCTTTTCCATCGGCGATCCGGTCTGTGCGCTGGCCAATGGCGGCGGCTATGCCGAGTATTGCGCCGTGCCCGCCGGTCAGGCGCTGCCGTTTCCCAAGGGCTACGATGCACTGCGCGCCGCCGCGATCCCGGAAACCTTCTTCACCGTATATGCCAACCTGTTCATGATGGGCGGGCTGAAGGCAGGTGAGAAGGTGCTGATCCATGGCGGGTCGAGCGGCATCGGCACGGTGGCGATCCAACTCGCCAGCGCTTTCGGCGCCGAGGTCTATACGACCGCCGGCTCGAAGGAGAAGTGCGATGCCTGCGTCGAGCTCGGCGCGAAGCGCGCCATCAACTACCGTGAGGAGGACTTTGCCGCCGTCATCCGCCAGGAGACCGGCAAGGCCGGCGTCGACGTCATCCTCGACATGATCGGGGCCTCCTATTTCCAGCGCAACATCGGCTCGCTCGCCCGCGACGGCCGCCTCGTCATCATTGCCTTCCTCGGCGGCGCGGTTGCCGAGAAGGTCGACCTGACTTCGATCATGCTCAAGCGGCTGACGGTCACCGGCTCGACCATGCGCCCGCGCACCGCAGACGAAAAGCGCGAGATCCGCGACCAGCTGTTGATGAAGGTCTGGCCGCTGCTCGACGAGGGCAAGGTCGCCCCCGTGGTCCACTCCACCATGCCCTTCGCCGACGTCGTCAAGGCCCACCGCCTGATGGAATCCAGCCGCCACATCGGCAAGATCATGCTGGAGATGTGAGCCATACCGGTTCCTTGTATTGCTGCTCAAATGAGCTATATTAAGGATCAATTGAGTTTAATTCGGGTGGCTGAACATGAGCGAACCGGCACTGGCAACGGCGAAACACCCGGCTGGCAACAGCGAGCCGGACGAGATCATCTCGATCTCCGATCACCTCGACCTCTTCCATTCGCCCGCCTGGATGCGTGTCGGTCTGATCCGGGCCGGCGTGCCCGCGCGTGACGTCAAGGCGCTTCAGGAACGGCTGAACATGCCGCAGGGCCTGCTGCTCGACAGCCTGAAGATTTCCCCGGCTACCCTCAATCGCAAGGTGGGCCGCAAGGACAACCTTTCGCCGGAAGACAGCGAGCGCGTTGTCGGCATCGCCAAGATGATCGGGCAGGTGGAGGAAATCGTCCGCCAGTCGGGCGAGATCGAAGGCTTCGATTCGGCGCAGTGGCTCTCCGAATGGCTGCAGCAGCCCGCACCGGCGCTTGCCGGGGCAAGGCCGCTCGATTTCCTCGATACCGTCGAGGGGCAGGCGATGGTCTCCGGCCTGATCGCCCAGATGCAGAGCGGGGCCTACGCATGACGGCAGGCGTTTGGCGTATCGCCACCGATACGCCGGACTACGAGGCCGACGACCTGTCCGGCGCCGGGGCTCAGGCCACCGGTGGCCGCTGGAACGAGAAGGGTTCCGCCGTTCTCTACTGTTCAAGCTCTATCGCGCTCGCCGCGCTCGAAACGCTGGTGCATCTCGGCTCCGCCGGGCTGCCGCTGAACCGCTATCTGGTGCGCATCGACATTCCCGATGATGTCTTCGCCGCCGCCGAGGTCCTCGATGCCACCACGGCGCCCGTCGGATGGGATGCGCGGCCGCCCGGCCGGGCGAGCATTGCCTACGGCACCCGCTGGCTTGCCGGACGCAAGACCCTCTGCCTCGTCGTGCCCTCCATCATCGCGCCGGAGGAAACCAACATTCTCGTCAATCCGCAGCATCCGGACATCGGCCGGCTCACCGCCACCAAGCTCCGCCGCTGGGACTACGATCCGCGGCTGCGCGGCGGTCCGGGTCCGGCATGAGGCCGCGCGTGCCATTTGCGGTCGGGAGCCGCGCCGCAGCATGAACGAAAGCACCATCCACCGCCTCTTCGAGGTGAGCGTCATCCTCAAGGGCCTGCATGCGGCTGTCGAATGCATTGGCGGGCTGACGCTCGCCTTTGTCAGCACCGGCTCCATCCTCGGGCTGGTCAAATGGATGACCCAGAGCGAGCTGCTCGAGGATCCGCATGATTTCGTCGCCACCCATCTGCTTGCCTGGGCCCAGGGCTTTTCCGTCGGCACCAAGACCTTCTACGCCTTCTATCTTTTAAGCCACGGCCTGGTGAAGCTGCTGCTCGTCGCCGGGCTCTTGAAGGAAAAGCTCTGGGCCTATCCGGCCTCGCTTGTCGTCATGGGTCTCTTCATCGCCTACCAGCTCTACCGCTTTTCCTACACCCACAGCCTCTTCCTGATCGTGCTCACTGTCTTCGACATCGTCGTCATCGCACTCATCTGGCACGAATACCGCCTCATGCGCCGCCATCTGCCGGTTCGGTGAAGGGGAGGGGGGCACCCTTCCCAAGCCGCCGCCGATCCTCTATGTACGCGGCCAAAACGCCCCGTCAGAACGGCCCGAAGGAAATGGTCATGGAAAATCCGGTCCTCGTCGAAGTCACCCGCGGAAATCGCGTCGAAAGCCGTCATCGCGGCATGATCGCCGTTGTCGATGGTGATGGCGCGGTCGTGTGGTCGAAGGGCGATATCGACAGCGCCGTCTTCCCGCGCTCGGCCTGCAAGGCGATGCAGGCGCTGCCGCTCGTCGAAAGCGGCGCGGCGGATGCCTATGGCTTCGGCGACAAGGAGCTCGCCTTTTCCGGCGCGTCGCATTCGGGCGAGGCGGCGCATGTCTCGCTGGCGGCTTCGATGCTGGCCCGCGCGGGCCTTTCCGAAGACGATCTCGAATGCGGCGCCCACTGGTCCTTCTACCAGCCGGTCGCCATCGAGCAGGCGCGCGAAATGGCGGTCCCGACCGCGCTCCACAACAACTGCTCGGGCAAGCATTCCGGTTTCCTGTGCGCCTGCGCCCATTCCGGCACGCGGCTGAAAGGCTATGTCGGCTATGAGCACCCGTTCCAGGGCGAGCTGCGCGGCATCATGGAAAACCTCACCGGCGCCGTCCATGACGCCGATATCTGCGGCACCGACGGCTGCTCGATCCCGACCTATGCCATTCCGCTCAAAAACCTCGCCCACGGCTTCGCGAAGATGGCGACCGGCACGAGGCTGGAACCCGTGCGGGCGAAAGCCGCCACGCGCCTGTTGAACGCCGCCATGGCCGAGCCTTTCTATGTTGCCGGCACCAACCGCTTCTGCACGCGGTTGATGGAGGCCGTGCCCGGCAAGGTCTTCGCCAAGGTCGGCGCCGAAGGCGTCTATTGCGCCGTCATTCCGGAAAAGGGGATCGCCATCGCGCTGAAATGCGAGGACGGCGCCGAGCGTGCGGCAAACGCCATGGTGGCCGGCACGCTCGCCCGCTTCTTCGACGAAGGCAGCACCGAGAAGGCGGCCCTTCTCGGCCTCGCCAATCACGCCATGCATAACTGGAACGGCATCCATGTCGGCGACGTCCGCATCGCAGAACCGCTCGCCAGTTGATCGCCGTCTGATCGTCAGTGACCGGCCGCTGATCGCGGCCGGCTGCATTCCCGCCTGCCGGTTCACCTTCCGGTAGCGGATTGTCCCGTTTCGGCACGGCTTTCCCGATCCGCCGCCGCGCTTGGGCCCCGTCGTCGCGATCCGTCAACCAGCCGCACAGGCTTTCCTGCGGGCATTTGGCGGAGATGCTAGTCTTCCTTTCGTCATGCAGCAGGGTTCGGCCCTCGTGGCCGGCCGCGTTGCATCAATGTGGCACGAAGGCGCCGCGGCCGCTGTGTTCGGCCCCGGGGAGAGGGAGACCCGCCGGTGTTTGCAGGACGCTATGTCTGGTGGATGTTGATGGCGGTCACCGCGTTCCTGTTCTTCGCGGTGTTCTATCCCTATGTCGTCTGGTTCTTCGCGGCGCTGACCGAATGTTCCGCGACGCCCGAGGGCTGTGCCGGCCAGTCCGCCTTCTTCAACGGCTTCCTGAAGCCCTTTGGCCTGACGATGACGGCGCTCGTCGTCTTCGGCTGCAGCGCCGCGCGCATCCTCTACCTGCGCCTGGCGCCCGCCTGGATCGCCGCGATCGGCATCTGGCTTGCCGCATCCGCCGGCAAGCTCATGATGCTGGCCTCGCTGTGGAGCGGCGCGCCGCGCCCGGACGTGCTCATCGAAACCACGCCGCAGCAGGTCCTGTTCCTCGCGGCCCTGCTCATCTTCCTCGCGTTCCCGATCGAGTCCTTCAAGGAATCGTCAAGCCCGCCCTGGCGGGTGGCCAACTGGCTCGCCGGCCTTGCCGCCGCTTGGTCCTGTGTTGTGGCGTTTGCCGGAATGGAAGAGCTGCCGGCGCTTCTCCACCGACTGCCCGGCCCAGGCCTAGCCGTTTCGGCGGTTGATTATCTGCAAGGCTTCGGCACATCACTCGCCGGTATGGGCGGGCTCGTCTCCAGTCCTGCGCTGTCGATGTTCATCGTCTATTTCGGCGTCCTGGCGCTCCTCGTCATCCTCAGGATACGCCCGGCGGTCACGTCGCTGGCGCCTCCGCCGGCAGAGAAGCCGAGACGCCGGCGATATCCCGTGCCATTGCGCCCGGCCCGCTGAAGAGGGGCCGCGGCCGTTACACCGGCAGGACTTCCGCCTCGCGCTTCATCATCATCGCCTTGAAGGCCGGTCGTGACTGGCAGCGCGCCAGCCAGTCCTTTACCTTCGGGTGGCTGTCGAACAGCGCCGTCTGCGTTTGCGCATAACGCAGCACCTCCGCCATGTTGAGGTCGGCGACGGTGAACCGGTCGGCAGCGAGATAGGGGCTCTCACTCAAGCGCTTTTCCAGGATTTCGAACGGCTTGGCGAGCAGCAGGACCGCCTCGCGGATCGTCCGTCGTCCGTCCTCCGTCCCTTCCGCCTCGTTGTCGTAGGTCAGCACGATCCTCACGCTCTGCGGCTCGATCTGGGTGGCGGCAAACAACGTCCACTGCGCGATCATGCCGTCCTCGCTTGCATCGGCGCTGGCAAGCGGCACGCCATGGCGGCGGGCGAGGTAGAGGTTGATCGCCAGCGATTCCGTCAGCACCAGCCCGTCGTCCTCCACCGCCGGGATCTGGCCCGCGGGATTGACGGCGAGGAAGTCCGGCGAGCGTGTGTTGATCGGTGCATCGGCGGCTTGCGGATCGGAAAGCAGCCGCGCCTGCACGACGGGGACCGAGCGGTGTTCGAGGCCGAGTTCCTCCGCCATCCAGTAATTGCGCGATGCGCGCGAGTGATAGACGCCGTAGATCGTCAGCATGCCGGGCTCCGTAAGGCTCCTGTTGGTTGCAGCGACACTAACCGGGCAGGCGGCGTGCGGGAAGCGGCCGGCCGATGACTTTTCGGCAGGCACCCATCACGCCGTCTGATGGATCAGCCCTTGACGACCCGGTTCCGTCCGACCGTCAGATGGTCGTAACCGCCGGCGTCCTCGGCGAGCTCGCCGGTCGCCTTTTCCAGCCAGCGGAAGCCGAGCACTCCGCCCTCCGCGACATCCTGGAACAGGTTGTCGGAAATAAGTGCGCTGCCAGCGCCTTCGACGACGCTGACAGCGCAGCCGACCGGCGTACTGCGGACCATGTTGCCGGTGGCGACGAGATTGCGCAGATAGGGCCCCCAGCCCAGCGATATGCCCCAGTGCGGCGCATTCTCGACGACGTTGTTGGAAATGACGGTGTCGGCCTCGGCCGCAATCCCGTAGCCGAAGCCGCCGTCCTGCTCGTAAGGCCCGGTCGCCGACAGGTTGCGGACGATGTTGCCGGTGACGACGGCAAGCCTGCCGCCATTGTCGAAGTTGACGATGGAAATGCCGTTGGCGGCTCCGTCGACCAGGTTGCCGGAAACCACCGCCCCCTCGAAGCCGAATTCCGAATAGATCGCCGTCTCGCCGGAGTTCAGGCACTGGTTGTTGACGATCTGCACGTCCGAGCCGGCGTTCGAGCGGATCGCGGAAAAGGCGCAGTCGGAGACGTGGTTTGCGGAGATCAGCACATTGTCGGCGCGGAAGACATTGATGCCGTTGCCGTTCTCGCCCGTGCCTCCGGCCTTGGCGCTGATCCTCCGCACGCGGTTGCCGGAGACCATGCTGGCGTCCGGACCTTTCGTCCAGCGGTGGACGAGGATGCCGCCATTGCCGCAATCCTCGACGATGTTGTCGGCGATCGCCATGCCGGTGCACTCGACCGCGTAGACGCCGGCATCGCCGGCGCCGGCGATCCGGCAGTCGCGGACATGCCCGCCGCAGCGCTCCAGCTGCAGGGCGTGCTTTGAAGAGCCGCGGATCTCGCAATTGTCGAAGGTGACCTCGCTCACCGCGCGGGCGTGGACCAGCGCCGGGGCATAGTCGGCGAGCCACCGCTGCCCGCCGTCGATGACGAGATTGGAGAAACTGACTCGCTGGACCTCGTTGGCGGCGAACAGATAGCCGTCGCCGTCATAGAGAATGCGCGTCTGGCCGGCGACGCCGGTGATGTGCACGCCGTCCGGCAGTTCGATGTTCGAGATCGCATAGTCGCCCGGCGGCAGGAACACGGGCGCACGGTTGCGCGTCGCCTCTTTCAGGAGATCGCTGAACGTCCTGCTCTTGCGATCGGCCGCGGCCGGCAGGTAGCCGGCCGACGCCTTGCCGATCGGCCCGCGCAGCACCGTGTCCGCGACGCCCGGTGCCTGGGCGCTGGCGCGGCTCGAAAGTCCGGCTGCGGCTGCGGCGGCAAGTCCCGCCATCAACGTGCGTCTTTGAAACATCCCGTCACTCCTTGCCATCATGGCAGCACAAAGCGTGCCAGACGGACATGTCCCGAAATGGGACAAATTGCGGGGTCGGACGACTTTCGCAGGCGGGGTTGATCTATATCAACGAGCGCCGTCCCGGAGCCGCTAGATTGAAATCCGCAATGACCGGGACGCAATGACGACGACTTCTTCAGTCGATGTCCGGCGCATTTCCTGGGAGCGGCCGGCGCCTCTCGAAAAGGCATTGGCCTGCTGGAAACTAAGGTGTCATTCGAGCTGTTGTGGCGACGGCGATGAATGACAGCGCCAGTGATGCTGCCGACAGGAATGGGGCTTCCTGCTCGGCGATATTGTCGGCTACCGGTCATTGCGTCCTTTCTCCCGGCGCTTTCGCGGTTCACGCGGGCGCCGGTTTCTTTTTGCGCACAGCTTTGCGACTCCTTAACCACGATCCGATTTCCGGCGCGCCTGCCGGCAGTCTCGGCCTCCATGGTCGCCATTCGCAACCCCCGGTTAATGCTGTGGCTCTATAAATCCCGGTTGAGGAAATGTTTCACTGGTCGATCATGAAGAACAAGTCGCCGCAATTTTCGAAATGGAGCGCGACGGGCAGAACCGGCCCCGACCGGCTTGCCGATGTGATGACCGACCGCCTGCTTTCGGCAGGCCGCGCCCTCAACAGCCACGCCATGGTGATCGGAAACCAGCAGATCTCGGCGCTGCCGCGCGAGGCCTGGCTGGAAGAGATTTTCGAGGTGACGCCCGACTATCTCTGGGCCAAGGACCGTCAGAGCCGCTACGTCGTCGCCAATGCCGCGATGCTGGCCGACACGCCCTTTGCGACGGCCGAGGAGATCGCCGGCAAGACCGATTTCGATATCCACGACAAGGCGATGGCCGAACAGTTCTTCGCCCGCGAACAACAGATCATGGCGAGCGGCAAGTCGGAAATCGGCCGGACCGAACGGATCATCGATGCTCATGGCAAGGTGAAATGGGTGCTGACCAGCAAGGTGCCGGTCTGGTCGGAAACCGGGGAGGTGATCGGCGTCATCTGCTGCGGTCACGACATCACCGCCCGCAAGCTCGCCGAAGACCTGCTCAAGGGCCAGTCGGCGCTGATGGAAATGATCACCCTCAGCAAGCCGGTCGAAACCATTCTGGATGAGCTCCTGCGCCTGATCGAGGGGCTGCTCGACGGGGTGATGTCCTCGCTTCTGCTTCTCGATGAAACCGGAACGCATCTGCGCAAATGCGCCGCGCCGACGCTGCCTGTCGCCTGGAGCGACCTGATCGACGGCGTCAAGATCGGCCCGTCCGTCGGCTCCTGCGGAACGGCCGCCTGGACCGGCAAGCCGGTGATCGTCGAGGACATCTTCACGAACCCGCTCTGGGCGGACTATTGCGAGCTGGCCCGGCCGTTCGGCTTGCGATCCTGTTGGTCGACGCCGATCTTCTCGCATGACGGCCGCGTGCTCGGCACGTTCGGCCTCTATTCGCTGCAAGCCGGGGCGCCGGATGATTACGCCAAGTCGCTCATCCAGTTCGCAACCGATATTGCCGGCATCGCACTCGACCGCAAATATGCCGAGGACCGCATCCGCTTCATGGCGCTGCACGACACGCTGACCGGCCTGCCGAACCGCGCGACGCTGCAGAAGAACCTGCAGGAGACCATCGATGCGGCCCGCATCGCCGGCGAGGGCGTGATGGTCGCCTATATCGACGTCGACAATTTCAAGATGGTCAATGACAGCCTGGGGCATGCTGCCGGCGATGAGGCGCTGCGCAGCGTCGCTGCGAGGCTGGGCCAGTCCCTGCCGTGCCTCGAAGCGGCCTACCGCATGGGCGGCGACGAGTTCCTGGTCGTCATGCGGGATCGCGATCCCACCTGCACGAGCGCCTGGGAAAGCCTTCTCGCGATACACCGCAAGCTCGCCGATCCGATCCTGGCGGCGGGCACCGACTTTTCCATTACCTGCAGCGTCGGTGCTTCCGGGTTTCCCGGCACGGCCGGCGACATGGAGGCGCTGCTGGCCCAGGCCGACGCCGCCATGTACCGCGCCAAGGCCTTCGGGCGCGACAATTGCCAGCGCTACAATGCCGACATGGAAACCAATGTGCGCGAGCGGCTGGCGCTGCACGAGGAACTGCGCATCGGCATCGAGAACGACCAGCTGCGGCTGGTCTACCAGCCGCAGATCGAGCTTTCCTCTGGCCGCATCGTCGGCCTGGAGGCGCTGGTGCGCTGGCAGCATCCCCGGCGCGGCCTGATCCCGCCGGCGATCTTCATTCCGGTTGCCGAGGAATCCGGCCTGATCTCCCAGCTTGGCAGCTGGGTCTTGGCGGAAGCCTGTCGCCAGAACCGGCTCTGGCAGGATGCGGGCCTGCCGCAAGTCCCGGTTTCGGTGAACGTCGCCGCACGTCAGTTTCGGGAGCAGGGCTTCATCGACGTGGTGCGCGATGCGCTCGCCGCCAACCGGCTGAGCCCCGCAAGCCTTGAGGTGGAGGTGACGGAAAGCCTGATCATGCAAGACCTGCCGCACGCGGTCGCCACCATGGAGGAGCTGGACGCGCTCGGCGTGCGCATCGCCATCGATGATTTCGGCACCGGCTATTCCAGCCTCAGCGCGCTCAAGCGCTTTCCCGTCTCGCGCCTGAAGATCGACCAGTCCTTCGTCGCCGGCCTTCCGGGCGACGAGAGCGACGCGGCGATCTGCTCGGCGGTCATCTCTATGGCGCAGAAGCTCAACCTCAAGGTCATCGCCGAAGGCGTCGAGACCATCGCGCAATCCGCCTTCCTGCGGTCTGCGGGCTGTGACCAGATCCAGGGCTACCTGATCTCGCGGCCGGTCTCGCCGGACGACATCGCCGATCTCCATCGCCAGCGCCGCTTCTGAGCGCTCTTGCCAGAAATGCCGCTTCATCGCAGCTTGGCATGATCAGGCTGTGCAGGGGGCTGGCAATGACGAAAGGCAGGCTGGAAGCGTTTTCGGATGGCGTGATCGCCATCTTCGTCGGCGTGGCCGCGACATGGCTCATTCCCGATCGCCGCTTCGAGCGGGTCCTGGCCGGCAAATGAGCGACAAAGATATATAGAAAACGATATTTTTTTGTCCTGGATCAATGCCGGGACCACGCCAACGCCTAGCCTTCCGCCATCAACGATGGACTGGAGGGCTTTACATGTTCCGTCTTGCTGCAATTCTCTATGTGCTGATCGCCTCCGCGCTCGCCGGCGCCGCCGTCGTCGCGGTCCTGTCGATGTCGATGATGGATGCGCGCTCGATCGTCGCCGCAGCGGTCGCGGGTGCCGTCATCGCCTTGCCCGCCACCTGGCTGGTCACGCGGCGGATATCTGCGACCGTATCACGGTGAGCCTCGCCGCTGTCTGACACGACAGCGGAAGCGGGTGGCCAAACATCGCGCATACCAAGCAAGACGGCCATCTCTAAGCCGTCTTGCGCAACCTAATATTTATCAATTTCGCCTAACCTCTCCGCAAAGAGGGGATTGTCGAGTTGTACAGTTTCAAATTGCAAATGGCGGACTGGATACAGGTCGCCGCAGCGTCTGCCGTCGGCACTTTCGTGTGCATAGTGCTGACGTTGCTGTTTGACGTGGACGTGTTGATCGAGGTTCCGGCAGGCCGACGCTTATGGGCCGTGCTCGACCATATGTTTGTGCCGCTCGTGATCGCCTTCCCGAATTTCCTGCTGGCCTCCTGGAAGATCGCCCAGTTGCGCGTGGCGCGCCGGGCGCTTGAGGTCCTGGCCATGACCGACGGGCTGACAGGCACGTTGAACCGCCGCGCCTTCGCGTGCCAGGTGGATGAGACGCTGCGCCGGCCGGTCAAGGGTGAGAAGCAAGACCGCATCGATGCGATGATGGTCGTCGACGTCGATCACTTCAAGCGCGTCAACGATACCTTCGGGCACGAGGTCGGCGACCGGGCGCTGCAGACCGTGACCAGCGCTGTTGCCGCAAGCCTTCCCCAGGGCGCCCTGTTCGGTCGCCTCGGAGGCGAGGAGTTTGCGGTCTTCATGCATGACACGGTGCCGTCCGTCGCCACGCTTGCTGCGGAAAACATCCGTCTGGCGGTGGCCACCTCCAAGTTCGAGGTCGGCGGCGTAACCTATCCGCTGAACGTCAGCATCGGCGTTGCCTGCGCCGACAATGCCGGCGGCTTCCGCGACCTCTACCATCAGGCGGATCTCTGCCTTTATGCGGCCAAGGAAGATGGACGCAATCGAGTCGTTGCGAAGCGCCTCTCCATCAAGAGCCGGGCGGCCGCCTGACGCCGGTGTCCGCCGCGTCCACCCAAGTCAGTTTCGCGCCAGCGCAACATGGAAGAGTGCCGCTGGATCATATCTGGTGACAGTGGGCGATTATGCTTTGCAATCTTTCTTTTCGGCGTCATGGGCTGCGCATCGGCGCGGTCCTTGCGATCTGCAACGGGCTGCAGGGATGCTATGTCCTGCCCGATACCGGCGCGACGGACCCCGACCGCTTCGTCGCCGAGACCTGGCCGGTCTATTACGAGCAGACGCCGAAGCAGAAGAAACATGTCGCCGACGCCGTCGTCGATTCGGTCGCTTCCACCTTCGGTCTCGACCAGGTGATCTGGGACGACGAGTATCGCGGCCGCAAGCTGCTCGCGAAGGAGACCTATGCGGGCAATGGCGGGCAGGTCTACCAGCCGGCCGGCGCTGGCGCTCCCTATTCCACGTTGCCGGTCATTCCGGGCGATCAGCCGGTCTACAAGTCTGCGGAAGAAGCATCAGGCTGCGACGTAGTGTGTTGAGCGCGTCGCGGATCTCCGGCGGGCTGTCGAGCGCGCAGCCCACCGCCTCCATGACCGGCTGAACCGCTTTCCGCGTCTCTGCCTCCCGCGCCTTGCCTTGGTCGGTCAGCGTGATCACCACCTGCCGTTCGTCGCGGCTGTCACGCCGTCGGGTGATCAGCCCGACCTGTTCCAGCCGCTTCAGGAGCGGTGACAGCGTGCCGGAATCGAGCATCAGCGCCTCGCCGATCGCCTTGACGGTGAGGGGGGCTTTTTCCCATAGCGCCAGCATCACGAGATACTGCGGATAGGTCAGCCCCAGCGGTTCGAGCACCGGCTTGTAGGCGCGGGTAAAGGCGTGGCTCGCCGAATAGATCGCGAAGCACAGCTGGTTTTCCAATGTGAATAGGTTTTTGCTCATCGTCTTGTCCTGGCCGGCTCGCTGTGCCGATCTCTCATGTTTCCATTGTTTCAGGCTTGACTCTCGAATGCAACGCGGTAAATTGAATTGTGTCCAATTTAATTTTGCACCAATTAAAGGAGTCTCGATATGGCAATTCTCTACCGGACCCAGGCCACCGCCGTCGGCGGTCGTGCCGGCAATGCGAAGTCGGATGACGGCGTTCTCGACGTGACGCTGACCGTGCCGAAGGAACTCGGCGGTGACGGCGCGCGCGGCACCAATCCGGAGCAGTTGTTTGCCGCCGGCTATTCCGCCTGCTTTACCGGCGCGCTGGGTGCTGCCGCCCGCAACGCCAAGGTCAAGCTGCCGGCGGATACGACCGTGACGGCCAAGGTCGGCATCGGCCCGCGCGACGACGGCACCGGCTTCGGCATTGAAGTGTCGATCGAGGCGAGCCTTCCGGGCATGGAGCGCGAACTGGCCGAAAAGCTGTTGGCCGACGCGCACATCATCTGCCCCTACAGCCACGCCATGCGCACTTCGACCGAAGTCAGCGCCACGCTTGCCGGCTGAGGTTTCAGATAAATCTCAGGACAATTCCGCGAGATCATGCCGCAGCCGGTCGAAATCCAGCTGCGGCCTTTCCTTTTCCAGTTCCTGGTGAACCGACTTCCACACCCACAGCGCGTCGGCAAGCACGGAGGCGCCGTCCTCCGTCAGCGCCAAGAGGCGTGAGCGGCGATCCTTCGGGTCGGCCTTGCTGGTGATCCACCCCCGCTTTTCAAGGGGTTTGAGTGCCGCCGTCAGCGTGGTGCGGTCCATGGCCAGCAGGTTGGCGACGGAACCGAGCGTCGGCGGCTCCGGCCGGTTGAGCGACATCATCAGCGAAAACTGCCCGTTCGTCACGCCATAGGGCTTCAGCGCATTGTCGAAGCGCCGGGCCAGCGCCCGCGCGGCGCGCTGCGCATGCAGGCACAGACAATGGTCGCGGACATGGATGGTGGTGGAATAGGGAACGGGTTGCTTGTTTGACATTGTCATATTATGTTGATATCAACTCAAAAGTCAAGTGAAACATATCGCATGCACTATGCATCATTCCGGCGCGTTGCGCGAGGTCCGGAATGCGCTCCTGCGCGATCCCATTACCCTTTCAGGGAAACGGTCCCCGAACAAGCCCTTGGGCGGCCATGAAAACCGATCAAACGCCGGAAGGAGACGGTCATGAAGGAAGGCGGATTTATCTGGTACGAGCTGATGACCTCGGACACGGCGGCCGCGGCCGCTTTTTATGAAAAGGTGGTCGGCTGGAAGGCGAAGAAGGCGGACAATACGACCGCCGGCGGCATGGATTACACAATTTTCCACGTGCCCGGCCACGAGGCGGGAACCGCCGGCATGATGGCGATCACGCCGGATATGGCGTCCGGCGGTGTCCGCCCCGCCTGGGTCGGCTATGTCTGCGTCGACGACGTCGATGTCAAGGCAAACGACTTCTGGGAGGCCGGCGGCCGGGTGCACATGCCGGCAACCGACATTCCCGGCATCGGCCGCTTCGCCGTCGTCGCCGATCCGCATGGCGCGGTCATCTATCTCTTCAAGCCGCAGATGCCGGACGGCCCGGTGCCGGAGATGCCGAAGCCGCCCACACCCGGCACCTTCGGCTGGCACGAGCTCTACGCCGGCGACGGCGGGCAAGCCTTCGACTTCTATGCGAAGATGTTCCGCTGGAAGAAGGGGCAGGGCATGGATATGGGCCCGATGGGCACCTACCAGCTGTTCCAGTACGAAGGCGCGGATCTCGGCGGCATCATGACCAAGATGCCGGACATGCCCGTTCCCTTCTGGAACTACTACATCTGCACCGATGCGATCGATGCGGCCGCAGGGCGGGTCGAAGCCGCCGGCGGCAAGGTCGTGAACGGCCCGATGGAAGTGCCCGGCGATTCGTGGATCATCCAGTGCCTCGATCCGCAAGGCGCGACGTTCGCGCTGGTGGCGCCGAAGCGCTGAGGGGAAGCGGCGCAGCATAACGTGAGTATTGCCCGTCAGAGACGAGGTGGCCAACTTCGTCGCCTCGTCTCTGTATTTTCCCAAGCTCTGCATTCAGCTTCTTGGCACCGCTTTGCTGTGACTGATTACATCAGCGGCAGTTCAAAGCTCCGCTTCAGCGTTTCCATCGGCACGTCCGTCTTGACGTTCAGCACGCTCGGGATGCGCGTCAGGTGATCGGCCTGGAAGCGCCAGTAGCTGTGAAGATCGGCGGTGACGACACGAAGCACCGCGTCGCATTCGCCTGTCGTCAAATAGCACTCCATCACCTCCGGCAACCGGTCCATCGCCTCGGCAAACTGCAGCGTGACCTGCGCATCCTGGGTCTTGAACCAGACCCGCACGAAAACCGTCAGTGCGGCGCCGACCTTCTCCGGATCCAGCACGGCGACGTAGCGCGATATCACGCCGGCTTCCTCCAGCAGCTTGACCCGGCGCAGGCACGGTGACGGGGACAGCCCCACCTCCTTGGCGAGGTCGACATTCGAAATGCGCGCGTTGCGCTGCAGGACGCGAAGAATGCGTCTATCAATGGCGTCTAGAGATCTTGGCATGTCACGTCTCAGTTATGTAGCTCATTGGCACGTTATGCCAATAATGCCTTCAAGAGAAGAAACTTCGCAATTCCTGGCCGCGCAGGCTGGTCTATCGTTGCGCCAGCTTTGACATGGAGCGTAGCGATGAACAAAGAAATCAAAAAGGTAGTGCTGTCCTACTCCGGCGGACTGGACACATCGATCGTCCTCAAATGGTTGCAGGAGACCTATGGCTGTGAGGTCGTGACGTTCACGGCCGATCTGAGGCAGGATGAAGACCTTGAGGCGGCGGGGCGCAAGGCGTCGCAGCTGGGTGTGAACGATGTCCGCATCGTCGATGTCCGCGAGGAATTCGTTCGTGACTTCGTCTACCCGATGATGCGGGCCAACACCGTCTACGAGGGGCAGTATCTGCTCGGCACCGCGATCGCGCGGCCCTTGATCGCCAAACACCTGGTCGCGATTGCTCAGGAGGTGGGCGCTGATGCGATCTGCCACGGTGCCACGGGCAAGGGCAATGACCAGGTTCGCCTCGAACTCGCGGTCAATGCGCTCGATCCGTCACTCGCCGTCATTGCCCCCTGGCGCGAATGGACACTTCAGTCGCGCCAGCAGCTAATCGCGTATGCGGAGCGTAACGGCATACCTATCCCGACTGACAAGCGCGGCGATGCGCCATTCTCGGTCGATGCCAATCTGCTGCACACCTCGACCGAGGGGAAAGTGCTGGAAGACCCCGCCAAAATCGCTCCGGACTATATCTACCAGCGCACGGTTTCCCCGTTGGCCGCGCCGGACGTGCCGGAAATGGTCGTTGTCGGCTTTGAAAATGGCGACGCGGTCTCGCTTGACGGGAAGGCCATGAGCCCGGCGTCCCTGCTGTCGGAATTGAATAGGCTCGGCGGCAAGCACGGGATAGGTCGGGTCGACATGGTCGAGAACCGCTTCCTGGGCATCAAGTCGCGCGGGGTCTACGAGACGCCCGGAGGCACCATCCTGCTCGCCGCCCATCGCGGCATCGAGTCGATCACTCTGGATAAGGCAGCGGCCCATCTCAAGGACGAGATCATGCCCCGCTATGCGGAGCTGATCTACAACGGCTTCTGGTATGCGCCGGAGCGCGAAATGCTGCAGGCGCTGATCGACCGCAGCCAGTCCTTCGTCAGCGGCGACGTCACCATGATGCTTTACAAGGGAAGCGCAACCGTCGTTGCCCGCAATTCGCCATGCTCGCTCTATTCCGCCGACCTCGTGACCTTCGAGGAAGGAGCTGTGCAATACGACCACCACGACGCGGAAGGTTTCATCAAGTTGAATGGCTTGAGGTTGAAGAGTTGGTCGGCTCGGAGGATTTTCGAAGACAATAATTAGGCGAGAGGATCCGGTGGCAGCAATTCATGTCGAAAGATCTTGGGTTGTCCGATATGGCAAGCCCTCAGTATTCGCGCCAATTATGGATGAATTACACGAAGCGGACTGGCTTGCCATCGGCAATCCAGTTCTTCATCTCATCAAGTCGCTCACGAGTAGGAAGATTAAGCGCTTGCGCTTCAGAGTGCCCCTCTGCAATCTTCTTTTCGGTCATCCAGCCGAGGAATGTTGCGTAATCTGCCTCCAGCCTTGCTGGCCCTGGCACCGCGATATTGGCCTCGACGCGGAAAAAGTCCCTGACATGCTTTATAACCAGCTCGTAGCTGTCGCCGTGATTGGCGACGTCTTGCCCGGAAATATCTGAAAGGGCCCGTTTCAGATCGTATGCATTTCGCTCAAAAATGAGGAATTTCTTCTGGTCAAGATTGCCCACACCGCTTATTCGCAGACCTACGTCGACGCCATATTCAAATGGCATGTTCATTCTGAAGAATTCGCCGATGGCTTGAGCCGTGCATCGCGATAGATCATGAATTGAGTACTTGGAGCCGCGGACCATGCCGACGATTTTTTCGAGGCGATTTTCTCCAGCTTCTAAACGCTCGTTGGCTAACCGTGGCTCGAAACCGAAATAAACAATGCAAAACAACGCCGCTTCAAGCAGTGGGGCATAAGTGTTGTCGAACGGGCAGTTGACGAAGACCGATGTCTCAAACTCAAATGCCACATTCATTATCCCTTTGGTGGATACGGGTCGCGACCGTAGGAGCTACGCTCGCGTATCCTTCCATCCTTGCCGTGTACATAGAGTTCCGAGCCTTGCTTTTGAGCTCTTCTCCTTGCACTTTCAATTGCCTCTTGCTGTGTGTCGAATGTCTTGCTGGCACGCTGCGCGCCGGCCGCTCGCACACTCCACTTTCCGCCATTGGGGACGACGTGTTGGCCCTTTTTTGACATGACTAACTCTCCGCTTGAGCGTTTATGCGTAGCAAGAATATAGGTGATATCGCTGCAACTCGCTAGTGAGAGTGATGCTTGCGACTTCTCCCCTACCGCTTCAAACTCCCCAAGATCCCCCTGACGATCGCCCGGCCGACTGATGAGGCCACAGACCTTGCGGCACTCTTCATCGCCGCCTCGATCACCGTTTCGCGCTGGTAGCTGCGGCGCGTCGTGGTGGTCTTGCGGCTGGAGCTGGTGGTGGAGCTGGCGTCTTCGTCGCCGAAGCCGGGCAGGGTCCAGCGTTTGGAAGCGCTCGCCTCGGCCTGGTCGGCCTGTTCCTCGGCTTGTCTCTGGGCGGCGGCCTGTTCGGCGGCCTTCTGGGCGCGGGCGGCGAGGATCTCGAAGGCGGATTCGCGGTCGATGTCCTTGTCGTAGACGCCGGCGACCGGGCTGACGGCCATCACCTGCGCGCGTTCTGCATCCGTCAACGGGCCGAGGCGTCCGGCCGGCGGGCGGATCAGCGTGCGTTCGACGATCGACGGCGCGCCCTTCGTCTCCAGCATCGAGACCAGCGCCTCGCCGGTGCCGAGCGTGGTAATCGCGGTGGCGCAGTCGAAGGCCGGGTTGGGGCGGAAGGTGTCGGCCGCCGTCCTGACCGCCTTCTGCTCGCGCGGCGTATAGGCGCGCAGCGCATGCTGCACGCGGTTGCCGAGCTGGGCGAGCACGGTTTCCGGCACGTCGAGCGGGTTCTGCGTGACGAAGAAGACGCCGACCCCCTTGGAGCGGATCAGGCGGACGACCTGTTCCACGCGCTCGATCAGCACCTTCGGCGCGTCGTTGAAGAGGAGATGCGCCTCGTCGAAGAAGAAGACGAGCTTCGGCTTGTCCGGATCGCCCACCTCGGGCAGTTCCTCGAACAGTTCGGAGAGCAGCCACAGGAGGAAGGTCGCGTAAAGCCTGGGGTTCATCATCAGCTTGTCGGCCGCGAGCACCGAGACCGCGCCGCGCCCGTCATTGGTCACCCGCATGATGTCGGTGATCTTCAGCGCCGGCTCGCCGAAGAATTCTTCGGCACCCTGCTGTTCGAGCACCAGAAGCCCGCGCTGCAGCGAGGCGACGGAGGAGGCGGAGATCAGGCCGAACTGCTTGGAAAGCTCGGAGGCCTTCTCGGCCATGTAGTTCAACAGCGATTGCAGGTCTTTGAGATCAAGAAGCGGCAGCCCGCCCTCATCGGCGATCTTGAAGGCGATGTTCAAGACGCCTTCCTGCGCTTCGGAGGCGTCCATTAGCCGGGCGAGCAGCAGCGGGCCCATCTCGGCGATCGTGGTGCGCACCCGGTGGCCCTTCTCGCCGAACAGGTCCCAGAAGATCACCGGAAATTCCTGGAAGTCGTAGGGTTCGAGGCCGATCTGCTCGGCCCGCTTTAAGAGAAAGTCCTTCGGCTGGCCCATGGCGGCGATGCCGGAAAGGTCGCCCTTGATGTCGGCGCAGAACACCGGCACGCCGGCGTTCGAAAAGCCTTCCGCCAGGATCTGCAGGCTCACCGTCTTGCCGGTGCCGGTCGCCCCGGTCACCAGCCCGTGCCGGTTGCCGTATTTCAGGTCGAGATATTCGCCCTTGTTGATGCTGTCATCCGGGTTGCGGCTGGTTCCGACATAGATCATCCCGTCCTTCAGCATCATGCGTCTTCTCCCTTGCGCTGCCGGCCATTGGCGCGGTGCGTCATCGAACCATCATCACTCCCTTATAAGTATCGACGCCGAAAGCGGCAACGGCCTTGCGGGAGCGGGTGGGAAAAGGGCATGCTGCGGCGGACAGCCCGCAAATCCGCTTGCGCGATACGAGCGGATGTTTTACGTGAACGTTAACGTCAATAAACGCTTCGAGGAGGCAGCATGAACGACATCGTCACCCAGATCGCCGATAAGGTCGGCATCGACAAGGAACTGGCCGAAACCGCGCTCGGCATGATGCTCGGCTTCCTGCAGCGCGAGGCCGATGACGGCGCGGTCGCCCGCATGATCGAGGCGATCCCCGGCGGCGCCGAACTGGTTGCCCAGCACAATGGCGAATCCAAGGGCGGCGGCGGTCTGCTCGGCGGGCTGATGGGCGCGATCGGTGGCGGCGGCGTCATGGCGCTCGGCCAGCAGCTGATGAGCGAAGGCCTCGGCATGGGCCAGATCACCTCGCTCGCCAGGGAAACGATCGCCATGGCCAAGGAATATGCCGGCGAGGAAGTCGTCGACGAAGTTGTCGCCTCCGTACCGGGCCTCAGCCAGTTCGTCTGAGGGCGCTCGAACGCAAGATATCGGGAAGGGCCGGGGAGCGATCTCCGGCCTTTTTCTTTTCCGTTTGGTTCAGCCGTTCGAGGTCAGCCAGACGCCGACAAAGGTGATCGCCAGGCCGACGAACATCGTCGCCGTCAGCGGTTCGGAAAACAGCGCCCATGCCCACAGCATGGTGACGGCTGGGCTGAGATAGATGACCGCGGTCACCTTGGCGACGGGGAAAAGGCGCAGGCTGGTATAGTAGATCGAGTAGGACGCGAAGGTGGCGATCAGCACCAGCCAGGCCATGCCGATCGCGAAGTCGCGGGTCATGGGCGGCGCCAGGCTGCCCTGCATCGCGGCGGCGATGCCAAACAGCGCGGCACCGGTCAGCATCTGGATTGAGATGCACTGGTGGACCGGCATATGGATGGTGCGCCGGCGCTTCTGCAACACGGAGGCGAGCGCGAAGATGAGCATGGAACCGACGGTGAGCCCGTAGGCCCAGATCGGCGCCGCGCCGAAGGCGAGGCTGTCGAACGACACCATGAGCACGCCGGCGATCGCGATCGCGGTGCCCAGCCATTGCCGCGGGCTCAGCCTCTCGCCGAGAAGCGGCTGTGCCAGCGCGGCGATCGCCAGCGGCACGAGATCCGAGATCAGCGCCACGAGCCCGGTCGGCACCCGCTGTTCGATCGCCAGCGCGAAGCCGCCGAGGTACAGAAACACGATCATCACGCCGTAGAGCATCTGCTCCAGCACCGCCCGCGCCCGCATCCGCGGCCCGATCGTCAGCGCGAACGGCAGCAGGATCAGCCCCGACAGGAGCGTGCGCCAGAACAAGACCAGCATCACGCTCGCCTGGTCGCTGGCATAGCGCGTGCCGACGAAACCGGAGCTCCAGGTGACCACCAGCAGCGCCGCCGTCAGCGGCCAGACGAGCGGCGGAAGAACCGGGGAAGGGGTGGTCACGGACTGATCGGTCATGTGGCTCTCGGATAATGTGTATGAAGGCGAGCCATAAGCGACAGGCACGGTCTGCGCACATGACAAATGTCGATCATTACATGACACGCCATTCCGGATATGAATGAAGACTTGCCAGCGGCAGCCGCCGGCCGCATAGATGATGCGGAACACAAGACGGATGGACATGGCGTGAGTGAACTGAACGGCCGGCGACTGGAAATCGATGCACTGCGCGCCTTGTGGGCGATCCGCCAGCATGGCGGCATCACCCGCGCGGCCGATGCCCTCGGCCTGTCGCAATCCGCCGTCAGCCACAAGATCAAGCGGCTGGAGACCAGCCTCGACTGCGATCTCATGAACCGTAAACCCGGCGCCCCGGTCTTCACCGCCGCCGGCGAGGACCTGCTGACCTATGCCTCCCGCATTCTCGTGCTGCATGACGAAGCGCTGCTGAGCCTGTCGAAGACCGCGCTTGCCGGCCGCATCGCGCTCGGCTTCACCGAGGACACGGCCTGCACCGACATCGCCCGCATCCTGGGGCGCTTCCGGCGTCTGCATCCGCATGTGGCGGTCCGCACCAAGGTCCGCATGAGTCTCGTTTTGAGGGCCATGCTGGAGCGCGGCGAACTGGACGCCGCCATCATCCAGGTCTTCGCCCACGAAGTCCGACCGACCGACATCGTGCTCATGCGCGAGGGCCTTCATTGGGTCAAGCATCCCGAACTCGCTCTGCCTGAGGCCGATCCCATCCCGTTCCTCTCCTTCGACAACGATTGCTTCTATCGGCAATGGGCGCTCGATATCGGCCAGGATGGCGGCGTCGCGCTCGAAACCGTCTTCGAATGCTCCAGCGCGGCGGGCATCGTCTCGGCGGTCAATTCGGGCCTGGGCGTGGGGCTCCTCAGCGATCGCCATCTGCGCCCGGACATGCAGGTCATCACGGACCGCCTGCCGCAGCCGCCCTCGCTCACCTACGTGATCCGCCGCGCCCGCAAGGGACGGAACCCGGCGCTCGATTCCCTCGTCGCCGAAATCGAGACCGAAATCAGCCGCTACGGCGGCCTCGTCCTGGCGGGATAAGCGCCGCGCTTTTCCTTACCCACGTCTTTGGCCGGTGCCCGGCCTCCCGCCGCAACAGGGGATATCGCCCACCGGCACTGGAGGCTGCCGGGGGCGGGTGGTAAGACCGGAAGGAGGAATCGATACGGAGGAACCTTCCATGACGTCCTGTCCCTGCGGCTCCGGTCGTACATTCGAAGACTGCTGCGGCCCCTATCTTGCCGGCCAGCCCGCGCCGACGGCCGAGGCGCTGATGCGCTCGCGCTACACGGCCTTCACCCGCGGCGACCTCGACTATATCGAGCGCACCATCACCGACCACGCTGCCGCCTCGTTCAACCGCGTCGACATGGAAAGCGCGCTGCCGGGCACCGAATGGCTGGGGCTGGAGATCCGCGATACCGAGGCCGGCGGCGAGGGCGACGAGACCGGCACCGTCCGCTTCGCCTTCAGCTTCCGCGCCAATGGCCGCCCTTTCACCCAGGTCGAGCGCGCCACCTTTTTGCGTGTCGACGGCGAATGGCGCTTCCACGACAGCGAGATCAATCCGAAATCCGAGCCCGTCCGCGTCGCCCATGTCGGCCGCAACGATCCGTGCCCCTGCGGCTCGGGCAAGAAATACAAGAAGTGCTGCGGCTCGGGCGCGGCGTCCGCCGGCTGATGAGCGAACAGCGGTTCCGCTGCACCGCCTGCGGCCTCTGTTGTTATGGCCTCTTGCCGCTGACGGTGGCCGAGGCGCTTTCGGGCGCAGGCCGCTTTCCGCTGGCAATCAGCATCACGCCGGTCAAGACGACGGCCCCCGGTTATCAGAAGGTGGGCGAGATCGCCGCGACGATCGACATCAGCCGCAAGAAGACCATGCCGATCCTGGTGACGCCCGTCTCATTCGTGCCGCCGCATCTGCCCTGTCCCGAGCTTGATCCCGAAGGTCTCTGTTCCATCCACACGACCAAGCCGCTGCGCTGCCGCACCATGCCCTTCTATCCCTACAGGGACGAGGCGCATCAGGCCGACATGCTCACCCCGCGCCCCGGCTGGCTCTGCGAGACCGGCGAGGAAGCCCCCGTCGTCTACCGCGACCGCCAGATCCTCGATCGCACCGATTTCGACGCCGAACGCGACGCCCTTGTCGACCAGGCGCCGGCGCTGCGCCGTTATGCGGACCTGCTTCTCAAACACGCCCCCGCCCACCACGCCCGCGTCCTCAAAGCCGCCCAATCCCCCGTCCCCGGCCGCGTCATCGTCAGCTTCGTCTCCTACCTGCGCTACGACAACCGCCTCGACCTCCTCGATTTTTCCGCCCGCCAGCTCCCGGTTCTGGAGGTCTGGGCGGAGAAGACGGCCACCGATCCGAAGGCGGCGGAACACCACCGTTACTATCGGGAGGCGATGGCGGAGTTGGGGAGGTACCGGCGGTGAGGGGGCAATACGGAAGATTGTCTTGTGGGCGGGTGGGTGCAGCTAAGCGGACGCTCACCTTTACACGTGTGCAACGGCACCTATGGGACCGTAAGAGGAATGGCGGCTTCATCTACCAATCGTGAGTGGCGGCCATTCGCCTGTCGAATTGCTTGAGCGTGGTCAGACGGTAGGCGTGTCTCAAAATGTTTCTTCGTCTCCACCACGATCGGTGTATTCGGCGTGCAGATCGTAGCAGATCTGCACGAACAGCTCTGAGATAACCCAGGAATCTATACTATCGAGATTACCTTCGCTGCCCATCTCTTCTAAACCTTGCGAAATACCGTCTGTCATATCTGTGAAGGCCTCCGCTGCTTGCCCCCATAGCGCCATCATCTCGCCGATTGAAGGGCTGAAAGTAAACTGATGCGCGAGCTTGTTGCGCATTTGGTTGATGGCATTGAGAACCTCTTTTTGTTCGGGGCTGATCGTGCCGATCTGACCGTTGAGATCAATCAACTGCTTGTGACGCAATTCGTCAGCAAGCGTAGTTAGCTTAGCGTCATATCGGCTGATCAATTTGCGCAGCATGAACTCAACTGCGAGATGACCCGAAAGGAATGCTCCCAGCCATGGGCGATCGCTCACTGCTCGCTCGTAGAGTTCTGAGAAAGTTGGTATGGCAGGTGGCTTCGTCATGACGTCACTTTCATTCGTTGCCCAATGGTTTTCCATGGCGTCAGCGGGCTCTACGAGCCTATCACTTAATGGTCTAGTTCGTGGCCGCGAGCGGACTATCCACTTCACCCCAGATTATTGTGGAGGCGCCCTTTATATTCGGTCTATTTCGTTTTCATCATTCTTCGCAGTATGGTTACGGGATGATCGAAACCCCATCAATACTCTATGCGGGCATGTCCAACGTCACCTATGCAGGCGAGCCGTTCGATATGGGAAACGGCATCATCCTGAGGCCAACCTATGCTCATCTCTTTGCTGCGAACATGATGGCGTTCGGGAGAACGACGGAGGGGAAACATCATCCTGCTCCTTGGCGCGCAGCGCGAGGTGGGTTCAGTTACGATATTGAGGTCGAGCTAGCGGTTCCCATCGGCCAGAAGCTACCAGGGGAACTCAGAGCTGAGGACACAGTGTGGTTGATAGCCGCGCTGCTGAGACTGGCGAAATATACTTATCTGATGGTCCCAGTAATTTCTGATGTGTCGTTCGATGCGGCAGTTTCCTCTAAACGGGATCCGCTGCTCCAGCCGTTCGAAATTGAACCGCGCATCCTTCACGCGACAGACGAGAAGACGTCGTGCCTCAAGATTGAGGACCTGTTGTGGGTGAAATCTGTGTGGCCCCGGACGGCAGAACTATTGCGGACATGCTCGCCACTAAACATGGCACTTCGTGCGGCCGACGCCTGTACAGTCAGGGACCGACCGGCCTCGGCGTTGCTAACAGCGTGGGGGGCGCTCGAAGAACTATTCGCTCCGTCACGGGCCGAGCTTCGCTTTCGTGTATCAGCTCATATCGCGGCTTACCTTGAGCCGGTCGGGGCCAAGCGACGCGAATTGTTTAAGACAGTTGCGGACCTCTACAACGCACGCTCGAAGGCCGCACATTCGGCTCAAGATGCGGAGGTCGCCGCGTTAATACAAAGCTTCATAATCTTACGAAACGCCCTCGTTCGGATGATCGACGAGGGGGTCGTGCCGACGCAAGCTGACCTAGAAGAACGACTGTTCTGCGGTGACGGGCAATGATCATCGGCGGCGCGCCATTTTCGGGCTAGATCTGCGAGCGGACGGTATCGGGTTCAAACGACGCGAGTCTGAACGTCCGAAATGGACGCGAAACCCCGCCCCCCGTTTTTTCGCTCCATCCCAACACCCCGCAACCCCAACTGACGAAATCAACCTCCCCGCAACCCCTTCACCTCATCCTCCGTCAGCGCCCTGACCGCACCCTTCTCCAACTCCCCAAGCGGCAGGCCCCCGATCGATACGCGCACGAGGCGCAGGACCTCTATGTCGAGCGCTTCCAGCATGCGGCGGATCTGGCGGTTCTTGCCTTCGTCGAGGGTGATTTCCAGCCAGGAGGTCTTGTCGCCTTCGCGCAGCTTTGTCGCCCGCGTGGCGCGCATCGTTTCGCCGTCATGCTCCACGCCGGCTCGCAGCGCGTCGAGCACGGCTTCATCGGGTATGCGGTCGATCTGCACGTGATAGGTCTTCGGCACATGCGTCTGCGGGTCGAGGAGCGCGTTGGCAAACGTCGTGTCGTTGGTAAACAGCAGCAGGCCCTCGCTCGCCTTGTCCAGCCGCCCGACCGGCGACAGGTGCGAGGTCAGGTGATCCTTCAGGCAGTCGAACACGGTCGGCCGGCCCTCGGGGTCGTGGCGGGTGGTCACCAGTCCGCGCGGCTTGTTCAGCATCAGGTAGACCGGCGTTTCGGCGGCGACTGTCCTGCCGTCGACGGCGATCTTCGCGGCCGAAAGATCGACCCAGGTCGCCGGATCGGTCGCAACCTTGCCGCCGATCGTCACGCGGCCCTCGGCAATCAGCGCCTCGGCCTGCGTGCGCGAGCAGAAGCCGAGCTTGGAGAGCGCCCGCGGCAGCGTCACGCGCTTGCCGTCCGGCGTCGCTGCCGCCTTCCTGCCCGCAGGCCGCGTTTTCCCGCCCGGTACCGGCGGTCTTGAACGGCCTTTGAAGTTGTTGCTGCCCTTCGCCACTGTCCTTGACCCTTCGGATCGGTTGACCGGCCACCCCTCGTCATTCTAGAGCGAAGTCTGGCTACCCGCATCCTGTCTGCCTGTCCTCCGACGGGCAATAGGACAGCTGCGCGAACATTGGAAGAGACGAGCATGCCGAACCTTGACGAGACGATCCGCGAACTGGCGACGCTGCGCGATTACTGGCGCTATGCGATTTCCCGCTTCAACGCCGCGGACCTGAGCTACGGCCACGGCACGACGACCGCCGGCGACGACGCCGCCTTCCTGCTCCTCGACAGTCTCGACCTGCCGATCGACGCGCTCGATCCCTTCCTCGACGCCCGCCTGCTGCCCGCCGAGCGCCGGTTGCTGGCCGAACGCATCGAGGCGCGCGTGACGACCCGCAAGCCGTCCGCCTATCTCACCGGCCGCTCCTATATCCAGGGCGTGCGCTTCCTCGTCGACGAGCGGGTCATCGTGCCGCGCTCGCATATCGGCGAAATCCTGTTCAACGAATATCTGAACGGCCAGGGCTCCGCCGTCCTGCCGGATCCGATGTCGGTGGAAAGCGCCGTCGACATCTGCACAGGCTCCGGCTGCCTGGCGGTTATCGCCGCGAAATTCTTCCCCATGGCTTCCGTCGATGCCGTCGATCTCTCCGCCGATGCGCTGGAGGTCGCGAAGCTTAACCTCGCCGAGCACGAGGTCGAGGACCAGGTCGAGCTGCACCAGGGCGATCTCTTCGCACCGCTCGAAGGCCGCACCTACGACCTGATCATCACCAACCCGCCCTATGTCGATCACGATGCGCTGGACGGCTATCCGCCGGAGTTCCGCGCCGAGCCGCAGATGGCCCATGACGGCGGCGCGGACGGCCTTGATCTGGTGCGGAAAATTCTGGCCGATGCGCCCGCCCATCTCAATCCGGGCGGCGGCATGATCTGCGAGATCGGCTCGGGCCGTGAAATCCTCGAGGAGGAGTTCCCGCATCTCGAATTCCAGTGGATCGAGACGGCGGAATCGCAGGACGCGGTGTTCTGGATTTCGGCCGAAGCGCTCGGCGTCGCCTGATCGCGGCCGGGGCGGGTCTCGTCAGGCCAGCCCGTCGAGCGTCGGCAGGATCATCGACGGTGTGCAGTCGCCATATTCGTCCGGCATCTTCAGCCGGTTGATCCAGACCGTGCGAAAACCGAAGGTGGTGGCGCCCGCCACGTCCCAGCGGTTCGATGACTGGAACGAGACAGCGTCCGGATAGAGCCGGTAATTGGTCGTCACCAGTTCATAGACCGGCGGCGCGGTCTTGTAGGTCTTCAAGAGATCGACGGAGAAGATGTCGTCGATGACGGTGTCGAGCTTGGAATTCTCCACCGCCGCCTGCAGCATCGCCGGTGAACCGTTCGAGAGGATAGCCACCTTCGTTCCCTGCGCCTTCAGCTGCTTCAGCACCTTCGGCACTTCCGGATAGCAGTCGAGCTTCCAGTAGGCGTCGAGCAGGTCCTGCCTCAAGCCCTTGTCCACGGTCTCGACGCGCGCCAGCGCATAGTCGAGCGCCTGTTCGGTCAGCGACCAGAAGTCCTGGTAACGGCCCATCAGCGCCCTGACCCAGGAATATTCCAGCTGCTTGGCGCGCCAAATTTCCGAAAACATCCGGTAGTCGGGACCGGCCCGGTCCGCATGCTTGCGCGCCGCCGCATGCACGTCGAACAGGGTGCCATAGGCATCGAATACATAAGCGGCGAAAGTCATGAGATCATTCCATGGAAGTGAAGCGCGGGGCGGTATCGACTATAATGCAACTTTTTCGGGAATTTACGCGAATTTGATGCCAGATCAATACGATTTGAAACCGGCGCGGGCAAGTCGTTCGCTTAACTTTAACTTAGAAAAATAGCGATATCACTATGTAGGAATACTCTTGGGAAACCGGCCGTCTGATGATGTTTCAATTCTTGTCGAGGTTTGGGATCGGCGACAGCCAGCGCCCGCGCATCGCTTTCATCTGGGCCGTGACCGGTACCGTCTGCCTTGCCATCATTGCCGGCTTCATGGCCCTCGCGCTCTATCTTCCGGGCGCCATGATGGCCGGAGCGCGGGAGATGACCGCCGCCAGCGGCGTATCCATGGCGCACAATATCGCAACGGTACGCAACTTCTATTCGTCGGCCGTCGTCGCCAAGGCAAAACCCTTCCTGACCCCGAAAGTCGACCACGCAACCGATCCGCACGGCATTCCGTTGCCGGCGACCTTCGTCCTGGACGTCTCCGCGCTCCTGTCCGGCGGCGGGGTCGAGGTCTCCATGACCAGCCCGTATCCCTGGCCGAACCGGGCAGGGCGCACGCTCGACGATTTCGAGAAGATGGCCTGGGACAGTTTCCAGACGAATCCCGATGTGCCGGTGATCCGCGAGGAGACGGTCGACGGAAAGCGCTACGTCCGGACCGCGATTGCCGACCGCCTGACGGCCGAAGCCTGCGTGGCATGCCACAACACCCAGTCGAACTCGCCGAAGACCGGCTGGAAGCTCGGCGATGTACGCGGCATTCTGGAAGTCTCGCGCATGATCGAGCCGAGCCTCGCCGCTGCCGAGAACAAGGCGAAGGTCATCCTGCAGATCGTCGGTCTCGCGGCGCTCGCCAGCATCCTGGTGATCATGACCATCGCCTTCTTCTTCCATCGGCGGCTGATCGAAAACGCCGAGGTGCGCAAGCACATGGAGCTGCTGGTGCATCACGATCCGCTCACCGGTCTCCTGAAGCGCCAGAGTGTACTCGATCTGATGCAGGAGATGGCGAAGGACAAGGCCGGCGGCCTCTCGGCGCTGCATTTCATCGGCATCGACCGGACCGGAGAGCTCAACGGATCCTACGGACGGCCCTCCGGCGATCTGCTCATTCGCGCGGTTGCCGACCGGTTGAAGGCGATTGCCGGCAAGGATGCCCTGGTCGGCCGCGGCGACGGAGACGAATTCATCATCGTCCAGCCCGGAGCCGCAGCGCTGGAACGCGCGCAGGCTTTCGCCGCCGGCGTCGTCGAGGCGTTTGCCACGCCGATCACGGCCGGACGCGAACAGGTCACGGTTTCCGTCAGCGTCGGCGTCGCCCTCAGCCATGGCGGAGAGATGGCCCGCGACGGTTTGCTGCAGCGCGCCGACATCGCTCTTAGGGATGCAAAATCCGGCGGCGGCAATTGCTACCGGCTGTTCCAGCCGCAGATGCTCGCGCAGCTCAAGCGCCGTCGCGATCTCAAGGGCATGATCGAGCGCGCCATCAGCCAGGACGGCTTCGAGCTGCATTTCCAGCCGGTACACAATGCGCAGTCCGGCAACATCGAAGGCTTCGAGGCACTTCTGCGTCTGATGGACGGGGAAGGGGGCCTCGTGCCGCCGTCGCAGTTCGTTCACCTCGCCGAGGAAAACGGGCTGATCCGCGAAATCGGCGCCTGGGTCGTCCGCAAGGCCTGCTTCTTTGCGGCCAACCTGCCCGACGATCTGTTCGTTGCCGTCAATCTGTCGCCGATGCAGTTCTCCACCGGCGGCCGCAAGGGCCAGATGGCGATCAGCGAGATCGTCCGCGAGGCGCTGGACCAATCCGGACTGGCGCCGTCGCGCTTCGAGCTCGAGATCACCGAGAGCGTGTTCCTGGAGCGGTCGGAAGAAACGGTCGCCGAGATCATGGCCTTGCACGACCTCGGCGTTTCGCTCGCCATGGACGACTTCGGCACCGGCTATTCGAGCCTCAGCTATCTGTGGAACCTGCCGTTCGACAAGGTCAAGATCGATCGCTCCTTCGTCCTCGGCTGGTCGGAGAACACCGCCCAGGTTGCGCCGATCATCGAGACCATCGCAGCACTCTGTCGCACGCTCGGCCTGCGTGTGACGGTCGAGGGCATCGAAAGCGAGAAGCAGGCCGAGTTCTTCCGCTCGGTCGGCTGCAACCAGTTCCAGGGCTATTACTTCGCGCAACCGATGCCGGAAGGCGAGGTTCCGTCCTCGCTGCTCGCCAACTTCATGCGGCAGTCCGAGATCGCCGGTCCTAACATCGATTTCGAACACCCCGGCACAACCCTCGGCACCGCCTGAATTCCCCCTCCGTCTGCTCCGCCATCAGCGGGCTTGATGCACTCATCAGCGTCGCCCGCGGCGGCGTGCGCATTCGGCAACGCCTCCGGACGGCCGCGCCGCTCCCATGAAAATCGGCAGGCTTTTCCGCTTGACCGCCGCCGCCGACTGTCCTTCAGTCCAGCCTTTGAAAATGAAGGAGGCAGCCGATGGCAGTCGATACGTCCGCCAAAACGACAACCTGGACCTATGTGGATGGCGAGTGGCTTGCCGGCAATCCGCCGCTGATCGGCCCCGTTTCGCATGCCGCATGGCTGGGCTCGACCGTGTTCGACGGCGCCCGCTGGTTCGACGGGATCGCCCCGGATCTCGACCTGCACTGCCAGCGCATCAACCGTTCGGCCACCGCCATGGGCATGAAGCCGACACTGACGGCAGAGGAGATCGAGGCGCTCGCCTGGGAAGGGCTGAAGCGGTTTTCCGGCGACGTCGCCGTCTACATCAAGCCGATGTACTGGGCGGAGCATGGCCTTCCTGGCAATGTCGTCGCCCCGGACGGGCGCTCGACGCGATTCGCGCTCTGCCTGTTCGAGGCGCCGATGAACACCGCCAAACCGGTGACGCTGACCGTCTCGCCCTTCCGCCGTCCGACGCCGGAATGCGCCATGACCGACGCCAAGGCCGGCTGCCTCTACCCCAACAACGGTCGCATGATCATGGAGGCGAAGTCGCGCGGCTTCGACAATGCGCTGGCGCTCGACATGAACGGCAATGTCGCCGAAACCGCATCCTCCAACATCTTCATGGTCCGCGACGGCGTCGTCTTCACGCCTGCCGCCAACCGCACCTTCCTCGCCGGCATCACCCGCGCTCGCGTCATCGCGCTTCTGCGCCAGTCCGGCTTCGACGTCATGGAAACGACGCTCTCGGTTCAGGATTTCCTCGCTGCCGACGAAGTGTTCATGACCGGCAACTATTCCAAGGTGATGCCCGTCAGCCGACTCGATGGCCGCGACTACCAGGAAGGTCCGGTCACCCGCAAGGCATTGGAACTTTATATGGAGTGGGCGCATTCCTCTGTAGATGCCTGAGCGCGGAGAAAAGCGTCGTCACCGACGAAAATCCTGTCGCCAAATGGTTCCAATTGCGATGCAACCGCACTATGTTCCGCTCGGGTTTGCATCTTGGCTGCAATCAACAAGATTAAGGAGAGACCGCTATGGCCTTTGAACTTCCGCCCCTCCCGTATGACTACGACGCGCTCGCCCCCTTCATGTCGCGCGAAACGCTCGAATTCCACCACGACAAGCACCACAACGCCTATGTCACGACCGGCAACAAGCTGGCCGAAGAAGCCGGCATGGGTGGCCTGTCCGTCGAGGAAGTCGTCAAGAAGTCCTACGGCAACAACCAGCCGCTCTTTAACAATGCCGCTCAGCACTACAACCACGTCCATTTCTGGAAGTGGATGAAGAAGGGTGGCGGCGGCAACAAGCTGCCGGGCAAGCTGGAATCCGCCTTCGCCTCCGATCTCGGCGGCTTCGACAAGTTCAAGGCGGACTTCATCGCCGCCGGCGTCGGCCAGTTCGGTTCTGGCTGGGCCTGGGTTGCCGTCAAGGATGGCAAGCTCCAGATCATGAAGACCCCGAACGGCGAAAACCCGCTGGTTCACGGCGCGTCCCCGATCCTCGGCGTCGACGTCTGGGAACACTCCTACTACATCGACTACCGCAACCTGCGTCCGAAGTACCTGGAAGCCTTCGTCGACAGCCTGATCAACTGGGACTACGTCCTGGAAATGTACGAAGCCGCCGCCTGATTTTAAGCGACGCATCGCACGATGTTGAAAGCCCCGGTCTAGGCCGGGGCTTTTTTCATGCCCGGCCATCACATGTCCTTCAAATCTTTGTGACTTCATTCGGTCATGCAAATTCGGCAATGATGCCGATGGCTGGATAAACAGGTCGGCCTCACGCCGACCGAAAACCATGGAGAGAGCCTGATGAAGTTTGCGAAGATCTGTCTTGCCGCCGGTCTGTTGGCCGGCGCGACCGCCGTGATCGCCGTTGCTGCCGACGAGCCGCAGGTGCTGCGCCAGGAAATGATGAAGAAGAACGGCGCGGCCATCGGTGCGCTCGTGGCGATTGCCAAGGGTGAAAAGCCCTACGACGCGGAGAAGGTGAAGGCCTCTCTCACCTCGCTCTCCGAAGACTCCAAGAAATTCCCGGACTATTTCCCGGAGGGCACGGAAACCGGCTTCAAGACCGAAGCCTCGCCGGCGATCTGGGCCAACATGGATGACTTCAAGGCGCTGTCGATGAAGCTCGCCACCGATGCCGACACGCTGCTGGCCGAACTGCCGGCAGATCAGGCCGCCGTCGGTGCCGCGGTCAAGACGCTCGGCGCTGATTGCGGCGCTTGCCACCAGAAATACCGCCTGAAGAACTGAGCGGCCTCATTCGAACTCGGAAGGGTCCGGTCAAAATGCCGGCCCTTGCTGTCCGCCGTTCCTGACAAGGGCGGCGGACCAGGAAGACGACAGGAGATATGATGGCGGGTCGGCTGACGAAAGTTCTGGTGTCGCTGGTAGGGCTCGGCATGGTCGGCGCCAGCGCATTCCTCTACGTGACGGCGCCCGATCCGCTGCCTGACAGCCATTGGCAGGGTCTCGGCCCCGCCGATCCGGCCAACGGCGAACTGGTCTTCTGGGAAGGCGGTTGCGCCTCCTGTCATGCCGCGCCGGGCGCCAAGGACGACGCGAAGCTGGTCTTGGCGGGCGGTCTCGCCATCAAGAGCGATTTCGGCACCTTCCATGCGCCCAACATCTCGCCCGATCCGGATGCCGGCATCGGCAAATGGACGCTCGCCGACTTCGGCAACGCCATCAAGCGTGGCGTCGGGCCGGGCGGCGAGCATCTCTACCCGTCCTTTCCCTACGGCTCCTACGCCCGTATGAGCGACAAGGACGTCAACGACCTCTGGGCCTACATGCAGACCCTGCCGCCAAGCGACAACCGTCCGCCGCCGCACGATCTGCCGTTCCCCTTCAACATCCGGCTTGCCGTCGGCGGCTGGAAATTCCTCTATGTCAGCCATCAGCCCCGCGTGGCGCTCGACAACCCGTCCGATCAGGTCAAGCGCGGCCAGTACATCGTTGAAGGGCCGGGCCATTGCGGCGAATGCCACACACCGCGCGATGCGCTCGGCGGCTTCAAGCCCGGCGAATGGCTGGCCGGCGCCAAGAACCCGGATGGCGAGGGCATGATCCCGAACATCACCCCGGGTTCGAAGGACATCGGCTCCTGGAGCGAGTCGGACATCGTCGAATACCTGACCTCCGGCTTCACTCCGGATTTCGATTCGGTTGGCGGATCGATGCTCGAGGTCCAGCAGAACATGGCGAAGCTCCCTGCCTCCGACCGCGAAGCGATCGCCGCCTACCTGAAGGCCATTCCGGCGATGTGAGGTTGGCGAGTTTGGAGAGTTCATGCGGATTGCTGTCCAATATCGTCAAATGACCTTGAAGTTTTGTAGTTTTAAAACTACATTTGCTCATGGTCGAGCTGAAGCAAACGGAAACCTTCCGGAAATGGTGGACGAAGCTGAAGGACGAGCGCGCCCGAGGCGCGATCTTCGCCCGGCTTGACCGCCTGGCTTACGGTCATGCCGGCGATGTCGAGCCGGTCGGCGACGGCGTATCCGAATTGCGGATCCACTATGGTCCCGGCTACCGGGTATATTTCCAGAAGCACGGCAACACGCTCGTCATCCTGCTTTGTGGCGGCGACAAGAGCACGCAGGGCAGGGATATCCGGACGGCAAAGCGTCTGGCGAAGGAATGGAGTGAAGAACATGGCTGAAAAACTGACCCCCTTTGATCCCGCCGAAGGCCTGACGTCGGGCGAGGCGATTGCCGGCTTCATGGCGGAGGCCTTCGCATCGGAAGACGCTGGCTATATCGCCCACGCGCTCGGCGTCGTCGCCCGTGCGAAGGGCATGACGCAGATCGCCAATGAAACAGGATTGTCTCGCGAACAGCTCTACCGCTCCTTCAGCGAGAACGGCAATCCAACGCTGAAGACAACCTTGGCGGTGATGAAGGCGCTCGGCATCGAGTTGACCGCCAAGCCGCTGGAACGGCGATCGGAACCGGCGTGAGCTGTTATGACGAAGTGAACACGGCATGAGCGCTGCATCCGACGAGGCGGAGGCTGCCATCCTGCGGCTTCAGGCGAAATTTTCAGGGCGTCGGGATCCGATGGCGGCCTGGGTGACTGATACGCTGGCCGCGCTCGAGAAGCGCTTGGAAGCTGTTACGGACGAAAGCCAGAAGGCCGAGGCGCGGCGGGCGGGGCTCGCCTTCATTCGCGCGACGCTGGAGGAATGGGCGAAGAAACCGCCGCATTCCTCCGGGTAGCGAAGGATGCTTGAGGGGAGGCCTGGCCCCTCATCCCTGATTCAGGCCAGCGCCTGATGGTAGCGCATGCCGGTGACCGGGCGCGGCACGAAATCGAGATGCTGGTAGAAGCGGTGGGCGCTGATGTTGCCGGTGGCGGCGGAAACCGAGAGGTAGTCGCAGCCGGCGGCTTTCGCATGGGCGCGGGCGTTTGCGACCAGGTGCTCGCCGATGCCGTGGCCGCGGTGGCCGTCGCGCACGAAGAGGTGATGCAGTTCCATGCCGCGCTTGCCTTCCTGCGCCCTGTAGAGCGGCACGAGGATGGCGTAGCCGATCAGGCCTTCGCTGCCGGCGTCGGCGACGAGGGCGGTGATCCAGGGCGTGGCGGAGAAGAGGTCGCGTTCCAGCTGTTCGGTGGTCATCGCCGCGACGTCGCCGTGATGGGCGGCGAGTGCGGCGATCATCTCGGCAAGCGACGGCAGGTCGCGCAGCTTCGCCAGGCGGATATTGACCACCGGCGGACGATCCAGGCTGATTTCGGTATCTTCAGGCATTTCAAGCATCCTTCTGGTTTCTTTGCCGTCAGGGTGCTTGGAGTTCGTCTAGAAACAAAAGCCGCCCTGAACCGGCGGCCTTGTTTGAATGAGATCAAGCGGGCCGCACCTTAGAGGTACAGCCAAAAATACTTCTGAGCGTGGGTCACGGTCTTGATCATGGACGTCTGTTTCTTCCAAAACTCCGGCCTTGTCAATCGGAATTTTGTCGGCGCCGTTTCCCGTCGGACGATCGGCGGCGCCGTCTCCAATATCGTTATCACGGGCAGGCCCTAGAGCTTGCCCGCCGCCTTGATCGCGAAGGCATATTCGAGCGCGATTTCTTCCAGCCGCTGGAAGCGGCCGGACGCGCCGCCATGCCCAGCGCCCATGTTCGTCTTCAGAAGGATCGGCGCGTCGCCGGTGGTCTTCTCGCGCAGGAGCGCCACCCATTTCGCCGGTTCCCAATAGGTCACCCGCGGATCGGTGAGGCCGGCCAGCGCCAGGATCGGCGGGTAGGGCAGGCCCGCGACGTTGTCGTAGGGCGAATAGGAGATGATGTAGTCGTAGGCTTCGCGCGATGTGATCGGATTGCCCCATTCCGGCCATTCCGGCGGGGTCAGCGGCAGCGTGTCATCGAGCATGGTGTTCAGCACGTCGACGAACGGCACGGCGGCGACGAAGCCGCCGAATTTCTCCGGTGCCATGTTGGCGACAGCGCCCATCAGCATGCCGCCGGCCGAGCCGCCTTGGGCGATGATCTTGCCGTAATGGGTAAAGCCTTCCGCCACCAGATGGTCGGCGGCGGCGATGAAGTCGCGGAACGTGTTCAGCTTGTTCAGCATCTTGCCGTTCTCGTACCAGGCGAAGCCCTTGTCCTTGCCGCCGCGGATATGGGCGATGGCGTAGACGAAGCCGCGGTCGGCAAGCGACAGGCAATTGGTGTTGAACGAGGCGGGGATGGAAATGCCGTAGGAGCCGTAGCCGTAGAGCAGGCACGGCGCGGAGCCGTCGATCGGCGTGTCCTTGCGATAGAGCAGGCTGACCGGCACCAGTTCGCCGTCTTCGGCGGGGGCCATCACCCGGCGCGTCACATAGTCGTCCGGGCTGTGGCCCGACGGCACTTCCTGCGTCTTCAGCAGCGTGCGCTCGCGCGTCACCATGTTGTAGTCGTAAAGCTGGCCCGGCGTCGTCATCGACGAGTAGGAAAAACGGATGACGTCGGTGTCGTATTCGGCCGCACCCTGCAGGCCGAGCGAATAGGCTTCCTCGGCAAAGGCGATCGCGTGCTCCTCGCCGCTCTTGCGGTCGCGGATGATGATCTGCGGCAGGCCGTTATTGCGCTCCAGCCAGACGAGATGGCGGGCATAGGCCGCATGCGAGAGGATCAGTCGGCCCGGCTTGTGGGCGACGACCTCGCGCCAGTTGTCGCGGCCCGGCGCCGTCACCGGGGCTTCCATGATCTTGAAGTCCTTGGCGCCGTCGGCATTCGTCAGGATGTAGAAGACGTCGCCGCCCTCGCACATCGAGTATTCGATGCCGGTCTCGCGCCTGGCCACCAGCTGCGGCTCGGCCGTCAGGTTCGAGGTCGACAGCAGGCGGTATTCGCTCGTCTCGTGGTCGTGGATGTCGATGAAGATGAAATCGTCGAGCAGCGAGCCGCCGACGCCCATGAAGAAGCCGGGATCGGTCTCCTCGTAGACCAGCCGGTCCTCGGACTGCGGCGTGCCGAGGATGTGGTGGAAGATCTTCGAGGGGCGATGGTTGTCGTCGAGTTCGGTGTAGAAGAAGCTCTTGCCGTCCGGCGCCCAGGCACCGCCGCCGCCGGAGTTGTCGATCACGTCGGCTAGGTCCTCGCCGGTCGAAAGATCGCGCACCTTCAGCGTGAAATATTCCGAGCCCTTGTCGTCATAGCCCCAGATGCCGAGCGCATGGTCGGACGAATGGTCGAGGCCGGCGAGCTTGAAATAGGCCTTGCCCTCGGCTTCCTTGTCACCGTCCAGCAGCACGTCGCGCTCGCCGCCGTCGCGCGGAACGCGGAAATAGCGGGGCTGCTCGCCGCCGGTAACGAAGAAGGTGCCGTAGGCATAGGGGCCGTCCGGCACGGGGACGGACGAATCATCTTCCTTGATCCGGCCGCGCATCTCGGCAAACAGCACCTTCTGCAGCGCTTCCGTATCGGCCATCGCCGCCTTCATGTAGGCGTTCTCGGCCTCCAGGTGGCGGCGGATGTCGTCATCGAGGATCGAGGGATCCTTGAACATCGCCTGCCAGTTGTCGGCTCTCAGCCATGCATAGTTGTCGGTCCGGGCGATCCCGTGGCGAATGTCTTCGGTCGGACGCTTCTGGGCGCGCGGAGCGTCGGGCAAATTCTTGAAAATCGTCACTTATGGGGTCTTTCGCATAGCGTTTTGAGCGGTACGAGAGATAGGCCCAATGCTGTCCGGCATCAAGCGGGAAACGGCGGTGGGAAAGCCTGCATTGTCCCAGGGTTGACAAATTTTTGCCGGATTGCGCGCCCACCTCCTGCGGGCCTTGAAATTTTGACGTGGCGGCGTTGAAATCAGCGGCCTATAGACGACGACAAGAAACGGCAAAAGCAGAGCCGGCCACCGATGCCGGCCCACGGGGATGTGATCAATGCGCAGATTTTCCGGATATCTTGCCTGGGCGGCGGCAGTCCCAGCCCTTCTTTGCGGGCAGCTTTCGGCGGCCCATGCCGGCTCCACGCCCACCGTGCAGGTGGAAAAGCAGCTGAACCGGCTGGCGCCCGAGGAGGAACTCGAGCAGCGCTGCGACATCGAGGCGATGAACCGCATCGACAAGGACAACGGCAAGTTCGACCCCGACAAGGTGATCGCCTATGCCTTCGGTCCGACGCAGGTCAACGGCACCACCATCAAGGCCAAGGGCGCCGTCTTCCGCTCGCACGAACACTGGTACCGGCTGAGCTACACCTGTGAGACGGGGGCGAAGCGGCTCACTGTCGAGAAGTTCGACTACAAGATCGGCTCCGAAGTGCCCCGCGACCAGTGGGATTCGCACTATCTCTACGATTGACGGCGGGCAGGGCTAAGTGTGGGGTCTTCTTGGTCAGACGAGGGCTCTGCTTTTAAGCCTCGGGTAAGGCAAATTCCTTGCCACGGGCTCGATAAGACATTGTGGCTAGGCGTTCGGTTTCATCCCATCCCGAAGTGTAGCAGGTGTCGGGAGTGAGATAGACTGTTGCTACGCCCACATGGCCGTTGCCTTATCGCGATGAGTCATCATTTGACCAGGCAAGCTCACCTAGCGACTGAATATGTACAGGCGCTCGATCCGGGAATTTAACCACCAGATCGAGTTCTCCCCCCATGGCTTCCACATAGCTGCGGAGCGTCGAGAGCAATATGTCGGACCGCTTTTCGATGCGCGAAACGTTATCCTGGGTAACGCCTAAAATGTCGGCCAGCCGGGCTTGCGTCATCTCGCGCGCTTTGCGCAACTCCTGCAGCGTCTTGTATTCGCCAATTAGCTGTTCTGTGCGTGCTTTCGCCTTTTCAAGCTGAGCGGCGCTGAGGTGTCTCCTGAAAACGTCATCGGCAGGGCGGGACATCACGAACTTCCTTTCATTTCATTCAGGTGATCCTGGAAACGCTTGTCAGCCTTCTGCAGCAATTGTTTGTAGAAGCGCTTCTCGCTTGTTCCTGATTTATCTCCGCCAACCAGCAGAATGGCGTTGCGGTCAGGATCGAACGCAAAAGCAACTCGCCACACGCCATCATTTGCCTTGAAACGCAGTTCCTTCATGTTGGCGTGTTTTGACCCTTTGAGCGTATCTGCGTGCGGGCGGCCAAGCTGCGGACCGAATTCCTTGAGCAAGCCGACCATAGCCGCCAACTCGATCTTCGTGTCATCGGGCCAGCCGGCAAACTCGTCCTCGAATTCGTCGTGAAAATCGACACGCCAGATCATTCCGAAAATATGCACCTTAGTGCATATGATTTCAAGTGCATATTTGCGCGTCAATTTGGGTAGGCGAGGGCCGGCGGCAATGCCGTGCCGACCCCGGTCGCGTCAGTCGAAGGTGACCGCCTTCAGCTTGTCGATGCCGAGCGCCTGCAGCGCCAGGCGTTCGTAGAACGGTTCGGCCTTGCCGAGGCGGATCTTGTAGAGGAAGTATTTCTCGAACCCGATCTTGGCGGCGTGCACCCATTTGCCCTGCGACGACCAGTTGACGTTGCGCGGCGGGATTTGCGGTTGTGCCACGAAGGCGATGCCCCCGTCGCCGAAATCGGCGAGGCAGACGGCGTTCCACGTCCCTTGCGCATTCGGCTCCTCGCCGGCGACCAGCCGGGCGATGTTCTTCGCCGTCGCTGTCACCATGGATTCGATCATGAAGCCGGTCTTCGGCACGCCGACGGGAACCGCCGTCTTGCCGGTCGGCGGGATGGCCACGCAGACGCCGATCGAGAAGACATTCTTGAAGGTCGGGTTCTGCTGGTGCTTGTCGGCAAGGATGAAGCCGCGCGGATTGGTGAGCCCCTCGATGCCGCGCACCGCCTCGACGCCGCGAAAGGCCGGCAGCATCATCGAGAATTCGTGCGGCAGTTCGTGCACGGCCTTCTGGCTGCCGTCGTCGTTGAGTTCCTCCACGGTCATCACGCCGGCCTCCACCTTCTGCACCTTGGCATTGGTGATCCACTTGATGTGCCGGTTGCGCAGGGCGCTTTCCAGAAGCCCCTTGGTGTCGCCGACACCGTCGAGGCCGAGATGGCCGATATAGGGCTCCGACGTCACGAAGGTCATCGGCACGCGGTCGCGCACCTTGGCGTCGCGCAGTGCCTTTTCCAGGATGAAGGCAAACTCGTAGGCCGGCCCGAAGCAGGACGCGCCTTGCACCGCGCCGATGATCACCGGTCCGGGCTTCTTCACCAGCGCGTCGAACGCGTCCTTCGCGCCGAGCGCATGATCGACCTGGCAGATGGATTGCGTGTGCCCGTCGGGACCGAGGCCGGGGATCTCGTCGAAGGCAAGTTCCGGGCCGGTGGCGATCACCAGATAGTCGTAGGAAAGCGACGAGCCGTCATTCAGCTCGATGCGGTTTTCGTCTGGATGCAGTCGCTTGGCGCCTTCCGGACGAAGGGTGATCTCCCGCTTGGCAAAGGCCGGCACCAAATCGACCTCCACCGATTGCCGATCGCGCCAGCCGACCGCCACCCAGGGGTTCGATGGCACGAAGGAATAGGTCGATCCCTTGTTGACCACGGTAATTTGATGCGTCTTGCCCAGCACGTCCCTCAGCTCGTAAGCCATGATCGTGCCGCCCAGACCGGCTCCCAACACTACGACATGCGCCATTTCTGTCTCCTCCGCGAATAGCCACACGACGCCGGGTCATCCGGCGCTCCTCAATACATATAAATAATCATATTTATGAATACAACAAGCCTGCCCGCCTGATCCGTTGACCGTTGTATTAGCGGCCCGCAGTGACGGCTTTCGGGATCATCATGGGACCAGGCGGGGCCGCTGTTCTTGATCTTGATCAATGCGGCGACCATGGCGAAGGGCAAAGCTTTGCCTATATCTTAAACAGCAGCCCAATTCAGGGAGGTGAGCCATGTACAAGACAATCATCGTTCCGGTCGACGTCGGAGCCCTCGACAAGGGAGAGCGCATCCTCACGAAGGCCTCGACACTGCTTGACGACGGCGGCGAGATCATTCTGGTCAATGTGGTAGAGGAGGTGCCCGGCTATCTGGCGATCGACCTGCCGACTGACCTCATCGAGAAGGCCGGCAAGGAGGCGATGGACCGTCTGACGGGCCTGAAACAGAAGACCGGCGTCAATGCCCGGACCTTCATCCGCCGGGGACCGGCCGCGCGCGAAATCATAGCGCTTGCAAATGAACACAATGCCGATCTTATCATAGTCGCATCGCACAAGCCCGATCTGTCCAACTATCTGATCGGCGCGACGGCCGACCGCGTTGTCCGGCATTCCAAATGCTCGGTTCTGGTCGACCGCTAACGGGAGGAATCGAAATCCGATGACCATCAGTGACAAGTACGAACCGATCCTGCGAGCGCGCCGCGAGGAAATCAACGCGCGCCTGCAGAAGATCGACATCGATCTCGGCAAGCAGCGCCCCGCCGACAGCGAGGAACGAGCGACCGAGAGCGAGAACGACGAGGTGCTGGAGGAATTCGGCAGCACGGGTCAGGCGGAGCTGAAGGCGATCGACGCGGCGCTGTCGCGCATCTCCGCCGGCACCTTCGGAACCTGCGTGAAATGCGGCGATCCGATTTCGCCCGAGCGCCTTGAGGCGGTTCCCTATACGCCGTTCTGCAAGACCTGCGCAGCGGCGCTCTGAGGCAAGCATCGGCCGTCCCGCCAGCGGGACGGCTTCACAATGTCGCGCAGGCCGTCTCTTTTTTTGATCGGAGCGCCCTTGCATGTGTCAGGCCGCGATGTCACCTTCAACGGGACATCGCGAGGACTGTGCATGGCCGAATTCAAGGGTATTCCTTGGCCTTATGACAAGATGGAGATCATTGCGGACGCCATCGTCCACGGCGTCGGCATTGTGCTGGCGCTGGTGGGTGCCACGGCGCTGATTTTCTACGCCACGGTCTGGGCCAGCGGCAGCGATCTCGCCGCAGCTTGGATCTACGGCATCGGCCTGGTGCTGACACTCTCCGTCTCGTTCACCTACAATATCTGGCCGGTTTCTCGCACCAAGTGGATCCTGCGCCGCTTCGACCATTCCTCGATCTTCATCCTGATCGCCGCCACCTACACGCCGTTCCTGCAGCGCGGTGCCAGCGACCCCTACATCTTCTCCGTGCTGATCGGCATGTGGATCTTCGCCATCGGCGGCATCGTGCTCAAATGCGCCTTTCCCGGCCGCTTCGATCGCCTCGCGATCGCGCTCTATCTCGGCATGGGCTGGGCCGGCGTCATGGTCGCGGGACCGATCGCCAACCACATCCCCTTCGCCTCGCTGCTCTTGATCGTCATCGGCGGCATCATCTATTCGCTCGGCGTGATTTTCCACGTCTGGGAAAAGCTGCGCTTCCAGAATGCCATCTGGCACGGCTTCGTGGTCACGGCGGCGGCGGTGCATTACTCGGCCGTGGTTGCCTGTCTTTCGGTGCAGCCGATAGTGTGATCCTGTCCGGCCCCGAGCCCATCTGATTCCCGGAGCGACCGCCTTGAGCGACCCTTTGACCATTCGAGACGCCGTCGAGGCGGATCTTGCCGCCATTCGCGACATCTACAATCACGCCGTCGAGCACACCACCGCGATCTGGAACGAGGTGATCGTCGACCTCGACAACCGCAAAGCATGGTTCGACGCCCGCCTGAAGCAGGGTTATCCCGTCCTGGCGGCCGAGCGCGGGGGCAGGGTGGTCGGATACGCTTCCTATGGCGACTGGCGCGCCTTCGACGGCTACCGCCACACGGTCGAGCATTCGGTCTATGTCGACAAGGACGCCCGCGGCGGCGGCATCGGCCAGGCGCTGATGGTGGCGCTGATCAATCGCGCCACGGCACAGGGCAAGCATGTGATGATCGCCGCGATCGAGGCGGAAAATCGTGCCTCCATCTGCCTGCACGAGAAGCTGGGCTTCCGCGGCGTCGGGCGGTTTACCGAAGTCGGCCAGAAATTCGGCCGCTGGCTCGATCTCTACTGCATGGAAAAGGTTCTTTAGCGCTTTGGTCGCCGCAAGGCTTCAGGGCCTTGGACCGCCGCACTGCGCCTGAGAGGCGCGGCGGCGATGTGGGCGCGGCCGCTGGGGCCAGGCGTTACGATTCGCGGCGTTCCAGCGGAAAGGACGGCGCGTCGTAGAGCATCCGGATCTGCCGGTCGACGAAGCGTGTTTCGTTGACTTCCAGCACTGAGCCGCGCAACTGCGAGCCGGGCATCTCTTCGATGGCGAAGCGCACGGCTTCGGCAGCCGTGTCGAAACGGCGATAGCGCAGGCCGCTGCTGCCACGCATCTTTTTGCCGGCGTAAAGTCCGGCAGCGGTCATGTAGTTGAATTCAGCCACGTTATGGGTCCTGTATAGTTCTTGGTAGGGGTGGAGATCAGGCCGTGCCGGCCTTCGGTCTTGCATTCAGGCGCAGCTGCCGTTCGGTCACGCGCAGTTCGCGTTTCCTGAGCACCTGGCGCTGGCGAAGGGCCTGCAGCTTTTCAGTGTTGGAGCCCTTGTCGGCGACGGGTGGAAGGAAAAGCTCCTCGGCCGCCCGTCGCGGTGTGTACTGTGTCATGTATCTGTCCTTGTGAATTCTTGTGAACGATTGCCCGGTCCGGGCAAAGCCCCCGCGCATGGCCATTGGCCGGCGCGACGCCCCGATAATCGGTTCGGGCAATCGGTTGATCTGGCCGCAAATGCGGCCCTTGCGTTACGATTTTCCCATCGAACGCGTCATGTTGCTGGTCGCAGCTTTGACCTGCGATCCCTGCTGCGGCGCGGCGGCCTTGACCGCCTTGTCCTTCTTCGGCTTGCGCACTTCGCGATTGCTGCGAACTTGGCCCTTTGCCATGGTCTTCTCCTTTGACGTAGAGCCGCGTTGGTCCGGGCGGCTTGCCCGGTGAAATCTTCTGATGCCGGCGGAAGGCGCGTGCCGTCCGCTCGGGCGATGTCAGGGGGTAATGGTCGGCAGCGCCTTGGGCGCGACCGGATAATCCCTGTGGTAGATCGTGACGCCCCGAATGGTCAGGACGGCGGTGATCTTGCGGGCGATGTCCTTGCTCGCTTCCGCGATCGGATCGGCGGCGCAATGGACGGCCCGGCGCAGGCCGGCATGCTGGAACGCAGCGCCGCCGGTGCGGCCGGAAAACAGACGGGTCTTTACCATAACAGGCCTCCTGCCGACATGTAGACAATGGCGGCGATGCTCAGAAACGCGACAAGCATGCCCGTGGTACGGGCATAAAGGATGTCATGGAAATGCTGAGAGACGGAAGACATGCTGTCCTCCTGTATTTGGGGCGAAGGTCGTGACCCCTCAGTCGGAGGCGCCCGTTTCAAGTGCCGCCGATGACAGATCATGCACTTAAATTATGGTCTTAACAAGCCCTGACCGGTCTGCCATCGGCGCGTCGGCCCATAAAAGCGGACGCTTATGGCCTGATGGCAAGCCAGATGACATGCCGCGCCCCGCCGCGCTTGGCGTTGGCGCGGACATTGACGGCGGAGGCCGAAAAGCCGCCCTGCTGCAGACGGCGGGTAAAGGCCGCGTCCGGTCCCGACGACCAGACCGCCAGCACGCCGCCGGGCCTCAGGGCCGCGCGCGCTGCATTCAGTCCGCCGTGATCGTAGAGCCGGTCGTTCGACGTCCGCGTCAGCCCGTCGGGCCCATTGTCGACGTCGAGCAGGATGGCATCGAAACCGTCGGCGGAGCGGCGGATCAGTTCGCCGACGTCGCCTTCGTGGATGCTGACGCGCGGATCGTCGAGGCAGCCGTCAAACACCTCCGCCATCGGCCCTCGGGCCCAGGCGACGACGGCCGGCACCAGCTCGGCAACGGTCACCTCGGCGTCATCGGGGAGGACGGCCAGCGCCGCGCGCAGCGTGAAACCCATGCCGAGCCCGCCGATCAGGATCTTCGCCTTCGGCCGGCCCTTGATCTTCTCCCAGGAAAGCGTCGCCAGCGCCTCTTCCGAGCCGCTCAGCCGGCTGTTCATCAGCTCGTTGGCGCCGAGCATGATCGAGAATTCGCGGCCGCGCTGCTTTAAGCGCAATTCGCCGCCGTCACCGGGTATCTTCGCCTGATCGAGCTGAATCCAGGGCAGCATGGCCGAACCTCGCATTGAAAAACGGGTACGCCCGGCGAGGGCGCAAAAAGGACGGCCGGCGTGGTCTCGCGGCAGCCGCCTGACGTCAATCAGCAGCCCGACCCCGTTCTAAATTTAACGGCGGTCGCGTCCCGACGCGGCTTGTGACAGAGCCAAACGCATTCGTCCAGTTCTTTGGTGGCGTCAGGCAACGTCGGTTATCCTCAGCCGGGACGATTCGTCGACCGTCAGGCTGATGCAGCCACGGTTCCGGCGGGCAACGCGAACCGGCAGTTGCTTTTGGGCCAGCCTCCTTTCGAGAAGGATCAGGCGCGCTTCCAGATTGTCCTTGTCGGCGGGCAGCAACAGCGATTGCTGGCGCCTGACGTCGCGGTTGAAGAACTCCGTCGTGCCGTTCTCGGCATAGGCGCAGAGGAAGTGGCGAAGCAGGCGGCCGGCCACACCGCGTATGACATATTCATCGTTGACGAACAGCGCGCCGTCGCGCCGGTGACAGCACACATGCAGCTGCCGGCGGCTCCTGCGCGGCCTGTCGGCATGGAGTGCTCTTTCAAGCCATCGCCGCACGCGGCCAAGCGGCAGAGTGTTCCAAAGGTCTATTTCGTTCAGCGTCATGATTGGCACCTTGTTCCGCAATTTTTCCTGTCTGGCTTCCGGAGTGGTGGTTGCGATCCGCGTCGGTGCTCTCGCAACCACCACAGTTCCCGTCAGTGTCTCCGTCAGTCGATCGGTGGTCCAACGAATTCGATGCCGTTGCGATTGCACAGCATGGCGAGTTTCTGCTGGTCCTCCGTCGTCAGTGGCGCCTGGGGTGGCATGCCCGGATGCTTTGCCGGCACGGAGAATGCGCGCACCATGGCTTCGAAGTTTCCGTTGGTGACCGTCAGGAAGCGCGCCCGGGGGGACAGCACCTTGAGGGCGTGTCGTTTGCCGCCGGGAACATGCAGGGACTGGCCGGCGACATGTTCGACGATGTCGCCCTCCATCATGAACCGGACCTGGCCCTCCAGCATGTAGAAGGTTTCGTCTTCGGTGTGGTGGACGTGTGGCGGCACGAAGAATCCGCCGAGCATGTCGTGCTCGATGATCGAGACGCCGGCGGCACTCTCGGACTGGGCGAGCAGGATTTTCAGATATGCGTTCATGAACCAACGGCCGTTCTCGGACATGGTGATAACCTTTGCTGATGGCGCCCGCGCAAGGCGGAACGCGCTGATGTGATTGGGGAAAGTCCGGCTTGCTGCGGTCCGGTCCGCTTCCTCCGATGCCGGCCGTCATCGTTGGAATGTGTATTTTCTAGTCAAATTCGCCGCCGATGATAAGATCGATTATCGCGCATCACTGTTTGGATAAATGGACATGAAGACACTCGATCCCTTTGCCGGCATCGCCGCCTTCCTCAACGTCGCGCAAAGTCTCAGCTTCTCGCAGGCGGCAGAGGACCTCGATATGTCCAGGGCGACCGTCAGCGCGCAGATCCAGGCTCTGGAGAAGCGGCTCGGTACCCGACTGCTCCAGCGCACCACGCGCGCAGTCACGTTGACAGAGGCCGGCGCAGCCTATCGCGATGCATTGCAGGGTGTCCTGCCGCAGATCCGCGAAGCCGAACGCGCCGCCGGGTCCTTCCAGCACGAAGCGGTCGGTCGCATGCGCATATCGGCAGCGCCGGATCTCGGGCCGGATCATATCGTTCCGGCCATTGCCGAATTCCTCAAGCTCAATCCCGGCCTGTCGATCGACCTCGACCTGTCGCTTGACGTCGTCAATCTGATTGAAGGCAATTTCGATCTCGCCATCCGTGGAACGGTGTCGGTGGAGCCCAACATAATCACCCGCCAGATCGGCGCTTCACCGATGATCGCCTGCGCATCGCCGGCCTATCTGGAACGCTTCGGCGCGCCGGAAAGACCCGACGATCTGATCCGGCACGCCTGTCTGAATTTTTCGAGATTGCGCTGGGGCAGGGTCTGGCAGTTCCATAAGGGTGAGGCAAGTCTGCGCGTGCCGCTGCTGCCGAAGATGGAGTGCAATGACAGCCGCAGCCTCGTCGTCGCGGCCGTTGCCGGCGCCGGCATCATGCTGGCCCCGGCCTTTGTCGTCGGCCCGCAAATCCGTTCGGGCAGGCTTGTCCCCGTCCTGCAGGACTGGTCGGTGGCGACGATACCGATTCACGCGGTCTATCCCGCCAACCGCCATATCGCCATGAAGGTGAAAAGCTTCGTGTCCTTCCTCGTGGAACATCTTGCCGGTCATCCGGACCTCAACTGAAATTTCCCGCCCAGCCGCGGACAGTCCGATACAAATGCCTCAACAATTCAGATCGTTGGCGCATTATGGCGTCGGCAGGGTCTCAAGCAAAAAGCTGCAGTGCCACGCCGCCAGAGGCGGCGACAAGCACCACAAGCCATGGCGGGGCTTTCCAGGCGATCAGCAGGACGAAACAGGTCAGCGCCAGCGCGAAGTCGCTCATGTTGCCGATGGCGCTGGTAAACACCGGCGAATAGAGCGCGGCCGCCAGGATGCCGACGACGGCGGCGTTCGCCCCGCGCATCAGCGATTGCACTTGTACCATCCTCCGGAAGCGATCCCAGAATGGCAGGATGCCGACAAGAATGAGAAAGCCTGGCAGGAATATGCCGGCCAGAGCCAGGAGAGCGCCGGCAATTCCGTTGGGTTCCGGTTGCAGCGCGGCGCCGAGATAGGCGGCAAAGGTGAAGAGGGGGCCGGGCACCGCCTGCGCGGCGCCGTAGCCGGCAACGAATGCGTCAGGCGAAACCCAACCGGGTTGCACGACCTCGCTCTGTAGCAATGGCAAAACGACATGCCCGCCGCCAAACACCAAAGCGCCGGCGCGGAAGAAACCGCCAAAGACGTCGAGCGCCTGCCACTGGCCGGCCAGCAGTGGCGTCAGGATCAGGAGGGTAAAGAAGGTCGCGAGCGCCACAAGCGCCGTCCGTCGCGTGACCGGCATGTGCACGGGTGTGCCGCTCGGCGAAACCGCGCCGAAGCGGAGGAAAAGGCCCGCTGCAGCACCGACAAGAATGGCGCCCAGCATCCCGTACATGCCGGGAATGAAGGCAATCATCGCAACCGCAACGACGGCGAGCGTTGCCCTTTCCCTGTCCGGGCACAGCGATTTTGCCATGCCCCAGACCGCCTGCGCCACGATGGCGACAGCGACAATCTTCAGCCCGTGCAATGCGCCGATCCCGACCGGCCCGGTCAATGTCGATGCAGTGCTGGCGAAAGCAAAGAGCAGGAGCGCCGAAGGGAGCGTGAAAGCAAGAAAGGCCGCCAGCGCCCCCAGCCAGCCGGCACGCATCATGCCGAGCGCAAAGCCGACCTGGCTGGAGGCGGGGCCGGGCAGGAACTGGCACAGCGCCACCAGATCGGCATAGGCGCTTTCGCTCAGCCATCGGCGGCGCACCACCAGCTCATCGCGAAAATAGCCGAGATGCGCGATCGGCCCGCCAAAGCTGGTCAGGCCCAGCTTCAGGAATGTCAGGAAAACCTCTCCCGCCGTGCCAGGTGTCAGACGCCTCTCGATTTCTTCCGACGAAAAATCCATCCGCCCCCGCTGTCCAGCCCCTGCGCCGGCTGTCAGTAAAAATGATGGCGGCGTCATTCGACGCCGGCATCGCTCTCAGTCTACTTCGCGCCCTCGGGCTCAAACGTCATCGAATGGCCGTTGATGCAGTAGCGCAGGCCGGTCGGCGGCGGGCCGTCGGGGAAGACGTGGCCGAGATGGCCGTTGCAGGTCGCGCAGCGGATTTCGGTGCGCACCATGCCGTGTGATGTGTCGCGCAGCTCGATGACCGCATCCTCGCTCACCGGCTCGAAATAGCTCGGCCAGCCGCAGCCGGAATCGAATTTCGTGTCGGAGTAGAACAGCGGCTCGTTACAGCCGGCGCAGCGGTAGAGGCCGTTCTCGTGGCTGTTCCAGAACGGGCCGGTAAACGCCCGTTCGGTGCCGGCTTCGCGCAGGATGCGGTACTGCTCCGGCGACAGCTCCTCGCGCCATTCCGTGTCGCTCTTGGTGATCTTGGGGCGCACCGTTTCAGACATGCTCGCTCTCCTGTTGTTGGCGTGGACGGGCCCGGCTTGGACATCTTGGTTGATTGTGGCCTTGAAGTTGTTCCGCTTATGGAACCGGTATTGGCCTTTGATATTCCGTCCCGGACGCTAGAAATAATGTCCGGCCAGCTCACGGGCAAGCTCCGCGCTCTACACATTCATGCGATTGTTATTTGATGGACAGAACTTGGCTTCGACTGCCTGTGACTTATGACCGGAAGGGGTGTTGCTGATGGCGGGAACGCCGCTTCAAAGTCTTCGCCTTCGTCGGGTTCCGCCTCTGCAACCGTTGAAGCCTGTCATCTTTTTGACGTGCGCCTCTTGAGACGGGGGGTTGTTTATCTTAAGTGGGTTCGGGGTCCCGGCCATAAGCCGCCTTGCGAATGACAAGAAGAAGGAGACGGCATGAACGCCGGTGCCGATGCGCTGACATTTGTGGTCTTGTGCCTGCCGTTTATCGGCGCCCTTGCTGCCCCCATCCTCACGCGTCTGCTTGCCGAGAAGGCGGCCTGGCTTCTGGCCATCGCCCCGGCGCTGGCCTTCTGGCACTTTTTCTCGATGCTCGACATCGTCTCGACCGGCGGCACGGTGACCGGAGGCTATGACTGGGTTTCGAGCTACGGCATCCGCTTTTCCTGGATGATCGACGGCCTCTCGGCCACCTTCGCGCTGCTGATCACCGGCATCGGCACGCTGATCGTGCTCTATTCCGGCGGCTACATGAAGGGCCATCCCCAGCAGGGCCGCTTCTTCTCCTTCATCCTCCTGTTCATGGGCGCGATGCTCGGCCTCGTCGTCTCCGACAGCCTGCTGACGCTGTTCGTCTACTGGGAGCTGACCTCGATCACCTCCTTCCTGCTGATCGGCTTCGATCACACGCGGGAAGCCTCGCGCCGGGCGGCGCTGCAGGCCCTCGTGGTCACCGGCGGCGGCGGGCTGATGCTGCTCGCGGGCCTTCTCCTGATCTGGAACCTGACGGGTGCGACGCAATTGTCGGACGTTCTGGCGAGCCACGATCTCCTGCGCCAGAGCCCGCTCTATCTCGCCGTCTTCGTCCTCATTCTCGGCGGCGCATTCACCAAGTCGGCGCAGGTGCCGTTCCATTTCTGGCTGCCGAACGCCATGGAGGCGCCGACCCCGGTCTCCGCCTACCTGCATTCCGCCACCATGGTGAAGGCCGGCGTCTACCTGCTGATGCGCCTCAATCCGGTGCTCGGCGACACGGCGCTGTGGGAAACGGTGCTGCCGCTCTTCGGCGGCGCGACGCTGATCGTCGGCACGCTGCTCGCCGTCCGCCAGACGGACCTGAAGCTGATGCTCGCCTATACCACCGTCTCTTCGCTCGGGCTTCTGGTCATGCTGACCGGTTTCGGCACGGAAAAGGCGATCGAGGCAGCGGTTCTCTATCTTCTTGCCCATTCCATGTTCAAGGGCTGCCTGTTCATGGTTGCCGGCGTCGTGGATCACGAGGCCGGAACGCGCGACATCACCAAACTCTCCGGCCTCGCCAAGGCCATGCCGGTCACCTTTGCCGCAGCACTTGCCGCTGCCTTTTCCATGGGTGGCCTGCCGCCCTTCGTCGGCTTCCTCGCCAAGGAAGAGATCTATGCCGGCATCGCCGCCGGCGATCCCTGGTCGATCTTCATCACCGTCGTCGCCATCATCGGCAACGCCTTGATGTTCGCGATCGCCTTCGCCGTGGCGCTCAAACCCTTCCTCGGCCCGAAGGTGGAAACGCCGAAGCACGCGCATGAAGGCCCGATCCTGCTGATTGCCGGCCCGATCGTGCTGGCAACGGCGGGTCTTCTCGCCGCCGTCTTCTCCGGCGCCTTCCACCACGCCATCTCGTCGCCCATGGCCTCGGCCGTCGCCGGCGAACCCGTCGACATCTACGTCTCGCTGATCCCGCATGTCGGCCTGCCGCTGGCGCTCTCCGGCATCACTATCGCGCTCGCTGTCGCCATCTATCTCGCCTATGATCGCGCCCGCACCGGCCTGGAGGCGATGTTCACGGCCCTCGGCAATGGCCCCGACAAATGGTTCGACGGCTTCATTTCCGGTCTCGCCGCCTTTGCCTTCCGCGTCACGCGCATCATCCAGTCCGGCCGTCTCGACATCTACATGACGGTGACCTTCATCGCCGTCGCCATCGTTTTGCTGGTGCCGCCCTTCGTCTTCGGCGAACTGCCGTCCTTCCCGCTGCTGCCGGAAGATGTGATGTTCCACGAATGGGCGATCATCTTCATCGCCATCGTCGGTCTCTTTGCCGTGCTCGGCGCCAAGAACCGGCTGACGGCCATCGTCTCGCTCGGCATCCAGGGCTTCGCCGTCGCCGTCATCTTCCTGCTGTTCGGCGCGCCGGATCTGTCCTTCACCCAGTTCATGGTCGAAACGCTGTCGGTCGTCATCCTCGCGCTGGTCATGACAAGGCTTCGCCTGTCGCCGAGCGATCATCGCCCGACGCGCGAGAAGATCATCGACGGCTCGATAGCGGCCGCCTGCGGCCTCGGCTTCGGCATGCTGCTCCTGAAGGCGACGGAGATCCCGTTCGATGCGTCGCTGACGCGCTTCTTCAACGAGTTCTCCAAGACCGTGGCGCACGGCAAGAACGTCGTGAACGTCATCATCGTCGACTTCCGCGGCACGGATACGCTGGGTGAAATCGCCGTGGTGATGATCACCGGTCTCGCCATCCTGGCGCTGATCCGCATCCGCGTGGCCGGACGCCGGCCGATTGCCGACAACACGCCCGACAAGCCGGCGGAGGCCGCACGTCCATGAACACCGTCATCTTCCGCACCGCCGCGCCGTTCCTGACCAGCCTCATGCTCTTGTTCTCGGTCTTCGTGCTGCTGCGCGGCCACAACGAGCCGGGCGGCGGCTTCATCGGCGGGCTGATCGCCGCATCCGCGCTGGCGATCTACGGTATTGCCTGCGGTGTCGCGACCGTGCGCCGCGCCATCCGCTTCCATCCGATGACCATTGCCGCCGCCGGTCTGCTGCTGGCCTGCTGCGCCGGCCTCCTGTCGCTGTTCCCCGACGTTCCCTTCATGACGGCGCTGTGGATCTACCCGTCGATCTTCGGCGTCGAGGTGCCGCTGTCGACCGTGATGGCATTCGATACCGGCGTCTACCTCGTCGTCGTCGGATCGATCACCTCGATCGCGCTGGCGCTCGAAGAAAGGGATAGCGACTGATGGAAGCGCTGTTTTCGGTTCTCGTCGGCCTGTTCTTCGCCACTGCCATCTATTTGATGCTGTCGAAGCGCATCGTCCGCGTCATGCTCGGCATCGCCATCCTCGGCAATGCGGTCAACCTGCTCCTGTTTACCGCGGGCCGGCTGACGCGCGAGGTGCCGCCGATCATTTCGGATACGATGGACACGCTGCCGTCCACCACCGCAAATCCGTTGCCGCAGGCGCTGATCCTGACGGCGATCGTGATCTCCTTTTCCTTCTTCGCCTTCCTGATGGTGCTGACCTATCGCGCCTTCCAGGATCTCGGCACCGACGATACCGACAACATGCGCGTCGCCGAACCCGAACATCCCGAACCGCCGCCGGCCGGATACTGAAGGGAACGCTGAAACCTCATGGCCGCAACGTCACACACACCGACCGTGGATCTCTCGCTAGCCTGGGTTATGGAGCCGGTGCCGGTCGCCCATTGGCTCGTCATCCTGCCGGTTGTACTCTGCATCGCGCTCGGCGCTATTCTCCTGATGATGCGCGGCCGCATGCACCTGCAGCCCTTCATCGCCATTCCAGGCTTTGCCGTCGTCGTCGTGATGGACGCGCTGTTGCTGGCCCAGGTGGTCGCCAATGGTCCGGTCACCATGGTCATGGGCCGCTGGCTGCCGCCCTTCGGCATTGCCTTTACCGTCGATGTGTTCGGTGCGCTGATGGCGCTTACAGCCGCCATCGTCGCGCTCTGCGGCGCCGTCTTCGCGCTGCACGACATCAATGACAGCGGCCGGCGCTACGGCTTCTATCCGTTCCTGATGCTGCTGCTGGCCGGCGTCACCGGCGCCTTCCTGACGGGCGACATCTTCAACCTCTATGTCTGGTTCGAAGTGTTGCTGATCTCGTCCTTCGGCCTGCTGATCCTCGGCTCCGAGCGCGAGCAGATCGACGGGGCGATGAAGTATGCGGTCCTGAACCTGATCGGCACGACGCTGTTCCTGATCGCCGTCGGCTACCTCTATTCGATCTTCGGCACGCTCAACATGGCCGACATCGCCCAGAAGGCGAGGGCGGGCATCGATGGCGCGCCGCTTCTGACGCTTTCGGCGCTGTTCATCCTCGCCTTCGGCATGAAGGCGGCGGCCTTCCCGGTCAATTTCTGGCTGCCGGCCTCCTATCACACGCCGCGCATCGTGGTGTCGGCGCTGTTTGCCGGCCTGCTGACCAAGGTCGGCGTCTACGCGCTGATCCGCGTCATGGTCATGCTGCTGCCGGTGGGGCTTGCGGGCCTTTCCGGCGTTCTCGCCGTCTCCGCCGGCCTGACCATGGTGCTCGGCGCGCTCGGCGCCATGGCGCAGAGCGATCTTCGCCGCATGTTCGGCTATCTCGTCATCTCCGGCATCGGCTCCATGATGGCCGGTGTGGCGATCGGCACGCCGGCGGGCCTCTCCGGCGCCATCGTCTATGCGCTGCATTCGATCGTTCTGATGACGGCGCTCTACCTTATGGCGGGCGCCGCCGCGCGCATCGGCGGCGGTTTCAAGATGATGGAACTCGGCGGCATCTACGCGACCAATCCATGGTTTGCCGGTCTGTCGCTGGCATTGCTCTTTGCCGCATCAGGTCTGCCGCCGTTCTCCGGCCTGTGGCCGAAGATCATGCTGGTCGAAGCGTCGATGAAGACCGGTTCGTGGTGGCTTGCCGCGGCCATTCTGGTCAGCGGCTTCCTGACCACCATCGCGCTCGGACGCATGTTCCTGATCGCCTACTGGCGCCCGGCCGCAGCGCGCGAGGAGGAGGTGCCGCCCGTCTCGCTGCCCGCCGGCATGTGGCTGCCGATGATCGCGCTGTTCGCACTGGTCGTCTTCTTTGGCGTCTTCCCGGACGGGCTCATCCGCCTGGCGCAGGCCGCCGCCGACGGGATCTTGAACCCGCAGGCCTATCTCAACTCGGTCTTCCCGGCTGGAGGTGCGTAAGATGCGTCTGTTCGTCATCAATCTCATCCTGGCGCTGATCTGGGTTTCGGTTACCGGCGATGCGTCGCTGCTCAATCTCGGCTTCGGCTTCGTCCTCGCCCTGCTGGCGCTTGGCGTCGTGCGCGAGCAGATCGGTGGCGCCGGTTACTTCATGCGCGCGCGCAATGTGCTTGCCCTGGTGCTTCTCTTCCTGAAGGAACTCGCGCTGTCCGCCTGGGACGTGGCGTGGCTTGTCCTGCGCCGGGACATGAACCTGAAGCCCGGCATCTTCGCCTTTCCCTTGACCGTCGACCGTGACTTCGAGATCGTCCTGCTCGCCAACATGATCACGCTGACGCCGGGCACGCTGTCCGTCGATGTCTCGGAAGACCGCAAGACGCTCTACGTCCACGCGGTCGACTGCTCGGATCCGGAAGGCACCGTCCGCTCGATCGCCGACGGATTCGAACGCAAGATCATGGAGGCATTCCGGTGATCACGCCCGAAAACATCATTTATGTCAGCACCGAGATCGCCCTTGTCCTGCTGGCTTTGTCCTTCCTCATCACCGTATACAGGGTGATCCGCGGTCCGACCCTGCCGGACCGGGTGGTGGCGCTCGACATGCTTGTGGCAACCGCCATGGGTTTCATCTGCGTGATCGCCATCAAGACCGGCTTCACGCTCTACATCGACATCGCCATTTCGCTCGGCCTCGTCGGCTTCCTGGCGACTGTCGCGTTTGCCCGCTTCATCCTGTCGCGCAACAGCATGGTGGAAAGCGAGAGCGAGGATGATCACCCCGACGCACCGGTTGCCGTGCGCAAAGAGGAGGGCTGAACCATGGACCTGATCTTCGCGATCGTCATTTCGCTCATCATCTTCGCCGGCGTCTTCTTCACGCTGACCGCTTCCATCGGCATCATCCGCCTTCCGGACATCTATACCCGCATGCATGCGGCTTCCAAGACCGGCACGGTCGGCTCCGGCCTGATGTTCCTGGCCGTCGGCCTGCACTCGGGCGACATCGCCACCTTCGAGCGGGCGCTGGCCGGATTTGTCTTCTTCATCCTGACGGCGCCGATCTCGGCACATCTGCTCGCCAAGGCTGCGCACAAGGCGGGTTACCCGCTTCACAGCGTCTCGGTACGCGACGATCTTGAGAAAGATGACGCGCATTAATCGATTACAGAGCCTTTCTTTAGCCAGAAGTGATTAATACACCCGAAAGTATTCGACGCCTTTGGCAGAAAATGATGATTGAAAATTACAAGAAATAATAATTGGCGACCTTGAAGAATAGTGATATTTGACTTTCGCGGATCGTCAGTATCGATATCCCGTACCGCTGAATTTTCACACGTCTAGAAGCACATGTCATGTTGCTGATTGAGGTAATCTGACCTGGTCTTGGTGGAGATTCAGATGAAAAAATGGGCAATCGCTGCTGTATCGGGCGTCGGAATGTCATAACGAAGCTTGGGGTGGGCATCGTTATATTAGAGATAGGTCATCTATCCCATCCGGCGTTCGGTGTCTGTGTTATTGATTCGTCGTCCTTTCCCACGAAAAGGCGGCGGATTGGGCGAGATATTGAACAGGAGATAGTCAATAATGACGGAGCTTGCTTTGGAGAGCAACCAGGATTTGTTAGTGGAATTGACGGCAGATATTGTCGCCGCTTATGTCGGTAATCACGTTGTTCCAGTCAGTGAACTGCCTGGTCTGATTGCAGATGTTCACAACGCATTGCATAATACGTCCACCCCCGCTCCTGCGGCCGCCGCGGCCGAGAAGCAGAAGCCTGCCGTTTCCGTGCGCAAGTCTGTTCAGGACGACCAGATCACTTGCCTGGAATGTGGCGGTACCTTCAAGTCGCTTAAGCGCCACCTGATGACCCATCATGACCTGACGCCGGAAGATTATCGCGAAAAGTGGGAACTTCCCGCCGATTATCCGATGGTGGCTCCGGCCTATGCGGAAGCTCGCTCCCGCCTGGCCAAGGAAATGGGCCTCGGCCAGCGTCGCAAGCGCGGCAAGTAATATGTGTATTGCCTCTCGATGAGAGGTGATTGGAGCAAAACCCGGCCCCTGTGGCCGGGTTTTCTGTTTGAGCGCCGGGATTGCCGGGGAGCAGATGCTGGCCGCTGCTGTTTCGATCCGTCCGTCCGGAGAGCCATTGCGTCTTTGTGACGAGGAAATAAATCCCATAAATTGTCATCGGAATCGCTGTTTCTCCAGCAAAAACAAGGCATGGTTGCAGACGGGATGTTTCATGCATCCCCGCATTTGCCGTAGGGTGTATGAATAAATTCCTATTCGCAAAGGAGTTGTTTCATGCTGCCGATAGTTCCACATGCCACCAGTCAGGCGAAAGAACCGCCGCCGACCTCCCGCCGCCGGTCGTTCCCCGTCAAGGGTCCCGGTCGTCCAGTGATCCTGCCGCTGTCGCGCGAAAGGGCGCTCTGCCGTGTGGTTCGCAACATCACGGCCGAACTCGTCCTGTTGACCGGCGAGCGCATTCTGGTGCGCCGCGAACGCCGGCGCACCGCCTGCCATATCCGCCAGATCGCCATGTATGTCTGCCATGTCTCGCTGAGCCTGCCGATGAGCGAGATCGGCATCGCCTTCGGGCGCGACCGTACCACGGTCTCGCATGCCTGCGCCAAGGTCGAGGACCGGCGCGACGACAGGGCCTTCGATGAGTTCGTCGCGACCGTGGAGCGCATCGCGCTGTCGATTGCAGCGGTGACGGCGGGAGGCGGCGATGACTGAGATGGCAGGCAACTGGACGCCGCGGCGCAAGGCCCGGACCCTCAGGCTCCTCGAGTTTATCGGCGCCGCCGGCGCGTCGGTAAACGAGGGGGCGGCCGTCAACCCCGACATGCTGTCCTTGACCGCCGGCGGGGCAGGCGGCACGCGCGCCTTTCCTGCGGATCTGGTCGGCGCACTCCTTTCCGAGGGCGTCGTCCGTCGCAACGGCGACAGTCTGACGCTGCGGCCGGAGGCGGCTTCGCTTCTGGTCCGGCTGCGTGCTGCCAACGGGCAAGGTCCGGAGGGTGATGCCTTCGCTGTCCAGCACCGGGATCTCGACCAGACATCGGTGGAGATGGAGGGGGTTCGCCAGACCGTCACGGTCAATCGCAGCGAATCTCCGCTGGCGCCCCTGCTGCGGCTGAAGGGAGGGGATGGCAAGCCGTTTCTGCCGCACGAGGCTGTCGCCGCCGGCGAGAGGCTGGCCGCCGACTTCGCCCGCGCCGGTCTGCAACCGCGCGTCACCGCATCATGGGAGCCGCGTCTGCAGAGCCGGGGCAGGGGACAGCCGGGCGGCATGGCCGATCTTGCGGTTAGCGCCATCGAGGCGCGCCGCCGGGTGAACCGGGCACTGGACGCACTCGGGCCGGACCTTGCCGGGATAGCGCTTGATGTCTGCTGCTTCTGCAAGGGGCTTGAAGCCGTCGAACGCGAGCGGCAATGGCCGGCCCGCTCTGCAAAGCTGATGCTGAGAACCGCGCTTATGGCGCTCGCGCGGCACTATCAGCCGCCGGCAGCGACCACCCGTCGCGACATCCGGCATTGGGGTGCGGACGGCTATCGGCCGGACATCGGGGAAAGGTGACGGCCGTCACACATCGCAAGCAATGAATCTTCATAATCTGATTGCAAATCCGAAGGCTGTCTCCATTTATTCTTTGCTCTCGGGCAGATTAACCACAGATATTATCAGAAGTTGAATTTCTCGTGATGGTCGCACTAATGTCGAAATGCGTAGCGGGAATTTCATTTTTTAGCGTATGTGGGGACAGTGCATGAATAGTAATGAACATATACTGCCGCAGTTGTTTCTGCGGTCGTGGCCATTTCCCTATGGCGTGGGGCGGCTGACGATCAAATTCTTTTCCGGCCTGAAGTTCAGGCACCAGCGGGCAACGGTCATGACGAGGGATGGGTTCCCGATCGATGTCATGCCCAACGAACATGTGGGGCGGGTTCTCTATCTCACGGGTCAGTTCGACCAGGGCGTCTTCGATGTCCTGTTCCAGCACAGCCGGCCCGGCGATACCCTGCTCGATATCGGTGCCAATATCGGCTATATGAGCGCCTGCTTCCTGGCCAATGTCGAAGGCTCGAATGTCATCGCCGTCGAGCCGCAGGCGGGCGTTCTCGATCTGCTGCGCGCCAATCTTGGGCGCTTTCCCGGCCGTGCCGAGATCGCGCCTGTGGCCCTGTCCGCAGAGAGCGGACGCGGTCACCTGCAGATCGTTGACGACAACAGGGGCGCAAGCAGGCTTGTCAGCCATGGCGACGGCGAGACGCAGGACGTGGAACTGTGGTCGCCCGAGCAACTGATCGAGGCCCTCAAGCCGACGAAGATCGACATCGTCAAGATCGATGTGGAAGGCCACGAGGAAACGGTCTTTCAGGCCTCGCGCTCAATCCTTGCCAAGTTCCGGCCACGCATCATCGTGTTCGAGGATCATGGTGACAAGGCGGCGCCGGACGCCGTCATCGGCAGCCTGTTGAGATCGCTTGGCTACCGGGTCCATGGGATCAAGAAAAGGCTGACAAGGCTGGAATATCCCGAAATCAAGTCTGCCAGGGACTGCGTGCACCGCGATTATATCGCAATCCTGAACGGATAGCCCGAACCAACGGAGTTACCTTATGCCGCGATCCGCAACGCTGCTTCGTTGCGGATCCGCTGGACCATGGAGCGCAACCCGTTCGCTCGCTGCGCCGAAAGGTGCTCGACGAGACCGATTTCCTTGAAGGTGTCGAGCGCGTCGAGCCTGGCGATCTCGGAGGCGTGCTTGCCGGAATAGAGCGCCAGCACGATGGCGACGAGGCCGCGCACGATATGGGCGTCGGAATCGCCTGCGAAGGTCAGCACCGGATCGGCCGTGTCGTCGGCCGGGTTGACGACCAGCCAGACCTGGCTCGCGCAGCCCTGCACCTTGTTCTCGGCTGTCTTCTGGCTGTCGGGCAGATCGGGGAGCGCCTTGCCGAGTTCGATCACGTAGCGATAGCGGTCTTCCCAGTCTTCCAGGAAAGCGAAATCGTCGATGATCTGATCGAGTGAGGTCATGTCGGGCCGTCGTCTTTGCTGTCTGGTGTCTCCCGCATATAGGCCAAACAGGCCGATAAATGAACCATCGGCGGGAAAAAAGAAAACGCCATGGCGGATGGGCTCCCCATGGCGCTGGCAACAGATTGCCGAGGTGGTGTGACAGGCAGTCACGGAAGGATGAAGGCGGTCGCTCCGCCTTCGGAAAATGTCAGCGCTGCGGCTTGGGAATGGGGTGTGGCACGACCGTGCCGGTGATGATGGCGCCGACCGGATCGTTCTCGTCGGTGGCGGTCGTTACGTCTTCGAGCGCGGCGGTTTCGGTCTTGGCGCCGTCCTTATTGTCCAGATAGGTGTCGAGCATCTCGTAGGCGACCTTGGCGCCCTCGCGCGCCCTGACGCTCAGCGCCGCAAATGTCCTTGCGCCCTTTTCGCAGACGTCCGGCTGCTCCGAGCAGATCGCGCCCATGTAGCGGATCGCGCCGCTCGCCGCCGTGAAGGCGTTTGCGAATTCAACTCTGGTCTCGCCCTTGGCCATTTCCTCGCCGGGATCGGTGGCGAAGAATGATAACGCCACAAGGACGATCGAGAACCAGAACGCTCCTTTGATCAGAAACCACATGATGCCCATCCTGTTTTGTCGTCCGGTCTGTCGCCGGTTCAACCTGACCATTTACCGGTCTTGTTGGGCACTATAGGGGCGAGAAGCGAATCGCCCTTTGCAGAATTTGCTCACATTTGCCGCGAATTTTGCTCAAATGCCGCTTTCTCAAATTTTCCGAAACATTGATTAGAATTTGAACGACCGGTGTTAATCATATGGGCAGCGGCGCGCCTGAAAACACTGGACAAGTGTGTGGGCAAGCCTGCCACAAATGTTAACGCGAAACGAAAAATCAAGCCAAATCCGTCGCTTACCCCTCGTTAACCACGAATTGCAAAGCACCGTTGAATCGTCCCAAATCGGGATTTTTATGGTTTGGCCGGCCCTTCCGGAGGGCCTCTTTTATACTTTCCTTAAGCCGCCGCCCTGTACATTTGCCCCATAAGAAAGAAGCGTCTCACAGGGCTCGTTTAAGTGCTGGTATTGCGTAACATTGCTGATCGGGCCGTTGGCCTCGCCGACCGGATGGCCACTGCGTGGCTCGCCGGTTCGAATGCGGGCCAGGAAGCCGAGACTGCCGAGGTCGCGGTGCTTCGCCGGCTGATCCTTGTCTCGTCCACGGCCCTGCTTGCCGTGCCCGCCGGCCTCTCTCTCGTCACCAGCCCCGCCGTCGCCTTGCCTGCCGGTGTCGCCGCCGTTGCCGCCGGCTTCCTGTTTTCCGCCGTTGGCGCCGTTGCCCTGTCGCGTCTCAGTGCACGCGAGGAGCGGCCGGCTGTCGCCAAGGCTGCTGAACCTGTTGACGAGGCGAGCCTGTTTGCCGCCTATCCCGGTTTTCTCATTCTCTTCGATCTGCAAGGCCATGTTGCAGCCGTCGGCGGTCGCGGTGCCGAGGGCCATGGCGAGCAGGCCGCCCGCTATCCCGGCCGCGGCTTCGTTGAGCACATCCATGTCTCCGATCGCATCCACTTCCTGAAAGCCATCGACGTCCTGCGCCAGGGCACGCGCCAGAGCATCGCCGTCGATCTGCGGCTGGAGCGTCGCGGTCTCGGTGACGGCCAGTTCTCGCATGTCCGTCTCGACCTCAGCGCCGGCGCCATCAAGGATGGCCGTCCGGCCCGCATCCTCGGCGCGCTGACGGATGTGTCGGCCGAGAAGGACATGGCTGTCGAGCTGCAGGCCAAGAGCGAGGAGGCCGCATCGGCGCATGAGGCGAAGTCGCGCTTCCTGGCCGCCGTCAGCCACGAACTGCGCACACCGCTCAATGCCATTCTCGGCTTCTCCGACATTCTCGCCGGCGAATATTTCGGCCGCTTCGAAAACGAGCGTCAGCGCGAATACGTCCAGCTGATCCGCCAGTCGGGCGGTCACCTCCTGTCGGTCGTCAACACCATGCTCGACATGAGCAAGATCGAGGCCGGTCACTACGAACTGATGCTCGAGCCCTTCGCGCCGGGCCGAGCGGTCAAGACCTGCGAGGAAATGCTCGGCCTTCAGGCGAAGGAAAAGGGCGTCTCGCTGACGAGCCGCGTCCAGCGCGACATCGGCGAACTCGTCGCCGACCAGCGCGCGCTCAAGCAGATCCTGATCAACCTCGTCGGCAACGCCATCAAGTTCACCGATGCCGGCGGCGTCATCACCATCGACGCCGTGCGCGAGGGCGACAACTTCAAGATGACGGTCAGCGACACGGGCATCGGCATTGCGGCCGACAAGATCGCCCTGCTCGGACGGCCGTTTACACAAATCCAGAACGATTACACCCGCCAGTACGAAGGCACCGGCCTTGGCATCTCGCTGGTGAAGGGACTTGTCGCGCTGCATGGCGGCGAGTTCCTGATCGATAGCACCCCGGGCGAGGGCACGGTGATTTCGATCGTTCTGCCGGCAGACGGAAGCGGCGCGGCACGTGCGGCGGCCGAGGGCGACGGGCGCATGGTGGAGTTTCCGCCGCGCCTGAAGACCAGCGATACGCCGGCAGACAGCCAATGCAAGGAAGAGATCAATGGCCGCTCGCAAGCGAAAACCGCCTAAGAAGCAGGGAGCAGGCGCCGTCCTGCTTCGCCTTGCCGTTCGGGGCGGGGGCCGCACGGCTGCGGTCATCGGCCGGCACCCGTCGCTGTTCGGCGGCACGTTGGCCTTCGCCGTCATTTTCGGCTTCGTCGCCGCCAATGCGCTCTGGTACCAGCCGAACGAACATCCGGCCCCGATCCTGAGGACCCGCACGGACAAGAACCCGAACGGCATTGCCGGTCTGGTGCGCAAGCCGAACGAACTGCCGGAAAACAATGTCACCACGTTCAGGATCGAGCGCGAAACCGGAAGCGACCTCGACAGCACACAGACCGCTGCCGTCCATCCGCTGGAGCGTCCCGCGCCGGACGATGCCGGCGTCACCGCATCCGTGCCGAAGCCGGACGTGCTGGTCGGCGAGATCCAGGGCGAACTCGCCAAGCGTGGCCTCTATGACGGCGCGATCGATGGTCTTGACGGGCCACGCACTTCCGCGGCGATCTCCACCTTCGAGCAGCGGATCGGCCTGAAGCCGACCGGGGAGGCACGCGACGACATTCTCGTGCTCCTGCAATCCGGCATTGGCAAGACCGCCGCCGCAGACCCGAAGCCTGCGCCGACCGCACCCGTCGTCGTGCCGGCCTCGCGGCCCACGCCGGAACTTTCCGACAGAAAGCCGGCGCCTTCGACAAAGACCGTGGTGGCGGCAAAGCCGCAGCCGAAGGTCCCCGTTTCCGATCCGGTTGCCGATGCGATCCGCCAGGCGTCAGCCAAGCCGCCGGCCGCCGCGCCGGTGACCAAGGCATCCGCACCGGCCAACGCGAACGCATCCGACCTGGTGACCAAGATCCAGCGCGGCCTCTCCAACATTGCCTATGCCGACATCAAGGTCGACGGCGTCGCCGGTGGCCAGACGCGCGCGGCGATCCGCCATTTCGAGAAGCATTACCGTCTGCCTGTGACCGGCGAACCCAATGCCGCCGTGCTGAAGAAGCTGCAGCAGATCGGCGCATTGTAAGTATTGCGCGCTGCCTGCGTAGTTGCGTCCTCTCTAATATTATGGATTGATTAACCATGCCAAGCATATCCTCGTCGTTGGTGAGGAGATGGTCATGCAATCCATGGTGCAGCCACAGGAAGACGTCGCCGGCGAGGCCGGTCCAGACGCGCGCGAATTGAAGTCAATCATCGGCAAGCTGGCCCGCGAGGCGTCCAATCTCGGCATCGACCTCGTCGATATCGCCGGCGCGGTTCATGATACGGCCGCCATGTCGTCCCGCCACGCCGGGACCTTTTCCGAAATCACCGATGCGGCGCTGGAAATCGCCAGCACGAACAACACGCTGGCCGAAAGCCTGCGCCGCACCGACGACGATGCCGCGCGCGCCCGCGCCATGATGCAGGAGTCCTCCGCACGGCTGACGCTGTCGGCAACCGAGATCGACAAGATGCTGTCGAGCACCGGCGAGATATCCGCCGAGATCGGCAGCTTTTCGCAGTCGCTGGCCAATGTCGACGGCATCGCCCAGGAAATCTCCATCATCGCCCGCCAGACCAACCTCCTGGCGCTCAATGCTGCAATCGAGGCGGCGCGTGCCGGCGAAAGCGGCAAGGGCTTTGCCGTGGTCGCGGCAGAAATCCGCGCCCTGTCGCTGCAGACCTCGAAGGCGACCGAGGCAATCCAGGCCATGCTCAACGAACTGGGCGGCAAGATCGAACGGCTGACCGGCTCCGGCGCAGGCGCGGCGGAAAGCGCGCGCGAGGTGCAGGAGACGTCGTCCGCCGTGCGCGCCTCGTTCGGCGAGATGGAGGGCGTGATGTCGAGCATCCTCGATTCGGCCTCCGAATTCGCCCGCACGACGGAGACGGTCGACCGCCAGTGCGCCGCCTTCGTCGACACGCTCGGCGGCATGGCCGGCGAGATGCTGAAATCGAATGCCGGCATGCAGAAGGCGAGCGAACGCCTCGACGATCTCGTCGGCCTCTCCGAGACGATCATCCAGCTGACGGCCAGCGCCGGCATCGAGACCGCCGACAGCCGCTGGATCGGCATGGCGAGCGACGTCGCCGGCGCCATTTCGGCGGCGCTCGAAGGTGCTGTCGCCCGTGGACGCATTTCCGAAGCCGATCTCTTCGACCGCAACTACCGCCCGGTGCCCGGCAGCGATCCGCAGCAATATCTGACGGCCTTCACGGCGATCACCGACGAATTGTTTCCGCCGATACAGGAGCCGGTGCTGCAGGAGGACGAACGCATCGCCTTCTGCGCGGCCGTCGACAACAACGGCTACCTTTCCACCCACAATCGCAAGTTCTCGCAGCCGCAGAAGCCGGACGACCCGGTCTGGAACATGGCGAACTGCCGCAACCGCCGCATCTTCAACGACCGCGTCGGGCTTGCGGCCGGACGGTCGACGGCTCCGTTCCTGGTCCAGACCTACCGCCGCGACATGGGCGGCGGCAATTTCGTGCTGATGAAGGATATTTCCGCGCCGATCGCCGTCAAAGGTCGCCATTGGGGCGGATTGCGGCTCGCCATCAAGGTCTGACGTCATCGCTGTCGATGGCGTTGCGCAGGTCGCCGGCTTGCGGAATTTGCCCTAGCATGCGATCAGCCGTTCTGCATCGAACGGGGTCCAGCCATGCGCCTGAAAACCGAAATCTTCGTCTCCGCCCTTGTCCGCCGCGTCTTTTCCGCCGGCGGATTTGCCGCCGTCGAGCGCAAGGGAGCAGACGCCGCCGGCGCGATCTTCATCCGCCAACGCTTCCGCGACGGCCGTGAAAACCTCTACGGCCCGGCGCCGCAGAGCTTCTTCGAGGAAGACGAGGCGATGGGCCGCCTGTTTGAAAAGCGTCTTGAGCTCGCCGAAGCCGCCGATGTCGATGCCCTGCTCAAACGAGAAGCAAGTTTCGATTCCGACCTCTGGATCGTCGAACTCGAATGCAACAGCGTCGAGGGTCTGTTCGAGGTGGAGGGGTAGGGAGCCCGCTAGGCCGCCCGCTCGTCCTTGCTTGCCGGCGCTATTGGCGGCGCGACGGCATCCTCGTCGTCCGAGAAGGTGTAGCGGTCGGCGCGGCACCAGGTCTCGACGCGCTCGAGGCTGTCCCAGGGGTCCAGTTCGCCGAGCAGCATGTCCGCCATCGTCCTGCCGTCTCTGACGTCCCCGAGATGGGGATAGAGGGCGGCCAGGATCAGGCGGATGTCCTCTTCGGCCATGCCGACCCCGATCAGTGTCGTTGCCAGCTGGTGGCCGGAGATGTCCAGCATGATGCGTTCGGCAAGCCAGCGGCTGGAAGTCAGCGTGTCCGAAAGGGTCGTGGCGAAGTGTCCGGCTTCCATGTTGCGCGCGAAGCGGACGAGGAGGGCGGATTGCATTTCGGAAATCGAGCGCAGGCCGAGCCGGTCGGTTTCGGGGCGGGCCATGTGCCGGGCGAGTTGCTTCAGCTGATCGCGCAGCGCTTCCTCGCGCGCCAGCCGCAGGATCTCTTCGTCCTCGGCGGCCGGGGTGGCAACGGCCGCTGGCTGCGTTGCCGTATCGGCGCGGGCAGCGGTCGCCTGGGGAGCGTCCGCTCCCTCTTGTCGTGGCAGCGCCGCCGGATGCGGCATGCCCCGGCTCGGCTGTTCGCCGCGCTGCTCGGTATGGCGCAGGCCAACCAGCGCGTCGACGACGCGCGGCGACAGGTTTTCGCGCCGGACGATGGCGCGGGCATGCGCTCCGCCTTGCGTGCGGGCGATGGTGATCAGCGTTTCGTCATGGATTGCGGGGGAACTGGTGAGGAAGGGCGCGGCAAGGCTGATCGGCTGGCTGCCGATGAAAAGGGCGACGGCCTGGGGAACATGCTCGCACTGGGAAAGCGCGGCGATCGCCTGGCGGCGGGTCTCTTCGGACGAGGCGTGAAAGAACGGTGTGAAGAGCTCGGCGAACTGCTGCAGTTCCGTCCGGGTCGGCTGTTTGAGCGACTCGAAACTCGTCACGGTCGCCATCAGCACCACATCCTTCCTACGCACACCCAATGGTCCTTCCAGCTCTCTGTACCGGTCACTCACGGCCCTACCCACGCTACGCACTACATCTGAATCAGCAAATTAGACCAAATTCGCTAACGACCTGTTAACTATGCTGTGTCTGAATGGAACCATCACCACCGGTGATCCGTTTGATGCGTTAAGGCGAAGCGGAAACCGGTGGACGAGAGAACGGCGCAGATGCCTCCGAAGGTTCGAGGTCCCCAATCTGGAGATGCGCCAGCCCGGCCGAAACGGCGGGCAGGATGAAATCGCTCTTCATCCGTCTCGATCGCCTTATCAAGGAGACGAGCATGGCAGAGATAGTTCGTTTACAGGACCGCAAGTCCAGCAAGAAGCCGCCGGTCAAGCGCCGGCCGGTCACCGGCGACGCCAAGGTGCTGCTGTTTACCGGCATACGCTACGAGCGCCGCGGCGAGATCATGATCAACAGCGTGTCGCAAAACCGCGGCTGATAGATTTCATCCGGCGGCCCTAGCGCTGGTTGTTAGGGTTGCGTGGCACGCTTGCAGATAATTCTCGGGGAGCTATGCTCACCGGATGGCAACTACGTTGTGCCCTGTTTTTCTTTTCCGAAGTTCGGGCTTTGCCCCATCTGGCGTCACTGTGATCAGTGTCGCGCCGCTGGAAGCTGTGATCTTCGTTTATGGCGGCGGTGGCGTCGTTGGAGAAGGCGGTCTGCACTCAGCCTTTGGCGGCGCGGCAGTTTTCAAGAACGACACGACCGGTGGGTGCTTTGTTGGCGTATGGGGAGCGCGCAACGCTTCACGATTTCGCAGAGAACTGCGAGCACATATGGACATTCGTGTTATCAAAGAAGCTCCGGACGCCCGCCTTGTTTTCTGGGGCGCGGCAAATAATCGACCAGGGAAACCCTAGGGTTCGTAGCGGGATATCGTTCCCTCCTGAAAAGCCTACTTGTTGACGCCCAAACTGAAGCATGAGCCGACTTCGTCACCCTTTACGCCGGGCGGGTCACCGTGCAGCTTGCTTCCTGAAGGAAGGAGCGGGCAAGTGGCCCGTAGCTCGGCATCGGCGCCATGGCGCGCAGCACGGCATAGCCGTCGGAGACCGGCATTTCGACGAGAATGGATTTTGCGAAGGCTTCCGGCAATTCCTTGCGGATCGACGCAAGGTCGACCGGTGTCGCCAGCACGACATCGAGCACGCCCGCCGAGGACGTGCGGTCATTGATCGAGAACACCTCGTTGCTGTTGGAATCATAGACCGCCAGCGACCAGAAGGGCAGGTCGCCCACGGCCTGCAGCCGCACCGGCCCGTCCGCCGCATCGAAACCGCAGACAGCCTCGCTCAGGAACGGATCGCCATTGGCAAGCCCTGCCGCGTCCGGCTGATCGGAGAGCAGGTGGAAGCGGTAGAAGTCGCCCTCCGCGATCACCCGCGTGAAGGCGTCGCGGCCGGTAAAGTCCGGCAGCCAGAGGATGGTGATCAGATGCAGGATCGCCGCGCCGACCAGCCCGATGATGACGGCGAAGGGCACGCCCCTGAAATCAGGCATTCTTGCACCCCAGTCTCTGCACTTGCGGCATGGTCAGGTCCATCAGACCCGCGCTGCCGGCCGTCGGCGTGTCGAACAGGGTCAGGACCAGCCTGAACGTGCCCGTCGGCAGCAGCGCCAGCCAGTTTCCGGGCTTGGCGTCGGTCGCCGCGACGATGTCGAACATGCCGTCCGTGCCGCGCACGACCACCCACGAATTCAGCGCCATCGGCAGGGTCTTCGCCACGGTGAAGGGCCGGCCGTCGGCGCCGGCGACATAGAGCGTCCAGAGTCTTGTCTGCGGCGTCTGCCCGGAAATGCGATAGGTGCAGGCGGTCGAAAACGCTTCGCCCGAATCGTCGCGGTCGGCGATGAAGCGCAAGGCCTCTGCCTCGCCATAGGTCAGCCGCCCGGCATTGGCCCGGTGCGCCTTGGCATAGGGGTCGGCATCGGCAGTCTGGGCACGGGGAAAGGCGGTCCAGGCGCCGAGCCGGATGGCACCGAAGCCCTCGGTCGCCTTCAGCGCATAGATCGACGACAGGATGCCGACGCCGAACGCGACCAGGAGGCCAACCGCCACAAGGAATGGAATTCTGAACACCTGGAGCTTGGACCCTCTGACCCCCGAACTGCTGCGGAGCCTAAAGCGTTCAGATTCAAATGGGAACAAGCCAGTTGCCGCAAACGCCGGCTTTCCACTGCGGGCGAGGGGAAAGCCCGGTGTGCGCAATGCGATCGGCCCAGGGCGATGCCCCGGGCCGATCTCTATTTCATCGGTAGCTGTCCGTCAAAAGGCGACCTTCACGCCCATCCGGCCCGAATACGCCTTGGACTTGTCGGTGTATAGCCAGCCTTCCAGCCCGCCATAGACGCTGACGTTCGATTTGATCTGAACGTCGATGTTTGCGCCGATGCCGGCGCCGGCGACATTGCGCGCGCCGCTATCGGCAACGCTGAACTCGGAGTTGTCGAGGCTGGCGTGGATGCTGTCGGAGCCGAGATACTGCACATCGGACACGGCGCCCGTCATGGTGAAGGTGAGCGGCTGTCCGGTCGAAAGCACGGTCCGCCTGGTCAGTTCGCCCATCAATCGGCCTTCAAGAGACTGGGACATACGAGAATCGTAGTCGATGTTCTGAGACGAGCCGCTTTCGTCGTAGCTCTCGTACCAGGCGCCCGTGTAGCGCAGCTTTGCTCGTCCGGTCAGCGTCCAGTCGTCGGCCAGCGACCGGGAGGTGCTGAGTGCAATTTCCGGCGAGGCATACCAGCCATTGAAGCTGCCGACCGCTTCCTCGTCACCGTCGTTGATCGAACGTTTGGAGCGGTTGTGGATGCCACCGAAGGCGACAGATGCGTCCAGCTGGAAGCCTTCGAACTGCTGCGCGCCGTAGAAACCGAAGAAGCCCGTGTTACCGGTGATGGAGGACGTGCCGTCATTGGCCTTGCTGGAAACATGGCCGCCGCCCATGAACATGCCGAGGCGGGTCTTGTCGAACTGGTGGTCGACGCCGGAAATGCCACCGTAGTGGTAGGAGTCGCTACCCGACTGGCCGTCTTCGCCCGGCAGGAACTTCTGACCGCCGAACACCCTCGTCCAGAAGAGGTTGCCGGTGCTGTCGAGAGCGGCATTGCCGGCCTGAGTCTTGATCGCCTTGACGGCGGGGGTGTCCGCCTTCGTTTCAGCATAGCCAAGCGCGCCGGTGGAACCGGCCGTGTCGACCTGCACCGAATCAGGCCTGGCGACATCGAGAGACAGAATGCTGCCGACGACGTCCGACACCGAGGAGGTATACTGCGTGGCCATCTTGCTCGCGGAAGGAAGCGTGACGACGTTGATCGTCCCGGTGGTGTCCGCGTCTGTGATGATCAGCGTCTGGCTGCTATTGTCGAGATTGATCGTGTTCAAGCCGGAAAGATAGTTCGACGCCTCGATACGATAGCTTCCCGCGCCGAAATTGGTGGTATTGCCCGTGGTATGATTGTAGTCGACGACGCCCGAGAAGGATGAGTCGGGCGAGATATTGAGCGTGTTGGAGCCGCTTGCGAAATAGACCGATGCGATGCCGCCGGTGATGCTGCCGGTATTGCTGATCGTGTTGCCGGACCCCTCCAGGTAGACACCGTATTTTTCGCCCTTGATCGTCCCCGAATTGTCGAGCGACGCCGTTTCCGAAAGGGTGACGCCCGTGCTGGTCAGGCCGGTGATCGTGCCTGTGTTGGTGATGGAGATCTTGCCGTTGAGGGTCGTCGCCTCGATACCGTCGGCGCCGGTGACGGAGCCGGCATTGACGATGGTGATATCGCCGCCGCCATCGGAGTCCTCATTGTCGCTCCCTTGAGCCGTGGCGGAGATCGCCGCATCGTCGGGAGCATAGATAACACCGGTCTTGGTGTTGGTGATGGTCGTGGTGCCGAAGCCCTGTACAAGCGTTTGAATGCCGTTATGACCGACGCCTTGGTCTGTCAGTTCGGTATTATCATAGGCATTGACGGTGCCGCTGTTGACTACCGTGACGCCAGTCGCGCCCCACGCCTGCAGGCCGATCTCGTCATACGATGTGACCGTTCCCGAGTTCGTCACACTGGCGGTGCCGGTGTCAGACCAGGCCGTGATGGCCTGGCGCGTGGTGGAATAGACGGTTCCGCTGTTGGTGACGCTGGTATTGGCCACATAGCCGATGGCGCGAATGCCGGCGAGATAGCCGTTGACGGTGCCGCTGTTGGTGATGGCGACGCTTTCCGTCTCTACGGAGTTGTGACCGCCATCGGCATAGAGGCCCCAATCAGTCGTCGAGGTTACGGTGCCGCTGTTTGTCAGGTCGACGCTGCCGTCGTTGGTCGTCGCGGTGATGCCCGGCCCCACATAGGCCATTACCGTCGCGGCGCTGTTGACCGTGATGTCGCCCGACGTCTCATTTCTGAACCATTCGGCCCCAAAGCCGCCGCCGCTTGCGGTGATCGAAACGCCCGCATCGATGATGATCGTCGCGTCGTGATCAGCGGCTTCGGTCGAGAAGTAGACGGCGCTGTACTCCGTGTTGTTGATGACCGTGCCGCCGGTAATCGTCAGCGTCTGGATCGTGGGCGAGGTGTCGCTGGTTTCCGGCCCGATATCGATCGCTGTCGCAGTACCCCCGGTGACGGTCAGCGCCGACGTACCAATGCCGCCAAGCATGCTGACGTGTCCGCCGTTATCGCAACTTAAGGAGGAAACATTGCCGGATGTGCTGCAGATCGAGGCTATCGGCTGGGCGAGAGCATAGGTCGGCAGAGAAAGATGCGCGGCAAATGGCATGGCGGCCATGCAGGTGGTGCTCAACAGAGCACGGACACGCGAGGAAATCGGAAGCTTTGACATTTTGAATCACATCCAATGCGGGAATCTTAAACACCTATGGGTGTATTTCGCAACTGATGAGATTCTCTTCTGGACGGCAATGTGACCGGAGGTAGATTTTCGTCTATAACCAAAAATGGTTGCGAATATCCGGATGCGCAACCCGCCGCGCCTCCGCTGTTCATTGGGCCAGGAGGCGCCTTATCGCACGCTGGCGACCTTTTGCGGGTCGGGCGGGGTGAGTGGCGGGGCCTTGATGAGGTCGTCGCGGATCGTGCGGATGAGCTTCGTCGTCTCCGGCGACAGCGAGCGGGGGCGCACCAGCGGCGGCAGGGAGCCGTCGTCTGGGGTGTTGCTCTTGCCGGCCGCGACCGTGATCGGCGTGCGGTCGCCTGTCGGCAGCGGGTCCTCGATGCCGGGAATGGGTTTCAGCTGGATGCCCTGGTGGGCGTAGTCCATCAGCCGCTTGAAGGTGCGGGCCGGAATGGAGCCGCCGGTCATGCGGTTGGTCGAGGTGTAGTCGTCGTTGCCGAACCAGACTGCGGTCGTGTAGTTGCCGGTGTAGCCGACGAACCAGGCGTCGCGATAGGCCTGCGTCGTGCCGGTCTTGCCGGCGGTGACGATGCCGTGGTCGAGGGCGGCGGCGCGCGCCGTGCCGGACACCGGCACCTGGGTCAGCATCTGGTTCATGTAGGCGTCGGCCTGCTCCGAAATCACCCGCTTGGCTGCGGGCTCGTCGCGTTCGAAGTCGTAAAGCAGGCGGCCGTCATAGGAGAGGATCTGCGAGATGCCGTGACGGCGCGACTGGTAGCCGCCGGCCGGGAAGACCGCATAGGCGGTCGCCTGGTCGAGCACGGTCACTTCCGACGTGCCGATGGGAATCGTCTTGTTGGCGCGGATCGGCGTCTCGACACCCATGTCCTTCGCCATCTTGACGATGCCGTCGATGCCGAGCTTCTCCTTGGCGAGGCGGACCGGAATGGTGTTGATCGATTTCTTCAGCGCCGTCTCGACAGTGACCCGGCCGGCATAGCTGCGGCCGTAGTTCTGCGGCGACCAGCCGTTCCAGGTGATCGGCGCATCGACGACCGTCGATTGCGGCGTCAGGCCTTTTTCCATCGCCAGCGCATAGGTGTAGACCTTGAAGGACGAGCCCGGCTGGCGCAGCGCCTTGGTGGCGCGGTTGAACTGGCTTTCGCCGTAGTCGCGCCCGCCGACCATGGCGCGCACCGCGCCGCCGTTTTCGATCATCACCAGGGCTGCCTGCTTGGCCTTGTAGCTCTGGCCGTATTCCCGGAGGCTCGCTTCGGTGGCCTGGTCGGCGGCGTGCTGCAGGCCCATGTCGAGCGTGGTGCGCACGATCAGCGCATGTTCGGGGAAGCGGAAGGCGAGGCGCTGGACCTCGTCATAGGCCCAGTCGAGGAAATAATCTGGCGATTCATTGGCGTCGCGGTCGATGGCGGTGGCCGGATTGCGCCTTGCGGCGACCACCTGGCCTTCGGTCATGAAGCCGCCCTGGACGAGATTGGTCAGCACCTCGTTGGCGCGGGCGCGCGCTGCCGGCAGGTTGACATGCGGCGCATATTTCGCCGGCGCCTTGAAGAGGCCCGCGAGCATGGCCGCCTCGGCAAGATTGACCTCGCGCACGTCCTTTCCGAAGTAGAAGCGCGCCGCCGCCGCCACGCCGAAGGTGCCGCCGCCCATATAGGCGCGGTCGAGATAGGTGGAGAGAATCTGCTTCTTGGTGAGGTTCGCCTCCAGCCACAGAGCCAGGAAGGCTTCCTTGATCTTGCGCTCGATGGAGCGTTCATTGGACAGGAACAGGTTTTTGGCGAGCTGCTGGGTCAGCGTCGAGCCGCCCTGGACGACACTGCCGGCCTTGGCGTTTTCGCCCATGGCGCGCACGAGGCCGAACACGTCGATGCCGAAATGGTCGAAGAAGCGGCGGTCTTCCGTTGCCAGCACCGACTTGATGAGATAATCCGGCATCTCTTCGATCGGGACCGAGTTCTGGTGGATGACGCCGCGATGGCCGATGACATTGCCGTAGCGGTCGAGGAAGGTGACGGCGTAGTCGCCGCTGTTGCGCCAATCCTTGTTGGTGGCCTGGAAGGCGGGAAGCGCCAGCGTCAGCATCAGGACGGCGCCGACGGTGCCCCAGGTCGCGGCCTCGCCGAGAAGTTCGAAGACGGCCCGCTTCCAGCCATACATGCGGAAGCGGCGGAAGAAGATGGTGATGCGTTCCCAGGTGTCGGCGATGCGGAAGCCGGCATTCCACAGGAAGGAATCGAGCGCGGCATCGATCTTGAGCAGGAGGAAGCGCTTCTTGCGCGGGCGCTCGTCTGATGAAAAAGGATCCTGCACGCTGCCGTCGCTCCCTCCGCCGGGCGGCATGTGCCGGCGGTTAACCCGGGCGGGATTATAACGGTTGGGGTCGGTTTGGAAAGTGCCGCCGGTGCCACACTGACACAGAAGACATACCAGGGTTAACCGGGATTTCCCCATGATGCCGAGGCGATAGAGTGACGGACAAACAGCCCTTCTGGAAAGAAAAGACGCTTCTCGAGATGAGCCCGCAGGAGTGGGAGTCGATCTGCGACGGCTGCGGCCTGTGCTGTCTCAACAAGCTCGAGGACTGGGATACCGGCGAGGTCGCCTTCACTTCGGTCGCCTGCACCCTGCTCGACGATCAGAGCTGTCGCTGTCGCCACTACGAGAGCCGCAAGGATTTCGTGCCGGAATGCATCCAGCTGACGCCCGAAAGCGTGCCGGAAATCCCGTGGCTGCCGCCGACCTGTGGCTACCGGCTGATCGAGGAAGGGCATGACCTCTACTGGTGGCACCCGCTGGTCTCCGGCGATCCGGAGACCGTGCATGCCGCCGGCATCTCGGCCCGCGGCCGCACCGTGAGCGAGGATGACGTCGATGTCGAGGACTACGAGGACTACATCGTCGACTGGCCGCTGACGGTGGGCGAGGGCGCGGAAAAGGCCTGACCGGCGGTCGTTTCGCCAGCCTCGGACCAGTTCTTTGTGCGAAGGGAGTCCCCGAGTGAAGGGGACAGGCGCGCAATGCTGGACGAGATGCAGGACAAGGTCAGAATTTTTCTGCGCGGCTTTGCCGTGATGTCCGATCCCGTCGCGGTGCGCGAGAAGGGCCACGCCCTGCTGGCAAAGTTTCCCGGCGACGAGATCGTCAAGGTGGCCTCGCTGCTGACGGCCTACAATCCTCTGTTTCTGCCCGAGTTCGGCAATGTGCCGGAACTGAAGGCGACACCCGACCAGTTCATGGAATGGGTGATGCGGCTGAAGCTGACGGCGGCGAATGCAGCCCAGCCGAACATTCTCCTGGCCGCCGCGCCGAAATCCGCCTCATCCTTCATCTTCGTCGCCGTCGCCAGGGCGGCAAAACTCCCGACCGTCTATCTCGGCGCCAATATCGCAACGCCGCAGACGCTCGGGATGATGGACGGCATCTTGAGGGAAGACGAGGTGGACGAACTGGCGCTGATCCGCAACGGGTTGAACGGCGTCGGCTACATCGCCCAGCACCACATCAAGCCGACGCCTTTCCTCTGCCGGCAGCTGGCGCAGTACAAGGTCCGCGTCATTGTCACCGTGCGCAATATCCTCGACACGTTCGTGTCGATCGACGACCAGTTCAAGCGCATGCAGAAGGTTTCACGCGAGGCGGGCGAGGACCCCGAGGTCAGCTATTTCTCGCAGGGCTTTCCTCGTCACTACACGGAAATGAGTGACGAGGACCGCTTCGATTTCCTCGCCGACCGGGCGGCCTGGTACGTGCAGTTCCTGATGCACTGGCAGAAGCTGGAGCAGCGCGGCATGGTGGAGCCGCTGTGGATTTCCTACGAGCGCGACCTCTTGGGCGACCGCCAGGCGATGGCCGGGCGGATCGCCGCCCATGTCGGCTTCGGCCTGTCGGCCGAGGCGGTGCTTGCCGAGCTTTCGGCCGACCCCGAGGCCGGGCGGTTGCAATGGAACAAGGGCGTGGCTGGCCGCGGCGAAAAGATCCCGACCGGACCGCGCGAACGGATATTGAAGGCCTTCGCGCCGTTCCGCGACGAGGCGGATTTTTCGCTGATGCTGGGGCCGGAGAGGGCGTGAGAATATCGACCGGCAGATATCGACGTTCGGCCCCAAGCCGTCGCCCTGCCTGGTGTCGAGTGGAAGAAAGAGGAAGGCAATGAACCCAGAAACGAAGGCATTGTTGCTGAAGTTTGCCGAGAAGATCTCGGAAAGTCCGGACCTCGCCTTTGTCGAGGCGAAGTGCAACGAATTCCTGGGCAAGCTCGATCCGCGCGAGCAGCTGGCCGCCGCGAGCGTCTTCTCGCTGACCAATCCCTTCTTCCTTCCCGATGTGGATGACGAGGTGGTTTCGCGGCTGGCGTTCAACCTGGACCAGTTTTCCGAGCTCCTGATGCGGGCGAAGCTCTCGGCCGCGCGGGCCAGGCAGCCGAACATCCTGGTGGCCTGCGCGCCGAAATCGGCCTCGACCTTCATCAGCGGCACGTTGAGGCGGACCATGAGCCTTGGCGGCGCCAACTTGATGGCCGCGACCCTTTACATGCAGACGCCCTATGCGATGGGCATCGTGCTGCGCGAGCAGGAAACCGACGAGCTGGCGCTGATCCGCCACGGGCTGAACCAGCGGGGCTATGTGGCGCAGCACCATGTGCGGGCGACGCCCTATCTCTGCCGGCAGTTGAAGACATTCAACATCATGCCGATCGTCACCTATCGCAACCTGTTCGATTCGATCGTCAGCCTCGACGACATGTTCCGCAAGGCACGCCAGAAGGGCTCCACCGGTAATGCCGATGTCGACTATTTCCTCGACGCGCTGCCGGACCGCTATCACGAGATGGACGACGAGACGCGCCTGACGGCGCTGGTGCACCTGCAGGCGCACTGGTTCCTGCAGTTCTATCTCTCCTGGAAGAAATGCGAGCGGATGGGCTTCGTCAAGCCGCTCTGGGTGTCCTACGAGAAGGACTTCCTCAACGATAAGCCGGGGCTTGCCGAGCGGATCGCGCGTTATGTCGGGCCGGACTATCTGGACGCTTCCAAGCTGGCGGAGGCCTTTGCCGATACCGAGACCGCCAGGGGCGAACGGCTGAACAAGGGCGTCGCCGGGCGCGGGGCATCGATGCCGGAGAGCGTGCGCAGGCTGATCCTCGAGATCGCCGAACCCTACCGGGCCGAAGAAGACCTCTCCGAACTGGTCGGTGATTGAAATCAAGGACGCTTCGAAGGCAGAATGCTCAATGTCTTGATGCGGGCCGGAACGAGATCCGGTGATTGCCCCTTTTCGGAGTGTTCGTGACGTCTCTTGCCGACTACCTGCCGGACCAGCTGCCGGCCTTCGTGCTCGCTTCCGTGCTGATCGAGCTGACGCCGGGGCCGAACATGGCCTGGCTGGCCATGGCCGCGGCGACGGAGGGGCGGGCGAAGGGCTTTGCGGCCGTTGCCGGCGTGGCGCTGGGGCTGGCGACGATCGGCATTGCCGGTGCGGTGGGAGCGGCCGAACTGGTGCAATCCTCCACGCTGGTCTACGAAACGCTGCGTTGGGCGGGCATCGCCTTCCTCTTCTATCTCGCCTGGGACGGCTGGCGCGACGGCGGCAGCGAGACGGGCGTCGGCGCCAATGACGGCTATGGCCGTTTCTTCCGGCGCGGGCTGGTGACCAACCTCCTGAACCCGAAGGCGGCAATCTTCTACGTCGCGGTGCTGCCGGCCTTCATCGATCCGGCCGGCGTGGTGCTCGGCCAGACGCTGCTCCTGACGGCGGTCTATGTGGCGGTCGCGACCGGTATCCATGCGGGTATCGTCGCGGCAGCCGGCTTTTTAACCCCCATCCTGACCGACGAGCGGCGCGAGCGTTTCGCCCGCCGTGCGCTCTCCCTGATGCTTGCCGCCGTCGCCGTCTGGTTCGCCTTCTCGACGGCGCGCTGAGGCGGACTTGATCTTTCGCAAATCAGGGCCGGGCGCCTTCCTGTAGAAACATATTGAAAAACGAATGTTTCTACAGGAGCTCCACATGACGACGAAATACTACCCCGACATCACCCGGGACATTTCCGCCCACACCAAGACGCTGCGACGCGATATTCCGGACGTGATGAAGGGCTTTTCAGCGATGGCGACGGCTGCGACCGCCGACGGCGCGCTCGACAAGAAGGTGAAGGAGCTGGTGGCGCTCGGCATCGCCATCGCGACGCGCTGCGACGGGTGCATCGGCTTTCACACCGAAACGCTGATCAAGCTTGGCGCGACCAAGGCCGAATTCGAGGAAACCCTCGGCATGGCCATCTACATGGGCGGCGGCCCGTCGCTGATGTACGCCGCGCACGCCATGGCGGCGTGGGAGCAGTTTTCGGCGCCTGTTGAGGCGGCGGAGTAGGTTAGGCGGAGCGCGCGTAGTCCTGGTCGATCGCCTCGATGGCGTCGATCATCTCCGCCTTCTCCCTTGCTTCGACCTTAAGGTCATAGCTGACCTGCATGTTCATCCAGAATTCCGGGGATGTGCGGAAATACTTGGCGAGCCGCAGGGCGGAGTCGGTGGTCAAGGCTGTCTGCTCGGCGACAAGGCGTTCGATGCGGGTGCGTGGCACGCCGAGCTTGCGCGCCAATGCGCCCGCGCTCATGCCGAGCGGACGGAGATATTCCTCGCGGAGGATTTCTCCTGGATGGACCTCTGGAAGAATGCTGACCATGGTTCAACTCCCTGGTTTCAATGGTAATCGACGATCTCGACGGCGTCCGCGCCTGTCAGTGTCCAGATGAAGCAAATACGCCATTGATCGTTGATCCGGATGGAATGCTGACCGGCGCGGTTGCCACTGAGCTTTTCGAGGCGATTGCCCGGTGGTGATCGCAAGTCGTCCAGCTGACGGGCATTTTCCAAGACGGTCAGCTTGCGCACGGCCGATCGCACCAAATCTGCCGGAAAGCCTTTCGGCGTCCGACCCCTTGCAACGGCTTCCGTACGGGCGTCTTTGTAAGACCGGATCATCAGGCGCCTCGATTTCATGTATCATAGCATGATACATCGTAAGTTCAAGTGCCATGCGGATGGACACAGGGCCGGTATGAGGATGGTGACGGCGGCGCTGAAAGGTAGATCAAATGCAAAGATAGGAAAATAATCCCAATATTATACTTCACACACCCACGCGAGTTTGTGGTATGTTGAGTCCATGGGTTGAATTAGGAGATTCTGCAATGAACAATACTCAGGCGGAAGTAGCAGCTCAAACAAGGCTCATCGCCGCCACACTGGCAAATGCCCTGATAATTGCGTCTGGGAGGCCACATTCCGTCAATGAAGCGCTTGCCCTGTTGAAGGACTTTCAGTTTTCGATGATGCCAAATCCGGGACACAGCTCATATCAACTATGGCATGATGCGTTTGATGGAGACAAACCTCACGAATAAACGTCGCCCATAAATAGGGAGGTTGTATCTTGGAGGAGAGTTTGGAACCACCAAGCGAATACAAGCTTCGTGATCCGGTCAACATCACGATTTCCATGACAGCCATCGGAAAACACCTGTCACGATGCGAGACGATAGAGCATGAAGGTTGTTACTGGCTCGTGCCGCAATGGATCGAAAACAAAGAGCAAGGATGGATGCGGCCAGTCCGAATAATTTCACTTCGGGATATACCCCACGAGGTGAAGGAAAACCGCGATCCGCCGATATTGGTAACTGAAGGATTGCCGGAAGACGCCGAGCCCCCGAACGATCCAATTCAAACAGCAGAACGAACGCTGGTAGTTGATCTGCCGAAGATATGGTTTTCAATCCCGGTCGCAAACTGATTGACATGGAAATCCCTATTAAAAAGCCCGCTCACTTGGCGGGCTTCTTGTCTTTGGTTCCGTCTTCTTTTGGCGGCGGTGACTTGGCGATCTTGCCAAGCCGCTGATCAAAACGCGCTTCATCGTCATCCGTTTCCAGTTGACGGGCGGCTTCGCGGAATTTGTCAATCTGCTGCTGCTTGACCTTCGTCATCTAAATTCTCGCAATCGACGCCTATCGCGCCCTCTTCTGGGAAGTTGATATTTAGCTGAGGATCTTCTGGAGGTAATTCCATATCGGCCAATCCAACGACGTTTATGCCCATGCGCTTTGCCACAGTCGCCAGACCTTTATCATCTGAATATATAGCCGTAGCTTGATTAACCAACGCGATAGCCACAATTTGCCGATCATATTTTAGCTTCGCCCAAGTTGCATTATCGTCCCGTTTGCTAGGCTGTTTCCCGCTGTCTGCAGAGTTCCTGGTCATAATGGCCACCTCGATGGCGGCCCTTTCATCGAAAGGCTCAATCCGAAAAACGGACATACCATTGATTTTTTCAACAAGGGTCTGCGCAACGCCCGCGTCAACACGAACCAGAACTTCACTCAACGCCGGGGTTGGTATGACAAGCTTTGCTCTCGCCTTATCCAACTTCTCCACCAAATACGTCAGACGCTCTACCGGCTTCGAAATTGGGTTGCCATCCTTGTCGACCGGTGTTTTTGCGCCGGGCTGCAGCAGGAGCATAAGTGTCGTAGCGTCAATGACTACCATTGCCGCCACCTTCTGGTCCGTGACGAATCAAGCTGAGTTCGTCATAAGCTGCCTGATCAAATTTTATCGGCAGTTTTTGCAGTTCAGCCAACGCATCGGATAAAAATATCGGCTTGAGGACTTCAAACGCATCTATCCTGAACTTCTCCAATTGCCACTTTCCATCGGAGTCGCGGCTCCAACTTCCAACGCCAATTAGGCGAACGTTCTCGTCAAACTTGGCGGCAAGCTCTTTGCCAAGCGACCTGCTATTTGTGTAGCATCCCGTAACAGGGACCCCCTCGGAAAGAAGCCGCACATGAACGGTGTTGTCTGCACCACCGACAGAAACGACAACACCGTCTAATGTTCCTTGCTGCCGAATGGTGGGGTATTTTTCTTCTACGAGTTCCCTACCGGGGAAGCGTATTATTACACCCTTCTTTTCCTGCAGGGTGCCGATGGCATTGTCATCGCGCAATAACTTGTTGACCGCACGATACGCTTTCAACGCATCCTGCGGGCCTTCATTTCGTCTTACAGCGGTAGTGCGCTCCCGCACTTTCGGAACAGCTTCCCGTTCAACTTTATGAACGATCACTGTGCTGCCACGCTCAAGACGCTCGAAATGGACCGCTCTTTGCTCGCCAAGAATGGCAGCAAGCTCGGCCATATATTCCGCGAGTCTGGACATAGGAATGGTGTCCGGACTGTAGGCATCGATCCGGAACCGATACTCTGCGTCAATGGGTTTACGTGGGGCCATTTGGCTTTCCTATTTCGGTTCTAGAAGGATGCCACAAATGAGTCCTTGTAGAGAAGCCTCTTATTTTTTGCTCCAACCAGTGCACTCAACGCACGGGAACCATCGTCAATGCCAAGGCCAACGCGGTTGTTGTAACGGAAATCAAATTCCGCCAGATAGCGGTGCAGATGCTTTTCGCTGCAATGCTGGTAAACGCCCTTCATGCCGCGCTTGAACACGCTGAAATAGTTCTCGATCGTGTTCGAGTGAATGACCTTGCCGCCCTCGTAGCGGACGTATTCGCCAGCGGAATGCTTTGTGGTCTGGTGGTCGGCAAACTGAGTACCTACTACCTTGTAGAGCCTGCTTTCGTCCGTATGCAGATCGCTTTCGCGGTGAACGTTTTCCGTGACGATCTGCGCAACAGTTTCCTTGTTTGCATTTTCGACGTGGAGCGTGCGGACGGAACCGCCACGCTCTACAAGACCGACAACAGCCCGCTTATGCGACGGGCCGGTTTTGCCGGACTTTGTGAACGGACGACCACTTGTCGTCATGGTCGGCGCAGGGCCAGACTTCTTGCCAAAGTAGGTTTCGTCTGCCTCGACTACCTTACCATTGCCGCCCATCGGGCCAAGGTTGCCTTCACGCATGGCTTCGCGGATGCGATGACCAAGGAACCAAGCAGTTTTCAGCGTGACCTCAAGGACGCGGTGAAGCTGGTTTGCGCTAATACCCTTCTTGGAAGAGCAAATAAGGTGGATCGCCTGCAGCCACTTATGCAAAGGCAGGTGGCTTTCCTCAAAGATCGTGCCGATGCGAACCGTGAACTGGCTACGGCAGGCAGCGCACTTGTATAGGCCATGGCGCTCGACACCTTCCGGGCTTTTCTTGGAAGGCTTGGAGCGAACACCCTCCAGCTTGTAGTGCTTGTCTACGTTCCCACAGTGAGGGCATACAGGACCTTCCGGCCACAGAATGCTTTCCACATGCTCGAAGGCTGCGGCCTCATTGTGAAAATATTCCCTCGACAAAACAGACATGACGCGTTCCAAAAGCTAACCTCTTGGATTCTTTATCTCACATCAATTTGGGTTTGTCAAAGATAATATTGGGAAAATAATCCTTGACGGTGTCACGGTGGTCTGATAGGGTTCTGGTATAGTCGGAAAGTTGCGACCGGATGCGGCGGCTGGCCGGGAAGGTCGGGGCTGTTTCCGGTGTCGGGAATGAGGGTTTTTGAGGTCGGTTTTGCCGGCCTTTTTTGTTGGGCGGGTGAGGGGGCTTACCCCCCCTCTGCCCTGCCGGGCATCTCCCCCGCAAGGGGGGAGATTAGCTGGGGTTGGCCTTGCGCCATCTGGCCCATGCCATCGGAGGTTTCATGGACAATCTGGACAGGTTCGATCCGGGGCTTTTCGGGCTCTGGCCGGAGCGGCGCGTCTATGGGGACGGGCCGTCGGAGGCCGGGGTGGCGGATGCGCCGGAGGTGAAGTCGGGTGAGGGCGGCGACGATCTGCGCCGGTTGCTCAATGACATGACGCGCGAGATGCGGGCGCAGTTCGATTATTTCCGCCGTCTGCGGGGCGAAAGCGAGGCGGACGGGGCGGCGAGCCGGACCGACGCCAAGGCGGCGGTGGATGCGATGTCGCTGATCGTCCGGACGCTCGAAAAGATCGACGCGCTGCAGCGCCAGCTTGCCCGCGACCGCGAAGAGGAGGCAGACCGTCATGCCGATCCGGCCGAACTGGAGCGCGCCCGCGACGCGCTGCTGGCGCTTATCGACGAGCGGGCCGACGAACGGGCGGCGCGCCTTGCTGATGAGCGGGACCGCGGATATTCGCCGGCCGGGGCGGCGGGTGATGGCGTCGGAGATAGTCGAGGGATCGAGGCGGGTGACGTTCGCCCCTCACGGGATGGCGGAACCGGCCAAGCATCGGGTGGCGGCGTTCGCTGAGCGGACGTGGTTGGGGCCAAGCGCGCCCGAACGGACCATCGGAGAGCGGGCGCGGGCCGAGTGGGCAAATGCGAACCCGGAATGGATTGCGGTGGCGCCCTGGATGGGGCGGCTTGCCGATGAGATGGCGGCGGTCGCTCGCCGGGCGATGGCGCCGAATGCGGTGCGATGGATCGCCCGTCATGAGCGGCGGATTGTGGCGCTGCTGGCCAATCCGGCGATTGCGGCGGCACTGCTGAAGGACTGGGCGATTGCCGGGCGCGACGAACAGCAGCCGCCGAAGGGCGACTGGCGCAGCTGGCTTCTGATGGGCGGGCGCGGCTCCGGCAAGACACGGGCCGGCGCCGAATGGGTCCACGCGCTGGCGAGCGGGGCCGGGGCATCCGAGCTGCGCATCGCGCTGGTGGCCGAGACGCTGGGCGACGCCCGCGAGGTGATGATCGACGGTGTGTCCGGCATCTGCCGGATTGCCCGGCGCAACGTGCCGGTGTTCGAGATTTCGCGCCGGCGGCTGATCTGGCCGAGCGGGGCGATGGCCTACATATTTTCTTCCGAAGATCCGGAAAGCCTGCGCGGGCCGCAATTTCATTTCGCCTGGTGCGACGAGCTCGCCAAATGGACGCATGCGGCGGAGACCTTCGACATGCTGCAGTTTGGCCTGCGGCTGGGTTCGCATCCGCGCCAGTTGGTGACGACGACGCCGAGGGCGGTGCCGGTGCTCAAACGGCTGATCGCCGATCCGGGCACGGTGGTCCGCAAGATTTCGACTGCGGCCAATGCCCGCAATCTGGCGCCGGGCTTCATCACCGCGCTCGAGGCGCGCTATGGAGGGACGCGGCTCGGGCGCCAGGAGCTCGGCGGCGAGCTGATCGAGGACCGCGAGGACGGGCTCTGGCGGCGCGAGCAGTTGGAGGCGTTGACGGTCAGGGCGGCGGGACCGATGCGGCGCATCGTCGTGGCGGTCGACCCGCCGGCTGCGGCCGGCAAGACGTCGTGCTGCGGGATCGTGGTCGCCGGGATCGACGAGGCGGGGCGCGGCGTCGTGCTGGCCGACTGCTCGGTGGAGGGCGCGAGCCCGTCCGGGTGGGCGGAAGCCGCGGCGCGGGCCTATCGCCGTTTCGATGCCGACCGGATCGTCGCGGAGATCAACCAGGGCGGCGACATGGTGGCCGCCGTGATGCGCTCGGTCGATGCCGGCCTGCCGGTGACGACGGTGAGGGCGACGCGGGGGAAATTCCTGCGCGCCGAACCGGTGGCCGCACTCTACGAGCAGGGCCGGGTGGTGCATGCCGGGCGGTTTAGCGCGCTCGAAGACCAGATGTGCGATTTCGGCCCGGACGGGCTTTCGAACGGCCGCTCGCCGGACCGGCTCGACGCGCTGGTCTGGGCCCTGACGGCATTGATGCTGGAGGGGGCGGGAGAGCCGAAGGTGAGGGGCGTGTGAGGCACGGCGCTGCAGCCATCGCATGTACAGAGACAAAATTGCATGTTAAAATTGTATTTGCGGACGAATGCACGCCAATGGGGAGTCCGCGCCAAACCGGGGGACATCATGAGCATCAATCGCAAGTTCTTCTACGATCATCTGCATGACACGCTGTTTTCGACCGGGCTGAACCAGTCGCAGGTGGACGGCCACAACGCCATTCTGGATGCCTGGGAAGAGGGCTACGCCAAGGAGGACGACCGCTGGCTGGCCTACATGCTGGCGACCGCCTATCACGAGACGGCGCGCACCATGCAGCCGGTGCGCGAGACGCTGGCGCCGACCGACGACAAGGCGATCGCCCGGCTGGAAAACGCCTGGAACGCCGGCAAGCTTTCCTGGGTGAAGGAGCCATACTGGCGCAAGGACAAGGACGGCAAGAGCTGGCTTGGCCGCGGGCTGGTGCAGCTCACCCACAAATACAACTACGAGAAGATGAAGAAGGAGACCGGCGTCGACCTGGTGTCGCATCCGGAGCTGGCAATGGAGATGGATGTGGCGATCAAGATCATGTTCATCGGCATGATCAAGGGCTCGTTCACCGGCCACAAACTCGCCGATTATTTCTCGAAGACGAACGAGGACTGGGTGCATGCCCGCCGGATCATCAACGGCATGGACCGGGCGCAGCAGATCGCCGGCTATGCGCGGACCTATTATTCGGCCGTGAGTTATACGATCGCCGAGGCGGCGTGAGGCGCGACCTATCCGCATCGTCATCCCGGACCTGATCCGGGATCCAGCGGCGCGATGTCGATCGCGCGGGGCACTCATTTGACGGCTTGGTAAGGTGGCGAGCCTGCCAGAGTCTTTCCACCGCGCGGACGCGCGGTGGCTGGATGCCGGATCAAGTCCGGCATGACGGAAGAGTTTTGCCGCTGTGCCACGCCGGCAGTCAGAAATCAGGGAAACGATCACCACATGAGAAACATTTTTCGTCTGCCGTTCAGGACGGCGGCGCCGGTTGGCGTGTCCGAGGAGAAGGCGCATTCGGGGCTGGTCGCGATTGCGGCGGGTTGCGAGGCGCACTGGAGCGGGCGTTCCTATGGCGAATTGTCGCGAAACGGCTTCATGCGCAATCCGGTCGCGCACTGCGCTGTCCGGCTGGTGGCGGAAGCGGCGGCGGCGGTGCCGTGGCTTCTCTACGAGGGGGCGGAGGAGCTGTCGGAGCATCACCTCGTCAACCTCATCCGCCGGCCTAACGCACGCATGGGCGGGCCGGAGTTTTTCGAAACGCTGTTCGGCCAGCTGATGCTCTCCGGCAACGGCTTTATCGAGCCCGCGATCCTCGATGGCATGGTGCGCGAACTGCATCTCCTGCGGCCCGATCGCATCAGCGTGGTCGAAGGGCCGGACGGCTGGGCGGCGGCCTATGACTACCGCGCCGGCGGGCGCACGCGGCGGATTGCGGCGGACGGCGAGGGGATATCGCTCCTGCACATGAAGCTCTTCCATCCGCTCGACGATCACCTGGGCTTCGCGCCGCTGGCCGCCGCCCACATGGCGCTCGATCTTTCCAATGCGGCGGCGCGCTGGAACAAGGCGTTGCTCGACAATTCCGCGAGGCCGTCCGGCGCGCTGATCTACCAGCCGAAGGAGGGGGGCAACCTGACGCCGGAGCAATATCGCCGGCTGAAGCAGGAACTGGACGACGGCTATTCCGGCCCGATGCGGGCGGGGCGGCCGTTGTTGCTGGAAGGCGGGCTCGACTGGAAATCGATGGGGCTGTCGCCCCGCGACATGGATTTCGTGGCGGCGAAGGATGGTGCTGCGCGCGACATCGCGCTCGCCTGCGGCGTACCGCCGATGCTGCTCGGCATTCCCGGCGACAACACCTATGCCAACTACCAGGAGGCGAACCGCGCCTTTTACCGCCTGACCGTGCTGCCGCTGGTGGCGCGCACCATGAGCCGCTTCTCGCAGTGGCTGGCGCCCGACGGATCCCTGCGCTTTGAACCCGATCTCGACCAGGTGGCCGGTCTCGGTGTCGAGCGCGGCGAACTCTGGAGCCGCATCGGCGCGGCGGATTTCCTGTCGGACGAGGAGAAGCGCCAGGCGGTGGGGTATTGAGGGAGGGCTTTGGCCTTGCTCCCTCATTCCTGTGCTTGTCACAGGAATCCAGCGGCGCGATGTCCATCGCTCGGGAGACTCCTTTCACAGAGTGGGAGCGGGTAGGCGTCCATTTTGTCTTTTCGGCTCGCGGACGCTCGCCGGCTGGATCCCCGGGACAAGCCCGAGGATGAGGGAGGGGGTGGTTGGCGTGATCACCGAAAATGAATCAATCTCTGAAGACGGCTGGCCAGTGGAAAGCGATTCAGGATCAGGGCTTTGTGCCGGGGTCCTGAATCGGATTGTCCGCTTTCGTGACTCGAAGTCTGAAGAACCGGACTCTTTGCGTGAAGTGGCTGACTCAGACTGTCAGCGGATCGACGCAAGCGATTCAAAGGATTCTGCAATCCCTGATCCTGACTCTGCGTGACGTGGGGCTTTCCGCCCCGGTGCACGGTCCGTGCAGCGTTCAGGCGAGTAAAAGCAGTATCGCACCAACAGGTTAACAATATGTCCGACTTTGCCAACGAGCCCGGAATGTGGGCTGCGCGGGCGGCGGGTGCCGCTGCCGGCGCCGCGGTCTCGCTGATCTATCTGCTGCCGAAAAGCCGGCGGGAAGCGGCGACGCGGTTCCTGACCGGCCTCGTTTGCGGGATCATCTTCGGCGGCCCGGCCGGGCTCTTTCTGATGGAGAAGCTGGGGCTTGCCGGCACGTTGTCCGGCAGCGAGGTCATGCTGTCGGGATCGGCGGCCGCCAGCCTCTGCGCCTGGTGGGGGCTCGGCATCCTGTCGAGGCTCGCCGAACGCTACGGCGCGCGGCGGTAGGGGGCCGCGAGTAACAGCAAGAAATACCCCTCTGGCCTGCCGGCCATCTCCCCCACAAGGGGGGAGAAGACACTTGGCACGCGCCCGCTTCATTTGAAACGCGGCGGCAGCGGCTGGCTTAGCCCCTTCCCCTTGTGGGGAGGGGTTGGGGGAGGGGCGGTTTCTGGGGAGGGGCATTTCACCCCGCCGTCCGAACAATCACAGCATTCGATCCAGGGAGATCCGCTCATGAACCATGCTCACGGGCCGGGCGCGGCGTCGTGCAAGTTTGCCAATCTGACGCTGAACGGCGTGACCGGCGACGGACGTTTTTCCGGCTATGCCAGCGTCTTTGGCGAAGTCGATCTCGGCAAGGACCGGATCGAGCGCGGGGCGTTTGGCAAGTCGCTCTCCGCACGCGGGGCGGGCGGGGTGCGCATGCTGTTCCAGCACGATCCGGCCGAGCCGATCGGCTCCTGGACCCGGCTTGTCGAGGATGCCCGCGGGCTCTTCGTCGAGGGCGTCCTGTCGACCGGGGTGACGCGGGCCCGCGAGGTGCATCAGTTGATGAAGAGCGGCGCACTGGACGGGCTGTCGATCGGCTTCCAGACGGTGAAGGCGAGAACGGACGCCAAGACCGGTGTTCGCTCTATCGTCGAGGCCGATCTCTGGGAGATCTCGGTGGTGACCTTCCCGATGTTGCCATCGGCGCGGGTGGAGAGCGTCAAGCATCTCGCCGGCCATCTGCCGACGAAGCGGGAAATCGAGCGCAGGCTGACGCGGGATGCCGGCCTGACGCGCAAGGAGGCCCGGCGGCTGATCGCCAGGGGCTACGACGACATGGCCGGTCTGCGGGATGCGGCGGGCAATCCTGACATAGACGGGGACGAGGCCCGACTGCTGGCGCTGATGCGTCGGGCAGCGTGGCTGATGTCGCCCCGAAACTGATCCAATCCAAAGGAGACGAGCATGACCGACATGCAAAGACGTGCCGCGCCCGAGATCAAGGCGGCGCCCGACACGATGACCGAGGCCTTCGAGGAGTTCATGGAGACCTTCGAGGCCTTTCGCGAGGCAAACGACCGCCGGCTCGGCGAGGTCGAGAAGAAGCTGACCGCCGACGTGGTGACGCGCGACAAGGTCGACCGCATCAACAAGGCGCTCGACGACCAGAAGCGCACCGTCGACCAGTTCCTCCTGAAGAAGGCGCGCCCGCGGCTTGGCGGCGGGTCGCCGGAGGCCGGCGAACACAAGGCGGCATTCGAAAGCTACATCCGCCGCGGTGACGAAGGCGGGCTGCGCGAGCTGGAGGCGAAGGCCTTTGCCGCCGGCACCAATTCCGACGGCGGCTATCTGGTGCCGGACGAAACGGACACCGAGATCGGCCGGCGCCTCTCCGCCGTCTCGCCGATCCGGGCGCTGGCGACGGTGCGCCAGGTGTCAGGCTCTGTGCTGAAGAAGCCGTTCATGGCATCGGGGCTTGCGAGCGGCTGGGTGGCGGAGACGGCGGCCAGGCCGCAGGACGCCACGCCGGATTTCTCCGAGCTGTCCTTTCCGACCATGGAGCTCTACGCCATGCCGGCGGCGACCCAGACGCTGCTCGACGACGCGGCGGTCGATATCGAGGCCTGGATTGCCGGTGAGGTGGACATTGCCTTTGCCGAGCAGGAGGGCGCGGCCTTCGTCGCCGGCGACGGCACCAACAAGCCGACCGGCTTTCTCGCCCATACCAAGGTCGACGACGCCGGCTGGAGCTGGGGCAATATCGGCTACTACCCGACGGGCGCGGCCGGCACGTTTGCCGCCTCCGGTCCCTCCGACGTGCTGGTCGATACGGTCTATGCGCTGAAGGCCGGCCACCGGCAGAATGGCACCTTCGTCATGAACCGCAAGACGCAGGCGCGGATCCGCAAGTTCAAGGATGCCGACGGCAATTATCTCTGGCTGCCGCCGGCAGGACCCGGCCAGGCGGCCTCCCTGATGGGCTTCCCGATTGCCGAGGCCGAGGACATGCCGGACATCGCGGCGGACGCCTTTGCGATTGCCTTCGGCGACTTCCGCGCCGGCTATCTGGTCGTCGACCGGACCGGGGTGAGGGTGCTGCGCGATCCCTATTCGGCCAAGCCCTACGTGCTGTTCTACACCACCAAGCGTGTCGGCGGCGGCGTGCAGAACTTCGAGGCGATCAAGCTGATCAAGTTCGCGACGAGCTGATTGGGAGCGCTTCAAGCGATTGCCCCTCATCCGCCTGCCGGCACCTTCTCCCCGCTTGCGGGGAGAAGGGACCAGAACGTCGACCTTTCCTCTCCCTCTCCCCGCCTGAGGGGAGAGGGTTTGGGTGAGGGGCAATTCACGCGGATATGAGGCGCTAACGCTCGAACATCCCGCCCGGTCGTTCTGCGTCGGGCGGTAGGCGGCTCCGGTTTTCCTCCCCGCCGGGGCCGCCAACTCTTTTCGATCCTCCGGAGACATTTCATGACCTATCTCAGACTGTCCGGTCCCGCTGGCGAGGCGGTGACGCTGGCCGAGGCGAAGGCGCATGCGCGGATTGACGGCGACGACGAGGATGCGCTGATCGAAAGCCTGATCGCCGCCGCTCGCGAATACCTGGAGGCGGTCACCGGGCTCAGCCTGATGGCCCAGCGCTTCCGGCTTTACCTCGACCACTGGCCGGCGGACGGGGTGATTCAGATTGACAGGTGCCCGGTGCAGGCCATTGAAACCGTGACGGTTTACGGCGCTGACGGCACGCCGTCGGAGGCCGTGCTTGCCGGCCATGTGCTTGATGGCGCGGCGCGTCCGGCGCGGCTGATGCTGGCTGATCCGCCGAGGCCTGGACGGATGGCGAACGGCATCGAGATCGACTTTTCCGCCGGCTTCGGCGACGCGGCAACCGATGTGCCGGATGGCCTGAAGCGCGCCATGCTGCTGCATGTCAGCGAGATGTATTCCTTCCGCGGCGCGGTGGCGCTCGAGAACCAGCCGGCGGCGGTGCCGGCCGGATACGAGGCGCTGATCGCGCCCTACCGGATGCGGAGGCTGTGACCATGGCGCACTCCCTTCCTCATCCCGGTGCGATGACGGCGCGGCTCGCGCTGGAGGCGCCGGAGGAGATTTTCGACGGGCAGGGCGGCGTGACCCGGACCTACGGCGTCGCTGCTTCGCTCTGGACCCGCATCGAGCCGGTGTCGCTGCGCGAGACCGAGCGGGCGGGCGCCGCATTCGGCATTGCCGCCTACCGCATCTGGATGCGCTACCGCGACGACATCACGCTCGCCAAACGCTTCCGCAAGGGCTCGCGCATCTTCCGCATTCTCGGCTACCGCGATCCGGACGAGACGCGGCGGTTTCTCGTCTGCGACTGCGAGGAGGAAAAGCTATGAGCGCGGCCAATGCCCTGCTGCAGGCGGTTCATGCGGCGCTTGCCGCAGATGCGGTGCTTGCCGGACTGGTCGGTCCGGATGCGATCCATGACCGGCAGCTGACGGGGAAGGCGCGGCCCTACCTGGTGATCGGCGAGATGGTGTCGCGGGACAATTCGACCTCGACCGAGGCGGGCGAGGTGCACCTGATGACGATCGAGGCCTGGTCGGACGAGCCGGGTCGGCGCGAGGTGGACGCGATCGCCGGGGCGGTCCGGAGCGTTTTGCATGACGCGGCGCTGGCGCTTTCGGGGGCGACGCTGGTCAGCTTGCTGCACCAGTCGACACGGGTGCGGCGCGAGCCGAAGGGGCGGGCGTTCAAGGCGGAGATCACGTTTCGGGCGGTGACGGAGTGAGGTTTGTTTTCCCCTCCCCAACCCCTCCCCACAAGGGGGAGGGGCTTGAGCCGCCGGCGTTGCGGCGAAAATGACAAGAATTCCCATGCTCAAAGCAATGTTGAGTTTCTGGAATCCATGCTGCTGCAAGGGAGCCCCTCCCCCTTGTGGGGAGGGGGTGGGGAGGGGTTCTTTTCACGAAAGGACAGATGATGGTGGCGCAGAAGGGCAAGGACCTGCTGATGAAGGTCCATAACGGCGCGGGCTACGAGACGGTGGCGGGGCTGAGGTCGAAGAAGCTGGCGTTCAACGCCGAGACGGTGGATGTAACGGACGCGGAGAGCGCCGGGCGCTGGCGGGAACTGCTGGCGGGTGCCGGTGTGCAGCGGGCCTCGCTGTCCGGCGCGGGCATCTTCAAGGACCAGTCCTCCGACGAGACCGTCCGGGGCGCGTTCTTCAACGGCGCGATCCTGTCCTGGCAGATCGTCGTGCCGGATTTCGGTACGCTGACGGGACCGTTCCAGGTGACCGCGCTCGAATATTCCGGACAGTACAATGGCGAGATCCTGTTCGAGATCGCCCTGGAATCGGCCGGTGAACTCTCGTTCGGAGCGGCGTGATGGCGGGCTATGCGGACGGACGGCGGGCGAACCGCCATCGCGGCGAGATCGAGGCGACGATCGACGGCGAGCGGCGGGTGCTTTGCCTGACGCTTGGCGCGCTGGCGGAGCTGGAAACGGCCTTTGCCGCCGACAGCCTCAACGGGGTTGCCGAACGCTTCGCCTCCGGCCGGCTGAAGGCGGCCGACATGATCCGCATCATCGGCGCCGGACTGCGGGGCGGAGGCAATCTCTACACCGACGACGAGGTGGCGGCGGCAAGCGTCGAGGGCGGGGTCGCGGGTTTCGCGCGGATCGCCGGCGAACTGCTGGCCGTGACCTTTGGCAGTGCGGAAGGCGAGACCGGGCCGGACCCTCTGGGGCCGTAGCAGGCGCGGACCGGCCGGCGGCGGACGCCTTTCCCTGGAAGGGCGTCATGCATGCCGGGCTCTGCCTGCTGCGGCTGTCACCGAAGGATTTCTGGGCGCTGTCGCCAATCGAATTTCACGCCATGACCGGTGGGCTTGCCCAAAAGGGCAGTGGGCCGGGAAGGGCGGAGTTGGAAGGGTTGATGGCGCGGTTTCCGGATGGGTGAGGTGGAGATGCCCCTCCCCAACCCCTCCCCACAAGGGGGAGGGGCTTCATCGTGGATACCCCTTTGCCAAGCCTGGGACCATTGTGTTCCGCAGCGCTTTTCGCCCCTGACTAGATCGTTCGGCAGGGTAAGCCCTTACTCCTTGTGGGGAGGGGTTGGGGAGGGGAAATGGCCATTGCAGATCAGGACGCCGCACTATCCGGTCAATCAAACAGGAATAATTTCCCATGGACATCGAAGACACACGGGATCTCGCGTCCGAGGCGCGGGATTTGAATGATATTCTGGCCGGGCTGGAGGCGCGGTCGAATGCGTTCGGGTCGGCGCTGACCGGGGCGCTGAAATCGGCGACCGTCAGCGGCCAGGGCCTCGATGATGTGCTGAGGGGGCTCGCGACGCGGCTGTCGACTGCGGCGCTGAACAGCGCGCTGAAGCCGCTGGAGACGCTGGTCTCGAGTGCGGCGAACAGCCTGTCGTCAGCGCTCGGTTCGCTGTTCGGCTTTGCCGATGGCGGGGTGGTCAGCGGCGTAAAACCGTTCGCCTCGGGTGGCGTGGTGTCGCAGCCGACCTATTTCGCCCATGGCGGCGGGCTTGGCCTGATGGGCGAGGCGGGCGCCGAGGCGATCCTGCCCTTGAAGCGCGGCAGCGACGGTTCGCTGGGAGTCGCGGCTGCGGGCGGCGGGTCGACGCAGATCGTCTTCAACGTGACAGCGAGCGATGCGGCGAGCTTCCGCAAATCCGAGGCGCAGATTTCGGCGATGCTGGCGCGGACCGTGAGCCGCGGACAGCGCAACACGTGAGGGGGCCGCATGACCGCGAGTTTTCACGAGGTCCGCTTTCCGCTGCGCCTGTCGCTGACGGTGACCGGCGGGCCGGTCAGGCGCACCGATATCGTCAACCTGTCCAACGGGCGGGAGAACCGTAACCAGCGCTGGCAGAATTCACGGCGCAGCTATGACGCCGGTTCGGGGATCCGCTCGGTCGCCGACCTCTACGAGGTCCTGGCATTCTTCGAGGCGCGTGCCGGCGAGATGTACGGCTTCCGCTTTCGCGACCCGGTCGACTGGAAATCCTGTGCGCCCGGCGCGGCGATTGCCGCGACCGATCAGGCGCTCGGCATCGGCGACGGGACGACGGCGGCGTTCCATCTGGTCAAGGCCTATGGCGACGGCGAGGGTGCGTGGCTGCGGACGATCGCCAAGCCGGTGGCGGGCAGCGTTTCGGTGGCGCTCGACGGCGTGGTTGCGGATGCCGCGACCTATGGGATCGACCATGCGATGGGCCTCGTCGTCTTCTCGGCGGGGCATCTGCCGGGCGACGGCGTGGCGGTGACGGCGGGCTTCGAGTTCGACGTGCCGGTGCGCTTTGCCACCGACCGGATCGACGTCAACCTGCAGGCCTTCAATGCCGGGCGCATTCCGACCATTCCGCTGATGGAGATCCTGCCATGAGGACGATCGACGCAGCCTTTGCGGCCCACCTCGGCGGCGACGTGACGACCGTCTGCCATGCCTGGCGGGTGACGCTGGCCGACGGAGCGGTGCTCGGCTTCACCGAGCATGACCGGGACCTGAATTTCGCCAGTACGCTCTACCGCGCGGCGAGCGGCTTTTCCGCGAGTGAAGCGGAGGAGGCGAGCGGGCTTTCGGCAGAGACGTCGGATGTTGCCGGCGGATTTTCGAGCGAGGCGATCACCGAGGCCGATTTGGTCGCCGGACGCTATGACGGGGCGAAGGTCGAGGTCTACCTGGTCAACTGGGCGGCGCCGGATCAGCACCTACTGCTGCGCGTACAGGAGATCGGCGACGTCCGGCGGACGGAGGGGTATTTTTCGGCGGAACTCCGGAGCTTTGCCCACAAGCTGTCGCGGCCGCAGGGCCGGACCTATAACCGCCGCTGCGACGCCACACTGGGCGATGCCCGCTGCGGGGTCGATCTCACCGCCTATCGGGCGGCGGCAAGCGTGGTGACGGTCGTCGACGCGGCGAAGCTGGTGGTCGACGGCGTTTCCGGTTTTGCGACGGGCTTCTTCCGCCAAGGCGTCGCGCGCTTTGCCGATGGGACGAGCGCCGATATCGACGATGTGAATGCGGAGGGCGACCATCACGTGCTGACGCTGTGGCTGCCGCTCGCCGTGCTGCCGGCGGAGGGAAGCGCGCTGACGCTGACCGCCGGCTGCGACAAGGCCTTTTCGACCTGCAAGGCGAGGTTCGCCAATCATCTGAATTTCCGGGGCTTTCCGCACATGCCGGGAAGCGACTTCGCCTATTCCTATGCGACGGGCGAGGCGAACCATGACGGCGGGGTGCTGTTCGAATGAGCGATATCCGCAATGACGTGCTGGCGATTGCCCGCTCATGGATCGGCACGCCCTATCGACATCAGGCCTCGCTGAAGGGTGTTGGCTGTGATTGCCTGGGACTGGTGCGCGGCATCTGGCGCGAACTCTATGGCCGCGAGCCGGAGCCGGCGGGCGCCTATGCCCGCGACTGGGCGGAACGCTCCGGCGAGGACCGGCTGATGGCGGCGGCGCTCTCCCATTTCGGCGGGGCGGTGGGCCTTGATGCGGCCTTGCCCGGCGATCTTCTGATTTTCCGCTGGAAGGCCGAGATGGCGGCCAAGCACCTCGGCATACTGGATGAGGGCGGCCGCTTCATTCATGCCTATGAACAGGCCGCCGTGGTTTCCTCGGCACTCGTGCCGTCCTGGCGGCGGCGGATCGCCGGCGTGTTCGTCTTTCCCGCCCGTCCGGGGCTCTGATCCCGTTTTCCTTTCGATGGCATGAGGTCCTGATGGCAACGCTTCTGCTTCAGGCCGCGGGCGCAGCACTTGGCAGCGTCTTCGGTCCCGTTGGTGCAATCATCGGCCGGGCGGCGGGTGCGCTGGCCGGCAACGCGATCGACCGCGCCGTGATCGGCGGCGGATCGTCGACGACGGTCAAGGGCAGCCAGCTGTCGTCGGCCCGCATCGCCGGGGCGGAGGAGGGCACGGCGGTCAATCGCGTCTACGGCACGATGCGGATCGGTGGGACGCTGATCTGGGCGACGCGCTTTCAGGAAGAGGTGACGACGGCGACCCAACGCAGCGGCGGCAAGGGCTCGTCCAGCTCTTCCTCAAAGGTGACGACCTACAGCTATTACTACTACGCCAATGTCGCGATCGGGCTCTGCGAGGGGCCGATCGCCGGCGTGCGCCGGGTGTGGGCGGACGGGCAGGAACTGGATCTGACGACGATCGAGATGCGGATCCATACCGGCGCTGAAGACCAGGCGCCGGATCCGCTGATCGAGGCCAAGCAGGGGGCGGGCAATGCGCCGGCCTATCGCGGGCTTGCCTATGTGGTGTTCGAGCATTTTCCGCTGGAAACCTACGGCAACCGCATTCCGATCCTGCAGTTCGAGGTGATGCGGCCGGCCGGCCGGCTGGAAAGCCTCGTCAAGGCGATCACCGTCACGCCGGGCGCGACCGAATACGGCTACAGCCCGGTAGCGATCAAGGAGCAGACGGGGCAGGCGAGCGCCCGGACGATCAACCGCAATGTGCTGACCCGGGCGACCGACTGGGAAGCCTCGATCGACGAGCTGATGGCCGTCTGCCCGAACCTCGAACGGGTGGCGCTCGTTGTCGCCTGGTTCGGCACCGACTTGAGAGCCGGTGAATGCCGCATCGTACCGGGCGTTGAGCTCTCCGCGCGGCAGAAGGAAAGCGTGACCTGGAAGGTTTCCGGCATTTCGAGAGGGGCCGCGCATCTGGTCTCGCGGATCGACGGCGAACCGGCACTTGGCGGCACGCCCGATGACGCGAGTGTGGTCGCGGCGATCACAGATCTCAAGGTGCGCGGGCTGGAGGTGTTTCTCTACCCCTTCGTGATGATGGACATACCCGCCGGGAACGGCCGGGCCGACCCCTACTGCGGCACGGAGCAGGACGCCTATCCCTGGCGCGGGCGCATCACCTGCCATCCGGCCGCAGGGATCGCAGGCAGCGTCGACGGGACGGCTGCGGCACGCACACAGGTCAACGGCTTTTGCGGCAGCGCGACGGCAGGCAACTTCACCACCAGCGGCACGACTGTCACCTATCACGGCAGTGATCAGGGTTACCGGCGGATGATCCTGCATTATGCCAAGCTCGCCAAGGCGGCGGGCGGCGTGGCGGGCTTCATTCTCGGGTCGGAACTGCGCGGGCTGACGCGGGTGCGCGACGAGACTGGCGGCTTTCCCTTCGTTTCGGCGCTGGTGACGTTGGCCGCCGATGTCAGGGCGATCGTTGGCGCGTCGACGAAGCTCACCTATGCCGCCGACTGGAGCGAGTATTTCGGCTATCACCCGGCGGATGGCTCCGGCGACGTCTTCTTCAATCTCGATCCGTTGTGGGCGTCGCCCAATATCGACGCGGTCGGGATCGACAACTACATGCCGCTCGCCGACTGGCGCGACGACGATCTCGTGGCGGCAAACCCCGACGGCTTGCGGCTCGCCGACGATGCGGACGGGTTGAAGGCGGCGATCACGTCGGGCGAAGGCTACGACTGGTATTATGCCGGAGACGCTGCGCGGGCGAACCGCAGCCGCAGCCCGATCGCCGACGGCCTGGCGGGCAAGCCATGGGTCTACCGCTACAAGGACATCGAGGGCTGGTGGGTAAACCGGCACTATGACCGCCACGGCGGAGCCGAAGCGGCGGAACCGACCGCCTGGCTGCCGGGGATGAAGCCCGTCTGGTTCACCGAACTCGGCTGCGCGGCAATCGACAAGGCTGCGAACCAGCCGAATGTCTTTTTCGACCCGAAATCCTCGGAGAATGCGGCGCCGTATTTTTCGAACGCCACGCGCTCGGACAGCGTCCAGCGCCGCTTTCTCGAAGCGCATCACGACTGGTGGACGAGCGAAGAAGCGCCGGCCGGCATGGTTGATCCGGGCCGCATGTTTCTCTGGACCTGGGACGCGCGGCCGTTCCCGACCTTTCCCTTTGACACATCCGTCTGGTCGGACGGGGACAACTGGCGCACGGGGCATTGGCTGAACGGCCGGCTGGGAACGGGGACGCTGGCCGGCATCATCGGTGCGGTGCTGACCGATCACGGTTTTGCCGATTTCGACGTGTCGCAGGTGAGCGGCAACTTGACCGGCTATGTGCAATCGGACGTGACGACGGCGCGCTCATTGCTCGAACCGTTGATCGACGTCTTCCAGCTCGACGTCTTCGAGGATGGCGGGCGGCTGACGTTCCGCTCGCGGGCCAAGGCGAGCCTGCCGGCGCGTGACATGGCGGTGCTGGTGGACGAGGAGGACCAGCCGCTGTGGGAGGAGACGCGGGGGCACGTGGCCGATTATGCCGGCGAGGCGCTGGTGACCTATTACGACGCGGCGCTGGATTACGAACAGGCGGGCGCACGCTCGCGCCGGGTGGCGGCGGCAAACGACCGGGTGCTGTCCTACAGTCTGGTGGCGGCGCTGCCGCAGGAAGAGGCGCTGCTGGCGACCGACGGACTGCTGCGCGACCACCGGATTTCCAGGCGGTCGGTGACTTTCGCGGTGTCGCCGACAATGGCGGCACTGCAGCCGGGCGACGTGGTGCGTCTGCCCGTGGGCCCTGAGGGGCGCTTTCTGGTCACCCGGATCGAGGATGGCGACAGCCGCAGCGTGGAGGCGCGCGAAGTGGTCAGCGCTCCCGGTCTGGCGCCGCCGGCGGAAAGCGCGCGCCGGCACACATCCGGTTCGGCTTCCGCCAGCTTCTCGCCGATCGTCCACCTGATGGACCTGCCGCGCTATGGTGGCGACGAGGCATCGGAATTCGCGCGGATCGCCGTGACGGCAAGCCCATGGAAGACGGTGACGGTGTCGGCATCGGCGACGACCGAGGGCTATTCGGCCCGCGCCCTGCTGACCCGCCCGGCCATCATCGGGACGCTTGGCACGACACTAGGCGGCGGCGTTCCCGGTCGCTTCGATCATTCGCAGGCGCTGGAGGTCGATCTTGCCTTCGGCAGCTTCGCGTCCGCGGAAAAGGCCACGGTGCTGAACGGCGGCAATCTGATCGCGGTCCGCTCTTCGGCGGGTAGCTGGGAACTCTGCTCGTTCCTCAATGCGGAGGAAACGGCGGCGGATCACTGGCGGCTGACCGGTCTCCTGCGCGGGCTGGCTGGCACCGAGGACGCCATGGCGGCCGGGGCGGAAGAGGGCACGGCGGTCGTGCTGATCGATGATGCGGTGGCGGCAATCGGACTGACGGCGGCCGAGCGCGGGTTGGAGCGCAACTGGATTGTGGAGACCGCCGACGGCATGGCCGGGCCATTCGCCTTCACCGGCGGGGAACGGGCGGAAACGCCGCTGGCGCCGGTGCATCTGCGTGCCGTGCGCCGTCAGGACGGCACCATCCGCATCACGTGGGTTCGGCGCGGCCGAATCGAGGCCGATAGCTGGTTATCGAGCGAGATTCCGCTGGACGAGGAGACGGAAGCCTATCGGCTGGACATTCTCTCCGGCGGCCTGCCGGTCCGTACGGTCGAAGTGGCAAGCCCGGTCTTTGAGTATGCGGGTGCCGACGAGGTCGCCGATTTCGGCGCGCCGCAGGCCGCTCTCGCGATCCGGGTCCGCCAGCTCGGGCGCAAGGTGCCGCTCGGTATTCCGGCGGAGAGACTGATTTCCCTTTGAAAACAGGAGCGAAAGGAGAAGTGCATGGAAAGCGAGAAGAACTGGTATCAGTCGAAGGCGGTCTGGGGCGCGCTGGTTGCGATCGGCGCATCGCTGGCGCAATATGGCGGCCTCGATCTCGGCGTGTCCGACCAGGGGCAGGTGGTGGAGTCGATCACGGCAATCACCGGTGCTATCGGCGGGCTGGTCGCGCTCTATGGTCGCGTTACGGCCAAAAAGGCGCTGAAATGAACGGCTGCAACTGAATTGCGGCGCAAATTGGACTTCCCTTGCCATTCATTTGCTGTTCAGGTGGGATCGGTTAGAAACGGCTTCAACATCGTTTAATGCCGAAAGGGAAAGCAATGGCGTCTCCCCTCATCATCGCCGCACTCACTGCAGGGCTGTCGGGCATGGCTTTCGAGCCGCCGCAGACGACCCGCTATGTCGTCGAGGCGGGGGGCAATTGCCAGGCTGCCGCCTCGCAGGTGGTGTCCCAGACGGGCGGGCAGCTACTCTCGGTACAGGCGTCCGGCAATTCCTGTGTCGTCACCGTTCTCGTGCAACGCGACGGCGAGCGACCGAAGAAGGTGACGAAAAAGGTCCCGATGTAATAGACTGCAACCTCCCGCCCGGTGATTCCGGGCGGGAGGTTTTTTATGTGAAGAGGGTGGGACCGCCATGCGCATTCTGGTCGTCGAGGATGACGAAAATCTCAACCGGCAGCTGAGCGAGACGCTGAAGGAGGCCGGTTATGTGGTCGATCAGGCATTCGACGGCGAGGAAGGCCATTTCCTGGGCGAAACCGAGCCCTATGACGCGGTGGTTCTCGATATCGGCCTGCCGGAGATGGACGGCATCACTGTGCTGGAGAAGTGGCGTGCTGAAGGCCGCGCGATGCCGGTCCTGATCCTGACCGCCCGCGACCGCTGGTCCGACAAGGTGGCCGGTATCGACGCCGGCGCGGATGATTACGTGACGAAGCCGTTCCATGTCGAGGAAGTGCTGGCGCGCCTGCGCGCGCTGATCCGCCGTGCGGCGGGCGTCGTTACCTCGGAAATCAGTTGCGGTCCGGTGCGCCTCGACACCAAGAGTTCGAAGGCGACCGTCAACGGCATGACGCTGAAACTCACCTCGCATGAGTATCGCCTTCTGTCCTACCTGATGCATCATCTCGGCGAAGTGGTGTCGCGCACCGAACTGGTCGAGCATATGTACGACCAGGACTTCGACCGCGATTCCAACACGATCGAGGTCTTCGTCGGGCGTCTGCGCAAGAAGCTCGGCGTCGACCTGATCGAAACGGTGCGCGGTCTCGGATACCGGATGCAGGCGCCGGGCGACGCCAAGTCCGCCGACGCGAAATAGGGGCGATGCGCAACAGCTCACTGACCTTCCGCGTTCTGCTGCTGGCGACAGTCTGGTCGGCGGTGGCAATCGTGGTGATCGCGCTGGTCATCTCGACGCTCTACCGGCGCGGGGCCGAACGCGGCTTCGAGGGACTGCTGCACGCCCAGCTCTACAACGTCATCAACTCGGTTTCCGTCGACGACGCAGGCAAGCTGACCGGCTCGCCGCAGCTCGGCAATCTCGATTTCCAGCAGCCGGCCAGCGGCTGGTATTGGATGGTCGAGCCGATCGGCGACTACAAGGCCGAGCCGCTGGTCTCGAGCTCGCTTGGCGATATCAAGCTGCCGGTGGTCTCGACGGCGGCGGTGCCGTTCGACGCCAATTACGAGCGGCTCTATTCCGAACCGGACGGTAGCGGCAACACCGTGATGATCGCCGAAACCGAGGTCATCATGGACAATGACGGCCGGATCGCCCGCTTCCGCGTGGCGGGGAACACCGATGTCGTCGAGGACGACGTGCGCTATTTCTCCCATCGCCTCTATCTGGCGCTTGGCGTCTTCGGCTTCGGCAGCCTTGTCATCAACGCGCTGGCGATCCTGCTCGGCCTGCGTCCGCTCGACCGTGCCAGAAAGGCGCTCGAGAAGATCCGCGGCGGCGAGAGCGAGAAGCTGCCGGAAAACTTCCCCCGCGAAATCCAGCCGCTGGCCAACGAGGTCAATGCGCTGATCGAGAGCAACCGGCGCATCGTCGAGCGCGCCCGCATGCAGGTCGGCAATCTCGCCCATTCGCTGAAGACGCCGATCGCCGTGCTATTGAACGAATCGCGGGTTATCCAGGGCGCGCAAGGGGAACTGGTGCGCAACCAGGCCGACACGATGCAGGCGCAGGTGCAGTCCTACCTCAACCGCGCCCGCATCGCGGCGCAGCGCGACACGGTGCTGGCGCGCTGCGAAATCGAACCGGTTCTGGAACGTCTGATCCGTGTCATGCGGCGGCTGAACGACGGCGTCGAGTTCACGCTTCGGGTCGAGCCGAAGGACCAGATGCTGGCGATGGAGGCGCAGGACCTCGAGGAGACGGTCGGCAATCTTCTGGAAAACGCCGCCCGTTTCGCCAAGGGCAAGGTGACGATTACGGCAAGGCGCGCCGCCGCGGAAGCCGGCTTGCGACCCAGGGTGGAGATCGTCGTCGAGGACGACGGACCCGGACTGGAGCCGGACGAGATCAAGGAAGCGATGAAGCGCGGCCGGCGGCTCGACGAAAGCAAGCCCGGAACGGGGCTGGGCCTTTCCATCGTCAAGGAGATCGCCACGGAATACGAGGGCGACTTCGTCCTGTCGCGGGGCACGATGGGCGGGCTTCGCGCCAGCCTGCTCCTGCCGGCGCTGATCCGGGAAAATGATTGATCCGCAATGACATGGTTCAGCTTTGCCGGGATTGTGTTAAAAGCGTGAAGACTTCGCCACAATGACGCCACGGACGAAAGCGAAGTCACTTTCGGCCAGTTCCAGACAACAGCTCAGTTCCCCGGTATTTGCTCCTCATGAATTTGATCAGGTCTTCCTTCCTTACGTCCCTTTGCCTCACTGCCATGGTCCTGAGCGGTTGCCAGGCGCTGAACGGGCCGAAGATCGGCAACGCAGCGTCTCCGGGGCGCTTCATCGCCGCCCTGAACGGCGGCATCGTGCGCCTGACGGGCGCCGATCTCGGCGATGGCGACAAGCAGCGGGCGCTGGAAGCGGAGTACCGGGCGCTGGAAGCGGCACCGGGCGGGCAGGCGGTCACCTGGACCGGCCGCAGCTATAGCGGCAAGGTGGTCGCGGCTGCGCCCTATCAGGTCGGCTCGCAGAATTGCCGCCAGTATTCCCATACGCTGCAGACGCCGAATGGCGAAAAAGTCGCCAAGGGCGTCGCCTGCCGCAACCAGGATGGCAGCTGGACGCCTTTGATCTGAATCATGGTGGCGCAAGGCTGAAGCCTTAAAAGCGAGGCCGAGTGTGGCCAAACGCAGCAATTTGCCGCGTCGGCCACTTTGAGCGTTGGAAAGCCCCCGCGCTTGCAGTATTTGGATCGCCATGGATTTCTGGATTCTCGCCACTCTTCTGACCGTTCTCGTCGCGGCCTTGCTCGTCATGCCGCTCTTGCGAAGGGGCCGTCAGCCCGATGAAACGAATGCCGGCGAGGCGGCCGTTTACCGCGACCAGCTCTCCGAGCTGGAGCGGGACCGCGCTTCCGGGCTCATCTCGGCGGAAGAAGCCGAATATGCCCGCGCCGAGATCGGCAGGCGGCTGATCGCCGTCTCCAAGGCGAAGACGGAGCGGCGGACGGCGGGCGGAAGGCACATTCTGGTTTCAGCCGTCGTCGTGCTGGCCGTTGCCGGAACCGCAATCTATCTCTACGGACTGACGGGGACGCCGGGCGCACCGGACGAGCCGCTGGCCGCCCGCATGGACAATCCCGGCAACGACGTCGGCATCCTGATTGCCAAGGCCGAACGGCACCTGGCCGAGAATCCCGATGACGGCGGCGGCTGGGACCTGCTGGCGCCGATCTACTTCCGCAACATGCGGATCGGCGACGCCGAGCTTGCCTATCGCAACGCCATCCGTCTTCTGGGCGAAAACGCCGAACGCCTCTCCGGCCTTGGCGAGACGCTGGTTGCCGGCAACGACGGTATTGTTACCGACGAAGCGCAGCAGATGTTCCAGAAGTCGGTGGCGCTGGACGGCAACAATCCGAAGGCGAAATATTACCTCGCTCTGGCGCTCGAGGAGAGCGGCAAGCGCGAGGAAGCGCTCGCGGCCTTCAAGGCGCTTGCGGCGGAAAGCCCGGCCGACGCGCCGTGGATGCCGCTCGTCAATCGCCATATCGCCCAGGTCGGCGGTGCTCCGACGGTGGCCGAAGGCGAGGCGAAGGCCCCGGGCAATCCGACGGCCGAAGACGTGGAGGCCGCAAAGGACATGTCGTCCGGCGACCGCCAGCAGATGATCCAGTCGATGGTCACAAGCCTGGCGCAGAAGCTTGCCGACGACCCGAACAATTTCGAGGGCTGGATGCGGCTGGTGCGCTCCTATGCGGTGCTGAACCAGAAGGACAAGGCCGAGGAGGCCCTCAAGACGGCATTGAAGACCTTTCCGGCCGACGGTGACGAGGGCAGGCAGCTCGTCGCGCTCGGCACCGAGATGGGGCTGACGGTGGATGGAGTAAGCCAATGACACGCAAGCAGAAACGCCTCGCGGTGATCGGCGGCGGCATGGGATTCATCATCGCCGCCGTTCTTCTGGTGATGTTCGCCTTCGGCCAGTCGGTCGCCTATTTCTACGTGCCCGGGGATCTCGCCGAGGCGCATGTGCAGCCGGGCACCCGGATCCGCCTTGGCGGGCTGGTCGAGGAGGGAAGCTGGGTGCGCGGCGCCGGCACGACCTCGACCTTCGTCGTCACCGATACGCAGTCGGAGGTCAAGGTGACCTATACCGGCATCCTGCCGGACCTGTTTCGCGAAGGGCAGGGCGTGGTGGCGGAAGGCACATTCGAGCCGGGCAGCAATGTTTTCGTTGCCGATACCGTGCTTGCCAAGCATGATGAGACCTACATGCCCAAGGATGTCGCCGACAGGCTCGAGGCGCGGGGCGTAACGCTTTCTGGTAAGGAAACGATCAAATGATGACCGAGCTTGGACATTATGCGCTCGTATTGTCGCTGGGGGTCATGCTGGTCCAGTCGATCCTGCCGGTCGTCGGCGCCCGGCGCGGCGATGCGGGGCTGATGGATCTCGCCTCCTATGCGGCGCTGACCGGCTTCGCGCTGGTCGCCTTTTCCTTCGCCATGCTGACGCGCGCCCACATGACCTCCGACTTCTCGGTCGTCAACGTTTGGGAGAACTCCCACTCGCTGGTGCCGGCGCTCTACAAATTCTCGGGCGTGTGGGGCAACCACGAAGGCTCGATGATGCTGTGGCTGCTGATCCTCGCCTTCTTCAGCGCCCTTGTCGCCCTGTTCGGCCGCAACATTCCCGACACGCTGAAGGCCAATGTGCTGGCGGTGCAGGCCTGGATCGGCTTTGCCTTCACGCTGTTCATCCTCCTGACGTCGAACCCGTTCGCGCGGCTCTTCCCGCCGCCGGCGGAAGGCAAGGATTTGAACCCGGTACTGCAGGATGTCGGCCTCGCCATTCATCCGCCGCTCCTCTATCTCGGCTATGTCGGCTTCTCGGTCTGTTTCTCCTTCGCCGTCGCAGCGCTTCTGGATGGCCGTATCGATGCCGCCTGGGCGCGCTGGGTGCGGCCCTGGACGCTGGCCGCCTGGACCTGTCTGACGGCCGGCATCGCCATGGGCTCCTATTGGGCCTATTACGAGCTCGGCTGGGGCGGCTGGTGGTTCTGGGATCCGGTCGAAAACGCCTCTTTCATGCCCTGGCTTGCCGGCACGGCGCTCCTGCATTCGGCCCTCGTGATGGAAAAGCGCGAGGCGCTGAAGATCTGGACGGTGCTGCTCGCCATCCTGACCTTCTCGCTGTCGCTGCTCGGCACCTTCCTCGTGCGCTCCGGCGTCTTGACCTCGGTGCATGCCTTCGCCTCGGACCCGTCGCGCGGCATCTTCATCCTCTGCATTTTGATCATCTTCATCGGCGGCTCGCTGAGCCTGTTTGCCTTCCGCGCCCCGCTCCTGAAGGCTGGTGGGCTGTTCGCGCCGATCTCCCGCGAGGGGGCGCTGGTGCTCAACAACCTGATCCTCACCGTATCGACGGCGACGGTTCTGACCGGCACGCTCTATCCGCTGCTGCTGGAAACGCTGACAGGCGAGAAGATTTCGGTCGGTGCGCCGTTCTTCAACCTGACCTTCGGCCTTCTGATGCTGCCGCTGATCGTCGCCGTGCCGTTCGGCCCGCTGCTCGCCTGGAAGCGCGGCGACCTGCTGGGCGCGTTCCAGAGGCTCTACATGTTCGCGATAGCCGCCTTCGTTGCCGCGGCGATCCTGTTCTACACGCAGAGCGGCGGACCGCTGCTGGCGCTCGCCGGGCTCGGTGCCGGCTTCTACCTGATTTTCGGGGCGTTCGCCGATCTCTACTACCGCGCCGGCTTTTCCAAGGCGGGACTGAGCGTCGGCTGGAAGCGGTTGACCGGCCTGCCGCGTTCGGCTTTCGGCACAGCGCTCGCCCATGCGGGCTTCGGCGTCTCGGTTCTCGGCGTCGTCGCCGTATCGACGTTCGCGACGGAAACCGTCGTTGAGATGAAGCCGGGCGCAACGACAGAGGCCGGCGGCTATCAGATCACCTTCGACGGCATGAAATCCGGGAAGGGACCGAACTATACCGAGGATTCTGGCCATTTCTCCATCGCCCGCGGCGGTGTACAGGTCTCGGATTTCTTCTCCTCCAAGAGGCTCTACACTGCCCGCCGCATGCCAACCACGGAAGCCGGCATCCGCACCTTCGGCCTGAGCCAGCTCTACGTCTCGCTGGGCGATCCGACGGAGGACGGCGGCATGGTCGTGCGCATCTGGTGGAAGCCTTACATCCTCTGCATCTGGGGCGGCGCGCTGCTCATGATGGTCGGCGGTTTCGTCTCGCTGAGCGACCGCCGCCTGCGGGTCGGCGCACCGAAGCGCCGGGCCAAAACGGTGACCGGACCGGCGGTGGAGGCTGCCGAATGATCCGCCGTCTTGTCCTGATCCTGGCGTTTCTGGTCACGGCGGCGCCGGCCTTCGCGGTCAATCCGGACGAAGTATTGGCTGATCCGGCCCTCGAAGCGCGGGCGCGCACGATTTCGTCCGAGCTTCGCTGCATGGTCTGCCAGAATCAGTCGATCGACGATTCGAATGCCGATCTCGCCCGCGATCTCCGGCTGCTGGTCCGCAACCGACTGACGCAGGGCGACACTGACCAGCAGGTCATCGACTATATCGTCTCCCGCTACGGCGAATTCGTGCTCTTGAAGCCGCGCTTCGGCGAGAAGACACTGATCCTGTGGGGCGCGCCCTTGCTGCTGGCGCTCGCCGGAGGTTTCGCGTTGTTCATCTACGGGCGCAGGAACCGCGCGCGGCCGACCGGCAAGCCGCTGACCGAGGCAGAGGCCAAGGAATTGGAAAACATACTGAAAGGCTGATTTTCTGGGTGCTCGTATACGGCGTTTTCCACAAGTGCCGAACATTACCAAAAATTCATCGCCCGGTCAGTTCTCCGTAAGGTCTCACCCTCTATACCTTTCTTCATCGATTGTTCCTGCCGACCCCCAAGGCAAAATGACAAAGGAAGAGAAGGTAATCCCCATGTCCAGCACTCAAAACGGTCGCACCACCCTGAAAACCGTCCTGAAGTCCACGACTGTCGCGGGTCTTGCGGCTGTGCTCCTGTCGACCGGCATTCCGGCTCTCGTCGAACAGAGCTATGCGGCACCGGTTGAGGTCGACGCGCCACACGTCGCAAGCTTTGCCGACGTCGTCGATGCCGTTTCGCCGGCGGTGGTTTCCGTCCGCGTCGAATCCAAGGTTCAGCCGGCTGCCGATGATGGCGGCTTCTACTTCAACTTCGGTGAGCGCGGCTTCGACAACCTGCCCGACGACCACCCGCTGAAGCGCTTCTTCCGCGATTTCGGCGGCCCGAATGGCGGCCCGCAGGACGGCAACGGCATGCCCAAGGGCAAGCAGCGTCTGCGTCCGACCGCCCAGGGATCCGGCTTCTTCATCTCCGATGACGGCTACATCGTCACCAACAACCACGTCGTCTCCGACGGTTCTGCCTTCACGGTCGTCATGAACGACGGCACGGAAATGCCGGCCAAGCTGATCGGCACCGACCCGCGCACCGACCTGGCTGTGCTGAAGGTCGATTCCAAGCGCAAGTTCACCTACGTGCAGTTTGCCGATGACAACAAGGTTCGCGTCGGCGACTGGGTCGTCGCGGTCGGCAATCCGTTTGGTCTCGGTGGCACGGTGACGGCCGGTATCGTTTCGGCCCGCGGCCGCGATATCCACTCCGGTCCCTATGACGACTTCATCCAGATCGATGCTGCCGTGAACCCCGGCAACTCCGGTGGTCCGGCCTTCAACCTGAACGGCGAAGTGATCGGCATCAACACGGCGATCTCCACGCCTTCCGGCGGCAATGTCGGCATTGCCTTCGCCATTCCGGCCTCCGTTGCCCAGGGCGTCGTCAACGACCTGATCAAGAGCGGCGCGGTCGACCGCGGCTGGCTCGGCGTACAGATCCAGCCGGTGACCAAGGACATCGCCGAATCGCTCGGCCTTGCAGAGGCCAAGGGCGCGCTGGTGATCGAGCCGCAGGAAAACTCTCCGGGCATGGAAGCCGGCATCAAGAAGGGTGACGTGGTGACCGCGGTCAACGGCGACCCGATCAAGGACTCCCGTGATCTCGCCCGCCGCATCGGCGCCATGGCACCGGGTGCCAAGGTCGACGTGACGATCTGGCGCGATGGCAAGTCGCAGGACCTGAGCGTCAAGCTCGGCACGCTGCCGGCCGAAAAGGTCGCAAGTGCCGATGAAGGCTCCGACCAGGCAACGCCGTCCACCGACAAGGCGCTGGCCGACCTCGGCCTCAGCGTGGCGCCTTCCGACGACGGCAATGGCGTGACGATCAACGACGTCGATCCGAACTCCGACGCCGCCGACAAGGGCATCCGCGCCGGCGACAAGATCACCTCGGTCAACAACCAGGAGATCTCCAGCGCCGACGACATCGTCAAGGCGCTGAAGGAAGCCAAGGACAACGGCCGCACCAAGGCGCTGTTCCAGATCGAGACCCAGCAGGGCAGCCGCTTCGTGGCTCTGCCCGTCAGCCAGGGCTGATCGGTTCCGACACACCGGGCGTCGCGCAGCATCAACCGCTGCGCGACGCCTTTTTGGTTCCGGACAATGGAGTGAGCGAATGTCTGATGCTGAAATCGCCGCTGTGGAGAAGGACTGTGCGGATGCCGGAAGACCGGCTAATGTCGCGCACATGAAGATTCTGCTGATTGAAGACGACCTGGAGGCCGCCGCCTACCTGGTCAAGGCATTCCGGGAAACCGGCATCGTGGCCGACCACGCCAGCGACGGCGAGAGCGGCCTGTTCATGGCATCCGAGAACCCGTACGACGTGCTCTTGATCGACCGCATGCTGCCGCGCCGCGACGGCCTGTCGGTGATCAGTGAGCTGCGCCGCAAGGGCATCCATACGCCCGTCCTGATCCTCTCGGCGCTCGGCCAGGTGGACGACCGCGTGACCGGCCTGCGTGCCGGCGGCGACGATTACCTGCCGAAGCCCTACGCCTTTTCCGAACTGCTCGCCCGCGTCGAAGTTCTCGGACGCCGCAAGGGCACGCCGGAACAGGACATGGTCTATCGGGTCGGCGACCTGGAACTCGACCGCCTGTCGCATCAGGTGCGCCGCGACGGCAAGGAAATCCTGCTGCAGCCGCGCGAATTCCGCCTGCTCGAATATCTGATGAAGAATGCCGGCCAGGTGGTAACCCGCACCATGCTGCTCGAAAATGTCTGGGACTATCATTTCGATCCGCAGACCAACGTCATCGACGTGCATGTCTCGCGCCTGCGCTCCAAGATCGAGAAGGATTTCGACCGGCCGCTCTTGAAGACCATCCGCGGCGCCGGCTACATGATCCGCGACGAAGGATAAGGGCCGGATGGCGCGACTGATGCTGCTCTTCCGCTCGACCGCCGTCAGGCTCTCAGCGCTCTATATCCTGCTGTTCGGCCTGTGCGCCGCCATGCTGGTCTTCTACGTGACGTCGATGTCCGGCCAGTTGATCGGGCGGCAGGTGCAGGAATCACTTGCCGATGAGATCAAGGATTTCAGCGAGATCTATGCGCGCGCAGGGGTCAACGGCATCCTGAAGACCATCGAACGGCGCGCCCGCCAGCCCGGCGCCAACCTCTACGTGATCGCCGGTCCCGTCGGCCAAGTTCTGGCCGGCAACGTGCAGGCGGTCGATCCCGGTGTGCTCGATGCGACCGGCTGGGTCGACCATCCCTTCCGTTATACGCGCTATGCCGACGACGAGACGAAGAGGCCGCAGCACGTCGCAGTCGGCTACGTCTTCGTCCTCGACAATGGTCTACGCATCCTGATCGCCCGCGATCTCGGCGAGCCGCAGCGGCTGCGCTATCTCGTGCGCCGGGCGCTGATGCTGGCGCTGGCGATCATGGGCGCCGGCGCGGTGCTGATCTGGTTCGGCATCGGCCGCAATGCGCTCAAACGGATCGACCGGATGTCGGCGGCCAGCAAGAAGATCATGGCCGGCGACCTGACGCAGCGGCTGCCAGAATCCGGCTCCGGCGATGAATTCGACCGGCTGTCGGTATCGCTGAACGCGATGATCGGCCGGATCGCCAAGCTCAACGAGGGGCTGCGGCAGGTTTCCGACAACATCGCCCATGACCTGAAGACGCCTCTGACGCGGCTGCGCAACAAGGCGGCCGACGCGCTTGCCAATCCGGAGCCGGAAGCCCGCCAGCTGGCGCTGGAGGGAATCATTGCCGAATCCGACCAGCTGATCCGCACCTTCAACGCGCTGCTGATGATTTCCCGCGTCGAGGCCGGATCGGTCGCCGCCGAGATGAGCCCCGTCGATCTCGCCGAGATCGTTGCCGACAGCGCCGAACTCTACGAGCCCGTGGCCGAGGACGTCGGGCTCTCGCTGGAGACCGATATCGGCGAAAAACTCTCCCTGCTCGGCAACCGCGAACTGATCGGCCAGGCGCTGACCAACCTGATGGACAACGCCATCAAGTATGCCGTCGAAGGCGAGGGCGAGCGCAAGATTTGCGTGCGCGCGGCAAGCGAGGGTGGCGAGATCCATCTGTCCGTGGCCGACCACGGGCCGGGCATCCCCGCGGACCGCCGCGACGACGTCGTCAAGCGCTTCGTCCGGCTGGACGAGAGCCGCACCAAGCCCGGCACGGGGCTTGGCCTGTCGCTCGTCGAAGCGGTCATGCTGCTGCATGGCGGACGGCTGGAGCTGTCCGACACGGATCCGGACTCCGAGGTCGCCAAGGGCTTGACGGTCACGATGATTTTCCCTGCCGCCAAGCTCTGACGGTCGCAATCGCGGTCCCCGGCTGCTATACCGGCTGAGGGAGGAATGGCATGGACGCAAAGCAACACATGCGGCGTCTTTCGGACGTCGAGGCAGGGGTGATCAGGCCCTTCAGCCAGAGCGAGCTGAAATCGGCGGCGACGGACCTGAAGGAGTGGATGGCGGAGGCGCCGGACCTGGCTCCGGTGATCGAGGCAAACCCGGACCTCAAGTCCTTCTTCCTCGCAGCAATGACGCTTTCCCCGCATCTTCGCGACACGGCGAGGCTGGAGGCATCGTTCCTGCCAATCGCCTTTTCCGAACCGCTAGACGGCATGATCCGCTCCCTGGTGCAGGATGCGCGCGATAGCTGGAAGGCGGACAAGGACGGAGCCCTGCCGGCGGAAGCCGAAGTGATGTCGCGGCTGCGGGTCGCCAAGCGCCGTGTCTCCTTTCTGCTGGCGCTGGCCGATCTCGGGCGGATATTGTCCACTGCCGAGGTGACGGCGTGGCTGAGCGCGCTGGCGGATGCGGCGATCTCGGCGGCGATCGATCATCTTCTCGCCACCACCGCGGCTGACGGCCGCATGACGCTGAAGGATACGGACCAGCCGTCGAAGGGGTCCGGTCTCGTCGTCCTCGGCATGGGCAAGCTCGGTGCCGGTGAACTCAATTATTCCTCCGATATCGACATTGTCGTCTTCTTCGATCCGGCCTCGGGTCTGGTCGCTGACCCGGACGATGCGATTGATCTCTTTCCCCGCCTCATGCGGCGGCTGGTGCGCATGCTCCAGGAACGCACAGCCGACGGCTATGTCTTTCGCACGGACCTGCGGCTGAGGCCTGATCCGGGTTCGACGCCGCTTGCCATCCCCGTCGAAGCGGCGCTGCTTTACTACGAAAGCCGCGGCCAGAACTGGGAGCGCGCGGCCTTCATCAAGGCGCGCCCCTGCGCCGGCGACCTCGAGGCCGGAGCGGCTTTCGTCAAGGAATTGCGCCCCTTCGTCTTCCGCAAGTATCTAGATTATGCGGCGATTTCCGACATTCATTCGATCAAGCGGCAGATCCATGTCCACAAGGGGCATGGCGAGATCGCCGTGAAGGGCCACAACGTCAAGCTGGGGCGCGGCGGCATCCGCGAGATCGAGTTCTTCGTCCAGACCCAGCAGCTGATCGCCGGCGGACGCATGCCGGAACTGCGCATCCGGCCGACGCAGGAAGCGCTCGAAGCGCTTGCCGAGGCGCGCTGGATCGGAGCATCGACGCGCGACGAGATGACTTCGGCCTACTGGTTCCTGCGCGCGGTCGAGCATCGCATCCAGATGGTGCGCGACGAGCAGTCGCATGTGTTGCCGGACAGCGAGGCGGAACTGAAGCGCATCGCCTATATGTGCGGCTTCGAGGACACGAAGGGCTTTTCGCAGAAACTGACATCGGTGCTCAAGCGCGTCGAGCATCGCTATGCGCGGCTGTTCGAGCGCGAGGCGGAACTGGCAAGCGATGCCGGCAATCTCGTCTTCACCGGCCAGCAGGACGATCCGGCGACGCTGGAGACGCTGCGCAAGCTCGGCTTCGAACGGCCCGAGGCGATCTCGTCGGTCATCCGTGGCTGGCATTACGGCCGCTACCGGGTGACGCAGTCGGCGCCGGCGCGCGAGAGGCTGACGGCGCTGACGCCGCAGCTTCTGAAGGCCTTTGGCGAGAACCGGCGGGCAGACGAGGCGCTGCTTCGCTTCGATCAGTTCCTGTCCGGCCTGCCGGCCGGCGTCCAGCTGTTCTCTCTGCTCGCCAGCAATCCCGCGCTTCTCGACCTGATGGTGACGATCATGGCGTCGGCCCCTCGGCTCGCCGACATCATCGCCTCGCGGCCGCATGTCTTCGACGGCATGCTGGATCCGGCACTCCTGTCGGAACTGCCGACGCGAGCCTATCTCGAAACACGGCTTGAGGAATTCCTGTCCGGTGCGGTGGTCTACGAGGACGTGCTCGACCGGCTACGCATCTTCGCCGCCGAGCAGCGCTTCCTGATCGGCATCCGGCTTTTGACCGGCGCGATCAGCGGCGCGGATGCCGGCAAGGCCTTCACCCATCTGGCGGATCTTGCGATCGCGGCCGCGCTACGCGCGGTGATCGACGAGATGGAGGCCGCGCACGGGGTGTTTCCCGACAGCCGCGTGGCGATCCTCGGCATGGGCAAGCTCGGCAGTTTCGAACTGACGGCGGGCTCCGACGTCGACCTGATCCTGCTCTACGAATATGACGACGACAACGCCGAATCGGACGGTGCGAAGCCGCTCGACGCGCAGCGCTATTTCACGCGCCTGACACAGCGGCTTATGGCGGCGCTGTCGGCGCCGACGGCAGAGGGCGTGCTGTTCGAGGTCGACATGCGGCTGAGACCCTCCGGCAACAAGGGGCCGCTTGCGACCCGCTTTCGCGCCTTCGTCAAATACCAGGAGGAGGAGGCCTGGACCTGGGAGCACATGGCTCTGACGCGTGCCCGTCCCGTCTGCGGCGACAAACGCCTTTGTGCAGAGACGGTCGCCGTCATCGACGGGATCGTGGCGCGCCGGCGTGATCCGGCAGCGCTCGCCAAGGACGTGTCGGACATGCGCGGCATGATCGACAAGGAAAAGCCGCCGGAAAGCCTGTGGGACATGAAGCTGATCGCCGGCGGCCTGGTCGACCTGGAATTCCTCGGCCAGTATCTGGCGCTTGCAGCGGGGGCGGAGGACATCGAGGTGCACACCGCCGGCATGACGACACAGGAGCTCCTGGAGGCGCTGGGCGCGCGGATGATGAGCCGCGACGATCTCGACACATGCCGGGAGGCGCTGCGGCTCTACGGCGAAGTCTCGCAGATCATTCGACTGTGCATCGACGACGCCTTCGATCCGAAGGAGGCGCCGTCAGGACTGGTCGATCTCGTTTGCCATGCGGGCGGATGCCCGGCCATCGGCCAGCTGGAAGCCGAGATCAAGCGCTGCGCAAAAGCCGTACGGACGATTTTTCAAAGGACTTTGAAAGCCTGACGAGATCGACGGAGGTGCCGAGGTCGGGAATGCGCAGGCAGATGATGGTGCCTTCCTTCTCGCGCGAGACGATCTTCATCTTGCCGCCGTGAAGGGCCGCCAGCGAGCGGGAGATGGCAAGGCCGAGGCCCGAGCCGCCCTTGCTCTTGGCGTACTGGTTCTGGACCTGTTCGAACGGCTGGCCGATCTTCGAGATCGCGGCGCGCGGAATGCCGATGCCGCTGTCGGCAAATGTCAGGTAGACCGCGCCGCCGGCCTTGCGGGCCTTGACCGAAACCCGGCCGCCCTCATTAGTGAACTTCACCGCGTTGGAGAGGATGTTGAGCATGATCTGCTTCATCGCCCGGCGGTCGGCGACCAGCGTCAGGCCGGAGGAGATGCACGGCATCACATCGATATTCTTCTGGCTTGCCGGAATGGTGATGAAGCGCAGGCTCTCCTCGATCAGCGGCGCCAGGTCGATCGCCTCGCAATGCAGCCGCATGTGGCCCGCCTCGATCTTCGACATGTCGAGGATGTCGTTGATGACGTTGAGCAGGTGCTTGCCGCTGTCATGGATGTCGCGGGCATATTCGTTGTATTTCGGAGAACCGAGCTCGCCGAACATCTGGTTGAGCAGGATTTCCGAGAAGCCGAGGATGGCGTTCAGCGGCGTGCGCAGCTCGTGCGACATGTTGGCGAGGAAATCGGACTTGGCGATGTTGGCGGCCTCGGCGCGTTCCTTCTCCGCCTGGTAGTTGGCGTTGGCGATGGACAGTTCGGCCTTCTGCTTTTCCAGTGTCTGGCGATAGGCGGACAGGTCGTTGATGGTCGCCATAAGACGGCGCTCGGACTTGCGCAGCCGTTCGGTGTTGCGCTTGAGCTGGGTGATGTCGGTGCCGACCGAGACGAGGCCGCCGTCACGGGTGCGCCGCTCGTTGATCTGCAGCCAGCGCTCGTCGGCGAGCTGAACCTCTGCCGTCTGCGAACGACCGTTGCGGTCCGGATCGGCGATGCGGCGGGTGACGACGGGGCGCGCGGCCGCCGACATGACCTTTTTGCGGTCGGTGCCGGGGATGAGGACGGTGTCCGGCAGGCCGTACGCCTGCTGGAAATGGGCGTTGCACATCACCAGCCGGTCGTAGCGGTCCCAGAGCACGAAAGTTTCCGAGGTGCATTCCAGCGCGTCGGCCAGACGCTGGTCGGCTTCGGCATAGCGCTGGGCGAGGCGGTGCTGTTCGGAAACATCCATCGCGATGCCGATCAGGTGGACCTTGCCGGATGCAGTGCGAACCAGCTGGGCGCGCGCCCTGAGCCAGACATAGTGACCGTCGGCGTGGCGGACGCGAAACACCTCGTCGATATTGCGGGCCTCCCCATGCGCCACGGAGCGGGCGATCGCGTAGAAGTTCTGGTCTTCCGGATGCATGCGCCGGGCGGCATCCGAGAAGGTGAGGATGCGGTCGGACGGCGGCAGGCCGAGCATCTGGTACATGGAGCGAGACCAGTAGAGCCGGCGGGTGGAGAAATCGAAGTCCCAGAGGCCGCTGCGGCCGCGCGACAGTGCGGTTTCGACCCGCAGGCTCGATTCCTGATAGACGAGATCCGAATCGCGGGCCCGCTTGATCTGCGTGTAATAGGCGTAGAGGACGACGAGCAGGATTGCCGAGGTGCCGGCAAACAGCGTGACGTTCAGCGCCACCTCGTTGCGCCACTGCTGGCCGATCCATTCGCGCGAGGATGCGACGAAGATCATGCCGCCCTTGTCGCCGGCGAGGCTGATGGCGGCGTCATAGGGCACCGAGCCGATCATCGCCTGGATGATGCCGGTGCTTGCGCCGTAGCGACCGACCGTCATCATTTCCGGCAGCAGTTCGGGAAGCTTCATGCCGACGAAGCCGGCGCCGGTCGGGGAGCTGGCGAAGATCGTGCCGTCGGCATGGATCAGCAGGATGAAGGTACCGGACGGCAGGCTGGCGGACGGAAGCTTGGCGCGGAGCATCTCCTCCGCGGCGTCGCGGTTGCTCCAGGCAGCCGCCGCTTCTGCACTGCCAAAGGCGGAATTGGCGGCGGAAAGGGTCAGTACCGTCGACTGGCGCAGGCTCTCCTCGAGCCGGTCCTGTTCTGAGACGACACCGATGATCCGCGAGGCTGCGACGATCGACAGAAAGATGATGATGAGGATCGGGATCGAGCGCTTGAGAACAGGCTCGATCTGCGGCAGACGGCTTGCCCTTGCCGTGAACATCTGTTCCGCCCCCCGTTTGAGCCAGTCGTGAAAGATGCTGAAATCCGGCGTCTTGAGACGCAGTCGCCCTTCGGCTGCGGTGACCCGCCGCACGTTTGTCATTCTAGCCTGCCCTGGTTCCCCGCACGATTCGCAAGAACTGCCGCGCGAATCTAGGCCTATGGAATCAAAGGTGATTCGGCTTGTCCAGCCTAAAAAGTAACGATTTTTTAACCGCTTGTTATGACTCGCATTTTTTCGGGAGGCATTTGCTGCGGGGTCTCGGCCGCGCCTGTCAAGGCGAGGAAAAGCCGGAATCACAGATGTTTGGCGGGCCAGAACGGTGCCTGCCAAAGGCCGATATCAGGCCTTCAGCATGCGCTCGACGATGTCGCGGACGTCGGTCGAAAGGCCAGTTGCTTGCTCGATCCGGACGAGGGCGGTGCGGGCATGCGCGCTGCGTGTCGCCTCCAGCGACTGCCAGGATCGCATCGAGGTCAGGATGCGGGATGCGAGCTGCGGGTTCTTGCCGTCGATCGCCAGGATCTCTGAGGCCAGGAAATCGTATCCGCCGCCGTCCTTGCGGTTGAAGCCCGTCGGATTGCCGAAGGCAAACGAGCCGATCAGGGAACGGACCCGGTTCGGATTGCCAGCGTTGAACAGCGGATCGGCCTTGAGCGCCTTGACCCGCGACAGCGCGGCGTCACCGGGCGTTGTCGCCTGGATCGAGAACCACTTGTCGATGACGAGCGCGTTGTCCTTGAAGCGGTTCTTGAACGTTTCGAGTGCCTGCCGCGTTTCGTCGGTATCCGGATAGGCATGCACGAGAAGGCTCAGCGCATGCGCGAGCTCGGTCATGTTGTTGGCGGACGCAAACGCTGCGGCAACGCGCTCAGGCGAGGCGTCGGCATGGGCGAGATAGGTGAGGGCGCCATTGCGCAGCGCGCGCTTGCCGGCGCTCGCCGCCTCCGGGCTGAATGCGCCCGGCGTTTCCATCGCCTCATACAGGGAGGCGAAGCGCGCCGGGTCATGGCTGGCGATCGCGGTCATCACGGCGACGCGGGCGGCGCGGATTGCATCCGGATCGTTGTCGTTGCCGAGCTCGCGGGCGATATCGGATTCGGTCGGCAGCGACAGTGCCTGCGCGCGAAACGCCGGCTCCAGCGTGTCGTCCGATGCGATGGCGTAAAGCGTGTCGATCAGCGCCGGGTCGCAGCTTGCCGGTTGTCCGGCACGCACATCCTTTGCCGCGGCCGTCAGGATCGTCAGCGCGATGTCGGTGATGGCCTGCCAGCGGGCGAAGAGGTCCGTATCATGGCGGGCGATGTGGATGAGGTCTGGAACCGGCATCGGGAAATGCAGGTTGATCGGCGCCGAGAAGCCTCGGTTCAGCGACAGGACCGGTCGTGCGGAGACGCCCGAGAACACCACCTTCTGCTTGCGCTTGAGGAGATGCAGCACGTCGTCGGTCACGGTTGCGCCTGTGACCTTCGACGCTTCGGCGATGCCGCCGTTTGGCAGGATCAGCGCAAATTTCAGCGGGATATGCGCCGGCGACTTGTTCGGCTGGCCGGGTGTGGCCGGGATCATCTGCTCGAGTGACAGCGTGAAGGTCTTCTTCGCCGCGTCATATTCGGCCGATGCGGTGACGAGCGGCGTGCCGGCCTGGTTGTACCAGAGCGAAAACTGGCTGAGGTCGCGGCCGCTGGCGTCCTCGAAGCACTTGACGAAGGTCTCGACGGTCGTCGCTTCGCCGTCGTGACGGTCGAAGTAGATGTCCATGCCCTTCTTGAAGAGGTCGGGCCCAAGGATGGTGGAGATCATCCGCGTGACCTCCGAGCCCTTCTCGTAGACGGTGGTGGTGTAGAAGTTGTTGATCTCGCGATAGGTCGTCGGACGCACCGGATGGGCGAGCGGTCCGGCGTCTTCCGGGAACTGCTCGGCACGCAGGTGGCGGACTTCGGCAATGCGCTTGACCGCACGCGAGCGCTGGTCGGCGGAAAATTCGTGGTCACGGTAGACCGTCAGGCCTTCCTTGAGGCACAGCTGGAACCAGTCGCGGCAGGTGATGCGGTTGCCGGTCCAGTTGTGGAAATACTCATGCGCGATGATCGCCTCGATATTGGCGTAGTCGGCATCGGTCGCCGTTTCCGGATCGGCGAGGATGTACTTGTCGTTGAAGACGTTCAGCCCCTTGTTCTCCATGGCGCCCATGTTGAAGTCGGAGACGGCGACGATCATGAAGATGTCGAGATCGTATTCGCGGCCGAAGCGCTCCTCGTCCCACTTCATGGAGCGCTTGAGCGCATCCATGGCATAGGCGGCGCGCGGCTCCTTGCCGTGCTCGACATAGATCTTCAGCGCGACCTCGCGGCCGCCCATGGTCGTGAACGTGTCCTCGACCACGCCGAGATCACCGGCGACCAGCGCGAACAGGTAGCTCGGCTTCGGATGCGGATCGAACCAGGCGGCGAAATGCTTGTCCGGTCCGAAACCGGCGCCGCCGAGGAAGTTGCCGTTCGACAAGAGCAGCGGATTGGCCTGCTTGTCGGCGATGATGTTGACGGTATAGAGCGCCAGGACATCCGGCCGGTCGGGGAAATAGGTGATGCGGCGAAAGCCTTCCGCCTCGCACTGCGTGCAGTAGATGCCGTTGGTGCGATAGAGGCCCATCAGCTGCGTGTTGGCTTCCGGGTTGATGATCGTGGTCACGCAGATTTCGAACGGTTCGCTCGCCGGCAGGTCTCTGACTTCAAGCCGTTCCGGCGTTACGGTGTAGCGGTCTGCGTCAAGCTCGATCTGGTCGATCAGCAGCCCCTGCAGCGACAGGCTGTCGCCGTCCAGCACCAGCGGTGCTGTGGGGGCTGTGCCTTCGCGGCGGTGAAAGATCAGGCGCGCCTCGACCTTCGTCTCGGTCGGGTCCAGTTCGAACGTCAGGTCAACGCGTTCAAGAACGAAATCTGTCGGCTGGTAGTCTGCCAGACGAATGACCTGGCCCGTATCTGTTCGCATAAGAAATCCTGGAGTGGTTCCCGTTTGGAATTCCTTGTAGGGGAGTTTCCCTTCGGAATCTTTATTTCGCTGGCCGATGTTCCCATGAAAGTCTGAACCAAAGCTAAAATTTTATACATTCGCCGCGAAAAAGTTCTTGGCATTCCACGCGCAGGAAATTTGCGGCGATGCGGTCATATTTTCCCGCCTTTGGGCTGGAAAAACCTGCCCAAAGGTTTAGGACCGTTGACGAGGACAACTCGTCTTCCACCGCCTGCTGTTCCCAAAGCGCCCCGAAAATACAATCAAGAAGTGCAGTCATGAGCGCCGACCTCCTCAATCCCATGCGGGGAATTCTTCTCAAATTGCTGTCGGTCGTCTTCTTCGTCGCCATGCAGACCTGCATCAAGGCGGTGGGCGATGCCGCCGCCACCGGCCAGATCACCTTCTACCGTTCGGCCTTCGCCATGGTGCCGATCTTCTCCTATCTTGCCTATCGCGGCGCGCTGCGGACGGCCTTTGCGACCGTCAATCCGGTGGGCCACCTCAAGCGCGGCGTTCTCGGCATCATTTCGATGGGTCTTGGATTCTACGGGCTGGTGCTGCTGCCGCTGCCCGAAGCCATCGCCATCGGCTACGCCATGCCTCTGCTGGCGGTCGTGTTTGCCGCGCTGCTGCTGCACGAGACGGTGCGGGTCTATCGCTGGACGGCCGTCTTCTTCGGCATGGTCGGCGTGATGATCATCTCCTGGCCCAATCTGACGCTCTTCCAGACGGAAGGATTCGGCTCGCTTGCCGCACTTGGCGTACTGGCCGTGCTGGCCTCCGCCACCCTTGGCGCGCTGGCCCAGATGCAGGTTCGCCAGCTGGTCGGTTCGGAGAAGACTGCGACGATCGTGCTCTATTTCTCGCTGACGGCCGCCGTCTTCTCGCTGGCGACCATTCCATTCGGCTGGCCGCATCTTTCCTGGAACCACGCCACGTTGCTCATCGCATCCGGCTTTCTGGGTGGGGCAGGGCAGATCCTGCTGACGGAGAGCTACCGCCAGGCGGATGTCTCCACGGTCGCGCCCTTCGACTATTCGTCGATCCTGCTCGGGATCGCGATCTCCTATTTCCTCTTCGGCGAAGCGCCGACGCTGACGACCATCATCGGCACGGTCTTCGTCGTTTCGGCCGGCATCTTCATCATCTACCGCGAGCACAAGCTTGGGCTCGAGCGCCGTGCGGCGCGCGAAGCCGGCGCGCAGCGGGTTTGAAGACGATCAGATCTCGTCGCTGAGCGCCGAGCCGGGGCTGTTGACCGGATCGGTGGCATTGATCGGAACGGCCATAGCCTGGAAGTCCGTCTTGTCGACGACGCCTTCCAGGTCCGCGCGCCGGGTGCGCCGCCAGGCGGCATAGGCGGCGTAGACGACAAACAGGACCATCATCAGCCAGATCATCCCGATCGGCCCCGTCGCGTTCATAACCACGCCGGACAAAAGCGGCCCGCCGACGGTGCCGAGGCCGTATAGGATCATGATACCGCTGGAAATCGTCACATATTCCTGAGGGTCGGCGAGGTCGTTGGCATGCGCGGCATTGAGCGCGTAGATCGGAAACAGGCCGATGCCGAGGATGAAGGCGGCGAAGTAGGTGATAACGCTGGCGCCGACCAGGCCCATGACCACGCAGGCGAGCCCGCCGATCACGCCGCAGCCGATCATCACCAGACGGCGATCGAACTTGTCGGAGAGCCGGCCGATCGGAATCTGGAAGATCGCGCCACCCGCGAGGCAGGCCGCCAGCAGCGTGGCGCCCTCGGCGGTCGTAAAGCCGATGCGCTGCGCGAAAACGCCGCCAAGGCTCCCCCACGTACCCCACAATGCGCCGGAGAGCAGCGAGCCGATGAAGGCGATCGGCGAGCGGCGGAAGAGCTTCGGCAGGTCGAACTTGCCCTGGCTGATCGGCATCGGCGACTGCGCGCTCGACAGAGTGGTCGGCAGAAGCGCGAAGGAGAAGACGATGCCGCAGACGATGAACAGGCCGGTGGTCTGCGGATCGCCGAGCGGTACGGCATACTGGCCGGCAATCGAGCCGACCAGCGACGTCACCATGTAGAAGGAGAAGAGCGAGCCGCGATTCTCGTTGTTGACCCGTTCGTTGAGCCAGCTTTCGATGATCATGTAGGCGCCGGCGATTGCAAAGCCGGCGAGGCCGCGAAAGGCGAACCACGCGAATTCATTGACCACCAGCGCGCAACTGAGGCAGGAGACGGTCAGGAGCGTGATGACCGCGCCGAAGACGCGCACGTGGCCGACCCGCTGCACGAGCTTGGGAATGACGAGGCCGGCGACCACGAAGCCGCAAGTATAGCCGGTTGCGATGATCGAGATCGACAGGGTCGACCAGCCTTCGGCAAGCGCCCGGATCTGAACCAGATAGTTCATCAGCCCGTAGCCGGTCATCATCAGCAGCGTGGACACCATGAGGCTGGCAACGGAAATGAGGCTATTGAGCATCCGGTTCGCTTTCTTGTTAAGGCAAGGCTGTCCGTGCGAATTGTCGCAATTGGATCATTGCGAAGGGGCACAGGTCAACCGTGTCGCCGATGCTTTGTGACTTCCGGTCCCGAATTCGGCAGACCTTACCAACTGCGGCAGCCCTCCATGGGCCGGATTGCGACACGGCGGAGCAGTGCTGAGACGCGGGTAGTAACATCTGCGGATTGCGGTCGTGCGTATTTTTAGCGATACCGCTGCAGAAAATCCTGGCCCGTCTACGGATGTCACGGATCAGCCCTATTGTTTTAAAACGCTTTTATTGTTAGCCCGCTGCTTTTTCCGCGGGCGTTGTCAATTCTGGATCGGACATGGAAAGACGCTGATGGCACGGAGTGTCGAAGAACTGGCGCAGCACCCTGCCTTCCTCGCTGCCCTGGCCCAATGGTCGTCCACCTGCCGCACGATGTTCGATAGCTCGCCGCGGTTGACCCTGTCGATGGCGACGCATCAGCGGTGGCTGATGATCCAGGCGGCCTATGCGCTATACATGGAAGAACTGCATCGGTCCGACGACGGCTTTACGCTGACGGACATAAAGGATTTGCTGATGCCGCTGAAGGTGGTCAGCCGAAACACGCTGCTGGCCTTCATCGACGAGCTTCTCGCCTATCAGCATATCCTCGACGTGACGCCTCGCGGGCGGCGGCGTCCGCGCCGGTTTGCAGCGTCGGAATTCAGCAGCTACCTGCTGTTCCTTTGGTACGGCGCCAACCTTGCGTCGCTCGATTCGATGGATGGTGGAGCGCGGGCGACGACATTTTTGGAGCGGCCGGAGGTGTTCTGCCTCGCCCAGCCGAGAATGGCGCGCAACTGCCTGGCTGACGAGCGCTGGCGCCACCCGACGGAGCGGGTGGGACATTTCCTGTGGACGGTCTCGGGTGGCCTCGTGGTCGACGAGTTCATGCAGAAGATCGGCGGTGCAAAGCCTGTGGACGGCCACTTCGACCTCGGTCTGGTGGACGTCGAGGACATGGCGTCCACCTTCATGATCTCGGCGACGCATCTGCGCCGCATCCTTCGCAATGCGATCAAGGCAGGTTTGATCGGCTGGCAGGGCACGCCAAACCGTTCGCCGATGTGGATCAGCGAGGCGTTCGTGGACGAATACAGGCACTGGCAGGCAATCAAGTTCCACTATGTGGAAGAGGCGTTCGAATGGGCTCTCGCCGAGCCCGTCGTCAGCAATGCCGCCCGCAACACGATCTATTCAGCGTTGAAGAACAGCGATCGGCCGACAAGTCTGAACGTCGCCCGGTAGGATTGCACCGGCATCGAGAGATGCTGCCGGGCCTTGTCTCCGGCAGATGCCGGCGCGCGAACGAAGAGCGCCGCGCATGGTTCGCGACATGGTCGTTCAGAGAGGAACGGTGGCGGCCGGGTCGTTGACGGTCTTGCGGCGCTGAGCCTTCGAGGAAAGCTCTTCGGCAAACACCTGCGAGGCCTTGACGGCCTGGTTGATGGCCGACAGCTCATTCCAGGTGTGAAGCATATTCTTGATGGGCTTAAACACGATGTTTTTCCTTCGCTTGAGATATTCCGGGGTGAGCCAGGCGGCTCAACGTTCCTGGAAATCCGCAAAAATCGCAGTCGGGCGAGTGATGTGGCCGTAGCCACGTGCGGTCATCTGCTCATTGGCGACGGCGCCGAACTGGTGATAGGACCGAGCTGCGTGGAGCCGGTCGCCGGCGATGCGAAGGGTTTCAAAACCCGAATGGATAGGGCGAAAACGGTTGGACATTGCCTTGGTTCCTAATTCGATTCGTTCCTCCCAAGACACAATCGGTATATTGCGGTGCGAAGTTGATTTTGCAATGCAGCATTTCGGGGAACTGCCATGCGCCGGACGCATGGCAGAATTCATAAAACTTTAACTAAGGGAGTCAGGGGCGGTGTCGCTCGCGAGCGTTTTTTCGCTCAAAGGGGGCCGGGTGTCACTCCGCCGGCGTCGCGAGGCGCTCGGAGAGCTTCTGCAGATCCTGCCATGCCATGCGCTTGCTGAGCGGCGCGGCGATCAGATCCTGCGGATGGAAGGTCGCGATGGCGGGCACCGGCTTGCCGCCGCCGAGGTCGAGGTCGCGCCATTCGCCGCGCAGCGCATGGATGGGGCGGTTGCCGCCGAACAGCATGCGCGCCGCGAGATTGCCCATGATGAGCAGCACGGGCGGTTGTACCAGCGTGATGGCGCGCTCGATGAACGGACGGCAGATCTCCGTCTCGGCGGGCGAGGGCGCGCGGTCACCCGGCGGGCGCCAGGGAATGGATGAGGTCAGCAGCACATCGTCACGGGACAATCGGATCGCGGCCAGCATGCGATCGAGCAGGGCGCCGGCCGGTCCGCTGAACGGCGCGCCTTCGCGGTCGTCGTCGGCGCTTGGCGCCGCGCCGACGATCATCAGCCGGCAGGCCGCGTCACCGGACGAAAACACGCTGTTGCGCGCGCTGTTCTTGAGGTTGCAGCCGGAAAACGCCTTGATGGCCGCTTCGAGCGCTTCGAGCGAACTCGCTCCTTCGGCCGCAAGCCGCGCCTGGGCGACCGCCTGCTCGTCCGGTATGGCGACAGGCTGGGATGGCGCGCGCGCCGGAGGCTCGGCCCGCTGAGCGGCATTGCGGGCGGGACGCTCCTTCTGGACCGGCGCCTGGCTTTCGCGGATTGCGGCGCGTGCCGCCTGTTGCGCCTTGAATTCTGCGAAACGATCCTGCGGTTCGTCCTCGATCAGCCAGTCGACGCCCGATTCCGCATAGAAATGCAGAAGCGCGGCCAGTTCGTCAGGCTGATAGAGGTCGATGGGGGTGGTGTTCATGGCGTGCACCATAGACCAACAGCCTCACGGCTGAAAGGCCGGGATGTCACTCAGCGCAGGTAGCGGCGGGAAACCCACAGCAGGACAAGTCCGGCGATGGCGAGGATCGCGCCATTGGTGATCCACGGGCTCTGGTCGATCATGAAGCTGGACGCGGGGTAGGGGAAATATCCGCTGCCCTGGCCCATCCAGACGAGACCTGTGAGGATTGCCAGAACGGCGATGACGGTCGCGGCCTTGCGGATCATGTGTGATGCCTCGTCGAATGTGCGTGATTGCACACGACTATATGGGCCGGGCCCGCCGCGACGGCAAGTGCGCGGGGTGGCCGCTTCGGCGCGCGGGATCAACTATGTCAGACGGTGAAGCCCTGTCGGCCGTAGAGTGCGTAATTCCGGCCGTCTCCGCCCGCATCACCCATGTCGTCATGGAAGACGGTTTCGTGCGGACCGGCCGTCTTGGCGCTTTCCAGTGCAAGCTCCGCATTGCGGATCAGCATTGCCGCCGTGCCGGCGCCGAACGTGTCGGAGCAACCGAACGAGATCTGCAGCGGCGGTGCCTTGGGCAAGAGCGGCCGGACGGCCTCGACCTGCCGGGTCAGGTTCTCCCGCAGGGTGTTGCAGAACTGCAGGATCCCCTGCTTTTCGCCGGAGGTGATGAGGAAGCCCATTTGCGGCTGGTCGAGCCAGAAACCGGTGTCGTCCTCATCGAGTCTCTGAAGCATGAAGGCGCCGAACTTTTCCAGGATCAGCGTCTTCGGCTTGATAAGCTGCGGCGCGTCCAGGTACTCGAAATTGCGGATGCTGCCGAGGATCAGCGTGATGCTCTGGGTGAAGCGCTCCTGGCGGTAGATTTCGGCGAGCTGCTTGTTGTAGGCGCGGCGGTTGTTCAGTCCGGTCATCGGATGCAGGAACTTGGCGCGTGCGACGTCGGACATCTCGTTCGACAAGCGGTCGACGGACCGCATCTGCTCGCCGACCGATCGAAGTATGCCGGCGGAAAAGGTGCTCTGCTCTGCCGTCGCCGAGGTAACGCGGGCGAGCTCCTTGCGGATGGCGGTGGTGTCGGCCGGGTTGATCCGGTCGAAGCGCTCGTTGGCGGTCTTCAGCGTATCGGTGTACTGCTGCAGCTTGGACTGGCCTTCATGAAGGAGCAGCTGCAGGTTGCTCAGTTCGTCGCGCAGCGTATCGGCGGAGTGCTCGTAGATGGAGTCGCCGAAATGATGCGGCAGGAACTCGCGCGCCAGTTCTTCCACGGAGGCCGGCGTGATGTTCTTGCCGAGCTCGGAGAACCGGCGGCGCAGTTCCGGATTGTTGCCCGAAACGATGTCGTGAATGAGCTCGAAGTTGACCGGGCTGGCTTCAAGCCGGAAGCGCTCCAGGAGGGCGAGCGTGCTCATGCTCATCTCCTGTCTTGGATTGCTTCGTACCGGTTGCTTCATGATTTTGCCCCGCCTTTAGACCTGATTATGCTATGAGGCCATAACTAGCATCGGCACTTTAAGAATCTCTTGAGATTTTCCCCATGCCGACGACGGTTTACCCGGCATGGCCAGGCAATCTATCGGCGTGGTTAAGCAATAAAGAGCGTGATCGATGGAAGTCTATCGATCACTGTCTTCAGATTGACCTTGCCGCGCCGCCGTCGCAGCGGATCAGGCTGCCGGTGATGTAGCTGGCCGGCTCCGAAACGAGGAAGGTGGCGGTCGCGGCAAACTCCTCGACGCGACCGTAACGGCCCGTCGGAATGGAGGCCTCAGACGCCGAGCGGACATCCTCCAGAGACTTGCCGGAGCGCTCGGCATTGGCCCGGTCCAGCTGGTCGAGGCGCGCGGTGGCGATGCGTCCCGGCAGCAGCAGATTGGCCGTCACGCCATGCTTTGCAATTTCCGACGACAGCGTCTTGTTCCAGCCGACCAGCGCCGAGCGCAGCGTGTTGGAGAGCGCCAGATTGGGGATCGGTTCGAAGACGCCGGACGAGGCGACCGTCAGGATGCGTCCCCAGCCATGCTCCTTCATTGACGGCAGCAGCGCCGCGGTCAGCGAGATGATGCTGACGACCATCGACTGGAAATAGGTCTGCAGGTTTTCCACTGACATGTCCTGCGCGCTGCCGGGCACCGGGCCGCCGGTATTGTTGACGAGAATGTCGGTCCGGCCGAGCTTCTCCTTGACGGCGGAAACGAGCCTGGCGGTGGCTGCCGGGTCATTGAGGTCGACGGCGACCCAATCCGCCTTGCCGGCCTTTTCGGCATTGATCGCGTCGCAGTTCGCCTCGAGCTTTTCGCCGTTGCGCCCGCAAATCAGGACATGGGCGCCTTCGCGGGCCAGCGCCTGGGCGATGCCGAGCCCGAGACCGCTCGACGAGGCCAGAACCAGCGCCCGCTTTCCCTTCAATCCGAGATCCATCGCCACACTCCCTGAACGTTTCTGTTTCGCGTAGAGGTGGTTATAGGCGATCGAAGGTGGATTGGAAGGGGGAAGGGCCTCAGGCTGTCCAGCGTTCGATGTCGGCGACCTCGCCGATCATCGCCAGACCATGCGCGATCGACAGCAGTTCCTCGCCCGTCTCGATCTTGCCGGCGTCGAAGCGATTGCTGAAGATCCGCCGCACGGCAGGCACGAAGGACGTGCCGCCGGTCAGGAACACCTTGTCGACCTGGCTATCCTTGGTGCCGGTCTTCGCCAGCACGTCGTCGAGCCCTTCCTCAAGCCGTGCCAGTTCCTCCGAAATCCAGCCGTCGAAGTCGCTCCGGCGGATCGTCCGGCGGCTGTCGGGCCCGAGGGGAGCGAAGTGGAATTCCGTTTCCTCTTCGTGCGACAGCGCCATCTTCGCCGCCGAAACCGCCTGATAGAGCGGATAGCCTTCGTCGTAATCAATAAGGTCGATGAAGCGCTCCAGCTTCTCCGGCTCCAGGCTGGAGGAAACCAGCTTCTGCAGTTCGGAAAACTCGCGGCTGGCCTTGAATACCGACAGCTGGTTCCAGCGGCCGAACTGCGCATAGTAGCTGGTGGGAACTTCCAGCGTCTTGCCTAAGCTCTTGAAATGGCTGCCCTTGCCAATCTGCGGCGAGACGACATTGTCGATGATGCGGAAGTCGAAATTGTCGCCGGCAACCCCGACGCCGGACTGACCGATCGGCGTGGCGCGCATGTCGCCGGCGACGAATTCGAAGCGGATCAGCGAATAGTCCGTCGTGCCGCCGCCGAAATCGGCAACGAGCACGGTCGCGTCGCTCTTCAGCCGGCGGGCAAAGTAGTAGGCGGCCGCGACCGGTTCGTAGACATAGTGGATCTCCGGAAAGCCGAGGCGGCCGAGCGCTTCGTTGTAGCGGCTGACGGCGAGGTCCTCGTCGGGCCGCGCACCGGCGAAGCGGACGGGACGGCCGGCAATCACGCGGCTGACCTCCGTTGGCCAGCCGTCACCGGCATACTGCTTCAACCGGCGGATGAAGATTTCCATCAGGTCTTCGAACTCGTGCCGCCGCGCGTGAACCAGTGTGCCCTGAAAGAGGGCGCTCGCGGCAAAGGTCTTGATCGACTGCAGGAAACGGCATTCGCCGGGATTGTCGATGAACTGGCGGATGGCCGCATGGCCCGCCTCGACGGTGAGCGCATGCGCCCCGAGTTTCCGGTCCTTCATGAAGGACAGCGCCGTGCGCATGCTGTTGGCCGTTTGCGCGCCGTCCGAAAAGGCGAGCGACGTTGTGCCGCCACCTGCCTGGGCGAGCGCAATCACCGTGTTCGTCGTGCCAAAATCGAGACCCAGCGCGGACGCCATCGTCGCACTCCCATGTTCTGCAGTGTGTCGTTTCGGAAATCCGCACCGGCAAATCGCGCCGCGAATGCCGGGGCAGGTAGCATCGTCGCGGACGGGCCGCAACCACCCGCGACCCGATGACGCCGCCTTCATCGCGTAAATATATTGACGTTTACGTAAAGGTTATTGTAGCTTTTGCGGAAAAGGGCGCACGTCTGTCGCACTGCGGCTCGACAAGGGGGTGCGCATTTGACAAAGGATAATGCCCAGAAAGACAGGCATGCCATATCAGGGGTGGACGGAATGAGTGAAGCGATGGAACTTCCCGAACGCGAAAGCATGGAATTCGACGTTGTGATCGTCGGCGCCGGTCCGGCGGGCCTGTCTGCGGCCATCCGGTTGAAGCAGCTGAACGAGGACCTCTCCGTCGTCGTCCTGGAGAAGGGCGCGGAAGTCGGCGCGCATATCCTGTCGGGCGCCGTCGTCGATCCGGTCGGTATCGACGCGCTTTTGCCGGGCTGGCGCGAGGAGGAGGGGCATCCCTTCAAGACCGAGGTCAAGGACGACCACTTCCTGCTCTTGGGCCCCGCCGGCTCCATCCGCCTGCCGAACGCCTTCATGCCGCCGCTGATGAACAATCACGGCAATTACATCGTCTCGCTCGGAAATGTCTGTCGCTGGCTGGCCGAGAAGGCCGAGGCGCTGGGCGTCGAGATCTATCCGGGCTTTGCCGCGACCGAAGTGCTCTATAACGAGGCGGGCGCCGTCTACGGCGTGGCGACCGGCGACATGGGCATCGAGAAGAACGGCGAGCCCGGCCCGAACTTCACCCGCGGCATGGAACTGCACGGCAAGTACGTGCTGATCGGCGAGGGCGTGCGCGGCTCGCTCGCCAAGCAGCTGATCGCCAAGTTTGAGCTCGACAAGGACAGTGACGTGCCGAAGTTCGGTATCGGCCTGAAAGAACTCTGGGAGGTCAAGCCGGAGAACCACAAGCGGGGCCTCGTGCAGCACTCCTTCGGCTGGCCGCTCGGCATGAAGACCGGTGGCGGCTCCTTCCTCTATCATCTCGAAGACAATCTGGTGGCCGTCGGCTTCGTGGTGCACCTGAACTACAAGAACCCCTATCTCTACCCCTTCGAGGAATTCCAGCGCTTCAAGACGCATCCGGCGATCCGCGGCACCTTCGAAGGCGGCAAGCGCATCTCCTACGGCGCCCGCGCCATCACCGAAGGCGGCTATCAGTCCGTGCCGCGCCTGTCCTTCCCGGGCGGCGCGCTGATCGGCTGTTCGGCGGGCTTCGTCAATGTGCCGCGCATCAAGGGCAGCCACAATGCCGTCATCTCCGGCATGATGGCGGCGGAAAAGCTGGTGGACGCGATTGCCGCCGGCCGCGCCAACGACGAGCCGGTCGAGATCGAGAACGCCTGGCGTTCGAGCCTGATCGGCAAGGACCTGAAGCTGGTCCGCAACGTCAAGCCGCTGTGGTCGAAGTTCGGCACGGCGATCGGCGTGGCGCTCGGCGGTCTCGACATGTGGACCAACACGCTGTTCGGCTTTTCCTTCTTCGGCACGCTGAAGCATGGCAAGACCGACGCCCGGTCGCTGGAGCCGGCGGCCAATTACAAGCCGATCGACTATCCGAAGCCGGATGGCGTCCTGACGTTCGACCGCCTGTCCTCGGTGTTCCTGTCGAATACCAACCACGAGGAAGACCAGCCGGTGCACCTGAAGGTCAAGGACATGGCGCTGCAGAAGGCCTCGGAACTCGGCGTCTATGCCGGTCCGTCGAACCGCTACTGTCCGGCCGGCGTCTACGAATGGGTGGAAAAGGACGGCGAGGAGACCTTCGTCATCAACGCCCAGAACTGCGTCCACTGCAAGACCTGCGACATCAAGGACCCGAACCAGAACATCACCTGGGTCCCGCCACAAGGCGGCGAGGGACCGGTCTATCCGAACATGTGATTTCGGATTTGGCGGGATGGTGCAGCCGTCCCACCTGTCCGCTCAGTGGCAGTGAACCTGGCCGGCCTTGTTGTCCATGTGGCAGCACTGCCCGGCCGGCGAACTCTTGCGGCAGCCGCCGCCATGGGCGAATGCGGCGTTCGCGATCACCATGCCCAGGACCGTCATTGCGGCGAATGTTGTTTTCATGTTTCCTCTCCCCATAAGCGTTCAAGGTGACACGTCGGTCGCCATGAGGCAAATTTGCCGGCGACGATCGACGGTCAGCGCCGTCCCGTATCCGTGCAAAAGACACTTGCAGAGGCGCGGTCCGAGGGATATGCGAGAAGCCGAATTTAAAGGTCAGCATGACTGACCGACCGAGAGGAAACGAAAGGTTTGCCTGCAATGCCTGCCGATACCGCGTCCCTGACATTTTCCATCAAGCCGAATGCGAACCCGATGCCGGTGGCGGAGCGGGCGAAGCTGTTTGAAAATCTCGGCTTCGGCACGGTCTTTACCGATCACATGGCGGTCATCCGCTGGACCGAGGGCAAGGGCTGGCATTCGGCGGAAGTGACCGCCCGCGCGCCGTTCCCGATCGATCCGGCCAGCGCCGTCCTGCACTACGCCCAGGAAATCTTCGAGGGCATGAAGGCCTACCGCACCGGCGACGGCCGCGCGGTTCTGTTCCGCCCCGAGCAGAACGCCCGCCGCTTCAACGAATCCGCGCGCCGCATGGCGATGCCCGAACTGCCCGAGACGCTGTTCCTCGAAGCCGTCGACAAGCTGGTGCGCCAGGACGGCGACTGGATCCCGTCGGGCGAGGGCGGCAGCCTCTATCTGCGCCCCTTCATGTTCGCCAACGAGGCCTTCCTCGGCGTTCGTCCGGCCCGCGACTACATCTTCTGCGTCATCGCCTCGCCGGTCGGCCCCTATTTCAAGGGCGGCGCCAAGCCGGTCTCCATCTGGGTGTCCGAGCATTACAGCCGCGCAGCCCCCGGCGGCACGGGTGCGGCCAAGTGCGGCGGCAACTACGCCGCCAGCCTGCTTGCCCAGGCGGAAGCCTACAAGAATGGCTGCGACCAGGTCGTCTTCCTCGATGCCGCCGAAAAGCGCTACATCGAGGAGCTTGGCGGCATGAACGTGTTCTTTGTCATGGATGACGGCTCGGTCGTCACGCCGCCGCTTGGCGGCTCCATCCTGCCCGGCATCACCCGCGCCTCGATCATCCAGCTCGCCCGTGACGCCGGCGCAACCGTCGTCGAGCGTCCCTACACGTTCGAGGAATGGCAGGCGGACGCCAAGAGCGGCAAGCTCAAGGAAGCCTTCGCCTGCGGCACCGCCGCAGTCGTCGCCGCCATCGGCACGGTCAAGTTCGACGGTGGCGAGTTCAAGATCAACGGTGGCGACACCGGCCCGCTGACCGAGAAGCTGCGCAACCAGCTGGTCGGCATCCAGAAGGGCCAGACCAACGACCCGCACGGCTGGGTCAAGGTCATCGACGGCATCTGACATCGTTTCCGTGGAATGTATGAAAGGCCGGGGTGTTTCGCCCCGGCCTTTATTTATGTCGGTGTGGGATTTTCTTGCGCAATTGAAGTATAGTTGGAAGATGAACGTGTCGTTCATTCGTAGTTCAGGCCTGAATCGATATTACCTTTCTCGTCAACAAGACGAACCGGAGAGGGAACATCATGACACGCAAGATCATCATCGCAGCAGCTTCATTCGCACTTGGCAGTGCATTGCTCGCATCGTCCGCTTCCGCCGCGGACTGGATCGACAAGGTCGATATCACGAAGAGCGGTATCGACGTTGTGCCGATCCAGGTGACCGCTGGGGACAGCGGTTACAAGGCGCTTAAACCCACGTCGCATAACTTCTCGCTGCATCTCTACGCCAAGGCGAAGTCCGGCAAGCGCATCGTCGCCGGCGCGCTCGGCTCGTTCAACGGCGTCGAATTTTTCGAGAGCCCAGGCAATCTCTGGCAGCAGAGCCTGACCGGCCGGGAAATCGGCGGCGGCGAGGCCAAGACCTTCAGCCGCGACTATTCGTTCGCTGTTCCGGTCGTGAAGCTTGGCTGGCAGGGCAAGAACCCGGTCCAGATCTGCAACGCCATGCTGCAGCAGAAGGTCGCCGGGGGCATGAAGAAGTCGGACGTGCTGGCGAAGACCTGGGACGTTCAGGCGCACGTCTTCTTCCAGTTCCAGGCTGTGGCCGCCAGGACCGGCAAGGCCAAGAATGACAAATGGAGCCTGGGAAACACGGAAAGCGAGCGCAAGTCGCTGAGCTACCCGGTTTCGGTCACCTGCCTGTCTTCGGCCAAGGTGAAGAGCTGACAGAGACAGACGGATCAGGATCGGCCGCTGCCGGACGTTTCCGGCGGCGGCTGCATTTTTTTATGAGAAGCTGGAGAGAGGCGACGGTTTCGCCGCTGATCGCCCTTGCAATCTATGAGGTTGTGCGTGCATTTCGAAGCATCCTCGCACGCCCGGACCTTCAATGCTCGATGTCGTCAATGTGACCGGTGTGGTCTTCGTCCTGATCGCGCTCGGCTTCTTCGCCGTCAAGATCTCGCTCTTCTCCGAGCGCGACCTCGGCGTTCTCGTCAAATATGCGGTCAACTTCGCCCTGCCGGCGCTGCTGCTGCGGGCATTTGCGCTCAGGGATTTCTCCGAGATCGTCGATGGCGGCTATCTCGTCGCCTATGCTGCCGGCTCGTTGATCAGCTTCATCTTCTTCTATCTGGCGAGCCGCTACCTGCTGAAGCGCTCGGCCGGGCAGGCGACGTTCCGTGCCGTCGGCGCCAGCTCTTCCAACAGCGGTTTTGTCGGCTATCCCATCGTGCTGGTGCTCCTGCCGGAGGTCGCGGACCGGGCGCTGGCGCTCAACATGATGGTCGAGAACATCCTCATCCTGCCGCTGACACTGCTTCTCGCCGAACGGGCGACCAACAGCGAGATCGGCGGCCTGCCGCTCGCCCGCAAGATCGCCGGCAAGCTCCTCGGCAATCCGATGATCGTGGCGATCTTCGTCGGCCTCGGCATTTCGATTGCCGGCATTCCGCTGCCGCGCCTGGTGTCCGGGCCGATCGACCTGCTGGCGTCGTCCAGCGCCGCCGTGTCGCTGGTGGTCATCGGCGGAACGCTCGCCGGCCTCTCCCTCAACACCTTCAATTTCGACGTGATCATGGTCACGGTCGGCAAGCTCGTCGTCCATCCCCTGGCGGTCTTCGCCATGGTTGCCCTGTTTGCCGGGCTCGGCTTCGGGATTGCCAACGGTGAGCTGGCGACGGCGGCGATCATCTATGCGGCGCTGCCGCCGATGTCGATCTATCCGATCCTCGCCGCCCGCTACGGCTTCCAGCACGTGGCAGCACCGGCCCTGTTTCTGTCCACCTGCGCCTCGTTCTTCACGCTCTCCATCCTGATCTGGGTCCTGATGGGCGGCGCCTGAAACGGCCGGAATGGGTCCGCCGCTCCCGGTTGGCAGCGACGGAGAGCCAGGTTGCTCTAGAGCAGCGTGCCGCTGAGGATGACGACGGCGACGCTGAAGTAGATGACGAGGCCGGAGACGTCGACCAGGGTTGCTACGAACGGTGCCGAGGCGCTGGCCGGATCGAGCTTCAGACGTTGCAGCAGGAAGGGCAGCATCGAGCCGGCCATAGAGCCGAAGGTGACGATGCCGACAAGCGCCGAGAACACCGTCAGCCCGACAAGCACCCAGTGCGGACCGTAGTCGTAGAGGCCGATCTGCTGCCAGAGCGTGATGCGGGCAAGTCCGACGAGGCCGAGGATCGCCCCGAGCGACAGGCCGGCCGGCAGTTCGCGCAGCGCCACCCGCCACCAGTCTCCAAGCTTCAGCTCGCCGAGCGCCAGCGCCCGGATGATGAGCGAGGTCGCCTGCGAGCCGGAATTGCCGCCCGAGCTCATGATCAGCGGAATGAACAGGGTCAGCACGACGGCCTTTTCCAGTTCACCTTCGAAATGCTGCATGGCGCTCGCCGTCAGCATCTCGCCGAGAAACAGGGCAGAGAGCCAGCCGGCCCGCTTGCGGATCATGTCGAGGAGGCCGATCTGCATGTAGGGCTTGCCGAGCGCTTCCATGCCGCCGAACTTCTGCGCGTCTTCCGTCGTGTCGGCGATCATAGTGTCGATGACGTCGTCGACGGTGACGATGCCGAGCACCCGGTCGGAGGTGTCGGTGACGGGCAGCGCCAGCAGGTCGTGCTTGCGGATCAGGCGGGCGACGTCCTCCTGCGGCATCAGAGGGCTGGCGCAGACCATTGCGCCGCGCTGCGACAGCGACAGGATGGGATCGTCCGGCTCGGCGGCGATCAGCCGGCGCAGCGTCACCACGCCGGCAAGATGCCGGTCGGCGTCGTCAAGCACGTAGATCGCATAGACCGTCTCACGGGAATGGCCGACCTCGCGGACATGGGCAAGTGTCGCGGCTGCCGTCCAGTTCGACGGCACGCTGAGGAACTCCGTCGTCATCATCGCGCCGGCGGTGCGCGGCGGATAGTCGAGAAGATGCGTGACGGCGCGGGCCGTTTCCGGGTCCAGCCGGGCAAACAGTGTGGCGCGGGTTTCGAAATCCGCCGACTGGAAGATGTCCGTCACCCGGTCGTTGGCGACCAGCCTGAGGAGGTGCGACGAGCGGGCGCTTGGCAGTGCAGCCAGGATGGCGGCGGCGTTTTCCAGTTCCGGCATGGACAGGATGCGCACGGCCTTGCGTTCGGGCAGGTTCAGAAGAACGGTCGCGGCCTCATTGGCGCCGGTCGTGTTCAGCCGTTCGACATATTCGGCGACGGTGACCGGGGTGAGTGTGCCAAGAAAGCGGGCAGCATTTGCGGCCCTGCGGGGGATGCTGTTGATGTTCATGGGGTTCGCCTTTCCGTCGATCAGCCAATGACGGCCGATCAGGCGAACCGACGGAGACGTCAGTCAGTGATGGCCGCGCGGGACTTGGGCAATCGACTACTACTGTCGCTTGGCATCTGGGATGATGGCTCCGTTGATATCCGCCCGGCGGCAATAAACTGCGGGCGTGGCGAATAAATCGGCCTGAAATTGCCCAATGTCAATCGGGTCAAACCTGCGTCATGATGTCCGCTCGATTGCCGCGGATCGTCCCTTCTCCCCGCGGGCGGGGAGAAGGTGCCCGGCAGGGCGGATGAGGGGCAGTGGGAGGCGACAGAACCCTGCGTTTGCAGGGGCTTTGTACGCTCATCGTCGGTGCGTGGGCGGGATTGGGGCCGTTTCCGCCCCTCACCCTGGCCCTCTCCCCGCAGGCGGGGAGAGGGGAAGCCTTGTAGGTGCTGCCGGTCTCAGAAACCGGCGAGCACCAGCTTGCCCTTCGTCTTGTTGGTCTCGATCATGGCATGCGCCTTCTTCAGCGTCGCCGCATTGATTGGGCCGAGCACCTCGGTCAGCGTCGAACGGATGGCGCCGGCGTCGACGAGGTCGGCGACCTGGTCGAGTAGCATGTGCTGCGCCTCCATGTCGCCGGTCTGGAAGACGGGACGAGTGAACATCATTTCCCAGTGGATCGATACCGCCTTCATCTTGAACGGCATGATGTCGAAGCTTGCCGGATCGTCGATCAGCGCCACACGTCCCTGTGGCGCGATCAGGGTGGCGACGTCGCCGCCGTGCCGGCCGCTGTCATTGGTGATGAAGGCAAATCCCGGGGCGGGGATGCCGAGCGCCTCGACCTGCGGTGCCATCGCCTCGCTGTGGTCGACGACATGATGGGCGCCGAGTTGCTTCACCCAGTCCTTCGTTTCCGGTCGCGAGGCCGTGGCGATGACGGTCAGATCGGTCAGCGCCCGGGCGATCTGGATGGCGATCGATCCGACACCACCGGCGCCGCCGACGATCAGTATTGAGCGGTGCTCGCCGGGCACCGGATCCTGCACCTTCAGCCGGTCGAATAGCGCCTCATAGGCCGTGATGGCCGTCAGCGGCAGGGCGGCGGCGGCCGGGAAATCGAGGCTCTTCGGCTTGCGCCCGACGATGCGTTCGTCGACGAGGTGGAACTCGCTGTTGGTACCCTGACGGTTGATCGCCCCGGCATAATAGACCGCGTCGCCCGGCTTGAAGAACTTCGCCTCCGGACCCACGGCCTTGACGATACCGGCGGCATCATAGCCGAGTACCGTCTGCGGGCCGTTGCGGGGCGGCCGGTGCCCGCGGACCTTGACGTCGACCGGATTGACCGAAACGGCCTTGATCTCGACCAGGAGGTCGCGGCCGGTCGGTTCGGGAACGGGCATGTCGATATCGACGAGGGACTGCTCATCCGTGATCGGAAGCGGGGCGGAATAGGCGACGGCGCGCATGGCGAAACTCCTTGGTTGGTTGGACAGGCCCCATTAAAGTGCTAGGCTCGATATACGCAAGAATGCACAATTTATGTACGTAGTACCCAAAAGGATACTGTAAATGTCCAGGCCGCGCGCGAAACTGACCAAGAATTTCCCCGGTTGCTTCGTTGAGGCGACGCTTTGCTTTCTCGACGGCAAATGGAAAGGCGTCATCCTGTTCCACCTCATGGGCGGCACCCAGCGCTTCAACGCCCTGCGCCGCAAGATGCCGGGCATCACCCAGCGCATGCTGACGAAACAGCTGCGCGAACTGGAAGATGCCGGCCTCGTTTCGCGCACCGTTCATCCGGTCGTGCCGCCGCATGTCGATTATGACCTGACGCCGCTCGGCCGTTCGCTGGAGCCGGTTCTTCGTGCACTCGCGGCCTGGGGCGAGGCGCATGTGTTCTGCAACGACGGACGTCACGAGTTGAAATCGCCGCAGCCAAAAACCGAGCTGCAGAAGGCGGCGCTTAAATATTTCGAGGCGGCGGAATAGGCGCGGCTGCGACTGCAGCATTGCTTGATACATATCAAAGTTAATATGTATTTTGTCGAATACCTTTCTCGGGTGGCGGTTGGCGGGAACCGCCCAGACTTCGAAACCCGGAAAGGAACTCGATATGAAACTCAGGAACACGACCGTGGCGGCGCTCGCCCTTGCCATGACGCTAACCTCTTCGCTGGCGCTCGCCCAGCAGGGCAGGGGCCAGATGGGCCGCTTTGCCGACATGGACGCCAATGGCGACGGCCAGCTTAGCCGCCAGGAACTCCTCGACAGCGCCGAAAGCGTCTTCTACGCGATGGACGCCGACAGTGACGGAAAGCTGACGCTGGAGGAATACATGGCGGTGCGCATGGGCCAGCAGCAGGGCAATAACGGCACCATGCAGGCGGCGCGTCAGGCAGACAAGGAAGCCCGCTTCCAGCCGATGGACGCCGATGGCGATGGGCTGGTGAGCCTCGCAGAATTCACCGGAGCCGCTGCGGCCCGCTTCGATGCGGCCGATAGCGACGGCAATGGCCGGCTCATGCGCCCCGAATGGGGCAACGGAGGATTTTGAGCCGCCGTCGGAGGGGCTAGCCGTTGCCGGCCCCTCCTTCCTTACCGCGTCATGCGATCCCGCGTCGCCGCATCGACAAGGATGCGGATCTTCTTGAGAAGCGGGTGCCTGTCGGTCTGCGCCACGCCGTAGCCGAGATTGAAGGCGTAGTCGAAATCCGCCCGGTTCTGCCCGATGGCATGCTGCAGCATCGTCTCCAGCTTGTCGAAGCCCTTGGCGAGGATCGCCTCGGGCGTCGCAGCTCCATCATACTCATCCCATAGCACCATGACATCCTGCCGTAGATCGGCGGGCAGCGGCGCGGTGAGTATTTCCATGTCCGCGCGCTCGCGTGCCGCCTTGCCGTCGTCCGGTGACTGGTCGGTGGCCGGCACGTCGCCGGAAATCGCCTCACCGAGATCGTGCAGGATACAAAGCTTCAGAAGCTTCAGCACGTCGCAGCCGGCAAGTTCCTTCTCGAACATCAGCACCATGAGGCAGAGCCGCCAGCTATGCTCCGCCGTGCTTTCCGGGCGTCCGCCGGAGGTGCGGCCGCTGCGCAGCGTGTCCTTCAGCTTCTCGGCGGACTGCAGGAAGGCGATGATGCCGGCGAGGCGGTCATCGGCGATCGGCGGACGGTCGGCGGCGGTATCGGTCATCATGGCATGGGTCCAGGCGCGTTCGGTGGCTGCCACGCATCATGCGAAACCCGCGTCTCACGGGAAAGGGCGAGGGGCGCATAAGTTATGCGCGCGCGATGCGCAAGCCGTCGGTCACCAGCCGCGCGAAGGTGCCGTCCGACAGCGGCATGCGCGTCCAGCGGATTTCACCGGCCCGGATCCCCACCTCCGGCCTGTCGGCCTCTTCGCTGATCACCGTGATTTCCGGTGGGGCGGGCTCAAACCAGCCGCGGCGCTCCAATTGTTCCTCGCCGCGCCTTATGCCGGGCGTGGCGTAGCGCCAGAGCGACTTCCCCTTAAGCTCCGCCATCCCGAGCCGCCATTCGGCGATCCGTCCCGGAGATGCAGCGAGCAGCCGGTGGGTGAGGTCGCAGACAAGATGCGTCGGCGTTGTTGCACTTGAGACGAGCCGGATGAGCGCCGCATCCGCCGCCGAGTTCGGCCGTGCAGAGAGGAGGCGTTCGATGCGGAGGGCATCATCGCCGACGGGAACGAGCAGGCCGGCCTCCCAGCGCGAAACGGTCGTCTGCGACACGCCGAAATCGGCCGCCAGCGCCGATTGCTTGACGCGATTGATCAGCCGCCACCGTTTGAGGCCGGCACCGATATTCCTGGCGGTCCGTGGTGTGTCTTCCTGCATGACGATCAGATTAGTCCGCGCACGCCGGCCGCGCAATCGGCGATCGTATCGCGGCTTGCCAAACCGGATTTCTGTGGCCAATCTGCGGGCACCTTCCGGACCAACAGTCAGTGAGCATCATGCCAGCGCTTTCCAATCTTGCCGCAATCGACGCCGCCCACCATTTCCATCCCTTCTCCGACATGAAGAAGCTGAATGCCTCGGGCAGCCGCATCATCGAGCGGGGCGAGGGCTGTCACATCTTCGACAATGCGGGCAAGCGCTATCTCGACGGCTTCGCCGGCCTCTGGTGCGTCAATATCGGTTACGGACGCCGGGAAATCACCGAGGCGGTGATGCGGCAGATGAACGAGCTGCCTTACTACAACACCTTCTTCGGCACCACGACGCCGCCGGCGACGCTGCTCGCCGAAAAGATCTCCGCCCATGCCGGCGAGAAGATCAACCATGTCTTCTTCACCGGCTCCGGCTCCGAGGCGAACGACACCTGGTTCCGCATGGCCCGCGTCTACTGGGCGGCGCTCGGCAAGCCGACGAAGAAGGCGGTGATCGCCCGCGTCAACGGCTATCACGGCTCGACGGTCGCCGGCGCCTCGCTCGGCGGCATGAAGTGGATGCACGAGCAGGGCGACCTGCCGATTGCCGGCATCCACCACATTGGCCAGCCATACTGGTATGCCGAGGGCGGCGAGATGAGCCCGGAGGAATTCGGTCTCGCCCGCGCCCGCGAGCTGGAAGCCAAGATCGACGAACTCGGAGAGGAGAATGTCGCCGCCTTCGTCGCCGAGCCGATCCAGGGCGCCGGCGGCGTCATCGTGCCGCCGTCGACCTACTGGCCGGAGATCGCCCGCATCTGCCGCGAGCGCAACATCCTGCTCGTCTGCGACGAGGTCATCTGCGGCTTCGGCCGCCTCGGCCACTGGTTCGGCCACCAGCATTTCGGCGTCGAGCCCGATCTGGCGCCGATCGCCAAGGGCCTGTCGTCGGGCTACCTGCCGATCGGCGGCGTGCTGATCTCCGACCGCGTCGCCGACGTGTTTTTAAACGAGGTCGGCGACTTCAACCACGGCTTCACCTATTCCGGCCATCCGGTCTGCGCGGCCGCGGCGCTCGAAAACCTCCGCATCATCGAGGAGGAAAAGCTGGTCGAGCGCGTGCATGACGATATAGGCCCCTATTTTTCCAAGGCCTGGAAGAGCCTCGAGGACCACGACATGGTCGGTGAAGTCGTCTCCGTCGGCCTGATGGGCGCGGTGCAGCTGGCGAAGGACAAGAAGACCCGCCAGCGCTTCGAGAAGCCCGACGAGATCGGCACGATGGTACGCAACGAATGCCTGGAGCGCGGCCTCATCCTGCGCGCCACCGGCGACCGCATGCTCGCCTCGCCGCCGCTGGTCATCACCGAAGGCGAGGTCGACCGCATGGTCGCCGTCCTGCGCGAAGGCCTCGATGCCGTATGGGCGAAGATGAAGGGCTAGTTGCCGGAGGGCTGCGGGGTGACCCAGGCGTAGCCGAAGAGCGTGGCGTCGTCGCCGCGCGCGTAGTGGTAGGGGATGGAGACCTGCTTCATCTCCTCTTCCGTCGGCTGCGGCAGTCCCTTTTTCTCAAGCCAGTTCACAAGACTGACCGGCATGCCCGCGTCGCTGTTCTTCCGGATCCAGAAGAGCAGGATCGGATGGTCGGCGTCGGCATGACTGGCCGTCTCGAACAGCGAGAATTCCGAGGTCGCGAACGGGATGTCCGGATGCTTGAGCCGCAGGCTGCCGGCGTAGAGCTTGCGGTCGGTGACCACAAGGCCGGGCGTCCTGTCCTTCGTCATGGCGTCGAACGCTGCGGTGTAGTCGGTGCTCGGCCGCTGGTAGTCGCCGGTGAAATGGGCGAGCGGCACGCGCAGGAAGAGTGCTGCCGGAATGACGATCATGAAGGCGGCGGCCGTGCGCCAGAACGGCTTCAGCAGTGCCGAGCCGGCCAGTCCCGAGGCTTCCAGCTTCAGGCAGAAATAGAGCGGCAGCAGGAAGAGAAGCGGCGTCAGCCAGCGGTCCTTGATGTTGTCGGCGCCGGCGAGGATCATGATGACGATGAAGACGAGGATGGCGAGCATCACCCGCTCGAAAAAGCGCGTCCATAGGGTTCCGGCCCGAAGGGAGACCAGCAGTGCCTTCTGGAAGATCGCTGCATAGACGACGAGCGTGACGCCGGCAAAGCCGATAAGCGCGATGGCAAGCGACCCGACACCCTTAAGCCAGCCCATGGCCATGTTGGCCGGTGCGTCTCCGGATGTCAGCTTGCCGATCGTGTTGGCGCTGGCCGCATCCAGATTGCCGGCGAGCCAGACGGCATGCGGCAGGAAGAGGAGGATGGCGATTGTCGCCGAAATGAGGATGCGCCAGTCGAGGAGCCGGGAGCGCAGATCGCGGTCCGTCAGCACCGCGATGAAGACGGCGGCGGGCAGCAGGGCAAAGTTATATTTGGCAAGCAGCCCGAGGCCGCTTGCCAGCCCGAGCAGCACATAGCTCGAAAGGCTCGGCCGCTTGAGCGTCAGCACGCTGGCAAACAGGAAGAAGGAGGCGGATAGCGTGACCGCCACCGTATGGGACAGGTCGCGCTGCGCCTCGAAACTGATCTGCGGGATCGTCAGCAGCGACAGGGCGGCGATCGGCAGCCAGCTCCGGTCCTTGAGCAGCATGCGCGCCGTCAGCCCGTAGAACAGGTAGATCAGGAACAGGAGCACGCACTTGGTGGCCGAGAGCGCCAGCATCGACACGCCGAAGACATCGAACACGGCATGCTGCAGCCAGTTGTAGAGCGGCGGCTGCGGCCCGTAGCCGAGCGCCCACCACTGCGCGAAGAAGACCTGCTCGGCCTCGTCCGACTCAAGCGCATGCGGCATCGCCATGCGGACGATCACATTGAGCGCGAAATAGGTCGCGACAATCAGGAAGACGCGTTCCGGGCGTGCTTTGAGCCACTCCGTCATGGTTTCGGCAGTCCGACGGCACTCGGCGATGGAAGCCACGCATAGCCGAACGTGTAGGTCTCGCCGTCCCAGCCGAAATGATAGGGGAGCGTCATCGACCGAGGCTCGATGTCGGTTGCCTGCGCGCCGGCAAAGGCCTGTGCGGCCTTGACGATGCCCGCCGGGATTTCGCCGGTGTGCTTGTTGTCGGTCCACACAAACAGCAGCGGGTGCCGGCCGTCGATCGCCTCCGCCGGCCGCAGTTCGTCGCCGGATCCGGCCAGCACCGGCACGTTCGGGAAGGCCTGCCGCAGATTGCCGGCTTCAAGCCAGCTTTGCGTGACGATCATCGCCGGCGTTTCGGCATTCTCCATCTTCAGGCTCTGCAGGAACGGGCCATAGGGAATGTTGATCCGCTTGTAGAGGCCGGCGAGAGGCAGGACGGTTACCTCGATGATGGTGAAGGCGGCAACACCGATCAGGATCACCGCCGCCGTAGTCGAAAGGCGCTTCAGTCCGGCGGAGATATCCATGCCGGCGGCTTCCATCTTGGCCGCGAGATAGAGGGGCAGCACTAGCAGGAAGGGATCGAGCCAGCGCTCGTTCATCTTCGTCGTGCCGGTGATGAGAATGATCAGGACCAGCGCCACGGCCGTGAGCAGGAACATGCGCTCGATGACCCGCGTGATCGCGTTGCCGCTCTTCAGGCTGTCGAGGAAGGGCTTCCTGAAGATCGCCGCGAAGATCACCAGCGTCAGCGCGCAAAAGGCGAGAATGCCCATGATCAGCGCGCCGATGCCCTTGAAGAACCGCAGCATGTGGCTGCCTGACGCCGAACCCTGCATCTTGCCGAGCGTGCCCTGGGTCGCGAGCCCGGCATGGTCGAGGAACCACAGCGCATGCGGCAGCACGATCAGTCCGGCAAGCGCCAGCGCGGCGAGAAGCCGCCAGTCGAAGACCCGCTTGCGCAGGGCCGGATCGGGCAGGAGCGCCAGGATGGCGACGACCGGCAGCAGCGCGAAATTGTACTTCGACAGGACCCCCAGCCCAACGGTCAAACCGGCCAGCAGGTAGGAAGCGAGGCTCGGCGCCGTCAGCGTGCGGAAAAAGGCGTACAGGAAGGCTGCTGTAACCGCCAGAAGCACGATCGTATGGGTGAGATCCTGCTGCGCCACCAGCGATACCTGCGGCAGCGTGACAAGCCCGGCGATCGAGGCAAGCCGCAGCGCCGGATCGCGGATCACGGTCGAGGTGGCGAACCAATAGAAAACGAAGCAGGCGAAGAGCAGAACGTTCTTCAGGATCACGATGCCGGTAATCGTCGGGCCGGTGACGGTGAAGACGGCTTGCTGCAGCCAGTTGTAGAGCGGTGGCTGCGCGCCGTAGCCCCAGGAAAGCCACTGCGACATGTAGATCTGCTCGGCCTCGTCGAGCCGAAGCGAATGCGGCAGCGACAGCCTGATGATCGCGGACAGGACAAAGTAGAGAAACAGCAGCGCGAAGGCCCGTGCGGCCGGCGGCGGCGCGGGGCGGGCGGTCATGCGGAAACCGCCCCGTCCGGTCGTTGCGTCTCCGCTGCCCGCGATGGACGCAGCTTACGCATGGCCATCCTTCTTGAACACGGTCCTGACGATGTAGTTCGGCTTCTCGATGCTGCCGAAGGACGTGCGGGTGATCAGCTCGGCGAGAATGCCGGTGGTGATGAACTGCACCGACGACAGGACGCCGACGACGCCGACTGTCAGAAGCGGACGCGTGCCGATGTCTTCGCCAAAGGCGAATTTCTGGATGAAGAGCCAGAGGAAGATGAGGGCGCTGAGCGCGCCGACGGCCAGCCCGATCGAGCCGAAGAAATGGCCCGGCCGCGCCTTGTAGCGCATGAAGAACAGCACCGACAGGAGATCGAGAATGACGCGGAAGGTGCGCGAGATGCCGTACTTGGAAACGCCGTGCTGGCGGGCGTGGTGGGTGACCGGCATTTCGCCGATGCGCGAGGAGGGCACGACGGCGGCGACCCAGGCCGGGATGAAGCGGTGCATTTCGCCGATCAGGCGCACCTGCTTGATCACCGAGGCGCGGTAGATCTTCAGCGAGCAGCCATAGTCGTGCAGGCGCACGCCGGTAATCTTGCCGATCAGGTAGTTGGCGCATTTCGACGGGATCTTGCGCAGCACCAGCGCGTCCTGGCGGTTCTGGCGCCAGCCCTGCAGGAGGTCGAGTTCGCGATCCTCGAGCGCCTGAACCATGGTCGGAATGTCGTGCGGATCGTTCTGCAGGTCACCGTCGAGCGTGGCGATCAGCCGGCCGGTGGCCGCATCGATGCCGGCCTGCATGGCGGCGGTCTGGCCGAAATTGCGCTGCAACTCGACGATTTTCAGGTCGAGACCGTCGCGGTCGAGGAACTTGCGCGCGCCGGCAAGCGTCGCATCGGCGCTGCCGTCGTCGACGATGATCAGCTCCCAGCTCTTCGGAAATGGCTTCATCGCGTCGGTGACACGCTCGATCAGCGGCGCAATGCTTTCCTGCTCGTTGAACACCGGAATGACGACGGACAGGTCTATGCCGCTCTCCAATGCGGTTTGCACGGGCATGGGTTCAATGGACGCGGACAAATTCATCACTCCGGAAAATTGCTCTTGAAGGCCGGCCTTGCCGGCGCTTCCTGTTATATCAAGCCGCATGGGAGGGCAACCGCGACGCGATGTTGCAAGTGGCGAGGCCCACGGAGTGTTGCCCGTCGGCCATCCCCGGGCTGTGCCTGCTCTTCTAGTTGCCCGGATAGATGACGCTATAGGCGAACTGATAGACGTCGCCGGGCCGCCCGTAGATATAGGGCAGCTTGACGACGCGCGTCTGAGCCGCTGCCGGCGAAATGCCCTTCGCTGTCAGCCAGTCCTTCAGGTCGTCCGGGAAAGGCGGCGGCGTCCGGCCCTTGCCCTGCCGCCAGACGAGCACGATCGGATGCTCGGCAGTCCAGTCATAGGCCGGCTGGTATTGCGGATAGGAAAGCGCGATGGCCGGTACGTCCGGCCGCTGGAAATGCAGGTTGCCGCTCAGATGCGTTTCCGATGACACATAGACCGCCGGCGTTCCGGCCTGCTGTTCGATGTCTTCGGCCAGCGCGGCAAACGGCGTGTTGATATACTCGTACTTGCCGTTGACATGGACGGTCGCGAGCAGCCCGACCAGCAGCAGCGGAATGAGGACCATCAGACCAGCGGCGATGATCTTGAAACGGTGGCGCCCGAGTTCCAACGATGTTCCTGAACGGTCGAGCCTGAGGCAGAGATAGAGCGGGAAGGTGACGAGATAGGGCGCCAGCCATCGGTCGCGGATGCTGTCGACGCCGCCGAACACGACCATCAGGATGAGCCCGATGATGACGAAGGCCGTCGTGCGCTCGAAGAAACGGATCCACGGATCGCGTGCGGCCAACGCCGCCCGCAGGTTCTCCCGGAAGGCTAAGGCGAAGCAGACGGCGGTCAGCGCGCAAAACCCTATGACGGCGACGGCAAGCGAGCCGAGCCCCCAGAACACCGTTGCGGCATAGCTCGTGTCGTCGGTCACCATTTTCTTGAGCGCCGTTCCGGTGGCGCGGCCCATATGGTCGAAGAACCAGAGCCCGTGCGGCAGGACGATGGCGGCGGCGACCAGTGCGGTCAGCGCAAGGCGGATGTCCAGCACATGCCGGCGCATGTCGCGGTCGAGCAGCAGGGCAAGGCAGGCGGCGACCGGCAGCAGCACGAAATTGTATTTCGACAAGGCCCCGAGACCGATCGCGACGCTCGTCAGGGCATAGTTGAAGGCGGAAGGATATTTGACCGTGCGGATCAGCGCATAGGCAAACAGCGTGGCCGAGAAGAAGACCGCGACGGTATGCGTCAGGTCCCGCTGCGACTCGAAGGCAAGCTGCGGGATCGTCAGCAGGCCGAGCGTCGCGGTGATCGCCAGCTTACGGTTGTCGAGGATCAGTCCGGCCGTCTTCCAGAAGACGAAATAGGTGCCAAACAGCACCAGGTTCTTCAAAAGCGCCAGCGAAACGAGCGACACGCCGAAGAGATGCACGGCGCCGTATTGCAGCCAGTTATAAAGCGGCGGCTGCCCGTCATAGCCGACGGCGAGGAACTGCGAGACGAAGATCTGCTGCGCCTCGTCGTGCTGCAGCGTGTCGGGCATCCACAGCCGCAGCAGCGTCTGGCCGACGAAATAGCAGGCGAGAATGATCGGAAACAGCAGTTCGCCGCCGGTCTTTCCGGCGTTGTCGCTTTCGGCGGACGGGGGCCGCGGGGATGTCGTGGGAGCGGGCAAATCCGGTACTCCGGGGCTGGTCTTTTGGCTGGCGCTGCCGGGGGCTTCTGTTATATCAAGCGGCATTCGAGAGCAACCGCGACGGAAAGCAGCATTGGAAACGAACGAGATGAATGGGGCGACGGAGAAGAGCCTGTTCGCCCGCCTGCGCATGCCGCTGTTCACATTGGCCGTCGTCCTCGCCTATGCCGCCTTCATCGAATGGTTCTGGGGCTGGTCGGTCATCATCGCCGGCTGGCAGCATGCAGGCATTTCGGTCGTCATCATCGCCATGGTCTTGCTGACCGCGACCTACATCATCCGCGCCTGGCGGATGCACGACTATTTCCCGCGCCAGACGAAGGGTCGTTTCCTGGCGCTTTTCCGCGTCACGCAGGTCCATAATCTCCTGAACATCATGATGCCGTTCCGCACCGGGGAGACGAGCTTTCCGCTGCTGATGCGCTCGGAATTCGGCATTCCGCTGGCGCGCGGCACCTCGGCGCTTCTGGTTCTCCGCCTTCTCGACCTGCATGCGTTGCTGGTCGCAGCCGGCATCGGTCTGGCGCTGGAGTCGGACAAGCCGGTTCTCGCCTGGGGGCTCTGGGCCATCGTCCTCGTCGCGCCGCTCATTCTTTTCGCCCTGAAGCGGCCGATCATCGGCTTCACCCGCCGCGTCCTGCCGCAGAAGCTCGAGGCGCTGATCGAGGAGGTCGACGCCGGTACGCCGGCGACCATGGCCGCCTTCATCCGCGCCTGGGCCTTCACTGTCGTCAACTGGTCGACCAAGGTCGTTGTGCTCGCCTGGGTGCTGGCGCTGATGGGCGTCACGCCGATTGCCGCTGCCTTCGGCGGTGCTTTGGGCGGGGAACTGTCATCGGTCCTGCCCGTGCACGCGCCGGGCGGTATCGGCACCTATCCGGCCGGGATTGCAGCGGGTGCGGCCGCACTCGGGGCGGATGCCTCCGATGTGCTGGGTACGCTCGCCAAGGCGGCGATCAACGTGCATCTGCTGGTCGTCGTTTCGGCTTTGGCGGGGACGGCGCTTTCCCTCGTCTTGCCCGGCAGCGGCAAATCGCGCTATACCGACGATCGGCGTTAAGCTTTCGCTAACCATAAGCGAATTGCTTAAAATTTTATGAATGCCGCTATTGTCGAATGCGTTTATAACGGCATTCGCTGTCACGTGGGCGGCTGACGACGAACAAGCGGGTAAATTCATGCAAAGAGAAAAGGCTTTTAAGGGCCTGTCTTCCTTTTTGATCTCGGCGATACTTCTGTTCTTCACCGCCTCCTTTGCGACAGCCGGCAATGCCTATCTGGTACTGGACGCCAAGAGCGGAAAAATTCTCGCCGCCCAGAATGCCGACGTTATCAACCATCCCGCTTCACTGACGAAGATGATGACGCTCTACATGACCTTCGAGGCGATGCATAAGGGCCGCCTCGGCTGGAATTCGCGTATCGTCATGTCGCCGACGGCCGCCGCAAAAATTCCGACGAAGCTCGGCGCGAAGGCAGGGGAGACGATCACCGTGCGCGAAGCCGTGCAGGGCATGATCGTGGTGTCTGCCAATGATGCCGCTGCCGCCATGGCCGAGGCGCTTGCGGGGTCCGAGGAGGCCTTCGCCGCCCGGATGACCGCCAGGGCGCGCGATCTCGGCATGCGCTCTACCGTCTTCACCAACGCCTCCGGCCTGCCCGACGACCGGCAGATCACCACGGCCCGCGACATGTCGATCCTGGCGGTCGCGCTGATGAACGACTACCCGAAGGAATACAAGCTCTTCGCGCTGGATCGCATGGAGTTTCGCGGCAAGGTCCGCGGCGGCCACAACCGCCTCATGTACCGCTATGACGGCATGGACGGCATCAAGACCGGTTACACCAATGCGTCCGGCTACAATATCGTCACCGCGGTCAAGAAGGGGAGCCGCCGGGTAATCGGCGTCGTCATGGGCGGACGCACGGCCAAGGCCCGCGATGCGCAAATGGCCGAACTGCTCGACCGTTATGTGCCGAAGGCTCGCTCGCGCTGGTCGAACACGCTGATCGCCGCCCGCGAAGCCGGCGGGGCGACCTATGCCACGGCGTCCGTTGCCGACGACAACCTGCCGACGCCGCTGATCCGGCCGACGCCGTCCGCACTCGCCTTCGCCACCGCGAGCGAACCGAGCGTGCCGCCGCAGCTGGCGCCCGATGCCGCCGCCCAGCCCGCACCTGCGGCCGCTGCCGCCCCGCAGGGTTGGAAGGTGCAGATCGCCGCCGCCCCGACGCAAGAGGCGGCCATCGATCTGCTCGCCAAGGCGCAGCCGACACTGTCCGCCAATTTCAGCGGCGTCACCTATTACACCGAGAGCGTCGCCACCATGGCCGGCGTTCTCTACCGCGCCCGGTTCGCCGGTTTCGACAGCCGCGATGCGGCGGCATCCGCCTGCGAGGCGCTGAAGGCCCGCGCGTTCACCTGCATGCTGGTTCCCGACAACGGCTGAGCCGGCCTGTTTTGGCCGGCCCGACCGCTGTCCGTCTCTCGGTCAGCCGATGCCCTCGTAGTGGACATAGGTCATCATGCCGTTCACCATGTGGTAGAGATGATGGCAATGCAGCGGCCAGACGCCGGCATTGTCGGTATCGAAGGCGATTTTCGCGGTGACCATGGGCGGCATGGTCAGCGTGTCGCGCAGTGCGCCGGAAAGCGGCGTCCCATCCAGCTCGATCACCTGGAAATGATGGCCGTGCAGATGGATCGGATGCGCCATCATTGTCATGTTGCGCAGGCCGATCTCGATCCTTTCCCCGCGCCGGACCTTCATCGGATCGCCCTCGATCCCCCAGCGATAGCCGTTCATCATCGAACCCGTCAGGTCGAGGTTGAACTGCCGGGCACCGGCGTTGCCGGCAAGCGGGCGCGAGGCCCGAAGCCGCGTTTCCAGCGACAGTCCGACGGCCGGGCCGGCTTCGTCGGCGAGGGGGGGCGTCTTGCCGATTGTGGCGTTCGCCGAGGCAAGCACGATGCCCGTTCTTTCCCGGGCGCCTTCGCGCTGGGCGATGATCGGGAATGCGCCACCGTCCGCCGGTATCTGCAGGCGGATATCGATCCGCTGGCCCATGGAGATCGGGAAGGCGCGATCCTCGACCGGTTCGACCGGCTGGCCGTCGACGGCGATGACCGTGCCGGCAAGGGGACCGGTCGACAGGGTGAAGGCCGTCGAGGCGGCGGCATTGATGATCCTCAGCCTGACGTGTCCGCCCTTGTCGACCCGAACGACCTCCGGATCGTCCAGCGTCCGGTCATTGGCGAGATAGGCATCGTATTCGATGTCGTTGAAATCCATCATGGCCATCCCCGGCATGCCGGACATACCAGACATGCCGCCGCCCATGGAGTGGCCCATCTGCGAGTGGTCCATCCCGCCCATCGCCATCCCGCCCATGGACATGCCGCCGCCATGATCGGAATCTCCACCGGAAAGGCGCGCCAGCAGCTCTTCCGCGGGCGTGAAGGAGAAATCGTGCAGCAGGATGACGACCTCCTGCTCGTCGGCTGACCGGTCCTCCGCCGTATGAACGATCAGCGGTGCGGCGAGCAGGTTCTGCTCCTGCAGCGTATGGGCGTGCATCCAGTGCGTGCCGCCCGAGGCAAGGGCGAAGGCGTAATGGCGTGTTTCGCCCGGTTCCAGCATCGCGGCGGGATTACCCGGTACGCCGTCCTGCTGCCATGGCGGCGTTAGGCCGTGCCAGTGAATGAGCGTCTGCTCGTCGATCCCGCTTTCGAGATCGACGTCGAAACCGTCCTCCCTGTTGATGACGAGCCCCGGCTTTCTGTTGGCGCCGACGAGGCTGAAGACCTTGGCGGCCCGGCCGTTGACCTCCAGTGTGCGGCTGCCGATCAGCAGCCTTTGGCGGGTGGCCGAGGCCGGCGCTTCCGTCGCGGCATTGGCGAAGCGGGTGAAGGATGACGCGGCAAGCGCGGTGGTGGCACCGAGCGCGGTGCGCAAGAAGTCTCTGCGATCCATGATGAGATCCTCTGATATGTGCCGGATGGTCCGGCATGACCGATGTCCCGCACGTCAGTGCGTGCGGGTCGTGAATGACCGGCCTGCAGTGCAGGCGGTCAGCATCGGAAGATCAGAGGCGGGGCGGTTCGAGGTCGGGAGGCGCGCGCTGGCCGACCAGCGTCCTCATGGCGTCCGCAACGTAGACGGGCCGGGTGATGTCGAAGACGACGGGCGCCTCGACCGTGCCGATCGATACGGGCAACTGGCTGCAGGCGCCGACACAGGCGAGCTTTTGGGCCGGTACGATATCGCCGTGGCACGGCTTCGCCTCATCCATCTGCATGGACTGATGCATCATGTGGTGAGGTGCGGCCATAGCGTCCGGCGTGCTCAGGCACAAGACGGCAATGAAGCCGGCCAGCGGCGCGAATGCGATCATGATGGCCAGCATCATGGAGAGGCTGCGCCTGTGACCGGACCGGGAAAACCGAGCAATTGCCATCAGGAAAACCGAACGTTTCGTTGGCCATGAATATGCGCGTGCGCCGCGTGATGTTCAATAGCCATCACGCAATATTGACGGCGGCGGCGCTGAGTGCGGGTCATGCTGCAGTGCTCGTTGAAACCGGTCCGGCGCTGTGAAAGACTTCCTCCCGCACTAAAGCTGAATGCCTGACAATGTGGGAGGAATTCACATGGGCGGAATGGCTTTGCATCCCTCTATCGACAATGGAATTTCAAAGGGCAGCGGCAGCTTTGCCGGCGGCACGCTGTCCTGCGGCTGCACCGACAGGACGGTGCGGCTGAAGATCAAGGGCGACGTCGCCCACAACCATGCCTGCGGCTGCACGAAATGCTGGAAGCCGGACGGCGCCATGTTCTCGGTGGTGGCCGTCGTGCCGAGCGACAATGTCGAGGTCGTCGAAAACGGCGACAAGCTCGCCGTCGTCGATCCCTCCGCCCTGATCCAGCGGCACGCCTGCAAGGCCTGCGGCATTCACATGTACGGCCCGGTCGAACGCGACCACGCCTTCAAGGGCCTGTCCTTCATCCATCCGGAGCGCTTTGCCGAAAAGGGCTGGTCGGCGCCGGGCTTTGCCGCCTTCGTCTCCTCGGTCATCGAATCAGGCGTCAGTCCGAAGAAGATGGACGGCGTGCGCGCCCGCCTGAAGGAACTGGGCCTAGAACCCTATGACTGCCTCAACCCGCCGCTGATGGACTACCTCGCCACCTTCGCCGCCAAGAAGGCCGGGACCTACGTCGAATAGCACCGGTCTCCTCAGCGCATCAGCAACAGCGGCTTTTCCTGCCGGCCCGCCGTCCGGAAGAGCGCGAGAGCCGATTGCCAGTCGGCAAGGGCGAAGCTCCGGGCCGGCGGCAGTGTCGTCCGGCGCAGAAGCGGCCAGATCTCGTCAAACAGCCCGCGCCATTCGTCCGTCGACAGGCGGGCGAGATGATCGCGGACATGGAAGCGTTGCAGCGCCGGGCCGGAAGCTCCCGGCGTTACTGGGCGCTCCGACAGCAGACCGTAGCCGACAAAGGCGGAGTCTTGCGGCATGGCGGCCATGATGCTGTCGGCGAGGGGACCGCCGACGGCATCGAAAACGATGTCGGCGCGCGCCGCCTCGGAGCGGATTGCCGCTAGGTCGGTGTCGGGCAGAACAGTCATGTCGAGCCCCCGCAACCGGTCATCATGCATGCGAGACCTGCAGATGCCAATGACCGTGTTCGCACCTGCGCCAAGCGCCCATTCCGCCAACAGCGCCGCGCAATTCGAGCCCGCCGCCGTCAGCAGGATGCGCCGGCCCGCAACAGGCCAGCCTTTCAGCATCAGAAGTGCCGCGACCGGATTGATGTAGGCGCGGGCGGCGATCGTATCGTCGATGTCGTCCGGCACCGGAACCGCGACCGCCGCATCGCAATCGACGAATGACGCCCATGTGCCCCCGGAACGCAACGGCAGAACGTGCCGGCCGAGCCAGTCTTCGTAGCCGCTGCCGGCTTCCGTAACCGTGCCGACGCCCTCATAGCCGGCGACCAGCGGCGGGCGGACGCGATGCCCGTAGGCGCCGGTGATGGGTATCAGGTCGGACGGATTGACGGGCGCTGCATGCATGGCGACGCGAAGCATGCCGGGTGCCAGTGGCCCGGGCTCATGTGCCTCAAGAGTGAGAACCTCTTCCGGCGCGCCGAAGCGCCGGTACCAGAGGGCGTCGCGGGCCATGCGGCAGACCCTACTGGAACGCCGTCTCGAAGAAGCTTCTGAGCTTGCGCGAATGCAGCCGTTCCGGCGGCATGGCGCCGAGCTTTTCGAGGGCTGCAATGCCGATCTTCAGGTGCTGGCTGACCTGCGTCTTGTAGAATGCGGTCGCCATGCCCGGCAGCTTCAATTCGCCATGCAGCGGCTTGTCGGACACGCAGAGCAGCGTGCCGTAGGGCACGCGGAAGCGGAAGCCGTTGGCGGCGATCGTCGCCGATTCCATGTCGAGCGCGATCGCCCGCGACTGCGACAGCCGCTTGACCGGGCCGGCCTGGTCGCGCAGTTCCCAGTTGCGGTTGTCGATGGTGGCGACCGTACCGGTGCGCATGATGCGCTTCAGCTCGAAGCCCTCGTAGCCGGTCACTTCCTCGACGGCTTCTTCCAGCGCCAGCTGCACTTCGGCGAGCGCCGGGATCGGCACCCAGACCGGCAGGTCGTCGTCGAGCACGTGATCCTCGCGCACATAGGCATGCGCCAGCACATAGTCGCCGAGCCGCTGCGAGTTCCTGAGGCCCGCGCAATGGCCGAGCATCAGCCAGGCGTGCGGGCGAAGCACGGCGATGTGGTCGGTGATCGTCTTGGCGTTGGAGGGGCCGACGCCGATATTGACCATGGTGATGCCGGCATGGCCCTTCTTCTTCAGGTGATAGGTCGGCATCTGCGGCAGCCGGCCGGGCGGGCTACCCTCGCTCGGCTCGCTCTGGCCGGGCAGGGTGACGACATTGCCGGGCTCGACGAAGGCAGTGTAGCCGCCGCCGCCATCGGCCATCAGCTTGCGCGCCATGGCGCAGAACTCGTCCATGTAGAACTGGTAGTTGGTAAACAGCACGAAGTTCTGGAAATGCTTCGGGCTGGTCGCCGTGTAATGCGCCAGCCGGGCCAGCGAATAGTCGATGCGCTGGGCGGTGAACGGGGCGAGCGGCAGCGGTTCCCCCGGCGCCGGCTCATATTCGCCGTTGGCGATCAGGTCGTCTGTGGTGTTGAGATCCGGCGTGTCGAAGATGTCGCGCAGCAGGATGTCGGCCATGGCCGGCGTCGCTTCCACATAGCTGTCCTCGCCGAAGGCGAAGTGCAGCGGGATCGGTGTCGCCGATTCCGAGATCGTCACCGGCACGCCGTGGTTCTTCATCAGCAGGCCGAGCTGCTGCTTCAGGTAATAACGAAACAGCTCCGGCCGGGTGACGGTGGTGGTGTAGACGCCGGGTGCCGTCACGTGGCCGTAGGAGAGGCGCGAATCCACATGGCCGAAGCTCGTCGTCTCGATCGACACCTGCGGATAGCAGGCGCGGAAGCGGCCCTGCAGCACGCCGCTTTCGGCGAGTGCGGCGAACGCGCCTGTCAGGAAGCGGGTGTTGCGTTCGTAAAGCTCGGAAAGCCTTTCGACGGCCTCCGTCGGATCATCGACGGTCAACGGCTCGAACGGCGGGGGCGTCAGAATATGGGAGACGGACATGGGAGAGATTCGCTTGTTCATGCGCCATTATAGATTGGCCTTGGTGACAAGCAAACGGCAGCAAACAGCTGCCGTCGAAATTTCGTTTCGGATTTAGCGGATGACCGGCCGGCAACCGATATCGTCGCTGAAGATGCAGGAGGCCGAGGTGCCTGCCTGATGGACGAAGCCGCGGCGGGATCCGTTTTCGACGGCCATGGAGAACAGCATCGCGAAGACTGCTGCAACAAGTCCGATAATCGTCATGCGTCTAGCCAGGATCATTGTTTTGCCCCTTCCAATGTGTTGACGCAGTTACAATGACCGAACCCGTCTGAATGGGCCCTGAGACCGGCATTCATCTGGAATTCAGCTTTATTAACACCCTTGAAAGGCAGGGAAACTTTATCCTGCCAGCGGAATGGGACCAATTTTGGGGGAGATTGTGATCATGCGCATGTACACGGGTGAACGGCACGGCGCCTGAACCGCATAAGAAAGGCGGCAGGCCGAGTGGCCCGCCGCCTTTTGCAGGGATCAGATTTTCGGGATCAGAGCCGCGTCCAGGTCTGCGACTTGCAGAGGATCTTCAGCACGCACCCCTTCATCTTCAAGGCCGCGCCGGAGACGGTGCCGTAGCCGGTATAGGTCTTGTCGTCCTTCGGGTCGGTGATCTGGCCGGAATAGTCCGCGCCGCTGCCGCTCATCTTGCCGATGCGCTTGCCGGCGAACTCGCCGGTCTTCAGCGTCACGCAGAACGCCCCGCCGCACGAGCTGATCTCGGCGGTTTCGCCGCTCGCCGTCTTCCACTTGCCGTCGATCGGTTCGCCCGCATGGGCCGTGGCCGAGGCGAGCGCAATGGCTGCCGCAGCCAGAAGTGTCTTGAATGCCATGGATCCTCCAATCCCGTTTCACCGCCGGGCACGTCCGGCCGGTGCTTCTCTCCTCCAGGGAACAGGCCGGCGCCAAACCCGCATGTTCCGGCACTGAAATTATCTTACCAACACGTAAAGGTAAATAGGCAATTCGGCCGGATTTCCTGGCCGCGGCAACGCCATTTGCGGCGGACGCTTCCGTGCCAATTCGTGCCTTGGTTATTAAAGGGTTGAGGCGGGCGCGTAAAATTTTCGTAAAATTCGAAGCAAATGCGAATGAATTCAAGCACTCCCGTGGTTAATGGAAATCGCCGTTTACCGGCTGTTTGGATTTTGTTTGCGGGCCATTAATCATGCAGCTTAAGCGCCTGTTGAAAGCCGTCGGCGATAGTTGGCTCATCAAACGAGCGGGGAAAACCCGGCCGGTCCTGACCGGTTCCGCGAAGGAAAGACAAAGCGGAGCCTCTCGGGCATGCCTCTCAAAAAACAGGGGCAAGACATGGCAACTGAGACAGGCAAAACAGGAACTTGACCAATGGCACGCTTTGAAATCAATCCGGTTGAAATGGCCACGATGGGTGGCGAAACCAAGGCCGACGTCTTCTGCGAAATGGGCCTCATGTATGCAACGGGCCGCGGCTGCGGCATCGACCTCGTCGCCGCCCACAAATGGCTCAACATCGCCGCCATCAAGGGCTGCGAACGCGCCGCCGAACTGCGCCAGGACGTCGCCGCGACGATGTCCAAGCTCGAGCTCGCCGAAGCGCTCCGCGCCGCCCGCGAATGGATGACGATGCACTAATTCAACGGCTTGGGGCCCTTCGCTGAATCAACTCGCGAGGGCCTTGAATCGAATTCTCCGCCGCAACCCGGCGGAAAAACCTCGACAAGAGGGGGACAGGCGGGGGCCTTTTGGACGGGGCAGACGCCACTTGAGAAAACCGCGACCGGCAGGAACAAGGCCGGCGCGGTTTTTTGTTTTTTTGGGGGGGGGGATTAAAGGGTGCTAGGAGCTGACTGGTGGGTTCTGGCAATCAGAATTGGTAGTCCGCAGTTATCGCGACGGCAAAATGGGCCTGCCATTCAAGCTGAAGTTAAAGATTCGTCGATTTTGCGACATCTTAATCAGCGCTTCCTCGTCGTCTAATCGTTTGCCATTTATATCGGTCGCAGCAATACAAGAGTTGCTGATCGAGCAATTGTGAAAATTCAGAACTCCGAAACATCGCGCATCGAAAAATGTCTCAGCGAAAGTGCAAGACTCAAAAGACACGTCCCCTAAAACGGCCTCCTCAAACCGAATTCTCGAAAGGTCGTAGTTGACCAAGCGCACCTGATGCAGGTGGATACCACGCAGAGCCAAGCCCTCGTCGTCATGCTCCAGTTCGAGCCATCGCCGCCTCCTCTCCGTTCGAGCGACCGCCGACAGAGCCGCCATGACAACGAAGTCGGTGCATGGGAACGTAGCGGGGTCGCAAGTACAGCCTTTCCTATAAGCCGCCCCCGTTGCGGCCGCGCAACGCTCCAGCAAGAACTGGCGAAGCGTCCTAATCACAGGCTCTTGGAATTCTTGATGATCTTCTCGGGCGACTACGGACAACAATTCGATACCGCCAAGTTTGGAACTGTCGGCCGCGGCACCCAACAACTCGACTCCCTTTTGATAACGATTGGCGACGGCCGCGCGCTGATTCACCCGGTAACTTCGCAGGGCAAGAAATGCTGCGGTGATCGCAATCAGCGTTGTCATCAAACCAATGATGAGATCGTAGATGCTCTTGGAACCGATCCAAAACGCATAGGCGTTTTTCCCGTCTGGGCTGGCGAGCCAGTTCCGAGCTTCTTCAAGAGTTGAGAGCGCAGCAGTCATGAGAATTATTGCAGACATTGCAAACAAGATAACTATAAACCAATCCGTGCTCCGCCGTTGCCTATAGGTAGTTAACGCATGCATCCGCTCTCCTGCTAACAGCACCGCAACAATGCTTCTGCGGTATGTTCGATGAAACATTCTTGAGAATTTTCTGCGCAACTTTGGCAACCTTTCAGTCATATCTGCACCAATACAACTACTTGGCCTGCCTAACAAACGGCATGTGGCGTTGGTTATGATGCGCATTGCTCGTTAGATGTCATTTTTGACAAGGCAGGCCCCAACGCTGTGGCTGTTTTTGGGTCTCCGATCGAGGAACCCGAATGACCGACATGAGGGCGCAAACCCGCCATTCCCCGTCTTCCCGCACCCTCATGATCCAATCGCTCCCCTCGAAGTTCCAGCGCCACCTCCACAGCCATGAAGCGCTCGCGGTCCATGCCCGCTTCGAACCGTTCGTCGCTGCCCCGGCCATGTCTGATCTGAAAGGCCAATGGCATCCGGCGTGGCAGAAGCGTTGAAAAGGGGAGGCGGGCCCTTCCGGACCGGGACCGGGGCCGTTGTTCACGCGCCAACTCGGCAAGCCTCGGAATTCCCTGCGAAAACACCCGCGTCATTCACGAAGCGTGAAGCGCATTGGCTGCCGTTCACGAATGGGGGCTGCAGCCTGCGTAAGCGGGTTTGATGCCCTGGGGATCGCGGTGTTTGACGGGCTTCATTCAACAATGGAGACCAGAATATGAACGCCGACATACTCCCCTATCTGCCGCTCGCCGCTTGCTTTTTTCACCTGATCGAGGAGTTCGCATGGCCCGGCGGCTTCGGGCGGTGGTACGCCGAATATCGCCCGGAAATCGCAAAAAGCCTGACGGTCGGTTTTCTCGTGCGCATCAATGCGGTCATGGTCGCCGTCGCGATATGGATCGCATGGCGCGGCACGACGGCTGAAGGCTACCTCTCGGCCTGGGTTGTCCTCGCCGCAATCCTGATGAGCAACGCATTCTTCCACCTGCGGGCGGTCTGGATCATGCGCCGCTATTCTCCGGGCGTGGTGACCGGAACGCTTCTCTATCTGCCGCTCTATTTTGCCGGCGTGCCCGTCCTCGTCAGCCACGGCATGGCAACCACGACGCAGGTCGTCTTCTCGACCGCGCTTGGCCTTTGCTACCCGCTCTGGTCGCTCACAAACCATCGCCGGCGGGCCCGGGCAGGCTGAAAGGGGGTTGTCTTTCGGTTGTTTGACAGTTTGCAACGAGAGAGGGCTTCCGGTCTTCGAGCCCGGAGACCTCCGATGTCCGGATCGGTGTGCAAGGCAGTCGATCGAAGTCCTAATCCTCCCGCACCTTCAAAATCCGGTCGATCAGCCCCCATTCCAGCGCCTCCTCGGCGGTCATGAAGCGGTCGCGGTCCATGCCGGCTTCGAACTCTTCGTAGCTGCGCTTGCAGTGTTCGGAATAGAGCCGCGTCATGCGGTGCTTGGTGCGGCGGATTTCGTCGGCGTGGATCAGCATGTCGGAGGCCTGGCCCTGGAAGCCGCCGGAGGGCTGGTGGATGAGGATGCTGGCATTCGGCAGCGCCGCGCGCTCGCCGGGCGCGCCGGCCATCAGCAGGAAGGAGCCCATGGAGCGGGCCGTGCCCATGCAGAGCGTGTGTACCGGCGCGCGGATATATTGCATCGTGTCGTACATGGCGAGCCCGCTGGTCACCACGCCGCCCGGCGAATTGATGTAGAGGTGGATCGGCCGCTTCGGGTTTTCGGATTCGAGCAGCAGGAGCTGCGCGCAGACCAGCGCCGCGACGGCGTCGTTGACCTCTCCGTTTAAAAAGATGATCCGCTCGCGCAGCAGGCGGGAATAGATGTCGAACGACCGCTCGCCGCGGCTCGATTGTTCGACCACCATGGGGACGAGTTGCATCGCTTCGCGCATCGGCGAACTCCAATCATGTCTGGTTTTGGGAAGGGGTTGGGGGCTTAGGCCCGTCAGGCGGCGAGCATCAGCATCGGGCCGTCATCGTTGGCCGCCGCCCGCCTGAGCCGTTCCAGGCTCTCGGCCGTCAGCTGCTGGATGATCTGCAGTGAGGTGCCGCCGGCGAGGTCGGGCGTGATGCGGAAGGTGACGTCGCTTTCGAGGAAGGGCGGGACGCCGTCGCGCAGCCGGTAGCGCACCTCGCGGCCGGGCACGATCGTCGTGCCGTCCTCCCCGGAAAGTGCTCCGTCCGGCAGCCAGCGCCGGCGAAATTCCGCCAGGCTGATGGCGCGCCAGACCTTTTCCGGCGGCGCGTCGAGCGCGTAGTCGAGGCGGAGGGGGGCGGTCTTGTCTGTCGTGGCGTCCGTCATTGGTCCATGTCCTTCAGGAGATCTTTCAGCGCATCGATGCGGGCGGGCCAGTAGGCCCGGTATCTTGAAAGCCATTGCGCGATCGCCGCCAGCCCGTCCGGGTCGACCTCGTAATGGACGAAGCGGCCCTGCCGCTCCTCGCGCACGAGCCCCGCGTCGCGCAGCGCGGAGAGGTGCTGCGACATCGCCGGCTGGCTGATCGTCATGCCCTCGCGCAGAGCGCTGGCATTCTGCCGACCGGCGGCCAGCTTCTCGAAAATCGTGCGGCGGGTCGGGTCGGCGAGCGCCCGGAAGATATCGTTCTCGATCATGCATAATACATAAGTCGATACTTATTCGATTCGCAAGAGGCAATGCGGGATTTTTTGATGTCCGCCGCGCCGGGCCGCCGTTAGAGCGCGGCGTCGGCACGCTGGCAGATGGCCTCCGCCATCTCGTCGCCAAGCCGGTTGTGGGAGCCCGTGCTGCGGACAAGAGCGATTTCCACCGCGTCGAGCGCCGGCAGGCCGTCGGCCTCGGTCAGCTGCGCGACGCTTGGCGGCGCCGACATGCGCGCCACGCTGGCCACCGCCAGCCCGGCCTCGACGACCGTCAACAGCGCCGACTGGCTGACATTCTCGTAAGCCGCACGAAACGGGATGTTGCTGCGCGTCAGCGCCGCCAGCACCACATGCCGCGCCTGGCTGCCGGGCTCGAACAGGGCGACGGGCAGCGGCCGCCGCTCCAGCGCCACGCGGTCATGCGAGGCGATCCAGATCATCGGCTCGCGCCGCAAAAGCTGTCCCTCGACGCCGCGCGAGCGGGTGACGACAGCCAGATCGATCTCGCCGTTTCGAACCTGCGGAACGAGCACCGTCGACTGCGCGCAGACGACCTTGATCTCCACCTTGGGAAAGGAAAGGCTGAAGCGCCTGAGCACCGGCGGCAGGATGTTGGCGACGTAGTCTTCCGGCGCGCCGATGCGGATCGAGCCCGCCACGTCCGGCTTGCGGAAGGCCTCCACCGCCTCGTCATGCAGCCGCAGAATGCGCCGCGCATGCGCCTCCATCTGCTCGCCGGCCCGCGTCAGCGCCAGGTTGCGGGTGTCGCGGACAAAGAGCAGCGTGCCCACCTCCGCCTCCAGCCGGGCGATCTGGCTGGAGATCGTCGCCGGTGACCGGTTCACGCTTTGCGCCGCACGGGCAAAGCTCATCGTGTCGACGCAGGCGACGAACGTGCGGAGCAGGACATGGTCGAGCTGCATGATTGCCTCGAAAAGCTGAATAATCCCGTCAGACTATATTGATTGTGAAACGAATCAACGGCGCTAGGATTTTCATCGGCAGCAGGCAGAAGGAGAGGCCGATGATCACCCGCCAGACGCAAGGCATTCTCGGCGTCATGGCCGCGCAGACGCTGCTCGGTACGCTCGGCGTCTGCGTGGTCGAAAGCGGCGCCGATCCCATCTCCGTCACCTTCTACCGCTGCCTGATCGGCGGTCTGGCGCTGGCGCTGCATGCGGCCTGGCGCGGCCGGCTGACGGCGCTCCTGCGCCTGCCGGGAAAAGTGCTCGCCCTGGCTTGCGCCAGCGGCCTGTTGATGGTCGGCAACTGGGTGCTGTTCTTCACGGCGATCCAGCACATCGGCATTGCCGTGTCGACCATCGTCTTTCACGTCCAGCCCCTGATCGTGGTGCTTCTCGGCGCACTCTTCTTCCGCGAGCGGCTGCATTTGGCGACATGCGCGTGGATCGTTCTGGCGTTGGCCGGGCTGGTGCTGGCGACGGATATCGGCGATGGCGGCGTCCTGCCGGGCGGATCCTATCTGCTCGGCCTTGCCTGCGCGCTCGGCGGCGCGCTCCTCTATGCGCTGGTGACGCTGATCGCCAAGGGGCTGAAAGGCATGAACGCGCCGCAGCTGGTCACAGTCCAGTGCCTCTGCGGCACGCTACTGCTGTTCGCCGCCGCGCCCCTCGGCCCAATGCAGGTGACATCCGGCCAGTGGGGCTGGTTCCTGCTGATCGGCCTGGTGCATACGGGCGGGGTCTATGTCCTGCTTTACGGCGCGCTGCCGAAGCTTTCGACATCGCTCGCGGCCGTCCTCCTGTTTCTCTATCCGGTCAGCGCCATCATGGCTGATGCCGTCGTCTATGGCCGCCATCTGGTGCCGGTGCAGTATGCCGGCTTTGCCGCCATCCTGATCGCCAGCCTCGGCGTCACACTACGCTGGGGCGTCCGCACCGCCGTGCCGGCCCCGGCGGCGTAGCGCCGGCGGATCGGGCATCGGCGCGAAACTCCCCATTGCCAAGGAAAAGCCGGGCGCAGTATGTCTGGTCATCGCCATCATGCCGCGTCAGACCCGCGCCACCAGGAGCCTGTCGAATTGGAAATGCTGCATACCTCTGAGGCTCCGCTGTTTCTCGGCATCGATACCGGCGGCACCTATACCGATGCCGTTCTCTGGTCGGAGGCGACCGGCATCGTCGCCAAGGCCAAGGCGCTGACGACCCGCCATGACCTCGCCATCGGCATTTCGAACGCCGTCGAGGCCGTGCTGGACCAGTCCCGCTGTCCGCCGCATCAGATCCGCCTCGTGTCGATCTCGACGACGCTCGCCACCAATGCGCTGGTCGAGGGGCAGGGCGGGCGCGTGGCGCTGGTGCTGATCGGCTTCGGCGAGGCGGAGCTTTCGAAGAATGGGCTGAAGGAGGCTCTGGGCTCCGATCCGCTGGTCGTCTGCCCCGGCGGTCACGATGTCTTCGGCAACGCCCAGCCGCTGGTCATGGATGCGCTGGATGAAGCGCTGCCCTTGCTTGCCGAAACAGTCTCCGGCTTTGCCGTCTGCGGCCAGTTCGCCGTCCGCAATCCCGCCCACGAGATCGCCGTGCGCGACCGGATCGTCGCGGCGACCGGCCTGCCGGTGACGATGAGCCACGAACTGTCGGCCAAGCTCGGTGGCCCGAAGCGGGCGCTGACGACGCTTTTGAACGCCCGGCTGATCTCGATGATCGACCGCCTTGTCGATGCCACCGAAGGCTATCTCGCGACGCGTGGCATCGATGCGCCGCTGATGATCGTGCGCGGCGACGGCGCGCTGATTTCGGCCGCCTCGGCGCGGCTGAAGCCGGTCGAGACGATCCTCTCCGGCCCGGCCGCAAGCCTCGTCGGCGCGCGCCACCTGACCGGCCTCGACGACGCCATCGTCTCCGATATCGGCGGCACCACGACCGATGTCGCCGTCCTCGCCAATGGCCGGCCGCGTCTGAGCCCCGAAGGCGCGACCGTCGGCGGCTACCGCACCATGGTCGAGGCCGTCGCCATGCGCACCTTCGGCCTCGGCGGCGACAGCGAAGTTGCGATGGAGCAGGGCGGCCTGAAGCCGAAGCTGCTTCTCGGCCCGCGCCGCATCGTGCCGCTGTCGCTTGCCGCGCACCTGCATGGCGAGGTGGTCACCGCGGTGCTCGAGCGGCAGCTGCGTGCCGCCGGCAATGGTCGTCACGACGGACGCTTTGCGGTGAGAACCGGCGTTCCCGCCCGCCTCGCCGCCGGTCTGTCGCAGAGCGAGAGCGCGGTCTACGCGAAGATCGGCGACGTGCCGCAGCCGCTCGAAACGCTGCTCGCCTATTCGGCGCAGACGGCGGTGCTCTCACGGCTCGTCGCCCGCGGGTTGGTCCACATCGTCGGCTTCACGCCATCCGACGCCGCCCATGCGCTCGGCCTGCAGTCGATCTGGAATTCAGAAGCCGCGAAGATGGGCGCGGAACTCTTCTGTCGCCAGAAGGACGGGCGCGGCCAGCCGCTGGCGGCGTCCGGAGAGGTCTTCGCCGGGCTGGTTCTAAAGCAGCTGACACGGCTTTCGGCGGAAGTCATCTTCGAGACGGCGTTCGGTGAGGACGGGCTTGATGGTGCGGCCATGGTCGCAAGCCAGTTGGTGCAGCGCGCCATCGACCGGGTTCCGGGTGTCGCGAAAATCTCGGTCTCACTCGACCGGCCGGTAATCGGCCTCGGCGCGTCGGCCGGCCTGCATTACCGCCACTTGCCGGCGCTTGTCGGCGGCGACTGCATCGTGCCGGAGGATGCGGACGTGGCCAATGCACTCGGCGCGGTCGTCGGCCAGGTGCGCGTCTCGGCGGAAGCGCAGATCAGCCAGCCCGTCGAAGGCCTGTTTCGCGTCATGGGGCCGGACGGCATCGAGGATTTCACGGCAGAGGATCAGGCGCTTGCCGCCGCCGAAGACCGCCTGCGTGCGATCGTCGCCCGACGCGCCGTGGATGCCGGCACGGACGAGGCCGACATTCAGGTGTCAACGGATCTGAAGACGGCGGAGATCGAAGGTCGCCGGTCCTTCATCGAGGCGCATATGGTGGCGACCGCCAGCGGCCGGCCGCGCATCGCGCATCCGGAAGGGGCTAGCTGATCGCTTTCAGCACCTTCGGCAGGGCTTCCGCCAGAAGCGCCATATCGGCCTCGACGCCGCAACTGATGCGGATGCAGCGGTTGAGCGGCGCGACGCCCGGCATGCGGATGAAGACGCCATGCTCCATCAGCCCGTCGACGATGGCGCGCGAATAGGTGCCGTCGCGGCCGCAGTCGATGGCGACGAAATTCGTGGCCGAGGGCAGGGCGGAAAGGCCGTTGTCGCCGGCGATCCGGGTGATTTCGGCGCGCGATGCGGCGATACGGCCGATCACCTCACGCAGATAGGCCTGGTCGGCCAGCGCCGCGAGGGCGGCTTCGGTGGCCAGCTTGTTCATGCCGAAATGGTTGCGGATCTTGTCGAAGGCCTGCGCCGTGCCCGGCGTCGTGATCGCATAGCCGATGCGCATGCCGGCAAGTCCGTAGGCCTTGGAGAATGTGCGCGTGCGGATGACGTTCGGCAGGTCGATCAGCGCCTCTATCGGCGGAATGCTGCCCGCAGGCGCCGTCTCGCTATAGGCCTCGTCCAGCACCAGAAGCGTGGTCTCCGGCAGGGCCTTCGCGAAGGCGACGATGCTGTCGGCATCCCACCAGCTGCCCATCGGATTGTCCGGATTGGCGAAGTAGACAAGCGGCGCGTTCTCACGGCGCACGGCGTCGAGCAGCGCATCGAGGTCCTCGCGGTCGTCGCGATAGGGAACGGTGACCAGCCGGCCGCCGAAGCCTGCGACATGGAAGTTGAAGGTCGGGTAGGCACCGAACGATGTGACGACCGGCATGCCTTTCTCGATGACGAGCCGGACGATGTGGCCGAGCAGGCTGTCGATGCCTTCGCCGATGGCGATGTTCCCTGCCTTCGTGCCGAGGAAGCCGGCCAGCGCCGTCTTCAGCGCGAAGTTTTCCGGGTCGTTGTAGGTCCAGACCGACGGCGCATGCTCGCGCATGGCGGCGATGACGGAGGGCGCCGGGCCGAAGCCGCTTTCATTGGCGCCGATGCGCGCCTTCACCCTCAGTCCGCGGTTGCGCTCGATGGCTTCCGGGCCGACGAAAGGCACGGTTGCGGGCAGGCTCTCGATCAGCGGTGTGAAGCGCGAAAAGGCGGACATGATTTCAAGTGTTTCCCGGAATTTTGTCGTTGCGCCAACAATAGGGGCAAATCTGGCCGGCGCAAGCCGGCGTCGGTCGCCTCGCAGGCGTGACGCCGGGAATTGTGACAGGACGGAAGCTGGGATCAGAAGGCGTGGAAGGTCAGCGTCGTCAGCGTCCGCTCGACATGGGCGATATCCTGGAAGATATCGTTGACGTAGCGGCCGACGTCATGGCCGTCGGGAACATAGATCTTGGCGATCAGATCATAGTCGCCGCTGGTCGAATAGAGCTCAGAGACGACCTCTTTCTCGTAGATTCGGTCGGCGACGGAGTAGGTCTGGCCGGGCTTGCAGCGGACCTGAACGAAGATGCAATCCATGGTTCCTCCGGAGGGCGCGGCCGAAGCGACCTGCGCCGGAAACGATGACGGGCCGGGTCGGCGTCCTTCGGACTCACTCGGCGGTTCGGCCGACTTTAGAGAATTAGAGTGGGAAATGAAACGCCGGACGGGCCGCTCAGTTGCGATACTTGTCGGCGGCGTTGCGGAAGTCGGTGTGGATGATCTCGCTCAATAGCAGGTCGGAGATCGGCTGGATGAATTTCACGCCGACGCGCTCTCCCTGCCGGTAGACCTCGGCGCAGCCGATGCGGTTCGAAAGGCCGATGATGTTGAGGTAGTAGTGTGGCGGCAGGCCGTGCAGTCCGTCCATGACGAGACCCGCGCCGCCGCGCGAGATGTCGACGACGTGACAGCTGCGCGTGAAGGTCTTGCGCAAGCCGATGTCGACGGCGGTGATCCGCGCCGGACGCTTCACCTGGAAGCGCTCCCATTGCCGCTCGTAAAAGTCGGACTTCACGAACGAGAGGTGTGATGATCCACCAGCAGCCATAGAGTTCCTCAAAGGGTTTGCGTCAGAGAAAGATGCTGCCATGCAACAATTGCCGTGACCTCAACGAAACCCCTAAACTTTTACGGGCTCCCGAGATATCGGGATGCAAAGTGTGCGAAAGTGGCAAGCTTGCCCTTCAGCCGCCGGAAATGGCGGTGAGGATGAAGACGTCGCTGCCGGGCGCGAGCGTCGTCTTCAGCGTCGCCCGCTCGCCATCGACGAAGATGGCCATGTGCTTGCGGATGGCGGGGCGGGAATCGCGGATGAAGCCGCCCATGCCGGGCCAGGCCTCCTCCAGCCGGTCGATAAGCTCCCGGACGTTGGCCGCCTCGACATCGAAGCGGCGGGGTGCGCCGGGAAAGAGATCGGCGAGCGACGCGGGCAGCACGACATGGACGGTCGTGTCAGTCGACGACATAGGTCTCGACCGAATGGACGACCGGCAGGTTGTCGAAGATCTTCCTCCAGCTGTCGCCTTCATCCGTGCTGGCATAGAGTTCGCCGGTATTGGTGCCGAAATAGACGCCGGCCGGTTCCAGCCGATCCGTCGCCATCGCCTGGCGCAGCGCGTTGAAGAAGCAGTTTTCCTGCGGCAGGCCGTTGCGCAGCGCCTCCCATGTCTTGCCGGCGTCGCGGGTGCGCCAGACGGCGGCCTTGCCGTCTGGCACGTAGCGGCCCTGTTCGGCGCCGTTGAGCGGAATGAGGTAGAGCGCGTCCGGATCGCGCGGATGCACCGCCGCCGGGAAGCCGAAGGAGGAGGGCAGCCCGTCCTCGATGCTGGTCCATGCGGCATCGCCGTCGTCGCAGCGATACATGCCGCAATGGTTCTGCTGGTAGAGCCGGTCCGGCTTGCCGGGCGCCATGATCAGACAGTGCACGCACTGGCCGGTTTCCGGGTAGCGCTGGTCTTCCGGCATGAAATCGGCGCGGGTTCCCTTGTTCTGTGCGACCCAGGTCTTGCCGCCGTCCTCGGTGTAGAACACGCCGGCTGCCGAGATCGCCACCCAGATACGGTTCGGATCGTCGGGATGGGGAACGAGCGAGTGCAGGATCAGGCCGCCGGCGCCGGGCATCCATGTCGGTCGCGACGGATGCTCCTGCAGGCCTTCCACATGGGCGAAAGTCTTGCCGCCGTCGCCGCTTCGAAAAAGACCGGCGGGCTCAACACCCGCATGCAGCGCGCCATGGGCGGCAGCGAGGCTCCAGACCGATTTGACCGGATCCTGGCCCTCCGGATAGGCGAAGCCCTGGTTGGAGTGCGTCCACGTCTTGCCGCGGTCGGAGGTCTGCCAGACCGCCGGTCCGAACCATTCATTGCCACCGCCGGCATAGATCGTGCCGGTCGCCGGGTCGGCAATCACGTGGTTGATCGGCCAGGCGTCGCAGAAGGGACCGGCAAGCGTCCAGTCGCGCCGGGCCGCGTCGCTGGTGGCGATAAACGCACCCTTGCGGGTGCCGATGAGAAGCATGACGGTCGCGGGCATGTGGCGCATCCTCCCAAATGAGCTCATCGGGAAATGCTAGCCAAGAAAAACGGCAATTGAAATGACGATTTGGCGGTCGTCATATTCAAATTGCCGTTTTTCCTTCAGGATTTAATTTTGCAATTTAAATAGAAATTTTGTGGTTATTTCTTTTCGACGGAGATGCCGCCCTTGCCGATGCTGAGCTCGACGCCTTCGGGCTGACGCTCCTTGTCGTAGATATAATAGGCCATTCCGGCCACGACGACGACAAGAGCGCCGACGACGAAATAAAGAACATTGTTCGTGGATCGCATTCAAACCCCCAGAGTAAATTCAACTAGCCAAGCCAAACGCATGACCCCGGCATTTGTTCCGCGGGAAATGCAGGAAATTTTGCGGTGCGATAAGAAGCCCCGCTGGTTCTGATCGGCGGGGCTTGCCTGTTCGCGCCTGTGAACGCTCAGGCGTTCACCAGCCACTCGTGTTCCTTCTGGTTGTGGAACTTCCAGACCCGCTTCGGTCCGGCCATCACGTTGAGATAGTAGAGGTCGTAGCCATGGATGGTGGCGCAGGGATGGTAGCCCTTCGGGACCAAGGTCACATCGCCGTCCTCGACCGCCATCGCCTCGTCCAGCGAGCGGTCGTCGGTGTAGACGCGCTGGAAGGCGAAACCCTGCGGCGGGTTGAGTCGGTGGTAATAGGTCTCTTCCAGCATGCTTTCGTTCGGCAGGTCATCCTTGTCGTGCTTGTGCGACGGATAGGACGAGGTGTTGCCGTTCGGGGTGATGACCTCGACGACCAGCAGCGAATGCGCCGAATTGTCGTCTTCCGGCATGATGTTGTTGACGTGGCGGACATTGGAGCCCTTGCCGCGCGTCAGCGCCGGATGCGTGCCGGGCGGGATCAGCTTCGCCTTGTAGTCGCCGCCGCCGGGCGCGGAGCAGACCGCAAGCTCGAGATCGGTCTCGGCCGTCACCGACCAGCTGGAGCCGGCCGGAACGTAGAGCGCGTGCGGCGCGCCTTCAAATGGGCTCATGCGCTCGCCGACCGTGCCGAAATCCTCGCCGGCAGCCTTGGCCTTGCCCTTGCCGGCGACCCAGACGAGGCAGACTTCGCGCGATCCGGTATCGGCGGAGACCGTTTCGCCGGCCTTCAGTCTATGGAGATCGAAGCCGACATAGGTCCAGCCGGCATTTTCCGGCGTCACATGGGTGATGCGGCCTGTGTCGCCCTTCGGCTTGACGAGAAGGTTGGGCATGGTTTTCTCCCTTTCAGTCGCTTTTTCCGGGTTTCGAGCGGCGCGGGCCATGGCGCGCGCCGCCGTCGAATGTCGCTCAGCCCTTCGGGAAACCCTCGGTCTCCACGGTATAGCCGGCGGCGGTCATGACACGCATCAGTTCGGCATGGCCGATCTCGGCCATCTTCTGCGGCGGTGCATTCTTCGGGTCCTGTTCCGCCTCGACGACGAACCAGCCCTCGTAGCCGTAATCGGCGAAGCGCTTGACGATCGCGCCGAAATCGAGCGAACCGTCGCCCGGAACGGTGAAGGCGCCGAGCGCCACCGCATCGAGGAAGGACTGGCGGCTGCGATCAAGACCGTCGACGACCGAGCGGCGGATATCCTTCACATGCACATGGTTGATGCGGGCGTGATGGTTGTCTATGGCGCGCAGCACGTCTCCGCCGGCAAAGGCCAGATGCCCGGCATCGAGCAGCAGCGGAATGCCTTCGCCGGAATGGCGCATGAAGGCGTCGAGTTCCGGCTCGGTCTCGACGACGGCCGCCATGTGGTGGTGGTAGGAGAGCGGCATGCCCTGGTCGGCGCACCATTCGCCGAACTCGGTGACGCGACGGGCGTAGGCCTTCATCTCGTCATCGGCAAGCTTCGGCTTGGTGTCGAGCGGCTTGGAGCGGTCGCCCTGGATCGAGCGGCCGACTTCGCCGTAGACGATGCAGGGTGCGTTGACGGCCTTGAACAGTTCGATCATCGGCGCGATGCGGTCCTTGTTGGCCGCAAGCTCCTCGTCGACCAGTGTGCCGGAGAACCAGCCGCCGCACAGCGTCACGTCGGCGGCTTTCAGGATCGGCAGCATGACGTCGGGATCGTCGGGGAAACGGCGGCCTTTTTCCATACCGGTGAACCCGGCGCTGCGCGACTGGCGCAGGCATTCCTCGAGCGACACGTCGTCGCTCAGGTCCGGAAGGTCGTCGTTCCACCATGCGATGGGAGACATGCCGAGCTTGGCTTTCATCGAAACTCTCCTGAGAGCGGCGGAGACGCGCGTTTCAGAGGCGTCTCCGGACATGGACAATGATCAGAATTGCCGGCCCCGGCTTTTCATCGGGGCTCGAATGGCTCAGCCGAGGCGCTGGGCCGCGCGGGCGGCCTCGTAGCGCTTGCGGGCTTCGTTGACTTCGCTGCGCGGGCTGACTTCGGGGACCGCGACATCCCACCAGTAGCCGCCGTCTTCCGTGGTCGTCAGCGGATCGGTATCGATGACGATTACGGTCGAACGGTCGTTGGCCTCTGATGCCTTCAAGGCTTTTTCAAGGTCGGCGATCGACGACACCTTCACCGCCACGGCGCCCATTGCTTCGGCATGCGCGCGGAAGTCGATATGAGCCGGAACGACGTGGTAGCTGTCGTCGAGCAGATTGTTGAAGTTGGCGCCGCCGGTGCCCATCTGCAGCCGGTTGATGCAGCCGTAGCCGCGATTGTCGAGGAGGACGACCGTGATCTTCTGGCCGATCATCACCGACGTCGCGAGCTCCGAATTCATCATCATGTAGGAGCCGTCACCGACCATCACGACGACATTCATGTCCGGACGCGCCATCTTCGCCCCGAGGCCTCCGGCAAGCTCGTAGCCCATGCAGGAGAAGCCGTATTCCAGGTGATAGCTGCCCGGCGTCGTCGCCGGCCACAGCTTGTGCAGTTCGCCCGGCAGGCCGCCGGCGGCGCAGAGCACCATGGACTTTTCCAGGTCGACGGAACGGCTGACGGCGCCGATGACCTGCGCGTCGGAGGGGAGGCCGGTGCCGGTCTTGAAGTCCGGCGAGAACATCTTGTCGACGCTCGCAAGCCAGGTCTTCTTCTCGTCCGCAGCCTTCTCCGCCAGCGAGGCGGGCGCCTTCCAGTCGCCGAGACCTTCGGAGATCAGCCGCAACCCTTCGCGGGCGTCGGCGATCAGCGGCTGTGCGTCATGCTTGCCGCCGTCGAACGGCGCGACGTTGAGCGACAGGATTTTAAGGTCCTCGTTGCCGAACAGCGCCCATGAACCGGTGGTGAAATCCTGGAAGCGCGTACCGATGCCGATTACGACGTCGCAGTCCTCAGCCAACGCATTGGCGGCAGACGTGCCGGTGACGCCGACCGAGCCGAGCGCCAGCGGATGGCGTTCGTCGATCGCCGACTTGCCCGCCTGGCTGACCGCGACCGGAACGCCGTGCTTTTCGGCGAAGGCGGTGAGTTCCGCGCTGGCGCCGGAATAGAGCACGCCGCCGCCGGCGATGATCACCGGCTTCTTCGCCGCCTTGATCAGCGAAATGGCGCTGGCCAGTTCATCCTGATCGGGCAGGGCGCGGCGGTTTGTCGTCCAGAGGCGTTCCTCGAAGAAACTTGCCGGATAGTCGAAGGCTTCCGCCTGGACGTCCTGGCAGAGCGAGAGCGTGACCGGGCCGCATTCGGCGGGGTCCGTCAGCACCTGCATGGCGCGTCTCAAGGCCGTGATGATCTGCTCCGGGCGGGTGATGCGGTCGAAATAGCGCGATACCGGCTTGAAGGCGTCGGAGGCCGAGATGGTGCCGTCGCCGAAATTCTCGATCTGCTGGAGCACCGGATCCGGCGCGCGGTTGGCGAACACGTCGCCGGGCAGGAAGAGGACGGGCAAACGGTTGACATGTGCAACGCCTGCCGCCGTCACCATGTTCAGCGCGCCCGGGCCGATGGAGGTCGTGCAGGCCATGAAGCGGCGGCGGAACGAGGCCTTGGCGAAGGCGACGGCCGAATGGGCCATGCCCTGTTCGTTATGCGCCCGGTAGGTCGGGAAATCGTTCTTCGCCTGGTAGAGCGCTTCGCCCATGCCGGCGACGTTGCCGTGGCCAAAGATCGCCCAGCAGCCGGCGAAGATCGGCATTTTCACGCCTTCGATCACCGTCATCTGGTTCTGCATGAACTTCACGACGGCCTGGGCCATCGTCAGCCGGATTGTCTTGCCCATCGGGGCCTCCCAAAAATCGTCTTCTTAACTCTTCGTTCGATCCGCCGCGATCAGAGACCGCGGGTCTTCAGCCACGCGGAGGTCAACTGCTCGAAACGTCCGGCCATATCGGCGATCGCCGCCTCGTCGTCCATGTCGCCGGCAAGCCACTGGCGCGCGGCATGGGCGAAGATTGTCCGCCCGACCGCAAATCCCTTGACCGTCGGTGCCGCAAGCGTCGCCGAGAAGGCCTTTTCCAGTTCCTCCGCCGGCGCTTCCAGCCCCAGCAGCACGATGCCGCGGCAGAACGGGTCGTTTTCGGTGATCACCGCATCGATCTTCTTCCACGCTTCCGCGGAGGCCTGCGGCTCCAGCTTCCACCAGTCCGGCTTGATGCCGAGAGCATAGAGCTCCGACAGCGCCCGCGAAATGGTGTCATCCTTCATCGGGCCGTTCTTGCCGGCGATGATTTCGATCAACAGTTCGCGCCCGACCTTGCGGGCGGCCTCGAAGAGCGCCAGCAGCTTCTGCTGCTGCTCTTCCTTCAGCGCCGCCGGATCGTCGGGATGATAGAAGCACAGGCACTTGATGCAATGCCCGACCGGCCAGGAAACGAGCTGCGAGCCGATATCCTGCGAGAATTCGAACCGGAGCGGCTTCGAGCCCGGCAATTCGACGGGCCGGCCGATCCAGCTGAAATTCTGCTTCGCCGCATCGAAAAAGGCGTCGCGGCCGAAGCGCTCGTCGATCAGCATGCCGTAGCCCGGACGCCCCTTGGCGACGCGCGCGGCAGCGGCGACCGCCAGCCGCTTGAACTCGGAAATCCTGTCTTCGCCGACGCCGAGCGCGCTGGTGATGTCGGTCAGCTGCGAGCGGTGATCGATGGCGAGTGCCATCAGAAGCGGAATGTCGCCGGCGACCCGCGTCGTGGCCCAATGGACGTGGTTGAGGTCCGCATCCCTGCGCAGCGCCCGGTAGCGGCTGCCGTGCTTCAGGAAATACTGCAGCTCGGTGAAGGTCGGGATTTCCGGCGAGCAGAGCAGGCGGGAGACGGCGAATGCGCCGCAGGCATTCGCCCAGGTCGCAGACGTTGCATGCTCCTCGCCCTTCAGCCAGCCGCGCAGGAAGCCGGACATGAAACTGTCGCCGGCGCCAAGCGTGTTGTAGACCTCGATCGGAAAGCCCTGGCCGACAATGCCCTGTTCCAGGTCGTCGGGAATGGCGCCGTCATAGACGATGCAGCCCATCGGCCCGCGCTTCAAAACGATGGTGGCGGCGGAGCTTGCGCGGATGGTCTTCAGCGCGGCGAGCAGGTCGCCTTCGCCGGACGCGATCAGCACTTCCTCTTCCGTCCCGACGATCAGGTCGCAATCGGCCAGCACCGGCTTCAGCCGGCTGGAGACCGTGTCGGAGGCGATGTAACGCTCCTCGCCGGCGCGGTGACCGGCAAGGCCCCAGAGATTGGGCCGGTAATCGATGTCGAAGATGACCTTTGCACCGTTCTCCTTGGCAATGCGAATCGCCTTCTTCTGTGCCGCTTCCGTGTTGGGCTTGGAAAAATGCGTGCCGGAGACGAGCACGGCGCGCGACGACTTGATGAAGCCCTCGTCGATGTCGCCCTCGTCGAGCGCCATGTCGGCGCAGTTTTCGCGGTAGAAGATGGTCGGGAAGGTCTTGTCGTTTTCCACACCGAGCAGCACGAGCGCCGTCAGACGCTTGTCGTCGGTGGCAATCCCGTCGATGCACACACCTTCGCGCGCCATCTGCTCCTTGATGTAGGAGCCCATCTGCTCGTCGCCGACGCGGGTGATGACGGCGGACTTCAGGCCGAGGCGGGCGGTGCCGATGGCGATGTTGGACGGGCAGCCGCCGACCGAGCGGGCGAAGGTCGCGGTGTCTTCGAGCCGTGCGCCGATCTGCTGGCCGTAAATGTCGACCGAGGAGCGGCCGATGGTGATCACGTCGAGTGCCGCCTCCGGTTTGAAGCCGGGGTCCAGTCGAGACATGTCTTCCTCCCATGCGTGGCGCGTTGCTGCGCCTTGTCAGACGAAATTTCGACGGAATAAAACACCCATTCCGAAATTTCGTCAATGCGGAATAAGTGTTTCAATCTATGCGGTCGGCGGCGATCCTGCGGATTTCATCCGCCGCTCGGCGATGGCGACCGGCAGGGCGCTCGCAAGCGCGACCGACGCCGAGAGCGAGCGGAAGCCGGCAAAATCGGCCTCGGCGACCTCGAACCAGTGGGTTGCGCAGGCCGCAAGCGGGGAAAAGGCCGAATCGGTGATGGCGATCACCGGTACCTTGCGGGCAAAGAGCGCCCGGGTCTGCGCCAGGCTTTCCGCCGCATAGGGCGAGAAGGAGGCGCAGATGGCCGCATCGCGCGGCGTGGCGAATTCGATTGTTTCCGCATCGACGCCGTTCGGCGAGGCGACGACGCAATGCCGGATCTTCAGCTTGGAAAACGCGTAGGCCATATGCGCGGTGAGCGGGTACGAGCGTCGCTTGGCGACGAGATAGATGGTGTCGGCCTTCGCCAGCACCTCGACGGCGGCGACAAAGGTTTCCGGATCGATGGTTGCGGCGAGCTTGGCGATCGAGGCGCTGGCGGCATTGAGGAAGCCTTTGAGCATGGCGGCCTCGGCGCCGTCGAAGGTGCTCTGTTCAAGCGCGTGCAGCCGCTCCTCATAGGTCGAGGTGCGCTCCCGCAGCCGCTCGCGGAACACCCGCTGCATGTCGGAAAAGCCGTCGAAATGGAAATGATAGGCAAGCCGCACCAGCGTCGAGGGCTGCACGTCCGCCGCCGCCGCGATGCTGGCGGCGGTGCCGAACGCGATGTCGTCCGGCCGCTCCAGCGCGAAGGCGGCGACCTGCGCCAGCCGCTTCGGCATCGTGTCCTTGCGCTGCAGGATGACGCTGCGCAGGCTTTCGAAATCGCGTGGCGGTTCCGCCGCTGGCTTCGTCTTGCTATTCGGCATCTCTTAAGCTCGCCTCTCGTCGCCGCGCTGCCCGATGCGCATGGCTGAAATAAATATTCCATTTTTGCGGCGCGTGCAAAGTGGGTGGGCAGATGCCCTATGCCGGCAGGCGCAGTTCGCTTCGACCGTCACAGGCCGGGCAGGCGAGCGGGGCGGAGCAGACCGGGCGCGGGCACGGACCGAGCGATCAGCTTCAGGCGCAAGCGATTGACGAGATCGGCGATTTCCTCCGGCTGCTTGCGCACCAGCGAGGCCTTCTTGTCCGTCGCCCCGGACTGTTCGATGAGCCAGGCGACCGCGGCCTTGTCGATGTCGAGGAGATCCTTCTCGCTTTCGATGGCGCCTTTGCCGTCGTAACGGGTGATATCCTCGGCCATGTCCATGCCCGCGCGCTCCCCGATCCAGGCCAGATCATCCGCCATCTCGGCAAACAGCCGCCGATAATGTTTCGAATGCAGCCGGAACTTTTCGCCGCCGAGCTCGGCCATCTTGCCGATCAGCGGCTCGTTGCCCTCGACGATGCCCGGATAGCGGCGGCGGAAGAGGTTCATCATCTGCACGGCCGGCTTGGACAGGCTCTCATTGGCCCGCACGACGAGGCTTTCGTCGACGTCGAGCCCAAGCGTCCGGCAGAAATCGCGGGTGACACAGCCTTCCGGAAAAAGCGCCGGATCGAAATCCCGCAGGATGACATTCTCGCGACCGAAGATATCGTCGTATTTCTCGAACCGCTTGCGGTAGTTAGGTCCGTGCTGGACGAGCGTGCTCAGGGGCAGCGACTCATACTTGAATATCTGCTGGATGACGCTTTCGATGTAGGCCTTCGGGCGGCGGACATAGGCGATGACCGTGATATCGCGGCTGTAGTCCGCCAGAAATGCCTGGAGGTCGGCGGTTTCCGCCGCCGTCATGTAATTGATGAACTCGCCGGAAATGACCGCCGTCCGGTCCTGTGCGTCGGTCAGTTGCCGTTCGAACGCCTTGCGGGCGTTGAGCTTCATGTGGAGGTTGGTCCTGGCGGAGGCGGCGAGCTGGTTGCTGAAGAGCCCGAGGCTCTCCGTCGCCTCGACGGCATGCATGACGGGCAGCGAAGAATTGGGCTGGCCGTCGAGCCAGACATAGACGGCGTTCCCGCCAAGGGCACCGGCATGGAAGCTCTGCTGAAGAGACGTGGTGCCGGTCTTGTCCATCCCGACGTGCAATATGATCCTCAAGGCCATGCTTCCGCTTCTTGTCGTCAAGCCGGCAATGAACGCAAAAATGCGGCGAATTGCAAGGCAACGGTTTTGTCGCTTGAAGGCATGAGGCTCTTATGGCTGCGACTGGCGTCAGATGAGACCCATCGCCAAGGAGGGTCGCAACTGTGAAAATTCCCTTGCTGATCTTTCCTCGCTGGCCAGCCGCGACTATACCCGACAATGATGACGGCCTCCAACGGGGCAGCAGGAGCGGATCTGGCAATCATGGCAAGCAGTGAACTCGACCTTTGCATCGTCGCCGGGCGACGGCCCGACCTTCTGGCGCAGACGCTCGACAGTTTTGCGGCAAGCGTCTTTCCCCATTTCGATATCCGCAATGTGTTCGTGAACATTGATCCGATCTTCGGTGACGTGGAGGATGAGGCAGCCTGCGTGGCTTGCGTCAGGGGACATTTCCCCCCAGCGGAAATCTTCACACCCGAGGTGGCAGGATTTGCTGCGGCCGTGCAGCGACTGTGGAGCGCAACGAAATCCCGCTACGTCCTGCACCTTGAAGACGACTGGATCGCGTTGACGAAGATCGGTCGGGAAATCCTTGAGCCCTTCGCAGACCCCACCATCATGCAGGTCTCGTTCCATACGGCCGATCAGAACTGGGACATCGCCAGGAAAGGCCACCTGCATCGCCGGAACGAATACGCCCGGCTGCTCGGCATCAAGGTCCCGCTCTTCAGGAGCTTTCCGAAATTCACGACGTCACCCTCCATCCTGCGCGGTGATTTTGCCCGCAAGGCCGCATCCTTGATGGATGTCTCGCGCGATCCGGAGAAGCAGTTCTATTCGCGGGTGAACCCCGCGCTCGAGCGCCTGGCGGCGCCGCACGACAACTACATCTTCTCGCCGGACCAGGTGCCGGTCATTCGTGACATGGGCCGCGAATGGCGCGACAGCCGCAAGATCAGGAAGGTGATCACCAACGCGACGTCCAACTGGGTTTCCGAATGAAGGACACCGGCAATTTGCGCCGGAGGTTTATTTTGCCCAGAACATCGGCTAACGGACCTCGACCACCGGTCTTCGCGATGGATACAGCGCCGATGATCTTATCAGCACCAAAGTGCAGCCGGATGCACATCAGAACAGCGGAAACGGATTGAATGTCGGATAAAGCCAAGGTCGCACTCATCACAGGGGTCACCGGACAGGACGGTGCCTATCTCGCCCAGCTTCTGCTGGACAAGGGCTATGTCGTTCACGGCATCAAGCGGCGTTCTTCGTCGTTCAATACCGGGCGCATCGAGAACATCTATCAGGACCCGCACGAGCAGAACGCCCGCTTCTTCCTTCATTACGGCGACATGACCGATGCGACCAATCTGATCCGCATCGTGCAGGAAACCCAGCCGGACGAGATCTACAATCTCGCGGCGCAGAGCCATGTGCAGGTGTCTTTCGAGACGCCGGAATACACCGCCAACGCCGACGGCATCGGCACCTTGCGGCTTCTGGAAGCGATTCGCATCCTCGGGCTCGAGAGGAAGACACGCTTCTACCAGGCATCGACGTCCGAACTCTATGGTCTCGTCCAGGAAGTGCCGCAGCGCGAAACGACGCCCTTCTACCCCCGCAGCCCCTATGCCGCCGCCAAGCTCTACGCCTACTGGATCGTCGTAAACTATCGGGAAGCCTATGGCATGCACGCCTCGAACGGCATTCTCTTCAATCATGAAAGTCCGCTGCGCGGCGAAACCTTCGTCACCCGCAAGATCACCCGTGCTGCCGCCGCCATCAAGCTCGGCCGGCAGGAGAAGCTCTATCTCGGCAATCTCGACGCCAAGCGCGACTGGGGGCATGCGCGCGAATATGTGCGCGGCATGTGGATGATGCTGCAGCAGGACGAGCCGGACGACTATGTGCTGGCGACCGGCGAGACGACCCCTGTGCGCACCTTCGTCGAATGGGCCTTCGCCGATGTCGGATTCACGCTCAAATGGCAGGGGGAAGGCGTCGAGGAGAAGGGGATCGATGCGGCGACCGGCAAGGTTCTCATCGAGGTCGACCCGCGCTATTTCCGCCCGACCGAAGTCGATCTTCTGATCGGCGATCCCGGCAAGGCGCATCAGAAGCTTGGCTGGAGGCACGAAACCGCGGTCAGGGAGCTTGCGCGCGAAATGGTGGTGGAAGACCTTCGCATCATGCAATCCGACGTTGTTGCGAAAGGCGTCTGACATGAGCCTCTATGACCTCAAGGGCAAGCGTGTATGGGTCGCCGGCCACCGTGGCATGGTCGGCTCCGCGATCGTGCGCCGGCTGCAGCAGGAAGACTGTGAAATCCTGACGGTCGGTCGTGACCAGGCCGATCTTCGTGATCAGGCCGCCACGTCGGCCTGGATAGCCAGGGAGAAGCCGCAGGCCGTCTTCCTGGCCGCGGCAAAGGTCGGCGGCATTCTCGCCAACGACACGCGCCCGGCGGAGTTCCTCTACGACAACCTGATGATCGAGGCGAATATCATCGAGGCGTCATACCGCGCCGGAGTCGAAAAGCTTCTCTTCCTCGGCTCCTCCTGCATCTACCCGAAGCTTGCCGAGCAACCGATCACCGAAGATGCGCTGCTGACCGGCCCGCTGGAGCCGACCAATGAATGGTACGCGATCGCCAAGATCGCCGGCATCAAGCTCGCTCAGGCCTACCGCAAGCAATATGGCTGCGACTTCATCTCCGCCATGCCCACCAATCTCTATGGCCCGGGCGACAATTTCGACCTGACCTCGAGTCATGTCCTTCCCGCCCTGATCCGCAAGGCACACGAGGCGAAGCTCAGGGGCGACAAGGAAATGGTCGTCTGGGGAACGGGATCGCCGCTGCGTGAATTCCTGCATGCCGACGACTGCGCCGATGCCCTGGTGTTCCTCATGAAGACCTATTCGGACATGGGGCATGTGAATGTGGGCAGCGGGACGGACCTTTCGATCCTCGAGCTGACAAAACTGGTCTGCCGCGTCGTAGGCTTCGAGGGTGAAATCGTTCACGACCTGACGAAACCGGATGGAACACCGCGCAAGCTGATGAGTGCCGACAAGCTCAGGGAAATGGGGTGGGCGCCGAGGATTGGTTTGGCCGAGGGGATAGCCGAAACATATCGCTGGTTTTTGACGTATACCATGGACTAGCTTCGGAAGTTGTAATTTTGAAGTGCATCACGATGCCGGACGGTTGTGTCTCAGGAATTATTTAGGGCAATTTGTACAACGTCTCTGCTGTGCTGCATAAACGCCGTAGTCTTTTGCTGGCCAGTCACCGCGATCAGAACCGAGAAATTACGGTTCTAGGCGGTTCAAGCGATATAATCGCTGAAATTAAATTGCCTCTTCTGCGGTATTCTATAGGTCTCTTATATACCAATCATCCCACTTGGAGATATTTTCAAATATTCTAATATAACAATTTTCTGTTAGTATATTTGATATTTTCTGGCGCGCCGATGTATAGTTGTTTTCTATAGTTAATGCATTAAATTTATATCGTGAAAAATCGAAGGAATTAAGTATTTCAAATTCGCTTCCCTCCGTGTCGATCGATATATAGTCGATTACTTTTGGTGCGTTATGCTTCTCAAGGAGGTCTAGAAGGGAAATTGTATTAACTCGTGTTTTTATGCTGTTTTCCGGGCTTCAACGTGTTTGTCCGAGCCTGAAAATCGAGAGATTGTGGATAGTCCTGCGCCCTGCTCAATTATCTCGAAATCCAGCGTCTCACCGGATTTTGTCCATACGCAGTCGAATTCAATAGCAGCCGCGCGATTCGACTGAAGTTCGGCATGCCAAATGTTTGCCGGTTCGGCGAGAATGCCGGTCCACCCAAAACGCTTTTCCAAAAGATAGGTGTTGCTTAGTCGAATCCCATTCGTCGCGCCAAACTCGACAAAGAATCCGCCTCTTTTGCCATTGTTCACCATCAGGGCGAAAATATCCTGACCGAGCTGTGACTTGCAGTCTGCCTTTCCCACACTTCTCGCATAATGTTCAAAAAAGAAAGAGAGGTCTGTGTCGGCTTTCTCCAATCTAAGTAGCTTGTTGTAGCGCATTAGTGACAATCCGATTGATTGGAAGAACAGTCTCTTGATATTCCGTGAATTCATTAAGTTTCACTCTTTCATCGTTTGTTTCGAAACGCATGTCGTTTCTTTTGTATTTCGAAAATTGAAATTCTATTCAAATGAATATCCAAATAAAGCGATGTCACGGGCATGCCGTCGCCTAATCGTATCAGCTTCCGAACTGCTATACGAGAAGCGATAGTCGCTTGCATCTCTGGAGGTGTTTATCCTCCGACCTAATTTAATGCTTATCCTCAAGCGGAACATGGCCTTGAATTCCAATAAGTCCTGCTCCAAATTCTCTTGTCTCAGTATGTGCTTCACCGCAAGATGGCCTTCTTCGTCGGTGAGCCAGTCACTAATCTGTCTTCGGGTGAAGTCATCTTTCGAACGCGGTAGATTTTGATCTTCCAACCATTTGAGATAGTCGGAGAATGTTAGGTCTTTTATCTGCTCATGCTCGAGAAGCATTCCAGATTTTTTGCCGCCAATATCCTTAGAAATGTAGTTGTACCAAGAGAGATGCCAGTCCCACGGGTTTCGGATGACTGTAAATATTATATAGTCATGAATATTTTGTCCTCGATTATAGAAAATATTCTTATACTCTAGATATGTCTTGTGTCCTTTCGCCTCTTTCCATTTTATCGTTGGACAATTTTTGAACCTTTTGCCGAAGGCGTCATTTACATAGCTTCCGCCACATTTGGGTGTGTGGAGGAATATCATTTTCAAGCCCGCATTGGGAAATACTGCTTCGATTGGATTTCTTGGAACCCTCAAGGAGCTACTCCTATTTGTAACTGCTTTGGCATCTAGGATATATCAACACACCCGTCCACTGGAGCGGCGGCTCCATAATCTCACCAGACCTTTGACATACTCGACCTATTGTTACACATTAACTGGCAGCGGAAACCACTCTTTCGAGAAACTGCCTTAGTGGCAAAAGTGTGGGCCTATCGCTGAGCAAAGGCGTTTGGACAATCCGCTCAAGGTTTGCTTCCACGACCGCATCTCTTATGCCGCTTTCGTATCCGTTAGCGGCAAGGGGGAGGCAGTTGATGAATGAGCCCTCCTTGAAGTCCGTGTGTAAGTTGGTATCAGCCCAGGTGATCGGTATGCAGCCGGCAGCGTATGATTCAACTATCTTCTCCGTATAATATCCAGGATAAAGGCTATTCTCGGGGCATAGATTGAATAGATAGTTCTTTAGTATATCGTACTTGTAAAGTCCGCTAGTATCATGTGACTTTATGCTTTTGTTGAAGGCTCGGCCATAGCAGTCGACCGTCATAATTTTACTGAGTGCATTGATAAGCGTCCCTCTTGGCTCTTTCAGGTGTCGCGTGAAAATTGCAGCCTTAAATGGCCGCTGTAGTGCGCTTTGTCCCAATGGGGCCATAAGTTGTCCGACCTCAATGGGCCTGCCAAATCGAACATTTGCGGGGCGATAGTCGATGCCATGCTCGTGCCAAGTGATGCAATCCATCCATAGTGGCCAACGAAGGTGTGTTTCGCTGCTCGCGTCGAGGTCAAATGAGATGGAGAAATCGGCTTCGACTTCATTGAATCTAACGTTTTCGCCGGTATGAAATAGATATTTAGCGCGTAAGTTGCGGCTCGCCTTGAAGAATTTCTGATAGAACTTCCTTCTCGTTTTAAAGGGCCCAACGATAACAAGATCGGCGTAATCTTCGTTGGTGACTTCTATATTGCCGCTGCAGACTGCAGCGATCATACTTGGGATGAGGGAGTTCTGATATGATGGATATAAGTCTTTAAAAGCCAATCGTAAACGCATCTGAAGTCCTAATTCTTGAAGCCTCAAGCTCAGTAAATGCCCTAAGGTCAAATAGTGTTCGTACGCTTAGTGGACTGCGTGTATCACGGGCGTACGGCTCTATGTTGAGCGCGTGAAGATTTCGTACCAACGGACATATAGTCACGCCGCTTCTAATCATTGAATTCATCTATCGCGATGTTGTTGGTCATTTCGGTAATTTGGGAGACAGGAGGTGTTTTCTCAATAAACGGATAATTGGGCGCCAAACTTGCTTCTCTGGTGTTTTTGCGATTGCTTTCGCCCATTGGCTGTAGCTGGTATAATATGGCTCCGCTCGGTTCTTTGGTGGCCATGCCGGTGCTACGAATGTTGTTTTTATGCCCAAGGTTGAGTTTACTGCTTCTGAGACAGGTTTTGATTGCCGGGTGTCAATGTGGCATGCTCCGTCGCCCATTTCTGTGATGAGCGAGCCATTTCTGTTAGAAAAGTGTGACCGGAAGTCGATGAAGGGGACGCCCATCTCGCTCATGAGCATATTCATTCTGTCACGAATGATGCGTTCTTCGGTGATTCTCGTATCAATATCGTCTTCGGTGCCGTACAACTCAAAGCGGGGGTTAAAGGGTATTATGCAGGACAAGGAAACTACGGTCGTGCACTCTTTCCGGAACTCCTTTAGGGTATGGCTGAATCTATTGCAAAGGTCATCAACGACCACTTCGATGGGCAAACCCCGCCGTAGGGCTTGGCTCTTGACATGCATTCTGCTGTCAATCTCGCCCAGAGATAAGATGAGGATGTCGTCGTTTCTCAGACGGCAGTTCTTGGGCAATAGACTCCATATACCGTCTCTGGCGGCCCTATGCATCGTAACCGGGCCGCAATGATAAATCTTGGCTTCCGCTATACCTGCAAAGCTGTAAATTGAATGGCTGTCTCCAAGAATTAGTAGGCGCATCGCGTGATCTCGCATATATAAATTGCTCGCCCGAAATACGATGGTTTTCGCTGGCGGAGGGCAAGTGCTCGTCCTGCAGCGTACTGGAACATCTGGTTTCCAAGTCCGCCGTTGATCTCCGTGACAATCAAGGCGCATCTCCGGGGTTGGTCGCCTGGTCCTGACGGGCAGGGGGCACCGCTTCCGCTGGTTGCCATTGTCCGACATGCCTGAGATTGCAGGCAAAGCGGCCGATGTCGTCAGCTGCGCGGTAAAGCGCGCGCAGCTTTCTGTAGCGACGGGATTTTGCTGCCCGTTTTTCCCCCTGCCAGATGTCCGACGACTGATTGCTGTCGGCCGTGTGAACGACCGGGGTTGGGGTGAGACCATGGCTGCCGACGCCATGGGTCCAGAAGCGGTCGAGATGGCAGTCCACGGGTTCGAACCAGACCTGTGCCTTGCGCAAGAGCTTACTCGCGGCCGATGCCGATATGCCATAGCAGGAGGTGCCATGCGGCCCGATCCGGTAGCGGACGAAATCCATATCGTCGGCGACGTGCTGGAGAATGGCGAAACTGCGTGCCTTGTGGGCCGAGAGCCGTATGAGGCCATACCGGTCGATATGAGCTGCCACAAATCCGAGCGCTTCCGGGAAATTGGGGTGTAGCGCCACGTCATCCTCGAAGATCAGCATCGGCTTGCCGCTACGTGCACATTTTTCCCACAGAAGGAAATGGCTGGCATAGCAGCCGAGCTCGCCGGGTGTCAGGGGGAAGCCACGCCGGATCTCGGCCAGCTTCGGATCGTAGCGCGCGAAGAGCGGATGCTCTTCGGTCCGCCCGTCAATCGCCTCGAAAAACTCATACGTCAGCCCGAACGCATCCAATGCCCTGATCATCTCGTCGCGACGTTCCGGGGAGTTCTTGAGATTGATAACCTCGATCGTCATTGAGGTCATTGCGTCTCCTTGTATACAGTCGATATTCGTGCGTTCGCCTGATCCTGTATTGGTCACGCGAACTGGCGTGTCAATTCTCCGGTCTCGCAATACACAATCGCTATGAGGGATGGCGGGGGAGACAAACTCGAGGGTTTGACGGAAAAAGGCCTTCATTGAGACAATGGCCGGCCGACAGATGCGTGCCGCGGCAATGCGCGCGCCAGCTTTGCCGCGACAGGCATCGCGAAGATGCTTGCAGTCTTCACGCGTCGCACGATCGGGCTTGCGTCCCGCAATTGGCGCATGCATCGAGACGTCGAATGAGAGGGTATTGCAAAGGAAGCGTGGCGGAGAGGATGGGATTCGAACCCACGATACGCTTTTGACGTATACTCCCTTAGCAGGGGAGCGCCTTCGACCACTCGGCCACCTCTCCGGTGAGGGCGGTGATATTGGTGTTTGCCCGTGCGATCAAGATGTTTTTTGGAATGTACGGGTATTTTCGTTCGTCCGCCGGAAAGGCGTGGCGGCGGTCGTCCCCGGGCCGACAATGAAGGCGTCGTGGCTTGCGCTTTCTGGCGAGGCGGATGCCGCAAGCGGATGGGTCGAAAGCGAGCCCGAGGCGATTCTCTGGAACTAGGCGCCTTCGCCGGCAATTCCGGAGCATGAATTGCCATCGCCGGAACCGGCCCGGCAGGCATGAATTTGGCGGTGTGAAATGCACCTTATATATAGGGAGGCGAAAATGAGGCTGAAAGCGGGTGCCGGAATCGGCTTGGTCGACCCCGGTCGCGAAACGAATCCCACGGCCGGGAGCAGCCGAACGAACCGTGCCGATTCGACTAAATTCGTCCTCCGCCTCGACTTTTCGGCGCCGCCCAAGGCCTTTGCCGTTAACACCCCGTTTACGAATGACCCGTCCGGCAGGGCCGTTTGTGTTGTTTCGGCAACAGCCGTCACATGCGCGGCTTTTTAACGGCTTGGCTTTGGCTTTTTCTGTTGTGCGGAATCCCTGCCTTTGTAAATGTCTCCCCAGAAGCACGGCGGCACGTCGCAAAGCTTCTTGAAACTTGGGGATGGGGCAGGGATGCCGAAAGGCAAAATCCCAGACCCGACTGAAAACCTTAATTGGAGGTCACACATGAACATCAAGAGCCTTCTTCTCGGCTCCGCTGCTGCTCTCGCAGTAGTATCCGGCGCCCAGGCTGCCGACGCAATCGTCGCTGCTGAGCCGGAGCCCATGGAATACGTCAAGGTCTGCGACGCTTTCGGCGCTGGCTACTTCTACATCCCGGGCACGGAAACCTGCCTGAAGATCGGCGGCTACGTTCGTATTCAGGAGCAGTTCAGCTCTGAAGATACTGCTACCACCGACTCTTACTCTGACGGTTATGCACGCGGTTACCTGTCGTTCCTGACGGCTCAGGACACCGAAGCTGGCGTTCTGAAGACGAACATCTCGTTCTACGTAGCTGGCACGGACACCGGCAGCGACGGTGCAACGCTTGACCGCGCTTACATCATGCTCGGCGGCTTCGGCGTTGGTTACACGACCAACCCCTTCGACGACGGCATTGCCGGCGAAACCGACATGCTCGGTGACGACACTGTCAACTGGCGCGCTTGGTACGAGTTCAGCACCGGTGCATTCGCCGGTAACATCGGCTTCGACCAGTTCGGCGATCTGGCTGACAGCGCTGCTTACGGCGTTTCCGGTAAGGTTGGCGGCACGTTCGGTGTTGTAACCGCTACCCTGTATGCTGGCTATGACGCTGACAGCTCTGAAGTTGCCGTTGAAGGCGTTCTGTCCGCTGCCATCGGCCCGGGCACGCTCGACTTCGCTGGTGCTTACCAGTCTGGCGATACCCGCTACTTCTTCTCTGACGAAGGCGAAACTTGGGCTCTCTCCGCTGCTTACGCTGCGAAGATCACCGACAAGCTGACCCTGACCCCCGGCGTTCAGTACACCTCGTTCGAAGACAGCGGCGAAGACCGTTGGGACGCTGGTCTGCTGGCTGAATACACGATCACCGACGGTCTCGTTGGCTCGGTCAACGTTCAGTACAACGACCCGTCTGACGAAGACAGCTACTGGGACGGCTGGGTCCGTCTGCAGCGCAACTTCTAATCTGATCTGATCAGATTGAACGGAAAGCCCGGCCTCTGGCCGGGCTTTCTGCGTTTGATGGCCTTGGCATTGTGACATCGGCAAGCCGTTATTCGCTGGGGGCAGATAGACCGACGGCGACGCTAGGCTACGGGTGTCGGGCGGGAGGGCCTCGAGACTATCAGTCGATCTGGCCGAGGAATCCGGCAATCTGGTGCGGCAGGCTGCCGAGATGCAGGAGCGGCGCATGGCCCTGGCCGTCGATCGTGACGGATTGCGCCTTCGGATTGCGTTTCTGCATCTCCTCAAGCGTCGAAGCCGACAGCAGGGTCGAATTGGCGCCGCGGATCACCATCATCGGAAACGCCGTCAGGCCCTCGAATTGCGGCCAGAGTGCCGGCAGCGGTGCATCGAAATTGATGTTCATCAATTGCTTGGCGATCGCCGGATCGTAGTCTGCGGCAATCTTGCGACCGCGCGGCGCGTAGATGGCATGCGCCATGTCCTGCCAATCGCTCTCCGCCAGCACGGTGAAGCTGCCGCCATGCGTCTCCTTCAGGATATCGGCGGCCTCTTTCCAGGTTTTCGGCCTGGCGCCCCGCGACAGGTAGGAACGGATCTGGGCCAGGCCCGCCGCTTCGATCACCGGGCCGATGTCGTTGAGAACCGTTCCGGCGATCAGCGTCGGGCGCAGGCCGGCCAGCACATGCAGGATGAGCCCGCCGCGCGACGTGCCGATGAAAGTGGCCTTGTCGATCTGCAGCGCGGCACAGCCGGCCACCACGTCGTCGGCTTCCGTGAGGATATTGTAGCTCGCCTTGTCGCTTGCCCATTCGGAACGGCCGCGGCCGCGATAGTCGAAGGCGTAAACCGCGCGTGCTGGGCCCATATCGCCCTGCGACAGCGCGAGCGCAAGCTGATGAAAGTCACGGCTGTTGCGGGTCAGTCCCGGCAGGCAGACGATCGGCGTCAGGTCGTCGTGCTCATTGGCGGCAGCATAGCGCCGAACATAGAGCTTCAGGCCGTCATTGGTGCGAAAGTGATGCTCGCTGAAGCCCGTGTCGTAGTCCGCTGCCATACCTTCCTCCGTGATTCGGCCGCGCAACATCGCCCGGTTCGCCCGTGATCGGGCAAAGATGCGTGAGGCAGGGAAGGGGAGCAAGCCCTATTTCATGCGGATATTGGCGCCGGCCATGAGATCGGCAACGATGTCGGCCCGTTCACCGAGCCGTGCCTTGTAGACCTCGTAGTTCTCCATGATCCGCTGCACGTAGTTGCGCGTCTCCGGATAGGGAATCATCTCGATCCAGTTGATCACGTCATCGAGCGGCATGCCGCGCGGATCGCCGAATCGCGAAATCCATTCGGGGATCTTGTTCGGCCCGGCATTGTAGGCGGCAAAGGTCAGGATGAAGGATCCGCCGAAACTGTCGATCTGTTCGCCGAGGAAATGGGCGCCGAGCGTGGCGTTGTAGCCGGCGTCGGTGGTCAGCCGGTCCTGCGAATAGGCAAGGCCGTAGCGACCGGCAATCTCCTTGGCCGTACCCGGCAGCAGCTGCAGCAGGCCCCGCGCGTTTGCGGGCGAAATGGCGGCCGGGTTGAAGGCGCTTTCCTGGCGGGCGATCGCGTAGGCCAGCGCCTTGCCGGAGCCGGAAATATCGGCGTCGTCGGGAATGGCACCGACAGGGAAGGCGAGTGCAGTGACATCGACGCCGCGCGACTGGGCGATCTTCCCGAGCTGCAGCGACAATTGATGGCTGTGCTCGCGTTCCGCCCGCTCGCAGAGCAGCGCGAGTTCGCCGGAACTGGAAAATTGCCGTGCGAGTGCCCGGTAAAGGCTCTCGGCCCGCCAGCCATATCCGGCCGCTTCGAGCCGCGCAATCGCCTGCACTGCCTCGTTCGACTGGAAATGGTGGCGATCCTCCATGGTTGCCGATGGCGGCACCACGGCAAGGCCCGGCTGCTTGAGGCGCGCGGCGGCGAGTTGCCCGTAGAACGTGGCGCTGTAGCCGGCCGCCTTGCGGTAATAGTCGTCTGCCTTGCCCGGACCACCGGCCTCGGCAGCCCGTCCAAGCCAGTACCAGGCCCGTGATTGCGAGATCGGTCCGTCGGAGGCGTCGAGAATCTTCTGGAAGTGCGGGGCGGCGAGCGCGCCGTCCTTCAGGCCGACCAGGGCAAACCAGCCGGCATGAAACTCGGCATCCGCCTTGTCGACCGGCCTTGCGGCGGTGTGGCTGGCGGCCACGTCAAAGGCTTCCCTTGGCTTGCCGGCTTCGAAAAGACCGCGCGCGACGATCCGCTGCTCGTCCCACCACTCTCCGGGAACGACGAGCGCGGCGGGATCATCGGGCATCGACTTCAGGAGCCTGGCGGCTTCCTCGTACCGGTCTTTGCGCTGCGCGTTGACGACGCGGATATAGAGATAGCCGGGATCCTTCGCCCAGGAGGTGTCGACGGCGGCAATCAGCGCCTCGGCGTTCGAGGATTTGGCGGCAACGGCCCTCCAGGCCTGGAACAGCGACCAAGCCTTGCCGAGCCGGGCAAAGCGTTCCGCCTGCTCTATCTTGCCCCGGTAGAGCAGGTATTGCATGCGCGTGCGATTGTCGGCTTCGCCGAGCAGATCGGGAAACTCGTCGAGAATTGCGTCTTCGGTGCTGACGTCCAGCGTCTCCGAGGTCCAGAGCCGGGCGAGAACGGCATGAGCCTGATCCGTCTTGCCGAGGGCGACATAGGCACGCGCGAGCAGCCGCGCGCCTTCCGGCGTGCCCGGTGTCTTGTCACCGAGTTTCGCGATCACCGTTTCGGCGGGCGGGTTTTCCCTGAACAGCGCCTGTTCATAGCGGCTGGCGAGCAGATCCTGGCCCGGCCAGTGAGCAAGCTCTTCGGACGCCGCGGCGACTTCGTCGGATGACATCGAGCCCGCAGCCGACATGGCGATCGACCATGTCAGGATGTGGCGGTCGATCGAATGCAGGGCGAGGCCGTCGCGAATGGCGCGTGCCCCGGCAATGTCCTTGTTGGAAAGCGCGTCGAGCCCCGTCTTGAGGTCGCTCACCGTGGCGGAGGCCAGTTGAAGGGTGGGAATGGCGCCGGTGGTTTCCATGGACGGCGGCAGGATCTTCTGGTCGGCGGCCGTGGCGACATTCGCCAGCGCTTCGGTCGAGCCCTGCGCCGGTCCTTCTATGAGGGAATAGAGGAGGCCTGCGCCGAGAAGCGCCAGGGCCGTCGTTCTCATCCAGTGCTTGCGTAGCAGTGCGGTCATTCCTTGATTGAGCAGCAGGGTGGTTAACGAAACCTTATGGCAATGCGCACGGGCCGGAAAATATTCGTGAAAACCGCGGCAAACCCGCTGGATATCTCCGAAATCGGCGCTTGTCGCGGCACACGCCGCACACTATGGTGCGCGAGTTTTACACAGCGAATGCGGCTGAAGGATGAACGTCTTGTGGCCGTGGGGAGTGATGCATGTTCAAGGGGTCTATGCCCGCTTTGGTCACACCGTTCAAAGAAACGGGTGACATCGATGAAGACGCTTTTACCAGACACGTCGAATGGGTGATCGCGGAAGGAAGCACCGGCGTGGTTCCGGTTGGAACCACGGGTGAATCGCCGACCCTTTCGCATGCCGAACACAAACGTGTCGTGGAACTCTGCATCGAAGTGGCGGCAAAACGCGTGCCAGTGATCGCCGGCGCCGGCTCCAACAACACCCGCGAAGCGATCGATCTCGCCCAGCACGCTGAAAAGGCGGGGGCGGATGCCGTTCTCGTCGTCACGCCTTATTACAACAAGCCGACGCAGAAGGGCCTGATCGCGCATTTCTCCGCCGTTGCGGAGGCGATCAGCCTGCCGATCATCATCTACAACATCCCGCCGCGCTCGGTCGTCGACATGAGCGTTGCGACGATGGCGCATCTGGCGAAGACCTACAAGAACATCGTCGGCGTCAAGGATTCGACCGGCAATATCGAGCGCGTGTCGGAACAGCGTGCCGCTTGCGGCAAGGATTTCATCCAGCTGTCCGGCGAGGATGCTGCAGCCCTCGGCCATGCCGCCCATGGCGGCGTCGGCTGCATCTCGGTGACTGCCAATGTGGCGCCGCGCCTGTGTTCCGAATTCCAGGCGCTGCTCGGCAAGGGCGACTTTGCCGGCGCGCTGGAATATCAGGACCGGCTCCTGCCGTTGCACAAGGCGATCTTCATGGAACCCGGCGTCTGTGGCGCCAAATACGGCCTGTCGAAGCTCGGCCGTATGGGCCGCACGGTGCGCTCGCCGCTGATGAGCGCGCTGGAGCCGTCGACGGAAGCCGCGATGGACGCAGCCTTGAAGCACGCGGGGCTGGTAAACTGACCGGGCTTTAAAAAGCCGGGCCGGCGACATATTTGTAATGCATGGGCGCCCGTGTTCTTCTCGGAATACGGGCGTCGGCATTCGAAAGACTGGAATTGGAAAGATGGCACCGAAGGGAAGCGAGAGACGGGTCGGACGGATCGTTGCGGAAAACCGCAAGGCCCGCTTCAACTATGAGATCGTCGACACCTACGAAGCCGGCCTCGTCCTGACCGGCACGGAGGTCAAGTCGCTGCGCGAAGGCAAGGCGAACATCGCCGAATCCTATGCCTCGGATGAGGATGGCGAGCTGTGGCTGATCAATTCCTATCTGCCTGAATACCTGCAGGCCAACCGGTTCAACCACGAGCCGCGCCGGCGCCGCAAGATCCTGTTGAGCAAGCGCGAGATCAACCGTCTGCGCGCCGCCGTCAACCGTGAAGGTATGACGCTCATTCCGTTGAAGGTCTATTTCAACGAAAAGGGCAGGGCGAAGATGGAGCTGGCGCTCGGCAAGGGCAAGAAGCTGCACGACAAGCGCGAGACCGAGAAACAGCGCGACTGGAACCGCCAGAAGAGCCGGCTACTCAAGGATCACGGCTGAGCGGCAGCCTTCTGCCGTCTCAGGCCCGTATAGAGATAGCCGATCACGGCGGCCATCACGACCAATCCCCCGACGAGCGTCCGGCCCGTCGGCGTTTCGCCGAAGGCAAGCCAGACCCAGAGTGGCGCAAGCGGTGTTTCGATCGTCCCCACCAATGACGTCTCGGCCGGTGCCAGCAGCCGCGCGCCGCGGAAGAAGACGACCGGCGCGATTGCCAGCGCCGTCAGCGCAAACAGGCTGATTAATACGAGATCGGTCGCGCTGGTGGCGGCGGGCCTGGCAACCGGCAGCGAGGCTAACGCGGTCAGGAAGGTCGAGATCGCCGTGACCTGCAGGGCGGGGATCGCCTTGTAACGGCCGGAAATAATCGTCATCAGGGCAAAACCGACGGTCATGCCGAGCGCCTCGAGATCGCCGCTCATATGCCCGCTGCCATCCGGCGCCGACATGATCACCACGCCGACAACGACGAACGCGCCCGCAACCAGCGCCGCTGGTCTCAGCCGCTCCCGGAAGAGTGCGTAAGCGAGGAGTGCGGTGATCACCGGCACGGTGGCGTAGATGACGGAGACGCGCGCAATGCTGGTGTGGCGCATCGATGTCAGGAACAGCAGCATGCTGAGTCCCGTCAGCCCCACATAGAGCCAGCCTTGCCAGGGCATGGCGGAGACGGCCTTCAGCGATTGCCGGCCTTCCCGCAAGGCGAGATAGCCGACGATCCAGACCGTCGCCAGCGTCGAACGCCAGAACAAGAGCGTCATCGTGTCGGCTTCGACCGCTCGGGTGAAATAGCCTGCGAGGCTCCAGAGTGCCGCCGCGCATGCCGTCAGGAGAATGCCCTCGATCCGTCTTGCGCGCGCGCCGGCCATTGCCGCGGCGTCCGTTTCAGTCAGCACCATGTGTCGTTACCTCGTTGTGTCGGCGCAATCAAACACACCTGTGCTGACAGCATACTGTCAGCAGGGACTGTGCTAGATTGCAACCGAAATCCGCAGACGGGAGACGAATGCAGTGAGCCGATCGGATCGGATGTTCGAAATCATTCAGATCTTGCGAAGCGCGTCCGGCGCCTTGACATCGGTCGAGCTGGCGGCCCGCCTTGAGGTGCATCAGCGCACCGTCTATCGCGACATTGCCGCCTTGCAGGCGATGCGGGTTCCGATCGAGGGGGAGGCGGGGATTGGCTATATCCTGCGGTCTGACTACAGCCTGCCGCCGTTGACCTTCGAGGCGGGCGAGATCGATGCCATCCTGACCGGACTGGCCCTTGTCGGCCGGACGGGAGACGGAGAGCTGGTGGCGGCTGCCGCGCGGGCGCGCGACAGGATTTCCGCTGGCCTTGAGGGACGTCTGAGAACGCTGGTGCTGGATCCGATCGTCGCGGCATCCGGTTGGCACGAAATCCCGCCGGGATGTTTCGATCCGGCCCTGATGCGGGCCGCCATCCGCGAGGAGCGGATGCTCGAAATCACGTACCGGGACGAACTGGGAAACGAGACGGTACGCCGCATTCTGCCGCTGATGCTGGCCTATTTCGTCGGCGCGGTCGTCCTCTCCGCATGGTGCGACCTGCGCCAGGATATCCGCCACTTCAGGCTGGACAGGATCTGGTCCTTGGACGTGCTGGAGGAGCGCAGAAAAGGCGACGGGCACCGGCTGCGCAAATTGCTTCCGGAAATCCAGTGAGCCGCGGTCAGTCCTCGTATTCGCTGGCAACCGGCTCGGTCTGGCGGACCGGGCGGTCGGCGGCGTCGCGTCCGACTTCGGCCTTCAGCGATACGAGATCGATGAAGTGGTCGGCCTGGCGGCGCAGGTCGTCTGCGATCATCGGCGGCTGGGTCGACATCGTCGAGACGACGGAGACCTTGCGGCCCTTGCGCTGCAGCGCTTCGACCAGCGTCGTGAAGTCGCCGTCGCCGGAAAAGATCACCAGATGGTCGACGGTCGCCGACTGTTCCATCGCGTCGATGGCCAGCTCGATGTCCATATTGCCCTTGATCTTCCTGCGGCCCATAGAATCCGTGAATTCTTTCGCAGGTTTGGTGATGACCTTGTAGCCGTTATAGTCCAGCCAGTCGATCAACGGACGGATAGACGAGTATTCCTGATCTTCTATGAGGGCCGTATAATAGTACGCCCTCAGAAGATAACCGCGCTTCTGAAAAGCTTTCAGCAGCTTGCGATAATCGATATCGAAGCCGAGGCTTTTCGAGGCTGCATAAAGATTGGCGCCGTCTATAAAAAGTGCAATCTTCTCTCTTGGGTCAAACATGCTTCCTCATCCTTTTTTAATCAATTAGTTAAATTTTTGTTGGTTTACCTGTTCATCGATACTTTGCTAAAGCTTGTCGCACAATCGTAATTATTCGGGGTTCTCTGTTTTCATCTAGGGCAGGAGGGGCGCCATTCCAAGCCCGCTCAGGTTGGGGTATGCGGTTTCCCCTATGAATTTGTCGCTTTCGTGCGGGTCGGGCAGGAAAAACTTGAAATTTTCCGCAGTTGTCTGTATCGCGGGGGCAACTCCTGAAATTTCGACCACAAAGGACAGGCAATGGCCCGTGTCACAGTAGAAGATTGCATCGATAAAGTTGATAACCGCTTCGAGCTGGTATTGCTCGCAAGCCACCGTGCCCGCCAGATCTCGCAGGGCAATTCGATCACGATCGACCGCGACAACGATAAGAACCCGGTCGTGGCTCTGCGCGAAATCGCCGACGAGACGCTTTCGCCCGACGATCTGAAGGAAGACCTGATCCACTCGCTGCAGAAGCACGTGGAAGTGGACGAGCCGGAAGCCGACGTCGAAACCCAGTCGGCCAGCCGCGCGGAAGACGTCTTCGGCGGCGCCGAAACGGAAGAGGATGCGCCCGAGCAGATCACCTTCGACAGCATGTCGGAAGAAGAACTGCTGGCCGGTATCGAAGGCCTCGTGCCGCCGGAAAAGAACGACGACTACTGATCGTCGTCTGCGATGCTTCGCGCATCCGGCTTTTGCATTTGAATTTCCGTGCGCCAATCCTATGATTGGCGCACTTTTTGATTTGCGCATGCCGGCCGGAAGCCGGCGGCGCGACATGTGGAATGTCTCCGGAGTAGCCTTGGGATGATGCGTCAATACGAGCTCGTTGAGCGCGTACAGAAATACAAGCCGGACGCCAATGAGGCGCTACTCAACAAGGCCTATGTTTACGCCATGCAGAAGCATGGCCAGCAGAAACGGGCGAGCGGCGACCCCTACATCTCCCATCCGCTCGAAGTCGCGGCCATCCTCACCGAAATGCAGCTCGACGAGTCGACGATCGCGGTCGCGCTGCTGCACGACACGATCGAGGACACCACCGCCACCCGCGCCGAGATCGACGAACTCTTCGGCGAGGACATCGGCGCGCTGGTCGAGGGGCTGACCAAGCTCAAGAAGCTCGACCTCGTCACCAAGAAGGCCAAGCAGGCGGAAAACCTGCGCAAGCTGCTGCTGGCGATTTCCGACGACGTCCGCGTGCTTCTCGTCAAGCTCGCCGATCGTCTGCACAACATGCGCACGCTGGAGCACATGCGTGAAGACAAGCGCATGCGCATCTCCGAAGAGACGATGGACATTTATGCGCCGCTCGCCGGCCGCATGGGCATGCAGGACATGCGCGACGAGCTGGAGGACCTGTCCTTCCGCAATCTCAATCCGGAAGCCTATGAGACCATCACCCGCCGGCTGGCCGAGCTTTCCGAGCGCAACGAAGGCCTGATCCGCAAGATCGAGGAAGAGCTGCGCGACCTTCTGATCGCCAACGGCATCACCGAGGCCGTCGTCAAGGGCCGGCAGAAGAAGCCCTATTCGATCTTCAAGAAGATGCAGTCGAAGTCGCTGTCCTTCGAACAGCTGTCCGACCTCTATGGCTTCCGGCTGATCGTCAACGACATTCCCGCCTGCTACCGGGCGCTCGGCATCGTGCACACCCGCTGGCGCGTGGTGCCCGGCCGCTTCAAGGATTACATCTCGACACCGAAGCAGAACGACTACCGGTCGATCCACACCACGATCGTCGGCCCGTCCCGCCAGCGCATCGAGCTGCAGATCCGCACGCGACGCATGCACGAGATCGCCGAATACGGTATCGCCGCCCACGCGCTCTACAAGGACGGGGAGGGCGACGGCGATCCGCTGTCGCGCGAAACCAATGCCTATTCCTGGCTGCGCCATACGATCGAGGCGCTGGCCGAAGGCGACAATCCGGAAGAATTCCTCGAGCACACCAAGCTGGAACTCTTCCAGGACCAGGTCTTCTGTTTTACCCCGAAGGGCAAGTTGATCGCCCTGCCGCGCGGCGCAACACCGATCGACTTCGCCTATGCCGTCCACACCAATGTCGGCGATACCTGTGTCGGCGCCAAGATCAACGGCCGCATCATGCCGCTGGTCACCCGGCTGTCGAACGGCGACGAGGTGGAGATCATCCGCTCCGGCGTGCAGGTTCCGCCGGCCGCATGGGAAGAAATCGTTGTCACCGGCAAGGCGCGCGCCGCCATCCGTCGCGCCACCCGCATGGCGATCCGCAAGCAATATGGCGGCCTCGGCTACCGCATTCTCGAGCGCACCTTCGAACGCGCCGGCAAGCAGTTTTCCCGCGAGGCGCTGAAACCCGTCCTGCACCGGCTCGGCCACAAGGACAGCGAAGACGTGATCGCCACCGTTGGCCGCGGCGAACTCTCGTCGCTCGACGTCCTGCGCGCCGTCTTCCCCGATTACCAGGACGAGCGCGTGACCGTGAAGCCGGCCAGCGATGAGGGCTGGTTCAACGTGCGCAGCGTGACCGGCATGGCCTTCCGCGTCCCTGGCCATGAAAAGGGCAAGTCAGACGAGGTGGAAGCCGGCGTCCTGCCGATCCGCGGATTGTCCGGCGACATCAATGTCGGTTTCTCCGCCTGTGGCGCTGTTCCCGGCGACCGCATCGTCGGCATCATGGGCGACGACAAGCAGATCACCATCTATCCGATCCAGGCATCCGCCCTGCAGAAGTTCGACGACCAGCCGGAGCGCTGGATCGATGTGCGCTGGGATCTCGACGAAGCCAACAAGACCCGCTTTGTCGCCCGCGTGCTTCTGAATGCGTTGAACGAGCCGGGTACGCTGGCGCGCGTCGCCCAGACGATCGCCACCCAGGACGTCAACATCAAGACGCTGAACATGGTGCGCATTGCCACCGACTTCACCGAGATGGCGATCGATCTGGAGGTCTGGGATCTGCGCCAGCTGAACCAGCTTCTGGCCCAGCTGAAGGATCTCGACTGTATCGCGACGGTCAAGCGCGTCTACGATTGAGTTGATGCTGCGCTGCACACATTGATACCGCGTTAATTGTGCTATGCAGCAAACGCACGGCTGCCTTCGATTGCTGGCTGTAGTAAAATCGGCCGGCAGACCGCATATTCCTACTCGAGACAAGAATTTGATGACGAGAGGAAAGCAAGATGTTCAAGTCGATCCGCAAGTTCGCCAAGAGCCTTCGTCCTGAAAGCATTCACGAGATGGAGCTCAAGTATCTGAGCCAGGCACGCGACCGCGTCGACCTGGAAATGCGCCAGCGCACCATTGACCGCGGCGATTTCAAGCATTTCTACTAAGAATGCGCGGGCTTCGGCCCGGAAGACGCCTCAGGACTGACAAACGGCAAACGCCTCCCGTTCGGGAGGCGTTTGCCGTTTTGCGCGAGCGAAACACTTTCTTTGCAAAGCGCGACGTAAGAGGATATGAGCGGCGGGGTTGGTGGATCCGAGACACGAACCGGACGCACTTTTGCGTTATCGACCCTTGCCAGAGGTATGGCTGCAAACATAAATGACATCATGCTGTTCAGACGACGTAAACCGGCCGGCTTTCTAGACGGTGTCAAAGGCCTTTTGTGGCCGCGCAAGGGCTTCCTGCGTCCGTTTCATTATTTTCGCATGCGCGTGCTGCGCCTGACGGCGTCGCCGCATGCCGTCGCCGCCGGCGTTGCCGCCGGCGTCATTTCGTCCTGGACGCCGTTCATGGGCTTCCATTTCATTCTCGCTTTCGTGATCGCCTATCTGGTGGCGGGCAACATGGTCGCCGCTGCTCTCGGTACGGCCTTCGGCAATCCGTTGACCTTCCCCTTCATCTGGGCTTCGACCTGGGAGGTGGGGCACATCATCCTCGGCCACGGGCATCGCGGTGGCGGTGGCCGTCTGGATCTCTTCCGGATGTTCGAGCATCGCGACTTCTTCGCGCTCTGGGATCCGGTGCTGAAACCCATGCTGATCGGCGCCATTCCGCTTGGCCTCGTCAGCGCCGTGGCGGTCTATATCGCGACCTACTACGCCGTCCGCGGCTTCCAGAGCCGCCGCCGCCAGCGCCTGGCCGAACGGGCAAAGGCGCGCATGGCCGGCGGTGTCGGCAATATCCAAAGTGTGTGAACGCTCGCGTATTGCGGGCGGCCCATGAAAGGCACCGCCGGATGAAGGCCATCGCATGATCATAGGTATTGGCAGCGACCTCATCGATATCCGCCGCGTGGAGAAATCGCTGGAGCGCTTCGGCGACCGCTTCACCGACCGTATTTTCACCGAAATTGAAAAGCAGAAGGCGGGCCGTGGACGCAACGCCACTGCCGCCTACGCCAAGCGCTTCGCCGCCAAGGAGGCTTGTGCCAAGGCGCTCGGCAGCGGGATTGCCATGGGGGTCTTCTGGAAGGAAATGGGCGTCGTCAACCGCCAGGACGGCGGGCCGGTCATGGAGCTAACCGGAGGGGCCGCCGCGCGGCTTGCTGCGCTCACTCCGCCGGGTCACGAGGCGGTCGTGCATCTGACGATGACGGACGAGCCGCCCTATGCCCAGGCCTTCGTGGTGATCGAGGCGAGGCCCACTTCGGGTTGAAGCCGGGAGGCGATGCCGGCGGGTGGGACATAGTGCCCCATTTAGCGGCTCGCCCCGGGTGACGCGCCTTGCCCGGCGCAATCGAAAAGACTACAGAGAAGCTCGAAATTCATTGCAAAGGAAAGAGACGCGTGTTCGAGAAAGCTGAAAAGAAGGAGCAAAACGCCCTGTGGGAGAACATCAAGGTGTTCGTACAGGCATTGCTGCTTGCTGTGATTATCCGCACGGTGCTGTTCCAGCCGTTCACCATTCCGTCAGGCTCGATGATGCCGACGCTGCTTGTCGGCGATTACATCTTCGTCAACAAATATGCCTACGGCTATTCGCGCTACTCTCTGCCGTTCTCGCCGGACCTGTTCTCCGGCCGCATCTTCTCGAGCGAGCCGAAGCGCGGCGACGTCGTCGTCTTCCGCTATCCGCCGAACCCGCAGATCGACTACATCAAGCGGCTGATCGGCCTTCCCGGCGATCACATCCAGGTCAAGGACGACATTCTTTACGTCAACGGCGAGCCGGTTCCGCGCCAGCCCGACGGCACGTTCACGTCCGATTACCGCAATGATCCCGGCGTCGACGTTCCGGTCTACCGGGAAACGCTCGACAACGGCAAGACCTACGACACGCTCGACGCGCGTCCGGATTCGGCCGGCGACAACACCCGCGAATTCATCGTTCCGGCCGGCCACTATTTCATGATGGGCGACAACCGCGACAACTCGCTCGACAGCCGTTTCGACGTCGGCTACGTGCCGGCTGAAAATCTGGTCGGCCGCGCCAGCTTCATCTTCTTCTCGATCGGCAATGACACCTCGTTCCTGGAGTTCTGGAAGTGGCCGGCGAACATGCGCTGGGATCGCCTGTTCAAGGGCGTTCAATGACGAGGAGCCCCAGGCTCACCGAAGCCGACCGCGTCGCGGTCGAGACATTGCTCGGACACGTGTTCCGCGACAGGTCGCATCTCGAACGCGCCCTGACGCATGCCTCTGTCGGCCAGGTGAAGGCCGGCAACTACGAGCGCTTCGAATTCCTCGGAGACCGGGTTCTCGGCCTGTGCATCGCCGAACTGCTGTTCGAGCTCTACGAGACCGCCAATGAAGGCGAGCTTTCGGTCCGCCTCAACCAGCTTGTCAGCGCCGGCACCTGCGCCGAGATCGCCGATGAACTGCAGCTCTACCGCTTCATTCGCGCCGGATCGGACGTGAAGAAGTTGACGGGCAAGCGGATGATGAACGTGCGCGCCGACGTGGTCGAAAGCCTGATCGCCGCCCTCTATCTGGACGGTGGCCTCGAACCGGCGCGAAGCTTCATCCTGAGGAACTGGAAGAAGCGTGCGGCCAGCGCCGATGGCGCGCGCCGCGACGCCAAGACCGAATTGCAGGAATGGGCGCACGCGAAATATGCGGTGACGCCGTCCTATCGTATTGAAGACAGGTCCGGACCGGATCATGATCCCCGTTTCACGGTCGTCGTCGAGATCCCGGGCCTTGAGCCCGTGTCCGGCGTGGACCGCTCCAAGCGCGCTGCAGAGCAGGTCGCCGCCGCGCGGCTTCTGGAGCGTGAAGGGGTTTGGCAGCCGGAAGACGGCGGAAAAGCAGATGACTGAAGAAAACAACACACAGAACGAAGCCGCAGAGCGGCCGACCCATTCCGGCTTCGTCGCCCTGATCGGCGCCACCAATGCCGGCAAGTCGACGCTGGTCAACCAGTTCGCCGGCGCCAAGGTATCGATAGTCAGCCACAAGGTGCAGACGACGCGCGCCATCGTGCGCGGCATCGTCATTCACGACAACGCGCAGATCGTGTTCATGGACACGCCCGGCATTTTCAAGCCGCGGCGAAAACTCGACCAGGCGATGGTGACGTCCGCCTGGGGCGGCGCCAAGGATGCCGACCTGATCATGTTCGTGGTCGACAGCGAGCGTGGCCTGAAGGGTGATGCCGAGGCGATCCTCGAAGGGCTGAAGGAAGTCCATCAGCCGAAGATCCTCGTCCTCAACAAGATCGACCGTGTGCGGCCGGACGCGCTTTTGAAGCTGGCGTCGGAAGCCAACGAGCGCATTGCCTTCGAGGAGACCTTCATGATCTCCGCGGCCAATGGCTCGGGCTGCAAGGACGTCCTCGACTTTCTCGCCAAGCGGCTGCCGGAGGGTCCGTGGTACTATCCGGAAGACCAGATTTCCGACCTGCCGATGCGTCAGCTGGCGGCGGAAATCACCCGCGAGAAGCTGTTCCTGCGCCTGCACCAGGAACTTCCCTACGCCTCGCATGTCGAGACGGAGAAGTGGGAAGAGCGCAAGGACGGCTCGGTGCGCATCGAGCAGGTGATCTATGTCGAGCGCGACAGCCAGAAGAAGATCGCACTCGGCAAGAACGGCGAGGCCATCAAGGCGATCTCCATGGCCTCGCGCAAGGAAATCTCCGACATCCTCGAGCAGCCCGTGCACCTCTTCCTGTTCGTCAAGGTGCGCGAGAACTGGGGCGACGACCCGGCCCGCTTCCGAGAAATGGGCCTCGATTTCCCCACCGGCTGAACGCCGCGCCTGTCAGACGCGGCTGGCGACGAAGCGGGATATGCTCGGCGACAGCGTCAGGATAAAGACGAAGCGTACCGTCTGGATGGTCATCACCAGCGGCAGGTCGACATGCGTCGAGGCCGCGATGATGGCGATTGAATCGAGCCCGCCGGGGCTGGTGGCGAGATAGGCCGTCAGCGGGTCGACGCCGAGGATCAGCCACAACAGGCTGCCGAGCAGCGCACCGAACGAGATTAGCAGCACGATCGACAGGAAAACCTGCGGGAAGGCGCGCGCCGCATGCCGCAACAGCCGGCGGGTGAAGGCGAGCCCGATCCGCCAGCCGATGATGCCGTAGGCGATCGCCAGCAGCCATGGCGGCAGGGTGATGGCGATGATGTCGAACGAGTTCAGCGCACCCATGACGAACATCGGCACCAGCATGTTGCCGACGGGGATGCGCAGCTTGAAGCCCGCATAGGCCGAAACGGCGGTGACCGCCATCGTCTCGCAGAAGCCGAGCCAATCGACCGGCGGAAACAGCACAAAGGCCGGCGCTTGCCCGCCCTTGAGGTGAAAGACGAAGGCGGCGACGGCGGCCGCCGTGCTCGCCACGCAGACGACCCGCAGATATTGCATGAAGGCGACGAGGCGTGCATCGGCCCCGTAGGCCTCGGCCATCAGCACCATGGCGGACGCACCGCCGGCCGAGGTTCCCCAGACCGCCGTGCTGCCCGGCAGGACCTGACGCTTGGCGAGCACATAGCCCAGAAGCGACGTTGCCAGGATGATGGCGAACACCACCGACACGAAGATCGGCCAGTCCTGAAGGAAGCGCTGCACCACCTTGCCGTCGAGCGACTGGGCGATCATGGCGCCGAGCAGCGACTGGCTGGCGAGATACGGCAGACGCGGAACCGCCATGCGCGCGCTGTTGACCGCAAATAGGATCGCCACGATCATCGGCCCGAGAAGAAGGGCAGCCGGCAGATGGACATATTCGAACGCGCCGGCGAGCGCTGCGGAAAGAACGAGCAGCAACAGCCACTTTGCCGGCGCGGGGACATCGGTCAGAAGTCCGGCGGGCGGGGCGGTTTCCTGCTTGCCGTCGGGAGGAACGGGTGTCGTCATGCGGGGGTCAGTTCGACCGTTGCGGAGGTGGCGATGCGCGCGATCCTCGGGAAAACGTAGCGGAAGGGGAAGGCGTGCATGTCTTCGCTCATCGTCGAACAGGCGTCCTCCAGTATCACCAGCTCGTAGCCGAGTTCATAGGCCTGCCGCGCGGTCGATTCCACGCCGAAATTGGTGGCGATGCCGCCGAGCACGATCGTCCTGATGCCGCGACGGCGCAATTGCAGATCGAGTTCCGTGCCGTTGAAGGCGCCCCACTGGCGCTTGGTGATCCTGAGGTCGCTTGGCTCCGCCAGGTCATCGACCAGATCGCTCCAGTCAGCGGGCAGACCGCCGGCCGGCCGCGCCATCGGTTCCTCGACCGGCTGCTTCAGGCCGTCGCCGAAATCCGCATGCCAGCCGACATTGACCAGCACCACAGGCGAACCGGCCTTGCGGAAGCGGGTCGCAAGCGCTTTCCCAAGGGCAATGACGTCGTCGCCGCTGTGCGGCGCTAGCGTGCGTCCCTGGGCGATGCCCTTCTGCAGATCGATGAGAACGAGAGCGGTGGTCTTGGGATCAAGTAAGATCATGGGAGGCAATCCGTGATGGGCAGATGCTTGGGTGGGGCTGGACCAGGAGCGGGACATGTCGTTATATGAGGATGTCCTCGCAAAATTTATATGAAGATGGCCTCATAAAAGTCAATGACCGGAGCCCCGTTGGAAGAAAATTCCCCAGCTGTCGCCAAGGCGCCGAAGCGTAAGCGCGGCAAGGAGCGGGTCGCCCAGCTTCTCGAGGCCGGCGCATCCGTCTTCGAGGAACGCGGCTTTGCGGCGGCGACGATGACCGAGATCGCCGCCCGCGCCGGTGCGCCGATCGGCTCGCTCTATCAGTTCTTTCCCAACAAGGACGTTCTGGCTGATGCGCTGATCGAGCGCTACGGCGAGCACGTGTTCGAGCGGCTGGACCGGATCGCCGCCAAGGTTCGCGACATGGCGCCGCCGGATCTCGCTCATGCGCTTCTCGATGTCTTTCTCGCGCTCTCCAGCGAACGCCGCCTGGCGATCGGGCTTCTTGACATGCGCTGGCGTGGCCCGGATGCGCGTCCGGGCTATTTCCGCGGCGCGATCCGCGCCCGAATCGCCGGCATCCTGCGCCTCTGGCGTCCGTCTCTTTCGAAGGAAATATCCGAATCGTCCGCCATCGTCGTGCTGCAGCTCATGAAGGCGCACGTGCAGCTGGACGAGGACAGGTCCGGCGAAGCGAAGGAAAAGGCGATGGCTGACTGGCGCGTTATGCTGGAAACCTATCTGGCCGGGCTCTGATACGACGTTTTGCCGGTGCTTTGGTTCTCCGGCGGTGATAAGGATTTTCCATGCAATGGCAGGATCAGGCGATCGTTCTGGGCATCAAGCGGCATGGCGAAACCAGCGTCATCGCCGAGGTGATGACGCGCGACCGCGGACGCCATCTCGGCCTCGTGCGGGGAGGGCGTTCCCGCTCGATGCAGCCGGTGCTGCAGCCGGGCAATCTGGTCGAAGTGACATGGCGCGCGCGGCTTGACGAACATCTGGGAGAGTTTCGTGTCGAACCGCAACGCCTGCGCGCCGCCCGGCTGATGGAGGCGGCGACCTCCGTCTATGGCGTCCAGGCCATGGGTGCCTTGCTGCGCCTGCTTCCCGAACGCGATCCGCATCCGCATCTGTTCGATGCGCTCGACGTAATCCTCGAAAACATGGAGAATCCGGCCGACGCTGGCGAGCTCTTCGTCCGCTTCGAGCTCGCGGTGCTCGACGATCTCGGCTTCGGCCTCGATCTCGAACGCTGTGCTGCGACCGGCAGCCGTGATGAACTGGTCTATGTCTCGCCGAAGTCGGGCAGGGCGGTCAGCCGCCCGGCCGGCGATCCGTACCGGGACCGCATGCTGGCCCTGCCGCCCTTCCTGCGCACCGACCACCGCAAGGCCGCCAATTGCGATACGCTCGCCGAAGCCTTCCGCCTGACTGGCTATTTCCTCAACCGCCACGTCTACGAGCCGCGCGGCATCGAGGTCGCCAGCGCCCGCGACGGCTTCATCCAGGCGGCGCTGAAGGCATTGAGAACCCGGCAGGCGGCGACCGGCGAAAACGCCTGAAGGCGAATTCCTGACGGTTGCGGCCGCCCGCAAAAGCGATTCCCCCTCAAGCGCTTGCGCGCCGGCGATGAATCATTGTCTCAGGAAATGTCAGGCAGCAGCCAGCGGCCGGGCGATCGCTTCTTCCTTGATCGGCCAGTGAACGACAGCCGCAAACAGGCCGAGCACCACGCCGAGCCACCAGACGACGTCGTAGGAGCCGAACTTGTCGTAGAGATAGCCGCCCATCCACACGCCGAGGAACGAACCGATCTGGTGCGACAGGAAGACGATGCCGCCGAGCAGGCCGAGATGGCGCGTGCCGAACATGATGGCGACGAGGCCATTGGTTGGCGGCACGGTGGAAAGCCACAACAGGCCCATCACGCTCGCGAAGATGATGACCGACAGTGGCGTCTGCGGCAGCAGCAGGAAAGCGGTGACCGCGATCGAGCGACCGATATAGATCAGCGACAGCATGTAGGGCTTGGAGCGGCGCTGGCCGATGGCACCGGCGGCGAGCGACCCGATGATGTTGAAGAAGCCGATCAGCGCCATGGCGATCACCGCATAGCGGGCGTCGATGCCGATGTCGCCGATATAGGCCGGGAAATGCGCGGTGATGAACGCCACCTGGAAACCGCAGACGAAGAAGCCGCTGGTCAGGAGCAGGTAGGAGCGGTGTCCGAGCGCTTCCTTCAGCGCCTGCACGACCGTCTGCTCGAACTGGGTGTGCGACTGGCTGCCGGACCTTGCATTGCCCTTCAGCGGGATGGCGAGGAACGGCACGACGATCATCATGGCGGCGAAGATGATCAGCGATTCCGACCAGCCGAACGCATTGATCAGCCCCTGGGTGAGCGGCGCGAACAGGAACATGCCGGCCGAGCCTGCGGCGGTCGCAATGCCGAAGGCGAAGGAGCGCTGGTCGGCGGTGACGTTGCGGGCAAAGGCCGACAGGATGACGCTGAACGAACCGGCGGCGATCGCAAGGCCGATCAGCACGCCGCCGCCCAGATGCAGGAGCACGATGGAATGGCCGCTCGCCATCATCACGAGCCCGGCGGCATAGAGGAGAGCGGACATGATGAGCACCTTGGCGGTGCCGTACTTGTCCGCCAGCGCGCCGAAGAACGGCTGGCCGAGGCCCCAGAACAGGTTCTGGATCGCCATGGCAAGGCCGAAGGTAGAGCGGTCCCAGCCGGTTTCCGACAACATGGGCAACTGGAAAAAGCCCATGGCCGAGCGCGGCCCGAAGGTCATGATCGAGATCAGCGATCCCGCGATGATCAGAGCCCAGGGCATCGGGTGTGTGGCGGTCTTCTGCATGGAACTGTCCCCTCAGCCAGCCAGTATTCTCTGAGACTGAAGTATATACGGCGCACTAATCACGCCAAGCGATTAGATTTGAATCTTTGATCAGGAAATTTGATGGTTCAGGCCGCCCGAAGCTTCCAGCCGCTGCCCCGTTCGTCGATTACGCGCACCTCGTCGCCGGCGGAGATACGGCCTTCGCCGCGCGGCACGGCGTTCCAGCCGAAGAGCACGCCCTTGATCCGCTCGTCCGCCGACATGCGGAGCTTGCGAAGGGCCGGCATCGGGTCGGCAATCTCGCGCGAGCCGGTCTTCTGGTCCTGGGTGGTCATCACGCAGCGCACGCAGGGTTTGACGAAATCGAAGCGGATGCCGCCGATCTCGACCGCCGCCCAGCGGTCCTCGGCGAAGGGCTCCTCGCAGTCGATGACGATGTTCGGACGGAACCGGTCCATCGGCACCGTGGGCAGGCCCTGGCCGTGCAGGTTGGCGTTGATGGCGTTCAGCGAGCCGGCGGTCGTCACCAGCACCTGGAACCCGTCGGCAAAGGTGACGGGCGTACCTTCTCCGGCCCAGTCGGCGCTCGCCTCGCGGTGCGCGTCGGCATCGAAGAAGGCAAGCTTCACCTCCGTCCCGAACCACTGCGAAAGCTTGGCATTGACGCCGTCGTCGGCAATCGCCGCGTTGACGCGCGACTTCCAGACCATGACCTCCATGCGGTGGTCCGGCTGCGGCGGCGCCACCAGAAGCTCGCCCTTGCCTTCCATCGTCAGAAGCAGCGAGGTCGCACCGGGGCGCGCGTCGATGCGCGCAAGCGACGGCAGTTCGCGCTGGGTGATGAACCGGCCATTGCCGTCGACGATCATCATCCGGCGGTCGCCGGAGAGGCCGAAAGCGTCGACCTTCGAATAGGGCAGGCGGATGCCGCGCGCGCTCTTGAGCGGGTAGATGAAGAGATCACTGACCTGCATGGGACCGTCCTATAGTTCGTCGAGAAAGTGTTGAAGGAATTGTGCCAGCCGGTCGTGACGTTCGCGGGCGAAATCCTGCCCCGCTGTCGTCTGGAAACCGTCGGCGAGCTTGAAAAGCTTGGCTTCGAAATGATCGATGGCAAAGGCCTTGTCGTCGAGCGGGCGACCGTCCGCGCGCGGATCGGCGGGATCATAAAGCGCCGACCCCATCCGCCCTGCGACATAGAAGCAGCGAGCCGCACCGATGGCGCCGATCGCGTCCAGCCTGTCGGCGTCCTGCAGGATCTTCGCTTCCAGCGTTTCCGGCGGAATGCCGGCGGAATAGCTGTGGGTGAGGATGGCGTGCGCCACGGCCTCGATGTCGACGTCAGCCCAGCCGAGATCGCCAAGGACGCTTGCCGCTCTTTCGGCGGCAAGCCGCGAGGCCTGGGTTCTCAGCGGCGAATTCTTCTCCACCGACACGCAATCATGCATCAGCACGGCCGCGGCCAGCACCTCGGCATTGCCGCCTTCGATAGCCTGGATTCGGAAGGCATTGCGGAAGACGCGCTGGATATGGGCAAGGTCGTGCGACCCGTCATTGCCGGCGTCGAGATGGGGCAGAAGCTGTTCGGCAATCGCCTGATGCGGCGCAAAGGCCAGGGCAGTCAGCATCGGTGGATCGTTCCTCCCAATCGGCGAATCTGACCGCTATTGATTATAGGCCGACGGCTGCGAACGCAATCCGGGGATCGCTGTGCGATGTTTCGACCAGTCCGTGCATATACCGATCGCTTGAAATGAGTGCGACAGATTGACGCAGGGTGCGCGGCCGCTCGAGACGTGGCCGTCGACATCGCCCCTAAGATGGAATGGGTTTTTTGCGCGATATGGCCGGAGAGGTTAATAAATATTAACAAAAATTCGATTCGAAACGTGTCAATTGCTGATTGTGGCAATTAACAAATTTTTTTGCCGGAAAAGGCGACTCAAATTAGCGATTCATCAGTCCTGGTTTCGTATTCTGTCCCGCAGGATTTCAGAGAATATTTTTACGGGGGCTTTTTTAATGACCAGCGTGTCCGCTGCGGGAAGCAGCAACTATCTCTATTTGTCCAAGATCAATGGAACCGACAAGGAAAGCACGGAAGCGGCAGCGTCGACGGCGGCTTCTGCCACGTCCTCCATGCCGGCCACACCACCGGCGATGGAATTCGACAGCGACAGCGCGACGTCGAAGTTTTCCGGCAACATGATGTCGATGATGATGAGCATGTCCGATACGCTGGCATCGCCCCAGCTGTCGACGACTGACCTGGTCTCCTCGATGGATTCCGATGAGGATGGCAGTGTGACGCTCGAGGAGTTCGTCGCCTCGCGTCCGGACGAGGTATCCGAAGAGGACGCCACGACGCTCTTCAATTCCTTTGACAGCGAGGACACCGGTTCGCTGACGACGGAGGCGCTTGCCGACGCCATGGATGCCAGCCGGCCGGCGCCGCCGATGGGTGGGCCGGGTGGACCGGGAGGTCCGCCTCCGGGTGGCCCGCCGTCCGAGGACAGTGATGGCGACGACGACCTCGTCAGTGCGATGGATAGCGACGAGGACGGCAGCGTAACCCTTGAGGAGTTCGTGGCCTCCCGCCCGGATGAAGTCTCCGAGGAAGACGCCACCACGCTGTTTAATTCCTTCGATAGCGAAGGCACGGGTTCACTGACCACCGAGGCGCTCGGTGACGCCATGAAGAGCAACCGTCCGGGCCCGCCGCCCGGCGGCGTCCAGATGATGACGCTGGGCGAGGACAGCACCTATTCGCTGTCCGATCTTCTTGGCGCCATCTCCAGCACGACTAACGAGGTTGCCGAAGCCGACGCCTAGGCCCCTGCCGGGCCGGGATGACGGCGCATCATGAAGACAAAAACCGGCCGCGTCTTTCGCGGCCGGTTTTCTGTTTCTTCCGGGAGGAGGCGATCTCCCTCGATTCGGCAGGTCAGCCGGTCGTCTTGTCCTGCTCCTTGTCGACCGGAGCAGGTGTCCCGTCCGCGGCCGCCACGGTGTAGGTGACCTGCGGGAACGGAATGGAGATGCCACGCTTGTCGAACTCCAGCTTTGCCGTCTTGGTGAAATGCCGGCTTGTCGGCCACCAGTCGGCGCTCATCGTCCAGTAGCGAAGGGTGATCGATACGGCGCTGTCGCCGAGTTCGGCAACGAAGGTTTCGGCCGCCGGATCGGCGAGCACGCGCTCGTCGCCATTGGCCATGTCCATCAGGATCGATTGCGCCAGCTCGATGTCGTCCTCATAGCCGATCCCGATCGTCAGGTCGTTGCGGCGGGTCTTCTGGCGGCTGTAATTGGTGATCGAGACGTTCCACAGCGACGAATTCGGCGCCAGGCGATAAAGCCCGTCCGGCGTCCTGAATTCGGTGGCGAACAGTCCGATCTGCTGGACGATGCCCGATACATTTCCGGCGTCGATATACTCGCCGTTGCGGAACGGGCGCAGCACCAGAAGCATGATGCCGGCGGCAATGTTCTGCAGCGTGCCCTGCAGGGCAAGGCCGATGGCGAGGCCGGCGGCGCCGAGGGCGGCGATGATCGAGGTGGTCTGCACGCCGAACTGGCCGAGCACCATGACCACGACGATGATGAGGACCCCGTAGCGGACGATGTTGCCGAGGAAGTTGATGACGGTTGCGTCCAGCCCGCGGACACGGCCGAGGGCGCTTTCGGTCCATCGGCTGAACAGGCTGGAGGCGATCCAGCCGATGATCAGGATCAGGATCGCGCCCACGGTCGAGAAGGCGTAGGACACGATCAGCGTGGCCAGGGAATCGATCAGGGTGGAGGTGGAGAGCAGAATGTCGTTGGCCTTCGAGCCGATGGCATCCGCGGAGAGGTTTTCCATATTCCTTCGTCCTCAGTTGGTCTTTCGGGCGGAGTCAGAGACCTATAAAGGGCGCTACCCCCCGGAAGTCAAACCTCCGGATGTCTCTTGGGACATTTCGGCGTGCAATCAGCCAAAATCGAACGAGAACGGCGCATTGCCGTCAGCATCGGCGCCCCTGCCGATGGACGCCATGGCTTCGATGAGCCGGCCTTGGCGGCCGAGCACAGAATCGCCGATGGCGATCAGCCGGGTGTTCGGCGTTGCGAAGGGCGAGGCCCGGCGCAAGTCTTCGGCGAGTGCGAAGTCGTCCAGATCCGGCCGCAAGGCGAGAGCGACGATCGCCGCTGCCGCCGGCGAGCGAGATACGCCCATCCAGCAATGAACGAGCAGCGGCGCGCTCTGGTCCCAGTCCCGCGCAAAGTCGATGATCGCCCGGACATGTGCTTCCTGCGGCGCGATCAGCCCCTCGGTCTTCGAGGAGAAGGTGATGTCGTTGACGTCGAGCCGCAGATGGCGGTCGCCAGAGATCACCGCCGGACGGTGAAATTTCTGGCTTTCGCCGACCAGGCTGATCATTTCGCGCGAGCGATGCCGGACGGCCATTTCCGCGATCCGCGCGAGCGGCGAGACGACGATGCGCGGCATTACGGACCCTCGGCCTTGCGCTCGGCCTCGATCGCTTCGAACCGCGCGCAGAAGATCCGCTCGACTTCGGTCGCCGGCAGCGGCTCAAGGAGCAGCATGTCGCGCGTGATGCCGCGCGGCTGTCCGAAGAACTGGCGTGCCTCCGCCGGATCGAAACCGGCGAGTTCCGTTGCCTCGAAATAGGCCGCGACCTGATCGGCCTTCTTGATCCTGGCCTTGAGGTCGGCCGTCGGATGCGGCGGCAGGCCGAAGCGCAGGTGCACCGCTGCCTCCAGCCGCTTCTCGACCGTCTTGTAGCCGCCGCCGACCACCGCCTTGAACGGCGAGATCATGTCGCCGATCACATATTCCGGGGCGTCGTGCAGCAGCGCCATCTGCCGGTCGCGCGCAGTGGTCTTGCAGCTCTTCGTAAAGATCGTTTCGACGATCAGGCTGTGCTGGGCAACGGAAAAGGCATGGTCACCGCGCGTCTGGCCGTTCCAGCGGGCGACACGGGCAAGGCCGTGGGCGATGTCGGCAATCTCGACATCGAGCGGCGAGGGGTCGAGAAGGTCGAGCCGTCGGCCGGAAAGCATGCGCTGCCAGGCGCGCGGGGTCGTCGGCGTCTTCAAGCGTCGACCTCGTCGGACGGGAAGGAGAGGCCGGACCATGCGGGCAGGGTAAGCGTGACCGGGGTGTCGCCCGCCAGCATCGGCGTGCCGGCGGCAAGCGCGGCGCCGACGCGGTCGGTCCGCACGATCGCAATCGCACTGGAGCCGGAGACGCTGCCGATGTTGCCAACCGGCTTTCCGGCGGCCGTCAGCGGCGTTTCCGGAGAAAGTGGGTCATTCTCGGCAGTCACGATCACAGGGCGGCGACGCGCCGTTCCCCGGTGCTGCATGCGCGACACCACCTCCTGGCCGACATAGCAGCCCTTCCTGAAGGAGAGCCCGCCGTTCAGGTCCATCATCACATCGTGGGGAAAGGCATCCTGCAGGGCGAAATCCTGTCCCGACACCGCGATGCCGAGACCGATTCTCAGCGCCTCATAGGCCGCACGGTCGCCGTCGCCGAGATTGCCGGGCAGGCGGTAAAGCGGCGTTCCGGCCTTGGCGAAGCGGCTGTCAGCAACGCTGCCGTCCGGTGCCGTCTCGTCCCAGATGACGCTCACACCGTCATTGTCTTCTGCGGCAAGCGTCACGTTCGCCCTGAGCTTGTACATCATCAGGCGTCGCAACAGCGACTCGGTCTGCGTGGCATCCGTCTCGATGCTGAAACCATCGGCGCTGCGCGAGATCATGAAATCGAACATGATCTTGCCCTGCGGCGTCAGCAGCGCCCCCGGCCGCGCTTCAGCATCGCCGAGACTGGCTATGTCGGTGGTGATCAGGTTCTGCAGGAATGATTCCGCGTCCGGCCCGGATATCCGGATCAGTCGGCGGTCTTCGAGATGGGCTTTGGACATCGCAGTTCCCGGGAATTGGTGTGGGGGACTCGCGATATCGCGCATCCCGTCAAAGGGAACAGGTAGGACGGGACCCGCAAGGGAGCAAGTGTCTTCTTATTCGCCGGCGAGCATGAACTTCCAGGTGCCGTCCGGCGAAATGCCCATCCGGTAGAAATTGTAGCCGCCGTAATCGAGCATGTTGGCATAGTCGCCGGCGGTCACGATGCGCAGCAGTTCCACCACTTCCGGCGGCGTCAGCTTGTCGAGGTCCTTCTCGGCGAAGTAGGGCCACTCATAGGTCTCGTCGGGCGTGCCCTTGTTGAAGTGCGCGGCGCCCGCCTGCAGGAGGTCGAGAACGATCGCGAGAATTTCGCGGCCGTCCGGATCGCCGGAGAAGGATTTCAGCACCGCGACCGGATCTTCGCCGGTGCTGCCGCCAGCGCCAAGCTGCGTCTGGTCGGGGCCGGGATTGGTGAGCTGTGCAAGCCGCGTCACGTCGCCGGATGCCGCCGCCTCGACGATCAGCTGGCGCATCCGCCGGACCGGCTCGGGAAGCTTCGAGGCGTCGAAGATATATTCGACCTCCTTCTTCGGCTGGTCGATGTCGGCCTTCTGCTTGACCATCGGGTCAGGGTCGGGCAGGCCCTGCTCTATGTCCGTGCCTTCGCTGCTGTTCTCGTCGCTCTCGCCTTCGTCGGTCGCCGCACCGCCATCTTCCGCGCCCTGCGATTCAGCCGCGCCGTCGCCAGCCTTGTCGGCGGGCGTGCTCTGAAGTTCGGAAAGCGCGAAGGCCGGCTGGATATGGGCAGACGCGAGGAACGCAGGCAGCACGATCGCGGCGGTCCGCAAAAGAAGACGTGTCGACACCAGAAGCGTCGCGGTCCTTGGCATGGATATGGTGTCCCGTTCTATTGAATGGTTCGGCCCGGAGAAAACTCGCCCGACCGAATGCGCTCGCGCAGCGATTCGAGCATCGCCTCCGCTCCGTCTTCGCCATGAAGGCGTACCGTCTCGCGCATGGCAAGGGCGATTGCGGCATCGGCGATGATTTCAGGCTCGATGCCGTCGGCAACGCCGTCGGCCCAGGCTTCGTTCTGGTATTCGAGAGCAGCCTGCATCTTTTCGTGGACGATAATGTCGTCGAGTTCGTTGATGCTTCTTTCCACTGCCCTTACCCCTGTACTTACTCTGGGTTCTTACCACACTCTTAAAGACGTTATCAGTTTTTTCCCAAAACGGCACTGCGCGCTAGGGAAAGAGGTAAATAAATCATAAATTTCCAAAGCGCGTGGCGATTTCTGTCGCCAGTGTTGCGCCGTCGATACGATATTGCTCCTCGGCTTTCACTGCCGCCGGCGTACAGCCGGTGTGAATCGCGGCGAAGGCACGGTAGCCCCGGTTGAAGGCCGCCGTCAGCTTCGCTGTCCGGTCTGGTTCGCCGGCCGTTTCCAGGTCCAGCAGCTTCTGCATCGAATCACGCCAGTTCGTCTCCTTGTCCGTTCCGCAAAGGCTTCTGAGATATTGGACGGAGCCGAGGATCTCAGACAGTCGCACCAGCTTGTCCTCATAGGGGGGCGGAGGCGAAGGAGCGGCGGGCGCGGGCTGTTCGGCCGCTTTTCCGGCCGCAAATGCGGCAGGGGCAGCGAAGGAAGCCAGGAGAACGAACAGAACAGGCAGGCGCATCGGTCGGTCCTAAGATGTCATGCCGGCGATCCGTTCGGCGCATTCCAGAACGCTCGGCAGAACGGCGATCTGCCGCATTTCCTCCACGCTATACCAGCCAAGCGCGTCCGCGTCATCGGCGGCGGCCGCCGTTTCCGGCCATTCCGCTTCAATCTCGAACACGGAGAGATAGAAGCCGACTCCGCCATCGGCGGAAGGAGGCAGGTCGTAGGCGGTGAAGAAGCGGGCATTGCGTCCGCGAAGCCCGGTTTCTTCCTCCAGTTCGCGAATCGCCGTTTCCTCCGGCGTCTCGCCGGCCTCGGCCCGCCCGCCCGGAAACGCGTAGACGCCCTTGCCAGGCGGGTTGGCGCGCCGGACGAGAAGAAACCGACCCTGATGAACCACGATGGCGGATGAGGCCTGAAGGGAGAGCGTTGTCATGGCCGCACTCTGCCACGAAAGCGGACAGGCTGCGAAGGGGCCGGGCGAGAAAAAGGATGGTCTCCGGGTCACTGCGCGCGCTACGAGATTTGGCACTTCTCAGAGCGCGCGGGCTCGTATATGAGGAGTTCTTTGTTTGTTCTTCGTGTCATCAAGACACCGCGACGTCATCGCAAAGCGAGAGGCCAACATGAAGGTTGAAATGATCAAGCTCGCCGGCATTCTGGGCCTGCTCGCTGCTGTCGGGCCTGTCGCGATCGACATGTATCTGCCGGCCATGCCGCTGATCGCCGCCGACCTTCAGGCACCGGTGGCGCTGTCGCAGTGGACGCTGATGGCGTTCTTCCTGTCCTTCGGCGTGTCGCAGCTCTTCTATGGCCCGGCCTCCGACATGTTCGGCCGCCGGTTGCCGCTCTATTTCGGCCTGACGCTGTTTGCCGTCGCGTCCATCGGCTGCGCGCTGGCCCCGACCATTGGCTGGCTGATTGCGCTGCGCTTCATCCAGGGCATAGGTGCTGCCTCCGTCATGTCGATCCCGCGTGCCATCATCCGCGACCTCTACACCGGCAATGCCGCCACGCGGCTGATGTCGACGGTCATGCTGGTCATTTCCGTCTCGCCGATGCTGGCGCCGCTGATCGGTTCGGCATTGATGGTGCCCTTCGGCTGGCGGGCGGTCTTCTACTGTTCGGCGATAACAGCGGTCACCAGCCTCATCCTGACCCGCTTTGCCCTGCAGGAGACCTTGCCGCCGGAGCGTCGCGTGCCCTTCCGGATGGGCGCCATGCTGAAGGCGTTCGGCATTCTTCTGCGCGATCCGTCCTATATGGGTCAGACGCTGATCGGCGGCGCGGGCATGGCGAGCTTCTTCGCCTTCCTGTCCACTGCGTCGTTTCTTTACACCGGCTATTACGGCCTGACGCCGACGCAGTTCAGCCTTGCCTTCGCGCTGAACGCGCTCGGCTTCTTCTCCTCAAGCCAGTTTGCTGCCAATCTCGGCGGGAGGTACGGCGCGCTCGCGGTCGTGCGCGTCTCCGTCGTCGGCTTCGCGGCCGCGTCGATGCTGATGTTTGTGCTGTTTTTGCTGGGACTGGGAAGCTTCTGGCTGCTGGTCTTCATGCTGATCGTCGCCAATGCCTTCCTCGGGCTCGTAATTCCGACGGCGATGGTCTTGTCGCTCGAAGAGCACGGAGAGATTGCCGGCAGTGCCGCAGCACTTGGCGGCACGCTGCAGATGCTGGTCGGCGCGATTGCTATCGCGATCGTCAGCCTGGTGTTCGACGGAACGCCGCTGCCGGTGGTGGCAAGCATCGCCGGCTGCGGCGTTATCGCCTTGGCGCTGTCCTTCCTGACACTCGGGCGCAGGACGGCCTGAGGGGAAGGGGCGGTGTCTACCGGCCCGAAGCGGGGAGCAAACCGTCCCGCTTCATCTGCTTGCGGACATATTTGCGGTGACGCTTGATCGCCTGCGCCTTCTGCCGGTTGCGGCGTTCCGACGGCTTTTCATAGGTCGCGTGTGCCTTCATCTGCTTGAAGACGCCCTCGCGCTGCAGCTTCTTCTTCAGAACGCGGATGGCCTGTTCGACGTTGTTGTCTCTCACGATGACTTGCAAAGCGGATCCTTTCTCTTTGGCGGCGCTGACACGCCGCTGTGGGAAGAAGGGGAGGGAACTGCACCTGCCCGTGACACCAAAGGCGGACAATCATTGTCCGTCCGAGGCGGGGCAGCATCCGATTTTCAATGCGGGACGCCAGCCTCAAGGCCGGCCAGTCCCCTCCCGTCGATCGAACGCATGGCTGCCAGTACATCCGTGGTCAGCCGCGCGCGAACGCGAACCTGCAGGGTCTTCTCAAGTCAGCCACACTATGGGTTGCTTCCCTTGGCCATGCCGGGAACGGTGCAGATAAAGCACTCTGTCCGCCGAGGCATCGTCGACTGTTCTGGGAAAGTGCGGCGAGGCTTGCACCTCGGAAAAGACCCGCAAAGAAGGTTCGATGATCATAATTTAGGCATTGGGGCGGGGATTTCAAGGGCCGCCGGCAGCAATCCGGCCGCGCTTGACCATTCCGTCGCGTGGTGCGATCACACGAACCCATGTGTGGACGATATGCGCTGGCCGCCACGGCGGAGGATATTCTGGAGTTTCTCTCGGTCATCATGATCGAGGATTTTCCGGCGCGCTTCAACATCGCCCCAACCCAGCCGATCCTGATCGTCACGGCGGGCGAGGGCGCCGAGCCCGGCTCCAACCTTCCCGACCGCAAGGCGATGCTGGTGCGCTGGGGCTTCACGCCGTCATGGGTGAAGGATCCGCGCGACTTTCCGCTGCTGATTAATGCCCGGTCCGAAACGGCCGCCGAGAAGGCGTCGTTTCGCGCCGCCATGCGTCATCGCCGCATCCTGGTACCGGCCTCCGGCTTCTACGAGTGGCACCGCCCCGCCAAGGACAGCGGCCGCAAGTCCCAGGCATACTGGATCCGTCCGAAGAATGGCGGCCTCGTTGCCTTTGCCGGGCTGATGGAAACCTGGTCCTCGCCGGACGGGTCGGAGGTCGACACCGGCTGCATCCTGACGGTCGGCGCCAATGCCGCCATGGCCCCGATCCACGACCGGATGCCGGTCGTCATCGAGCCGGAGAACTTTGCGCGCTGGCTCGATTGCCGCACGCAGGAGCCGCGCGACGTGGCCGACCTCCTGAAACCCGCCGATGACGGCTTCTTCGAAATGATCGCCGTCTCCGACAAGGTCAACAAGGTCGCCAATATGGGGCCGGACCTGCAGGAGCCGGTCAGCCTCGCCGAAGGCGGGGAAGCGCCTCCCGAGAAGCCCAAGCGAAAGAAGACGCCCGGCGATGCCTCCGGCGGCGGGCAGATGTCTCTGTTCTAGCCGGCGACACCCGGATCGCTATTGACGGCGAAGCGGCGGTACCGTCCAGCGGTCGTCAATGATCGGCTTCTTCGGATCGTAGGTCCGGAAGATCGCCTCGAAAGGGCCGTCGGGGGTTGGCACCCAGACCACATCCTTGCGATCCGGACGCTTTCGCGACAGGTACAGCAGGATAGAACCATCGTCCCGCTTGCGGATGTCGGACGAGCCGGAGTTGAGCGAGTGCCGCTTGATCGGCACCTTGAAGAAGAACAGCCGTCCATCCGCGTCCGGCTTGTAAACGCTTAGCGACCAGAAGGCCTCCACCGGCACGCCTTCTGGCGGCATCACCATTTCGTAGACCGCATCGCCGGTCAGTTCGCGGCCGTCCGCATCGCTCTCCGTCCGGTAGTAGCAGGCGTCCTCGATCCGCAGCGCACCAAAGCCGATCAGCGCGATTGCCGCGCGCACCACGTCGTTCTTGCCATAGTCCCCGAGGATCCGGGGCGGCGTGTTCCAGCCGGGCTTGTCCTGCGTGCGCGACAGGCCCTTGCGCACGACGGCCAGCGAGCGCGGCAGCCAGGCCTCCCATGCCACCCGGAAACGGGGACGCAGCGTGTTCCAGGCATCGAGCCGCCCGGGTATGATGCCCCTTGCGGCAAAATCCGCCGAGCGCGCCACCTGGGGGTGGGTGGGCGATCGCCCGAGCAGTTCGTTAGTCAGGGCCAGATAGGTGGGCGCCTCCATCTCCGGCGGTGCGAGCGTGACGAAGCGCCTGGCCTTCGCCTTGGCGATCGCCGGCTCCACATTGATTCCCGATTGAACGGACCGGGCAGCCTCCAGATCGTCCGTGCCGGCGACAAAGGTGCGTGCCAGAAGCCAGACGTCGTTGGAAGGCATGCGGACGATGGTCGCGCCACGCGCGTTGACGGCCGGGCTGTCCGGGCCGACGATCAGGAACGTCCCGCCCTTGCCGTGATGCTCCGCACGGCCGATCATCCCGGCCTGGTCGGTGAACATGTCCATCAGTGCGACCGACAGATAGCGCTTACCGCTCGCCGGCAATGTCAGGCGGACGGGCGTCCGCGACAGTTCCAGCACCGCGGAGGTGTAGAGCGTGTCGTTGTTTGGCGCCGTGACGGAACGGATGCGTTCGTCGGCGAGGTCGCGGACATGGATATGGCGGTTGATCAGGACGCCGTCGTCGCCGGCCCGTTTGGCGGCCTCGGCAAGCGCCTCCTTCGATACCATCGTATCCCCCACGTCGATCTGTCCGGACAACGCCTGCATGGAGCGCGCGAACTCATAAGGGCCGAAGGCATAAAGGAAGGCGTCGATCACCGTATCGTCCAGCACGCCGGTCAACTGCTCGTCGCGTGAGTTCGGGCGCAGCTTCGAGGCGCAGCCGATGAGGCCCGAGGCGGCGAGCGCCGACAGGTTGAGGAGCGTGGCACGGCGCGTGATGGGAAAGCGCATGATCCATTCCTTTCTCAGGTCCCGACATTGCGGAAGCCTGGTTGCTATATGGTCAATTGTACATATATTCATCCGAATGACGAACGGTCAAGACAATGAGTCGCCGCGGCGCGGGCGACGTCCGGCAAATCTCCCGGCGGGACGCAGCACGCTGATCCTGGCCGCCACCCGCTGTTTCGCGGACCTCGGTTTCGAGGCGGCGGGCGTGCGGATGATCGCGGCGCGCGCTGGCGCCGCGCCAAATCTGGTCACCATCCATTTCGGCAACAAGGAAGGGCTGTGGCTTGCCTGCGTCGACGCGCTGGCGGAAAACCTGGCGCCGAAGCTGAAGGCGGTCGCACTTCTGTCAGAGGTTCGATGGTCCGGCGTGCGGGAGCGCCTTGGTGCTGCAATCGCAATGACGGCGGCCTACTACGATCAAAATCCTGATTTGCGCGGCTTCATCGCGAGAGGAAGCCTTGAGCCTCCGCCACGCGGTCCGATCATCGCAGACCGTTTGCTGAAGCCGATCTACGAGGCGGCGCGCCCGCTCATCCAGGAAGGCATAGATGCGGGCGTCATCCCGATCGCTAACCCGGCACTCGTCTTCGTCATCCTCAATGCAACGCTGGGTCAGCCGGACCGCATGGCCGCCGCACTCGGCATTCTGGCGCCGGAATTGTCGACCGACGATCTCGCCGGCACGGTCGGGGAGGCGATGGCCAGGCTTTTATTGCAGCCTGAAAAGCCGGATACCGGTCGGCGCTGAACCACAGGTGCAAACAAGTCATCGCCGCGAACGACAAACCCGCCTCGAGGGCGGGTTTGCGGTTGTCTTCCGATTGAGATCCCTTGTCGGCCTTCTTAAGCGGCCTTAGGCTTTCTCACCATGATCGCTGCTGCCAGAACGGCCTTCAGGCCGAGTGGCTTGTAGAGCGACAGGAGCTCCGGTTTCTCTCGCTTCTGCGTGTCTGCCGGAGACGTTTCCTTGGTCATTTCCCGTTCCTTTGATTCCACCCCAATATGGTCGCCGGCTCTCTCGCGCCGGATCGTGACAAAATAAAGGCGTAAGGGCTTTGCTGGAAATCAATTACGAAAACGGCGTGTAATATTGCTCGCACGGAGGAAATATTGCGAAAGCGGAATATTTCCTCAGATGCCGCTGTCGATACTGTTGTCGCTCGGGCCCGGGTCTTCGGTGATCGTTAGCGTTCCGTATTTCTTGTGCCAGGCCCGTGCGCCGAAGGGCAGGGTGGCCAGATAGAAGACGACGGAGGCGACCAGCACTTCCCACGTGTAGCTCATCAGCAGCGCCACATAGAGCACGACGACGAGGATCATCGGCAGCACCAGGTCGCGCCTGATGCGCGCGGTCGCCGACTTGCCCGACCAGACCGGCAAGCGGCTGACGAGGAGCAGGGCGATGATGACGGTGTAGAGCGACGAGGCATAGGCGAAGGTCGCGCTCGGCGCCAGGCCGAGAAAGCCGAAATAGACCGGCAGCAGCACGAGGCAGGCGCCGGCAGGTGCTGGCACCCCGACGAAATATTCCGACTGCCACTTCGCCTTGACGTCGCGTTCGGCCATCACGTTGAAGCGGGCAAGCCGCAGGCCGGCGGCGATCGTGTAGATCAGCGCTGCCGCCCAGCCGAGCGAACGCCCCTGGTCGAGGATGAAGACGTAGGAGACGAGGGCCGGCGCGACGCCGAAATTGATGATGTCGGCGAGCGAATCCATCTGCGCGCCGAACTTCGAGGTCGCCTTCATCAGCCGCGCGATGCGGCCGTCGATACCGTCCAGGAAGGCGGCGAGCAGCACCATGCCGACCGCCAGCTGGTACTTGTTCTCGAACGCCAGGCGGATGCCGGTCAGGCCGGCGCAGATCGCCATCACGGTGATCAGATTGGGGATGACCATCCGAAGTGGGATTTCCCGAAGGCGGGGGCCGCGTGCGGCGTCGTCCGGACCGTTCGGTTCATGCGGTGGGAATGGCGTCTCCATGATTCCTTCCTGTCGCCTACGAGCGCTTCGCGGTGACCGGTCCCTTCAGGGTTCCGAACTCGGCGAGCACGGTTTCGCCGGCAATCGCCGTCTGGCCGAGGCTGACGCGCGGCTGCGCACCGGCCGGCAGGAAAACGTCGAGGCGGGAACCGAAGCGGATGAGGCCGAAGCGCTCGCCGGCTTCGATCGGCTCGTCGGGATGCACCCAGCAGACGATGCGCCGTGCCACCAGGCCGGCGATCTGCACGACGCCGATATCGCCATGCGTGGTTTCAACCACGACGCCGTTGCGTTCGTTTTCCTGGCTGGCCTTGTCGAGCTCGGCATTCAGGAAGCTGCCTTCGGTATAATTGATGTGCGTGATGCGGCCGCGCATCGGCATGCGGTTCACATGGCAGTTGAAGACGTTCATGAAGACGGAGATGCGCAGCATTTCCTCGGTGCCGAGACCGAGTTCTGCCGGTGGCACCATCTTCTGGATGGAGGAGACGCGGCCATCGGCCGGGCTGATCACCAGATCGTCGTCCTGCGGCGTCATGCGCTCCGGATCACGGAAGAAATAGGCGCACCATAGCGTGAGGATCAGGCCCACCCAGAACAGCGGCTTGAACAGCCAGCCCAGCACGAGAGAGGCTGCGAAGAACGCCGCAACAAACGGATAACCTTCCTTGTGCACCGGTACGATGGTGTTGCGGATGGTGTCGAAAAGGCTCATGTCGGCCAAACTCCCTGACGAAACTCGAACTGCTGACTACATTCAATTGGCGCGCGGGGCAATGCGCCGCTCGGCCGCAAGCCGCTTTGCGCACGCTATTTTGCCGGCGAACCGGCGTTCAGCCACCTTAGCGCGCCGGGTCGAGACGCACCACTATGCCCATATCGTCGCTCTCGCGCATCTGCTTGAGCTGCTCTTCGGCCATGGTCGCCTCGCGCTGGCGGTTCCACATCGAGGCGTAGAGGCCGCCCTGGGCGAGCAGCGAATGATGCGTCCCGCGCTCTGCGATCTCACCGGCACGAAGAACGATGATTTCGTCCGCATCGACGACGGTCGATAGCCGGTGCGCGATGACCAGCGTCGTCCTGTTCTTCGATACGATGTCGAGCGCGGCCTGGATTTCCTGCTCGGTCGTCGTGTCGAGCGCGGATGTCGCCTCGTCGAGGATCAGGATCGGCGGCGCCTTCAGGATCGTGCGGGCGATCGCCACGCGCTGCTTCTCGCCGCCCGAAAGCTTCAGCCCGCGCTCGCCGACCTTGGTGTGAAAGCCTTCCGGCAGCGCGCGGATGAAGTTGCCGATCTGGGCGGCTTCAGCGGCCTCCATGACGTCTTCGTCACTGGCCGTCGGCCGGCCGTAGCGGATGTTGTAGGCGATCGTGTCGTTGAACAGCACCGTATCCTGCGGCACCATGCCGATGCCGGCCCGCAGGCTTTCCTGCGTGACGTCGCGGATGTCGCGGCCGTCGATGGTGATCGAGCCGGAATTGACGTCGTAGAAGCGGTAGAGCAGGCGGGAAATCGTCGACTTTCCGGCGCCGGACGGACCGACGACGGCGATCGTCTTGCCGGCCGGAACCTCGAAGGAAATGCCCTTCAGGATCGGACGCGCCGGATCGTAGGAAAAATGCACGTTGCGGAAGGCGATGGCGCCTTCCTTGATCTGCAGTTCGGACGCATCGGGCTTGTCGGTGACTTCCGGCGCCACGTCCAGGAGGTCGAACATCTGCTCGATGTCGGTCAGGCCCTGGCGGATCTCGCGATAGAGCATGCCGATGAAATTCAGCGGCACGGACAGTTGCAGCAGCAGCGCGTTGATGAAGACGAAGTCGCCGATCGACTGCTCGCCGCGCTGCACGGCCAGCGCCGACATGACCAGCATGATCGTGGTGCCGACGCCGAATATCGCGCCCTGGCCGAAGTTCAGCCAGCCGAGCGAGGTCCACACCTGGGTCGCCGACTTCTCGTAGCGAGCCATCGAGTCATCGAAGCGACGGGCTTCCATCTCCTCGTTGCCGAAATATTTGACGGTTTCGAAGTTGAGGAGCGAATCGATCGCCTTGGTGTTGGCCTCCGTATCGGAATTGTTCATCGCGCGGCGGATGCCGATGCGCCAGTCGCTGGCCTTCACCGTGTACCAGATGTAGACCGCGACGGTGATGGCCGTCACCGCGAGATAGGAGAGGCCGTAACCCCACCAGAAGATGAACGCCGTCAGCGCGAATTCGAGAATGGTCGGGACCGTGTTGAGGATGGTGAAGCGCACCACCGTCTCGATGCCCTTGGTGCCACGCTCGATGATGCGCGACAGCCCGCCGGTCTTGCGCTCCAGATGGAAGCGCAGCGACAGGCGGTGCATGTGGACGAAGGTCTTGTAGGCGAGCTGGCGGACGGCGTGCTGGCCGACGCTGGCGAAAAGCGCGTCGCGCAGCTGGTTGAGGCCCCATTGCAGGAGCCGGGCAAAATTATAGGCAATGACCAGCATGACAGCGCCGAGCATGAAGCTCGGCAGGATGTCCGGATTGTCCATCTTGCCGTTCAGCGCATCGGTCGCCCACTTGAAGAAATAGGGCACGAGGATCAGGATGAACTTGGCGACGACCAGGAACACGGTCGCCCAGACGACCCTGAGTTTCAGGTCGCGCCGTGTCTGCGGCCACATGTAGGGCCACAGGTTGATGATCGTCTGCAGCGGATTGCCGGAGTCCGCCGAAACGGTTTTGCCCCTGGAGTTCATTCTGTCTCTTGTCCGTGTTTTTCAAGACGTTTCAGCATGCGGACCCGCACGTCGCCGCTGAAATGGAACGGCGGCCCGAAGGCCGCCGCTCACTTTGAAGTAGGCACATCACCCATGCATTACAATGCCCGGAGCCGAAATTCGCCTCAGTTTGACGTGGGGTCGATCGGCAGCCCCTTGAGGTGACGCTTGTGCATTTCCTCGGCGTTCGGAGCCGCCTTGTCCGGCAGGCCGAACACCTGACCGGGCTCGATCATGTCCGGGTCGCGGATCTTGTCCTCGTTGGCAAGATAGATCGTCGTGTAGCGCACGCCCTTGCCGTAAACGCGGCGGGCGATCTGCCAGAGCGTGTCGCCGCGGCGGATGATTACCGACGTGTCGCTCTTCTCCAGAGGCTCCTGGACGATGGTCTTCGGTTCGGTCACCGCTTCCGGCGCCTTGGAGGCGAGGTCGGCCGACCCCGCCGGCATCGGCGGTGTTTCGATCGTCTTGTCGGCAGCGGTGGCTGCAGGGGCTGCGTTGTCAGCCGTCGCGGGTGCTGCCGTACCGCCGATGTCGGGCGCCTTGGTGGCGAGATCGCTGGATGCTGAAGGCAGCGCCGGGATTTGCGGCTCCGCCGTGGCTGGAGCCGGAGCCGGCTTCGAGGAAGCATCCGGCACGGCGATCTCCGGCGCCTTGGTGGCAAGCTCGGTCGAGGCTGCCGGCAGGGCCGGGGTCTGGGCCGCCGTTTCGGTTGCCATTTCGATCGTGCCGGTCAGTGTGCCTTCGATGGCCGCGAGCTTCGGTCCGAGCGCCTTGGCGTCGGCCGGCAGGGCCTTCAGGGCGGCAAGCGCCTTGGCGGCATGGGCGGCGACCTTCTGCAGGCTTGCCTTCGTTTCGGCATCGGTCTCTTCGGCGAACTTGTATTCGGCGACGGACTTCAGCGCGATCTCGAGGGCGGAGCGTGCGGCGGCCAGTTCTTCCGCCGTCGGCGTCTTGCCGTCGGCATAAAGGCCCTTCAGCAGGTTCAACGCCTTCATTGCCTCGGTCGACAGTTTCTCGAACTGCATCTTGTCGAAGTTCGCCATCGACGTGACGTCAGCACCCGCTGCATCCGTCTTGGCCGGCGCGGCCTGGGCGACTTCGGCAGGCGCGGCAGGCTTGCCGGCGACGGCGGCGACGGCTTCGCCTTCCGGCCGGTTGAACGGAACGGTGGCGCGCACCACGACCTTGCCATCGGCATCGACGACGTCGGTGCGGATCTCATGATCCCCAACGCTGAGCTTCATGGCGCCATCGATGACGAAGCGGCCCTTGTCGTCGGCAGGAAACTCGCCGATGAGCTTGCCGTCGGCATAGGCGCGCACACGGGCGCCGGGGGCGGCGGATCCGGCGACGAACACCTTGTCGCCTTCCAGTTCGACGGCACTGATGCGCACGTCCGGTTCGCCTGCTGCGGCGGCCGTCTCGGTCGTCGGCTTTTCGGCTGCAGGTGCGGGGGCTTCCGCCGCAGCGGGAGCCTCGGGCTTGGGCGCGGCCGGTTCGGCGGAGGCGGTCTCGGTTGCCGGCGCATTCGCTTCTGCGGCAGCGGGCGCTTCGGCAGCTTTCGGTTCCTCGGTCGGCGCGGTGATGATGCGGCTGGCTTCACCCGGCTTGGTCACCATGGCGAGCAGCTGGCCCTTGTCGTCGGCCGGCACGGAGATCGTCGCGACTTCCTCGGAAGAGGTGGTCTTGCCGTCGTCTGTCGTGGTCTTCAGCGTCAGCTGGTGGTCGCCCGGGGAGAGGGGATTGTCGAGAACGGCGGCGAAGTCGCCGGAGCTTTCGATCTTCGAGGTCGTCAGGACCTTGTCGCCGTCCATGATTTCGAGCTTGGCGCCCGGCTGTCCGTTGCCGGCAATGACGGTCGAACCGTCGGGCTCGACGCGAAGGACGTCGAAGGACGGCGTGTTGTTGTCGGCGCTTGCCTCTTCCTTGGCGGGTTCTGCAGCGTCGGGCTTGGCGTCGGCTGCATCCGTCGACGCGCTGTCAGCGGGCTTTTCAGCGTCCGTCTTCGCTTCGTCATTCCCCGTGATGAGGTCCTTGGATGCCTTCAATGCATCGGCGGCGACATCGGAAATTGATACCGCTTCGCCATCCCCGTTCATGCGGGGCAGACCAAACACGACCATGATGATGGTAGCAAAGAATACAACAATAAGCGCCAGCCAGCCGGCGGATAGCTTCTTCATAATTCGTCTCCGCGCGGAAATCCCCCTTCCGCCAAGGGAATTGCTAGCCTCTTATTCCGTGCCGCACAAGTATTCATCACGGGCGCGCAAACGGGCAGCGTCAGTTTTCCTTCTATTTTCTTGACTGCCCCGGCGGCCCATAGTTCCTTCTAGCGTATGAGCCAGAACAAACCTTCGATTCGATCCATCTGCGTCTATTGCGGTTCACAGCCCGGACGCGATCCTCTCTACACCGAGGCCGCCCGCAGGCTCGGCCGCGCCATGGCCGAGAACGACATCCGCCTCATCTATGGCGGCGGCACCAAGGGCATCATGGGCGCGGTCGCCAGCGGCGTCCTGTCGAACGGCGGCAAGGTGACGGGCATCATACCGGAATTCCTGATCGACATGGAAGCCACAAGGCATTCGCTCGGCCAGTTGAACGACCTGATCGTGACGAAGGACATGCACGAGCGCAAGCATCGCATGTTCGAGCAGTCGGACGCCTTCGTGACGCTTCCCGGCGGCATCGGCACGCTGGAAGAGATCGTCGAGATCATGACCTGGGGGCAGCTCGGACGTCACGAGAAGCCCATGGTTCTCGCCAATATCAACGGCTTCTGGGACCCGATGCTGGAACTGATCGGCCACATGCGCGCCGAAGGCTTCATCCATACCGCGCACAAGGTGCAGCCGATGGTGATCGGTGACGTCGAGGACATCGTCCCGGCGCTGATCGAGCGGACCTCGGCCAGCGCCCCCGTTTCCGGCGACGAGGCCATGATTTCAAAGCTTTGACGTGACCGTTGGCTCGGTGACGACCTTCATGCGCGACTGACGCAGCATCGACCACGTATAGAGGACCAGCGCGCCCCAGATCAGCGGGAAGGCGATGGCCTTGGCCGTTGTGAAGGCTTCCCCGAAGGCGAAGACGGCGATCAGGAAGATCATCGTCGGCGCGATATACTGCATGATGCCGATCGTCGACAGCTTCAGGAGTTTCGCTCCGTTGGCGTAGATGACCAGCGGCACGGCGGTGACGAGCCCCGCTGAAGCGAGCAGCACCGTGTCGAGCGGACCGTCGGACAGAAAATGGCTGTTGCCGGTCGCCGAGAGGTAGATGAGATAGCCCGCCGCGAAGGGCGTCAGCAGCATGACCTCCAGGAAGAAGCCCTGGTTCGGCCCGATCGGCAGCGTCTTGCGGAAGAAGGCGTAGAAGCCCCAGGAGAAGGTCAGCACCAGCGACACCCAGGGCAGGCCACCCGAATCGAAGGTCAGCACGACGACGGCGGAGACCGCCATGGCGATGGCGGCGATCTGCAGCGGCGTCAGTTTTTCCTTCAGCACGATGGCGCCGAGAAACACGCTGAAAAGCGGGTTGATGTAATAGCCAAGCGCCGTGTCGAGCGTCCGTCCGACCGAGATCGCCCAGACATAGGTGCCCCAGTTGATGCTGATCAGGATGGCGGTCAACAGTGCCATGGCGAGCATCTTCGGCTGGCGAAGCGCCGCCTTCAGATCGGCGGTGCGTCTCAGGGCCACCAGGATGAGGCCGGCGACCGGCACCGACCACAAGATGCGGTGGGCGATGATTTCCGCTGCCGGAACATGTCCGAGCGCCTTCATGTAGAAGGGCAGGAAGCCCCACATGACATAGGCGGTCAGCGCGAAGGCAAAGCCGCGCGGCGTGTCTTCGCCCTTGATCGGCGTTGCGGCTTCGGTCGTCGCCATGGTGTCTCTCCCTGAAATGGAAGCGAGAGCGGTAGTCGATCTGCCGCTGATGCACAAATTCAAACTATTGAAGGATGGTTCAGAAGCAGTTGGAGAGGCCGTTTTCCGCCATCGTCAGGAAGATGTCGGTGCCATAGGCAAGCCAGCCGGAAAAGGCCGCACCAAACACTGCCGCCGTCGCGCTCAGCGCAAGGGCGGGCAAAAGCAGTCGATACGCGGACGGCGCAGTCGGTTGCGGGTGCTCCATGACGTCGAGATTAGCGCTGCCGCCCGCGGCCCGCAAGGCGGTTATTCCGCCGCGATGCGGCCGGCGAGCTCGCGGTTCTTCATCAGTTTGTAGACGACGGAATCACGCAGCGCTTCATAGGAGGCGTCGATGATGTTGTCCGACACGCCGACCGTTCGCCAGCGCGCACCCGTGCCATCGGTCGATTCGATCAGGACGCGGGTAATCGCCTCGGTGCCGCCGTTGAGGATACGCACCTTGTAGTCGACCAGTTCCAGATCGGCGATCTCGCCCTGGTACTTGCCGAGATCCTTGCGAAGCGCGATGTCCAGTGCATTGACCGGGCCGTGACCTTCGGCGACCGACATGACGTATTCGCCGTCGATGCGGATCTTCACGACCGCCTCCGAGACTGTCTTCTTGCGGCCATTGGCATCGAAGCGGCGCTCGACGATGACCCGGAAGCTTTCCGTGTGGAAGAACTCCGGCACGACGCCGAGCGTTTGCAGCGCCAGGAGTTCGAAGCTCGCATCCGCCGCCTCATAGGCATAGCCCGATGCCTCGCGCTCCTTGACGATGGCGATGAGGTCGTCGAGACGCGGATCGTCCTTGCCGACCGAAATGCCGCGCTTCTTCAATTCATTGAGAAAGTTCGACTTGCCGCCCTGGTCCGAGACCATGACCCGGCGGCGGTTGCCCACACTTTCCGGCTCCACATGCTCATAGGTCTTCGGGTCCTTGAGAAGCGCCGAGGCATGGATGCCGGCCTTGGTGGCGAAGGCGGAAGAGCCGACGAAGGGCGCCTGTTCGTTGGGCTGCCGGTTCAGAAGTTCGTCGAAGGCATGCGAGAGCTTGGTCAGGCCTTCCAGCCGGTCACGGTCGATGCCGGTCACGAAGCGGCTGTTGTAGGTCTCCTTCAGCACCAGCGTCGGAACGAGGGTGATCAGGTTGGCGTTGCCGCAGCGCTCGCCGATACCGTTCAGTGTTCCCTGAATCTGCCGTGCGCCGGCCTCGACGGCGGCGAGCGAATTGGCGACCGCCTGTCCGGTGTCGTTGTGGGCGTGGATGCCGAGCGAGGCGCCGGGCACGCCGCTTGCGATCACCGTCTCGATGATGGCGCGGATTTCGGCGGGCTGCGTGCCGCCATTGGTGTCACAGAGCACCACCCAGCGCGCGCCGGCCTCATAGGCCGTCTTCGCACAGGCCAGCGCATAGTCGGGATTGGCCTTGTAGCCGTCGAAGAAGTGTTCGCAGTCGACCATCGTCTCCTTGCCGGCGGCAACCGCGGCCTTGACGCTGTCGCGGATCGAAGAGAGGTTTTCCTCGTTCGTGCAGCCGAGCGCTACCTTCACGTGGTAGTCCCAGCTTTTCGCGACGAAACAGATGGCGTCGCTCTTCGACTGGATGAGCGCGGCAAGGCCCGGATCGTTGGACGTGGAAATGCCGGCCCGCTTCGTCATGCCGAAGGCGACAAATGCCGCATCCTGGGTCCGCTTCTTGGCGAAAAACTCGGTGTCTGTCGGATTGGCGCCCGGATAGCCGCCCTCGACATAATCGATGCCGAAATCGTCCAGCATGGTGGCAATCGCGATCTTGTCCTCGACCGAGAAATCGACGCCCGGCGTCTGTTGCCCGTCGCGCAATGTCGTGTCGAAGAGATAGAGTCTTTCGCGGTTCATGGTGTTTCTTCCCGTATGCGGCCTTATCGGTTGTTCGCGAACATGTCGGTGGTCCGGACCAGCCTGTCCAGAATACCGGGTTCGGAGGAGGCGTGGCCTGCGCCTTCGATCAGATGGAATTCGGCCTTCGGCCATGCCTTGTGCAGCTGCCAGGCGTATTTCGCCGGGCAGGGCATGTCGTAGCGACCGTGGACGATGAGTCCCGGAATGTCTTGAAGCTTATGCGCGTCGCGCAGGAGCTGCCCTTCGTCCAGCCAGCCGGCATGGACGAAGTAATGGTTCTCGATGCGGGCGAAGGCCTCCGCGAAGGCGTCCTCGCCAAATCCGGTGCTGGTCTCGGGTTCGGGCAGGAGCGTGATCGTCTCGCCTTCCCAGAGGCTCCAGGATTTGGCAGCGGCGATCCGCGTATCGCGGTCCTCGCTCGTCAGCCGCTTGCGGTAGGCGGCCATCATGTCGCCGCGCTCGTCTTCCGGGATCGGTGCGATGAAGCGCTCCCACTTGTCGGGAAACATCTCCGAGACGCCGAACTGGTAGTACCAGAGAAGCTCGGCGCGCGTCAGCGTGTAGACGCCGCGCAGCACGAGTTCCGTTACGCGTTCGGGATGCTTTTCCGAATAGGCGAGCGCCAAAGTCGAGCCCCAGGAACCGCCGAACACCATCCACTTGTCGACGCCGACCATTTCGCGCAGCCGCTCGATATCGGCGACCAGGTGCCAGGTCGTGTTGGCTTCCAGCGAGGCGTGCGGCGTGGACTTGCCGCAGCCGCGCTGGTCGAACAGCAGCACGTCATAAAGTTTCGGATCGAAGAAGCCGCGATAGGCCGGCCTAATACCGCCGCCGGGGCCGCCATGCAGGAAGACGGCAGGCTTTGCACCCGGCGTGCCGACCCGCTCCCAATAGATCTGGTGCCCGTCGCCGACATCGAGATGGCCGGAGGCATAGGGTTCGGTGATCGGATGGTAGGTCCTGAGGTCGCTCATGTGGGGCTGCCGTTCCAGTGGTCGGTGTCGTGATCGGGATGCTGGTGGTTGGTCGAGCGGACGTCTTCCAGCCCGCCAGGCAGATCGTCGCGGTCCGTGATGTTTTCATTAAGCCCCGTCAGCAGATGAAAGAAGCTGACCCGCGCCTCGACGCCGTCCTGGCTTTCTGGCGTGTAGGCGGACGGATCGTCCAGGCTGCCGAGCGTGACCGCGACCGTGTCGCTGCCGACGGTCTTGAAGAAGAGCGGCGTGCCGCAGCTTGCGCAGAAGCCGCGCTTGACCGGATCGGAGGAGTGAAACCACGACGGTTCGCTGCGCGTCAGTTCGAATTCGTCTTCGTTCGCGCTGGCAAGCGGCATGAAGTAGTTGCCGGCCGCCTTCTGGCACATGCGGCAATGACAGAGATGCGGGTTCGAGAGCCGGCCGCGGACGCGGTAGCGCACCGCGCCGCACTGGCAGCCGCCTGTGATGGGGGCGCTCGTCATGCCTCGTCCTCCGGCGGCCATTCAGTCGTATCGTGGTCCGGATGCTGCCAGGAGACGACGCTCGCATGGAACGCGGCCATGGCCGGCGTGCTGTAGGCCGGCTTGTCGAACAGGTGATCGATCCACGGCAGGCGCTGGGCGTGGTTGACCTGGATCTGCGGCTCGAACAGTTCCGGCTGGTCGAGCGCCCCGATCGCAAGCTCCAGCGCGCCCTCGTAGCGATAGGCGAGCGGCGTCCCGCATTTGTTGCAGAAGCCGCGATGGACCTTGGCCGAGGAGCGGAACCAGCTTGGCTGGCCACGCGTCCATTCCACATGCGCCGGATCCGCCGTCACGAAGGCCGCGAAGAAATTGCCGAACTGCTTCTGGCACATGCGGCAATGGCAGATCGACGGCCGCCCGAGCTTGCCCGCCCGAAACCGCACCGCTCCGCACTGGCATCCGCCGGAGTGAGTGTCGGTGGTGTTGGTCATTGTGCGACTCCTTGGCGGTTGGCGTTGTGGGGGACTTTCCGGCCTTTGGTCAAAATCCCCCTCTGGCCTTCCGGCCATCTCCCCCACAAGGGGGGAGAAATCGCGCGGAAAGCATTTGCCCCGTTTGAGGCGATAGCGATTGGGTCAGCCCCTCCCCCTCGTGGGGAGGGGTTGGGGAGGGGCATGAGGCCCGATCTTATGTCAATCTTCATCAGATCACCCCCGCATAGATCAGCAGCGCGATCAGCACGATCACGATGAAAACGATCTTGCCGATGATGCCGTAGACCATCCATTTCGGCATCTGCGTGTTCGGGTTCTTTTCCGTCATGACTGATCCTCCGGTGGCCATTGGTCCGTGTCGTGGTCCGGGTGCTGGTAGGAGACGAGGTCGGCGAGGAAGGGCGCGTCTTCGAGGTCGTCCTCGGTCGGATGCCCGGGCAGGAGATGCAGGCTGTCGGCAAACGGCAGCTTGGCTTCGATGCCGAACTGCCTGTTCGGGGGCAGGGCGGCCGGATCGTCGAATGCGCCGGCTGCCAGCGCCACGCCGTCCGGCGCCTCATAGGTCAGCGGCGTGCCGCATTCGGCGCAGAAGCCCCGCGCGACGAAATTGGACGATTGGAATTTTTTCGGCGCGCCCCGCGTCCAGGTCAGCACCGCCTTGCGGCTCGAGACCAGCGGCGCGTAATAGCCCCCGAATGCCTTCTGGCACATGCGGCAGTGACAGATCGACGAGTCGTTCAGATCCCCTTCGACGCGAAACCGCACCGCGCCGCATTGACATCCGCCGGAGTGAATGGTCATGGGGTTTCCTCCAGCCAGTTTTCGAGTTTAAGCCCGTCGATGCGCGAAAATTCGCGGACATTGTTGGTCACCAGCGTCAGGTCGAGCGACAGGGCGTGCGCGGCGATGAACAGGTCGACGGGACCGATGGTCTTCCCGGAACGTTCTGCACTTGCCCGAAGCCAACCGTAAACCCGGGAGGACGGATTTTCGTAGGGCACGATGCTGATACGCGCCAGCACCTCTTCAACACCGCGTGTCAGCCGGTCGGATTGTCGCTTCTCGATGCCGAAATAGAGTTCGGACGTCACGATGGCGCTGATGCAGAGGTCCGGAAAACCCTTCTTCTGCCAATGCTGGAAGGCTCGTCCGCCGGGATTGCGCACGAGGTCGGACACGATATTGGTATCCAGCATGAAGGACGCTTCGCTCACAGATCGACATCCCGTGCCGGCAACAGTGCCTCATCGACGTCGGGAAATTCGTCGTCGATCGGTTCCTGCTTGCTCAACCATTCGCGAAGGCCTTCGCTCGCCTTGACCGGCTCGATGATGATCCGGTCTCCCTCCTTGTGCATGATGACTTCATCGCCCGGGAAGTCGAATTCCACGGGAATGCGTACGGCGCGGTTGCGGCCGTTCCTGAAGACCTTCACATGTCTTTCCATTCCCATCCTCGCCTCCGTTCAGATCGGCATATGCCGTTAGCATATGCCAAATGGTGGTCAACGGCAAATCACCGCTTGACCTCCCACGTCGTCACCCGTTCGCCCGTCTCCGGGTCCTTGCCATCCTTCAGCTGGATGCCCTTGGCCAGCAGGTCGTCGCGGATCTTGTCGGCTTCGCCCCAGTTCTTGGCCTTGATCAGTTCGAGGCGCATGGCGACGAGGGCGGCGACCGCTTCACTGAGATCGTCGCTGACTTCGGCCTTGGCCGGCAAGACGCCGAGGAGGGCGGCTGATGCGGCAAATTCCGGCGCATTCGTGCTTGCCAGATGGTGCAGAGCCTGGATGGCGGCTACCGTGTTCAGATCGTCGCCGAGCGCTTCGAGCACGGAGGGGTGGACGTCTCCGTCGGCCGCGAGACCGGCAGGCCATTTGGCCAGCATGCGTTCGGCCTCCTCCAGCCGCTTGATCGAAAAATCGATCGGCTCGCGGTAATACGTCATCAGCATGGCGAGCCGCAGCACGTCGCCCGGCCACGTGCGGCCGCCGAACTTCTCCGTTGCCAGGAGCTCGTGGATGGTGACGAAATTGCCCTCCGACTTCGACATCTTGCGGCCTTCGACCTGCAGGAAGCCGTTGTGCATCCAGACATTCGCCATCACCGCCGAGCCATGGGCGCAGCGCGATTGGGCGATCTCGTTCTCGTGGTGCGGGAAGATCAGGTCGAGCCCGCCGCCGTGGATGTCGAACGTGTCGCCGAGATAGCGGCCGCTCATCGCCGAGCATTCGATATGCCAGCCGGGCCGGCCGTAGATGTCTGTCGTCGCGCCCTCGACCGTGAAGTCGGCATGCCAGCCGGGCTCCGTGTCCGCCGATTGCTTCCACAGCACGAAGTCGACCGGGTTCCTTTTGTGCGCCTCGACGGCGATGCGGGCGCCGGCCTGCTGGTCGTCGAGATTGCGCTTCGAAAGCTGGCCGTAATCGGCCATGGAGCGCACCTCGAACAGCACCTCCCGGCCTTCCGATCCTTCCGCCACATAGGCGTGGCCCTTGTCGAGAAGCGACTGGATGATCGCGACCATCTGCGTAATGTTGTCGGTCGCCCGCGGCTGCACGGTCGGCTCCAGCGTGCCGAGCGCCTTCACGTCCTCGAGGAACTGCGTCTCCGTCTTTTCCGTCACAAGCCGGATCGCCTCGTTCAAGGGCAGGTTCGGATGGTCGCGAAGCGCCCGCGCGTTGATCTTGTCGTCGACGTCGGTGATGTTGCGGACATAGGTGACGTGATCGGCGCCATAGACATGGCGCAGCAGGCGGTAGAGCACGTCGAAGACGATGACCGGGCGCGCATTGCCGATATGGGCGAAGTCATAGACCGTCGGACCGCAGACATACATGCGGACATTGTCCGGATCGATCGGCTGAAAGACCGTCTTTTCCCGTGTCAGCGTGTTGTAGAGCTTCAGCTCGGTCATTCCCAGGTCTCCAAACAAAAGATTTCACCCGGCGGGCCGGGACGTTTGTTCTCTTGCGGATATCGGGAGACGAAAACGGCCAGGCCAGCGGAAAGCTAGCGAATAATAATCCGGCAGATAATGCAGGTGCGCGTTTTCATGGGCCGACTTATCGCGCGCCGAAGGGGATTGGTCAAGGGGGGAGGCGAGCCGCCGGCTTGCACTCTTCGCGGGTGTCGGGATAACTGGCGGAGAACGGGAGGGACGCTCGATGCGGTGGATGTTTCGGATGGCGGCGGTGTGTCTTATGCTCGTTGCCGGTGCGTCGATCTTCTATTTCACCTATGATCGCGGCATGGTGCGGTTCAATTATCCTTCTTTGCAAGACTATCCGGTCCAGGGCATCGACGTCAGCCATCACCAGGTCGACATCGACTGGCGAACGGTGGCCGCGCAGCCGGGCGTCCGCTTTGCCATCATCAAGGCCACGGAAGGCGGAGACTATCGCGATCCAGACTTCAGCCGGAACTGGCAGGCGGCCAAGTCCGTCGACCTGGTGCGCGGCGCCTACCACTTCTTCACCTTCTGCCGTCCGGGTGTGGATCAGGCCCGCAACGTCATCGCCACGGTTCCCCGGGAGGCGAGAACCCTGCCGATTGCCGTCGACATCGAATTCGTGGGCAACTGCGAAAAGGTGCCGACCCTGGAAGAGCTGTCCCTGGAGGTCACTGCGTTCGTGGACGAGCTGAAGGCCGTCTTCCCGGAGAAGCCGATCTTCTACATGAACTCCGAATTCCGCGATCAGTACTTCAGCGGCAACGAGAACCGTTTTCCCGATCACTATCTCTGGCTCAGAAGCGTCTTCAAGGAGCCGGAGAACGAGGGATGCGCCCAATGGTCGATCTGGCAGTTTGCGGACAATGCGACGATCAAGGGCATCAACGGCCCCGTCGATCTCAATGCCGTCTGCTCGGGTGAGGCGGGGTTCGCCGCGCTCTTTCCGGAACTCGGCGGACAATGAATGCGGCCGGAGCTTCACCGGCAGCTGCGAGGATAATCGACAGGATAAAAAAAACGCGTGCCGGGATTAGTCGGCACGCGGATTTCGTATTTGTCGTCGTCGCTGGGACCGGCGGTCCTGCTGACCGTGCCTTAAATCAGGCGGCCCGCCTTGTCCGTGCGGCGCCGCTCGACAGCGTGAAGCGGGAGAGCATGTCGCGGAGCTTGCGGCTTTCCTCGGCCAGCGTCTGGCTGGCCGCCGAGCTTTCCTCCACCATGGCGGCGTTCTGCTGGGTCATCTGGTCCATCTGGTTGACGGCCGTGTTGACCTCCTGCAGGCCGGTCGCCTGTTCGCGCGAGGCGGTCGCAATCGTCTGGACGTGATCGTTGACCTTGTTGACGAGGTCCTCGATCTCGGCCAGCGCCTCGCCGGTCGAGCGAACGAGGCCGACGCCGCCCTGGACCTCGCCTGCCGAGGTCTGGATCAGGTTGGCGATTTCCTTCGCCGCATTGGCGGAGCGCTGGGCGAGCTCGCGGACTTCCTGCGCGACGACGGCAAAGCCGCGGCCCGCTTCGCCGGCGCGCGCTGCTTCGACACCGGCATTCAGCGCCAGCAGGTTGGTCTGGAAGGCGATCTCGTCAATCACGCTGATGATCTGGCTGATCTTGCTTGAGGATGTCTCGATGCGGCCCATGGCTTCGATGGCGTTGCGCACGATGCCGCTCGACTTGCCGGTGCTCGACTTCGTCTCGCCGACCATGCGGCTCGCCTCCGCCGCCCGTTCCGAGGCGGTGCGCACCGTCGAGGTGATCTCGTCGAGTGCCGCCGCGGTTTCCTCGAGCGAGGCCGCCTGCTGTTCGGTGCGGTAGGAGAGGTTGCCGGTCGCCTCGCTGATCGACGAGGCGCTGCCGTCGATGATCTCGCCGGTATGAACGATGGCCTCGATGACCGATTGCAGCGATTCCGCCGTCTTGTTGAAGTCGGCACGCAGTTCGGCATAGTCGGCGCCGAGGTCGCCGACCCGGACGGTCAGGTCGCCATCGGCAAGCCGCGACAGGGCCGCACCGAGGGCGGACATCGCATTGGCCTGCTTTTCGCTGGTGACGCGGTTGGCGTCCTCGTTGCGGGCACGGGTCTCGTCCAGCGTGCGGCGCTGCTCGGCCTCGCTCTGGCGGAGCATGGCGGCTTCGCGGACAGACTGGCGGAGCGTCTGCAGCGTGCCGGCCATCTGTCCGACCTCGTCCTTGTTGCCGGATGCGGCGATCGCGACATCGGTGTCACCGGCGGCAATTGCCCGCATGGCCGACTGCAGCTCGCCGATCGGTCCCGTGACGCTGCGAACGATCGCATAGGCTGCGGCCATGACGACGGCCATGGCGCCGAGCCAGAGGGCGCCGTAGATCATCGCATTGCGCCAGAAGAGGGCGGCGAGATCGTCTCCGTAGACGCCGGTGCCGACGACCCATCCCCAGGGTGCGAAGCCTGCCACGTGCGAGAACTTCTCCACCGGCTTGTCGGCGCCGGGCTTCGGCCAGTAATAGTCGACGAAGCCCTGGCCATGCGCCTTGACGGTGTTGACGAATTCGAGGAACAGGAACTTGCCGTTCGGGTCCTGGTTCTGCGACAGATCCTTGCCGACCAGCTCCGGCTTGATCGGATGCATGATCATCTTCGGCTGCATGTCGTTGATCCAGAAGTAGCCGCTGCCGCCGCCGTAGCGCATCGCGCCGACGGCCGCCATGGCTTCCGCCTGTGCCTGCTCGCGGGTCAGCTGACCCGATTGCTCCAGCTTGTAATACTTGTCGAAGATGGCAAGCGCGTTGTCGTCCATCGCCTGCAGGCCGGCCTTGCGTTCGTTGACCGACGCGTCATAGCTCTGGAAAAGGCTGAAGGTGACGCAACCGCCGAGAATGACCAGCGTCAGGGCGACCAGGGCAAAGAGCCTGGCCGAGATTTTCATGTTTCGCATTTGGGGCCCCAGTATTCTTGAACGTTGTCAAGAATATCGAGGAAAAATCTTACCGATGACTGAATGCAATTTTAGCTAAATGCCGCCAAAAGGCCGAAATGAGCGGAATTATTCGCCGCAATCAGGAATTGTTGCGTGCGTCTTGAGCAAAAGCCCGGCTTACGCCGGCATGCGATAGTCGAGGAAGCGGCCTTCACGTACGGAAAAAAGCTTGCCGGTTTCGGTGACGTCGGAGCCGGTCAGCGGCAGCAGCGCCTGGGCCACCGTCGAGGGATGCGGCAACGTGTCCTTGTCCTCGCCCGGATAGGCGAGCGCCCGCATGGCGGTGCGGGTGGCACCCGGATCGACGCTGTTGACGCGCAGCGGCGTGTTCTCGGTTTCCGCCGCCCAGGTGCGGGCGAGCGCTTCCACGGCTGCCTTGGAAGCGGAGTAGGGTCCCCAGAACGGCCGGCACTTGTGGGCGGCGCCCGATGACAGGATCACGGCGCGGCCAGCCCCGGAGAGCTTCAAAAGCGGCTCCAGCGAGCGGATCAGCCGCCATGTGGCGGTGACGTTGATCGTCATGACCTTCTCGAAGGTCTTGGCTTCCACATGACCGATCGGCGAGATGACGCCGAGAATGCCGGCATTGGCGACGAGGATGTCGAGCTTGCCCCAGCGCTCGAAGATCGAACCGCCGAGCTTGTCGATCGCTGCCATGTCGGTGAGGTCGAAGGGCACCAGCGTCGCCGAGCCGCCGACGGCCTTGATGGCGTCGTCGAGTTCTTCCAGGCCGCCGACCGTGCGGGCGCAGGCAATCACATGCGCGCCGGCTTTCGCGAGTTCGATGGCGGTGAAGTAGCCGATGCCGCGCGAGGCTCCGGTCACGAGTGCCAGCTTGCCGTTCAGATCCACGCTCATGTCCTGTCCCCCATATGCGACGAAGCGGCCCGGGGCCGCTTCGCAAAGTCAACGATGTGCCGAGAGCCGTTTAGCCGCTGCCGGCCAGAACGGCAAGCGGGCGCACCTTGTCGGTCGAATCCTGATCGACAAGGCGGGTCGGGTAGTCGCCGGTGAAGTAATGGTCCGTGAACTGCGGGTTCTTCGGGTCACGCGGCTTGCCGCCGACGGCCATGTAAAGCCCGTCGAGCGAGATGAATTCCAGCGAATCCGCTCCGATATACTTGCACATCGATTCCAGCGTGTCGTGCTGGTTGGCCAGCAGCTTGTCTCGGTCGGGCGTGTCGATGCCGTAGAAGTCCGGATAATAGATCATCGGGCTGGCGACGCGGATATGCACTTCCTTGGCGCCGGCCTCGCGCAGCATCTGCACGATCTTGACTGAGGTGGTGCCGCGCACGATCGAATCGTCAACGAGCACGATGCGCTTGCCGGTGATCACGCCGCGATTGGCCGAATGCTTCAGCTTCACGCCGAAGGCGCGGATCTGCTGCGTCGGTTCGATGAAGGTGCGGCCGACATAATGGTTGCGGATGATGCCGAGCTCGAAGGGAATGCCGCTTTCCTGCGCATAGCCGATGGCCGCAGGCGTGCCGCCGTCCGGAACCGGCACGACGACGTCGGCCTCGACGGGCGCTTCCTTGGCGAGGTTGATGCCGGCATTCTTGCGCGCGGTGTAGACGTTGCGGCCGGCGACGGCGGAATCGGGCCGGGCGAAGTAGACATATTCGAACAGGCAGATGCGTTCCGGCTTCGGATTGGTCGCCTTGCGGCTCTCGATCGAGATCGAGCCGTCCGGCTGCTCTTCGCAGATGATCAGCTCGCCGTTCTCCACGTCGCGGACGAACTTGGCGCCGATGATGTCGAGCGCGCAGGTTTCCGAGCAGAAGATCGGCTTGCCGTCGAGTTCGCCCATGACCAGCGGACGGATGCCGTTCGGGTCGCGCGCGGCGATCAGCTTGGTGCGGGTCAGCGCCAGCATGGCGTAGCCACCCTCGATATGCGAGATCGCATCGGCGAAACGGTCGGCCGAGGAGGTGTGCCAGGACCGGGCGATCAGGTGCAGCACGACTTCGGTGTCCGAGGTCGACTGACAGATCGCGCCGCTGGCGATCAGCTGCCGGCGCAGCGTCAGGCCGTTGGTGAAGTTGCCGTTATGGGCAATCGCGATACCGCCATTCTGCAGTTCGGCAAACAGCGGTTGGACGTTGCGCAGCACCGTCTCGCCGGTCGTCGAATAGCGCACATGGCCGATCGCCATGGAGCCGGGCAGAAGCGCCAGCGTTGCCGGGTCGGTGTAATGGTCGCCGACGAGGCCCATGCGGCGCTCGGAGCGGAACTGCTGGCCGTCGAAGGAGACGATGCCGGCTGCTTCCTGTCCGCGATGCTGCAGGGCGTGCAGGCCGAGTGCGGTCAGAGTGGCAGCATCGCTGTGCCCCAAAATGCCGAACACCCCGCACTCTTCGTGCAGGGTGTCGCCATCGAGGTCGTCGTCGATGTCTGCAGGGATTGGGAGATTCATGGCCGCCGGTCCTTGGATCACAAAAGAAATAGTGCGGTGAAGGGCGGCGCTATACACCGTCCTGATCACGAAGTGGAGTCCCTATATAGGTCTTCTGCCCCATATTTTGAGGGCTGAATGCGTCGCAGGCCCTAATTGCCTGTCGTGTCGGCCGGAGCGTCTTCCGCCGGCGCCTGATCCGAGGTCGCATCCGCACCCTGACCGGCGGCCTTCTCGTTGAAGACGCTGGCACGGATCACCTGGGCGAATTCCGTCGGCAGCACGGCCTCGAGCTTCGTTACCATGTCATCGAGGAACGGCTTGGACTTGGCGTTGTTGACCCATTCCGGCCGCTGCTCGGGCGCCACCAGCCAGTTCCAGAAGGCAACGGCGACGACGAGCAGCAGGATGCCGCGGGCGGCGCCGAACAGGAAGCCGAGCGTGCGGTCGAGCGCCCCAATGCGGCTGTCGATGATGAAATCGGCGATCCGCATGGTCAGGAAGGAGATCACGATGAGGGCGATCAGGAAGACCACCGCCGCCGAGCCCGCCGTGGCGATGCGCGTGTCGTCGGTATACTTCATCGCATAGGGCATCAGCAGGCCATAGAGATAATAGGCCGCTGCCGCAGCACCCAGCCAGCTGGCGATCGACAGGATTTCCCGCGAAAAACCGCGTACCATGGCCAGAACGGCCGAGAACAGCACAACGACGAGAACGATACCGTCGAAAATCGTGATGGGCATTCAATTCACTCCATGACTTCGCGCCATGTGCCACCGCATGGGCCGCGGCCGCTCACAGCCTGCACCTATAGCATCGCCCCGCAGAAAGAATAAAGGGGTCAATCCTCATCATCCCCTTGTCTTAACGCGGCTTTCGAGCCGGCGATGCGGGCAACCAGATCGGGAAGGCTTTCGATCTCGCTCCACCGGCGGCTATTGCCCTTTGGAAGGTCGGGGGAGCCCTGCGGCAACACGGCGGAGGAGAAGCCGAGCTTCTCTGCTTCCTTGAGCCGGTTTGCCGTGTGCGCGACTGGCCGGATCGCCCCCGACAGGCTCACTTCGCCGAAATAGACGCAGTCGGCCGGCAGCGGCGCGCCGGCAAGCGATGAGACCAGCGCCGAGGCGACCGCGAGGTCGGCGGCGGGCTCGGTGATGCGGTAGCCGCCGGCGACGTTGAGATAGACGTCATGCTGGCCGAGCCGCACGCCGCAATGGGCTTCCAGCACGGCGAGGATCATCGACAGTCTGGCCGAATCCCAGCCGACGACGGCGCGGCGCGGCGTGCCGAGCGAAGTGGGGGCGACCAGCGCCTGTACTTCGACGAGCACAGGCCGCGTGCCCTCCATGCCGGCAAAGACGGCAGCACCCGGCGATTTCTCGTTGCGCTCGCCGAGGAAGAGTTCCGACGGATTGGAGACTTCGCGCAGGCCGATATCCGACATTTCGAAGACGCCGATCTCGTCGGTCGGGCCGAAGCGGTTCTTGACCGTGCGCAGGATGCGGTAGTGGTGGCCGCGGTCGCCCTCGAAATAGAGGACGGCGTCGACCATGTGCTCGACGACGCGCGGGCCAGCGATCTGGCCTTCCTTGGTCACATGGCCGACGAGCACGATCGCCGCGCCCGTCTGCTTGGCGAAGCGGATCATCGCCTGTACGCCGGTCCTGACCTGCGTCACCGTGCCGGGCGCCGAATCGACGATGTCGCTCCAGAGGGTCTGGATGGAATCGATGATGACGAGATCCGGCCGCTTGCCTTCCGAAAGGGTCGCCAGAATATCCTCGACATTGGTCTCGGCGGCGAGCAGCACGTCGGTCGAGGCCGCGTTCAGCCGCTGGGCACGCAGTCGCACCTGCGCGACTGCCTCTTCGCCAGACACGTAGATGATCCGGTGACCGCCGCGCGACAGCGCCGCCGCGGCCTGCATCAGCAGCGTCGACTTGCCGATGCCGGGATCGCCGCCGATCAGCACCGCCGAGCCGCGCACGAAGCCGCCGCCGGTCGCGCGATCCAGTTCCGAAATCCCGGTATGGACGCGTGGCGCTTCCTCGATCTCGCCCGAAAGCGTCGTCAGCGCGACGGGACGACCCTTCTTCGGCGTCTTGCCGGGCCCGCCGCCGATGCCGCCGGTCGGATCTTCCTCGATGATCGTGTTCCACTCGCCGCAGCCGTCACACTTGCCCGCCCAGCGCGAATGCACGGTGCCGCAGTTCTGGCAGATGAATTGGGTGCGGGGCTTGGCCATGGGCAGAAGGTTCCTGGAGAATCGGAGGGATTCTTAGCGGTTGATCCGCAGAGGGGGCAATGGTGCAAAGCCAAATTGTCCGGACTCGTGCCTGGCAACGGCCCCTGTCGTCGAGAATGATCCGTGACGGCGGCGGCAACAGGCGCCGAACCTTTCCCGCATCAGCGAGTGCTGTCGGGTGGCGGATTCGGCTCCAGGCCGACGCCGTCCTTGAAAGGTCAGCGCGATGCCACGACGGCCGCGCCGGCCCCGATCATCGCGGTCCCGGCCGTCCGGTTCACGCGACGAACCACGATCGGACTGCGCAGCAATCTGCGGGCGCGGCCGGCGAGCAGGACATGTCCGCCGATTACCAGCACCTCGACAAGGACGATGACGCCGGCCAGTGCGCCGATATGGCTGGTGGTGAGGGATGATCCGACCACGTTCGGCAGCAGCGCCACGTAGAAGAGTGGCATTTTGGGATTGCCGAGATTGAGCGCGACGCCTGTTGCGAATACCGGCAACAGCCCCCGGCGCTGTGACACCGGTTGCAATTCCGGCACGACGGGTTCCGCGGTCCATAGCCTTATTCCCATCCAGATCAGATAGGCGGCACCTGCATAGCGCAGAACCATCATCACCCCACTCATGTCCGCAGCGAGCATTGAAAGCCCGAAGACGGAGAGAACGAGGAAAATCAGGATGCCGGCGACCGTTCCGGCTCCATATGCGATGCCCGAGGCTGCACCATAGGAAATAGTCCGGGCGACAATCGTCATATTGTCCGGACCGGGGCTGGCGGCAAACACGAAGAACGCTACGGCAAAGGCGAGCAAGGTCGAAATATCCATGGCGGCTCCAGGCGTTGGCTGTGCTCTCAGACGAAAAAAGCTTAGCCCAAACGCATTGCAGGAAAAGATCTGCGCTGCAGGATTTGGGCCCGATTGCTGCAAAAGACACGTGTAGGCGGACCCGATGTCCGCCCTTGCCGAAATGATCGCTTTCTCATGGCCCCAATTGGCCCTGTGCAGATTTCAGAGATAGCGGCGCTCGTGCCGCAATCCGAGGCTGGTCAGCATCTCGTAGCCGATCGTCCCGGCGGCGCGGGCCACGTCGTCCAGCGCGATGTTGCTGCCGAACAGTTCGACGTAGTCGCCAGCCCTGACCGCGGTCTCCGGTATGTCGGTGACGTCGAAGATGCTCATATCCATGGTGATGCGGCCGAGGAGCGGCACCTTTTGGCCGGCGACGAATGCCATCTGGCCGGGAATGTTGGTCGTCCGCAAGGGCACGCCCGCACCGGACCCGGAGCGCAGGTAGCCGTCGGCATAGCCCGCCGCGACGACGGCAAGCCGGCTGTCGCGTGTCAGCCTGTGGGCCGCGCCGTAGCTGACCGTCTCGCCGGCTTTCGCATGGCGGATCGTCAGGATCCGCGCCTCGGCGGTCGCCACCGGGCGCATGGGGTTTGCCACACCCGAGACGGCTTCGCCGCCGTAAAGGGCGATGCCGGGCCGGGTGAGGTCGAAGTGGAATTCGGGTCCATGGAACACGCCGGCCGACGAAGACAGACTTGATTCGACGCCTTCGAAAGCGGCGCTAACCGCCCGGAAAGACTCAAGCTGCTTGCGGTTCATCGGATTGGTCGGATCGTCGCCGCAGGCGAGATGGCTCATCACCAGCACCGGCGAGAAGCTCGACGGGCGCGACGCGTCGTCGGCCAGCATCATCGCTTCGTTCACCGACAGGCCGAGGCGGTTGAAGCCGGTATCGACCTGAATGGCGCAGGGGTAGTCGCCGAGTTCTGCCGACAGCGCCATGAAGAAGGCGAGCTGTTCTTCCGAGGCGATCACCGGCACGAGGTCGTTGCCGAAGAAGGTTGCCTCCGTGCCCGGCCAGATGCCGGAGAGCACGTAGATGCGCGCGTCCGGCGCGTAAGGGCGCAGGCTGGCCCCTTCGTCCGGCGTGGCGACGAAGAAATCGCGAGCCCCGGCGGCATAGAGCGCCCCGCCGCAATCCTCGATGCCGAGGCCGTAGGCGTCCGCCTTGACGACGGCGCCGGCGCGAGCCGAGCCGGAGCGTTCGGCCATGTCGGCCCAGTTGTCGCAAAGGGCTGCAAGGTCGATCGTCAGCCGCGCGGTGGCGGCGTCGAAAGCGTCGGTCTCTTCGGTGAAGGCGTCGATATCATCCATGCTTCCCTGATTACAGATCGTCCCCGCGTCTGACAACGGCAGTGCAGCATAAACGGGGGACACATGCGCACTTTTGTTCAAGACTATGCCGGCGCGCGCGGTGTATAGAAAGTCCATGGAAATCGTGACGCAGGAACAGGCCACCGAAGCGATGCCGCTGGAAAAGGGTGAGGCGACCCGCTTCTGGCGTGCGCGGCATTTCCGCGACATGGAATGCCTGAGCGCCACCTTCATCACCCATGCATTCGCCCCGCATGCGCATGACACGCTCTGCATCGGCGCCATCGAGGCCGGCTGCCAGATCGGCCGCATCCGCGGCGAGAGCAAGGCCGCCGGGCCGGGCGACATCTATCTGATCAATCCGGAAGAGGTGCATGACGGCCATCCCGGCGAGATCGGCTATCGCTACCGCATGATCTATCCCTCTGCCGAGCTCCTGACCGACATCATAGAGGACGTGACCGGAAAGGCCTTTCACGGCACCCCGTCATTCTCGCGCCAGATCCTGAAGGACGAGCCGCTGGCCAATGCCTTCCTCAAGGCGCAGAAGCGGCTGGAGGAGGGGCAGGGCGCGCTGGAAACAGACGAGGGCATGTATGGCGTGCTCGCCGCGCTCTTCATCCGGCACGGCGACGCGGTGGTGCGTCTGCCGGAAAACCGCGACCAGTCGGCGGTCGGCCGGGCGCGGGCCTATCTCGAAGAGCATTTTGACGAAGACATCAGCCTTGAAGAATTGTCCCGGGTCGCCGGCCTGTCGCGCGCCCATCTGATCCGCGCCTTCCGCAAGGCCTTCCACATGACCCCTCACGCCTATCTCACGCATCGGCGCGTGCGGGCGGCAAAACAGCTTCTCGCCAACGACATGGCGCCCGCCGAAGTGGCGCTCGCCTGCGGCTTTGCCGACCAGGCCCATTTCACCCGCCACTTCAAGGCGCGGGCCGGCGTGACGCCCGGCGCCTTCCGCGTCGCCTGATCGTCCGACATCACTTTCGTTCAAGACCCGGTCCATCCGCCCGGACTATCTCCGTTCCACCGGAAACGCAGACACGGGACGAATGACTTGAACGACAGACATCTCACCGAATTTCTCAACGGGTCGAAGGCGATGGTGCCGCTGATCGTCGCCGTCATCCCGATCGGCGCGCTCTTCGGAGCGGCCGCCGCGGCCAAGGGCCTCTCGGCCCTGGAGGCGACAATGATGAGCGCGCTGGTCTTCGCCGGCGGCTCGCAATTCGTCGCCGTCGACATCTGGACGTCGCCGCCCGCCTGGGTCGCCCTCGGGCTTGCGGCCTTGCTCGTCAATGTCCGCCATGTGCTGATGAGCTTCTCGCTCGCGCCCAAGCTCGAAGCCTTTCGCGGCTGGCGCAAATATGTCGCCGTCCTGTTCCTGACCGACGAGGGCTGGGCGGTTGCCGAAGGCCATGCCGCCCGCGCACAGCTGACGCCCCTGTGGTTTGCCGGCGCTGTGCTGCCCTTCTATGCGGCCTGGGTTCTTTCCGGCCTCGTCGGAGCGATAGCCGGCGCCTTCCTCGGCGATCCGAAGGCGGTCGGTCTCGACTTCGCCTTCTGCGCAGTCTTCATCGTTCTGGTGATGCGTTTCTGGAAAGGCCTAAGCACCGGGCTGGTGCTGCTCGCCAGCGGCGCGAGTGCCGTCGCCGTGCACCATTTCGTGCCCGGCGTCTGGTACATCCTCGCCGGCGCTCTGGCCGGCCTTGCCGCGGCCCTCATTGCCCCGGCGCCGAAGGAGGCAGCGGCATGACGCTTGATCCCGCCACCCTTCTGGCCATCCTCGCCATGGCGGCCGCCACGATCGCAACCCGCATTGCCGGACTGGTCCTCTATAGGTTCGTGACGCTGGGGCCGCGCCAGACGCAGGCGATGCAGGCAATCCCGCCCGCCGTGCTGATGGCCGTCATCGCGCCGACGGCTCTGGCCACAGGACCGGCCGAAACGATCGCCGCCGCCGTCACGGCACTCGCCGCGACGCGCCTGCCGTTGTTGGCTGCGGCGGGGCTCGGCGTCGTGACGGTTGCCGCACTACGGATGCTTCTGTCGTTCTGACGTCCCGGTCAGTGGCGCCCATAGGCGGCGCTGAACTTGCGCTCCAGATACTTGGAGTATTTCGACAGCGGGAAGCAGATGGCGAAGTAGAAGAGCGCCACCAGCCCGTAGACGGTGAAGGGCTGGAAGGTGGCGTTGGTGACGATCGTGCCGGCCTTCGACAGTTCCACGAATCCGATGATCGAGGTCAGCGCCGTGCCTTTGACCACCTGCACGGAGAAGCCGGCGGTCGGAGCGATGGCGATGCGCATCGCCTGCGGCAGGATGATGAGCCGCATCTGCTGGAGATAGTTGAGCGCCAGGCTGCGCGCCGCCTCCCATTGCCCGTTCGGAACCGCCTCGACGCAGCCGCGCCAGATTTCGGCGAGGAAGGACGCCGTCCACAGGACGAGCGCGACGCCGGCAGCAAGCCAGGCGGGAACGTCGATGCCGACCAGGCCGAGGCCGAAGAAGGCGAGGAACAGCTGCATCAGGAGCGGCGTGCCCTGGAAGAGTTCCACATAGCCGCGGGCGAGCACCTGGCCCGGCTTGAACCTGGCGATCCTGAGCATGAGGATGCCGAGCGCGACCACCGCGCCGCCGACGAAGGAGACGAGCGACAGGACGAGCGTCCAGCGGGTGGCGAGCAGCAGGTTGCGCAGGATGTCCCAGAAGGTGAAATCGGTCATCGCATCTGGCCTTTCGGGAAGAGGGCATGGCCGATCAGCGCCAGCACCTGACGAAGCAGGATCGCCAGCACGAGATAGATCGCGGTCGACACCATGTAGGCCTCGAAGGCGCGGAACGTGCGCGACTGGATGAAATTGGCGGCATAGGTGACGTCCTGGGCGGCGATCTGCGAGACGACCGCGGAGCCGAGCATGACGATGACGATCTGCGAAGAGAGCGCCGGCCAGATGCGCTGCAGGGCAGGGACAAGGACGACCAGCCGGAAGGTCTGCAGCGGCCTGAGCGCCAGCGCCGCGCCGGCCTCGTATTGCCCCTTGGGCGTCGCCTCGATGCCGGCCCGGATGATCTCGCAGCTGTAGGCGCCGAGATTGATGATCATCGCCAGATTGGCGGCTTGAAGCTCCGTCATCTTCACGCCGATCGAGGGCAGGCCGAAGAAGATGAAGAAGAGCTGGATCAGGAACGGCGTGTTGCGGATCAGCTCCACATAGGCGGCGACCGGCGGCTTCGCCCATTTGGGGCCGTGGGTGCGCGTCCAGGCGCAGACGATGCCGAACAGCACGCCGCAAAGGCCGCCGACGACGGTCAGTTCGACCGTGATGCCGATGCCCTTGAGGACGACCGGATAATAGTCGGCAATCCAGCTGAAATCGAAGATGTAGGTCAATGGTGTCTGTCCGCAATGGGGCTGAACCGGTTGCCGCCCCGTCCGGATCGAACGGGGCGGCGGCTTTTCAAGCTGTCAGCGCCGAGACCTTAGAGATCGGCCGGCAGGGCGACGCCGAGCCACTTTTCCGAGATCTTGTTCAGCGAACCGTCCTTCTTGGCCTCGGCAATGATGGCGTTGACCTTTTCCATCAGCGCCGGCTCGTTCTTGTTGAGGCCGACATAGCAGGGCGAGTTCTTGATCAGGAACTTCGGCTCCGGGCGCTTCGGCGGGTTCTTGGCGAGAATCGCGGCGGCGACGACGTTGCCGGTGGCGACAGCTTCGACCTGACCGGACAGGAAGGCCGAGATGGTGCCGTTATTGTCTTCGTAGCGCTTGATGTCGGCATCGGCCGGGGCGACCTTCGTCAGCTCCAGATCCTCGATCGAGCCGCGCGTCACGCCGACCGTCTTGCCGGCGAGGTCGGCAGCCGATTCGATCTTGGTGTCGGCCGGTGCGAAGACGCCGTTGTAGAAGGGCGCGTAGGGATCAGAGAAATCGATGACCTTCTCGCGGTCCGGGTTCTTGCCGAGCGAAGAGATCACCAGATCCACCTTGTTGGTCTGCAGATAGGGAATGCGGTTGGCGCTGGTGACGGGCACGATCTCGACCTTCACGCCGAGCTTCTCGGCGATCAGGTTCGCCATGTCGATGTCGTAGCCCTGGGGCGTCATGTCGGAGCCGACGCTGCCGAAGGGCGGGAAGTCCTGCGGCACGGCCACGCGGATTGTGCCGGACTTGGTGATGGTCTCCAGCGCGTCGGCATGGGCAGGGGCGGAAATCGCCAGTGTGCCGAACATGGCGGCAGCAGCGGCGGTCATGGCGAGGAATTGTCTGCGGATCATTTTGCTCTCCTTCATTGTCCGTCATGAAGGAAGCAAGCGGTGTGCCAGTGCCGACCGGGAGGATCGAATACAATTCATGCGGGAGATTGTAGGCGATTTTTGGTCGATCGGCATTTGGTGCGCGTGTATCCGGCACTGTCGGCCCGGCGAACATGCACAATGCGAAGGCAGCGGGCAGAAAATTGAGCAATCGCAATTTTCTCTCGACGTATGAAAAAGGCCGCCGGACCGGATGGTCGGCGGCCTTGTCGAACGCGATCGCGGATCAGGGTTCTTCGTACTGCGTGAACGACGGATCGGCGAGGTCGGCGAAGCGGGTGTATTCCGACTGGAAAGCGAGCTTGACGGTGCCGGTCGGTCCGTGACGCTGCTTGGCGATGATGACGTCGGCCGTGCCCCGCACCTTGTCGAACAGCGCTTCCCACTCGGCATATTTCGGGTCGGCCGGATCGCGCGGTTCGAGGTTCTTCACATAGTATTCTTCACGGAACACGAAGAGCACGACGTCGGCGTCCTGCTCGATCGAGCCCGATTCGCGAAGGTCGGAGAGCTGCGGACGCTTGTCTTCGCGGCTTTCGACACCACGCGACAGCTGCGACAGCGCGATGATCGGCACGTTGAGTTCCTTGCCGAGTGCCTTCAGGCCGGTGGTGATCTGGGTGATTTCCTGCACGCGGTTTTCACCCGACTTGCCGGATCCGGTCATCAGCTGGATATAGTCCACCACCAGGCAATCGAGGCCGCGCTGGCGCTTCAGGCGGCGGGCGCGCGCCGAAAGCTGGGCGATCGAGATGCCACCGGTCTGGTCGATGAACAGCGGCACTTTCTGCATCATCTGCGAGCAGGCGACCAGCTTTTCGAAATCGGCTTCGGTGATGTCACCGCGGCGGATCTTCGAGGACGAGACTTCCGTCTGCTCGGAGATGATACGGGTGGCGAGCTGTTCGGACGACATTTCGAGCGAGTAGAAGCCGACGACGCCGCCGTTCTTGGCCTTCGGCGTACCGTCCGCCTGGATTTCCGGCTCGTAAGCCGCGGCGATGTTGTAGGCGATGTTGGTGGCAAGAGAGGTCTTGCCCATGCCCGGACGTCCGGCAAGCACGATCAAGTCGGAGCGCTGCAGGCCGCCCATCTTGCTGTCGAGAGACATGATGCCGGTCGAGATGCCGGAAAGGTGTCCGTCGCGCTCGAAGGCGGCGCCGGCCATGTCGATCGCCTGCGCCACGGCGTCGTTGAACGACTGGAAGCCACCGTCGTAGCGGCCGTTTTCGGCAAGTTCGAAAAGGCGGCGCTCGGTGTCCTCGATCTGCGTCTGCGGCGGCATGTCGAGCGGCGCATCATAGGCGATATTGACCATATCCTCGCCGATGGTGATCAGCGCGCGGCGCAGCGCCAGATCGTAGATCGCCCGGCCGTAGTCTTCCGCGTTGATGATCGAGACCGCTTCGGCCGCCAGGCGGGCGAGATACTGCGCCACCGTCATGTCGCCGACCTTTTCGTCGGCCGGCAGGAAGGTCTTGATCGTCACCGGATTGGCGGTCTTGCCCATGCGGATGATGTCGCCGGCGACCTCGAAGATCTTGCGGTGCAGGCCTTCGTGGAGGTGGTTCGGCTTCAGGAAGTCGGAAACGCGATAATAGGCGTCATTGTTGACGAGAATGGCGCCGAGAAGGGCCTGCTCGGCCTCGATGTTGTGCGGCGCTTCGCGGTAATGCGGTTCCGCCGTGTTTACCGGAGCGAGTTTGCGCGCTGCGTCGTTCATGTTCCCTGCCGTCTTTCCGTTTGTGCCGGCCAGACGCCGGCATGCACAGTCCGTTCGCCCCGACCCATTACCCTGGGGCGCTCATCCGTGTTCCGTCTTGCCTAGTGGACCCCCGGTTTATCGTAAAAAGGCGGATGCGAAACCGTCATTCACATAACTCACAGCGATTCACAGGCACGAAAAAAAGAATCCTGAAAAAGCGCCCGTCACGGTTGACTCGAATCATACCCGACTCGGGGTCGCGCGCCATTTTACAATCGATGACGCCGGAGCAAAAAGAAAAAGCGCCCGCGGAACTGTCGTCCGCGGGCGCTTCCTCAAAGTGGTGCAGTCGAAGGGCTTATTCTTCGGTTGCTTCTTCGGCGTCTTCAGCGCCTTCGTCGTCGTAGTCGGCTTCCGGGTTGAAGAAGTCTTCCGGACGCAGTGCGTCTTCGTCCACGCCGTAGATGGCGTCGACGGAGGTGAGGTCTTCACCCTTGGACTGGCGCTCGGCTTCTTCGGCCGAACGGGCAACGTTGAGCTCGACGGTGATTTCGACTTCCGCATGCAGGCCGATTTCGACCTTGTGGATGCCGATGGCCTTGATCGGCTGGTTCAGGTGAACCTGGTTGCGGCCGATGGTGAAGCCTTCGGCAGCAAGCGTCTCGACGACGTCACGGGCAGCGACCGAGCCGTAGAGCTGGCCGGTTTCGCCGGCGGCGCGTACGACGATGAAGGACTTGCCGTCGAGTACGTCGGCAACCTTCTGGGCTTCGGACTTGCGCTCGAGGTTACGGGCTTCGAGAACGGCGCGTTCGGCTTCGAAACGGGCCTTGTTGGCGGCGTTTGCGCGCAGTGCCTTGCCGAGCGGCAGCAGGTAGTTGCGGGCGTAGCCGTCGCGAACCTTCACGGTTTCGCCCATCTGGCCGAGCTTGGAGATGCGTTCGAGGAGAATGACTTGCATGGTTCTGTTCCTTTCAGGTCTGTCTCTAGTGTTTGCTGTCGTTTGATGAATTGTCGTTCTTGGCCGGGGTGAGGGCGACGGCGCGGCGCGTGTCGACCAGTCCCAGGACCAGAATGAAGAAGGCGGGCAACATGAAGGTTGACGCCAGATAGGCAAGGACCAGCGCCGGAAAGCGCCAGGGCTTGCCGCGGGTGCGCAGGTGAATCGAGGCGAAGCCGGCAAGCAGGAAACCCGCGCCGAAGGCACCGCAGACCGCGGCGCCGATCATGCCTGGAACACCACCGACGAACATCGCGGCAAGGCCGGCGAGAAAGACGAAGATGCCGATCTGGTTCATGCGCAGCGCCGACGGCATGTCTTCGCGCGGACGCTTCGCCCGGCCGGAGGCACTGACGATCAGGCTGGCGAAATAGTAGGCGGAAAACAGGAAGATCACCCAGGTCGCGCCCTGGGCGAGCGGCAGGATGAACACCAGCGAGGCCTTGGTCTGCGCCAGTGTCTCGGCCTCTGCGAACAATGCCGGATCCTGGCTCTGCAGGTTGGCGGCCATCATGTCGACGAGGCTGCCGGCCAGTTCCGGACCATAGCCGATCATCATGCCGACGATGATCAGCGCCAGCGTCACCACAGCGCAGAGATGCAGCATGATGTCGGACAGCGGATACCAGGCGGTGAGGTTTTCCGGGCCGCCGAGTTCGCTCGCGGGACGCGCAAGGCTCGACAGATGGCTGAGCCAGCCGGCAGGCGCCAGCGTCGTGACGGTCATCAGCAGGGCGAACTGCATGGAAGAGGCGGCGCCGCCGAACACGAAGGCGGTGACGATGGCGGCCAGCGAGGCGGTATTGCCCCAGCCGAGGCCGACGATGAAGATCGGCAGCGCGGAGGCCGCGTAAAGCAGGGTCGCATAGGCAGGCTGAACGGTCGCGCCCAACACCAGGAAGGTGGCGGTCAGTCCGGCAAGAACGCCGGTAGCCAGCAATGTCAGCATCGATCTGTTCACGGTCGCTGTCCTGCTTCATTCAAGCAGTTAGAGGAGGTTCCGGACTCAAAGTCTCAATGGAACGGCTCCCCAACATGGGGTTTTCAAAAAGTTCCGATCCACGCCCATCGCGGAAGGGAGAATGGAAGGCGCCCGTCGGGCACCCTCCGGTATTCCAAAGGCCGTTCTTAGGAAACGACGTAGGGCAGCAGGCCGAGGAAACGGGCGCGCTTGATGGCACGAGCCAGTTCGCGCTGCTTCTTCTGGGAAACGGCCGTGATGCGGGACGGAACGATCTTGCCGCGCTCGGAAATGTAGCGCTGCAGGAGGCGAACGTCCTTGTAGTCGATCTTCGGAGCGTTGGCGCCGGAGAACGGGCAGGTCTTGCGGCGGCGGTGGAAGGGCCGGCGGACGGGAGTGGAAGCAATAGCCATCAGATCTTCTCCTTATGCACGGTCTTCGCGCGGACGGCGCGGACGGTCGTCGTCGCGGCGCGGGCCACGATCGTCGTCACGGCGCGGACGGTCGCCACGCGGGCCACGGTCGTCGTCACGACGCGGACGGTCGTCACGGTCGCGCTTCTGCATCATGGCAGACGGGCCTTCTTCGTGGGCTTCGACGGCGATGGTCATGTAACGAAGAACGTCTTCGTTGATGCGCATCTGGCGTTCCATTTCGTGGATCGCCGCTGCCGGAGCAGTGATGTCCATCAGCGCGTAGTGAGCCTTGCGGTTCTTGCGGATACGATAGGTAAGGGACTTGAGGCCCCAGTTCTCGATGCGCCCGACCTTGCCGCCGTTTTCTTCGATCACACCCTTATACTGTTCGATAAGAGCGTCGACCTGCTGCGGCGTAACATCCTGCCGGGCAAGGAATACATGTTCATAAAGTGCCATTATGGACTTGCCTTTCTTGCGTTTATCTCAAACCCGGAAACCGGCGCTAAGCCTCAACGACTGTTCCAGGCGGGCATGTGGCCCATGCAAGAAAAGCGTTGTTCGAGACGGTCGAGAGCGGAGACACGGGAGGCCGGAACGCTTGTCGTTCCTGTCGGCAGAACAAGTCTGCCGGCCCTCCGTTCAGCCACCAGCCGAATGACCGGGTGTTGTGAACAGCGCGCTTATACGCATTTCTGCCGGGAATGCAAGCGCAGCCGGGAGAAATGCGGAGATTGCGGTGCTTGAGGGATCAATTGATCTTCAGGACGTAGGCGCCGGCGTCCATCTCGAACGCGTATTGCGGGGTTTTGCCTTCAAGGGCGCCCTGGTCGAAATTGACGGTGAGCGTGTCGTCCGATCCGGCGAAGGTGATGGTCAGCTTGCCGTCGCCCACGGTTATCTGCGCGTCGTCCGGCGTGTAGCCGTCAACGCCGGTAAAGCGCAGGCTGATGCCGCTCGTGACGTTCAGCGTGTCCTTGCCATCGCCGCGGGCGAAGTCGTAGGTCACGTCGCCCTTGCCGTCACTGTTCAGGGTCACTGTGTCGTCGCCCTTGCCGCCGGACGCGCTGATGCGGCTGCCTTCCAGGTAGAGCGTGTCATTGCCGTCGCCGCCGTCCACGCCGAGGATGGTGCGCGCCGAAATCTTGATGTCGTCGTCGCCGGCGCCGCCGGAAATGCCGAGCGCCAGATCGCCGGCGATCTTGACCGTGTCGTTTCCTTCACCCGCCTCTATGTCGGCAGTAAAGCTCGCGGCGATGTTGAGCGAATCGTCGCCGTCGCCGGTATCGACCGTGGAGACGGCGTCGCTCTTGACGATCAGCGTGTCGTCGCCCTTGCCGGTCTCGGCATTGTAGACGGCGCGGCCGGTGATCGTCATCTTGTCGTCGCCGTCGGTGCCGTAGGCGCTGGTGATATAGCCCATCGCCTCGCTGACGCCCGCCTTGCCGTCCGCCGCCTCGTCGCTGGTCGAGAGAATGTCGACGATCCGGGCGAGCGCCCGTTCGGCAGCGCCGGAATAGGCGGGTTCACCGGTGTTGCGGAAAGACTGGCCCGGCTGACCGCTGGAGGCGGACATATTGGCCTGCGATCCCCGCGAAAACAGCTGGGAGGCATACTGCGCCGCATAGGCGCCTTTGAAGAATGAACTGATGCCGACCATAGGGTTTCCCGAGCTGGAACGAAGGCCGATCATACGGAGATCCACCTCGACCGGCGAACATTATCGTCGGTCGAGGTAACCAAAGACTAAATAGGAAGCTTTGGTTTCACGGCTTCAGAAGACTGCCGCCCTACACAAGCAGCGCAATGTAAACGGCGTAGCCCGCGAGCATGGCATAGGCGGCTTTCCTGCCGATCTCCTTGGCAAAGATCAGCAGTGCGGCAAAGGCGATGGTGGCCGCCAGCATCACCGGCGCGTCGAAGGTCGCAAACTGCGAGGCGACGCCGATCGGCTGAATGACCGCGGTAATGCCCAGAATGCAGAGCACGTTGAAGATGCAGGAACCGACGATATTGCCGATCGCAATGTCCGAGTGTCGCTTCAGGGCCGCGATTACCGATGTGGCGAGTTCGGGCAGGCTGGTGCCGAGCGCGACGACGGTCAGGCCGATCACGGCTTCCGAAACGCCGTAGTCGCGGGCGATGCTGGTCGCGCCGCGGATCAGCATTTCCGCGCCTCCGAACAGCAGGGCGAGGCCGGCGACGACCATCACCACGCTGAGCCACATTCGCTGTCCGGCGCTTTCAATGTCGATTTCGCTCTCGTTCGGCGCGTCGCGGCCGCGCCGGTAGGCGTGGAAGAGGTAGGCGCCGAGAAGGATCAGCATGATGAGGCCGGTCAATCGGCCGATATACTCGAATTGCACGGCGACAAGAACGAGCAGGGCGGCCAGCACCATGACGATCGCGTCGTGGCGGACATTGCTGTCCCATTGCCGCATCGGGAAAATGGCGGCGCTGACCCCGATGATCAGCAGGATGTTCGCGGTGTTCGAGCCGATGACATTACCAAGCGCCAGGTCCGGTGCGCCGGCAAAAGCCGCTCTCAGCGAGACGAGCAGCTCCGGCATTGAAGTGCCGAAGCCGACAATGACCAGGGATACGATCAGATGCGGCAGGCCGAGCCGGGCGGCAATCCGGACGGCTCCGCCAAGCAGCCATTCCGCGCCGAAATAGAGTCCGACGAGACCGCCGGCGATGAGGAAAAAATCCATGGTTGAGTTGCCGCCTTGTCTGGAGCTGTTTTTTATCCGGCGCCTTATATAGGCATCGGATAGAGCCGATGCACCTTCCGGATATCATTTATTGCCGCGTCGCTGAGCGTGATGTCCGCGGCGCTGATATCGATCTCCAGCTGTTTCATCGTCGTCGCGCCGATGATGACGGATGCCATGAACGGACGGGTCAGCAGGAAGGCCAGCGCGAAGGCGGACGGATCGAGGCCGTGCTTCCTGGCAAGCTCGACATAGGCGCGCACGGCGGGTTCTTGCTGCGGCTGGTAGCGGCCGCCGAGATCGTTGTTGATGGTCAGGCGCGAGCCGGCGGGACGCTGGCCGTCGAGATACTTGCCCGAGAGCAGGCCGGCGGCGAGGGGCGAATAGGCGAGCAGCCCGACATCCTCGTGATGCGACAGTTCGGCGAGATCGAGGTCGTGGTGGCGATAGAGGAGATTGTATTCGTTCTGGATCGTCGCAACGCGCGGCAGATTGTGCTTTTCGGCGAGCGTCAGGTATTTCTGCGTGCCCCAGGTCGTCTCGTTGGAGAGGCCGATCGCGCGGATCTTGCCGGCCTTGACGCATTCGTCGAGCGTTTCGAGGATCGTCAGGATGTCGGCGACCGCCTTCTCCTTGTCCTGTTTCGACGGATCGTAGGACCAGTTACTGCGGAAGTGGAAATGGCCGCGGTTCGGCCAGTGGATCTGGTAGAGGTCGATATAATCGGTCTGCAGGCGCTTCAGGCTGGCGTCGACCGCTTCGCGGATCCCGGCCGCATCCGTCGGACGTCCGTCGCGGATATAGGGCCGGCCCGGACCGGCGACCTTGCTGGCCAGAATAATGTCGGAGCGCTTGCCGGTCTTCTTGAACCAGGTGCCGATATAGTCTTCCGTCAACCCTTGCGTTTCCGCAGAAACCGGCGTCGTCGGATAGAGTTCGGCGGTGTCGAAGAAGTTGATGCCCTTCTCGACGGCGTAGTCCATCTGCTCATGGGCTTCGGCTTCCGTGTTCTGCGTGCCCCAGGTCATGGTGCCGAGGCAGATTTCGGACACGGAAATGCCGGTACGGCCAAGCGTATTATACTTCATGAATATGATTTCCCCACGTGAAAGCTGAGCGGAATGTAGGCACCTTGCGGCAATTCGCAAGCGCCACCACCGCATTTTTGGCGGTGGTGAAAGAAGTTGGCATCCCCCGCTTACCCTTGACTTCCGGTCTGGTAATGTGAATTGGAGGGAAAAAACGATCAGGGAGTACACGACCCGTGGCAATCGCATTCACATTTCCAGGCCAGGGCAGTCAGTCCGTCGGCATGGGCAAGGAGCTCGCCGACAACTTTGCCGAAGCCCGAGCCGTCTTCGAGGAAGTCGACGAAGCGCTCGGCCAGAAGCTGTCCGACATCATGTGGAACGGTCCGGAAGAAACGTTGACGCTGACCGCCAATGCGCAGCCGGCGCTGATGGCCGTGTCCATGGCCGTCGTTCGCGTTCTCGAAGCCAGGGGCCTGTCGCTTAAGGACAAGGTCGCCTATGTCGCCGGCCACTCGCTCGGCGAATATTCCGCCCTCTGTGCTGCCGGCACCTTCTCGATTGCAGACACCGCACGGCTTCTGCGCATCCGCGGCAATGCCATGCAGGCGGCAGTGCCGGTGGGCGAGGGCGCCATGGCGGCGATCATCGGCCTCGAGCATGGCGACGTCGAAGCGGTCTGCGCCGAGGCCTCCTCTGCCGGCTCCTGCCAGATCGCCAACGACAATGGCGGCGGCCAGCTGGTCATCTCCGGCTCCAAGGCGGCCGTCGAGAAGGCCGCGGCGCTGGCATCGGAAAAGGGCGCCAAGCGGGCCCTGATGCTGCCGGTCTCCGCACCCTTCCATTCCGCCCTGATGGGCCCGGCGGCCGACGCCATGCGCGAGGCGCTCTCCAAGGTCGAAAAGCATAATCCGGTCGTGCCGGTGATCGCCAATGTGCGCGCCGCACCGGTGAGCGACGCCACCGAGATCGCCTCCCTGCTGGTCGAGCAGGTGACCGGTCAGGTCCGCTGGCGCGAAACGGTCGAATGGTTCGCCGCCAACGGCGTCGACACGCTTTATGAAATCGGCGCCGGCAAGGTCCTCACGGGTCTCGCCCGCCGCATCGACAAGACAATCAGCGGCGTTGCCGTCAATTCTCCCGCAGACATCGATGCCGCGATTGCGGCGCTGATGGCCTGAGCGGGACACAGCAAGGAATGGGACACATGTTTGATCTGACCGGCCGCAAGGCCCTCGTCACCGGCGCCACCGGTGGCATCGGCGAGGAAATCGCCCGCACCCTGCACGCCCAGGGCGCCATCGTCGGCCTGCACGGCACCCGCCGCGAAAAGCTCGATGCGCTCGCCGCAGAACTCGGCGACCGCGTTCACGTCTTCCCGGCCAACCTCTCCGACCGCGCCGAAGTCAAGGCGCTCGGCGAAAAGGCGGAAGCCGAGATGGGCGGCGTCGACATTCTGGTCAACAATGCCGGCATCACCAAGGACGGCCTGTTCGTGCGCATGAGCGACGAGGACTGGGATGCGGTTCTGGAGATCAACCTGACGGCGACCTTCCGCCTGACGCGCGAGCTGACCCATCCGATGATGCGCCGCCGCTTCGGCCGCATCATCAACATCACCTCCATCGTCGGCGTTACCGGCAATCCGGGCCAGGCCAATTACTGCGCCTCCAAGGCCGGCATGATCGGCTTTTCCAAGTCGCTCGCCCAGGAGATCGCCACCCGCAATGTGACGGTCAACTGCGTCGCTCCGGGCTTCATCGAAAGCGCCATGACCGGCAAGCTCAACGACAAGCAGAAGGATGCGATCATGGGCGCCATTCCCATGAAGCGCATGGGCACCGGCGCGGAGATTGCCGCCGCCGTCGCCTACCTCGCATCCAACGAAGCCGCCTACATGACGGGCCAGACGCTGCACGTGAACGGCGGCATGGCAATGATTTAACGAATTCAGGCCGGTTTGGACCCGTCAACGGCTCAAAAGCCCTGTTGAACGGCTAAATCGGTTTGATTTTCTGGCTTTGCTGCGGGCTTAAACCGTGTTAAGCGGGCCGGGACTGAGACGCGCTGCGTAAGATATGAGAGCATTCCGAACGGGTTGGTTCTTGTGTTGGCGCGGTCCGGGTCTTAAAGAGTTTGCAGGCCCCACTTTGATTTCGAGGTGTGGTCGGCTTTCCAGCAATAGGGAATGCTCATGGGCATTCCGGTGAAGATCAAGAGGTCGAGGAAACCGACATGAGCGATATCGCAGAACGCGTAAAGAAAATTGTAGTGGATCATCTCGGCGTTGACGCCGACAAGGTTGTCGAAGGCGCAAGCTTCATCGACGACCTCGGTGCCGACTCCCTCGACACCGTTGAGCTCGTTATGGCGTTCGAAGAAGAATTCGGCGTTGAAATTCCCGACGACGCTGCAGACTCGATCCTGACTGTCGGCGATGCCGTGAAGTTCATCGAGAAGGCTCAGGCCTAATCCTGCGATATGGATTTTGATAGAGCGGGCCCTGCGCCCGCTCTATGTATTCTATGCGCCTTGCGCGCGACTGCCGCACCAGCGGCGCGGCGGGTGAACGACCCAGTCCGGAGCGTGGCGCCTTTTGAACCGTTGCTGGCGAGGCGGTCCCTGCAATTGATACAGGCGATCAGCCGTCCAGCAGCAATAACAAAGACGGTAATATTGGGGTAGGTTGCAGTCGATGAGGCGTGTCGTTATCACAGGAACCGGCATGGTATCCCCTCTGGGATGTGGCACCGAGATCACTTGGCAGCGTTTGCTGGCCGGTCAGAACGGTGCCCGCCGGGTTACGGAATTCGAGGTCGATGATCTGCCGGCGCAGATCGCCTGCCGTATTCCCACCGAGGCCGGCGTTGAAGGGGCGTACAATCCGGATGACTGGATGGAGCCCAAGGAGCAGCGCAAGGTCGATCCCTTCATCGCCTACGGCATGGCCGCCGCCGACATGGCGCTTGCCGATGCTGGCTGGCATCCGGAAACGGATGAAGACCAGATTTCGACCGGCGTCCTGATCGGCTCTGGCATTGGCGGACTGGAGGGCATCGTCGAGGCCGGCTACACGCTGCGCGACCGCGGCCCCCGCCGCATCTCTCCCTTCTTCATTCCCGGCCGCCTGATCAATCTGGTCTCCGGCCAGGTCTCGATCCGCCACAAGCTGCGCGGCCCGAACCACGCGGTTGTCACCGCCTGCTCGACCGGCGCGCATGCGATCGGCGATGCGGCCCGCATGATCGCGCTCGGCGATGCCGAGGTCATGGTCGCCGGCGGTGCGGAATCGCCGATCTGCCGGATCTCGCTCGCCGGCTTCGCCGCCTGCAAGGCGCTTTCCACCCAGTTCAACGATGATCCGCAGAAGGCGTCGCGCCCCTATGACCGCGACCGCGACGGTTTCGTCATGGGCGAGGGCGCCGGCATCGTCGTCCTGGAAGAACTCGAACACGCCAAGGCGCGCGGTGCCAAGATCTATGCCGAGGTCATCGGCTATGGCATGTCCGGCGACGCCTATCACATCACCGCGCCCAGCGAAGACGGCGACGGCGCGTTCCGCTGCATGACCATGGCGCTGAAGCGCGCCGGTCTGTCGGCTGCCGACGTCGATTACGTCAACGCGCACGGCACCTCGACCATGGCCGATACCATCGAGCTCGGCGCCGTCGAGCGTCTCGTGGGCGAGCACGCCTCTAAGATCTCGATGTCGTCGACGAAGTCGGCGACCGGCCACCTGCTGGGTGCCGCCGGCGCCATCGAGGCGATCTTCTCGGTCCTGGCGATCCGCGATAACATCGCGCCGCCGACCCTGAACCTCGACAATCCCGAGGTCGAGACCGCAATCGATCTCGTGCCGCACAAGGCCCGCAAGCGGGAGATCAACGTCGCCCTGTCGAACTCCTTCGGCTTCGGCGGCACCAACGCTTCGCTGGTTCTGCGTCGTTACGAAGCGTGACGAATTCTGGGGAGGAGCGTTGGCGCCTCCCAGATACGTCTTTTTTGCCGCAATCGCGGACATTACGATAGTGGAAGTCATGGGGGCATTGGCCTGCCTGGCCAATCGAGGATGGACGGATGAGTGACGGTTACGGAAATCCCGGTTCCGGTTACGGACGGGGCGGACAGGCACCGAGGGAGCCCTTCATTCCCAAGTCGCCCTCCGAGGCGTTGCGCCCGGAGAAGGTGCCGGAAGTCCAGAAGCGCTCCAAGAAGGCGCGCAGCCAGTTCGTCATCTTCCTGAATTTCGTCATGTCGATGATGGTCATTCTCTGCATCGCCGGCGTGGCGGTCTTCTACTATGTCATTTCCAGCTACGAGCAGCCGGGCCCGCTGGCGGTCAACAGCACCTTCAGCGTCCGCAGCGGCGCCGGCCTCGCCGAAATCGCCCGTGATCTCGAACGCAAGGGGATCGTCGAGGACGCCCGCATCTTCCGCTACGTGACCGCGACGCATCTGCGCGACGGCAGCACGCTGAAGGCCGGCGAATACGAGATCAAGGCGCATGCATCCATGATGGACGTCATGGAGCTGCTGAAGTCCGGAAAATCCATCCTCTATTCGATTTCCTTCCCCGAGGGCCTGACGGTTGCGCAGATGTTCGACCGGCTGAGAGCCGACGAAACGCTGACCGGCGACCTGCCGGCGATCCTGCCGCCGGAAGGCAGCCTGATGCCGGACACCTACAAGTTCTCAAAGGCGACCACGCGCGAGGAAATCGTCGCGCAGATGCGGGCGGCGCAAACCCGGCTGGTGGATGACGTCTGGAGCCACCGCGATCCCGACCTGCCGATCAAGACGAAGGAAGAACTGGTCAACCTCGCCTCGATCGTCGAGAAGGAGACGGGCCGCGCCGACGAACGTCCGCATGTGGCCTCCGTCTTCATCAACCGGCTGCAAAAGGGCATGCGGCTCCAGTCCGATCCGACCATCATCTACGGTCTGTTCGGTGGCGAAGGCAAACCGTCCGACCGGCCGATCTATCAGTCGGACCTGAAGAAGAGCACGCCTTACAACACGTATATCATCAAGGGCCTGCCGCCGACGCCGATCGCCAATCCGGGTCGCGCCGCGCTGGAAGCCGTCGCCAATCCCTGGAAGACGAACGACCTTTACTTCGTTGCCGACGGCACCGGCGGCCATGTCTTTGCCGCGACGCTGGAAGAGCACAACGCGAACGTGAAGCGCTGGCGCAAGGTCGAGGAAAACAGGCTGAAGGAAGAGGCCGAACAGGCCAACGGCGACGCAACGGACACGACGGGCCAGTAAGCGCCCGGCGAGGGTGCGTGGGGTTAAGGGGACGCGAGATGCCATTGCAGTCGATGACGGGCTTTGCCCGCAGCGAGGGAGCCGTCGGACGCTACCGCTGGAGCTGGGAACTGAGGTCGGTCAACGGCAAGGGGCTCGACATCCGCTTCCGCCTGCCGAATGGCATGGAGCGGCTGGAAGGCGACCTGCGCCGCATCGCCTCCGACAGCCTGGCCAGGGGCAACGTCCAGGCCGCCCTGACACTGACGGCGGAAAGCGCCGGCATGCAGGCGGTCCTCAATCGTGACGCGCTCGATGCTGTCCTGAGGCTCAGGGACGAACTCGGCGATCTTGCCGACACGGCCCCGATGACGCTCGACACGCTGCTGTCGATCCGCGGGCTTGTCGAATTCCGTGAAAGCCAGGACAGCGAGGAAGCCGTTGCCGAACTCGATCGCGCCGTTCTCGAAAGCGCTCGCGTTGCGTTTGAACGGCTCCAGTCGATGCGGGAAAGGGAAGGGACGTCCCTTGCCGATCTCTTCGAGGCGCAGCTGAGCAAGATCGCGGCGCTCGCCGACACGATCGAGGCCGATCCGGCCCGCAGCCCGCAGGAGATCGTCCGGAAGCTCTCTCAGCAGTTGCAGGCGCTGATGGATGCCGGTCCTTCGCTGGACAGTGACCGTCTTTATGCCGAGGCCGCCATGCTGGCGACCAAGGCCGATATCCGCGAGGAATTGGATCGCCTCAAGGCCCATGTCGCAGCCGCGCGCGAGCTCCTGGCCGACGGCGGACCGGTGGGGCGCAAGCTCGACTTTCTCGCACAGGAATTTAACCGCGAATCGAATACCATCTGCTCGAAATCGAATTCCGCCACGGTCACCGCCGCCGGCATCGAACTGAAGGTCGTCATCGACCAGTTCCGCGAGCAGATACAGAACCTGGAGTAACGGACCAATGGCAAATGCGGCAGAGATCGCAGGCAATATCAAGCGCCGCGGGCTGATGCTCGTCATTTCGTCGCCGTCGGGTGCCGGCAAGTCGACGATCGCCCGCAACGTGCTGGAGGCGGACAAGGCGATCGGACTGTCGGTCAGCGTGACCACCCGCAAGCGCCGCCCGAGCGAAATCGAGGGCGTGCATTACCACTTCATCTCCATCCGCGACTTCGAGCGCATGCGCGATACGGACGCACTTCTGGAATGGGCGGAGGTGCACGGCAATTTCTACGGCACGCCGCGCGAGCCGGTGGAAACGGCGATGGCCGAAGGCCGCGACATGCTGTTCGACATCGACTGGCAGGGCGCCCAGCAGCTACAGGAAAAAATGTCGGCCGACGTCGTGTCGATCTTCATCCTGCCGCCTTCGATCGATGAATTGCAGGCCCGCCTGCATCGCCGCGCCGAGGATTCGGAAGAGGTCATCCAGACGCGCCTCGCCAACGCAAGGGCGGAAATCGAGCATTGGCGTGAATATGACTACGTCATCGTCAATGACGATCTGGACCGCGCCTTCAGCTCGTTGAAGTCGATCGTGTCGGCAGAACGCCTGCGTCGCGACCGCCGGCCGGGCCTGTTCGAATTCGTCAATGCGCTGATGGATGAGACGCGGCGCTAACCGTCTTTTCCTCTGTTATCTCAGGAAGAAAGCGCCCGAGGCGGAATCGGGTTGTGAACGGCTACAGGCAGTTTGCCAGCCGGCAGAATTCCTCGACGCTCAGCGTTTCCGCCCGTCGCGACGGATCGATGTCTGCCTGTTTCAACAGGGCTTCCCCGCCAACCGGTTTCAGGCTCTGGCGCAGCATCTTGCGGCGCTGCCCGAATGCGGCATGGGTGATCTTTTCCAGAGCGGAGGCCTCGCAGGCGATCGGCGCGGCGATCGGCGTCAGGTGGACGACCGTCGACGTCACCTTGGGCGGCGGCGTGAAGGCCTGCGGCGGCAGGTCGAACATCATGTGCGCGTCCGTGCGCCAGCCGCAGAGCACGCCGAGGCGGCCATAGTGATTGTCGCCTTCCTGGGCGACGATGCGCTGCCCGACCTCCTTCTGGAACATCAGCGTCATCGACTGCCAGAAAGGTGGCCAGTGCGCAGGCAGGAGCCAGTTGACCAGCAGCTGGGTGCCGACATTGTAGGGCAGGTTGGCGATGATCCGCGTCGGTGCGTCGCCCGCAAGGGCGGCGAAATCCACCTTCAGGGCATCCGCCTCGATGACCGTCAGCTTGCCGGGATAGTGTTCGCCGATTTCGGCCAAGGCCGGCAGGCAGCGCGGGTCGCGTTCGATCGCGATGACCTTCTCGGCGCCGAGCGCCAGGATCGCCCGCGTCAGGCCGCCAGGCCCGGGGCCAACTTCGATCACGGTCATTCCGGCAAGCGGACCGGCGGTGCGCGCCACCTTCTGGGTGATGTTGAGATCAAGCAGGAAATTTTGCCCGAGCGCCTTCTTGGCGTCGAGCCCGTGGGTACGGATGACGTCGCGCAGAGGCGGGAGACCGTCGAGCGCCGCCATTATGCTCCTGCCTTTGCCGCGTGAGCAGCGAGTTCGCCGGCAAGCCGTATCGCTGCAATCAGGCTGTCCGGCCGGGCCACACCCTTGCCGGCCAGCGAAAATGCCGTGCCGTGGTCGGGAGACGTGCGGATGAAGGGCAATCCGAGCGTGACGTTGACGCTGTCGTCGAAGCCGAGCGCCTTTGCCGGGATCAGCGCCTGATCGTGATACATGCAGACGGCGACGTCATAGCCCTTGCGCGCCGCGTCGTGGAACATGGTGTCGGCGGGCAGGGGGCCGATGGCGTCGATCCCCATGGCGCGCAGCGTGTCGATCGCAGGCTTGATGATCGCCCCATCTTCCTGACCGAGCGCGCCGTTTTCTCCGGCATGCGGATTGAGCCCGGAAAGCGCCAGCCGTGGCGAAGGGATCGCGAAGCGCGTTTTCAGATCATGGTCGACGATTCGGCAGGTCTCGACGATCAGCTCGCTCGTGAGAGCCTCAGGGACATCCTTCAACGGAATGTGGATCGTCACCGGAACGGCTTTCAGCCGCGGGCCGGCGAGCATCATCACGGGTCGATAGGCCTCACCGGAGGCAGTGAGCCCCGAAAGGTGCGCCAGGAATTCGGTATGTCCAGGAAACGCGAAGCCGGCCGCATAAAGCACCGACTTGGCGATGGGATTGGTGACGATGGCACCGGCCCGTCCGTCTCTGACCAGCGAGACTGCCGTTTCGATGGCCGCGATCGTGCCTTTCGCCGAGTTGCTGTCTGGAACTCCGGGCGTCACCTCTGCGCCGGCTGAAACCGGCATGACTGGGAGGGCGCGGGGAAAAATGGCCACTGCGTCAGACGCATCCGCTTCAGCAATCTCGACGCTCATGCCGAGGCTTGCCGCGCGCGAAGCAAGAACCGCCGGATCTCCGATATAGAGAAACGGCGGAAGGTTCAGGCTTTCGCGATGGCTGTAGGCGGACAGGGCAATATCCGGCCCAATTCCGGCCGGATCGCCCTGCGTCAACGCAAGTGGAGTGGGATGGAGCATGGATGAGGGCATCGATCGTCAGGGATAGACGATCCGCGCCTTTTTCCGGAGTTCCTCGATGTACTTCTTGTCGTCCGGATCCTCGCCCTTCTTCTTGCTCATCTCTTCCTGCTTCTGCTCGCGGAACACGACTTCGGCGGCCTTGTCGTCGGACACCTGCTGTGCGGAGCATATCGCCAGAAACTCCACGCCACGGTCCGTCACGCGGGTGGCGGTCGTGCCATTGCTGGCCTTTTCGATGAAGGGTTTCCAATCTGCGGGCAATTCCTGCAGCATGAACCGGCCCAGATCCTTGACCGCTACGTCCATCATCGTCGCTGCGAAGACTTTCGCTTGGTCGCATCCGGGGAACCTCGCCCGCGCCGCATCCGCTTCCGCCTTGCGCTTGGAAAGGATGGCCTTGCGGCGGGATTCTGGGACCACGAAAATGATCTGCTTCAGGATGTACTCGGTCGTGACCGGCTTTTCTTTCGTCTGCTGCAGCTTTTCGATCAGCTCGTCCTGCGAAAGCCCGTCGCTCTGTCCGTAGCGGGCGCGCACAGCGCGGCTCCAGCTCATGGAAACGGCGATATAGGCCTTGAAGTGTTCCTTGCCGACGCCTGCCTGCTGGAGAATCTTGTCGAGCTGCGCGGTGGACATCTTGTTGCCAGAGGCAAAGCGTTCGTAGGCGGCATCCACGTCGCTGCTGCTGACCGACATCTTGGTGCGTAGAATCTCCTGGCGCTTCAGCACCTGGTCGATCATGTCCTGCAGGGCCATTTTCTTGAGGTTGCCCTGCTTGCGCTGCAGTTTCAGGAATGCGGCCCGGCGCGCGACGTCGCCACTGGTGATCACTTCGTCATTGACGACCACTTCCACCGAACTTGCCGCATAGGCCGGACGGATCGTCGTTTGAACGGTGAAGCTAAGCGTCAGCGCGGCCAGCGAAAGAGCCATTGCCGACAACGCCTGTCTCACGAATCTCATGGATGTTCCTTTCCCTGCGGTATTGCCCCGATACCGTATCCCTGCCGGATATCTACAGCAGGCAGCATGAAATGTACAATTGTTGCGGCAAAACGATGACGACCATGTCCCCGGCTCGTCATTTCTGACGGTCCGGGGGAAGCGATTCATCTGCCGGGCCTCAGTCGAAGCCAGTAAGCTTCGTTTTGCCGAGGGAAACGTCACCAAGGGTTCTGAAGACGACGCGGGCACCGATCGACCAGTCGACCGCGGACTCGTTGTCCGTGTCGCGCTTGTCGTAATAGACGAGCGAGAATTCGGTGCATTCGTCCGCATAGGTCACGCCGACGCCGCGGCGGCTCAGTACGTTGTTGTTGATGTCCCAGGTCAGCGAGCCGAACACCGACCACCGGTCGTTGAGGTTGAGCGAACCGGCCGTCTGCAATTCCTCCTGGTCTCTGTCGAAGCCGTAATCCGGTTGCGCAGTGATGTGGGTGTACGTCACATCCGTCTGCCAGCGATCGCTTCGATAGCTCACCGATGCATCGGCACGACGCAGGTCGAGGGTCTTCTCGTCCAGGCGGTAACTGGTCGACAGCGACACGCCGACCGGAAGGTCGACCGCGACCATGCCGACAAAGTCCGACACGGTGCTTTCAAGACCGGACTCGAGGCCGGCCCCAACAAGATCCTCAGAGGCGAAGGAGTTCTTGCCGGCCAATTGGTACGACTGGCCGAAAATGCTGCGGATCGAATAGCCGGCGTCGAACGTGCCGGTATAGCGGAAGCCGACATTGGCGCGGGTGCCGCCCTCGATGCGGTCGTATCCCGAGAACTTGTCGCGCTCGAACAGGTTGGTGGCGTCGAAGACGAAGCTTTGCGCATCTTCGTTCGGCAGGCCGCCAACCATCTGTTCGTCCGGCCGGACGAAGATCTGGGCGATCGGCTCGAAGACATGCGAGCTGTTCTGGGTCGTCATCAGGATCGGGTAGCGCGCCTCAAGCCCGGCCGTGACCATGCCTCGGGTTTTGGCGCCGTTGCCCTGCCAGTCACCATCATAGGTACCGAGATCGGACGGGTCGGACATGTCGACGTTCAGCGCATCGCCGCGTGCCGCGGCGATCGGCGTCAGCAGTATGCCCTGCGGGGTCGTGAAGGTACGCTGCCATTGCACTTCGGCCGAAAGACGGTTGTAGTCGCCGCTCAGTCCGCGGAAACGGTCACGCCCGGACACGGTGTAGAAGTCCGAACTCGAGCGTGTCAGATGGGTATAGTTCGCGTCCAGCGAAAGCTCGCCGCCGGCAACGGCCTCGGGCGCATAGTACTTGTAATCGATGACCGGTCCGACGATGGCCTGCTTCTTCTCGTCGACGCTATCCGTATCGGCGTCCTGGACGTCGAAGTAATAAGCGTTTGCCTCGAACGAGTTCCGCTGGCCGATGCCTTTCAGATAGACCTTGTTCGTGTGGACGGTGCTGTCCAGGTCGTCGAGGCCGTAGGTCTTGGCGAAATTGTTGTCGCTCTGGAGCATCGCATCCCAGCCGAAGGTCCAGCGAGGATTGATCTTGAAGTCGCCCTTCGACGCCACCATGCCGCGCATGTTGCGTTCAGAATCGGTCGTATCGGCAGAGAAGCTTCCGGGGTTCATCTGGTCGATGCCCGCAAAGCGGAAGATATGCGTGCCGTTTTCGAAGCGCTGCCGGTATTCCGCGTCCAGCAGGAAGCCCTGATTGGTATAGCCGGTGGCGTTGACGGTCATGTCCCGGTCGGGTGCGATGGCCCAGTAGTAGGGGACCTTGATGCCGAAGCCGAGGTTCTGCGACGTGCTCATCGTCGGGAACAGGAAGCCGGACTTGCGCTTGACCGTGTTGTCCGGAACCTCGATCGACGGGAAGAATGCAATCGGACGGCCGAACAGCTCGAACTTGGCCTTTTCAAGCCGGATCGTGTGGGTCTCGCCATTCTGGATGACGCGTTCGGCCTTGATCTGCCAGACCGGTGGTCGGCTCGGATCGCTCTCGCATGGCAGGCAAGCTGTGTAGATGCCCTTGTGCAGGATCGACACCTTGCCGTTGACGCGTTCCGCAGTCTCTGCGGCCAGGCGCGTGTTGTCCGTCGTCTCGACCCGCAACGTGTTCACGAAGCCGTCGGCGAAATCGTCGGTGATATCCATCTTGTCGGCATAGACGCGGTTGCCACCCGGCTCCACGAGTTCGATGCCGCCGGTCGCGATCAGGCGGCCGTTCTTCTGGTTATACTCGACCTCACGGGCGACCATCTTGTAGCCGCCGTAATAAATCTGCACAGCGCCGCGCACGATCACACGGTCGTTGTCTCTGTCGTAAATCAGCTCATTGGCGGAAAGGAGGAGTTTCGATCCTTCCGGAATCTTCGCGGAAACAAGCTCGGTGCCTGCATTCTGCGCAGAAGCTGTCTGGGAGTAGGCACTCGTCACCACCGCCGGGTTCGCTGTCAGCGCCGTGGTAGTAAGAAGAACAGCCCCCAGCTTTCCCCAATGTCTGCGGTCCCTAGCCGCCACTTAGCCATCCTCCTGATGCAGCAGTACTGTCGCCCCGGCAGCCAGAGCCACGATTACAGGAATCCACGCGGCAATGAACGGCGGCAGAATACCACTGCTTCCGAAAGCCTTAACCAATGCGGTCACCACATAAAGCACGAACCCGGAAATGATTCCACCGAGAATCATCGACCTCGATTGCGCGAACCGGCTGAACTTTAGCGATACGGTCGCGGCAATCAATGTCATTGCCACGAGAAGCACAGGCAATGACAAAAGATAATGATACTGTGTCTGCAGCGGATAGGGTGGCACGCCGTAGCTCTTTGCCGCCTCGATCTTGCGTGAAAGTTCAAAGAAACCAACGTCTTCCGGCGCTGTCAGGCGCTCGGTAAGGTATTTTTGTTCCAGATTGGTACGAACCTTGACCTCCGGCAGCGTCTTCACCACCTCGCCGGGACGAAGCTCCGAAACCTGGGTAAGGAGCCAGTAACCATCTTCCAACTTTGCTGTGGCTGCGTCCTGTCTGAGAACGATCCGGCCATCCGCATCAAAATGGAATATCGTCGCCTTGTTCAGGGTCGTGCCGTTGTCGGAGACCGAAGCCGCACCGATGATCATGTCGTCGTTGCCGACCGTTTGCCTGAACCAGGGAATGATGAACTTTTCTTTCATTCGTCCAGCGTCGATCCGCCAGTCGCTTTCCAGCGTCTGTGATTGGCGCATGCCGTAGGCGGCTAGCGGGTTAAGCAGGAAGGTGGTGGTCAGTCCCATCGCCAGCGCCCCGAAGACGAACGGCTGCATGAACTGCCATGCCGAAATGCCGGCCGCCCGCGTGACCACCAGCTCGTATTTCCGGTTCAGTGCAATCAGCACCGTCATGCCAACAAAGAGTGCAAGGAACGGAATCGTTTGCTGCAGAATGAGCGGTAGGCGCAACAGCGTCATCGCCGACGCACCGAGCAGGGAGTAGCTCGACATGTAGGACAGGCGCCTTGTGGTCTCGCTGAAATCGGCGAGAAAAATGATGGCCGAGGTTCCGAGTGCGAACCACAGAAAGGTCGTGACGTAGAGTTTGAAGAAATGGCGGCCCAGCGTCGTGAAGATCATGCGACACCTTCGTCTTCGTCGTTCGTGCGCGAATCCAGCCGACGGATGGTTCGCTGCCATGTCGTACTGATCCGCTGGCTTACACCTTCGGTGAACTTCAGCCTCCTTCCGGAGACGAGCAGATATAGGCAGACTGCGACACAGACCGCCGGCACGACGTAGTACCAGGCGACGCTGGCATAGCCGCGGCCCGTCTGGTTGGTCACGTAGAAGAGGATGCCGCGCACCAGGAATGATACAATCAGCGCTCCGATCATCGGATGAAGCCTCGCCTCGCGGTGCGAACGGGCATCAGCCGCAAACACCAGAGAAATGAGGCCGAAGACGAGCGGGGTCGTCCAGTCGCTCAGGCGGCGGTGCAGTTCCGACCATGTGCGGTCAGCTGTCGCCTTGTATCGATCGTCGTTGGCCGGCGGGTTCAAGAGATAGGAAGTCGGCTGGTCGCCTTCCTTCAGGGACGCGCCGTCGTCCGATGCCGTCAGTTCGGACAGATCGAAAGCGTAGGTGTCGAAACTGATGACGGACACTTCGCCGTTCGGGAGCTTGCGGTAGATCTGACCGTTGTTCATGATCAGCGATGTGCCGTCGCTGTTAACGGCGCCTTCTCGGGCATAGTAGATCAGGCTGACGGTTGGATCGCGTTCGTCCACGACGAAGAGGCCCTTCAGGATGCGTCCGGAAAGCCGCTGCGAGATCTGCACATAAAGACCGCCCTCGATCTGTCTGAATGTCTTCTCCTCGATCACGGTTGAGAGAAGGTCCGCATAGGTCTCGGCTATCATGTCCTTCGCAGCCCGACTTGAGGCGGGGGCGGCGTAGTTGGTGACACCGAACGAGACGGCGCTGAAGATCAGCGACAGCAGGATGATCGGCATGAAGATTGTCGATCGCGGCCCGCCGGCGGCGTCGATCACTGCCAGTTCCGAATCGTTGTTCATGGATGTCAGCGTCTGCGTGATGCCGATCACCAGTCCAAAAGGCAGCACCAGCGGCACGATGCTCGGCATGATCAGCGTGGCGAGCAGCATGAACGAGCCAATCGACTGTCCGCTGTCGGTCACCAGATCCACGCGCCTCAGGACCTGTGTCGTCCATATAATAGCAAGGATCGGCAGAAATGCCGCAAGCGACATCTGCATCACTCGTCCGAATATGTAGGACTGCAGGGTCTTCATGTTCGCCTTTGATACATAACGGGACGGGAGAGGCAAGCGGGAACTGCGTTGGGCGGTGCCATGCCCGGCTCAAGTTTCTGGTGCTGTTGCAGAAATGGAAAGGCCGCGCCCCTCAAGAAGCCTCCTGCCGACCCGCAGGTACAGGAAAGCGCCAAGCGTTGCGTAGAACACGACGACGGAGAGCAGCCAGCCGAGCAAGGCATCGGACAGGTAGTGGCCGCCGTAAAGAACGCGCAATCCGGCCGTCAGCAATGAACTCGCGACGATTGGAATGAACAACCTCTTGCGCCACGCCGGCGGCAGGATGACGAGGAGGCATATCAGCCATCCGGCGCCCGACGCTTCGCCGGAAACGAACGAGCAGTTATGATCGCATTCGCCCCCGAAAACCCCTGCCGGCATGAAAGTCATGTCGCCGCCGAAAAGATCGGTCACGCGCGGCCTCGGACGCCCGGATATCTCCTTGAGCACGAGATTGACCAGGACGTATGGACCGACAAGCATGGATACGACGCCGGCCGCCATCGCGCTGATCCTGTATGGCTTTGCCATTGGCTTGCCCGTGGTGGAAAGCAGGCGGACCGTCGCAAGCAGGAGCCGATAGGCGAGAAATGCCGGCATATAGACGAAGATCACCCTGCAGATATCGACGAAACGGAGCCGACGCGAGCGGTTGAGTTCCTCTGTCATGACCGCGCCAAGCAGTTTCGGCCCGAGCAGCATGGCCTGTGTCAGTCGTGCCGCCTGATCTGGCTTGATTCGCGGCGTGTGGTCGCGTGACAGCTGATAGATGAGGGCAATCAGGACGCAGATCGCAGAGAGCGCCGGCAGATAGAAGAATATCCGCCGGATGAAATTCAGAAATCCGTTGGTCTGCAGCGCGAAGGTTCCGCACACCGAATCGGGTGCGGCCGTTGCCGGGCAGGGAGTGCTCGTGAAAAACTGTCGCGCGGCGGCGATGTCGATACTTGGAAACAGGTAGAAGAAGGCAAGCAGCAGCCACCATGCGACAAGCAGCACAAGGGAAATCGTCATCGCCTGGCGGGCGTCCGGCCGCAGCCATGTCTTAGCGCTCCGCAACGGCTCCAAGCGGGCAGCGGCATGTCGCCATGCGCCACTTCGTCTAACGTCTTCCAACAGGCTCGATACCGACAATGCCAAACGATGCTCTCCCTCTGCCTGTATCGGCGCGGCGAAATTTTGGCGATCGGTATCACATCCGGATTTCCATTTCGACCTGCCGCGATGACGCGGGTGGTTCACGTTTGCGTTCCCGCCTGTGCTGGAGTGGGTGAGGACGGCAAACACCGTGGAAGACTGCCGCAATTCGACGCCTTGCCCTTGTTTTCGTCGGCGATTGTCCCATGATTTCGCAAAAGCCATGCTCAAAACAGTCGGGAGACGAGATGTCGGATAAATTGGAAGTCAGTTTCGCACGGTCGGTTTCGGTCAAGGGAGGTCTTGCCGTTCTCCTGCAGGCGAAGGGCGGCAACGGCCCGTCGCCGGCGGATGGCGTGATTTCCGCGGCCGCCGTCGCGCGCGCATCCGGCATCGCGGAATTCAAGGCGAAATCCATGGGTGTCCTCGACTTCATCGCGCCGGAAGACGCCGCCGTCGACCGGGTGGTGGTGGTTGGTCTCGGTGCGTCTGCCGACCTCGCTCCGTACGACTGGTTCAGGGCCGGCGGCACCGCCGCTTCCAAGATCGGCTCCAGCACATCGGTCAGTGTGTTCCTTGATGCGCCGGGCGTCGAGGTCACAGCCGCCAACGCCGCCGACTTTGCCGCCGGAATGCTCCTGCGCTCCTACAAGTTCGACAAGTACAAGACCAAGCGTGACAAGGACGGCGAGGAAAAGGACAAGAAGGTCAAGGTGACGATCGTCACCGCTGCCGCGTCTGACGCGAAGAAGGCCTTCGCGGACGCCGAGGCGGTGGTCGCCGGTGCGATCCTGGCACGCGATCTGGTCAATGAGCCGCCGAACGTGCTCGGCCCGGTCGAGTTTGCGGCCAAGGCCAAGGAGCTCGAAAAGCTTGGTGCCGAAGTCGAGATTCTCGACGAGAAGGACATGCGCAAGCTCGGCATGGGTGCGCTGCTTGGTGTGGCGCAAGGCTCCAGCCGGCCGCCGCGTCTCGCCGTGATCCAGTGGAAGGGTGGCAAGGCCAAGGCCAAGCCGGTCGCTTTCGTCGGCAAGGGTGTGGTGTTCGATACCGGCGGTATTTCGATCAAGCCGGCCGGTGGCATGGAGGACATGAAGGGTGACATGGGCGGTGCTGCCGCCGTGATCGGTCTCATGCATGCGCTTGCTGCGCGCAAGGCGAAGGTCAATGCCGTCGGCATACTCGGCCTCGTCGAAAACATGCCGGACGGCAACGCCCAGCGTCCGGGCGACATCGTCACCTCCATGTCCGGCCAGACGATCGAGATCATCAACACCGATGCCGAGGGCCGGCTCGTGCTCGGCGATGCGCTCTGGTACTGCAACGAGCGCTTCAATCCGGCCTTCATGATCAATCTGGCGACGCTGACCGGTGCCGTGCTCGTGGCGCTCGGAACCCAGCATGCCGGCCTGTTCTCCAATGATGATACGCTGTCCGAAAACCTGCTGAAGGCGGGCCTGCATACCCAGGAAAAGCTGTGGCGCCTGCCATTGGCGCCCGAATACGACAAGCTGATCGACAGCAAGTTCGCCGACATGAAGAACACCGGCGGGCGCAATGCCGGCGCCATCACCGCAGCGCAGTTCCTCCAGCGCTTCGTCAAGGAAACGCCCTGGGCGCATCTCGATGTCGCCGGAACCGCGATGGCGTCGCCGGCAACGGAAATCAGCACGACCTGGGCTTCCGGCTTCGGTGTCCGACTTCTCGATGAATTGGTCCGCGCCAATTACGAAGGATGACGGCGTCCGTGACGGAAGTCCTTTTTTACCACATGACGGAGTCGAAACTGGAGGACGCCCTGCCGCCCCTGCTCGAAAAGAGTATTGAGCGGGGGTGGCGGGTCTCCGTCCAGTTTTCCAATGCTGAGCGTCGCGACGGCATGGATGCGCATCTCTGGACCTTTCGAGCGGACAGTTTTCTGCCGCATGCGACGGATGAGGCGGAAACGCGCGAGGCCGAGCCGATCCTGCTCAGTGTTGCCGATGCGAACCCGAACGCCTCAAGCGTCCGCTTCTATGTCGACGGCGCTGCGCCGCAGGACGTCGGCGGCTACGAGCGCGTCGTGCTGATGTTCGACGGATACGAGGAGTCCGAGGTGGGCGCGGCGCGCGCCCAGTGGAAGCGGCTGAAGGAGGAGGGGCACGCGCTGACCTATTGGCAGCAGAGTTCCGACCGCCGCTGGCAACGCAAGGCCTAAGCCCGTCGGGCCTTGCCTCAGTTCAGTGTCAGCGTGTCGCCGATCCGGGGGCGGGTGAAGTGGAACTTGTCGTAATTGTAGCTGGTCACACCGGTGGCTGCCGACAGCAGCGACGTGAATGGCGTGACCAGCGAATATTTGGTCTCGACAACGATCATCTGCACGCCGGCTGTCTTTACATCCGCGGGGATGTCGAGCGGCGATGCAGCTCCCTTGGTCAAGGCAGTCACCTGGTAGCCGACGGACCAGTTGACCGTGGTGCTGAGGTCCGTGGCCACGTCGATAACGGCCAGCTGGATGGTCAGGCCGGTCGTCGAGAATGGCTGCAGTATGGTTGCAGAGCCGGCCAGGATGACGTCGACGTCGGCGGTTTTCCACGACGAGGAGCGGGAGATCATGTCCGCCACGGTCGAGGAAACCTGGTTGACCTTGCGGTTGACGATCAGTGCCTGACCAAGATCGACCGTGCCGGCAAGCAGAATGACAAGAATGGGCATGATCAGCGCAAATTCGATGGCGGACACGCCGCGCCTGTCGGCGCGCAGCCTTCGAGCCACGCGGCCAAGCCGTTTGAACGCGCCTTCGCGGATGGCTGCTGCTGTCGTCATCAGAAAGGCTCGTTCTTGAACAGGGTCGCGGCGGCCAGCACATAGCGGCCGTCGGCAAGCGTCGCGTCATTGGTGCCGTACATGGTCAGGATTCGGCTCCAGGGCAGGAAAGCCTGGACGAGCACGTAATCCCCGGACTCGCCGATGTCGAACCCTTCCGTCACCGCGATCGTGCCAGCCGACACCGCCGTGGCGTAGTTGACCGAAGACATGTCCGTCAATACGTCCGCGCGGATCAGCAGATCGGTGCTGCAATTGAAGGCATAGGCCATGTTGTTGCAAACCTTGGCCTTGAACCCGTTGATGTCCAAGGCTGCGGTCTGCGCCGAACCGGTGCGGATTTCGCGCACGGAGGCCTGCAAGGCAGCGGAGAGGGTCGAGTCGGTGAAGAACATCAGCGCGACTTCCATCACGCCGAAGATCATGATGAAGAAGGGCATGGCCAGCAATGCGAACTCGATTGCCGTCGCGCCCTGCTTGTCCTTGACCAGAAATCGCCGAAAGAGCCGCTTCATCTGTTAGCCTCGGCGGCTTTCCATCCAATGAAACATGGCTCTGAAACTGGCCTCACGCTTCGTGGTGTCCGGAAAGTCGCAATAAATTGGAACCCGCCGCACCATATCGCGCAAGCATTTCCCATCCCTTAAGGCGGTCGCAAAAATTATAGCAATTCCGAGAATCCCAAGCGCGGCAGTGGCTTGGCTGTGCCGAAATCAACCTGCCATTGCGGTTTCGTATTCATCGGAGAGCAGCAGCCATTGCTCCTCGGCTTCAGATAGCCTGCGCGCGGCGTCCGCGCGTTCCTTGGCCTTGGCGGCAGCCTTCGCCGGTGACTTCTCATAAAGTGTCGGGTCGCCGAGCTCCACGTCCAGCGCCTGAATCTGTTTCTCAAGCTTGCCGGTCAAGGATTCGATTTCGTTGATCTTCTTCTTCAGCGGAGAAAGCGCCGCGCGCTTGTCGGCGGCGCGCTTGCGGGCCTCGGCCTTGGAAACGCCGTCGTCAGCCTCGGAGCCTGCGGTTTTGTCTTCGCGGCTCTTGCCCGACTGCACCACGAGGGCCTTGTAGTCCTCCAGGTCTCCGTCATAGGCGGACACGGTCCCGTCCTTGACGAGCCACAGCCGGTCGACAGTCGCCTCGATCAGATGGCGGTCATGCGAGATCAGGATGACGGCGCCGGGATAGTCGTTCAGCGCTTCGACGAGCGCGCGGCGGCTGTCGATGTCGAGATGGTTCGTCGGTTCGTCTAGGATCAGCAGGTTCGGCGCTTCGAAGGCGGCAAGGCCCATCAGCAGTCGCGCCTTCTCGCCGCCGGAAAGGTCCTTCGACGGCGTATCCATCTTTTCCGTCGCCAGGCCCATCTGCGCAACACGGGCGCGCACCTTGGCCTCCGGCGCATCCGGCATTTTTGCCCGCACATGGTCCGCCGCCGACTGGCCGGGGATCAGGTCGTCGATCTGGTGCTGGGCGAAGAAGCCGGTCTTGAGGTTGGTGGCGATCTTCAGATTGCCGCTTTCGGCGGAAAGCCGGCCGGAGATGAACTTCGCGAAAGTGGACTTGCCGTTGCCGTTCGAGCCGAGCAGGGCGATCCGGTCGTCGGCGTCGATGCGCAGGTTGAGGCGCTTCAGGATCGGCTTGCCGGGCTGGTAGCCGACCGCGCCGCCTTCCACCGCGATGATCGGCGAGGCTAGCTCCTTTTCCGGCACGGGGAAGGTGAAGCCCTGCACGTGATCATCGACCACGGCGGCGATCGTTCCCATCCGCTCAAGCGCCTTCAATCGCGACTGCGCCTGGCGTGCCTTGGACGCCTTGTAGCGGAAACGTTCGACGAAGGCCTCCATATGCTTGCGCTTGGCATCGCTCTTCGCCTTGGCCTTCATCTGCAGTTCGTCGGCTTCCGCCTTCTGCCGCTCGAACTGATCATAGCCGCCGCGATAGAAGGTGAGCTTCTTCTGGTCGAGATGGATGATCGCGTTGACGGCGGTGTTGAGCAGGTCGCGGTCGTGCGAGATGATGATGACGGAGTAGGGATAGCGCCGGATGTAATCCTCCAGCCACATCGTGCCTTCGAGGTCGAGATAGTTGGTCGGCTCGTCGAGCAGCAGGAGGTCGGGCTCGGAGAACAGCACGGCCGCGAGTGCGACGCGCATGCGCCAACCACCGGAAAAGGAGGAGGCCGGTCGCTGTTGCGCCTCGTGATCGAAGCCGAGGCCGGCCAGAATGCTCGCCGCCCGTGCCTCCGCCGAATGGGCGCCGATATCGGCGAGGCGCGTCTGGATGTCGGCGATGCGCAACGGATCGGTCGCCGTCTCAGCTTCGCGCATCAGGCTCGCGCGTTCCTTGTCGGCGGCCAGCACGATCTCGATCAGCGGGTCCTCTGTGCCGGGCGCTTCCTGCGCCACCTGGCCGATGCGGGCATTGCGCGGCAGCGTCACATTGCCTGTCTCGGCGGCGAGGTCGCCGGTCAGCACCTTGAAAAGGGTCGACTTGCCGGTGCCATTGCGTCCGACCAGACCCGCCTTGATCCCGTCGGCAAGCGATACGGAGGCGTTTTCAATAAGCAGGCGTCCGGCAATGCGGACCGTGAGGTCGGAAATCGTGATCATGGCGGCGTTTTGGCGGAGGACTTCGCACAAAGCAAGGGGCAAACGCCTGTTCGCTGACACAGCCGGCATCTTGTCGGTGTCCGTGCGGGGTGCGCATTCATCTTGAATTGTCCGAATTTGTATTCCTCGGAAAAGTATAAATTTGATATAATGTTTAACTACGCCTAATTCTGGTTGTATTAGGCTTTTACGCAATAGAAAAAATTTCGATTTCGAGACGTTTGAACTTTGCTGTGTCGTGTTCGTTGATAATTCTTTAACGGTAGATGGTTAATTCTGGCTGTGACCCGTGCGTGACTTCCTGTCCGCGATCTGAACGGCGCGTGACGTCTCTGACGCCATGCGGGCCCTCCACCTTCGGATCTGTCGCCAGCGAAGCGGATCGCCATTTTCGAATGTTGGAGGACAGACTTCATGAAGAGACTGAGTATCAAGGCGTCGCTGACCGCTGTATTCGCGTCGATCGCCATCATTTCCGCGGCCCTTGGCTATATTGCCATCAACGGGCTCGCCACCACGAACAACGCTACGACGGAAATTTCGACGAACTGGCTGCCGAGTGTCGAGTTGGTGAACACGATCAATACTGCGACGTCGGACTTCCGCATCGGCGAAGGCGCGCACATCATGTCCACCAACGAGGCGGAGATGGCCGCGGCCGAAGCCGACATCAAGGCCGTCGGCGACAGCATCGTCACGCTGCGCAAGAAATATGAAGCGCTGATTTCCTCCGATCACGAACGTCAGGTCTACGAACAGTTTTCCAAGGAATGGGCTGACTATCTCGTACTGCACGAAAAGCTGCTGACCCTGTCGCGCGCCAACCAGAATGAAGAAGCGGCAAAGCTGTTCAAGGGCCAGATGGACACCGACTACGACGCTGCCTCAAATCTTCTGGTCGAGCTCATCAAGATCAATCATGACGGTTCGGAACAGGCATACGCATCGAGCGGGGAGGCGTATGCCTCGACGCGGGTGATCATGTTCAGCGCCCTTGGTTTCGTGGGACTGGTCGTTTTCGGTTCGATGATCTTCGCCATGACCGGCATCGCCCGTCCGATCAACCGCATTACCGATGCGATGAAGGCACTTGCCGGAGGTGATACCGCGTCCGAAGTGCCGTTTGCAGGCCGCGCCGATGAAATCGGATCCATGGCCGGAGCCGTTGAAGTCTTCCGCCAGGCGGCCATTGCCAACAAGCGTCTCGAAGCTGAAGCCGAGGATAACCGCCGCAAGGCGGAGGCCGACCGCATCGCGTCTCAGGAAAAGGCCGAAGCCGACGCCGCGGAACGGCTGCGGGTCGCCACCTCCGGCCTTGCCGCCGGCCTCAAGCGTCTTGCCGCCGGCGACCTGGCCTTCCAGCTGACGGAAGCCTTCGCGCCGGACTTCGAGGCGCTACGCCATGACTTCAACCAGTCGGTCAGCCAGCTCGGCGCCGCCATGTCGTCGATTGCCGGAACCGCATCCTCGATCGACAACGGCACCCGCGAGATCGCCGCCGGCGCAAACGACCTGTCCAAGCGCACGGAGCAGCAGGCTGCCTCGCTCGAGGAAACGGCTGCCGCCCTCGACGAGATCACCGCGAACGTGACGAGCTCCACAAAGCGGACGGAAGAGGCCCGTTCGGTCGCAACGCGGGCCAACCAGTCTGCTGTGAAATCGGCGGAAGTCGTCTCGACGGCCGAAGAGGCGATGAAGAAGATCGAAGCGAGCTCGCAGCAGATCTCCAACATCATCGGCGTGATCGACGAGATTGCCTTCCAGACGAACCTGCTTGCGCTGAACGCAGGCGTCGAGGCGGCGCGTGCCGGCGATGCCGGCAAGGGCTTCGCCGTCGTTGCCCAGGAAGTGCGCGAGCTTGCACAGCGCTCCGCCCAGGCCGCGAAAGAAATCAAGGCGCTGATCCAGACCTCATCCACCGAAGTCGAAGGCGGCGTCAAGCTCGTCCGCGATGCCGGCGAGGCGCTGAAGACGATCGGCGGCTTCATCGTCGAGATCAACGGCCACATGGAAGCGATCGCCACCTCCGCCCGGGAGCAGTCCGTGGGGCTCGCCGAAGTCAATACGGCGGTCAACTCGATGGACCAGACGACGCAGCAGAACGCGGCGATGGTGGAGCAGTCGAACGCTGCCTCGAACTCGCTCGCTCAGGAAGCCATGCGGCTTCGCGACCTCGTCGGTCAGTTCCAGATCGACGGCATTGCCGCGGCGCAGTCGTCCGCGCTGCGCCAGGTCGCACACGTCATGGCGCAGGCTCCGGCAAGGCCGGCATACTCGGCGCCGGCGAGAAGGGCGGCCGCATCCGGCGGCGCGGCTGTCGCGGTCAAGGATGACTGGCAGGAATTCTGATCGGGTCGACTGCCTTTTGATCGTTGAAACCCCGTGGCGTGGCCGCCGCGGGGTTTCTTTTTGCAGTACGGCTGCTCCCGATAGCCCGGCAGAGGTGTGGACGAAGCGCGGCGGCGTACTTCTCCACCTCGACAGGTGAGCCGGTTCAAATTATCTATAAAATATGTCTGCAGCCAAGGACGATACCATTGCCGTTCGCATTTCGAAGGTACTGGCGGACCGGATTGTCTCCGGTGCGTTGGCGCCCGGCGTGCGGCTGGCGCAGGATCATGTCGCCGCAGAGTTCGGCGCCAGCCATGTCCCGGTGCGCGAGGCCTTCCGGCGGCTGGAGGCACAGGGGCTGGTGGCCAGCCTTCCACGCCGCGGCGTGCGGGTGGCCGGCTTCAGTCTGGAGGAGGTCCGCGAGGTCGCCGAAATGCGCTCCGCCCTGGAGAGCTTGGCGCTGCGCCATGCCGCGCCGCATCTGACAAGGGCGCTGCTCGACCGCGCGGAAGAGATCAACCGGACGATGGAAAAATCGGGCGATGTGCAGGCCTGGGAGGAGGCGAATCGCGCCTTTCACCAGACATTGCTGAAGCCCTGCGGCATGCCGAGGCTGATCAAGGCGATCGACGATCTGCAGGCCGCAAGCGCGCGTTTTCTCTTCTCCGGCTGGCGTGCCGAATGGGAAACGCCGACCGACCGCGACCACCAGGCGATTCTCCATGCCCTGCGCAAGGGCGAGGTCGACCTCGCCGTGTCTGTGCTGGCCCGGCACGTCCAGTGGGTCGGCAAGAGCCGCACATAATCTCAACGAATTGAACAGCTTGGAGCGCGCCCTACAGTGACGTCGGGTGCGCCTCTTGTCATTTTTGTATTTCTGTGGATTCGATTAGCGATAGAAAATAAAAATTATCTATAATTTGGAAAAGGAGAGACACATGAAGGACACGCTCATCCAACCGGCCGAGAGCCGTAGCGGCAAGGCCCTGAAAACCATGGGCGTAGCCATTGCCGGCGCGGCGGTCATGATGCTGGCGGCAAAGATCCAGGTCCCGTTCTGGCCGGTGCCGATGACCCTGCATGTCATGGCGGTGATGGCATTCGCGGTCGTCCTTGGGCCGCGGCTCGCCGTCTCGATCTTCGTCGCCTACCTGGCCGCCGGCGCCGTTGGACTGCCGGTGTTCTCCGGCACGCCGGAACGGGGGATCGGTCTTGCCTACATGGTCGGCCCGACCGGCGGATACCTGATCGGCTTCCTCGTCGCCTCCTGGATGGTCGGCGTGCTGTCGGCGGGCAGGGGCATGATCGGCCGCTTTGCCGCCATGGCGGCCGGCCTAGTGGTCGTCTATCTGTTCGGCCTTGCCTGGCTTTCCGCTTATGTGCCGGCGGGCAAGCTCCTCGCCCTGGGTGTCACGCCCTTCATTCTCGGCGACCTCGTCAAGATTGCCGTCGTTGCCGTCGGCGCGTCTGCGGCCCGCACACTTGTCGAGCGCGCAACGGGCGTTGTCCGATGACCGCAAGGGACGGAGACGTCCGGCATGACTGGAGCGTCGGGGAGATCGAGGCGCTTCACGGCCTGCCGCTTCTGGAACTGGTGGGGCGCGCCAATGCGGTCCACCGGCAGCATCACGATCCCAATCGGGTGCAGAAGGCGAGCCTGCTGTCGGTCAAGACCGGCGGCTGTCCGGAAGATTGCGCCTATTGCCCGCAATCGGCCCGTCATAGCGAGGTGGACCTGACTCGCGACCGGCTGATGGACCCGCAGGCCGTCATCGCCATGGCGGCGCGGGCCAGGGCGGCCGGCGCCGAACGCTTCTGCATGGGCGCGGCCTGGCGGCAGGTCAAGGACGGTCGCGAGTTCGACGCGGTCCTCGACATGGTCAGAGGCGTGCGCAGGCTGGGCATGGAAGCCTGCGTGACGCTTGGCATGCTGAAGCCGCATCAGGCCGAGCGTCTCGCCGAGGCCGGGCTGACCGCCTACAACCACAATCTCGACACCAGCCCGGAGTTCTACGGCCGGATCATCTCGACGCGGACCTATCAGGACCGGCTGGACACGCTTGCCACCGTCCGTGCCTACGGCATCGACCTTTGCTGCGGCGGCATTATCGGCATGGGGGAGACGGTGCGTGACCGGGCGTCGATGCTGCAGGTGCTTGCCGCCATGGACCCGCACCCCGAAAGCGTGCCGATCAATGCGCTTGTCCCCGTTGCCGGCACGCCGCTTGAAAACCGGGCGAGGATCGATCCGCTCGAACTTGTCCGCATGGTCGCGACCGCCCGGCTGGTGATGCCGCAGGCAATGGTCAGGCTGTCGGCCGGGCGCTCGTCCCTCAACCGCGAGGCGCAGATCCTCTGCATGGTGGCCGGCGCCAACTCGGTCTTCTACGGCGAGACGCTGCTGACCACGCCGAATGCCGATCTTGGCGACGACGGGGAACTTTTTGCCGCCATTGCGCATTCCTCAAGTCCGATTGCTTCGCATCGGGAAACGGACGACAGTGACCTCCCGGTCGTACCGATTCCCGGCTGATCCCCTGCCTGCGTGCAACCGGAATGAAACCAAGGCCGGCCGGACAATGTCCGGCCGGGCCTGTCTTGGCGGAGACCCCATATGCAAGAAGCCGGACGGAAGCGCGGCGAGGGCACGTTCGGTGTGGCGATCGCGGCCTTCGTGCTGTGGATTGCCGTCACCTCGCTGACCGGCGTGGCGCCCGAGGGCGCGACCGACATTTCCGAACTCGTTTCCGCAGGCCTGGCGCGGCAGTTTTTCTTTGCGTCCGCCTTCATTCTGTTGATCGCCTGGATTTTTCGCTGGCGCGATCTCGGTTTCAACCGACCGCGACCGGGCCTTTTCGGCATCATCTGGCTGCCGGCGCTCTACATCGCCGTCATGTTCGCCTCGGCCGTTTCGCTCGGCCTGCCGCCACCGCACGTCGTGGCGCTGGTCTTCATCAACACGATGCTGGTCGGCATTTCCGAGGAGACCATGTTTCGCGGCGTCCTGTTCAGCGGCGCACGGCGCGTGATGCGCATCTGGCCGGCGATCATCGTCGTCACACTGGTCTTTGGTGTCGTGCATGTCTTGAATGCCCTGTTCACGGGCAATCTGCTCGCCGCAGTGCTCCAGGCGCTGGCGGCCACCATGAGCGGGCTCTTGTTCATGGCGGTGCGTATCCGTTCCGGCTCGCTCTATCCCGCGATCGCCCTGCACGCACTCTGGGATTTCTCGTTGCTGACGATCGTCCGTTCGGCATCCGCGCAGGCTGAGGGCCTGTCGTTGAACGAGGTCGCAGCGACCATTCCCTGGTATCAGCAGCTTGTGCCGGTCCTGGTCGTCCTGCCGCTGCTCATGCACGCGGTGTATCTGCTGCGCAAGGTCGGGCGCGACAGCGAAATCGAATAAGGCCTTCCGCCGCCTGCGAGCTCAGGCGACGCTGTTGCGCATATTGGCGCGGGCGATATCCGGACCGAAGGCGACGACCGGTGTGCGCTCGTTGGCACGTGCTGCCGCAAGGGCGGCCTCTGCCTGAGCACGCAGATGCGCGGGCGAGGGGGCGTTCACCGTCATCGCCAGCCCGAAGGACAGCGTCAGCGGCGGGCCGACCATCTCGGATGCGAAGATCAGATTGTCCTCGACCTGGGCGCGCAGGCGCGCAGCGATGCCAACGGCATCCTCTTTCGTGACGCCATGGATGAGGAAGGCGAACTCGTCGCCGCCCGAACGCGCCGCGAAATCGTCCTTCTTGACCGCCTTGCGGAAGATCGTCCCGAGCTGCTTGAGAACCCGGTTGCCGGCGCTGGCGCCATAGGTGCGGTTGAAGAGCGCGAAACCATCGATGTCGGCGATGATCAAAGCCATCTCCTGCGGCACGGTCGCGCCGTCATAGGCGTCGGCGAGCTTGCGCTGCAGGGCGGCCCGGTTCGGCAGGCTGGTCAGCCGGTCGCGGAGCGTCGCTTCCGCCGCGCGTTCCCGGAACCGGTCGCCGGCGTCCAGCTGTTCGAGGCCTTTGTCCAGCTTTTCGACGAGCTGCTGCTCGAAGCGGGTGACGTCGGACAATGCTTCGCCGAGAAAGCCGGCCTGGGCGATGATGACCTGCGCCTCATCCGCCGTCGCGCCATCGAGCGCGCCCGTGACGGTCTCGAGCGAGCGCAGGAAATTGGCCTTGCCGGTGCTGGCGAGGCCGATATGTTCGGAAAGCGAGCGGATGACCCGCGACTGGTTGGCGCCCGCCTGTTCGGCGCGGTAGCCCCAGAACGCCGGCAGGCGGTGCTTGAGCCCGACCTCGTCGATCAGGACCTGGCCCGGACCGACGCCGAGCGCGGTGATGTCCTTGCGCAACTCGTCCTGTGCTCCATAGAGCGCCTCGTACAACAGCTCGTAATTGCGCGGCAGGCCGCGGATTTTCAGCCGCTGCATCAGGACATTGATGTTGTCCGATTCCGTCTTCTTTCGGTCGACCGACCACATGACGCGCCTCCGCCACTTCGAGCTTTTGCGCCATTAGGTGCGGAGGCGTTTTAATTTCGCGTGAAATTCAAGGCGTTGTCCGTCGAAAAGCTGATGCGACGGTTAACGGTCCGTTCGCATCACCTGTAAGCGGCGCCATCCTCGGAGCGCTGGAAATAGATGAGGTCGAGGGCCAGCGACGGCTTGCCGAGCGCCGTGAGCGTCATGTGCGCCTGGCCGCGATGATGCGTGTGATGGTTGAAGAAATGAAACAGGGTGGGTGTGAGGCGCTGGGTGATCGTCACCGGATTGGTGATCGGCGTGTAGGTGATATCGGCGGCGAGCTGTTCCTCCGTCAGGCTGCCTACCCAGTCGAAGATACGCTCGTCTTCCTGCCTTCGGGCGTTCCTCAGATCGGCGAATTCCTCGTGGACAATGCCGTCGAGCCCTGTCGGGGCATTGCCGGTCCCCGTGAAGCGCCGCATCCAGATCTGATCGGCAAGCAGGACATGGTTGAGCGTGCCGCTGAGCGAACCGAAAAAGGCTCCCTTGTCGGTGTTGAACTCTTCCGGCGTCAGGTCGGACACGGCCTGATAGAGGCGATCATTGGCCCAGCGGTTGTAGGCGGCAAACATCATGAAATGGTCGCGCATGAAATCCTCCGTACGTTGGTGGCAGATAGTGCGGCGGGCGGGCAGGTTTGAAAACAGGCGGATCCATGAAAAATACTGATTGGATTATCATGCCGGGATGACCTGCTATGAATGCCCTGCCGAAACCATTGGAGCCCCCGTTTGATGACCAGATTGCTTTACTCGCTGTGCGGTGCCGACGAGACGCGTCCCTTCTCCCCGCATGTCTGGAAGACCAAGATGTCGCTCGCCCACAAGGGGCTCGCCTACCGGGAAGTCCCGACCCCGTTTACCGGTATTCCGCATATCGAGGGCGGCGCGACCAAGACGGTTCCGCTCCTGGTCGACAACGGCACGGTGGTGATCGACAGTTTCCAGATCGCCCTCTATCTCGACGAGACCTATCCGGAGACGCCGTCGCTGTTTCGCGGCGAGGGCGCCAAGGCGCTGTCGCGCTTCGTCGAGGGTTATTCGCAGTTCGTCGTCCACCCGGCGATCACGAAGATCGCCATTCTCGACATCCACGACATGCTGGCGCCCAAGGATCAGGCTTATTTCCGTGAAAACCGCGAGCAGCGTTTCTCCCGCACGCTCGAAGACGTGGCAGCCGGCCGTGAGCAGGAAATCGCCAGCTTTTCCGCCAAGCTCGAGCCGATGCGGCACATGCTGAAGTTCCAGCCCTTCCTCGGCGGCGACAGCCCGCTGTTTGCCGATTACATCCTGTTCGGCGCTCTGCAATGGCTCAGGATCGTCTCCGATGCCAAGGTCTTGCCGGCGGGCGATCCGGTCACCGACTGGTTCGAGGGCTGCCTCGATCTTTATGACGGGCTCGGCCGCTCCGTCGATGCCGCCTGATTGCATCGCCGGCCTCGCGCGGGGCCGGCGATTCTCGCTTCGTCCCTCTTGTTTTGCAGGCGGAAGGCGGCTATTGAGCCGCCCAAACCTCCTCAATCAATTCAAGGGATGAAACCGAAATGGCGATTGAACGCACCTTCTCCATGATCAAGCCGGACGCCACCAAGCGCAACCTGACCGGCGCCATCACCAAGATGCTCGAAGATGCCGGCCTGCGCGTCGTCGCTTCCAAGCGCGTGTGGATGAGCCGCCGCGAAGCCGAAGGCTTCTACGCTGTTCACAAGGAACGTCCGTTCTTCGGCGAACTGGTCGATTTCATGTCCTCCGGCCCGACCGTCGTCCAGGTTCTCGAAGGTGAAAACGCAATCGCCAAGAACCGCGAAGTCATGGGCGCCACCAACCCGGCAAACGCTGCCGAAGGCACCATCCGCAAGGTTCACGCCCTGTCGATCGGCGAAAACTCCGTTCACGGCTCCGATGCTCCGGAAACCGCTGCAGAAGAAATCGCCTACTGGTTCTCCGGCACCGAAATCGTCGGCTGAATCAATGCCTGAACCGGTTCGCGGACCGGTTTGAAAAGACTCGTGAAAACGGCGCCATCCGGCGCCGTTTTTTATTGTGTCTGCCACTTTTCCTGGGCCCGGTCGTCGGCATCCTTTGCTGACACCCAGTCGCCGAGCTTTCCGTCCGCCTGATATTCCTTCTTCCAGAACGGGGCGGAGGTCTTGAGGAAATCCATCACGAAGTTCGCACCGTCGAAGGCCGCTTGCCGGTGGGGTGCGGCGGCGATGACGAGGACGATGTTCTCGCCGGGCGAAATCTTGCCGAAACGGTGGATGGCGGTCAGGCCCTGCAACTGAAACCGCTCGATCGCCAGCCTGGCGATGCGGGCAATCTCCGCTTCCGCCATGCCGGGATAATGTTCCAGTTCGAGCGCGCACAGCGTGCCGCCCTCATCGCGGCAAAGCCCGGTGAAGGTGACGACGGCGCCGATGTCGGCGCGCCCCTCGGTCAGCTTCATGCATTCGCCGGCAAGGTCGAAATCCTCGCGCTGGACGCGGATGGTGGGGACGACGGTGGTCATGGGCGTACTGTCTTCAGCTTCTGTCTTTGAACTTTTCCACGTGCTGCGCCGAGAACCTGATGCATCCCGGCCCTTCGCATGGCTTCGGGTGTTCGACGCTGCAATCGGTTCACCGGATCGATTGCTCCGCTTCGCGGACCGCGTCTCACCCACCGGTCATCGGCGGGAAGATGCCGATCTCGCGGGCGCCGGCGATGCGTTCGCCGTGTTCCACATGCTCCTGGTTGATGGCAACCCGGATTGCCTTCGGGAACTGCAGCGCCGCGTCGTATTCCTCGCCTCGCGCTTTCAGGAACTCAAGCAGATCGGCCACGGTCTCCACGTCGGCGGGCAGGTTCACCTCTTCCTCGGTCTTGCCGATCTTTTCCCGCACCCAGGCGAAGTAGACGAGTTTTGTCACGCTTCTTCTCCGACGACATGCTTGAGGCCCGCCCGGAAATAATCATAGCCGGTATAGACCGTCAGCAGGGCGGCGAGCCACAGCAGCGCGATGCCGAGATCGGTGGTGTAGGCGAAATACTTGTCGCCTGCCGGGCCTGCAAGAAGGAAGCCGAGTGCCACCATCTGCACCGTCGTCTTCCACTTGGCGATCCGCGTCACCGGCACGCTGACCTTCAGCTCGGCGAGATATTCGCGCAGGCCGGAAACCAGGATCTCGCGGCAGAGAATGATGATCGCTGCCCACAGCGACCAGCCGGCAATCGTCTTTTCCGTGTCGGCGGCCAAGAGCAGCAGGCAGGTGGCGACCAGAAGCTTGTCGGCGATGGGATCGAGCATCCGGCCGATATTGGACGTCTGGTTCCAGATGCGCGCCAGATAGCCGTCGAAGAAATCGGTGATGGAGGCCGCGACGAACAGGCCGAGCGCCGCCCAGCGCGCCACATCCGTCATATGCAGCGTGCCTTCCGCGAAGAAGCACAGCACGATCAGCGGTACGGCCAGAATGCGGCCGTAGGTCAGGAGATTGGGGATGTTGAGTGCTGGGGAGGTCATGGTGTCCTGTATTCTCTTTTTGAGCAGACGCTGACGCTAGATGAAAACTTTGAAGTTAACGCGTCAACTCTTCTTTGCGGCGTTTTTACGATGAAGCCCGACGTTAGCCGGACCGATCTTCGTGAAAGTGATTGTATATCTGCTTTGCGACGGTTTCCGAAATGCCGGAGACGGTCATCAGATCGGCGAGCCCGGCGCGCGAGACGGCCTTCGCCGTGCCGAAGTGCTGCAGCAGCGCACGCTTGCGGCCGGGACCGATGCCGGAAATCTCGTCGAGCGGGTTTTTCACCATCTCCTTCTTCCGGCGGGCCCGGTGCGAGCCGATCGCGAAACGGTGCGCTTCGTCGCGCATCCGCTGGATGAAATAGAGGACGGGATCGCGGGGCGGCAGGGTGAAGTCGTCCCGTTTGCCGGCAAAGAACCGTTCACGGCCGGCCTCGCGGTCGGCGCCCTTGGCGACGCCGATGGCGGTCACGCAGTCGCTGATGCCGAGTTCGTCAAGAATGGCTCTGACGGCGCTCATCTGCCCCTTGCCGCCGTCGATGAGGATGACGTCGGGCCAGGCCGGGAAATTGGCGTCCTCGTCGGCGGCCACCGCTTCCGGCGAGCGGTCCGGCTTGCCTTCCTCCTTCAAGAGGCGCGAGAAACGGCGTGTCATGACTTCCTTCATCATCCCGAAGTCGTCGCCTGGCGTGATGTCCGTCGATTTGATGTTGAACTTCCGGTACTGATTCTTGACGAACCCTTCCGGCCCGGCGACCACCATGCCGCCGACGGCGTTCGTGCCCATGATGTGCGAGTTGTCGTAGATCTCGATGCGTCGCGGCACATAGGCAAGCTCGAAGGTCTCGGCAAAGCCCTGCAGAAGGCGTGATTGCGAGGCGGTTTCGGCGAGCTTGCGGCCATGCGCCTCGCGCGCATTCGCCAGAACCTGGTCGGTGACCTCCTTCTTCTCGCCGCGCTGCGGCACCGAGACCGTCACCTTGTAGCCGGCCTTTTCGCCGAGCGCCTGCGACAGCAGATCCATCTCCTCGATCTTTTCCGACAGCAGGATCTGCCGGGGACAGGGCTTGTCGTCATAGAATTGCGCCAGGAAGGCATTCAGCACCTCGGCACCCGTGAGCGCCGGGTCGGCCTTCGGGAAATAGGCGCGGTTGCCCCAGTTCTGTCCGGTGCGGAAGAAGAACACCTGGATGCAGGACAGGCCGCCCTCGTGATGGATGGCGAAGATGTCGGCTTCTTCGATGCCTGCCGGATTGACGCCCTGGTGGCTCTGGACGTGCGAGAGCGCCGCCAGCCGGTCGCGGTAGACGGCGGCGCGCTCGAAATCGAGCTCTTCGGCGGCGTCGTTCATAGCCTCGGCGATGGCGGCCTTGACGTTCTGGCTCTTGCCGGAAAGGAAGTCCTTCGCCTCGGACACCAGCTCGGCATAGTCCGCATCGGAGACTTCATGCGTGCACGGACCGGAGCAGCGCTTGATCTGGTGCAGCAGACAGGGGCGGGTGCGGCTCTCGAAGACGCTGTCGGTACAGGTGCGGATCAGGAAGGCGCGCTGCAGCGAGTTGATCGTCCGGCCGACGGCCGAGGCGGAGGCGAACGGCCCGAAATAGTCACCCTTTCGGGCCCGCGCACCGCGGTGCTTGAAGATGGCAGGCGCGCGATGATCGCCGGTGATCAGGATATAGGGAAACGACTTGTCGTCGCGCAGCAGCACGTTGAAGCGCGGACGCAGCCGCTTGATGAGGTTCGCTTCGAGAAGCAGCGCCTCGGTCTCCGTCCGCGTCGTGACGAATTCCATATGCGCGGTTTCGCGAATCATCCGGGTGATGCGGTTCGAATGGCCGCGGCCCTGGGCATAGTTGGAGACGCGCTTCTTCAGCGAGCGGGCCTTGCCGACGTAAAGCACGTCGCCGGCCTCGTTGAACATGCGATAGACGCCCGGCGCATTCGGCAGGTGCTTGACGAAGGCGCCGATGAGTTCCGCACCCTTCAGCCCGTGCGCGCGGCCGTCACCTTCATTCCAGTCGATACCGGTCGCGCCGATCGTCGCCACGGCATCCGGGATGATGTCGTCGTCTTCGTCGTCGTCCGTTTCTCCGTAAAGGATGCCGCCGTCATCCGGCTTGCCGCTCATTCCCTGATCTCCATGATGTCCGGCGTCTGCCAGGCGAGATGCTGCCCGCCGTCGAGAGCGATCATCTGCCCGGTAATAGACGGCGTGTCGATCAGGAACTTGATCGTCCGGCCGAATTCGTCAAGCGCCGGCCCTCGCTGCAGCAGCACGGCAGCCACCTGCTTGTCGAAATCCTCCTGCTCCTGCCGTGTGTTCGGAAGCGTCGGCCCGGGGCCGATGGCATTGACGCGGACGCGCGGCGCAAGGGCCTGGGCCATCGTCTTTGTGGCCGTGTAGAGCGCCGACTTCGATAGCGTGTAGGAATAGAATCGCGGATTGAGCGCCAGAACGCGCTGGTCGACCATGTTGACGACGAGGCCTTCCGCCTTCTCCGGCAATTGCCGGGCAAGCGCTGCGGCCAGCTGCGAGGGTGCGCGCACATGCAGCGCGAAATGCAGGTCCCATGCCTTGGCGTTCATGTCCTTGACGCTGTCATGAATGAAGACGGAGGCATTGTTGACGAGTACGCCGACCGGGCCGAGCCGGGCCTTGACAGCGTCAACGAGCGTCTCCGTTTCCTCGGCGCTTGAAAGGTCGGCCTTGACGGCAATGGCCGTATGTCCCTGATCCCGCAAGGCGGTGGCGGCCTCTTCGGCTTCGTCAAGGGAAGTATTGGCATGAATTGCGACGGCAAAGCCATCTTTCGCCAAGTCTTGAGCCATGGCCAGACCAAGCCTTTTTGCAGCCCCGGTGACCAGGGCGACACGTGGAATATTTGCCGTCAAAAGTCGTTCCTCGCATGAAATCAGAGTCTCGATGCCATGATATAGGCGTTCGCGCCGGATGATAAAGAGTGTGGCAAGTGTCGTTCAGATTTAATTTCGATTTTTACTTTCAGTATATTTATGTATTAAACAAATATTAAACAGAGGCGCCTGTGATTAATCTATGTTAAGATATGTAAAATTTCCGTTGCGTAAAAGCAACACCGTAAATACACCATCTTTGTGCCGCAAATATTTCACATTTCGGCTCTGGCAATTCCTCATTCGCGATCCAAATTCTCACTTGTCCTGGCGGGGGAAACTGAATTTCGCCGGGTTGCCCATGAGGCAGTCGGCATCAATCCGAAAGGAAATAGAATATGCGTACTGTGTTGATTACTCTTCTCACCTCCACCGCGCTCATCGCGGGGATCGCTCAGGCCCAGGCAGCGGATGCGATCGAAGCACCGCCGGCTCCGCCGCCGGTTGCAAACGACGTCGTTCCGGTGACGCCCACCTGGCAGGGTTTCTACCTCGGTGGTGAAGGCGACTATAACTGGGCTCGCTTCGGTGATAGCAGCAGCCTGAATGGCGATGGTTTCGGTGGTGGCTTCTACGGCGGCTACAACTGGCAGGCCGGCAAGATGGTCTACGGTCTTGAAGGCGATATCGGATACTCCGGCGTCGAAGGCGATGTCGCTTCCGGCTTCAAGGGCAAGACCGGCTGGAACGGCGCCATCAAGGGCCGCGTCGGTTACGACCTGAACCCCTTCCTGATCTACGGTACGGGTGGTCTCGCGATGGCCGACACCAAGATTTCGGGTAACGGCGATTCCGACAGCAAGGTCCAGTACGGCGCGACCGTCGGCGTCGGTGCGGAAGCCTTCGTGACCAACAACATCACGGCCCGCGTCGAATACGACTACACCAACTACTTCGACCGTGACTACGATGTCGGCGGCAGCTCGTTCTCCCGCGGCTTCGACGAGCACTCCGTCAAGGTCGGTATCGGCGTCAAGTTCTGATTTTTCTTCGAGAAATCTAAGACGGAAAAGCCGGGGCTCTGCCCCGGCTTTTTTGCGTCGTCCTGACAGTCATCCCTGCGATTTCAGGGCAGGGAATTCCGGGAAGCGCTTCTCGAACTTGACCGGCCACGCAGCCAGGTTTTCGCGACCTTCTTCCCAGCGGCCTTCGAAACGAAGCTGCAGGTAGCCGACCAGTGCGGCCAGCGCGAAATGGCCGCCATGCAGGGTCTTCGGCGTCTTCGGCAGGTTCTTGTCGAGATAGTCCAGCCCGCGCTCGACCTTCGACCACTGCCATTCCAGCCACGGCTCGTGCACCTTCTCCTCCGGCCGGAACCGTCGTTCGTAGATGCTGGTGACGAGGCAATCGGTGATCCCGTCGCACAGCGCTTCCAGCACCAGCGCCTCGGCGCGCTTCTTCTTCTTGTGCGGGTAGAGCTTGCGACCATATTCCTGATCGAGGAACTGCATGATCGCCCGGCTGTCGTAGACGGCGTCGCCATCGGCGGTGACGATCGTCGGGATCTTGCCGAGCGGGTTCTGCTCGACGAGTTCGACAGGCGCGGCCGTCGTGTTCACCTTCACGGCGTCGAAATCGATGCCGAGATAGCGGATCGCCATGTGCACCTTGGCGGAATAGGGCGATGTGGAGGAATAGAGAAGCTTCATGGGGTCTCCCTTGAGGTATCCGGTTCAGCGCACCGGCGGAACGTTGATCTGGCCGGCGCGGCAGGACTGCCGGTCGACCTCCGGGCAAGTCCGGAATTTGAGGTCTTTGGTAAGGCAAATCCGGATTTCGTCAAGCTGCCCGCGCTCGCAGGTGACGGCGACGCCTTGCGGCTTGAGACCGGGATTGGCGGCGATCATCTGCCGCTCGATCTCGTTGACGGCGAGCGTCTGGCGCTGGCGCGGCCGGTCCAGCAGCTTCGGCACCATAATTCTCTGGCGCGCGGTCTTCAGGACGTCGAAATAATCGTCCCGCGAAAGCCCGGAACAGGTGCCGTGCTTCTCCCATTCATGACGCATCAGCCCCGCCGACGGCATGATCGGGCCGAGTTCACGGACGAGTGCATCGGGAATGCGCCCGGCCTCAGCCGACGAGCACGAGTCGGGATAGCCCCGCTCATATTGCGGCCAAAGACCATGCACGATGAAGCCGTAGGACTTTCCCGCACCACATTGCTGGCCGGCATTTCCGGCGGATGGCCCGGAGCAGAAGGTCGGCGACCAGGAGAGTGAGAGGACGTAGAAATCGAAGCCCGAGCCGATCGGAACGGCGGGCGCCGGCGTATCGGTCTTGGCGACCTCTGTTGTTGACGTAGGGGCAGGTTTGACGGCGGTCTCGCGGTCATCGCCGCCACGCATCAGGCCGGCCGCTCCACCGGCTGCGATGAACAGCGCAAGCAGGAGGAAACCGGCATAGCGTCGCATCGCTCAGCCTTCCTCGCCTTCGCCGCGGATCCAGTGAGCCTTGCCGGAGGCGAAGCGGTCCTGCGCCAGTGTTTCCTTGAGGAAGGGCAGCAGCGTGTGCAACTCGTCCTTCAGCGTGAACGGCGGATTGACGATGATGAGGCCGGAGCCGGTGAGCCCGGTCGAGTCGCGGTCGCTTTTGACCGTCAGTTCGGCACAGAGCATCTTCTGGATGCCGGTGTCGCGCAGCGCCTGGTGAAATTCCTTGATCGGCGCGCCCTGCTTGATCGGATACCAGAGGCAGTAGGTGCCGCCGGGAAAGCGCTTGTAGGCTCTGGAAAGTCCGTCGACGAGGCGGTCGTATTCGCCTTCTTCCTCGAAGGGCGGGTCGACCAGGACGACGCCGCGCTTTTCCTTCGGCGGCAGGTGCGCGCCGAGCGCCAGCCAGCCGTCGAGCTCGGTCACGCGGACCTGATAGTCGCCCTCGAAAACATATTTCAGGACTGCGGCGTCCGTCGGATGCAGCTCCATCGCCGACAGGCGGTCCTGCGGACGGAACAGCATCCGGGCCAATTTTGGCGAGCCCGGATAATGGGTTACGCCGCCTTCCGGATTCAGGCTCTGAACGGCGGAGAGGTAGGGTTCGAGGATTTCCGCCACCTTCGGCGGCAGATCCGCGTCGATCAACCGGCCGATGCCGTCGCGCCATTCGCCGGTCTTCTGCGCCTCCTCGGAGGTGAGATCGTAGAGCCCGATGCCGGCATGGGTGTCGATCAGCCGGAAGGCCTTGTCCTTCGCCTGCATGTAACGGACGATGCGGGCGAGGATGGCGTGCTTCAGGACATCGGCGAAATTGCCGGCATGGTAGATGTGGCGGTAGTTCATTCGCTGACGTGATCGCTCCGATGATTTCTTGGAATGCGGACATTTCCGACTTTGGGGCGTCCGGTCTCTCCTCTATAAGAGACGTATGAACATTGCCGCACCCATTCGCCCGCAATCCTCCACCGGTCATACGGCCTGTCCGCACGACTGTCCATCCACCTGCGCGCTTGACGTCGAGCTTGACGCCGATGGCAAGGTCGGCCGCGTCCGCGGTTCTGCCGACAACAGCTACACGGCCGGCGTCATCTGTGCCAAGGTCGCCCGCTATGCCGAGCGCCTCTATCACCCGGACCGGCTGATGGCGCCGAAGCGGCGCACCGGTGCGAAAGGTGAGGGGCGCTGGCAGGAGGTTTCCTGGGAAGCAGCACTCGACGAGATCGCCGAGGCCTTCGTCAAGGCGGAGGCAAAGCACGGCTCCGAGGCGGTCTGGCCCTATTTCTATGCAGGCACCATGGGTCTCGTTCAGCGCGACTCGATCGAGCGCCTGCGCCACGCCAAGCGCTATTCCGGCTTCTTCGGCACGATCTGCACCAATATGGCCTGGACCGGCTACACGATGGGCACCGGCACCTTGCGCGGTCCGGACCCGCGCGAGATGGCCAAGTCTGATTGCGTGGTCATCTGGGGCACGAATGCCGTTGCCACACAGGTCAACGTCATGACGCACGCGATCCGCGCCCGCAAGGAGCGCGGCGCCAGGATCGTCGCCATCGACATCTACGACAATCCGACCATGAAGCAGGCGGACCTGAAGCTCATCCTCAGGCCCGGCACCGACGCCGCACTCGCCTGCGCCGTCATGCACATTGCCTTCCGCGACGGCTATGCCGACCGCGATTACATGGCCCGCTTCGCAGACGATCCGGCCGGCCTCGAGGCGCATCTGAAGACGCGCACGCCGGAATGGGCTGCCGGCATCACCGGTCTCACTGTGGACGAGATCGAGACCTTCGCCAGGCTCGTCGGCACGACGCCGAAGACCTATTTCCGCCTCGGCTACGGCTTCACCCGCCAGCGCAACGGCGCGGTCGCCATGCACGCGGCGCTGTCGATCGCCACGGTTCTCGGTTCCTGGCAGCACGAGGGCGGCGGCGCGTTCCATTCGAATTCGGACATCTTCAAGCTCAACACGGCGATCGTCAAAGGCACGGCGATGGTCGACCCCGATATCCGCATGCTCGACCAGTCGCAGGTCGGCCGGGTGCTGACCGGCGATGCCGAGGCGCTGCGTCATCGCGGTCCGGTGACGGCGATGCTGATCCAGAACACCAATCCGGTGAATATCGCGCCCGAGCAGCGGTTGGTGAAGCAGGGCTTCCTGCGCGACGACCTGTTCGTCGCCGTCCACGAGCAGTTCATGACGGATACCGCCGAACTCGCCGACATCGTCCTGCCCGCCACCATGTTCCTCGAACATGACGACATCTACCGCGGCGGCGGCCAGAGCCACATCCTGATCGGCCCGAAGGTGACGGAGCCGCCGGCAACCGTGCGCACCAATCTGTTCGTCATCGAGGAACTGGCAAAGCGCCTCGGCGTCGCAGACTGTCCGGGCTTCGGCATGAGCGAGCGCGAGCATATCGCCGCCATGCTCACGGCATCCAACCTGCCGGACTTCGATACGCTTGCCGAGGAGAAATGGTTCGACCGCCAGCCGGCCTTCGAGGACGCCCATTATCTGAACGGCTTCGCCCATCCGGGCGGCAAGTTCCGCTTCCGGCCCGACTGGACCGGCACGCCCGCGCCCAACCGCCCGCCGGAATCGGTCGGCGTGCTCGGCGCCGTCGATCGGCTGCCGATGTTCCCGGATCATGTCGAACTGATCGAGGAAGTGGACGAGACGCATCCTTTCCGCCTTGCCACGTCGCCCGCCCGCAACTTCCTGAACTCCACCTTCGCCGAGACGAAGACGTCGCGGCAGAAGGAGGGCAGGCCGGAACTGATGATCCATCCGGAAGACGCCGCCCGCCTCGGCGTGGAAGACGGCGCGATCGTGCGCATTGGCAACAATCGCGGCACGCTGCGCATCCATGCCAAGGTGACCGACGAGATGAAGCGCGGCACGCTGATCGCCGAGGGGCTCTGGGCCAACAGCGCCCATATCGACGGGGAGGGCATCAACGTGCTGACCGGCGCCGACTGCGTCGCCCCCTATGGCGGCGCGGCCATCCATGACAACCGCGTCTGGCTGGAAAAGGTGACAGTCGAACAACCGGAATTCGCATGAGCAAGTTTGACAGGACGAAAATCCAGATCGTCGAGGACAGGACGATCTGGCAGGGCTGGAGCCGTTTGAGCGAGGTCACCTTCGACTACACCAGCTCGGATGGCGACACCTCACGCATCACCTGGGAAATCTACGATCGCGGCCGGGCCGTGGCGGTGCTTCTGTTCAACCGCGAAAGCGAGACCATCACGTTTGTCCGCCAGTTCCGTCTGCCGGCCTATCTGCAGAAGCTGCCGCATTTTCTTTTGGAAGCGCCGGCCGGCAATCTGGAGGAGGGCGATCCTGCCGACGGCATACGCCGCGAGATTCTCGAGGAGACCGGCTATCAGATCGACGACGTCGTGCCGCTCTTCGAGGTCTACATGTCTCCGGGCGCCTATATGGAGCGCATCCAGTTCTTTGCCGCCTTTGTCGATCCGTCGATGAAGGTCGCGGACGGCGGCGGCCTCGACCATGAGAACGAAGATCTGGAACTCGTGGAACTGCCGCTGGAGGAAGCCTACGCCATGATCGGCCGCGGCGAGATCGTCGACGGCAAGACGGTCATGCTGCTGCAATGGGCGATGCTCAACCGCGACGCGCTGAAGGCCGGCAGAATTCCCGTCCCCGGCTGATCCGGCCGGTCGTCAGAGAGCCTCTTCCTTGTCGGGAATGTAGCCGCCGGTCTGGCGGTTCCAGAGACGGGCGTAGAGACCACCCATCGCCAGTAATTCGTCGGGCCGTCCTTCCTCGACGATGCGACCCTTGTCGAGGACGACGATCCTGTCCATCTGCGAAATCGTCGAGAGGCGGTGGGCGATGGCGATCACCGTCTTGTTCTCCATCAGGAGGTCGAGGTTCTGCTGGATCGCTGCTTCCGCCTCGCTGTCGAGCGCCGAGGTCGCCTCGTCGAGCACGAGTATCGGCGCATCCTTGAGCAGCACGCGGGCGATCGCCACCCGCTGCCGCTGGCCGCCGGACAGCTTGATGCCCCGGTCGCCGACATAGGCGTCGTAGCCACTGCGGCCTTCGCTATCCTTCAGTCCGGGGATGAATGTATCGGCCTGCGCCAGGCGTGCGGCATTCTCCACCTCCTGGCGGGAGGCGCCGGGTCGGCCATAGAGAATGTTGTCGCCGACCGAGCGGTGCAGCAGCGACACGTCCTGGGTGATGACGCCGATCGCTTCGCGCAGGCTCGCCTGGGTGACGCGGGTGATATCCTGTCCGTCGATCAGGACACGTCCACCCTCCAGGTCGAAGAAGCGCAGGAGCAGGCTGACGAGCGTCGTCTTGCCGGCGCCCGACAGGCCGACGATGCCGATCTTCTCACCGGCCTTCACCGTCAGCGACAGGTCCCGGATGACGCGCTGGTCCTTCTGGTATTCGAAGCGAATGGCCTCGAAGCGGATTTCGCCATGCTTGACCTCCAGGCGGCCCGCGCCTGAGGCATCCCGGATCGTCGGCGGCGTGGTCATTACCGGCATCGCGTCGCGGATCGTGCCGATCGCCTCGAAGATCTGCTGGCCCATGTTGAGGAAGGCCCGGGCATTGGATGACAGCCGCTGGGCGATGGTGATCGACGCAACGAAGTCCCCAAGCGTGACGAAGGACGCCGTCATCCCCCAAATGCCGACGATACAGGTAGAAAGCAGCAGGAGCACGTTCAGGGTGATGATGGCGATGTCCGCCGTCAGCATGACACGACGTTCTGTGTGCTGGGCGGCAAGCGATTTGCCGAGCGCCTTGCGGATTGCACCCGCCTCGCTGTCTTCTGCCGAGAACAGCTTGACCGTCTGGATGTTGGAATAGAGATCCGCCATCGTCCCGACCACGCGGCTGCGCGTCTTCGCCGTGCGGCGGGCGAGATCGGAAAACAGCGGCACCGCCTTGCGGGCGACGAAGAGGTTTGCGACCGCCCAGACGAGCACCGGAATGGCGAGCGGCCAGGATATGGCCGCAATCAGGATCAGCGAGCCGGTCACCTGCACGATGAAGTTCGGCAGGACCCATGCCGCCACCGCCAGTTGCTGCTTGATGGCCGAGGCGACCTGGGCGATGCGCGTCGCGACCTGTCCGGCAAACAGGTCGTGGAAGAAGGCGAGGTCCTGGCGCTCGACCGCCTTGTGGCCATGCCATTGCATGAGGACGGGCAGGCTGACGGCAATGACCTGTGAGCCCAGCGTGTTGCACAGGAAGGCAAGCAGCGGCATCACCGGGAAGAACAGGACGCCGAAAGCGACGATCGCCGACATGTGGCTCTCGACAAAAGCGGCCGCACCTTGTGTCGTCACACCGTCCACCAGTCGCGAAATGCCCCAGATGACGGCGAGATTGCAGGCCTCCGTCGCCATGCTCAGCACAAGGATCGCGATCAAGGCACCGCGGCACATGCGTGCGAAATGCATGAGAAGCGCAAGCGGCCCATCTGCGGGCAGGGGGCTGAACGGCACATCCAGGGGGCGGACGAGCGTCTCGAACGGGCGAAAGACGCGGTCTGACAGCGACATGGCAACCTGCTTTTCGATGATGTCAGGGCGGACGGTTAGGTCCGTTCACTAAACCACGAGTCGTGCTGATGGGCGAAGCCAATCGCGTGTCATTCGTCTTCAGGTTGCCGCCGTCTCCGTCTCCTCGGCGGGGCATGTCTGTGGCCTCAGAGCTTTTCGCCCTTCGCCACGGTGATGCGCGTATCGACGCGTTCGACGCCTTCCACCGAAGCGGCGGCATTGGTGGCAACCTCGATCTCGCGCTCCTGCGGAACGGTGCCGCTGAGGCGAGCGGTGTCGTCGTGAACCTCGACCTCAAGCGCTTCGGCATGAACGCCTTCGGTGGTGGCGAGCGTACCGGCGACACGGGTTTCGGTCAGCTTGTCCTTGACGGCCCGGATTTCGGCGCCTTCGTTATGTTCGTCGAAGAATGTGGGAAGCTCATATTTCATGGCAATCCTCCTTTCGTTTCCTGGTGGCAGGGCATGAACCCTGCTTAAGGGAAGCGCTTCACGATCAGGATTGTTCCATGATGGCCCCGCAATGCGGCAGGGATCAGACGGAAATAAGGAAGTCTGCGCCGTCGGTTGCCTCGATTGCGCCGCCGGCGACTTTGGCCAGTGCGCGGGCGTAGATCTGGTGCTCGACGGCAAGCACGCGGTGGGCGAGGTCGTCGGCGGTGTCGCCTGCAAGGATCGGCACGACGCCCTGGGCGATGACCGGACCTTCGTCCATCCCCTCGGTCACGACATGCACGGTGCAGCCGGCAAGCTTCATGCCGGCGTCGAGCGCCCGCTGATGGGTGTGAAGACCCGGGAAAAGCGGCAGCAGCGAGGGGTGGATGTTGAGGATGCGCCCGTCATAGGGACGGATGAATTCGGCCGACAGCAGGCGCATGTAGCCGGCAAGGCAGATCAGGTCCGGGTTGATGTCGGCGAGGCAGGCGAGAACGGCCGCTTCGTGGGCGGTCTTGCTGTCGTAGTCCTTGCGCATGAACACATGCGTGGCAATGCCGAGCGCTTCCGCCTTGGCGAGCCCGCCGGCGTCTGCCTTGTCGGAGACGACGGCGACGACCTCCGCGGGGAAGCCCGGTGCCTGCGCGGCTTTGGCAAGCGCCACCATGTTCGAGCCGGAGCCCGAGATGAAGATGACGACGCGCTTCTTCGCCGAACTCATAGGGCGAGCGTGCCCTTGTAGACCGTGCCGGGCGCGCCTTCGCTGCGCTCGACCATGCGGCCGAGCGGGAAGACCGTCTCGCCGGCTTCGCCGAGCGCCGCACTGACGGCGTCAGCCTGGTCGGCAGGGACGACGACGATCATGCCGACGCCGCAGTTGAAGGTGCGCAGCATTTCGCTGGCGGCGACACCGCCCTGCGCCGAAAGCCAGGAGAAGACTGGCGGAACGGCAATCGACGCCAGGTCGATCTCTGCGGCCAGCGTCTTCGGCAGAACGCGCGGAATGTTTTCCGGGAAGCCGCCGCCGGTGATGTGGGCCAGCGCCTTGATCGCGCCGGTGTCGCGGATCACTTTCAGGAGCGGCTTCACATAGATGCGGGTCGGGGTCAGAAGCGCCTCGCCGAGCGTCTTGCCTTCGGCGAACGGTGCGGGCGCATCCCAGGACAAGCCGGAGAGTTCGACGATCTTGCGCACCAGCGAGAAACCGTTGGAGTGGACGCCGGAGGAGGCGAGGCCGAGAATGACGTCGCCCGCCTCGATATTGCCCGACGGCAGCAGCTGGCCGCGCTCGGCCGCACCGACGGCGAAGCCCGCGAGGTCGTAGTCCCCGGAGGAATACATGCCCGGCATTTCCGCCGTCTCGCCGCCGATCAGCGCGCAACCGGCTTCCAGGCAGCCGGCGGCAATGCCGCCGACGATCGCCGCGCCTTGGTCGGCGTCGAGCTTTCCGGTGGCGAAATAGTCGAGGAAGAAGAGCGGTTCCGCGCCCTGGACGACGAGGTCGTTGACGCACATGGCGACGAGGTCGATGCCGACGGTGTCGTGCCGGTCGGCGTCGATGGCGATCTTGAGCTTGGTACCGACGCCGTCATTGGCGGCGACCAGCACCGGATCGGTGAAGCCTGCGGCCTTCAGGTCGAACAGGCCGCCGAAGCCGCCGATTTCGCCGTCGGCGCCCGGACGGCGCGTCGACTTCACAGCGGGCTTGATCTTCTCTACCATGAGATTGCCGGCATCGATGTCGACGCCTGCGTCGCTGTAGGTAAGGCCGTTTTTGCCGGACTGGCTCATCGATCGTTCTCCACTGGCTCGGAACGGTTTTTTCGTGCCGCTGGCAATTGCACGGGTCAGCGCGAGATGCAAGCCGGATGGCGGCGAAAACCCCGGTTTTTCACCGCAATGCCGGCCGTTTTCGGCACAGGCGCAAGGCCCGCCGCATGTGCCGCGGCGTGATGTTGAGGGTCTCGCAGGACCGGGTGGCGACGCCGGCTTTCGATTGCACCATCGCCGATGACGGGCGGACTTGACCAGTCTCCCACACGCATCCTATCTCCTAGGGACAGCAATTTCAGCCGCACCGGTTCGAACTCCGGCCCAACACGAGGAAACCGAAGCTCTTGGAACACAAACACATCAGCAGCGCGAGCCTCAGGCGGCAGGCAGTCTTCTGGCTTTGTGCCCTGCTGGTCCTCGCCGTGTTCCTCACCGTATTCCATTCGATCCTGCTGCCCTTCGTGGCCGGCATGGCGCTCGCCTATTTCCTCGATCCGGTCGCCGACCGGCTCGAGAAGATCGGGCTCAGCCGGATGATGGCGACGATCGTCATCCTCATCATGTTCATCGTCGTCTTCGTGATCGCCCTGGTCATCCTCATCCCGATCATCGCCGGGCAGTTGTCCGACTTCATCTCCAAGCTTCCAGGCTACATCAACCAGCTGCAGGACTTCATCACCCGCCAGCACGGCACGCTGATGCCCGACTGGATCGCCAACCAGGTGACGACGGTGAAGGAGAACTTCTCCAACTTCATCACCGAGGGCGCCGGATTTCTCGGCAAGCTGCTCGGGCAGATCTGGAGTTCGGGCAAGGCGCTGGTCGACATCGCCTCGCTGTTCGTCATCACGCCGGTCGTCGCCTTCTATCTCCTGCTCGACTGGGACCGCATGGTTGCCAAGGTCGACAGCTGGATCCCGCGCGACCACGTCGCCAGTGTCCGCCTGATCGCCCATGAAATGGACAATGCGATTGCCGGCTTCGTGCGCGGGCAGGGCTCCCTCTGCCTGATCCTTGGCCTCTATTACGGCATTGGCCTGTCGCTGACGGGTTTGAACTTCGGCTTGTTGATCGGTCTCTTCAGCGGCGCGATCAGCTTCATTCCCTATATCGGCTCGACCGTCGGCCTGGTGCTCGCCTTCGGCGTCGCGGTCGTGCAGTTCTGGCCGGAATACCTCAATGTTGCCCTGGTGCTGATCATCTTCCTCTCCGGCCAGTTCCTTGAGGGCAACATCCTGCAGCCGAAGCTGGTCGGCCAAAGCGTCGGCCTGCACCCCGTCTGGCTGATGTTCGCGCTGTTTGCATTCGGTCTGTTGTTCGGCTTCGTCGGCCTGCTGGTCGCCGTTCCGGCCGCAGCCGCCGTCGGTGTGCTCGTCCGCTTCGCCCTCAATCGCTATCTGGAAAGCGATCTTTATCACGGGCACGGCGGCATGAAGCTCATCGAACATGATACGGCTCCGGAGGAACTGGAGCCGTAAGATGAAGAAGAGCGACCGTCCGAGGCGCGAGACCGGCCAGCTGCCGCTGGCCTTCGAACACGCGGCTGCACGCGGCCGCGACGACCTGCGCGTGTCCGATCCGTTGAGCGCGGCCGTCTCCATCATCGATGAATGGCCGCGCTGGCCGTCGCCCGTCGTCATCCTCGCCGGGCCGGAAGGCGCCGGCAAGTCGCACCTCGCCGCCATCTGGCGGGAGCGCAGCGGCGCGGTGCCGATCTCGGCCGAAATGGGCGCGAAGGCGAGCGAACTGGCCGCCCTGGGACCGGTGGTCTTCGAGGATGCCGACCGCGCCGGCTTCGACGACGACATGCTCTTCCACGTCATCAATTCCGTTCGCGAGAATGGCACGAGCCTCTTGATGACGTCGCGCCTCTGGCCGATGTCCTGGCCGGTGACGCTGCCGGACCTCGTCTCGCGGCTGAAGGCGGCGACCGTGGTCGAGATCGGCGAGCCGGACGAGGATTTGCTGTCGCAGGTGATCGTCAAGCTCTTTGCCGACCGGCAGCTTCTGATCGACGACAAGCTGGTGCTCTACATCGTCAATCGCATGGAACGCTCCATGCGCGCGGCGCAGAAGATCGTCGAGAGCCTCGACCATCTGGCGCTGGCCAGGGGAACGCGGATCACCCGGACGCTCGCCGGCGAGGTCATCGATGAAATGAGCGGCGGGCAGGGTGGCGAGTGATTGTCACATAACCGTCGTTAACGTGTTATATTCGCGGGAAATCATACGAAGGCAGGCAAATGGACACGTTCGCATCCGACAACCAGAACATGGAACAACAGGAAGGAACGGTCGCAGACGATCCGTTCGATACGCTGATCGCCAGTCCCGAACGCTTCATCAACCGCGAATTTTCCTGGCTGCAGTTCAATCGGCGGGTGCTTGAGGAGACGCTGAACTCCGCCCATCCGCTTCTGGAGCGCGTCCGCTTCCTGTCGATATCCGCCGCCAACCTCGACGAATTCTTCATGGTGCGTGTCGCTGGTCTCGAAGGGCAGGTGCGCCAGGGCATGTCGATGAGGACGCCCGACGGCAAGACGCCGGCCGAACAGCTCGACGAAATCCTGAAAGAGATCGACAAGCTGCAGATGGAGCAGCAGGCCTCGCTCGCCGTCCTGCAGCAGGCGCTGGCGAAGGAGGATATCCTGATCGTTCGCCCCGGCGCGTTGTCGGACGAGGATGCCCAGTGGCTGAGCAATGAGTTCGCCGAATCGATCTTCCCGGTTTTGACCCCGCTGTCGATCGACCCGGCGCATCCCTTCCCCTTCATTCCGAACCTCGGATTCTCGGTCGGACTCCAGCTGGTCTCGAAGACCGGCCGCGAGCCGATGACGGCGCTCCTGCGCCTGCCGCCGGCGCTTGACCGCTTCATCCGTCTGCCCGATGCCGGCACGACCATCCGCTACATCACGCTCGAAGACGTGGTGTCGATGTTCATCCACAAGCTCTTCCCCGGCTACGAGGTGCAGGGCTCCGGTACGTTCCGCATCATCCGCGACAGCGATATCGAAGTGGAGGAAGAGGCCGAAGATCTGGTGCGGTTCTTCGAAACCGCCCTGAAGCGCCGCCGCCGCGGCTCCGTGATCCGCATCGAGACGGATTCCGAAATGCCGGCCTCGCTGCGCCATTTCGTGGTCCATGAACTGGGCGTTCCGGACAATCGCGTCGCTGTCCTGCCGGGCCTTCTGGCGCTCAACACGATCTCCGAGATCGTCAAGGCGCCGCGCGAGGAACTGAAGTTCGAGACCTACAATCCGCGCTTCCCCGAGCGGGTGCGCGAGCATGCCGGCGACTGCTATGCCGCGATCCGCGAAAAGGACATGGTGGTCCACCACCCCTACGAATCCTTCGACGTGGTGGTCCAGTTCCTGTTCCAGGCCGCCCGCGACCCGGACGTGCTGGCGATCAAGCAGACGCTGTACCGCACCTCCAACGACAGCCCGATCGTGCGCGCCCTGATCGACGCGGCCGAGGCCGGCAAGTCCGTGACCGCGCTCGTCGAGTTGAAGGCGCGCTTCGATGAAGAGGCCAACATCCGCTGGGCGCGCGACCTCGAACGCGCCGGCGTGCAGGTGGTGTTCGGCTTCATCGAGTTGAAGACGCACGCCAAGATGTCGATGGTCGTGCGCCGCGAGGACGGCAAGCTGCGTACCTACTGCCATCTCGGCACCGGCAACTACCACCCGGTCACGGCGAAGATCTACACCGATCTGTCCTTCTTCACCTGCAGCCCGAAGATCGCCCAGGACATGGCCAACGTCTTCAACTTCATCACCGGCTACGGCGAGATGGAGGAGGGGATGAAACTGGCGGTCTCGCCCTATTCGCTGCGCAGGCGCATCCTCACCCATATCGACGAGGAGATCGAGAACGCCAGGAACGGCCGGCCGGCGGCGATCTGGATGAAGATGAATTCGCTCGTCGACCCCGACATCATCGACGCGCTCTACCGGGCAAGCCATGCCGGCGTCGAGATCGACCTCGTGGTGCGCGGTATCTGCTGCCTGCGCCCGCAGGTGGCGGGCCTCTCCGACAATATCCGCGTCAAGTCGATCGTCGGCCGCTTCCTCGAGCACAGTCGCATCTTCTGCTTTGGCAACGGCCATGGCCTGCCGTCGGCTAAGGCGCTGGTCTATATCGGCTCGGCCGACATGATGCCGCGCAACCTCGACCGTCGCGTCGAGACGCTGGTGCCGCTCCTGAACCCGACCGTGCATGAGCAGGTTCTTCAACAGATCATGCTGGGCAATCTGATTGACAACCAGCAGAGCTACGAGATACTGCCCGACGGGACGTCCAGACGCATGGAAGTGCGCGAGGGCGAGGAGCCGTTCAATGCGCAGCACTATTTCATGACAAATCCCAGCCTGTCGGGCCGGGGGGAAGCCTTGAAGTCCAGTGCGCCGAAACTGATTGCCGGATGGATTTCCGGCAAGAAGAACTAGAACTGGGACTTAATGGTTGAATCAGAAGCCCAGGGGCGCCTTCCGGGTATTGCTCCTGTCTCGGTGATTGACATCGGGTCGAATTCCATCCGCCTCGTTGTCTACGAGGGCCTTTCCCGCGCACCCGCCATCCTTTTCAACGAAAAGGTGCTCTGCGGCCTTGGCCGTGGCATCGCCTCGACGGGCAAGATGCACGAGGAGGGCGTCGAGCGGGCGCTTGCCGCGCTCCACCGCTTCAAGATTCTGTCGGCCCAGGCGCGTGCCCGCACCATCTATGCGCTGGCGACGGCTGCCGCGCGCGAGGCAAGCAACGGCCCGGACTTCATCCGTGCCGCCGAAGACATCCTCGGCCAGAAGGTCATCATCCTCTCCGGCGCCGAAGAGGCGCGCTATTCTGCGCTCGGCGTCATCAGCGGCTTCCATGAGCCCGACGGCATTGCCGGCGACCTCGGCGGCGGCTCGCTCGAGCTCATCGACATCAAGGGCCAAAGCTTCAGTGACGGCATCACGCTGCCGCTCGGCGGCTTGCGCCTGTCGGAATATTCGAAGGGCTCGCTCGAACGGGCGGAAAGCTTTACCCGCAAGCAGGTTGCGACCGCCGGTTTCCTCTCCAAGGGGCAGGGGCGCACCTTCTATGCAGTCGGCGGGACCTGGCGCAATATCGCCAAGCTGCACATGGAAAAGCGCGGCTATCCGCTGCACATGATGCAGGGCTACGACGTTCCGTTCGAGGAGATCATGCAGTTCCTCGGCGAGATCATCGACACCAAGGATCCCGGCAAGGACCCGGCGTGGTCGAGCATCTCGCGCAACCGCCGAAGCCTGCTGCCCTATGGCGCGATCGCCATGCGTGCCGTGCTGGAGGAAATGAAGCCGAGCTCTGTCTCGTTTTCTGCCCAGGGCGTGCGCGAAGGCTATCTCTATTCGCTCTTGTCCGAGGCCGACCAGACGCGCGACCCGTTGCTGTCGGCCGCCGACGAACTGGCAATCCTGCGCGCCCGTTCGCCCGAGCATGCCCGCGAGCTGGCCGAATGGACCGGCCGAATGATGCCGCTCTTCGGCATCAGCGAGACGGAGGAAGAAAGCCGGTATCGCCAGGCGGCCTGCCTGCTCGCCGACATTTCCTGGCGTGCGCATCCCGACTATCGCGGACTGCAGGCGCTCAACATCATCGCCCATTCCTCCTTCATCGGCATCACCCATCCGGGCCGCGCCTTCATCGCGCTGACCAATTATTTCCGCTTTGAAGGTCTTCGCGAGGACGGCGCTTCCAAGCAGCTGGCCGATATCGCCACGCCGCATTTCCTCGAGCGCGCCAAGCTCGTCGGCGGGTTGCTGAGAGTCGTCTACCTCTTTTCCGCCTCCATGCCGGGCGTGGTGAGGAACCTGAGCTTCGTCGTGTCCGACAATCCGGACCTCGACCTCGAATTTGTGGTTCCGGCGGAATATCACGATTTCCGCGGCGAACGGCTCGACGGGCGCCTGCAGCAGCTGGCCAAACTGACCGGCAAGCGGCTCGCTTTCCGCTATCTCTGAAGCCTCAGGACGCCGACTGCAGCGCCAGCCAGCGGCCGGGCGTCATGCCGTATGTCTTCTTGAAATGCCGGGTCATGTGGGCCTGGTCCGCGAAGCCGCTGTCGAAGGCGGCATCCGCCAGGCCATGCCCCTGGCGCATCAGCCTGCGCGCCACATCCAGCCGGCGCAGCACCTGGAAGCGGTGCGGGCTGGTGCCATAGGCCGTGCGGAATTGGCGTGCGAGTGTAAAGCGATCGATGCCGGCGACCATTTCGAGTTCGCCGGAATTGACGTTTCTGCGGCAGTTGTCGGTCAGAAAATCACGACAGGCCGACAAGGCCAGGCCATCGAGGCGTGATGCTGCTTGCCGGCGATCGTCGCTGTGCCGGTTAAGCCCGGCTGCAACCTCCGCCAGAAAGCAATCGAGCCTCAAGTCACCGATTTCCCGGTCGATATCGTCGAGGACGTCGGCAAGGCTCGAGCGCAGGTTCGGGTCGTCCATCACCGGCGCCGGCACGAAGGGCAGGCGGCCGCCCGACCCACCCGCGGCATCGGCAACGCGGTCCGGCGGAATGTAGACCATGCGGTAGCGCAGGCCGCTTTCGGTGCCGGCTCCGCCGTCGTGCAACTCGTCCGGATGCAAGATGATGAGCTGCCCCGGCATGGAGAAGCGGGATGCGCCACGATAGCGGAAGGTCTGCACACCGCTGACGGTGATCCCCAGCGCATAGGTGTCGTGCCGGTGCGGCGCAAAGCCGTTGCCGTGGAACCGCGCCTCGATCCGCTCGATGCCATTTTCCTCCGGTGCAGAGCGGATCTCGTCCGTCTCGATCCTGCACGAACCTTCAAGACCATCCGGCGCGCTCGCCGATAGGGTCCCGGCCGAACCCATCTTGTGAAAGCCTTTCGTGGAGTTGCCCTGCATGTTCGAAACCAAGTTCGTTGTCGTGGTGCGTGAGGATCTGGCCGTCTGGCAGAAGCTCAACGTCACCGCCTTTCTCGCCACCGGCGTCGCTGCAGCCAAGCCGGAAATCATCGGCGAAGCTTACCGGGATGCGGAGGGCCATGTCTATAATGCGATGAGCGTGCAGCCGATCATCGTGCTCGCCGCCGACGGCGACACCCTGTCGAAGATTCACCGCCGCACGCTGGAGCGCGACATCGCCTCGACGCTCTATATCGAGGAGATGTTTTCGACCGGCCACGATACCGCCAACCGGGAGGTCTTTTCCGCCTACGGCCCGGACGACGCCAGGGTCGTCGGCATCGCCTTCCACACGGACAGGAAAATCGCCGACAAGGTTTGCAAGGGAGCCCGGATGCACCCCTGAGGCGCTTGAGGTCGGCGGTGAGGGACGCTATAGCGTCGGCCATGGCGAATAGGACGACCGGATCGGACAGCGTATCGCTCGTGGCGGATTGCAGCCGCTGCGCGGCGCTCTGCTGCGTCGCCTTCCATTTCGACAAGGGCGATGAATTCGCCTACAACAAGGACGCCGACGCGCCCTGCCTGCATCTGTCGGCACGGCATTCCTGCACGATCCACAGCATGCTGGAGGAGCAGGGCTTTTCCGGCTGCGTCGCCTTCGATTGCAAGGGTGCCGGACAGCGTGTGACGCAGGAGGTCTTCGGCGGACGCTCGTGGCGTGACGATGCCGGCATCGCTGCCACCATGTTCGAAGCCTTCCGGATTATGCGCCGGATGCACCAGAACCTGGACTATCTGGAAATGGTGGCGGACCTGCCGCTGACCGCCGAGCAGGAAGAGCAGCGGCGCGACCTGTTGCGCCAACTCTGTCCGGAGGGTGGCTGGACGGTCGAGACGCTGGAAGCCTATCAGCACGGCCCGCTGCCGCGCGCCGTCGCCGATTTCCTAGCCTCACTGAAAGACGCAGCCGCCAGGCTGCGCCACCGCTAGGCGTCCGGGCTCAAAGCTCGACGGCTTCCACCTTCTTGCCGGCAAACCGGAGTCCGATCTCGCCGTTGATCAGCTTCAACGCCACGTCGCCGAACAGTTCCTTGCGCCAGCCGTGCATGGCGGCGGCATCGGCATTCTCGCCGTCGGTCGCGATCTTTTCGAGGTCGTCGCTGTTGGCGATCACCTTCGGCGCGACACCGTGCTTTTCCGCCGTCAGCTTCAGCAGCACCTTGAGCAGTTCGACGGCCGCGCCGGAGCCTTCTGGTGACTGCTGCTGGCGCGGCATGGCCGGCAGTTCGGATTTCGGCAGGGCAAGCGCCTGGTTGACGGCTTCGAGCAGCTGCGCGCCGGCCGACGACCGTTCCCAGCCCTTGGGGATCGAGCGGAGCTTGCCGAGCGCCTCGATATCCTTCGGCTGCTGCTGGGCGATCTCGTAGATCGCATCGTCCTTCAGCACCCGACCGCGCGGCACGTTACGATTGCGCGCCTCGCGCTCCCGCCAGGCGGCAACGCTCTGCAGGACGGCGAGCTGCTGCGGCTTTTTCACGCGCATCTTCAGTCGCTGCCAGGCATCGTCCGGATGCAGGTCGTAGGTCTCCGGCGCCTCGAGGATGTCCATTTCTTCCTTCAGCCAGGACGTCCGTCCGTCACGTTCCAGCCTTTCCTTCAGCGCCAGATAGACGTCGCGCAGATAGGTGACGTCGGCGATCGCATAGTCCAGCTGCTTGTCGGAGAGCGGCCGGTGCCGCCAGTCGGTAAACCGCGAGGTCTTGTCGATATGCGCACCGGCGATGCGTGCGACCAACTGGTCGTAGGAGACCGAGTCGCCATAGCCGCAGACCATGGCCGCGACCTGCGTATCGAACAGCGGGTGCGGGATGAGACCGCCGAGATTGTAGATGATTTCGAGATCCTGGCGGGCGGCGTGAAAGACCTTCACGACGTTGGGATCGGCCATCAGGGCGAAGAAGGGTTTCAGGTCGATGCCCTTGGCCAGCGGATCGATCAGCACTTCCATCGATGGGTTGGCGATCTGGATGAGGCAGAGTTCCGGCCAGAAGGTGGTCTCCCGGATGAACTCCGTATCGACTGTTACAAATTCGGATTTAGCAAGCTTCTGGCAGGCGGCCTCAAGGTCCGCGGTGGTAACGATCATGTTCTTCTTACATTCTTGAAGACGGGAAACGGGCTATTCCTTGTCGCTTTCGGCCGTGATGTCAATCGCTTGGCCCGCTTTTGCGACCGCCGTCTCGCTCGGCGGGCGGTGTGGCGAGCTTGCTGAAGTAGAGAGAGGTGCGCAAAAGTGAGCGGAAACGCGAGCGCCGTTCGCCGGCCGGGATCGCCGCCCGCGCCGACATCCGGTAGATGGTGTAGCCGATGAAGGCTGCCTGGATGACGGACGTGTACCAGAACAATGCGTGCGGGCCGAAGAACTGAAGCATGACGGAGGCGAGAAAGGGACCGATTGTCGCGCCGACCGACCAGAAGAACAGGAGACCTGCAGCAATCGAGGCGTGCTGCCCGTCCTTCGCGAAATCGTTCGCATGGGCAGAACAGAGCGAATAGAGCGGCATGGCGAAGGCGCCGAAGATGAAGACGCCGGCAATGTTGCGCCACTCGTTGTTGCCCGCTGCGATGGCGAGATAAAGGCCGGCGATCAGCGCGCCGGTGGTCGTTACCAGCAGGATTTTGCGCCGGTCGATGCGGTCGGAAAAATGCCCGAGAGGATATTGCAGCACCACGCCGCCGATGATGCCGGCGCTCATGAAGCTCGCGACCTCGGCGATCGAGAAGCCGACATTCGACGCGTAGAGGGGCCCGACATAGCGGAAGGCGGCCATGGTGAGACCGACGACCACGACGCCGACGACGGCGAGCGGCGAGACCTGCCAGATGGTGCGCACGTCGAACTTGACGGCGCTCGGAACGGCCGGGCTCGACTTGTCGGCAAGCGAGATCGGCACCAGGGACAGGGTCGTTGCCATCGAGATCACCGCGAAGGCGGCAAAGCCGGGGATGCCGGCGACCGGGATGAGATACTGACCGGCCGTGACGGAGAACAGGTCGACGAAGCGATAGATGGAGAGCGTGCGCGCCCGCGTGTGATTGGTGACCTTGGCGTTGATCCAGCTTTCGACCGTCGCGAACAGGCCGGCGACGCAGATGCCGGTCAGGAAGCGCATCAGGAACCAGAAGACCGGATCGATCAGCAGCGCCATCGACAGCGAGGCGCTGGCGGCGATCGCCGCGAGGGCGGCAAACAGCCGGACATGTCCGATCGCCCGCAACAGCCGCGTGACATAGATGCAGCCGATGGCGAAGCCGAGCGAGTAGCCGGCGCCGATGATGCCGATCAGGGTGACGGAGAAGCCTTCATACGCGCCGCGCAGCGGAATGTAGGTGCCCTGCATGCCGTTCCCGCCGATCAGGATGCCGGCGGCGACGAGAAGAGGGATGAGGGCGCGGATCTGTGGCATGGACGGCTACCGGAACGCTGCGCGACTCGGATGATGCCTCGTTGCGCCAATAGCCATCAATAAACGGCCATCCGCTTCCATGACAATGCAAAGGTTGGAATGCACCGATAAACGGCGGAAATGACTGTCGTCCGGCCGCGGGGTGCATGGCCGGACGACAGGTTGGCTGGAGGCGTCAACTCAGGACGGAAATGCCGTGCCGGTCGCAGGCGCGCATCACGTCTTCCAGTTCGGCTGCTGTCGGCGGACCTTGCTCCGGCGCTTCCGTCTTTCCGAGGTCGCGGAAGAAGGCGGCCATCGAGCTTTCCAGCACGACCAGCATTTCCGCCGGAGTGTCGCAGCTGTTGACGTAGTTGTGGGCCTCGCGCGGGGCCACGGTGACGACGCTTCCCGGACCGGCAACGATCTGACGCGGCGGCATGGTGTCGAACAGGCCGAAGGTGATTTCGCCCTTCAGCACCCGGAAGATCTCCGCCGACTCATGCATATGCGGCGGCGTGCCGGAACCCGGCGGCACCATGACTTCGAGGACGGAAAGGTCCCGGCCTTCGACGTCGCCCATGAAGCGGACCTGGTCACGCACGACCCAGAGGGTTTCGGCGTTTTCGGCCCTAACAAAGCTTGCAGACATTCTGATTTCTCCTTGGAGGTTAAGACTGCTTTGGCATGCTTGCGTGGTGAATGAGTGTTTCGAGTGCCCAGGAGGCGACGTCGCCGGCTTCGGCGCCGGTCAGGCCCGCATAGTCCTTGAGGATTTCCCAGGCGCCGGCGCTGTAGAGCAGGTGTGCGACCGCCTCGACCGCCTTGGCCTCTTTCGGATCGGCCGTCTTCAGCGGTTCCTCCAGAGAGGCGTGGAAGGCTTCGCGCCGCGCCGGGACGGATTGCATCCGCATCGCTCGTCCGGCCGGCGTATGCAGGCTCGAGCGGATGATTCCCTCGTTCTCGTCGAACGCCCGAAAGGTCGCCTTCGGCGCGGCTATCAGTTCGTTGAGCGAGGAGGGGCGTGCCTGCGCGTCGAGCCTGGTGTTGATGAACTCCCAAAGGGCGTCGAGCAGCGTCTCCTTGTTGGCAAAGTGGCGGAAGACTGTCCGTCTCTCGACGCCTGCCGCCCGGGCGATCTCGTCCATCGAGAAGTCGGCATACGGATTGGCCTCCAGCAGACCCATCGCCGCCGACAGCACCTTTTCGCGCGTTTCGTTGGCCTGCGCCTCGCGGAGCGGGCTTTTGTATTTGCGGACTTCGGACACGGACACTTCCTCGGCGTTCAAATAATTTAATTTCACCATTAGTTACATGAAATCATATTGAGTGTCAATCATCCGGTTTGGTTTCCGGCCGGCAGTTGGGCAAGAGCGTGGGGCGGAGCGTGTGGAGGCATTGTTTGCTGCCGGGGAAGAGCAGGGGGCAGAGCCCGGCCTTCCGCCTTTTGCCTTGACAAAAGCGGTCCGGCATGCGCTTTTCCGCGCGATTTGTCTGCCGGTGGCCGTCGCGCGTCAGTGCCACGCATGCCGCCGCTTCACCAAGCACTGCAGGATAGAGAACAAGATGCACCGTTACCGCAGCCACACCTGCGCCGCCCTTCGCAAGAGCGATGTCGGATCGACCGCCCGCCTTTCCGGCTGGGTGCACCGCGTCCGCGACCACGGCGGCGTTCTCTTCATCGATTTGCGCGACCATTACGGCATGACCCAGGTCGTCGCCGATCCGGACAGCCCGGCCTTCAAGATGGCCGAGACCGTGCGTGGCGAGTGGGTGATCCGCATCGACGGCAAGGTGAAGGCGCGCACCGAGGACACCGTCAACAAGAACATGCCGACCGGCGAGATCGAACTCTATGCCGAGGAAATCGAGGTCCTGTCGGCGGCCAAGGAACTGCCGCTGCCGGTCTTCGGCGAGCCTGACTATCCGGAAGACGTCCGGCTGCGCTACCGCTTCATCGACCTGCGCCGCGAGACGCTCCACAAGAACATCGTCAAGCGCACGCAGATCGTCGCCGACATGCGTAACCGCATGGCGTCGGCCGGCTTCACCGAATACACGACGCCGATCCTGACGGCCTCCTCGCCGGAAGGCGCGCGCGACTTCCTCGTGCCGAGCCGAATCCATGAAGGCAAGTTCTTCGCGCTGCCGCAGGCCCCGCAGCAGTACAAGCAGCTGCTGATGGTCGCCGGTTTCGACCGCTACTTCCAGATCGCGCCGTGCTTCCGCGACGAAGACCCGCGCGCCGACCGTCTGCCGGGCGAATTCTACCAGCTCGACCTGGAAATGAGCTTCGTCACCCAGGAAGACGTCTGGAACACGATGACGCCGGTCATCACCGAAGTCTTCGAGCGTTTCGCCGAGGGCAAGCCGGTCACCAAGGACTGGCCGCGCATTCCCTATGACGTCGCGATCCGCAAGTACGGCACCGACAAGCCGGACCTCAGAAACCCGATCGAGATGCAGGCCGTGACCGAGCATTTCGCCGGTTCCGGTTTCAAGGTCTTCGCCGGCATGATCGAGCGTGACCCGAAGGTCGAAGTCTGGGCGATCCCGGCCAAGACCGGCGGCAGCCGCGCCTTCTGCGACCGCATGAACGCCTGGGCCCAGAGCCAGGGCCAGCCGGGCCTCGGCTACATCTTCTGGCGCAAGGAAGGCGAAAGCCTTGAAGGCGCCGGTCCGCTTGCCAAGAACATCGGCCCGCAGCGCACCGACGCGATCCGCACGCAGCTTGGTCTCGATGACGGCGATGCCTGCTTCTTCGTCGCCGGCGTTCCGGAGAAGTTCTACAAGTTCGCAGGCGAAGCCCGCACCCGCGCCGGCGAGGAACTGGACCTCGTCGATCGCGACCGCTTCGAACTCTGCTGGATTGTCGACTTCCCGTTCTACGAATGGAACGAGGACGAGAAGAAGGTCGACTTCTCGCACAACCCGTTCTCCATGCCGCAGGGCGGCATGGACGCGCTGCAGAGCCAGGATCCGCTGACGATCAAGGCCTACCAGTACGACGCGGTGTGCAACGGCTTCGAAATCGCTTCCGGTTCGATCCGTAACCAGTCGCCTGAAACCATGGTCAAGGCATTCGAGATCGTCGGCCTGTCGAAGGCGGACGTCGAGGAACGCTTCGGCGGCATGTACCGCGCCTTCCAGTACGGCGCACCTCCGCACGGCGGCGCCGCCTTCGGCATCGACCGCATCGTCATGCTGCTCGTCGGCGCGAAGAACCTGCGCGAGATCACGCTGTTCCCGATGAACCAGCAGGCCCAGGACCTGCTGATGGGCGCTCCTTCGGAAGCAAGCCCGCAGCAGCTGCGCGAACTCGCACTGCGCGTCATTCCGACCGCCAAGAAGGACTGATAATCCTTCCATCGAAGACAATCAAAAACCCCGACGGATCGCTCCGCCGGGGTTTTTGTTTTGGATCGGCTTGTGCCGCTTAGTCGTTCGCCGTGACCGTGACGCCGAGCACCTGCGGCAGCGTCTTCGGCGCGCCCATGGCGGCACCCATGATCATCGGGAAGGGGACGGCATCGGCGGGTTTCGCCGAGACGGTGATGTTCTCCGGATTGTCGAGATAGGTGTTGACCGCCTGGCTGACCATGTTCTGCAGTTCCGGGATCTGCAGCTGCGCCATGCCGATCGGCACCATGGCCTTCAGCATCTGCGCCATCTGCTCGCCTGACATGCCCTGGTCCTTGCCGGCCACGTCCAGCGCCCGCTCTGTGATCGAGTGATCCTCGAAGCGGATGGTGGCGCCGACGAAGCTCAGCTGCTGCATCAGGCCGAGCATCGCCATGCCGGACGCCTGCTGGGCCTCCGGCGTGTTGCCGCTGGCCTGGGCGGCCTTGGTGGCTTCCTGCAGGGCCCTCACGAATTCCAGCGTGTAGCCCGAAATCGACAGGCCGATATCGAGCTTGCCGACCTTGTCGAAATCATAGGCCATGGACTGCATGTCCAGCATGCCGCTCGACGAGTTCCAGTTGCCATTGCCCGAAAACGTTCCGCTGATCTGCATGAGATCGAGCGCCTGCATTTTTTCGCGTGTCTTTGGATCCATGTCCTTGACGCTCGACATGTCGATGAAGACGCCGCTGCCGGTGTAGTCGAAGGTCAGCGTGCTGTTGTCGCCGTCGACGCCGAGATTCATGTCGAGGCCGTCCATGGCGAACACTTTCGTGCCCTTGTCCTCGGCGCTGATCGGGCCGACATGGATGTTGCGATAGAGCAGCATGTCGGAAAGGCTGGTGGGGTTCGGCTTGATCTCGGCAGGCACCGTGATATCCGAAACCACGATGTCGCGCGCCTTGAAGGCGGAGCCTGCATCGCTGAAGTCGACATTGTCGAACGTCGCCTTGCCGATCGTGTAGCCGCCGTCGCCGGTTTCCTCGACATCCGAAAGCTCGACCTTGCCGAGCGGGATTTCCTTGTCTTCGCCGGGAACGCCGATGCTGACGCCGGACAGCGTGACGTTCGATCCGTTCGTCGATACGTCCTGCGCCTTCAGCGTCATGCCGCCCTGGCCCTCGTAGCTCTTGCTCAGGTGTTCGAACAGCTTCTCGCCGTCGAGCGCGAAGGCCGACGAACTCATGGCCGCGAAAGCAACGCCCGCCAGAAGCAGTCTCGTTTTTCTGTACTGAAACATGAAACCCCCAGAATAGAATAGTGTACAGGAACAGTATTGTCCGTCCCGTCATCTGCGATATACGCGATCAGATGCAAACCAGTATGTCACCAATGAATACGGCGCAATAGCGGCGGGCAGGGCGTTGGCGGGCGGGTTTAACGAAGCCTTAAACGGCGCGAAAATAGGGCTGGGGCGCTGAACACCTTAATCCACAGGGGATTGCGCCGCCTTTCTTGCTCCTGCTGCCGATCCCGGATAGTCAGGAAACATGGGGAAATCGCTTGTACCGCCGGGTGACGGCGGCGATCACATTCAGCCGGTCGATTTGAAGGCGGCGCTCGAGGAGCGCTACCTCGCTTACGCCTTGTCGACCATCATGCACCGTGCGCTGCCGGATGTGCGCGACGGACTGAAACCGGTCCACCGCCGCATCGTCCATGCGATGAGCGAAATGGGCGTCCGGCCCAATTCGGCCTACAAGAAGTGCGCCCGTATCGTCGGCGACGTCATGGGTAAGTTCCACCCGCATGGCGACGCCTCGATCTACGATGCGCTGGTGCGCCTGTCGCAGGATTTCGCGATCCGCTATCCGCTGGTCGACGGCCAGGGCAATTTCGGCAATATCGACGGCGATGGCGCAGCGGCAATGCGTTACACCGAAGCGCGCATGACGGAAGTCGCCGCACTTCTGCTGCAGGGCATCAACGAGGATGCCGTCGACCTGCGCCCGACCTATAACGAGGAAGACGAAGAGCCGGTCGTTCTGCCGGGCGCCTTCCCGAACCTGCTGGCGAACGGCGCCTCCGGCATCGCCGTCGGCATGGCCACCTCGATCCCGCCGCACAATGCGCACGAAATCTGCGACGCGGCACTGCACCTGATCAGGCATCCGGACGCCACGATCGAGAAGCTGATCGAGTTCATGCCCGGTCCGGACCTGCCGACCGGCGGCATCATCATCGAGAGCCGCGAAAGCATCATCGAATCCTACAAGACCGGCCGCGGCGGCTTCCGCGTTCGCGCCAAGTGGGAGACGGAAGATCTCGGCCGCGGCGGCTTCCAGATCATCGTCACCGAGATTCCCTATCAGGTGCAGAAGTCGCGCCTGATCGAGAAGGTCGCCGAACTGCTGATCGCCCGCAAGCTGCCGCTCTTGGAAGACATCCGTGACGAATCGGCCGAAGACGTCCGCATCGTGCTGGTGCCGAAGAGCCGCACCGTCGATCCCGTCCTCCTGATGGAATCGCTGTTCAAGCTCACCGACCTCGAAAGCCGCATCTCGCTCAACATGAACGTGTTGTCGATGGGCAAGGTGCCCAAGGTGATGGCGTTGAACGACGTGCTGCTGGAGTGGCTGGCGCATCGCCGCGACGTGCTCATCCGCCGCTCGCGCTTCCGCCTTGCCGCCATCGAGCGTCGCCTGGAAATCCTCGGCGGTCTGCTGGTCGCTTACCTCAACATTGACGAGGTAATCCGCATCATCCGCGAGGAGGATGAGCCCAAGCAGGTGATGATGGAGCGCTTCTCCATCTCCGACATCCAGGCCGAAGCCATCCTCAACATGCGCCTGCGCTCCCTGCGCAAGCTCGAGGAATTCGAGATCCGCAAGGAGCACGACGAGTTGTCGACCGAAAAGGCCGGCATTGAAGCCTTGCTCGCCTCCGACGAGAAGCAGTGGCAAACCGTTGCCTGGGAGATCGGCGAGGTCAAGAAGACCTACGCCAAGGCGACCCCGCTCGGACGCCGCCGTACCCAGTTTGCCGACGCGCCGGACGCCGACGACGAGGCGATCCACCAGGCGATGATCGAGAAGGAACCGATCACCGTCGTCATTTCGGAAAAGGGCTGGATCCGCGCCCTGAAGGGCCACATGTCCGACGTCTCGTCGCTGACCTTCAAGGAAGGCGACAAGATGGGCGTGTTCTTCAACGCCCAGACGACCGACAAGATCCTGATGATCACCACCGGCGGCAAGGCCTACACGCTCGGCGCCGACAAGCTGCCGGGCGGCCGTGGTCACGGCGAGCCCTTGCGCCTCATGGTCGACATGGAGCCGGGCCACGACATGCTGACGGCGTTCGTCCACGATCCGGAGCGCAAGCGACTGATGGTCTCGACTGCCGGCAACGGCTTCGTCGTTGCCGAAAGCGACATGATCGCCAACACCCGCAAGGGCAGGCAGATCATGAACGTCTCTCTGCCGGACGAAACACGGCTTGCCGCCGAAGTGAAGGGCGATCACGTCGCCGTCGTCGGCGAGAACCGCAAGTTGGTCGTCTTCCCGCTGGTGCAGATACCAGAGATGTCGCGCGGCAAGGGCGTCCGCCTGCAGCGCTACAAGGATGGCGGCGTGTCCGACGTCCGCTGCTTCGCGATGGAGGAGGGGTTGACCTGGGACGACAGCGCCGGCCGTACCTTTGTGCGCAAGCGTGATGAGCTGGCCGAATGGCTCGGCGACCGCGCTACCGCCGGACGGCTTGTGCCCAAGGGTTTCCCGCGTTCGGGCAAGTTCTGACCGGCGTGAGGGGGCTCGCCGGCTAGGATCTGGACAATGGCCTGGGGGTCATTCCTGGCTGTCGTCCAGTTCTTCCCCGGCTTCCGCCTCATACCGCTGCCAGCCCTTCGGCATCAGGTGCTCCTGCGGCTGGAAGCGGGTCTTGTAGTGCATCTTCTTCGAACCGTTGACCCAGTATCCGAGATAGACATGCGGCAGGCCCATCGCCTTGGTGCGGCGGATATGGTCGAGGATCATCAGTGAGCCGAGCGAGCGGTGGTCCAGTTCCGGGTTGAAGAAGGAATAGACCATCGACAGTCCGTCGCACATGACGTCGGTGAGCGCCGCGGCGATCAGCTCGCCCTTCTTCTCCCCACCCAGGCCGTGGCCGGGTTCACGGATCCGGTATTCGATCAGCCGGGTCGTCACATGCGTGTCCTCGACCATGATCGCATAGTCGAGCGAGGACATGTCCGACATGCCGCCCTTCTGGTGGCGATCGTCGAGATAGCGGCGGAATAGGGAATATTGTTCTGGGGTCGGCTGCGGCGGCAGTTCGGTCGCCACCACGTCCTTGTTGGCGGCCAGGATGCGTTTCATCGAGCGGGTCGGCTTGAACTCGTCGGCGAGAATGCGCACGGAGACGCAGGCCCGACAGGTTTCGCAGGCCGGGCGATAGGCGATGTTCTGCGACCGGCGGAAGCCACCCTGCGTCAGTAGGTCATTCAGCTCGGACGCGCGCGGACCGACGAGATGCGTGAAGACCTTGCGCTCCATTTCGCGCGGCAGGTAGGGGCAGGAGGCTGGTGCTGTCAGGTAGAACTGCGGGGAGGTCGCGACTCGTGTGTTCATCTGAGGCTTGCGGATCCTTGGTTTCGAAGATCAGAAACCATAATACCATGGCGCAACTATTGAAAACGTCAACCAAATGATGATGACGAGCGGCGTGCCGGCCTTGATGAACTCCGCGAAACTGTAATGACCGGGGCCCATGACCAGCAGGTTCGTCTGGTAGCCGATGGGCGTGGCGAACGAGCAGTTGGCGGCAAAAATCACAGCCATTGCAAAGGCTTCGCGCGAAACGCCGACCTTGTTGGCGATGTCGAGCGCGATCGGCATGAAGAGTGCCGCGACCGCATTGTTGGACAGCACGTTGGTCATCACCGCCATCAGCAGGAAGAGCACCGACAGGATCATCGCCGGCGGTGCGCCGTCCATCATCGACACGGTTTCGGTGGCGATCAGGTGCGCGCCGCCGGTTGATTCCAACGCGGTCGCCATGGCGATGGAGGTGCCGATCAGCAGGAAGATCTGCTTGTCGAAGGCGCGACTCGCCTGGTTGATCGTCAGGCAGCCGGTGGCGATCATCAGCACGGCGCCGGCAATGGCGTTGACGACGATCGGCGACACGTCGAAGGCCGAAAGCAGCACGATGCCGGCAAAGATCAGCGCGGCGAGGATCGCCTTCTGCCGCTGCGGCACGGCTTCCGCGGAGTGTTCGAGCAGCAGGATGTCGTGGTTGCCGCGCATCGATTCGATTGCTTCCAACGGTCCGCCGAGCAGCAGCGTGTCGCCGGCCTCGAGACGGACTTCGGACAGCGCGGTGCGCGCCATCCGGCTCTTGCGCTGCACGCCGAAGACGGCGACGCCGAACTGCGGCTGCAGGCCGGAAAGCTGGATGGTGCGGCCCTCGAAGCGCGAGCCGGGTGCGATCACCGCCTCGACCAGATGATAGTCGGCGGCCGGCGGCGCCGGATCGGCCAGCGCTTCGCCGGGAACATTGGTATGCTCCAGCGCCGGGCCCTTTTCGCCCTTGGCGATCGCCTCCATGAAGGCCTTGCGGGTGCCGGTGACAATGAGCTTGTCCCCGGGTTCGAGGATGACGCCGTCATAGGGCGGCAGGATCGGCACATCGCGGCGAAGCAGAAGACGCGGCGTCAGGTTCTTGATTTCGGGAAAGAAGCCGGCTTTCGACTGCATGCCGGCAAAGCGGTGGCCGCTGGTAATCACGATCTCGCCGAGGAACTGCGCCCCGCTCATCGTCTGCTGCGTCGATTGCGACGGACGCTCCTTCAACAGTCTCGGAAGGATGAGAAGCACGTAGATCGAGCCGACCAGCGCCAGGATGAGGCCGATCGGGCTCATGTCGAACATGCGGATATCGACATGATACTTCGAAGCGATGCCGGCGGCGATCATGTTCGTCGACGAGCCGATCAGCGTGGTCATGCCGCCGAGGATCGTGATGAAGGAGAGCGGCATGAAGACCTTGGCCGACGGCACCTTCTGTTTCGCCGCAATGAAGGCGAGGATCGGGATGAAGATCACCACCACCGGCGTGTTGTTGAGGAAGGCGCTGGTGAAGCCGGTGACGCAGAGAATGATGATGACGGTGCGCCAGGGCTTGTTGCCGCCGAGCTGTCCGAGGAAGCGGGCAGGGGCTTCCAGCGCGTCGGTGGCAAAGAGGCCCTGGCCGATGATCAGCAGCGCAATGACCGTCGCCAATGCCGGATTGCCGAAACCCTCGAGAAGCGCGTTGACGCTGAAGATGCCGCCGCCCTCCATCGGCATCGGAAAGAGGCCGAAGGTGATCAGCAGTGCTGCCAGAGTGCCGAGCGAGACGGCTTCGATGGAGAAGCGGTCCGAGGCGAATGCGATGATGGTGGCGGCAATGATAAGAAACGTAATGATAATATGAAAATCAGCCATTCAAGCTTTCCGCCAAAGTCCCCGTACGGTGTCCTGATGCCGAATGTGAATGCCCCGGTATCTGCGAAGATGTTTAATGTCGAGCCACGCGCCGCGACAGACTATCCGTTTCCGCCGGCGCGGCAAATGGAAAATTCTTTTTCAAAAATGACGAAAGCCGCCCGATTAAGATCGGACGGCTGACGGTTCTGGATGCGATGGGGGAAGGCGCGTGTCAGTCGGTGCGCATGACGACAGTGCCGAGAAGCAGGTCGTGCAGCAGGCGGCCGCGCTCGGTGAAGAGACCGGCGAGCAGAATGAGTGGCGTCAGCACCGAGTTGAAGATCCAGAACAGCACCAGATGCACCAGCGCGGTCAGGAAATCGATGCGGCGGCCGTCGACGCGCACCATGCGGGTGTTCATCGCCCGCATGCCGAGCGAGGCCTGCGACGGTCCCGACAGCGTCATGCCGAAATAAAGGCCGGCGACGACGAAGAACAGCACCGGATACAGGAAGAAGCCGAGCCCCAGCGTCACCACGCCGATGAAGGCGACGATGACGGCTGCCGGAATGCAGAGCAAGAGCACGATCAGGTAATCGAGCAGGAATGCCAGCACACGGCGGCTCAGGATGCCGCTATAGGCTTGCCACTCGTCGCGCGGGCCATAGGGTTGAACTTCGGGCAGTGCCATTTTCGTCTCCAGACAATCGTTCTTGCATTTATTTGGGAACGATCACCCGCGACTGCAAGTTCCGCCGCGCCCGTCCGTTATCCCTTCGACAGGATTTTGGCCACGTCGACCGCGAAGTAGGACAATATCCCGTCGCAGCCGGCGCGCTTGAAGCACAACAGCGTCTCCAGCATCATGCGCTCGCCGTCGATCCAGCCATTGGCGGCGGCCGCGTTGATCATCGAATATTCGCCCGAGACCTGGTAGGCGAAGACCGGCAGGCCGAAAGCCTCCTTCATGCGCCAACAGATGTCGAGATAGGGAAGACCGGGCTTGACCATCAGCATGTCGGCGCCTTCCTCGACGTCGAGCGCGGCGTCGCGGATCGCTTCCGTCCCGTTGGCCGGGTCGATGTAGTAGCTCTTCTTGTCGCCCTTCAGCAGGCCGCCCGTCGAGATCGCCTCGCGATAGGGACCGTAGCAGCCGGAGGCGAACTTCGTCGCATAGGACATGATGCCGACATTCTGGTGGCCGGCCGCGTCAAGCGCGCGGCGGATGGCGCCGATGCGCCCATCCATCATTTCAGAGGGCGCGATGATGTCCGACCCCGCATCGGCCTGCATCACGGCGGCGCGGGCGACGAGGTCCACCGTCTCATCGTTGACGATCTCGTTGCCGCGCAGGATGCCGTCATGGCCATGGCTGGTGAACGGATCGAGCGCCACGTCGGTGATCACGCCGATGTTGGGCACATGCTTCTTGAAAGCGGCGGTCGCCTGGTTCAAGAGGTTGTTGGCCTCGAGAATGTTCGAGCCGGTCTGGTCGCGCAACTCCATCTCGATGTTCGGGAAGGTGGCGACCGCCGGGATCCCGAGGTCGGCGGCTTCCTTCACCGCTTCGACGGCGACATCGACGCTCATGCGGTTGACGCCGGGCATCGCCGGGATCGGATCCAGGATGTTGCTGCCGGGAACGAGGAAGATCGGCCAGATGAGGTCGTCCACCGTCAGCCGGTTTTCCTGCACCAGGCGGCGCGTCCAGTCCGCCTTGCGATTGCGACGCATGCGGCGGTGGCCGGTGATGTCATCGACGATGTGGGTCTTGTCCGTCATCTTATCTCGTCCGTTGTGCTTTAGTATTCCGGTTCATTATCACGGGCAAAACCAGAAAAGAACCGCGTGGGGAAGGGGAGGCGATAGGCATGATGCCGCATTATCCATTATCGTTCGGCCATGTATTCTGATTCTCATCCCAAGGCGCAGTCCACGCTCACGCAGCGGCTCTTCCTTCTCTTTCTGAGAATGATCGCCATTGCCTGCTTCTGGTTCGGCCTTCAGTACTGGGCGATGCTCGTCGGCTTTTCCCTCGACGGACGCGGCCGCTTCGATCTCCTGTCCGTGCCGTGGCGCACGGCGGCAAGCGCGCTTGCCGTCCTGTTTCCGATCGCGTCGCTGGGCCTGTGGGTGAATGTCTCCTGGGGGGCGGTGGTCTGGGTTCTGGCCGCCGGCTGCCAGATGCTGATGTACAGTCTCTGGGCCTCGTCCTTTGGCTCGAATTGGATCATCTTTCCCATGCACGCGACAGTCGTCGTGCTTTACTGCCTCTTCCGGTTCCTGATCTGGCGCGAGCAGGACAAAGAGGGCAGGGATGTAACGGTTGATTCACCCTGAAACGCACTCGGCTTTTGGTAAGAGGCTGTTAAGCCTGCGTTTTAAGTAGAATTTTATGTGTATTCGATAGGGTCTCACTCAAGGCGGGAAGAACCATACACCGCCAAACAAAACAGTGAGGCAGTATCATGAACACCAATCTTCAGACCAAATCTGTCGGCCACGCCGATGCGAATGCCGAAGACGCAATCCGTGATCTCTACATGGAATCCCTGCACCTGGTCGAGCGGCTGCACCGCCGTCTCCTCGACGTCATCAAGGACGAGTTCGACCGTCAGGGCCGCAGCGATGTCAACGCCGTTCAGGCGCTGCTGCTCTTCAACATCGGCAACTCCGAACTGACCGCCGGCGAGCTGCGCTCGCGGGGCTACTACCTCGGCTCGAACGTCTCCTACAACGTCAAGAAGCTGGTCGACCTCGGTTTCATCAACCACCAGCGCTCGCGTGTCGACCGCCGTTCGGTCCGCATCAGCCTGACGGACAAGGGCCAGGAGATCGCCGAAGTGGTCGGCAAGCTCTACGAGCGCCATATCGGCTCGATCCAGAAGGTCGGCGGCATCGGCGAAGACGAATTCGGCCAGATGAACCGCCTCCTGCAGCGCCTTGACCGCTTCTGGAACGACTCGATCGCCTACCGCATGTAATCTGTGGCTGGCAGGCCTGTAATGAAAGCCGGGGGGGCACCCCGGCTTTTCGTATTTTGGTGCTGCTACCTGACCGCGCATGCCCGCTGACAGACACGAAACGGCCATATTGCCGTGTGAAACAGCGGACGAAAGTTTCCCCACGCGAAATTGACGAGATGCATTCGTCGCTTATTTCCGGATAAGGGTGGCCAATCGCCGCCCATCGGGGTAGAAAATGCGCATGAAAATCCGCTTCGGGAGCATGCCGCGGCGGTCCGACCGAACAGCCACACGCGAATGATTTGAAGAGCAACATCTGATGTCGAGAAAAATTTCCAATCCCTTCTCCCGCCGCGCGTTCCTGGGCACTGCCGCAAGTATCGGCGCGCTGGCAGCCTCCGGCCGGGCCAACGCCCAGTCGGTGCTCGACAGCCTGATCAACGCACCGGAGCGCGGCAACTGGGACGATCAGTTCGACGGCAACTCTTCCCGCCAGGCCGTGGCGGTCGTCTCCAACAATCCGGTGCTCGGCCCGTCCTCCGTCGCCAACATCACGCAGGCGATTTCCGACTACCAGATGATCGTTGCCAATGGCGGCTGGCCGATGGTGGATGGCAGCCAGAAGCTGCGCCTCGGCGCGGTCGATCCGTCCGTGCGCAACCTGCGCCAGCGGCTGATCGTAGCCGGCGACCTGGCGCAATCGGCCGGCGTTTCGGATTCCTATGACAGCTACGTTGATGGCGCCGTCAAGCGCTTCCAGGGTCGTCACGGACTGCCGGAAGACGGCGTTCTCGGCGAATACACGCTGAAGGCGATGAACATCACCGCCGATGTCCGCCTGGCGCAGCTCAACACCAACCTCAAGCGTCTGCAGGACATGTCGCCGGATCTCGGCCGGCGCTATGTCATGGTCAACATTCCGGCCGCCTATATCGAGGCCGTCGAGGACGATCGCGTCGCCCTGCGCAACACCGCGATCGTCGGCCGCATCAGCCGCCCGACTCCGATTCTCGATTCCAAAATCTACGAAGTGATCCTCAATCCCTACTGGACGTCGCCGCGCTCGATCATCCAGAAGGATATCATGCCGCTGATGCGCAAGGATCCGGAATACCTGGCGAAGAACAACATCCGTCTGTTCGACGCCAAGGGCGCCGAAGTCGATCCGTCGACGGTCGACTGGAATGCCGAGAAGGCTCCGAACCTGATGTTCCGCCAGGACCCGGGCGCCAACAACGCCATGGCCTCGACGAAGATCAACTTCCACAATCCCTATGCGGTCTACATGCATGACACGCCGCAGCAGGGCCTGTTCAACAAGCTGATGCGCTTCGAATCCTCGGGCTGCGTGCGCGTCCAGAACGTGCGCGACCTCATCACCTGGCTTTTGCGCGACACGCCCGGCTGGTCCCGTCAGCAGATCGAGGCGGTCATCCAGAGCCGCCAGAACAATCCGATCGAGCTTTCGCAGGAAGTGCCGGTCCACTTCGTCTACATCACCGCATGGTCCGCCAAGGACCGCGTCGTGCAGTTTCGCGACGACATCTACAAGATGGACGGCGCCAACGAACTGGCGCTCAACACGACCGCCGGCATCGAGCAGATCTCCGGCTCGGTCGAGGACGATCAGGTGCCGCAGCAGTAAGGCTGCGGTTCCGGTTCAACGCCGATTTGAAAGAAGGCAGGCTTCCTCCGCAAGGGCCTGCCTTTTCGCTGTCCGCAACCGCTAGTGTCAGGAGGGCAGGGCGTCGGCCGCCTTCTCTGCATCGGCAAGCGTTGCCGCCAGGATGTCGACGATCTCGAAGACGGCGCGGTTTTCCGGAATGTTATCCCGGATATTGGCCTTGTAGCTGTCGAGATTGTTGAGCAGCCGTTCGGTCGCCTCGGTGATGCCGCGCCGAAAGCTGGTCACGACGATGCCGAGGCCGTTTTCGTCCACCCAATCCGGATTGGGCTTTTCCTGTGGCATCGTGTGGGTGTTCTTCTCGACGATCACCGGCAGCCCCATGTGCACCGCCTCGCTGATGCTGCCGGGACCGGGCTTGCCGATGAAGAAGTCGGCGAGGCGCATGTAGTCGGCGACGTTGGAGACGAAGCCGACGGCATGGCAGCGCGGCCGGTCGGCGAGCGCTTCGAGCAGCTTGCCGTTCTTGCCGCAAAGCACGATCGCCTGGATCTTCCGCCTCGATTGCGAGAACTGGTCGAGAATCGCCTCCGTTGCCTTCGACGAGCCGTTGCCGCCGAACATGATGAGCGCGGTAGGAAGATCGGGATCGAGGCCGAGCGACAGGCGCGACAGTCCGCTGTCCTGAGGCTCCTCGTAGAACGAGCCCTTCAGGATCATGCCGGAGACGAGGTGTATGCGTTGTCTGGCGTAGTAGCCGGTCGACATCGCCTGCTCCAAGGCCTTTTTCGTGCCGCAGACCATGATCTGGTCCTGGTCTTCCATCCAGAAATGCGGCGGGCAGTCGACCATGTCGGTCATCACTGTGAGATAGGGCACATGGCTGTGCACCTTGCGCAGCGCGGCAAACATCACCCGGTTGAAATTCGGAATGACGGAGACGACGAGATCGGGGCGGGGCGTGCCGGCATTGCTCCAGCGGGCAGCAAGCAGTCGCTCGATGTCGTTCGACTGCCGGCGGATGAACGCCTGCAGGACCGGCAGGATCGTGCCCATGCCACGGGTCGCGCCGCGTTTCAGCGCATTGTTGTAGATGTCCTGTGCCTGCCAGGGCTCCATGGTGATGCGCGGCGCGACGGGTGTGAGAAGCTTAGACAGCGAACCGGTTACCGCCCGCGTCAGCCGGTGCACCGGATCGATCGGTTCGAGCAGCTTCTGCAGGTCGACCGGTATGACGGTCCACTCCGGATGGGTGTCCGCGATCAGGCGGCTGAGCGCAGTCATCGCGTTGCGATGGCCGCCGCCGGCATCGAAATAGAAGATTTCGACGACCTTGGGCGATGCTGTGGCAGTCTCGATCAAATTCGCGCCCTCATCATGACTGGCGCGCATAATTGAGGTTTTCCATTGCCAGTCAAGGGCGTGGCTTGGTTGCTCCGGGTGCGTTTCGACGCATGCGGGGCGGACGGGTGACGCAAACGGGCGCATGCGGGGCGGATTGATGCGCAAATATCACGGCCTGTATTGCTCTTGCCCGGTCCGGGCGGTAATACGCCATTCGCCTACTTCAGTTTCAGGCCACAGCAGGAGCCACCCACGATGACCGCATCAGAAGCCTTCTTCACCCGTACGCTTGCCGAAACCGATCCGGATATCTTTGGCGCGATCGAGAAGGAGCTGGGCCGCCAGCGTCACGAGATCGAACTGATCGCCTCCGAGAACATCGTCTCGCGCGCCGTCCTGGAAGCGCAGGGCTCGATCATGACCAACAAATATGCCGAAGGCTATCCGGGCAAGCGCTACTACGGCGGCTGCCAGTTTGTCGACATCGCCGAGGAACTGGCGATCGAGCGCGCCAAGAAGCTCTTTGGCGTCGAATATGCCAACGTTCAGCCGAACTCCGGTTCGCAGATGAACCAGGCCGTGTTCCTGGCGCTGCTGCAGCCGGGCGACACGTTCATGGGCCTCGACCTCAATTCCGGTGGCCACCTGACGCACGGTTCCCCGGTCAACATGTCCGGCAAGTGGTTCAACGTCGTTTCCTACGGCGTGCGCGAAGGCGACAACCTGCTCGACATGGATGAAGTGGAAGCCAAGGCCAAGGAAAGCAAGCCGAAGCTGATCATCGCCGGCGGCACCGCCTATTCCCGCATCTGGGACTGGAAGCGCTTCCGCGAGATCGCGGATTCGGTCGGCGCCCACCTGATGGTCGACATGGCCCACATCGCCGGCCTCGTTGCCGGTGGCGTGCATCCGTCGCCGTTCCCGCATTGCCATGTCGCGACCACCACGACCCACAAGTCGCTGCGTGGCCCGCGCGGCGGCATGATCCTGACCAACGACGAGGCGATCGCCAAGAAGATCAACTCGGCCGTGTTCCCCGGCCTGCAGGGCGGCCCGCTGATGCACGTCATTGCCGCCAAGGCCGTCGCCTTCGGTGAGGCGCTGCAGCCGGAATTCAAGGACTACGCTGCTCAGGTCGTCAAGAACGCCAAGACGCTGTCCGACACCCTGATCGCAGGCGGCGTCGACGTCGTCTCCGGCGGCACGGACAACCACCTGATGCTGGTCGACCTGCGCAAGAAGAACGCGACCGGCAAACGTGCCGAAGCAGCCCTTGGCCGCGCCTACATCACCTGCAACAAGAACGGCATCCCCTTCGATCCGGAAAAGCCCTTCGTCACCTCCGGTGTCCGCCTCGGCGCTCCGGCTGGCACGACCCGCGGCTTCAAGGAAGCCGAGTTCCGCGAAATCGGCAACCTGATCATCGAAGTGCTGGATGGCCTGAAGGTCGCCAACTCCGACGAAGGCAATGCTGCCGTCGAGGAAGCGGTACGCGGCAAGGTCGTCAGCCTGACCGGCCGTTTCCCGATGTACCCCTACATGTAAGGAGCGAGGATGCGCTGTCCCTTCTGCGGATCGCTCGACACGCAAGTCAAGGACTCCCGTCCGGCGGAGGATGGCACTGCCATCCGCCGCCGGCGCATATGCCCGGATTGCGCCGGACGCTTCACCACCTTCGAGCGCGTCCAGCTGCGTGAACTGACGGTTCTGAAGAAGACGGGCCGCAAGGTGCCGTTCGACCGTTCCAAGCTGGTCCGCTCCTTCGAGATCGCGCTGCGCAAGCGCCCGGTCGACGAGGAAAGGATTGAGCGCGCCGTCTCCGGCATCGTCCGGCGGCTGGAAAGCTCGGGCGAGGTCGAGATCCCCTCCGAGCAGATCGGCCTGCAGGTGCTGGAAGCGCTGAAGGCGCTCGATGACGTTGCCTTCGTGCGCTACGCGTCCGTCTACCGCGACTTCTCGCATGCGGAGGATTTTGAGAAGGTGATCGAAGAGATCAACGCCAAGATTGGCCGCGATCACGCGCTGGATTGAGCCATGGGCTTTACGCCGGAAGACAGGCGGTTCATGGCCGCAGCCCTCAGCACCGGGCGCCGCCATCAGGGCCTGACCGGCTCGAACCCCTCCGTCGGCTGCATCATCGTCAAGGATGGCAGCATCGTCGCCCGCGCGGTGACCGCACGCGGCGGCCGCCCGCATGCCGAGACGCAGGCCCTGGAACTGGCCGGAGAGGCCGCAAGGGGCGCCACCGCCTATGTCACTCTTGAACCCTGTTCCCACCACGGTCGGACGCCGCCCTGTGCCGATGCCCTCGTTGCCGCCGGCATCGTCCGCGTCGTCGTCGCGGTTCCAGATCCCGATGCGCGGGTATCGGGTCGCGGCTTGAAGCGGCTGGAAGAGGCCGGCATCAGGGTAGAAACGGGCCTGATGGAGCGTGAAGGCGCGCGGGATCTGTCCGGCTATCTTCTGCGGCAGACGAAGAAGCGGCCGCAAGTGATTCTGAAGATGGCGATTTCCGCCGATGGCAAGATCGGCCGGCTCGGCACCGGGCAGGTGGCGATCACCGGGGCGGAGGTGCGCGTCGAGGTCCACCGACTGCGGGCGAAATGCGACGCCATCATGATTGGCATCGGCACTGCGCTTGCAGACGATCCGGAATTGACCTGCCGCATTCCCGACTGGCAAGACCGCTCACCGCAGCGCATCGTGCTGGACCGCAGGCTCGACCTGCCGCTCGGCTCGAAGCTGGTGCGGTCGGCGGGAGACGTCCCGGTCATCGCGGTTGCCGGCAGCGAGGATTTTCCCGAGTTCGAGACCCGCAAGGCGGCGCTGGTCGACGCCGGGGTCGAGGTCGTTTCCTGCGCCCCGGACGATCCGTTGGCGCTTCTGGAGGCTCTGGCCTCACGCGGCATATCGACGATCATGCTCGAGGGCGGCGCGAGGACGGTTGAACGGTTTCTGTCCGCCGGTCTCATCGACTGCGCCATTCTCTATTCCGGGCCGGGGGAGATCGGGGAGGGCGGTATTGCCGCGCCGCTCGATCCATCCCATATGCCCGACGAATTCCGCCTCGTGCGGACGGGAAATATCGGTGCCGATCTGCGCCGCATTTTTGAAAGGGTCGCCTGAATGTTCACCGGAATTGTCACCGATGTCGGAACCGTCGTCTCCACGACCCCGATGAACGAAGGCGTGAAGCTGCGCATCGCCACCAATTACGATCCGAAGACCATCGAGATGGGCGCATCGATTGCCCATTCCGGCATATGCCTGACCGTGACCCGCCTGCCGGAAGAGGGGGCGAACGATCGCTGGTTCGAGGTCGAGGCCTGGGAGGAAGCGCTGCGGCTGACCACCATCGCCGGCTGGGGCGAGGGCACGAAGATCAATCTCGAACGCTCGTTGAAGATCGGCGACGAACTGGGCGGCCACATCGTCTCCGGTCACGTCGACGGACGGGCCGAAATCCTGTCGATCGAGCCGGAAGGTGACGCCTTCCGCTTCCGTTTGCGCGCGCCGCAGGAACTCGCCCGCTTCGTCGCACCCAAGGGTTCGATCGCACTGGACGGCACCTCGCTGACGGTCAACAAGGTCGACGGAACGGATTTCGACGTGCTTCTGATCCGCCACACGCTGGAGGTCACCACCTGGGGCGAGCGCCAGGCGGGCGACGAGGTGAATTTCGAAGTCGACACCATGGCCCGCTACGCGGCCCGGCTTGCGGAATTCAAGTAGACGCATCTTAAAAGCGAAGACCCCCGCATTCCAGGGAATGCAGGGGTCACCGAAAGGAACGCTTATGCGTTCATGTGCACCCTCGGGTGCGGGGTCCAACTATCTGAGATAGAAGGTTACGGTGCCGTCGGCCGCTTTCAGGGCGCCGGCGATATCATCGATGTTGACGTTCTGGGCCTTGAGCGCATCGCTCAGCGTCCGGTTCTCTTCGATGGACTGCCGCAGCATGGCGACGTCAGCCGCGTGGGCCGAGGCGTTATCGTCGAATGCCATCAGCGCCGGGTCGCCGTTGTCGAGCGAGCTGAGAGCAATCACGTCGAACTGGTTGGGGCCGAGCGTCTTGACGGTTGCGGTGATGCTGGACGGGCTTTCCGTCGCCATGCTGGCGGCGCTTGCAACGCCGGCCAGCGGCATTGCGGAAAGAAGAATGATGACGGGCATTTTGGCGAAACGGTTCATTGCAAGTCTCCTGTCAAATCCAGGCGGAACCGGGTTGGGTTGGTGGAAGTTCCGTCGTGTTACAGATCAGGAAATGGAGCGGAAAAAGTCGACTTCAATGCTTCTAACGCACTGAAATGTATTAAATATTCTTCATGAATTACGTCATGGAAATGCCATTTTTCGGGAGGCCGCGGTTTTATGTCGCTCGCTAAGGCGTGCCCGCTTCGGGGTGCTGGGCTCCATGCTTCCGGAAGAGAGTGACGACGCTGTCCCGGTATTGCGTGTCACACTCCCTGCGAAAGCCGAGCTTTTCGGCAAGACGGATGGAGGCGAGGTTCTCGGGGGTGATTATGGCGGAAAAGTCATGCGTCGCCACGGCGCCCTTTGCCCAGCGGAATGCCGTGCGCATGGCCTCTTCGCCATAGCCTTTTCCCTGGGCTGCCGACGATAGCAGCCAGCCGGCCTCCACGGTCCCCGAAAGAGACGGCTTCATGTCGCGGCGCATGTCGAGAAAGCCGGCCTCGCCGATGAGGCGACCCGTTTCCTTCTCCTCGATCGCCCAGAATCCGAACCCCAGATGATGCCAGTGGCCCGACACGCGCAGGAGCCGCGCCCAGCTCTCCTCTTCACTGGAGGGCTTGCCGGTGATGAAGCGAACGACGGCGGGATCGGTCCAAAGGGCGTGATAGATCTCGAAGTCCTCGCCGCGGTGCGGACGCAGGATAAGACGCGATGACTCAAGGGAAGGGACAGGCATGGCGATCATGGCTCCAAGGGTGCGGGGTTGGAGGCATTAGAGGTTGATTCCCGGTGGCAATCCAAGCCGTTTTCAAAGCGTGACAGCGCTGTCCGGCGGGGCAGACGAGAAAACACTTGCCAAGTGGCCGTCGGCGTGGTTTGACCGGCGCCTCACAGACAGCCGCCTGTATTGCTCCAATTGCGAAGGTCCATCATGTCCGAACCCACGCCGCATCTCCTTATTGTCGAAGCGCGCTTTTACGACGACATGGCGAACGCCCTGCTCGACGGTGCCAAGACGGCGCTCGAAGAAGCCGGCGCCACCTATGACGTGGTGACCGTTCCCGGAGCCCTGGAAATTCCGGCGGCAATCGCCTTCGCGCTCGATGCAGCCGACAGCGGCGCTGTCGTGTATGATGGTTACGTGGCGCTCGGCATGGTCATTCGCGGCGAGACCTATCATTTCGACATCGTCGCAAGTGAATCGTCGCGCGCGCTGATGGACCTCGCCGTTTCGGAATCGCTTGCTATCGGCAACGGCATCCTGACGGTCGAGAATGAAGAACAGGCTTGGGCGCGTGCGCGTCGCAGCGATAAGGACAAAGGCGGGTTTGCTGCCCGCGCGGCGCTGGCGATGATCGCGCTGAAGGAAAAACTTGGTGCATAGGAATGCCGGAAGCTGAAAACGAAAGACCGGTCAAACCGGCAAACCAGCGCGGCGCGGCAAGGCTCGCGGCCGTGCAGGCGCTCTACCAGATGGATATCGGCGGGACCGGCGTCCTTGACGTGGTCAGCGAATACGAGACCTATCGGCTCGGCCAGGAGCTCGACGGCGAGACCTACCTGAAGGCGGATGCCGCCTGGTTCCGCTCGATCGTCTCCGGTGTCGTGCGCGACCAGCGCAAGCTCGATCCGATGATCCGCGCCTGCCTGCAGGAGGACTGGCCGTTGTCCCGACTGGACACGACGGTGCGCGCCATCCTGAGGGCCGGGGCCTTCGAACTGCTGGAGCGCAAGGACGTTCCCGTCGCGGTGATCGTCACGGAATATATGGAGATCGCCCAGGCGTTCTTCGAGGATGATGAACCCAAGCTGGTCAATGCGGTTCTCGACCGCTTTGCCAAGAAGGTCAGGGACGGCGGCCGATAAGCCGCATGCCGAGCGCTCCGGGAGAGCAAACGCGGATGAACATGGCGGCCACGCAGGGGATTGAAGAGCAACTGCGGGTGGCCAAGCGAAAGGTCGCGGCTCTCGCGGTGGCCCAGGCGATCCAGGGCTCAGTGGCTCCCGTCTCCATCTCGCTCGGCGGCCTTGCCGGCTACCAGCTTCTCGCCGACGACAAGTCCTTCGCGACCCTGCCGGTGACCGGCTTCAATCTCGGCACAGCCTGCGGCGCGGCGCTGATCGCCATTCTGTCGCGCGTGATCGGCCGCAAATACAGCTTCATGACCGGCGCCGTGCTCGGTGCCTGCGGCGGTACGCTGGCGGCGATCGCCCTGATGCGCGGCAGCTTCTGGCTGTTTGCCCTGGCTCTCATGCTGATCGGCATTGCAAGCGGCTTCAACCAGAAGATCCGTTTTGCCGCCGCCGATGTCTCGCCGTCCTTCTACAAGCCGAAGGCGATCTCCTGGATCCTCGTCGGTGGCATCGTCTCCGCCGTGCTCGGCCCGCAGATTGCCATCTGGCTGAAGGATGCGCTGCCGACGGTGCCGTTTGCCGGCGCCTACATGGCCCTGATCCCGCTCTGCGCCGTCGTCTTCGTGCTGTTCGCCTTCCTGAAGCTTCCCGACATGCGCAAGCACGAGGCCGGCACCGCAGCGCCGCGCCCGCTGGGAGAGATCGTCAGGACGCAACGTTTCGTCACCGGCATGGTCTGCGGCATCTCGACCTACGCGCTGATGACCTTCATGATGACGGGCGCGCCGCTCGCCATGGTCTATGGCTGCGGCATCTCCACCGAACTGTCGACGCTCGGCATCCAGTGGCATGTGCTGGCGATGTTCGGCCCAAGCTTCTTCACCGGCATGCTCATTTCCCGCTACGGCGCCGAGCGGGTGGTGGCGATGGGCCTTGTGATCCTGATGGCCTGCGCGCTCGTTGCCCATGCGGGTATCGCGCTCTGGAACTTCTGGGGCGCGCTGATCCTGCTCGGCGTCGGCTGGAACTTCGGCTTCATCGGCGCGACCTCGATCGTCGCGTCCAGCTACCGGCCGGAAGAGGCCGACAAGGTGCAGGGTTTCCACGACATCGTCCTTTTCGGCTTCGTCGCCATGTCGTCCTTCCTGTCGGGCAAGGTCTACTTCGCCTTCGGCTGGTCGGTCATGACATTCGTCATCTGGCCGGTGACGGGTCTGTGCCTGATTCTGCTTGCTTTGCAGGTGCGCAAGGCCGCCAGGCGCACTGTCTGACCCCTTTCCACAATATCTGAGTGCCGAATCGTCGCGTTCCCTTGGCGGGACTTGACGGCGTTTGCGGTGCAACGCAATCTCCCCTTGCGCGGCGGTTTTTCCCTGGGGAGTGGCAGGGTCGTCGTGCTTTGATCCGGGGCACGATCACTGTGGCGCCGGCTTTGGGAGGAAAATGCGATATGACAATTCTTATTGGCGTAATCGTGTGCGGGTTGCTTTCGGTGGTCTATGCCATCTGGGCAACGCAATCGGTGCTTGCTGCCGATCAGGGCAATGCCCGCATGCAGGAAATTGCGAGTTACATCAGGGAAGGGGCGCAGGCCTATCTCACCCGTCAGTACAAGACGATTGCCATCGTCGGCATCATCGTCTGCATTGCAGCCTGGTTTCTTCTGTCCGGTGAAGCGGCGATCGGTTTCCTGATCGGCGCCATCCTGTCCGGCGCCGCCGGCTTTATCGGCATGCACGTCTCGGTCCGCGCGAACGTCCGCACGGCGCAGGCGGCTTCCAACAGCCTTGCCGCCGGTCTCGACATCGCCTTCAAGTCCGGCGCGATCACCGGCATGCTGGTCGCCGGTCTCGCTCTGCTCGGTGTTTCGATCTATTTCCTGATCCTCACCTCGGTTCTTGGCCATGAGCCCGGCTCGCGCGACGTCATCGACGCGCTGGTGGCGCTTGGTTTCGGCGCCTCCCTCATTTCCATCTTCGCCCGTCTCGGCGGCGGCATCTTCACCAAGGGTGCGGACGTCGGCGGGGACCTCGTCGGCAAGGTCGAGGCCGGCATTCCGGAAGACGATCCGCGCAATCCGGCGACGATCGCCGACAATGTCGGCGACAATGTCGGCGACTGCGCCGGTATGGCTGCCGACCTGTTCGAGACCTATGCCGTGACGGTGGTTGCGACCATGGTTCTCGCCGCGATCTTCTTTGCCGGCACCGACGTGCTGAGCTCGGCGATGATCTATCCGCTGGCCATCTGCGGCACCTGCATTCTCACCTCGATCGCCGGCACCTTCTTCGTCAAGCTCGGCACCAACGGCTCGATCATGGGCGCGCTCTACAAGGGCCTGATCGTGACCGGCGCGCTGTCGATTATCGGTCTCGGTGCGGCGACGTCGCTCACCGTCGGCTGGGGCGATTTCTCCACCGGCGACGGCGTGACGCTGTCCGGTCTGAACCTCTTCCTGTGCGGTCTGGTCGGCCTTGTCGTCACCGCCCTGATCGTGGTGATCACCGAGTACTACACCGGAACCAACAAGCGGCCGGTCAACTCCATCGCCCAGGCCTCCGTCAGCGGTCATGGCACCAACGTCATCCAGGGCCTTGCCGTTTCGCTTGAATCGACGGCCCTGCCGGCGATCGTCATCGTCGGCGGCATCATCGCGACCTACCAGCTTGGCGGCCTTTTCGGTACCGGCATTGCGGTTACTGCCATGCTTGGTCTTGCCGGCATGATCGTCGCGCTCGATGCCTTCGGTCCGGTTACCGACAATGCCGGCGGTATCGCCGAAATGTCGGACCTGCCGCCGGATGTCCGCAAGGTGACCGACGCGCTCGACGCCGTCGGCAACACCACCAAGGCCGTTACCAAGGGCTACGCGATCGGTTCCGCCGGTCTCGGCGCGCTGGTGCTCTTCGCGGCCTACTCGAACGACCTCAGATACTTCGCGGCGCATGGCGATCAGTACCCGTATTTCGCCGACATGGGACCGGTCTCCTTCGACCTGTCGAACCCTTATGTCGTCGCCGGCCTGATATTCGGCGGTCTCATTCCCTACCTGTTTGGCGGTATCGCCATGACGGCGGTCGGGCGTGCGGCGGGATCCGTGGTCGAGGAAGTTCGCCGGCAGTTCCGCGAAAAGCCCGGTATCATGCAGGGCACGGAGAAGCCGGACTACGGCCGCGCCGTCGACATGCTGACCAAGGCCGCGATCCGCGAAATGATCGTGCCGTCGCTGCTGCCGGTGCTGGCACCGATCGTCGTCTACTTCGGTGTGCTGCTGATTTCCGGTTCAAAGGCGTCCGCCTTCGCGGCGCTCGGTGCATCGTTGCTCGGCGTCATCGTCAACGGCCTGTTCGTGGCGATCTCGATGACCTCCGGTGGCGGCGCCTGGGACAATGCGAAGAAGTCCTTCGAGGACGGGTTCGTCGACAAGGACGGTGTGCGCCACGTCAAGGGCTCCGACGCCCACAAGGCCTCGGTCACCGGCGATACGGTGGGAGATCCCTACAAGGATACCGCCGGTCCCGCCGTCAATCCGGCGATCAAGATCACCAACATCGTGGCTCTGCTGCTCCTGGCGATCCTGGCATAAGGCCGGCTGACCCGACCAAAAAAGAGAAAGGCCGCGGATCCGATCCGCGGCCTTTCTGCATTCATGATACCTGGCGGTCTTACTTGCCGCCGAAGATGTTGCGCGCAGCCGCGGCACCGGTGCCCTTTGCGCCGCCGGACAGCAGCTGCTGCAGGAAGGTAAGGTCCTTGCCGCCGGTCGGCGTCGTGCGGGAAATCATGTCGAATACCTTGCCGTCCTGCAGGGTGTAGTTCGCCTTGCGCTCGACGGTGCCGTCCTTGCCGAAATAGATCGCGAGAATGGTCTGACTGATAAGCTTCTGCTTCATGAAGGCCACGCTGCGTTCGCGCTTCTGGGAAATGTAATAGAACACTTCCGTATCGAAGGTCGCGGTGGTCGAGGGCGTTCCGAGCGCCAGCAGAACCTGCTCGCGGCTGGAGCCCACGGGAACCAGCGCCAGCGATTGTTCGTCGACGACATAGCCCTGGTAGAAGACTTCGCTCGTCGATTCGCAGCCGGCAAGTCCCGTGCTCGTCACGGCAAGTGCCAGCGTGGCGGCCAGGTAGATGCGTTTCTTGTCAGACATGAAAGACCATTGCCTCAACGATGTTCCCCCTCGGTTTTCCCTCAAGGCTCATAAGCTCGAGGTTACTTGCTGCGCACATGATTGTGGCCTTTCCGGGGAGACCGGACCGAACAGCGATGCCTCAAGCTGGGTTCTACCAGCCGCGGACCCTTCGCGGGGAAGGTCTCCGGTGGCATTCGCCGAATTCAGGCACAATGGCATTGCAATTCGCGACTGCTTCGGTAAACCAGCTTGCTCAATCATGCAACATGGGCATCCGGCCTTTGCGGTCGTTTGCCTGGTGCTTGCCGGGAAAATTGAATGATTTTCAGTCTGTTTCGCAACAGGAAGACCAACAAGGCGATTTTGGAGCGGCAGTATGCAGCGTTGACCGCGACGGCGCGCATACCATATTTCTACTCCGATCTCGGTGTCCCGGACACGGTGATGGGCCGTTTCGAAATGCTGAGTATTGTCCTGATTCTGTTCTTCCGGCGCACCGCCACTGCGCTGACGAGCGGGCAGGAACTGGCCCAGGCCGTCGTGGATGCCTTCTTCGAGGACGTCGATCATTCGATTCGGGAACTCGGTGTTGGCGATACCGGCGTGCCGAAGCGGATGAAGAAGTTTGCCGGCATGTTTTATGGCCGGCTGGAAAGCTATGCGGCAGCGCTCGAGGCAAAGGATGTCGAGACGTTGTCGTCGGCGCTGAAGCGCAACATTCATCCGGGCAGGGAGGACGCGCCCGCGATGACCGGACTTGCCGAATGGATGATCGAGGCCGAGAAGGACCTCGCTGCCGTTTCGGAAGACATGATTGCCACGGGGTCGGTTGTCCTGCCGGCGCCCGGGCAATAGGAAAAGACCATGCAGCACAGTGATGACGAGATTCCCTTCTCCTACCGGCTCAAGGTGGGCCACATTTCCGCCAACCCGGTCGAGGTGAAGCTGGCAGCCGATGCCGAGGAACGCAAGGCGCTTGCCGATTTCTGGAACGTCCGCTCGGTGGAAGCCCTGAGCGCGCAGTTGACCGTATCGCGGTGGAAGAAGGATGGCGTCCGGGTGAAGGGCGCGGTGCATGCGGAACTGACGCAGTCCTGCGTCGTAACGCTGGAGCCCGTTGCCAGCATTATCGATGACCACTTCGAACAGATTTTCGTGCCTGAAGGCTCGAAGCTCGCCCGCATCATGACCGACGACAGCGGCGAGATGGTGCTCGATCCGGAAGGTCCCGATCTGCCGGAGGCGTTTTCGGGCGATGAAATCGACGCCGGCCAGGTCGTTTGCGAGTGTGTTGCGCTCGCGATCGATCCCTATCCCCGCAAGGATGGTGTTGCCTTTGACGCCCATATCGAGGATGACGGCCAGGACGCCAAGAAACAGTCGCCCTTTGCTGTGCTGAAAGACTGGAAAAAGGACAGCTAGTCCGGACGCACTTCACAATCAGGTTGTATGCGTTGGTAAAACCGCTATTTTGGCCGAACTTTCGCTTCGACGCGGAACAACAAGGATCAGGGACGCGTGATCAGAATATCTCTTGATGTCATGGGTGGTGACTTCGGCCCTGAGGTCGTTATCCCCGGAGCGGCCATCGCGCAGGAACGTCATCCCGAAGTGACATTCATTCTTTACGGAATCGAAAGTCAGTGCCGGCCGATTCTGGACAAGTATCCGAAACTGAAAGAGCGCTCCGTTTTCCACGATTGCGAAGTCGCCGTCGGTATGGACGAGAAGCCGAGCCAGGCGCTGCGCCGTGGCCGCTACGTCTCCAGCATGTGGCGGGCGATCGAGGCTGTAAAGGCGGATGAGGCCGATGTGGCCGTCTCCGCCGGCAACACCGGCGCGCTGATGGCGATGGCCAAGTTCTGCCTGCGGACAATGGCCAATGTCGAGCGTCCGGCAATCGCCGGCATCTGGCCGACGAGCCGGGGGGAAAGCATTGTTCTCGACATCGGCGCGACGATCGGCGCCGACGCGCAGCAATTGCTCGATTTCGCCCTGATGGGTGGCGCCATGGCGCGCGCACTCTTCGAACTGAAGCGGCCGACCGTCGGCCTGCTTAATGTCGGCGTCGAGGAGGTCAAGGGTCTCGAGGAGGTCAAGGAAGCGGCAAGGCTGCTGCGCGACGCCGATCTCGACACCATCCGCTACGCCGGCTTCGTCGAGGGCGACGATATCGGCAAGGGCACGGTCGACGTGGTGGTCACCGAGGGCTTTACCGGCAACATCGCGCTGAAGGCCGCCGAAGGCACCGCCCGTCAGATTTCCGAACTGCTGCGCGGCGCGCTCTCGCGCACCTGGATGTCGCGGCTTGGTTACCTGCTGGCCAAGAGCGCCTTCAACGTGCTGCGCGAAAAGATGGATCCCCGCAAGGTCAATGGCGGCGTGTTCCTCGGCCTGAACGGCATCGTCATCAAGAGCCATGGCGGCACCGATGCCGAAGGCTTCGCCGCAGCGGTCGACGTCGGCTACAACATGGTCCGCAACAATCTCACCGAAAAAATAGAAAAAGATCTGAAGATCTATCATACCAAGCATCCGGTCGTACCTGCCGGAACGGATGTGGCATGAAATTCGAGGTAAACTGACTATGATCCGTTCCGTAGTGCGTGGCTTCGGCGCCTGTCTGCCGAAACGAGTTGTGACCAACAAGGATCTCGAAGAGCAGGTTGCGACCTCCGACGAATGGATCGTGCAGCGGACCGGTATCCGCCAGCGCTACATTGCCGGCGATGACGAGACGACGGCGTCGCTGGGCGAGGGGGCTGCGCGCGAGGCGCTTGCGAGCGCCGGTCTTTCGGTCGACGACATCGACATGATCATCGTCGCCACCTCGACCCCGGACAACACCTTTCCGGCCGTGGCCGTCAACATCCAGAACCGCCTCGGCATGCATCACGGCTTCGCCTTCGACGTTCAGGCCGTCTGTTCCGGCTTCGTCTTCGCGATGACCACCGCCGACAATTACATTCGTACGGGCATGGTCCGGCGCGTGCTGGTCATCGGGGCGGAGACCTTCTCGCGCATTCTCGACTGGAGCGACCGCACGACCTGCGTGCTGTTCGGCGATGGCGCCGGCGCAGTCGTGCTGGAGGCACTGGAGGGCAACGGCACGTCAGCCGACCGTGGCATCCTCTCGGCAAGCCTGCGCTCTGACGGCGCGCACCAGGACAAGCTCTACGTCGACGGCGGGCCGTCGACGACCGGAACGATCGGCCATCTGCGCATGCAGGGCCGGGAAGTCTTCAAGCATGCCGTCGGCATGATCACGGATGTCATCATCGACGCCTTCGACCGGGCTGGCCTCACGGCCGCCGATCTCGATTGGCTGGTGCCGCATCAGGCAAACCGCCGCATCATCGAGGGCTCGGCCAAGAAGCTCGATATCCCGATGGAGAAGGTGGTGATCACCGTCGATCTGCACGGCAACACATCGGCGGCCTCGATTCCGCTGGCTCTGGCGCATGCGGCGGCGGATGGACGGATCAAGCAGGGCGACCTCGTCATGCTGGAAGCCATGGGGGGCGGATTCACCTGGGGGGCGATCCTGTTGCGCTGGTAGCGCGGCTGCGGCGCTTAAACGCTGAAAATTCATATGACACAGGTGCTTGACCACCCGCGTTAACGACAATAGTCTCTCCGTTATTTTTTGATCAAGAGATAAATACAGGGCGGAAAATCATGACCGGCAAGACTGTGACGCGCGCTGATCTAGCTGAATCGGTTTTCAGAAAAGTCGGCCTGTCGCGAACCGAGTCCGCGGAGCTGGTGGAGACCGTCATTGACGAGATTTGCCATGCGATTGTCCGCGGCGAGACGGTGAAGCTCTCTTCCTTTGCGACCTTCCAGGTGCGCAACAAGAAGGAGCGCATCGGCCGCAACCCGAAGACGGGGGAGGAGGTTCCGATTTCCCCCCGCCGGGTCATGACCTTCAAGGCGTCGAACGTGCTGAAGCAGCGGGTGCTGAAGTCGCATTTGGCGCGCAAGGCGAAGAAAAAGCCGGTCAGCCCGGACATCTGATCCCCTTCATGTCACAATTTGATGGCTTGTGCTGTCATTGCACTTGAACTGATGTGCTCAAGTGCGTTGAATCCTTGTGCGATTCGCAGTGATTTGGTTTGACAGGACCGCGGGAGAGGAATTGTGGACAAGAGCCCCGATGCATTTCGCACCATCAGCGAAGTGGCCGACGATCTCGATCTTCCGCAGCACGTGCTGCGTTTCTGGGAGACGCGGTTTCCGCAGATCAAGCCGATGAAACGTGGCGGCGGCCGGCGCTACTATCGGCCGGACGACGTCGATCTCTTGAAGGGGATCCGCCATCTGCTCTACGAGCACGGCTACACGATCAAGGGCGTGCAGAAGCTCCTGAAGACCAACGGCAACAAGTTCGTGATCGCGGTCGCCAACGGCGAAGCGGCGCTGACCGAGGTCATTGCCGCCGCAGCCGAGGAGCCGGCACCGAAGCCGGCACATGTCAGCCTTGACGACGACCAGCTGGTGGGTCGGCCGAAGCCGACGCGCCGGCTGTTCGGCTTTGGCGGTGGCGACAATGCGTCCACCGACGACCTGCGCGCCGGCGGGGTCGGCAAGGAGGACCGTGTTCTGCTGCAGGAAACCCTCTACGATCTCCTGGAGTGCAAGCGCCTGCTCGATCAGGTACGCTGAGAATTTTCTCTTGGGCGCCGGCAATTTGCCCTTGCGTCGAAAACGGCGAAAGACTAAGGAGTGCATGCCTTTATGGCTGGTCGGGGCGTAGCGCAGCCCGGTAGCGCACTTGACTGGGGGTCAAGGGGTCGTGGGTTCGAATCCCGCCGCCCCGACCATTTTAAAATCACCTGCCCCCCTCAGAGGTGATTGAATTTCCTTCTATTTATCTTTGTCTGGCGGCGAGCTCGGAATGTCGGGCACGCGGCGACAAACCGCCGTCATGCGCGGGCGGCCCTCATGTCGTCCAGTATGAGGGGTGAAGTGTCAGCCGTCGTTGGCCGAGTTGAGATTTTCCGGACGGATGCCGTCGTCCTGCGCGTTGAGCGACTTGAGGCGGACACCGGGTCCGCCGTCATCGCCCGACAGGAAGACGATCCCCCTCGATTCCAGGGCACGGCCAAGACACTGGAAAAGGCCGTCGTCATAATTCGCAGTCTCGCTCTCGATGGCCCGTATCGTGGCCACCTCGACACCCGAGAGGGCGGCGAGATCGTCTTCGGATAGCGCTAGCATGGCGCGGGCGGCACGGAGTTGAGAGGGCATGATCATGAAAATGACTATAGCTTTGGGCCCGAGGGAATCAAATCGAAATCTCGGTCGCCCTTTTGTGGGGAGATTCGGCGAGGCAACGCGGGCTCAAGCCGCAGCCGGCTTTGTCTTCGCAGCCGCAGGCCTGCGTGCCAGACGCTGATCCCGCTGCCAGCGATATTCCAGTGCGCCGCAACCCCAGATGATCCCGTAGAGCAGGTAGACATGGCGCCAGTGGTCGATGTCGATGACATTGGCAATCAGGATGTGGCCGAGCATGACGACCCAGGCGATCATCAGATACGGCTGCCAGGGCCGGTTTCTCAGCATGTAGCGAAAGCCGATCGTCAGTGTCGAGATGACCAGCGTGACATAGGAGACGAAGCCCAGCCACCCGTAGGTGGTCAGCGACTTCAGCCAGATATTGTGTTCGTCTTCCGTATAGATCTGGCCGAACACCATGGGCCCGAGCCCGAGCGGCTTTTCCATCGACAGCAGGAAGCCGATCTTGTGGCGCTCGAAACGCCCAAGATGGTCACTGTCATATTCCTGCTCCAGCTTGGCGCGTGAACTGAAGAGATCCGACACCTTCTTCGACTGCAGCACGGCAAGGAGCGCCCCGCTCATCAGCACGGCAGCCGCCATGGCGAGGATCAGGATCTTCATCCGGAAGACGGCGGTGCGCTCCTTGAGCAGCATGACGAAGACGAGCATGACGCCACAGAACAGGAACAGCGCCCAGGCAGCGCGCGAAAACGACAGGAACACGCCGAGCACGATGACGAGCAGCGCGGCGATGCGCAGCGGCGCATGCACGGCCTTTCCGGTCAGCAGTCCGTGAACGAGATAGAGGCCGGGCGCGACGAGAAAAGGACCGAACACGTTCGGATCCTGGAAGGCACCCATGGCGCGGTCGTAGCGTGTGAAAACCTCGGCGCCCGGGAACGCATGGAAGTAGCCGAGAATGCCGAGCATCGAGGTGATGACGGCGGCAAGCGTCCAGGCGTTGAAGATCAATACCAGCCGTGCCGGCCGCGCTTCTATGATCGCCGCATAGAAGATGGCCGTCAGCGCAAGGAAGGTCGATACGGCGATGTACATCGGCCCGACGTCGAGATCGTCCATCACCGTCAGCGACAGCATACCGCCGACATTGAAGACCAGGAGCAGGGCGAGCAGCGGCGCGGTGTAGCGCGAGATCCTGAGGCCGAGAATGAAGGAAATGCCAACGAGCCCGGCGAGGTAGAGCTCATAGGGAGCCGGCTCGGAAATGACGAAGCCGGACAGGAAGACGCCGAACGCCACCAGCCCCGACCCGAGGAGACGGAGGCCGGCAGTCTGCGGCCGGAAGACCGGGCGGATGTCGGCGGTGGTCGCGGTCAATAGGCGCTGTCCGTGTTCAACAGCCGGAAGGGCGTGAGGAAGAGAATTTTGAGGTCGAAGCACAGCGACCAGTTTTCGATGTAATAAAGGTCATAGGCCGTGCGGTTGCGGATCTTGTCGTCGCTGTCGATCTCGCCCCGCCAGCCGTTGATCTGCGCCCAGCCGGTGACGCCCGGTTTGACGCGGTGGCGGGCGAAGTAGCCGTCGACCACTTCGTCATAGATGCGGCTATGGCTCTGGGCGTTGACCGAATGCGGGCGCGGGCCGACGAGCGAGAGGGAGCCGCTGAGCACGTTGAAGAATTGCGGGAGCTCGTCGATTGACGTCTTGCGGATGAAGCGGCCGACCGGGGTGACGCGCGGGTCGCCCTTGGTAACCGGGATCTTGGCGGTCGGGTCGCACATGTCCGTGTACATCGAGCGGAATTTCAGGACGTCGATTTCCTCGTTGTTGAAGCCGTGCCGCTTCTGCCGGAAGAGGATCGGTCCCTTGGAGGTTGCCTTCACGGCGATCGCCGCTCCGAGCATGATCGGCCACAACAGGGCAATGGCGATCAGGCTGAAGACGATGTCGAAGACGCGCTTTGCGACCCAGTCCCAATCGCGGATCGGCCGGTCGAAGACGTCGAGCATCGCGACGTTGCCGACGCGGGAATAGGAGCGCGGACGGAACCGCAGCTTCGCGGCATGCGCCGCCAGGCGGATGTCGACCGGCAGGATCCAGAGCTTCTTCATCAGCGAGAAGATGCGGTCCTCGGCGCTGAGCGGCAGGGAGATGATCAGCATGTCGATATGTGCCAGCCGCGCGAATTCCACGAGTTCGTCGAAGGTGCCAAGCTTCGGGTATCCCGCCAGCACCTCGGGTGAGCGCTTCTCGCTGCGGTCGTCGAAGATGCCGCAGATGCGGATATCGCTGTCGGCCTGGCGCTCCAGGTCGCGGATCAGGTTTTTCGCGGATTCGCCGCCACCGACGATCACCGCGCGCCGTTCGACAAGGCCGTTGCGTGTCCAGTTCCTGATGCCATAGCCGATGAGGAAGCGTTCAGCGACGAGCAGCAGGCTGCCGAGGCTCAGCCAAGTCATGCTTTCGGGAAAGTTCGCCGGCCAGTTGCCATCGAAGACGACAAAGGCCAAGCGGATGGCCAGAAAGCCGATGGCGAAGGCACTGACGATGCGAAGCACCATGGAGGATGGCTTGCGCAATGTCGACGCGAGATAGCAGTCGGAGACCTGCAGCAGAAGGCAGGTGATGAGTGCCGCCGCAGCCGAACAGCCGAGCTTGCTTGCAAAATGCAGCGTGTCGGCGGCAGAAAAGATGGAGAAGAACAACAGGTGCAGGAGCAACAGGAAGGCAAGCTCTGCCAGCCTGATCTGACCGATCACCATCTGCGGCGAATGGCTTTCCTCCTGAAACTGCCGTGCGATCTGCAGGGCGAGGGGGTTGAGCTTGGTACGGTTGCTACGGTCGCCCGAGCCCTTGTTCGCCACGTCGGACACTCTGCGGCGCAGGTTCTCGACATCGAAATAGTCTTGTTCGGGCGGCTGGGTCATTGTTGCAACTCAATACTCCGGGACGCAGCGCAATATACAGCGGATGGACTAAGAAACACTTACGTCGGGTCGACGAAAAGTTTCACTTCTGCAAACATGGCACCGTCGTGTTCGAAAATTGCTTCGAAACGGATCAATCTCTCAGCTGGAAAGCTCATGATAGAGCCGCAGCAGGTCCGCCGCCATGGCCTGCGACGAAAAAACCTGCTTTAGCGCGTCGGGCCGCGGCAGGAATGCGCTGCCCCAGTCGGGGTCGTTGGCGGCGTCCGCCATCAGTCGTGCAAACGCGTCCGTGTCTCCCGGCGCAACGAGCGCGGGGGACTGGCTTCCCAGCACTTCGGGAATACCGCCGACGCGTGAGGCGATGATCGGCTTTCCGGCTGCCAGTGCCTCGATGACGATGTAGGGCATGGATTCCGCCCGCGACGGAATGACCACGGTTCGCGCCAGCGAGAAGGCCTCGCGCGCCGGCTTTGCAGGCGACATGGTCACCCGGTCCGTCAGCTGCCGCTGTTCGAGCGTTGCGGCGTATTTGTCGCGGTCCGGTCCGTCACCGATGATATAGGCGCTCAGCCGTCGACCGGTGATGTCTTCCGCCTTGCAGAAGGCGTCAATAAACAAATCGGGACCCTTGAGGTCCCGAAGCATGCCGATATAGAGGAAATCGGCGGGCGCATCGACGAGCGGTACGGGCGCGAACTCCCTGCCGTCGATCCCGTTGTAGATACGCCGCGTCAGCGTGTTCGGCTTGCCGATCTTGCGCTCGTAGGTCTGCTGCTCATAGTCGCAGACGAAGGTGATCGCGTCCGTCATATGGCTCTGCAGCCGCTCGATGCCGAAGACTAGGTTGCCCGCGAGCGTACCCTCGCAGAAATGCAGACTGCCCCCGTGGGGTGAATAGAGGCGGGACACGCGATACCTTTGTACCCGCAGGAGTGAGCCGATCGTCCTCGCCAGCACGCCGCCTTTGGCGCCGTGCCCATGCAGGATATCCGGCTGCAAGCTCTTGATTGTCTTGTAAGCGGAGAAAAGCGCCGCCATGTCGGACGGGCTGATGGCCCGCTTGATTGGAATGCGCGTCAGTCCGAGCGCGAGATACGGCCTGATCGTATCGAACAGATCGTCCTCGAACTTGCTTCCGGTCAGGCTGTCACAGACGATGCCGACCTGGTGTCCGGCGGCGCTGTGCTCACGTGCCAGATCGCGCACATGGCGGAAAATTCCACCCAGCGGCGAACGGAAACAGTGGATGATGCGGAGGGGTTTGTCCTGCGGCATGGCTGATCAGAACAGCCGCTCGCGTACATAAATGGTGTCCCCGGCCATGATCGGATCGGTGATCGGGACGCGGCCCGTGATGATGTCGCCATTGATCTTGCGCGTGACATCGGTGTTCTGCTGCTGGGCGCGGCTGGTGAAGCCTCCGGCGATGGCGATGGCAGTCTGTACGGTCATGCCCGGCACGTAGGTGTACTGGCCCGGCTGGCCCACTTCGCCCATGACGAAAACCGGCCGGTAGCGATCGACCTCGATCGTTACATCTGGGTCTCTCAGATAGCCCTGCTTCAACTTCTGCGCGACGAGGCCTTCAAGCTGGGTGAGGGTATGGCCGCGCGCCGGCACCTGGCCGATCAGCGGGAAGGAGATGTAGCCGGCCTGGTCGACATTGTAGGTATTCGTCAGGCCCTGCTGGTCGAACACAGTGATCCGCAGCCTGTCGCCGCTGTCGAGAATATAGGGCTGGATCGTCGCTTCATGGAAGGCACGCGGGGCAGGGCGGTAGGAGGCGCAGCCCGCTACGACTGACAAGCAAGCCAGTGTCAGTGCCACAACGTGTTTCGATTTGGCGAACGTCATTTCATGCCCAATCCATGATGCGTGAGTGGACCTGTTATCAATCCATTAGGGTTAATGGCGGGTAAACTGCGACTGAAAAAGATTGAACTGGTCTTTGTCGCCAGGCCGTCCGGGGCGAATTAACGGTTGCGTTACTATAAATGTTTACCTTGTCGCGTGATCAAGTTGCCCGTACCGCGTGTTATCGCGAGAAACGGCAAATGTTTTACTCTTTGAGCGGCTGGCGGGATCTACTTCCGCTGCCGGCGCGTGTTGGAGCCCCTGGATGTCCGGTTTTCGCAATGCTTCCGAAGATGTCGATATCGATCTGCGCGAGCTTTTTTCTGCGGTGTGGGCGAGGCGGGGTCGGGTGCTTGTCATCACAGCGGCCGCCGCCGGGTTGGCATTCGCCGTTTCCAGCATTGTGACGCCGAGCTACCGGGCCGAGACACGTCTCCTGATTGAATCCCGGCAGCCGGACTTCAACGGGCTGAACCAGGCGAACTCCGCCCAGACCCAGCCGGTGTTCGACGAGCTCAGCATCGCCAGCCAGGTTCAGGTTCTGCAATCGGCCGATCTCATCAAGCAGGTGGCGAAGGATCTGAAGCTTTACGACAAGGAAGAGTTCGACCCGACACTCAACCCGTCCGCGTTCTCCGACATCCTGGTCATGATCGGGCTGAAGAAGAGCCCGCTGGAGCAGGCGCCGGAGGACCGCGTGCTGGAACAGTTCCGCAAGAAGCTGACGGTCTACCAGGCGACCAGCTCGCGGGTTATCGGCATCCAGTTCGAATCGCACGATCCGCAGCTCGCTTCGGCGATCCCGAACCACATGGCCGAAGTCTACATGGCCATCCAGAGCGGCGCAAAGCTCGATTCCAATGTCGAGGCGGCGCGCTGGCTGGAGCCGGAGATCGCCAATCTTCGCGACAAGGTGAGGACAGCGGAAGAGAAGGTCGCCCAGTATCGCGCCCAACGCGACCTGCTGCCGGCCGGCCAGACATCGAGCTTCGCAGAAGCTCAGCTGAACGACATCTCGCTGGAACTGGCGCGGGTGCGCACCGAAAGGGCGACCGCCAGCGCGCGGGCCGAAAACGTCCGCTCGGCGCTCGCTGCCGGCGGCTCGCCCGATACGCTTTCGGACGTCGTCGGTTCGCAGATGATCCAGCGGCTCAAGGAGCAGGAAGCCGGCATCCAGTCGCAGATTTCCGATCTCTCCACCACCATGCTAGAAGGGCACCCGCGGCTGAAGGCGTTGCGCGCCCAGCTCGCCGGCATTCGCCAGCAGATCAAGTCGGAGACCGGCAAGATCCTGGCAAGCCTCGAAAACGATGCCAAGGTGGCCGACCTCAGGGAAAAGCAGCTGCTGCAGCAGCTCGACATCTTGAAGGGGCAATCGGCCAAGGCCGGCGAAGACGAGGTCGGTCTGAAGGCGCTTGAACGCGAAGCCGCCGCCCAGCGCCAGCTTCTGGAAACCTATCTTGCCCGTTATCGCGAGGCGACGTCCCGTTCGGGCGGTGCCGCAACGCCCGCCGATGCCCGTGTCATTTCCGGTGCCGTGACCCCGGCCGAGCCCTATTTCCCGAAGGTCGTGCCGATCGTCATCGTCGCCGCACTGGCAGCCTTCATTCTCTCCTCCGTCGTCATCATGCTTGCAGCCCTTTTCAGCGGCCGTGCCCTGAAGCCGGTCGACGAAAGCGATGCGGATGACGAGACTGAGCAGGACGAAGCGGAAGATGATGTGCGCCTCGCAGGCTCGCCGACCGTCGCAGCCGATGAGGTTGATGAAGGCGTTCGGGACGATGCCGTCGAGAACGAATGGGATATTGTCGATCCGGCAAGCCCGGTGCACGCCGACGAGATAGAGGAAGAACGCGCGCAGATCGTCCGTGCCGACGAGGCGCCGCTGCCGACTGAGACGATGGCCGTGGCCGCGTTGCCCGAAGCGCCCGCTGCCGATGAGGCCGAGCTCGACGAGATCGCCGCAAGGGAATTCGAGGCCGACGAGGAATTGCCGGCCGCCGCTGCCGCGCCCAGGGAGCGTGCTCCGGAGGAGGAGTTCTCCATTGGAGCGGTTGCCCGTTACCTCATCGCGTCGCGGGTCGAATCGGCGATCTGCATTTCACCCTCGGGAGACGATGGCTCTACGGCAACTGTGATGCTCGCCCGAGAAATCGCGGAGAAGGGCAAGCGCGTGGTTCTGGTCGACATGACCGGTTCAGCCTGCCCGACGCGTCTCATGTGCGACGGCCGCGACCTGCCCGGCGTCACCGATCTTCTCTGCGGCGAGGTCTCCTTCGGCCAGACGATCCATTCCGATCGCCTGTCCTCCGTTCACATCATTCCGCAAGGTGTCTCCGACGTGACCAAGGCGCAGGCCGGCGCGCGGCGGCTGACGATGATCATGGATGCGCTGACGGAAGCCTATGACATCGTCATCGTCGAATGCGGCCCGGCCGAAGCCGCATCTGCGGCGAAACTGGTGGGCGCGCGCGATGCCGCCATCGTCCTGTCGCTGCCGCATCCGCAGGAAAGCCTGCTGACGGATGTGCTGGCCGATCTGGAAAAGGTCGGCATCGACGATGTCGTGCTGATGTCCGACGTCCCGGATCCGGGCAATGGCAACGGTCACAGCCGGGCAGCCTGACGGACTTTTCTACTCGGAGCCCTGGTCTTCGCCCTGAGCCGGCCGTTTGGCGCGCAGGCGCTGGATGGCTGAATAGAGCGTGTGATTGGCCTTGATGGCCGCCTTCGCCCTGGTCAGGGCATGGAAGAAGCCGGCCGCGAACCGGCCCTTCAGGGTGACCGGCAGCAGAATGTCGTGCTGCACGGTCTCCATGGTGCACCAGGACCGCTTGTAGCCCTGGTCTCCGAGGCCGAAGTCGAACAGCGAGACGCCGTCTGCGACGCATTGCTCGATCATCAGCCAGAACAGAAGCTCTCCCGGGCTCGCGGCCATTGCCGGGCCTTCGGTGATCGACCCGAACTGGCAGATGACATGGTCGCCCTTGCGCGACAGTCCGGCGATTGCGGCGATGTCCCGGTTGTCGCCGGCGGCCAGGCGGATCGCATGCAGTTCGAGGGCATAGTCCTTGCCGTTTCGGGTCTGTCGCATCAGGGCATGGAAGAAGCCCTGCGTGCCTGACGGCTGGAAGACGTTCGGCAATCCGAGCGATTTGAACCTGCTGGCCTTCTGGGCGAAGAACGTTTCCAGAAGCGCGGCTTTGGCTTCCGGTGTCTTCGGCTGATAGTGCTCGAACCCGCCGAGCGCTTCCAGTGCGCGGACCTGGTTGCGGTACTTCTTGCGCCGGCGCTTGCCGTTCAGCTGGGAGATGGTCGCCTCGAAGGTCGCGGCGATCGGTAGCTGGTAGGTGCGGTTCTGGTTCTCGACCGTCGCCAGGCTTGCGAGCGGGTTCACCTTGTCGCGCCATTGAAGCGGCATGTTGGTCAGCCGGATGAGGTCCGCCTTGCCGGCAAGCAGACGGCGCATCTCGCCGGCGATGAATTCGCCGATGGCGGCATCGTACTCGTCGAGCAGGGATGCCGAAAAGAGACCCGTATTGATATTGGTGAAGGGGTTGGCCATGAAGCGGGCGACGCGGATGCCATGCTCGCCAACGATCTCCAGCGGCAGCAGGAACGCTGGTGCCGCACCACAGCGACCATAGAGGATTGCGCGGGGAAGGTCGTGCGTTTCGGCCCAGGCGGAGCACCAGTCGAAGCCCTGATGCACCGAGCCATAGGTTTCGGCCTCGAGAATGTTCCAGGCCTCGCGCACCTCTTCGAAATCGGTGTGCAGCGTCACCGTCATCCGGGCATGGGCAAGTTTTGCCGGGGCTGTCGAGGCTGCGGCACAGCCCTCCGGTGACAAGGCTAGGTCCGCTGCCGTGTCGAAACACAGATGCCGAACGTGCGCCATGTTCCAGTCTCCCGCCTTCGCTTTGTAGGATCTGGAGAAGATGGTCCTGGGCGGATAAGATTCGATTAAATTGTCGGGCGAAGCGGAAAATCGCCTTGAACGCGGTTAACCGCCGCTTAAGGAGTGTGATCCGCCTTGGGCCCGGCCATCCACTTGATGATCAGCATCGCCGGCAGAACCCATAACAGTCCCGTGACGAAGAAGTAGAGGAGATGCACCCAGACCGGCGCCGAGGCGAGCAGCAGTTCGGCGAAGGTAATCGCGGCCAGCGCATAGACGATCACCAGAATGATGATCAGAACCGTTCCGATGAACCTGCGTAGACGGATGGGCATTGCGTGAACGTCCGAGAATTGGCGCGGCGCGACGGCATGCCGCAAAGCATTGGGGCTTGTTTTGCCTGCCGAGGTCGGGCAAATCAAGCCGGAAGTGTCAGGGAATTGTGATGAGCACCGCAAATATCGCCACCGAAGCCAATCTTACTGCTGCAATCGAAAAGACGCAGCGCGACCGCAAGGCCATTCGCATTTGGCTCGGCATCGTCGTCTTCGCGCTGTTCTGTCTGGTGCTGGTCGGCGGCGCGACGCGGCTGACCAATTCCGGCCTGTCGATCACGGAGTGGAAGCCGATCCACGGTGTGATACCGCCGCTCAATGCCGCCGAGTGGGAAGAGGAGTTCAAGCTCTACCAGCGTATCCCCGAATACCAGCTTCTGAACCAGGACATGACGCTGGAAGGTTTCAAGTCGATCTTCTGGTGGGAGTGGGCGCACCGTCTGCTCGCCCGCTCGATCGGCGTCATCTTTCTGCTGCCGTTCCTCTTCTTTCTGTTCACCGGCCGCATCGAGCGCCGGCTGCGGGCGCCTCTGGCGGGTCTGTTCTTGCTGGGCGGCTTTCAGGGTTTCATCGGCTGGTGGATGGTGTCCTCGGGCCTCGCCGTCCGCACCGACGTCAGCCAGTACCGGCTCGCCACGCATCTCGTCATCGCCTGCCTGATCTTTTCCGCCTGTGTCTGGATCATGCGGGCGCTGAGCCCGCATTCCGCCGACCGCGCGCCGGACGGGGCAGGGCGGTTTACGGCGATTGTCGCCTGCCTGTCGCTCTTCCAGATTTATCTCGGCGCGCTGGTTGCCGGGCTCGACGCGGGCTTTTCCTACAACACATGGCCGCTGATGGACGGCGCGCTGATCCCGGGCGGTCTGTTCGTCCAGCATCCGGCCTGGATTAACCTGTTTGAAAATCCGAAGACGGTACAGTTCGTCCATCGCTGCGGTGCATACCTGCTATTTGCCGTCGCGCTCTGGCAGATGCTGTGGTTCGCGAGGAAGGCGCCCGGCACCACGCATGCGCGCCGGGCGACAGTCTTCTTTGTGCTGGTGACGATCCAGGCGGCGATCGGCGTTGCGACCCTGCTGACCCAGGTCGATCTCCACACCGCGCTCACCCATCAGGGCGGCGCGCTGATCGTCCTCGGCTTCGCCGTCGCCCATTGGCGCGGCATATACGGCGAGTATCCGCGTCCGGTCGAAGTCGCCGTGCGCGACTGAGCGCGGTCAGCCGAAGCGATAGCCCGAATAGGCCTTTCCGAGGATACGCCCGTCGAAAACGTGGCTGACCGGATCGCTGCCGCCGGCGCCCGCAGCGACCATGACCGGCAGAAAGTGCTCCGGCGTCGGCCAGTGGCAGGCGCGGGCATCCGGATTGTCGAGCCAATGAACGAGTTTCTCGTCACGCGCGTCGCTGTTGAGCGTATCCGTCAGCCAGTCGTCGAAGCGCTTGGCGACCTCCATGTGGTTCTCGTCCCGGCTGCCGAACATGCGCATGTTGTGGTAGCTCATGCCGCTGCCGATGATCAGGATGCCTTCGTCGCGAAGGGGCGCCAGCGCGCTTCCGAGCGCGATGTGGAAGGCCGGATCGAGGTCACGCCGGATCGACATCTGCACGACCGGGATGTCGGCGTCGGGAAACGCCACCATCAGCGGGATGAAGGTGCCGTGGTCGTAACCGCGGCGGTCATCGGCCTGAACGGCGATCCCGGCGGCCTTGAGGGTGTCGACCACCTTCGCCGCAACCTCGGGCGAGCCGGGGGCGGGATATTTCAGTTCGTAGGTGTGGGCGGGAAAGCCGGAATAGTCGAACAGCATGCCCGGCTTCTCGGCGGTCGAGACCGTAACGGTGTCCTCGTCGTCCCAATGGGCGGTCACCATCAGGATCGCCTTCGGCTTTTCCGCAATCTGGCTCCGCAGTCCGGAAAGGAAGGCGTGCAGGTCTTCCCATGCTCCGCCGCCGAAACGGCCCGCATCCATGAACGGCCACGGGCCGCCGCCATGGGGGATGAAATAGACGGGTTGTCTGTGCGTGCCGGTCATGGCGTCACCTCGCAATGATTGTGTTGACGAAGAGATAGGCCATTTGCGCCCTGCAAACGAGAAGGCAAACGACTGACACATCGTCAGGCAAAAGTTGACGGCCGCGGTTTTGACCGCATGTACGACGGTGTGCCATGCAGGCCATGAACGCTGATGCCAAAGGAGGACCCATGCCCCTGTTTCAACCGGAAAACGCCACGGCAAGCCCACGCCGCAGACGGCTTTACGCGATCTACGAGCTCGTCTACACGGCCATCGACCTCTCGGCGGCACTTCTGTTCATCATCGGCTCGTTGATGTTCTTCTCCGATGCCTGGCAGACCGCCGGCACATGGTGCTTCCTCGTCGGCTCGATCTTCTTCGCCTTCAAGCCGACGCTGAGGGTGGTGCGGGAAATCCACTTCTATCGCATGGGCGATCTGGAGGACCTGGCCAGACGCGCCCGAGGCTGATTCAGGCGAGCAAACCGCGGACCAGTTGCCCGAAGGCAAGGCGTTCGGAAATGTTCAGTACCGCCGAGGCGCTGCCCGGACGGGCCGAGGACCAGCAGATCGACAGCGCCGCGTGCGTTGCCGCGTAGGTGAGTATCTTCCGCTCCGGCATGCCCAGAGCGAAGGAGAACCTGGAGGCGAGATGCCTTGCCCGGGCCGGATCGAGGATCAGGTCCGTTGCGCCGAGCGGATTTCCAAAAACGTTGGCGACATCATAGGCGGGATCGCCGATCAGCCCTTTCGGGTCGATGATCCGCCATCTGCCGGCATCGTCGCTGATGATGTTGTCGTGGTGCAGGTCGCCATGCAGCGGACGGATGTCCTGCTGAGTGGCCAGCAGCTCGCGCGCCGTCGTCTTTGCCCACCCGACGAATGCGGCGAGCGCCGGATCGCCCCTGGTTTCCGCATAGGTGAAGAGTTCGCGATAGTTCGTCTCCAGAAGCACGAGCGATGCCGGTGGCGGCTTGGCAGCATTATTGAGGCCACGGACGATGCCGGCGATTACTTCCGTTGCAAGATCATCGTCGCCCGCGCGCACGACGTCGCCGAGCGTCCGTCGACCGGCATCCTCGATCAGGAACGTCGTATCGGCAGCGTCGAGCACGCGAACGGCGCCGTGGCCGTCCAGCCAGTCAAGATACGCCATGCCTGTCAGTTCTTCGAGGCCGGCCGGCTTCAGTGCCTTGACGATGGCCGTCCCCTCAGGGCGGGCGACGCGCCAGACATGGCTCGTATGGGTGTCGGCAATCAGCTCGGCGTTACGGACACTCCACCGTGCGACGAGATCGGCCGAAAGAGCGATGTCTGCCACAGTCTATTCCGGCTTGTGGCAGACAGCCTCGATATTGTGGCCATCCGGATCGAGTACAAAGGCGCCGTAGTAGTTCGGATGATAGTGCGGGCGCAGGCCGGGCGGGCCGTTGTCCTTGGCCCCGGCCGCCATGGCGGCGGCGTAGAAGGCATCGACCGCGGAGCGGCTTTCGGCGACGAAGGCGACATGCAGGCGGCCTTGCAGCGGGCCACCGGTGCCGATCCAGAAATAGGGCTTGCCGTCCTTGCCGTATCCCGCGCCCTCATAGGTGCCGCCAGTCTCTTCCGCCGTGACCTCCATCAGCCGCGCGCCGCCGATCGCCGGCATCACTGCATCATAGAAGGCCTTTGCGGCGGGATAGTCGGAAACGGAAATTCCCATATGGTCGATCATGGCTGGCTCCCTTAATGCCTCGGTCCCATTACGCGCGCGGCAGCCCCAGCGATCCGCCGGCACGGCGGAATTACCCGGTCTGCAACCTGTATGCGGACCCCATCCGGCTTGCGCCGGACGAGGTTTGTGGCGGGGTGTATGAAAGGGCCTCAAGCCGAGAGCATGAGGTCCATGTTCTGGACGGCGGCGCCGGACGCGCCCTTACCGAGATTGTCGAGGAGCGCGACGAGGTTGACATGCGGCTGGCCGGGCGTGCCGAAGACGAACAGCTTCATCGTATCCTTGCCGACGAGCTCGACCGCATCGACGCGGGCCGTCTTCGAGGAGACCTCCAGCGGCACGACCTCGACGATGTCCTGGCCGGCATAATGCTCGACGAGCGCGGCATGCACCGTTTCCAGGCTCTGGCCGCCCTTGAGATCGTCAAGGAACAACGGCACCTGGACGATCATGCCCTGTGCGAAGCGACCAACGGAGGGCGAGAACAGCGGCGCGCGGTCGAGCAGGCCGTGCTTCGTCATCTCCGGCACGTGCTTGTGCTTGAGCGTCAGGCCATACAGGAAGTTCGGCGAGGAGATGTGCTCCGGATGCCCTTCGTCTTCCATCTGCGCGATCATGCCCTTGCCGCCCCCGGTATAGCCGGAGACCGCATTGACGCTGACCGGATAACCGTCCGGCAGGATGCCGGCGGCCCTCAGCGGCCGGATCAGGCCGATGGCGCCGGTCGGATAGCAGCCGGGGTTGGAAACGTGCCGGGCCGAACGAATCTTCTCCGCCTGGTCCTTGTCCATTTCCGCAAAGCCGTAGGCCCAGTCCGGATGCACCCGGAAGGCGGTGGAAGCGTCGAGGAGGCGCACATTGTTGTTGGCGGCCGTCATCTCGTAGGCCTGCTTGGATGCGTCGTCCGGCAGGCAGAGAATGGCGACATCGGCGCTGTTCAACAGGTCTTCGCGCATCTTCTCGTTGCGCCGCTCGGCTTCCGGGATCGACAGAAGCTCGATATCGCGGCGGTCGGCCAGGCGCGTGCGGATCTGCAGCCCCGTTGTGCCGTGTTCGCCATCGATAAAGATCTTCGCTTTCATATCCTTAAGCCTTTTCAGACGGTTGCGCCTGTTTCCGGAATCAGTCCGGCAAGCGGTTGAATCAAATTCTGGGCATGGAGCGCGACAACAGCCCACTCGTTGCCGCCTTCATATATATCGACGCTTTGTGACATGCAATGAAAGGCTGCAATCAGCCCTTCAGCTTCGCCGCCCTGAGCCCCAGCATGTACATGGCGATCGTCGATCCGGCGATGGCGGTGATGTCTGCGTGGTCGTAGGCCGGTGCCACCTCGACGACATCCGAGCCGCGGACGTCGAGCGGTCCAAGCTTCTGCAGCACCGAGAGGATCTTCGCCGACGACGGACCGCCGGCGACCGGTGTTCCGGTGCCGGGGGCGTAGGCCGGGTCCAGGCAGTCGATGTCGAATGTCATGTAGCAGGGCGCTTGGCCGACATGGGCGAGGATGAGGGCGGCCAGGTCGCTCGCGCTCATGTCCTCGACCTCGTGGCCGTAGACGATGCGGATGCCGCAGGTTTCCGGCGCATGGGTGCGAATGCCGATCTGGATCGAGCGGGCGGGATCGATGACCCCGTCGCGAACCGCCCGGCCGACGAAGGAGCCATGATCGATCCGGTTGCCGTCATCCGGCCACGTATCCTGGTGCGCGTCGAACTGGACGAGGGCGAGCGGCCCGTGTTTGGTCGCATGGGCCTTCAGGACCGGCCAGGTGACGAAATGGTCGCCGCCGAGCGTCAGCAGATAGGCGCCGTCCTTGATCAGCTTCGCCGCCTCGCGCTCGATCGTCGCCGGCGTCTTCTGGTGATTGCCGTAGTCGAGCAGGCAGTCGCCATAATCGATGACAGCCATCCGTTCGAAGAGGTCGGCATCGAAGGGATATTGCGGATCGTTGTCGAAGATCGCCGACGCCCTGCGGATCGCCTGCGGCCCGAAGCGCGCGCCCGGCCGGTTGGAGACGGCGGCGTCGAACGGAATGCCCCAGACGATCGCATCAGCGCCCTTTGTCGTCTTCGAATATTTCCGCCGCATGAAGGACAGCACGCCCGCATAGGTCGGGTCGGTCGCGGCCGACGTCAGGCTTCTCGCGGTAATCGCGTGGTCGATGGTCTTCTTGGCCAAGATCTATTTCCTCTCGAACGAATATGCCCGCTCCACCCGGGCGACGCGCAGCTCGTAGCACTGGTACCATTTCTCCCGGCCGAGATCGCGCGCCAGCGTGTGCTCGGCATTGCGCTTCCAGGCGAGAACCGATTCCTCATCCTGCCAGTAGGAATTGGTGATGCCAAAGCCGGAGGCGTCGCGCACGCTGTCGATACCGAGATAGCCAGGTTGCTGGGCAGCAAGCGCATCCATCTTCTCGGCCATGGCGGCGTAGCCGTGATCCCCGTCCGTGCGCAGCGTGGAGAAGATGACGACGTAATAGGGCGGGCGAGGGGTCTTTGCGAGCTTGGTCATGGCAGGGTGGGTATCCGGTCCGTCAGTTGGCGCATTGTCCGGCGACAGTGTCGATCGCCCGTGACGAGCCGGACAGCGAGAAGGTCACCGGCGGAATGCGGCCGTCAATCTCGGATATCGAAACGCTGTGGCCGCTTTTCAGCATATTCGTCAGGGGCGCATCGGCTTGCCAGTAGATGGCCATCGCGCCGTCCATCGCCTCGAACACGGCGTCGTGCCTGACCTCGACGTCGCCGATGGCAAGCGTCAGCGCCGTGGAAAAATCGGGATTGCCGTCCGGCGGGTAGTTCTTCGCATTTTGCGGCGGATACCAGCGCAGCGCGAACTGGCCGTTGCCGCAGGTGAGGTTGAGCATCTGCTGCTCTTCGCCGCTGCCCGAACAGACCTCGCCGGTCATCTCCGATCCGCCTTCCGCTTCCATCATGTCTGCCGACCAGACATTCCCGCACTCCTCGGCGGCGGCGGAGAAGGGCAGGGCGAGCAGCGGCAGGAGAACGAGGCGCTTCATCTGTATCGACCGGGTGTAAAACGTTTGTCCGCCCAGCATTGGCCAGATTCGCGGGCCAGTCCATCAAAAAGAAAAGGCGGAGCCAAAGCCCCGCCTTTCCGCAAACCTGGTAGTCCAGTGAAGCGATTAACGCTTCGAGAACTGGAACGAACGGCGGGCCTTGGCCTTACCGTACTTCTTACGCTCGACGACGCGGCTGTCGCGGGTCAGGAAGCCGCCCTTCTTCAGAACAGAGCGCAGGCCCGGTTCGAAGTAGGTGAGCGCCTTGGAGATGCCGTGACGAACGGCACCGGCCTGGCCGGAGAGACCGCCGCCGGTAACGGTGGCGACGACGTCGAACTGGCCGTTGCGGGCTGCCGCTGCGATCGGCTGCTGCAGGATCATCTGCAGAACCGGGCGTGCGAAGTAGCCGGTGAAGTCCTTGCCGTTGACGGTGATCTTGCCGGTGCCGGCCTTGACCCAGACGCGGGCGACGGCGTTCTTGCGCTTGCCGGTCGCGTAGGAGCGGCCGAGATTGTCGACCTTGCGGACGTGAACCGGTGCTGCGTTTTCAGCGGCGGTTTCGCCTGCGAGGTCCTTCAGGGAAGAAAGATCAGCCATTATCAGGCGCTCCTTACGTTCTTCTTGTTCAGCTTGGCCACGTCGAGGGAGACCGGCTGCTGGGCTTCATGCGGATGGTTCGTGCCGGCGTAGACGCGCAGGTTCTTCATCTGGCGACGGCCGAGCGGGCCGCGCGGGATCATGCGCTCGACGGCCTTCTCGATGACGCGCTCCGGGAAGCGGCCTTCGATGATCTGGCGAGCCGTACGTTCCTTGATGCCGCCCGGATAACCGGTGTGCCAGTAGTACTTCTTGTCGGTGTACTTCTTGCCGGTCAGGACGGCCTTCTCGGCGTTGATGACGATAACATTGTCGCCGTCGTCAACGTGAGGGGTGTAGGTAGCCTTGTGCTTGCCGCGCAGGCGCATCGCGATGATGGAAGCGAGGCGACCGACGACGAGACCTTCGGCGTCGATGATGACCCACTTCTTCTCCACCTCTGCGGGCTTCTGGGAGAAAGTTGCCATAATAATTCTCTCTTTGTCTGGTCCCTTGCAGCCGAAGCCGCCAGGGCGTTTCTTGTTGCTTGATTTGGCAGCGCGGGGCGCGCCAAAAAGAATGCGAGCCGAAGGAGGCCCGCAATCTGGCGCGCTTATAGGCGAAGTCCGGAAAGTGGTCAATATGCGCAAATCTTGCGACATTAAAATAAGACGAGTAAAAACAATGACTTGATAATGTGGTATTATAAAACCACATTTTTTATGCATTGATGTTCGCCTGAGATAAAGGCCGAGGCCCGTGGTTTCGGGGCTTTTCGGCACCGATGGCAGACTTCCCGCTCGCAATGTGTGAGTCAAAAATGGTGGCAGTTTGCGAACGTAGAAAAAACATACTACACACATATCAAGAACAAAACTGTCCAGGGAGATGCAAAATGTCGCTCGATCGCCGCATATCGCTCGTCACGCTCGGAGTGGCGGATGTCGCCCGGTCCACCGCCTTCTACGAGAAGCTCGGCTGGAAGAAATCCTCCGCCTCCCAGGACGCGGTCACCTTCATCCAGCTCAAGGGAACGGTGCTGGGCCTGTTTTCCCGCGCCTCGCTTGCCGAGGATGCCGGCGTCGAGGATACGCCGCCCGGCTTTTCCGGCGTGACGCTGGCTCACAATGTCGCCAGCCCCGCCGGCGTCGACGCGGTCATCAAGTTTGCCGTCGCCAATGGCGCGACGCTGGTCAAGTCGCCGCGCAAGGTGTTTTGGGGCGGTTATTCCGGCTACGTCGCCGATCCGGACGGGCATTTGTGGGAAGTGGCCCACAATCCGTTTTTCCCGCTCGACGAAAGCGGTCACGTCGTCCTGCCGGACTGAGGACAGGCGGTCCCGGAGGCGTGTAAGCAATTCGTTAGGAAATTGGCTTATGCTTCCAGCCAGGGACATTGGGCGGGGAGCCATCGCGGTTCCGGTGAAGGCCGGAACGGAAGGAGCTGCCATGAACCATGATGCATACGCTTCCGACTATATCCGGGACATACTGACGTCTTGCAAGACCATCGCCCTTGTCGGTGCGTCCGCCGACGAGCATCGCCCGAGCTACAATGTGATGGGCTTCCTGCTCGGCAAGGGCTACCACGTCCTCCCGGTCAATCCTGCTCATGCGGGCGGGGAGATCCTCGGCCAGTTCTGCTACGAAAGCCTCGCCGTGCTCCCGGAGCCGGTCGACATGATCGACGTTTTCCGCGAGTCGAGCCACTTCAAGGACGTCGTCGACGAGGCGGTGGCGATGATCCCGAGACCGAAAGTCATATGGGGCCAGCTGACCGTGCGCGACGATGTCGCCGCGGCCAAGGCGGAACGGGCCGGCATCAAGGTCGTCATGGACCGATGCCCGGTAACAGAGTTCCCTCTGCTCTACCACGCCCTGCATAGCTGAGCACCGAAGCGCTCGGCAGTTCAGTTGTTCCTGTGGAGGGGAAAGCGGAACAGCCGCTGGCGTTCCTTGCACTGCCGGACGGGGCAGGCAGAGGTGTCGCGGGCCGGCACCGTCACCCGCTTGGCGTACTCGCGCGGATAGTCGCAGTAGCCGCTGTCACGCACATAGCGGTCGTAGAGCGTCAGCCCTGCCACGTTCTTCGACGGGTAGCGCAGGATCGCAGCACCCTCGCGCGCCAGCGCGGACTGGATGGCGGCGCATTGCATCTTGGTCGTGTTGTAGCGTGAAATCGCCAGTGCTGGCGTGGCGGCGATGGCGAGCGTCAGAGCGGAAAGAACGAGGCGGTTCATGATGGTCTTCTCCCGGAGCATGGTCGTGCCTAGATAGAACTATAACTGTCATTCAATTGTGGCGGTTCCACAGATTGATAAGAGGCCCGACACATGAACCACGATCACTATGACGACGCCTATATTGCCGACATCCTGAACAGCGTCAAAACCATTGCGCTGGTCGGCGCCTCGCCGAATACCGCGCGGCCCTCGTATCGGGTCATGCGCTTCCTCCAGTCGCAGGGATACCGCGTCATTCCGGTCAATCCGGGGCAGGCTGGCAAGGAGATCAACGGCGAGACCGCCTATGGCCGGCTTGCGGATATTCCGGAGCCCGTGGACATGGTCGACGTTTTCCGGGCGAAGGAGTTCCTGGACGGCGTCGTCGACGAAGCGCTTGCCATGGAGCCGAAACCCGCCGTCATATGGGGGCAGCTGGAGATCCGCGACGACAAGGCCGCCGCCAAGGCGGAGGCCGGTGGCCTGAAGGTCGTCATGAACCGATGCCCGGCGATCGAACATCCGAGGCTGGTCGGCTGACGCAGGTCTCCTACTCGTACAGGAGGTCCGGTTCGGCGCGCATGCCGTTCAGGGCGTCTGCATTCCCGCAATAGGAATCGAAGTTCTGATCGGCCCTGCCGTGCCCGAGATCGCGCCGGCATTTGGCCTTCGACGGGCAGAGCGCACAGGTCGCCTGCATGTTGCGGAACTCGGCGGGATGTTCAAGCTCGACCTCGACGGGGTCGATGTTCAGCGCGCGCATCATCTCCGGCATTTCCGCCGCCGCATTCGGCGGCTTGCGAGCGAGCTCCAGGAAGTCTGACGTCGGCAGGCCGCAGTCCCGCGCCAGCCTTTCGAGGTCGAACTCGCAAAGGCCCGCGAGTTCGCTGGACTGCCGCGCCGGGCGGGTCTCCCACCATTCGCTGATCCGGTCGAGAATCTTGTGCTGTGCGTTTGTCATGCCCTTCTCCTTCACATCCTTGGAGAATGGAGGGATTGGCTGCTGCCGGCATTGATCCGTGTCAAATCGGCAGCATCGGCACAGGCGGATTGCAATTGCTGTCTGCGGGATAAATGGCTACACAATCCAGCAACACAAAAAAGTCAAAAGGGAGTATCGCATGAGTTCGGAAAATCCTGGTTTCAGCACGATGGCAGTCCACGCCGGCGCGGCCCCCGATCCGACGACGGGAGCCCGCGCGACGCCGATCTATCAGACCACGTCGTTCGCCTTCCGCGACGCCGACCATGCGGCCGCTCTCTTCGGCCTGCAGGAATTCGGCAACATCTACACCCGCATCATGAACCCGACGCAGGCCGTGCTCGAAGAGCGTGTCGCGGCGCTCGAAGGCGGAACCGCCGCACTGGCGACAGCGTCCGGCCACGCCGCCCAGCTCCTGATCTTCCACACGCTGATGCGCCCGGGCGACAACTTCATCGCCGCCAACCGGCTTTATGGCGGCTCGATCAACCAGTTCGGCCATGCTTTCAAGAGCTTCGACTGGCAGGTGCGCTGGGCAGACGCGTTCAATCCGTCGTCCTTCGAGGCGCTGATCGACGACCGTACGCGGGCGATCTTCATCGAAAGCCTCGCCAATCCGGCCGGCACCTTCACGGACATCGCGGCAATCGCCGCCGTCGCCCAGAAGCACGGTATTCCGCTGATCGTCGACAACACCATGGCGACACCGTACCTCGTGCGTCCGCTCGAGCATGGCGCTGACATTGTCGTCCACTCGCTGACGAAGTTCATGGGCGGCCATGGCAATTCCATGGGCGGCATCATCGTCGACGGCGGCGCCTTCGACTGGTCGAAGTCCGGCAATTATCCGATGCTCTCCGAGCCGCGTCCCGAATATGCCGGCATCGTCCTGCATCAGACCTTCGGCAATTTCGCCTTCGCGATCGCCTGCCGCGTCCTCGGCCTGCGCGACTTCGGTCCGTCGATCTCGCCGTTCAACGCCTTCATGATCCAGACCGGCATCGAGACGCTGCCGCTGCGCATGCAGCGCCATTGCGACAACGCGCTCGCCGTCGCCGAGTGGCTGAAGAAGCATGAGAAGGTGGCGTGGGTCAGCTACGCCGGTCTTTCCGACGATCCGAATAACGGCCTGCAGCAGCGCTATTCGCCCAAGGGCGCCGGCGCCGTCTTCACCTTCGGCGTCAAGGGCGGCTACGAGGCCGGCAAGAAGCTGGTCGAGACGCTGAAGCTCTTCTCGCATCTCGCCAATATCGGTGACACCCGCTCGCTGGTCATCCATCCGGCATCGACCACGCACCGGCAGTTGTCGGAAGAACAGCAGATTGCCGCCGGCGCCGGGCCGGACGTCATCCGCCTGTCGGTCGGCATCGAGGACGTGAAGGATATCATTGCCGATCTCGACCAGGCGCTGGCAGGCGTCTGAGCAGAGTTAGGGAACGCCGGAGACAATCGATGGAAAAGATGATGCGTTTCGATCTCGATACCGTCGAGCCGGAAGAGGGCGCTCCGGCGCCAGACCGGCTGATCTCCGGCGATCCGCAATTCCGCACCTGGAACCTGGAGGAGGCCGATGGCGGCCTCTATGCAGGCGTCTGGGAAGCCACGCCCGGCAAATGGCGGATCGTCTATGACGAGTGGGAATATTTCCACATTCTCGCCGGCCACTCCGTCCTGACGGAGGAGGGCGGCGAGCCGGTTCACCTGAAGGCGGGCGACAGCATGGTGCTGAGACCCGGCTTCAAGGGAACCTGGGAAGTCGTTGAAACGACTCGCAAGGACTATGTCATCAAGCTTTGATCACTCGCCCTTCGCGAAGGGCGGTCACGCCGCGTTCTGCGCGGCTGCCTTCTCGTGTTCCGCCGCCATGACGACGTCCTCTTCCGTGACCTTCCTGAAGGACGGGCGGGACGTCACGCGGTCGATATAGGCGCGGAATACCGGCCGCTCTTCGACGAGGCCGAACATGGTCGTCCACTGCAGCGCGATCCCCCAGAGCACATCGGCGGCGCTGAAGCGTTCTCCGAGCAGATAGGGCCCGGGCGTCAGCGCATTTTCGATCGCAGCAAGCATGCTGTCATAATCGCTGTAGACCGTGAAGTTCCGCATTCCAGGCTCGCGGTTCATCGACTTGTCGACCAAGGCCGGTTCGAAGCAGCTGCCGTAATAGACGATCCAGCGCAGGAACGCTGCACGGTCTATCTCGCCGATCGCTGGTGTCAGCCCGGCTTCCGGAAAGAGGTCGGCGAGATACAGATAGACGGCCGGCTGTTCGGTCACGAAGGCGTCGCCATGACGGATCGCCGGCACCTTGCCGAGCGGGTTGATGGCGAGATAGTCCGGCTTGCGCTGCTCGTCGGCCTTCATGTTCAGCACATGCAGCCGGTAGGGCGCGCAGAGCTCTTCCAGCAGCACCCGCACGCCGGTCGCCCGGGTCTGTGGGGAATAATAGAGGGTGATCGGTTCCTTGGTGGGCATGGTCTCGTCCTTTCCCGTTTGTGGATGTCGATGAGGGCAGGGTACGGCGCCATACCTGTCAGTTTTTGTCAGGTTGGTTTAGGATAATCTCCGCACACGGAGATTTCTCGATATGCGGGCAAGCCGCCTCATCAACATCCTGACCACGCTGCAGGCCCGCGGACTGGTGACGGCCGAGACGCTAGCCGAGGAAAACGAGGTTTCGGTACGCACCATCTATCGGGATGTCGACGCATTGTCCGCCGCCGGCATTCCTGTCTACTCGGAGCGCGGATCGGACGGCGGCTACCGGCTGCTCGACGGCTATCGCGTCCGGCTGAACGGTCTTTCTCCAGGAGAGGCGGAGGCGATGTTTCTCTCCGGCCTGCCGGGTGCGGCCGCCGATCTCGGCCTCGGCACGCTGATGGCCGGCGCACAGAAGAAACTGACCGCGGCGCTGCCCGAAGAGCTGCGCCAGAGCGCGGCCCGCATGCAGCAGCGCTTCTATCTCGACGCTCCGACCTGGTTCGGGGAGAGCGAGCAGCCTCTGCATCTCCAGGCCATCGCAGACGCGGTCTGGAACAACAAGCGGGTACGGATGCGCTACCGCACCTGGGCGGAGGAGAAGACCCGCATAGTGGCCCCTCTGGGCGTCGTGTTGAAGGGCGGTGCCTGGTATATGGCAGCGAACGCGGAAACGGGGGAGCGGGCAGGGGTGCGGACCTATCGCATTTCCCGCATCCTGGACCTTGTCGTCACGGAAGAGCGTTTCGAGCGCCCGGCCGATTTCGACCTCACGGCTTACTGGGACGAGAACACCCAGCGCCTTGAGGCGGAACTGCATCCCAACATCGCAACCCTGCGCATCTCGAGATGGGGTCTGCGGCTCCTGGAACACATATCGCCCTTCTATGTCCGCACCCGCATTGCCGTGTCGGAGCCGGAAGGCGCGGATGGCTGGCGGACGGTCACGTTGCCCTGCGGCGGAATTCAACAGGCGACGTCGGAATTCCTGCGCCTCGGCGCCGAGGCCGAAGTCCTTGCGCCACAGGAGCTGAGGCAGGCCATGCGTGAGCAGGTCAACGCGCTGCAGAACCGCTACGCCTCGGAAACGTCATAGCGCGAGAGACGCGCCCCTCACCACTGAAGGTCGAGTCTTTCGAGCCCGTGAAAATGGTAGACGTCCTTCACCACGGGCGTCTCGGCGATTTTCATGCCCGGCAGCCGCTCGAACAGGATCGGCAGGGCGATGTTGAGTTCCAGCCGGGCGAGCGGCGCACCGATGCAGAAATGGATGCCGGCACCGAAGGAGAGGTTCGGCGCTTCCTTGCGGTCCGGCTTGAATGTGAGCGGGTCGGTGTATTTCAGCGGATCCAGATTGGCGGCGGCAAGTATCAGGGCGATCTCGTCGCCACGCTTCAGCGAGACCCCGTCGATGTCGACATCCTCCAGCGCCCAGCGCTCGAAGACATGCACCGGCGCGCAGATGCGCAGGGACTCCTCGACCGTCAGTTCGGTCGCGGCTGCATCGCGAAACAGGTCTTTTGGATCGAGGCCGCTTTCGAGAATGACCCGCATCGAATTGCCGATCTGATGAACGGTCGCCTCGTGACCGGCGTTCAGCAGCACGATCGTCGTCGAGATCAGCTCATCCTCGGTCAGGTACTGGCCTTTGTGCTCCGTGTGGATCATGTGCGACATCAGGTCGTCGCGCGGCTCCGCCCGGCGCTCGGCAATAATGGTGCGCACGTAGTCGGAAAACTCCTTCGCCACCCGGTTGGCGGCAATCTCCTCCTCCTTCGTCCGGTTGAACATGTACATGCGCACATAGGCGTGCGACCAGTCCAGCAGCTGCCGGCACATGTCGTCCGGGATGCCGATCATCCGGGCGATGATCGTCACCGGAATGATCTCGGCGAAGCGCGACAGCAGTTCAGTCCCGCCGTCCTTCTCGAAGCCGTCGATCAGCGAATGGGCGAGCGCGGCGATCTCCGGCGCCAGCTTCTCGATATGGCGCGAGACGAAGGCGCGGTTGACCAGCGTTCTCAGCCGCGTGTGTTCCGGCGGCTCGATGGCCAGCAGCGAATGCGCCTCGGATTGCACGAAATCGGCGATATGCGGTGGATCGTCGGCAAGCCCCAGCTCTTCGCGGCTGGCAATGTGGGTGATCTGGCGGCCGAACCGGCGGTCCCGGAGCAGGCCGTTGACATGGTCGTAACCCGCAAAGAACCATTGCCGCCGTTCCTCCCAATAGAAGGTGGGGCAGGCGGCGTGAAGCCGTGCATAGACCGCGTTCGGGCTGCCGTAGAACGCCGGATTTGCGGCGTCGAGCGATACGCGGCGATTGTCGCCGTCAATGTGCATGAAGTCTGGAGATGTCATGCCGAGCGATTTAGCGGATTTTGAAAAAGGCGGATAGCGGTCCGGGCGCTTTTTCAACCGGCCTGGACGAAACGGGGACGAAAGGGCTGAGGCACGGCAGCTTCGGGAGAGCGGTCCGCGCTGCCCGGGTCGTTGTCTGCCGCATCGCCCTCGTTGCAGCACCTGACCACATGCACCACGCCGTCGTGCAGGAAGGCGCTGCGGTTGCGGCCGCGGGCCTTGGCCTCGTAAAGCGCGGTATCGGCGGCATGCATCAGGCCGTCGATGTCGGCCTGATCGTGGGGCATGCAGGCGATGCCGATACTGACCGTGGCGCCGACGGAGCCCGATTTCGTTGGGTGGGCGGTGGAGCCGAAACGCAGGCGAATGGTCTCCGCATGGGCAATTGCTTCGGGATGGCCCGCAACGGGAAGGGCGGCGACAAATTCCTCGCCGCCGCTGCGCGCGACAATCCCCCGCTCGCCGATCACCTCACGGGCGAGCTTGGCGAAGGCGATCAGCACCTGGTCGCCCGCGTCATGGCTGTGGCGGTCGTTGATCTGCTTGAAGTGGTCGAGGTCGAATACCAGGATGGAAACCAGCGATGCCGGCTTGCCGCGCTCGATCATGGGACAGAACGCTTCCTCGAGGCCGCGCCGGTTGAGCGCCCCGGTAAGCGGATCGCAGCTCGCCAGGTGGCGCAGGCGGCTCTGGGACATCTCCATGACGATGCTTGCCCATGTGATGACCATGGCGATCAGGCCGGCAGCGCCGATCGCGCCACACACAGGGCCGACGGAGAGCTCGAGGATGTCGGCGGGCTGTTCGATCGCAACGCAGGCCGCGATGACGGTGGAGTTGAGCGCAAAGATGATCCAGAGCCCGCAGATGATGTGGCGCTGGACCGCCCGGCCGACGGGAATGGAAAGCGAGGCTGAGGCGAGCATCAGGCAGCCGCTCACCATGGACACGCCGTACAAGGCCGAACGATAGACGAGGTTGTCCTGCGCACCCGGCAACTGCATGCCGATCAGCCATGTCGCGACGGGAAGGAGTATGCTCGGCGGTACCGCGCGGCCCGACAGCTTGTGCATCCCCACCAGCCAGAAGCTCATGCCCCAGAGTGTCAGGGCATTGGGAAATTCCGGCGGCAGCATTCCCGGCGTGCGGCTGTTGAGGGTAAGCGCGATGAGGCCGGCGCTCCGAAACGCGAAGCCGAGGCTCCAGTACAGGTAAAACTGGCTGCGTGGCGAATTCAGCCATACGACCAGCAGGAGCACTGACAATGTCAATGTCTCTACCGTTAGAAACAGCATTCCGGTGTGTAGGTCGGGCAATGTCTTCAGGGGCCTGTTCGTTGCGTAACGTCAATCTAAACTGTGACGCATTGACAGATGCTTAAATAGGACTGATGTCGCTCATTAAAATTTGACAACAGATAAGCAAAAACCTGTGCGTGTGTACTTGGGTTGCGGCAACCCGCGACGCCGCCGCCAGCTTGTGGAAATTCAGTATTGCTTAACCACGTCCAGCGTGAAAACCGGTGGGGTCGTGCCTGCGTAACTGGTAATTAATGCGGCAGTTGGGAAAAAGGCCGCGACCACTGGAGCCGATCTGCCTGCAAAAAGCCGGGAAAACGCTTTTCAAGCTTATCGGGCGCATCTCTTGAAGTTGCGTACCCCGACGCTCTATGTAGGGATTGGATGAATTTACTGATTCCGGGCGCAAGCCGGGAATGCGTTGGATAAAGGAAGCAAATGAGAAACCCAGTTGATACCGCCTTGGCCCTGGTGCCGATGGTCGTCGAGCAGACCAACCGCGGGGAACGCTCCTACGATATCTATTCCAGGCTTCTCAAAGAGCGGATTATCTTCCTGACGGGCCCCGTGGAGGATCATATCGCGTCGCTGGTTTGCGCGCAGCTCCTGTTCCTGGAAGCGGAAAACCCGAAAAAGGAAATCGCTCTCTACATCAATTCGCCGGGCGGTGTCGTCACCTCCGGGATGGCGATTTACGACACCATGCAGTTCATTCGTCCGGCCGTGACGACGCTTTGCATCGGCCAGGCCGCGTCCATGGGTTCGCTGCTGCTCGCCGCCGGCGAGAAGGGCATGCGGTTCGCGACGCCGAATGCACGCATCATGGTCCACCAGCCGTCCGGCGGCTTCCAGGGCCAGGCGTCCGACATCGAGCGTCACGCCCGCGACATCCTGAAGATGAAGCGTCGCCTGAATGAAATTTACGTGAAGCATTGCGGCCGTACCTACGAGGAAGTTGAAACTTCGCTCGACCGCGACAACTTCATGGATGCCAATGAAGCCCAGGACTGGGGCCTCATCGACAAGGTACTGACGTCACGCGCCGAGACCGAAGGCGACGCCGCGTGAAATGACCGTTGACGGCCCTTGGCCGCCCTCAAAACATTTTGGGGGATGGCCTCGGCTCAAAAACCGGTTAATAGTGCGTCTTAAGGCTATGTTGAAGTTTTGTGACATAGCTTTTGGGTTTCAGGGGAATGCGTTGCCTCCGGAATTCAAACACGAAAAGGTTTGGTTCCGGTCAGTGCCCCTGAAAACGAGGCTGGTGGTGGCGAAGAGACCGAATGGGCCCCATCAGCGGCGATTAATGTGCGCGAAACCTTTTCGTTCGGAAAGCGTCGCGTCGTGCTGGAAGGGAATAGGATATGAGCAAGGTCAGCGGCAGCAACGGCGGTGACTCCAAGAACACCCTCTATTGTTCGTTCTGCGGCAAGAGCCAGCACGAAGTCCGGAAACTGATTGCCGGACCGACGGTATTCATCTGCGATGAATGCGTCGAATTGTGCATGGATATCATCCGTGAAGAGAACAAGTCCTCTATGGTCAAGTCCCGTGACGGCGTCCCCACGCCGCAGGACATCATGGAGGTCCTCGACGAATACGTGATCGGTCAGAAGGGCGCCAAGCGCATCCTGTCGGTCGCGGTACACAATCACTACAAGCGCCTCGCGCATGCCTCCAAGGGCAGCGACGTCGAGCTTGCAAAGTCGAACATCCTGCTTGTCGGCCCGACCGGCTGCGGCAAGACCTACCTTGCCCAGACGCTCGCCCGCATCATCGATGTGCCGTTCACCATGGCCGATGCGACGACGCTGACCGAAGCCGGCTATGTCGGCGAGGATGTCGAAAACATCATCCTGAAGCTTCTGCAGGCCGCCGACTACAACGTCGAGCGGGCGCAGCGCGGCATTGTCTACATCGACGAAGTCGACAAGATCAGCCGCAAGTCGGACAACCCCTCGATCACCCGCGACGTGTCGGGCGAGGGCGTGCAGCAGGCGCTTCTGAAGATCATGGAAGGCACGGTCGCTTCCGTGCCGCCGCAGGGCGGCCGCAAGCATCCGCAGCAGGAGTTCCTGCAGGTGGACACGACCAACATCCTCTTCATTTGCGGCGGCGCGTTCGCAGGCCTCGACAAGATCATCTCCGCCCGTGGCGAGAAGACCTCGATCGGCTTCGGCGCCACCGTCAAGGCGCCGGACGACCGTCGCGTCGGTGCCGTGCTGCGTGAACTGGAACCGGAAGATCTGGTGAAGTTCGGTCTCATCCCCGAATTCATCGGCCGTCTGCCTGTCCTGGCGACGCTCGAGGACCTCGACGAGGATGCGCTGATCCAGATCCTCTCGGAGCCGAAGAACGCGCTCGTCAAGCAGTACCAGCGCCTGTTCGAGATGGAAGACATCGAATTGACCTTCCACGAGGACGCGCTGCGCGAGATTGCCCGCCGGGCGATCGTGCGCAAGACGGGTGCCCGCGGTCTGCGCTCGATCATGGAGAAGATCCTGCTCGACACCATGTTCGAACTGCCGACCCTGGAAGGCGTTCGCGAAGTCGTGATCTCGGACGAGGTCGTGACCGGTGCGGCCCGCCCGCTCTACATCTATGCCGACCGGCAGGAAGAAAAGGCCAACGCTTCCGCGTAAGGCTCGCTTCTTTCGACGAATATCGAAAGGCCCGCCGCTGTGCGGGCCTTTTGCGTTGAAGATGTCGCAAAAACGGGTTGGATTCTGCGCTTAGCCATTGAAAAGCCGTGCTTTGCCGTTGCGGTCCGGCTTCAATACGGTGAAGATGGTGCGAATCCATTTGCGGCCTGTGCAGGTGCTGTGCGTGTGATGTCGGTAAGCTCCGGAACAGGTGGCTCGGCTAGCCTCGATTTCAGGCTTCGGGCTTAGGGTGACGAAGGGTTGTGGGGACGGGCGGTGCCCTTGAAAACGACCAGGCGATACTCCAACTGTTAGTAAACAACCGATATCGCCTGGAAGCCTCCCAAGCCTTGGCGATTGTTCCGGAAACGGAACCCTTGAAAGGACATGAAATGACGAAAGAAACGTCAGCTGCAAAACAGGCAACGCTGTATCCGGTGCTGCCTTTGCGCGACATCGTGGTGTTCCCGCACATGATCGTGCCGCTCTTCGTCGGCCGTGAAAAATCGATCCGTGCGCTTGAGGAAGTCATGGGGTCGGACAAGCAGATCATGCTTGTCACCCAGCTCAATGCCGGTGACGACGATCCGGATCCGTCCGCCATGTACGATGTCGGCACCGTCGCCAATGTGCTGCAATTGCTCAAGCTGCCCGACGGCACCGTCAAGGTGCTGGTGGAAGGCAAGGCGCGCGCAACGATCAGCGGCTATGGCAGCCGCCCGGAATATTATGAAGCCGTTGCCGAAATCCTGCCCGAGCCGGGCGACGATCCGGTCGAGGTGGAAGCGCTTGCTCGCTCGGTGGTCTCCGAGTTCGAGAACTATGTGAAGCTCAACAAGAAGATTTCGCCGGAAGTGGTGGGCGCCGCCAGCCAGATCGACGACTATTCCAAGCTCGCCGATACGGTTGCCTCGCACCTGTCGATCAAGATCACCGAGAAGCAGGAGATGCTGGAAACCACCAGCGTCAAGGAACGCCTCGAAAAGGCGCTCGGCTTCATGGAAGGCGAGATCTCCGTTCTGCAGGTCGAAAAGCGGATCCGCTCGCGCGTCAAGCGCCAGATGGAGAAGACCCAGCGCGAGTACTATCTCAACGAGCAGATGAAGGCGATCCAGAAGGAACTGGGCGACGCCGAGGACGGCCGTGACGAGATGGCCGAACTGGAAGAGCGCATCAAGAAGACGAAGCTTTCCAAGGAGGGCCGCGAAAAGGCGGACGCCGAACTGAAGAAGCTGCGCCAGATGAGCCCGATGTCGGCCGAAGCCACCGTCGTGCGCAATTACCTCGACTGGCTGCTGGGCCTGCCCTGGGGCAAGAAGTCGAAGATCAAGACGGACCTCAACCTCGCCGAGAAGGTGCTGGAAGAGGATCACTTCGGTCTCGACAAAGTCAAGGAACGCATCGTCGAATATCTCGCCGTGCAGGCCCGCGCCTCCAAGATCAAGGGTCCGATCCTGTGCCTCGTCGGTCCTCCGGGCGTCGGCAAGACCTCGCTCGCCAAGTCGATCGCCAAGGCGACCGGCCGTGAGTACATCCGCATGGCGCTCGGCGGCGTTCGTGACGAAGCCGAAATCCGTGGCCACCGCCGCACCTATATCGGCTCGATGCCCGGCAAGGTCATCCAGTCGATGAAGAAGGCGAAGAAGGCCAACCCGCTCTTCCTGCTCGACGAAATCGACAAGATGGGCATGGATTTCCGTGGCGATCCGTCGTCGGCGCTGCTTGAGGTGCTCGATCCGGAGCAGAACTCGACCTTCATGGACCACTACCTGGAAGTCGAGTACGACCTGTCGAACGTGATGTTCATCACCACGGCCAACACGCTCAATATTCCGGGTCCGCTGATGGACCGCATGGAGATCATCCGGATCGCCGGCTACACGGAAGACGAAAAGGCCGAGATCGCCAAGCGGCACCTGCTGCCGAAGGCCATCCGCGAGCATGCGCTGCAGCCGAAGGAATTCTCGGTCAGCGACGACGCGCTGATGGCGGTCATTCGTCAGTACACCCGCGAAGCCGGTGTGCGGTCCTTCGAGCGTGAGCTGATGAAGCTCGCCCGCAAGGCCGTGACGGAGATCATCAAGGGCAAGGTCACCAGCGTCAACGTGACGGCCGACAACATCCATGACTACCTCGGCGTGCCGCGGTTCCGTCATGGTGAAGCCGAGCGCGAGGATCAGGTCGGTGTCGTCACCGGTCTCGCCTGGACGGAAGTCGGCGGTGAACTGCTGACCATCGAAGGCGTGATGATGCCGGGTGGCAAGGGCCGTATGACGGTGACCGGCAACCTGAAGGAAGTGATGAAGGAATCGATTTCGGCGGCGGCATCCTATGTCCGCTCGCGGGCGATCGATTTCGGCATCGAGCCGCCGCGCTTCGACAAGGCGGACATCCACGTCCACGTTCCGGAGGGTGCTACTCCGAAGGATGGCCCGTCGGCAGGCGTCGCCATGGCAACGGCCATCGTGTCGATCATGACCGGCGTGCCGGTGTCCAAGGACGTTGCGATGACCGGTGAAATCACGCTCCGCGGTCGGGTTCTGCCGATCGGCGGCTTGAAGGAAAAGCTGCTCGCGGCCCTTCGCGGCGGCATCAAGAAGGTTCTCATTCCGGAAGAAAACGCCAAGGATCTGGCCGACATTCCGGACAATGTGAAGAACAACATGGAGATCATTCCGGTCTCGCGGATGGGCGAGGTGCTCGAGCACGCGCTCGTTCGCAAGCTCGAGCCGATCGAATGGGAGCCGCCGGTGGAAGTGCCTGCAATCGCAGGCAAGGACGCTGCCGACGATTCGGCCGGCACGATCGCGCACTGAGCGCGGCGCGGCCAGCTCGTGACCGCTCTGTGACCGAAGTGATACATTTTACCGAAAGGCCGGCATTTATGCCGGCCTTTTTTGTGAAATACGAACGAAAAACGCTTGCTTTTCCCTGCGTAGCAAGGCTTTTGGCTTGCAGCAGGCGATAGCTCCCCTATGCTTTCGCCGAGCTTGATAATGAGTCGTTTCATACCAATGAAAGGGGTGGAAACATGAACAAGAATGAACTCGTGTCCGCAGTTGCAGAAAAGGCCGGTCTGACCAAGGCAGATGCAGCTTCCGCAGTCGACGCGCTCTTCGAAACCGTTCAGGCTGAACTCAAGAACGGTGGCGACATCCGTCTCGCCGGCTTCGGCAGCTTCACCGTTTCGCATCGTGCAGCCTCCAAGGGCCGCAACCCGTCCACGGGCGCTGAAGTCGATATCCCGGCTCGCAACGTTCCGAAGTTCACGGCCGGCAAGGGCCTGAAGGACGCCGTCAACTAATTCACGTTGACGTCTTTCCCGGCACCTCGCTGGGAAACAGGAATTGAGTTTCAAACCCGGTGCAGCAATGCACCGGGTTTTCCTGTTTCAGGGGCGTATTGCCGCTTAGCTGCCAATGCCGAGAATCGCGCGGAAGGTGTTGAAACGCGCCAGCGTTGCTACCGAGATGGTTGGAAAACGACGGCGTGTTAGTGGGACGTGGGCTTCCGATCGTCATAAGCATCCCTATTCTAGTTCGATCTGATACCGGAGATGCCGCATTGGAATACAAGATTGATCCGTTCCCATCCTTTGAAGCGCTGACCGTTCTGTGGCGGGAGGCTTGGGGCAGGAGCCGTCGGCTTCCATGTCCGATGTATTGAAACGGAGCCTCGGTCATGTGGGTGCATATGAAGGCGAGACCATCGTCGGCTTTGTCAATGTTGCCTGGGACGGCGGCATCCATGCGTTCATACTGGATACTTGCGTTCTTCCCGCGTTTCGCAGGCAGGGCGTGGCGAGCCGGCTTGTGAAAGAGGCTATCGCCCTTGCCGGAAGTCGTGGGGCTCGATGGCTGCATGTGGATTTTGAACCGCATCTTGAGGAGCTTTATCATCGCTGCGGGTTCAGGCCGACGAAAGCGGGCTTGATTGGCCTTTAGTCCGGCAGGCTCCGGCCACTCTCGAAATCGGAGCGCATCCGGGTGATGCACCGTCAACAATCCGGAAACGCCCGCGCTCTTGCCCGGTGCGTCGGGATATCTTATCTGTGGGCTGTTCTCAGGGCGGGGTGAAAGTCCCCACCGGCGGTAAGGGGTTCGTCCCCAAGCCCGCGAGCGCCGTTGGATGTGTATCCGGCGGGTCAGCAGATCCGGTGCGATTCCGGAGCCGACGGTCATAGTCCGGATGGAAGAGAATGAGAGAGACGGTCGCAATCCGGGCGGGGTTCCTGCTCGGGGTTGAAGCCGTTTTCCACCTCATGCGTCCTGATTTGTGTTGGTCTCTTTTGGAGAAGCAAAGACATGAATCAGAGCTCCCTAGCGCTCAACCCGTCCCGCCCGGTGGCGGCCGCGATCCTCATGGTCGCAGCCGGTGTCGCCTTTGCGGGCATCAATACCGCCACCCAATGGGTGACGATGCGGCTCGGCTTTCCGCCGGCCGCCGCAGCCTTCTGGCAATATGCGTTTGCCTCCGTGCTGTCCGTGCCGGTCATCTGGCGGCTCGGCCTCGGCGCCATGCGCACGGCCCGGCCGTGGCATCATCTGTTGCGCGTCGTGCTCTCGGCGCTCGGCGTCGAGGCCTGGGTGGTGGGCCTTGCCTCCGTGCCGATCGGCCAGGCGATCGCGCTCGTCATGACCTCGCCCTTCTTCATCATCCTCGGCGCCCGCTTCTTCCTCGGCGAGCGGGTGGGGGCGGTGCGCTGGCTGGCGACCGCGACCGGCTTCACCGGCGCGATGATCATCCTGCAGCCCTGGTCGGAAGCCTTCACGCCGGCGGCACTCCTGCCGATCATCGCGGCACTGCTCTGGGGCGGCGCTTCACTGATCACCAAGAACCTGACGGCCTATGAGAAGCCCGAGACGATCACCATCTGGCTTCTTGTCCTGCTGACGCCGGTCAACGGGGTGCTGGCGGCCGGCGCCGGTTTTGCCGTGCCGACCGGCTTGGCGCTTGGACTTCTGGTGCTGATGGGCGTCCTGACGGCCGCTGCGCAGTATCTCCTGACCTGGGCTTACCGCGCCGCCGACGCGGCCTACGTGCAGCCGTTCGACGATCTCAAGCTGCCGCTCAACGTGCTCGCCGGCTGGGTCGTCTTCGGCTACGCGCCGACCGTCTCCTTCTGGATCGGCGCGGTGCTGATCCTCGGGGCCTCGCTGTTCATCATGCACAACGAGCGGCGGCGCCGGCCGGCCTGACCTTCGAAAACCCGGCTTTTGCCGGGTTTTCTTTGGTCTCTGTGCGAAATCGTCGCATATGAGCCCGCGCTGTCATGCGCCTGTCATGCAGCATGCGCACAACCGCCTGGTTCCAATTCGAGGAGACAGGGGGTCCCCATGACGAAGACTTTTTCCCGCGCGGCGTTGACCGCAGCATTGCTGGCATCCACCGCCGCAGCCGCATTCGCAGAACCCGTGTTCAACCGCATCGCAGCCTTCCCGGTCGCGGCAAACCTGCCGGCCGACAAGGACGCCAAGACGCCGACCTCGTCGGAGATCATCACCGCGACGGAAGACGGCAACACGCTTGTCTATTCCGACAGCCCGCTCGGCGCCGTCGGCTTCGTCGACATCACCGATCCGAAGGCGCCGAAGCCGCTCGGCGCCGTCATGGCCGACGGCGAGCCGACCTCCGTCGCCGCCCGCTTCGGCAAGGTCTTTGCCGCCATCAACACATCCGAGGATTACGTCAAGACGGGCGGCAAGCTTTTGACCATCGACGTCAAGAGCCGCGCCATCGAGGCATCCTGCGATCTCGGCGGCCAGCCGGATTCGATCGCGATCGCTCCGGATGGTTCCTTTGCCGCCATTGCAATCGAGAACGAGCGCAATGAAGAGCTGAACGATGGAAAGCTGCCGCAGATGCCTGCCGGCTACCTCGTCACCATTCCCTTCAAGGATGGCGCTGCCGATTGCGGCGGCCTGAAGAAGATCGACGTTACCGGTCTTGCCGAGATCGCCCCGGAAGATCCGGAGCCGGAATTCGTCGACATCAACGGCAAGGGCCAGATCGCCCTGACGCTGCAGGAAAACAACCACATCGTCATCGTCGACGGCAAGACCGGCGAAGTTACCTCGCACTTCACCGCCGGTGCGGTCGATATCGATGGTGTTGACATCGAGAAGGACGGCAAGCTCGACTTCACCGGTTCGCTGAAGGGCGTCAAGCGCGAGCCCGATTCGATCCAGTGGCTGGATGACAATCGCGTTGTCGTCGCCAATGAGGGCGATTACGAAGGCGGTTCGCGCGGTTTCACCATCTTCGACACGGCCGGCAAGGTCCTCTACGAGTCCGGCCCGAGCCTTGAGCGCGAAATCGCCAAGCTCGGCATGTTCCCCGACAAGCGCGCCGGCAAGAAGGGCGTCGAGCTGGAAGGCCTGGAAGTCGCCAAGTTCGGCGACCAGCAGTACATCTTCGTCATGTCCGAACGCGCTTCCGTCGTCGGCATCTACAAGGATACCGGCGCCGAGCCGGAACTGATGCAGATCGTGCCGTCGGGCGTGGCTCCGGAAGGCATCATCGCCGTTCCGCAGCGCAACCTGATCGCCACCGCCAACGAGGCCGACCTGGTCGAGGATGGCGGCGCCCGCTCGCATGTCATGCTCTACGAGCTCGGCGAAGGCGAGAAGGCATTCCCGGAAATCGTCTCGGCGGACGACAAGGACGGCAATCCGCTCGGTTTCGGGGCCCTGTCGAGCCTGGCTGCGGACGCCACGACCCCCGGCAAGCTCTATGCCACCAATGACAGCTTCTATTCGGGGCAGCCGTCGATCTTCGTCATCGACGCGACGCAGAAGCCCGCGGTCATCACGGACGCCATCCGCATCACCAAGGACGGCGCCCCGATGGAGCACCGCGACATGGAAGGCCTGACTCTCGACGGCAAGGGCGGCTTCTGGATCGCCAACGAAGGCAATCCGGAAAAGGACGTGCCGCACCAGATCTTCCACGCCGGCGCCGAAGGTGCCGTCGATCAGGTAATCGACATTCCGGAAGCTCTGAACGCCAATCAGGTGCGCTTCGGCTTCGAAGGCATCACCAAGGTCGGCGAAGGCGACGACGAGACGCTGTGGATGGCCGTGCAGCGCGAATGGAAGGATGACGAGAAGGGCTTCGTCAAGCTCGTCTCCTACAAGCCGTCCTCGAAGGAATGGGGCGCCGTGCGCTATCCGCTCGACAAGGGTGAAGCCGGATGGGTTGGCCTGTCCGAAATTACCGCCAATGGCGACTATGCCTATATCGTCGAGCGCGATAACCAGATCGGCGAAGCTGCCAAGCTGAAGAAGATCTACAAGGTCGCGCTTTCCGAGCTGAAGCCGGCGCCGCTCGGCGGCGAACTGCCGACGGTCAAGAAGGAACTGGCCTACGACCTGCTGCCGGACATGCTGGCCGCGACGCACGGCTATGCCGTCGACAAGATCGAAGGGTTCACGATCGACGCTTCGGGTCAGGCCTATGCCGTGACCGACAATGACGGCGTCGACGACTCCTCGGGCGAAACCCTGTTCTGGGCCGTCAACCTGAACAAGACCAACTGATCTCATATCAGGATCATGTAACGAGAGGCCCGGCAGTGATGCCGGGCCTCTTTGACGTTTCCTACCAGCGCTGATGGACGTGCGGGGCGATCAGCCGGGCATAGACGTCCCCGGCGGCCTTCATTACATCGGCGGAGAGTGCCGAGAGTTCGGCGGCCGCCGCGTTCGACTTTGCCTGCGTGGCGTTGCGCGCGCCCGGAATGACGACGGTGACGGCGTCGTGCATCAGGATCCATTTCAGCGCGAAGGCGGCCATGCTAGCGCCTTCCGGCACCAGCTTGCGGATCTCTTCGACCGCCTGCAGGCCGGTTTCGAACGGCACGCCGGCAAAGGTCTCGCCGACATCGAAGGCCTCGCCATTGCGGTTGAAGTTGCGGTGATCCTCGGCGTCGAATTTCGTCTCGGCGGTAATCTTGCCAGTAAGCAGACCGCTTGCCAGAGGCACGCGGGCGATCACGGCGACGTTCTTCCTGCGCGCTTCGTCGAAGAACAGGCCCGCCGGGCGCTGGCGGAACATGTTGAAGATGATCTGGACGCTGACGACGCCCGGATACTCGATGGCCTTCAGCGCTTCCTCGGCCTTTTCGACGCTGACGCCGTAATCGCCGATCTTGCCGGCCGCCTTCAGCTCGTCGAGCGCGACAAACGTCTCGGGGCGATAGAAAACCTCGGTCGGCGGGCAGTGGAGCTGCACGAGGTCCAGCCGCTCGACGCCGAGATTGGCAAGACTGCGGTCGACGAAGGCTTCGAGGTTCTTCTTGTTGTAACCGTCGGCGACATGCGGGGTCAGCCGTCGTCCGGCCTTGGTGGCGACCATCGGGCGCTCGCCGCCGCGCGCCTTCAGCACCTCGGCGATGATCTTCTCCGACCGGCCGTCGCCGTAGACGTCGGCCGTATCGATGAAGGTCACGCCGTTGTCCAGCGCAGCGTTCAGCGCGTCGCGGCCGTCGGTCTCGCTGACATCGCCCCAGCTGCCGCCGATCTGCCAGGCGCCGAAGCCGATTTCCGAAACAGTGAATGTCGTCCGACCGAATGGGCGGTAATGCATGACTATCCTCCTTGTCTGCGTTGGATGCGGCATAGCAGCGGCCTGAAGGCCGCACAAGTTCGCAGGTTCCGGGGTGAATATGGTGGAGGACGGGCCGATGACCATAGGCATGCCCGCCGCAATTGCCTAAAACGGGTGCGCATGCCCAACCGACCGAAGGACGAATGACCTCTTTCCGCTTCATCCACGCCGCCGACCTGCATCTCGGCAGTCCCTTCCAGGGGCTGGCGCTGAAGGATGCCGAGGTGGCGAAACTGTTCGTCGAGGCAAGCCGCAAGGCCTTCACCAATCTCGTCGACCGGGCCGTGGAGCTTCAGGTCGATTTCGTCATCATTGCCGGGGATGTCTATGACGGCGACTGGCCGGACAATTCGATCGGGCTCTTCTACAACCGCCAAGTGGCGCGGCTGACGCGGGCGGGCATACCCGTCTACTTTCTGCGCGGCAATCACGACGCTGAAAGCGTGATCACCAAGACCATCACCCTGCCGGAAAACGTGTACGAATTTTCGACCCGCAAGCCGGAGACCTTCCGCATCGACCGGCTCAAGGTGGCGCTGCACGGGCAGGGCTTCGCCAACCGCTCGGCCAACGACAATCTGGCAATCACCTATCCGCAGGCCGAGCCCGGTGTCTTCAACATCGGCGTCCTGCACACCTCGCTCACCGGCCGCGAACCGCATGCGCCCTATGCGCCGTGCTCGCTCGATGACCTCAAGTCGAGGGGATATGACTACTGGGCGCTCGGCCATGTGCACGAATACGAGGTGATCGCCGAGGATCCTCCGGTCATCTTCCCGGGCAATATCCAGGGCCGCAGCATTCGCGAGCAGGGGGCGAGGGGCGCTGTCCTGGTGACGGTGGAGGACGGTTCCGTCCGCCACGAGCGGATGATCGTCGATGAGGCCCGTTTTGCGGCGGCCACCGTCGAGGTCCTGCCGGACGATACCATGCCGGCCCTTCTGATGCGGATCGAACAGGCCCTTGAGCCGGTCGCGGCCGCTATGCAGGGCAGGCCGGCGGCTTTGCGGCTGCGGCTCTTCGGCCGTTCGCATCTCAAGCACGACATCGCCGCCGCCGGGCCGGATTTCCGCGACGAGGTGCAGGCGGCCTGCCACCGGGCCGGCGCCGATCTCTGGCTGGAAAAGCTGGAACTGGCGATTGAGCTTCCGCAGGACGAGGCGGCGCGCGATCATTTCGACGGCCTCGATCTCGAAGGCCTGATCGACGGGCACGTCTTCTCGCCGGAGATGCTGGCGCTCGCCGAAGCGCGCATCGCCGAGATCGCCGTCAAGATGCCGCCCGGCAGTGCGGCGGCAGACCTGCCGCTCGGCGCCGATGCCCGCACGCTTCTGGAAGAGGCCCGCGAATTGCTGATCGCTTCGGCAAAGCGGGGAGACTGACGCGATGCGCTTCAAGTCCCTCGATCTCCTGCGCTACGGCAAGTTCTCCGGACGGCATCTGGACTTTCGCGCCGATGCCGGCCTGCATGTCGTCTACGGTCCGAATGAGGCGGGAAAATCCTCCGCACTGTCGGCCATTTCCGATCTCCTCTTTGGCTTCCCGGACCGCGATTTCCGCTACGGCTTCGGCCATGACAACCGCGACCTGCGCGTCGGCGCGGAACTCGTTGCCCGCAACGGTGCGGAAATCCGTTTCCGCCGCCGCAAGGCACGCAAGAACGCGCTGGTCGCTGCGACCGACGCGGAGGAGCCACTCTCCGACGACGCGCTGAGCCCCTATCTCGGCACGCTTGGCCGCGACGTCTTCGAACGCGCTTTCGGTCTCGATACCGATGCGCTGCGCAAGGGCGCCGACATCATGCTGCACTCCTCCGGCGAGATCGGCAGCCTGCTGTTCTCCGCCGCCTCCGGCATGATGGGCATGCGCGACCTGCGCCAGAAGCTCGACCAGCAGGCCGACGGCATCTTCGCCGAGCGCAAGTCGCAGAACCGGCTGTTCTATCAGGTGCTTGATCGCTATGAGGTCGCCCGCAAGGCGGAGCGCGATCATACGCTGCGGTCCGATGTCTGGAAGAAGCTTTCGGAAGCGCGCGCCGAGCTGGATGCAAAAATGGCGGCGCTCGCGCTAGAGCGCAAGGAGACCGGCCATGCCATTGAGCGGCTCTCCCGCCTGAAGCGCTGGAAGCCGCTGATAGACGACATCGACGCAGAGACCCGGGCGCTGGAGGTCTTCGCCGATCTCGACGGCATTGAGGATGGTGACGCCGAACGGCTTCGCCAGCTTCTGGAGCGTCAGGAGCGGCTGAAGCAGGAGATCGCCCGGCTGGAGACGGACGGGCGTGGTCTCGCTGCCAAGCTGGAGGGCATAACGGTCGATGACGCCATGCTCGCCGCCTCCGGTCGCATCCAGGAGCTCTATCGCGAACTCGGCAACTATAACGGTCTGCGCAAGGACCTGCCGGCCGTGGATCGCGAACTGGCTCAGCACGAGGCCGGCCTGACGCAGCTTGCCCGCCGGCTGGGCCTCGCCGAACTGGAGGAACTCGAGGCGAAGATCCCGGATGAGATGGCGCTCACGGAACTGCGGCGGCTCGCCGAGCAGGGGCGGGACCTGCAGCGCCGCCGGAAGGATACGGACGAAGCGCTGGCCGCCGAGCGCGAGACGCTGGATCGCCTCTCTGCCGACAGGGCGGGTCACCTGATCGACCCCAAGCCCTGGCGCGACCAGCTGGCGACGATGGGTCCGGATATCGATGAGATCGCAAAAAGGGATCAGTTGGCGGTGCAGGTGGGCCGCCTCTCGGAAGACCTGGGGGCGATGGTGGGTCGTATGCGCCCGGCTGTCGACGCACTCGACCGGCTTGCCGCCGTGCCGCTGCCGGATCCGGCGGCGATCTCCGCATTCGGCGAGCGGTTGGGCGCCGCCCGGGACCGGCTGAAGGACGCTGTCCGCGAACGGGACCGGATTGCCGCCGCACTTGGCGAACTGGACGAGGAAATCCAGCGCCTCGGCGCCGGCGGGACGATGGTGACGCAGAGCGATATCCGTGACGCCCGACAGGCGCGCGACGAGGACCTGCGTCTGGTCGCCGACGCCGCGGCCAACCGGGAGCCGGTCGAGCCGGCGACGGTTAACCGGCTTGCCGATCGGATCACTGAGGCCGATCGTCTATCGGATGCGGCGCTTGCCGATGCCGAGCGCCTGTCGCGTCATGCTGCACTGGCCCAGCGCCGAGAGCGACTGACGGTCGATCAGCGGAAGGTGGATGCCGGGGTCGCTGAGTGCGAGGAGGCGTTATCGGCCGAACGTTCTGCGTATGAGGCTCTTTTCGAGGCATGCGATGTCACGCCGCTGGAGCCGGATGCGATGCTCGTCTGGCGGCGATCACTGGATGCTGCCTTCGAACGGCAGCGGGAAATCGACGCGCTCAAGGACCGCTGCGCCATTGTCGACCGCCTTGAAGAACGCCTGCTGCCGGCCATGCGATCGATCGCTGCCGGAGCCGGGCTCGCCGCGGTAGAGGCCTTGCCGGCCGTTGCCTTGAGCCGCGCCATTCAGCGCCATCTCGGCGAACTTGCCGACCGCTGGCAGGAAAGCCGTACGCTGGAGGGTGAGAAGACCGCCGCCCGCCGTCGTCTGAAATCGCTGGAGGCGCAGAAAGCCGAGGTCGATCGCGAAGAGGTTGAGTGGCGCCAGCCGTTCGCGGCGGCCGTGGCAAGGCTTGGCTATCCCGTCGGCATGTCCGCCGATGCCATCCTCGCCGGGCTGGACCTCTGGGCGCGGGTTCCCGATGCCCTCGTGCAGCGCCAGAGCTACACGCGTCGTGTTGCCGGCATCAACCGGGATATCGGCGCGTTCGAGAAGTCGGTCGCAGCGCTCATCTCGGACATTGCGCCGGACCTGAAAGACATGAACGCGGGCGCGGCGGTGGAGACACTGACGGAGCGCGCCGCGACCGCTCGCAGCCGGAATGAGGCGCGGCTCGCCCTGACGAAATCCTTGGAAGAGGCGCGGCAGAAGCTGAAGGAGTTGCGCCGGGCCGACGAAGAGACCGAGGCGGATCTGGAGGCGATGACGGCGGGCCGGGAAGGCGACGGCCCCGCGCTGCTGCGCCGTCTCGAAGAGCGTCAGTCTCGTCGCCGGCGTCTGGACGAAGCCCGTGAGCGCTTTCGCCAGCAGTCCGAGGGTGTCGACGAGGCCGAGGCTCGCGTGGCGCTTGATGGCTTCGATCCGGTCGATGCCGGCCTGTCCCTAGAGCGGCTGAATGCCGAAAGCGAGGCGCAGTATCGGACGTTCGGCGAGCTCAACGCCGCGCTTGCCGACAATCGTGCGGCGCGGGAGGCAGCCGAAACGGGCGAGAGCGCCGAGATGGCGGCCTTCGAAAAGCGCGCCGCCGAAGAGGAGGCGAGGGAGCTTGCCCGCCGCTGGGCAGTCACCAAACTCGCCTCCGACATCCTGCAATCCTCGCTCGACAGCTATCGCCAGTCGCAGGCCGATCCGATGATTCTCAGCGCCGGCGAGCGCTTTTCGAGCCTGACCGACGGCGCATTCGTCCGCCTGCTGCAGGATTATGACGACAAGGACGAGCTGCAGCTTCTGGCCGAGCGGGCAAACGGCGAGAAGGTGCCGCTGTCGGGCTTGAGCGAAGGCACCGGCGACCAGCTCTATCTGGCGCTACGGCTTGCCTTCCTGGAGGACTATTGCAGCCGTAACGAGCCGGTGCCGCTGATCGCCGACGACATCTTCCAGACCTTCGACGACGAACGCACCGCCGCCGGGTTGAAGACGCTCGCCCTCGGCGCCGGCACGTTCCAGACCGTTCTGTTCACCCACCAGCAGAGTGTCGTTGACATTGCCGGCGACGTGCTCGGAAAAGCTGCCGACATCATTCGCCTCTAGCATTGCCTGCAGATCGGGTGCTTCTTTCCAGCTTCGCGCAAGTCCCTGTCCCTAACGTGAAAACGAGAATGGGTTTGGGCTGTCTGTTCCGCTTTCATTGCTTGCGGATGATCCTTTCCTGCTTCTTGGGGAATTTCATTAGGAATTTGATTTCGCGGACCGAGATGATCTTGGTCCGAATGGTCTCTGGTAGACGCGTGACGCTCGAGATTGGTCGCCGGCCGTGGCCGTCTCGTCAGGGTGTCTAGCCAGTCAGCGGCCCATAAACGAGGGACAGGCATGGCGAAGTCGTCGGGTATAGGTCAAACAGCAGTCATCACCGATATTTCGCAGATCACGGCGACGTCCTATACCGACGTGATCACGGCTGCCGTCCAGATTACGGGCGCCTACATCGACCTCGGCAATGGTCGCGACTCCCTTACGCTCTCCGATTCCGGGCCGAACACGCTGACGCTCGCAAACATCGAGACCGTGACCGGCGGGGCCAGCGCCGACAGCGTCTATTTCGACGCGAAGGTGACCTCTGCGACCGTAGATCTCGGTGACGGCGAGGATCACATCTATCTTTCGGACGACGGTGCGACGCTGACGGCGGCGAATGTCGAGCAGATCACCGGCGGATCGAGCACGGACAAGATCGTGTTCTCGACGCAGGTGACCGGCGGCACCTATGATCTCGGCGACGGCTCGGATAGTGTCACGCTCTCTCGCTTCGACAACACCCTGACGCTGTCCAGCGTCGAGTATGTGTCCGGCAGTTCCAGCTCCGACGTGATCACCATTAACGGCGAAATCACCGGCGGGCGTTATGATCTCGGCAGCGGCAGCGATTCGCTGACCTTCGGAGACGGCGGCGTGACGGCTGCCGTGCTCAACACCGAGACCATCGTGTCCGGCGCCGGCGACGATCGCATCACGCTTGCAACCTACGCCACGACCAAGAACAGTGTTGATCTCGGGGCCGGTCAGGACACCCTGATCCTCGGCAACTACACCAACAAGCTGAGCGTCTCCAACGTCGAGACCATCAAGGGCGGTCGTTCGACAGACATCATCTATCTGAGCCAGTCGACGACGGGCGCCGACATCGATCTCGATCGCGGCCGCGACCAGGTCACGCTCGCCGACGGCGGCAACACGGTGACCATGACCGGCGTCGAGACCATTGTCGGCGGCGCCGGCGATGACCGTATCCTCTTCAACGAGGCGCAATCGGGCGGCAAGATCGATCTTGGTGACGGCCAGGATACGCTCATTTTCTCCGAGAGCCGCGGCGGCACCGCGACGCTCTACAATGTCGAGTCGGTCATCGGTGGCGACGCCTCTGAGTATCTGACATTCGGTACGCAGCTCACGGGTTCGACGCTCGATCTGGGCGAGGGCGGCGACCGCGTCTATCTCGGCAACTACCACAACACGGCGACCTTCCGGAATGTAGAGACGATCGTCGGCGGTCGCTCCGACGACTATGTCGTGGTCGAGACGGAGATCACCCGCGGTACGATCAACCTCGGCAAGGGCAACGATACGCTCTACCTCGGCGATGGCACCAATACGCTCAACATTTCCGATGCCGAGACGCTGATCGGCGGCAGCGGCGACGACCGCATCGCCATGGCGGTGTCGTCCTCCGGCTCCTACATCGATCTTGGTGCCGGCGATGACTACCTCTCTCTGACCGCCGCCAACAACAAGCTGACGGTCGCCAATATCGAGACGGTCATCGGCTCCAGCAGCACCGATACCGTCACGGTCTCCGGCCAGGTGACCGGGGGGCTGTTCAATCTCGGCTCCAGCAACGACGTGCTCACGCTGGACAACTTCAACAACACCTTGACCGTTTCGCTGGTCGAATCGATCAACGGCGGCTCCAGCTCCGATCACGTTCTGATCTCCAACCAGACGACCGGAACGATCCTCGATCTCGCCGACGGCAACGACACGATCGTGCTCTATTCCGGCGGCACGGTAACGGCGCGCAACGTCGAAACCGTCCTCGGAGATGCCAGCGCCGACTATGTGGTCTTCGATGAGGGCGTCACGGGCGCGACGATTGACCTCGGCAAGAATTCAGACCGTGTGAAATTCTCCGATTTCAACAACACGGCGACCATCTCCAATGTCGAGACCATCACCGGCGGCAAGTCATCCGACGTGATCACGCTCGGCGAAGGCTATACGGGCGGTGTCATCAGCCTTGGCCGCGGCGACGACAAGCTGGTTATCTCCGACAGCGGCGCAACGGTCACCGTCAGCGACGTGGAGACCGTCATCGGCGGCTCGGCCGACGATGACGTCCGTCTTGGCGGCACGATCGACGGTGGCTTCATCGATCTCGGCGATGGCCAGGACACGCTTCAGACCACGGGCAACGTCACCATCACGGTCGCGAATGTCGAAACGATCAACGGCTCTAGCGGCGTTGAGAAGATCTATATCTCGGCACCCTTCACGGGCGAGATCGGACTGGGCTCGGGCAGCGATACGGTGATCATGGCCGATGGCGGCAACACGATCACCATGTCGGGCGTGGAAACGGTGACCGGCGGTGCCGGCTCCGACAACATCACGATCAACTCGATCGACGGCGCGACGACTGTCGATCTCGGCGACGGCGTCGACACGCTCAAGATCAGCGACAACGGCGCTTCGCTCTCGGTTGCCAACGTGGAAACCATCACCGGCGGCCGCAGCGACGACACCATCGTCTTCAGCGATGCCGCGAATGGCGTCAGCATCGACCTGGCGGACGGCAATGACACCGTCATCTTCGCCGACCGCGACAACACCGCGACGGTGAGCTATGCCGAGACGATCGTCGGCGGCAGGTCCTCCGACAGCATCACCTTCGGCTCGGAAGTGACCGGCGCCTATGTCGATCTCGGCCGTGGTTTCGACACGCTGACCTTTTCAGCCGACGGCGCGACGGTCACCATCGACAATGTCGAGACCGTCATCGGCAGCCAGTACGAGGACGTCGTCAATCTCGCCACCTACACGACCGGTACATTCATCGATCTTGGCGACGGCGAGGACCAGGTCGTCTTCTCCGACGACGGCGGCACGATCACCACTGCCAATGTCGAAAGCGTCCAGGGCGGCGCGGGCAAGGACAATGTCACGCTATCGGATGGCGATCTCGGATACATTTCGCTCGGTGACGGCGATGATACGCTGAACCTGTCGAGCGCCGGTAATACGGTGACGGTCTCGGGCGTCGAAACCGTTCTCGGCGGCGCCGGTGATGACGATGTGACGCTGACGGACGAAGTGTCCGGCGGCGTCATCAAGCTCGGCGACGGCCAGGACACGCTGCATATTTCCGAATACGGGGCGACCCTGTCGGTTTCCGGCATCGAATCCATCATGGGCAATGCCGGCTCCGACGTGATCTCCGTCATCGAGCAGTATACCGGCGGCGTCATCAACCTGATGAGCGGTTCGGACGAGATCAAGTTCGGCAATTACAACAATACGGCGACGGTCCAGAACATCGAGACGGTTCTCGGCGGTACGCTCTCCGACACGGTCACCCTCGAGGGCAGCTACGAGCAGGGCTACATCGATCTCGGCAGCGGCCTCGATACCCTCAATCTTGGCGTCAGCGGCGCCACGGTGACGGTTGCCGGCGTCGAGACACTGGTCGGCTCCGACAGCGACGACGTGATCACCATCAACAGCTCCAATGTCGGCGCGGTGATGGACTTCGGTGCGGGATCAGACAAGCTGAGCTGGACCGGCGGCCTGACCGCAACGGTTTCCAATCTCGAGTCGATTTCAGGCGGCAGTTATTCCGACCGCATCACGCTCGCGACGCAGATGACCGGCGGCTACATCGACCTTGGCGACGGCAACGACAAGCTGACGCTGGCCGATGCGGAAAACACGGTGACGATCAGCAATGTCGAAACCGTCGTCGGTGGTTCGACGGACGATCTCGTGGTCATCAACAGCGACACTTATTCCGGCCGCCTCGATCTCGGCGACGGCTATGACGAACTCAACCTCGCGGCAAGCGCCAGCACGGTGTCCCTGACCGGTGTCGAGACGATACTGGGCGGCGGTGGCGCCGACAAGGTGACCATTCTGGACGCCGCCACGGGCATCGAGATCGACCTCGGCGACGGTTCGGACACGCTGGTCCTCGGAAACTACACCAACACGGTCTCGGTCTATTCGGTCGAATCGATTTCCGGTGGCTCGAACGCCGATACGATCTTCGTGAAGGAAGCCGTCACCGGCGGCCAGTTCAACCTTGGAACGGGTGTCGACAGCATCAGCTTCGCCGAGGGCGCGACCGCGACGCTGACCAGCGTCGAGACGATCAGCGGGTCGAGCTATGCCGACAACATCACCATTTCCGGCGCGTTCACAGGAGCGCCGATCGACCTCGGCAGCGGTGAAGACTATCTGACGCTCGGCTCCGCCTCGACGCTGACCGTTTCCAACACCGAAAACATCACCGGTTCGTCGGGGGCTGATGTCATCGTCCTCACCGGATCGACAAACACCATCGTCGATCTCGGCGCCGGCAGCGATAGCATCGTCTTCGGCGCGGGCATCGACACGGTGACGGGCGGGGCAGGCTCCGACCTCTTCACCTTCACCTCGACCTCTCAGTCGAGCGGCGACACGGCGGACAAGATCACCGATTTCGTCGCCGGTACCGACAAGCTGGTCTTCTCCGGATTGCAGTCGGGGACGTTTAACTGGCTCGGCAGCAACGCGACATTCAGCGGCAGCGGCAATTCCGAGGCCTACTTCGTCGACTCGACCGACACGCTCTACGTCGACGTCAACGGCGACGGCGCGGCCGACATGCAGCTGACCCTGAGCGGCACCTCTGCCTCGGACCTCGCCAGCGCCGACTTCAAGTGGAGCTGATCGACTTTACTTACGTTAGGTAAAGTAAAATGGAGCCCGGGGCCTCTGCAGCCCCAGGTATGTTTTCTGCCTAACAATTGCAGGCGGAATAATACCGATAGTGCATGTTTGTGTACCAATATTCACTACCGATATTGACGAATGTCAGTTTGAATTGGGTGTTTATTGATATACCAGCCGAAATTTACTGTCGCTATTTTTGTAAATCATGCAAATTAGGATGTTCTTTAATACCGAATTTTAACAATTGAAAGCGAACCATGGCTGCAATCTCGGGTGGGAATGCAGGGGTGCCCATGTTTGTGAATGCAGCAGCGCAGGATATGGAAGCGGTTGGAAAATCGCACGCCGTCATCGTCTTCAAGCCGGACGGCACGATCCTGGAGGCGAACGAAAATTTCTGCCACGTCATGGGGTATCGGCCTGAAGAGATCGTCGGCAGGCATCATTCGATTTTTGTCGGCGAAGACTATGCCGCGAGCCCGGACTATCGTGCGTTCTGGGATGGCCTGAGGAAGGGCGAGTTCGACCGCCGGCAGTACAAGCGCATCGCCAAGGGCGGACGGGAAGTCTGGATCGAGGCGTCCTACAATCCGGTCGTCAGGAACGGCAAGGTTCTACGCGTGCTCAAGATCGCTACCGACATCACCGCCTTCAAGCTGAAGGCCCTGGACGACGCCGCCAAGCTCGAAGCCGCGTCGAAATCGCAGGCCATCATCGAATTTTCGCCCGACGGCACGATCATCGCCGCCAATGCCAATTTCTGCTCGACGCTCGGCTACACGGCGGACGAGATCATCGGTCGCCATCATCGCATCTTCTGCGAGCCGTCCTATGTCAATTCCGCCGCCTATGCGGAGTTCTGGCCGCACCTTGCGCGCGGCGAGCACTTCAACGGTGAGTTCGTCCGCTTCGCCAAGGATGGCCGCGCCGTGTGGATTCAGGCCGTCTACAATCCGGTCTTCGACGATCGGGGCAGGGTGGTCAAGGTCATCAAGTTCGCCGTCGACGTCAGCGAGCGGATGACCTGCCTGGACAAGCTCGGCCGCGCCATCGAGGCGGTGGCCGATGGCAACCTCGCCGTCTCGCTCGACGAGCGTTTCACGCCGAGCATGGAAAAGACGCGCGCGGACTTCAATCATGCGGTCGGCGTGCTGCGCTCCTTCATGGAACAGGTTCTGCAGAACGCCCGCGGCATCTCGGCAAGCGCCGGGCAATTGCAGGAGGCCTCCGACGATCTTGCCCGCCGGACCGAACAGCAAGCGGCTTCCGTCGAGGAAACGGCGGCGGCCCTGACGGAGATCACCGAAACGGTTGCGAGCACCAGCGAGCGGGCGACCCAGGCCGGCAGTTCGCTGACGTTGACGCGCAAGACTGCGGAGGAATCCGGCCGCGTCATGCGCGATGCCATGGGCGCCATGGCCGAGATCGAGCGGTCGTCCGGAGAGATCTCCAAGATCCTGAGCGTGATCGACGGCATTGCCTTCCAGACCAACCTTCTGGCGCTGAACGCCGGCGTCGAGGCGGCGCGGGCAGGTGAGGCGGGCAAGGGATTTGCCGTCGTCGCCCAGGAGGTGCGCGAGCTGGCGCAGCGCTCCGCGACCGCCGCCAAGGAAATCAACGCGCTGATCGGCGAATCGGCCGCGCATGTCTCCCAGGGGGTCTCCCTGGTCAAGGCGACCGACACGTCGCTGTCGGGAATCATCGGGCAGCTCGCCAGCATCGACATGAATGTCGCGGCGATTGTCGAAGCGTCGCGCGAACAGTCGAGCGGCATTCGCGAGATCAACACGGCGATCAACGTGATCGATCACGGGACGCAGCAGAATGCCGCCATAGCCGAGGAATCGACGGCGGCCAACCATTCGCTGGCCGGCGAGCTCGAAACGCTGATGCAGCAGCTTGCCCGCTTCCGCACGACGGCCGCGCCGCCCGCCCGCGCCGCCCGCCCGGCGCTTGCGCTCGCCGCCTCCCGCTAGGGTCGGCAAAACGCAGGAATCGCCCGCGGTGCCGGCATGCGGAGGTTCGTGACGATTCGCGGAGAGCTGTGATTGCCGATCTTCCGGACAGGGATCGCCCGTCGCCTGCCGTCCGTGCCTCGCGGCATGCCACCGCGAGCAGATCCCTGTTTGCAGCCCGCAGAAGCCTCTTGCATGTTTTGCAATGCGCTCTAGGTTCATCTCCACCATGGATAGAGTTTTTTTCAGAGTGGCCGCCTGGGCATTGCTGGCGGCCATTGTTTTGGTCACCGTTTCCCCGATCGGCCTCAGACCCCACACCATCACGACGGTCAACCTCGACCGGGCGGCGGCCTATGCGGTGATGACCTTCGTCTTCACCTTCGCCTATCCCAGGCAGTGGAAATGGGTGCTATTGTTCTGCGCCGCCGCGGCCCTTGGCCTCGAGCTCGCCCAGGAACTCTCGCCCACCCGCCACGCCCGCCTGCACGACGCCGTCATCAAGGTCGCCGGCACCCTCTGCGGCAGCGCCGCCTACTGGGTTCTGACACAAATCCGCGCGCGGCGGCTGGGGTGAGCTGCCGAGAAACCGCAAGCAAGATGAGGTACTGTCGAGCGCTCAAAAGATATGTCTTTGGAAAAGGAATGGTGGGCGATGAGAGACTCGAACTCCCGACATCCTCGGTGTAAACGAGGCGCTCTACCAACTGAGCTAATCGCCCGTGCGCGTTGTGCGGATCAGCCGTCCGCCGCGTCGGTGGCCGTGATCTATGCGCATCGGAAAAATTCCGCAAGAGGGTCCAATCGATTTTTTTGCTTTTTTCAACGCTTCCGGCGTCTGCAGGGCAGGGAAGATGGCAGGGCGCGGGCAATGCCATTATAAAAAGAATGCGTTCTCTGTTTTTGTCTTCCAAACCTGCTTGACACCCCCATTCGAACCGCTTAGTTAGCCGCACACCAAACGGCAACGCCGCTTGGCGGGGGCGGCAACGTTCCCGAAGATTTCGAAAAGTGCGGGTGTAGCTCAGTTGGTTAGAGTGCCGGCCTGTCACGCCGGAGGTCGCGGGTTCGAGCCCCGTCACTCGCGCCACTTTCGACAGTCTTCAAACAATGCGCGGGTGTAGCTCAGTCGGTTAGAGTGCCGGCCTGTCACGCCGGAGGTCGCGGGTTCGAGCCCCGTCACTCGCGCCATTTTTTCTTTAAAGGGCCAAGCCCGTTTCCCCTCACTCATCCGAGTCGCTACGCTTCATCTCACGCCGAAGCGCCGTTTTCCGTCCCGTTCCTTGTCCGTGGTGGAGAAAGACCGTGAACGAATCCGATTATGACCCTGAATTGATTCGGCAATGCGCCGATCGCTTTTTCGTGCTGACCGGCTGTTCGGGCGGCGGCAAATCGACGCTTCTTTCGGCGCTGGCGGCAAGAGGGTTCGTCACCTATCCCGAGCCCGGACGACAGATCGTCCGCGAGCAGCAGGCAATCGGTGGCGACGCACTGCCCGGCGAAAACCCGCTCCGCTTCGTCGAACTGGTGTTGTCGCGGGCGATCGCCCAGAGGGTGGCGGCGGCGCGGGAAGGGCGGATCGCATTCTTCGATCGCGGGCCTGTCGATGCGCTGGCCTACCTTGAGATGAAGGGGCTCCCGGTGCCGCCCTGGCTCGAAAACGCGGTCCGGTTGCTCAAGCACAATGCCCTGGCCTTCGTGGTCCCGCCGTGGCCGGAGATATTCCGGAAGGATGCCGAGCGCCGTCACGATGTCTCGGCGGCGATGGCGGAATACGAGGCGTTGCTGCCCGCCTATCGCCGCTTCGGCTATCGGCTTGAGGTGCTTGAGCGGACGTCGGTCGAAAGTCGGGCGGAAAGGGTGGCGGCCGCGGTCAACGCGTTGTTCCCGCACGGCTGATGTGAGTCGGCCCAGTTCATGACGGATATCAATCAGATCGTTTTAAACGCTTGTGACCAAATCTGTTGCAATCGTGATGCTGCGTTGCGAAGTTTTGTCGCGACTCGGAGATCAAGCCTTGATAAAGTCGTCCGCGTAGTGGTTCAAAGGCCGCTAACGGCTTGCGCGGCAGCGCAGGCTGCGCTAACCACGGCTCGTTGCAACACAGACAATTACGGCCTGTCGAATTTGGACGTTCGCGCCGCCCGGCGCAGATCCACGGACAGGCAGGGACGGACTGAATGACTGACCTTCTCGGTTCCTATATTCCGATCGCAATCTTTATCGGCATTTCTCTGGTGATCGGCCTTGCTCTGCTGATCGCGCCGTTTGCCGTCGCCTTCAAGGCGCCCGATCCGGAAAAGCTGTCGCCCTTCGAATGCGGCTTCAATGCCTTCGACGACGCGCGCATGAAATTCGACATCCGCTTCTACCTGGTGTCGATTCTCTTCATCATTTTCGACCTTGAAGTCGCCTTCCTCTTCCCGTGGGCCGTTTCGTTCGGCGATATCGGCTGGTTTGGCTTCTGGTCCATGATGGTCTTCCTTGGCGTATTGACCATCGGCTTCATCTACGAATGGAAAAAGGGAGCTCTGGAATGGGAGTGACCGCGGAAAAGACGACGCTCGTCGCGCCGCAGCCCAAGGGCATCATCGATCCGGCAACCGGCAAGCCGGTCGGCGCCGATGACGCATATTTCGGCGAGATCAACGACGAGCTGGCCGACAAGGGCTTTCTGGTCACCTCGACCCGCGACCTGATCACCTGGGCGCGCACGGGCTCGCTGATGTGGATGCAGTTCGGTCTGGCCTGCTGCGCCGTCGAAGGCCTGATGCAGGTGTCCGGCCCGCGCTACGACATGGAACGCTTCGGCGTCGCGCCGCGCGCCTCGCCGCGCCAGTCGGACGTCATGATCGTCGCCGGCACGCTGACCAACAAGATGGCGCCCGCACTGCGCAAGGTCTACGACCAGATGCCCGAGCCGCGCTACGTCATCTCGATGGGCTCCTGCGCCAATGGCGGCGGCTACTATCATTATTCCTATTCGGTGGTGCGCGGCTGCGACCGTGTCGTCCCCGTCGACGTCTACGTACCGGGCTGTCCCCCCACGGCAGAAGCCCTGCTGTACGGGGTTCTTCTGCTGCAGAAGAAGATTCGCCGCACCGGCACGATCGAACGCTAAGGGTGAAGGGCAGAGCGAATGACTGAAGTCTTCAACGAGCTTGCGTCTCATATCAAGGACGCGCAGAGCTCTCACCTCGTCGGCGTCGAAGTCAAGCATGGCGAACTGACGGTGACGACCACCACCGCCGGCATCATCCCGCTTCTGACGTTCCTGCGCGACGACGTGCAGTGCGGTTTCGTCAACATCGTCGATATCTGCGGTGTCGATTATCCGCAGCGCGCCGAACGTTTCGACGTGGTCTACCACCTCCTGTCGCCGCGCCAGAACGTGCGCATCCGCGTCAAGCTCGCGGTCGCCGAAGACGTGGCCGTGCCGTCGGCAACCGCGGTCTATCCGGGTGCCGACTGGTTCGAGCGCGAGGCCTGGGACATGTACGGCATTCCCTTCTCGGGCCATTCCGACATGCGCCGCATCCTGACGGATTATGGCTTCGAAGGCCATCCGCTGCGCAAGGACTTCCCGGTCACCGGCTTCGTCGAAGTGCGCTACGACGACGAGTTGAAGCGCGTTCTCTACGAACCCGTCGAACTCAAGCAGGAATTCCGCAGTTTCGATTTTCTGTCGCCTTGGGAAGGAACGGATTACGTTCTGCCCGGCGACGAAAAGGCCGCGAAGTAAGGACGGAAGGCTAGCTCCATGACAGAACACAACGTCCGCAACTTCACCATCAACTTCGGTCCCGAACACCCGTCCGCGCACGGCGTTCTGCGCCTCGTGCTCGAACTCGACGGCGAAATCGTCGAGCGCGTCGATCCGCATATCGGCCTCCTGCACCGCGGCACCGAGAAGCTGATCGAGACCAAGACCTACCTGCAGGCCGTGCCCTATTTCGACCGCCTCGACTACGTGGCGCCGATGAACCAGGAACACGCCTTCGCGCTCGCCGTCGAAAAGCTCTTGAAGCTCGAGATCCCGATGCGCGGCCAGCTGATCCGCGTTCTCTTCTCCGAGATCGGCCGTATCCTGTCGCACATCATGAACGTCACGACGCAGGCCATGGACGTCGGCGCGATGACGCCGCCGGTCTGGGGCTTCGAAGAGCGTGAAAAGCTCATGGTGTTCTACGAGCGTGCCTGCGGTGCGCGCATGCACGCCGCCTATTTCCGCCCCGGCGGCGTCCACCAGGATATCCCGCAGAAGCTGGTGGAAGATATCGGCAAGTGGTGCGATCCCTTCATCAAGGTGCTCGACGATATCGAAGGCCTTCTGACCGACAACCGCATCTACAAGCAGCGCAACGTCGACATCGGCGTCGTGAAGCTCGAGGATGCCTGGGCGATGGGCTTCTCCGGCGTCATGGTGCGTGGTTCGGGCGCTGCCTGGGACCTGCGCAAGGCGCAGCCCTACGAGTGCTATTCCGATCTCGACTTCGACATTCCGATCGGCAAGAACGGCGACTGCTACGACCGCTATCTGGTGCGCATGCACGAGATGCGCCAGTCGATCCGCATCATGAAGCAGTGCGTAGACCTGCTGCTCGGCAAGCACGCCGTCGGCCCGGTGTCGTCGCTCGACGGCAAGGTCGTTCCGCCGAAGCGGGGCGAAATGAAGCGGTCGATGGAAGCACTGATCCATCACTTCAAGCTCTACACCGAAGGCTACCACGTGCCGGAAGGCGAGGTTTACGCCGCCGTCGAAGCCCCGAAGGGCGAGTTCGGCGTCTATCTGGTGTCGGACGGCAGCAACAAGCCGTACCGCTGCAAGATTCGCGCTCCGGGCTTTGTGCACCTGTCGGCCATGGACACGATGAGCCGCGGCCACCAGCTCGCCGACGTGACCGCGATCCTCGGTTCGCTTGATATCGTATTCGGAGAAGTGGATCGCTGATTTGTAGCGGTCCTGAACCCGTATTTTGGAATTTGAGATAAGGCGCGAAGAAGAATGTCCGTTCGTCGATTAGCCGAAGATAACGTCCAGCCAGCCGCATTCGCCTTTACGGCGGAGAATGCCGCCTGGGCCGAGGCGACCATCAAGAAGTATCCGGAAGGCCGTCAGCAGTCTGCCGTCATTCCGCTTTTGATGCGGGCGCAGGAACAGGATGGCTGGGTCACCAAGGCAGCGATCGAAGGCGTCGCCGACATGCTCGGCATGGCCTACATCCGCGTCCTCGAAGTGGCGACCTTCTACACCCAGTTCCAGCTGAAGCCGGTCGGCACCAAGGCGCATATCCAAGTCTGCGGCACGACGCCCTGCATGCTGCGCGGCGCCGAGGACCTGATCAAGGTCTGCAAGAAGAAGATCCACGCCGAACCCTTCCACACCAATGCCGACGGCACGCTGTCCTGGGAAGAGGTGGAATGTCAGGGCGCGTGCGTCAACGCGCCGATGGTCATGATCTTCAAGGACAGCTACGAGGACCTGACGGCCACGCAGCTCGAGCACATCATCGACCGTTTCGAAGCCGGCCGCGCCGACGAGATCCGTCCCGGCCCGCAGATCGACCGTGTCTATTCCGCGCCCGTCGGCGGCCTGACGTCGCTGACCGGCGACACCACGCCGTCGAAGAAGGCCGACGCCGCCAAGGCCGAGACCGCCTCGAAGGAAACGGAAGCCGAAAAGCCGGAACAGAAGGGCAAGCCCGACGGTGCCACGCCGAAGCCGGTCGAAGGCGAGGTCGCCGCTTCGCAGCCGGCGCTCGACGACGCCAACCGTCCGTCCGCCATCGACAAGCCGGAAAAGCCCGATGACCTGAAGCTGATCTCCGGCGTCGGTCCGGTGCTCGAAGGCAAGCTGAATGGCCTTGGCATCTACACCTATGCGCAGGTTGCCGCATGGAAGAAGAACGAGATCGACTGGGTCGATGGCTATCTGAGCTTCAAGGGCCGGATCGAGCGCGACGAGTGGATCAAGCAGGCCGATGCGCTGGCGCGCGGCGGCGAGGAAGAATATGTCCGCGTGTTCGGCAAGAAGCCGCGGTAAGGGGTGAGACATGCTTAAAGATCAAGATCGCATCTTCACCAATATCTACGGCCTCAAGGACAAGTCGCTGAAGGGCGCCATGGCCCGCGGCCATTGGGACGGCACCAAGCAGCTGCTCGAAAAGGGCAGGGACTGGATCATCAACGAGGTGAAGGCCTCCGGTCTTCGCGGCCGCGGCGGCGCAGGCTTCCCGACCGGTCTCAAGTGGTCCTTCATGCCGAAGGAATCGGACGGTCGTCCGCATTACCTTGTCGTCAACGCCGACGAGTCCGAACCCGGTACCTGCAAGGACCGCGACATCATGCGCCACGATCCGCACACGCTGATCGAGGGCTGCGTCGTCGCCTCCTTCGCCATGGGTGCGCATGTGGCCTACATCTATGTCCGCGGCGAATTCATGCGCGAGCGTGAAGCCCTGCAGTCGGCCATCGACGAGTGCTATGACGCCGGCCTCCTCGGCAAGAACAACAAGCTCGGCTACGACATCGACATCTTTGTCCACCACGGCGCCGGCGCCTATATCTGCGGCGAGGAAACCGCGCTGCTCGAAAGCCTGGAAGGCAAGAAGGGCCAGCCGCGCCTGAAGCCGCCGTTCCCGGCCAACATGGGTCTCTACGGCTGCCCGACGACCGTCAACAACGTCGAATCGATCGCCGTCACCCCGACCATCCTGCGCCGTGGCGCCGGCTGGTATTCGAGCTTTGGCCGCCCGAACAATGCCGGCACCAAGCTGTTTTCGATCTCCGGCCACGTCAATCGCCCGTGCACGGTCGAAGACGCCATGTCGATCACCTTCGAGGAACTGATCGAGAAGCACTGCGGCGGCATTCGCGGCGGCTGGGACAATCTGCTGGCCGTCATTCCCGGCGGTTCTTCGGTTCCCTGCGTTCCCGGCGCCCAGATGAAGGACGCCATCATGGACTATGACGGGCTGAAGGAGCTCGGTTCGGGTCTCGGAACGGCAGCCGTCATCGTCATGGACAAGTCGACCGACATCATCAAGGCCATCTGGCGCCTCTCGGCTTTCTACAAGCACGAGAGCTGCGGCCAGTGCACGCCGTGCCGCGAAGGCACGGGCTGGATGATGCGCGTCATGGAGCGCATGGTGAAGGGCAATGCCCAGAAGCGCGAAATCGACATGCTGTTCCAGGTGACCAAGCAGGTCGAAGGCCACACCATCTGTGCGCTCGGCGATGCGGCCGCATGGCCGATCCAGGGCCTGATCAAGCATTTCCGTCCGGAAATCGAGAAGCGCATCGACCAGTACACCTACAACGCCATGGCAAACGGCGTTCCGTTGGAAGCTGCGGAGTAAGGGCAGGGACATGACAGGCAAGGCGCCAGGCAAAGGCAAGAAGACGCCCGCGGAAGTTTCCGCGGACGATCTCGGCCGCGCTGCCGCCAAGCTTCTGCGCGATGCGCCAGCCCCGCCGCTCTTTCCTCTGCTCGCCCATCCGACGGCGGCCATGGCGGCTGCCACCGCCATCGGGTTCGGCCTGACGACGCAGATGGCGAGCGCCTTCCTCGGCGCGATGCAGGGCGCGTTCGATACCGCCGACCGCCTGTCTAAGGCCGCCGAAGCCGACGCCGCTAAGGCCGTGCCCGAGACCACGGCAGCGCCTGCCGAACCGGCTCCGGCCGCCGAACCGCCGAAGGCGGAGCCTGCCGTCGTCGCCAAGGCGGCGAAGCCGGCTGCCAAGAAGGCCAAGCCTGCGACGAAGGCCGCAAAGCCTGTTGCCGCGAAGGCACCGGCAAAGAAGGCGGCAAGCGCCAAGGCACCGGCTGCGAAGACCGCGAAAGCGCCGTCGAAGCCTGCGACGGAGCCGAAGGCTAAGCCGCGCGCCGCATCCGGCAAGGCGGACGACCTGAAGCAGATTTCCGGCATCGGCCCGAAGCTTGAGGAAGTCCTGAACTCCATGGGCTATCGCAGCTTTGCCGATATCGCCAAGCTGGACGCAAAAGCCATCGCCAAGCTCGAAGCCGATACGGGCCTCACAGGTCGCATCGGCCGGGACGACTGGGTCGGACAGGCGAAAGCATTGTTGGGAAAGGAGGGGTAATGCAATTGGCACAGGTCAAGATCGCCGAACTTCTCCATCCCCCGGGGGATCCCAGGGTTGCCGCCTTTGTCGACAACGTCGCGCTCATCAACGATCTTGCCGAGCGCGCTGACGGTTTCGTCTGGCGGCTGCAGGAGAAGGGCGAGGTCGAGACGATCTTCGACAATCCGATGATGACGGCGACGCTCAGCATCTGGCGGAGCCCCGAGCATCTGGAACGCTTTGTCTGGAAGACGGTGCACAAGAAATTCTACGGCCGCCGGGCCGAATGGTTCTCGCATCTGAAGAGCCATTACCTGGCCATGTGGTTCGTGGAGGACGGCGAGCGGCCGACGCTTGAGGAAGGCAAGGCTCGTCTCGATCACCTCGACCAACATGGTTCGACGGACTACGCCTTCGACTGGCCCTATCTCAAGTCGTCGGAGCTGTGGAAGTCCTACCGGCTGGAAAGCCAGCTCGAGCGCATGCCGGCGGAGGGCAACGCCTGATGCATCTCGCCGAACTCAACATCGCCCGTCTGAAATACCCGGCCGACGATCCGCGCGTCGCCCCCTTCATGAACGCGCTCGATCTCGTCAACGGGATTGCCGAGCGTTCCGAAGGCTTCGTCTGGCGGCTGAAGGACGAGAGCGGCAACGCCACCGACGTGAAGGCGTTCGACGACGAGCGCATCATCGTCAACATGAGTGTCTGGCGCGATGTCGCCAGCTTCGAGAATTTCGTATGGAAGACCGTCCACAAGCAGTTCTATGCGCGCCGGGACGAATGGTTTTCCATCATGGATAAGCAGCACTTCGCCATGTGGTGGGTCGAGGACGGACATGCCCCGACGCTGACCGAAGCGAAGGAGCGGCTGGATTATTTGAACGAACACGGCAACAGCGACCATGCGTTTTCATGGTCGCATTTGCCGGAGGTGAAACTCTGGCAAAGCGCCCGTTGTGCTTGAGACACAAAGGCGTGCGTGAAGCAGGAAGGCAGATATGGCAAAGCTGAAGGTCGACGGTAAGGAAATCGAGGTTCCGGATCATTTCACGCTGCTGCAGGCGTGTGAGGAAGCCGGCGCCGAGGTACCGCGCTTTTGTTTCCACGAGCGGTTGTCGGTCGCCGGCAACTGCCGCATGTGCTTGATCGAGGTGAAGGGTGGCCCGCCGAAGCCGGCAGCCTCCTGCGCCATGGGCGTGCGCGACATCCGCGGCGGCCCGAACGGCGAGCTTCCCGAGGTCTACACCAACACGCCGATGGTCAAGAAGGCCCGTGAAGGCGTGATGGAATTCCTGCTGATCAACCATCCGCTCGATTGTCCGATCTGCGACCAGGGCGGCGAATGCGACCTGCAGGACCAGGCCATGGCCTTCGGGATCGATTCGTCGCGCTACACCGAGAACAAGCGCGCGGTCGAAGACAAGTATATCGGCCCGCTGGTCAAGACGGTCATGAACCGCTGCATCCACTGCACGCGCTGCGTCCGCTTCACCACCGAAGTCGGCGGCATTTCCGAGCTCGGCCTCATCGGCCGCGGCGAGGATGCGGAAATCACCACCTATCTCGAGCAGGCGATGACGTCGGAACTGCAGGGCAATGTCGTTGACCTCTGCCCTGTCGGCGCGCTGACCTCCAAGCCCTTCGCCTTCACCGCCCGTCCGTGGGAACTCGGCAAGACCGAAACGATCGACGTCATGGACGCGCTCGGCTCGGCCATCCGCGTCGACACCCGCGGCCGCGAAGTGATGCGCGTCATGCCGCGCGTCAACGAGCAGGTCAACGAGGAGTGGATCTCCGACAAGACCCGCTTCATCTGGGACGGACTGAAGACCCAGCGTCTCGACAAGCCTTACGTCCGCAAGGACGGCCGCCTGCAGCCCGCAAGCTGGGCGGAAGCGTTTGCCGCCATCAAGGGCGCGGTTTCGGCCACCAGCGGCGACAAGATCGGCGCGATCGCCGGCGATCTCGCCTCGGTCGAGGAAATGTACGCCCTGTCGGAACTCGTGAAGTCGCTTGGCTCGGAAAACCTCGATTGCCGTCAGGACGGCACGCAGCTCCATCCGGCATTCGGGCGTTCGAGCTATCTCTTCAATGCCACAATCGAAGGCATCGAACAGGCTGACGCATTGCTGATCGTCGGCGCCAACCCGCGCTATGAGGCGGCCGTGCTGAACGCCCGCATCCGCAAGCGCTGGCGTCGCGGCAACTTCCCGATCGGCGTGATCGGTGAAGCCGGCGAACTGCGCTACGGCTACGACTATCTCGGCGCCGGTCCGGACACGCTGAAGGAAATCGCTGATGGCGCGCATCCGTTCGCGGAAGTCCTGAACAAGGCCGAGCGTCCGCTGATCATCGTCGGCCAGGGCGCGCTGTCGCGCACCGACGGTGCGGGCGTTCTCGCCACCGCCGCCAAGATCGCCGCCGCCTGCAACGCTGTCGTTGACGGCTGGAACGGCTTCTCGGTCCTGCACACCGCCGCCTCTCGAGTCGGTGGTCTCGACCTCGGCTTCGTGCCGGGCGCCAACGGCCAGGATGCGGCCGCGATGCTGGAAGGCATGGACGTTCTCTTCCTGCTCGGCGCCGACGAACTCGACTTCACCAAGAAGGCTGCGAAGTTCACGGTCTACATCGGTTCGCACGGCGACAACGGTGCGATGAGCGCCGACGTCATCCTGCCGGGCGCCGCCTACACCGAGAAGTCGGGCACCTGGGTCAACACCGAAGGTCGCGTCCAGATGGGCAACCGCGCCGGCTTCGCACCGGGCGATGCCCGCGAAGACTGGGCAATCATCCGCGCGCTGTCCGACGTTCTCGGCAAGAAGCTGCCGTTCGACTCACTGGCAGCGCTTCGGGCAAATCTCTACGCGGCCCACCCGCATTTTGCGGCGATCGACGAGATCGCCGTCGGTGGCAGCGGAGAAATTGCCGCACTTGCGAAAAAATCGGGCAAGATGAACAAATCCGGGTTTGCAAGCACCGTCAAAGACTTCTATTTGACGAACCCGATCGCCCGGGCATCCGCCGTCATGGCCGAATGCTCGGCATTGGCCCGCAACAATTTCAAAGTCGCGGCAGAGTAAGGGCAGGGGACTATGGATTCTTTCGTTTCAACCTATGTGTGGCCTGCGGCCATCATGATTGGCCAGTCTCTGCTGCTGCTCGTCTGCCTGCTGGTCTTCATCGCCTACATCCTGCTGGCCGACCGCAAGATCTGGGCTGCCGTTCAGCTGCGCCGCGGTCCGAACGTCGTCGGTCCCTGGGGTCTGTTCCAGTCCTTCGCCGACCTTCTGAAGTTCGTCTTCAAGGAGCCGATCATCCCGGCCGGCGCCAACAAGGGCGTCTTCCTGCTGGCACCGCTCGTCTCCGTGACGCTGGCGCTCGCCACCTGGGCCGTCGTGCCGCTCGCCGATGGCTGGGTCGTCGCCAACATCAATGTCGGCATCCTCTACGTCTTCGCGATCTCGTCGCTGGAAGTCTACGGCATCATCATGGGCGGCTGGGCTTCGAACTCGAAGTACCCGTTCCTCGGTGCGCTCCGCTCGGCGGCGCAGATGGTCTCCTATGAAGTGTCGATCGGCTTCGTCATCGTCACCGTGCTCCTGACGGCCGGTTCGCTGAACCTGACCGACATCGTCAACTCGCAGCAGCACGGCATCGGCACGATGATCGGCCTGCCGAACACGCTGCTCGACTGGAACTGGCTCGCCCTGTTCCCGATGTTCATCATCTTCTTCATTTCGGCGCTGGCCGAGACCAACCGTCCGCCCTTCGACCTTCCGGAAGCGGAATCGGAGCTGGTCGCCGGCTTCATGGTCGAATACGGCTCCGCTCCGTACATGATGTTCATGCTCGGCGAATATGCCGCCATCGTCCTGATGTGCGCGCTGACCACGATCCTGTTCCTCGGCGGCTGGCTGCCTCCGGTCGACGTCTGGTTCCTCAACTGGGTCCCGGGCATCATCTGGTTCGTGATCAAGGCCACGATGGTGTTCTTCATGTTCGCCATGGTGAAGGCATTCGTTCCGCGCTACCGCTACGACCAGTTGATGCGTCTCGGCTGGAAGGTCTTCCTGCCGATCTCGCTCGCCATGGTCGTCATTGTCGCATTCGTCCTGAAACTCGGCGGCTGGGCATGATCATGCCGGCTGTTGGTTTCAAGAAAACTGGAGAATAAGGATGGCAAGCATTTCCCAGGCCGTCAGTTCCGTGTTCCTCAAGGAGTTCGTCGCCGCCTTCGGTCTGGCGCTGCGCTACTTCTTCAAGCCGAAGGCGACGGTCAACTATCCGTTCGAGAAGGGTCCGGTCTCGCCGCGTTTCCGTGGCGAGCACGCGCTGCGCCGCTACCCGAACGGCGAAGAACGCTGCATCGCCTGCAAGCTGTGCGAGGCGATCTGTCCTGCCCAGGCCATCACGATCGAAGCCGGGCCGCGCCGCAACGACGGCACGCGCCGCACGGTCCGTTATGACATTGACATGGTGAAGTGCATCTATTGCGGCTTCTGCCAGGAGGCCTGCCCGGTCGATGCGATCGTCGAAGGTCCGAATTTCGAATTCGCCACGGAAACCCGCGAAGAGCTCTACTTCGACAAGGCGCGGCTTCTCGACAACGGCGACCGCTGGGAACGGGAAATCGCGCGCAACCTCGCGCTCGACGCTCCGTACCGCTGAGGTTCGACAAGTGAATGAAACGCTGCGGCTCCTTCTGCCGCAGTCAACATAAACGGAGCACCGGCCTCTCAGAGGGGAGGGCTCCAGATCGGGCAGGGACCTCCCCGGCCCGGGGGAAGACAAAAAGGCACCATCATGGGTCTGCAGGCTCTTTTTTTCTATCTCTTCGCCTTCGTCGCAGTCGCGTCGGCGTTCATGGTCATCTCGGCGCGGAACCCGGTTCACTCGGTTCTGTTCCTGATCCTGACCTTCGTTAATGCGGCGGGGCTGTTCCTGCTCACCGGCGCCGAATTCCTGGCGATGATCCTGCTGGTCGTCTATGTCGGCGCTGTGGCGGTTCTCTTCCTTTTCGTCGTGATGATGCTCGATATCGATTTTGCCGAGCTGCGCTCCGGCATCATGGAATACGCGCCGGTCGGCGCCCTTGTCGGCCTGATCCTGGCAGCAGAGCTGATCATCGTGGTCGGTGGCTCGATGATCTCGCCGACGATCGCCCAGGCGCCCGCGGTTCCGATCCCGGCGCTGAGCGAGCGGACCAACACCGCCGCCCTCGGCGACATCCTCTACACCAATTACGTTTTCTTCTTTGAAATCGCTGGCCTTGTGCTTCTCGTTGCGATGATCGGCGCCATCGTTCTGACGCTGCGTCACCGCCAGCATATCAAGCGCCAGAACATCTCGGCCCAGGTCGCCCGCACGCCCGAGACCGCCGTCCAGGTGGTCAAGGTCAAGCCGGGGCAGGGTATCTGAGCTGAGAAGCGCGAGGCACAAGGAATATTCATATGGAAATCGGACTTTCCCACTATCTGACGGTCAGCGCCATCCTCTTCACGCTTGGCGTCTTCGGCATCTTCCTCAATCGGAAGAACGTCATCGTCATCCTGATGTCGGTCGAGCTCATCCTGCTCGCCGTCAACATCAACATGGTCGCCTTCTCGCACTTCCTGAACGACATGGTCGGCCAGGTCTTCGCCCTGTTCATCCTGACGGTGGCGGCGGCGGAAGCGGCGATCGGACTTGCAATTCTGGTTGTCTTCTACCGAAACCGCGGCTCGATCGCCGTGGAAGACGTCAACATGATGAAGGGCTGATAAGGCTATGATGTATAAGGCTATCGTCTTTCTTCCGCTGATCGGCTTCCTGATCGCTGGCCTTGGCGGCCGCTCGATCGGCGCAAAGGCGTCCGAATATGTGACCACCGGCCTGATGGTCCTCGTCGCCATCCTCTCCTGGATCGCCTTCTTCACCGTGGCGCTCGGCCACGTCGACGAGCCGATCAAGGTCGAGGTCTTCCGCTGGATCCAGTCTGGCGCGATCGATGTCACCTGGGCCTTCCGGGTCGATACGCTGACGGCCGTCATGTTCGTCGTCGTCAACACCGTCTCCTGCCTGGTGCACCTCTACTCGATCGGCTACATGCACCACGATCCGCATCGTCCGCGCTTCTTCGCGTACCTGTCGCTGTTCACCTTCGCGATGCTGATGCTGATCACCTCCGACAACCTGCTGCAGATGTTCTTCGGCTGGGAAGGCGTGGGTCTGGCCTCGTATCTGCTGATCGGTTTCTGGTTCAAGAAGCCCTCGGCAAGTGCCGCCGCCATGAAGGCCTTCATCGTCAACCGCGTCGGCGACTTCGGCTTCATCCTCGGCATTTCCGGCGTCTTCGTGCTCTTTGGCTCGATCAACTTCGACACGATCTTCGCAGGCGCCGCCGGCTTCACGCCGGAAGAGGCCGCCAAGTCGACGGACGTCGTCCTCAACCTGTTCGGCATGCACCTCGACAAGGCGCACGCGCTGACCGGCGTCTGCCTGCTGCTCTTCATGGGCGCGATGGGCAAGTCGGCGCAGTTCCTGCTGCACACCTGGCTGCCGGACGCCATGGAAGGCCCGACCCCGGTTTCGGCTCTCATTCACGCCGCCACCATGGTCACCGCCGGCGTCTTCCTCGTCGCCCGCATGTCGCCGTTGTTCGAACTGTCGCCCGATGCGCTGACCGTCGTCACCATCATCGGCTCCATCACCGCCTTCTTCGCGGCGACCGTCGGCCTCGTGCAGAACGACATCAAACGCGTCATCGCCTACTCGACCTGTTCGCAGCTCGGCTACATGTTCGCAGCCCTCGGCGTCGGTGCATACGGCGCGGCCATCTTCCACCTGTTCACGCACGCCTTCTTCAAGGCGCTCCTGTTCCTTGGTGCCGGCTCGGTCATCCACGCCGTTTCCGACGAGCAGGATATGCGCAACATGGGTGGCCTGAGGAAGCACATTCCTTGGACATTCACGGCGATGACGATCGGCACGGTCGCTCTGACCGGTCTCGGCATCCCCGGCACCATCATCGGCACCGCCGGCTTCTTCTCCAAGGACGCCATCATCGAGACGACCTACGTCTCGAGCAATCCGGCCGCCGGCTTTGCCTTCGGCATGCTGGTCATCGCGGCCCTCTTCACCAGCTTCTATTCCTGGCGTCTGGTGTTCATGACCTTCTTCGGCAAGCCGCGCGCTTCCGCGGACGTCATGCACCATGTTCATGAATCGCCGATGGTGATGCTGCTGCCGCTGGCTATCCTGTCGCTTGGCGCTCTCTTTGCCGGCCTTATCTTCCACGGTGCCTTCTACGGCGAAGGCTACGCCGAATTCTGGAAGGGCGCGCTCTTCACGCTGCCGGAAAACGAGATCCTCGAACTGCACGAGCATGTGCCGGTCTGGGTGCACCTCGCACCGTTCACCGCCATGGCCGTCGGCTTCCTGGTCGCCTGGTGGATGTACATCAAGTCGCCTGAGCTGCCGGGCAAGCTCGCAGCCCAGCACCACGTCCTCTACCGGTTCCTCCTGAACAAGTGGTACTTCGACGAGCTCTACGACATCCTGTTCGTACGCTCCGCCAAGGCCCTTGGCCGGTTCCTCTGGAAGAAGGGTGATGTCGCCGTGATCGACCACTATGGTCCGAATGGTGTCGCCGCCCGCGTGGTCGACGTTACCAACCGCGTCGTGCGCCTGCAGACCGGTTACCTCTATCACTATGCGTTCGCGATGCTGATCGGTGTCGCCGCCCTCGTTACCTGGATGATGCTCGGGAGTTCCTTCTGATGACCGATTGGCCCATTCTCTCAACGGTCACCTTCCTGCCGCTCGTCGGCGTGGCGCTGCTGCTGCTGACCAACGAGAACAGCACCTATGGCCGCCGCAACATCCTCAATGTTGCGCTGCTGACCACCGTCTTCACCTTCGCGCTCTCGCTCTTCATCTGGGGCGGGTTCGACAATGCCAATCCCGGCTTCCAGATGGTCGAGAAACACGACTGGCTGAACACCGGCATTGCCTATCACGTCGGCGTGGACGGCATCTCGATGCTGTTCGTCATCCTCACCACCTTCCTCATGCCGTTCTGCGTGCTGGCAAGCTGGGTCGCGGTCGAGAAGCGCATCAAGTCCTATATGATCGCGTTCCTGATCCTCGAAACGCTGATGATCGGGGTCTTCACCTCACTTGATATCGTGCTGTTCTACGTCTTCTTCGAAGGCGGCCTCATCCCGATGTTCATCATCATCGGCGTCTGGGGCGGCAAGGACCGCGTCTATGCGAGCTACAAGTTCTTCCTCTACACGCTGCTCGGCTCCGTGCTGATGCTGCTCGCCATCATGGCGATGTACTGGCAGGCCGGCACGACCGACATCCCCGAACTGCTCGCCTACAACTTCCCGGCCGGCATGCAGAAATGGCTGTGGCTGGCGTTCTTCGCCTCGTTTGCAGTCAAGATGCCGATGTGGCCGGTCCATACCTGGCTTCCCGACGCGCACGTTCAGGCGCCGACGGCCGGTTCGGTCATCCTAGCGGGCATCCTCCTGAAGCTCGGCGGCTACGGCATGCTGCGCTTCATGCTGCCGATGTTCCCGCTGGCCTCCGACGCCTTCGCGCCCTTCGTCTTCGCGCTGTCCGTCATCGCCATCATCTACACCTCTCTGGTGGCGATGATGCAGGATGACATGAAGAAGCTGATCGCCTATTCGTCGGTTGCGCACATGGGCTACGTGACGATGGGTATCTTCGCGGCGAACGTGCAGGGCGTGCAGGGGTCGATCTTCCAGATGATCTCGCACGGCTTCGTCTCCGGCGCGCTCTTCCTCTGCGTCGGCGTCATCTATGACCGCATGCACACCCGCGAGATCTCGGCCTATGGCGGCCTCGTCAACAACATGCCGAAATACGCGGTTGCCTTCATGATCTTCACGATGGCCAACGTCGGTCTGCCCGGCACCTCCGGCTTCATCGGCGAATTCCTGACGCTGATCGGCGTGTTCCAGGCGAACTCGATGGTGGCGCTGTTTGCCGCCACCGGCGTGATCCTCTCGGCAGCCTACGCACTCTGGCTCTATCGCCGGGTCATCTTCGGTGCACTGGAGAAGGAGAGCCTGAAGGCGCTTCTCGATCTCTCGCCGCGCGAACAGATGATCCTCTATCCGCTGATCGCGGTCACCATCTTCTTCGGCGTCTATCCGGCTCCGATCTTCGATGCGACGGCGGCTTCGGTCGATCTGCTGGTAAATCACTATTCCGCAGCCCTGCAGGCGGCGCATAATCTTGCGCTTGCGGTGAACTGACGACAGGACCCTTGGAAATGACCGCTGAAACACTAATCGCGAGCCTGCAAATCACCACGCCGGAACTGATCCTGGCGGTGGGGGCTCTGGTTCTCCTGATGATCGGCGTTTTCTCGGGCGAGCGCTCGGGTCCGACCGTTACGGGACTGGCGGTGGCGCTGCTCATCGCCGCCGGCCTGTGGATCGTCCTCGTGCCCGCCGACGGCCAGGCCTTCGGCGGCGCCTACATCGCCGATCCGTTCTCTCGCTTCATGAAGGTGCTGGCGTTGATCGGCGCGGTCATCGCCATGATCATGTCCGTCGGCCATGCCCGCTCGGAACATCTCGACCGCTTCGAGTTTCCGGTGCTCCTGGTGCTGGCGACGCTCGGCATGCTGCTCCTGATCTCGGCCAACAACCTGATCTCCTTCTACCTGTCGCTGGAACTGCAGTCGCTGGCGCTCTACGTCGTCGCCGCCATCAACCGCGACAGCCTGCGCTCGACGGAAGCCGGCCTCAAGTACTTCGTCCTCGGTGCCCTGTCTTCGGGCATGCTGCTCTACGGCATGTCGCTGGTCTACGGCTTCACCGGCCACACCGGCTTCGACGGCATTGCCCAGGCGCTGACGGCCGAAACCCGTTCGCTCGGTCTCGTCTTCGGTCTGGTCTTCATCCTCGCCGGCATGTCCTTCAAGATCTCGGCCGTGCCGTTCCACATGTGGACGCCGGACGTCTATGAAGGCGCGCCGACCCCGGTCACCGCCTTCTTTGCCGCCGCCCCGAAGATCGCCGCCATGGCCATCTTCATCCGCATCGCCGTCACCGCCTTCGATCCGATCGTCAAGGACTGGCAGCAGGTCGTGGTGTTCATCTCGATCGCCTCCATGGTGCTCGGCGCCTTTGCCGCAATCGGCCAGAAGAACATCAAGCGACTGATGGCCTATTCGTCGATCGGCCACATGGGCTATGCGCTGGTCGGTCTCGCCGCCGGCTCCAAGACCGGCGTCACCGGCGTCATCCTCTACATGACCATCTACATGGTCATGACGCTCGGCACCTTTGCCTGCATCATGGCGATGCGTCGCAAGGAAGAGGGCAATGTCGAAAACATCGATGATCTTGCCGGCCTGTCTTCGACCAACCCCTTCATGGCCGTCGTGCTGACCGCGCTGATGTTCTCGCTTGCCGGCATTCCGCCGCTCGCCGGCTTCTTCGGTAAGTACTTCGTCTTCGTCGCTGCCATCGAAGCCAAGCTCTATGCGCTGGCCGTCATCGGCGTGCTCGCATCCGTCGTCGGTGCCTACTACTACCTGCGCATCGTCAAGCTGATGTGGTTCGACCAGCCGAAGGGTGAGTTCACCCGCGTCGCCGGCGAACTGCGCCTGGTCTTCGGCCTGGCCGGTCTCTTCGTCGCCGCCTACGTGCTGATCGGCGGACCGCTCGGTGCCGCTGCCGAAGCTGCTGCAGCGTCGTTCTTCTGATATGACGGATAGAAATGCGTGGCGGATGTCGATCGACGACTTCCGCCACGAATCGTTTTCGGAACTGGATTCCACCAATACGGCCTGCATGGAGCGGGGCAGGGCCGGCGATCCGGGCAACCTCTGGATCACCGCCGGCCGGCAGCTTGGCGGCAAGGCCCGCCGCGGCCGCTCCTGGGTGTCCGAACGCGGCAATCTCTATGCTTCCCTGCTTCTCGTCGATCCGGCCCCGGTCGCCAGGCTGGCCTCCCTGCCGCTCGCCGTTTCGCTTGCCGTCCATGACGCCGTGCGCAAGGTCATGCCGCCGGGGAGCGAGCCCGTCGAGATCAAGTGGCCGAACGACATCCTGATCGGGCGCAAGAAGACCTGCGGCATCCTGCTTGAGGGCGGCGCCTTGCCCGAGGGGCACCACGCCGTGGTCATTGGCATTGGCATCAACATCGTCGCGAAGCCGGACAACGTTCCTTATGACGCAACGTGCCTCGCCGAGCATGGCGCTGCCGTTTCGCCGGACGAATTGTTCGCCCATCTGTTCGCAACCATGGTGGATGCGCTCAATCTGTGGGATAAGGGCCGTGGTGTCCGTGCCGTCGTTGAACGCTGGCGCGAGAATGCCTGCGGGATCGGGGAGAAGATCCGGGTCAATCTGCCGGATCGCTCGTTGACTGGCCGGTTCCTCGACATTGACGACAACGGTCTGCTCCTGCTGCAGACGGACGACGGCGCGGGAATACCGATTGCCGCCGGCGATGTTTTTTTTGAATGATTGGAAAAATTTAGAGAATGGCAAAGAAAGACGAACTGGTGTTTCTGCCGCTGGGCGGTGTTGGCGAGATCGGCATGAACCTCGCCCTCTACGGCTTTGGCCCTCCGGACCATCGCGAATGGATCATGGTGGATTGCGGCGTCACCTTTCCCGGGCCGGATCTGCCCGGCGTCGATCTCGTGCTGCCCGACATCCGCTTCATCGCGGAACAGCGCAAGAACCTGAAGGCGATCTTCATCACCCACGCGCATGAGGACCATTACGGTGGGCTTAACGAGCTGTGGCCGGGCCTCAACGTGCCGGTCTACGCGTCCGGCTTCACCGCCGGCATGCTGGAAGCCAAGCGCGATTACGAAGGCGACCGTCGGGAAATCCCGATCACCCACTTCAAGGCCGGCGACCGCGTCAATGTCGGTTCCTTCAGCGTCGAGGGCGTGTCGGTCAACCACTCCATACCGGAGCCGATGTCGCTCGTTATCCGTACGCCGCTCGGCAATCTGGTCCATACCGGCGACTGGAAGATCGATCACAAGCCGTCGCTCGGTCCGTTGACCGACGAGGCACGCTTCCGCGCCATCGGCGACGAAGGCGTGCTGGCGATGATGTGCGACAGCACCAACTCCATGCGCGACGGCATTTCGCCGTCCGAGGAGGAGGTCTCCGAAGGGCTGCGCAAGGTCATAGAAAGTGCCGAGGGCCGTGTGGCGATTACCACCTTCTCCTCGAATGTGGGCCGCATCCGCTCGATCGCGCAGGCCGCCGAGGCCGCCGGCCGCGAAGTGCTGCTGCTCGGCAGCTCGCTGAAGCGCGTCGTCAATGTCGCGACCGATATCGGCCTGATGGAGGGCATCAAGCCGTTCATCGCCGAAGACGAGTTCGGCTACATCCCGCGCGACAAGGTCGTGGTCATCCTGACCGGCAGCCAGGGCGAGCCGCGCGCCGCACTCGCCAAGATTTCCCGCGACGAAATGCGTCACGTTGCGTTTGCCGCTGGCGACACCGTGGTCTTTTCTTCTCGCGCCATTCCCGGCAACGAGAAGGAAATCAACAATATCAAGAACGGCCTGATCGAGCAGGGGCTGCACATCGTGACCGACGCCGAGGCGTTGGTGCATGTCTCCGGCCATCCGCGCCGCAACGAACTCAAGCAGATGTACGAGTGGGTCCGTCCGCAGATCCTCGTTCCCGTCCATGGCGAAGCGGCGCATCTCACGGCGCAGGCCGAGCTGGCAGCACAGTCCGGCATCGCCCAGGTGCCGAAGGTGAGGAACGGCGACATGCTGCGCCTCGCTCCCGGTCCCGCCGAAGTCATCGACCAGGTCGCCCATGGGCGCCTGTTCAAGGACGGCAAGCTGCTCGGCGACATCGACGAAATGGGCATTTCCGAGCGCAAGAAGCTCTCCTATGTCGGCCATGTCGCAGTCAGCATCCTGATCGACAGCCGCTACGAGATCATCGGCGATCCGGATATCGTGCCGCATGGCCTGCCGGAATATGATGACGAAGGCGAGGACATGGACGACACGCTGTTCGACGCAGTGGTCGGCGCCGTCGAGAGCATTCCGCGCGCCAAGCGCAAGGATATGGAAATGGTGCGTGAAGCCGTGCGCCGTGCCGTGCGCTCGACCATGAACCAGAGTTGGGGCAAGAAGCCGGTCGTGACCGTGTTCTTGAACAAGGTCTAGGCAACGGCAGGGAGGCTGGCATGCTGGGCAAGGTCAATCACATCGCAATCGCCGTGCCGGACCTCGCGGCGGCAACCGCCTCCTATCGCGATACGCTCGGAGCGGTCGTTTCCGCGCCACAGTCGCTTCCCGAGCACGGGGTCACCGTCGTGTTCGTCGAACTGCCGAACACCAAGGTCGAACTTCTCGAACCGCTCGGCGAGGCATCGCCGATCGCTGCCTTTCTGGAAAAGAACCCATCCGGCGGCATGCATCACATCTGCTACGAGGTCGCCGACATTCTCTCCGCCCGCGACCAGTTGAAGGCGGACGGAGCAAGGGTGTTGGGAGACGGCAATCCGAAGACCGGCGCCCATGGCAAGCCGGTGCTCTTCCTGCATCCGAAGGATTTCTTCGGCACGCTGATCGAACTCGAGCAGGTGTGACAAGAGGGCGCTGCGCGCACCTTTGAAACCCGAATGCCGTCGGGCTATAAGGCGGCAAATGGAGGAGACTTTCCGTGCCCTGGTTTTCGATCTTTGCCGTCTACTTCATCATCTGGTGGCTGACGCTGTTCATCATGCTGCCGATCGGCATGCGCAGTCAGGCTGACGAAAATGACGTGACGCTGGGCACGGTCGAAAGTGCGCCCGCGCATTTCCGCTTCTGGCGCGTGATGCTGATGACGACCGTGGTCGCGGCGCTGATCAACGGTGTGTGGTGGATCGCCTCGGGCTATTTCGGGATCAGCATCGATTCAATCCCGCGTTTCGTACCGGTTTTTGACGAGAGCATCGGCCGCTGAGGCAGGCGTGGGGCAGTGCCTGAAACGAAGGCAAAAAAAAACAAGGCACGAAGCCTTGTTTTTAAGTGTCGCGTGACCTGTTTCCGTTTCCGGGGCTGCGAACGAGCGCGCCGAGATCAAAATCCTCCCAAGACTTTAACCGCGAGATGGCAAAGAATTTAACCTCTCTGCCTGTTTTGTGGGCTGACACTAGCCAAAACTTTAGGCTTTGTCATCCGGTTTTTTGCATTTTTGTTACAGTTCTGGACTTTTTTTGGTATTGACAAAATCGTGATGGACGATCTCGCGCCTTAAACTTCTGGCCGCCAAGAAATGGCCAACCGCCTCCAGTAAGTTGTTGATTACATTGAATGCGATTTCACGTCAATTGTATCGTTTCATTTGCTGGCGCGTCAGGTGCCCCATTCTTGACGGGCGTCATTTGCGGGCCTGAAAGTGGGCTTTGAGGCGAAACATGACGGTGATGCGACAGGCCCGGGGCAGGGCGGTGTTTCTGTCGCAGGCGATCGTGGCAGGTTATACGCCGAACTCTCGTCAAATCGCGTCTGGCCGGCAGCCTTGCCGGGTTTCATTCTCGCCCCGAAGCGGCTATGAAAGCGCCAAATTTGTAGCTCAAATGCGCGATTCCCGAGCAGTTCGGGGAAAGCATTGTTTTGGAACCTGAAGCCCATGCGTCTGTCCCGCTATTTTCTGCCTATCCTGAAGGAAAATCCCAAGGAGGCCGAGATCGTCTCCCACCGCCTGATGCTGCGCACCGGCATGATCCGCCAGCAGTCGCAGGGCATCTATTCCTGGCTGCCGATGGGCAAGCGGGTCCTCGACAAGGTGAACGCGATCATCCGTGAGGAACAGAACCGTTCCGGCGCCATCGAGCTCCTGATGCCGACGCTGCAGTCGGCCGAGCTCTGGCAGGAAAGCGGCCGCTATGACGACTACGGCAAGGAAATGCTGCGCATCAAGGACCGGCAGGACCGGCCGATGCTCTATGGCCCCACCAACGAGGAAATGATCACCGACATCTTCCGTTCGTCGGTCAAGTCCTACAAGAGCCTGCCGCTCAACCTCTACCACATCCAGTGGAAGGTCCGCGACGAGATCCGTCCGCGCTTCGGCACCATGCGCTCGCGCGAATTCCTGATGAAGGACGCCTATTCCTTCGACCTGACGAAGGAAAGCGCGATCGAGTCCTACAACAAGATGTTCGCCGCGTATCTGCGCACCTTCGACCGTCTGGGTCTGCGCGCCATTCCGATGCGCGCCGATACCGGCCCGATCGGCGGCAACCACAGCCACGAGTTCATCATTCTGGCCGATACCGGTGAATCCGAAGTGTTCTGCCACAAGGACTTCGTCAATTTCGACATTCCGTCCGCCGACACCGATTTCAACGATGCGGAAGGCCTGCAGGCGATCTTCGACAAGTGGACCTCGGTCTACGCCGCGACGTCGGAAATGCACGACGAAGCCGCATTCGACGCGATCCCCGAAGGCGACCGCCTGTCCGCACGCGGCATCGAGGTCGGCCACATCTTCTATTTCGGCACGAAATATTCCGAGCCGATGGGCGCGAAAGTGCAGGGACCGGACGGCAAGGAACACCTTGTCCACATGGGCTCCTACGGTATCGGCCCGTCACGCCTTGTTCCCGCCATCATTGAAGCCTCGCATGACGACAGTGGAATCATCTGGCCGGCCTCCGTCGCGCCGTTCGATGCCGTGCTGATCAACATGAAGCCCGGCGACCAGCTTTGCGATACAGCCTGCGATAAGCTTTATCAGGCATTGTCGAATGCGGGTAAGGACGTGCTCTACGACGACACCGACGAGCGCGCCGGCACCAAGTTCGCCACGGCGGATCTGATCGGTGTTCCGGTGCAGGTGATTGCCGGACCGCGCGCCCTTGCCAATGGCGAGGTCGAGCTGAAGGACCGCAAGACCGGCGCCCGCGAAACCATGACCGTGGAAGCGGCGCTGAACAAGATACTGGGCTGAAGGCCGCCTCCGGCCTTTTGGGAGTTGTCTGAATGACGAGCATGACGGCCGAAGAAACCTCGACCGAAGCCGCCGGCAAGGGAAATGCCAACCGTCCGTTCTCCGCCTTCGAGCGGATGGTGGCATGGCGTTATCTGCGGGCCCGCCGCAAGGAAGCCTATATCTCGGTGATCGCCGGCTTTTCCTTCATCGGAATCATGCTCGGCGTCGCCACCCTCATCATCGTCATGGCGGTGATGAACGGCTTCCGCACCGAGCTCATCTCCAAGATCCTAGGGCTCAACGGCCATATGATCGTCCAGCCGATCGACCAGCCGCTCTCCGACTATGTCGACCTCGCCAAGAAGTTCGAGGCGGTCGATGGCGTGACGATGGCGCTGCCGCTCGTCGAAGGCGAGACGCTGGCGTCCGGCAAGCAGGGTGCTGGCACCGGCGCGCTGGTGCGCGGCATCAGTGCCGACGATCTCTCCAAGCTCAAATCCGTTTCCGACAACATCAAGTCGGGCGACATGGTCTCCTTTGCCGCCGGCGACGGCGTGCTGATCGGCTCGCGGCTTGCCCAGCAGCTGGGCCTCTTCGTTGGCGACAGCATCACGCTGATCTCGCCGGAAGGCGACGTGACGCCGATGGGGGTCACGCCGCGGGTGAAGACCTACAAGGTGACCGGCATCTTCGAGATCGGCATGTCGGAGTATGACTCCTCGATCATCTTCATGCCGCTGAAGGAAGCGCAGCTCTACTTCAACGCCGAGGGCCTGGTGCAGTCGATCGAGATCTTCGTCGACAATCCGGACAATGTCGGCGATCTGCGCCCGAAGATCGAGGAGGCCGCTGGCCGCCAGGTGTTCATCACCGACTGGCGCCAGCGCAACCAGACCTTCTTCTCCGCCCTGCAGGTGGAGCGCAACGTGATGTTCATGATCCTGACGCTGATCGTCATCGTCGCGGCGCTCAACATCATCTCCGGCCTCATCATGCTGGTGAAGGACAAGGGCCACGACATCGCCATCCTGCGCACCATGGGCGCGACATCCGGCGCGGTGATGCGCATCTTTTTCATGACGGGTGCTGCGATCGGCACGGTCGGCACCTTCGCCGGCGTCGTGCTCGGCGTCGTCGTCTGTCTCAACATCGAGTCGATCCGCCAGTTCTTCTCCTGGGTATCCGGCACGGTTCTCTTCGATCCGGAGCTCTATTTCCTGAGCAAGCTGCCGGCCGACATGAATGCCGGCGAGACGATCGCCGTTGTCGTCATGGCGCTGGGGCTCTCCTTCCTGGCGACGATCTTCCCGGCCTGGCGCGCATCCCGGCTCGATCCGGTCCAGGCGCTGCGCTACGAATAAGGATACGTTTTCCTCCATGAACAACGACATCGCATTGCGCCTTGAGGGCATTTCCCGCAGCTACGGGCAGGGCGACGCCGTCCTGTCGATCCTGAAGGGCGTCGACTTCTCGCTGAAGCGCGGCGAAACCGTCGCGCTGGTGGCGCCGTCCGGCACCGGCAAATCGACGCTCCTGCAGATCGCCGGCCTGCTCGAGCACCCGGACGAGGGCGACATTTCCATCAATGGCATCTCCTGCACGCACATGTCGGACGACCGGCGGACGGCCGTGCGCCGCAGCGATATCGGCTTCGTCTACCAGTTCCACCACCTGCTGCCCGAATTCTCGGCGCTTGAAAACATCATGATGCCGCAGCTGATCGCCGGCCTCGACAAGAAGGAGGCGGCCGAGCGCGCCAGCCAGCTTCTCGACTACATGCGCATCGGCCATCGCGGCTCGCATCGCCCGGCGGAGCTTTCCGGCGGCGAGCAGCAGCGCGTCGCGATCGCCCGCGCGGTTGCCAATGCCCCGATCGTGCTTCTGGCCGACGAGCCGACCGGCAACCTCGACCCCGAGACCGCCCATTACGTTTTCGACGCTCTTGAGGCGCTGGTCCGCCAGTCCGGCCTTGCCGCCATGATCGCTACCCACAACCACGACATCGCCGCCCGCATGGACCGCTGCGTGACGATCGAGGCGGGGCAGATCAAGGAACTTTGAGGCGGTTTTGCGCTTCCGGTTCATGCGGTTAGGCGCTGATCCGGAATCAGTTTGCGAGGCCCGTCAGGGGGCTTTCTTCCTGTGGGAAGCCTGACACTTACGGGTTGAGCCCGCAGGCCTTCAGGCCCGTTTCGTCCTGCCAGTCCTGAAGCGTTATGCGCTTCGCCTCCATCGTCACTGGCTTGCCTTCCGCCACACCCTTGCCGGACAGAAGATTGAGGTCGCAGGATCCGTTCCGCTCGGTATCCAGCGTGTCATAGTATTCATAGGTGTAGCCGGCGACGACGAAGGAGCCGTCGCGATAGGCGAGCGTCAGCACCTGCCGCCAGCGGTCGCGGCCGACGGCGTCGTTGTGCGTGGTCACCGTGATGGAGCCGGCTGCCGTCGCCTTGATCGACGGCTCCTGTCCGTAGATGCCGTCATCGCCCGCCGGCGCATTTCCCCAGACCTTGTCCGGCACGATTGCCGCCGGCATCAGCAGGTCGCCCTCGCCGTTGCGCAGATAGATGCCGATGCCGATCTCGCCGGTAACACTTTCCTCCGCCCCATCGGTAGATGACACGAACAGGACGGCGAGGTCGCTTGCCCCGTCCTTGTTCCAGTCGCCGACGACCGCATCGACGATCCGGTCGGCCGCCGCCGCAGGCGTGGCGGCGATCCCTGCAACGAGGAGCAAACAGAGGGCGGTGGTGGGCAGGCGCATGGTGGGCTCCGGGCAGGGGAATGTTGACCTCAGAAAAGCACATCCAAAAAAGTGGCAAAAGGGTGTTGACGCGAGAACTAAAATAGAACATAAAAAGAACAGATAGGAAAAGGAGAGGGAAATGTCATACTTCATCAAAGACGTAGCAGCATTTGCATCGATTTCCGTGTTTCTGGCTGGCTTCGCCGCCATCGTCATGTCGGTCTGATCGGGGCCGCATTCTCTTCTGGAAATTGACACCATCCGGGCGCGCGGTTGTGGACATCGGGCGCTCACCGGCAGACAATCCGGCGATTGAAAGAATCGTCTGGAAGGTGACATGTCGGAAGCGGGAAGCGGAACGAAATCGGATGGTCTGACGCAGTCTGTCGGACCCGGGTTTGTGCACTTGCGGGTGCATTCCGCCTATTCGCTTCTGGAGGGCGCCCTGCCGCTGAAGAAGATCCTCGGCAAGGCCATTGCCGACGAACAGCCGGCGATCGCCATCACCGATACCAACAATCTCTTCGTGGCGCTCGAATTTGCCCAGAAGGCATCGGGCGACGGGTTGCAGCCGATCATCGGCTGCCAGCTCTCCATCGACATGGAGGACGGGCAGGAGACCGAGCGGCGCGGCAACCAGGCGTTGGCGAAGTTGCCGTCGATCGTGCTGCTCGCCGCCGACGCCGAAGGCTATGAACGGCTTGTGGACATCGTCAGCCGCGCCTATCTCGACGGCGAGAGCAATCATGCCGTCCATATGATGGCCTCATGGCTTGAGGAACTCGGCACCGGCGGGCTGATTGCGCTGACGGGTGCCAGCGGCGGGCCGATCGACATGCCGTTGAAGGACAGCCATGCGGCGGTTGCCGAAGCCCGGCTCCTGAAGCTGAAGGCTCTGTTCGGCGACAGGCTCTATATCGAGCTGCAGCGCCAGCGCGGCTACGACAAGCGGCACGAGAAGCGGATGATCGATCTCGCCTATCGCCACGACATTCCGCTGGTCGCCACCAACGAGGCGTTCTTTCCGTCTCCGGACGATTACGACGCGCATGATGCGCTGATGGCGGTCGCACACAATGCCATCGTGTCCGACGACCGCCGCTTCCGCCTGACCCCGGATCATTATCTGAAAAGCCGCAAGGAGATGATGCAGCTCTTTGCCGATATTCCGGAAGCGCTCGCCAATACGGTCGAGATCGCCAGGCGCTGCTCGTTCATCCTGAAAACCCGCAAGCCGATCCTGCCGCGCTTCACCGGCGCCTCCGACGATCCGGAAGAGGCGGAACGGGCGGAAACCGAGGAACTGAAGCGCCAGTCGCGCGAAGGTCTCGATAGCCGGATCGCGGCGCTCGGCATTGCGCCGGGCTACACCGAGCAGGATTATCGCGAGCGGCTGGAATACGAGCTCGGCATCATCGAGCGGATGAAGTTCCCGGGCTACTTCCTCATCGTTTCCGACTTCATCAAATGGGCCAAGCAGCAGGACATCCCGGTCGGCCCCGGCCGTGGTTCGGGCGCGGGCTCGCTCGTCGCCTATGCGCTGACGATCACCGACGTCGATCCGCTGCGCTTCTCGCTGCTCTTCGAACGCTTCCTCAATCCTGAGCGCGTGTCGATGCCCGACTTCGACATCGACTTCTGCCAGGAGCGCCGCGAAGAGGTGATCCGCTACGTGCAGCGCAAGTATGGCCGCGAGCAGGTGGGGCAGATCATCACCTTCGGATCGCTGCAGGCCCGCGCGGCGCTGCGCGACGTCGGCCGCGTCCTGGAAATGTCCTACGGCCAGGTCGACAAGATCTGCAAGCTGGTCCCCAACAATCCGGCCAATCCGACACCGCTGCACAAGGCGATCGAGGAAGAACCGAAGCTGCAGGAGGCCGCCGCCGAAGAGCCGGTCGTCGCCCGCCTTCTCGAAATCGCCCAGAAGATCGAGGGCCTCTACCGCCACGCCTCGACGCATGCCGCCGGCATCGTGATCGGCGACCGGCCGCTGTCGAAGCTCGTGCCGATGTACCGGGACCCGCGCTCCGACATGCCGGTCACCCAGTTCAACATGAAGTGGGTCGAACAGGCGGGCCTCGTGAAGTTCGACTTCCTCGGCCTGAAGACGCTGACGGTTTTGAAGACGGCGGTCGATTTCATCGCCAAGCGCAAGATTTCCGTAGACCTGCCATCCGTTCCGCTCGACGATCCGCCGACCTACGAGATGCTGTCGAAGGGTGACACGGTCGGCGTGTTCCAGGTGGAAAGCGCCGGCATGCGCAAGGCGCTGATCGGCATGCGGCCGGACTGCATTGAGGACATCATCGCGCTGGTGGCGCTCTATCGCCCGGGCCCGATGGAAAACATCCCGGTCTACAACGCCCGCAAGCACGGCGAGGAGGAGATCGCCTCCATCCACCCGAAGATCGACTACCTGCTGAAGGAAACCCAGGGCGTTATCGTCTACCAGGAGCAGGTGATGCAGATCGCCCAGGTGCTGTCGGGCTATTCGCTCGGCGAAGCCGACCTTCTGCGCCGCGCCATGGGCAAGAAGATCAAGGAGGAGATGGACAAGCAGCGCGCCCGCTTCGTTGACGGCGCGGTCGCCAACGGTGTCTCCAAGCCGCAGTCCGACATGATCTTCGACCTGCTGGCGAAGTTCGCCAACTACGGTTTCAACAAGTCGCACGCCGCCGCTTACGCCATCGTCTCCTACCACACCGCCTATCTGAAGGCGCATTATCCGGTCGAGTTCCTGGCGGCGTCGATGACGCTCGACATGTCGAACACCGACAAGGTCAATGACTTCCGCCAGGATGCCAAGCGTCTCGGCATCGAGGTGATCGCCCCGTCGGTGCAGACCTCGTTCCGGCATTTCGAGACGGGCGAGAACCGCATCTACTATTCGCTCGCGGCCATCAAGGGCGTCGGCGAAGCGGCCGTCGACCACATCGTCGCGGTGCGCGGCGACAAGCCGTTTGAAAGCCTCGAGGATTTCTGCCTGCGGATCGACCCGAAGCAGATCAACCGCCGCGTTCTCGAAAGCCTGATCTATGCCGGCGCTTTCGATTGCTTCGGCCACGACCGGGCGGCGCTCGTCGCCGGCCTCGACCGGATCATTGGCTATGCGCAGAGCGCGCAGGAGGACAAGGTCTCGGGGCAGGGCGGCCTGTTCGGCCTTGGCGGCGGCGGCGGACCGGAAAAGATCGTGCTACCGGCCTTCAACCCCTGGCTCGCCTCCGAACGGCTGATGAAGGAATTCCAGGTTCTGGGCTTCTACCTGACCGCCCACCCGCTCGATGCCTACCAGCCGGTGCTCGACAAGATGCGGGTGCAGAATTTTGCCGATTTCTCCGCCTCGGTGAAGCAGGGCGCAACTTTCGGCCGGCTCGCCGGCACTGTCATCTCGCGGCAGGAGCGCAAGACCCGCACCGGCAACAAGATGGGCATCGTCACCTTCTCCGATGCCTCCGGCCAGTATGAGGCGGTGCTCTTTTCCGAAGGCCTGAACCAGTATCGCGACTTGCTCGAATCGGGAAAGTCGCTGGTGATCACGGTTGCCGCCGAAGAGCGCCCCGAAGGCATCGGTTTGCGTATCCAGACCGCACAGTCGCTGGAGGAGAAATCCGTGCAGATGCAGAAGGCGCTGCGCGTCTTCGTGCGCGACAGCGGCCCGTTGAAGACCGTGGCGGCGCATCTGAACGCCAAGGGCGACGGCCTCGTCTCCTTCGTCGTCATCAAGGACGACGGCAAGCGGGAGGTGGAGGTGGAGCTGAACCAGCGCTACCGCATCTCGCCGGATATCGCGGCGGCATTGCGGGCAGCGCCCGGCGTCATCGATGTGGAACTGGTCTGATCCGGTCGGCGATCGCCGGAATTGAATCTGAAATCAGCGATTTGCCGACCGTTCCTGAATCAGGCTCTCAAGCCCTTGAATCACATTGTGAAGGCGGAGGCGATCAGGTCTCCGCCTCCGTATCCCGGCGTCTCGTCAGATAGAGAACGGCGATCGCCCCCATCATCACCACGGCGGCTGCGGCAAGCACGCTGCGGAAGTCGAACAGGCTGGCGATCAGGCCCATGCCGGTCGTCGCCGTCATTGACCCCAGGAACAGGCTGTTCATGTAGAGCGACGTCGCCCGGCCCAGCCGTCCGCGCGCAAACCCCTGGGCGAACATGATCGCCACGCCGGCGAAGATGCCGAAATAGAGCCCCTCGACGAAGGCCGCCACCATCATCATTTCGACGGAAGCAGTGATGTCGTAGAGAAAGAACGCCGCAAAGCCGCCGGCGCTGGAGAGAAACAGCGCATTGCGCCGGCCGATCGCGTTGGTCAGCGCCGGCGATCCCATGATGGCGATGATTTCGGCTGCACATTTCAGCGTGAAGGACAGGCCGGGCGTATAGGCCGGCAGGCCGAGTTCCTGGGTGAGGTAGAGCGGCAGCGTGGCGCTGCACAGCGTCGACGACAGCGAGAACAGGAAACAGAAGATCGCCGCCGCCCAGAGTGCCTTGTTGTCGAACCAGGCGCGCCAGCCGCCGATCAGCGGTCGACCGACCGCGGAGGTGATGAAATCGCGCGGCAGCGCGAGGAAGCTGGTGATCCAGCCGGCAAGCGCCAGGATGAAGACGAAATGGAAGACCGCGACGCTGCCGAAGCGGTCGGCGATCAGGTAGGAGCAGGCGGGGCCGAACATCCAGCCGGTCGAGGTCATGGTCCGCATCAGCGCGTTGTATCGGGCGAGCGGCAGGCCCTCGCGCTCGGCATAGAGCCGCCCGAAGATGAACATCGACGAGACGCCGGCGCTCGAAAACGCGATGCCCGGCGCCGAGATCAGCAGGAGGATCGCATAGGACTGGTGGAGCGAGAGCACGGCGCTGGAGAGAACGATCCCGCCCGCCGAAATCACCATCATCGGGAAGATCCGGACGCTGCGGTCGATCCGCTCGCCGAAATAGCGCGTGCAGGCCATGGTGAGCAGGCTCGCGGTGATCGCGTAAACGCTGATCGCCCACGGCGCCATGTGCAGGTCCTCCACGATGAAATATCCCATGAAGGGAATGATCGCGGAGTTGCACAGCGAGCTGATCAGCATGGCTAGCAGGATCAGTACCGGCTGACGGCCAAATACGGAGGGCATGACGGCAGTTCTTCTTAAAATGCGAAGTCAAGGAAGCGAGAAGACGGCGGAATGAGGAGGGAATGCGATCCAGGCCACTCCGGCCCGGTCGTCTGGATGGCCGGGCGAGTCCGTGGATGATCATAATACGACCATGCCGCATTCAAAGCCGCATTTTAAGGCAAGCTTACGGAATTGGCGTCGGGGGACCTTTTTGCAACAGCTTGGGGTTGTCGCCGGTCCCGCGTCGCATTCGGCCGATGCCGATCAGCCGCCCTTCGTTGCGGGCGGCTGGCGCACCGTGGTCACGAAATCCGTGCCCGGACCGGTGTTCATTTCATAGCCGGTGTCGGCGATGGTCAGCGACAGGCCGGGGACAACCATCGCCGCGATCTTCTGGCGGATGTCGTTGGGAATGGTCAGGCGGTCGAGCACGCGCTTGGCGGCGTCCGGCGCCGATGCATCGGCTTCCTTGGTGAGGCCGAGCCGTTCCATCGTTTTTGCGGGCAGATGATTGGGCAGCGTCAGCGCGTTCCACTCCGCGGCGCCATTGGCGGCATCGACACCGATCACTTCAAGGAAATGCGTACCGAGTGCCGTTTGCGGGTCGCGGATCGCGATGGGAGCGGAAAAGACCTCGGTAAAGTTCTGCCGTGCGACGAGCTGCCCGCGCGGGGGCACTTTCCGACCGGCAGCGTCATAAAGCGCCTGCAGCACGGCGTCGGACAGCAGTTCCGGCTGCGGCCCGATCTGGTGGGCGGTCTTGAACTGGTTGACGGCGTCCACGGTCTTGCGTCCGATCTGGCCGTCGGCCGGACCGATGTCGTAGCCGAGTTCGGCGAGAAGCGCCTGCGCATCGCGCGTGTCGTCGGCCTTGCTGCGCCAGGTGATGAGGATCCTCAGCGGTGCCACGTCGGGCAGGGGAGAAGCCGTGAATTCCGGCTTCGGCAACGCGCCGGTGACCGGCCCGTTCATCGCGATCTCCACCGGTGCCTTGCCGTCCAGAGGGACGGTCGGCCGCAAGGTCGCGTCGGACAGCATCTGGACGGGGCGGTCGAGATTGAAGAGCACGGGATGGCTGATCGGCGCGGGCGCGACCGGCGCTTCCGAGATGATGACATGCGTCCCGCGGGCGGTCATGCCGAAGAGCTCCTTGGCGAAGGCGCGCGGCATGCGCACGCAGCCATGCGAGGCCGGGTAGCGCGGCACATGGTTCGATTCGTGCAGGGCGACGCCCGACCAGGTGATGCGCTGCATGAAGGGCATCGGCGCGTCGTCATAGAGATTGGACCGGTGGAACTTCCGTTTCTCAAGGATCGAGAAGATGCCCGCCGGCGTCGTGTGGCCGGCCTTGCCGGTGGAGACATTCGAGGTGGCGACCGCCTTGCCGTTCTCGTAGACGGTCAGGCTTTGCGTCTGCTTCGAGACGATGATCTGCAGCACGGCATTTTCGGCTGCCAGAGCCGGGGAGGAAAGGCATGTGGCGGCGGCAAGGAAGCCGGCGACGACCGCAAGAGACAGACGCATGAACAGGAACCTCTATTCGGGATCGGTTCAAGCGTAGGAGTGGTGGTTTAAGAAAGTTCAACCGAAGCGGCCGAGCAGAGGCATTTGAGCCGGGTGAAGCGGCAAATCCCGCAATTGAGGTAAATTTTAAGTAAAGGATTGCGCTACTTGGTGCGCCCGCCGCCGGGGCTCTTCCCGGTACCGAACGTGTAGCCGGTTTCCACGGTCGCCTTGCCGAATTTCGCGCGGATCTTGTCCATTGCCGCTTCCGCCGCCGCGCGGCGGGTCGATTGCGCATCGATAAGGTCCGGCGGATCGGCCCGCTCGGCATCGGAAAGGTCGCTGACGCCGATGCCGATCAGGCGAAAGCGCGTGCCGTCGGTCTCCTTTTCGAGCAGGCTGAGCCCGGTGCGGAATATCCGGTCGGCAAGCTGGGTCGGGTCTTCCAGCTGTCGGTTGCGGGTGCGCAGCTTGAAATCGGCCGTCTTCAGCTTGAGCACCACCGTCCGCCCGGCGATCTCGCCGGTCTTCAGCCGCCAGGCAACGCTTTCCGATAGCCGACGCAGGATCGGCACCAGTTCGTCGAAGGAGGAGACATCCTCGAAGAAGGTCGTCTCGGACGAGACACTTTTGGCGCCTTCGTTGAGGTGCACCTTGCGGTCGTCGATGCCGCGCGACAGGCGATAGAGCCGCTGCCCTATGACACCGTAGCGGCGCATCAGGTCGTTTTCCTCCATCTGCTGCAACTGGCCCACCGTGCGGATGCCGTCCTTTTCCAGCGTCGCCGCAAAGGCCTTGCCGACGCCCCAGATGGTGGTCACCGGACGCGGGGCGAGGAACTCCACTGCCTCCGCCTGTCCGACGACGGAGAAGCCGCGCGGCTTCTGCAGGTCGGAGGCGACCTTGGCGAGGAACTTGCAGTAGGAGAGGCCGACGGACACCGTGATGCCGATCTCGCTCTCCACCCGCTTGGCGAACTTCGCCAGCGTGCGCGCCGCCGGATCATGGTGCAGCCGTTCGGTGCCGGCCAGGTCGAGAAAGGCCTCGTCGATGGAGATCGGTTGCACCAGCGGCGTCAGGTCCAGCATCATCTGCCGGATCTCCTTGCCGACGCGGCTGTATTTTTCCATGTCCGGCCGGATGACGACGGCATTGGGGCAGGCTTCCAGCGCCTTGAACATCGGCATTGCGGAACGCACGCCATGGATACGGGCGATGTAGCAGGCGGTCGAGACCACGCCGCGCTTGCCTCCGCCGATGATCACCGGTTTGTCGGCGAGCTCCGGATTGTCCCGCTTTTCCACCGACGCGTAGAAGGCGTCGCAATCGATATGCGCGAGCGACAGCCGGTTGATCTCCGGATGATAGACGAGCCGCGGGCTGCCGCAGGCATGACAGCGCTTCCGTCCGGCGGGAAGGCCGGTCAGACAGTCGCGGCAGAAACCTGGATACTCTTGCGCCTGCATCATCCGAAAAGAACAAATGTTGAACATCCTTAAGTTACGCCGTAAGCTCGCGAGTCTCAAGGGCTGCTTTCAAGGTGGAAGAGGGATGCGAATGACCGGCAAAACGAGGGTAGCGCATCCGCTGACGGCGGAGCGGTGGCCGGACTTCGAGCGCCTCTTCGGTCCGCAGGGCGCGTGTTATGGATGCTGGTGCACCTATTTCCGCATCCCGTCTTCGCAGCGCAAGTCATACGATGCCGACGCCAAGAAGGACTTCATGCGGACGCGGGTCGAGGCCGGTCCGCCGCCAGGTGTCCTCGGTTATCTCGATGGCGAACCGGTTGCCTGGGTGCAGGTCGGGCCGCGCCTGGAGCTGCCGCAATGGAACAGCCCACGCACCGTTTCGAGGCCGTTGCAGGAGAGCGATGCCGTCGACCCCGGCATATGGGCTGTCAGTTGTTTCTTCATGGCCTCGCGCCAGCGCGGCCATGGGCTCAGCCACTGGATGCTTGAGGAGGCGATCGCCTTCGCGAGAGAGAACGGTGCGCGACATCTGGAGGCTTGCCCGATCGAGCGCACCAAGCAATCGAAATCCGTCGGTCTCTATGTCGGCTCCAAAAGGATATTCGATGCTGCCGGTTTTGCGGAAGTCGCGCGCCGCAAGGAGGGCAGGCCGCTGATGCGGCTCAGCCTGTCTTCGGCGCCGCACGGCCCTGCATCGACTGGAAATGGGAACGGATGATCGTCTCGGCCGCGCTCCAGTCTTGCGCCGGGACCACGCCGTCGCCTGCGGGCGGCGCGAAAGCGAACACCGCCGCCGGAGGTTTCAGATGAATGAGCAGGCATTCGGGCACATGCTCGGCGACGGAGGCGAGATTGCGCGCCATGTCGTCGAGAAAGACGACGGGCTGGTCGCGCCCGGCATGCAGCCGCTCGACGACCGGTCCCTTGGCGGCTTCTGTGGCGATCATTGGAAAGCGGAGGCCGAACCGGTCGAGCAGCGCGCGCCGCGTCTCGGCATAGACCGGCGGCATCGCCGTCAGGAAGACGATGTCGGCCGTCTTCGAGAGAGAATACAGCGTCTCGCAGGCCGTGTCGAACGGACGCTGCCAGTCACTTTGCAGCCTGTAGAAATCGCGAATGAGCGCCGTGACGCGGCTGTCGTCGACAACGCTGCCGTCATCGATGGAGACGATATTGCCATGCAGGCGGAAGGAACGGGGGAGGTGTCGATGGCCGAGGCTTTCGAGATAGAGATTGAACGGATCGATGAACTGCAGCACGACATCGTCGATGTCGCTGACGATCAGCGGCCGGTCGGTGAGCCGGATGTCGCTCGGGTCTGCGGTCAGCGTCACGGCTGGAAATCGCCACGTGCGCCGGTGTCGTTGCCGAAGGCCCGGGCAGCCGCGACGACTGTCTCCGGCCGCGTGCCGGTCTCGCTGCAGAAGGCCATCAGGCTCGGCTCATGGTTCATCAGGAATTCGATCAGGGCGGCGAAGAAACCGGGCTTGGCGGCTGCCTCGCGCAGCTGGTCGGCCTTCATCCCGGACAGTGCAAGGAAGCGCCCAAGCATATCGGGTTGGGCCGCCAGCCAGGATAGTACGGCGATAGCGGTTTCCTGCGGGTCGGCGGAGACATTGGGATCATTCTTCATTTCTATTTCCAAGTTACCTATTTCTCAACCAAATCAAACTACCATTGCAAATTCAGGAGCCGGAAAACAGCGCGGTGAGCTGCAAATTGTTCGCGGTACCTCCCGACAGGGGCAAAGGAAGCTTGGAATGCCGAAGAAGGTAATGATCGTAGAAGACAACGAGCTCAATATGAAGCTCTTCAAGGATCTGATTGAAGCTTCCGGCTACCAGACGATTCAGACACGCAATGGCATGGAAGCCCTTGATCTTGCTCGTGAACACCGGCCGGACCTCATTCTCATGGACATCCAGCTTCCGGAAGTTTCGGGGCTTGAAGTCACGAAGTGGCTGAAGGAGGATGACGAGCTGCATGTGATTCCGGTGATTGCGGTCACCGCCTTCGCCATGAAGGGCGATGAGGAGCGCATCCGTCAGGGTGGCTGTGAAGCATATATCTCAAAACCAATTTCCGTTCCGAGATTTCTCGAAACGATCAAGACCTATCTCGGCGACGCTTGACGGTCACGTGACAATAGGGGTTGGAAAGCGAAGATGACGGCACGAATTCTGGTGGTTGACGATATTCCGGCGAACGTGAAGCTGCTCGAAGCGCGGCTGGTCGCGGAATATTTCGAGGTTCTGACTGCCGAAGACGGGATGACGGCGCTCGAGATCTGCGACCGGACCCATGTCGACGTGATCCTTCTGGACGTCATGATGCCCGGCATCAACGGCTTCGAGGTCTGCGAACGGCTGAAGGCAAATCCCAGGACTGCGCATATTCCCGTCGTCATGGTCACGGCGCTGGATCAGCCGGAAGATCGCGTGCGCGGCCTGAAGGCCGGGGCCGACGACTTCCTGACCAAGCCCGTCAACGACCTGCAGCTGATCTCCCGCGTCAAAAGCCTCGTTCGCCTGAAGACGCTGACCGACGAGCTGCGCGCTCGCGCCGAGACCGCCCAGCATGTGGGCATCGCGGACGTGCTGCGGGCCGGCGACGGTCAGCTGGAGGACAAGGGTCGCATCATGGTCGTCGACGGCCGTGGCAGCTCGCAGGAACGATTGGTGCGCAATCTGCAGCCGATCGCCGAAGTCCATTCCATGTCCGATCCGCAGGCGGCACTGTTCGAGGCGGCAGAGAACACGTTCGACCTGATCATCGTCAATTCCAACTTCGACGACTATGACCCGCTTCGCCTGTGCTCGCAGCTTCGCTCGCTCGAACGCACCCGCATGATCCCGCTTCTGATCATCACGGAGCAGGGCGACGAGCAGATGATCATCCGGGCGCTGGAACTCGGCGTCAACGACTACATCGTCCGTCCGGTCGATCCCAATGAACTGGTTGCCCGCAGCCTGACCCAGATCCGCCGCAAGCGCTATAACGACCGCCTGCGCGCCAACGTAACGCAGAGCATCGAACTGGCGGTGACGGACGGTCTCACCGGCCTCAGCAACCGCCGCTATCTCGACAATCACCTCAAGGTGCTGTTCAACCGCGCGCTCGTGCGCGGTCGCCCGATGTCGCTCTGCATCACCGACATCGACCGCTTCAAGCTGGTCAACGACACCTATGGCCACGATGCCGGCGATGAAGTGCTGAAGGAGTTCGCCTCGCGCATCCGCTCGGCCGTACGTGGCGCCGATCTCGCCTGCCGTTACGGTGGCGAGGAGTTCGTCATCGTCATGCCGGATACACCGCGCGAGGTCGCCGCCCTGGTCGCAGAGCGGCTGCGCGTTGCGGTCGAAAGCAAGCCCTTCACGATCAGGAGCCGCGACGAGGAGGTCAGCGTCACGGCATCCGTCGGCATCTCGACCACGACGCCGGCCCTGTCCGGTCCGGAAGAGCTCCTCAAGCTCGCCGACCAGGCGCTGTACACGGCGAAGAACAGCGGTCGCAACCGTGTGGTCGAAGCTGCCTGACGGCCGGTAGCCATTCAATCAAAGTATAATAGAGGGTGGTCTTCCCGCCATCTGGCAGGTCCGGATTCGGCAGCGATTCCGTATCGGACGATCGGCCCGGGGCGATTCTAAAGGCCGTTCCAGGCAATTCCTGAAGGCAGATGCCGAAAAAACAGTCACAGACTGTGGATATCTGCATATTTTTCCGGGCCGCATGGAGCATGCGCTAGCTTAGTATAGTTCTAAAAAGGCTGGAGGATTCAGGATATCAATGCCTATTTCTCAGTCTATTTTCACCACTTGAGTCTCTCAGTGCGAATATTTTCCAATTTTAGAAGATTTTAATGTGCATTCGCGCCCATGAATTTCGGATTTATTGTTTCAATTCAATCGAAGATCAGTTTTTGTCTTCCGAAACGTATTTCAAACTCGGAAATTGCCGTGCACAGGTTATGCACTAGTGATTCTTCGATTGCTTGGCGTATGCCTTGCGCGAAACTTGAAAAATACTCAGAGTATTGATCTATCAAATAATTTTAGTATTGTGTTGCTCATATACACGGGCCCCAAAGGGCCGATGGTTACCCCATGATGCTCAGGTCCGCCGCATCTCCTGGGTCGTGGGGCTGGTCAGCTGGTGATGCACAAGCGGTTCCTCGTGCCGCGCATTGCCAGCTGACCCTCTTATTGAAGACCGCTGCCCGCAAGGGTGGCGGTCTTTTCAATTGCGGACTTGTACAGGATTGAGCAACCGGTGCCGGGTTTGCCGCGGGCAACAAAAAAAGCGCCAGCCTGAAGGGTGGCGCTTTCCCGGTGAAAACCGATCAAGCAGATTACTTGATCTTGGTTTCCTTGAACTCGACGTGCTTCTTGGCGATCGGATCGTACTTGGTCTTCGTCATCTTGTCCGTAAACGTACGGCTGTTCTTCTTGGTGACGTAGAAAAAGCCCGTGTCAGCGGTCGACAGCAACTTGATCTTGATGGTGGTAGCTTTCGCCATGGTAGTCCTGCCTTATATAAAAATGAAGCCGTGGACAGCCGGTACGGGTCCACGGCGAATTCTGGCGCGAAACTACAAATCGACGCCGAAAAGTCAAGTCCGTTTTGGTCTAAAAAGCAAACGGAGCAGGGATAGCACCACGTATAGTGCGAAGAATCCCGCGATTGCCCAGGCAAAACCGCTATTTCCGCCGATATCCATCGATGCGCCGATAACCTGTGGGCCGGCCACTGTACCGACCGCGTAGCAGAAGATGAAGGCCGCATTCGCCGCCGCCAGGTCCGATCCGCGCAGTCGCGCGCCCATGTGACTGAGTCCCACCATGTAGAGGCCGGACACGCTGCCGCCCCAGAACAGCAGCACCGCGGCCATCACAATCCAGTTGTGGGTCAGCAGCGGCAACGCCATGGCGCCGATGAGGCCGATCAGCGCCAGCAGTGAGAGCAAGCTGCGCTTGTCGCGAATCTTGTCGGACAGCAGCCCGATCGGGATCTGGAAGACCACGTTGCCGATTCCCATGATCGTCAGCAGCAGCGCCCCTTGTGCTTCGCTGAAGCCGGCACGCGTCGCGTAGATCGGGAAGAGCGACAATCCGCCGGCCTCCACCGCGCCGAACACGAAGACGGCAGCCGTGGCCGTCGGCACGAGGAAGATGTAGCGGAAGAAATGCATTTCCGGCTTTTCGTCGAGTCGCGGGCTTTCGGCGCGGGCGATGAAGATCGGCACCGCCGACAGCAGGATGGCGCCGCCCGCCACCAGGAAGGGCAGGATGCCTTCGCTGCCGAGCAGCGAGTATAGCAGGGGGCCGATCGCGAAGCCGAGTGCCAGCAGCGTTGCGTATATGCCGAGCACCAGCCCGCGCTTTGTGGGCGGCGAGGCGGCGTTGATCCAGAACTCGGAGAGGATGAAGAGCGTCGTGATCGCGCCGTGGAAGAAGAACCGTAGAGGAAACCACAGCCAGAAATTCTCGACGTAGTAAAAGCCGAACCCGGAGATCGTGGCGACCGCGACGGCAAACAGCATGATGCGCGCGACACCGAAGTCGTGGGCGAGCTTCGTGGTGATCGGGGCGGCAGCCATGGAGGCGAGGCCGGCCATGGCCGTGTTGAGCCCGATCAGTGTCGAGGGGATGCCGCGCTTTTCCAGGATGATGCTCAAGAGCGGCAGGCCGAGGCCGATGGCAATGCCGACCGAGGTGATCGACGCAACTGCGGCAATGAGCGATGGCCAGCGTATCTTGTCGGGGAACCCTGTCCCCGCGGTCTGCTCGGTCATCGGGGTGTCCTCATCCAGCCTGTTTGTCGCCGGCGGCAAGGCGCCGATGCACGGGGTCGGCAAGCGTTCGATGGTCCGGCAGCATAGGTCATGTCCCCCTTAAAGATGCAGATGGGTCCGATACAATCGACCCGTCTGGTCTTCCATCCCGCGATGTCAGGGATGTACAGCCAAGAAATGGCGCGAAAGTCAAGCTGTTATAGTGTTGCCGAACATTCCGGGAGGTTCGTCAGATGTCCCGCGGCTCGTCGGCCTCGCCGCCGAAACCGTGCATCCTGAGTGCCCATTGCAGGCCGATGACGCCGCCCTTGATGGGCTGGATGATGAGCAGCGCGATGATGATCGTCAGCGGCACCCAGATGGCGAGATGCACCCACATGGAGACCTGGAAGACGAGGTCGGTCATCATGAAACCGCCGACCATGACGTGGCCGAGGACGAGGATGACGAGATAGGGCGGCAGGTCGTCGGCACGCTGGTGGGAGATGTCCTCGCCGCAGGCCGCGCAGTTGTCGACGGGCTTCAGAAAGGCTTTAAACAGCCGGCCGCTGCCGCAGGCCGGGCAGCGGTTCAGCAAACCGCGCATGATCGACTGCCCGAGCGGCCGCTCCGCCTTGTCCACGCCACCGAATTCCATCGACTGTGCTCCGCTGTCCGTGGTCATTGTCGTCACTCCTATCGTCTGCCGCGTGGCGGGCGGGTGCCCGGCCGCTTGCCGGGGCCGCCGGACCGGCGACGGGTTGTCTTGTGGAAGGAGCGCGTCGCCGTCGGCATCTTGCGCCCTTCGCTGAGTATTTGGAATTGCAGCGAGCCCGCGAGCGGCTGTGCGTGGACCAGCTTCACCTCGACCTCGTCGCCGAGCCTGTATCCAAGCCCGCTCTTCTCGCCGGTCAGCGCCTGATGCGCCTCGTCGTAGATGAAGTAATCCATCCCCAGCGTAGATATGGGGACGAAACCATCGGCACCAAACTCCGGAAGCGCGACAAAAAGTCCGGCCTTCGTCACCCCACGCACCCGTCCCTTGAACTCCTCGCCGACACGGCCGGAAAGGTGGTGGGCGATCAGCCTGTCGACCGTATCGCGCTCGGCCGCCATGGCGCGGCGCTCGAAGGTCGAGATTTCCGCGGCGATGTCGTCGAGCTGGCCTTCCTCTTCCGGGGTGATCCCGCCCTGGCCGAAGCCGAGGGAACCGACCAGCGCGCGGTGCACGATCAGGTCCGCATAGCGGCGGATCGGCGAGGTGAAGTGCGCGTATTTCATCAGGTTGAGGCCGAAATGGCCGATGTTTTCGGGACTGTAGATCGCCTGGCTCTGCGAGCGCAGCACCATTTCGCTGACCATCGTCTCGAACGCCTTGCCGCTGGCCTGCGCCAGGATGCCGTTGAACGAGTTCGCCCGCATGTGCCCGCCCTTGGCAAGCGAGATGCCGAGCGTGCCGAGGAATTCGCGCAGCGTCTCCTGCTTGGCGAGCGAAGGTGCGTCGTGGACGCGGTAGATCAGCGCCTGGCGCTTCTTCTCCAGCGTTTCGGCCGCGGCGACGTTGGCCTGGATCATCATTTCCTCGATCAGCTTGTGGGCGTCGAGGCGGGGCGGCACGAAGACGCGGTCGACCGTACCGTCCTCCTTCAGGAGGATCTTGCGCTCCGGCAGGTCGAGGTCGAGCGGCTGGCGGCGGTCGCGTCCGCGCTTCATGACCTCGTAGGCGTGCCACAGCGGCTTCAGGATCGGTTCGAGCAGCGGTCCGGCCTTGTCGTCCGGATTGCCGTCTATGGCCGCCTGTGCCTGTTGGTAGGCAAGCTTGGCGGCGCTCTTCATCATGATCCGATGGAAAGTATGGCTGACCTTGCGGCCATCCTTGGAGAAGGTCATGCGTACGGCAAGCGCCGGCCGGTCCTCGCCTTCGCGCAGCGAGCAGAGATCGTTGGAAATCCGCTCCGGCAGCATCGGCACGACACGGTCGGGGAAGTAGACCGAATTGCCACGCTTCAAGGCCTCGCGGTCCAGCGCCGAGCCAGGGCGGACATACCAGGAGACGTCGGCGATCGCGACCGTGACGATCACGCCGCCCGGATTGTCCGGCGAGGGATCGTCTTCGGCATAGACCGCATCGTCATGGTCCTTGGCGTCCGCCGGATCGATGGTGATCAGCGGCACGTCGCGCCAGTCCTCGCGCTTTTCCATCGTCGCCGGCCTGGCGCTGTCGGCTTCGGCAAGAGCCGCCTGCGGGAAGATATAGGGAATGCCGTGGGCATGGATGGCGATCATCGAGATCGCCTTTTCGGATGCGACCGAGCCGAGCACGGACATGATCTTGCCGCGCGGCAGGCCATAGCGGGCGGAGCGCACGACATCCACCTCGACGAGGTCGCCGTCCTTGGCGTTCTCGACCGAATCCGGGTCGATGATCAGCTCGTTGTCGCGCCGATCGACGGGGTCGACGCGTCCGCCGCCGCCGGGCGTTTCGCGAAACACCCCGAGGGCTGCCGTCTTGCGCTTGTCGATGACCTTGATGACGCGCGCCGTATAGGCCGGGCCGCCGCGATCCTTGGCCGGAAAGATCTTGGCGAGGATGCGGTCGTTGAGGCCGGCCGCCGGCGCCTTGTTGCGACCATTGGAAGACTGCTTGATCAAGACAGCCGGCGCGACGCCGGCATCCTCAGGCCACTCCGCCGGGCGGCCGATCAGTTCGCCGTCCTTGTCGCGGGTGGTGATGTCGAGCACGGTGACCGGGGGAAGGGCGCCCGGCCGCATCAGCGACTTGCGCTTCTTCTCAAGCAGGCCTTCGTCCTCAAGGTCCCGCAACAGGTCCTTGAGCTCGACGCGGGCCTCGCCCTTCAACCCGAATGCCTTGGCGATTTCCCGCTTCGAAGCCCGGTCCGGATAATCGGCGATGAAGCGCAGCAGCACATCACGCGGCGGCACCGCGCCGTGAATGATCGTGTCTTCCTTGCCGCTCGCCGCAGTCCGATCGCGCCCCGGCTTGTTCGATTTCGGCATGTCGGCGCGGGGTTTCTTGCTCACGGGATCAGCTCTTCTTGGCCTTTGCGGCCGGTTTCTTGGCTGCCGGCTTCTTTTTCGCCGCAGCGGTCGTCTTCTTTGCGGCTGCCGGCTTCTTGGCCGGGGCCTTCTTGCCGCCGCCGCCCTTGCCAGCCTTTTCGGCGATCAGCACCAGGGCTTCCTCGACGGTCACCGACTGCGGATCCTTGCCCTTGGGCAGCGTCGCGTTGACCTTGCCCCAGTTGACATAGGGGCCGTAGCGTCCGTCACGCACCGTGATCGCGCCGCCGTCCGGATGGTCGCCGAGCGCTTTCAGAGCCGCCGCTGCTGTCCGCCCGCCGCGCTGTCCGGCATTGGCCTGCTTTTCGGCAATGACGGTGACGGCGCGGTTGAGGCCGATGGTGAAGACGTCCTCGATGCTTTCGAGGTTCGCATAGGTGCCATCATGCAGCACGAACGGTCCGTAGCGGCCGAGGCCGGCGGAAATCATCTTGCCGGATTCGGGATGCTTGCCGATGTCGCGCGGCAGGTTGAGAAGCGCCAGAGCCTTTTCATGGTCGATATCCTCGACCTTCCAGCCCTTGGGCAGCGAGGAGCGCTTGGCTTCCTTGCCGTCGCCTCTCTGGACGTAAGGGCCGAAGCGGCCGGAGCGCAGCGTGATTTCTTCGTCGGTCAGCGGATCCTTGCCGAGCGCCTTCGGTTCGTTGCCGGCCGCTTCCGCATCCGCACCGCCCTCGGTCGAAAGCTGACGGGTGTAGTTGCAGTCCGGATAGTTCGAGCAGCCGACGAAGGCGCCGTACTTGCCGAGCTTCAGTGACAGCTGGCCGGTACCGCAGACCTGGCAGACGCGCGGATCGCTGCCGTCCTCGCGCTTCGGGAAGACGAGCGGCGCCAGTGCTTCGTTGAGCGCGTCGAGAACGTCGGTGACGCGCAGTTCCTTGGTGTCTTCGATCTGGGCGAAGAAGTCGTTCCAGAAATTGCGTAGCACGTCCTTCCAGTTGAGGTCGCCGGCAGACACCTGGTCGAGCTTTTCCTCGAGATCGGCGGTGAAGTCGTACTCGACATAGCGCTTGAAGAAATTCTCCAGGAACGCCGTCACCAGCCGGCCCTTGGCCTGCGGGATCAGCTTGCGCTTGTCGATCGTCACATAGTCGCGGTCGCGCAGCGTGGCGAGCGTCGCGGCGTAGGTCGACGGGCGGCCGATGCCGAGCTCTTCCATCTTCTTGATCAGCGAGGCTTCCGAGTAGCGCGGCGGCGGCTCGGTGAAATGCTGGCTGGAATTGATCTTTTCCTTGGCGAGCTTTTCGCCGGCATTGATCTCCGGCAGGCGGCCATCCTCGTCGCCGTCATCCGACTGCTCGCCGTCTTCCTTCTGGTCGGTATAGGCGGCGATGAAGCCGTCGAAGCGGATGACCGAGCCCGTGGCGCGCAGGCCGGCGACGCGGCCGTCGGCGCCCTTGGCGGAGATTTCCACCGTGGTGCGCTCGATTTCGGCGGACGCCATCTGGCTGGCGATGCCGCGCTTCCAGATCAGGTCGTAGAGCTTCAGCTGGTCGCCGTCGAGGTGGCGGCGGACCTTGTCGGGCGAGCGGTTGAAGTCGGTCGGACGAATGGCTTCGTGCGCCTCCTGGGCGTTCTTCGCCTTGGTCGAATAGAAGCGCGCCTTTTCCGGCAGGTAGCGTTCGCCGAACTGATCGGCGATCGCGCGGCGGGAGGCGTCGATGGCTTCCGGCGCCATCTGCACGCCGTCGGTACGCATATAGGTGATCAGGCCGACGGTCTCGCCGCCGATGTCGATGCCTTCATAAAGCTTCTGCGCCACCTGCATGGTGCGCGAGGCGGAAAAGCCGAGCTTGGAGGAGGCGGCCTGCTGCAGCGTCGAGGTGGTAAACGGCGGCGACGGATTGCGCCGGACCGGCTTCGCCTCGACCGTGTCGGCGGAGAAGCTGGCGCCTTCGAGGAGCGCCTTCAGCGATCCGGCCTGCTCGCCGTTGGTGACGGAATTGCGGTTGAGCCGCTTGCCGTCGGCCGACACCAGACGGGCCTGGAATTCGTCGCCGCGCGGCGTCTTCAGGTCTGCCGAGATGTTCCAGTATTCTTCGGCGACGAAGCGCTCGATCTCCGATTCGCGGTCGCAGACGAGGCGCAGCGCCACCGACTGCACCCGGCCGGCCGAGCGGGCGCCCGGCAGCTTGCGCCAGAGCACCGGCGACAGGTTGAAGCCGACGAGATAGTCGAGAGCGCGGCGGGCGAGATAGGCGTCGACCAGTGCGACGTCGATATCGCGCGGGTTCTCCATCGCGTCGAGCACCGCCTTCTTGGTGATCGCGTTGAAGACGACGCGCTTGACCGGCTTCTTGCCGATCACCTTGCGCTTGTTGAGCAGGTCCAGCACATGCCAGGAAATCGCTTCACCTTCGCGATCCGGGTCGGTCGCCAGAAACAGGCCGTCGGAGGACTTCATCGCATCGGCGATGTCCTTGACGCGCTTTGCGGAATCCTTGTCGACCTCCCACAGCATCTCGAAGTCCTGGTCCGGCAGCACCGAGCCGTCCTTGGCGGGAAGGTCGCGCACATGTCCGAACGAGGCGAGCACCTTGTAGCCCGGCCCGAGATACTTGTTGATCGTTTTGGCCTTGGCAGGCGACTCCACCACTACAACATTCATCATACTACTCTGGTATCCGTTCTCGTTCCGGCATGTCTGGTGAAAACGACCGCATTCGGATGCGACATGTCAATCGTGCCGGATCGTCTCCACACGCAGTCCCACACCTTCTTTTGAAGGATGCCCCTCGGCATTTGAAGGATGCCCGCCGGCTTGGCAGGCTGAATTTCGCGTATTTTCCCGCATTTCGGCCTCTCGAAATGGACAGGGATTTCGTTTCGGTCAAGAGCAAACCTTCAAATTCCGCCGAATACACGGAAATACAACCTATGGAAGAATACGTTCTTCTTGCAATTTTAGATAAACAATTTATGGTGATGCAAGCAGAAAGACACGGACCCGAGAAGGCTCTCTTGCCATGCAGGAAACGCGCAAGACCGCAAAGCTCCCAGGAAGTGCGAAGCCGGTCGATCACGAGGCGGATGGGATCGTCTACATTCGCCAGATGCTCGGCGAATTGCGCCGTGTCGCCGACGAGCAGGGCGCCGACATGCTCTGCTATCTGATCGAGATGGCCTATGAAGAGGCGGGCGACGTTCTGTCCGGCCGCCGGCCGCGCTCGATCGTCCTCGGTGGTGGCTGACCGGCAAGCCCGCATTCAACCTGCGTCGATCAGCGAGACCATGCCGCCGGCATGCCGCTGCAGGCGCCCCGCCAGATCCTGTTCCAGCAGGATGAGGTAGACCGCCGATGCCGGCAGCGCGGTATGGCGGATGACGTCATCTATCTCCACGGGCGTCGGGCTCAGCGCGTTGACGAGGCGCGAGCGGTCGCTGTCATCGGGTGGCGGCGCGATCGGCCGGTCGTCATCGTCGCCATAGGGTTCGCTGACGGTCGGCGGCGAGAACAGGTCGATGTCCGACATCGGCGCCAGCGCCTCCAGGATATCCTCGGCCGAGGTGGTGACGATGGCGCCGTTCTTTAAAAGACCGTTGGTGCCTTCGCAGCGTGGATCGAGCGGCGAGCCGGGAACGGCAAATACCAGCCGCCCGAATTCGGCGGCGAGCCGGGCGGTGATCAGCGAACCGGAGCGGCTTGCGGCCTCGATAACGGTCAGGCCGAGTGCCACGCCGGCGATCAACCGGTTGCGTCGCGGAAAGTCCCGCGCCCGCGGTTCCCAGCCGAAGGGCATTTCGGTGATCGCCACACCGCCGCCGTCGCATATGGCATCGAGCAGGCTCTGGTTTTCCGGCGGATAGGTCTGGTCGAGGCCGCCGGCCATGGCCGCGACGGTCCCGGTTGAGAGGCTGGCGCGGTGGGCCGCCGTGTCGATGCCGCGGGCAAGCCCTGAGACGATCGCATATCCGGCGCGGCCGCATTCGCCGGCGATCATGGCGGCGAACTTCGCGCCGCTGATCGAGGCATTGCGCGAGCCGACGATGCCGACAGCCGGCCGGGTGAGGGTGGTGGCGTCGCCCTTGACTGCGAGAAGCGGCGGCGCGCCGTCGATGTGCCTGAGGGATGGCGGATATTCCGGTTCGCCGATGCCGACGAACCGTCCGCCAAAGCGATGAAGCGCATCGAGTTCCCGTTCGGCCTCGCCGACGGTCGCGACGCGCATCGGCCTCGTCGAGCCGCCCCGGGATGAAAGTTCCGGCAGGGCGGCAAGCGCCGCCTCGGCGGTGCCGAAATGATTGATGAGATCGCGGAATGTAGCCGGGCCGACATTGTCGGAGCGGATCAGCCGTAGCCAGCAGATCCTTTGTCTGTCGGTGAGTGCGATGCCCTTGCGTCTTGCACTCACCTCTTCCATGGACCTAGCCCTTCTGTCCGATTTTCCCCTCGGTGCCGGAAATGAGCCGCTCGATATTCGCCTTGTGCTTCCACCAGCTGATCAGCGTCAGCACGGCCATGACGAGCGATATTTCCGGGTGTCCAGTAATCCACAATGCAACCGGAATGACAAGCGTTGCAACCAGAGCGGACAGCGACGAGTAGCGGCTGAGATAGGCGATCGAGATCCAGACGACGGCAAAAACCAGCACCATGACCGGCGCCAGGCCGAGCAGGATGCCGATATAGGTCGCGACACCCTTGCCGCCCTTGAAGCCGAGCCAGACCGGGAAGAGGTGTCCGAGGAAGGCGCCGACGCCGGCCGCCAGCGCGCCGTGCAGGCCGAAAAGCTCGGATGCCATCAGCACCGCCGCCGTGCCCTTGAAGGCGTCGAGCAGCAGGGTCAGCGCGGCGAGCTTCTTGTTGCCCGTGCGCAGCACGTTGGTGGCGCCGATATTGCCGGAGCCGATGCTCCGCACGTCGCCGAGGCCGGCCATCTTCGTCAGGATCAGGCCGAACGGGATCGAGCCGAGCAGGTAGCCGCCGACCAGTGCCGCGGCGAGCGCCAGAAGTCCGGGGGACATCGATGCAGTATCCAAGGCGGGCTCCTCCTTAAATGGGCCTAGACTTCGAAGACCTTGCGGCCCTTCACATAGGTGGCGACGGCGCGGCCGCTGAAGCGCGCGTCCTCGAACGGCGTGTTCTTTGAGCGCGACTGCAGCTGGTCCTTGGAAACCAGCCACGGCTCGTCGACGTCGATCAGGATGATGTCCGCATTCGCGCCGGGCTTCAAGGTGCCGGCGTCGAGCCCGAAGATTTCCGCCGGACGCGTCGACATGGCAGAGATCAGCCGCGAGAGACCGACCTGGCCGGAATGGTGCAGGCGCAGCGCGGCAGACAGCATGGTCTCCAGACCGACGGCGCCGTCGGCGGCATCGGCAAACGGCAGGCGCTTGGTGTCGACGTCCTGCGGATCGTGCGAGGAGCAGATGAGGTCGATCGTGCCGTCGGCCAGTGCGGCGACCATCGCCATCCGGTCGTCCTCGGTGCGCAGCGGCGGCGACAGCTTGAAGAAGGTGCGGTACTCGCCGATGTCGTTCTCGTTGAGCGACAGGTGGTTGATCGAAATGCCGCAGGAGACGTTGGCGCCGCGCGAACGGGCGACCCGGATGGCGTCCGCCGACTCCGGCACCGAGATCTTTGCCGCGTGATAGGCGGAACGCGTCAGCGTTGCCAGCCGCAGGTCGCGTTCGAGCGGAATGATCTCCGCTTCCTTCGGGATGCCGGAAAGGCCGAGCCAGCTCGCCAGCAGCCCCTCGTTCATCACGCCGTTGGCGCCGAGATAGGTGTCGCGGGTCTCGAGTGCGATGACCGCGCCGTGTTCGCGCGCATAGGTCATCGCGCGGCGCAGAACCTGCGCGTCCGGCATCGCCCGCCGGCCATTGGTGAAGGCGACGGCACCTGCTTCCTTGAGCATGCCGATCTCGGTCATCTCCTGGCCGTCCAGATGCTTGGTCAGCGCCGCTGCCGGATAGATATTGACGATCGCCTCGTCGCGGGCGGTCTTCTTGATGAATTCGACCAGCGCGATGTCGTCGATCACCGGCTCGGTGTCGGGCATCATGATGAAGCTGGTGACGCCGCCGGCCGCCGCCGCCTTCGAGGCGGACGCGATCGTTTCGCGGTGTTCGGCGCCGGGCTGGCCGACATAGACGCGGGCGTCGACGAGGCCGGGGGCGGCGATCAGGCCGCCGCAGTCGCGCACCTCGGCACCTTCCGGCGTGCCCTGGTTCTGCGCATCGGCGCCGGCGGCAACGATCCTGCCGTCCTTGACGATGATGGTCCCGGTCTCGTCGAGATTGCGGGAGGGATCGATGATGCGGACATTCTTGAGGACGAGGGCGGAAGTCATGCGCGCGGCCCCTGGTTTTGAGACAGAAGAAGGGTTTCCATGACGGCCATGCGGACAGCGACCCCCATTTCCACCTGGCTCTCGATGACGCTCTGCGGGCCGTCGGCGATCTCGGAGGCGATTTCGACGCCCCGGTTCATCGGACCGGGATGCATGACAAGCGCGTCGTCTTTGGCCGCTTTCAGCTTTTCGGCATCGAGGCCGTAGAAGTGGAAGTATTCGCGCACCGAGGGCACGAAGGAGCCCGCCATGCGCTCGCGCTGCAGGCGCAGCATCATGACGACGTCGGCGTCCTTCAGGCCTTCCTTCATGTCGTGGAAGACCTCGACGCCCATGTCGGCCATGCCGGCCGGCAGCAGCGTGGCCGGGGCCACGACACGCACCCGGGCGCCCATCAGGTTCAGCAGGATGATGTTGGAGCGGGCGACGCGCGAATGCAGCACATCGCCGCAAATCGCCACGATGATGCGCGACAGCTTGCCCTTGGCGCGCCGGATCGTCAGCGCGTCGAGCAGCGCCTGGGTCGGATGTTCATGCTGGCCGTCGCCGGCATTGACCACCGAGCAGGAGACCTTCTGCGCGAGGAGAGCGGCGGCGCCGGCCGAGGAGTGGCGCAGCACCAGCACGTCCGGGTGCATGGCGTTCAGCGTCATCGCCGTGTCGATCAGCGTCTCGCCTTTCTTCACCGACGAGTTTCCAACCGACATGTTCATGACGTCTGCGCCAAGGCGCTTGCCTGCCAGTTCGAAAGAGGCTTGAGTGCGGGTGGACGCCTCGAAGAAGAGATTGATCTGCGTCAGGCCGCGGAGGGTAGAGGTCTTTTTTTCCCGCTGCCGGCTGATCTGGACGGCCTCGTCGGCCTTGTCGAGAAGCAGTTCGATATCGAGCGGGGAAAGGCCCTTTATGCCGAGGAGATGGCGATGGGGGAAGAAGACCATAAAACGTCCTCCTTGCTTGGTCAGGCGGTCTATAATGACTGCGGGGTCCCGCCGCAAGCAGCCTTTCGGATCAATATCGATGATCCCCATGCAATTTGAAACGAATCCGGATAGAAGCCGGACAAAACGAACAGCGAAAAGAAGCCAATGAACCGGACCGAAGAAAAACTCCAGGAACTGAACCAGCCCAAACCCTGGTCCGGCATCAACGCCTACCGGTCGGATCCGCTGCTTCTTGACCTGACGTCGTCCATGCACCGGTCGCTTCGCGAGGACTTCGAGGCGCTCGGCCGTTATGTCACCTCGCCGGAGGCCCAGGAGCTGGCCCGCATGGCCAACCAGGGGACGCCGCAGCTGAGAACCCACGGCCCGCGCGGTGAGCGGCTGGACGTCGTCGAGTTCCATCCGGCCTGGCACGCGCTGATGCGCCGGTCCATGTCTGCCGGCCTGCATTCCTCGATCTGGGATTCGTCCGCCGATCCGGACGCCAAGGGCATGGCCCACAAGGTGCGCGCCATCCGCTTCTATCTGACGGCGCAGCTCGAATGCGGCCATCTCTGCCCGCTGACCATGACCAGCGCCTCGGTCGCCGCGATGATGTCCAATCCGCAGGTGCAGCGCGAATGGGGACCGAAGATCCTGTCGCGCAAGTATGATTCCGCCAACAAGCCGGCCAAGCAGAAGTCCGCCGTCACCATCGGCATGGGCATGACGGAAAAGCAGGGCGGCACGGATGTCCGCGCCAACAGCAGCCGCGCCGAAAAGGTGAGCGAGGGCATCTATCGGCTCTCCGGCCACAAGTGGTTCATGTCCGCGCCGATGAGCGACGCCTTCATCATGCTCGCCCAGACCGGGCAGGGGCTCGGCTGCTTCCTCGTGCCGCGCCTGCTGGAAGACGGTTCGACCAACGGCCTGCAGTTCCAGCGACTGAAGGACAAGATCGGCAACCGTTCGAATGCGTCCTCTGAGGTCGAGTTCACCGATACGTTCGGCTATCTGCTCGGCACGCCGGACGGCGGCATCCGCACGATTCTCGACATGGTGACGCTGACCCGGCTCGACTGCGCGCTGGCATCGGCCGCCATCATGCGCGCCTCGCTGGCGGAAGCCGTCCATCATTGCCGCGGCCGCAAGGTGTTCGGCAAGGAACTGGTGGCGCAGCCGCTGATGACGCGCGTGCTCGCCGACATGGCGCTCGACGTCGCGGCCGCCACTGCGCTCTCCTTCCGCGTCGCCGACGCCTTCGACCGTGCCCGCGACAATCCGGAAGAGTCCGCCTATGCCCGCGTCATGACGCCGGTCGCCAAATACTGGGTCTGCAAGATCGCGCCGTCGCTCATTTACGAGGCGATGGAATGCATCGGCGGCTCCGGCTACATCGAGGAACGCAACATCGCCCGCCACTACCGCGAGGCCCCGGTCAATGCGATCTGGGAAGGTTCCGGCAATGTCATGGCGCTCGACGTTCTGCGCGTGCTGGAAAAGGGCGAGGGTCTGTTCGAGCAGGTCTTTGCGACCCTGTCGCGTGATCTCGGCCCGTCCGGCCCGAAGACGGTTCAGGTGCTGCGCGCCGCCATCGCCCTCTGCCAGCGCGACGAGGGCGCCGCCCGCATGCTGGTCGAACAGCTGGCGCTTGCCGGCGCTGCCGCGGAACTCTACCGGATCGGTGCCGGCAAGATTGCCGACGCCTTCCTGGAAACGCGTCTCGCCGGCGGCTGGCGCACGACATACGGCATGCTCGACGCCCGCTTCGACGCCCGTTATTTCGTCGACATTCTTTATCCGGCTGCGAGCTGACGGCGGCTCAAACGCCGACGATCAGCAGGATCAGCGGAATGGAAAAGAAGGAGACCGCCGTCTGCACCGTTGCGACGGCGGAGTAGAGTTGCGCGTCGCCGCCCATCTTCTTGGCCAGCACATAGCCATTCATTGCCGTCGGCACGCTGGCGGCCAGCGCCAGCATGGACAGTTCCATGCCCGAAACGCCTGCCAGCATGCCGATGCCGACCATCAGCGCCGGGAAGGCGAAGAGCTTCACGATCACCGGAATGATCACCAGTCGGCTCGGCCTCAGCGCATCGGCAATCACCAGGCCGGCACCGACCATGATGAGGCTGAGGCTGAGCGCCGAGCGCGAGACGAGATCGATCGCCGTCATCAGCGGCTCGTAGATCGAAAGACCGCTGAGGCTGACGAACACGCCGGCGAGCGAGGAGACGATCAGCGGATTGGTCATGATGCGGATCATCAAGGTCATGTGATTGCGCGGCCGGCCGGAGAACCACTCCAGCATCACCACGTTGATGATGTTGATCGGCACGATGATGACCGCCATCACCAGGGCGATGATCGCCAGGCCGACCTGTCCGGCCAGCTTGTCGGCGATGGCAAGCGCCACGAAACCGTTCCAGCGTGTCGACGTCTGGAAGATGGTGGTGAACGAGGAGGCGGGAACGCCGATCCGCTTGAACAGCGGCCAGCTGAGCCAGGTCAACGCGCAGGTGATCAATACGGCCGACAGCGTGACGACGGCAATCACGCCCGCCGGAATTTCAGCGAAATTCGTTCGCGCCAGCGTGATGAACAGCAGCGACGGAAAGAGCACGTAGAAGCCCAGCTGCTCCAGTCCGGTCCAGAGATTCTGGTCGATGAATGGTGCGCGTCTCAGCGCAATGCCGAACAGCACAAGCAGAAAGATCGGCAGGACGCTTTCGAAGATCAGCAGCATGGGGAGGGCTCCGGGGCGGGGTGGCGCAGTAGTATCGACCGCCGCCCTCTTGTGCAATGCAAGATCTGGCCCTCTGCGACGCTCGGATCAGACGTCGGCCGCTTCCTTGACCTCATGCAGCCGCGTTTCGAATTCGCGCCGCAGTTCGCGACGTGCTTCGGCAGCGATGTTGCGCCGCTTCTTCGCGTCCGTATCGAGACAGAGCTCCGGAACGCTCGTCGGCCGGCCATGCTCGTCGACCGCGACCATGGTGAAGTAGCAGGAGTTTGTATGCCGGCGCGTTCCCGTACGGATGTTTTCCGCTTCGACCCGGATGCCGATCTCCATCGATGTCCGGCCGGCATGATTGACCGAGGCGCGGAAGGTGACCAGTTCGCCGACATGGATCGGCTGGCGGAAGACCACCTGGTCGACGGAAAGCGTGACGGCATATTGCTTCGAGAAGCGCGAGGCGCAGGAATAGGCAACCCGGTCGAGAAGGTTCAAAAGCGCGCCGCCATGCACCTTGCCGGAAAAGTTCGCCATGTCCGGCGTCATCAGGACGACCATTTCGAGCTGGCTGGGATCATGGGCGTGATGGTTCATGGGGCGCTGGTCCTTGTGTGGCGACGTATTGACATGTTTTGGCAGTCGGCGAGGGGAAGGGCAAGCCGGCTCGGCGCATGCCTGCCATTCGGACTTGCGTCGTCACGGCACTCGCAGTATGAGTCATTTCAATGTTTCAAGGATTGTTGAAATGATATCGGAGCAAAACGCGCTGCTGGCCTTCTCGGCGCTCTCGCAGGAGACACGCCTCAGGATCGTCCGCATGTTGGTGGTGGCCGGCGCGGAAGGCTTGGCAGCTGGGGCGATTGCCGAAAAGGTCGCCGTCTCGCCCTCCAACGTGTCGTTTCACCTGAAGGAGCTGGAGCATGCCGGGCTCATCGTCGCGCGACGTGAGTCGCGCTCGATCATCTATGCGGCAGATTATGCGGCGCTCTCGGGCCTTGTCGTCTTCCTGATGGAGAATTGCTGCGCCGGCCAACCGGAGATTTGCGGCCCCGTCGCCCAGGCGCTCGCCTGCGTGCCGGCCGGAACAACAAAAGTGAGGACATGCTGATGGACGTAACGATCTACCATAACCCCGCCTGCGGGACTTCGCGCAACACGCTGGCGATGATCCGCAATGCCGGCATCGAGCCGACCGTCGTCGAATATCTGAAGACGCCGCCGTCGCGCGAAACACTGGCGAAGATGATCGCCGATGCCGGCCTGACGGTGCGTGAGGCGATCCGCGAGAAGGGGACCCCCTACCACGAGTTGGGGCTCGACAAACCGGAGCTTGGCGACGATGCGCTTCTCGACGCGATGCTCGCCCATCCGATCCTCATCAACCGTCCCTTCGTCGTCACGCCCATGGGCACGCGGCTTGCGCGCCCTTCGGAAGTCGTCCTCGACATCCTGCCGGAGACTCACAAGGGTGCCTTCGTGAAAGAGGACGGCGAACAGGTGCTCGACAGCGAGGGCAAGCGCATTGTCTGAGACTGAATTCGATCTGCCGGCCGCTGATCCGGACCATCTCCGCAAGCCCGATCTTGCCGCCCTTCGCCTGGCTTTTTCCACGCACAAGCCGCGCATCCTTATCCTCTATGGTTCGCTCAGGCCGGTCTCCTACAGCCGCCTGCTGGCACAGGAGGCAGGGCGCCTGCTGGAATATTTCGGCTGCGAGGTGCGCATCTTCGATCCCGCCGGCCTGCCATTGCCCGACGGGGAGCCGGCAACGCATCCCAAGGTCAAGGAACTGCGCGATCTTTCCGCCTGGTCGGAAGGGCAGGTGTGGGTGAGCCCCGAGCGCCATGGCGCCATGACCGGCATCATGAAGGCGCAGATCGACTGGATCCCGCTCTCGCTCGGCGCGGTCCGCCCGACGCAGGGCAAGACGCTTGCCGTCATGCAGGTCTCCGGCGGCTCGCAATCCTTCAACGCAGTCAACCAGTTGCGCGTTCTCGGCCGCTGGATGCGGATGATCACCATCCCCAACCAGTCCTCCGTCGCCAAGGCTTGGCAGGAATTCGGCGAAGACGGCCGCATGAAGCCGTCCGCCTATTACGACCGCGTCGTCGATGTCTGCGAGGAACTGGTCAAATTCACCCTCCTGACCCGCGACGCCTCCGCCTATCTCACCGACCGCTACAGCGAACGCAAGGAAACTGCAGAGGAACTGATGGCGCGCGTGAACCTGAAGACGGCGACGTGAGCCGGATGCGGTAACGACTAGGCAGGCGAGCAAACGTTTGACGGTGAGGGAAGCCGCATCCCCGGGGTAGCGTTAAGGTTGCATGGAAAGTCCCAGGCAATGTTGCGGCTGCACGATGCAATCTCAAATGGAGGTTGCCATGGACGTCTACTCTTCTCAGTCGCTGACCCGGTACACTGCTGGTGCAGGAAACACTTCGCGAGGTGAGGAAGACGGGGATGCACCGACTTTTGAGTATGGTGCCGATGGGCCGGAAAGACCGGCGAGCGCCGCACAGCTTTCTGACAACAGACCGGACAATATCTGGGGAACGATCAATATCGGCGGCAATGTTGTGACCATATACAACGGTGGCGTCACACAATACGAGAACGGCCTGACGATCGACATTGACTGGGATGGCCTGAATACGGCTGAAGATCGTGCGAATGCCATCATGGCAAAATACGGCGGCTCGCTGACGATGGCCGGTACGGCCATGTCCGAGAGTGCATACAACAATCATGCGGCACAGTTTTGGGCAGGCGTCCTCGGCGATGAGAACCTGTTCTCGCGTTTTTTCAACGGAACCGGTGGCGGTTACAATGAGGAGGATCAGTTTCTTGACTTCCTCGCGGATGGGTTCAACGAGAGCGCGGGCAACGTGCAGCCCGCCGAGTAACCGCGTACGGAGTTTCTGTCGTCCCGACTATCCGGCTGACCTTCGCTATCGCTGACCCTTACGGCCTTCCTCGATACGCGCTCGGCTCCGGAAACGCCCAGTCCTTGAGCATCGCCATGTCCGGCCGGTAGATCTCGACCTTCAACGGATAGCAGGCGGCGGTGTCGCTGGAATGTTCTGAACTGCAGTCGCCGCCCGGGCAGGCCGAGAGCGCACCGAGTAGGTCGATCTCGGCGAAGAGTTCCAGATAGTCGCCGGGCCTGACCGGGCTCGCCTTCATGAAGTACTGGTGCGTGTCCTTCGTGAAGCCGGTGCACATGAAGACGTTCAGCACGTCATGCACATGCGGTTCGGCGTCCTTCAGGCTGATGCCCTTTTCCTCCGCCAGTGCGCCGCAGAGGTTTGAATGGCAGCAATGGTGATAGTCGCCGCCCGAGAGCAGCCGGTTGGTATAGGGATCGCAGCGCGTGCCGATGACGTCATGCACGCCGCCGCCGTCCTCGTCGAAACCGTACCAGCCGAGCGTGTCGTGGCTGATCGTCGCCATCGGCCTCAGATACGGCATGTTGCTCCATAGCCGGTTGCCGGTGGTCACGTGGGTCGCATGAAGCTGGCGCGTCTTGCCGGAGAAGAAGCGTTCGGAAAGGTCTTTGGCATTCCACAGGTTGAGGTCGCCGACCTGCGGCCCCTCGATGCTGACCATGCGGATGAAGTGACCCTTCGGCGCCGAAAACGTCTTGCCGTCGCGCGGCGGCACGATCACCTCGTCCACCTTCTCCATGGTCTCCCGCAGCTTGCGCAGGAGCGCCATGTCCGGCTTCGGCAGTGTGTCGTTGGGATAGCAGACAACGGGCCGTGCGGCTCGCCGAGCAGCAGCATCGGACGGCGTCTTCGGGGTGTCGTTGCTCTGCATGTGTCGGCTCCGGATGTTCGCAGGTGAAGGAAAGCGGAAAATGCCGTCTGCCGACGGCAATGACAATAGGTCATCCACTTGCGCTATGGATAAGCAGGGCTTAGCCTTGGAGGCATGAAGCTGCCACCGCTCACCCATCTTCGCGCCTTTGAGGCTGCTGCACGCCAACAGGGCTTTCTGCAAGCCGCCGAAGAGCTCGGCGTGAGCGCCGCCGCTGTCAGTCAGCATGTTCGTGCGCTGGAAGACTGGCTTGGTCTTCCTCTTTTCGAGCGCCGGCCGCGCGGTGTCGTTTTGACGGCGGCTGGCCGCGAGTTCGGCGCCGCATGTTCGCAAGGGCTTGGCGAAATTGCGCTCGCCGCAGAGGGATTGCGTCGCGCGCAACGCCAGAAGAAGGTGAGCCTTGCCTGTCAGGCCTCGGTGGTGACCCATTGGCTTCCGCCGCGCCTGCCGCGCTTTCGTGCCGCCCATCCGGAAATCCAGGTGTGCGTCGTCTATCCGCTCGGCGCCCGGACGCCGGAGGAAGCCGGTGCCGATCTGTTGATCCGCCACCTCGTCGGGGCGGATGGCGCCGGTGACCGGATACTGAGCGCCGCCGTTCGTCCAACCTGTTCGCCGGCCTATCTCGAACGTCACGGACCGATCGAAAAGCCTAAGGATCTGCTGGACGCAGACCTGCTGCATGACGAAACGGAAGCAGCATGGCGGGACTGGTTTTCCCTGTCCGGCATTAGGGCTCCGAAGGACAACGGCCCGATCTTCGAAGATTTCAATCTGCTCGTCGGTTCGGTCAAGGCTGGTCTTGGCGTCGGTCTCTGCCCGACGGCGCTTGTGCAGGAGGATGTTCGCCGTGGAAATCTCTGCGTTCTGTTCGAGACGCCGGGTGATGCTGACCGGAGTTACTGGTTGATCGCAGCCGGGCGTTTGAGCGAAGAGGCAGCCATCCTGCGCCGCTGGCTGCTTTCGGAGGCGGATGCCGCTGCCACAATCCTGTGAATCCACCGCTGTCACAATTGTCATGATCCTGCCGGCCACCTAATCACCGGTAAGTGACGTTCATAAACAGGGCAGGGGCTTTGATGGCGAATTTGGCCGCGCTGGAGCAGGCGACAGCAAATGATGATCTGGCGAGGCGGCCGCGCGGCAGGGCAGGGACCGAGAAGGTCATCCTCGCCGCCGCCAAGGGGCTGCTCGCCGAAGCCGGCTTCCAGGGTTTCGGAATCAACGCGGTCGCGCGCCGGGCCGGCTGCGACAAGCAGCTGATCTACCGCTATTTCGGCGGCCTTGACGGCCTGATCGAGGCGATCGGGGCGGACCTCAGTTCCTGGGTCGGCGACAATATCCCGGACGATACCGGTGGCATGTTCCTCCTGACCTATGGCGACCTGATGGAGCGGCTGGCGCTGCTCTTCCTCGAAGCGCTGCGCGCCGATCCGCTGATGTGCCGCATCGTTGTCTGGGAAGTGGCCGAAAGCTCCGAGACCGTGCGCCGCCTGAGCGATGCCCGCAACAAGGCGCTCGCCGATTGGCTGAACCGCATGCGCGGCTCGTTGTCCGCGCCGAAGGGGGTGGACGTCAACGCGGTCAATGCCGTCGTCATCGCCGCCATCCAGCATCTGGTGCTCTCCGCCGTCACCAGCGGCCAGTTCGCCGGCCAGCCTTTGAAGTCGAAGAAGGACTGGGAGAAGGTGGAAACGGCGCTGAAAAGGGTCGTGCGCGGCGTCTACGGCTGAGACATTTAAAATTTTCCACAGGCCGTTAACCTTAACAAATGGTTTACGTTGCGCGCTGGTCTTTAACGGTTCACTCTCGGTGGACGTTGAAAGGACCAGTCGGAACGGATGCGGAAAAAGCTTGAAAAACTGGCAGTTATGACGGCGGGAACGGCCTTCTTCGCGCTCGTCGCGCGCGATATCGCGGTACCGGCGGTGATCCTGTCGGCCATGGCCGCGCTGCGCCAGCTGGCCTTCATCGATATCGGCATGGTTAACCGCGGAAGGACAGCCTCATGAAATGGGTCCTGATCTTCTGGGGTGGTCCCATCGCCTTTCTCGGCAGCTGGTACTGGCTGTCCTATTACAACATCAGCTTCGGCTATTTCATGCTGACGCGCGAGGCCCATGATCTCGTGTTCCGGATCTACGGCAATATTCTTGGTATCAGCCCGGAGATCATTCCCGGCCTCGTTCTCGACGTCATCCTGTTCGATTCGGCGATCGTCTTCGGCCTGCTGGCGCTGCGACGCTACCGTCAGATCTTTGCCGGCCTTCGCCGGGTGCGGGATTGGTGGCGCGGGGAGAGGGGCGATCAGACGCCGACGGCGGAGGAACGTGCGATCAGTTCCGCTGCAGAAATGCCAGCCTATCGAGCGCACCCTGCAGAATGAAGCTGGCGGCGGCGGAATCGATCCGCTCGGCGCGCTTGGCGCGTGAGACGTCCATTTCCAGAAGCGCCCGCTCGGCGGCCACCGTCGACAGCCGTTCGTCCCAGTAGACGAAGGGGATTTCGGTCTTCTCGCTCATCGTCCGCACGAAGGCGCGGGTCGCCTGGACGCGTGGGCCTTCCGAGCCATCCATGTTGACCGGCAGGCCAATGATGAAGGCGGCGACCTTTTCCTTTGCCGCAAGCGCCAGCAGCACCTCGGCATCCTTGGTGAACTTGACGCGCTTGATGACCGGGCGCGGATTGGCGAGACGGCGACCGAGGTCGGAAACCGCAATCCCGATCGTCTTCGTGCCGAGGTCGAGCCCCGCCACCGGCTGGCCGGGCTGAAGCGCTGCGGCCAGCTCCTCGATCGTCAGTGTTGCCATCCGTGTTTCTCCCGCCTCAAGCCTAGCGCTTGCGGACGAATTCCGTGCGCAGCACGAGGCCTTTGATGGCATCGTGGCGGCAATCGATTTCTTCCGGATTGTCGGTCAGGCGGATCGACTTGATCACCGTACCCTGTTTCAGGGTCTGGCCGGCGCCCTTGACCTTCAGGTCCTTGATCAGGACGACGCTGTCGCCGTCGGCAAGCACGTTGCCGCTGGCGTCGCGCGCCGTGTTCGCGGCCGCAGCCTCGGCTGCCATTTCGGAGGCCGGGCGCCATTCGCCGGTCACTTCGTCGTAGATGTAGTCGTCATTGTCGGCCATGATGGTCCCCTCGCGAAACGCGGCTTGCCGTGAAAAACAAGAGGAGGCCGCAAGGCCTCCTCTGCATATGCTGTCGCTTACAGCACTTGTTCGGCTTTCGCAATTCGTCAGGCCGCGCGGCTGTCATAGGCGCTGCCGGCCACCAGCCGGAACTGGTTGACGAGCTGCATGAGCATGTCCGCCTCTTCCGCCAGTTGCTGCGACAGGGCGTTGCTTTCTTCCACCATGGCGGCGTTCGCCTGTGTCATCTGGTCCATCTGGTTGACCGATCCATTGACCTCATGGAGGGCGGAGGCTTGGTCCTGGGCGGCCGTGGCGATGCCGTTGACGTGGTTGGAAATCTCGGTGATCTGACCGCTGATTGCGCCGAGCACTTGCCCGGTTTTCTGGACATGGGTGACGCCCGAGGACACTTCGCTTGCGGCCTGTTCGATCAGCGCCTTGATTTCCTTGGCGGCGCCACCGGAGCGCTGCGCCAATTCGCGGACTTCCTGCGCCACGACGGCAAATCCCTTGCCGGCTTCGCCCGCCCGCGCGGCCTCGATCCCGGCATTCAGCGCCAGCAGGTTGGTCTGGAACGCGATGTCGTCGATCACCTCGATGATCTGTTCGATCTTGCCGGATGCGTCCTCGATGCGGGCCATAGCGTCGATTGCATTGGCGACCACGACGACCGACTCGTCCGTCATCTTGCGCGTGCTGGCGACAATGGTGTTGGCGTCACGGGCGCGCTCGGCCGAACCGCGGACGGTGACCGTGATTTCATCGACTGCGGCAGCCGTCTGTTCCAGCGAGGCGGCCTGCGCCTCCGTGCGGCGCGACAGGTCGTCCGCCGATGAGCGCATCACAGCGCCGTTCGACTGGATGGAGTAGGCGTTCGTCTGGATATGCGTCAGCGTCTCGCGCAGCCGCACCAGCGAGCCGTTGAAGTCGGACCGCAGACGGTCCAGGGAGCCTGCGAACGGTGTGTTGATTTCCTGCGTCAGGTCGCCCTTGGAAAGGCGTTCGAGACCGGAGGCCAGCGCGTTGACCGCGAAGGCGACCTGTTCCTCGCTGGCGCGCTTTTCCGCCTCGTTGCGGGCGCGCTCCTGTTCGGCTGCGGCCCTCTGCTGGCTGCTCGCCTGTTCCATGCGTTCCTTCTCGAGCGCGTTTTCCTTGAATACGCCGAGCGCTCGGGCCATGTCGCCGATCTCGTCGGCGCGCGCATCGCCGTCGATGCGGGTATCGAGCGCACCTTCCGCCAGCCGGCGCATGGCCGAGGTGATGCGGCCGATCGGCCCCTTGAAGGTGGCGACCAGGCCGATACCGGCAAGAATGGCGATGACGATGCCGACCAGCGTGGCGGTGATCGAGATCTGGTTGGCGCGTTCCCGCTCGACGCCGGCATTTTCCTTCTGCGTCTTGGCAAAATCGGTGAGCTTGCCCCAGATCTTGTCGACGCCGGCGGCGGCGCTTTCGAAGGCGGCCATGCGCTTGACGTTGATGTCGACCAGCGCCGCGCTTTCCGTGGTCATCTTGTCGATGGCCGGGACTAGCTTGGCGGTGAGGTCGTCGAAGAATTTCTCGCCCTTGGCCGCGCCCTGCAGGGCTTCCATGTCCTTGGTGATGATCTGGAACTGCTGGATCAGGCTGTCGCGGGTGTCCTTGTCCGGCTTGGCGAGAAACTGCGCCAGCTCGATCTGCACGGCATAGATGGATTTCGATACACGTCCCGAATCGCCGCGAATGCCGTCAGCCTTGACCTTGACGGCTTCGAGATCGGCGAGAGACTGGATTGCGGATAGCAGGTTCGGTGCGTTGAACGCGGCAATCGCCTGCTCGGCGGCATGAACCTTTTCCATCGCGGCGCTGAGTGCCGGCAGCGTCGTATCCTCGATGACGCCCGCATCGGCGATCGGTTTCAGCGTGTCGAATGCGTCCTTGATCTCGCCGGCCAGCGGCTTCTTGTCGGAGGGCAGGGCGGAATTGAGCTTGCGGAGGGTCTTTTGCGACTTGGCCAGCGCCTCAGAAAGGAACTTCAGTTTTTCCTCTGCCGTGCCGGCAGCCTTGTAGCCGGCATAGATGGCTGCGATCTCGGCATTGACGTTGGCGACGCGGCTGGCGTCGTAAAGCGCCGTCTTCGCAGTGCCTTCCTTGGTCAGGATGCCACGGTCGTTCTGCGAGCCGGCTTCATCGATGATCAGCTGTGCGGAAATGATGGCTGAAACGGCGTCATTGATCGCCTTGCGGCTGGCCTGGTCGGCCTGCTGCAGCTGCCAGAGGCTGGCCATGCCGTTCTCGACATCCGTCGCCGTGTCGATCGCAGTCTTCAGGTCGTCCTTGCCGTCCGTCTTGTCGCCGAGACCGTCCAGCGTGTTCTCAAGGATCTGCTTTTGCTCGCCGAGCCTCGTCTTGACGTCGGAAAGATTGGTCTCGGTCGTTTCTTCGAGGAAGCGGTTCATCGATGCCGAGACGTCGCGGAAGCCGGACAGCGAGGTCATCACCCCGTTCGAGATCGTCAGGCTGCTCTGCAGAAGACTTGTTGCGTAAAGTCCAAGCACGCCGACAGCCGAGATGCTGATGACGAAGGGGAATATAAAGGCGAGAACTTTGGTCTGAATCTTGAAGCGGGAAAGCAGAGAGTCGATGTTCATGGCTTGGACGATCATGTTTCATTCAGGGACCTGAGAAGTGATCGACACTAGCAAGATTGGTCTAAATAAAGCTTGAAGATTGTCTTGGGACTGATCTCTCGCGAAGCACGCCTTGCTTGATGGAAGGCAGATTGCCGGATGCGGCGCGCAAGATCGTGCCTGCCCCTTGCGGTCCGCGCCCGCTGTTCCATATCTTGGCCATCAACACGGATCTATCGGGAGACAATCATGAAGATCACATGGCTCGGACACGCGGCATTCCGAATTGAGACGGCGAAGGCGACGGTTCTGATCGATCCCTTCCTGAACGGCAATCCGGGTTTCAAGGGCCTGGACCTGAAGGACATGACCAAGGGCGTCACGCAGATCCTTCTCACCCACGGCCATGGCGACCATGTCGGTGATACCGTGACACTCGCCAAGGAAACCGGCGCCACCGTTCTCGCCAATGCCGATCTCGCGTCCTGGCTCGGTTCCAAGGGCGTGGAAAAGCTCGAGCCCGGCAATACCGGCGGCACCATCTCCTTCGGCGGCTTCTCCGCCACCTTCACCAATGCGCTGCATTCCTCCGCCATGCTGACTGAGGACGGCGTGTCCCATTCGCTCGGCAATGCCAACGGCCTGATGCTGCATTTCGAAGACGGTCCTACCGTCTATCACATGGGCGATACCGACATCTTCTCCGACATGGGCCTCATCAACGAGCTGCACCAGCCCGATATCGGGATCGTACCGATCGGCGACCGCTTCACCATGGGCGGTGCGGTCGCGGCACTCGCGTGCCAGCGCTTCTTCAACTTCAAGACCGCGATTCCCTGCCACTACGGCTCGTTCCCGATCGTCGACCAGACCCCTGAGAAATTCGTGACCGGGCTGGAAGGCTCGAAGACCAAGGTGTTCGCGCCGAAGCCCGGCGAAGTCCTGGAATTCTGACCTTGGTCAGCGTCACGCTGAAGGAATTGCCGGGCGATTACGCCGTCGCCCGGCTGCCACGCGATAGCGCAATCCCGACCTGGGCCGACGGCGAGGGATTCGTCTCGATCGGCCGCACGGAGGACGAACTCTCGGTCGTCTGCCTCGCCGCCCGTGTTCCAGATGACGTCCGTTCCGAAGCAGGCTGGACGGTCTACAAGTTTCAAGGCCCGTTCGAATTCAGCGAGACCGGCATCGCGCTCTCAGTCATCCGGCCGCTGTCGGAGGAGGGCGTCAGCATCTTCCTCGTCTCTACCTTCGATACCGACTACCTGCTGATCAGGACGGCAGACCGCGGGCGGGCAGGGGCGCTGCTTGCCTCCGCCGGGCACGTCCTGTCGTAGCTCTCTATTTCGGATGTCCCGGACGTCCGGCGGATTGGGCAAAATCATCCGAAACCCGTTGCATCGCGGCAAGCGCGCCTCTATAGCAACGGACAAATTTCCGCATATTCTGCGGCAAAGTCCGTCCGTACTGGAGAATTTCGATGTCCGTTGATCTTGCCACCGTCAAACGCGTCGCACATCTGGCCCGCATTGCCGTGACCGAGGATGAAGCCGAGAAGATGATGGGCGAGCTCAATAATATCCTCGGCTTCGTCGAGCAGCTCTCCGAGGTCGATGTCAAGGATGTCGAGCCGATGACGTCGGTGACGCCGATGGCCATGAAGAAGCGGATCGACGAGATCACCGACGGCAACAAGGCAGACGACGTCGTCGCCAATGCGCCGGTGACCGACAAGAACTTCTTCCTGGTGCCGAAGGTCGTCGAATAAGCGAAATCGCTTCCGACCCAGCCGCTCTCGAAAATCAAACGTTTTGCAAGTGACCGATATGACCGACCTGACGAGCCTGACCATTGCCGAAGCCCGCGACAAGCTGAAGGCCAAGGAGATCACCTCCCTGCAGCTCACCGAAGCCTATCTGGACGCGATTGCCGCCGCCAACGACAAGCTCAACGCCTACATCACCGTGACGCCCGAAAAGGCGCGCGACATGGCCAAGGCGTCCGATGCCCGTATCGCCGAAGGCAAGGCCGGCGCGCTGGAAGGCATCCCGCTCGGCATCAAGGACCTGTTCGGCACCGAAGGCGTGCACACCCAGGCCTGCTCGCACATCCTCGACGGTTTCCAGCCGAAATACGAATCGACCGTCACCCAGAACCTCTGGAACGACGGCGCGGTCATGCTCGGCAAGCTGAACATGGACGAGTTCGCCATGGGCTCGTCGAACGAGAGCTCCTATTACGGCCCGGTCATCAACCCGTGGCGGGCGGAAGGCTCCAACCAGCAGCTCGTTCCGGGCGGCTCGTCGGGCGGCTCTGCCGCAGCCGTTGCCGCGCATCTCTGCGCCGGCGCTACTGCAACCGACACCGGCGGCTCGATCCGCCAGCCGGCGGCCTTCACCGGCACCGTCGGCATCAAGCCGACCTATGGCCGCTGCTCGCGCTGGGGCATCGTCGCCTTTGCCTCCTCGCTCGACCAGGCCGGCCCGATCGCCCGCGACGTGCGCGATGCCGCGATCATGCTGAAGTCGATGGCAAGCGTCGACGCCAAGGACACCACCTCGGTCGATCTTCCCGTGCCGGATTACGAAGCGGCGCTCGGCGGCTCGGTCAAGGGCATGAAGATCGGCATTCCGAAGGAGTACCGCGTCGAAGGCATGCCGGCGGAAATCGAGAAGCTCTGGCAAGAGGGTATCGCCTGGCTCAAGGATGCCGGCGCCGAGATCGTGAACATCGAACTGCCGCACACCAAATACGCGCTGCCGGCCTATTACATTGTCGCGCCCGCCGAAGCCTCGTCCAACCTGGCCCGTTACGACGGCGTCAAGTACGGCCTGCGCGTCGAGGGCAAGGACATCGTCGACATGTACGAGAAGACCCGTGCTGCCGGTTTCGGCACCGAGGTCAAGCGCCGCATCATGATCGGCACCTATGTTCTCTCCGCCGGCTACTACGACGCCTACTACCTGCAGGCGCAGAAGGTCCGCACGCTGATCAAGCGCGACTTCGAGGATGCGTTTGCCAAGGGTATCGACGCCATCCTGACGCCGGCTACCCCGTCGTCGGCCTTCGGCATCGCCGACCAGGATCTCGCCGCCGATCCGGTCAAGATGTACCTCAATGATATCTTCACGGTGACGGTCAACATGGCCGGCCTGCCGGGCATCGCCGTTCCCGCCGGCCTCGACGGCCGCGGCCTGCCGCTCGGCCTGCAGCTGATAGGCAAGCCCTTCGACGAGGAAACCCTCTTCAAGACCGCCCACGTCATCGAACAGGCCGCCGGCAAGTTCACGCCGGCGAAGTGGTGGTAACATTCGCCTTTGGCGTTAGGCTATTTTGACTGGGATTCCATGAAGGCTTTCAGAACTGCGTTCATCCGCGTCTGATAGCCTTTTCCGCGCGCCTTGAACCAATCGAGGACGTCCGCATCGATGCGCATTGTCACCTGCTTCTTCGATGTCGGCTCGACAAGCTTGGCCGTGCGGAAGAATGACTCGTCAAGTTCCGGAACGTCACTGAAGTCGATGGCATCTTCGGAGCGGTTGGCGATTTGTTTAAGTCTCTCTGCCGACATGGTCATGGTAGAGTTTCCTTTCTTTCCTGCTCGCCAGTCTGGCGGATATGATCCTGATAGATCCGTCTCGGTCTGTATGAACGACCACCACGACAACGAGCTCTTGAATTGAACCAACGCTGATCCTGCGCTCTTCGCCGTAGTCACGGCGGTTGTCGGGACCAGTCAGAACAGGCCCGTCGAAGATCAGACAGGCTTCTTCGAACAGAATCCCATGCTTCTCGAAGTTCAGCGCGTTCTTGGCCGGATCCCACTCGAATTTCATAACGACAAATGTAGTTACATTTTTGAAGTTCTTCAATGGTGGCGGCGCGGCCATGGGGAAGGGCCGCGCCGGCTTCGCATTACCTGTTGTCCAATTGCGACCTCACCAGCTCCAGCCCCCGCGTGGTGATGCGGTAGGGCTTGCCGCCGGAAGATGCGATGGCGCGTTTGGCTTTCAGTTTCCTGAAGAGCCGCATCGTGATGTCCGGGAAACGCCAGCCTTCGCGGTTGAAGCAGCTGATGTCCTCGATCTTGCCGGTGTCGTCGTTGCGGGTGATTTCAATGCGTCCGCCCTGCGCCATGAGGTGCAGGATGCGCTGTTCTGCGCGGGAAATGTCCATGGTGTCCAAAAGTCCGGTATGCGCTGAAACGGGCGCGCAATAACTCGTTCCGCCGTTCGCTGACGAAGGCGGGGTTTCGAGGGAGGGCCGGGCCGAGCGTGTTTCCTTCGCGGGGCCGGCCCTTACCGGGTCTCTGACGAGTTGGACATGAACACTCCTAAGGAACTGCAGGATGATATCCAGCGAGGTGCTTCCTGGCAATCCATGACGTGTGGTCGGGGCGTGCCGGATCAAAGTTGCATCGGCCAGAAATACAAACTGTTACAAGACGGTGATCGTTCCGAGACTTTCCCTCTCTAAAAACAGTGTCAGAGCGCCGCGGCCGATAGACGCGCGCCGGCCACCGTTTTTCAGGAGAGATTGTCCGCCATGTTTGCAGGGATCAGAACATTAGCCGTTGCCTCGGCGTTATGCCTTGGCTTTTCCGCCGCCGCGGCTTCGGCGGCGACGCAGAGCCATACGCTTGCCACCGTCAACCTCAGGGCCGGGCCGTCGACCGCATATCCGGTTATCAAGGTCATGCCAGTTGGTGCGCCGATCGTGACTTTTGGCTGTCTGGCCAATTACTCATGGTGCGATGTCGGTTACGCCGGCAATCGAGGCTGGGTGTCGGCGAAATACATCCAGGTCGATTACAATGGAGCGCCCGTCGTCGTCACGCCCTCAGTCGCGATAGGGGTCGGCATCGGCGTCGTCACCTTTGGTCAGGCCTATTGGGATACCCACTACGGGAACTATCCCTGGTACCGTAACGGCGGCGCCTATCCGCCGCCGCCAACTCCACCGGCAGCTGCAGCGTCTGGCTCCCGTACGACAAGCTGCGCTGGCGGCACCTGCACGACAAACGGATCGATGACCGGTCCCTACGGAGGTTCGACCAGCCTTCATCGCACCTGCAGTGGGCCGGACGGAACCTGCGCGATGACCCGGACGGGACCCAACGGCGGCGGTGTATCGCGTTCCTGGCAATTCAACCGCTGACATCGATGGCAGGCGGTAGGACCACAGAAGGCTGCGTCAGGTCGCGTCGGGATTTTTCTCCTGACGTCCGGGTTTGCGCCGCTTCGCAGGCTCATCCGCCTGCCGCACTTCGACCGGTCCCCGCATGATGATCTCGCGGTGCGGGTAGGGGATGTTGATATCGGCCTCCTTGAACGCGTCCCAGAGCGCCAGCAGCACCTGTCCGCGGACATTGGTCAGACCGTTGTTCGGATCGGTGATCCAGAAGCGTAGCTTGAAGTCGAGCGAGGAGGCGCCGAAGGCCGTCATCCAGCAGACGGGCGCCTTGTAGTCGGAGACGCGGGGGATCGACTTGGCTGTCTCGATGGCGATCCTGACGACCTCGTGCGGGTCGCTATCGAAGGACACGCCGAAATCGACGTCGATGCGCACATAGGCGCTCGAGAACGACCAGTTGACCACTTGCTGGGTGATGAAGTCCTCGTTCGGGATCAGGTATTCCCGCCCGTCGCGGGTGATGACGGAAACGAAGCGCGCCCGCAACTCGCGGATCCAGCCGAAGGTCTCGCCGAGCGAGATGGTATCGCCGGGCTTGATCGACTTGTCCATCAGGATGATCATGCCGGACAGGAAGTTCGACACCACCTTCTGCAGGCCGAAGCCGACGCCGACGCCGACCGCGCCGGAAAAGACCGTGAAGGCGGTCAGGTCGATGCCCGTCGCCGAAAGCGCGAAGGCCCCGGCAAACAGGATGAGCGCGATCTTGATGAGCTTGCCGAGCAGCACCCGGAACGCAGGTGAAATGTCCTCGAACCGGTCGATACGGTTGGAGGCGACATTGCCGACCAGGACCGCCAGCCACAGCAGCGACGCGGTGATCATGACGCCCTTGGTGATCGACAGCAGGGATATGCGCATGCCGCCCATCGTCAGCGCCGCCCGGTCCAGCGTATGGCCGACGGAGGTTTCGAAGCCGAGGACGATGATGGCGATATAGATCCACACCACGACGGCAACGAAGCGGGCGAGTGACCGGTTGCGGATGATCCGGGTCAGGACGGAGACGACCCACCATGCGGCGGTCAGAAGCAACATCACCCTGACCATCCACGACCGGCTCGGCCACGTCTCGTAGACGAGGATCGCGTAGGCGATCCACAACCACAGCGTCATGAACATCCATTTGAGCCGCCGCATGAAGGCGACGATGACCCTGAGGAGATCGGGATTGCCCTTTATCTGCCGCGCCTTGGCCTCGAAGATCGGTTCGGTATAGCGTCCGAGAACGAGGCCGAAGATGTAGCCGCCGACGATGATGGCGAACTGGTAGGCGCCCCAGCGGCTGAGGACAACATTGTCCGCCCAGTCGTACCAATTCTGCAGCGTGGCGTAGAAATCCAAACTGTCCTCCAAGCCTGGCCCGGTCGGCAAAGCGCTTATAGGGCAGACTGTAGCATGGAACGGCGAGCGCAAGGAAATTGTTGAAAAACAACGTCCGGCTGCATTCCGAGGCTATCCGGCGACTGCATTTGGTCCAATATGGGCGTCGGTGGCGGAAGAGGCGCGGCATGATCCATATTCGCAATGCCAGGCTGGACGAGGCGGACAGGCTGACCGGGATCGGCCTTCGCGCCTGGGAGCAGGCGATGGCGCCGATCGGCGAGACCGCGTCGATGCTGCAGAATGCCGCCGCCGCCTTCCACAATTTCACCCATTCCGCCTGGATCACCATCTCGGTGATCGACAAGAACGGCGAACCCGCCGGCTGGGTGTCGCGGGAGCGGCTGGACGAGGAGATCACCGACTTCTGGATCGATCCGGATTTTCAGCGGCAGGGGCTCGGCTCCGCGCTATTGGCCGCGCTTGAGGAGGAAATGGCCGGGCAGGGGCTGGATCAGGCGAGGCTTGAAACCCATGCCCGCAATCAGCCCGCGATCGGATTTTTCGAGAAGCACGGCTACCGCATTCACGCACTGACGACGACCTACTCGCCGAAGATCGACCGTGACATCGATACGGTCAGCCTGTCCAAGCCGCTGGCGAGCAGCGAACCGGATACCTACGGGCCGCGGTTTTGAACCGCCACGGTTAGGGTTTGGCCGCCAGGCAACCGGCCTCGATGCGGTAGAGGTAGAGCGAACGCCCGGCCATGAAGCCTTCCTTCGGCGTCAGCGTCTCCACGAGTTTCGGCTCGTCCGCAGCGCAGCTCTGCTTGTTGCGGGTCACCAGCAGCACCGGACCCGGATCGCGTGTCGGGTCAAGCGTGAATTCCTGCTGGTAGTAATTGTCCGGGAATCGGCCGGTCGGACGCGCCTTGATCGGCATGCTGCTGTCGCGCAGCGTGTAGAAGAGGTCCGCCATGATGTTGCGGTCCTCGCCGACGATGGCGGTGACCTGCTGCTGGTCGGCAACCCTGGCGATCTCGCGGCTGACCTCGTCGCGCCCGACATAACGCTGCATCAGCCGCGAATGCGAGAGATCGACGATCTGGACGACGAAGACGGCGGCGATCGGCAGCAGGATGGCGGCGGCCGTGTTGATCCACAGCGACACCTGCAGCGCCTTCTCGCTTTTCTCAAGGAGAAGGACGACGGCAAGCACGATGCCGGCGATGTAGGCGGTGGCGGCCCAGTTGGCATTGGCGTCCGACATCAGCGCCTGGAAGATGATCACGCCAATGATCGGCCAGGAAAGGATGAAGAGATGCGTCTCCAGCCTGCCGTCCTGTCGCCGGATACGCCGGTAGAGCGCCCAGAGGAGGGCTGCGAAGATGACCGGCCCGACGACGCCGAACTGGCTGCCGAGGAATTCCGCCGCGGTGCCGAACTTGAAGTGCAGGCCGTTCCAGTCGGCATTCTGCGAGGTGTGGCGGAAGGTGACGTCGCCGTGGGTGTGGTTCCACCAGAGATTGGGCGATACGACCACGACGGCGACGAAGGCGGCGATTGCGGCATCCCGGATCGCGATGCGCGCCTGCGGCAGGACGAGCGCAGCGATCAGCGCCGTGGCGGCGAAATAGAGCATCGCGTATTTCGACAGGACCCCGAGGCCGATCGCTAGCCCGAGCAGGAGCGCATGCGGGAGGGACCGCTTTCCGATGAGCCGGCTGTAGGCAAACAGCGCCAGCGCGTAGAAGAACAGGAGGAACGTGTCGGTCGACAGGAAAATCGCCGAGAGCGTGACGCCCGGAATGGTGATGTAGGTGACGCCGACCCAGGAGGCGACCAGATCGTTTTTCGCCAGCCGGCGGGCGGCCGCCATCAGGGTTATCGCCGTCGCCATGTGGAAAAGCGGTGAACCGACGCGCACCCAGAAGGTCGAATCGGACGTGCCGAGCGCGGTGGTCGCATTGATGACCCAGGCGATCATCGGCGGCTTGGAATAGTAGCCCCAGTCGAGGTTCTGCGCCCACAGCCAGTACTGCGCCTCGTCGACATAGAGGTCCGTATGGTCGAAGGCGAGCATGATGACGCGGTAGAGCGTCACCAGACCGATGAAGGCCAGGGCGGCGTGGGGGCGGCGGATGAAGGTCATTCTGCGGGGATCGACGGTCTGTTCTGTTCGGACTTGCGCTCGTTGAAGATGAGCACGAGATTGCGCATGTAGACGACGATGCCGAACAGCTGGCCCATCATGATGACCGGCTCACGACGATGGACGCCATAGGCGAACAGCGCGATGCCGCCCGCGAGCGAGAACCACCAGAAGGCAACCGGGATCACCGACTTGCGCTGCTTCTCCGAGCTCAGCCACTGGATGATGAAGCGCAGGGAGAACATCAGCTGCGCGAACATGCCGAAGATCAGCCAGACGAGATCCGTCACGCTGTCGATCTTGAAATAGGCCAAAAGGTCACTCACGCGACGCCCTCCGTCTCGGTCGGCGAAACCGTCTTCCGGCGTTTGATCAGCCAGGTTACCCCGATCAGATCGTGTATGCCGACCAGCGCACGCTGTAGGTTGTTGTAATTCGATTGTCCTGCATGGCGCGGCCGGTGGGAAACGTCAACATGCGCGACGGCGTAGCCATGGGCTGAAAATAGGGCCGGAAGATAGCGATGCATATGATTGAAGAACGGCAGTTGCAGAAATGCATCACGCCGGAACGCCTTCAGGCCGCAGCCGGTGTCGCGCGTCGCATCCTTCAGGATCCAGGAGCGGATCGCATTGGCGGCCTTCGAGGCGAGCTTCTTGGAAAGCGTATCCTGACGCTTCTGCCGCTGTCCGGCGACAAGGCCGAGCGTTGCGGGAGCACCGGGCGCCAGCAGCGGCGCCACCAGCTTCGGGATTTCGGAGGGCGGGTTCTGCCCGTCGCCATCCATGGTGCAGATGATCGGCGCGCGGGCGAGCTGGACGCCGGAATGCACGGCCGCCGACTGGCCGCCGGACTGTGCATGCCGGACGATGCGCACCCACGGATACTGCGTCTGCGAAGCCTTCAGCACGCCGACGGTGTCGTCGGTCGAGCCGTCATCGACGAAGATCGCCTCAAATGTCTGTCCGGCGCAGGCCGCGGCAATCTCGGAGACGAGCAGGCCCACGTTTTCGGCTTCGTTCTTCATCGGAACGACAATGGAAAAACTGGGGTTCAAGACGGCTTCGCGTGTCATTCGCTGAGATTTCTATCGTGCGGACGGCGCCGGTATTGGCAATGCGGTCCAGGTTGCGCCGGAGCGGTCCGCCGCCCGTCATCAATTCGCGTGGTCGTCGCCGACCCCGACATGCGACCGCTTTTATGCCAATCCGTAGGCTTTTGCCAAGCCCGTTCGCGCTGTTCGCCATAGTCATTGTCCTCGGCCTGCTAGATTGGAAACGACGGCGAGGAACCGCTCGGCGGCATCCGGCACGAAAAGGCGGATGAAAGCAAAGGCGAAGGCGAGGAAAAGGATCACCAGCTGCATTCGCACGATGGCCGTCAGGCGGCTGCGAAAGGGTTCCTTGCGCGTCTTGTGGCGCAACCGGCGCTGGGCGATGAGCGCACCCGGGCTGCCGCCAAGAAGGGCGAGCCAGAGCAGGGTGCTCTCGCGAACCCGTTGGTGTCCGCGCGCAGCGGCGTATTTGTCCCACAACCATGTGAGGAACACTGCGACGTTGAAGAGGAGCAGGGCGGTGACTGCGGCTACGACCGGGGCTATCGACATTCGCTTGGCATTTTTCCCGTTTCGACGCTTGGCGCCTCTATGCCCCGGCGGTCCGGGAAGCGCAACAAGCCTTGCACCATCGCCATATTTGCTCTACCTGACGGCATCATAAACAGCCGTATTTTGACGAGAATTCCAAAGAGCACGCCATGACCCTAGTCGACGTCCGCACGCCCGATCCCAAACGCTTCATCCCCGGCGCCACAGGCGACTGGGAAATCGTCATCGGTATGGAGGTTCATGCCCAGGTCCTGTCGAATTCCAAGCTCTTTTCCGGCGCTTCCACGGAATTCGGCAAGGCCCCGAACGCCAACGTCTCGCTCGTCGATGCCGCCATGCCGGGAATGCTGCCGGTCATCAACGAGGAATGCGTGCGCCAGGCCGTGCGCACCGGCCTCGGCCTGAAGGCGAAGATCAACCACCGTTCGGTCTTCGACCGGAAGAACTATTTCTATCCGGATCTGCCGCAGGGCTACCAGATTTCGCAGTACAAGGACCCGATCGTCGGCGAGGGCAAGATCGTTATCTCGCTCGGCCCCGACCGTCAGGGCAACTTTGAAGACGTCGAGATCGGCATCGAGCGCCTGCACCTCGAGCAGGACGCCGGCAAGTCGATGCACGACCAGCATCCGACCATGTCCTATGTCGACCTGAACCGTTCCGGCGTGGCGCTGATGGAGATCGTTTCCAAGCCGGACATGCGCTCGGCCGATGAAGCCAAGGCCTATATGACGAAGCTGCGTTCGATCCTGCGCTATCTCGGCACCTGCGACGGTAACATGGACGAAGGCTCCATGCGCGCCGACGTCAACGTTTCCGTGCGCAAGCCCGGCGGCGAATTCGGCACGCGCTGCGAGATCAAGAACATGAACTCGATCCGCTTCATCGGCATGGCGATCGAATACGAAGCCCGCCGCCAGATCGACATTCTGGAATCGGGCGGCGAGATCGATCAGGAAACCCGCCTGTTCGATCCGGGCAAGGGCGAGACCCGCTCGATGCGCTCCAAGGAAGATGCGCACGACTACCGTTATTTCCCCGATCCGGACCTGCTGCCGCTCGAATTCGACAACGCCTTCGTCGGCGAACTCCTGAAGGATCTGCCGGAACTCCCGGACGACAAGAAGGAGCGTTTCGTCAAGGATCTGGGCCTGACCGTCTACGACGCCTCCGTCCTCGTTTCGGAAAAGGCGGTTGCTGCCTATTTCGAGGCCGTCGCCGAAGGCCGCGACGCCAAGATTGCCGCCAACTGGGTCATCAACGACCTGCTGGGCGCCTTGAACAAAGCCGGCAAAGACATTGAAGAGACTCCGGTTTCCCCCGCTCAGCTCGGCGCTATCCTCGACCTCATCAAGGAAGGTGTCATCTCCGGCAAGATCGCCAAGGATCTGTTCGAGATCGTCTGGAACGAAGGCGGCGACCCGAAGGAGATCGTCGAGGCCCGCGGCATGAAGCAGGTCACCGACACCGGCGCCATCGAGAAGGCCGTTGACGAAATCATCGCCGCCAACCCGGATCAGGTCGAAAAGGCCAAGGCCAAGCCGTCGCTGGCCGGCTGGTTCGTCGGCCAGGTGATGAAGTCGACCGGCGGCAAGGCCAACCCGCAGGCCGTCCAGGCACTGGTGAAGGCCAAGCTCGGGATCGAGGAATAATGTTCTTCGTCCGCTCCGCCAGCGAAGCTGACCTTGTGAAGGTCCAGGCGCTGCTGGCGGACACCTGGCGGGCGACCTACACGCCGTTCTACGGGGCGGAGAAGGTCGAGGCCCTGATCGCCGAATGGCATTCGATGCCGTCGCTGAAGGCCCGCCTGAAGAAGCCGCATTCGGAATATCTGGTCGCCGACGACGGTCGCCGGATTGGCGGCATGGCGTTCGCGTCCATGTCCGACACGCTCGCAAAGACGGTGCTTCTGCATCAGCTCTATGTCCATCCGGACTGCCAGCGGCAGGGCATCGGCCGCGATCTCTTCGCCGAGCTCGAAACCTGCTTTCCTGATGCCGACACGATGCGGCTGGAAGTGGAGCCCGAAAACGGGACCGCCATCGCCTTTTATCGCGCGCATGGATTTGAAGAGGCGGGCAAGGTCGACAATTGCGGCGGATGCAGTTCCGGCATCCCGGCCCTGATCATGGAAAAGCGGCTGACAGGCTGATGAACCAACCGGGAGGAGGCATGTTCTACATTCGCTCCGCCAATGAAGCCGATCTCGAAGCGATCCGTGTGCTTCTGGTGGAAACCTGGCGCGAAACCTATACGCCGTTTCATGGTCCGCAGAAGATCGAGGCGATGATCGAGACATGGTTGTCGCCACAGGCACTGGAGCAACGGCTCCGCCGTCCGAAGTCGGAATTTCTCGTGGCCGACGATGGCCGGCAGATCGCCGGCATGGCGTTTGCGGCGATGGCGAAGAACCGTCCCAACGTCGCCAACCTGCACCAGCTTTATGTCCATCCGATCTGGCAGCGGCAGGGCATCGGCACGGACCTTTTCGCCGAGATCGAGACCTGCTTTCCCGATGCCTCCGCCATGCAGCTGGAGGTGACGGCCGAAAACGACCGGGCGATCGCCTTCTACGAGACACTCGGCTTTGAGCCGATCGGCCGGATCGACAATGTCGGCCCGCCGGGGGCGGCGATTCCTGCCATCCTGATGGAAAAGCAACTCGACTTCTGACCCATGCCTGACGGAGACCCTGCATGAAGGCCGTTTTCTACGAACGTTTCTGTGAACCGCCGCGCCTTGCGGACCTGCCCGATCCGACGCCCGGCGACCACGCCGTCGTCGTCAAGGTCGAGGCGACCGGCCTTTGCCGGTCCGACTGGCATGGCTGGATGGGTCACGACCCCGACATCGTGCTTCCGCATGTCCCGGGCCACGAACTCGCCGGAACCGTCGTCGCCCGCGGTTCGCAGGTCAGCCGTTTCCGCGAAGGCGACCGCGTCACCGTGCCCTTTGTCGGTGGCTGCGGCCATTGCCACGAATGCGCGACCGGCAACCACCAGGTCTGCGAAAGCCAGTTCCAGCCGGGCTTCACCGCCTGGGGTTCGTTCGCCGAATATGTCGCGATCGACTATGCCGACACCAATCTGGTCCGCTTGCCCGACAGCATGGCGTTTGCCACCGCCGCCGGCCTTGGCTGCCGCTTCGTCACCTCGTTCCGCGCGATCGTCGATCAGGCGCGCGTCATGCCCGGCGAGTGGGTCGCGGTGCACGGCTGCGGTGGCGTCGGCCTGTCGGCGATCATGATTGCGGCCGCCATGGGCGCCAATGTCGTCGCCGTCGATCTCGCCGACGACAAGCTGGCGCTGGCAAAAAGCCTCGGCGCCGTCGCCACCGTCAACGGTCGCGCCGTCGACAATGTGCCTGCCGCCATCCGCGAGATCACCAATGGTGGAGCGCATGTCTCCGTCGATGCGCTGGGGCACCCGACGACGCTGTCCAACTCGATCCTCTGCCTGCGCCGCCGCGGCCGGCACGTGCAGGTCGGCCTCCTTCTCGCCGACCAGTCGCGCCCGCCGGTGCCGATGGACCGGGTGATCGGCTGGGAACTGGAGCTGAAGGGCAGCCATGGCATGCAGGCCCATCGCTACGGCGCGATGTTCGCGATGATCGAGGCCGGCAAGCTGCAGCCGGAAAAGCTGATCGGCAAGACGCTGACGCTCGCCGAAGCCCCCGAAGCGCTCGTGAACATGGACCGCTTCGAAGGCACCGGCATCAGCATCATCACCGGCTTCTGATATCCGGAAGGGATATGGGCGGGGCAGTTACTGCCCCAGCCGCTTCGTTAACCCGTCGAGGATCGTCTTGCCGACATCCTCGTAATTGCCGTCGAAGTGATGGCCGCCGTCAAAGGCAATCGTTTCATACCCTTTGGGCTTCAGGTCCGGGCAGGCATCGTCGTCATCATCGTCGGTGCCGTACATGCATTGTATCAGCTTCGGATCGATCTTCTCCACGGCATCGACCGTCTTGCCGCCGGCGCCGGCGCCCTTGGCGCCGAGCCAGCCGGTGACCGAGATCACGTAGTCGATCTCATGCGACAGGGCGAGCAGCGAGACCTGCTTGACCTCCGCCTTCTGGGCGGGGCTGAGCAGATCATAAGCGGCCGGCAGGATGTCGGCGCCGAAGGAATAGCCGACCAGCAAGACGTTCTTGACCTTCCACGTCTTGCGGTAGGTCTCGATGATGCGGGCAAGGTCCGATGCGGTCTCCTGTGCGGACCGCTCCGACCAGAAATACTTGAGCGAATCGACGCCGACGGTCGGGATGCCGTGCGCCTGGAGATAGGTGCCGAGCTGCATGTCGATGTCGCGCCAGCCGCCGTCGCCGGAATAGACGATGGCGAGCGTGTCATGCGTCGGCGTCGTTGGCAGCTCGGTCAGCGGCAGGCCGAGCGGGTTGGCGTTGCCGGACTGCGCGTCGATATGGTCGGTCACCGTGCCGGTCAGCAACTGGCCGTCCGAATTGTCTCCACTTTCGACATCGATGTCCGGATGGGAGGCGACCAGCGCGTCGACATGCGCCTTGCCGGCCTTCGTCAGCTTATCCGTCTCCATCACGGTCACCGGCGCGGGCAGGGGGCCGTCTGTCAGGCCGTACACGATGCCGCCGCCGACAGACGACTTGTCGGCCGGTGTGCAGAGTTGCTTCGTCAACGGCACCTTGTCCGTCGGATCGACGGTGATCGCTTCGCCGATCGTCGCAAACGGGCTCTGGGCGATCATCGCCAGAACCAGCGCGCCACCGGCTCCTTCGCCGGCCAGGATAGGCAGGTGATAGTTCGTGTTGCCGATCGCCCGCTGCACCTGCTGCGAGAGCGATTCGATGTCGGAGATCATGTAGATGCAGTCGCCGTCGTCCTTGGCGAGCGAAGCCATGTAGGCCTTGTAGTCGATGCCGACGACCGCCGCACCGTCAGCGACCAGGGCCTGCGACCGCTTGTCGTCCGCTGCACTCCACCCGTCCTGACCGGAGATCAGGAAGACCATGGCGGAAATGTCGCCGTCCGGCCGGGCGATGTGCGGTGACGGGATCATGCCGGTGTCGTAGGTCGCCGGCGGGACCGTGGCCCAGTCGGCCTGAGCTGCGAGCGGCAAGGCCGTTGCCAGCGTGAGCGACAGCAATAGTGCTTTCTTCGTCATTTCCCGACGACTCCTCTAAGACCGCCGCCGATCAGGACCGTTACATCCATCATCGCGATCATTGGCGAGGTGCCGCCCGATATAGCGATGTAGCGCGGTTCCCACTTCGGCGCGAATTTCGATTTGTAGGCCTTGAGGCCCTTGAAGTTGTAGAAACGCTCGGCGTGCTCGAAGATCACCCCGCCGACCCGGTCCCAGACGGGAGCGGTCTCGCGGCGCGACATTCCAGACAGCGGCGCCATGCCCAGATTGAAGCTCTGGTAGCCTTCGTCACGCATGTATTCGATGATGCGGACGAACAGGAAATCCATCGCTCCGTTCGGCGCGTCCGGCGAAAATCGCATCAAATCCACCGAACCTTCCACCTTGCTGTCTGTCACAAGAAGGGTGGCGAATGCAACCATGCGGCCGTCGATACGCAAAACCGCCACAGGCTGGGACGCGATGTAGTCGGGCTGGAAAGAACCCAAGGAGAATGTCTTCTCCCGGGTCTGGTGTTCGTCCAGCCAGGCGTCTGAAACGCTCTTGAGTTCGGCCAGGACACCCGGCACCTGCTCGGCCGCCAGGACTTCGAATTCGAGGCCCTCGCGCGCACCCTTGTTGATTGCCTGCCGAAGGTTGGCCATCTTTGAGCCCTTGAGCTCGAAGCCGGGCAGCGAGACATGGGCGGCTTCCCCAAGCTTGAAGGCGCGAAGCCCCATGTCGGCACAGAAGGGAAGCACGGCGGGCGAGATCTGGTAGAGCACCGCGCGTCCGCCGGCGGCATGTGCGCGTTCGACGAACCGCCACAGCAATTCGCCGCGCTCCGCATCCGGCCCGATCGGATCGAACAGCGCGACCCAGGAACGGCCCTGCACGGCATACATGATGAAGGCGTTGCCGCTATCGGAGAACAGCACCTGCTTGTCGCCCATGCGCACCATGTTGGCGTCGGCCATGTTCTGGCTCTCGACGATGGAAATCGCCTGCTGCAGTTCGACGCCGCGGATGGGCGAGCTTTTGAGCCGCGCCGGCCGCAACAGGCTGAACACGGCCACCGCCGTGCCGGCAATCGCGAGGCCGAGGGCTGCACGCAGCGCCCGCGGAGCCTGGTCGGTGATCTCGAACTGCCACCAAAGGTCGTTGCTGTAGTCGACGTCGCGATAGACGAAGAGCATCAGCGTCACTGCCGAGGCGATGACCACCAGCATGGCGGCGATCCAGCTCGGGCTCCAGGCCTGCCGGATCAGCGATGCCGGGCGGCGGAAGCGTTTCGGCGTCAGCGCCAGCCCGGCGATCAGCACGATCAGGAGCGTCGTCTCGACCGGCGAGATCGTCCGGATGATCGAGAAGAACAGCGCGGCGGTGGCGGTGATGATCGCGACCCACCAGGCGGCATCGAGCCTATGCGCCAGCCCGCGCGAGGCGAGGAACAGCACGAGGCCGAGAATGCTCGAGATGAAATGCGCGCCTTCGACGACGGCCAGCGGCACGAAAGCTTCCAGCACCTCGATCTTGCTGTCGCCGATCGGCGTGACGCTGGAGAAGATCAGGATGGCGCCGGCCACCAGTGCCAGCGTCGACAAGAGTGTTGGCGCCAGCCGTGATTCGATCTGCCGGATCGCCTTGGCCACCGGATAGTGCGAAAATCGCCGCGCTTCGATGACGATCATCGCCAGTGCCGCGATCACCAGCGGCAACAGGTTGTAGATCAGCCGGTAGAGGATGAGGCTGCCGAGAATGCGGTCGACATCGATCTCGCCGCTGAGTGCCGAGACGATGATCGTCTCGAAGATGCCGAGGCCGGCCGGCACGTGGCTGAGGACGCCGAGGCCGACGGCCACGGAGAAGACGGCGAAGAAGGCCGGCCAGCCGATCGAGGAATGCGGCAGCAGCACATAGAGGATGCTGGCGGAGGCGGCCATGTCGAGGGCGCTGACGAGGAACTGCCGCGACGATGTCTTGCTGTCCGGCAGGCGGACGACGAAGCCCGCGACGCGGATCTTGCGGCCGTTGCGGCCGGCATAGACGAAGGCCCCCATCACCACGACGACGATGGTGGCGATCAGCCGGACATGCCAGACGTGCAGCCCGACGAGCGAGGCGATCCGGGGCGCGGTGATCAGTGCCGCAATCGCGGCGACGCTCAGGAGCCCAAGCCCGAAGGAGAAGGTCACGAAGGCGATGACGCGGCCGATTTCCTCCGGCGACAGGCCGAGCCGGGTGTAGGCCCTCAGCCGGATCGCGCCGGCGCTGAGCGCGCCGAAGCCGGCGGTGTTGCCGACGGAATAGGCCATGAAGGAGGTGACGGCGACGGCAAGCGTCGACGGTTTGCCGTCCTTCTTCACATAGTCGATCGCGTTGAGGTCGTAGCCGATCAGGGCGGCGAAGCTCACGGCCGTGAAGATGAGGGCAAGGCCGATCGAATGCAGCGGGGTGTCGGCAAGCGCCGTCTGCACATCCTCCAGCCGGACTTCTTCCGTCATTGTATAGATTGCAAAAGCGGTCGCCGCGGTGATCGCGACGATGGAAACCAGAAGTATCTGGTCACGGAATCGTTCGAAGAATCGCTGCAGCCGGGAGGTGTGCGGAGCGTCTTCTTCTGTGTCGTGGGCGGTCGATGGTCCGCTGTGCTTCATGTTGGGTGCGTTTTTCTTAAGGCAGAGAGAAAGGGGCGAGTGTCAGGCCGCACTCAATTTCCCGTATCACGACAAAATTGGGGCGATTGTCCCGGCGACCAGCGGCTGCGACAAAATGCCGGGCAGGCTCAAGGGGAGACATCGACCTTGTTGCCGTCCGGATCATAGAGCTGCGTGGCCGCGCATTCGATCAGGTACGGGCGGCGGCTCTTGTCGCAAAGGTCGGCCGCGACCGCCATGGCCGTCTCGCGGCTGTCGAGGCCGCATTGCACCTCGTGCCAGTGCGGTCCCTCCTGATGCTGGACGAAGACATCGACGCTCCAGCCGGCCGGGAAGCACCAGGTGCGGGACAGGCAGTCTTCCTCCGCCGCGCCGCTCTCCGACACGCATTGTTCCCGGGCGCAGGAAAATGCCGTTGCGGCATCTCTGCCCGTGCAAACGCCGCCACCCTGTTCGGGCGCCTCGACGAAGGCGATGCCGACAGGTCCCTGCTCTTCGGCGAGGGCAGGCGCCATCGCCGCTAGCGTCATCAGAAAAACCGCGTACAACTTGCGAATGGCTATGGCTCCCGGAGCAGCAGGATATTCGGATGAATGAGACGGATGATGCCGTGACTCGGTGCAAATCGGCAAGCGGCGGTTTGCAGGCGGCGGGGGAAATCGTCATCCGCAGGGCGCGGCAGGAGGATGTGCTTGCAATCGTCGCGATGCTGGCCTCCGACGAGATCGGCGGACATGGAGACACGCTGGACGATACGTCGATGTCTGACTACCGGCGCGCCTTCGAGGATATTGACGCTTCTTCCCATCAGCGGCTCTATGTCGCCGAGGCGGACGGGGCCGTCGTCGGCACCTTCCAGACGGTGACGAGCAGGACGATGACCGCGCGCGGCGGCGCGACGATGACGCTGCGCGCCGTCCAGACGCGGGCCGATTGCCGGGGCAGGGGAATCGGCGCCGCCATGATGCGGTTCGCGATCGCAGAGGCCGAGAAGGAGGGCGTGCGGCTCATCGATCTCTCGTCGAATGGCAACCGCAAGGACGCGCATCGCTTCTATCAGCGGCTCGGCTTCGTCGCCAGCCACATCGGCTTCAAGCTGAAGCTGAAATGACGGGATGCGGCGTCCCGCCACTGGACATCGCCGGCGTATGATTGCATAAGCGGGAGCATGAATTTCTTTATCCTGCATGCGCCGCCATGCGGGCGGCTCTCAAGGGACCATAAGCATGAAGTTTCTCCTGCAGCTCTTCACATGGTGGAACGGCCAGACGCTCGGCACGCGTTTCTACACGTGGCGCAAGGGCAAGCGCGTCGGCGAAGACGAGTTCGGCAATGTCTATTACGAGGGCGGGCTGTCCACCTACGGCCTGCAGCGCCGCTGGGTCATCTATAACGGTTACGCCGAGGCTTCCGCGATTCCTCCCGGCTGGCACGGCTGGATGCATCACCGCACCGACACGCCGCCGTCGAAGGAAGACTACAAGCCGCGCGAGTGGCAGAAGACGCACCGCGCCAACCCCACCGGCACGCCTGCGGCCTATCGTCCGCCGGGCTCCCTGGCCCACGTCGGCGAGCGTCCGCGCGTGACGGGCGACTACGACGCCTGGACGCCGGGTTCCTGATAACCGGGCATGCCGCGGCGCCACATGCCGCGGCCAAGCCTCGGATCGCGAATTGCTCCTTTTGGCCACAATTGTCGAATAGGTGCGGATCGAGGGGCGTGACAGCCTACGCACTTCCAAGACGCCGCGCCGGAGAATGCCTGCAATGAACCAAGTGAAGCGGATCGCAGCCGCCCGCAGCCTCGCAAAAGCCGGCCTTGTGGCCGTCGCTGCTGCCTTGCCGCTGGTCCTGCCGCATCAGGCCGCCGCCAATCGGCTGTCGAACGCGGTTGCCGTCTTCTCCGGTCTCGACAAGATCACCGGCCGCATCACCACCTTCGACGTCTATGTCAACGAGACCGTCCAGTTCGGTGCGCTGCAGGTGACCCCGAAGGTCTGCTACTCGCGCGACGACGAGGAAGCCCAGAAGGTCGATTCCTTCGTCGAGGTCGACGAAATCACCCTCAATCGCAAGATCCGCCGCATCTTCACCGGCTGGATGTTCGCCGACAGCCCGGGCCTCAACGCCGTCGAGCATGCGATCTATGACGTCTGGCTGAAGGATTGCAAGCAGACCTCGGACGTTCCACCGCCGGACGGCTTCGTGCCGCCGAAGAACGAGGTCGCACCGCCCGATCCGACCGCCGACAGCGTCAAGACCCTCGGCACGATCGAGACCCCGAACCCGGATGGCCAGGCGCCGGAGCCGCAGCAGGTAGATCCTGCCCAGCAGGGCCAGCCGGCCGACGGCATCGAACTCAAGTTCTGATCATTCTTTTCAAGTGAACGGCAGGTTTTCCGACAGCATGGCCTTCGCCAGCAGTTCGCCGTAATCGCCCTTCGGCACGTCGATCGCGCCGAAATGCTTCAGGTGCTCGGTGGTGAACTGGGTATCGAGCAGGGTGAAACCGCGTTCCCTCAGCCGTTCGACCAGATGCACGAGGCAGATCTTCGAGGCATCGGTGGCGCGCGAAAACATGCTTTCGCCGAAGAAGGCCGAACCGAGCGAGACGCCGTAGAGACCGCCGACCAGTTGGCCGTCCCGCCAGGCCTCGACCGTATGCACGTGGCCGAAGGAGAAAAGCGCGGCGTAGAGGTCGCGGATGGTGGCATTGATCCATGTGCTCGGCCGGTCTTGCGTCGCCTCCGCGCAGCCGGAGATCACGCCGTCAAAATCCGTGTCGAAGCGGATGTCGAAGGGAGCCTTCGCCATCGTCTTCCTCAGGCTTTTCGAAACATGGAATTTGTCGAGGGGAATGACGCCCCGCATGTCTGGCTCGACCCAGAAGATTTCCGGATCGTCCGCCGATTCGGCCATCGGAAACAGGCCGATCGAATAAGCGCGCAGCAGGATTTCCGGTGTGATGCGGGTTTTCCTGCTGCGCTTTGTCATGGCCGCTCTTTAGCTGTCGGCGCTATTCGCCAGATACTCTTCAAGCCAATGGATGTCGTAGTCGCCATTGGCGATGTCCTGGTTGCCGATCAGGTCCTGGAACAGCGGCAGCGTCGTCTTGATGCCGTCGATGACGAACTCGTCGAGCACGCGGCGCAGGCGCATCATGCATTCGACGCGGGTCCGGCCGTGGACGATCAGCTTGCCGATCAGGCTGTCATAGTAGGGCGGGATCTTGTAGCCCTGATAGGCGCCCGAATCGACACGCACGCCAAGCCCACCGGGAGCGTGGAAATGCGTGATCGTGCCCGGCGAGGGGACAAAGGTGCGCGGATCTTCGGCATTGATGCGGCACTCGATCGCGTGACCGGAGAAATGCACCTCGTCCTGCGTGACCGACAGGCCGCCGCCGGAGGCGACGCGGATCTGCTCGTGCACGAGGTCGATACCGGTGATCGCTTCCGTGATCGGATGCTCAACCTGCAGGCGGGTGTTCATCTCGATGAAGTAGAACTCGCCGTTCTCGTAGAGGAACTCGATCGTGCCCGCGCCGCGGTATTTGAGCTTCTTCATGGCATCGGCGCAGACCTGGCCGATTTTCATCCGCTGCTCGTAGTTGAGCGCAGGCGAATTAGCTTCTTCCCAGACCTTCTGGTGGCGGCGCTGCAGCGAGCAGTCGCGCTCGCCGAGATGGATGGCGTTGCCTTCGCCGTCGCCGACGACCTGGATTTCGATATGCCGCGGCTTGCCGAGGTACTTTTCCATGTAGACCGCGTCATTGCCGAAGGCGGCAAGCGCTTCGGAACGGGCGGTGGAAACGGCTTCGTCCAGTTCGGCTTCGGTCTTGGCGACCTTCATGCCACGGCCGCCGCCGCCGGCAGTGGCCTTGATGAGAACCGGGAAGCCGATCTGGCGGGCAACCGCCATGGCGTTTTCCGGCTTCACTTCGCCGTCGGAGCCGGGAACCACGGGAATGCCGAGTTCCTGCGCCGTCTGCTTGGCGGTGATCTTGTCGCCCATGATGCGGATGTGGTCCGCGGTCGGGCCGATGAAGGTGATGCCGTGGGCGTCGAGGATATCGGCGAACTTGGCGTTCTCCGACAGGAAGCCGTAGCCGGGATGCACCGCATCGGCGCCGGTGATTTCACAGGCGGCGACGATCTGGTGAATGTTGAGGTAGCTGTCGCGTGACGGCGGCGGGCCGATGCACACGCTTTCGTCTGCGAGGCGCACATGCATGGCATCGGCGTCCGCGGTCGAATGAACGGCGACCGTCGCGATGCCGAGCTCCTTGCATGCACGAAGCACACGGAGCGCGATCTCTCCGCGGTTCGCTATGAGGATCTTGGAAATCATGATGCCGGAACCTATTCGATGACGACGAGAGCTTCGCCGTATTCTACTGGGGTGGCGTCGTCGACCAGGATTTCCGTGACCTTGCCGGAGCGCGGTGCGGGAATCTGGTTCATGGTCTTCATCGCTTCGATGATCAGCAGCGTCTGGCCTTCCTTGACCGTCGCGCCGACTTCGATGAACGGACGCGCGCCTGGTGCCGGCGACATGTAGACCGTGCCGACCATCGGTGCGCTGACGGTGTTCGCCGGGTTGCGGACCGGCGCTGCCGGTGCAGCGGCGACGGCCGGAGCGGCAGGAGCCGGAGCAGCTGCCGGAGGTGCAGCGTAGTACGGCATCTGCATCGCCGGTGCGGCGGTCACGGTGCGCGACACGCGGATGCGCAGGTCGTCCTGCTCGACTTCGATTTCGGTGAGATCGGTGTTGTTGAGGATATCGGCAAGATCGCGGATCAGCTCTTTATCGATGCCGGATTTCTTTTCAGCCATGGGTTTGCCCTGTGTTCTTTTCTTATTCAGCAGTGAGACGGGAGCATGGAGCCGCTCCCTTGGTAAAACCATGGGGCTGGCGCGATCGCACGCAATTGCCTGGGCCCCTTATGTAACGGCCACCTATAGACCGGCCTGAGGGCTAGGAAAAGCCCAAAGACGGCCCAATGGTAAACTCCCGCCTTTCATCCAAAGAAGAAAGGCGGTTTGAAGGCATGAGGGGGAGGGATCAGCAGGTGGCCTTGCCGCAGGCCCTGACGTTGGCGATCTTCTCTTCGAGCGTATCCTTGCCGACGGCGCCATAGATCGCCTCGTCGCCGATCACGTAGGACGGCGTTCCCGAGACGCCGAGATTCTGCGCGAGCTCGATGTTCTGGTCGACCAGCTTGTCGTTCGGGAAGTCCTTGATCGTCTTCTCGATCTGTTCCTTGCTGACGCCGAGGGAGACGGCGAGCGCCGTGGCGGTCTCGGCCGTTGCCCGGCCCTTGCCGCCGAGCAGCTTCAGATGGAACTCGCCGTATTTTTCCGGCGCGATCTGGCGGAAGGCGTCCGCGACCTTGTGGGCAGCGGTCGAATCGGGGCCGAGGATCGGCAGTTCCTTCAGCACGAAGCGGACGTTCTTGTCTTCCTTCAGGATGTCGGTCATGTCCGGCAGCGCCCGGCGGCAGTAGCCGCAATTGTAGTCGAAGAACTCGACGACGGTCACATCGCCGGTGGGATTGCCGAGCACGAGGTCGGACTTCGAAGCGAAGATCTCGTTCTTGTCCTTCTCGATGGCCTGCTGGGCGGCAGCCACCTGTGCCTGTTCCTGCTTGTCCTGCAGGGCCTTCTGGACATCGATGAGGATCTCCGGATTTTCGATCAGGTACTGCTTGATGAAGGCGCCGAATTCCTGCTTCTGCTCATCGGACATCTCTGCCCGGGCGGGCGTCTGCGCCACGATCAAGGCGGTCATCGAGAGAGCGGCAAGTGTTTTCCTGATCAACGTCATGTAATCCTCTTGGCAGACGCGGGGAGACGACGGCTCCGCGCATTTTTCGAATGGCGTAGCGCAAATTAGCCGGCAGGTACACGGGGAGCCAATATCAAAATCTGGGCGAATAGGTGTCCTCGCGGGATTGTGATGGCGCGCCGTATGCGGCACATGTCGGTTCTCCGGCGGATGCCGGGGCCAAAAAGCAAGCCGAAAGAGGAAGCCAGTGCCGTCCATTTCCAAGCGCTCGTCCGTCGAACCCTTTCATGCCATGGATGTCCTTGCCGAGGCGACGCGTCGCCGCAAGGCCGGCCGTCCGGTCATTTCCATGGCGGTCGGCCAGCCGGTCCATCCTGCGCCCCAGGCAGCGCTGGCGGCCGCGCGTGCCGCGCTCGACCACGGTCGTCTGGGCTATACCGATGCGCTGGGTACGGCGGAGCTGAAGACGGCGATCGCGGCCATATACAAGACCCGTCACGGGCTCGACATCGCGCCAGAGCGCATTGCAGTGACCACCGGCTCGTCCGCTGCCTTCAACCTGGCATTCCTGACGCTGTTCGACGCCGGCGATCATGTGGCGATCGCAAGGCCCGGCTATCCGGCCTACCGCAACATTCTGGGTGCGCTCGGCCTCAACGTGCTGGAGGTGGCTGCGGGACCGCAGGCTGGCTTCACGTTGACGCCGGAAAGCCTCGAGGAGGCGCAGAGCCGGGCAGGGGTGAAGCTCAAGGGCGTCCTGCTTGCGAGCCCCGCCAATCCGACCGGCACGGTTACCGGACGCGAAGCCCTGAAGGCCGTCATCGATTATTGCGCGGCCAACGACATCGCGTTCATTTCCGACGAGATTTATCACGGCCTGACCTTTGCCGGCGAAGAGGTGAGCGCGCTGGAACTGACCGGCGACGCGGTGATCATCAACTCCTTCTCGAAATACTATTGCATGACCGGCTGGCGCATCGGCTGGATGGTGCTGCCGGAGGCACTCGTGCGCCCGACGGAATGCGTGGCGCAAAGCCTCTATATCTCGGCCCCCGAGATTTCGCAGATTGCCGCCACCGCGGCGCTGACGGCAACCGCCGAACTCGACGTCTACAAGGAAGCCTACGCGAAGAACCGCGCCTTCCTGCTGGAACGTCTGCCGGCGCTCGGCTTCGACCTCGCGTCCCCGATGGACGGCGCGTTCTATGCCTATGTCGATGTCAGCCGCTTCACCAATGACAGCATGGCCTTTGCCCGCAAGATGCTTGCCGACATCGACGTGGCGGCCACGCCGGGGCTCGACTTCGATCCGCTCGAAGGCCACCGCACCATGCGGTTTTCCTATGCCGGTTCCTACGAGGAAATGGTCGAGGCGACAGACAGGCTGGCGCGCTGGATCGCCTGAAGGTGATTCGATTACAACGGCTTGGCGGGCGGACCTGACTCATTTTGTCAGCCGCTTGAATCAATCTCTCAACCTGCCTTGAGCCAACAAAAAAGCCCGCTGTCGCCAGCGGGCTTTTTCAATTCTCTGGCCAGCTCGGCTTACAGGAAGCCGCGGCGCTGCCACCAGCCGCCCTTCTTGGTCGGCGCGGGCTGCTCGTTGTCCTGGCTTGGCTTGGCGGAGGTGACTACCGGCTCGGAAGCCGCGAGGTTCGATCCGCGGTTGGCGCGCACCGGCTTCTCCTCGCCCTCGTCGGACGCGGTTTCCTCCTCGGAGGCCGTCTCTTCGACAGGCTGCGTTTCGGTCGCTGCCGCTGCCTCTTCCACGACCGGCGCTTCCGGAGCGGGCTCAGCTTCGGCCTCAGGCGCTTCGGCGACCGGCTCGACTGCCGGCACTTCCGGCTCGGCGCTCAGGTCGGCGATTGCCTCTTCCGTGCTCTCGACCGCTTCGTCGCTGTCGTCGTCTGCGCCGTCATGGCCTTCGACGTCGGCTGCCGCCTGCTCGTTCGTGTCGAGACCGTCACGGTTGCGGCGACCGCCGCGCTTGCCGCGCCGACGACGCTTGCGGTTGCCCTTGTCTTCGCCGGCTTCGTCAGCGGTTGCCTCGGAGCCCGCGGACGCCTGCGTGTCGTTGCTGTCGTCGTCGTCACCATCGCTGTCGCCGTCGTCATCGCCGTTATCCGACGAATCGCCGTCCAGGCTGGCTTCTCCGCCTTCGCGGTTGCCGCGGCCACGACGCCGGCGGCGACGCTTGCGCTTGCGGCCATTGCCCTGATCGTCGGAGCGGGCTTCGGAGGTCTCGGCCTCGGCCTTCACGTCGTCTTCGGCTTCATCCTCGTCCTCGATGAACGGAATGTCGTCGTCTTCCTCGGGCTCGACCTTGAACGCCATCAGGCTTTCGATCTTGACCGGGTTTTCGACCGGCTCGCCGCGTTCGACGTTGAAGTGGTTGCCACCGACGCTGTCGTCCGCATCGATCGCGATCGCGACGCCGAAGCGTGCTTCATACTCGATGATCGACTGGCGCTTGTGGTTGAGAAGGTAGAGCGCAATGTCCGGCGTGGTGTGCACGGTGATATTGTGCGTGGTGTTCTTCAGCAGGTATTCCTCGATGCCGCGCAGCACATGGAGCGCGATGGAGGACTGCGACCGGACGTGGCCGGTGCCGCCGCAATGCGAGCAGACCTGGGTCGTCGATTCCAGAACGGAAGCGCGGATACGCTGGCGCGACATTTCCAGAAGGCCGAAATGCGAGATGCGGCCAACCTGGATGCGGGCACGGTCGTTCTTCAGGCAATCCTTCAGACGCTTTTCGACCGACCGGTTGTTGCGCTTCTCTTCCATGTCGATGAAGTCGACGACGATCAGGCCGGCAAGGTCGCGCAGGCGAAGCTGGCGGGCGACTTCTTCCGCCGCCTCGAGGTTCGTCTGCAGCGCGGTGTCCTCGATCGAATGCTCGCGGGTCGAACGGCCGGAGTTGACGTCGATCGCCACCAGCGCTTCGGTCTGGTTGATGATGATGTAGCCGCCAGACTTCAGTGTGACCTGCGGCTGCAGCATGCGGTCGAGCTGGGCTTCGATGCCCGAGCGCGAGAAGATCGGATGCAGGTCGCGGTAGGGCTGAACCACCTTGGCGTGGCTCGGCATCAGCATGCGCATGAAGCTCTTGGCTTCCTTGTAGCCTTCCTCGCCGGCAACGATGATCTCGTTGATGTCCTTGTTGTAGAGGTCACGGATCGAACGCTTGATCAGCGAGCCTTCCTCATAGACGAGGCAGGGGGCGGTCGAATTCAGCGTCAGCGTGCGGACGTTTTCCCACAGGCGCATCAGGTATTCGAAATCGCGCTTGACCTCGGCCTTGGTGCGGTTGGCGCCGGCGGTCCGGAGGATGACGCCCATGCCCTTCGGCACTTCGAGGCCGCGGGTGATTTCCTTCAGCCGCTTGCGGTCGGCCGGATTGGTGATCTTGCGGGAAATCCCGCCGCCACGGCCGGTGTTCGGCATGAGAACGGAGTAACGGCCGGCAAGCGACAGATAGGTGGTCAGCGCCGCGCCCTTGTTGCCGCGTTCTTCCTTGGCCACCTGCACCAGCAGGATCTGCCGGCGCTTGATGACTTCCTGGATGCGGTACTGCTTGCGCGGACGGCGGCTGCTGCGGCGTTCCGGCAGCTCTTCCATCGCGTCTTCGGCGCCGATGCTTTCGATCTCTTCCTTCTCGTGCGGATGATCGTCGTCATCATCATCGTCGTCACCGTCGGTATCGACCTCTTCCGAGATCGTGTCGGTGTCGACCATGGCGGCCATTTCGTCGCCATTGCCTTCGCCGTCGACGTCATCGCCGGTGGAGGCTGCTTCGCCCGAGGCTTCAACTGCGGCGTCCTCGTCGGCTTTCGCCTTCTTCGGCTTCGCACGGCTGCGGCGCGGCTTCTTGGCCTTCTTGGGCTCTTCCTCGGTCGCGACCGCGGCTTCGGCTTCCGCCGGAGCTTCCGATGCGTCCGCCTCGGCTACGTCCGACGACGTCGCCTCGGAAGCTGCCGCTTCGGCAGCGACTGCGGCGGGCGTTTCCGCCGTGTCGTTGTCGTGGCCGGCGTCATCATCGTGATCGTCGTCGGCTTCGTCGTCGCGCAGCAGCGCCTGACGATCAGCCAGCGGGATCTGGTAATAGTCGGGATGGATTTCCGAGAAGGCGAGGAAGCCGTGACGGTTGCCGCCGTAATCGACGAAGGCCGCCTGCAGCGAAGGTTCTACACGTGTGACTTTTGCAAGGTAGATATTGCCGCGCAGCTGCTTCTTGTGCTGCGATTCAAAATCGAATTCCTCTATGCGGTTCCCACGTACAACGACAACGCGCGTCTCTTCTTCGTGAGACGCGTCGATAAGCATTTTGTCTGCCATTTAAGTTGTGCTCCTCGGCGCGGACGCACAAAAAAACACCCCACATTCGTGTTCGGAATGCCGGGGGTGTCGGTTGCGGTTCGGGCGCCGGAATTTAGATGCCTCGCTAGGCGTGTATGGGCGGGCAGCAGTGTCGCGGCAACGGGATGACAAATCCTCCGCTGCTCTGAAAATCTCTGTACTGTCCGCTGCAATTCCATCAACTATGCCAAAACGAGTTTTGCGGTTCTATGGACCTTTCTCAAGATCCGATGAGTGTGCTCCCTCGGGAGCGGGTGGCGATAATTCGCCGGGAATTGTTCCGGATCATTCCGGAAAATCAAAAGTGTTCACAGTCGGATAGATCTACCTGTGACGGCGGACGTCTCACCGCTTCCGGCGCCAGTCTTCGTTTGAACAACGGCTGGCAGCCTGCCTGTGATTCTGTCCCGTCGGTACTTCTAACCTAAATCGCCTTTTATGTTTTCTCGCGCGGGATAGCAAGGAAAAAGCCGAGCTTGCCATAATATGGATGGAATCAGCGTGTTAGCCGGACATGTTGATTCTGCCTTCGAAGCCCGGTGTATTTGGATGTCGATGGCATGTATTGTGTTTTGGGGCGGGACACCGGATCGTCGATCCGCATTCTGCCTGCATTTTGGTCGACTGGACTGGACGGGGATACTTGATGCGGCTTTTCCGCCTGTTGCGGTTTCTGCTGGCCTTGGCGGCATTGACGCTGCCTGTGCTTGCGGTTTCCGCCAAGGAGAGCGCCTTGACGGCCTATGATGCGCGCATTGCCGGCGACGACGCCCGCACGCGCATCGTGATCGATTTCAACCAGAAGCCGGACTTCAAGGTCCATTATCTCGACAATCCTGTGCGGGTTGTCGTCGATCTGCCGGGGACGGACTTCAAGTTTTCGGGCGATGAGTTCAAGCCGCGCGGTCTCTTCTCCAACATCCGCTACGGCGCGATTGATGCCGGCAGCGCCCGCCTGGTGCTGACCGCGCCGAAGCCGGTGCGCCTGGCCATGTCCGAAGTCCAGGACAACGAGCAGGACAAGGGCTATCGGCTCGTCCTCGACGCCGAAGCGATTTCACCGGACCAGTTTGCGGCCCTGATGGGCGCGCAGGATGACGGCGCTTCGGCCGCGCAGGCGTCCGATGTGGCGGGCCGCGAGCCGCTGGCGGCCAACGCTTCGGACTTCGTCATCGCCGTCGACGCCGGCCATGGCGGCATCGATACCGGTGCGATCGGGCTCGGTTCGAAGGTCGTGGAGAAGGACATCACACTTGCCTTCGCCAAGGTCGTGTCCGAGCGGCTCGGGAAAATTCCCGGCGTCAAGGTGGTCATGACCCGCGAAGGCGACGAGTTCCTGTCCCTGTCCCGCCGGGTGCAGATCGCCCGCCAGCAGGGCGCGCGCCTGTTCATCTCGCTGCATGCCGACACGCTGCGCCAGCACAACATTCGCGGCACCACCGTCTACACGATCTCCGACAAGGCCTCGGACAAGCTCGCCGACGATCTCGCCAAGCGCGAGAACCTGTCCGACGCGATGGCCGGCTTCACCATCGCCGACGAGCCGGATGACGTCACCGACATCCTGCTGGACCTGACGCGGCGCGAGACGCAGGCCTTTTCGATATCGCTCGCCAAGTCGGTCGTCGGTTCGTTCGACGGCAAGATCCGGCTGATCAACAATCCGTTGCGTTCGGCCGGCTTCCGCGTGTTGAGGGCGCCGGATATTCCCTCGATCCTGATCGAGCTCGGCTTCCTGTCGAACAAGGAGGACGAGAAGCTGCTGATGGATACGGAATGGCGCGAGAAGGTGGCCGACCTGATTGCTGCCGGGGTGACCGGCTACAAGGCCACGGTGCTGACGAATGGAGGCTGAGCGGAGGCTGCCGGCCGGCGGGTGCGTCGAACGGCGCAGGCCGCGAGCCGTAATTTGCTCACATTCGGGGGGTGGATTGGTGCTCAAGCATTGCGCGGGGCAGGGGAATGCGGATAAGCCGACTTGAATTAGCGGCCTTGCCGTGCAAAACGCGGCGTCATGTGCGATTGTGGCGCCCGGCGACCAGGCGAGCAACGCTTTTATGCCTGAATTCCGGTATAGGCGACCGGACGGGAAATCGATAGCGCGGAAACATGATCAGACTCATTGGATATTTCTTCGGACTGGGCAGCGTCATCTATCTTGCTGTCGCGACTGTCGTTGCTGTCTATCTCTCGGATATCAGCAAGGATCTGCCGAACTACGAAGTGCTGGCGAACTACGCGCCGCCGGTCACGACCCGCGTGCATGCCGGCAACGGTGCGCTGATGGCCGAATACGCCAAGGAACGCCGCCTGTTCCTGCCAATCCAGGCCATTCCGGACCGCGTCAAGGCTGCCTTCATCTCGGCCGAAGACAAGAACTTCTACACCCATCCGGGCATCGACGTTCAGGGGCTGGGCCGCGCGGTACTCGTCAACTTCAAGAACCTCAGCACCGGCCGCCGTCCGGTCGGCGCGTCGACGATCACCCAGCAGGTCGCCAAGAACTTCCTGCTGTCGGCCGACCAGACGATCGACCGCAAGGTCAAGGAAGCGATCCTGTCCTTCCGCATCGAGCAGACCTATTCCAAGGACAAGATCCTCGAGCTCTACCTCAACGAGATCTTCTTCGGCCTGAATTCCTACGGCATCGCCAGCGCCGCGCTGACCTATTTCGACAAGTCGGTCACCGAGCTCACCATCGCCGAAACCGCCTATCTTGCCGCCCTGCCGAAGGGCCCGGCGAACTATCATCCCTTCCGCCATCCGGAAGCCGCCATCGAGCGGCGCAACTGGGTCATCGACCGCATGGTCGAGAACGGCTACGTCACCCAGGCCGACGGCGAGAAGGCCAAGAAGGAGCCGCTTGGCGTCAATCTGCGCGGCGGCGGCGACAAGGTCTTCGCGTCCGAGTATTTCTCCGCCGAAGTCCGTCGCCAGATCATCGCCCGTTACGGCGAAGATGCGCTCTACGAGGGCGGCCTGTCGGTGCGCACCTCGCTCGATCCGCAATTGCAGGATTATGCCCGCAAGTCGCTTCAGGATGCGCTCATCGAATATGACGAACGGCGCGGCTTCCGTGGTCCGGTCAAGACGATCGAGCTCGGCGACGACTGGGGCGTGCCGCTCTCCGATGTGTCGCCGCTCGATGATATGCCGGAATGGCATCTCGCCGTCGTTCTCAAGGTGTCCGACAAGGGTGTCGATATCGGCATCCGTCCCGGCAAGGAGCCCGACGGCAAGACACTTCCCGACCGCGTGACGGGCTCCATCAGCGCCGAAAACATGAAGTGGGCCTACCGCTCGGCCCGCAAGGACACGAAGAACGCCAAGTCTCCCGAAGGTGTTCTCTCCGTGGGCGACGTCGTCTATGCCGAGGGCACCGGCGACGGCCAGTACAAATTGCGGCAGGTGCCGAAGGTCGAGGGCGGTCTGGTCGCCATGGATCCACAGACCGGCCGCGTGCTCGCCATGGTCGGCGGCTTCGACTACTCCGTGTCCCAGTTCAACCGCGCCACCCAGGCCATGCGCCAGCCCGGTTCCTCGTTCAAGCCGTTCGTCTATGCCGCCGCGCTGGACAACGGCTACACGCCCGCATCCGTGATCATGGACGCCCCGATCGAGATCAAGTCCGGCGGCGAAATGTGGAAGCCGGAAAACTACGGCGGCGGCTTCGCCGGTCCGTCGACGCTGCGCACCGGCATCGAGAAGTCGCGTAACCTCATGACCGTCCGCCTTGCCAACGACATGGGCATGAACATCGTCGCGGAATATGCCGAGCGTTTCGGCATCTACGATCACATGAACCCGGTTCTGGCCATGGCGCTCGGTTCCGGCGAAACCACCGTCCTGCGCATGGTGTCGGCCTATTCCGTCCTTGCCAATGGCGGCAAGCAGATCAAGCCGACCCTGATCGACCGCATCCAGGATCGCTACGGCCGCACCATCTTCCGCCATGAAGAGCGCATCTGCGAGGCCTGCAACACGGCCGAGTGGGACAATCAGGAAGAGCCGACGCTGGTCGACAATCGCGAGCAGGTGCTCGACCCGATGACCGCCTACCAGATCACCTCGATGATGGAAGGCGTCATCACCCGCGGCACCGCCGCCGGCCATGTCAAGCTCGATCGTCCGGTTGCCGGCAAGACTGGCACGACCAACGACGAAAAGGATGCCTGGTTCGTCGGCTACACGCCGAACCTCGTCGTCGGCCTCTATGTCGGCTTCGACAACCCGACGCCGATGGGCCGTGGCGCGACGGGCGGCGGCCTTGCCGCGCCGGTCTTCAACGAGTTCATGCAGCAGGCCGTCAAGACCATGCCTGCCTCGAAGTTCAAGATCCCGGACGGCATGCAGCAGGTCGCCATCAACCGAAAGACCGGCATGTGGGCGAACGAAGGCGACCCGGACACGATCATCGAGGCCTTCAAGCCCGGCACCGGTCCGTCCGACACCTTCAACGTCATCGGCATGGACGGCTATATGACGCCGGATGAAATCATGCAGTCCTCGCCGCAGGCAAACCAGGCGGTGACCTCGGGCAAGAGTGGCCTTTTCTGACAAGGGCCGTCGCCTTGGCAAACCGGCAGGCGGGTCTTTACATCCGCTGCCGGTCTGACTATGCACGGGGCCAATTCGAATTTTCACTGAAAAGAAACGGAAAATGCGAGCAGAAATCGAGAACGTAGTCGACGAAATCAAGCAGGCCATAAGCCTGCTGAGGAGGCATCTTTGACTGGGATCAGGCTGTACGGCGCCTTGATTGGCTGAACAACAAGGCTGAAGATCCCAATCTCTGGAACGATGCTGCGGAAGCGCAGAAGCTGATGCGTGAACGCCAGCAGCTCGACGACAATATTTCCGGCGTGCGCTCGCTCGAGCAGCAGCTGAACGACAACATCGAGCTGATCGAACTCGGCGAGGAAGAAGACGACCAGTCGGTCGTCACCGAGGCCGAGGAGGCGCTGAAGGCGCTTCTCTCCGAAGCCGGCAGGCGCCAGGTCGAGGCTATGCTTTCCGGCGAGGCCGACGGCAACGACAGCTATCTTGAAGTTCATTCCGGCGCCGGAGGCACGGAAAGCCAGGACTGGGCGAACATGCTTCTGCGCATGTACACGCGCTGGGCCGAGAAGGAAGGCTTCAAGGTCGAGCTTCTGGAAGTCCATGACGGCGAAGAAGCCGGCATCAAGTCGGCGACCATCCTCGTCAAGGGCCACAACGCCTATGGCTGGCTGAAGACCGAATCGGGCGTCCACCGCCTGGTTCGCATCTCGCCCTATGACAGCAACGCCCGTCGCCACACATCCTTCTCGTCGATCTGGGTTTATCCGGTCGTCGACGACTCGATCAACATCGAGATCAACGAGAGCGACTGCCGCATCGACACCTACCGCTCGTCCGGCGCCGGTGGCCAGCACGTCAACACGACCGACTCGGCGGTGCGCATCACGCATATCCCGACCGGCATCGTGGTTGCTTGCCAGCAGGAACGTTCGCAGCACAAGAACCGGGCGAAGGCCTGGGACATGCTGCGCGCCCGCATGTACGAGGCCGAGCTGAAGAAGCGCGAAGAGGCGGCGAACGCCGAAGCGGCGTCCAAGACGGAGATCGGCTGGGGCCACCAGATCCGCTCCTACGTCCTGCAGCCCTACCAGCTCGTCAAGGACCTGCGGACCGGCACGGAAAGCACCAGCCCGGACGACGTGCTGGACGGCGACCTGAACCCGTTCATGGAAGCCTCGCTCGCCCACCGCATTTCCGGCAAGGCCAATGCGGATGTCAGCGACATCGACTGATCGATGCGGATGCAAGATTGATTGAGCCCCGTTCGCGGGGCTTTTTCGTTTGTCGGGGCGGGCACGTTCGTTCAAGACGGCGAGAGCCGCAACGTGCTACCGCCAGAGACACCGATTGCGACAAGGAGGACCGCGCTTGGAAAACCTGATGCCATTCCTGTTTGCCGCATTCGCGCTGACCGGAAGCCCCGGGCCGAACACGCTGAGCCTTGCCGCCGCCGGCGCCGCATTCGGCGCGCGCCGGAGCGTCGGCTTCATGCTCGGCCTGCTTGTGGGCATGGTTCTCGTCATGAGCGCGGTCGCCGCCGGCATCACCGGTCTGATCCTCGCCGTCCCCGGCGCACTGCCGATCGTCACCCTGCTGGCCGCGGCCTATTTCCTCTATCTCGCCTGGAAGATCGCCACCGCGCCGCCGGTGAGCGTGCAGGCGGGCGAGGGCGCAGCCCCCTCATTCAAGGCGGGCGTTTTCCTGTCGCTCGTCAATCCCAAGGCCTATGCGGCTATGGGCGCGCTGTTCTCCGGCTTCATCCTTGTCCACGTATCGCCCCAGAGTGACGCACTTGCCAAGATCGTCGTGCTGACCGCCGTCATCGCCGTCGTCAACAGTCTCTGGCTGATGCTCGGCGCGGCGTTTACGAGGCTCTTCCGCGATCCGAAGGCAAGCCGGGTGATCAACATGATCTTCGCCGCGGCGCTGCTTGCCTCGCTGTCGGTCACGCTCTTCGGCTGACGCCGTTCAGTAGGTGAACTGTTCCGCCAGGATGCGCTCCGACCATGAATGATCGGGATCGGAGAGCACGCGCGCCGTCTTGTCATCCGACTGCGCGATCCGGACATGGATGACCGACTTGACCTCGAAGTGGTCGGCAACCGCGTTGACCGGCCGCTTCTCCGCCTCGAGAATATGGATGTCGACGGTGACCTTGTCGGGCAGAAGCGCGCCGCGCCAGAGGCGGGGCCGGAAGGCGCTGACCGGGGTCAGTGCCAAGAGCGGCGCTTCGAGCGGCAGGATCGGCCCGTGGGCCGAATAATTATAGGCGGTCGAGCCCGCCGGCGTTGCGACCATCACGCCGTCGCAGATCAGTTCGTCGAGGCGGACCTGTCCGTCGATTTCGACGCGCAGCTTCGCCGCCTGGTAGGATTGGCGCAGCAGCGCCACCTCGTTGATCGCCAGCGCATCTGCGACGAGCCCATCGGCATCCGTCGTCGTCATCTTCAGCGGGCGCAGGTCGTTTTCTACCGCGGCGGCCACCCGTTCCGGCAGGTTTCCCACCCGGTAGTCGTTCATCAGGAAGCCGACCGAGCCGCGGTTCATGCCGTAGACCCGTTTGCCGGTGTTCATCGTCTCGTGCAGCGTCTGCAGCATGAAGCCGTCGCCGCCGAGCGCCACGATCACGTCCGCGTTCTCTTCCGAGGCATTGCCATAGATGGCGATGAGCTCCTCACGCGCCGCCATGGCCTCGGGGGCCGTGGACGCGATGATGCGGAAGGAGCCGGTCGAACGCTGCATGAAACATCCCGCATTTGATGGGCCGGGCGCGGCCGGCGACTGTCAATGCCCTCTTGGTACCGGAAAAAACCTGTGTGCCACAAGTGCATGTGCGGCGATGCCGGTACGTTTTGCGCCGAGGCCCCGTGAGCCATTGAATGACGGACGCGGCAATTGCGCCCTTGAAACCGAGGCCAAAGCCGGGCAGATTTGCTTGCATGTATGCTTCTCATGGATTTCTTCGCTCGGACATCGGCGATGTCGATGTGGTCTACCACGACGGGCTCTACCATCTCTTCCACCTGGTTCTGCCCAACCACGATTTCATAGCCCACGCGGTCAGCACCGACGCCATGACATGGCGGCGGGTCAAGAACGCGCTTTTCGTCGGTGATCCCGGCGAGTGGGACGACGACATGCTGTGGACCATGCATGTCTCGCCGGACCCGGATGAAGCGGGCACCTGGCGCATGTTCTACACGGGGCTCTCGCGCTCGGAATACGGCCGCGTGCAGCGCATCGGCATGGCGCGCTCGAAGGACCTGATGACCTGGAAACGCTGCCGTAAGGGCACGTATCCGCTGGAGATCGACGGCTCCTATTACGAATCGAACATTGACGAGGGCCGCCACTGGGTGAGCTTCCGCGATCCCTATTTCTTCATCGATCCGGCGACGGGCGACCGTCTGCTTCTGACCTCGGCGCGCGTGCGCCACGGGCCGGTGATCCGCCGCGGCTGCGTCGGGCTCGCCCGCGAGGTGGAGCCGGACAAGTTCGTCTTCGATCCGCCGCTGCACCGGCCGGGGCTCTACGACGATGTGGAAGTGCCGAACCTGTTCGTGCTTGAGGACCGCTATTACCTGCTCGGATCGATTCGCGAGGACACCAAGATCCACTACTGGTACGCCGACAGCGCCTCCGGCCCCTTCGAGAACTTCTTCAACAACGTGCTTTTGCCGAACGGCAACTATGCCGCCCGCGTCTGCCGCAACGGCAGCAAGCTGCTGCTCTTCAACTTCTTCGCCAAGACCGAATATGTCTATGGCCGCGAGGTCGTCAAAAAGCTGCTGCCGCCGCCGAAGGAACTGGTGGTCGCCAAGGATGGCCGGCTGCTGCTGCGCTCGCACAGCGGTTTCGACGATCTCGTGACCGGCAGCGACAAGATCGATGCCGCCGGTCAGTGCCGCATGCTCTACGGCAATCCGCATGCCGGCATCGAGGACCATGACGGCGCGATGTTCCTCAAGTGTCGCAGCGGCTACGAGGCCTTCCTGCTGCCAGGCCGGCACGAGGAATTCCGCCTGCGCGCCGACATGACCCTTGAGGGCTCTGGCAAGGGCGGTCTCGTGCTGCGCATCAACGAGGAGGGCGATGGCTACTATCTGTCGCTCGATCTCATCAACGGCATCGCCCAGATGCGTGCCTGGGGCGCCAATGCCACGCCGGAATTCGAACACGCCTTCCGCTACCAGCCGCTGCAGGAGGCCCACTTCCGCGGCAACAAGCACGGTCCCTGGAAGATCGAGGTGGTCGCCCATGGCATGTATCTGGAGGTCTCGATCGATGGCTTCGTCGTGCTGAGCCTCGTCGACGACACCTTCACCGAGGGCGCCGTCGGCTTCTACGCCGAATCGGCGACGCTCGGGGTGCGCGACGTCGTCATGGAGCGGTTGACCCGCCCGGTCGTCGAGCATGCGTCCGAAATGGTCTATACGGCGACCCATCCACCCGAGGAGCACGCGCCGGTTCCGGGAATATGATCCCGCCCGGTGCGCCCTTCCGGTGCCGGTTCGCCGGCCGTCAGTCGCCAAGGTTGAAGGGAGCACCGGCTTGCATCTGCTGAAGAATCCATGGCGCCGGTCGGCGCTGGCCTTTCCCTTGCCCGACGAGGTGCCGTATCCGAGCATCGATGCCGAGCGGGTGGCGGCACTTCTGGAGCGCTGTCCCGCGCATGGCGAAACGCCTTTGCGCGCCTCGCCGGAGCTTGCCTCCCGCGCCGGCGTCGCCTCCGTCCACGTCAAGGACGAGCGCGGCCGGATGGGGCTTGGCAGTTTCAAGGCGTTGGGAGCGGCCTACGTCATTGCCTCGGAGGCTGCCGCGACCGGCAATCCAGACCGGCAAAGCCTCGCAGGGCGCACCTATGTGACCGCCAGCGCGGGGAACCACGGCCTTTCTGTTGCCGCCGGCTCGCGGCTGTTCGGCGCCAAGGCCAAGGTCTTCATTGCCGAGACCGTTTCGGAGAGCTTCGCCGCCCGTCTTGCCGCCAAGGGGGCGGATGTGATCCGCGAGGGGCGCGATTACGAGGCAAGCATGATTGCGGCGGAAAAGGCGGCGGCCGACAATGGCTGGCAGCTTCTCTCCGATAGCTCTTGGCCGGGCTATATCGAGCGCCCCTGGCGGCTGATGGAAGGCTACCTGCAACTGGCCGCCGAATCGGCTGAGGCGCTGGAAACCGCGCCGACCCACATCTTTCTGCAGGCCGGTGTCGGTGGTCTGGCCGGCGCGGTCGCCGCCTATGCGCGCCGGGTCTGGGGCGACGCGCCGACCATCGTCGTCGTCGAGCCGGAACTCGCGCCGGCGTTGATTGCCAGCATAGAGGCGGGCAGTCTCGTCAAGACGGAAGGCGGCGTGTCCGCCATGGGGCGCCTCGACTGCAAGGAGGCCTCGATGATCGCCCTGAAGGGTCTCGCCCGCGATGCCGATGTCTTCATGACGATCAGCGAGGCGGAAGCCGAAGCCGCCATGCAGCCGCTCGCACAGGCGGGGCTCGCCACCACGCCCTCCGGGGGTGCGGGACTTGCCGGATTGTTGGCGATCGGCCGGCAGGCCCCGGCCTTCGGCCTTGACGGGCAAAGCCACGTGCTGGCAATCCTGAGCGAGGAGTCGCAATGACTTCCAGGCCGAAACGCGGTTTTGACGTCGCCGAATACCAGGGACGCGTGGCGCGCGCCCAGGCCCTGATGCGGGAGCAGGGGCTTGCCGCGCTGCTTCTGACCACCGAACCCGAGATCCGATATCTCTCCGGCTTCCTCACCCGTTTCTGGGAAAGCCCGACGCGGCCGTGGTTTCTCGTCCTGCCGGCGGATGGCGCGCCGATCGCGGTGATCCCCGCCATCGGCGAGGCGCTGATGCGCAAGACATGGATCGCCGACATCCGCACCTGGCCGTCGCCGGCACCGGACGATGGCGTCGGCCTGCTTGGCGACACGCTGCGCGACGTGGTCGGCAGTAGCGGCCGCGTCGGTGTGCCGGACGGGCCGGAGACGATCGTCCGCATGCCGCTTGCGAGCTTCGAGGCCGTCAAGGCGCGTCTCGACGGTCTCGAATTCGGCGGCGACGCCGGCATCATGCGACGGCTGCGGATGGTCAAGTCGGAGGCCGAGATCGACAAGATCCGCCGTGCCTGCCGCATCGGCGATGCCGCCTTCGCCCGTGTCGAGGAAATCGCCTCGCCTGGCCGGCCGCTCGAGGAAGTGTTTCGCCGCTTCCAGATGCTGTGCCTGGAGCACGGCGCCGATCACGTCGCCTATCTCGCCGGCGGCGCGGGGCCGAACGGCTATGACGATGTCATTTCGCCCGCCGGCCCGACACCGCTTCGATCCGGCGACGTGCTGATGCTGGATACCGGGCTCGTCTGGGATGGCTATTTCTGCGATTTCGACCGCAACTTCGCGATGGGCTCGTCCAATGCCGCCGTCACCCGTGCGCACAAGCAACTGGTCGCGGCGAGCGAGGCGGCATTCGCGGCGCTCCGGCCGGGCATCACCGCCGCCGAGCTGAAGGCGGTCATGGTGGCTTCGATTGTTTCGGATGGCGGCACGCCATCGGGCGGCCGCTTCGGCCACGGGTTGGGCATGCAGTTGACGGAGTGGCCTTCGCTGATCGAACATGACCACACCGTCATCGCGGAGAACATGGTGCTGACGCTCGAGCCCTGCGTCGAGCTTGGCGGTGGCACCATCCTCGTTCACGAGGAAAATGTCCGCGTGACGGCTGCGGGCGGCGAGCGGCTGACGCGCTTCGCGTCGCCGGAAATCCAGGTGGTCTGAAACGAGGTGGTGCAAGCAATGACGGTCTTTCCCTTTACTCTCGACCGCCGCGACAGCGAACGCGCCCGGCTGGGCCTCGTCGTCCTGCAATCGGACGAGACGATCGAACGTGATTTTCGCCGGCTCATGCCGAACGGCGTCTCGCTCTACGTTACCCGTGTCGCCAGCGATCCGGAGGTGACGACCGAGACGCTTGCCGGGATGCGCGACCGCATCGCCGGCGCCGCCGGGCTCCTGCCGCGGCCGATCCATTTCGATTCGGTCGGATACGGCTGCACGTCGGGAACGTCGGTGATCGGCGTCGGTGCGATTGCCGAAAGGCTGCATGCCGGCTGCGACGCGAAGGCGACGAGCGAGCCGGTCTCGGCACTGCTGGCCGCCGCCAGCGCCCTCGGCCTCAAGCGCATCGCCTTCCTGTCGCCCTATGTCGCCGAGGTCTCCGCACGCCTGCGCGGCGTGCTTGCCGATGCCGGCCTGGAAAGCCCGGTCTTCGGCACGTTCGATGAAGCGCGTGAGGAAAATGTCGCCTGGATCGACCGGGCCTCGATCATCGAGGCGGCGACATCACTAGTCGGTGACTCCGATGTCGATGCGGTGTTTCTCTCCTGCACCAACCTGCGCACGCTCGACTGCCTGGCCGCGATCGAATCGGCCATCGGCCGTCCGGCGCTCTCCAGCAACCAGGTTCTCTGCTGGCACATGCTACGCCTCGCCGGCATCGACGATCGCCTCAGCGGCTATGGCCGTCTTTTCGAGATGGCGTGAGCGGCGGCAGGCGCTGGCGAAACGGACACCCGCAAGACGCAAATCAGAGAAGATTGAAGAAGAAGATGGTGCCCCCGCCAGGGTTCGAACCCGGGACCCCCTGATTACAAATCAGGTGCTCTACCAACTGAGCTACAAGGGCATTCAAAGTGAACATGGCAACTATCAGATTCTGGGAATCTGTAAAGCGGAAATAATGCGTCCTTCCTAATTTACAGCGCTTTGCTCTTTGATCCAACACGTTCATCCGGCAGACCGAAATGCTGAAATTCGCGGCATCGGACGCGAAAGACGGAAATCGCGACGGTGCGACCTTGACGCGCTCACTGCACAGGCGTTGATTTCGCAGACGCTCATATATCCCGCGGTCGCCTTTCCTGTGCGACCGGCCGCCACCACAGAGACTGACATGCCGATCATCGCCTTTTTTCGCGAGAACGCCCGCTGGATTGCCGGTGGCTTCCTGCTGAACTTCTTCTCCGCCTTCGGGCAGACCTTCTTCATTTCTCTGTCTGCCGGCGGCATTCGCGGCGAATACGGTCTTTCCAACGGTCAGTACGGCGTCATCTACATGATCGCGACGCTCGGCAGTGCGCTGACGCTGCCGATGCTCGGCCGCATCGTCGATCATTTTTCAGTGGCGAAGGTCACGCTCATCATCATGCCGGTGCTGGCGCTGGCCTGCACCCTGATGGCGGTCTCCACCTGGCTGCCGCTGCTGCTCTTCACCATCTACCTGCTGCGCCTCTTCGGCCAGGGCATGATGACCCACACGGCGCAGACGGCGATGGCGCGCTGGTTTGCCGGCCAGCGGGGCAGGGCGGTGTCCTTCACCAACCTCGGCCTGCAGGGCGGCGAGGCGGCGCTGCCGTTCCTGTTCGTCATCCTCGGCGGCGCCTTCGGCTGGCGCAACACCTGGTTCTTCTCAGCCTGCGCCATCGTCGCCGTCGGCCTGCCGGCGATCCTGATGCTGATGCGGGTGGAGCGCACGCCGCGCCAGACGGACCGGCCGGAGCGGCGCAGCGGCGCGCGCGACTGGACCCGCGGCGAAGTCGTGCGCGATCCGGTCTTCTGGATGACCATGCTCGGCGTGCTCGCGCCCGGCTTCATCGCCACCACGATCTTCTTCCACCAGGTCTATCTGGTGGAGCTGCGCGGCTGGTCGCTCACCGTCTTTGCCGGTGCCTTCGTCTTCTCGTCGGCCTCCTGCGTCGTCGCGGCCCTGATCACCGGCCAGTTGGTCGACAAGTTCTCGGCCGTCGACCTGATGCCATACTTCCTGCTGCCCATGGCCTGCGCCTGCGCGGTGCTCGCGGTGTTTTCGGGTGAGTGGAGCGCGTTCGCCTTCATGTGCCTGCTCGGCATCTCCAACGGCGTCGCCGGCACGCTGCTCGGCGCGCTGTGGCCCGAGGTCTATGGGCTCAAACATCTGGGCGGCATCCGCTCGATCATCATCGCGCTCACCGTCTTCGGCACGGCCATGGGGCCGGGGATCACCGGCTACCTGATCGACTTCGGCGTCTACTATCCGTTCCAGATCGCCGCCATGGGCGTCTACTGCCTGTTGGCGACCGGACTGATGGCGCTGGTACGGCGGAAGATCAGAACCAGGAATGCGCACTCTCCTGCCGCTACTTCCGACACAGTGGGGTGATGCTTTCTGTTGCCGCCGCTGGCTTGCGACGAGGCGCCGTATGCAGGACGCACGCATAAAATGCAATTATGATGCAATCTAGGGGTGTTTTTTTACCCATTCCCGCCTATCACTGACAAGCGATTCTTTGGTTATGTATTCCTTTAGGAGGTTGAACGTGAAATTGATTACCGTCTCGTCCATGATCGTTATGGTCGCAACATCGGTTTTTGCCGCTGATGTCGTCTCGCCGGACTCTCAGTTACCAATCGCGCCAGACAAAGTGCAGCCCTACAATTGGTCTGGAGGCTATCTGGGTGTCCAGGGCGGCTATGGCTGGATGAACGGAACCTTCAAGACGACTGGTTTGGTTCCACTCGACGGCAATTTCGACGGCGGTTTGCTCGGCGGCTTCGCGGGATTCAACTATCAGTTCGGCAACAACGTGGTTGCAGGTGTCGAAGCCGACTTTGAACGCAACTGGAACGATAAGACGCTAATTTCCGGATTGGGTACGGTCAACGGCGGAACCACTTGGCAAGGGTCTGTTCGCGCCCGAGTTGGCTACGCATTTGACCGCGCGCTGATTTATGCGTCCGGCGGCTGGGCTGCCTCGCGTGCCGATGCCGAAGTCGTTGGACTGGGTAGTGACAAGAAGACTTTCAACGGCTTCACAGTCGGTGCAGGTGTCGATTACGCGATCACTGACAACATCTTCGCACGCGTCGATTATCGCTATAACGACTTCGGAAAGAAGGACTTTAACTTCGGCGGATCGACTGTCGAAGGTGAATTGAAGCAGCATACCCTTAAGGTCGGCGTCGGCTACAAGTTCTGACTCTCGTCTGAGTAAATCACCGATTGGCATGCGGCAGTTATTGCCGCATGCTTTTCTGAGCGCGATTGCCGTTCTGTTGTGTGGCGGTTTCGAGGCAACTTTAATTTACATTTTCCAGGATCGGCGTATCCTGCCTGCATGAGCTGGATACTGCCCCATGGACTGACCAGAGTGGGCTCGGCCATGATCTTCCTGGCCGCGGGCCCATTTGCCACGCCGGCCTTTGCCGATTGCACCTGCAGCATCAAGGACGGAACCAAGCTGTCGCTCGGCCAGGTGACCTGCATCCGCATCAATGACATGGCCTATCTGGCGCGCTGCGAAATGGTGCTGAACAACACTTCCTGGCAGAAGATCCAGGATGGCTGCCCGATGACGGCGCTTCGGCCGGACCGTCATGTCGATCACCAGAGCGCTTGGCAGCCGGCTGTGCTGCAATAATCGAACATTCCCCGGGACGCGCGGCCATGTCACCTCGTGGTGACTTTTGGCGCGCGATTACTTTCCGGCGTCCTCGGCGTCGCGCCGTACCGCGGCCTGGATTTCCTCGAAGACGCCGGGCATGGCGCTCTGGACGCGGTTCCAACTCGGCATGAACGGGGTGGCGTTCGGATATTCGAGGAAGATGTTGCCGGCTTCGACCAGGTTGGCGGCAAACAGTTCGACGCCTTGCTCTTCCTTGTGACGGTCCGTCGAGAACCCGTTCATCTTGGCGTCGTTGTGGTAGATTTCCACGAGATCGAGCGCCGTGCGGTAATAGGTGGCCTTGAGCGTGCGCAGCGTCTCCTGGCTGAAGACGACGCCGTCGGTCGCGAGCTTCCTCAACACCGCCTTGCAGATGTCGATCGACATGCGCGACAGGCCCTTGGCCGTATCCTCCGGCGAGAGCGGCTGGTGCTTGTGGTCGTAGCGGTCGGCGATATCGACCTGGCAGATCGCCATGTTGGAATAGTTGCGCCAGAGTTCGGAGAGCACGCCGATCTCCAGTCCCCAGTCGGAGGGAATGCGGATGTCGGCAAGGATGTGCGAGCGCATCGCGAACTCGCCGGCGAGCGGATAGCGGAAGGCCTTCAGGTAGTCGATATAGGGGTGATGTCCGAGCACACGTTCGAGGCTGAGGAGCAGCGGCGTCACCAGCAGGCGCGTGACACGCCCGTTCAGCGATCCGTCGGCGATACGGGGATAGTAGCCCTTGGAGAAGACATAAGGAAAACCGGGATTGGTGACCGGATAGACGAGCCGGGCCAGCATGTCGCGCCTGTAAGTCACGATATCGCAGTCGTGCAGCGCCACTACGCCGGCATTGCGCTGGCCGAGCACGAAGCCGATGCAGTACCAGACATTGCGGCCCTTGCCCGGCTGGTCGGGCGCGAGATTGGCTTCTGCCAGCCGTTCGTCAACGGCGCGAAGCCGGGCGCCGTCGTTCCACAGGATATGATGCTCCTGCGGCAGCCGCGAGAAATACTCGCGGGCATGCAGATACTGTTCACGGGTCGCCTGGTCGAGGCCGATGACGACCGACGAGACGTAGTTTACCTGCGAAAGCTCGTCGACGATCTTCTCCAGCGCCGGCGCTTCCAGTTCGGAATAGAGGGAGGGGAGGATCAGGGTAATCGGCCGGACCTTGGAAAACAGTTCCAGGTCCTTCTCGATCTCGGCAGTGGTTCGTTCGCGAAAATTGTGGAGCGTCGCCACCACGCCGTTCTGATGAAAATCCGCCAACGCCTGTCCCCTTTATTATCTGTTTTGGATCGATCCTGTCGTTTTACGGACCGATGATTTTCAGAATTATGTCATTCCAGCCCGACGGGCCGGGTTTTGTCGTTCTCAGAATACGTCCGTTCGTCTCTCCCGCGAGCCGCGGAAGGGGCGCATGCGCCGGATTGGCGACGATGACGCCGGTGTCGGCCGCCTCGATCATCGCCACGTCGTTGGCGGCATCGCCAAGCGCGATCGTCCTGACCGCGCCGCCGCTTTGCCCGGCGTACCAGTCGGCGAGTTCGCGCATGCGCTCGGCCTTCGATGTGTTTGGCATGATGGTGAAAAACCGCCCGCCCTGTACCGCCATCAGTCCCTCGTCCTTCAGCAGCGCCTGGAAAGCCGCCTTCTGCTCCTCCGTTCCGGACCAGAGTCCGGGCTCGGAGAAGCGGCGCTCTTTGGCGAGCTTCGCACTTTCGACGGGAAGGCCGGTCCTGTCGCTGACGGTTTCGGCGTCCCAGTCACCGAAACTCGCAAACAGGCCTTTGAGTTCCGCCGGCAATGCGGCGAGCACGCTGCGGATCTTCGTATATGTGTCGGTCGCGTCCTGCGCGGTGCCGGCAGGATGGCGGGCGATGCCGGCACCGTTCTCGACGATCAGCGGATGGTCGATACCGATCGCCTCGGCGATCGGCAGCATTTCGGCCTCGGTCTTGCTGGAGGCGAGAATCAGCGGAATGCCTTTGTCACGAAGTCGTTCGAGCGCGGGCCTGGCCGCGTCGAAGGAATAGGTCTCATGGTCCAGCAGTGTTCCGTCGAGATCGGAGAAGACGAGAATCATCCTTTGGAGGATAGCAAAAACTGCCTCGTGGCATAGAGCGCGATTGCCGCAGCGTTCGAAACATTGAGCGACTTGATCTCGCCGGGCATGTCCAGCCGGGCCAGCGCACTCACCGTTTCGCGCGTCTTCTGCCTGAGCCCCTTGCCCTCGGAGCCGAGAACCAGGGCGATCCTGTCGCCGGAAAACGTCCCTTCGATGGCCGCCGGTCCTTCCGAATCAAGGCCGATCGAGAAGAAGCCGAGCTTGTGCAGTTCGCCGAGCGCATCTGCCAGATTGGTGACCTGGATATAGGGGATCATTTCCAGCGCACCGGACGCCGATTTGGCGAGCACGCCCGATTCGGTCGGCGAATGGCGCTGGGTGGTGATCACCGCGCCGGCGGCAAATGCCACGGCCGACCGCATGATGGCGCCGACATTGTGCGGATCGGTCACCTGGTCGAGCACCAGAATGAGCGGGCTTTCCTTCAAAGCTTCCAGCTTGCGCACCGGCAGCGGCCGCGTCTCCAGCATTACACCCTGGTGGATGGCATCGGGCCCAAGCATCTTGTCGATGTCCGACGGCTGGACGATCTCGACCGGGCAGCGAAGTGCGCCCGGGTCATCGATCTCGAGACGGGCAAGCGCATTCTGTGTGACGGACAGCTTGATCAGCGTGCGGGCCGGATTTTCCAGCGCGGCGCGCACGGTGTGCAGGCCGTAGAGAAACACCTGGTCGGGCTGCAGGGTAGGGGGAGACCACTGCGCTGCGGCCGCCTGGCGGCGATCCTTCGGCGATGGGGTCGGGATTTCGCCACGCTCGCGTTTCGCGTCGCGATGCTGGCGGCGCAGGCTGGCGTAATGGCTGTCCTTGGCGGACCGGTCGTCATTTCTATCTTTGCTCATGCCGCCTTATAGCGGTGCCCGGGGGCGGCGTGAAGATGCGGATCGATCGTTATTGTCCGGTGTTGGCTTCGGACATGAAGCCCTGCAGCAGGACTTCCAGCCGCAGGCCTATGTCGCGCTCAAGGATATCCGACTGGACCGCCGAGCCGCTGCCGCCCATCACCAGCTGGCGCAGGTGCGACATGGCGAAGGTCCCGCCAACCAGGACATCGGCAAGTGTTTCGGCATCGCAGACACGTGTCAGCAAGCCCTTGTCCTGGAAATGGCCGATGAACTCGGCAATCTCCCGACGGCCGCGTTCGACGCAGATCGTGAAGAAGAGCTGCGAGACTTCCGGATGGTTCTTCGATTCGGACACGACCAAGCGGGTGAGCGAGAGCTGAGCGTTCGACAGCACATAGGAGGCAAATTTGGTGAGGCCGCGCTGAAGGGTCTTTCGAAGGTCATCTCGCCCGGTGTCGGTCGGCATCTCCAGCCGCGGTGGCATTTCCTGCGCCTCCACCAGCGCTTCGAATAGCCCGGCCTTGTCGCTGAAGAACTGGTAGAGCGTCTTCTTCGACATGCCGCTGCTGCGGGCGATCTCCTCCATCGTCGCCTGTCCGTAGCCCGCTGTCATGAAGGTCTTTTCCGCCGCCGCCAATATGCGCGACCGCCGTTCTTCGCTCGTCAGCACCGGCGGACGCCCGACACCAGGCCCTTTTTTTCCGATTTCCGCGCTCATTTCGGTCCTTCTCCCAGAATCTGCTTGACAAATAAGAAACGATATCGTTTCCAAATGCAATCGAAAGATTTTGAATACGCCATCGTTTCCAAATTTTGGAAGAGAGATTTTTATGTCCGACAAGAATCATATCGCAATCGCCGTATGCCTGGGGGCGCTCACCGCCTTTGGCCCACTTGCAATCGACATGTATGTGGCAGCCATTCCCACCATCGCCCGCAGCCTCGCGGTCGGGGAGGGTGAAATCCAGATGAGCGTCATGAGCTTTTTTGCAGGCTTCACGCTCGGCCAGCTCTTCTGGGGTCCGGTGTCGGATCGCTATGGCCGCAAGGCCACGTCGCTATCGGCCCTGGCCGTCTTCGCACTTGCCTCCCTTGGTTGCGCGCTTGCCGTCTCCTCCGGCCAGCTGATGGCTTTTCGGTTCCTCGAAGGCATTGCCGGCTCGGTCGGAATGGTGGTCGCCATGTCGGTGGCGCGGGATATGTTTTCCGGCGTCGAGGCTGTGCGCATGATGGGCATGATCTCGCTCGTCAGCGGGCTTGCGCCGATCATCGCGCCGATGGCCGGCAGCCTCGTGCTGCGATTGAGCTATTGGGAAATGATTTTCGTCATTCTTGCCGTGCTCGCGGCGGCGGCGGCATTGCTGATCGCTGTGGTGTTGCCGGAGACGCGCAAGCCGGAAGACCGCACCAGCGCGCATCCGCTGGCGGTCCTGCGCAATTACCGGATCATTCTCCTGCAGAGAAACTTTTTCGGCTATGCCGTGCCCTTCGCCTTTCTGCAGGGCGGTTTCTTCGCCTATATCGCCGGTGCGGCCAGCGTCTTCGTCAGCGTCTACGGCATGACCCCGCTGCATTTCTCGTTCCTCTTCGCCGCCAATGCGGTCGGTCTCGCGATCGGCGTTCAGGTCAACTCAAGGCTGGTCGCCAGCACCTCTCCGCGATTCATGGTCAAGCTGGCGGCGGCCCTGAACCTCGCCTGCGCGCTCGCCCTGGTCGTTCTGCAACTGGCCGGGCTCGCCGATCTGATCGTCGTCAGCGTGCTGATGTTCGTGTTTGTCTTCAGCATGGGGGCGATCATGCCGAACAGCAATGTCTTGGCGATGGAAGAGCAGGGGGCCAATCCCGGCGCTGCGGCAGCGCTCATCGGGGCGATGGGGTTTGGCGGCGGCGCTCTCTCGGGTGCTGTTCTCGGCCTGCTTGCCGATGGCTCCGCCATGCCGCTGTTCGTCGTCATGGCCGTCTGCGCTGCCGCCGGCCTGATCGGCGCGCTCACGCTTTTCCCCAGGCAGCGCCCGGCCGCGCCCGTTCAGGTGGCCTCCGTCGGCAACCTTCATTGAAGGGCTGGCCGGCATGGATGGCGTCGGCATCGGCCGCCCGTCATGCATGCCGGCCGTCGCCTGTGGGCTCCGATCAGAAAATGAAACTTTTCTGATCGGACCGTGTTGACAGACGCGAAACGGGCGGTCATATACCCGGCGCAGATTGCGGGGCAGCAAAAACCCCGTAAGCTTCAAAAGCTTGGTCGCTTGATCCGGACTGATACTGGAGGGATGCCCGAGTGGTTAAAGGGGACGGACTGTAAATCCGTTGGCTTAGCCTACGTTGGTTCAAATCCAACTCCCTCCACCATCAGGACCGTCAAATGATCGATCGCCGCGGGTATAGCTCAATGGTAGAGCAGCAGCCTTCCAAGCTGAATACGCGGGTTCGATTCCCGCTACCCGCTCCATATTCAGCCTAACCTTGAAGCGTTGGTTTAATTAGTCGCGGCAAGGGATTGTTTTTGCCTTTCTATGGCAATTCGCCGTCATGTGACTTTCACGCCGCGCCCCGTTTCCGGAACAATATTCCGCTGCAAATTCCATTTCGTGGGACGGCCCCGCAATTTGGTCTTGCGCAAAGCGTGCGAAAGCCTTAAACGGCGGCACTAATCCGGCTGGCCGGCAACTACCATCTGACGTTCACAGGAAGAAATCAAATGGCAAAGAGCAAGTTTGAGCGCAATAAGCCTCACGTAAACATTGGCACGATTGGTCACGTTGACCACGGCAAGACGTCGCTGACGGCAGCGATCACGAAGTTCTTCGGCGAGTTCAAGGCGTACGACCAGATCGACGCTGCTCCGGAAGAAAAGGCTCGTGGCATCACCATCTCGACGGCGCACGTCGAGTATGAGACGGCCAACCGTCACTATGCGCACGTCGACTGCCCCGGCCACGCCGACTATGTCAAGAACATGATCACCGGTGCTGCCCAGATGGACGGCGCGATCCTGGTTTGCTCGGCTGCCGACGGCCCGATGCCGCAGACCCGCGAGCACATCCTGCTCGCCCGTCAGGTTGGCGTTCCGGCGATCGTCGTGTTCCTCAACAAGGTCGACCAGGTCGACGACGAAGAGCTCCTCGAGCTCGTCGAGCTGGAAGTTCGCGAACTTCTGTCGTCCTACGACTTCCCGGGCGACGACATTCCGATCGTCAAGGGTTCGGCTCTGGCCGCTCTGGAAGATTCGGACAAGAAGATCGGCGAAGACGCGATCCGCGCCCTGATGGCCGCTGTCGACGACTACATCCCGACGCCTGAGCGTCCGATCGACCAGCCGTTCCTGATGCCGATCGAAGACGTGTTCTCGATCTCGGGCCGTGGTACGGTTGTGACCGGCCGCGTCGAGCGTGGCGTTGTCAAGGTTGGCGAAGAAATCGAAATCGTTGGCATCAAGCCGACGACGAAGACGACCTGCACCGGCGTTGAAATGTTCCGCAAGCTGCTCGACCAGGGCCAGGCCGGCGACAACATCGGCGCGCTGCTTCGCGGTGTCGACCGTAACGGCGTCGAGCGTGGCCAGATCCTGTGCAAGCCGGGTTCTGTCAAGCCGCACCGCAAGTTCAAGGCCGAAGCCTACATCCTGACGAAGGAAGAAGGCGGTCGTCATACGCCGTTCTTCACGAACTACCGTCCGCAGTTCTACTTCCGCACGACGGACGTTACGGGCATCGTGACGCTTCCGGAAGGCACGGAAATGGTCATGCCTGGCGACAACGTCACCGTTGACGTCGAGCTGATCGTTCCGATCGCGATGGAAGAAAAGCTGCGCTTCGCTATCCGCGAAGGCGGCCGCACCGTCGGCGCCGGCATCGTCGCTTCGATCGTCGAGTAATTCCGGTTCCCGCAAGGGAATAAGGAAAAAGCCCCGCTGGCAACGGCGGGGCTTTTTTCATGTTGGGCGGGGTACCCGGCGACAGAGCGGGATGCGCTCCGGTTCATATGCTGCTTGCGTTTTCCAGCGTTAGCTGTCTTCAGTCGCCGGTAATCTGGATCGGAAGAGGGGATCGCCATGCCGTCAACGGACATTCTCATCGCCTTCTTTCTGACGACGCTTGCATTCGCCTATCTGCCGGGACCGGCCATGCTGTACGCAGCGGCGCAAACTGTTGCCCGCGGGCGGTTTGCCGGCCTCATGGCGGCTCTCGGTATCCACATCGGCGGCTACGTGCATGTCGTTGCGTCTGCCGCGGGCCTGTCCATTCTGTTCCACGCCGTTCCGCCTCTCTATGTCGCCGTCAAGCTCGCCGGTGCCCTCTATCTTGTCTGGCTTGGCGTCTGCTTCCTCCGGTCGAAGTCGGGTGCAGGCCCGGACGCTGTGGAAATGCCCCTCAAGACGGGACGGCAGGCATTCATGCAGAGCGTCGCGATCGAGGTGTTGAACCCGAAGACGGCACTGTTCTTCCTGGCCTTCCTGCCGCAATTCGTCGATGTCTCGGCGTCACTCCCTGTCTGGATTCAGCTGGCGATCCTCGGCACCATCGTGAACGTCATCTTCTCGTCGGCTGATGTCGTGTGCGTGGCAATCGCTGGCGTCCTGGTAGCCCGACTTCGCAGAAGTGGGCGCGTTCAGCTGATGGCGCGCCGCGCCGGCGGTGCAATGCTGGTGGGCCTCGGAGTGCACTTGGCTCTGCAGAAGGCATGACGACGAGACACCTGATCGCTGACTATTTGGCCTTGCCGTTGCCGGTCGAACCGCTAAATAGCTACCGAACGCATGAGGGAGGTCATTCATGAAAAAGCGCATTCTGTTCACCGGCGGTTCGGGCAAGGCGGGTCGGCATGTCGTGCCGTGGCTGATCGAGGCCGGATATGAGGTGCACAATATCGATCTCGTGCCGCTGGATTGCCCGGGCGTGACCAATCTCGTTGTCGACATCGCGGATTCGGGACAGGTCTTCAACGCGCTCTCCATGCACCGCGATTTCCCCGATCTCGAATCCGGCAAGGGCGTGCAGCCCTTCGACGCCGTAGTGCATTTTGCCGCCATCCCGCGCATCCTCATCAAGCCGGACAACGAGACCTTCCGCGTCAACGTGATGGGCACTTATAATGTCATCGAGGCAGCCGTGAAGCTCGGCGTGCGCAAGGTGATCGTCGCCTCCAGCGAGACCACCTACGGCATCTGCTTTGCCGAAGGGGAGCGCGAACCGCACTATCTGCCGCTGGATGAAGAATACGACGTTGATCCGATGGACAGCTACGGGCTCTCCAAGGTGGTCAACGAGAAGACGGCCCGCGCTTTCGCCGAACGCACCGGCGCCGATATCTATGCGCTCAGAATCGGCAATGTGATCGAGCCGAACGAGTACGACCGCTTCCCGGGCTTCGTAGAGAAGCCGGAGACCCGCATCCGCAACGCCTGGTGCTATATCGACGCGCGCGATCTCGCCCAGATCGTCGATCTCTGCATCAAGAAGGACGGCCTCGGCTTCCAGGTCTTCAACGCCACGAACGACACCGTGACGGCCGACATGACGACGCAGGAGCTGGCTGCCAAATTCTTCCCGAACACGCCCTTCAAGCGGGAGATGGGCTCAGACGAGGCGGTGATTTCCAACCGCAAGATCCGCGAGGTGCTGGGCTTCAAGGAGCAGCACAACTGGCGTAAGTATGTCGGCGGCTGATGCAGCCTGGCGACGGTCCGGAATTTTTCCAACCGCAATCGCGGGATAGGCAAGATCTCGCGATTGATCCTTTGTTAACCTTGCCGCAACGTCGATGGGCGAACCTTGTAGTGGTTCGGCTCATCGTCCCTGAGTGGACGCCGCTCTTCGTTTTTCGAAAAATGATGACGTGTCGATGTTTGCCCTTTGCCGGAATAGTCTTGTCCTGTGCCTGATGCTGGCGGCCTTGTCGCCGGCGAGCGCGTCCGCGATGGACGGAAGCCGCATCATCTGGGCGGCGACGAAGACGGCGGAGAATTCCTACAAGTTCCGGACGGGCATCCGTTGGCCGCTCCGCTTCCAGCCTGCAACCGGCGCGGAGATGCAGGTCAAGGCAGGCAGGGGTGGGGACATTCAGGCCGTTCCCGTGGCGCTCTGGGCAAATATCAGCATTTGCGACGTCCACAATGCCGTCGAGGATCACGACCTTCAGCTGCAGGCGCGCCTCAATGGGGACGATGCCGGCGAATCATTCGTCCAAGACGCGTCGTTGCGCTACTATGATTCGAATTCCTGGATCGCCACGCCCGAAGTGACCCTGACGAGCGTGCGGGCGCTGACGGCCCGGCTCGATACGACCGGCAGCAATGCGCTCGTAGCGAGTCAGTCGTTCGGCGTCGCAATGCCTGACCTCCGGCTGAAAACCGTCGCCTCGCTCGCTGCCAATCTGCCGTCACAAAGCTGCGCCGCAAGTCTGAAGCTCGAAAGCCGCCTGACGGCGCACTGGACGTTTACCGCGGCATTGACCGACCTGCAGCGCCTGGCGCAGAGCACCAAGGACGAGCCGGACATGCGCATGCGGTTGTCGTATAGCCGTAGATGGTAGCGCCGGAATATTTCGCACTGCGGTCGGCTTAACTTCGCATTCCTTGTTGTAATGGGCAAACTCCTTATCAAGGAAGGCAACGTAATGGATTATGCACCCAGAAATGGTCGTTGACTTTAATACGGGCCAGATCAGATGTTCGATTAGGTAAATTTTCTCCATGGAATTCTATAAATGTCGCGGCTCATTCTGCAGCACTACACCGGCGTGCCGGGAGAGCTGGAACTATTGTCTATGGAGAACATCCGGAGCTTCGCGCGCAGGGAGGGGGCCGACTATCTCTTTCTTGACGGCAACGTATTCGCAGAGGGACTGTCCGCCCCCATGCAGAAGCTTGCCATGCTTGACCAGAGATTCGACGCTTATGATGTCGTGGTCATGCTCGACATGGACATGTTCGTTCGCAAGGACCTGCAGGAGAGCCTGTTCGACCAGCCTGGCATCGGTGTCTCGGGATACTCGCAGAGGCGCCTGAAATGGCGACACCTGCGCAAGTTCAGTGGACTTGTTCATTGGCGCTATCCCTACTGGAACGGTTCGTTGTGGAAGCTTGACCGCTGGCACAGGCAGACCTTCAGGGCAAAGCTCGGCATGGTCGATCTGCAGAAATATTCGGGGGGAGAGTTGGAGGACGAGGGTGTCATGCATCAGCTGGCGCGTCACAACCGCTTTCACGGCGGCATCCTGCCGGGGGGAGAGCGGTGGGCGATGTCAAGCTGGTGGCCCAACCTGGAAGACGGGGCGATGTATCACATCCGGCCGCGTGTCAGCAAAAAGGGGCCGGTCCGCCCAAAGCTCGACAATTTGCGGAGAATTGTCGATATGGGGCTCATCGAAATCTGATCGCGGATGTTGTCCGAAGCTGCCCTTTACTCGCCGAATGCGGCCATCAAAAAATGTCGAACAAAAAGCGCAAACGTGCTTGTCATCCTCGGTCAACTTGAATATGAACCGCCCACGGTCTTGCTCGGGTGACAAATTGTCTTCCGGTTCGGGCTGAAGGGGTATAGCTCAGTTGGTAGAGCGGCGGTCTCCAAAACCGCAGGTCGGGGGTTCGAGCCCCTCTGCCCCTGCCATTTTATAGGTCCTGGCGCGGCAGCGCGACTTGGCTGACGATCTGGCACTTTCGTTAAACGCTCGAAATGCTCTTGTTAATTGAGGGCAGAGTGTTTATGTAGGCAAAAACAGACACGCGGCGCGTGGGGCTGGCAGGGCTGGCTTTACGCGTCGTTAACGCGTGAGCAGTCAATGGCATCCAAAGCAAATCCATTCACATTTCTGCGGCAGGTTCGTTCCGAGACGCAGAAAGTTACTTGGCCTTCGCGCCGCGAGACGATGATCTCGACGGTGATGGTCCTGGTCATGGTGGTCTTGGCCGCATTGTTTTTCTTCGCCTCGGACCAGCTGATCAGCTGGATACTCGGCCTTGTGCTGAATGTTGGTAACTAAGTCGGACGGAGAGGCAGTCATGGCAGCGCGCTGGTATATCGTCCACGCATATTCGAATTTCGAGAAGAAAGTCGCCGAGGATATCGAGAACAAGGCCCGCCAGAAGGGTCTCGATCATCTCTTCGAAAAGATTCTCGTGCCGACCGAAAAGGTCGTCGAGGTGCGCCGCGGCCGCAAGGTCGATTCGGAACGCAAGTTTTTCCCGGGTTACGTGCTGGTGCGCGCCAACCTGACCGATGAGGCCTATCACCTCATCAAGAATACCCCGAAGGTGACGGGCTTCCTCGGTTCCGACTCCAAGCCGGTTCCGATCCCGGATTATGAAGCCGACCGCATTCTCGGTCAGGTCCAGGAGGGCGTCGAGCGCCCGAAGTCGTCCGTGTCCTTCGAGATCGGCGAGCAGGTGCGCGTCTCCGACGGTCCGTTCGCCTCGTTCAACGGCGTTGTGCAGGATGTCGACGAGGAGCGTTCGCGCCTCAAGGTGGAAGTCTCCATCTTCGGTCGCGCGACCCCGGTCGAGCTGGAATACGGTCAGGTCGAAAAGGTCTGATCGCGGCGGGCTTGCCCGCCAATCCGCGTGGAAGGTGAGGGTGCTCTAAGCCGGCATCCATTGATCCGCACCACGCAACCGCAGCCGCCAGTCCGGTATCGGATCTGGCATCGAAGGGCCCGGGAAACCGGCCCGTATTTGGAAAGGCAGAGAAATGGCTAAGAAAGTTGCAGGCCAGCTCAAGCTGCAGGTCTCGGCAGGTTCGGCAAACCCGTCCCCGCCGATCGGCCCCGCACTTGGTCAGCGTGGCATCAATATCATGGAATTCTGCAAGGCGTTCAACGCCGCCACGCAGGAAATGGAAAAGGGTATGCCGATCCCGGTCGTCATCACCTATTACCAGGACAAGTCTTTCACCTTCATCATGAAGCAGCCGCCGGTCTCCTACTTCCTCAAGAAGGAAGCGAAGATCAAGAGCGGTTCGAAGACCCCGGGCAAGGCTTCGGCCGGCTCGATCTCGAAGGACCAGGTTCGTTCGATCGCAGAGGCCAAGATGAAGGACCTCAACGCGGCCGATATCGAAGGTGCAATGGCAATGGTCGAGGGCTCCGCCCGCGCCATGGGCCTGCAGGTTGTGGGCTGATATCATGGCGAAGATTGCAAAGCGTATTCAGAAGACCCGTGAAGGTGTCGATCCGACGAAGCTCTACGGCCTGAGCGATGCCATCGCCATGGTCAAGGAGCGTGCAACGGCGAAGTTCGATGAAACCATCGAAGTCGCGATGAACCTCGGCGTCGACCCGCGCCACGCTGACCAGATGGTCCGCGGCGTGGTCAACCTGCCGAACGGCACCGGCCGTACGGTTCGCGTCGCCGTGTTCGCACGTGGCGCCAAGGCTGACGAAGCCAAGGCTGCCGGCGCCGATATCGTCGGTGCGGAAGACCTCGTTGAAATCGTCCAGGGCGGCAAGATCGATTTCGATCGCTGCATCGCGACCCCGGACATGATGCCGCTCGTCGGCCGTCTCGGTAAGGTTCTCGGCCCGCGTGGCATGATGCCGAACCCGAAGGTTGGCACCGTCACCATGGACGTGAAGTCTGCTGTCGAAGCCTCGAAGGGCGGCGCAGTCGAGTTCCGCGTCGAAAAGGCCGGTATCATCCAGGCAGGCGTTGGCAAGGCTTCCTTCGACGCCAAGGCTCTTGAAGAAAACATCCGCGCCTTCGCTGATGCCGTCATCAAGGCCAAGCCGGCAGGCGCCAAGGGCAACTACGTCAAGCGCGTTGCCCTGTCCTCGACCATGGGTCCGGGCGTCAAGATTGAAGTTGGCACGCTTCTCGCGTCTGCCTGATTGATATTTGCGCGGCTCTGCTTTATAGAGCCGCACTTCTAAAGAATTTCCGGTCCGTTCGCGGGCCGGAATATCCGGGGCAACCCGGACTCCTGTCCGAGATTGCAGGTGGTTATACCTTAATCACTTTGCCTGCATGAGACGGGTGAGACCGTACTTCACTGTTGCGGTTCGAACCTAGTGTGCCTTGTGCCTGCCAGCCTGACGGTTGGGAGCGCGAGGGGGCAGGATCCTCAAGCGTCGCTCGGGATCCTTTTGAACGGATCCCTTGAGGCAAAGGCAAACCCGGCAGGCTCTCGAGTATTTGAGGCCTGCCAACTGGAGATAGGCAGTGGAAAAAGCGGAAAAACGCGAATTCGTTGCGGAACTGAACGAAGTCTTCAAGGCTTCCGGCTCGGTTGTCGTAGCCCACTATGCCGGTATCACGGTCGCGCAGATGAACGACTTCCGTTCGAAGATGCGCGCAGCCGGCGGTACCGTCAAGGTCGCGAAAAACCGTCTGGCCAAAATTGCCCTTCAGGGTACGGAGTCGGAAGAGATGTCCAATCTCTTCACCGGACAGACGCTGATTGCTTACAGCGTCGACCCGATCACGGCTCCTAAGGTCGTCATGGATTTCGCCAAGGGCAACGACAAGCTCGTCGTCCTCGGTGGCGCCATGGGTGCAACGTCTCTCGACGCAGAAGGTGTGAAGTCGCTCGCGACCCTGCCTTCGCTGGACGAGCTGCGTGCGAAGCTGGTGGGTATGATCCAGACCCCGGCTACCCGCATTGCAGGCGTTGTACAGGCACCGGCAGCTCAGCTCGCCCGCGTGTTCTCGGCTTACGCCTCGAAGGACGAAGCCGCTTAAGGCGGTTTTTTGCTGTAATCAAACAAACCAGTTCGAACCGAACAAAGGAACTTTAAAATGGCTGATCTCGCAAAGATCGTAGAAGACCTCTCCTCTCTGACCGTTCTCGAAGCGGCTGAGCTGTCCAAGATGCTCGAAGAAAAGTGGGGCGTTTCTGCCGCTGCTCCGGTTGCTGTTGCTGCCGCTGCTGGTGGTGGTGCTGCCGCTGTTGTTGAAGAAGAAAAGACCGAATTTGACGTGATCCTCGTCGATGCCGGCGCCAACAAGATCAACGTCATCAAGGAAGTCCGCGCCATCACCGGCCTCGGCCTCAAGGAAGCCAAGGACCTCGTCGAAGGCGCTCCGAAGGCTGTCAAGGAAGCTGTTTCCAAGGGTGAAGCTGCTGACCTCAAGAAGAAGCTGGAAGACGCCGGCGCTAAGGTCGAAGTCAAGTAATCTTCGGATTGCTTCGGGAAGCGGCCTCGCGCCGCTTCCCTTTTACGCTATTGAAATCCATTACCCAAAAGCCGGGTGAAATCGGCTTTTGGGTAATGGGCTCTTCAAGAGCATAGTAGCGCACTGAAGGGCATGGCAATCCGGCCATGCGGAGTTCAGGAGCGCTACGAGATTGGATTGACCCATGTCGACGGAGCCGCCTGGCCAGCGGTGATCCGTTCGTTGCAGGCCCGGATGCAAAAAGATTGAAGGAGCGACGATGGCTCAGACCCTTTCGTTTAACGGTCGTAGGCGCGTACGCAAGTTTTTTGGTAAAATCCCCGAAGTAGCAGAGATGCCGAACCTCATCGAGGTTCAGAAGGCGTCTTATGATCAGTTCCTCATGGTCGACGAGCCCAAGGGCGGCCGTCCTGACGAGGGTCTGCAGTCCGTTTTCAAGTCCGTTTTCCCGATCACCGATTTTTCCGGTGCGTCGATGCTGGAATTCGTGTCCTACGAATTCGAACAGCCGAAGTTCGACGTTGACGAGTGCCGTCAGCGCGACCTGACCTATGCGGCACCGCTCAAGGTGACGCTGCGTCTCATCGTGTTCGATATTGACGAGGATACCGGCGCCAAGTCGATCAAGGACATCAAGGAACAGTCCGTCTACATGGGCGACATGCCGCTCATGACCAACAACGGTACGTTCATCGTCAACGGTACCGAACGCGTCATCGTTTCCCAGATGCACCGTTCGCCGGGCGTGTTCTTCGACCACGACAAGGGCAAGAGCCATTCCTCGGGCAAGCTGCTGTTTGCTGCCCGCGTCATCCCGTATCGCGGCTCCTGGCTCGACATCGAGTTTGATGCCAAGGACGTTGTCTTCGCTCGTATCGACCGTCGCCGCAAGCTGCCGGTAACGTCGCTGCTGATGGCGCTCGGCATGGACGGCGAAGAAATCCTGTCGACCTTCTACACCAAGGACATCTTCGAGCGTGACGGCGACGGCTGGCGCGTTCCCTTCCAGCCGGATGCGCTGAAGGGCTCCAAGGCCATTTCCGAGATGATCGACGCCGACACCGGCGAAGTGGTCGTCGAGGCCGGCAAGAAGCTGACCCCGCGCCTGCTGAAGCAGTTGAAGGACAAGGGCCTGAAGGCTCTCAAGGCCACTGACGAGGATCTCTACGGTTCCTATCTCGCCGAAGACATCGTCGACATGGAAAGCGGTGCGATCTACCTCGAAGCCGGTGACGAGATCGACGAGAAGACCCTTCCGATCATTCTCGACGCAGGCTTCAGCGAAATCCCGGTTCTCGGCATCGACCACATCAATGTCGGCGCCTACATCCGCAACACGCTGGCCGCCGACAAGAACGAGAACCGTCAGGACGCTCTGTTCGACATCTACCGCGTCATGCGTCCGGGTGAGCCGCCGACCATGGAATCGGCCGAGGCCATGTTCCAGTCGCTGTTCTTCGACTCCGAGCGTTACGACCTGTCCGCTGTCGGCCGCGTCAAGATGAACATGCGTCTCGACCTCGACGCTCCGGACACCATGCGCGTCCTGCGCAAGGAAGACATCCTGGCCGTGGTCAAGATGCTGGTCGACCTGCGCGACGGCAAGGGTGAAATCGACGACATCGACAACCTCGGCAACCGCCGTGTCCGTTCGGTCGGCGAGCTGATGGAGAACCAGTACCGTCTGGGTCTCCTGCGCATGGAGCGTGCGATCAAGGAACGCATGTCGTCGATCGAGATCGACACCGTCATGCCGCAGGACCTGATCAACGCCAAGCCGGCAGCCGCCGCCGTCCGCGAATTCTTCGGCTCTTCGCAGCTGTCGCAGTTCATGGACCAGGTGAACCCGCTTTCGGAAATCACCCACAAGCGCCGTCTTTCGGCACTTGGCCCGGGTGGTCTGACCCGCGAGCGCGCCGGCTTCGAAGTCCGCGACGTTCACCCGACCCACTACGGCCGTATCTGCCCGATCGAAACGCCGGAAGGCCCGAACATCGGTCTGATCAACTCGCTGGCAACCTTCGCCCGCGTCAACAAGTACGGCTTCATCGAAAGCCCGTACCGCAAGATCGTTGACGGCAAGGTGACGAGCGACGTGATCTACCTTTCCGCCATGGAAGAGGCCAAGTATTACGTCGCCCAGGCGAACGCCGTCCTGGACGAGGACAACTCGTTCTCGGAAGAGTTCGTCGTCTGCCGTCACGCCGGTGACGTTATGCTCGCTCCGCGCGACACCATCAACCTGATGGACGTCTCGCCGAAGCAGCTCGTCTCGGTTGCAGCCGCGCTCATTCCGTTCCTGGAAAACGACGACGCCAACCGCGCTCTCATGGGCTCGAACATGCAGCGTCAGGCCGTTCCGCTTCTGCGGGCCGAAGCACCGTTCGTCGGCACCGGCATGGAGCCGATCGTCGCACGCGACTCCGGTGCTGCCATCGGCGCGCGCCGCGGCGGCGTGGTCGACCAGGTCGACGCGACGCGTATCGTTATCCGCGCCACCGAGGACCTCGACCCGTCGAAGTCCGGCGTTGATATCTATCGTCTGCAGAAGTTCCAGCGTTCCAACCAGAACACCTGCGTCAACCAGCGTCCGCTGGTTTCCGTCGGCGACGTTCTGAACAAGGGCGACATCATTGCCGACGGTCCGTCGACGGACCTCGGCGACCTGGCGCTCGGCCGCAACGCGCTCGTCGCGTTCATGCCGTGGAACGGCTACAACTACGAAGACTCGATCCTGATGTCGGAACGCATCGTCGCTGACGACGTGTTCACCTCCATCCACATCGAAGAATTCGAAGTGATGGCCCGCGACACCAAGCTTGGACCGGAAGAAATCACCCGCGACATTCCGAACGTTTCGGAAGAGGCTCTGAAGAACCTCGACGAAGCCGGCATCGTCTATATCGGCGCCGATGTTCAGCCGGGCGACATTCTGGTCGGCAAGATCACGCCGAAGGGCGAAAGCCCGATGACGCCGGAAGAAAAGCTTCTGCGCGCCATCTTCGGTGAAAAGGCGTCCGACGTTCGCGACACCTCCATGCGCATGCCTCCGGGCACCTTCGGCACCATCGTCGAAGTTCGCGTTTTCAACCGCCACGGCGTTGAAAAGGACGAACGCGCCATGGCGATCGAACGCGAAGAGATCGAACGTCTGGCCAAGGACCGCGACGACGAACAGGCGATCCTCGACCGTAACGTCTACGGCCGTCTGATCGACATGCTTCGTGGTCAGGTCTCGATTGCCGGACCGAAGGGCTTCAAGAAGGGCGTCGAGCTTTCGAATGCCGTCGTCTCCGAATATCCCCGCTCGCAGTGGTGGATGTTCGCCGTCGAGGACGAAAAGGTCCAGGGCGAGATCGAAGCACTTCGCGGCCAGTACGACGAATCCAAGTCGCGCCTTGAACAGCGCTTCATGGACAAGGTCGAAAAGGTCCAGCGCGGCGACGAAATGCCTCCGGGCGTCATGAAGATGGTCAAGGTCTTCGTCGCTGTGAAGCGCAAGATCCAGCCGGGCGACAAGATGGCCGGCCGTCACGGCAACAAGGGCGTGGTTTCGCGCATCCTGCCGATCGAGGACATGCCGTTCCTCGAAGACGGCACGCATGTCGACATCTGCTTGAACCCGCTGGGCGTGCCGTCGCGCATGAATGTCGGCCAGATCCTCGAAACCCACCTTGCCTGGGCTTGCGCCGGCATGGGTAAGAAGATCGGCCAGCTGCTTGATGACTATCGCAAGACGATGGACATCACCGATCTGAAGAACGAACTGACGACGGTCTACGCCAGTGACGCCAAGGACGAAGTTTCGTCCTTCGACGACGACGCGCTGGTCAAGCTTGCCGAGCAGTCCCGGAAGGGCGTCTCGATCGCCACGCCGGTCTTCGACGGTGCGCATGAGCCGGATATTGCCAGCATGCTGGAGCGTGCCGGTCTCAATACCTCGGGTCAGTCGGTTCTCTACGATGGCCGTACGGGTGAGCCCTTCGACCGCAAGGTGACTGTCGGCTATATGTACATGATCAAGCTGAACCACCTTGTCGACGACAAGATCCACGCCCGTTCGATCGGTCCGTACTCGCTCGTTACCCAGCAGCCGCTGGGCGGCAAGGCGCAGTTCGGCGGTCAGCGCTTCGGGGAAATGGAAGTCTGGGCACTGGAAGCGTATGGCGCCGCCTACACGCTGCAGGAAATGCTCACCGTCAAGTCGGACGACGTGGCGGGCCGTACGAAGGTCTATGAGGCCATCGTGCGCGGCGACGATACGTTCGAAGCGGGCATTCCGGAATCGTTCAACGTTCTGGTCAAGGAAATGCGGTCTCTGGGTCTCAGCGTCGAGCTCGAGAACTCCAAGATCGGCGAAGGCCAGGACGGAACCGATCAGCTGCCGGACGCGGCCGAATAATCAAACGTTGGATGTGCGCGGGTTTTCCGGCGCACATCTTCCCCCTTGCCGGTGCTCGTCGCCGGGAGAGGGGAGGCCGCCGCGCTCACACGCGGCGTGACGTTGTTTCGAGGCGCCGGACCGGCACCCGGGAAAGCCGGATCCGCCGCGCCAAATAGAGGGCCCAGAGCCCTAGAAGGAGATAGGCATGAACCATGAGGTCATGAATCTTTTCAACCCGCAGGTGCCTGCACAGCACTTCGACCAGATCCGGATCTCCATTGCGAGCCCCGAGAAGATCCTGTCGTGGTCGTACGGCGAGATCAAGAAGCCGGAAACCATCAACTACCGTACGTTCAAGCCGGAACGTGACGGCCTCTTCTGCGCGCGCATCTTTGGCCCGATCAAGGACTACGAGTGCCTGTGCGGCAAGTACAAGCGTATGAAGTACAAGGGCATCATCTGCGAAAAGTGCGGCGTCGAAGTCACGCTGTCGCGCGTTCGCCGCGAGCGCATGGGCCACATCGAGCTCGCTGCGCCCGTCGCCCACATCTGGTTCCTGAAGTCCCTGCCGTCGCGCATCTCGACCCTGCTCGACATGACGCTGAAGGATGTCGAGCGCGTTCTCTACTTCGAGAACTACATCGTCACCGAGCCGGGCCTCACCGCGCTGAAGGAAAACCAGCTTCTTTCCGAAGAAGAATACATGCTGGCCGTCGATGAATATGGTGAAGACCAGTTCACGGCGATGATCGGCGCCGAAGCCATCTACGAAATGCTCGCCAGCATGAATCTGGAGAAGATCGCCGGCGAACTGCGTTCGGATCTGGCCGACACGACGTCCGACCTGAAGCAGAAGAAGCTGATGAAGCGTCTGAAGATCGTCGAGAACTTCATCGAATCCGGCAACCGTCCGGAATGGATGATCATGAAGGTCGTTCCGGTGATCCCGCCGGACCTGCGCCCGCTCGTCCCGCTCGACGGCGGCCGTTTCGCGACGTCCGACCTCAACGATCTGTACCGCCGCGTCATCAACCGTAACAACCGTCTGAAGCGCCTGATCGAACTGCGCGCACCGGGCATCATCATCCGCAACGAAAAGCGCATGCTGCAGGAATCTGTCGATGCGCTGTTCGACAACGGCCGCCGCGGCCGCGTCATCACCGGCGCCAACAAGCGTCCGCTGAAGTCGCTGTCCGACATGCTCAAGGGCAAGCAGGGCCGCTTCCGTCAGAACCTGCTCGGCAAGCGCGTCGACTATTCCGGCCGTTCGGTCATCGTGACCGGTCCGGAACTGAAGCTGCACCAGTGCGGACTGCCGAAGAAGATGGCGCTCGAACTGTTCAAGCCGTTCATCTACGCCCGCCTCGACGCCAAGGGTTACTCCTCGACCGTCAAGCAGGCCAAGAAGCTGGTTGAAAAGGAACGTCCGGAAGTCTGGGATATCCTCGACGAGGTCATCCGCGAGCATCCGGTTCTCCTGAACCGTGCGCCGACGCTGCACCGCCTGGGCATCCAGGCCTTCGAACCGACCCTGGTCGAAGGCAAGGCCATCCAGCTGCATCCGCTCGTCTGCACCGCCTTCAACGCCGACTTCGACGGCGACCAGATGGCCGTTCACGTGCCGCTGTCGCTCGAAGCCCAGCTTGAAGCCCGCGTGCTGATGATGTCGACGAACAACATCCTGCACCCGGCCAACGGTCAGCCGATCATCGTGCCGTCGCAGGACATGGTTCTTGGCCTCTACTACCTGTCGATCATGAACCAGAACGAGCCGGGCGAAGGCATGGTGTTCTCCGACATGGGCGAACTGCACCATGCGCTGGAAACCAAGGCCGTGACCCTGCACGCCAAGATCCGCGGCCGCTTCAAGACGGTCGACGAGGACGGCAAGCCGGTTTCGAAGATCTATGAAACGACCCCGGGCCGCATGATCATCGGCGAGCTCCTGCCGCGCAATTCGAACATCCCGTTCGACATCTGCAACCAGGAAATGACCAAGAAGAACATCTCCAAGATGATCGACACGGTCTACCGCCATTGCGGCCAGAAGGACACGGTCATTTTCTGCGACCGCATCATGCAGCTCGGCTTCACGAATGCCTGCAAGGCGGGCATCTCGTTCGGCAAGGACGACATGATCATTCCGGAAACCAAGGCGAAGATCGTCGGTGACACCGAAACCCTGGTCAAGGAATACGAGCAGCAGTACAACGACGGCCTGATCACTCAGGGCGAAAAGTACAACAAGGTCGTTGACGCCTGGGGCAAGGCCACCGAAAAGGTCGCCGAGGACATGATGGCCCGCATTAAGGCCGTCGAGTTCGACGACAACGGTCGCCAGAAGCCGATGAACGCCATCTACATGATGTCGCACTCGGGGGCCCGTGGTTCACCGAACCAGATGCGTCAGCTGGGCGGTATGCGCGGCCTCATGGCCAAGCCGTCGGGCGAAATCATCGAGACGCCGATCATCTCGAACTTCAAGGAAGGCCTGACCGTGAACGAGTACTTCAACTCGACGCACGGTGCCCGTAAGGGTCTGGCCGACACCGCTCTGAAGACCGCGAACTCCGGTTACCTGACCCGTCGTCTCGTCGACGTGGCCCAGGACTGCATCGTCATTCACAACGATTGCGGTACCGACACCGGTCTGACCATGACGGCAATCGTCGACGCCGGTCAGGTCGTGGCTTCGCTTGGAGCGCGTATCCTTGGCCGTACGGCACTGGATGACATCGACAACCCGGTCACCGGCGAGCGTATCGTCGACGCCGGCCGCATGATCCTCGAAGCCGACGTCGTCGAAATCGAGAAGGCCGGCATCCAGTCCGTCCGCATTCGCTCGGCACTGACCTGCGAAATCCAGACGGGCGTGTGCCAGGTCTGCTACGGTCGCGACCTTGCACGCGGTACGCCGGTCAACATCGGCGAAGCCGTTGGCGTCATCGCCGCTCAGTCGATCGGCGAGCCGGGCACGCAGCTCACCATGCGCACGTTCCACCTTGGTGGCACGGCAACCGTGGTCGACCAGTCGTTCCTGGAAGCCTCGTACGAAGGTACGGTGCAGATCAAGAACCGCAACATGCTGCGCAATTCCGAAGGCAACCTGATTGCCATGGGCCGCAGCATGGCCGTCACCATCCTCGATGAACGCGGCGTTGAGCGTTCCTCGCAGCGTGTGGCCTATGGTTCGAAGATCTTCGTTGATGATGGCGACAAGGTGAAGCGCGGTCAGCGTCTCGCCGAGTGGGACCCCTACACCCGTCCGATGATGACGGAAGTGACGGGTACCGTTCACTTCGAAGACGTTGTCGACGGCATCTCCGCCCTCGAAGCGACCGACGAGTCGACCGGCATCACCAAGCGTCAGATCATCGACTGGCGTTCGACCCCGCGCGGGACGGACCTCAAGCCGGCCATGGTCATCAAGGATGCTTCCGGCAACATCATCAAGCTGCCGCGTGGCGGTGAAGCCCGCCTGATGCTCTCGGTGGATGCGATCCTTTCGGTCGAACCCGGCCAGAAGGTTTCCCAGGGCGACGTGCTTGCACGTATCCCGATGGAAAGCGCCAAGACCAAGGACATCACCGGTGGTCTGCCGCGCGTCGCCGAACTGTTCGAAGCACGTCGTCCGAAGGATCACGCCGTCATCGCCGAGATCGACGGTACGGTTCGCTTCGGCCGCGACTACAAGAACAAGCGTCGCATCGTCATCGAGCCGGCGGAAGATGGTGTCGAGCCCGTCGAGTATCTCATCCCGAAGGGCAAGCCCTTCCACTTGCAGGATGGTGACTACATCGAAAAGGGTGACTACATCCTCGACGGCAACCCGGCACCGCACGACATTCTGGCGATCAAGGGCGTGGAGGCTCTGGCTTCCTACCTGGTCAACGAAATCCAGGAAGTCTATCGACTGCAGGGCGTTGTCATCAACGACAAGCACATCGAAGTGATTGTCCGTCAGATGCTCCAGAAGGTCGAGATCACCGATGCCGGCGACAGCCAGTACATCGTCGGTGACAATGTCGACCGCATCGAGCTCGACGACCTCAACGATGCGCTGATCGAAGAAGGCAAGAAGCCGGCTTCGGGCGATCCTGTTCTGCTCGGCATCACCAAGGCTTCGCTGCAGACGCCGTCGTTCTTCTCCGCGGCTTCGTTCCAGGAGACGACGAAGGTTCTGACCGAAGCGGCGATCGCCGGCAAGACCGACACGCTGCAGGGCCTGAAGGAAAACATCATCGTGGGTCGTCTGATCCCGGCTGGTACGGGTCGCACCATGACCCAGATCCGTCGGATCGCAACGTCGCGCGACGATCTGATCCTCGAGGAACGCCGCAAGTCGACCGGCGCGGATTCGGCAACGCCGATGCTCCGCGACATGGCCGCAAGCGATCCGACCCCGGCCGCCGAATAAGGCATCAGCCGAACCTGAAAACAAGAAAGCCGCCGGTTTCGACCGGCGGCTTTTTCCGTTCTGGCGATGGTCGGGACCGGAAGGGCAGGGCGCTCCCGGTCAATCGTCGCGACAATGTCAGTCGAAGCGGATGATCGCCACTTCGCCTTCGAGGACGCCCTGATAGGCGGAGGCGTGCGGTTCTTCGTCCGGCATGCCGTCGAGCGTGCCGATCTGGTCGAGGTCGGCCTCGGCGAAACCTTCCTGGGCGAGCGCGTCGAGCGCGGTGCGGACCGCGGTATCGTCGTCGGGGGCTGCCAGCATGATATGGATCTCCATGCCTTCGTCGCCCTTTATGCGATACGCTTTTCCGATGATGATGAAGACGATGGGCTCGTCGGGGGCGTTGTCGTTGTCCGGAAATGCGATCATGATCTGCTCCTTGGCGTTCGCCTCTGGAAGGGCCGTCCGACAATCGGGCCGGAGATTCGGTCGGGCGGGGAAAAAGGGAATCGCCACAAAAGCGATTCTTGATTGGTGGTTTGCGACGGGTTATGGAGATGATATTCCCGTCGATCATTGCCTTATTTAGGGCAAGTTCGGGCCTTAGCCCAACGGAAAATGGCACCCAGGCGGTCAATATTCCGAAAATTCGGTTTCGCGACCCCCGCCGGAGGCTCCAGGCCCTGCGTTTTAAGAATTTCTTGGCGCCCGGTCTTGACGGAGAGGGCTTTACGCAGTAGTACCCGCGCCATCGGTCCCGATGTGAGGCTTGACTGTTCGGCGCGACACGCTCTGGAGTTCGTCTCAAACACGGTTCCTAAAATACGTTGAGACTTCGAAATGCTGTACGCATGACGCGAGAGCTTGCGTCCTCTGCTTTTTCTGGTCCATCCGCAAGCGAGCGGGTCGGGCCATATTTTGCGCATTATGACGTCGATCGTGTTGAGCCGTTATCGGCAGTTTAGATCCGCCCGCGAGGGCATGAGACAGAAGATTTTGTAAGGGATGGTTGTATGCCTACCGTAAACCAGCTGATCCGCAAGCCGCGTCAGGCACAGGTAAAGCGCAATAAAGTGCCTGCTCTGCAGGAAAACCCTCAGAAGCGCGGCGTTTGCACCCGTGTTTACACGACGACCCCGAAGAAGCCGAACTCGGCTCTGCGTAAGGTCGCGAAGATCCGCCTGACCAATGGCTTCGAAGTCATCGGCTACATTCCGGGCGAAGGTCACAACCTGCAGGAACACTCCGTCGTCATGATCCGTGGCGGCCGCGTGAAGGACTTGCCGGGCGTGCGTTACCACATCATCCGCGGCGTTCTCGACACCCAGGGCGTCAAGAACCGCAAGCAGCGCCGTTCGAAGTACGGTGCGAAGCGTCCGAAGTAATTCGGGCTTTTATCGTTTTCCAGGCGCTGCGCGAGGTTCTCCGCGTGATGAAGCGTCATAACTGTTGAGAGACAAGTAGTATGTCCCGTCGCCATAGTGCAGAAAAGCGTGAGATCAACCCGGATCCGAAGTTCGGTGATCTCGTCGTTACCAAGTTCATGAATGCCATCATGCTTCATGGCAAAAAGTCGGTTGCTGAATCCATCGTCTACGGCGCATTCGACGCCGTTGAAGGCAAGATGAAGCAGGAACCGGTCGCGATCTTCCATCAGGCACTCGACAACGTTGCTCCGCACGTTGAAGTGCGTTCGCGCCGCGTCGGTGGTGCGACCTACCAGGTTCCGGTCGACGTTCGTCCGGAGCGCCGTCAGGCACTCGCGATCCGTTGGCTGATCGCTGCTGCCCGCAAGCGCAACGAGCCCACCATGATCGATCGCCTCTGCGGCGAACTCATGGATGCGGCCAACAACCGTGGTTCTGCAGTGAAGAAGCGCGAAGACACGCACAAGATGGCTGACGCTAACCGCGCCTTCTCCCACTATCGCTGGTAATCGGCGGCAATTTTCGAAAGGCAGACCAAAATGGCCCGCGAATATAAAATCGAAGACTACCGCAATTTCGGTATCATGGCGCACATCGACGCCGGCAAGACGACCACGACCGAGCGTATCCTTTACTACACCGGCAAGTCGCACAAGATCGGTGAAGTCCATGACGGCGCTGCCACCATGGACTGGATGGAGCAGGAGCAGGAGCGTGGCATCACGATCACGTCCGCTGCCACCACGACCTTCTGGAAGGGCCGTGACGGCAAGATGCGCCGCTTCAACATCATCGACACCCCCGGCCACGTTGACTTCACCATCGAAGTCGAGCGTTCGCTGCGCGTTCTCGACGGTGCCATCGCACTGCTCGACGCCAACGCCGGTGTTGAGCCGCAGACGGAAACCGTCTGGCGTCAGGCTGAGAAGTACCATGTTCCGCGCATGATCTTCTGCAACAAGATGGACAAGACCGGCGCCGACTTCTACCGCTCGGTCGAGATGATCAAGACCCGCCTCGGTGCGACGGCTGTTGTCATGCAGCTGCCGATCGGTGCTGAAGCCGACTTCAAGGGCGTCGTCGACCTGATCGAAATGAACGCTCTCATCTGGCGCGACGAATCGCTCGGCGCTCAGTGGGACGTCGTGGAGATCCCGGCTGACCTGAAGGAAAAGGCTGAAGAATATCGCGAAAAGCTGATCGAGACGGTTGTCGAGATCGACGAAGAAGCGATGGAAGCCTACCTGAACGGCGACATGCCGGACAACGACAAGATCCGCGCCCTCGTTCGTCGTGGCACGATCGACGTGAAGTTCCACCCGATGTTCTGCGGCACCGCCTTCAAGAACAAGGGCGTTCAGCCGCTGCTCGACGCCGTTGTCGAATACCTGCCGTCGCCGCTCGATATCCCGGCGATCAAGGGCGTTGACGTCAAGACCGAAGCCGAAATCGAGCGTCATGCCGATGACGACGAGCCGCTTTCCATGCTCGCCTTCAAGATCATGAACGACCCCTTCGTCGGTTCGCTCACCTTCGCCCGTATCTACTCCGGCAAGCTCGAAAAGGGTTCGTCGGTCATGAACACGGTGAAGGAAAAGCGCGAGCGCGTCGGCCGCATGCTGCAGATGCACTCCAACTCGCGTGAAGACATCGAAGAAGCCTATGCAGGCGACATCGTTGCTCTCGCGGGCCTCAAGGAAACCACCACGGGTGACACGCTCTGCGATCCCCTGAAGCCGGTTATCCTCGAGCGCATGGAATTCCCCGAGCCGGTCATCCAGATCGCCATCGAGCCGAAGACCAAGGGCGACCAGGAAAAGATGGGCCTCGCGCTCAACCGCCTGGCAGCCGAAGATCCGTCCTTCCGCGTGAAGACGGACCATGAATCGGGCCAGACGATCATCGCCGGCATGGGCGAACTGCACCTCGACATCATCGTCGACCGCATGCGTCGTGAGTTCAAGGTTGAAGCATCCGTCGGCGCGCCGCAGGTTGCCTACCGCGAAACCATCACCCGCACCCACGAAGAAGACTACACGCACAAGAAGCAGTCCGGTGGTACCGGCCAGTTCGCGCGCGTCAAGATCATCTTCGAACCGAACCCGGATGGCGAAGATTTCGTCTTCGAATCCAAGATCGTCGGCGGTGCTGTTCCGAAGGAATACATCCCGGGCGTTCAGAAGGGTATCGAAAGCGTTCTGTCTTCCGGTCCGTTGGCTGGCTTCCCGATGCTGGGCGTCAAGGCGACGCTCGTCGACGGTGCCTTCCACGACGTTGACTCCTCGGTCCTGGCATTCGAAATCGCCTCCCGCGCCTGCTTCCGTGAAGCAGCCAAGAAGGCCGGTGCCCAGCTCCTCGAGCCGATGATGAAGGTTGAAGTCGTGACGCCGGAAGATTACGTCGGTGACGTGATCGGCGATCTGAACTCCCGCCGTGGTCAGATCCAGGGTCAGGAAAGCCGTGGTGTTGCCGTTGTCATCAACGCCAACGTTCCGCTGGCCAACATGTTCAAGTACGTCGACAACCTGCGTTCGATGTCTCAGGGCCGCGCCCAGTACTCGATGGTCTTCGACCACTACGCACCGGTTCCGTCGAACGTTGCAACCGAAATCCAGGCGAAGTATTCCGGCCAGAAGTAATTGGCCGGAATACTAGAAACCAAATTGTAGGACATTCCCCCGTAAGAGGGGCAAATTGGAGAGCCGAAAATGGCAAAGAGCAAGTTTGAGCGCAATAAGCCTCACGTAAACATTGGCACGATTGGTCACGTTGACCACGGCAAGACGTCGCTGACGGCAGCGATCACGAAGTTCTTCGGCGAGTTCAAGGCGTACGACCAGATCGACGCTGCTCCGGAAGAAAAGGCTCGTGGCATCACCATCTCGACGGCGCACGTCGAGTATGAGACGGCCAACCGTCACTATGCGCACGTCGACTGCCCCGGCCACGCCGACTACGTCAAGAACATGATCACCGGTGCTGCCCAGATGGACGGCGCGATCCTGGTTTGCTCGGCTGCCGACGGCCCGATGCCGCAGACCCGCGAGCACATCCTGCTCGCCCGTCAGGTTGGCGTTCCGGCGATTGTCGTGTTCCTCAACAAGGTCGACCAGGTCGACGACGAGGAGCTCCTCGAGCTCGTCGAGCTGGAAGTTCGCGAACTTCTGTCGTCCTACGACTTCCCGGGCGACGACATTCCGATCGTCAAGGGTTCGGCTCTGGCCGCTCTCGAAGATTCGGACAAGAAGATCGGCGAAGACGCGATCCGCGCTCTGATGGCCGCTGTCGACGACTACATCCCGACGCCTGAGCGTCCGATCGACCAGCCCTTCCTGATGCCGATCGAAGACGTGTTCTCGATCTCGGGCCGTGGTACGGTTGTGACCGGCCGCGTCGAGCGTGGTGTTGTCAAGGTTGGCGAAGAAATCGAAATCGTTGGCATCAAGCCGACGACGAAGACGACCTGCACCGGCGTTGAAATGTTCCGCAAGCTGCTCGACCAGGGCCAGGCCGGCGACAACATCGGCGCGCTGCTTCGCGGTGTCGACCGCAACGGCGTCGAGCGTGGCCAGATCCTGTGCAAGCCGGGTTCTGTCAAGCCGCACCGCAAGTTCAAGGCCGAAGCCTACATCCTGACGAAGGAAGAAGGCGGCCGTCATACGCCGTTCTTCACGAACTACCGTCCGCAGTTCTACTTCCGCACGACGGACGTTACGGGCATCGTGACGCTTCCGGAAGGCACGGAAATGGTCATGCCTGGCGACAACGTCACCGTTGACGTCGAGCTGATCGTTCCGATCGCGATGGAAGAAAAGCTGCGCTTCGCTATCCGCGAAGGCGGCCGCACCGTCGGCGCCGGCATCGTCGCTTCGATCGTCGAGTAATCGACGGACAAAGTCTCGGGGCAGGGGCCCAGAAGGGTCCCTGTCCTTGTTTGAATAAGAACAAAGATTCAAAACAGCCCTCTTTTGGTGAGGGCATGTTGAACAAGGACAAAACGTATGAACGGCCAGAATATCCGCATCCGCCTGAAGGCGTTTGATCACCGGATCCTCGATGCCTCCACGCGCGAAATCGTGTCGACTGCCAAGCGCACCGGCGCGTCCGTCCGTGGTCCGGTTCCGCTTCCGACGCGGATTGAAAAGTTCACGGTCAACCGTTCGCCGCACATCGACAAGAAGAGCCGCGAACAGTTCGAGATGCGCACCCACAAGCGTCTTCTCGACATCGTCGACCCGACCCCGCAGACGGTTGACGCGCTGATGAAGCTCGATCTGGCCGCCGGCGTAGACGTCGAGATCAAGCTCTAAGAATTCCGGCGAGAGCCGAAATTACAAGGAAGGTACGTGGCTTCGGCCAACGGCTTCTTAAAACGGGAAACCCGAAGGCGATAAGCCGGAGCGGAATCCTTAAACAAAGTGCCAAGGGACTGGCCGCAAATGCCTTTCCCTACTCGCAAGAGGAATGAACCAATGCGTTCAGGTGTGATTGCACAGAAAGTGGGAATGACCCGGGTCTACAACGACGCCGGCGAACACATTCCGGTAACAGTATTGCGCATGGACAGCTGCCAGGTTGTCGCACAGCGCACGAATGACAAGAACGGCTACACCGCAGTTCAGCTCGGTGCAGGCCATTCGAAGGTCAAGAACACGTCGAAGGCGATGCGCGGCAACTTTGCTGCTGCGAACGTTGAGCCCAAGGCGAAGCTCGTCGAATTCCGCGTCTCCGAGGACAACCTCATCGACGTCGGCACCGAGCTGACCGCCGCTCACTTTGCCGCTGGCCAGCTGGTGGACGTCACCGGCACCACGATCGGTAAGGGCTTCGCGGGTGCAATGAAGCGCCACAACTTTGGTGGTCTTCGCGCAACCCACGGCGTGTCGGTATCGCACCGTTCGCATGGTTCGACCGGTAACAACCAGGACCCGGGTAAGGTCTGGAAGGGCAAGCGCATGGCTGGTCACATGGGCCAGACCCGCGTCACCACCCAGAACCTGGAAGTCGTCTCCACCGACGCCGACCGCGGTCTGATCCTGGTCAAGGGCGCCGTTCCCGGCTCCAAGGGTTCCTGGATCATCGTGCGCGACGCCATCAAGTCGGCATCGAAGTAAGGGAGCCATTGATATGGAATTGAACGTCAAGACCCTCGAGGGAAAAGACGCCGGCAAGGTCTCCCTGTCGGATGCTATTTTCGGCCTCGATCCGCGTGAAGACATTCTTGCACGCGTCATCCGCTGGCAGCTCGCCAAGAAGCAGCAGGGCACGCACCAGACCAAGACCCGCGGCGAAGTTTCCCGCACCGGTGCGAAGATGTACAAGCAGAAGGGTACGGGCCGCGCTCGTCACCATTCCGCACGTGCACCGCAGTTCCGCGGCGGCGGTCGTGCTCACGGCCCGCAGACCCGCAGCCACGCTCACGATCTTCCCAAGAAGATCCGTGCTCTCGGCCTGCGTCATGCGCTGTCTGCCAAGTTCAAGGCTGAAGACCTGATCATCATCGACGATCTGGTCTCCAAGGAAGCCAAGACCAAGGCGCTGTCCGGCGTACTGGCGACGCTCGGCCTGGAAAACGCACTGATCATCGGTGGCGCCGAGCTCGACAACAACTTCAAGCTCGCAGCCCAGAACATCCCGAACATCGATGTTCTGCCGGTTCAGGGCATCAACGTTTACGACATCCTGCGCCGCGGCAAGCTCGTGCTCTCCAAGGCTGCTGTCGAAGCTCTGGAGGAGCGGTTCAAATGACTGATCTTCGTCACTACGATGTGATCCGCACGCCGGTCATCACGGAAAAGTCGACCCTTGTTTCTGATAACAACCAGGTCGTATTCAACGTCGCCAAGGACGCCAGCAAGCCTGAAATCAAGGCAGCTGTCGAAGCGCTCTTCGGCGTGAAGGTCAAGGCTGTGAACACGCTCGTCCGCAAGGGCAAGACCAAGCGTTTCCGCGGCTTCTCCGGCAAGCAGTCGGACGTCAAGAAGGCAGTCGTCACGCTCGTTGACGGCCAGTCGATCGACGTCTCCACCGGCCTGTGAGGTAAAAGACAATGGCATTGAAAAGCTTCAACCCGATAACCCCGAGCCAGCGCCAGCTGGTCATCGTCGACCGTTCGGGCCTGTACAAGGGCAAGCCGGTCAAGACGCTGACGGAAGGCCTGACCTCCAAGGGCGGCCGCAACAACGCCGGTCGCGTCACCGCACGCTACAAGGGCGGCGGTCACAAGCGCACCTACCGCATCATCGACTTCAAGCGTCGCAAGTTTGAAGTAGAAGGCACGGTCGAGCGTCTGGAATACGATCCGAACCGCACCGCGTTCATCGCGCTGGTTTCCTACGCCGACGGCGAGCAGGCCTACATCCTGGCTCCGCAGCGTCTGGCTGCAGGCGACAAGGTCATCTCTTCGGAGAAGGGCGCCGATGTGAAGCCCGGCAACACCATGCCGCTTCAGTCGATCCCGGTTGGCTCGATCGTTCACAACGTCGAAATGAAGCCGGGCAAGGGCGGCCAGATCGCCCGTTCGGCTGGGACCTACGTCCAGCTCGTCGGTCGTGACCAGGGCATGGCGATCCTTCGCCTGAACTCGGGCGAGCAGCGTCTCGTTCCCGGCTCTTGCCTTGCAACCATCGGCGCTGTATCGAACCCCGATCACGGCAACATCAATGACGGCAAGGCCGGCCGTACTCGCTGGCGCGGCAAGCGTCCGCACGTTCGCGGCGTCGTCATGAACCCGGTCGACCACCCCCACGGTGGTGGTGAAGGCCGGACTTCCGGTGGTCGTCACCCGGTTTCCCCGTGGGGCAAGCCGACCAAGGGCAAGCGCACACGTTCGAACAAGTCGACCGACAAGTTCATCATGCGCTCGCGCCACCAGAAGAAGAAGTAAGAGAGGTAGTCTGATATGGCTCGTTCAGTATGGAAAGGACCGTTCGTTGACGGCTATCTTCTCAAGAAGGCTGAGAAGGTCCGCGATGGCGGTCGTCACGAAGTAATCAAGACGTGGAGCCGTCGCTCCACGATCCTGCCGCAGTTCGTCGGATTGACCTTCGGCGTCTACAACGGCAGCAAGCATGTTCCGGTTTCCGTCTCGGAAGAAATGGTCGGACACAAGTTCGGCGAATTCTCTCCGACCCGTACCTACTACGGTCACGGTGCCGACAAGAAGGCGAAGAGGAAGTAACGATGGGCAAGGCAAAAGCCGAACGCCGGCTGAAGGACAACGAAGCGCAGGCAGTTGCGCGCACGATCCGCGTCAGCCCCCAGAAGCTGAACCTGGTTGCCGCGATGATCCGCGGCAAGAAGGTCGAGCGCGCGCTGGCAGAACTCGAGTTCTCCCGCAAGCGGATCGCAGGCACGGTGAAGAAGACCCTCGAGTCTGCTATCGCCAACGCTGAAAACAACCACGATCTCGACGTGGACGCTCTGATCGTCGCCGAAGCCTATGTCGGCAAGTCGATCACCATGAAGCGCTTCCACGCCCGTGGCCGTGGCCGTGCATCGCGTGTTGAAAAGCCGTTCTCGCACTTGACGATCGTTGTTCGTGAAGTCGAAGAAAAAGGGGAGGCCGCATAATGGGTCAGAAAATCAATCCAATCGGTTTCCGCCTCGGCATCAACCGCACGTGGGATAGCCGCTGGTATGCAGACAATGCCGAATACGGCCAGCTGCTGCACGAAGACCTGAAGATCCGCGCCTACCTGATGAAGGAACTCAAGCAGGCCGGTATCGCCAAGGTCGTCATCGAGCGTCCGCACAAGAAGTGCCGCGTCACGATCCACTCGGCTCGCCCGGGTCTGATCATCGGCAAGAAGGGCGCTGACATCGAGAAGCTTCGCAAGAAGATCGCCGAGATGACCAGCTCCGAAACGCACCTCAACATCGTTGAAGTGCGCAAGCCGGAAACCGATGCCACGCTCGTCGCCCAGTCGATTGCTCAGCAGCTCGAGCGCCGCGTAGCATTCCGTCGCGCCATGAAGCGTGCCGTTCAGTCTGCGATGCGTCTTGGCGCCGAAGGCATCAAGATCACCTGCGCCGGCCGTCTCGGCGGCGCGGAAATCGCCCGTACCGAATGGTATCGTGAAGGTCGCGTTCCGCTTCATACGCTGCGCGCCGACATCGACTACGGCACGGCTGAAGCTGAAACCGCCTACGGTATCTGCGGCATCAAGGTCTGGATCTTCAAGGGCGAAATCCTTGAGCACGATCCGATGGCTTCCGAGCGCCGTGCGCTTGAAGGTGATAACCAGGGCGGCAACGCCGGCAATCGCCGCCGCGAAAACGCTTAATTCCGCGTTGCGCGTGGTAGAGATTTGGAGAATAGAAAATGTTGCAGCCAAAGCGTACGAAATACCGTAAGCAGTTCAAGGGCCGCATCCATGGCGTTGCCAAGGGCGGCACTGATCTGGCTTTCGGTGAGTTCGGCCTGAAGTCCCAGGAGCCCAACCGCGTCAACGCACGCGAGATCGAAGCGGCCCGCCGCGCGATCACGCGTCACATGAAGCGTGCAGGCCGTGTGTGGATCCGGGTGTTCCCTGATGTTCCGGTCACGAAGAAGCCTACCGAAGTCCGCATGGGTAAGGGTAAGGGCTCCGTCGAATACTGGGCAGCCAAGGTCAAGCCCGGCCGTATCATGTTCGAGATCGATGGTGTCAGCGAAGAGATCGCCCGCGAGGCGCTGCGTCTCGGCGCTGCCAAGCTTTCGGTCAAGACGCGCTTCATCCAGCGCATCGCAGAGTAAGGAACGAAAGCCATGAAAGCCGATGATGTTCGCGCTCTGAGCGCCGATCAGCTGAAAGATGAGCTTGCCAAGCTGAAGAAGGAGCAGTTCAACCTGCGCTTCCAGAAGGCGACCGGCCAGCTCGAAAAGTCTTCGCGCATCCAGGAAGTCCGCCGGGATATTGCACGCATTAAAACCATAGCCGCCCAAAAGGCGACTGAAGCCAAGGCCTGAAGGACCAATAACCATGCCGAAACGTATTCTGCAGGGTACTGTCGTCAGTGACAAGAATGACAAAACGGTAGTTGTCCGCGTTGAGCGTCGATTCGCTCACCCGCTGCTTCAGAAGACCGTTCGTCGTTCCAAGAAGTACAAGGCACACGACGAGAGCAACCAGTACAAGGTTGGTGATGTTGTTTCCATCGAGGAATGCGCACCGATCTCGAAGGACAAGCGCTGGACGGTGATTTCCGCCCAGGCTTAATCATCGGAATTTTCGCCAGGCCCTTGCGTCTGGCGCAGAATTCTGTATGAAGCACTGACTTGGCGCAAAGGACGCCCGTTTTGCGGGCGTCTTTTGCTTTGAATTTAGCGCAGGGCAGGTCCGTTTAGGATACCACCTTGGCAACTTTTCCCCGCGCGAAAAAAACCAAGAGATTCGTTCATAAGCCGGCATAGGGGGCTTTGCGCCCAACCGTGCCGGTTACAACAAGAAGGCGACCTGACATGATTCAGATGCAAACAAACCTCGACGTGGCGGATAATTCCGGCGCACGTCGTGTCATGTGCATCAAGGTGCTGGGCGGCTCCAAGCGCAAGTACGCTTCCATCGGCGACATCATTGTCGTTTCGGTCAAGGAAGCGATCCCGCGCGGCCGCGTCAAGAAGGGTGACGTGATGAAGGCGGTAGTCGTTCGCACCGCCAAGGACATCCGTCGTCCGGACGGCAGCGTTATCCGCTTCGATACCAACGCAGCAGTTCTTATCGACAACAAGAAAGAGCCAATCGGCACCCGTATCTTCGGACCGGTTCCGCGCGAACTTCGCGCCAAGAGCCATATGAAGATCATCTCGCTGGCTCCGGAAGTACTGTAAGGAGCGATGGCTATGCAGAAGATCAAAAAAGGCGACAAGGTTGTCGTTCTGACCGGTAAGGACAAGGGTCGTACCGGTGAAGTAATCCAGGTAATGCCGAAGGACGACCGCGCAGTCGTTCGTGGCGTCAACGTCGTCAAGCGCCACCAGCGCCAGACGCAGACCCAGGAAGCCGGCATTGTTTCCAAGGAAGCGTCGATTCATCTGTCGAATCTCGCGATCGCCGATCCCAAGGACGGCAAGCCGACCCGCGTTGGCTTCAAGGTCGAAGGCGACAAGAAGGTCCGCTTCGCCAAGCGTTCGGGAGAATTGATCGATGGCTGATAACAAGTATGAGCCGCGGCTGAAGGCCGAGTACGTCAGCCGCATCCGCAAGGCGCTGATGGAGCAGTTCTCCTACGACAACGAAATGCAGATCCCGAAGCTTGAAAAGATCGTGATCAACATGGGCGTTGGCGAAGCAACTGCTGATTCGAAGAAGCCCACGATTGCTGCCGCCGACCTGGCCGCCATTGCTGGCCAGAAGCCGGTCATCACCCGTGCACGCAACTCTATCGCCGGCTTCAAGGTTCGTGAGAACATGCCGATCGGCGCCAAGGTGACGCTGCGCGGCACCCGCATGTACGAGTTCCTCGATCGTCTCGTGAACATCGCTCTTCCGCGCGTTCGCGACTTCCGCGGTCTGAACCCGAAAAGCTTTGACGGCCGTGGCAACTTCGCCATGGGCATCAAGGAGCACATTGTGTTCCCTGAGATCAACTACGACAAGGTTGATCAGATGTGGGGCATGGACATCATCGTTTGCACGACGGCCAAGACCGACGACGAAGCTCGGGCTCTTCTGAAAGAGTTCAACTTCCCGTTCCGTCAGTAACCGTAACGACGAGCGTAGAGAAGGAACACCGATATGGCGAAAGTCAGCGCAGTTGAAAAGAACAAGCGCCGCCGCAAGACGGTCGCCCAGCAGGCAGCCAAGCGCGCCGGCCTGAAGGCGATCATCATGAACCAGGATCTTCCGATCGAAGACCGGTTCAAGGCCACCCTCAAGCTGGCAGAACTGCCGCGCGACGGGTCCAAGACACGTATCCGCAACCGTTGCGAAGTCACCGGTCGCCCGCGGGCATTCTATCGTAAGCTCAAGATGTCGCGTATTGCGCTTCGCGAGCTGGGCAACCTCGGCAAGGTGCCGGGCGTCGTCAAGTCGAGCTGGTAAGGAGACGGGCACATGGCTATGACTGATCCTTTGGGCGATATGCTCACCCGTATCCGCAACGGCGCCGCCCGCAAGAAGTCGTCGGTTTCGACCCCGGCTTCCAAGCTGCGCGCCCGCGTGCTCGATGTCCTGCAGGCTGAAGGCTACATCCGTGGCTATTCGGAAGTGCAGTTCGAAAACGGCAAGTCCGAGCTTTCGATCGAGCTGAAGTACTACGAAGGCGCTTCCGTTATCCGTGAGATCGGACGCGTATCCAAGCCGGGCCGCCGAGTTTACGTCTCGGTTAAGTCCATTCCGCAGGTCGCGAACGGTCTCGGCATCACCATCCTTTCGACTCCGAAGGGTGTGATGGCTGATCACCAGGCTCGCGAACAGAATGTTGGTGGTGAGGTTCTGTGCTCCGTCTTCTAAGGCGGTGCATAGATCTCCATAGCGAAACAGACAGGATTTAAAATGTCTCGTATCGGTAAAAAACCCGTTCCGGTTCCTGCGGGCGTGACCGCCTCGGTCGACGGCCAGAAGGTTACCGCGAAGGGCCCTAAGGGCGAACTCTTCTTCGTTGCTAATGACGAAGTCGCCCTCAAGCTGGAGGACAACAGCGTTGTCGTCACTCCGGTCAACCAGAGCAAGGATGCTCGTTCGAAGTGGGGCATGTCCCGCACGATGATCGAGAACATCTTCAAGGGCGTTAAGGACGGCTTCGAGCGCAAGCTCGAAATCAACGGCGTCGGTTACCGCGCATCCATGCAGGGCACGAACCTGCAGCTGGCGCTCGGCTTCAGCCACGACGTTGTTTATCAGCCCCCGCAGGGCATCACGCTGGCCTGCCCGAAGCCGACGGAAATCGTCGTCACCGGCATCGACAGACAGGTTGTCGGCCAGGTTGCTGCTGAAATCCGCAGCTACCGCGGCCCCGAGCCCTACAAGGGCAAGGGCGTCAAGTATGCCGAAGAGCGGATTGTCCGCAAAGAAGGCAAGAAGAAGTAAGGAACACGCGAAATGGCTAGCAGGAAAGAATCCCTCCAGCGTCGCGCCAGCCGCGTGCGTCGCCAGCTCAAGAAGGTGGCCAACGGCCGTCCGCGCCTGTCGGTTCATCGCTCGTCGAAGAACATCTACGCACAGGTCATCGATGATGTTGCAGGCCACACGCTTGCAGCTGCTTCCACTCTGGAAGCCGATCTGCGCAAGGACCTGAAGACCGGCGCCGACACCTCGGCCGCTGCTGTCGTCGGCAAGCTCCTTGCTGAGCGTGCCGTCAAGGCAGGCGTCAGCGAAGTTGTCTTCGACCGTGGCGCTTTCATCTATCACGGCCGCATCAAGGCACTCGCCGATGCAGCCCGTGAAGGTGGCCTGAGCTTCTGATTAGGTTTCTGCCCGGCCTCCAGTCGAGGCCGGGCAGTTTCGGGCCTACGCCCACTCATGAACCCGGGCCGTGCCGACCCCCTTATGCGTAAGGGGAGGTGGGGTCTAATTGCATATCTGCCGATTGCACCCGGAAAAGAAAAAGGAACAGGACAATGGCACAGGAAAAGCGTGGCTCGCGCGAGGATCGCCAGAGCCGTGAAGAACGCGATAGCGAATTCGTCGACAAGCTGGTCGCGATCAACCGCGTCGCAAAGGTTGTTAAGGGTGGCCGTCGCTTCGGCTTTGCCGCTCTCGTCGTCGTCGGCGACCAGAAGGGCCGCGTAGGCTTTGGTCACGGCAAGGCACGTGAAGTGCCGGAAGCCATCCGCAAGGCAACCGAATCCGCCAAGCGCGACATGATCTTCGTACCGCTGCGCGACGGCCGTACGCTGCACCATGACGTTCACGGCCGTCACGGCGCCGGCAAGGTTCTGCTGCGCGCTGCCAAGGCTGGTACCGGCATCATCGCCGGCGGCCCGATGCGCGCCGTCTTCGAAACGCTCGGCATGCACGACGTCGTTGCAAAGTCGACCGGTTCGTCGAACCCGTACAACATGGTTCGCGCCACGTTCGACGCCCTGAAGCACCAGGTTCATCCGAAGGATGTTGCTGCTCAGCGCGGTCTCAAGTACGCAACCCTGCAGGCTCGCCGCGTTGCAGCCGGCATTGCCTCTGAAGAATAAGGGGAGACTTGACCATGGCCAAGAAGCCCGCAGAGAAGAAGATGCTGACCGTCGAACAGATCGGCAGCCCCATCCGCCGCCCGGAAGTCCAGCGCAAGACGCTGATCGGCCTGGGCCTCAACAAGATGCACCGCCGCCGCCAGCTGGAAGATACCCCGTCTGTTCGTGGCATGATCCGCGCTGTGCAGCATCTCGTTCGCATCGTCGACGAGAAGTAAGCCGGAGGATTGATCGATGAAACTGAATGAAATCAAAGACAACGAAGGCGCAACCAAGTCGCGCAAGCGTATCGGCCGCGGCATCGGCTCGGGCACCGGCAAGACCGGTGGCCGCGGTGTAAAGGGTCAGAAGGCGCGTTCGGGTGTAGCCGTCAACGGCTTCGAAGGCGGCCAGATGCCCATCTACCGCCGTCTGCCGAAGCGTGGCTTCAACAACATCTTCGCGTCCGAGTTCGCTGAAGTATCGCTCGGCCGCCTCCAGGCAGCCGTCGACGCCGGCAAGCTCGATGCCAAGAAGACCGTTGATGCCGAAGCCCTGAAGGCTGCTGGCGTGATTCGTCGCACCAAGGATGGCGTTCGCGTCCTCTCCGACGGCGAACTGAAGGCCAAGCTTTCGATCGAAGTCGCCGGCGCCTCCAAGGCTGCCGTCGAAAAGATCGAAAAGGCCGGTGGCTCGATCAAGCTTCTCTCTGCAGAAGCTGCTGAATAAACAATTTGCGAAGTTATCGCCCGGGGTGCTTCACACCGGGCGATTTTGCTCTCATATAAGAGCCTCACAATTCCGGTCGCGATGATGTTGCATTATTGGACCGGGCACAAACGGAAAACGAGGGTGAGGCGTTTGGTTGCGTTGCAATCCGTCCTTGGCTTTGCTTTCTGGAATGTCATGAAGACTGAGTCTCGACCCCTCTGAGGACAGAGGCGTGAGGCGAAGTCGCGCGGAGATATGCATGGCTTCTGCAGCTGAACAACTGGCTTCGAACCTGAACTTTTCGACCTTTGCCAAGGCCGAGGATCTGAAAAAGCGCCTCTGGTTCACCCTGGCGGCACTCCTTGTCTATCGTCTTGGCACGCACATCCCGCTTCCGGGCATCAATCCCGGCGCCTATGCGGCGGCCTTCCAGGGCCAGTCCAACGGCATTCTCGGTCTCTTCAACATGTTTTCGGGCGGCGCTGTCCAGCGCATGGCGATCTTCGCGCTCGGCATCATGCCCTACATTTCCGCGTCGATCATCGTGCAGCTGCTGACCTCGGTCATTCCGACTCTGGAAAACCTGAAGAAGGAAGGCGAGCAGGGCCGCAAGATCATCAACCAGTACACCCGTTACGGCACGGTCATTCTCGGCACGCTGCAGGCCTATGGCATTGCGGTCGGCCTCGAGAACGGCAACGGTCTGGTCAACGATCCGGGCATGTTCTTCCGCATTTCCACCGTCATCACGCTCGTTGGCGGCACCATGTTCCTGATGTGGCTCGGTGAGCAGATCACCTCGCGCGGCATCGGCAACGGCATTTCGCTGATCATCTTCTCCGGTATCGCAGCCGGCCTGCCGACCGCCGTCGTCAACCTGCTCGAGCTCGGCCGCACCGGCTCGCTGTCGACCGGCATCATCCTGTCCGTCCTCGTCGTCGGCATCCTGGTCATCGCCCTGATCGTCTTCATGGAACGCGCCCAGCGCCGGCTGCTGATCCAGTATCCGAAGCGACAGGTCGGCAACCGTATGTTCCAGGGCGACACCTCGCACCTGCCGCTGAAGCTCAACACGGCGGGCGTCATCCCGGCGATCTTCGCGTCCTCGCTGCTGTTGCTGCCCGCGACGCTTGCAGGCTTCTCCGGGTCGTCCGACATGCCCGACTGGGCGACGCGCACCATCGCGCTGCTCGGCCACGGCCAGCCGCTCTACATGGTGCTCTACGGTGCCCTGATTGCGTTCTTTGCATTCTTCTACACGGCGATTGTCTTCAACCCGTCCGATACCGCCGACAATCTCAAGAAGCACGGTGGCTTCATCCCTGGCATCCGTCCCGGCGAGCGCACCGCTGAATACATCGATTTCGTTTTGACACGCATCACCGTCGTCGGCGCGATCTATTTGGTGTTTGTTTGCATTCTTCCGGAAATTCTCGTGTCTCAGACGGGTGTACCGCTCGCTCTCGGCGGAACGTCGCTTCTGATTATTGTCAGCGTGACCCTCGATACGGTAGCACAGATCCAGGGGCACCTGATTGCCCAGCAGTATGAAGGCATGATCAAGAAGTCGAAGTTGCGTGGAGGAAAGAGGGGACGATGAGACTTATTCTTTTGGGGCCGCCGGGTGCAGGGAAGGGGACCCAGGCCCACCGTATCGTGGAAAAGTATGGCATTCCCCAGCTTTCCACCGGTGACATGCTGCGTGCGGCTGTTGCCGCAGGTACGGAAGTCGGCAAGAAGGCGAAAGCCGTCATGGACGCCGGTAACCTTGTCTCCGACGATATCGTGATCGCTATCGTGTCCGAGCGAATCGATCAGGACGATTGTTCCAAGGGCTTCATTCTCGATGGCTTTCCGCGGACGCTTGTCCAGGCGGATGCGACCGAGAAGATGCTTGCCGCCAAGGGCCTCGATATCTCGGCCGTCATCGAGATTCGCGTCGACGACGCCGTTCTCGCCGACCGAATCGCCGGGCGCTACACCTGCGCGACCTGCGGCACCGGCTATCATGACGAGAACCTGAAGCCGGCCGTCGAGGGCGTCTGTGACAAATGCGGTGGCACGACCTTCAAGCGTCGTCCCGACGACAACCGCGAGACGGTCCGCACGCGCCTGCAGGCCTACTACAAGGAAACCTCGCCGCTGATCGGCTATTACTATGCCAAGGGCAAGCTGAAGGGCGTCGATGGCATGAAGGATATCGACGCGGTCAGCGCCGACATCGAAGCCATTCTGTCCGCTTTCTGATTTCACGGGGAAGTCGGCAGGAAAATAAACTTGGCGGGGCCGGTTGCTTTTGGCCGCTGATTCCGCTAAACACCGCGCCAACTCGCAATAAGTTAACGCGATCGGTGCGGATTTCGAGAAGGAAGTCCGGCTTCGGTCGTGTTCACTTGTGACGAACCTGGATTTTTAAAGAACAACGGTGGCAGGGTACGCGTAGCTTTTGCGTTTTTCCGGCCGGAACATGAAACTAAGGAGAAGAGACGTGGCACGTATCGCTGGCGTCAACATCCCGACTGCAAAGCGCACCGTTATTGCGCTTCAGTACATTCACGGGATCGGTCCGAAATTCGCGCAGGAAATCTGCGACAAGGTCGGCATTCCGGCCGAGCGCCGGGTTCACGAACTGACGGACGCCGAAGTCCTGCAGATTCGCGAAGCTATCGACCACGATTACCAGGTCGAAGGCGACCTGCGTCGTGAGACCTCGATGAACATCAAGCGTCTGATGGACCTCGGCTGCTACCGCGGCCTGCGTCATCGCCGTGGCCTTCCGGTCCGCGGTCAGCGCACGCACACCAATGCCCGCACCCGGAAGGGTCCGGCAAAGGCTATCGCCGGTAAGAAGAAGTAATTTCCGGGAAACCGGGAAGGGGAGGCTGGTGGTTTCCACCGGCCTCTTTTTGAGTTTGACAGGGTAGGCTTCCGGTCTGCCCTGTCGGTGTAGCCGCTGGGATTACGGCGGCGATGAGATCAACGAAAGGAATAGCATGGCCAAGGAAGCCACTCGCGTTCGCCGTCGCGAACGTAAAAACATTACGTCCGGTGTTGCCCACGTCAACTCCACCTTCAACAACACGATGATCACCATCACCGACGCACAGGGCAATGCCATTGCCTGGTCGTCTGCTGGTGCCAAGGGCTTCAAGGGTTCGCGTAAGTCGACCCCGTTCGCCGCACAGATCGCCGCTGAAGACTGCGCCAAGAAGGCCCAGGAACACGGCATGAAGTCGCTGGAAGTCGAAGTCTGCGGTCCGGGTTCGGGTCGTGAGTCCGCACTGCGTGCGCTCCAGGCTGCTGGTTTCATGATCACTTCGATCCGCGACGTGACGCCGATCCCGCACAATGGTTGCCGTCCGCGCAAGAAGCGCCGCGTCTGACATTGGTCATTCATCAAGCCGGAGAGCGCGCATTTCGCGCTCCTCCCGGCGCTTCTGAAAATCGGCCGTCACGATTGGATGGTGGTGGCGAATGGAAGGTAGAAATATGATCCAGAAGAACTGGCAAGAACTCATCAAGCCGAACAAGGTGGAATTCACCACCTCCGGCCGCACCAAGGCGACGCTGGTTGCCGAGCCGCTGGAACGCGGTTTCGGCCTGACGCTCGGCAACGCGCTTCGTCGCGTTCTCTTGTCGTCGCTGCGCGGCGCTGCGGTCACCGCCGTCCAGATCGACGGCGTGCTGCACGAGTTCTCCTCCATCCCGGGCGTCCGGGAAGATGTGACGGACATCGTGCTCAACATCAAGGAAATCGCCATCAAGATGGACGGCGATGATCCGAAGCGCATGGTCGTACGCAAGCAGGGTCCGGGCTCGGTAACCGCTGGTGATATCCAGACGGTTGGCGATATCGAGATCCTGAACCCCGACCATGTGATCTGCACCCTCGACGAGGGCGCTGAAATCCGCATGGAATTCACCGTCAACAACGGCAAGGGCTACGTTCCTGCCGAGCGCAACCGCGCCGAAGACGCACCGATCGGCCTGATCCCGGTCGACAGCCTGTATTCGCCGGTCAAGAAAGTGTCCTACAAGGTGGAAAACACCCGTGAAGGCCAGGTTCTCGACTACGACAAGCTGTCCATGACGATCGAAACCGACGGTTCCGTTTCCGGTGAGGACGCTGTTGCATTCGCCGCGCGCATCCTTCAGGACCAGCTCGGCGTCTTCGTCAACTTCGACGAGCCGCAGAAGGAAGCAGAAGAAGAATCGGTTACCGAACTCGCGTTCAACCCGGCACTTCTCAAGAAGGTCGACGAACTGGAGCTTTCGGTCCGTTCGGCCAACTGCCTCAAGAACGACAACATCGTCTACATTGGCGATCTCATCCAGAAGACCGAAGCCGAAATGCTGCGTACGCCGAATTTCGGTCGCAAGTCGCTGAACGAGATCAAGGAAGTCCTCGCCTCCATGGGCCTGCACCTCGGCATGGAAGTGCCCGCATGGCCGCCGGAGAACATCGAAGACCTCGCCAAGCGTTACGAAGACCAGTATTAACCGAGTATCATACTGCGGGCGGGATGCCTGCAAGTGAAGGAGAAAAGCAATGCGCCACCAGAAAGCCGGCCGCAAGCTGAACAGAACCGCCAGCCACCGCAAGGCCATGTTCGCTAACATGGCGGCCTCGCTCATCACCCATGAGCAGATCGTCACCACCCTGCCGAAGGCAAAGGAAATCCGTCCGATCGTCGAGAAGCTCGTTACCCTCGGCAAGCGCGGCGACCTGCACGCTCGTCGTCAGGCCATCTCGCAGATCAAGGATCAGGACGCCGTCCGCAAGCTGTTCGATGCCATCGCTTCCCGTTACGCTTCGCGCAACGGCGGCTACCTGCGCATCATGAAGGCTGGTTTCCGTCAGGGCGACAACGCTCCGCTCGCCGTCATCGAATTCGTTGACCGCGACGTGGACGCCAAGGGCGCAGCCGACAAGGCCCGCGTCGAAGCCGAAGCCCAGGCTGAAGCTGCTTAATAGCATATAGGTTCCAGGCAACGGGAACTGTTCAAGAAGGCCGGGTGCCGCTGGGGCGCTCGGCCTTTTTGCATCTGCGGCCGCGTTCATGTCAGCGAACTGTCTCCAAGGGACGGGGAGGCGAGCCCGGTTTCGGCAGAAATTGTGATCGCAGTACTCAGGTTATTTGACTTGTATCAATAGGACGGATCCGGAACGGCGTATTGTCAATTCGGGACTGATACTTAAAGGATTAAGGCAATGACCGACCATACTGCATTTCAAGCTGAACACCCCATTTTCGAGAATGACCGCGACCATCTGATCCTTCCCTTTCTCGGCGGATTTTACGATCGCATCGCCCAGCCCATGGCATGGAGCATCTTCCGCCTTGCGGTCGGCGGCATGCTGATGATCGAAGGCTGGCCGAAGATCACGGCGCCCATGGCGCAGGTCGGGTTCGTCGAGAGCCTGCACTTCTACCCCGGCTGGTTATGGTCGCCGCTTCTGGCTGCCATGCAGTTCTTCGGAGGCTTTCTGATCGCCATCGGTCTTTTCACCCGGCCGATCGCGCTCGCCAACGCCGTGATGCTGGCGATCACGCTCTGGTTCCACTGGGCGCATCCCTACGGCGATGCGTTTCTGACCCAGGCCGGCATCGATGCCCTGAAGGCCGGCAGCGACTTCTTCACCGCCAACGGTGTCGCCCGGCTTGCCGATGGCGGCACGAAATTCGTCCATCAGGTCCAGGAAAAGGCCGAGCTGGCGTCGCTGTTCTGGACCGGCGGTGCATTCCTCTTCGCAGCCTTCGGCGGCGGCTACCTCTCGCTGGACCGGCTGTTCTTCAAGAAGTGGTTCTGAGTGGGAAATCGGCGACAAAGGTCGCCACCTGAATTGCGTATCGTGGGGCCGGAGCATCCGACAGGGTGTTCCGGCCCCACTTCCACGTCGGACGACCCTCCGAATTATCTAGTTTTGGAAATGGTCTTCGATGAGGCCGCTAAGGTCCAGCATGTCTCGAAAGGCCTTTGCATGCCTGTGACCGGAAGGCTATCCTCCCGGCAGATAGTGAAAAGCATGCATTCCCGCTCGCATTGCGGCCTCGACACCGACGTCGCTGTCTTCGACGACGACGCATTCTGAGGGTGCGAAGCCCATCGACTTCGCGGCGTGAAGGAACAGGTCCGGCTCAGGTTTCCAACTTCCAACGGTGTGTGAGCTGTACAGGTGTGGGCCGAAATGAGTGCTCAGAGAACAGATATCAAGCGCCTGCATGATTTTCGCCGGTGGCCCGCTCGAGGCTATGCACTTGGGGTAGATGAGGTTCGCCAGCATGCCTGCGACGCCGGGCATTGGTCGCAGTTCGCTTTGCATGAGCTCGGCAACCCGCGCCCGATATGTCTGCTCGAAGTCGCCAGGCAGCGTCATGGAAAGGCGGGCTTCGAGGTCGGAAAAGATATTGGTCAGCTTGCGCCCGCGATATCGCAGCAACAGGCTGCTGACCGGTTCGTTCAGGTCCGGCAGAAGATCCAGAAACGCCTGATTGCAGAGGGTCTCGCTGTCGACCAGCGTGCCGTCCAGATCGAAGATGACACATATTTCGCGCATCGAAGAAGCACTCTCATCCGGGAACACATACGTGCCTCGGGCCTAGTGGAAAGCCAGCGGTCTGGCAACGGATTCAGGGACATTCCGTGCAAACAAAAAGCCGGGGCATGCCCCGGCTTTTTTGTGTGCGTCAGTGGTCCGCTTATCGCAGGCCGTGCTTGCGCGTGATGCGATCGGCTTCCTGCTTCACTTCCTGATAGGTGCGGTAGTAGTCGGCGAAGCCGTTGCGAAAACGCTTGAAAAAGCTGCCATCGGCGGGGTTTTTGTCGTGTCTCATGATCTTGTCCTCTCGAGTTCGCTTCGTTGAAGACAAGGTAATCCTGGATTGTGCGCCGCACAATAGTCGGGCCGCGCCCATTTGCGATGCCAGCCATGCAGCCAAAGCAAGGCTTGGCAGCCGGTCAGGCCCGCCCGCCCGCCTGTGGCATCTCACTCGAGCGCGCCGAGACGCCTTGCGTCTTCTGCCGCTCCCGTTCGGCGAGACGCGCCGCCTTGCGCCGCTCGTTTTTCCAGGTGCGGATCCTGGGCCCCACCAGCCGGTAGGCGAGCAGTATGGCGATGATCGCGATGTAGATCGCCGGTTCCAGCGTGATCGACTTGCGCGACATGGCGAAGTGGATGACGCCGGCGGCGGCGATCACGTAGACGAGCTTGTGCAGCTTTGCCCATGTCGACCCGAGCCGGCGGATCGAGAACTGGTTGGAGGTCAGCGCCAGCGGGATCAGCATGACAAAGGCCGACATGCCGATGATGATGAACCAGCGCTTGGTGATGTCCTGCAGCACGACGCCGAGACTGAGGTTCTTGTCGAGGATGACATAGACGAGGAAGTGCATCACGACATACCAGAAGGCCATCAGGCCAAAGGCGCGCCGGTAATGCATCAGGCTGAGATCGGCGAGGTCGATCAGCGGTGTGACGAGCAGGGTGGCGATCAGGAAGCGCAGCGCCCAGATGCCGAGCAGGTGTTCGTAGGTCTTGATCGGGTCCGCGCCCAAGGCGCCGGTCGCGGCCTGATAGAAATACCAGGCCGCCGGCACGAAGCTGACCGCGTAGAGGAGCCAGATGACCGCTGAACGCGTCGTCCGGTTGCGGGGGGCGAGAACGATCATGATCAGAAGTTCGCTTTCAGGTCCATGCCGGCATAGAGGCTCGCGACCTCGTCGCCATAGCCGTTGAACATCAGCGTCTTCTTGGTAACGGGCGACAGGAACGAGCCTTCGCCGATCACCCGCTCGGTCGCCTGGCTCCAGCGCGGATGGTCGACCTCGGGATTGACGTTGGCGTAGAAGCCGTACTCGTTTGCGGCGGCGTTGTTCCAGCTCGTTTCCGGCTGCTTGTCGGTCAGCGTGATCCTGGTGATCGACTTGATGCCCTTGAGACCGTATTTCCACGGCACGACGAGCCGGATCGGCGCGCCGTTCTGGTTGGGCAGGGTTTCGCCGTAGACGCCGACGGCGAGGAGCGTCAGCGGATGCATAGCCTCATCCAGCCGGAGGCCCTCAAGATAGGGCCAGGGCAGGGGCTGCGCCCAGCCGGACTGGCCGGGCATTTCTTCCGGACGGACAACGCCTTCGAAGGCGACATATTTGGCGCTGCCCAGCGGCTCGGCCATCTTCAGGAGTTCGGAGAGCTGGAAGCCGTCCCACGGAATGACCATCGACCACGCTTCGACACAGCGCATGCGATAGACGCGCTCCTCGATCGGCATCTTCGCCATGATGTCCTCATAGCTGATGGTCATCGGCTTCTGCACCATGCCGTCGATCTTGATCGACCAGGGAAGCGGCTTGAAGTCGCCGGAGTTCTGGGCCGGGTCGCCCTTGCCGGTGCCGAATTCGTAGAAGTTGTTGTAGCTGAGGACATCCTTTTTCGGCGTCAGCGTGTCGTCGACGGTGTAATCGGTCTTCTTGGCGTCGAGTGCCTTGGCGAAGGCTGTCGATGCGCCGGTAATGGCGATACCGGCGGCCGCGGCACCTTTGATGATCTCGCGCCGGGTGAGGTAGAACTTGCGCGCGGTGATCTCGGAAGAGGGGATGCGGGGCGGATGATAGGTCATGGCATTCTTCCGTTTCGGTCTTTGGGGTCTGTCATTCTATACGAGATGGGACCCGGAACAGTTTCGAAAAGAGAAGACCAAAAGTCGTCTTCACATGGAAGGGGGGCATCAGGCACGTTTTCGTGTAGTGCGTTTGATCGCGCCCGTGTTTTCAACCGGTGGCAAAGTGCGTCGGAACACCCCGGTTCAGTGAGTTCGCGACGGTGCAGATCGCGCGTGCCCTGCGGATCACAGGCGTGGGATCCTCGCCACTCTCCGTTTCCGCCGTCGCGTCGATCTCGATCGCGGTCGCCAGCAACGGTTCGCCACCGAGCTCGACGGAGACGGTCACCTGCACCGACTTCAGCGGAATGCCGAGCTCGTGCGACGCATAACGCAGATCGTTGCAGAAGCAGCCACCCGCCGCCAGCCCCAGAAGCTGCGCGCCGTTAAAGCCGAGCCCCATTCCGCCGGCTCGTCCCTCCGGCCTGTCGACGACGATCGTATGGCCTCCGGCCCAGCCGAGCGCGGCTTCGGTTTCGTCTATGGAGCGCAATTCAACGGTCACGGATGCCATCGGAGAACCTCCGGAAAAGGGTGAACGAAACGAATTCGATCACGCGGAAACGGAAAAAGCCAGCCTCTTGTATACGGCACCGAAATTGACGATCGGCAAGCGGCTGCAGGCGGCGCCATGCGTACCGAAACGGCCCGTCCTGATAGTGACACCCGCCCGCATTTGCGTTAGGAAGTCCCAAAGATCGGGCCGTTTGGCGCATTTTCCGCGAGATTTTCGTCGCCTGGGACCGCCCGATAAAAAAATCACGTCAGATGTGAGGAAACGCAAGATGCCCGCTTATCGTTCACGCACCACCACCCACGGCCGCAACATGGCCGGCGCCCGCGGCCTCTGGCGCGCGACGGGCATGAAGGATGGCGACTTCGGCAAGCCGATCATTGCGGTCGTCAATTCGTTCACCCAGTTCGTGCCGGGCCACGTGCATCTGAAGGATCTCGGCCAGCTGGTCGCCCGCGAAATCGAGGCCGCCGGCGGTGTCGCCAAGGAGTTCAACACGATCGCCGTCGACGACGGCATCGCCATGGGCCATGACGGCATGCTCTATTCACTGCCGTCGCGCGAAGTCATTGCCGACTCGGTCGAATACATGGTGAACGCACACTGCGCCGACGCCATGGTCTGCATCTCCAACTGCGACAAGATCACCCCCGGCATGCTGAATGCCGCCATGCGCCTGAACATCCCGGCCGTCTTCGTCTCAGGCGGCCCGATGGAGGCCGGCAAGGTCGTCATGCACGGCAAGACGGTTGCGCTCGACCTCGTCGATGCCATGGTCGCCGCCGCCGACGACAAGGTGACGGACGAGGACGTCCAGGTCATCGAACGTTCGGCCTGTCCGACCTGCGGTTCCTGCTCCGGCATGTTCACCGCCAATTCGATGAACTGCCTGACGGAAGCGCTCGGCCTGTCTCTGCCCGGCAACGGTTCGACCCTAGCCACCCATTCCGACCGCAAGCGCCTCTTCGTCGAAGCCGGCCACCTGATCGTTGATCTGGCGCGCCGCTATTACGAGCAGGACGACGATGGCGTCCTGCCGCGTTCGATCGCCACGAAGGAGGCCTTCGAGAACGCCATGGCGCTCGACATCGCCATGGGCGGCTCGACCAACACCGTTCTGCACATCCTGGCGGCTGCCTATGAGGGTGGCGTCGACTTCACCATGGACGACATCGACAAGCTTTCGCGCCGCGTCCCCTGCCTCTCCAAGGTGGCTCCTGCCAAGCAGGACGTCCACATGGAAGACGTGCATCGCGCCGGCGGCATCATGCGCATCCTCGGCGAGCTCGAGCGTGGCGGCCTGTTGAACACCGATTGCAAGACCGTGCATGAGGCGACGCTCGGCGACGCCATCAATCGCTGGGACATCACCCGTACCAATTCGGAAAGCGTTCGCACATTCTTCAAGGCCGCTCCCGGCGGCGTGCCGACACAGGTTGCCTTCTCCCAGTCCTCGCGTTGGGACGATCTGGATACCGACGCCGAGAAGGGCGTCATCCGCTCCGTCGAGAAGCCGTTCTCCAAGGATGGCGGTCTGGCCGTTCTCCACGGCAACATTGCTCTGGACGGCTGCATCGTGAAGACGGCTGGCGTCGATGAATCGATCCTGAAGTTCACCGGTCCGGCCAAGGTCTTTGAAAGCCAGGATGCGGCCGTGAAGGGTATCCTCGGCAATGAAGTGGTTGCCGGCGATGTCGTCGTCATCCGCTACGAAGGCCCGAAGGGCGGCCCCGGCATGCAGGAAATGCTCTATCCGACGAGCTACCTGAAGTCGAAAGGTCTCGGAAAGGCCTGCGCGCTGATCACCGACGGCCGTTTCTCCGGCGGCACATCCGGCCTTTCCATCGGCCATGCCTCGCCGGAAGCAGCCCAGGGCGGTGCCATCGGCCTCGTGCGCGAGGGCGACACGATCGAGATCGACATCCCGAACCGGACGATCAACCTCAAGGTGTCGAATGCCGAGCTTGAAGCCCGCCGCGCCGAGCAGGACAAGACCGGCTGGAAGCCCGCCCATGCCCGCAAGCGCAACGTCACCACCGCACTGAAGGCCTACGCCGCCTTCGCCTCGTCCGCCGACCGCGGCGCCGTGCGCATCCTTCCGGAATAGGGCCACCGCCGGGCCGAACGTTCGCGCCGACAGAGGAATTGTAGAGCCAGCCATGGCGCCCACGTTTTCGTGGGCGCGAAGTGAGCTTGCAAACCTGTAGGTTCGAACGTTGACAGCTCTGTTGTGTTGCCAGGGTTTCAAATTGTCAGAAGTCGAGCGCAGGGCCGGTTGGCCTGTTGCGGCAGCGATTTTTGAGGTCGTACCCGCAGGGTGAGAGATCCAAAACGGTTCGACACGTTGAGACCGCTCAAATATTGCTCTTGAGCTGCGTCCGCAAGGAAAGCTTCAAGCGACTGAACAGGCTTTCCTTTTTTGCTTTTCTGCGTGAATAGACCAGTGGCCAGGGAGTTTTCTGGGTAGCCTCAAGATATAATCCGTCCCAGGTCGTGCCGCCGTTGAGCCAGGGCTTTCTGTGGCCTGCGTAATGAATGATTGTTGGCACCACGTAGTGTTCGCCGATAGGTGGTTTGTTGACCATGTGATTGTATTCGCTGTCCAATGGCGCGGTTTTGCCGGCCAGAACGATGTTGAGGGCGCATTGGTCCCACATTTTCAGGCGGGGACCGTGTGCCGCCATGACATCGAATGTTTCGGTTTCAACCTTGCTCTTGCGCCAGAGATCCAAGTCTATCAGCATGACGCCGCTGTTGAAGTATTCGCTGGTGTCCACGCCCATGTCGCTCAAATGGTCCAAGGGCGTTCTGCGTGCAGCAGCGATTTTTCCATCAAGATTGGTACTGTACAGTCGATCCAAGGGGCGAAGGACCAGCGTATCGCAGTCGATATATAGGATTTTCTCGACGGTGCCCGGAAGCAGAGATCCCATAGCGCAACGGTAAAGGGCGGCGTCGGAAACATGTCCGTCCCGCATCCTCTGGCGAAGATGCACAAAATGCGTTGGATCTATTTCCTGAAAATGAACCTTGCCAAGAAGGCTGTCGCAGAATTCTATCAATTTATCCAATTCTGCTTTTTCAATCGGGCTGTGTATAACAAATATATTGATGCCATCAGACGTGTTGCTGAGAGAAATAGATCTGATGCATGCAGAAATCGGCCCCAGCATGTTTTTGTCGACAGTCAGCAGTATGTTCATGCGTCTCTCGGCGTGTCGTTTTATTCAAGTTCCGTCTTAATAAGCCAGCGATAGTAATATGGGGCTGTAGAACTGTAATTTGGCTTTGATAGGAGGCGGAGTAAACTCAATTCATAAATATATCGATATCATGTATGATTTGAATTTAACAAGACAAGCATGACATTTAGTTTCGCAGGGCACTCAGAGTATCATGATCTTATTGCCATAGCGCAGGTCGCTCGAGCTTGTTGTAGAGGTCGTCGAACTGCTTCAGGCGTTCGTCATAGGCAGCCTTGATGCAGGCGTTGTCCGGCCCGCAGGCCTGGCGCTTGGCGAGCCACGCCGTCTGCTCGTCCTGAAGCTCTCCCCGGCTGCCCATGGCCATCAGCCCTTCGAAGAAATGGAATTCCGTCACCATCTTGACGTCGAGATCGTTCAGATCACGGTTGTCGCAGATCGCCTGTTCGTCGGCGGCAAGCCCCTTGGCGTCGCAGTCGAAGCTTGCGGCATGGGCGAGGGGCGCGGGCGCGGCAAACAGCAAGGCCGGCAATAGTGCGTGGCGTGCAAGCCGGGGCAAAGCGGTTGAAATCTTCATGATGGCGATCCTTCCGTTGGCAATCGTCTGGCGAATCTAACATGGAATTAAGTTGACCCTTGGGAAGAGGGTTGCGACATCCCTATGTCGTTCGAGGCGTCTTCACGCGATGCCCGTCCGCTATCGCGTCGTCTCACCGGTCTACCGTTCCGATTGCCGGAACCCTAGATAAAGTGTAGCCAGAACTGGGATTCGGAAAACAAGATGATCAAGAAAGCCTCATTCGCCCTTATCGCCTGTCTCGTGCTCTCCGCGCCGCTTGCCGATGCGCAGGATGCCAAGACCGTTCCCTCCACCCGCGAGGAAATGCAGCTTTCCTTCGCGCCGCTCGTCAAGCAGTCGAAGAACTCCGTGGTCAACGTCTATGCCGAACGGCTTGTCCAACGGCGCTCGGCGCTGTTCGACGATCCGTTCTTCCAGCAGTTCTTCGGCCAGCGCCTGCCGAACAGGACCGAAAAGCAGTCGTCGCTGGGTTCCGGCGTGATCGTCGCGGCCGACGGCTTCGTTGTCACCAACAACCACGTGGTCGAGGGCGCCGATGACATCAAGATCGCGCTCGCCGACGGTCGGGAATATCCCTGCAAGGTGGTGCTGAAGGACGCCGGCGTCGATCTCGCGGTGCTGAAGATCCAGTCGAAGGACAGCTTCACAGCGATGCCGATCGGCAATTCCGACAATGCCGAGGTCGGCGACCTGGTGCTGGCGATCGGCAATCCCTTCGGCGTCGGCCAGACGGTGACCAGTGGCATCGTCTCGGCGCTCGCCCGCAACAAGCTGCAGTCCTCCGATTTTTCCTTCTTCATCCAGACCGATGCATCGATCAATCCGGGCAATTCCGGCGGCGCGCTGATGAACATGAATGGCGAGCTGATCGGCATCAATTCGGCGATCTTCACCCGCGGCGGCGGCTCCAACGGCATCGGCTTCGCCATCCCGTCCAATCTCGTCCGCGTCTTCGTCAAGGCGGCCGAGAGCGGCGCCAAGAGCTTCGAGCGCCCCTACATCGGGGCCTCCTTCGAGCCGGTGACCTCCGATGTCGCTGAAGCGCTCGGCCTGCCGGTGCCGCGCGGCGCGCTGGTGACCAAGGTGATCAAGGACGGTCCGTCCGACAAGGCGGGTCTGAAGACCGGCGAAGTCGTGGTCGCGGTCAATGGCGAGGAAGTCGAGCATCCCGACGCGCTCGGCTACCGGCTGACGACGGCGGGTCTTGGCCAGACGGTCGACCTGACGGTGATCGACAACGGCAAGAAGCGCGACATGAACATTAAGCTCAGCGTAGCACCGGAAACGGTGCCGCGTGACACCCGGACGCTCGACGGCAACAATCCGCTGGCCGGCGCGATCGTCGAGAACCTGTCGCCGCGGGTCGCGACCGAACTGCACCTGCCGGCCGACCAGACGGGCGTCGTCATCTCCGACTTCGCCGACAACGCCATGGCTGTCCGCGCCGGCTTCAAGCCGGGCGACATCATCGTCGCGATGAACGGCCAGAAGGTCGACAGCACCAAGACGCTTGCCGCCATGCTCGCCGACGATCCGGGCTTCTGGTCCTTCGACATCAACCGCGGCGGCCAGGACATAAGGCAATCCTTCCGATGAGCGATCTCTTCGCCCCGCAGATCCCCGAGGATGTGGCGAACCGCCGGCCATTGGCCGACCGGCTGCGGCCGCAGAGCCTCGGCGATGTCACCGGCCAGTCGCATCTGACCGGTGACGACGGGGTGCTGAGGCGCATGATCGCCTCCGGCTCGCTCGGCTCGATGATCTTCTGGGGCCCGCCCGGTACCGGCAAGACGACGGTCGCCCGGCTTCTTTCCGGCGAGGCGGGGCTGGCGTTCGAGCAGATCTCGGCGATCTTTTCCGGCGTCGCGGACCTGAAAAAGGTGTTCGAGGCCGCTCGCACGCGGCGGATGAACGGCCGCCAGACGCTGCTCTTCGTCGACGAGATCCACCGCTTCAACCGCGCCCAGCAGGACAGTTTCCTGCCCGTCATGGAGGACGGCACGGTGATCCTCGTCGGTGCGACCACGGAAAACCCGTCCTTTGAACTGAACGCCGCTCTTCTGTCGCGCGCACGGGTGCTGACCTTCAAGTCGCATGACGAGGAAAGCCTTGGAGAACTTTTAAGCCGGGCGGAAGCGACGGAGGGCAGGGCGCTGCCGCTCGACGAGGACGCCCGCGCCAGCCTGGTGCGCATGGCCGACGGCGACGGCCGGGCGGTGCTGACGCTCGCCGAAGAAGTGTGGCGGGCGGCGCGCCAAGGCGAGGTGTTCGACACCGAGGGCCTGACGCGCATCGTCCAGCGCCGCGCGCCGGTCTACGACAAAGGCCAGGACGGCCACTACAACCTCATCTCGGCGCTGCACAAGTCGGTGCGCGGCTCCGACCCGGATGCCGCGCTCTACTATCTCGCCCGCATGTTCGACGCCGGCGAGGATCCGCTCTATCTCGGCCGAAGGCTGGTGCGCATGGCGGTCGAGGATATCGGGCTAGCCGATCCGCAGGCGCTCGTCATCGCCAACGCCGCCAAGGACGCCTACGACTATCTCGGCTCGCCGGAGGGGGAACTCGCATTCGCACAGGCCTGCGTCTATCTGGCGACCGCGCCGAAGTCGAACGGCGTCTACACGGCCTTCAAGGCCGCGATGCGGGCGGCCAAGGAGAACGGCTCGCTGCTGCCGCCCAAGCACATCTTGAACGCGCCGACGAAGCTGATGAAGGGCGAGGGCTACGGCGACGGCTACCGCTACGACCATGACGAGCCGGACGCCTTTTCCGGCCAGGACTATTTTCCGGAGAAGATGGGCCGAAAGACCTTCTACGATCCGCCCGAGCGCGGCTTCGAGCGCGAGATCCGCAAGCGGCTGGACTGGTGGGCGAAGCTGAGGCGCGAGCGTTCCGGCAAGTAGGCCCGCGATCGCGGAGCTACGACGCCTTGCTCATGCGCGGCGGCGGGGCCGGCGGCGCGACCAGCTTGACGGCGGAATTGGCGAATCCCTTGTGGCCTTCCATGTCGACGACGACATGCCAGTGGCCGTCTTCCGGCACGGCGAGCCTGAGCGGCGACTTGCGGGCGATGCCGCCCTTGAACTTGAACGGCCGCGTCTGCTTGAACAGCTCGAAATTCTCCGGCGTCATCAGCCGGACATTGGCGACCGCCGACAGCGTCACCTCGATCATCTGCCCGGCCTTGATGCGGCCGAGATCGTAATGCGTAAAGCGGAAGGCAACCATGCCCTCAGTCTCCCTAAAATGCCATGCGGACCGGATTTTAGCCCGCGCCGGTTAAGGAAGCGTTGGTTGGATGACCGACCGCCGCCGCCATTCTCTGTCCCTGGAATTATCCCACGAAATTTGTCGGCGGGGAAAATAAGCGGTAATTTGCTGATTTGATTGCCGCGACCACAATTTCGCCGCCGGTTTTGGCCGATGATGGCGGTGACGCCCGGCGCTTCGCGACCCGGCAGTCGACCCGGCGGGCTTGCGGCAAGCGGCCCGCGGGAGTAGGTGAATGTAACGGACGGAGCCCGGAAGGCAGGTGGCAGATTGATCGATCCCTATCAGATGCTTGGCATTGACCGTGATGCGCAGGAGCCGGCCGTCAAGGCGGCCTACCGCACCAAGGCCAAGACCGCGCACCCGGACCAGGGCGGCGATCCCGGCGAGTTCGAACGCCTGCAGGCGGCCTACGATCTCTTGAAGGACCCGGTGCGCCGCAAGGTCTATGACGACACCGGCTACGACCCGCAGCTGGCCGACCCGAAGGACCTGAAGGGCGTCATGATGCTGGAGACGCTGATCAACGACGTCATCCTCGACGAGCGCGACCCCGGCTCCTTCGATCCGCTGGCCGCCATGCGCCGAAAACTGTCCGACGACATCCTGAAGAACCGCTTCCACATTCTCGAGCTGGAGCGCCACCGCACCCGCATCCGCCAGCATGTCGACCGACTCGGCCGCAAGCCGGAAACCGACGTGCTCGGCTCGATGCTGCGTGCCCGCTCGCAGGCGATCGCCGAGGCGATCAAGAACACCGAAAACCAGATCGAGGCGATCGAGAAGGCCTATTCGCTGCTCGAGGGCTATTCCTACGAGCTGGAAGCGCTGGAAGCCCAGCCCGCCAAGGCGGCGGAGTAGGGGCGTTCGATAGCCTGTCCGGCACGATCCCCTCACCAACAAAATCTATGACTTAGCTGAAGCTAAGACCATGATTTTGTATCCTCTCCCGCACGGGGAGAGGTGAAGGCCGGGGCCGCCGCGAACTCTCATCTCCCCCTCGGCGGGGGAGAATGGAATTTCAACATCTTAGCCAAAGGCTAAGTGTTAGAAATTCCAAGAGAGGGGGGTATGAACGTCTGCCTCTTCCGCCACCCTTCGTATTCTCCGCATTACCCCCCTCTGTCCCTGTCGGGACATCTCCCCCACACGGGGGGAGATTGAACCGTCCCGTCACGGCCCGTTGACGAGGGTGAGGATCAGCTGGTGGACGGTGCCGCCGGGGGAGAGTTCGGCGCGGTCGAAATCGCGCTCGCGGGCGACGCGCTCGTCGGAGAGGACCTTCAGCCGGGCCTGCAGCGTGGCGCGCACCTTCGCGCATTTCGGATCGTTCTCCGCCGAAAGCCCGATGCTCGCCGCCTCGATCTTTTCGACCATCTCGCGGATGTGCTGGCCATGCACGCGCTCATGCGCGGCGACGCCGTCGACGAAGGTCTTCCAGCTCGCCGCGACCTCGGGCGACAGCCGACCCTTCGCTTTCGGCAGCGTGGTGGTGATGACGAGCTTCGGCACGGCGGAGGCCAGCACGCAGGCGCTGCCGCGGGTCTGGTAGTCGCGCCGCCAGGTGAGGCGGAACCCGGTATGGGCGATCGCCCGCCCGCCGCCGGCCTTCGGGCCGTGAAGGCCGATCGACTCGTAGAGCGCCGCACCGGTGGAACCGCTGACCGCATAGGTCTCGACCCGCTCGCTGACGCTGCCGCCGGCGCTGGCCGCGGCGGGCAGGAGCGTTGACAGCAGGGCCAGCACGGCCGGCAGGGCGAGACGCCGGATGGGTTTCGGGCGGATGGCGCGGCCCGAACCTGAACCGGTGTCGGGTGTTGCGGCGGGGCGGTGGATCACGGGCGAGCTCCGTCGGTGTCGGTCGGCGCGACACTAGTGCGCTCCGCCGGCCAAGTCCATCGGGCGCCGGTGCCGTGGCCGCAGGCCTCGTCCGCCCCGGCGCAGCGCGGATAGCCGGCCGCCGTCAGCGCGCCCTCGCACCGCCGCGCCCGCCGGCAGCGCCGCGTCGGGCAGGCGAGGGGATCGCCCCAGATCTCGGCCAGCCGGCGGAGTTCGGTCAGGAGGGTTTCGGATGCGGTGATGCGCATGGGGTTCCTTTCGGGGTTTGGGGTTGAAGACACCTCTCCCCTTGCGGGAGAGGAAGAAAAATCAGAATCTTAGCCGTCAGGCTAAGTGCTAGATTTTTCAGGTGAGGGGATCGCTTCGCCAGCCGCAGCCCTGACACCCTCTCTTGGAATTTCTAGCGCTTGCCGCTTCGCGCCAAGACACTGAAATTCCATTCTCCCCCGCCAGGGGGGAGATGGCGCGCCGCCGCCGTCGCCCTCCCTCATCCTCGGGCTTGTCCCGGGGATCCAGCGGCGCGATGTCCATCGCGCGGGAGACTCTTTTCCTTGGGGTGTACCCAAAGGCTGCTTCTCTCACCGCGCCGACGCGCGGTGGCTGGATCCCCGGCACAAGGCCGAGGATGAGGGTGGTGGGGATGGCTGCCTCGGTGCCTGCCGTTACCGGTGTCACTGCCGCATTCCTCTTCGTTGCCATATTCACCGCCGTTGATCTCTTCCTTCCGTCATGCCGGACCTGATCCGGCATCCAGCCGCCGCGCGTCGGCGCGGTGAGAGAAGGGGCGGCGGACGCCTCCCTTGGAAGGGAGTCTCCCGCGCGATGGACATCGCGCTGCTGGATTCCGGATCAGGTCCGGGATGACGGGTGTTGTTGGTGGCCATCGTCTGCGTCTCCATTCCTGTCCTCATCACCGGCCCATCGCATGTGCTCCGGGCGTTCGTCCTTCGAAACGATTCACTGGATCGTTTCGCCGGCTTTGCCGGTCAGTCCTCACCCTCCGGACACACCTTCCCCTTCACGCGCCGTTTCCGGCCGTGGCATGAAGGGTATGAAGGACGAAGCGCCCGGGGTGCCTCATCTTTTGTTTGGTATCATGGCCCTTCCGGGCGCCTCGTTCGGCGGTTTATGCCCGCGGATCCCTCTGCGGCACTGCCTCGCGGCAGGGCCTTGCGTGCCTCCAAGGCACGTCATTCAAGGGCGCGCCGGCGGGGCGTTTTCACACCCGACCGGTCTGCCCACCCGCCAGCACGCAACGGCTTGCGTCCTGTATGGCCCCGCATCGCGGGAACCGCACGGGCCGAGGGGGACCGTTCGCGAACCCCGACGGATATGAGCCTGCGATCGCCCGCACCCGTCAGCGCCGGTTCCGCTCGCCAGGTTCGCTCCCCCGGCCTATCCACACGGAACGGAACGAGTATGGCACGGGTTTTCAGGAGGGGGATTTAAGGGGGTGAGATGTGGTCGGCTTTGCCGATGAAACGATCCAGTGAATCGTTTCAAGCAGCGAACGCCCGGAGCCATGCGGAGGGCCGGGGGTGGCGGCCGGCGGTTTGCCTATCCCTTTGGCGGGGGAGGATGCAAAATCACAGAATTACATAGCCATTGCCACCAGCCGGCGATCGTGCGCGATGGTCGCTTTGCGCCAAGAGGAGACATGGCCTATCGCAGCCATCAGTTTTTGACCTCGTATAAGTCTCACCAGACAGAGGGAGCATGGAGCCCTTCATGACATCACCTCTTATACTGTACATCTGGTACTGACCGGAAGCAGCCAATATATATGTCGAATGGCAACCGCGAAGACGCTCCGGGTACGTGTTGTGCGCATCTAAAAGCTGAAACGCATTGGCTATGTTCAAGATTTCTGGCAAATCCGCATTGGAAGCCGACATGTCCGACGAAATCTGCTACCGTGCAGTTGCAATCGGAGGAGTGCGCATGAAGCGGCGAGTTGCATTATTCGCTATTTGGCTTTCGGTGGCGTCGATGACCAATGCTAATGCGACCCCAGCTTGCCCTCATAACGCGCTGGAAATAAATGGCTTTATGGCGAGATGGGATGAGCGGTATGGCAACCGGGTTGGTGCAGACTGGATTTTGAGCCCCTACAGTGGGCTGCCTTCGTTCCGCAGAGAACTCGAAGGCCCCCAAGTCGTAATATCGTTCAAAATTTCCGACAACGTATGCATTTCGCAAATCGTAGTGACGACCTTGAGGTCTTCGTCCACAGAAGCGGACGCATTTGCATCGCTCTTAGCCTGGGTGGCAGTGTTCGGAACGACCAATCCAACCGCGACGAAAAAGCAACGCGAAGACCTATTTCACGCGCTTGGCATTGATAGCGATGTCGCGGGAGCGAGTGTTGTTATAGACAAGATTCGATATACGTTCTCAGAAGACGCTGACGTAAACAAGTTCACTGTAGTTGCAGAATGAATCAGCCGGAAAGTCTACTAAAAATTCGATGTCACGAATGAAAAATCTTGCGAACGGATAGTCCCGAGACTTGTATGGAAATCGACATTTAAAATCCAGCACAAGCCAATACCTTTTGTGGCTGGCTTGAAGGTAACCATGAACGCCCCGCTATCATTTCCCGGAATCCTATAGACAGTCTTCAACTTGAATATTTGCTTCCCAGTTCTGTGTTCAAGATCGAGCACATATTCATGATTGGCAGTAATAATCCCCGGGCTCCCTCCAGACACCTGCTCTGCCGCGAGAACATTAACATCAATCTGGGTGAAGAGGGCTTCCTTTTCACCTGCGTTCTGGAAAACGAAGTCAAAAGACACTGGCCGACTTGTTTTAGACACTGCTGGAGGGAGATAGGTCGGGTAGGATTTTCCGTCAAACTTGCATGTCATTTCTTCTTCATGGAAAAACCCGTCGCTGTCACTTGCGAGGTTCATTTGAACTAATATAATAGGCGTCTCCCAAAACTCCCCGTAAAACTTTCGGATTTCCCCCCAAAACGAATAAAGTCCCGTGAAGATCGTCGCGGCAACGACGACGGTTGCGATAACCGAATTGTTCTTCAAACGGTCAAGGATATTGTCGACCCGCGTACCATCTTCCTTTTTCGCCAAAACTCCCCCCTGTGCCCAAAGAAATGATCCAAGACATCGATGTCTGTTTCGCAATGCGATCTACAGACATTATGCCATCTGGAAAAATAAACTACACTGCCCACCCTATTACCATGAGGCGATCTTGTTTTCATGGCATTGTCGCTTGCAAAACCTGTTCTCGCGATGTGGCGTCGAGCGTCATCCCGCGACTTGAAGACCATCACTCAGTCCTCCGCAGTAAGCAGTGTGCAGGCCGCACGGTAAGGGTAGCAGGCGACAGGAATGATGGCGCGAAGTTTAGGCAAAGCGACCGGACCTCCGATGGCCGTTTCGGGCCGGAGGCGGCACTTGCTGGCCGTTGCACCCAATACCGCAAAATCACGGTGTTGGCGCAGCCAAATCTTAGATTTTGTTGGCGAGGGAGTGGCACGCTAACGGCCGGCATTATCAAAGAGTCATTCACCGCGCAGAAGCGCGGTGGCTGGATCCCCGGGACAAGCCCGAGGATGAGGGACAGTTTAAGGCCGTGCTCAGGAGTTCTCCGATGGCATGAGATGATGATGTGGTGACTGCGTGTGCCTACTTCACCACAGCGAAATACGCCGCCCATGCCCCAAACGACACGACAAAGCCGGCGAAGAAGCCGACGATGCCGCCGGTGATGCGGTGGCGGGGGTAGACCCAGGCGCCGATGGCGGTGCCGAGCAGGGTGCCGGGGGCGCAGGCAATCAGGACCATGAGGAGGAGATCGGTGGGGGAGAACATGCTGCCGATGTCTGACATGGCGTGCCTTTCGCTGCTGGTCCGTCGCTAAAGTGCCATGGATTCCTTGCGCGGACTATGCGGCATTTTCCTGACATTGTGAGGCGCGGTCCGCGTAGCGGAGCGATCCATCCAGTAGCGCGATCGCAGCGCCGAACGCCCGAAGCCATGCGCCGGGCCGGGGGTGATTGGCGGTGGCTCCGGTGGCGGGATTGAAGCGCCGAACGTCGCGGGCTGGGCGGTGGGCCGGGGGCGGAAAGGACTCCGATTTGAACGGGTTGGCGGCGTTTCCGGAATCGGTTTGGCAGGGTGTTGAATCAGTTTGTGAAGGGGGGCGGGATGGGTGAGGCGCCATCTCGTTATCCGTCATGCCGTCCCCGGACGTGATCGGGGGATCAATCCGGCATGCGGGGGCCGGGAATGCTGAGCTGAGGATATTCTTCACACGGTCTGTCGGGGGCCGGGAGTCCTTTCACCGCGCCGACGCGCGGTGGCTAAATCCCCGGCACAAGGCCGAGGATGAGGGTGGAGGGGGTGGCCTCGGTGCATGCCGTTACCGTTGTCACTGCCGTGCTCCTCTTCTTGACCGCCGCCGCATCCTCTTCCTTCCGTCATGCCGGACTTGATCCGGCATCCAGCCACCGCGCGTCGGCGCGGTGAGAGAAGGGGCGGCGGACGCATCCCTCGGAAGGGAGTCTCCCGCGCGATGGACATCGCGCTGCTGGATCCCGGATCAAGTCCGGGATGACGGAGGTGAGGGGGCTGCAAAGCCTCTACCGTCGGCGGAGAGGTGACACCGTCCTTACCGTCCCGGCCGGCCGGTCTTGCCCTTGGTGCGGCTCTTGCGCTTGGCCTCGGCCGGGTCCTCGTAGGAGCCGGCGCCGACCTTGCCGCGCACGAGCGGGCGGGGGTCGTCCTTGTCCTGCCCTTCCGCAACCTTCCCCGTGAGGGGGGAGATCGATCCATCGGCCGGCTTTTGGGGCAGCTTGCCGGTCACCGGCTTTTCGGTGCGGCCGACGGTCATTTCGTCGAGGGAGTTCTTGCGGAAGTAGGTGGCGGTGTCGCCTGACCCCTCCCCAACCCTCCCCACAGGGGGGAGGGAGTCCGTCGTGCGCGGGGCTGCCGCTTGCGCCCTGTCTCCCCCCTTGTGGGGGAGATGGCCCGCAGGGCCAGAGGGGGTCTTTTCCACACTCCGCGCCTCTTCCCGCGCCATGGGATCGTCCATCGAGGCGAGCTCGACGGCCTTGAGGCGCTTGATCTCGTCGCGCAGGCGCGCGGCGGTCTCGAAGTCGAGGTCGGCGGCGGCGTCGCGCATCTGCTTTTCCAGCGCGTTGAGGTGGGACTGCAGGTTGTTGCCGACCAGATGGCCGCCATCCGCAAAGCCCTTGCCGGAACCGCCGGAAATGTCGGCGCGCACATGGTCGCGCTCGTAGACCGAGTCGAGGATGTCGGAGATCTTCGCCTTGACCGATTCCGGCGTAATGCCGTGCTCCTCGTTGTAGGCGAGCTGTTTTTCGCGGCGGCGGCTGGTCTCTTCCATGGCGCGGGCCATGGAGCCGGTGATGTTGTCGGCATAGAGGATGACCTTGCCGTCGACGTTTCGCGCCGCGCGGCCGATGGTCTGCACCAGCGAGGTTTCGGAGCGCAGAAACCCTTCCTTGTCGGCGTCGAGGATGGCGACGAAGCCGCATTCGGGAATGTCGAGGCCTTCGCGGAGCAGGTTGATGCCGACCAGCACGTCGAAGGCGCCGAGGCGGAGATCGCGGATGATCTCGATGCGCTCCAGCGTGTCGATGTCGGAATGCATGTAGCGCACGCGCACGCCCTGTTCGTGCAGGTATTCGGTGAGGTCCTCGGCCATACGCTTGGTGAGCACGGTGACGAGCGTGCGGTAGCCCTTCAGCGCGGTCTCGCGGATCTCGCCGAGCACGTCGTCGACCTGGGTGCGGGCCGAGCGCACCTCGACCGGCGGGTCGATGAGGCCGGTCGGGCGGATGACCTGTTCGGCAAACACGCCGCCGGACTGTTCGAGCTCCCACGAGCCGGGGGTGGCCGAGACGGCGATGGTGTCCGGCCGCATGGCGTCCCATTCCTCGAAGCGCAGCGGGCGGTTGTCCATGCAGGAGGGCAGGCGGAAGCCGTATTCGGCCAGCGTCGCCTTGCGCCGGAAGTCGCCGCGATACATGCCGCCGATCTGCGGGATGGTGACGTGGCTCTCGTCGATGAAGATGAGGGCGTCGTCGGGGATGTATTCGAAGAGCGTCGGCGGCGGCTCGCCGGGATTGCGGCCGGTGAGGTAACGCGAATAGTTCTCGATGCCCTGGCAGACCCCGGTCGCCTCCAGCATCTCGATGTCGTAGCGGGTGCGCTGCTCCAGCCGCTGGGCTTCCAAGAGGCGGCCGGCCTTTTCAAGCTCGGCGAGGCGGCCCTTGAGCTCCTCCTTGATCGATTTCACCGCCTGGTTCAGCGTCGGGCGCGGGGTGACATAGTGCGAATTGGCGTAGATCTTCACCGACTTCAGGTCGCCGGTCTTCTTGCCGGTCAGCGGATCGAATTCGGTGATCTGCTCGACCTCGTCGCCGAACATGGAGATGCGCCAGGCGGCATCCTCAAGGTGGGCCGGGAAGATCTCGATGGTATCACCGCGCACGCGGAAGGAGCCGCGCTGGAAATCCATGTCGCGGCGCTTGTACTGCTGGGCGACGAGATCGGCGAGCAGCTGGCGCTGGTCGATGCGGTCGCCGAGCTGGATCTGGAAAGTCATCGCCGTATAGGTCTCGACCGAGCCGATACCGTAGATGCAGGAGACCGAGGCGACGATGATGACGTCGTCGCGCTCCAGCACGGCGCGGGTGGCGGCGTGGCGCATGCGGTCGATCTGCTCGTTGATCGACGATTCCTTCTCGATGAAGGTGTCGGTGCGCGGCACATAGGCTTCCGGCTGGTAGTAGTCGTAATAGGAGACGAAATACTCGACCGCATTGTTCGGGAAGAAGTTCTTGAACTCCGAATAGAGCTGCGCGGCGAGCGTCTTGTTGGGCGCGAGGATGAGGGCCGGGCGCTGGGTGGCCTCGATCACCTTGGCCATGGTGAAGGTCTTGCCCGAGCCGGTGACGCCGAGCAGGACCTGGCTGCGCTCGCCGGTTTCCAGACCCTCGACGAGGTCCCTGATCGCCGTCGGCTGGTCGCCGGCCGGCTGGTATTCGCTGACCATCTCGATGGCGATGCCGCCTTCGGATTTCTCCGGCCGGGCCGGCCGGTGCGGCGTCCACAGCTTGCCGTCCTTGAACAGCGGATTGCCGCTCTCGATCAGCGCGGAGAGCGCCTCGACGGTGGCCGTGACGCTGCCCTTGGCGAGCGCGCCGGCGTCTTCCAGCGACACGTCGAGCCCGGCGACCGGGTTGAGCCCGGCGGCGGCGCGCGTCTTCGGATCGGACGAGGCGCCGATGGAGACGCCGCGCGAGGTTTTCGCGATGGTGGTGTTCTTGTTGGCGCTGGAGGACTTCTGCGCCTCGACCTTCTCGGCGTGCTTGCGCGCCTCGTTCTCGACCTTCTTGCGGTGCTTGCCGGCCTTCGACGCGATCTCGCGCTGGCTCTCGACGGCCGCCGCCTCGGCTTCCGCCTCCAGCTGCCGCACCCAGTCGGACACGTCGCCCGACAGCGGCGCGCCCTCAAAGGAGGATTGCGGCGCTTCCTCGAAACCTTGTCCTGCGTTCACGGCCGCACCGCCCTTCGGGCTGGCCTCCACGCGGGGCGCGGAAAAGTCCGCGACGGGCTTGCGCCCTTGCCGGGCTTCGCCCGGATGGGAGTCGGATTTTTTCGGTGATCTGGCCATGGCCGGAATATGGAGGCAGCCGGGTCAAAAGGAAAGGGGCGGCCAAGTACAAAATGGCAACAGGCGCGGCGCTGCTGACAGAAACTGTCACCCGGTTTTGTCAGGCGCGCGCCTGCCCGCATTCCGTATGGCCCGTGCACCTACCCGGCGCTTGCGGCCTTGGCGTCGGCGGCGAGTTCCGCCTTGGTCGCCGGACGGGTGATCAGCGTCCAGATGCCTTTTGCGGTCTCGTATCTGGAGACGATCTTCAAGCCGTCCCGCTTCATGTCCTCGATGACCATGGCAAGGTCGCTTTCGGGAATGCCGTTCAGTTGGTGCATGCGATTTCTCCCTGTCCGGATGCTTCGATGGCGCGAATAACTTCCTGGCGCAAGGCGACGTATTCCTTGCCTGCCATCAGGTGGCCGGTCTTGATATCGAGATGCTTGCAGTTGGCCAGCCAGTCGTTGATCCGGTCGCTAGCGGCGCTTCCGGACGCGATATACTGACGTATGACCTTCGAGGCGTCGTCGGGACCGTAGGTCGAGATCAGCGTGATCTTCTGCTCTTCACTGGCTGCCAGTGCCTTGGACGTCTGCTCGTCTATGGCCACCAGACCGGAGGTGACGGTGCCGGCGGCGGCATAGTCCTCCACGTCGATCAGCGCCATTTCCAGTGGATAGCGTCCGACATCCAGCGCCAGCTTGGAAATGATCTCGGTCTTCACCTTGTTGCGGTTGGTGCGCATCTGCTTCTGCAGGAACTGCACGGTCTTTTCCGCCAGTATGTCCTTGTCATAGGCGGCCTTGGCACCCTTGAGGCCGGTATCGACCGCCGCGAGCGTGGTCTTCGCGGCCGCGCCGGCGACAAGCGTTCCCGCACCACTGAGCGAGATGCTGGCCAGCGAGGTGATGAAGGGTAGCTGCTGCCCCTCGCGCGTCAGCGTCCGCTCATACGCGGTGTAGCGCGTGTCGATCGAGCCGATGGCGCTGAGAACGATGCTGTCGCGCAGCGACTTCTTCACATAGGGGTCGGAAGCCTGGTCATAGGCCGTCACGCGGTTCTGGCCGTAGCCGCTCTCGAAGAAATTTCGCGAGAAGCTCTCGTATCCGGAAAGATCCGGTCCGCCCGAAAGGGAGGGTGAGCAGCCGCTCGACACAGAAATGACCGCCAGAAAAATTGCAATAGGAAACCTCATCCGCGCCCCCGAGCAGATTAAAGAAACACAATCTATGCAGGCATTTTATAGTTAATACTCTTATGGAGAGTATTTCCGCGAAAGTCAATGTGCGGTTGTGCTTGCGGTTTCAGCTGCCCGCTGCGACAGGTTGAATGGGGGCTAGTGCCCGTTTGGGCATCGACTTGCATTCCATTCAATGATTTGAATACGTCTCATAGGGTCGACGCTTGGGGACACGCGCGTCGATTGTTGGGGAACTCGCATGAACCTTCTGGGGCAACCCGGGCGCACGCTGAACCGGATCATCGCATTCAACCTTCTGGTGGTCGCGGTGGCGACGCTTGCCTACATGCATGCCGGCTGGAGCTTCGTCGATGCCTCCTACATGGTGCTCTTGACGGTCTACACCGTCGGCTACGGCGAGGTGCACCCGATCGACACCTCCTACCTGCACACCGTCACCATCCTGACCATGATCTTCGGCTGCACCGGCACGATCCTTTTGACCGGTGCGCTGGTGCAGTTCCTGACCATCAGCCAGCTGCAGCAGATTTTCGGAGGAAAGCGCATGCAAACGGAAATCGACAGGCTCCGCGACCACGTCATCGTCGTCGGCTTCGGGCGCATCGGCCTGATGCTCGCCAAGGAGCTGAAGACCGCCGGCCGCAAATTCGTGATCCTCGAGGTCGACGAACACCGGGCGGAAGCCGTGCGCGAACTCGGGCATCTCTGCATGGTCGGCGACGGCACCAGCGAGGAGACGCTGAAGAGCGCCGGCATCGAGCGGGCGCGCACGCTCGCCTGCGTGCTGCCGGACGATGCCGCCAATGTCTTCATCACGCTCTCGGCGCGCAGCCTCAATCCGGCAATCGAGATCATCGCCCGCGGCGAGGTGCCGTCGACGGAAAACAAGCTCAAGCAGGCCGGCGCCGACAAGGTGGTGCTGCCGGCCCATATCGGCGCCGAGCGCATCGCCGAGATGATCCTCTATCCGCAGACCTCGCGCTTCCTGCGCTCGAGCACCGAGATGCAGGAACTCGACCATTCGCTGCACGGCCTGGGGCTGGAAATGGAGGTCGTGGTGGTGCCGCACGACAGCGCCACGGCCGGCATCGCGGTCGAGGAGGTCGAGCGGCGGGCGAACGGCCGCTTCTTCGTCGTGCAGATCAACCGCAGGGACGGCGACGCCGTGACCGCTCCGGCGCCGGCGACAAAACTCTACGGCGGCGACGGCATGGTCATCATCGGCCGCAGCGGCTCGGCGGCGCGGGTGTTGTTCGAAACGGAGGCGCAGGCGGGCGAGGAGTAAGGGGTAAGGGTGGCGGGGTTGGGTGGTATGGGGGTCGCCTGCTGCCATAGCGGATAGGCCGTCCTAACGTATGCTTAGCGCCAAAAGGGGACATTGCGAAGTTTCTTCTGCCACAGCGCGGACGGGTAAGGGACATCGCTGCAATTTTACGAAAAATTTAGGTTAATTAGCGCTTTCGATATTGGACCGTTCCATTGCAACCACGGATCCGTAAGTTAGGTGGCATCAGCCTTTGCCATGAGACTTCCGGAGCGTTGCGCATGACCATGCTTGCCACAAGTAACAATTCGCATGCGGATGGTCTTCCGTGGCACGCGCAGGCGAGTGTCGTGGCGACTGGTACACGGATGGTCGGTCCCGATATCCTTCGCTCGCTGGCGATCCTGCTGGTGATGCTCGTCCACCTGCCGTTGAACGCAACCCCAAGTCTATTGGTGACAGTGCGTGAATATGGCTGGCTAGGCGTCGATATCTTCTTTGTTCTGAGCGGCTACCTGATTGGCACGCAATTGTTCAAGGAAGTAACGCGCACGGGAACAGTCGACTTCAAGTCGTTTTACCTCCGGCGTGCCTTCCGCATCTTTCCGGCCTTCTTCGTGGTCCTTGGCCTCTACGCCTTGGTTCCAGTGCTTCGCGACAATCCGGCGATGCAACCGCTTTGGAAATTCGCGACCTTCACTGTCAATCTCGGGTTCGATCCGAGGGAGGGCAACGCCTTTTCGCAGGCATGGACGCTTGCCGTTGAAGAGCAATTCTATCTCGTCCTGCCTTTGCTGGTTCTCCTGCTATATAAGCGCATCGGCACAGGATGGGTGCTTGCCCTCGCAGGAATATTGACACTCGCTGGGGTCGTCCTGCGCTACGCGATCTGGGATATACACGTTGGCACCCTTGTTGCAGAGGGCCAGTTCCGCCCTGCCTTCGCGACATATCTCCGCGATGTTTACTATCCAACATACACACGTCTCGACGGCCTGCTATTTGGCGTAGTGCTCGCGGCTGCCCGCTTCTTTAGGCCCGAGCTTTGCAAACGGTATCTGCCGTCAAAGGCCACGATACCCTTGGGATTGTTCTTTGTGATCGCAGCGCTCATCTGCTTTGTGGATCGGGGACCTCTTGCAGGACAAGGCATATTTCCGGTGTTTCAGGCGCAACTTGGTGCCGTCGCGGGCTTCCCGCTGATCTCGATCGGTATTGCGCTGTTGTTCTGCGCCATGCTCGATCTTGAGCACGTTCTCAGCCGTTGGCCCGTGCCGGGTGCGGCTCTCGTGGCAACTCTGTCCTACAGCCTCTACCTCACGCATAAGTCAGTTTTTCACGTCATGCGCTTGGCAGTCGGAGAGGAAAACTTGCAAGGCGGCTTCGGCTTCGTCGCCTATATAATCGCAAGCTTTGCTGTCGCATCCGTTCTCTGGTTTTGCGTTGAGCGGACGTTTCTGCATCTTCGGGATAGAATGCTGTCATCATCGAGCTAGGTAGCCGCACCGCGATCACGGTTGTTAAGTGATGGCTGGCGACAATCGGCGATGTCCGCAATGGGCCGACAGGTGTCTGCGGCTTAGCGCCATTTGCGGTCATAGATGATATCGGTATTTTGGCGTTTCAACGCATGGAGAGGGCCAGATGGAGTTCAAGCAAGACCAATTCTTTCAGGCAGTTGCGTCCCGCAAAATTCCGAGGATTAGGATCGCTGGTATCGTCATCGCTGACGATGCTGTCCTCGTCCAGCAACCCGCAGACGATCCCCATTCGTGCTATGCATTTATTGGCGGGGAATATGAAGTCGGAGACACCTTTGAGACACGGCTTAGAGCGGAATTCGAAGAGGAGACAAATGCCAGTGTGGTCGAGGCGCAATACCTTTTCTGCGTCGAAAATCACTTTCGATATAAAGGCAACCTTATCCAGCAAGCGGAACATTATTACTCCGTAACGCTGGACAGGCGTGACATCGAAAGCCGAGAAGCACACCTGAAGCAGGTGTGGATACCGTTGTCTCAGTTCGGGCAAGTGGACGTGCGGCCAGTAGCAGTCAGGAATGCTGTGGCTGACGGAAGCTACATGACCAAACGCTACATTATCCAAATGCCAGATTAGGCCTATTGGCCGCAATGGGCCGAAAGGCCGCCACCGCAACTTTGCGTCAAGCGGTCATTCGTGGAAGCATCCATGAAGGTCGGCTCCCGACCCCTTTGCTGCCAGTCAAAGTGCTTGACGGTCCGCCTAGAACTTCCGTTTGGTTCAACTCACAGAGGCGGCAGGTTCGGAGCCGACTTCGCCCGTTAGTGTTCACCTTTTCACACACGGGGTCCGACATGGTTGCCAGCCGTATCGACGCGCCGGAAAGCCGCGACTATTGGATGCTGACACTGTGGTTTCAGAGGGAGACGTTATGTTCATTCGACGAGTCGCATTGCTGCTTGTCCTCGGTATTTTCGTTGCAGGCGCGGCCCGCGCCCAGACGTGGGAGGACACCGATCCGACTGCCGCCGGCTGGTCGGCGGAGCGGCTCGATGCGGCTCGCCTGCAATCGAAAAGACTCAAACCTACCGCGCTGATGATCGTCCAGGACGGACGGGTGGTTGCCCGGTGGGGCGACATCTCGCGCAAAGTGAATATGGCATCCGTTCGCAAGAGCCTGCTCAGCGCTCTTTACGGCATTGCTGTTGCCGAGGGTCGAGTCAAGCTTTCGGCCCGCCTTTCCGATCTCGGTATTGACGACAATTCTCCCAGCCTTACGGCCGAGGAAAAAACCGCGACAGTGCGTGATCTGCTCATGTCACGGTCGGGTATCTATCATCCTGCGGCCCACGAAACCGCCGACATCAAGCGCAAGCGTCCTACAAGAGGGAGTCACTCGCCCGGATCGTTCTGGTTCTACAACAACTGGGACTTCAACGCTTTGGGGACGATCTATCGGCAACAGACAGGAGAGGACATCTTTGGTAGCTTCGAGAAGCGGATCGCTGGCCCGATCGGGATGGAGGATTTCTCTGTGAGGGATGGCCGCTACGCTTCGGAAAAGCTGTCCCAGCATCCAGCCTATCCCATTCGCCTTAGTGCCCGAGATGCCGCCCGTTTTGGTCAGCTCTTTCTGAATGATGGAAAGTGGGGCACCAAGCAGATCATTCCGGCGTCGTGGATCAGGGAATCGACGACTGCCTATTCGTGGGCGAAGCGGATACGGCAAGGTTACGGTTATATGTGGTGGACCCTTCCAGAGGATACCTGGGGACCGAATGCATTCTACGCTTCCGGCTACGGTGGGCAGGTTATCGCCGTCGTGCCGTCAAAGCGGCTCGTGGTCGTGCAGACCGTTGATTTAAACCAGAATCCGAAGGGGGTTCGCACCAGCGCATTCATCGACCTGCTAAAAGAGATCGCTCTCGCTTCACCGTGAAGATGTGGTGCTACACACCCTAAACAAGTGTGGCTCAGCTGGTTCTGAGCAGCTTTGTACCGCCTCCGGCTCAAAGCAACAATCCGTTTCTCATCCCACTTCAGACAAACCTAACCCGGTCCTGCAATGACCAGTTTGGGCGGTAAGCAGACATTCGACCGCAAAAGCCCGAACGTTCAGAATGGGGGCGCGTTGCTGCCAAGAAAAATTGCACCGTCGACGACCGCTTAGAGGCTGATGGCCGCCGTTGGGCGCATGTACAAACTGACACCGTAGCGCTTACGGCGTTGTCAAAACGGCAGCAGGCCAACCCTTACCTCCGTCCTCGCCTCTCATACGCCGCCATATGGCGCGGCACTCAAACCCACAGATCGTTCCGCGCGGTGTGTTCGCCGCCGGCGTGGCCGGTGTTCAGCGTGCTGTAGCGGATCAGGCGCGCGGGCGCTGTTCGAGACTGAGGCGCAGGCGGGCGAGGGGTAGAGGCTACCGGCCCGTACCCGACTGGCCGGCGAGCTCCAAGACCGCCGAGGCGAAGGCGTCGGGGGCTTCCTGTGGCAGGTTGTGGCCGGCGCCGGGCAGGATCAGCCGGCGATAGGCCGCCTTGAAATGCGGCTGGTCGTGATCGGCCTCGGTTGGCGGATCGACGCCGTCGTCGGCGCCCTGCAGGACGATGGCCGGCACGGCGATGTCGGGCTGGGCGGCAAGGCGGGCCTCGATGCCGGCATAGGCCGGGTCGCCGGGAATGCCGCCGAAGCGGTGCCGGTAGGAATGGATGACGATGTCGACGAAATCCGGGTTGTCGAAGGCTTCTGCCGTCTGCGCGAAGGTCTGCCGGTCGAAGCGCCATGTCGGCGACCAGATTTTCCAGATGAACTCGCAGACGCCGCGGCGGTTCTGTTCCAGCGCCGTGCGGCCGCGCGCCGAATGGAAATAGTACTGGTACCAGTAGCGCGCCTCTTCCTCCGGCGGGGCGGGGGTGCCGGCGGCGGCGATGTTCTGGATGTTGTAGCCGGCGCCGCAGCTGACGAGACCGCGCACGCGCCCGGGCCAAAGCGCCGCGACGATGCAGGCGGCGCGTCCGCCCCAGTCATAGCCGCCGAGAATGGCGCTTTCTATGGCGAGCGCATCCATCAGCGCCAGCAGGTCCGCGCCGAGCGCCGCCTGCTCGCCGGACCGCGGCGTGTCCACCGACAGGAAGCGCGTCGCCCCATACCCCCTGAGATAGGGCACGATGCAGCGATGCCCGGCGGCGGCCAGGCGTTCGGTGATCACGTCATAGGCGTGAATGTCATAGGGAAAGCCGTGCAGGAGGATGACGGCCGGCCCATCCGCCGGCCCCGTCTCGCGATAGGCAATCTCCAGCACCCCGGCGGCAACGGTTTTCATGGCATGTCCCTCGTCGGTGTGCCGGCATGGCGGGATTTCCGCCAGTGTGTGACCTTGTCGTGAGGTTACCGGTTTTCGCGAGGGCTGCAACCGGGGCGGGGACAGCCAGTTATCGCTCGATATCAATGCTTGAACACGTTGTCTCGATGCCACGCGAGATAGTGTGGATGAGGCCGCAACCTTTGTTCCGACGGCACCTTTGCGACCATATCTCTGTTTAGAAGATGTGACACATCATAATTGATATGGCGTGACTGAAGGATGCTAAAGTCATCGGCCAGAGACAGAAGACCACGATCAAACATCCAGTGCACGGTGCCGGAGAGAGCGATGCCGTTCTGAATCGAGTCATTCCCGCCACGCTCGACGGGTACAATGTGCGCAGCTTCGACCTCCGGTCTGCCGCCACCATTGATGAGACGAAGGCCAGTGAATGCGCAAGTTCGATCATAGATGCGACGGATGTTCTGGCGAAACTTCACGTCACGAAACGGACGATTGCTTACTTGTGTGATAATCGGTCGCTCGTAGTTGCCAAGGTCAAAGCCGGCCTGTGACATATCGCTGACGCCAGGGGGGCGTTGATCAGTGACTTCGACGTCTGTTCGGTTTGGCCACTCGTCCGGTGTGGACAATCCCGCGTTGACAATCGCGACAAACTCGGCGTCTTCAATCAACCGAACTGCTTGAACGCTTCGGCCGCTGTTGATTGACCCGTTCGACGTAAATAGCTTCTTTTCGTAACCGCCGTCCTCCATGTACCCGACTAAGCGGTCAAAATCCAAATAATCCTTCAAAAACGCGTAGTAGTGTCCTTCGGTCTCTTGATCATCTTTGATCGCATCGACAACGGCAATTCCGGAATAGTATCTGCTTGGCTCTCCAGAAATTGGACCATAGTAAATAACCCAGTCGCCTAGGGTCTGTTCAACACGTGACCGATAGGTTTTTGGAAAGTGGTACTGCCTTCCTCTTATATCCTTATATCCGCTGCCATCCTTGTGATAAAAAATGCCCTTGGCCATGCAGCCCCCAATCCCTGCTTATGTGAAAGCAATAGGTTAAAGGGAGTTCTTTTGGCAACCTCTGACGATAACCTCTGCTATCGTCAAACCTTCGATCCACGTCGCAATCGGAGCGGTGAATTCGCTGCAGTGCATAAGCGGGGTACACCGCACTCACACCCAAAGATCGTTCTGCGCGGTGCGCGCGCCGCCGGCGTGGCCGGTGTTCAGCGTGCCGCGCGGCTCGATCAGCAGCATGTGGACCTCTTCGGCCGCGTAGGGCTTGTGCTCCATCCCCTTCGGCACGACGAACATCTGCCCCGGCTCGACCGTCACCGCGCCGTCGCGGAAGTCGATTTGCAACCGGCCCTTGAGGACGATGAAGGTCTCGTCGGTTTCGGGATGGTCGTGCCAGACGAAATCGCCTTCGATGCGAACTACCTTGAACTGGTAGTCATTCATTTCGGCAATCACGCGCGGCTGCCAGAGGTCCGTGAGTTTGCCGATCTTGTTGGCGAAGGTGATTGCCTCGTAGGTCTTGTTCATCTGGTCCATGTTGCCGCTGCTCCGATGTCGATGCCGTCAAGCTAGCGGGTTCCCGCCCGTCGTTCTTGAACGTTCGTGCAGGCGGGGAGAAGCCGACGCCCCGCCATCGTCAAACCGTCAAATGTCGCCTATACTCGCCGTTGCAATCCCGATCGGTCCACAACGGGGGTGGGACATGGTTGCTTACTGGCGTTTGAAGCATGCGTTTCGCGATCTGCCGGAGCCGGAGCGGGGGCTTCGGCTGAAGGGGGCGATTGCGGGGCTGGCGCGGCTCCGAGCTTCGCTCGTGGAGAAGATACCCGAGCGCAAGGTCGGCAAGACGCTGCTGCTCGGCACCTGGAACATCCGCAATTTCGACGACAACCGCTTCGGCCACGGGCCGCGCCATCCCGAAAGCTTCTTCTATCTGGCCGAGATCATCTCCGCCTTCGACATTCTGGCGGTGCAGGAGATCTGCGTCGATCTGGCGCCGTTCGAGCGGCTGATGGATACGCTCGGGCCGGCCTATGATTTCATCATGACGGATGTGACGCTCGGCCCCGGCGGCAACCGCGAGCGGCTGGCTTTCGTCTTCGACCGCAACAAGGTGCGCTTCAGCGGCATTGCCGGCGAACTGGTGCTGCCGTTTAACGACCAGATTTCCGACGGCACGAAGCAGCGGCAATTCGCCCGCACGCCGTTTTCCTGCACCTTCCAGGCCGGCTGGTTCAAGTTCAATTTCGCTACCGTGCATATCTATTTCGGTGACGACGCGCCGAATTCGCCGCAATTCGAAAGGCGGGTGAAGGAGATCGACGCGGTCGCCAGGTTCATCGCCGCCCAGGCGAAGGCGGACAGGGAACGCGCCCACATCCTCGTCGGCGACTTCAACATCGAGGGCTACAAGGACCGGACCTTCGACGCGCTGGATAAGCACGGTTTCGAGGTGTTTCGCAACAAGATCGGCTCCAACACCGACGAGACGAAATTCTACGACCAGATCTCCTTCATGCCCGATCCGAAGCGGGTGATGCTGGCCGACCCGGCATCGGAGAAGGCGCACGGCGTCTTCAATCCGTTCATTTCGGTGTTCCGGCCGGAGGATTTTCCGCTGTTCGACCGGGTGATCATCGACCTGACCGAGCGGCGCAAGGCCGAGGCGCAAGCGGAGATCGCCGCGCTCACCGAGAAGCTGCAGAAGCCGGACCTGAGCGTGAGTGCCCGCAAGCGCGCCGAGGGGCAGAAGAAGACGGCGGAAAAGGCGCTCGCCCTGCAGGAGGCGCGGCTGGCCGACGCCGAGCTGCGCGAGGACTATTACCTCGAGGAATGGCGGACCTTCCAGATCAGTGACCATTTTCCGCTGTTCGTCGAACTGGACATCGATTTCGCCGACGAATATCTGGCCGGGCTGGCAGGCGCCGATTAGCGCGCTCCACCCGGCAGCCGCCCTGCCGGGCACCTTCTCCCCGCGGGCAGGGAGAAGGAGATACTCCGGGTGATGCCACCCGTGTGTCTGAGGTTTCGGCGCCGTCAAATTTCGCAGCCCTGCGAATGGCGTGCAGTGGTCAGTCATGCAAAACCCCCGAAGTCGGTTTCGACGTTCGGGGGTCAGCTTGATGAACACGGCATTCGTGTGTTCGTCTGCAAGATCTCCCGGGTTTTCCGGAATCTCCCGGTAGCGATTACTGAGTGGGCCTGCCGGCAGCGGTCAGACCCGCGGCAATACCGATGCTGCCGACCTTGAGCATCTTCTGGTTTGGCGTGCAGCTCCAGCTGGCGGCATCGTTGACGTCGCCCTTGCCGTCATAGGCTGCCATTGTCGGATAGGCGCAAAGCGGCATCGAACGTGTGACGGAGTTGTCCTCCTGCCGGCTTTCAGCCAACAGGCTTGTCGGTGCTTCGCCTTGCTCCACCCATTTTTCCAGGGCTTTCAGCGTGTTGAACTTGTCGGGACCGGTTCCGCCGCTGCAGTGGTTCATATCCGGCACCGTGAAAAGGCGCGCATCTTTCGACAGCGCGTCATAACCGCCGTTTTCCTTCGCAAGATCATCGTAATAGCGAATGGTGCGGAAAGGGCTCAAGGCATGGTCGCCAAGGCCGTGATAGAGGATCAGCTTGCGCCCGGAGCCAAGAAACGTCTTGATGGTGTCGAGGTTTGTGCCATTGCCCTCGTTCGTTCCTTCAAGAAAACGCTCGACTGCCGCGCGGCTGATGGTGCCATCTGCCGTGACGCCGAATTTGCGAACGTCAAACTTCGGGTCCTTTTCGACAAAATACTGGATGACATGATCGGAGAACGCCCATTCGAAGGGCGAGGGCGGGTTGCCGTTATTTCCCCATGGTTCGGCTGCGTTGATGTCATGCGGTGGTTCGTTGCCGGCCATGTATTTGGAGAACGTCTCGTTCATCGCAGCCGGGGAATAGCCAGGAAAGACCAATTGTCTGTCGTCGGTGTAAAGCCCGGTGTAATAGGCGCGAAGTGCCTTGGCCTGATCCGGATTGAGGCAGGCGTCCGCTTGTCCTGGCTTGCAGATCAGGCTCGACGGATCGAAGGAACAGGCGGCGGGATTCTGGATCAATCCGTCTGTCACGCCATCGACAGGATCGCAGGCTTTGGTGATTGCACTGTTGATGATCGGGACCAGCGAGGCCGGGATATGCGCATCCTTCGTGGCAAGCTGCGCGATCTGGAAGTGCTGAATTTGCAGCATGGACGAAATGTCCATGAATGGAGCCCCCGCAATGATGCCGTCGAAATCGGAGGGGAAACGGTTTGCCTCCACCATGCCCATCCGACCGCCGGTCGAGCAGCCGGTGAAATAGGACCGCTGAATGGGCTGATCGTAGAAGGCGCGGACAATTTGTTTGGCGGTATCCGCAACATCATGCGTGGCCCGGTAGTTATAGTCGATCACCTTGGCGAGATCAGGCGTTCCATCCTTCTTCAGCGCCCATGTGGCGTCGAGCGAACTCTCGCCCTCGTGACCCATGTCGGTGGCGACCGTCGCGTAGCGAGATTCGAGCGCATATTGGATATCCTCGCCATTGCCTGAACCGCGAACGGAGCCCGCAAAGCCGCCATTTCCCAGCATCAGAAACTTGCTGTTCCACTTGGCCGGCAGACGCAGGCTGAACCTTGCAGACCCGGGCTCGACGCCGAAACCGCTTGTGGTGACGGAACCTTCGACGATGCAATCTTGCGCATTGCCCTCGCTGTCCAATGCGACTTTTGTGAAGGTTACGCCCTGCGGTGCAATTTTTTCCAGCATGGCTTGAGAACATGCGTCTGCCGCCATGGCTGTGCTTGCGCCTCCAGCTGCACCAAGGGCGGCGAGAATGGTGATATAACGAAACTGTCGAGACATTACAGAAACCCCTATAAACTATTGAAATATAGGTGTTTCCATCCCCTTTCGCGGTTACCCGCCCGGCACTTTTCTAATTATGAAACTTGGCCGGCTCACTCTGTCGAAACCGGCAGCAATCCAGCAGAAAAATTTCAATAAATTCGACTGCATACAAACGAAATTTGCGATGAATTGGGGTGTATGTCAATTGTGTGCGAACAGTATTTGGACTGTTCGGCGTGGTTGGCAGGTGCGGGTTGGAATGGCGCGTGCGCGAGGGGCGACCGGGGGCGGGGTGCTGCGACCGGTGACCGCTCCTCGAACTTGGTCCTTGCCGGAATTCTCGGCCGTGCTATGTGCATGCCCGCGAATTCCTCAAGTCCCCGGAGCCCCGCGATGGCGTTCAGTTTTTCTCCGGCCTATCTCTGGCCGATCCTCATGTTGTGCGCGTCGAACGTCTTCATGACCTTTGCCTGGTACGGCCATCTCAAATTCCGCGGCGCGCCGCTCTATATCGTCATTCTCGTCAGCTGGGGCATCGCCTTCTTCGAATACTGCCTGGCGGTGCCGGCCAACCGCATCGGCTCCTACGCCTATTCGCCAGCGCAGCTGAAAACGATCCAGGAAGTGATCACGCTGGTGGTGTTTTCCGGCTTTTCCTATTTCTGGCTGAAGGAAAGCCTGACCTGGAACCACGCCATCGGCTTCGCGCTGATCGCGATCGGCGCGGGCTTCGTCTTCAAGGGGTAGGGCGGATTGCGCCGGACTAACCGCGCCTGGCCACATGCGCGGCAAAACCGGCTAGGAAGCCCTTGAGCTGTTCGGCGACCTTGTCGTCGGTGAGCTTGCCGTCGGCATCGAAGACGCTGCCGGCGCGCGAGACCATCAGGCGACCGCCGGTCCACAGGTCGGTGCCGAGCGTGCGCATGACCGGCAGCCAGGCGTTCTGCGACAGGATGGTGCCGAAGCCGCCCGGCGAGGCGCCGATGATGGCGGTCGGCTTGTCGTTGAAGACGCGGGCGATATCGGCCGGCGGCCGCGACAGCCAGTCGATTGCGTTCTTGAAGACGCCGGGCATGGAGTTGTTGTATTCCGGTGTCACCAGCAGGAGACCATCGGCGGCGGCGATCGCATCCTTGAGCATGGCGACGGCGTCGGGAACGCCGTGTTCGGCCTCGAGATCGGCGTCGTAGAGCGGAATGCCGCGGATCGTCCCGGTCTCAAGCGTCGCGCCTTCCGGCATCAGGCCGGTGGCGGCGGAGAGCAGCGCCGTATTGAACGAGCCCTTGCGCAGGCTTCCAGAAACGCCGATCAGCTTCACCATTCCGTTCTCCTTCTGTCGTTGTCCCGCAGCTTCGCCGCACGGCATGTGACAGCAATAACGGCTGAGGCGGCGGCGTCAATCGCTGCCGTCTTTTCGGCGCATGGACCGAAGGTGGATCGCTTTGTCGCGGCCATTTTGTCGCAGTCGGTTGCCAGTCCACCGATTTGCCCCAATTGCTAATTGTTTCCTCCCGGAAACGCGGCCCGTCGCCCGACACACCTCCGCCCGTCACACCTCCGAAGGCGAGCCGGCACCCGCCGCCACATCGTTCTACATCCTTGTTCCATGCCCCAGTGGCGGCATCCGGAGAACCCTCCGGCGTGCCGGCTGCAACAGGAGGAGTTTTGCCATGTCCATCGTGGACTCGCTCAGAGCGCTGAATCCGCAGCAGCGCAGAACCGTCATCGCCAGCTTCCTCGGCTGGACGCTCGACGCGTTCGATTTCTTCATTCTCGTCTTCGTCATCAAGCACATCGCCGACGAGTTCCATACCAGCGTTCCGGAGGTCTCGATCGCGATCTTCCTGACGCTTGCCATGCGGCCGATCGGTGCGCTGCTGTTCGGACTTGCCTCCGACCGGTTCGGCAGGCGGGCGACGCTGATGGCCGACGTGGCCCTCTACTCGCTGTTCGAACTTCTGTCCGGTTTCTCCACCGGGCTCACCATGTTCATCGTGCTGCGCATGCTCTACGGCGTCGCCATGGGCGGTGAATGGGGTGTCGGCGCGTCGTTGACGATGGAGACCGTGCCGGAGGAATCGCGCGGCGTCGTCTCCGGCCTGCTCCAGGCCGGCTATCCGACGGGCTATCTGCTGGCCTCGCTGGTGTTCTTCTTCCTGTTCCCGATCGTCGGCTGGCGCGGCATGTTCTTCGTCGGCGCGCTGCCGGCGCTGCTGGTGCTCTACATCCGCCGCAATGTCGAGGAATCGCCGGCCTTCATCGCCCAGCAGAAGCGCGGACGCGAGCCGTTCCTCACCGTGCTCAAGCGCAATGTGCCGCTGTTCATCTGGGCCGTCTTCCTGATGACCGCCTTCAACTTCTTCAGCCACGGCACCCAGGACATCTACCCGACGTTCCTCGAAACCCAGCGCGGCTATGACAGCTACACGGTCGGTGCGATTGCCATCGTCTACAATGTCGGCGCCATCATTGGCGGGATCGTCTTCGGCGCCTTCTCGCAGAAGATCGGCCGCAAGCGCGCGATCGTGCTCGCCGCCATCCTCGCCATCCCCGCCTCTTGGCTTTGGGCCTATGCACCCAATGCCGTGCTGTTGGCCGTCGGCGCCTTCATCATGCAGTTCTTCGTCCAGGGCGCATGGGGCGTGATCCCGGTCCATCTGAATGAACTGTCGCCCGACGAGGTCCGCGGCACGTTCCCCGGCTTCGCCTACCAGCTTGGCAACCTGCTCGCCTCCGGCAACGCCACCCTGCAGACGACGCTTGCCGCCCACTGGAACGGTGACTATGCGCTGGCGCTGATCGTCGTCGCGGTCGTGGTGGCCGTTGCCGTCGCGCTGCTGGCCGGCTTTGGCTACGAGAAGCACAACGTCGCCTTTGGCGAAGCCCGCGCCGCACCGGCCCCGGACATCGGGCACCCGGCCAGGAGTTGAATGACCTTGGGAGGAAAAGCAGCGGGAGAGCCCATCGGCCTCCCGCTGTTTTCGTGCATGCCGGGGGATGGTAGCCGGGCGGGGTCCTGTCGCGGGTCAGACCCGCGCGAAGGGCGGATGCCTGGAGACGCTCTCGTCCAGCCAGCGGTCGATGTCCTCGATCCGCATCGGCTTGCCGTAGAGATAGCCCTGCGCCAGACGGCAGCCAAGCAGGCGCAGCGTTTCGGCGTCTTCCACAGTTTCGACGCCTTCCGTCAGGACGTCGATGTCGAGTGCGCGTCCGGCGCTGATCAGCGCGGTCACAAGCGCCTGGTTGTGGCGGTTCGTGGTAATTCCGTTGACGAAGGAGCGGTCGATCTTCAGGCGGTCGATCTTGAAGCCGAGAAGATAGGCGAAGGAGGAATGCCCCATGCCGAAATCGTCGACCGCGAGCTTGAAGCCCGTCTCGTTCATCGCCTTCAGCTCGGCCTCGCTGGATTTCGTGTCGAGCAGCGCCTCTTCGGTGATTTCCACCTCGATCCTGTCGGGCCGCACGCCGTGGCGGTCGACTGTCTCCTTGAGCAGTGCCGAAGGCGAGTAGCTGGCAAATTCTCGGGGCGACAGATTGACGGCGACGGTCGCATGGGCGAGGCCGCGCCGGTCGAGAAGGGCGATCAGCCGGCAGGCCTCGTTGGCCATCAGTCCGGTCAGTTCGCGCGAGTAATGGACGACGCTTGCGGCATCGACGATTTCCGCCGGCTTGACTTCGCCAAGCGCCGCACTGGTCCAGCGGACCAGCGCCTCGAAGCCGATGATCTCACCGGTGCCGATCACCACCTGCGGCTGGAAGACGGCGCGGATCTCGCCATTGGCGATCGCCTGTTCCAGGCTGGATTCGATCAGCCGCTCGCGCTGGATGCGATTGCAGAGCATGTCGTTGAAGGCCATGACGCGACGGCGTCCGCGCGCCTTGGCTTCGTAAAGCGCCATGTCGGCGAAGGTGAAGAGGTCCGAGGCGTTCGATGCGTGTTCCGGATAGTGCGCGATGCCGACGCTGGAGCCGATGATGGCGCGCCGTCCGGCGATGGTCACGGGATCGGTGGCCCGGGTGACGATCGCCTCGGCCACCTGCCGGGCCCGGCCGGCCGCATCGGGGCCGGGGATGATAATGGCGAATTCGTCGCCGCCGAGCCGGCCGACAAGTTCGTCCTCCGCGACCAGTTCGCCGATCCGGTCGGCAAATTCGATGAGCACCCGGTCGCCGGCATGATGGCCGTAGATGTCGTTGATCGACTTGAAGCGGTCGAGGTCGAGGATCAGCAGGGCGAGCGTGGACCTGTTGACCTGGCATTCGGCAACCATCTGCTTCAACCGGTCGTGAAAGACGGCGCGGTTGACCAGGCCGGTCAGCGGGTCGCGGTTCGCCAGGATTTCCAGCTTCGTATTCTTGCTCTGGATCTCGCTGTTGGCCAGGGACAGCGACTGGGCGAGGGAGGTTGCAGCCAGCGCGGCGCGCTGGCTCTTAAGATAGGCCTTCTCGCTGTTCAGGCTGGCGCGGATCATGAGGAACAGCAGCATCGTGGCGTTGATGCCGACGATGGTCTGCAGCATGTCGCCGATCCGGAAAAACGAGATGGCGGTCGCCAGAATGACGGGGCCGAAGAAGGCAAGGGCGTGGGGCGCATAGGCGGCGCTCTGGATCAACGCCCCGGCCGCCACCCCGGTGACGATGAAGAAGGCCTGGCCATGATAAGCGCCGGCCGTGGCGTCACCGAAGAACAGCGGAACCGTTGCCCAGCTGATGCCCGAACAGGCCGCGCCGGCGACGAGCACCCGCAACACCATTTCGGGACTGGTGGAGATGAGCTTGCGGCGTTTGCTGATGTAGACGAACAGGCAGCGGAGCGCGTTGATGGCAAGCACGCAGGCGAACCAGATGTAGATTTTCGACAGGTTGGTCTGGCTGCGCAGCACCATCACCAGCGAGAGGGCGATAAAGCTGTTGGCGAACAGCGTGAGGTGGATGTTGCTCGCGACCGCTTCCGCCTGAGCGGCTTTCAGTTTCCGCTGCAGATTTTCTACCTGGGTCATTCCGGATTTGCCGCCCGTTTCAAACGCATGCCACATTGATTGACCGTGCAAGGTCAATCGCAGTCACTACATGACCGGTTAACACTAGTCATTGATTAATAACAGTTTCTTAAGATTTTACCGCCTCCCCAGATATGGGGATGCGGGCGCCAAATGCCCGCAGCGCTGTAATTTGGTCGCATTTTTCGATAAAGCTATAAGTGTGTGGGGGCATTTTCCGTCAATCGGGAGGCGAGCATTGCCCTTGGAATACGCGACACTTGCATCCATACGATTTGGCTTCGGTCGGTCTGCCACAGCGACGGGAGCCGCTAATGCGGACGGGCTGCTCGCGGAATTGACGACAGCTTCTGCCGAGCCGCCACTGTTCATGCCGTCTGTCGAGGCCTACCGGTCGCGCGCCGTTGTGGCCGCCGCCGAGATGGCGGAACTCCAGCGTGCTGCCAGGGACGATCCGACGAAGCGCGTGGCCGTCCGGGATTACCGCAGGACGCTGGTCCAGGCTGGTCGCACGACATTGTCGCAGCGCCTGTTGCAGCCGGTCGTCTCGCCGAATGCCTTCTACGAGCGGCTGGTCGCCTTCTGGTTCGACCATTTTTCCGTCAGCACGGCCAAGAACCTGATGACGGCGGTGATGGTGCCGCTGTTCGAGGCGGAAGCGATCCGGCCGAATGTGGCAGGTAGTTTTACGACCTTGCTGACGGCGGCCGTCACCCATCCCGCCATGCTCTACTATCTCGATCAGGCGACTTCGGTCGGGCCGGATTCGCTTGCGGTTGCCGAGGGCAAGGGCAAGCGCGGCATCAACGAGAACCTCGGCCGCGAGATGATCGAACTGCATACGCTCGGCGCCCATAGCGGCTATACCCAGACGGATGTGCGCCAGGCTGCGATGGTGCTGACGGGCCTGACCGTCGACCGCAAGGCGATGGAGGCGGTCTACCGGCCGAGGCTCGCCCAGCCGGGCGACTTCACGGTGCTCGACCGCGACTATGGCGGGGCCAGGCGCCGGCTTGCCGACACGACGGACCTTCTCTCCGATCTCGCCGCCGATCCGCGCACCCGCCAGCATATCTGCCTGAAGCTCGCCAGCCACTTCGTCGCCGACGATCCGCCACAGTCTCTGGTCGGTGACATGGCGGCGGCGTGGGAGAAAAGCGATGGCGATCTGACCGAAGTCTACAAGGTGCTGCTGACCCATCCCGATCAGCTGAATGCGCCGCTGACCAAGGCCAAGCGGCCGTTCGAATTCGTCGTCTCGGGGCTGAAGGCGCTCGACGTTGGCTCGTCGCCGCTGATGGTTGGCATGACCGAAGGAGACGATGCGGAGGCAATGGGCGGCGACATCATGTCGATGATGGGTGCATCGGATGGCGGCGACAAGGACGACAAGCGCCGGCGCCGGCTGCGCAATCTGACGGTTGCGGCGCTCAACCGCATGGGCCAGCCGATCTGGAACCCCTCAAGCCCGGCTGGCTTCGGCGACCGCGCCGAGGAATGGATCAACGCCTCGCAACTGACGGAGCGCATCGCCTGGTGTCGTAACGCCGTGCAGCTTTTCGGCGGCGACCGTGATCCGCGCGCCTTCGTCGACGACGTGCTGGCGGATGCGGCCGGCGACAATACCCGCAAGGTCGTCTCCCAGGCGCCGAGCCGGCCCTACGGGCTGACGCTGGTGCTTGCTTCCCCCGAATTCAACCGTCGCTAGGATGATCGCCATGAACGCCATTCCCTTCTCGCTCACCCGCCGCGGCCTGCTGGCCGGCGCGTGCTGCGCGGCCGCTTCGCCGCTTCTGACCAAGGTGACATTCGCGGCCGCACCCGGCGACAACCGCTTCATCGCCATCGTGCTGCGCGGTGCGATGGACGGGCTCGACCTCGTGCAGCCCTACGGCGATCCGCTTTTGAAGACGCTGCGGCCCGATCTGGCGCTTTCTCCCGATGCCGGGCTGATCGATCTCGACGGCTTTTTCGGGCTCAACCCGGCGGCGGCCGGTCTCGTCGACCTGTGGAAGGCGAAGGAGCTGAGCTTCGTTCACGCGGTGTCGACGCCGTACCGCGACGGGCGCAGCCATTTCGACGGCCAGGATATCCTCGAGACAGGCGCCGAAGGCGTCAACGGCGAGCGGACCGGCTGGCTCAATCGCAGCCTGTCGGTGATCCCCGGCAGCGGCAAGGCCAACGCGATCGACGTCGCCGCGTCCTCGGAACTGATCCTGTCGGGCGCCAACCGCGCCGCCAACTGGTCCAGCGATGCCGACCTGTCGCTGAACGACGACCAGATCCAGTTTTTAAAACGGCTCTACCGGTCCGATCCCGCTTTCAGTGCGGCAATCGAGGAGGCGACCAGCGCCGACAAGTACAGCGACCTCCTGCGCGGCGGCGACAAGGGCAGGGGCGTTGTCGCAACCGCGCGACTGGCGGCGGGTTTTCTCCTGAAGGAATTCCGCATCGCCAGCTTCTCTATCAACGGCTGGGACACGCATTTCAGCCAGAAGGCGCAGTTCCAAAAGGTCGCCGGCGATCTTGCGGAGGCGATCACCACGATCAAGGCGACGCTCGGCCCGGACGTCTGGTCGAAGACGGTGGTCGTCGCGATGACGGAATTCGGCCGCACGGCCCGCCAGAACGGCACCGGCGGTACGGACCATGGCACGGGCGGCGTGGCGGTGTTGGCGGGCGGTGCCATTCCCGGCGGACGGGTGATCGGCAAGTGGCCGGGCCTCGACGATGCGTCGCTGTTCGAACAGCGCGACCTGATGCCGACCGCGGACGTGCGCGAGGTGGCGGCGGCCGCCCTTTACAAGCAGTTCGGCGTCAGCGGCACGGCGCTCGGCCGGGACGTCTTTCCCGGCCTGCAGTTTTCCGGCAGCGCGCCCTACATTTGAGCGGCGAAAGGCTGGTCAGCCGGCCTTCTTGCGGTCGAGCGCCGCGATCATCTGGCGGACATCGGCCGCCGCTGCGGCGACCGCCTCGGCGGTGCGTCCGCGCACGACGATCTCGGTGAAGAAGCGGTTTTCCGAAAAGCGCGGATAGGAGCCGATCGAGGTGTCGGGATGGGCCTTCTGGATATCGCCCAGCGGGCCGCCGATATCGCCTTCGCCATGCGGGCAGGGGATGGCCTCCGACAGCATCTTCGAGCCGGTGGCAAGCGTCGGCACGACGGCATCGAGCATCGCCTCGAACACCGACGGCACGCCGGCCATGACATGCACATTGCCGATGATGAAGCCCGGCGCTGTGGAGACCGGATTGGGGATATGGGTAGCACCCTTCGGCATGCGCGCCATGCGCTTGCGGGCGTCGGTGAATTCCAGGCCGCGGCGCTCGTACATGGCGCCGAGCAGTTCCATCGCCTTCTCGTCGTGGACGCAGGGCAGGCCGAAGGCCTTGGAGATCGCATCCGCCGTGATGTCGTCATGGGTCGGGCCGATGCCGCCCGAGGTGAAGACATAGGTGTAGCGCGCCCGCAGCGCATTCAGCGCCTCGACGATCGCTTCCTCGTCGTCGGCGACGATGCGCACCTCCTTCAGGTCGATGCCGGCGAGCGTCAGCACCTCGGCGAGGTGGCCGATGTTCTTGTCCTTGGTGCGGCCGGAAAGGAGTTCGTCGCCGATGGCGAGCATGGCGGCGGTGACGACGGTGGCAGTGGTCATGAAAAGCGTCCTGATGAAGTGTTGCGCCATAGGTAGCGCCGTTTTGCCGATTTGCAAATGCGGCATGGCGACGGGGCATCGCTGGACAGTCGCTGGGGGCGATCACCGGGCAAAAACGGTCGAAAGGCGACGAAACGGTGCGCGCAAGTGAAACTTGGCGGTGCCGGTGTGAACAGTCCGTCACCAATTGCGCCTCTTGGAATGGCGCGCGGAAACCCTAGATTGCCGTCGACACGTCTCGACCCATACAGTTCTGACAACGAAGGATATTTGCAAATGGCAAAGGTACTGGTTCTATATTACTCCGCATACGGCCACATCGAAACCATGGCCTATGCCGTCGCCGAAGGCGCGAAGTCCGCCGGCGCCGACGTCACCGTCAAGCGCGTTCCGGAACTCGTCTCCGAGGAAGTCGCCAAGGCCTCCTACTACAAGATGGACCAGAAGGCGCCGATCGCCACCCCGGCCGAACTGGAAGAATACGACGCCATCATCTTCGGCGCCGGCACCCGCTACGGCACGGTCGCTTCGCAGATGCGCAACTTCGTCGACCAGACGGGCGCGCTCTGGGCCGCCGGCAAGCTGGTCGGCAAGGTCGGCTCGGTCTTCACCTCCTCGGCCACCCAGCACGGCGGCCAGGAAACCACCATCCTCGGCTTCATCCCGACCCTGATGCACCACGGCATGGTCGTTGTCGGCCTGCCCTACGCCTTCCAGGGCCAGATGGGCCTTGAGGAAATCAAGGGCGGCTCGCCTTACGGCGCTTCCACGATCACCGGCGGCGACGGCTCGCGCCAGCCCTCCGAAATCGAACTGGACGCCGCCCGCTACCAGGGTGCCCACGTCGCCAAGATCGCTGCCAAGCTTTCCGCCTAAGCGGACCGCGAACAGCCCCACGCCACAGTCAGGCCGGGAAGCTCAAGGGCTTTCCGGCCTGAATTGCCATTTCCGCTCGATGGCGGCTGCAAGGTCGATGTCGTGCGCGCGGGCAAACAACAGCACATGGCCCATGAGATCGGCGGTCTCGTCGGCCAGCGCCGACTTCAGCTCTTCCGCCGACCGCCCCTTCGCCGGCGACCGGCCCGTGACCCGGTTGAACACCTGCGTCAGCTCTCCCAACTCTTCCTGTAATTTGAACACATGCCAGTCCGCGTCGCGCGCGATGCCGTTCTTCTCGGCATAGGCGGAAGACGCCGCCTCGAACATGTCCATCAATGGCTTGAGCATGAGTGCCCCGGGTTTGTTTCCGATTTGTTCCATTTTTAGTTGTCGCAGGAGATTCGTCAAGCTCTGGGCAAATGAGAGGGAAGCGGCCAAGGCCAGTTGTTGGTGCGGACGACGGGGGTCGAACCCGTACGACCAAGGTCGAGGGATTTTAAGTCCCTATCTTATATAGATAAATATCTGATATTTATTGATAATATGAAAGGGATATTCATATGTGTCCGGATGTGTGTCCAGTAATTGTGCCCGCTAGCCTCTATATTCCAAGTGTGAGTTGACGATTGTTGCGACTGGCTTCGCGCTGCCATACCCACGCGTCGAACTCCCTCCGCGAAACGGAAAGAAGGTCGGCAGCATAGCAAAACACCCATTTCAGATAGTCGTAGTCTTTCCCTTCCAGGCCTGCTCGACCCGCGTAGGTGCGGATGTGTCTATCGACCGCAATAGACTCGATACCCACAAGACAGGCCATGTAGTCGACAGTCTTTGGTCCGATTCCGTTCAGTGTCTGTAGCTGAGCAGAAAATCTCTCATCCCTTAGTTGGGAGCGAAGTTCGCTGACATTTGCGATCCCTGACTCATAAATTGTGGTCACAAGGCGGGCGAAGCGATCTGTCTTGACAGGGTGGGACCAGTTAAGGAATTCGGCAGTTCGGCCCTCTCGAACTATGTCAAATAAGACTTCGGTCGTTGTCGCATCGGGATAAGCGTTGAGGATACGAATAACCCTCGGACGTACCACTGTTTCATAATTTAGGCCTGCTTGAAGAACCGCATCAGCAAACGTTGCGCCTAGGTGCTCGTAGCTTGCACGCCGAACAGTTGGTCTTCCACTGACGCCTTCTGCCTCAGCGTAATCGGCAATTTTTCGGGCGGCCGATATAATTTCGGCGGGTGTCCGGCTAGGTGGGGAGATGTATAGGTTCATTTTAACAGTCCAGCTTCGCGGAGAGCCCCTAGCCGCTCTACACAATTTGGACAAGCCCCGCAGGGATGACGGCTGGCTGCTTGGCACGAAAAGGTACGACCGACGGGCACGCCCAATCGAATAGCCTCACGCGTTACGTCGGCTTTTGAGGAATTTCTAAACGGTGAAATGAACCTGACTGGTCCCACCGCGTCAGTAAGCCCATCCAGCTTGTTCATGAATTCCGCTGTGCAGTCGATTTCTTTTGCGTGATTGCTGTTTATGAAACCGGTATATACTTCACGAATTCCAAGCGTTTGCGCTCGAGCGGCAGACGCGGCGTAAAAGAGAAGCGTGCGATAAGGAATATAGAGATCGTCATCGTTCACCTCATCTTCCCAAAGATTGGCTTCTGCGACCAGTCGAGACCGAGAGCCTCTGAACAGGTCAGAAATATTGTTCCTTTCCGGCGTTTCAGCGGTCGGCGGAAGGACCTCATTGACAAGCCGCCACTCGGTCTCCGCACAGTGCTGTCCATAGTCAAAGAAAATGGGCAGGATTTCTATGCCCTTGTCCGCGAGCTGATAAGCAACCGTTGTCGAGTCCAGGCCCCCGGACGCCATTAACATCACGCGTCGCATTGGGTCTTCTTTCTCAATTTGGAGACGAGCTCAAATGCACCATTGATACATTCACCAAGATCGCTTGAATAAAAAGAACTGCCGCACACCACCATTGTATTATTGTTTTCCTTGCGTGGGTCGTATGTGATCACCGGTTTCCCCGCTGATATGGCCATTCCAACTTCCACGAGTGTTCCCGGGTCTCGCTCCAAAGGAACAGCAAACACCGCGGAGCAATTGTTGAGTAGTTCAACATCACTCTCGTAAAATGACATTAGGTCGCGCGGTTCCGAACCGGGCTTGGCCTCGCCATTTTCGGCGATTGGCCGTCTGACCCGAAAATTGTGGTATTGAAGGGCGGACACAGCTGCGTCGATTTCAGGTTTGTGAATGTATGAGAAATCTGGTGCAGCGAGGTAAATCTCAAAGCGTGGCCTCTCATGCCAGGGCAAACTCACTCCGCCGAGTGCCTTCACTTCGTCAACGGTTAATCGAAGTTGCCTTCCCACCTCGGTTCTTAAATCATCGGGGAATGTGGTTTGGGCATACTGCGTGGCGACTTGCATCCCTCGCCACGCTGCGGCTCTCGTATCTTCCCGGTGGTAGGCCGCAAATACGGCCGTATAAACGTCCCCGACACCCACGGAGTTTACGGTATCACCTAAAACTGCCGGTAATTCGTCCACCTGTCCGGCTTCAAGAGAAAACAGGCGGCTTCCCCCTCTATTTTCCTTCAAGAGGAGATGTCGCACGCCGAGATCACGACAGCGCTCCAGTAAGCGCTCGATGTCGGAAGTGGCTTCGGCAGCAAAAAGGTCTGACGAGGTAGAAATCGCGACATTCGCAATCTTCTCTCCGAATACCGCCAAATCCGCGACGGAATTCACGTCATAGGCAATGTCGATTGTCACCCGGCACTGGTCGGAGATTCTTGTGGCAATTTCCTTGAGATCGAGTGCTCCTGGATAGACAATCACGTTCTGGTAACCGTCGAATGGTGCTTGCAAGTGATTGATCTGGGCCACTCTCTCGTCACGGAGTAAGTCCTCGTATCCCTGATGCCCCACTTCGCGAACGTCGCCAATAACGAAAACATTCGGGGCGCCCGTCACACAGGCCAGATGTATGAACTCTATACAACCATGGCTTTTCAGGTAGCTTTCTGCTTCCGCCACCAGATAGGAAGGGCAGATTGCGGCGACAGAGTACGCAATGCCAGCAGACCAAAGCCCTCTGGCCGCATGTACAATTCCACCAAGCCGGAGTTTCACGGGGCAACCATTGGTGCCCAGCGAGAAATCGACGAAGATTTCGCCAATCAGAAGGGGTCGGTCAGCGTCCATGTGCTAAATCGCGACGAAGTCGACTTCGACGCGAGGTACTGCTGCATTTGCTGAGCTTCGGACAACTCCAGCATATTGAACGCCGTCCTGCAGGCATCCAGCAAGATAGTTCAGCCGGGTCGGAAGCGCCCCAACGCTCGTGCCGTCGGAATCTACCGCTACCAAACGGCCACGTAATGCAATCGTCAGATTTGTTCCCGGTGGTGGCACATCATTGTTCTGGGAATGAAAGTCATATTGTGCGACATCCTCCAGTTCTGTGTTGAAGGCTTGCCTGCAACGATCCTCACCACTGTTTCCACCGGAAGAGCCGCCGTTTCCCGACGGTTTTGTTGGCCTTCCTGAATAGTCGGAAAAGCTTCCGGATCCACTACTGCCCATTTCAACCTCCCTGTTTATATTTCGGCTGTTCATCGAGAAGTTGCAGCTTTGTAAGATGCACCGCAAGTAAATTTATAAAACACGAACAACTAATTTGCTTACGTTGTTGCCGGTTTGTGTGGAGGCCGTTGGGGGCGGGAGAGGTGCGCGAGGAGAGGGAATCGGGGTTCTCCTCGCCCTGGCGCCATCCGGGTCGATCCCGGTGGGTGCCAGTTCGGGCCGGAGGCGCCCAACGCAAAAAGCCCAAGCGGATGGCTCGGGCTCTTTCTCGCCAGTCAAGATTAAAAGACTAGGCCGCGTCACCTTTTCCGCGCAGGACGGGCGGCAGCCAGTCCTTGTCAGCCAGCTGCCTTTCCGCCTCGGCGACGGCATCGGCCTTCGGTGCCTTCTCCACCGCGTGGATGGCCTCGGGGGTACATCCCGCGTCGGCCAGCACCTCCGCAATCGTCCCCTTGCTCAGGCGGCAGAGGAAGGTGGCGTCCGCCTGCCAGTGTTCCCGCATGTCGAGGCTGACCGCCTCGGCAATCCGCTCGGCATTGTCCAGCCGCGCCTTGCTGTGGTCATGCTTGGCTTTGACGGCATTGAGGTTGGCGGCGGCGGTGAACGCGAGCAGGTCCAGCAGCTTGTCGGTGGACTGCTGCAACAGCCACTCCCACAGGTCCGCCGGTTGGCCGGGCAGGGTCTCGCCCCACGCGTCCTTCATCGCCTGCCATGCCAAGAGCGCACGGGCCTTTTCCGGTTCCTTGATGGCGGGAGCGAGGTCGCGGCGCTGCCCGTTGACCTCCACCGCCGCATCGAACGCGCCGTAGCCGGTCTGGAACAGGCGACCGGCCAGCGGATAGAGCAGGGCGGCAAGAGCCACGGCGGGACGGTTGGCAAGTTCCAGCCGCAGGGCGGCAGTGCGGATGGCGGTCAGTTCCTCAACCAATGCGGCGGAATACCCCGCATCGGGCTCGGTCGGCGTCGCCGGTGCCACGCTGTCGGGTTCGTCCGTGTCACCGTCCTGACCACGGCGCAGGCGCTCCAGCGCGTCCCGATCCTCGTCCTTCACATAGCCGCGACCGACATACAGGCTGCCCGCGTGGTCGATGCCAAGGATACAGCCCGCCAGCGCCTGTTCCTCACCATCATAGCTTTTGGCGGCGTTGCGGATGGCCGTAACGGCAGCCTCGATGTCGGCCAGTCGCCGCTCGTCGTCCGCGACGGCGGGATCGCCCTCGGCATAGGCTTCGATCTGCGCCTGTAGGGCATCGTACTGCGCGCCGAGGTCCGCAAGTTCGGCCTGCTCGGCCTCGGTTGGCTCACGCATCTGCGGGTAGATGCGCCCGTGGCCGCTGCTGTAGCTGGCGGAGGCGTTGAGGGTGGTTTCCACCCACTTCCAGCCTTCGCTCTGGTAGGGTTCCGCCGCCTTCTCCAGAGCGTCCAGAGCAAGCCGCGCAAGCAGGGGCTGGTCGGTCAGGTAGCAGCCGGTTTCGTCGGCGAACAGGTCGCGGAGAACGGTGCCGCCTGCGGCTTCGTAGGCCTCCAGCCCCACGAAACGGGCCAGCCGGTCGGTGCTGCGCACATGTTCGCGGGTCAACAGGGCGCGCAGGCTGCGCGGGTCGCGGTTCCATGCCGGTGCGTCGAACCAGACCCGTTCCTGTTCTTCGTGGTCGTCGCTGATGGCGAGTGCCCTTGCCTGCTCGATCGAAATCCCGTCCTCGCGCATGACATCCAGCACCTTGGGCGAGAGGCTGGCGAGTTTGAGGCGCTGGCGCACGGTCAGGACGGATTGTCCGAACCGCGCGGCAATGGTTTCCGGTGCCATGCCGTTTTCGGCAAGGTCACGGTAGGCGAGGATTTCATCGACGACGTGCATGGCCTCCCGCTGGACGTTTTCCGCCAGCGAAAGCTCCGTATCGCTGTCGGCGTCCCGCACGTTGCAGGGAATATCGACATCCGCCGCCAGCCGCCCTTCCTTTGCCAACAGGCGCAACGCCGCAAGGCGACGGCCACCCGCCACAACCTCGTAGCGGCCCTTTTTCCCCTTGCGGACGGTCAGGTTATGCAGAAGCCCATGAGCTTCAATGCTGTCGGCCAGTTCCGGCACGCCCGCCGTACCCCTGATGCGGCGCACATTGGCGCCGCTCGGCACCAGCCGGTTCAGCGGAATGGCTTCCACGGCGTGGCGCATGTTGATGTTTTGCTCGACCGCCGCCGCAGCGGCGTCTTGAGGATTGATGATGTTCATGGATTTTGTCCCTTCACTTTGGTTGATGGGACAGGGAAACAGGACCCCGTCCTGCTTCCCGGGGCCGCGCGAGTGGTGGGGTTGGAAGGGGACAACAGGTCTTCGCGGGGACCCGGCTGCACGGACCGCAGCGCAAGCGAAGGGACGGAAGCTGGGCGGAAGATCCTGTTTGGGGGAGAGAAGGGGCAACGCCCCTCGGCCCCATATAAATGGGAGGGATCGTCGGCACTTTTATCCAGTTTTGACAATTCTGGTTGTGTAAATTCTAGCACTCAACGCGGTGGTGCTTTCTCGACCACATTTCAAGGGATAAACGATGCAAGAACCAAAAAAAAATTCAAAAATTAACGTTTATTAATACGCGTCTCGTTGACGAGCTTTTAAAACAGTGTATAACTAAAGATATCTAAGATTTTCCTCAAAATTTACCTTGCGTTAACCAGCGGATTCGTGCATTAAAAAAGCACGTCGGCTTTGTCCGACGTGCTTTTGTATGTTTGCTGCGGCTGGCTGGCTTGCCGCGTGACAAGCTGTGTGCCGAAGCGGTAGTCTGAGCAACGCCGTAGATAGCGCCCAAAGGCGAGTTTGGCAAGTCAGTAACCTTTTTTAGGGAGAAGTAGTATGGCGTCAAAGCCTCCTCTTCGTCCTGGCAACGAGGCTCCGAAGTCTGGTCAATATCAGATTATCGGCCCTCGTGGTGGTGCTGGCCCAGAAAGGACCGTCGTTCGCGGCGAGCCTCTTCCGCCGACCCCCAAGCCGGGCTCTAGTTACCGTCTGGTGGATCCCACCAAGACCAAGTAATTAGCTAATACGGTTGGTGGTGGCGAACGTGCCGCCACCAGCTTTTATCTCAGCTCGAATCTCCGGACATGACGATGACTGATAAAAAAAGTGTGTCGAAGCCTACAGCTCCACGCGATGTGCGAAATGGCTCTTTCAAGGATGGAATGAGCGAGGGAACTCGCACACAGAAGAGTTTCACGACAAATCACAATCGCGAGAGAATTGGAAAGCCAAAACCGGGTTCTGGAAATGGGAAATGATCCAAGGGTTTTGGTCTGTTGAGACGATTACGTTTTTGGCCGGTCTAGTAACGATCATTGGTCTGCCATTTGCGATCATCGGCCTCTTTGCAGTAGCCAAGCAAATGAGAAACGACCGTTTGGCTGTTTCGGCTGCCGCGATTGGAGAAATGCGTTCCACTATCATCACTCGTATTGAGAGACTGCACGCCACCCACGGGGATGAAGATGTTAATGCCTGGACAAACGAGTTTGCGGAATTTGCAAATGAACTTGAAATGGCTTGCGCAATCTATCTGGACGGCCAACTGTCTGGCAGAACCGGTGAGCTTGCAAAGGACATGATTTGCGATTTCCTGAATATGATCAATGAAGATGATGATCTACGTGGTGAGTTAGAACGCGCGATTCATTCGCCGAACACGTTCAAGAACATCAGAGATTTTCGTGCTCAGGTGAGGTAGGGTGTTCAGGTCGTCTGGCTTGGTGAAAAAAGCGCTTGCCCATATCCAACCTGGCGAACTTCTCCGCTATGATTTTGGGTCTGGTGCGAGCATTATGATGATGCTCGAAAAGCGAGAAGAAGAACGCCACGGTGTTTTTGGGGTTCTATCAAGCCCTGATTTCGGGCGCCACATGTCCTTCTATTTAATGGATCTTGGTGGCAACTGCTTAAGTTATGGCGAAGACTGGTTCCTTGAGGAAATTCATGGTGATGAAACAGTCGTGGCGGCAACGCGGCCGGATGCGTCTCTTTTTATCAATGAATATGGCCCTGTATTTGTATTCCGCCCTCCAAAGGGAGCTTCGACACATATGCCTGCCTGCTTTGGTGTGCTGCGGCGTGAAATTCTTGTGGGTTTCGACCGTCGCTCGAACGCGCCAATAGCCGAATGGCGCATTTGGGAATCGCAAGAGCATTTCACCAGGCAAACTGGGCCCATTTTTGAAATGAAGCCCATGAGCCAGTCTGGGCCATCGACCCTTTCGAACTCCTAGCCATCGAAGTTTGGTTCGACGAACAATTGGGATACCTGCTTCCCATTGGCGATCCCCACGAAGAGGCCATCGGGCGGTTCGTCTTGCCCGACTATGACCATCAAGATACCTCCGAGCGCATGGCGGGACTGAGTGAATATTTCGATGATGTTCTTCAGATCGATCGACGATGGGGAGGGGTTGCGCTCCGGATGTGTATGCCAATCGCCAACATAATGCAGGCCCTGCCGGTGGAGCGATCTGATCTCTCGACGCTCGGCGATGCGACTAGGGGCAAAATAGAAGCGGCTGCGCGAGTCTTCACGACGGGGGCCTGTTGCAACTTCAATATCCACTTGAGCCGCCGACAGGCGGGCAAAAAGCTGACCGCCGGCCTCTGCATCTTTCGGGCCTAACTGCCGATAAGCCAGCATGTGCTCCAGAGCATTGGCACTGAATGTGATGCGTTCTTCGCCACCCCCGGCAAGGAATGTAATCACTGGTGGTGTTTTCCGCATACCGGACAATCCTTGTTCTTTGTCCAAGGTTGCTGCATCAGCAGTCCTCCTTCACCCGGATCGCCGACCTGGCTGAACCATGACGGGGTAACCTTCCCGCCGAGCGCTTGCCAGCGGCTCGTTTTACCGATCCAAAGAGTGTGTCGGCTTTCTGCTGGAGGCGTAACCAAAACGTCAAGGGCTTGCTCCACAGCCATGGCATGCGCGAATGTCAGCTCGGCGGCCCCGTAAGGTGTGAAAGTTCCTCCGCAGGATGGGACAGGAATGGCGCCGCCGTCCGGCCACTGGCTGACTACAGCCTCCGGGGTTCCCGTGCTCGAAAAATGGCAGCGGAGGCAACAGCTTCCTTTTGGAATGACCACCGCGTGGGCGGCTGCCGCGTGTGGTTCCAGCCATGTGTAAAGGACGGTTCCAACGTGACCGTGTTGTTGCTGAATATTGATGAGGGCAACAGCCGACCTAAAATTCATTCCAAAATTTACTGAACGCCTCCATGAAGGTATTGTGATTCTTCGGTGGCCAGCACACTGGGTGCCCGTCGCGAAGCAGCCAATGGATGCCGTTGGCACAAGTCAGCTCCGATTTATCCTGCATCCGATTAATGTGATTGAAGCAACTGATGACGGTTTGCTGATAGCTGCCGCCGAATAGGCTATTCGGAACATTCCAAAGCATGCCCTCAAGAAAGTATGATGGAGCAATCCCTTCCTGCAGTCTGCCGTCCTTGATCATCCGATTCCGGATGTTCTTGAAGATGCGCACCGTTGGCTTGAAATAGCTGTTGGTGTTCTGATGCTTGGTCGTGCAGTTCGCGGAATGCTGTTTGGGATAGTTGACGATCTTTGTGCCATCCTTGGTCCAGAACACGATACCTTCAAGGTATGTGGGCTGGCCGAAGGCTGGATAGCTCGTATAATGGTGATGTTCTGCGCAAGCGAGAACGTCAGCATCACGGCGGTTCCCGTTGCCGGGCACATAGATAGCCTTACCGCTGCCGTCTACGTCTCTGCCAAAGTGCTTTGTGAGCCAGCCCGCGACTTCTCCCTTGAATGTGGCGAGGGAATATTCCGCAGGCAAGCGCTTGCTGTTGTAATTTGCTTTATCACTTGGCGTGAGACCGCTGGTATCGGAATAGAAGATTGAGCTGAGCCGGATGACGATATCCACATCGCTGTCGGCCCAGACGTTCGTGTCATTGCCGTAGGAGCCCTGAAGAAAGGTGTCAAATGTCTTCAGGTAATATGGGGAACCAGTATCATTCAGGACACCGCTGATAGTCTTGTAGGTTGCCGCCGACTGCTGAATGCTGCCTTGGGCTGACCACGTTTCCAATTGTGCTTCACCAATGGTCATTCTCGCATCCATCACAAGAGAAAATCTTTTAGGGTAGCTTCGACTTTGGCGTACGAGTCCCGTCCGCGCTGCCGCAATATGTTGAGCTTTCTCAGATCGTGCTCAAAGAGATCGGTAGCCATCTCCGGCTGCTCGAATGTGTCGCTAATTCGCACTGTCGGCACGTCCTGACCTGCCACTGAACTTTCACCCAGCGGCGACTAGAGCCGCGGCGGTTTTGAATACGCCAACAGGCGCGGTGTGAGCAACCGGCGGAAACGCGAAGCTTTCATCTTGCGCAGCGTTGGAGCCGGTTGCGGCGATGGTCCCGGCAAAGTCTGCCGGGGTTTGGTATCCGAGCGATGAGTGCGGCCGAAAAGTATTGTAATCGTCCGCCCATTCGGCAATGGCGCTTCGGGCATGATCGAGGCCGAAGAACAGGCTCTCGTTGAGCAACTCGTCGCGCATCCGACCGTTAAAACTCTCGACATAGCCGTTCTGCATCGGCTTTCCCGGCGCGATGTAGTGCCACTCGACCTTGTGATCCTTCGACCAGGCAAGGATGGCATTCGAGGTTAGTTCGGTGCCGTTGTCGGAGACAATCATTCCTGGCTTGCCGCGTCGTTCGATCAGCGTCGTCAGTTCTCGGGCGACACGTCGACCGGAGATGGATGTGTCCGGGATGGCCGCCAGGCATTCGCGCGTCACATCATCGACAATGTTGAGCACGCGGAAGCGTCTGCCGCAGGCAAACTGGTCATGCACGAAGTCCAGCGACCAGCGGGCATTGGCCTTCGCTTCAACCAGGATCGGCGCACGCGTGCCGCCCGCACGCCGCCGGGCTTTTCGCTTGCGAACGGAAAGACCTTCCTCGCGATAGAGCCGGTAGATGCGATTGACGCCGGACGGCTCTCCGTCCCGCCGAAGCAGGACGAACAGTCGCCGGTATCCGAAACGCCTTCGCTCATTGGCGAGGTCGCGCAGCTTCGCCCGCAATTCTACCTCCGGCGGTCGGCAGGACCGATATCGCACCATCTTCCGATCCGCAGATATAATCTGGCAGGCCCGCCGTTCCGAAAGACCCATGACGGTCTTCAGATGCGTGACGGCGTCGCGTTTGGCGGCGGGCCCTACCATTTTTTTGCAAGAAGCTCGCGAACTGCGGCTGCATCCAACATCTGTTCGGCCAGCAGCTTCTTCAGTCTCGCGTTCTCGTCTTCAAGTGCCTTCAGCCGCTTCGCCTCGGAGACTTCCATGCCGCCGTATTTGGCTTTCCAATTATAAAACGTTGCTTCTGAAATCCCGTGCTTGCGGCAAAGGTTGACCTGCCACTGAACTTTCACCCAGCGGCGACTAGAGCCGCGGCGGTTTTGAATACGCCAACAGGCGCGGTGTGAGCAACCGGCGGAAACGCGAAGCTTTCATCTTGCGCAGCGTTGGAGCCGGTTGCGGCGATGGTCCCGGCAAAGTCTGCCGGGGTTTGGTATCCGAGCGATGAGTGCGGCCGAAAAGTATTGTAATCGTCCGCCCATTCGGCAATGGCGCTTCGGGCATGATCGAGGCCGAAGAACAGGCTCTCGTTGAGCAACTCGTCGCGCATCCGACCGTTAAAACTCTCGACATAGCCGTTCTGCATCGGCTTTCCCGGCGCGATGTAGTGCCACTCGACCTTGTGATCCTTCGACCAGGCAAGGATGGCATTCGAGGTTAGTTCGGTGCCGTTGTCGGAGACAATCATTCCTGGCTTGCCGCGTCGTTCGATCAGCGTCGTCAGTTCTCGGGCGACACGTCGACCGGAGATGGATGTGTCCGGGATGGCCGCCAGGCATTCGCGCGTCACATCATCGACAATGTTGAGCACGCGGAAGCGTCTGCCGCAGGCAAACTGGTCATGCACGAAGTCCAGCGACCAGCGGGCATTGGCCTTCGCTTCAACCAGGATCGGCGCACGCGTGCCGCCCGCACGCCGCCGGGCTTTTCGCTTGCGAACGGAAAGACCTTCCTCGCGATAGAGCCGGTAGATGCGATTGACGCCGGACGGCTCTCCGTCCCGCCGAAGCAGGACGAACAGTCGCCGGTATCCGAAACGCCTTCGCTCATTGGCGAGGTCGCGCAGCTTCGCCCGCAATTCTACCTCCGGCGGTCGGCAGGACCGATATCGCACCATCTTCCGATCCGCAGATATAATCTGGCAGGCCCGCCGTTCCGAAAGACCCATGACGGTCTTCAGATGCGTGACGGCGTCGCGTTTGGCGGCGGGCCCTACCATTTTTTTGCAAGAAGCTCGCGAACTGCGGCTGCATCCAACATCTGTTCGGCCAGCAGCTTCTTCAGTCTCGCGTTCTCGTCTTCAAGTGCCTTCAGCCGCTTCGCCTCGGAGACTTCCATGCCGCCGTATTTGGCTTTCCAATTATAAAACGTTGCTTCTGAAATCCCGTGCTTGCGGCAAAGGTCGGCCGCTTTCGCGCCAGCCTCCTGCTCCTTCAGCACCGCAATAATCTGCTCTTCCGTAAATCGCTGCTTCTTCATTCGTCCGTCCTTTGATGGGCCGGACTCTAATCCAATCTGGAGGAAATTCTCAGTGGCAGGTCAGTCCTTGAAAAGGATCGCGCGAAGCTGGTCCATAGACTGCGTGTTGATCTCAAGCGTCTTCTGCAAAAGCTGTACGCTTAAAAGATACTTCGCCCAATACATCTTGTTGAACAACGAAGGCTTGGGGGTGGGGTAAACACCGACACCAACGCTAACCACGCGCAAGTCCTTGTGGGCGATATTGAGTGCACGGGTGGCATCGGCGATTGCGTAAAGGGTGGGGTTGTTCGCGCAATAACCGCCATCCACGAGCTTCACCTCATCACCTGCATCAGTGGTGATAGTTTTGGGCACAAAGAAAGGGAATGCGGAGCAAGAGGCCTCAACCGCATCTCCGATGGACACGCCGAAACCAGGCTGGAACGTGCCCTTGCGCCCGTGGGCCTGCGCAACGCTGCCTTTGAAGATCATCGGGCGCTCGATAACCCATTTCGTAGTAACCACACCTACGGCGGTCTTCACCTCATCGAACTTGGCGTCCTTGAAGATTTCGGCAGAAAGCTCTGCCAGCTTCGCGGACTTCTGCGCGGGCTTCTTCAGCCCCATGATGTCAGGCACGAACTTTTTGTAGAGGGTGTGGATTTCCTCCACCGACATTCCAAGCGCTATCATAGACCCGATGATGGAGCCGGTACTGGTGCCAAATACGAGGTCAAAACGCTCGTGAAGACGACAACCGATCAAGCCCTCGATTTCCGCCAGAACGCCAAGGGTGTAGAATCCCTTTGCGCCACCGCCATCAAGGCTCAGGATACGAAAGGGCTTTCCAGCTTCTACCTCGGCGTTCATCAGACCAACTCAAAGGGCAATCGCCGCGAGAAACATTATCCCGCCTTCGACGCGCTGGCGGATGTTCTGAAGTTTTGCAAAACCGTGCTTCCCGGCAGCGCCGTGTGTAGCTTCGTTGAAAACGTAGAAGAGCTGCAGGATATCGTCGATGTCCTTTTCGACAAAGCCAAGCATTTCGGGGGAATCCGCTCCCTTCAATTTCAGGAGATAGCGGATTTTTGCGCGACGACTTGGGGTGCCGTTCGGAGTGCGGTCATAATTGGGGTCAGCCGCGATTACGGCGGCGTTATCTGCCCACTTTTCGAGAATTTCGGTGAAAATCTCCCGAACACTAGTGCAAAAGTGACGTGCGGCGTCCGTGTTCATGGGGTTTAGCGCGAAAAGTGCTCCCTTCCAACGGTCGCAAAGGTCTTCCGAGAATCCTGACAGGTACTCAAGGATACCACTGTCGTCCATTTGCTCCGGTGTTAGGGGCACCTCAGATGTCAATGCCTCTGCAACGTTGGCGCTATTGCTGGCTTCTTTTTCAGTCAATGTCAGTAGGTCTGACACGCCCGACGAATATTGCGCTTCGCGCTCAACGCGCTCGAACCTATCGTAGACGTCATATGTGGACGTCCGCACCTCCACGTAACGGGTTGTGGCCGTGGCCTGGCTTTTCAGAGACTCGATCTGCCGTGCTAGTGCCTGCCGGTTTTGGCGGAGTTTGGCGTTGTGGGCGTTTACCGCCTGATTGTACTTCCTGACGGCCGCTTCGTTCTTCTTATTGTGGTTACGAACCGCGCGATTGTAATCGTCGACAACCTTCTGATTGTGCCGGTTCACCCGGTCAATCTCGTGATTCACATCTCGGACATATTTCTCTTGAGCTTGGCGATTAGCTCGATTAACCCGATCCACTTCGGCGTTGTAGCGACGGATCATTTGATTGTACTGCGCAGGCGTCACCCTCCGAACCATCGGCCCCTCCAGACATTTCATATGATGCAACTTAGGCGCTATCATTTCGCGGAACAAGAGAAGAACGGTTCCTTTCACAGGAATTTTGCGAGTCACAACTTAAGTTTCGAAAATATTCAGGAGAAATATAGGGTGAAAGGCAAATAAGACGCCAACGTTTAGCAAAGGCTCAAGCCGATATATTACTGACTTTCATTTTTCGTCTCAGAAAATTGAAGGGCGCCTTGCATTCGCGCCGACATGGCCGCTTATTCGATGGACGATAAATCGAGCAATATGCCGGCCGCCGCCGCCTGAGTTAGTTGAGTCGTATTCATCCAAGAATATTCAGGATATACATTATTTTTTCAAATTATATAAAATACATCAATAATGATTGAATTCTATTCAAGATGATGCGTGTGAATAACTATCAAATTTATTTCTTCTTCTGCTGTGAAGACGTACTGAGCCGTTCGTGTTGCGATCGGTCCAGTAATGACCCGTCATCTCGACTGGTGGACGGCCAAGAATCTTATATTTGAAGCTGCCATAATGGATTTCGCTCACTCCCGTCCGCAATAGAATCGACGGGTCACTTTGATAAATGCCGTAAACATAGGTGGTTCCGTCTGGCTGACGGTCAAATCTGCCGGCGACAAGAAGTGACTCGGACTGTGCAGTCATCAAGCGAATTGATAAGGTGGAGTACGTTTGCCTGATTACCGCGTAGCCTTGGACTGTGGGCAATGCCATATCGCTGTCAGGGGTCTTGTATGATGATTGAAGCTCGGTGTTCCAGGTCCCGCTAATATCAGGAACTTTGGCAAATAATCTGAACGGCCAATATCTCCACAGGTGTTGATTGAATAACCACGAGACAAATGTAAGAGCTGCGAGTGTGAGGGAATACGGTTTGGCGTAATCCCACGTTAAATCCAAATTCAGCCACCAGAGAAAGCCTCCCCAAACAACGATCGCGACAACAAGATAAGCGGAAATGGATGTACGCGTGAGCAAAATTCCCCCCAGCAATGACCAATTGCGGCTACAAGTTACACAGGTACATCAAGGCGGAGTACCTTTCTACCCTTTAATCCTTGTGTTCGCCCATTCCGAGGTTTCAGAGAAAGACTGTGTTCCGATGAAGCGCAGCCCGACGCCTACTGTAGGTAGTAAATTCGACGCAAATATATGTTCGACTATAGAGGAGGCGATTAGTCTTAATGGGAGTATACACGATGGTGCTATCATTTTTGTTTGGGATCAATCCTCTGGTTCGTACTGCTTGAGCGCGTGGTCGATGAGAATCGTGAGCAACACGGTGCCCGATTGGGCAGAACCTAACTTGGGATCAGCTCACAATAGCGCCCTCTCATTGTCACTGTCTCAGAACATCGCCCTTTGTTGCGTCCTGTCTCCCGATAGTATTTCATTCTTTGAGCGCGGATGCTGTCAACGAGTCAAGATTTAGATTGTCTTAGCTTCCTTTAGTAGAAGAGGTTGAATTTCGTGAATGGGCAAAATTGATGGCTTAGGTGTAAGTATTTGCATCGCGGTTGCGATTTTCTATTTCCACACTTACCAACGCTGTAGTTGTAAGGGCGTGTTCAATTGCCCTTGAGGCTTGTTACATGAAATTTACATGAGCGGGTTTTCTGGAAACCATCATCATGTAAATCATTGAAAAAACTGGTGGGCGATACAAGATTCGAACTTGTGACCCCTGCAATGTGAAGCGCCAAAATCTCATATTCTCACTGATCGCCAACTGTCTATGTATCTATAAATGAATCATTTTTTGTAAAAATGATTTCGACGATAGTATAGTTCTCATGTAAACTATTCACGAAATTAGTTACATGAGAGTTACATGAGATGCCGAAGATTTATTTAACGGATACATTGGTTTCAACTGCGAAATGCCCCAAGGAAAAAGACCAGGAAATCTATTGGGATTACCCGGCCGGTGCTGATGGAGCCATTCGGAGTGGCTCGGTGCAGGGGCTTGGGTTGCGTGTCACTGCGCTCGGCCACAAGTCCTTTGTCCATTCCTACATGTTTAACCGCAAAAAGTACCGGAGAGTGTTGGGCTCGACCTTGGTTTTGAATGTTGCGTCGGCACGTCTCGCCGTTGGCCAGCGTGAACGCCAGATTTCGGCGGGAGAAAATCCTGATCTGGACGAGACCGATCCGCGCCGCATGCACCTTTTGACTGTGCGTGAAGCCATTGATCGCTATTGGGAGTCGCATGTTTCCGGGCTTTCTGAGGCGCACAAGTATGCCTTTGCATTGTGCGTGGCCAACTGGCTCCGCAAAAAGCCAAAGATCGCCAGTCGGCGCGGTCATAACATCCGCAAAAACTACATGGATTTTGGCTCGATGTTCGGCGATCGCCCCTTGTCGTCGATTAAGCCATTAGACATCGACCGGTTTCAGAAGCAATTTACATCGCCATATAGCTTCAACAGAGCGCTGGGGCATGTGACCGCATTGTTTAATTGGGCCATCCGCATGCAACTGGTCGACATGCGCAATCCGTGCGGCCCACTCCGCGCCCGTAAGGTGATGCGCCGGCGGCGCGAATACTCCACCGAGCAAATCCGGCAGATCGCTGCTCACATTTTCTGTCCGGTTTTGCAGGCAGTGCCTGAGACGGATGGTCTGGCTGGCCTCACCAAACGAGACACAGCGTTGGTCAAGGCCAGGGCGATGACAACCAATGACCAGATGCTGGAACTGTGCCATTTCATGGGCATCCTGTTCCTGACTATGGCGCGCCCTAGCGATCTGTCGAAGGCTGCGTTTGAGCACTTCGATCTGGAGAAGTTGGTCTGGCACAAGCACAATACCAAGGGGATCAAGTTGTCGCGCTCGATCTATGAATACGCCTACCGTTCGGTGCCGATCCACCCGAGGGTTGCTGCCATGGTGCGGTCCCAGCGTCAACGCTGGCCGGAAAGCGCGCTATTGTTCCCATCGCATACCGATCAAACCCGGCCACGGGACAATTTCCGCAAGGGCCTAGACCGCTTCAAGGCACTGCCCGGTGTGCCGGACTATTTCCAGATGTACGACCTCAAGCGGATCGCGATTTCGCTCATGCTGACAGGGCAGGGCGTCTCCCACGAGGCCGTGTCGCATTACGTGGACCACAAGGGCAACCTCGAAACGACCATGATCTACGACCTCGGCTTGGTCGACCCGCTGCGGCCGGTGACCGAAAAGCTCGGCGAGATGTTGGGAATCTGACCCGCCCGACCTGTGTTTCTCAGGGATACCCGTTAATGGACGCCCGCCGCCTCGATCTCGATGTACCGGCCGATGCTGCGCAGATGTGCGGCGATTTCCAGTCGAAGGTGGTCGCGGTCCCCAAACGCGTCACAGACATCCTCCACCAAGCGGCACACGCGGTCAAAGTCACTGTCCGGAACGTCACACTGCGCAATCACGTAAAGTTCGTGTCCGATGGCACACATCGGGCAGCCGGTCTCCAGAACCGCCTCAACGAATTCGGGTATCTGGTTCTTCCGCAACATCCCGCTCCTGCTGTGACCGCTTCCAAGTATACGTACTCAACCAAAGGGCGCAATTGTAAGATTTTCCATCAACTGCTTGTACGCAGCTCAGGAAAGCCGTCGGTCTTCGAAACGACTGTTGACGTCATTTTCCAGTTGTGCGGCAATAGGTGGGCGGCAAACTCCGGTCGCAATTCCTCCCATCAATGAAAGTCACGCTCATGGAAGCCTTGCAGGCGCTTGTCCTGACCAACACCCAGCTTCGCGAACTTTTGACCGATGCGGCGAGGGAAGGCGCAAAGCTTGCGGTCACCGAACTGCGCGCCGATCTCCACCAATCACCGGAAGATGCCACGCTGCAGCAACTCCGTGCCTACCTGTCCGATCCTGCCTGCATCCCCAACCCGCACGAACACTGGGCCCACGCCGACATCATCCGCCGGATTGAAGCGACCCCGCGCGGCAAGCCGAAATCCACAGCCTGGTTCATGAAATTCCAGCGGGAAACAGGTCTGAAGGAATGCCGTAGTCGCCCCAGTCCGGTGCATGGGCGCCGCAGGGAATGGACATTCACGGATATCAAGCTGGCGTGGGATGCCTACTATCGCACTCGATAGCAGCCTTATGTCGATGCTGGTCGATTTCCGCACTCTAGTTCCCCACGCGTTCCGCTAAGCGGAGCAACTCACCACACTTCTATGGCTGAGTTTCTGTCACGCAGCCACTCTACTTCCGCTCAACTGACCCAAAGAGACTATCCATTATGAGTGCAAAAGTGGCACCCAGAAAGGTTTCGATAACTCCTAGCGTACGCTTGAGGATGGAAATACCCGCGTTTTCCTAGTAGCCCGTCATTTCATGTTCCTGAAATGCCAGCGACTGCTTTGGTTTCCTGCCCAGAATGTGAGTGAGAACGTCATTCATCGTGGTGCGGTCGTTGTCGAACCCGCCGTGTGATTTGCTGTCGGTGCGTGACGTATCGCGCCCTGCAAAAAAGATCTTGTGGTTGCTCACGGACGGCAGCCCACCGTCGAACTTCTCCATGCCCAGGATGGGTTCCTGTTCCTTTTCTTCGAAGGCGTTGGAAACAAGGTAGAGCAGCGATTTCCCGTAGGGGCCGACGGTGTCATCCTGCTCCCGGCTGTCGATCATGTCATACTGCCACAGGCTCTTGACGACCGCTTTGGATCCGCCTTGTAGTTTCGGGATATACGTGGCCTTGAAATAGTCCACCGTGCAGGCTGGCGCCATCAGGCTGACAGTCGACGCCTGTGCTCCGTCTGGGGTGATCTTGTCCCAGACTTTCAGCAACTCGCCAAGCAGAATGGAGCCGGCGCTATGTCCTACAAGATGAACGGCGAGGGGTTTTGTCCGTTTCAGATTCTCAGCTAACAGTTCTTTCACGCTCAACCATCCGGCAGCGTTGCGTGCATACGCCCGTTCGGCGTCGACCTTCATCTGCTTCCAAACCCGCCGGCCCAAACCGCGTGCCGCCTTTTCAATCATCCAGTCGCGGAGATCACCAACCGAAGCGCCAACACGTTCCTCGCTCTTCTCAAAAATCTCCTTGAAGACATCGCCCAGTTCTTCCGTGAAGCCGGTCTCCCACATGAAATGAAAGGGATAAATCCGGTTGCGTTTAAAAACCTCCTTCATGGCCTTGATGCGTCGCGCTGATGCCAGAGACCCGTTCAGTCCGCCGTGTTTGTAAATGACCAAGTGGTCATATTTGCTATCGGCTCCTTGTCCGTCCGCGGCCAAATGTTGGGCCGTTTCCTTGATGTTGTCGAAGGTCGTGGCGTAGTTGCCTTGCTCGACGAACTTGCCGTCATCAACGTGCAGAAAATGACCGAGAATATCCTGCCGGCGTGGTTCCGGCAGCGTAACCACCTTGGCGGCTGTTGCTGTGCCTGGGCCGGCAATGATTTGTGTCAGATCGAAGGCGTCGGGGGTGGGGACCGCGAGGCGCAATACCCAGGCATCCATGATATTCTCCGCCCAGTCTTCATAAGACCAGTGGCCGATACCGGGTGTATTTTGGAATTGGCCCCAGGCCGGACCCCAGGAATTCTGGATCAGAAACCCGTCTTTGTCGTAGCCCACGATCATGAAGGCGTGGCCACCTTCGCGAAGGCTACTCTTCTGGATGACTCCCTTGGGCGGATTGCTCCAGCCGCGATGCACATTCGCGGATACGACAATAACGCCGACTTCATTTAAGGCGGCGTGGTAATCGATGATTTGTGGTCGCAAACGGTAGTATGCGCCGAGGCCGGTATTGCGGGCATCCTTGGCCTGCGCGACTTCAAGTGCCCAGTTCTTCTGGTTGGGTTTGTAGGGGGCTAGCTCCTCGCGACAAACGCCGTTGTGGAAGAACCCCTTCAGGGCTCCGCGAATACTGGATCCGACATAGTCTTTGCCGGGCCATTCGTCGTGGAGCTTTGCCATTTCATAAAGCATGCGGGGGCTGACGTCGTCTATTGGCGATGCCGCCTCTTGTCGTCCGAAGGCTCGGCGCCTCAAGAGATTGATCGTCCCGGCCAAGGCAAATCCTGTGCAGGCGCCTTCAGTTCCCTGATCCAGTATGGGCGACTCATCCATCGTGGGCGGTGGAAGATGAAACCTGAGTTCGAGCAGTGCTGGCTCGTACATTCGGTCCCGCAAATCTGGGACGTCCGGTTGGGTGCTTAGGAGGCGACGCGTTTCGCCGGCTGTGATCGCTTGACCCTGATTGGGTTCCTTGGTTGCCCGTTGTGCCTTGCGTGTTGGCATGCCACTCTCCCTAGATTCCAGCCGGATAAACACACATCCCCTGCGCTGCGTGATCTACCGCGACGAGAAATGGGGGCATTTTCGCTTGATCATCCATATCCGGCATGATGAGCATTAATTCGTTGTTGTTTAGGATGTGGCTCTCAAGCAACGCCACATGAATGGGGTAGGGGAGGCGCGGCCTTTTCCGTACGCACGCAATATTGCATGCCCATTTTAGATGCTCTTTGGTGGTATTCTGGATATTGAATTCCCGCTCCATCACCCAGGCCCCTGACAAGTACATCAGTCAAGTTAGTAAAAATCATGCACGCGTGATTTCTTCGTGATTTCTTTTCATTCGTGTCGGAAAATTTGTAGTCCAGAAAATAACCGAGCGGCATGCCACTGTATTCAATCAAAAAGTCTTTTGCGTCCGCCAAGTGCCCCGAGTGAAAAAATGACCTGCGCTTTCCTTTCCGAAGGAGTGCCCCTTTCACTGTCGTGCCCGTCGCCAGCCGGCCGCTTTTGCTTCGGCTTCCGTGCAGAACCATCTCTCCCCGTATTCAGGGCTGATTTTCGTCTGCTGATAGTATTTCTGTCCCGGCACGTGATAGATGCGCTTGCCGGTGTTGATGCTGATATTGCCTTTGATCACGCAGTCGGAAGGCGCATGTGGCGACGCTGTTCGATTGTCGGCAATCGTGATGGTCGCATCACCCATATTCCTCGCCTGTTGACCCACCCCATCCGGCATGACGGCCCCAAGGCCGGCGCCGACAAAAACGGCGCCCCCCAAAAGCAGGGGAACGAGTGACCGTCTCCGGTCGGAGCGCCAAGGCCCCTTGACGACAGTGGAAGACCGTCGACCTCCGGGAGGCGCGCGTCCGAACCTCACGGTTGGTCCTTGCCGGTTGCATAATATTCGCTGAGGTTCAGATGCCCGGCAAGTTGATCTGGTCGGTAAGGCCTGCATAGTCCGAGCTGCGGGACCTCGCCCCCCTTGCATCGCTCAAGCACCGAAGGGTGGAGGGTGGCCTCGGGATTGATGGAACGCGGCTTGGTCCGCCACTTAATCTTCAGGGGACCGAGCGTGAAAAAATAGACCTCTGCGTGCTGCAGGCCCGCAGGGTCCGGCCATCGCATCAGCAGGTCCTCGCGAATATAGACGCTCGGCACACATTCTTTCAGTTCTTCAATCATCCAGCCAAGTGCGATGTCACTCAGCCGGGACTCGTCCTCGGGATAGCTTCCGCCAACGTCGCTATGGCACCCCGCAAACCAAACCTGCTTCAGCCACTCGGGTGTGCGACCATTGGTCTTCTCCGCCTCAGCGGCACTTCCCCAGGCGACGTTTGGAAAATCCGCGCGGCTCTCATCGATCGACAGCGCATGACGTGCGTGCATGACATCGGAATCGAGGTAACGATCGTAGTTTTTCTTGCTCCAGGTCGCCCAATGACCGTTTTTGTAGATTGCCCACCAATCGAGAGGGTTGGAGAATTTCAGCGGCTTGTCGGGGTCGGGCGAGAAATATTTCCAGGCTGACATGAGGATGAGGATTGCACGGTAGGCAGCCAAACCCAGCGCGATGGTCAGTCCCGCCCTGACATACCAGGCCCAACCGTAAAACCACGCGGCCAAAACGAGCGTCAGCAGTATTGCGGCGAGAACGCTGGTGATGGTGTTAACGGTCTTGCTGTCGAGGGCTGCGACCGTATCAAAAACGCCGACGAAGGTCGGCTGCACATTGCCTTGTTCAAAGGCCTTTTCGCCTTCGGCTGCGCAGTCGTATTTGGCCCTGAACCGGCGTCCTTTTTCCTCTCGTTGAGAATAATAGGGCTCTTCACCCCGGAGGTGTCCGGCACCGTGATTGTAGACATATTTGACCGCGTCGGTGGCAATCTTCCGCAATTCCGGACCGTATCGGGGAACAACTGACCCGTCCGGCATACGAGTAGGTATCCCGCAGAGGTTCATGACATTCGCCACGGAGCGGACGGTGTAAGCTCCCCGTGAAAACCCGAACAATAACACCCGGTCGCCAGGCTCATAATAGGCAATGATTTTCGCGTAGCAATCGATAACGTTGTCATCGATGCCATCTCCAACGCCGGCTTCGACGGCGTGTCGGACGCGATCCAGCAGGGTACCCGCATTTTCACCGGATCCGAGGCCGGGATCATAGAAGGCAACCAGATCTTTGGGTGAGATGGGTGAGTCCGGACCGGGCCGCATGGCGCGGTACATCTTGTAGATGTTCGACAAGCATTGGTCCGGCCGCATGCCGCCAATTTGGCCAGTGCCGTCAGAAAATATCAGGATGTCTTTCGCCAACGCCACCCCCTGGTTCCATATCCTCAGCCTACGATCAGAGCAGGAGCGGACTTTGCTATTGCGCGTCGGACTACTTGATGATGGTCAGGTGTGGTGTCCGCGTTTTTTCCTCACCCTTATGCGCCGCCGCTTTTAACTGGACGTCCAGACCCTTGCTCTCCATTAGCGCCATGTCGATGAGGTAGATGAGCAGCGCCTTGTCCTCGGCATAAGCCAAGCTCAATGCGCACTCCAGATGGTGCGTGATGGTGTTTTCGCTGCGATCTTTTTGTTCGCTCATTGCGGCCCCCTATGCGTCCCAATTGCCAGCATTCGCAACACAACAGGCGTGCGTGATTTCTGCGTGATTTTTGCGGGGGACGTTCGTGATCGCCTCGCGATTCCACTAAGGAGACAATCGCTTGTGTGCAAACACTAGCGCGCGATGGCCTCAATGAGGCGTATGCGCCGCATCGTCGTCACGGGATAGTCATCGTCCAGAAAGCGTTCGAGATAAAAGTCCGGCTCAAGCTGCCGAAGCTTCCCGATGGCGCGCTGGAGCTCCGCAAGCATGCCGGCCTGCTTGTAGAGCGCCACCAGATACCGCAAGGGTGCGCGAAACGATGGACGTAAGATCAATGCCGCTTCGGCATGATCGATAGCGGCCTGATAGTCGCCGAGTGCGGCCGCCGCCATGCAGCAGAAGAACTCGACATACGCGCGGTGTTCACCGGCTCCGGCCAAGGCCAGAGCCGTTAGTGCCGATTCCCGGCTCCCGTTGAGGTCTCCGAGAACCAGTCGGGTGTTGGACAGAACCGCATGATTGATCGCGTTGAGGGGATCGAATCCGACGGCACGACTGGCTAGTTGAAGCGAACTGCGATGGGAACCGCCGGAGAGATATTCGATGTGGGCACCGACGCCAAGCGCGATCGCGCTGCCCGGGGCCTGCCGGATTGCTTCCTGCGCCATTTCCGCGACATCAACCGGACTGTCGAGGAAGCCGGTGTCACGATGCTGGAAATTGGCCATGTTACGAAGAAATGCCCGCCATGCCAGGTATTGCGGACGCGGCTCGTACTCGTAGGCGTATTGGATATACCGATCACCTTCTGCGAGGCTTTTCTTGTCGAACTGAAAGATTAGGCCTCTGGCCTTGTCAGCAAGCAGCGCCGCACAGTTCGGAATGGCGAGCGCGTCATGGCGTTGGCGAAGAGTCGACAGGATGGCCTCGACAAGCTGCGCGCAAACAGGATGGATGCGGTTGTCGTCGCCTTCATTAGAGGCGATGAGAAAGCTCTGTGTCCAGAAGATCCGATTTGACGCCGGGTGATAAATTTTCGCCGAGATATGAACCTGCCCAGGCTTCCGCATGGCGACAAGCGAAACACCGATCCCGCGCTGAGGTTGCGCCGTCGCGGTCGGCGATACGTCGCCCGGCGCCTGGAAAATGCTGAAATCGGAAAAATCCAGCAGGGACGTCGTGGCCAGAGAGAGGAGATCGTGCAGGAGGATTTCGCTGTCGGGATGCAAATCGGTCTTGCACGTGAAGAAGATAGCCGGATTGCGTGGCTTGTGAGGTGACACGCTGGGGACGTGAGCCGCCCCCATGCCGTCGGACAAGGCAAGTCTCTGATCGCGAATCCAGTCCTCGAACTCAGGGTCCTTGATGTCTAGGCCGTGGAACGCTTCCTCCTCGTCGTCTCCTGCGAGCGAAACAACAGATCGATTGTAGACGACGGTAAACAGCCGCGCGTCGAGGCCCACCGTTTCCCTGTCGGTCCGCAGCACCATGGCGTGCGCCCCCAACGCCTTGCGAAGGCCTGTCAGGGTCTGACGCAGGCTCTCGGAAGCGTGTTTCGTATCCCGATCGCTCCAGAGCTTGTCCTGAAGCCAGGTCCGCGTCCGGATGTGGTCTTTGGTCACCGCCAGAAGGACCAGAAGAGCGCGTGCCTTCTTGCTCTTCGGAGTCACATCGGCTCCGGCATCATCCAGCAATTGCAACCTGCCGAAGACGTTCAGCGACAGCATGGGCATTTCCCACAGCGTGTTGTCGATGCCGGTAGCGGCATTATCGTGTGAACATGTCACCCGTTATATCGTTCACGTCAATGCCGGATTTGCCAGCTGGAACTTCACTCGCCACCGGCTCCATCATACCAGCCTTTTCCGCCGTCTTGAACGGATAGGGCGTCACGTCGGTAGTCTTGTCGGCGTAGTACGGAAAATCGGTCGCGACCCAGTTGCGGAAAGCAGCAATGCCTTTGGAAACCTGGAGCACGTAGTCCAGTGACTGCGTGTCGGCGACCGGCGAATTGCTGCCGATATTGTGGAAGTACTTCTTCGTCGCGTCCTCATCGTAGGGATCATAGGGCACATCCGGCAGAAGCTCGTCGGCCTGAGCAGCTTCAGGCGTCTTCGGCAGCACGGCCCGGCCCCAGTCCAGGGCGCGCTGGTGACACGTGATGCAGGCAGACTTGGGGTTGTCGACCGGACCATTGGTGCGTCCAAACAGACCGAGATGCTGCCGCGGCAATGCATAAAAGCGTGCCGCAACCGTTGGATTTACCCAGCTTTCCTGGGGAACCATCGCATTCTGCAGATAAGTAGTGGCGGTCAGATCGGGATCGCTGCCCCAGATCAGTCCGACAGGTGCCAGGCGCTGGTAGGGTGTATCACCCGGCTGGGTGGCGTCGTACATGAAGGTTCCAAAAAACCATCCATTCGGCGAGCGCTTGTCCTTGACCGAGATGTCCATCTGCAGCAACCGCATCGTCATGATGCTGCCGTCCTTGCCGGCGGCGACCTGCCATTCCTTGGACCCGGCCAGAAACGGTACCTGTGAGGCAGGGGCTGAGGTGAAGAGCATTTTCATCCCCAGCGCGCCGTTGGCAAAGGCGAAGTCTTTCGTTTTCGGGAAGGTCGGGTCGCCCCAGATCTGGCCGAAGCCGTAACAGGCAACATCATTGTAGATACCCACTGCGAATGTCTGCTGCCAGTCTTTCTGGAGGGCATGCAATTCAAGGGGCCTCGACCAGCGCTCGCTGGTCATGCCGTGCAGAGGTTCCCGCAGCATGAAAAACCATGGGGCGTCACACCAATGCTCTTCCTTGTTGTCCTCGATGCGCCAGTCGATGTCTGGGCGCGCATTGACCTTGGTCACATAGGCGAGGATTGCATTCATGTAGCCGGCAGGATCGTTAAACGGGTCGATGGCAAGCCAGGGCAGTTTCGTGTTGTCTGGCATCTCTTGCGGAAAATCGTAGTGTATCTGGAACTTCCGCTCGTCTTCGCCCCCTTTCAAAGGCCTTGAACTGGAGCAATTGAAGAATGCTGTTGCCGCCGCTTCGTAGCTGGCGTCTGTTGGCTTCGGACAGTCCGCAAAAGCGGATCCGGCACACGCGCCAACAACAAACAAGATCGAAAGGATGAATATCTTCATAGCGACGGTCCCCAACTTCGCCAAGACTGACGCAACTTTAAGTCCAATAACCGGGAATTGTAAATCACTGACGATGATGTCTCAGAATTGAGCGGGTGTGCGCACGCGGGGAGGCCGGGACGCGCGCACTGGGCAGTTGATAAATGTCATGCACGTATGGCGTGCTGCTACCCGTTCACGTACACTTCACAACGACATCTCGCAGTTGTCGGAGACAGGGAGACTCCATGACGGTTCCCAAAAACATTGGCCACATGCTCAGTGCCCGCATCCGCAACGAGTTCCGGAAGGGAACGCCGGAGGCCGAGACCCTTGATCTGGTCCGGACGATGTATGCGAGGCAGAACGATGCGGATGCGATCAAAGCCACCGGCAAAGATTTAAAGGCGCCTCCAAGCCGCCCCAACAGTAAACATATCCCAAGCGACGGAAACAGCGACAACTAAAAGTATGCAATCCGGTTGTATCGGATTGAATTGTTCGAGCGTATCAGCATATCATCGGAGATCTGTTCTTTGAGGGGGAACCGCGATGCCGATACAACATCCGCATGAAGTTGATGTCATCGTAGGACGCAATGTCCGCATCCTGCGCACGCAAAAAGGCATTAGTCAGACAGAGTTGGCGGACGCCATCGGAATTACGTTTCAGCAAGTTCAGAAGTACGAAAAAGGATCCAACCGGATATCCGCAAGCCGGCTTCACCAGATTGCCGAGTTTCTCGGGATAGGGATTGCGACGTTGTTCCTGGGAACGGACAACGAAGGCAATGTCGAGAGCATTGTCCCGTTCAGTTCGGATGCCATCGCGTTTGCACGCATTTACGACAGCATCCAGTCGCCGAAGGTGAAGCAAGCTGTTCGGGGTTTTCTGCAGACCGTGGCCGATAAGGACCACATGGCGGGCAAAGCGGCGGCTTCCAAGGCTTCCTGATAACCGGGCTAGCCGTACGACATTTCAGTGTTGGCATCTGCCGCCGGCGACAGGCGCGTGAGCCCTTGAGCCAGCGTGTTCCCCGAACAGTCTGCCGTCAGAAACAATGAAGAGTATCGGAGACATCAGCATCGCGCCGCCGCAGGCGGGATGTCGGGCATTCTCGTCACGCGAAGGGTGGAAAGAGGCCAGCCGCAGGAGCCTCAGCAAAGCGGCCCGCAGGGCGAGGCGGGATCGACCGGCCCCGCCCGAGCGTTCCGCATGATCCCGTAGCCTTTCCTTACGGCCCGCGCAGATAAAGGTTGAGGGCCTATCCTTTACTTACAAACCCTCAGGACGCCGCCCCGACGTCTCCGCGACGGCCGGGGCGCACCATGCATGCATTCAGTGTGCGGGCGCGCGTGACGCCAGTGCCGCTCCTGCAAACATCAGGATGGCGCCCACGATGAACCCGGCAATGACGCCCATCGCAAGGTGGTTGCCGAGCAGCTGATCGAACTTCTGCATGAGGTCTGCGGACGACAGCGACGGATCCCCGAGATAGCCGTAGCGGTCCATCAGGGTCTGGAGGGCGTTCTTGTCGCCGCTCATGATGACACCGGCGATGTCGGCGGCATCCGGCCGGGCAGGCCCGGATTGCGAGGCAACACCGTAACCGGCGGCCATACCAAGAAACGGGAGACTTGCCAGCGGCACACGCAGTGCTGCCGGAATGCTCTCTGCGGATGAAAACAGGCGTGAAGCGAACGTCATATGCACCTCTCTGTCAGGAAACAAAGGCCAGCGGCCATGGAACAGTAAGGTGGTAGTCAAAATTCACGAGTTTTGACGGAGGCAGGGAAGGGGGCGAAACGGCAGGGTTCGCGGGCTTTCGATACGGAAAACCCTGTAGATTCAATATGTCTAAAATACGGGTTTTGGTGTTGCAAAACTCGTGAGTTTTGACAGGCTGGACGTCCAGACCAAAATATCAACATTACACGACGAAGTGGGCGTCAGGGTGGTTTCGCAAAATGGAGACCTATCCATGACCATCCCTCGTATTCTCGGCTACGCCCGTGTCAGCACCCAGGGGCAGGACCTGTCCTACCAGATCGACAAGTTGAAGGCCGCCGGTTGCACGCGGATCTTTGAGGAAAAGCGCAGCGGCAAAAACCGTGACCGGCCGGAACTGGAGAAGCTGCTGGCAATTCTCCAACCAAACGACACGGTACTGGCGACAGTGACCGACCGCATCGCCCGCGATCCGCTCGACATGCTGAACATCCTTCAGGCGGTAAAAGATGCCGGTGCGGCGCTCCGGCTGCTCGATGAACCGTTCATCGACACCACATCGGAACTGTCGGACCTGCTTATGTTCATTATCGGTTGGGCTGCACGCTGGCAGCGGCAGCGCATCCTGGAGAATACGGCGCACGGACGTGAACTGGCGCGCAAACGAGGTGTAAGGTTTGGTCGAAAGCCAAAGTTATCAATTTTGCAACAAGAACAAATTCGAGGCATGCGAAATTTGGGGGTGTCAATTTTTTCTGTCGCTGAAGACTTCAAAGTAAGTGCCAGCACCGTTAGGCGTGTACTGACTTCATGAATGTCTCACGTAAAATTCACCTAAACCGGGCTTGTTGAAGAAAAGTGGTTTGAAATTATATTTGTTAAGTAAGCGAATGCCGTCGGATGTCGCTGCCCGCGCGTAGACGCTTCGAGGTTTATTCCTGCTGACATAGTCAAATATGGACCCCAGAACGAAATGCTTTGAAAATGCTCCGTCTGCGTAAATGGCGCCGATATAGAGATCGTTATATTTTTTCTTTGAGTCCGTGCGCAAAAATTTCGGTGATACTGTTTTCACGGAGAACGAACCGTCGTGTATCGCGTCCTTTCCATCTTTGCTGAGGCGCAATACGCAGTAGTATCCTCTAAATCTCTTTTTATTGTCGCGTATTACAGTGAATGCTTGATCATCGAATGATTTAATTCTTCTTGTTTCGCTATCATCGGTTGCATCATTGAATATGATTTCGGCCGCATCCACAATTTTCTCCACACCGTCTGCATCGCATATCTCAGTGTAGAAAGTGTTGCGATATAACATCACGTCTGAAAAATATGTTCCGGTCCTGAGAATCCTATACAAGTAGATAACAAACAAAGCGGCAGCTACCAGCATTGTTGCAGCCCCTGAGTAGGATAGAATTTTTCGTAGCAGTAATGGCAGCCCCAGGTCGTCGAAAAACCCGGAGGCGCCAATTATAGTTAAAATTGATCCAGTCGCTGTAACAAAGAACAATAGAACTGTAAGGATGAAAGAGCGAGATTTCATATTCTTCTCCTTTTCCAATAAAATGCGCCGGCTATAACAGCCGGCGCTTGATATTTCTCGTCAGGAAAATCTCGACTTTCTCCTGGTTCATCCAGGCTGCGAGCGATCCACCGATCAGTGATACTCCAAGTACCATAAGAAAAATGTCGAACAAGATTGATCTCCACGTGAGGACTATAAACCTAGAACATCACATGGTTGTGATTTCGTCAACAATTTACCATAGATTGATTCTCGTAATGGTAGGTATATTCCAGAAGAGGGATCAAACCTCGAATAAGTGGTTCGACCTATCCTAAGTAGACTGTATTGCAATAAGGGGCGCTGCGGGCTCCCCCGCAGAAGGGGTGACGTAAAACCGCCCTTGCGGGTTGCAGGCAGGGGAAGGCCTTCCCCACCAATCCCTAAAACCCTAACCACAACATCCAACAATCCCCCAGCACCTTTTGGCGCCCCGCATGTGGGCCTGAGCCGTCCGATCTTCGGACGGGCGATGTCCGACGTGCGGGGCGCCGGGCGGTCCGTCACTCGCCAACCGGTTGGGGAGTGACGGACCCGCCGGACCCAAGCCCAGCGCCTGCTTTTGTGCACGTGACCGTACATGATGGACAAACGACGCCGCGTCCCTTGCGACGCGGCGTCATCATTTCCAGCGGAAAACACTGGCGCTTACCGCTTGGTTGCCGTCACACTCCCCCCAGATCACGCAACTGCCTGATCCATCTTCCCGACCATTTTCCCAACGAAAGGAGAGCGCCATGACCGCTCAGACCATACGTGCGCCGCCCGGGCGGCCACACCCCGACGTCCGGACGGACGCCGGATGCCCAACAGGGCAAACCGAACCGGACCGGTCTCCCGACCGGGCCACGGAGGCTTTTACCGCAGAAAGGAGAACTCACGTTCGCATTCCGGCCCATGGCCGCGAATGACCTTCGCGGGGTGCGCTGACCTCTACGGAGCGCGCATCGGCCATCAACACTCACCGACCTTGACAGAGGAAGCGAGCAAGATGGACGATTTGACCATGGACCTGGTGCGCATGTGCCGGCGCAACAGGGACGGCTCTTATGGCACACAGGCGAACCGGCAACGCGGATTGACCGCGATGGCGGCCGAACTCAGGGATTTGGGCTACCGGCTTCCGGCGGCGGCCTCCCTTAAACCCAAACATGTCGAGGCCCTTGTCGAGAAGTGGCTGAACGACGACAAGACGGACGCGACGATCCGCAACCGCCTGACGTGGCTGCGCTACTGGGCGGAGAAGATCAACCGGCCGGCGCTTCTCCACCGCGACAACACCCCGTATGGGGTGGGCGAGCGGGGCGAGGGCACCCGCAACCGCGCCCGGCCCCTCGACCTCCAGAAATGCAAGTCCATCAGCGATCCGCATGTGCGGGCCTCGCTGCTGCTGCAGGCGGCCTTCGGCCTACGCCGCGAGGAGGCGATCAAGATCCGCCCGCATCTCGCGCTCCGCGCCGATCAGCTGGTCCTTCAGGCCAGCTGGACGAAGGGAGGGCGACCGCGCGTATTGGATGTCCTCACGCTGGAGCAGCGCCAGGCGCTGGAGAACGCCGCCCGGGTCGCCGGCGGCGGCTCGCTGATCCCGCCGGACCTGACCTATGTCGAGCAACTGAAACGCTACGAGTACCTGACCCTGAAAGCGGGCCTGCGCAACACCCACGGGCTGCGCCACCACTATGCCCAGGAGCGCTACCGGACGCTGACCGGCCAGCTCTGCCCGTTGGCGGGTGGCAAGCGCTGGACGGAGATGTCCGCAAAGGAACAACACGCCGACCGGGCGGCGCGGCGGCAGATTTCGGCCGAACTCGGCCACGCCCGCCTGAAGATCACCGACACTTACCTGGGGAGGGCTTCCTGATGAAACGCGCCGAAAGCTACTATACGATGGCGGCCGACATGCGCCGCGAGATCGCCAATGTGCTGTTCAACCCCGGCGTGGTGGCCAATGCCATCCACGAGGTAGCAGCCCTTGGCCACCGGTCCTACCGCATCGAGCAGGACGACCCGTTCGACCTCTCGGACACCGATGCGGCTCGTGCCCTCGAAGTGTGGCTGGACAACGAGGAGTTCCGTTATGTGTGGCGCCCCACCTTCATCGAGTCCGATCCCTTCCGGCCCGGCCAAACCACCGAATACCCCGAACTGGTGATCTACTGGTGAGCAATCCGTGGCTATACCTGTTGGCCGTCATCCTCGGATGGCGGCTTTATGTCGACAATCCTCCTCTGCTGATCAAGATTTGTACTGCATTTTTCCTGTTGCTATTGCTTGTGAACCTCGTCGCAAGACACTTTTCTGGGTAGCGCTTATGCCCGAACCACGCTGCCGCATGAAGAGTATATTGGCCTGTCTTTTCCTATATCTTTGGAGCGCAGCCAGCTCGGGAACGGACCCGCTTGCGTAGCCGAATTTCACGGATGTGGAACTAGATTTCCGGCATGTAAAAATAGAGCGGGATGAAGAAATCATCCCGCTCCAAATCTGTTCCAGAAGTCAACAAAAGAAACTATTCCTGTTTCTCCTTAACTTTCGTTATCAAACCTCGCATTGTTGCGGGGTCTTCCGTGATCAGGTCAATCAAAAGAGATGCTGCAACGTTCGGTTGACCTCTGTCGGGTTGCTCCCAGTTTCGCACCGTCGCATAAGGAATTCCGAAATTTTCAGCAAATTCCTTCTGGGTCATTTCCAACTTTTCACGGAGAAGTTTCAGCTTCTCTCGATTACCTCCATTTGAGTGGCGGGAAATGATGTTTTGAGCACTTTGCTCAAACGCTGCGATAACTCTATTCTGTGCATCCGATGCAGGCATCCGACACACCTCCTTTCCGGTAAGTAAACGTTATGATTCCTTCGCCTTTTGGACGCCGGCTATGTGAGGAGCTTAAGCAGCCTGTCTACGACAACGAGCAGCCTGCTACCTACTTCCAGATACCAAAGAGCATCTCTATTGCCAGCTTCGGAAGACGGTGGGTTGACTTCCGAAATGAGCGAGCAATCGACCTCACTAAGCTCTTCGATATACACGAAATCAATTGCGAACGTACGGTTCCCAATTTTTACGCTAGCCTCCCGAAACATTGGCCAATCAGGTGAGTACTGTTTGCCAATAAGCGGATTGGAACGAATGTCCCGCGCCACCTCAGTTAGCATCTTGTTTGTAAGCCCAAGGTCCTTCTTGGCCTTGCAAAACTCTTTCGAGAAGTAGATTTTAACGGCTTCCGTCATGTCGGCCATCCCAAAGGTGAAGGTCTTCCTTACAGTTCTTTTTAACCGATTCGGCGCTTACCTACAAGGTAAATTTACCTTCTGGGTAAACTGTTGGAATTTGGGAGCTGCCACGCACGTTGCCTAATCGTGGTTCTCTGTGCGTGCGCTGGTGGTTAGACGTGTGCCGATTCTAAGTCGTCGAGGTGAACTTCCTCAGGGGAGACAATATCGCAAATGGGGTCTGTATGCCCGCTGCTCGTCCTATCCGGGGGTTAACTTGAGGTGTGGCTCGGCCGGGAAGCCTTCCGCCACGTCTGGCGCCCCACCTTCATCGAGTCCGATCCGTTCCGGCCCGGCCAAACCACCGAATACCCCGAACTGGTGATCTACTGGTGATCCCCAAAGGGTTCATCTTGTGGCTGTTGTGCGAGCAGGGAGTGGCCTCCACACGCCCTCTCGCACGAATCCTGTGGTTTGTCGCGGCCGCCTTGTGGTGTGTCTGGTTGCTACGACATTGTTTCCACCCGGATTGACATCTCTCCGGGTGGCGGAGCCGCGTCTCTCAACGTCACATCCGCACCCGCTGTGAGGGTGTCCGTCCCCGTCCGGCACTGGTCAGGGTGCGACTTGCTGCACCCTCTTGATCTCCTGCTGGCCTTGGCCCGCAGGGTCTCGGGCCGGCTGGAATTCAGCGGTGGCGATGACAGTGGATGCGCGCTTGTTCCAATCGGCGATGGACTGCTGGAACGTCGCCGTCTCGGTTTCATTAACGGGGCAGGGTAACGCACTGATCGCCGCATTCATTTCGGCTTGCAGGGTAAGGAGATTGAAGACGAGTTGCGACTTGCGGCTGATGCTGTCGTTGGGTGCAAAAAGAGCGGCCGTGGCGGTAATGGCGGTGATCAGGGCAGGCAAGGCAATGGCCGCGAGGCGGATGGCGGTGGAGCGCACGCCGGGCTCCTTTGACCATTCGGAGGAATTGATCGCCGAAACCACGGTCATGAGGAAACCCAGCACGATTAAAGCGAATGTGTATCGGGCACCGACTTTGCGCATCTGCTCAAGCTGGTCCTTATAAGACTGCAGCTGATTGTCGACCGCGCTGTACAAATCGTCGAAGTTCCGAACCGCACGGATGGCCACGGGTTTCCCTGTAACCCCAAGCGAGGCGAAGGTCTCGGCGTCTGAGATGAGGCTTTCGGATGCATCTTGTTGCAACTCCACCCCGAAGCACTTCAACGTCTCCGGAGCGCTGCCGATTATCCGCGTCCTGTGCGACGACTCGCTTTTGAAGGTTTCTCCCAAGCCCAGCGCCTGATCAACGCCTTCGAACAGAGCGTATTGTGACCTTGCGAACGTGGCGTTCATCAGATCCATGGCTTGGTACGGCACAAGAATGTGAAGGATGAACAAGAGCAGCCACGTTGATGCGAGAAGTGCAGCGACACTCACGCAAACAGTTGCGAGCCAGCGAAGAAGGGTTCGGGCAAAATCGGGAATCATGCGGCACCCGGTCTCTAATCAGCGCAGCTTGATCTTGAGGCGTCGCGCGGTTTGCGGTCCTACCTGACCGTCAACGACCAGCCCCTTTATCGTTTGGAACGCCGCGACCGCGGCGGCTGTTTGCGAACCATATTCACCATCGATCGGGCCGGGATCGATCCCCAGATCGGCCAGCGCGTGCTGGATTTCCAGTATGACGGCCTTCTTCATATTGGGCCGGCCGAGCGCGTAAATGATTTCTGGCCCCTGCAGGTCCAGTCCATCCACCGCGTCTCCATAGTCGAAGCCCGGCAGAAAGATGCCTGTGTCCCAATGCCGACCGTTGACCTTTCCGGCCTTGACGCCGTAGGCCTTTCCCATAGCTTCGACGGTACCACCCTTGCCGTCACAGATGGCAATATGTCCCATGCTTCCCGGAGCGGGAGGGTAGCGCAGCACGATACCACCAACCGTACTGGCGGCCTTCTCCCAGGACACCCGATGGCCAAGGTTCTGGGAATCCGATTTCCAGGCGCCGGTATAGGCTTCGACGAGTGCCGGATCGCCGTCGTCGTCCACGCATCCGTACAGGACGCCGCCAACCTGATAGACGAGCCATGACGCGAATTCCGCGCAGTCCCACGGACCGTGCCAGTCGGGATTGTTTTTGGGAACGCACACGTTGACGTATTTCTCCCCGATGCGGGTTTTGGCGAGAGCCAGCAGTTCCTTTCCGGTTGGCATGACGGTCCCCCTTGGCCGTGGTTGTATATAAGGTTTCGAAGTACTTGCCTGCGGTCACGCGATCAGGGCAAAGCCGATGGCTTTGTTGACGGCGTCCCGGACGACGGTGAGGGCCTTGTTGACCATCTTTTCGATCGTTGCTTCCAGCAGCACCGTGAGCATCGCAATGGTCGCCACCACGTGGTAGCGCATGGTGCGCAGGTGCCGCTTGACCATCGTCTGCGTCATCTCTTTGTCCTTGTAGGCGCGGGTCAGGGTTAGAAGGCGTTGCGCCAGCCCCTGAAACTCGACCATTGCCGCTTGTTTGATGTCCTTCCATCCGGCACCCGCCACTGCGGATGCTTCCGCGATCATTTTGCTTCCGAGATCTGATGCGTCGAGTGACATGGTTTGTCTCCGTCAGTATTTCTTGGCACGTAAGGTGGTGAGGGCGACCCTCACCGATGCGTCGATCTGCTGTTGATTGAATGTGCCGACCGTCGGGGTCAGCTTGCCCGCGTCTTTGTGATCAAGCTCCAGATCCTGCTGGGCAAGCGAGACACCATGCACCACGATCGAAAGGCAGTTGCCGGTCGGGCCGCTTCCGGTCGGTTGCGGCGTGTTGTCGGCAGACGCACCGGGTGCCTCCTCCGGTTGCAACGCAGCGGGAGCCAGCTGGCCGGCGATTTTCTGAAGATAGTCGGTGGGGCAGCGTCTAGGGCTGAGCACGGCCGCCTGCAGTTCGATGTTCGCCAGGGTCGCGCTTGCCTCGGCGTAGAACGCCTTTGCCTCGGCGGAACCAAAGGTGCCTTGCGGCGTTCCGGCGTTTTGTTCCATGGACTTTATGAACTGACTGGCCTGCTTGTGGTAGGCGTTCAGTTCATCGTCGATCTGCTGACTGTATCGCTCGCCGATTTCAAAGACGGTGCAGGCAGATAATGTGACAACAAATACGCAAGAATTAAGAACAACCTTCATCATTATTTTCTACCGCCCCCACGGACTAGAAAACGTCAGGCTATACAACTATTGTTAGATTTTTAGAAAATGTCTATCGAAATAATGCGCGGTAAAGGCGAGTCGACATCGTATTAATAATCGCTGGGTTGTTTAAGTGGCGGAAAGAGTTGCTGAATTCATGCCATATTTTTTGTCGTTCAAGGCAAGTGGGTGCTGATGCAGTACCTGCGTCAGAAGTCCATTTCCAGCTGATCTTGCCCGAGTGCTTCCAACGCGACCAGATGCGCATACCAGTTGTACAGATGCGAGAAGACCAGTCCGATGGCCGTGTCGAGGTCGTCCGAGCGGACAGGTTGGGCTGCAACACTAGTGGTTCTCCGCCGCGCGCGGAGTGCGCAGGCGAGATGCCGGTAGCGCGCCATGTCGGCTTTCAATCCGGCCAGAACCTCGGCCTTGAGGGCAGCCAGTTTCCGGCTGCGTTTCGGCTCCGGCAGCCGGTCCGCCGCCGCGATTTCGTCGGCGCGGTAGCCCTTGTAGCCGGTGATCAGGGCATAGGCCTTGATCGTGCGCGGGCGGAACACGGTTCCGCCCTGCAGGTAATACCACGGATGGGAGGGAGGATAACCGGTCATGACGCTATCCTCCGATCAGCAGCAGGTTGAATTGGATCTCGGTAACCGAGCCTTCCAGCACCATGTCCCGACCCAGCCGCTCGTAGTCGAGATAGCCTGCGAGGTTGGCAGGCAAGGTGTAGCACCCGGACACGATCTCCTCCGCGTAGTCGGCAAGCGTGCCGTGGTAGAGCGAGTAGTCGTCCCAGCGGGTCGATAATTCGTCCAGCGGATAGCCAAGCTCCATCAGGTGAATCGCGATCACCGTCCGGTCTTCGTCGCCGTCCAGTTCGTCGAGAAGATCGAACCACTCGGAAAGCGTGGCCTGGGTGACGCCGACGGCGGCGAACAGGTCGGCCTCTTCTCCGTCGATGTACTGGATTTCGAACTCCTCGACCGGCTGGCCGTAGTCGTCCACGCGGTTTGCGGCCTTGTCCCGATACTGATCCATATCGGTGAAGTAGAAGCCGGTCGCGCTGATGCTGTAGGGCTGGGCGAAGTACAGCGACTTCGCCCGGTTGCCGGAGAGCGCGGGGCTCATGCCGCATCCTCCTGTGCCTTGATCCGGCGCACCACGGTGCGGCCCTCGATCAGCGGCGTGTAGTTGATGATGAGGTTGAGGCCTTCGTTGTCGCCGTGGCTCCAGCCGATCCCGATCTTGGTCCAGCGGGCCTTGTCTTTCTCGCCCGTGACATGGAAGATTTCGTGGGTTGGTACTTTGGGTGCATGGGGTTTTGCCATTGCCGTCGTCCTGTGTTGGTTACTCCGGCCACCCTCTGCGGCCGGTCGCCAGCGTTTCGGGCCGGGCGTCACGGGACGGGTGCAAGGGTCTTCTCGGGAGACCGCTTGCGGCGGAAGATCCCTTGCGCACGGCACGGCGCGGCCCAGTCTGGCGAACCTTCCGGCCAGCGGGTGTCGGCAGGGACGTTCACGGATGAGGCAGGCGGAACACCGCAGCCTGCCGGTCCCACGCCATCTGTTGTGCGGGCGGGATGCAGGTCGGCTCAGGGGAGGGTACGTTGCACCGGCGTCCGAAGGGGCTCCCGTCTCTACATGCCGGAGAGGCCCCTCGTCTGTCGCCCGGGCAGGCCTAAGAAGCTAGCGGTCCCGTTCCCGCTCGTCTTCCTCGCGATCGTAGTCTTGCAGCATCAGGTTTTCGGCGCGATCGCGCTCGTCCGGCGAGAGCAGGTCACCGTCGGGTCCCGGCACCGGCAGATCGTGGTCGCGCTCACGAGCCTCCGAGGCGAGGTAGTCGTCCAGTGCGGCGCGCTGCGCCGGTTCCATCCGCCCCGACAGGTCCCGGACAAGCCGCTCCTCGTCGCGGGCACGCAGGGCGGCAATCCGGCGGGAGTGGATCAGGGTTTCCAGCTGGCCGCGCACGTCCTCCTGTTCCGGAGACAGGGTGTCGAGCATGCGGCGCTCGGGCTCGCTCAAGGGTTCCCGCAGGGCTTCACCGGCAAGGTCGCGTTCATAGTCGGCGCGTTCCGCGTCCTGCTCCGGGTCCGGTGTCGGCAGAACCGGATCGGTTCCGTGTCGTGCCCGTGTCAGCGCCTGCCGGTACCAGGGTGCCTCCGCCGCCGTTTGCGGGGCCGTGCGGTCCGGATCGGGTTCGTCCCGGACCTGCTCCTCGATGTCTTGAAGTTTCCTGTCTTCCCAGTAGCGGTGATGTTCCTCACGCTCCTGGGGGCTCATATCGGGGGACGCCGCCGGTTCCGGCGGCCATGCCCCCCGCTGCGCCAGCAGGGGGTAGTTCTGTCGCTCCCATGCGTCCGGTCCGGCCATCGTCCTCTCCTGTCTCACGCGCCGCGCGTGTTCACGCTTCCTGCGGCGCTCGGTTGCGTTCGGGCCACGATGCCGGGTCGGTTCCGCCCCAATGCCTCGCGCCTTGTAGCTGCGGTGATCGACGCGAAGCGCCGATCCGGTCTCTTCCAGAATGTGGTTGGTGAGGTCCGCCCAGCGTTTGCGGACGGATTTGACAAAGGCGCGCTGTTCCAGCGCGGTGATCTTGTCGCCGAAGCCGTCACCCGAAAATAGGCGGGTGGTCAGCAGGACATGGACATGAGGGTTGCCGTCGGTGCCGTCGTCATGAATGGCGATATCGGCTACACAGCCCATCGCGACGAAGGGCGCCACGAAGGCCTCCAGCAAGGCAGGCCGCCGGTCGACGGGAATGTCCCGCGTCACCGCCGCCTCGATGGACTTGGCGAGGCGCGCGTCGCGCCGCCGCGTGGACAAATCGACCCGGTTCCACAGAACCTCGCGCGCCGCCGCCCAACCGGGCGCGCCCTCCGGCAGGAGGATATGTGAGAACACCACGTCCTCGCGGTTGCCGAAATCCACAAAACGTTGCTCCCGTTCCGACCACAGCCGTGCCCCGGCGTTGTAGGCGGCGGTGGCCACGGCAATGCGTTCACCTCCCTTCCCGTTGCGGCGGGCGAGGTTGTCGACGTGGCAATGAATATTCCCGTCCTGCATGCGCGCGTCCTCGCCAGACACGCCACGAACGGCAGGGCTGGCACGGTGGGGTGCAGGGGCTTGCCCCTGCCGCACTTCGGCGTTTGACGTGGTTGCCTTATCGCGGCAACGCGTCAAACGACGGCAAGGTCGACGAACATGTAAGTACATGTCGGCGACCTGTAAGTGCGCTGTACGGATTTATGCACGCATATGTTGACTCTTTTCAAGGTTGCCGATTACGTTCCTTTCAATCTTTGGTGTTGGCACGGGGGCGGCCATGGGCAGGGATATTTTTGATATCGGCGGTTCGATGGGCGACATCCTGACCGCCGCACGCAGTGGAACACAGGTCAGCCGGGCGGTGCTGGTCTGGAACCTGCGGCGGCGCCTGCAAAAGGCGGGCTATGATCCGGTCACCATCGAGGCCGCGTGCGAGGCTCTCGCGGCCGGACGCGATCCACGCGTGATTGTGGAGCAGGCCGAGGCCGCCTATGCGCTGCGCGACAAGCAGGACGCCATGCGGCGCGATCCACCGCCGGTACATGGCTCGGCCCGCTGGGCAACGGTCGATGATGTTCGCAAGGCCGGACTGTTGCGCCCCGCCTCGGGGCGCACACTGAGCCTCGGCACCTGCGAAGGGCACGCCGTCAACTGGGACGGCGAAAGCCATCTTCTGACGGTCGCGCCGACCCGCACCGGCAAGAGCCGGTTGCAGATCATTCCGAACCTGCGCACCTACGGCGGCTCGGCCGTGGTGCTGGACCCGAAGGGCGAGCTTTACCAGAATACGGCGGCGTGGCGTCGCGAGGTGGGGCCGGTCTATGTCCTCAACCCGTTCGAGGTTCCCGATATCCCGAACGACGACGCCTTCAATCCGCTTGACGAGGTGACTGACAGCCAGTCAGCGGTGCAGCTGGCGGAGATTCTCTATCCGCGTACACGGGATGACCGGCAGCAGTTCTTCGAGAACGAGGCGGTCGGGTTCCTTGCGGCGGTGGTGGAGTTCACGGCGCGGTTCGCGCCGGAGAGCCACCGCAACCTTGCCACCATCAGGGACGCACTCAGTACGCTGGATCGGGACTTTCACCAGCTTGTCGAAGCCATGGCGAACGAGGTCATGCCGCCGTCGATCCGCAATGCGGCACGGAATTTCCGCACCAAGTCGCGCGAGACAGGGCAGCCGCGCGTTCTCGACAGTCTCAATACGCAATTGCGGATCTGGGACACGTCGGGACTGCGCCATGTGACCCGACGCTCGGGGTTCGCCTTCGAAGACCTCAAGGACACACCCGCCACCGTCTACCTCGTGCTGCCGTTCGCCAAGATCCGGCCCTTCTCCATTCTGGTGCGCATCCTGTTCGCCTCGGCGCTGGATGCCATGCTCCGAAATCCCGTCCGTCCGGATATTCCGGTACTGTTCGTGCTGGACGAGTTTCTGGCGCTGGATCGCGAGGACCGGTTTGTGGCGGCGATGCGCACCCATGCCAGCGCGGGCGTGCGGCTGTGGTTCTTCCTGCAGGACCTGCCAACCCTTGAAGAACTCTATCCCACCACATGGAAGTCCTTCCTGCAGGTCGAGACCAAGACCTTTTTCGGCACCGACGACCCGCACACGGCCGAACTGATCTCACGATACTTAGGCGACCGGACCGTGGCCTATGACGTGCCGAACATGTCGGCCTCGGTCAGCGGCGGCACCAATGCCTCCGCCGGTTACTCGTTGTCGGAGAACCTGCATCTCGCCGGTCGGCGCTTGATGACCCACGACGAGGTCACCGGGCTGCTGCGCGGCTCGGTCGCCGGTCGCAAGGCGATCCATTTCCTGCGGGATCTTGCTCATCCCCTGCAAACCGATCTTGTATCTGCGGAGACTCCTTCATGACCGACATTGTCGAGAGCGTACCCCGTCATCCCGTCGGTGCGACGGCCTTTGTCCTGATCCTCGGCGCGGCCGCCGGAACGGTGATCGCACTGGTGTTTGCCTTCGTGATCTCCAGCATGGGGGTTGCCGCCGGTGGGCCGTTGGCGATCCTTTTCTTCGCGCCGCTTCTGCTCGGGGTCTTCGGTATGACCGCGCTGTATATCCTGATCGGCGTGCCGGTCTGGGCGCTGATTGGCGGCATGCTGTTCGCGGCACGGTTTTCGACCGGCGCGGCCAGCCCGGCTGCCCAGGTCACGGGGGTGACCTTCCTGTCGGAAGGCCATCCGATCCACGAGGCGACCCAACGGATGGCGGCGCGGCTGGGACTGCCGCCGGTAGCCCATATCGGTTGGTACGACTCCGATATTATCAACGCCTTTGCCATGGGCACAAAGCCCGGCAATGCGCTGATTGCGGTGAGCAAGGGGGCGGTTGAGAAACTGTCGCGCGACGAACTGGATGCCGTGCTCGGCCATGAGCTCGGTCATGTAGCCTGCAACGACATGGCGCGCATGACCTACGCCCTCGGCGTGCGCGAGGCGTTGACGTTCTTTCTGGTGTTTGCGCGCCTGAAAGCGTTCGCCCGCTGGCTCTTTATGCCCTTTTCGGAGCTGGAGCTGCTGCGCTTCTCCCGCACACGCGAGTTTACCGCCGATGCGATTGGCGCTCGGCTGACGTCACCCGAAGCGATGATCTCGGTGCTGGAAACGTTACGTCATGCCAAAGGCGAAAGCCCGAACGATGATCTGGCGATGGTGAAGATGTTCGCGCTCGGAGACCGCACCTGGCTGTCCACGCATCCGCCGCTTGAGGACCGGATTACGGCCCTCAAGGCCTTGCCGTTACCCGCAAGCCGGGTGGCGGCGGTAACGACCGATCTGCGAAGCGCTGACTACGCGATTTCGGGTTGAGAAGAGCCGTCCGCTTTGCTAGCAGGAATGACCACGCGGACGTGGTGGAATCGGTAGACACAAGGGACTTAAGCAAAATTGAGTGCGCCGGGGGAAACGCCGGACGTAGAACTGCTCAAAGTCGGGGAACCCTGTCAGATGGCGATCCCGAGCCAAGCTCCATCAGGGGAAGGTGTAGAGACTAGACGGGCAGCACCTAAAGCGACAGCAACGGTGAAGGTATAGTCCAGACCACAAACGCTCACACGGGCGGCGGCGAAAGCCGTAGCTGGTACGAAAATCCCTCGGCTTTGGCCATGCGGGTTCGACCCCCGCCGTCCGCACCAAAATACTCAGATTGAAGACGTAATTGGCAGCTATTAGCCCTCATCCCGGACACCCGAGAGCTGTGGCTGAGATGCTCGAAGCGGTCATTCATTCCATCGACTGACCCTCGGCCCGCGCGCGGCCGAGCAAAATTTGACGCAAATGTCGTCCCGCGTGGGTCCGGTAAATTGTGCTTCGATCCTTCGCGTAGTGGCGCCATCTTCTAAGAATAATGACTGTTTGGCCTGCTGCTGGTTTCGATAAGCGGGCGTTCGGCTTCGCGCTCCTTCAACGCCGCGGGCGCGGGCTTGTAGAGGATTTCCATAGGGGTGGGTCGTGCGGGTGAAAAGTCGGGCCGATCATTGGGAGCAAGCGCAGGAAGTGCCGTTTACGAATTCTCGACAAGGGCTTTTTGAGAGCAGTCGTGTCCAAGCCTAGGGTGCGCGCCCTCCGCCGTCGTGGATCGTTCTGTTACCTGCGATACAACAGTCCGGCATTCCCGAGCGCAATTTCGTCGATCGCTACTCATTGGAGTCGCAGTGATTTCAGCGTTCTACACCTAAAATATGTATATTTAAAGAAATACTCGTATTCCGATTTCTATAGGTTTATGTTAATAGTTCGAAGGAACGGTCATCTAGGGCGGCTGGCGTGATGAAAACAATATGCACTGTCGCAATCGCAGTCTTTGCATTTTGCAGCTCCGCGGAAGCTGAAACATCAGTGATTTCCGCAGCAAGTATGGAGTTTGCTAAGTCAGTTCGTGAAGCAGAGCCGTTCATATATCAAGATATTGTTGTATCTCCAACAGAACCAGGCCATAGAACTTTCGTTCTAACTGAGCCGCCAGCCGCTGCCTTTGCTGCAAGAATGGAATGGGTGCCGCGGATCTTCGGCTCTCAACTGGTCGGTTTCACAGTTCGAGAGCACCCAATAGGTTTCGATGGGGTCGTACGAGACCTCGTGATCGAGACCCGGGCTGTCTCCGATGCTGACGTGGCGACGCTAGCCGAGGCGATCGACCGCGTTTATTTCGGCACGCCTTACAAAACGACCTATCGTCAGTTCGTACCAAAAAGCTGGAATGCTGAGCGACGCGCGTCTCGAAAGGTTGGGCCGCCCGACCTGGAGATTTCTGCTGCCTCGCTGCACGACTGGCTTTTTGGAACGGGCGCGGTTCGGTTCTCGTCCGATCCGTTCGACACGGCGACCCCGCAGACCATCGAGGCGAAGCTCCTTGACCTTCCCCTCGATCAGCCCGGCGTCTATTACGCCAGCCCGGCGGGTCTCGTGGTGTTGACGGTGCCCCTCTCCAAGTCTCTAAACGACGCGATCCCGCTTCTCCGGCGCTACCTGGTGGACACCGACACGCTCATCGGCGCCGTGACTCGTGTCGATCCGGACTGGTTAGTGCTGGTCGGACGGGAGCGCACGGCGTCCCTGGATCAGATGGCGCCGCTCCGCACGGACACCATTCTGACGCTTGCCTCGAGCCACGTCGTCGACCTCGCACAGAGCTACCAGCGGACCGCGCCGCTGGCGGGCGCGGTTACCGACCCCACTCTTGTCGCCGTGATGCACGACGCCGAGATCATCGGGGCCCTGTTCGATATATTTGGCAACGACGCGCCGGCGCAGAAGCGCCAGGGCTCTGTTCCCTTGTTTTTCGCAGAGACCGTGTTGCGCGGCGCGGTGGATTGGGCGCCCATCCTGCTCAGTCGCGAGCTGACGCACACGGAGTATGGCCAGCTGCTGAACATGACCGACCAGATGCTGAAGGGTTGGTCGCAGGGAAACCATCTCGCCTATGTCAGGTTTCCCTACCCGCGCCCCCTCGGCAATCCGGATGCGCGCGGCATCCGTTCGCGGCTCGACGCCGAGCTCGCGGAAGACTTTGAGTCCTTGACCTACAACTGGAACACCGCTGGCTTCGGATCCTGGACGACGTTCGGGGATCTGCAGGTTTTCGCGTTATCCCGCACGGGATCGCTGCCTGTGTCCTATTTTCCTGATGACGGGAAATTCGCGTTGGACGACGCCGTCGAGACGACGATCAAGCGGGCCGAGGACGAGTACTGGGACTTCTTCGCCGGTATGCGGGATCCTTATCTCGCTCGCGCCGCGCAATACGCTGCCCTCCATGTCGTCTTCAGCGCCGTACAGGTAAAGGCTACGCGCGTAGAACCGATGGTTTCGGAGAAAGCGTATCTGGAGCGGTGGAGTGGCTTCATCGGCGTCGTCGCCGATACGCTTGCGGATATGAGCCGGCAGCTCAAGGCGGGCACTCATCCGTTCCAAGCCTTCAAACTGTCCGCGACCGACCAGATCCAGTTGATCATCGATGCGGCAAGGGGCTGCCTGGCGACGACGGCCGATTATGCGAGCTGGGAGGACAACACGGGATCGGCCGATGCCAATGTGCTTCTGCGCGCGCCCGGCGACCCCCGAGAGCTCGCCACCCTGCTGGTTGACCCGGACGCGGCCATTCGGAAGTTCGACGCCGCATGGCAGCGCGAGCTGCATGAGTTGAGAGACAAGGAGGATCGCCTCAATGAGGCGATCAAGAAGTACAACGTCGCCGTCACCCGCTGCGGCAGCGTCGCTGCTTGTTCCCGTTCGACGTTGCAGAAGGAGAGCAACGCAATCGACGAATGGGGTGAAAAAATCGATCGCGACTTCGAGGATCTGGTTTCCAGAAGGGAAGAGTTCAAGGACAAGATCCATCGCCTCTCCCTCATGGCCGGTGACTTGGGTGATCTGGCGCGGCCATTCGGTGACTGCAGCGCTGCCTGGAAATCGATCGTGGACCACGTCCCCCCGCTTCCCGAGGCCGTATATAGGACTCCAGGTATCGTCGTCTCGGACAACGAGGTGGAAGCTCTCAGTGTCGGCGGACACAACCTCGACGGTCGGTCAGTGCGGATCCTGGCCGACGACGCCATCCCTGCCGGCAAGGTTCAAATCGATGGCAAAAACGGTATCATTCGTCTGAACCCGTCGGAGATGAATCAGGCCCAGGTAGTGGTCCGGACGTTCGAGCGCGACTACAAGCGTTATGCCGAAGGCGACGCGCTGTTCCAGGCGAAGGTCGTGCGCCGGGTCGAAGCGGCGCTGGCACAGGACACCCGCGCGATCCAAGCCTTCGACGCGATGGTGCTTAAGCGTGGCGAGGCCGCGGCCGGCGGGCAGAGGGGCTACGCTATCGCGGCCCTGCCGACGGCGGCCCGCCGCGCTGCACGCATCGAGGCGGTTAGGCTCGACGACGCTCTCGCGCTGGAACTTGCGGGCAGCGTCGAGGCAGCCGGCGCCGAAGGCGCCTACCGCGTTTTGCCGGACGGATTGATCGAGGTCTCGTTCCCCGGCGGACGCCCGCCGATCGCGGTTCGGGTCGCCTCGCGAGAGGACATCGCATCTGCCACGCAGCGCATCTTGGAACATGTCGCGACCGACGGAAGTGGCGCGGGGAGAACGATGAGGTTCGTCGATCTGAGCGGCTCACTCTCGCTCTCTGACATGGCCGCGATCAAATATTCCGGAGCCGGACGGGCTACGGCAAGCGGCGGCTTGCCGCCCAAGGGTCCAACGGGGCGCGGTGGCCTGCTGTTCTTCGGGGGCGAGCCGCCGAGGCGCTGGAGCTTGAAATCCGGAGAGACGTTTGATCGCCTGCTCGTCTGCTTCCTAGGCCGCCGGGGCGACCCGCTGGCAAAGCTCATGCGGGTCGACGCGGACTGGGCAAAGGCGACTGTCGGCCAGATCCGGATAAAGGCGTCGGGCAATGGTGGCAATCTGAGCACCCTCATCGAGATACCCTTCCGCTCCGTCGGGTCGGGTCCAAAATCGACCTTCGCAAGGCTGACGGCGATCTTTTCCCGCCGCGCGCCCACCGAGGCTGACGCCGTCGTCCTGCGGGAGACGATCGAGGCCATGCAGGCGGAGGAGGCGGCACTGCCGTTCGGCATGCAGCTCGAACTCATAAGGCGCAGGTTCCGCGAGAGCGTGAACGCCGATGCGTCGGACAAGATGCTGTTCCACCTGAAGGACACCGCGGACGATTTTCATGTCGTCGAAGATCAGCGGCTCCTGCGCGGCGGGTCGAGCCATGGCTGATCTCTTCGAGCAGAAGATAGGCGTCGAGGATGTCGCGCTGCTGATCGGTCTGCCCCTTGACCGGGCCGCATTCCACGCCGATCTCAGATTGCGCGTAGACTACCCGACCGATGGTCGTGGCGACTTCGCGACGGGGGAGGCTGAAGCCGATCCGGACGGCGACCGCGTTGCGAGGACGCTCTGCGAATTGCTGCAGACCGCCGAGGACGCCGGAATGGCTGCAGACCGCATCCATCGCGCGGCGACCTTCGAGGCGCTTAGCGAGGCCGCCGAGGGTGGCGCCAAGGTAATCGTGATCGTCGCGCACTGGCGCGAGGCGACCATTTCGCGGCGCGACCTCTCCGAGGATGCTTGGGCCGTGACGCAACGGCGCGCTGCGCAGGGCGCTTCCAGCATCCTGCGCGACCTTGGCGACTTCCTTGCGGCGAACGGCACGGCAGCGGCGGCGGACGGGTCCGATCGGCTGCCGGATCTGCTGTCGAGTTTCATCAAGGGCTTTGACGACGACGGCGACCTAGAAGGCGACGGCAACCGCGTCAAGGTCCGCGATGCGCTCGACGCCGTGCTCGGTGACGTGCTGGCTCCCGGCAATGGCGTCGAGTTCCGCGACGCCATCCACAAGCCCGCCGTTCTGGCTGCCGCCCTGCCGGAGCGCTGGTCGGGCATCTGCGACCTCGCGATCTGCCACTCCATGGGGATGGCCAGGACGCTGCGCGCGGGCCGGCATGACCGGCGGGTGATCGCCAACCGCAAGCCCAAGTATCTGGCGCGCGCTGTGCCGGAGCTGCAGGAAACCTTCCTCAACCTCGGACACGAGCCGCAGTCCTATCTCAAACTTAGATCTGATATCGCGCGGCTTTACGGTTCCATGCTTCTGGAGTTGTGAGCAATGGCTAAAACGCTGGAGCCAAAATTGGCGAACATCCTGTCCGAGGAAATCAGCCCTGTTCAGGGCAGGCTGGGGCGAGGCGACCCGCAGCAGCGCACAATGGCGCTGAAGGAGCGACTTTTCCTGGAAGCCGGCACGAGCAGCAGGATGATGTATGCGGCGCTGGCGATGATCTTGGCGGTCTTCGTCGTCATGCTCTACCTCCTCGTCCTCAACGCTGGCAACACCACGGTCCTTCTGGCCGTGTCTGGCGCTTCCGGCCTCTCGATCAGCGGGCTAATCTGGTTCGCCGTTCGGGTCGCGCGCGAGGCCGCGCAGGGCGCACTTCTCGTCGCGCTCGCCTCGCAGCTTTCGAGCGAGAACGCGCTAGCCGCGATGAAGGCGATTCTGCAGCAGCAGCAGGCGATCCCACCGGCTGGAGGAGCGACCGAACCGAAGAGGGGAAAGACATGACGACGGCGGTGAACTGGATTTTTGGTGGAATTGTCGTAGGGCTGGGAGCGGTCCTTCTGTATCAAGGCTCCTGGGCGACCGAGATGGAGAAGCGTGTCGCAGGCCTTGAGAAGCAGTTGCAGGCAGCCAAAGCCGACGTCGGAAAGAGTTTGGAGGAGCTTCGCTCGGAGCAAAAATCACAAGCGGAGAAGCTCATTTTGCTCGGTTCTGCGGATGATGTGGCGAAGTTGCTGATCGAGAAACACTTCGCCCAGATGATTGAGGCGGTGGCAGTGTCGCTTGCTCAGGATCCGGCAAAGGCTGCTCGGCTGAAGGGCGAGCCCGGCCCGGCGCCCGACCCCGATCTGATCGCTGACCGACTGATAAGCGCGGGCTTCATCGGCGCCGTCGCGGATCAAATCTGGGAGACCCAACACGCACAGCTGGCCGTGATGCCGGAGGTTCTGGCGGAGGTCGCCGAGGCAGTCTACCTCAAATACGGGCTCGAGCTGAAGGGGACGGAGGGACGGACGGTTACGGCAGAGGAAGTCGCTGCCGCGTTGGCGCTCAATCAAGACTTCATTGCGATGGTGGAGGACCTCGACTTGGAGCGCAGCCAGGGAACGGACGAGCCACATCCGCAGCCGCCGAACTGAAGTTGCGAGCGCCGCGAACCTCCCTTTGTCGCCAAAAGGACAGCGCAACCACTATGGCAACAGCACTCTCCCAAAAAGACGACCAGCAGCTTTGCATCCACGTTTCTGATTATCCTCGGTTCGATGTCCGCTGCCGTCAATAGGACATTGCGGGTGCTATCATTTCGTTGGCCGATAGCCGAGGCAATGCGAACAGGTCATTTTCGATGCGTATTCCGCTTCGCATGTTCGATAATGTCCTTCTTTGTCTTCACCTTTCGCTTCACGTTCACAGCTGCCGCACTGATGCTGGTGGCAATGTGTGAGGCGTAGTATTTCTCGATCATCTCAACGCTCGTGCGGCAGTTCTTGGCGATCTGATAGATGTCGGCGCCTTCCATCAGTCGCAGGCAGATGTAGGTGTGGCGCAAGCTGTAGGCCGTTCGCCGGTTTCCCTCACGGTCAAATTTCAGCTTCTCCTCGTCCAGTATGTTGTTGAACATGATGACGTGGTTGCCGGGAAACATCAGGTCGTCCGGCTTTGGCAGGTTCCGCTTGAGCAATCGTTCGAAGGGGAAGACTGCATTCTTTGTGCTCTTGCAGTAACCGACACCGCGCTTGCCGCGCACTTGAATGAGGAGGATGGTTTCCTCCGTTTCCTCGTCTTCGACGATCTCGACGTCCCGGTATTGAAGCCGGTTGGCTTCATCCGGACGAAGGCCCGTGTTGGCCATGAAAAGAACGTAGTCGTGCAGCTGTTCGGCATGCCACTGGAACCGCCGGTCGCGGTGCCGTTCGGCACGTTGCCGCGTGGCGGTGTAGAGCTGTTTGTACTCGTCTGCTGAGAACCAGGCCCGGTGCGAGATTTTCCGGGACGATTGATAGGGTTCCGACAGGTCCGGCAGATGGCTGAGCCAACCGGCCCGAAGCGCGGTCTTCAAGACCTGCCGCAAGGTCACGAATTCCTGGTGCAGGGTGTTCCTTGCCGGTCGCTTCCCGTCCGGTTCCGGAGTAAGCCTCGCGACACGGTATTCCTGCACTTTCCCGGCAGTTACCTCCGACAGACCCAGCGTTCCGAAGAACGGCAGCAGGTAAAGCCTGAGGCGCCGTTCGTTGCCCTCCACGTATTGCCGGTTCCTCGTGCCGCCGGTCACGGCATCGTACTCAGCCAGAAACTTCTTGGCGGCGTCCTTGAAGGTCTTCTCACGCTTCAACTGGCCGTTCAGGTTTTGGCCGCGAAGGCCAAAGTACCAGTTCTCCGCGAACGCCTTCGCTTCCGACAGGTTTTCGGTCTTTGTACTGACGCGCCACTTTTGGCCGTTGAAGCGGGCTTGCGCCTGCCAAAGGTTGCTGTTCTCGCGGCGGTAAATGCGCACCTTGCCGTCGAAAATATAATGGGTTTCGCTCATCTTGACCCACCAAACTGTGTCCGCAGTGTGTCCGGCCATTTTGGCAGCTTTTGAGCGATTATCAAGGTATTAAATATATGGTTTTATTGAGAATTTTTTGATGTAAAAACTTAGAAGGGCCGGATTTTAAGTCCCTTGCGTCTACCAGTTTCGCCACGTCCGCACTGAGGCGCTTTCCTATGCGCCGTGTTCTTCTTTGACGACGGTATCGGATTCGTCAAGGCTGGTTGGCGCGTGAAGTGATCGGTCGGGTTGTGTCAGGCGCCGGCCGACACGTCATAGGGGGTGGCCACAGCGACGCGGGAGGGGGCGATGCGGAATTCGGCGGGCAGCATGCGGTGATAGGCGAGCACCGTCTGGCAGGCGCTGCGGGCGTCCTGGCGAAGGTCATGGTGGATGACGAAGGTCAGTCGGCCGGCGGCCAGCAGCGCGCGGTTGTCGGCGTCGAGATCGTGGGCGGCGAAGACTTCGCAGGCGCGCTTCTGATCGTCGAAGGCCTCGAGAATGGCGCGGTTGCCGCCGCCGGCGGAATAGACGGCTCGGATGTCGGGATGGGCTTCCAGCGCGTTAAGGGCGAGCGCCTTCGTGGTGCGGTCGACGCCGCGGCCCTCGGAGATCGTCACTGTTTCCAGATGGGGGAAGCGCTCGCCGAGCGCCGCGCGAAACGCCTGCTGCCGTTCGTCCTCGCCGGTAAACAGCGCGCTCGAAAGCGTGACGAGCACCTTGCCCGGTTCGGGCCCGGCCATGCGGCCCAACAGATAGGCGGCGGTGGCGCCGGCCACACGGTTGTCCATGCCGACATAATCGGTGCGGACCTCGGCGGGCAGGTCGGTGACGAGGGTCACGACCGGGATCTTCGCCTCGAGGAACTGCCGCGCCATGTCGGCCATGGCTGGCGTCGACGGAACCTTCAGGATAACGCCGTGGCTGCCGCGACGGCGGATGCCAGACAGCACCGAGACCAGATCGTGCTCGCTCATCGTCTCGGCCACGTGGAAACGGGCGGAGAACGAGGCCGGCCGCATGCCCGGCAGCTCCGCCTCGAAGGCGGCGCGCACGGCGTTTGAAAAGCGCGTCGGGGTTTCCATGACGATATCGATGACGAAGCGGCGACCGGCGAGGCCGGCGGTAGCGTACTGGCGCTCCAGTTCGGCAATGGCCGCCTCGACCTGCCGCCGGGTGACAGTGCGCACGCCCGGCCGGCCGTGCAGCACGCGGTCGACGGTGGCGAGGCTGAGGCCCGCCTGGAATGCGATGTCCTTCAAGGGGTAGGGCGGTTTCATGGAACGATATGAGGTGTTTTTGAGGTGTTTTCCGCCTATGATTAGAGCTGGCCTCCGCTAGGATCAAGCTGACTTATGTCAATAATGGGAGGATAACGTCATGGACGCGCAAACAGTCGTCAGCCGGCGGCGCAACAAGGTGTGGCTTGCAGCCGACAGCGGCAGCTTCGAGAGCTTCAAGGCCGAGGTGATGAGGGCGACGGATATCGCCGAATGGCCCTATGCCGCGGCGGTCGAGAAGAACGTGCTGATCTATGACGGCGAGCGGGTGCGCGATGTGGCACGCGACGCCGAGGGCCGCCGCGAGCTGATGGCCGAATGGGTCGAGGCGTTTGCGACCGGCCCCGGCGTCATCGCCATCAAGAATGCGCTGCCGGACGCGGCCGTCGTCGACCGGGCAACCGAAGTCTTCAATGCGATCGTTCTGGAGGAGCGCGAGAAGGGCAAGGTCGCGGCCGACCATTTCGCCAAGCCGGGCGCCAACGACCGCATCTGGAATTCGCTGGAAAAGCACTGTCTCGCCGATCCGGAGAATTTTACTCGCTACTACGCCTCCGAGGCGATCGCGATGGCATCCGAAGCCTGGCTCGGCAAGGGCTACCAGATGACGGCGCAGATGAACCGGGTCAATCCCGGCGGCACGGCGCAGAAGCCGCATCGCGACTATCACCTGGGCTTCATGTCGCCGGCGCAGATGCAGGCCTATCCGGGCCACATCCACGGCATTTCGCCGCTCCTGACGCTGCAGGGCGCGGTCGCCCATTGCGACATGCCGCTCGAAAGCGGGCCGACGCTGTTCCTGCCCTATTCGCAGACCTTCTTCGAAGGCTATCTCGCCTTCGGCCGGCCGGAATTCCAGGCCTATTTCCAGGAGAACCACGTGCAGCTGCCGCTTGCCAAGGGCGACGCCGTGTTCTTCAACCCGGCGCTGATGCATGGGGCGGGCAACAATGTCTCGACCGACATCTACCGCATGGCGAACCTGCTGCAGGTCTCGTCCGCCTTCGGCCGGGCGATGGAAAGCGTCAACCGCACGCGGATGGTTGAGACCCTCTATCCGCATCTGCTGGCCGCGTTGAAAGCCGGCACGCTGAGCAAAGGGGAGGCGGTCAATGCCATTGCCGCCAGCGCCGAGGGCTATGCCTTCCCGACCAATCTCGACAGCGATCCGCCGCTCGGCGGGCTGGCGCCGAAGACACAAGCTGCGATCATGACGGAGGCGCTGGAAAGCGGCATGGCGCCGGCAGCGTTCAGCGAGCTGATCGCCGGCCACGCCGCGCGGCGGGAGGCATGAGGCAGGACATGGGCAGACTGGATGGAAAACATGCCGTCGTCACCGGCGGCACGCAGGGGCTTGGCGCGGAAGTCGCGAGGCTTTTTGCCGAACGCGGCGCGGCCGGGATCACGATCTGCGGCCGCTCGGTCGACAAGGGCGAGGTGAAGTCCCGCGAAATTTCGGAGCGCTATGGCGTGCCGGTGCACTTCGTCGCCGCCGATCTCGCCGAGGTCGAGGATTGCCGCAAGGTGATCGCGGCGGCGCGCGAGGCGTTCGGCGTCATCGACGTGCTGGTCAATGTCGCGGCGATCACCGACCGCGGCACGATCCTCGACACCGATCCGGTGCTCTTCGACCGGATCTTCGCGATCAATGTTCGGGCACCCTTCTTCCTGATGCAGGAGACGATCAAGGCGATGCGGGAAACCGGCACGGAAGGGGCGATCGTCAACATCTCGTCGATGTCGTCCATGGCCGGACAGCCCTTCATCGCCGCCTATTGCGCCTCGAAGGGGGCGGTCGACACGCTGACGCGCAACACCGCCTTCGCGCTGTTGAAGAACCGTATCCGGGTGAATGCGCTCAACATCGGCTGGATGTCGAGCGACGGCGAGGACCGTATCCAGCGCGAGCATCACGGCGCGCCGGAGAACTGGCTGGAGGAGGCGGCTGCCCGCCAGCCTTTCGGTCGGCTAGTTGACCCGGCCGAAGTGGCGCGCGCCGCCGCCTATCTCGCCTCGGCGGAATCCGGCCTGATGACGGGGGCGACCATCAACTTCGACCAGTCCGTCTGGGGCGCCTACGAGGACAGCCCGCATCCGAAGAGTGCGTTGTAGGGAGGCTGAGACCGGCCGGTATCCGCAAGGGCGCCGGCCAGTCATCCCGGTGGTATGGAACCTAGCCGGGAAGGCCATCCACTTTCGGGATGGTCTCCAGATCCGCGTCCCATTCCGCCCGGCTGGCACAGCAGATGTGCGCATTCGGGCGGATGGCGATCGCGCCGTCGATGCTCCCGGCAGGGACCACCAGCAAGGCGCCGTCCAGTTGAACGCCCGGAAGGGCGGACCCGCATTCTTTGCAGAAGCTTTTCTCGTGTCGGGTTTCCGGGACCCGGTAGGTCTGGATGCTGTCGTTGCCGGACAGCCAGGTCAGCGTTGCTGTCGATGAGAACAGGTTGGCCGCGTGCGCCGAGCCCGTGTCCTTCTGACAGCGCTTGCAATGGCAGAGAAAGAAGCTTTCGAAGCTACCCGAGATCTGGAACCTGACGGTGCCGCACAGACAGGAGCCGGGCGTGATCGGGGTCATGATGAAATACTCCTGATCGCTTGACGCGGGTTCGCAGCAGGGCTGCAGTCCGCCAGATCAATTGCTCCCGAGCCTAGTTCTTCCAGAACATCGGCATCAGGAGGACGAGGACGGTGAGGATTTCCAGGCGCCCCAGCAGCATCATCAGCGACAGCAGGTAGAGCGGCGGGTCGGCGAAGGTGGAGAAGTTGCCGGCCGGGCCGACGATGTCGCCTAGGCCCGGGCCGACATTCGAGAGCGCCGTGATGACCGCCGAGACGGAGGTCACGAGGTCGAAGCCCATGGCGCCGAGCACGAGGCTGCCGAAGGCCCAGAGCAGCATATAGAGGAAGAAGAACAGGAAGACGGCGCGCTGGGTGTCGGCTTCGACGATATTGCGGCCGTAGCGCACCGAATAGATGGCGTTCGGATAGAGGAGCTTCTTCAGTCCCGTGCGCAGGAGGTTGAAGAGGATGGTGAAGCGGTAGGCCTTGATGCCGCCGGCGGTCGACCCCGAGCAGCCGCCGACGAAGGTGGCGATGAAGGCCGCCATGATCGCGAAGGGTCCCCACAGCGAATAGTCCTCGCTCGCATAGCCCGTGGTCGAGAAGATCGACGCGAAGTTGAAGAAGGAATGCGTGAGCGAGCGCGAGAACGGCACGTCCGACTGGAAATGGTGGTAGATCGCCACCGCCACCGCGAAGGCGGAGACATAGCCGAGGAAGACGAGGATCTGCGGATCGCGCAGCGAATCGAGCCGACCGCGCACGATGAACAGGATCAGGATCGAGAACGGTAGCGAGCAGACCATCATGAAGAAGGTCGAGGCCCAGAGCAGCGCCGGGTTGCGGAAGAAGCCAAGCGAGGCGTCATGGGTGGAGAAGCCGCCGGTCGCCACCGTCGACATGGCGTGGTTCAGCGCATCGAAATGGCCCATGCCCAGAACGTCGTAGGTGATCGCGCAGACGATGGTGATGCCGACATAGACGCCGACGAAGGCGCGGGTGAAGCTGGCGATGCGGGCGAACGGCTTGTCGTTGGTGTCCGACGATTCCATCTTGAAGAAGGACATGCCGCCGACGCGCAGGTAAGGCAGCACGAACAGGCCGAGCGCGACGATGCCGACCCCGCCGAGCCATTGCAGGAGCGAGCGCCAGAGCAGGAGGCCGGGCGGCATGTTGTCGAGCCCGACGATGACGGTCGACCCGGTCGTCGTGATCGCCGAGACCGATTCGAACAGCGCCTGCGCAAAGGTGAGCTTCGCCGCCGAGAAATAGAGCGGAATGGCGCCGGTCAGCGAGAAGGTCGCCCAAAGGATGTTGACCAGCAGGAAGCCGAAACGCTTGTTGAACGGGGTGGAATTGCCGCGCGTCGCCATGGCGGCCGCCAGCGAGAAGCCGAAGGTCATGAAGCCGCACATGGCGAAGATGCGCCAGTCCGGATGGCCGAAATAGAGATCGACCATGGCGGGAATGAACATGACCGTTGCGAGATAGAGGCCACAGATCGCAGCAATGTGGATCGCGGAGCGTATCAGATTGACATTCAATGCGGTGGCATCCCGGCTTTCGCAGACAAGACTGGCGGCAAAGAAACTTTTGTCACCGCTTTCGCCATATGTCATAGCGGGTACGACCGTTAAACTCAATGAGCCCCGTATTGATGACCAAGACCTTTGCCACCCAGGATGTTGATAACGCTGCCGACGCCATGCGCTCGGTGTTTCCCGCGACACCACTGCAACTCAACGAGCACCTGAGCGGGCTCTACGGCGCCAGGGTGTGGCTGAAGCGGGAGGACCTCTCGCCGGTGCGCTCCTACAAGATTCGCGGCGCCTTCAATTTCTTCCGCAAGGCGATCGCCGCCGGCGGGTCCAACCGTACCTTCGTCTGCGCGTCCGCCGGCAATCATGCGCAAGGCTTTGCCTTCGTCTGCCGGCATTTCCAGGTGCCGGGCGTCGTCTTCATGCCGGTGACGACACCGCAGCAGAAGATCGACAAGACGCGCATGTTCGGCGGCGAGTTCATCACCATCCGCCTGTTCGGCGACTTCTTCGACCAGTGCTACAAGGCAGCTCAGGATCATGTCGCCGAGACCGGCGCGATCATGGTGCCGCCCTTCGATCACCCCGATATCGTCGAGGGGCAGGCAACCGTTGCAGCCGAAATCATGGAACAGTTGCCGGAGGGCACGGTGCCGGACCTGATGATCCTTCCGGTCGGTGGCGGCGGCCTGTCGGCGGGGATCACCGGCTATCTCGACGGCGTGGTGAAGCGCGAGAACTTCCTGTTCGTGGAACCAGCCGGCGCGCCGAGCCTGAAGAAGAGCCTGGAAGCCGGCGAGATCGTCACCCTGCCGAAGGTCGACAATTTCGTCGACGGCGCGGCGGTGGCGCGGATCGGCGACCTGAACTTTTCCATGCTCAAGGGGTTTCCGTCCGAGCAGGTGATGCTGCTGCCGGAAAACGCAATCTGCGTGACGATGACGGCGATGCTGAACGTCGAGGGCGTGGTGCTGGAGCCGGCGGGCGCCATGTCGATTGCCGCACTTGCCCAGTTGGGTCCGGAAAGGCTGGCGGGCAAGACGGTCGTTGCCGTCGTCTCGGGCGGCAATTTCGATTTCGAACGGCTGCCGGACGTCAAGGAAAGGGCGATGCGCCATGCGGGCGTGAAGAAGTACTTCATCCTGCGGCTCGCCCAGCGTCCCGGCGCGCTGCGCGACTTCCTCAACCTGCTCGGGCCGGAAGACGACATCTCGCGCTTCGAATATCTGAAGAAATCGGCGCGCAATTTCGGCTCGATCCTGATCGGCATCGAGACGGCGAAGCCGGAGAACTTCGATCGGCTGAGGGCCAATTTCGACGCGGCCGGAATGGGATATGAGGACATCACCGACAACGAAATCCTCGCCAACCTGATCATCTGAGTGACTCAACGTCATTCCGTAAGGTTAGGTTTACCGCGGTTGCATCCGCTGCCTTTGCCTCCTCGTCAAATCGTGATAGACCCCGGTTATGAGCTCTATATTTTCAAAGATTGCCTCCATCTTTTCCTCCGGCGACAAGGGGGCGGCAGCGCCGTCCGCGACACAGTCGGAGGAATATCAAGGTCTTATGATATTCGCCGAACCGATCAAGGAAGGCGGCCAGTACCGCCTGGCCGGACGGATCGAGAAGCGCGGGGACGGCGGCACGCTGGTGCGTTCCTTCATCCGCGCCGACCTGTTCTCGTCGTCCGACGAGGCGATCGAGTTCACCTTGCGCAAGGGTCGGCAGATCATCGACCAGAATGGCAAGCATCTGTTTGCCGATGCCGAAGGCTCGCGCCCCGTCTGATACGTCAACTCCTTGATTTGCTCTGAAGCATGATGCAGGCGGACCGATAGCGGGCCGGGCAGTCATCAGTCGTGCGCTGGTTGCAGTGCGCTGCACACGCAATGTTAACGCTTGGGACTTAGCATCCGTAAAACTTTAGTGTTTTCGGATGAATCCATTTCAATGCGCTTTGGTGTGACTGGAGCAATTTTAACCGGTTTTGCGTTGGCCCTGACCGGCCACGATGCGAAGGCTGCCGAAGCGGCCAGGGACATCACGCTCGGTCTGGATTTGAGCTGGATGCTTCTGGCGGGCGCGCTCGTCATGATGATGCAGGTCGGCTTCCTGCTGCTCGAAGCCGGTTTGGTGCGCTCGAAGAACTCCGTCAACGTCGCACAGAAGAACCTCCTCGATTTCGTCTTCGGCGTCGTCGCTTTCGCAGCGATCGGCTTCATGATGGGCTTCGGCCATGACAACGGCTTCGTTGTGGGCTGGGATCCGGACTTCTATTTCCTCGAGAAGCTGGATTCATGGCAGGCGGGCTTCTTCGTCTTCCAGGTGATGTTCTGCGGCACGGCGGCGACCATCGTTTCCGGTGCTGTCGCCGAGCGCATGCGGCTCTGGGTCTATGTGATGGGGTCGCTGGTCCTGTCGGGCCTCATCTATCCGGTCTTTGTGCATTGGGCCTGGGGCGCTGCGCTGTTCGAAAACCCGTCGGCTTACCTCGCCAATCTCGGTTTCATCGATTTTGCCGGTTCGACCGTCGTGCATGCGACCGGGGGCTGGGTGTCGCTCGCGGCCTGCATCGTCATCGGTCCGCGCATCGGACGCTTCGACGCCCGCGGCAACCCGGTCCGCATCACCGGTCATTCGCCGGTGCTGGCGACGACCGGCGCGCTGCTGCTCTATATCGGCTGGATCGGCTTCAATGGCGGTTCGACGCTCAAGGCGGTGCCGGATATCGCCCGCATCATCCTCAACACCGTGCTGGCCGGCGGCATGGGGGCCTGCGTCGGCTATTGCGTCGGCTATTTCCAGGATGGCCTGATCTATCCGGAAAAGTCCCTGTCCGGCCTCCTGGGCGGCCTTGTCGCCGTGACCGCCGGCTGTCACGTGCTCGGGCCGGGCGGCGCCTTGCTGATCGGCGCTGCCGGAAGCCTTGCCGCCGTCTACGGCAATATCTGGGTCGAACGCCAGTGGAAGGTGGACGATGCGGTCGGCGCAATCGGCGTGCATGCCTTCGGCGGCGTGGTCGGCACACTCGGTCTTGCGGTGCTGGCGCCGGCACACGTGCTGCCGGCGGGAAGTGCCCTGGGGCAGCTCTATATCCAGACATTCGGTTCGCTGCTGAATTTCTACTGGACCTTCTGCACCGGCTTCGCCTTCTTCTGGCTTCTGAACAAGCTGACGCCGATCCGCGTGTCGGCCGAACAGGAGGAGATGGGCCTGAACGTCGCCGAGCACGGAACCCGGCTCGGCGTCGGCCATGTCGAGGATGCGCTCGGCGGTCTTCTGGGCGGCGCTAAGGATTTCAACAAGCGTCTGCCGGTCGTCGCCGGCGACGAAGCGGAGAAACTGACCGACCTCTTCAACCGCCTGATGGACAACCTCGAGGACGAGGAGCGCGAGCGGGCACAGCTTGAAAAGATGAAGAGCCAGACGGAAGAGGCCGAGCGCGTCTCCGCACTGTCAAATGCGACATTCGAGGCCATCGTCATGATCCGCGACGGTATCATCGTCGATGGCAACGACCAGCTCGTCACCCTGGCCGGCAGGCCGATGGAGACGCTGATCAATTGCTCGGTATACGAGCTCATCGCGCCGGAGGACCGCGAGCGGGTGAGGGCGGTTCTCGACGCCGAAAGCACCGAGGAATACGAGTACCACCTGCTGCATACCTCCGGCGAGCGCATACCGGTCGCGGCGCGCGGCCGAATGATCCGGTACAAGGGCGAGACGGTTCGGATCGGCTGCATCGTCGACCTGCGCGAGCGCAAGGCGGCGGAGAAGAACATCATCCATCTTGCCCAGCACGATCCGCTGACCGGGCTTGCAAATCGCAGCCTGTTCAATCAGCAGCTCGCGAAGGCCGTCGAAACGGTGCTTGAAAGCGAGCAGGTGGCGCTGCTGCTGATCGACCTCGACCGGTTCAAGCTGGTCAACGATATCCACGGGCATCCGGCCGGCGACGAGGTCATCCGCGAAGCGGCGCGGCGATTGAAGCAGGTGTCGGGTCAGGGCAGCATGGTCGCCCGCCTCGGCGGCGACGAATTTGCCGTGATCGTCACGGGCGTGACGTTCCAGAACCAGATGACCGATCTAGGCATGCGCATTGTCCGCGAACTGTCACGGCCGATCCAGATCCGCGAAGGGCTGGAGGTGCAGGTCGGCGCCAGCGTCGGCATCAGCCTCAGCCCCGAGCACGGCCTGGATCCGGAGCTTCTGGTCGCCCGCGCCGACATCGCGCTCTACCATTCCAAGGAGTCCGGCAGAAACATCTGGCACATGTACCGGCCCGGCATGAGCGAGCTCACCGAAAAGCGCCGGCAGCTCGAGGCCGACCTCGTGACTGCGATCGACCGCAACCAGTTTGAACTGCACCTGCAGCCGCGTGTCGATTCCGCCACCGCCAAGATTGTCAGCTACGAGGCGCTGCTGCGCTGGACGCATCCGGAAAAGGGCGCCATCAGCCCGGTGGATTTCGTTCCGGTCGCGGAGGTCTCGGGCAAGATCGTGCAGATCGGCGAATGGGTGATCGAGGAAGCCTGCCGGATCGTCAAGTCCCATCTCGGCAACCGCCACATCTCGATCAATGTCAGCCCCATCCAGTTTCGTCAGGTGGATTTCCTGCCGCGGCTGATCGAGATCGTCGAGGCGAACGGGGTAAACCCCGAGCAGATCGAGCTCGAAATCACCGAAAGCACGCTGATCGAAGACGACAAGCGGGCGCTGCATCTGCTGAAGGCACTGAAGGCCAAGGGCTTCTCGATCGCACTCGACGACTTCGGCACCGGTTATTCCTCGCTCGGCTATCTCAGCCGCTATCCGTTCGACACGATCAAGATCGACCGTGAATTCGTCAAGAATCTCACCGTATCCGAAAACGCGACGCTGATCATCCGCACGATCATCGCGCTCGGCTCCGGGCTCGGCATGCGCGTCGTCGCCGAGGGTGTCGAGACGGTGGACCAGGCGGTGTTCCTGTCGCTGTCGGGATGTGATCAGCTGCAGGGCTTTCTCCTCGGGCGGGCGAAGCCTGCCGACGAGCTGCAGACCGAGATCGAGCCCGCCATCATGAACCAGATCATCACGAGCGTCCGGCAGGAGAGGCCGCATGTCTCCGGTCGCAATGACGTCGCTCCGATATCCAGGCCCGCCTGACGGCGGCCACGTAAGGCCCCTCGGGCAGGTGCCGTTTCGAAACGTTGGACGTAAAAAGGGCGCGGTCTCCAATGAGGCCGCGCCCTGTCATTATGAATTGTTGAAAAGATCTATAGTGAACTTACGCTTGAAAATCAGGCTGCTTCAGAAAACTGCTGGACCTTGGCCTGCGCGTCTGCGATCGCCTTTTCCGCCGCTTCCGGTCCGAAGGCGAGGCCTTCGACATAGATGACTTCGACGTCGGTCATCCCGAGGAAGCCGAGAACCGTCTTCAGGTAGGGGATGGCGTGGTTCATCGGGGCTGCCGGGCCTTCGGAATAGACACCGCCGGAGGACAGCACGATGTAGACCTTCTTGCCGGTGACAAGACCCTGTGGGCCGGTCTCGGTGTACTTGAAGGTGTGGCCGGCGCGGGCAACGTTGTCGATCCAGGACTTTAGCGTCGAGTAGATGTTGAAGTTGATCAGGCCGGTGGCGAGGATGACCGTGTCGGCGGCCAGCAATTCGGCAACCAGCTTGTCGGAGTAGTCGGCGGCAGCGGCTTCATCGGCGCTACGGTCGGCCGGCGCCTTGCGGATCGCATTGGTCGAAATGGTGTCGAGGTGCGGCACAGGCTCGGAGCCGAGATCGCGGTGAATGATGCCGTTGTTGGCAGCCTTGGCGGCAAGCTTTTCGGCGAGTTCGGTGGCGACCTTGCTGGAGAGCGACTCGGAACCGCGCGGGCTGGATGTAACAAGCAAAATATTGGACATTTCTGTACCTTTCGTCATTGAAATCAATGGCCGAGCGTTGTCCCCCCGGCTGTCTTGATGAATTAGATAAGTCAGATGATTAATATATAAAACCATGATAATATGGATTGATATCATCGAATTATTGGATGGGTACCCATGCAGCCAAATCCGACGCTCGATCAGCTCCAGGTGCTGATCGCCATTGCCGACACGGGCTCCTTTTCCGCCGCGGCGCGCCAGCTGAACAAGGCCCAGTCGGTCGTCAGCTATGCGATCTCCAATCTGGAAGACCAGCTGCAGCTCGATCTCTTCGACCGCAGCGGTTCGCGCCAGCCGGTGCTGACGGAGGCCGGCAAGGCGGTGCTGGAGGATGCGCGGCGGATGGCGGCGCAGCTTGACGCCTTGCGCGGCCGGGCCGCCGTCCTGCGGGAAGGCCTCGAGGGCGAACTGAAGCTCGCCGTCAGCGTCATGGTGCCGGAGCAGGCCCTGGTGGCGATCCTTACTGCGTTCCAGAAGACATTTCCAACGGTGCAGCTGAACGTCAACTGGGGATCCGGCTTCATGGTCAGCGACATGATCGAGACCGGCAACGCGCATCTCGGCATCGGCGGGGCGGTGATGAAGGTCGAGGACGGGATCATCGTCGAACGGCTGAGCCAATCCTATATGCTGCCGGTGGCGGCGGCCGACCATCCGCTGGCGAAACTCAACCGCCCGCTGCTGGTCGCCGACGTCCGCGACGAGGTGCAGATCGTCGTCTCCGACTCGACCGGCCAGACGCGCGGACGCGACTTCAACGTCTTTTCCATGCGCACCTGGCGGGTGGGCGACATGATGACCAAGCATACGCTGCTGCGTGCCGGGCTCGGCTGGGGCGGCATGCCGGGCGCGATCGTCGAGAAGGATATTCGCGATGGGCGGCTGGTGCGGCTGCAGATGGACATGTTCGAGACGTCCAATTTCCCGATCTTCGCGATGTGGCGGTCCGCAAGCCCGCCGGGACCCGCAGCGCGCTGGATGATGGAGCAATTCCGGCAGTTCCTCGGCAAATGCCCGTCCGACATGCACGAGGCCCTGGGCCTTCTGCCCCCCAAAGCCGCCGCGGAGTAATCCGCAGCGGCATTGGACAGGGCCGGACGGTCGTAGTCAGAGCACCAGGCGGAACCTGGCGAAACCGTCGGCGCCGTCGCCGGCATCCTCGATCCTGGCGCTCTTGACCGAGGCCGCATACTGGCGGCCCTTCGGACCGGTGTCGAAGACGGCGGTGGTGCCGTCCATCGGCTTGAACGACCAGTTGTCGTCCGCCGACGGGTTGATGGTGCCCTGTTCTATGATGTAGCGCACGACCACGTCGCGGTTGGTGTCCGGACCGACGAAGATGACCTTGCTGTCGTTGATGTCCGGGAAATTGCCGCCGCCGCCGGCACGGTAATTGTTGGTGGCGACGACGAACTTCTTGTCCGGATCGATCGGCTTGCCGTCGAACTTGAGGTCGACGATGCGGCCGGCACCGTCTGACACCTTCTTGCCGTCCTTGTCGAACATCGCCGGCTGCGACAGGTCGATCTGGTAGGTAACACCGTCGATGACGTCGAAATTGTAGGACGGGAAATCCGGGTTGAGCAGCGGCGCGTCTTTCGCACCCGGTTCGACCTGGTTGAACATGCCGGCCGACATTTCCAGCCAGTTCTTGACCTCCGCGCCGGTGATCAGCACGGCGCGCACGGTGTTCGGATAGAGATAGAGGTCGGCGACGTTCTTGATGGCGATGTCGCCGGCAGGGACATCGGTGTAGTAGTCCGCGCCGCCGCGGCCGCCGGCCTTGAACGGGGCTGCCGCCGAGAGCACCGGATAGTCCTTGTATTCCGTGTCCTTCAGCATGTCCTTGATGTACCAAGTCTGGGCGATCGAGACGATCTGCACCGACGGATCGTCGGCGACCAGCGCGAAGTAGGAGTAGAGCGGCGCCGACGTCTTGCCGACCGGGGTGCGGACATAGGCGAGCGTTTCCTCATGCTCCTTTTTCACCGCGTCAACGATGCGTTCGTCGCTCTTGACGTCGGCGACGATCTTCCGGTCTTCGGTGCGGTGGTAGATCGGCCGCGCCTCGGTGGTGAAGTCGACGACCTTCCAGGTCTTGCCGTCCTTTTCGAGAAGCAGGTCGATGAGGCCCATATGCGAGCCCCAGAAGCCGCCCATGACGGCGGGCTTGCCCTGCAGCGTGCCGCGCACCGGATCGACGCCGGCCATGCCGTCCCAGGTCTTCGGTCCGGGGAAGACGAGATGCTGGTGGCCGGTAAAGACCGCGTCGATGCCGTCGACGCCGGCGACATAGAGCGAGGCGTTTTCCATGCGCTCGCCGGGGCCGGTCGCATCGATGCCGGAGTGGGAGAGGGCAATCACGATATCGGCGCCTTCCTCGCGCATGGCCGGCACCCAGGCCTTGGCCGCCTCGACGATGTCGCGGGTCTGCGCCTTGCCTTCGAGGTTCTTGGCGTCCCAAACCATGATCTGCGGCGGCACGAAGCCGATGAAGCCGACCTTGACCGGGCTCATCTCGCCGGAGCCGTCCTTGATCTGCTTTTCAAGGATGACATAGGGCTTGAAGAACAGGTCATCGTCCTTCGGGTCGGACGCCAGCTGGCCCTTGGTCAGGTTGGCGCAGACGATCGGGAAATTGGCGCCGTTCAAGACGTTGAACATGAAATCGAGGCCGTAATTGAACTCGTGATTGCCGAGCGTGCCGCAATCATAGCCGAGCATGTTCATGGCCTTCATCACCGGATGCATGTCGCCGGCCTTGATACCCTTCTTGTAGGCCATGAAGTCGCCCATGGGATTGCCCTGCAACAGGTCGCCATTGTCGATCAGCATCGAATTGCCGGCCTCGGCACGGATCCCGTCGATGATCGAGGCGGTGCGGGCAAGACCCATCGTGTCGTTCGGCTTGTCGGCATAATAGTCGTAGGGCAGCAGGTTCACATGGATGTCGGTCGTCTCCATGATGCGCAGATGCGCCTGGTTGGCGGCGGCATGCGCGGCAAACGGATGCAGCATGATGAGGGCCGAACCGGCGGCAAGGCCTCCGAGCAGCGAGCGGCGGGTGAGCGCGGTGGAGGAGAGGAGGTGGGGCATTGTCTGTCTCCCGAAGTCGAGTTCGATGACGTTTGGTCGGGCGCCGAGCCCTCCCGGTGCGGTTGTCGATACGTCTGAATTGATGGCGGGATGATGACAGCGACGGTTTGGGATGGCCAGACGAAAAATTGTCCCTTTGGTAAAATAATTCGTCGCAGGGGAAAGAGCTGGGGCAGGGCGATGCTCGCTTGATTTTCGGTGCGTCCCGACCGGATTCGAGGAGGAAACCCGGCCATTCGGTGAGATCGGGCGTCCTCGCCGAATACGGCGTCACCGCCGATCTCGAGTTGGTCCGCAAAACGAGGTCAAGGATGCCTGCGAGCGGATGCCGAAGAGCGTGAGAAGCATCGGTCTACGACCGATATCGCGAGTGCTTGATCCTATTCGTCGGCCTGCAAGTTTCGGTGCACCAGCAAATCTGGTGGGGTCATTTTTTGCTTTATCATAGGTTGTTGTAAATTATAAAATACACGCTATAGTTAATTTAGTTCGGTGCGCCAGTATAGGGGGTGGTGATGCCTTTCAATTTCAGGGACTGTATTATCTGTGCGAGTATTTGCGGTGCGTTGGCTCCATCTGTGGTTGGGGCTTTGTCGGGATTTACCGGACCGGAGGGCGGCGCGTGGCTGGTCGCGGCTTTCGCAAGCTCCTCCAGCTTCGTGGCTATCTTTGGGCCGAAGATCGCCCTGGGGCTGCTTCTCGTTTTAGTGGGTGTCGTTACCGCCTTGTATGTCGCGACGCCGGCTGATGCCAAGACGGCCTTTATCAATGGCATAAGCGCGCCGGCGCTGATTACGACATTGATTGCCAACGTGCCGGCGAGTGCCTCAACGGACCAGGTGCCCAATGTCGGCGTCGTGAAAGACACTATGGTCACATCGGAGCTCGAATTCCGCGAGCGCGCTGTTCCATTCCGCATCTTCACCGCAGCATATGCCGAGGACGTGGGGACAGGCGTGTCGGGTGGCGCGGGAGTCTCGGTGAACGACGGTAGCCTGCTCAAGGATCAGGTGTTGAAGTTCCAGATCCAAGAAATTCAAGGCGACTGCTCTAGCTGCACGATCGAGTTTTTCGATGCCAGCGGAAAGGCGATCGCCGATTATCCGCTAGGCGACAAGGGCGCGCTTGTGGAAGTTCCCGTGCCCGACGACAGTGGCACCGCAACCATCAGCGGCATCGAGGGGACGAATGCCGGCCAGTTTGATGTCCAGTCGGCGCTGTCCGCTCAAGACAAGGCGGACGGAGCCATCTTTGTCGGCAAGACGCGAAGCTTCGAAAATGACCTTCTGAATACATTCGGCAACAGGGCGGTCCTGCCTTACGATCTGCAGTTGAAGGTCGACCCGAATTCATAAACTGGCCCTCACAGCCCCACGTTCGGCCGCTCGATGATCTCTCTGAGCGCAAAGGACGAGTTGATCTTGACGACGTGGGGCAGGGCGGAGAGCCAGTCGCGGTGGATGCGCTCGTAGTCTTCGAGATCCTTGGCCGCCACCCGCAGGATGTAGTCGTACTCGCCCGACATCAGGTAGCAGACGAGCACGTTGGGACAGCGTTTGACGGCGGCCTCGAACTCGGACAGCGTCTTGGCGAACTGTCCGGAAAGCGAGATGTGGACGATCACCATCATCTTGTAGTCGAGCGCCTTGTGCGACAGGCGGGCGTGATATCCGGAGATCACGCCCGACTTTTCCAGGATGTCGAGGCGCCGCGAACAGGCGGAGGCAGACAGGCCGATGCGCTCCGCAAGCTCGGCATTGGTGATCCGCCCCTCCTTCTGCAGGACGCGCAGGATCGAAACATCGACGGTATCCAGGTCGCTCATTCGCACACTCTTCGATTTCTCTCGCTTCCACGCAATTTTCGTCGAAAAATGTGTTTGCGGCAATAGGACTTTGCAAGGACATTGCCCGGCCGGAATGGTTCACTCGCCGCATCTGACAAGGACGCCGGCGCAAGACCGGCGAAAGAGAGGAACCAAGATGATCGTAGGCTGTCCCAAAGAAATCAAGAACCACGAGTACCGCGTCGGCCTGACGCCGGGCGCCGTGCGCGAATATGTGGCCCATGGCCACCAGGTGATCGTCGAGACGAAGGCCGGGGCCGGCATCGGCGCGGACGACGCGGCCTATATGGCGGCCGGCGCGAAGATCGCCGCCAGCGCCAGGGACATTTTTGAAAAGGCCGACATGATCGTCAAGGTCAAGGAGCCGCAGCCGTCCGAATGGGCGCAGCTGCGCGAAGGCCAGCTGCTCTACACCTATCTGCACCTTGCGCCCGATCCGGAGCAGACGAAGGGTCTTCTCGAATCCGGCGTCACCGCCATCGCCTATGAGACCGTGACCGACGAGCGCGGCGGCCTGCCGCTGCTGGCACCGATGTCGGAAGTCGCCGGCCGGCTGGCAATCCAGGCCGGCGCCACCTCGCTGCAGAAGGCCAATGGCGGCCTCGGCATCCTGCTCGGCGGCGTGCCCGGGGTGCTGCCGGCGAAAGTCACCGTCATCGGCGGCGGCGTCGTCGGTCTCCATGCCGCCAAGATGGCCGTTGGTCTCGGCGCCGACGTGACGATCCTCGACCGCTCGATCCCGCGCCTGCGCCAGCTCGATGACATCTTCAACGGCCGCATCCACACGCGCTATTCGACCATCGATGCGCTGGAAGAGGAAGTCTTCGCCGCCGATCTCGTCATCGGCGCCGTGCTGATCCCCGGTGCCGCCGCGCCGAAGCTCGTCACCCGCGAAATGCTCTCCGGCATGAAGAAGGGCGCGGTCATCGTCGACGTCGCCATCGACCAGGGTGGATGCTTCGAGACCTCGCATGCCACCACCCACTCCGACCCGACCTACGAGGTCGACGGCGTGGTGCATTACTGCGTCGCCAACATGCCGGGCGCCGTGCCGGTGACGTCGGCCCACGCGCTGAACAACGCCACGCTGCACTACGGCCTGGCGCTGGCTGATCGCGGCCTTGCCGCCATCACCGAGGACAAGCATCTGCGGAACGGCCTCAACGTCCACAAGGGCCGCATCACCAACAAGGCCGTCGCCGAAGCGCTCGGCTACGATCTGGTGCAGCCGGACGCCGCCATCAAGGCTGCATAAGAAAGACGGGCGCAGGCCCGCTGGAAAATCGTCGATGACGACACTGGGTCAGCCGTCTCCCATCCGGCTGGCCCTTTTTTGTTGCCTGATTTTTCAATGGCTTGGGCGAACCAGATATAAAAAGATAGGTTTTAGATATATCGAACATCTTGCAGGCGGGGTGAGATGGGATTATTTACGATATATCGAAAACATATCTTGAAGGAAAAATCATGTTCAAGCACATGCATGACAAGGACCACGACAGGGGCCATGAAAACGGCGAAGGCCATTGCGGACACGGTCGCCATCGCCGGCACCGTGAAGAGTTCATCGCCATGCTGGCCGCCAAGGGCGGGCCTTTCGGCCGCGGCTTCATGGGCGGCAGCCGCGGCGGCCGCGGCTTCGGTGACGATGGCGACGGACCGCGCGGCGGTCGTTTCCTCGGCCAGGGCGACATTCGCACACTGGTGCTGATGCTGATCGAGGACGAGCCGCGCCACGGCTACGAGATCATCAAGCAGATCGAGGAACTGAGTGCCGAGGCCTACGCGCCGAGCCCGGGCGTCATCTACCCGACGCTGACCTTCCTCGAGGAGGCCGGCTATGCCGCGATCACCGAGTCGGAAGGTTCCAAGAAGCGCTATGCCATCACCGAAGAGGGCCGGGCCTATCTCGAGGAGAACCGGGCGCTCGCCACCATGCTGTTCGAGCGGCTGAAGGCGATCGGCGAGAAGGCGAGCCGCATGCGCAAGTGGCGCGACGAGATGCGCGGCGGCCCGGACCTGCCGAAGAGCGTCGAGGCGGCGATGATGAACCTCCGCGAAGTCGTCGCCCGCAAGCTGGAAAAGGATCCGGCAGCCGCCACCGACATCGTTCGCAAGCTGCTGGAGATGGCCGACGGCGTCGAGTGATCAATGACCCCAAAGGCTTGCCGAAACCGCCCGGAGCGATCGTTCGTTCCGGGCGGTTTCGTTTTGTGGGGGGCGACGGCCTATTGCAGCTGTTCGGCAAGAATGTTGCGCACGTCGGTGACGAAGGCGGCTTCGCCGGTCTTCGGCGGCGTCAGGAAGAAATCGACGTCGCGCATGGCCGGCAGGCCGAATTTTTCGCCGACAGCCACGGCACCGGGCGGCACGGCGGAAGCGTTGAGGCAGGTGACGCCGAGCCCTGCCGACAGCGCCAGCTGCGCGCCGGCAATGCCGGAGGCCGAATGCGCCAGATCGAAGGCGATCTCATGTGCCGTCAGTTGTTCGACGACGTGCTGGCGCAAGCGGCATGAGCCCCTGAGCGCGATGACGGGCAGCGGAGCGTTGCCGGGGCGGGCAAATGTTTCGTCGGCAACCCATCGCAACGTTTCGCTGCGAACGGGGCGGCCGATGGGCGCGTCGGGCGAATTGGCTTCCGGAATGCGCATGAAAAGGCCGATATCGACGTCCCCTGGCGCCGTCTCGATGACCGAGCTGCTGACGACGGCGACGTGCAGGCGCAGATCCGGATAGGTGAGCCGGATTTTCTTCAGCGTCGTGGCGATCGTCGCCGGCTCGAAATAGTCGGTGATGGCAAACCGCACCTCGCCGGCAAGGCGCAAGCCTTTCATATCCTGGAATGCCGTGTCGTTCAGCGCCAGGATGCGCCGGGCGTGGCCGAGCAGTCGTTCTCCGGCCGCCGTCAGCTGTGTGCCGGCCTTGCTGCGCAGGAAGAGCGCCGTGCCGCAGGTCTCCTCCAGCTTGCGAATCTGCTCGCTCACCGCCGATTGCGATCGGCATAGCCGGGGTGCGGCGGCCGTCAGGCTGCCGGTATCGGTGACGGTCACGAAGGCATGCAGAAGGTCGAGATCGAAACGGGCCACATCATCCACCAGAATAACCGATGGATGATACCATATATTCCCGCTTTTCAGATGAAAAGGCCGGGGCTAGGCTTTTCTCATCCGAACGACAGAGGTTTGAGCGAAGGAGACCCAAATGCCCGGCATCACACTGACACTATCCGGTGAAAAAGACCCGTCACAAACTGCGCGGCTGGCAGACGAGGTTGCGGAGCTGACCTGCCGCATATTGCGCAAGGAGCTCGAGCGCACGACGGTCATCGTCCGGCACGTGGCCCGCGAGGACTGGTTCATCGTCGGAAAGTCGCTCGCAGCCCTTGACCGCAATGCCTTCCGGCTCGAAGTGGCGATCACCGACGAGACCAATACGCGCGAGGAGAAAGCCGTGTTCCATCGCGAGGCCTTCGCGCTTCTCTCGGAGCGGATCGGCAACCTGCATCCGCATTCCAACATCCACATCATCGACTGCCGCGCGACAGCTTATGGTTACGGCGGCGTCACGCAGGCGGAATACGCCTTCCGGCGCATGGCGGGCGCGTGATGATCGTCGAGATCGTCGCCTACGAGCTGCCGCCCGGCACGGGGCGCGGGCAGAGGCGATGACGCTCTTGCGCCAGTCGGCCGGAAAATGGCTGATGAACAGCGACCTCGTCGGGAAATACTATTTTCTCGATGAGGGGCGCTCCGTCGGTGGCGGTGTCTATCTCTGGCATTCGCGCGCCGATGCCGCCCATTGGCATGGCGAGGCCTACCGCAAGATGGTCGCGTCGTTCTACGGCTCGGCCCCTCGGATCGACATCTTCGACGCCCTGATCCGGGTCGATCCGACAGCGGGCGTGATCGCGGAGCTGTGAGCCTGTCGCGCTTGATCGTCTCGTCAGACTGGACTATGTCTCAAGTGTCGCGAAAAACGATTGGCCATTCTTGCCATCGCGTACACGTCAGCCACGCCTCGCGTGGCTCGGCCAGCGTCTCCCACAAAACCGCCTGACGAGATCAGGTCATTGCAGCCGGCAGCGTCGATCGACGCCGCCTGTCTGCGTTCAAAGGAGCGCAATAATGGAACATGCGATTACAATCATCGGCGCCGGGCTCGGCGGTCTCACACTCGCGAGGGTCCTGCATATCAACGGAATTGCAGCAACCGTCTACGAAGCTGAGGCCTCGGCAAGCGCGAGGCTCCAGGGCGGGTTGCTCGACATGCACGAACACAACGGTCAGATCGCCCTGAAGTCTGCGGGCCTCTTCGATGAGTTCCGTACGCTCATCCGTCCCGGCGAGGATGCCAAACGCGTCGCCGACAAGGATGGCCGTATCCTGCTCGACTTGCAGGGTAGCCGGACCGGCAGCCGTCCGGAAATCGACAGGGGTGACCTCAGGCGCATTCTGCTCGAATCTCTCCCTCCGGAAACGATCAAGTGGGGCCACAAGGTGACGTCCGTAGTGGCGCTCGGCGACGGCCGGCACAAGGTCGACTTTGCCAATGGGGCCAGTGTTGTTTCCGATCTGCTCGTCGGCGCGGATGGCGCGTGGTCGAAGGTCCGGCCGCTCGTATCCGATGCCAGGCCGACCTATACGGGCACATCCTTCGTCGAGACATGTTTGTTCGACGGCGATACACGCCACAAGGCGAGTGCAGATCTCATCGGCGGTGGAACGCTGATGGCGGTTGCTCCGGGAAAGGGCATTCTGGCGCATCGAAATGCGGATGGAACGCTGCAGGCCTATGTGGCGCTGAACAAGCCGGAGAACTGGTTCGACGCGATCGACTTCAGCGACCGGAAAACCGGCCTGGCGCAGATCACCGAAGAGTTCGAAGGGTGGGCTCGGGACCTGACCGTCCTCATCACGAAGAGCGATGCCGATCCCGTGATCCGCCCGATCCATGCGCTGCCCGTCGGGCATCGATGGACGCGTGTGAAAGGCGTGACGTTGCTCGGCGATGCTGCGCACCTGATGTCACCGTTTGCCGGCGAAGGCGCGAACCTGGCGATGTATGACGGCGCACGGCTCGCGGAGGCGCTGGTTACCGCTTCGGGTAACATCGAAGGCGCGCTTGCCGCCTATGAGGCCGAGATGTTCGCTCGAAGCGCCGAAGCGGCCGAAGAGAGCGCGCGTAACCTCGAACAGTTCTTCAGCGATGAAGCACCTCGAAGCGTGGTGGCCCTGTTCAACGGACATTGAGAGGCGGGACAGCTTGCCGCGCTGGGTTTGCGCTCTGCGCGTCAGTCGCTATCACATGGGGTGACCGAGTGATGATCCGTGCTAATGGATGCCCATGCCTTCGATACCGCTGCCATTTGTCATCTGCCTGATTCTTTGCCTCATCCTGGTGCGCATGCTCCGGCAGGCCGATCGCGGGCTGGGGCTCTTTCCGCTGCTCGTTGCGTCCTTCGCCGTGCAGTCGGCGATGTCCGGGTTGAGCTGGAATGTCGGCTGGCATCCCGCGCATCTGATCCAGCCGGTCATCGCCGCATGGCTGCCGGCGCTCTCCTTTGCCGCATTTGGCCAGCTAAGGCGCAACAGCCCTATGAGGTCTTCGGACATGCTGCCGCATCTGGTGCCGGCGGTCGTTACAGCCCTCCTCGTTGCCTTTTGGCGGGCGCCGCTCGACGCTGTGCTCTTTATCATTTACTTCGGATACGGCTTGGCCTTGCTGCGGATTGCGCGGCAGGGGCCGCAAGCATTGTCTGCCGTCCGGATTGCCGACGAGTGGACAGCGTACAGGGCGCTCGTGGCAATGGCGATCATTCTGATCGTGACGGCCATTCTCGACGCCATCGTGTCGCTCGACTTCGCATTCGGGGATGGCAGGCAGGCCCGGACGCTTCTGAGCGTGGCAAGCGTGCTCTGGCTGGCCATCGCCGGATATGCCGCGACCGTCGCCGAGAGAGCCCGTCCGGAAAGCGAGACCGATGGCTCTGACGGGGGGACTGCGTCATCCTCTTTGTCAGAGCCGCCTACGGCGAGCATTGAAGATGATCAGGCGATTGCACGCCGCATCGATCTGCTGATGTGCGAGCAGCATCTCTATCGCGACCCGGACCTTACGCTGGAGCGTCTTGCCCGGCGGGCAGGCATCCCAGGGCGGCAGATTTCCGCTGCACTGAACCGGGTGCATGGCCGCAATATCTCGCAGATCGTCAATGAATATCGGGTCGGCGATGCCAAGCGCCGATTGGCCACGACCAGCGAGCCGGTGACAAGCATCATGCTGGAATCCGGTTTCGGCACCAAATCGAACTTCAATCGCGAATTCCTGCGTGTCACGGGCATGACCCCAAGCGCTTTCCGGCTTGCGGGTGGCGACGTCCCGGCGGCAGCAGAAGCGAAAGCAACCGCCTCCTAGGTATTCCGCCAACATCATCCGCAAAGCGACCTCAATCGCGATCATGGACGTCCTAGATCGTGATCAAGGTCGCGGCCGCTTCGGATTCGGGCAAGTTGCAGCCGGCCCTCAATCTCGTGCCCCACCGGACATTGACCGGATGGCGGAGAACGACGGCATATCGCGGATTCAGCGCAAGAGAGGAACGAGATGAAACCCTTTATGACAAGAGCCGCCTTGATCTGCCTGGCAGTATCAGCAGTGCTGACGGTACAACGTCCCGCCCTTGCCAGCGAGTTTGTTGGCGTACGAGAGGTCGCGGCTCCGTCGAAGGAGCGAGGAAGCAATCTGGCGGTGACTGTGTGGTATCCGGCGGAGAAGGGTGGCACGTCCGCCACACTTGGTGAGAGTGCGTTCTTCGTGGGCACGTCCGCCATGGCCGACGCGCCGATCGCGGCAGGAGAATATCCTCTGATCCTGCTCTCCCATGGCGCGGGCCTTGGCGGCACGCCGCAAGCGATGAGCTGGATTGCAACACCATTGGCAAAGGCGGGCTTCATCGTGGCGGCCCCCACGCATCCGGGAAACGGTGGCGCCTATCGATCCGCCGAGGAGACGATCAAGCTGTGGCTGAGGCCCGGGGACATCACCGCCACTTTGGATGCGGTGGAAAATGATCCAACGTTCAAGCGAGGGGTCGAAGCGAGCAGTGTCGGTGTGCTCGGGCTTTCCATGGGGGGCAATACCGCCCTGGTGCTGACCGGCGCGCGAATCGACCCAGTTCTTCTTGCGGGCTATTGCGACACCGATAGTCTCAATGCATCGCTTTGCGGATGGATGCGACAGAGCGGTATCGATCTTCACGCCATTGATATGAAACGTGCCGCTCGCGATTACAGCGACAAGCGGATCCGGTTTGCCATGGCAATCGATCCGGCACCGGTCGATGTCCTGCGGCCCGATTCATTCGCGAACATTGCGATACCGGTCGAGATCGTCAATCTCGGTCAGGCCGGACATATCCCCCGGACCGCACTTGCCTCGGGCGTAGCGAAGACCATTCCGGAGGCGACATATGCGACGATCGCGGATGCGAGCCATTACAGCATGTTCGGCGAGTGCAAGCCGGGGGCGGCCGACCTTGCCGAGACCGAGGACGTCGGCGATCCGATCTGCTCGGACGGCACGGGACATTCACGCCTGAAAATCCATCAGCAGCTGATCAAGATGACGACGGACGCCTTCGAGCGGGCCTTGAAGGCAAGCCGCTGACTGGATGTCATCACTGTCGCGAAAATCGGGCGTCGAACCCGGATTTTCGCGACAAGTGTCAGTACTGCCGCTGATCCTAGTGCGACCGCCGCTTCTCGATGTCCGGCAGGAACATCGTCAGGATGCCGAAGGCGGGGAGGAAGGCGCAGAGGTGATAGACGAACTCGATGCCCTTGATGTCGGCGAGTTCGCCGAGTAGGGCGGCGCCGATGCCGGCAATGCCGAAGGCGAAGCCGAAGAACAGGCCGGCGATCAGCCCGACCTTGCCCGGCACCAGCTCCTGCGCGAAGACGATGATCGCCGAAAAGGCCGAGGCGAGCACGACGCCGATGATCACGGTCAGGATGGCGGTCCAGAACAGGTTGGCATAGGGCAGGGCGAGGCTGAAGGGCAGCACGCCGAGGATCGATATCCAGATCACCACCTTGCGGCCGATCCTGTCTCCGACCGGGCCGCCGATCACCGTGCCGGCGGCGACCGCGCCGAGGAAGACGAAGAGGAGCAGCTGCGACTCGCGGATCGTCAGGCCGAACTTCTCGATCAGGTAGAAGGTGTAGTAGTTCGTCAGGCTGGCGAGATAGATGTATTTCGAGAAGACCAGCAGGCCGAGAATGGCGATCGCGGTCAGAACCTGCTTGCGCGGCAGGCCTTCGCGCACGGCGCTGCCGGCGCCTTTGCCACGCTTCAGGTGGTTCCCGGCATACCAGGCTCCGACCCGCCACAGGACGAGGATGGCGAGCAGGGCGGCTGCCGAGAACCAGGCGATGCTCTTCTGTCCGTTCGGAAGCACGATGAAGGCGGCGAGCAGCGGCCCGAGCGCCGTGCCGAAATTGCCGCCGACCTGGAAGAGCGACTGCGCCAGTCCGTGCCGGCCTCCGGAGGCCATGCGGGCGATGCGCGACGATTCCGGATGGAACACCGACGAGCCGAGGCCGATCAGGGCGCTGGCGACCAGCATGAGTTCGTACTGGTGGGTATTGGCGAGCAGAATGAGCCCAACCAGGGTGAAGCCCATGGCCGCCGCCAGCGAATAGGGCTGCGGATGCTTGTCGGTGTAGATGCCGACGAGCGGCTGGAGCAGCGAGGCGGTCACCTGGAAGGTCAGCGTCATCATGCCGATCTGGCCGAAGTCGAGGCCGTAATTCGACTTCAGGATCGGATAGACGCCGGCCAGCAGCGACTGCATCATGTCGTTGAGCATGTGGCAGAAGCTTAACGCGGCAATGATGGTGAAGGCCGTCGTGCCGGCCGCGGCGCGGTCGGCGGTTGTGGCGTCGGTCATGGATGTCTCCGTAGGGCGTTTTTTGTCGAATGTGTTCTTTGCCTGCAAGGTATAGAGGGTTGTTCCGGCCTGCTTTCGTGGTATGGTCTATTACTATCGCAAGTGGGCCAATTGCATGCACTTCAGAATCCTCAACTCACCTGTGCCGGAGAGCCAGGAACAGTCGCTCGAGCGGCTGGAGCGGACGACCACGCCGCTGGTCGCCAAGGCAAGCGAATGCCCGGACGGCTTCGTCGTTGCGCCGCACGCCCACAGCCGCGCGCAACTGATCCATGCGCTGACGGGAGTGATCACGGTGTCGACGGCGTTCGGGCGCTGGATGGTGCCGGCCGGCCATGCGCTGTGGATCCCGGCCCATGTCGTGCATTCCGTCGTCGCAAACGGCGATGTCAGCCTGCGCTCGCTCTATGTCAAACCCGGCGCGGTCGAGGGATTGCCGGAGACGAGCCGGGTCGTCGGCATGACCGATCTGATGCGCAGCCTGATGATCGAGGCGGTGAAGTTTCCCATGGGCTGTGCGCCCGAGGGCCGGGCCGGGCTGATCATGGCGCTCATTCTGGAGGAGATACCCAATCTGCGCGAACTGCCGCTCGGCCTGCCGTTCCCGGCCGATCCGAAACTGGCCGGGCTTTGCGGCCGGTTCGTGCAGGACCCGTCGGCCGGCGCATCGATCGACCACTGGGCCGAACGGCTGGGCATGAGCCGGCGCACCTTCACTCGCTTCTTTCGCCGCGAGACGGGCCTGAGCCTCTCCGACTGGCGCCAGCAGGCAAGCATTTTCGCGGCCCTGCCGCGGCTGGCGCGCGGCGATCTGGTGACCAATGTCGCCCTCGATTTAGGCTATGACAGCCCGGCGGCCTTCACCGTCATGTTCAAGCGTATGACCGGAGTGGCGCCCAGCACCTACCTGCGCAACGCGGAGCCGTAGGCGCATTGCAATTGCGGGTCTGCCACCCTTGAAATCATCGATCACCTCAAATAGATACGAAAAATAATATATATAAGGCGGGCCGCCGATCATCGCGGCGGTCATGTCTCTCGCGGTCCGGCTTCAGCGCCGGCCCGGATCACGAATTTCAGCAAAAGGCCCAGTTCATGCCCCAGAACCCCGTCGTCACCGCCTTCTTCGACAAGCGTACCTTCTCCGTCCAGTATGTCGTGGCCGACCCCGCGACGGGCAAATGCGCAATCATCGACCCCGTGCTGGACTACGACGAGAAATCCGGCACGACCTCGACGGAGAATGCCGAGGCGATCCTGAAATTCGTGGCCGATGAGGGCCTGACGGTCGAATGGATACTGGACACGCATCCCCATGCCGACCATTTCTCGGCGGCGCAGTACCTGAAGGAAAAGACCGGCGCGCCGACCGCCATCGGCGCGAAGGTCAGGGACGTCCAGGCACTGTGGAAGGCAATCTACAACTGGCCGGATTTTCCCGCCGACGGTTCGCAGTGGGACCGGCTGTTTTCGGCCGGCGACAGGTTCAAGGTCGGTTCCATCGAGGCGAAGGTGCTCTTCTCGCCGGGCCACACGCTGGCATCCATCACCTATGTCATCGGCGACGCCGCCTTCGTGCACGACACGCTGTTCATGCCGGACAGCGGCACGGCGCGGGCCGATTTTCCCGGCGGCAGCGCCAGCCGGCTGTGGCACTCTATCCAGGCGATCCTGTCTCTGCCCGGTGACACGCGCGTCTTCACCGGACACGACTATCAACCGGGCGGCCGCGAGCCGCGCTGGGAAAGCACGGTTGCCGAACAGCGGGCCGCCAACCCGCACATTACCGGCAAGGACGAAGCCGCCTTCGTGGCGCTGCGCGAGGCGCGCGACAGGACGCTGCCGATGCCGAAGCTCATCCTGCATGCCCTGCAGGTCAACATTCGCGGCGGACGTCTTCCCGAACCGGAGGAAAACGGCAGACGCTACCTGAAGATCCCGCTGAACGCGTTGCAAGGAGCGGCCTGGGAATGAGCACGGAGCTGGCCGGAACGCTGACGGCGCTGTTTTCCGGTAGCCTCGTCGGCTTCACCCTCGGACTGATCGGCGGCGGCGGTTCGATCCTGGCGACACCGCTGCTCATCTACGTGGTCGGCGTGGCGAGCCCGCATGTGGCGCTCGGAACCTCGGCGCTGGCGGTGGCGGTCAATGCCTATGCCAATCTCATCAGCCACGCCCGCAAGGGCCATGTGCGCTGGCGCTGCGCCGCCGTCTTCGCCGGCATGGGCGTGATCGGTGCCTTCGGCGGATCGAGCCTCGGCAAGATGGTCGACGGCCAGAAGCTGCTCTTCCTGTTCGGCCTCCTGATGCTGGTGGTCGCGGCGGCGATGATGCGCGGCCGCCGCAACGGGTCGGCCACCGATACGCCCGTCGAGCCGCCGCATGTCTGCATCCGCACGTCGATCGTCGCGATCGGCACCGGCGTGCTGTCGGGCTTCTTCGGCATCGGCGGCGGTTTCCTGATCGTGCCGGGCCTGATGTTTGCGACCGGCATGCCGATGATCAATGCGGTCGGCTCGTCGCTGCTCGCCGTCGGCACCTTCGGCCTGACGACGGCGGCGAACTATGCGGCCTCCGGGCTCGTCGACTGGAAGATCGCCTTCGAATTCATCGCCGGCGGCATCCTCGGCGGCGTCATCGGCATGCTGGCGGCGTCGCGGCTGTCGACCAAGGGCCAGACGCTCAACAACATCTTCGCCGGCATCATTGTCGTCGTCGGTCTCTACATTCTGGCAAGGAGCGGCATGGCGCTCTGGGGCTGAACCGCCCAGGAGCGCCATCTCCCGCCGTCAGACGCGGTCGATCCGGCACTGATAGCAATTGTTGCGCGCCGAGCGGACGTGGACATAGGCGATGTCGTCGCGCGACAGGAGGTCGGCGGCGCGCGCCGGAATATCACCGGTCGGTGTCACTGCGCCGCTGCCATAGACGATCCGGTCGTTCTCTCCATAGCCGCGCACGATGTAATCCGGGCTTGCCAGCATCGGCGGAACGATCTCTTCGGCGGCGTAACGCTTGCAGGGTTCGGCATGCAGGAAGATCGGCCCGGTCTCGGCATAGGGCTGCAGGGCCGGGAAGGGGCGATAGGCCAGCACCAGATAGGCCTCGCCCTTGCCGACGGTTGCAAGGCAATGCCGGCAGGGCACGCCGTTGCCATCGGATATCTGCCGCTCGGGTGGCAGGCCGTAGGCGTCCGGCCCGCCGGCCCAATAGGCTTCGGCGTCAGCAGTGGGCATTGCGGAAAAATGGATGGCGGTCATGGTGGTCTCCTTTTGAGGCGTGGAGGCCATGATCCGCTTTGGGAGGTACTTCAGCCACCCGATACTTGCGCGACATCCCGCCTTGCCAGATCGAGGAGTTCCTTGTCGCTCAAGGGGCGGACGAGGGCGTCGGAAGTGGAGACGGGGGTGAAGCCGTAGCGTTGGTAGAGCTGCAGCGCGCGCGGATGGTCGAGCGTGTTGGTCTGCACGGTGACGCGTTTGGGCTCCAGCATCCAGGCGGCGGTGATCGCCTGCAGCAGGAACCACTTGCCGACGCCGAGGCCGAGTGCGTGTTCCATCAGGCCGAAATAGGAGAGCTCGACCGTCTCCACGCTTTCGTGGAAAAGCTCGAAAAAGCCGGCGGGTGCGCCGTCGACGTAGAGAACCGTCACGGAAACGCGCGGATCGCGCAGGATCGCCTCCAGCTTCTTGTCGGCGAGGCGCAGGCGGTTGACCCAGTGCCAGCGGCTGCCGACCTGGCGGTAAAGGTAGCGATAGAAGGGCAGCGGGATGTTCTTCGTCCGCATCAGCGCCGTGTGGATGTTGACCGGGATCGGCAGGTTCGCCTTGGGCGGCGCCGTCATTTCCAGGTGCGTGATGTGTGCTTTCAGCGCCCGCGGCGATTTCGTCTGCTCGGCCATGCTTCAGGCCTTCCCGGTGACGATCGGCGTGTCTTCCTTGGATCCCCATTCCGACCACGAGCCGTCATAGAGAGTGTGATCCGTATGGCCGAGGCTTTCGAGCGCCAGCGAAATGATCGCCGCCGTCACGCCGGAGCCGCAGGTGGTGGTGACCGGCTTCGAAAGGTCGATGCCGGCGGCCTCGATCGTCTCACGCAGGGCCGCGAGGTCCTTCAGGCGGCCGGCCTCGGAAAAGACGCCCGACGGCAGGCTTTTCGCGCCGGGCATATGGCCGGAGCGCATGCCGGCGCGGGGCTCCGCCTCTTCACCGGTGAAACGGCCGGTGCCGCGCGCATCCGCGATCTGTCGGCTGCCCGATGAGACAACCTCCTGCATGGCGGCGAAGGTGGTCACCTTGTGGAGACTTGGATTGAGTTTGAAATGCCCGGGTACCGGTTCCGGAATGTCGGTCTCGAGCGGCCGGCCTTCCTTCTTCCAGCCGTCGATGCCGCCCTCCATGATGAAGACCCTGGTGGCGCCGAACAGGCGGAACATCCACCAGACCCGCGGAGCGGTGAAGATGCCGGGGCCGTCATAGACGACGATCGTGTCAGTATCGGAAATGCCGAGCTTTTCGGCGGCGGCGGCGAATTCTTCCGGCGAGGGCAGGGTGTGCGGCAGGCCGGAGGACTGGTCGCAGATCGCGTCCTGGTCGAAGAAGACGGCACCGGGCACATGGCCTTCGGCATATTCGGCAGCACCATTGCGCTTCTGGGCCGGCAGATACCAGGAAGCATCGACGACCCTGAATTCCGGCGCGCCCAACTGCTTTTCGACCCAGTCGGCGGAAACGACGAACGAACTCTTTTCCTTGGTCATGATGGCTCCCTTGCCCAATCAGGCTTCCGGCGTGCCGAAACGGATGCGGAAGCGACGGTTTTCCTTGCCCTTCTTGTCGATCTTGGCGATGTGAATCGCCCCGACCTCCTGGGTCTCGGATACATGGGTACCGCCGCAGGGCTGACTGTCAACGGAAGAATTCTCGCCGATGCAGACGAGGCTGACCCGGCCCATGCCGATCGGCGGCCGGACGTTCTTGGATTTGACGAGGCCGGGATTGGCCTGCAGTTCATCATCCGTGATCCATTGCACGAAGATGGGATGGTTTTCGTTGATAAGCGCCATCAGCTTCGCCGTCACCTCGTCCTTGTCGATCGTCTCCGCCATGTCGAAATCGACGCGGCTGTCGTCCTCGTTCACGGATGCGCCGGTGATCGGATAGGGGCAGACGACGGAGAGCAGGTGGCAGGCCGTGTGCATGCGCATGAGCTTGTAGCGGCGCGGCCAGTCGATGTGCAGCACGAGCGTTTCGCCGACCGAAGGCAGCGCTTCGCCCTCGAGTGGCCGGTGCAGGATGATGTCCTTGGTCTCGCCATGGGTGGTGACGCCGAGCATGATCTTCGACCCGTCGGCACGTTCGAAGAAGCCGGTATCGCCGGGCTGGCCGCCCGAAGTGGCGTAAAAGCAGGTCTGATCGAGTTCGATCGCACCGTCTTCATGGACCGCGGTGACGACCGCCTCGCAGGTGGAGAGATAGAAGTCGTCGCGAAACAGCGGCTTGACGGGCATCGGGCATTCCTTTGATGGCGGACTTCACGCCGCCTGGAAAGGAAGCTCGATCTCCGTCGGCTTCGTCAGCCATTGCGGGACCGGCAGATCCTTCGATGCAAGGAAGTCCGGATTGAAGAGTTTCGACTGGTAGCGGTTGCCGTAGTCGCAAAGAATGGTCACGACTGTATGGCCCGGTCCGAGGTCTTTGGCAAGGCGGATGGCGCCGGCGATGTTGATGCCGGACGAGCCGCCGAGGCACAGCCCTTCGTTCTCGACGAGGTCGAAGATCAGCGGCAGGGCTTCGCGGTCGGGGATCTGGTAGGCGAAGTCCGGGGTGAAGCCTTCGAGGTTCGCCGTGATGCGTCCCTGGCCGATGCCCTCGGTGATCGAGGAGCCGGCGGATTTCAGTTCGCCGTTCGTGTAGAACTCGTAGAGGGCGGCGCCTTCCGGATCGGCGAGGCCGATCTTGATGGCGGGGTTCTTCGCCTTCAGCCCCATGGCGACGCCGGCAAGCGTGCCGCCCGAGCCGACCGCGCAGATGAAGCCGTCGACCTTGCCGCCGGTCTGCTCGAAGATTTCCGGTGCCGTGGTGGCGATATGGGCGTCACGGTTGGCGACGTTGTCGAACTGGTTCGCCCAGATCGCGCCATTCGGCTCGGTCTTCGCCAATTCGGCGGCTAGGCGTCCGGAGACCTTCACGTAATTGTTCGGGTTCTTGTAGGGAACGGCGGGCACCTCGACGAGCTCGGCGCCGAGCAGGCGCAGCGCGTCCTTCTTTTCCTGGCTCTGCGTTTCCGGGATGACGATGACGGTGCGGTAGCCGAGCGCCTTGGCGACGACGGTGAGCCCGATGCCGGTATTGCCGGCGGTGCCCTCGACGATGACGCCGCCGGGCTTCAGCAGGCCCTTCTTTTCCGCGTCGCGGATGATGAAGAGCGCTGCCCTGTCCTTGACCGACTGTCCGGGGTTGAGGAACTCCGCCTTGCCGAGAATGGTGCAGCCGGTGGCTTCCGATGCGCCTTTGAGCTTGATCAGCGGCGTGTTGCCGATCGCGTCCAGAACGGTGGGGAGAAAGGTCATGGGGATCGCCTTCATGTCGTCAGGGGTCAGAAATTCTATCGTCGGGTTTTCGGCGAGCGGCGACAATAAAACAAGGAATTCTGTTTTACGGCGGCCAAGGAACGCGCCAAATTCATCTTATTTTCCGGGAGGCAATCCCTCAATACAAGGTGAAAACACGATTCCGGCTTGGTGCCGCCATACTGCTGCTCCATATGGTCTGGAAAATACAGAAATGGCGAAGAGGGGATTTCGGAAAGCGCGCGGCTCAGGCTGCGCAGTTTGGAGATGTACCGGATGACCTCGTTCAACGCAAAACCCGAACATGGCGTGGTCTGGATCACCGGCGCGAGCTCGGGCATTGGCCGCGCGCTGGCGCTGGAAATGGCGCGGCGCGGCTACAATGTCGCCGCCACCGCCCGCGATCATGACCGCCTCGTCACCCTGCAGGAAGAGGCCGGCGCCCTGAAGGGGGCGATCCATGTCGTCGATGGTGATGTCACCGAGCGGCAGGACATGGAACGCGTGATCGCCTCGATCGAATACGAGCACGGCCGGATTGCGCTCGCCGTCTTCAATGCCGGCATTTTCGAGAGAGCCAGGCCGGGCGTCGAACTGCGCCGCGCGTTCGAAAAGTCGATCGCGGTCAACCTGACCGGCGTCGTCAATTGTCTGGTGCCGTGCCTGCGTCACATGCAGACCTATTCCCATGGCCAGATCGCCTTCATGGGCTCGGCGGCGGGCTATGCCGGCCTGCCGGGCAGCGCCGCCTACGGCGCGACGAAGGCGGCGATGATCAACATGGCGCAGAGCCTGGCGCTGGACCTTGAAGGCTCCGGCATCTTCGTGCAGCTGATCAATCCCGGTTTCGTCGAGACGCCGATGACGGCCGCGATGCGCACGCTTGCCGCCGGGCGGATCACGGCGGAGGACGCGGCCAGGCGCATCGCCGACGGCTTGCAGGGGCAGGCGTTCGAGATCGCCTTTCCGCGCCGACAGGCCTTGGCCGCCAAGCTTCTCGGCATCCTGCCCTATGCGCTCTATTTCCCGCTGCTGCGCTGGATGCGCGGCAAGACCGTGGCGCGCCAGCCGAAGGCCGTGGAAAACACCCTGCATCCTGCCGAATAGTGATGAAAAAAGCCGCCCGGCGTGACCGGACGGCTTCGTTTCTGACCGTCTTCGTTCGTATCAGGCCGCGCGTGCAACGCGGTGCGGCTGGCCGGGCGCAGCGGCGTCCAAGCGGAATTTCTCCAGCATCTGCTGCAGGCTGCGGCTTTCGCCGGCAAGCGTCTGGCTGGCCGCCGTCGTCTCCTCGACCATGGCAGCGTTCTGCTGCGTCATCTGGTCCATGTGGTTGACGGAGGTGTTGATCTCCTGGATGCCGGTCGCCTGCTCGCGCGCCGCCGTGGCGATCGTCGCGACATGGTCGTTGACGCGGTTGACCAGCTTCTCGATTTCCACCAGCGCCTCGCCGGTCGAGCGCACCAGCGCGACACCGTTGCCGACCTCGGATGCCGAAGCAGAGATCAGCGTCTTGATCTCCTTGGCGGCATTCGCGGAGCGCTGTGCGAGCTCGCGCACTTCCTGGGCGACGACGGCAAAGCCGCGGCCGGCCTCACCGGCACGTGCCGCTTCGACGCCGGCGTTGAGCGCCAGCAGGTTCGTCTGGAAGGCGATCTCGTCGATCACGCCGATGATCTGGCTGATCTTGCTGGACGAATCCTCGATCCGACCCATGGCGTCGACCGCATTGCGGACGATTTCGCCGGAGCGGGCGGCGCTGTTCTTCGTTTCGGCGACCATTTCGCTGGCTTCGACTGCGCGCTGCGATGCGGTGCGCACGGTGGAGGTGATCTCGTCGAGCGCGGCGGCGGTTTCCTCCAGAGCTGCGGCCTGCTGTTCCGTGCGGCGCGACAGGTCGTTGGCGGAGGAGCTCAGCTCGGCGGAGTTGCTGTTGATCGTCGAGGTGGCGGCACGCACGTTCTGCATGGTCGAGCGCAGCGTGGCGAGCGTGGTGTTGACGTTGGCCTTGAGCTCCGCGAAGGCGCCCTGGAATTCGCCGCGCATGTCCTGCGTCAGGTCTGCCTGGGCAAGGGCTGCCATGACCCGGCGCATCTCGGCGAGACCGAGATCGACCGAGCCGATCAGTTCATTGACGCTGGCGGCGAAGCGGTTGAGGTCTTCGTCGTCATAGACCTTGGAGATGCGCACCGAGAAGTCGCCGGCGACGGCGGAGGCCACCACATGGCTGATGCTCGACTGCAGGTCATCGCTCTGTGCCTGGATGACCGCTTCCTGGGCCTTCATGTCGCGCAGGCCCAGTTCGTTGCGGCGGAAGATTTCCAACGCGCGTGCCATTTCGCCGATCTCGTCCTTGCGGTCGGTATCGGGAGTGCGGCCTTCGAGGTCGCCGCGGGCAAACCGGCTCATGATAACGGTGAGGTCGGCAATCGGGCCGACGATGCCGCGACGGGCGACGAGGAAGCTGATCATCAGGCCGCCGAGAATGCCGACGGCGGCGACGATGATCTGCGCCATCATGGTGACGGTCGAGGCAGAAATGGCATTGGCACGGGAGTTGGCGAGCGTGTCGCCGGAATATTTGCTGTATTCCTTGACGGCGGCGGTCACGGTCTTCTGGCCGTCGAGGGCCTTGTCGAGCGCGGCCTTGATGGCGCCCTGGTCGTCGGGATTGGCGGCGACCGTCTTCACCATGGCGCGGATGTCGTCGAAGTAGCTGGCGAGCGTGGTGCGGATCGTTTCCAGCAGGGCAAGCTCGTTGGCGTCGGCGGTGGACTGGATCTTCGGCAGCCGGTCGAGCATTTCCTTTGCGCGGCTTTCCGTGTCGGCGGCGAAGTCCGCGGCCTTTTCAGGTGCCTGCGCCAGCTGGTAGGTCATGCGGCTGATCGCGACGATATCGATGCGCAGGTCCATCGCCTCGCGGGCGACTTCCTCGCGGGCGCCGGTATCGGCGATCGCACGGCTGAGCGAGTTCAGGCCGGTCGCGCCGGTGGCGGCGATAACGGCGGAGCTCAAGCCCATGATGGCGACGGCAATGCCAATCTTGTGGAGGATGGAAAGGTTCTTGAAGTGCATGTCCGAGGCCTCGTGGGGACGACGCTACCGGCGATCATTGGCGGTATCGGGATAGGTGACCGGCAAGACATCATGTCCCAGGCTTTTGGGAGAAGAGGAATGTTGCGGCGCAACAACTCCTCCGTTTCTTTCTACGGACACACTTTTAAAGTTCGGTAAAAACCCGCGAGGGTTGCGCCGGAAGGCCCCTCAGTCGCCGGACAGCGCCGAATGGGTGGACAGCGCCTTTTCGCGCGCCTTCATGTGATCGACGATCGGCTCGGGATAGGTCTCGCCGATGCGGATGCCGGCCTTTTCCCGAAAGGCGGGCGGCGCCTTGTCGGGCAGGTTCTTGTACTTGCCCGGAAGCTTGGCGAGTTCCGGCACGTAGCGGCTGATATAGTCGCCGTCCGGATCGAATTTCTCGCCCTGCATGATCGGGTTGAAGACGCGGAAGAACGGTGCCGCGTCGGCGCCCGATCCGGCCACCCACTGCCAGCTGGCCGCATTTGAGGCCGGGTCGGCATCGACCAGCGTGTCGCGGAACCATTTCTCACCGTGCCGCCAGTCGATCAGGCAATGCTTGATCAGGAAGGAGGCGACGACCATGCGCACACGGTTGTGCATCCAGCCGTGCTTCCAGAGCTGGCGCATGCCGGCGTCGACGATCGGATAGCCGGTCTGGCCCTTCTTCCAGGCGTCAAACAGCTTTTCATCGAACTCCCAGGGGAAATTATCGAACTTGTCGTTCCAGTTCTTCTCCGCCAGTTCCGGGAAATGGAAAAGGAGGTGATAGGAGAATTCCCGCCAGACGATCTCCTTGCGGAAGCGCAGCACGCCGTCGGTGCCGTAGCGGTCCATCAGGCCGTTGGTCGAATGCCAGATGCGGGCCGGCGAAATCTCGCCGAGCGCCAGGTAGGGCGACAGGCGCGAGGTTGCATCGACGCCCGGGAAATCCCGAAGGCTGTCATAGTCCTTCACATGCTTGTCGAGAAAGACCTTGAGGCGCTTGTGGGCGGCGGCCTCGCCGGGCTCCCACATTTCCGGAAAATGCTCCGCCCAGTTCGGCTTCGTCGGCAGATATCCCCAGTCGGTGACATTTTCGGACTTTGGCCATTTTTCCGGGCTTTTGAGCGATTTCGGAGCGTCGACCGGATCGCGCGGATCATCCTCGCTGCTGAAGGCCTTCCAGAACGGCGTGTAGACCTTGTAGGGCGTGCCCTGGCCGGTCAGAAGATGGGTGGGCTCGTGCAGGAGCTGGCCGGCGAAGCTTTTGACCTCGATGCCCGTCTCGGCGAGGCTCTTCTTCAGCGGCGTGTCGATCGCGATGCCCGGCGGATCGTAGCGCCGGTTCCAGTAGACGGCGCCGGCACCCGTTGCCTTGACGAGGCGGGGCAGGAGATCGTCGGCGGAACCGCTGGCGAGGATCAGACGCGAGCCGAGCTTTTCGAACGAATTCTGCAGGGTCACCAGTGAGTGATGCAGCCACCAGGCCTGCGCGGCGCCGAGCGGCCCGGTGCCGGCTTCCTCCGGTTCGCGGATATAGACGGGAATGACTGGCCCGCCGCTTTGCGCGGCTGCCGTCAGCGCCAGATTGTCGTCAAGGCGAAGATCCTTGCGGAACCAGACGAGGACGGGCTTGGCGGATGAGGTCAAGGAAAACTCCGTATCAGATCATCGTGAGGAGGGCGGCAGGCCGGGCGCGGACCTTTCCCGACCTGCCGCCTACGCAGTACTCACAATCTAATACGATTCCCGGAACCGTTTGGTTCAGGAATAAATCTCACCCGATCGTCATCAGGCTGGCATTGCCACCCGCCGCCGTGGTGTTGATCGAGGTCGAGACCTCCTCCAGCAGCCAGTTGAGGCAGTAGCAGTCGGCCTTGGCCGCGATCTCGCCGGCCGATGCCGCCTGTACCAGAACGAGCGGGCCGGGCAGCGTGGCGATCTTGCCGTTGATTGCGCGCACCCGTTCTCCGTCGCCTTCGATCAGCGCACCGGCAAACGGGCCGTCGGCCGCCCAGTCGCGCGAGAGCGAAACCTGCGCCGAAATGCTGGCCGGCAGATCCTTCAGCGCCGCCTGCAGGCCTGTGCCGGCGTCGATGACGGCGTGGTTGCCGGTCGCAAGGGCGGCGGCCAGCTGGCGGTACAGGCCGCTTTCGGTTTCCGGCGCGAGCAGCACCCGGCCGCGCGCATGCAGCTGGTAAAGATTGCGCTCGCCGACCGGGCCGGGAAGCTCCGTTTCAAGACCGAGCGCCGAATTGCCGCCGAGGGTGCGGGCGGCTTCGGCATCGGCCGTGCTGCCCTTCTCGTCGAGCCAGTTGACGAGGTCGAGGAGGGCCGGCGCCTGGTGGACGGAGCTCAGCATCGGCGGCAGCGGGGCGGTATCCACCAGACGGCCGAGATAGAGCGGTCCGCCGGCCTTGGGTCCGGTACCGGAGAGCCCGCGCCCGCCGAACGGCTGCACGCCGACGACGGCGCCGATGATGTTGCGGTTGACGTAGATGTTGCCGACCTTCACGCGGCTGGTCACATGCGCGATGGTCTCGTCCAGGCGGGTATGCAGGCCGAAGGTGAGGCCGTAGCCGGTAGCGTTGATCGCGTCGATCAGCCGGTCGAGGCCGCGACGCTGGTAGCGCACGACGTGAAGGACGGGGCCGAAGACCTCGCGTTCGAGGTCGGAGAGCTTGCCAATCTCGATGATGGTCGGTGGCACGAAGGTGCTGTTGGCGGTCGTCTCGGCGAGGCCGATCTGCTCGACCTTGCAGCCGAGCGCGCGCATGCGTTCGATGTGCTTTTCGATGATGCCCTTGGCTTCGGAGGTGATGACCGGGCCGATATCGACGCTGAGCTTGTCGGTGCGCCCGATCGAGAGCTCGTGCAGGGCGCCCTTCAGCATGGCGAGGATGCGGTCGGCGACGTCTTCCTGCAGGCAGAGGACGCGCAGCGCCGAGCAGCGCTGGCCGGCACTGTCGAAGGCGGAGGCGATGACGTCGGCGACCACCTGTTCGGCAAGTGCGGATGAGTCGACGATCATGGCGTTCTGGCCGCCGGTTTCGGCAATCAGCGGGATCGGCTTGCCGGTGGCGGAAAGCCGGCCGGCCAGCTGCGACTGGATGAGGCGGGCGACTTCGGTCGAGCCGGTGAACATGACGCCGGCGACCTCCGGGCTGCCGACGAGGGCGGCACCGACACGCCCGTCGCCGGGCACGAACTGCAGCGCGGAGGCGGGAACGCCGGCCTCATGCAGGATGCGGACACCCTCGGCGGCGATCAGCGGCGTCTCTTCGGCCGGCTTGGCCAGCACCGGATTGCCGGCGACGAGGGCGGCTGCCACCTGACCGGTGAAGATCGCCAGCGGGAAGTTCCACGGGCTGATGCAGACGATGGGACCGAGCGCCTTGTGGGTCGGGCCGAAGGTGGCGCGGGCCTGTTCGCCGTAATAGCGCAGGAAGTCGATCGCCTCGCGCACTTCGGCAATCGCATTGGGCAGCGACTTGCCGGCCTCGCGGGCGATCAGGCCGAGTAGAACCGGCATGCGCGCCTGCATGATGTCGGCGGCGCGTTCCAGGCAGGCGGCGCGTTCGACCGGCGGCGTGTCGGCCCAGGAAGCGGCCGCTTCGGCGGCAAGGCTGACGGCGCGGCGGGCGTCATCCTCGGAGGTTTCCGTGACCGTGCCGACGACGTCCGCGTGGTCGCCGGGATTGAGGACCGGCCGCGTTTCGCCACCGGCCTTAGCGTCGGCAAGCTGTGGGGCTGCCTGCCACTGCGTGGCGGCGCTTTCCTTCAGCGATACGGTGAGGTCGGCGAGAACCTGTTCGTTGGAAAGGTCGAGACCAGCCGAATTCGGCCGGCCGGCACCGAAAATGTCTTCGGGCAGGGCGATCTGGTCGTGCTGCGCACCGGGCTTAGCCATCGCGCGGACAACCTCGACCGGATCGGCGATCAGTTCGTCGATCGAGACCGTGGGATCGGCGATGCGGTTGACGAAGGAGGAGTTCGCGCCGTTTTCGAGAAGGCGGCGGACCAGATAGGCGAGCAGCGTTTCATGCGTGCCGACCGGTGCATAGATGCGGGCCGGACGGTTGAGCTTGCCGCGGCCGACGACCTCGTCATAGAGCGGCTCGCCCATGCCATGCAGGCACTGGAACTCGTACTTGCCGGAATGAAAGTCCTTGCCGGCCATGTGGTAGATGGTGGCGAGCGTCTGGGCGTTGTGGGTGGCGAATTGCGGAAAGACCGCATCGCCGGCGGCAAGCAGCTTCTTCGCGCAGGCGATATAGGAAACGTCGGTATGCACCTTGCGGGTGAACACCGGAAAGCCATTAAGGCCGTCCACCTGCGCGCGCTTGATCTCGGCGTCCCAGTATGCGCCCTTGACGAGACGCACCATGATGCGGCGCTCGGCGCGGCGGGCGAGGTCGATGATGAAATCCAGAACGAAGGGGCAGCGCTTGCCATAGGCCTGGACGACGAAGCCCATGCCATTCCAGCCCGAAAGGTCGGGGTCGAGGCAAAGGCTTTCGAGAAGGTCGAGCGACAGTTCCAGGCGGTCGGCTTCCTCGGCGTCGATGTTGAGGCCGATGTCGTAATCCTTGGCGATCAGGGCGAGCGCCTTTACCTTCGGAAGCAATTCGCTCATCACGCGGCCGGCCTGGGCGCGCGAATAGCGCGGATGCAGGGCGGAAAGCTTGATGGAAATGCCGGGGCCTTCATAGATACCGCGCCCGTCGGAGGCCTTGCCGATCGCATGGATGGCGGTCTCGTAGTCGCGGTAGTAGCGTTCGGCGTCGTCCGCCGTCGTCGCCGCCTCGCCGAGCATGTCGTAGGAGTAGCGGAAGCCGCGCTTTTCCAGAACGCGGGCGCGCTTCAGCGCCTCGTCGATGGTTTCGCCGGTGACGAACTGCTCGCCCATCATGCGCATCGCCATGTCGACGCCACGGCGGATGACCGGCTCACCGGCGCGGGCGACGAGGCGGGTGAGGGCCGCCGAGAGCGAACGGTCGTTGACGGTCGCCGTCAGCCGGCCGGTGATCGCCAGCCCCCAGGTGGCGGCGTTGACGAACAGCGACCGGTCGCCGCCGACATGCGAACGCCAGTCGCCATCGGAAATCTTGTCGCGGATCAGCGCGTCGCGGGTCGCCGTATCCGGGATGCGCAGCAGGGCTTCGGCGAGGCACATCAGCGCCACGCCTTCCTCGCTGGAGAGCGAATATTCATGCACGAGGCCTTCGACGCCGGAATCGCGGTGCTTGGCGCGCAGCGCCGTGATCAGCTGCCGGGCGGTGATCGCGATCACCTCGCTGCGCGGGCCTGTCTGCGTCGCCTGCTCGAGCAGCGGAACGAGGCATTCGGCCTCGTCGCGGCGATAGGCGGCGGTGATCGCCCGGCGCAGCTCGCTCTGCTCGGCGACCGGCGGCGCAAACTGCTGGAAGGCGTTGGAATTCGGGGTCTCGGGGGCAACAATCGACTGCGGCTGCGGCATGCTTCACACTCCATGGCAAAGGCTGTGCAGATGATAGCAAAACGACCTCAGGAAATCCGACTTGATTTGAGCGGGCTGTGATGCGATTTTCCTGATTAGAGATCAGATAAAAGAGAAAGTGGATTGTCGTGGCGGCTGAGCAAAGGGAATTCGACGTCTTCGATCGAAAAATCCTCGATATTGTCGGCGATGACGGTCGCATCTCCGTAACGGATCTTGCCAAGCGCGTCGGCCTGTCGAAGACGCCGTGCCAGGTGCGGCTGAAACGGCTGATCGACGACGGCTATATTCTCGGCTTCAAGGCGGTGCTCGATCCGGTCAAGCTCGGCCTCGACCATGTGGCTTTTACGGAGGTCAAGCTCTCCGACACCCGCGAGGCGGCGCTGAAGGAGTTCAACACCGCCGTGCGCAAGATCAAGGAGGTCGAGGAGTGCCACATGATTGCCGGCTCCTTCGACTATCTCCTGAAGGTGCGCACCGCCGACATCCGCAAGTACCGCCACGTGCTGGGCGAAAAGATTTCCGCGCTGCCGCATGTGGCAAGCTCCTCGACCTTCGTCGCCATGCAGACGGTGAAGGAGAGGGGGATTTAGGCGCCAGTAGCGCGGGCGTCGCCGGCGATTTCGGCGGTGATCCACTCGCGAAACGCCTTCATGGCAGGTGATTCCGGCCGTGATTTCAGCCGCGTCATCCAGTAGCCGCCCATGTCGACCTCGGTGGCAAACGGCTTGACGATCCGGCCGGCGGCAAAATCATGCCCGAACATGGCGACCGGGACGAGCGACACGCCGACGCCGCGGGCCGCCGCTTCCACCAGCGCCAGCGACGAATCGAACATCCAGCCGCGCAGGCTGGGCGGCGCCATGCCGGCGGCGCGAAACCATTTCGGCCATTCATCGACGCGGTAGGAGCGCAAGAGTTCCATGCCGGCAAGATCCTCGACGGAATTCAGTGCCGGCAGGAGTTCCGGCGCGCAGACCGGCGATAGCGGAGCGTCCATCAGTTGGACGGCCTCGGTGCCGTGCCAGGCGCCGTCGCCGAAGCGAATGAGGAAATCGAGGCCGTCGCCGAGAATGTCGGAGCGGTTGTTGTTGGTCTTGATGCGCAGGTCTACATGCGGCTGCCGGCGCCTGAAATCGGCAAGCCGGGGCAATAGCCAGCCGATGGCGAAGGTGCCGACGACACCGACGGTCAGGATCTCGTGAAAATTGCCCTCCTCGAACTGGCTGAGCGTGGCGCTCATCCGCTGGAAGGCGTCGGTCAGCACCGGCAGAAGGGCGTGTCCCTCGTCGGTCAGCGCCAGTCCGCGCGGCAATCGCTTGAAGAGACTGACCCCGAGGACGGCCTCCAGCGCCTTGACCTGATGGCTGATCGCCGTCTGTGTGACCCGCAGTTCCAGCCCGGCGCGTGTGAAGCTGCAAAGCCTAGCGGAGGCCTCGAAGGCGCGCAGCGAGTTGAGCGGCAGTTGCGAGACGTCCATCGTTCAAGCCCAAGATTTTCTCATGTCTCTCCCTATAAATCGTCGTTTGTACGAGGGCAACGCGCGTCATAGGGTCCTCACGCAGCCGACCGGATAGCCCTTGGGACCATGGACCGGACCGCAGCATCGTGCACTCAAAGACAGGACGAATTTTCATGACGACATCATTGTCCCGCCGTCAGGCCCTTGCCGCATCCCTGCTTGTCGCCCCGGCGCTCACCGCGCTTTCGAGCCCCGCTTCGGCCAGCAACCCGGGCGCCGAATCCCGCCTCGCCGAGCTGGAGAGCCGCCATGCCGGACGGATCTGCGTCAGGATCGTCAATCTTGGTACGGGCAAGACCGTGTCGCACCGAGCCGACGAACCGATATTGATGTGCAGCACCTTCAAGGCGATCCTTGCGGCGCAGGTGCTGAAGGCGGTGGATGAGAAGGCGGATGCGCTCGACAGCCGCATCCGCTTTACGAAGAAGGACGTTAGCACGGCCTGGTCGCCTGTGGCCGAGAAGCGTGTCGGCGGCGCCGGCATGACGATCGCGGAACTCTGCGAGGCGGCGGTGTGCTGGAGCGACAACACGGCCGCCAACCTGCTCTTGAAGCGGTTCGGCGGTCCGAAGGCGCTGACCGCATTCTTCCGTTCCATCGGCGACAGCGCCTCGCGCCTCGATCGTATGGAGCCGGGGCTCAATTATCATGAAGGTCCTGATGACCAGCGCGACACGACGACCGCGGCGGCGATGGCTGAAGACCTGCGCCGGCTTCTGTTCACCGACGTCCTGTCGTCATCCTCGCGCGCGCAGTTCGCTGCCTGGCTGATCGCCAACAAGACCGGCGATGCGCGCCTCAGGGCCGGTCTTCCGGCAAGATGGCTGGTCGGCGACAAGACCGGGACCAACGGCAAGAAATACGGCAACGCCAACGATATCGCCGTGGCATGGCCGACCGATCGGCCGCCGGTCATCGTGACCGCCTATTGCGAGATCCCGAAGATCGAATCGGAGGAGCGCGATGCCGTGATCGCCGAGATCGGCCGCATTGCTTCAGCGGTCTGATCAAGCCGCGCCGTCATGCCGAACCGGTGTCGGCGCAGCCCAAACGAGTCAGCGGGAATTGCCCTTACGCTTCTTGCGGCCCCACCAGACTTCCGAGCGCCGTCGCCAGCGCCTGACCGGTGGCAGGTCCTGCGACAGGACGAGCAGGCCGAGCGGAATCATCCAGAAGCCGAGGACCGGCAGGAAGCCGAGGCAGCCGCCGAGGATCAGCAGGCAGCCCAGCGTGATGCGTGGCCACCGCGAGCGGGGGAGGCGGACGCTGCGGCCCATCACGACGAATGCACCGTTTTTGTGATCCATGCTGAACATTGTATTGCAGTACCTGTTTGGTCATAAAAACGTGCGCCTGCGGGCGCTTCATCTGTCCACAGGACATGGCGACGGCGGCGAAATTAGGCAAGGGGTTCGAACTTTTTTGAAAAAACCGCTTGGCAAATCGGCAAAGCGTTTGTATTAGGCCACCCACACCGCCGCGAGGCGATGTTCCCTGGTAGCTCAGCGGTAGAGCATTCGACTGTTAATCGACAGGTCGCCGGTTCGAATCCGGCCCGGGGAGCCAGTTTCAAAAAGAACGCCGGCGCGGATATCCGCTGCCGGCGTTCTTCGTTTCGGGGCCTTGCTGGTGGGCCCGGCGGTTAACCGCCGAGCTTCTGTGCGAGAGTGGCGTCGAGCAGCGCCTTCTGTTCGTCCGTCAGCGGCCGGCCGTTGTTGGCCGTCATCAACGCATCGCCTGCCTGCGCTTCGGCGTCGGCGGCGGCCTGGTCGGCGTCCTGCGCCGTCTTCAGGTCGGTCCCGGCCTGTTCGAGGTCGGTGATGTCCCGCTCGGTCACGCCGGAGGCGGCGAGCGCCTGCTGGTAATCCGTATAGGCCGTGTTGGACTGCAGGCCGGTATAGGCCGTATTCAGCGTATCAAACTGTTCCGGCGTCAGGTTGGACGCGGTCAGAGCGTCCTGATAGGCCTGCTCGGCGGTTGGATCCACTGTCGGGTCGGAGGCCTTGGCGGCCTCGTAGGCGTCGCGCAGCGACTGGAAGCTTTCTTCCGTCAGGCTCGTACCGGCGAGCTCGGAATTGTAGGTGTCGAGCAGCGTCTTGGCGTCGGGATCGCCGAGATAGGCATTGTAGGCATCGACCGTCGTCTGGCCGACCTTGCCGAGCAGCGTGTCATAGGCTTCCTGCAACGCGGTCGCATCTGTCTGGTCCGCCAGGTCCTGCAGCGAGGCATAGGTGCCGTTCAACTCATAATAACTCTTCAGCTTGCCAAGACGGGAGTTCGGCGAGGCATGCGCGAATGCCGTTGCCGAAGCATGAGCGGCTGCGATGGCGCCGGTCAGTTTCAACTTGGCGGTCTTGACGCCCTTCTGTTTCGACTTGCCGTTCTCTGTGCCGGTCGAAACGAGCGTGGTGTTCGCCTTCTTGCCCTTCGCTTGCGATTTCTTGTCGCTCGAAAAGGCGGATGAGAACAGCGACTGGAACGTCGCATGCGATTTGCCGCCGGAGGAGGAGCCAGTCGACGAGCTCTTGCCGGAGGCGCTGGCCGACTTGCTGCCGGAATTGCCGGATTTACCGCTCGAGCCGCCGCTGTTGCCATTGCCGCCGGAGTTTCCTCCGCCGCCGTTGCCCGAATTGCCGGACGATTTTTCGCTTTTCGCCAGCGCACTCTTGATGACGGATGGCTGGCCGTCCAGGACGGACAATGGCAGCGCGGCGAAGAACAACGCCGCAACGGTGGAACAGAGCAACTTCTGGATAGGTTTCTGCATGGGTTTCCCTCTCTCCTTGCAATAACCCCTGAAAATTTAGGGGATTTGGAGAGATGAAGTCGCCGAACCCCTGAAGATTTGGTAAATCCGACCGCCGGTCGCGCCAAACGGTTAACGGACCGTTCGAGAGGAGACGGGATACTGGTCCGTTTCGGGACAAACGCGGGAGCCCAGATTAATCGGAAAAACATCCGCAATTGAGCCACGTCGCGCTGAAGTGAGCCAGGTTTTCAATCTATATTGGAGAAAGTGGAGGCCTCGCCCGGAATCGAACCGGGGTGCAAGGATTTGCAGTCCTCTGCGTAACCACTCCGCCACGAGGCCGTCCGTATCTCTCAAAGGTGCGAGAGCGGGTGGTGACGGGGCGTTTAGAACGGATCAAAGGAGAGCGCAAGAGGGTATGAACGGAAAATCTTCGAGCCGCTGGCGGAAACCCCGTGACACACCGCCGCCGGGCAAAAACGGAGGAAACCGTCGCAAACTCTTGCCAGCCGCTGCAGGCGGAACTAAGAGACAAGACAGGAAACCCGAACCGTTTATCACAGGCATATTAGATATGATGGACTTTGAAGCAGCCCGCGTCAAAATGGTCGACAACCAGATCAGGACCACCGACGTGACGTCGCATTCGGTGCTGAATGCCTTCCTGTCCGTGCCGCGCGAGGAATTCGTGCCGGCCGGATCGCGTGCGCTTGCCTATGTCGACACCGACATCGAAGTGGCGCCCGGACGATTCGTGATGGAGCCGTCGCCGCTCGCCAAGCTTTTGCAGCTGGCCGCGATCACCCGCAACGATGTCGTCCTCGAGATCGGTTGCGGCACCGGCTATACGGCCGGCCTGCTGTCGTTGCTGGCCAGTTCCGTCGTGTCGCTGGAAGTCGACGAGACGCTGGCGGCAACCGCGACGGAAACCCTGTCCCGTCTCGGCTATGACAATGTCGCCGTCGTCACTGGCCCGCTTGAAAAGGGTTACGCGCCGGAAGCCCCCTATGATCTCATCTTCGTCGGCGGTGCCGTCGATCAGGTGCCGGCCGACATTCTCGGTCAGCTGCGCGAAGGCGGCCGGCTGGTCGCCGTGATTGGCCACGGCAATGCCTCGCGCGCCAAGCTGTTTGTGAAGGAAGGCGGCGCGGTCGCCGAAAATTCCCACTTCAATACCGCAGTCAAGCCGCTGCCCGGCTTCGCCAAGGTGGCCGAGTTCGTATTCTGAGTTCCTTGCCGCGAGCCGGCAGCTCCGTGATGGTTTCGATGCAAGAGGCGGGTGTCATACCCGCCTCTTTTTTTAATCAAAGTCGTTCGAAACTGTTGCGCCGCAGCAACGGCCATCCACGGTCGCATGTTAACACTCTGATAAGGTGTTGATCATTTGACTAAAAGCAACCATGTTCGGCCCAGCCGTGCCGGCATGACTCGCCGACCCGGAGCCATTTGGTGTTTGTTATCGACGTGGCGTTGTTGAAATTTGCATGCATTTCTGCAGTGTAGGATCCGGGGCAGGCCGAGGCTGGACGGTACTCCGTCATCGAGTGTAGCGGCTGATTGTTTTTATTGAGGAGTGGGTTGATCGTGTCATTTTACCGGAAGGCGGCTTTGGCCGCGGCTGTTGCGCCATTGTTGATCCTTCAGCCCCTACAGGCGAGCGCCGAGACCATCTACGGCGCCATGGCGAAGGCCTACCAGAACAACCCCGATCTCAACGCCGCGCGCGCCGGGCTGCGTGCCACGGACGAGGGTGTGACGATCGCCAAGGCCGGCTATCGGCCGAAGGTCTCCGCCAACGCTTCGGCGGGCCTTGTCGACGTGTACGGCATGAACGGCAACGCGTCCGAGTTCAGCTATCATCAGACGGATGCGGGGTTCACGATCACGCAGACCATTTTCGACGGCTTCCAGACGCTCAACAATGTCCGCTCGGCCGAGGCCGGCGTCATTGCCAGCCGTGAAAGCCTGAAGGCCAATGAAATCTCCATACTCCTGTCGGCAGCCCAGGCCTATGCGGACATTGCCCGCGACATGCAGATCGTCTCTATCCGCAAGCAGAACCTGAGCTTCCTGCGCGAGCAGCTGAACTCGGCCAATGCGCGGCTGCAGGTCGGTGAGGGAACCCGCACGGACGTCAGCCAGGCCGAGGCGCAGCTCGCCTCCGCCGAAGCCTTGCTTGCCAGCGCGAATGCGCAGCTGGCCATCAGCCAGGCCACCTATGTGCAGATCGTCGGCGACACCCCGACCGGCATCAAGCAGCCGTCGCCCGCCCGCAAGGCGATGCCCGCCAGCGTCGATCAGGCGGTCGCGATCGGCGTGGTCGAACATCCTTCGGTGAAGGCGGCGTTCGCCCAGGTCGACCAGGCCGACTACAATACCAAGGCGGCGGAAGGCACTCTGCTTCCGGGCGTCACGTTGCAGGGTGGCGTCACCCGCCATCTGACGACCAATCCGTCCGTCAACGACATCAACAACACATCGGCCAGCATCACCGCCCAGGTCAACATTCCGATCTATCAGGGTGGCGCCGAATACGGCCGCATCCGCCAGGCCAAGGAACTCGCCGGCCAGCGGCGCATCATGGTGGACTCGGTGCGTGCCAGCGTCCGCCAGCAGATCGTCTCCGCCTATGCGCAGCTGCGCGCCGCGACGGCCTCCATCTCTGCCAACGGAAAGTCCGTCAACGCCGCGCAGCTGGCATTGAAGGGGGTCATCGAGGAGCGCAATGTCGGCCAGAAGACGACACTCGACGTCCTCAATTCGCAGCAGACGGTGTTGTCCGCCAAGGAAAACCTCGTGATTGCCCAGCATGACGCCGTGGTGGCAAGTTATTCCGTTATCGCCGCGACGGGCCGCCTGACGGTGGCAAGCCAGGGCCTGCAGGTTGCCGAATACCGTTCGGAAGACCACTACGAAGCCGTCAAGGACAAGTGGATCGGCCTCAGGACGGTTGACACCAAGTAGTGTTTCCGTTGCGTTGTGCAGTCTGTCAGCGAGGCCGGGGGATGACATCAACCTCCGGCCTCCGACGTTTACCATGCCGGCGAACAAAGCTGTGCATCAGTCCCGATAATTGATTCGCAGTGATTTTTTTCCCCTGATGAGTATCCTAAGGTGACCATGATTCGGACTTTGTTTCGCTGGTCCGATCGTTTTTTCGGGAAAACGGGGATGAGTATGGCCCAGCCAAATGTAGCGCGTGAACCGTCCATGGAAGAAATCCTGGCATCAATCCGCAAGATCATCGAGAACAATGATCCGGAGAGCGACGGCCAGCAGAATACGTCCATGCAGGCACCTTCGCTGCACAATGCCCCTTCGCACCTGTCGGATGACGGCGGTGATCCCTTTGCGGCCTTTTCGATAGAGCCGGAAACGCCTCCGGCACCCCGTCCGCACGCCGACATCATGCCGGCGCCGGTCGCGGTCGAACGGTCCCCGTCGAGCTACACGCCGTCGATGTCCGCCGCCAACCAGGGCGCGCCGGCCCGCATGGCACCACAGCCCGTCCGTGAGGCTCGGGAAGCCGCACCGCAGCAGGCGGATCCGTCCAGGAACCTGTCCCTGGCCGATGTCGCTGCACGCGTACGCGCAGCATCCGAACGCAATGCGGAAATGATGCGCTCGCGCGCACCGGAGCCGGCAGCGCCGGAACCCGTTGCAATGCGCGAACCGACTTCATCGGCCGACAAGGCGTCGGAAAGCCCGGCCGTCCGGCCGTCACCCGTCTCCGTATCTTCCGAGCCGAAGACGCCGCCGGCAGCTCCGACTTTGGCTGCCGTCGAGACGCCACCGGCTGCTCCGGCCCCTGTCGTCGCGAGCGAAACGGTCGAGGCAAAGCCCGCGCCCGTCCTTGTTGCTCCGGTCGAAGCGAAGGCGGCTCCAGCGATGCCCGCCGTGGCGCAGGCACCGGCGCCGAACCGGGGAGGGCTGATTTCGGCCGTGGCCGGCCAGCAGGTCGCCCGCTCGTTCGAGGATCTCGCCCAGGCGGTCGACGGTGCGCAGAAGCGTTCCCTCGACGAGATTGCCGAAGAGATGCTGCGCCCGATGCTGCAGGACTGGCTGGACAACAACCTGCCGAGCCTCGTCGAGCGTCTCGTGCGTGAGGAGATCGAAAGGGTGGCGCGAGGCCCGCGTCGCTGATCGGCGGTCCTTCGTCACACCCCAGGAAGCCGCCGCATTTCCGGCGGCTTTTTTGTTGACTTCATTCAGGCCATCCGGTTTACAACCTCGAACCCTAGAATTTCCGGAAGCGATCAGAAAATGCTTGAAAAAACCTACGATTCCGCAGCCGTCGAACCGAAAATCGCCAAGGCATGGGAAGAGGCGGACGCCTTCAAGGCCGGCGCCAACGCCAGGCCGGGCGCCGAAAGCTTCTGCATCGTCATCCCGCCACCGAACGTGACGGGTTCGCTGCACATGGGCCACGCGCTCAACAACACGCTGCAGGACATCATGATCCGCTTCGAGCGCATGCGCGGCAAGGACGTGCTGTGGCAGCCGGGCATGGACCATGCCGGCATCGCGACGCAGATGGTCGTCGAGCGCCAGCTGATGGAACGCCAGCTGCCGGGCCGCCGCGCCATGGGCCGCGACGCCTTCATCGACAAGGTCTGGGAATGGAAGGACCAGTCGGGCGGTCTCATCTTCAACCAGCTGAAGCGCCTGGGCGCATCCTGCGACTGGTCGCGCGAGCGCTTCACCATGGACGAGGGGCTGTCGAAGGCCGTGCTCGAAGTCTTCGTCTCGCTCTACAAGGAAGGCCTGATCTACCGCGGCAAGCGGCTGGTCAACTGGGATCCGAATTTCGAGACCGCGATTTCCGACCTCGAGGTCGAGAACCGCGAAACTGACGGCCATATGTGGCATTTCAAGTATCCGCTGGCCGGTGGCGAGACCTACACCTATGTCGAGAAGGATGCCGACGGTAACGTCATCCTCCAGGAAGAGCGCGACTACATCTCGATCGCCACGACCCGTCCGGAAACGATGCTCGGCGACGGCGCGGTGGCGGTTCATCCCTCCGACGAGCGCTATGCGCCGATCGTCGGCAAGCTCTGCGAAATTCCGGTCGGCCCGAAGGAGCATCGCCGCCTGATCCCGATCATCACCGACGAGTATCCGGACAAGGATTTCGGTTCCGGCGCGGTCAAGATCACCGGCGCGCACGACTTCAACGACTATCAGGTCGCCCGCCGCAACCATATCCCGCTCTATCGTCTGATGGACGAGAAGGCATCCATGCGCGAAGACGGCGAGCCATACGCGGTCTGCGCGGCGCAGGCGATGGAGATCGCCCGGTCCGGCAAGCTGCCGGGCGAGTCGGACGTCGACGCCATCAACCTGGTTCCGGACGAATATCGCGGCCTCGACCGTTACGAGGCGCGTAAGCGCATCGTCGCCCAGATCAATGCCGAAGGCCTCGCCGTCACCGTCAAGGATGACGAAGGCAACGACATTCCCTATGTCGAGAACAAGAAGATCATGCAGCCCTTCGGCGACCGCTCCGGCGTCGTCATCGAGCCGATGCTGACCGACCAGTGGTTCGCTGACGCGAAGACTCTGGCGAAGCCTGCGATCGAGTCCGTTCGCGAAGGCCGGACGAACTTCGTTCCGAAGAACTGGGAAAAGACCTACTTCGAATGGATGGAAAACATCGAGCCCTGGTGCATTTCGCGCCAGCTCTGGTGGGGACACCAGATCCCCGCCTGGTACGGCCCGGACGGACAGGTCTTCGTCGAGAAGACCGAGGAAGAGGCACTCGACGCCGCCATCCAGCACTACATCGCCCATGAAGGCCCGTGGAAGGCCTGGGTCGAGGACAAGCTCGAGAACTTCGCGCCGGGAGACATCCTCACCCGCGACGAGGACGTGCTCGACACCTGGTTCTCCTCGGCGCTCTGGCCATTCTCGACGCTCGGCTGGCCGGACGAGACGCCGGAACTGGCAAAATACTACCAGACCGACGTGCTGGTGACCGGCTTCGACATCATCTTCTTCTGGGTCGCCCGCATGATGATGATGGGCCTGCACTTCATGAAGGACGAGCACGGCAATCCGGTCGAGCCGTTCCACACCGTTTACGTCCACGCCCTGGTGCGCGACAAGAACGGTCAGAAGATGTCGAAGTCGAAGGGCAACGTCATCGATCCGCTCGAACTGATCGACGAGTACGGTGCCGACGCGCTGCGTTTCACGCTGGCCATCATGGCGGCGCAGGGCCGCGACGTGAAGCTCGACACGGCGCGTGTCGCCGGCTACCGCAACTTCGGCACCAAGCTCTGGAACGCGACGCGCTTTGCCGAGATGAACGGCGTCAAGCGTGATCCCGACTTCATTCCGGAAGACGCCACGCAGACGATCAACCGCTGGATCCTGACCGAACTCGGCCGGACGGCGAAGGAAGTGACCGAAAGCATCGAGGCCTATCGCTTCAACGATGCGGCGGCGAGCCTTTACCGTTTCGTCTGGAACCAGTTCTGCGACTGGTATCTGGAACTGTTGAAGCCGGTCTTCAACGGCGAGGACGAGGCCGCCAAGAAGGAAGCGCAGGTCTGCGCGGCCTATGTCTTGGACGAGACCTACAAGCTGCTGCACCCCTTCATGCCGTTCATCACGGAAGAACTGTGGGCGCATACGGCGGGCGAGGGCAGTGCACGCGACAGCCTGCTCTGCCACGCTGACTGGCTGACGCCGTTCTATTTCGATGACCATGCGGCCGACGAGATCAACTGGCTGATCGACCTCGTGTCCGGCATCCGCTCGGTACGTTCGGAAATGAACGTCGCGCCGGCGGCAACCGCGCCGCTGGTGATCGTCGGGGCGAATGCCGTGACGCGCGAGCGCGTTGGCCGCCATACGCCGGCCATCCAGCGCCTGGCACGCGTGGAGACGGTGACGTTCGCCGATGCGGCGCCCAAGGGGGCTGCACAGATCGTTGTCGGCGAGGCGACTGCCTGCCTGCCGCTCGGGAACCTGATCGATCTCGGCGCCGAACGCGCCCGGCTGGAAAAGGCGATCGGCAAGGCGGAACAGGACAAGGCGCGCATCGCCGCCAAGCTCGGCAACGAGAAGTTCGTCGCCAATGCCAAGCCCGAGGTGGTGGAAGCCGAGCGCGAGCGCTTCGACGAGCTCGAAACGCAGCTCAAGGGCCTGCAGATTGCGCTCAGCCGGGTCAACGAATCGGCCTGATAAGACAGACGCTCCCACAAACCAGAATACCCGGCCTCGTGGCCGGGTGTTTTCGTATGTGTGCGAATGGCTTAAACCGGAATCGGGCAGGAAGATGGCCAATTACGTGCACGTAAGGAAAGGAAATCTGATTGTTGTCAAATCGACACAAACTCCTTCCTTTGTGAAAAAAAATTCCAAACCGCAGACTCCTTGGCGGTTGAGCGTGGAATGAATTTCCACCGTCGAATTCATTAACCAATTTGGATCAGAATCTTACGTAAGGTTTTGATCGCGATACGAATTTTCCACACGAGAGTTCAGGCTTGTCTCCTCGTGCGATCATGGCAATGATCCGCTCAGTAATGCGGGAGAGAGGCAATTATGACTACAAATTCCATGATCAAGGGCGTTCTGGCTGCACTTCTGGCGACGAGCGCCTTCACGGCGGCTCATGCTGGCGGGCTTGAGGAGGCCGGCTACAATATTGACGACCTTTTTGACACTTCTGTGGTGACGTTCGATAGTCACGTCACCTATGTGCATCCGGACCGGAAGTTCAAAAATGTCAAGGATACGGACGCCTCTAACGGAACCTCCACGGGTACGACAACCGCCGACGGCGCTGAGGATTACACAAACTACTATGCCGGCTTGAAGTTCGGGATGGGCAAGAACGTTGACTGCTTGCTCGACTACTCTGAGCCGTGGGGTGTGAACTCTGCACCGGGCACCGATTGGGCCGGGGCGAATGACATTACCGAGATTAAGATTTACAGCCACAACTACGCAGGAACATGCTCTGTTAAATTTGACGTGGGCCCGGGCCAACTGCGACTTATCGGTGGTGGGTTCTACCAGGAAGTGGGTGGATTCAAGGAGGCGATGGTTTATGCAGCCGATCCCACCAGTATCGGACGTCTCGATCTGAAGGGTGACGGTTGGGGCTGGCGTGCAGGCGTAGCGTATGAAATCCCAGAGTACGCGATGCGTGCGAGTTTGGTTTACAATAGCTCTGTCGATCTCGGAACGATTTCCGGTACCCTCGACATGTCCAGCGTGAACAGTGCCTACACGTCGTTGGGCGGTAGCGTCTGGGACGTGCATGGAACAGCGAAGATGCCGGATACCCTGGAGTTGAAAGTTCAAAGCGGCATCGCGCCTGACTGGTTGGCGTTTGGTTCCGTTAAATGGACTGATTGGAGCCAACTCCAGAGCATTCCATTCTATCTCAATGCCAACGGCGCGGAGGCGACCTCACTCGATCTTCTCTACCGCGACGGCTGGACCATCACGGGCGGCATCGGTCACAAGTTCAACGATCAGTGGAGCGGCGCGGTCAGCCTTACCTGGGATCGCGGCACGACCACCGGCCTCACCTCGCAGACGGACTCCTGGTACGTGAGCGTTGGGACGGCGTGGACCCCGACCGAAAACGTCGAGTTGCGGCTCGGCGGTGCGGTTGGTCTCCTGACCAGCGGCAGCGTTGGCGAGGTTGACGGCTACGGCACGGACGCCTCCTACGACTTCGGCAACGATCTCGTGCTGGCCCTTTCGACATCCCTAAAGGTCAAGTTCTGATCTTGCTTTCCACTTTTCAGAAAAACCCGGCCTCGCGGCCGGGTTTTTTCGTCCCGCAAGACCGTGTTGCAACGCAACCGCAATGTGACGAAATCGCAACACTTTTTTATGACAGTTGTTCTATGATGCGTGGCGAGGGGGAATGTCTATTTCCCGCCACAAACGAAGAGCAAATGTGACGTCAGACACAGCGCGGTAAGAAAGCGCAGCGTAAAAAATGGGTGGTGGAAATTGAAAACCCGATACCGGAAGGCTTGTTTGCAGCCGGTTACGGTTTGTGCTTCGCAGAAAACTGCGGGGCGGGCGGAGGCAAAAGAACTTTGCTCCGCAGGGACTCTGTCGCGATGGGTGGTGGCCGGTCGCCGAGATGGTTTCGCAAAAAAGACCAGCATTTTTCGCCGCACGGCCGAGTGTCGTCCCATCCGCCTGACTGGCGAGGGACACGGGCATGAACATTCGCGCTTGAAGATTGCTCCCCAGTCCGGAGCAGCAAAAGAAACGGCTTGTTGTTGATGGTAACGCTTGAGTTGAAATCCCTGAAGGTCTTGCTGGTCTCCCTGCCGCTGGCGCTGTGCGCCGCCGGGGGCAGTGCGTTCGCCTTCGACATTCCCGAGGCCGACAGTGCCTCGAAACCGTTCGACGTGTTCAAGCTCGGCTTCAAGGCCTATCAGAGCGGACACAAGGACGAGGCCGTCGAGGCCTATCGCTATGCCGCCGAGAAGGGCCACACCGGCTCCCGCTGGGCGCTGGCCAGCATGTATGCCTATGGCGACGGCGTCACCGAAGACGACTACGAGGCCTTCAAGATCTATTCGGAAATCGCCTCCGAGGATGTGGAGCCCGGCTCCGAGGATACCGGTTTCTTCGTCTCGGCGCTGATGTCGCTGGCCAACTACTATCACAACGGCATTCCCAACAGCCCGGTGACCGTCAACCTGCCGATGGCACGCCAGCTCTATCAGGCGGCGGCGACCTTCGGCGTGGCGGAGGCGCAGTTCCAGCTCGCCCGCATGATTCTCGCCGGCGAAGGTGGCAAGGTAAACGTCAAGCTCGCCAAGAAGTGGCTGAACCAGGCCCGCAAGAAGGGCCATCCGGGTGCCATGGCGGTGTTCGGCAACCTGATCTTCGAGGAAGGCCAGAGCGTTCTCGGCCTCGCCTACATGACGGCAGCCCTGGATCTGAGCGCACCGCAGGATCACGGCTGGGTTCAGGAAATGCAGGAGCAGGCCTTCTCGGTCGTCAGCGAGGACGATCGCCGCAATGCGGTGGCTCTGGCGCAGAAGTTCGAAAAGACCGGCGCGACTCAGTAACGGTCAACGATCGGGTGCCTGAAGCGCCCGGCGATCCTTCAGAAATCGAATCGGCCGATCACCGGCACATGGTCGGACGGCTTTTCCCAGGCCCTAACCTGGCTGTCGACCTCGACCGCCTGCAGGCGGTCCGTCGCTTCCGCCGACAGCAGAAGATGGTCGATGCGGATGCCGTTGTTCTTCTGCCAGGCGCCTGCCTGGTAATCCCAGAACGTATAGGCCGGAACGCCGTCCGTCGTGGCGCGGAGCGCGTCCGTCAGCCCGAGGTGCTCAAGCCGGCGAAACGCTTGGCGCGTCTGCGGCAGGAAGAGGGCGTCTGATTCCCAGGCCTTCACGTCGTAGCAGTCGTGCGGTTCGGGAATGACATTGTAGTCGCCGGCGAGAATCAGCGGTTCCTCGAGCGCGAGGCGATCCTCGGCGAAGGCTTTCAGCCGTTCCATCCAGGCGAGCTTGTAGGGATACTTGACCGGATCGTCAGCCGGATTGCCGTTCGGCAGGTAGATCGAGCAGACGCGGAACGCGCCGCCGGCATGGGAGAACACGGCCTCCATGAAACGAGCCTGCTCGTCGCTGTCGTCGCCCGGCAGGCCGCGATTGACCTCGTCGGGCTTCATCTTCGACAGGATGGCGACACCGTTGAAACCCTTCTGGCCGTGGGTCTCGACGTGATAGCCGAGCGCCTCGATCTCCATCCGCGGAAACCCTTCGTCGACCGACTTGATTTCCTGCAGGCAGACGATGTCGGGCGAGGCATCCTTCAGCCAAGTGAGCAGATTGTCGATCCGCGCCTTGATGCCGTTGATGTTCCAGGTGGCGATCTTCATCGGCGTCCTCTCGGTCTCGTTTGTAAACCGGTTACCTGCCTTCGCCCTCCCAGTAAAGCCCCGACCGCAGTCGCGCTGTGTTGAGCGGACGCGACAGGCGCGCTTTCCTCCATGGCATATTCCTTGCGTCTTATGAAACGGGCGCCGTCATTTAAGGACGGTTGTCGGGTTCGAGAGGCAATTCAGCCTTGGAAGGGGCAATCATGACTGAAAAACAGGCAACTGCAGATGGAGAAATTATCTACGCGCTCGCCGACGTGCCGGCGCCGGGACCCGCATTCCTGGCGGCGTTTCAGCACATTCTCGCCAGCATCGTCGGAATAGCGACGCCGTCGCTGGTGATTGGCGGTGTTCTCGGCCTAGGCGAGCATATTCCCTATCTGATCTCGATGTCGCTGTTCGTCTCGGGCGTGGCGACCTTCATTCAATGCAGGCGCATCGGTCCGGTCGGTTCCGGCCTGCTCAGCCTGCAGGGGACGAGCTTCGCATTTCTCGGTGCGATCCTTGCGGCCGGTTTCGGGGTCAAGGCGCAAGGTGGGACGCCTGAGGACATCCTCGCCATGATCTTCGGCTTGTGCCTCGTCGGCTGCCTTGTCGAAGTCGTGCTCAGCCAGTTCATCGACAAGCTTGGCCGCATCATCACGCCGACGGTGACCGGCATCGTCATCGCGGTGATCGGTCTCAGCCTCGTCAAGGTCGGCTTCACGGATTTTGCCGGCGGGGTAGGGGCGGCCGACTTCGGCAGTCCGGTCAACATCTTGCTCGGCCTCTTCGTCGTCGCTGTCATTCTGACGCTGACGTTCCAGCAGAACCCGATGATCCGCATCTCGGCGATCATGCTCGGTCTCATCGCCGGCTTCATCGTCGCCGCCTTGATCGGCAAGGTGAACTTTTCGAGCTTCGGCAGCCAGCCGATCTTTGCTCTGCCGGTGCCGCTGAAATACGGCTTCGACTTCGATCTCGTCCTGTTCCTGCCGATTGCCTTCGTCTACCTCATCACGGCCATCGAGACGACCGGCGACCTGACGGCGAACTCCGTCATTTCCGGCGAGCCGGTCGAAGGCAAGGTGTATATGGAGCGGATCAAGGGCGGTGTCCTTGCCGACGGCATAAACTCCGGACTGGCGGCACTCTTCAACACCTTCCCGAACACCACCTTCAGCCAGAACAACGGCGTCATCCAGATGACCGGGGTGGCAAGTCGTCATGTCGGCCTCTACATCGCGGGAATACTCGTCGTCCTCGGCTTCTTCCCGGTGATCGGCGGCATTTTTCAGCTGATTCCCAAGCCGGTGCTCGGTGGGGCGACACTGGTTCTCTTCGGCTCGATCGCGGTCGCGGGCATCCGCATCCTTGCCACCCAGGAGATCGACCGGCGCAAGATATACATCATGGCCGTCTCCTTCGGGCTGGGCCTGGGGGTGACGCTGGTGCCGGATGCGATCAAAGGTCTGCCGTCGATCGTCCAGCAGGTCTTTGCGACCCCGATCACGCTGGCGGGTCTCTCCGCAATCGTCCTCTCGCTTGTCATTCCGGAGAAGGCAGGCGCCAGCGAATAGACAAGACGTCAGCCGAATATGCGAAAGGCCGCGGACAGGAGCCGCGGCCTTTTCCGATTGCCGGTCTGAACGTTGTACTCAGATCGCGAAGCTGGTGCCGCAGCCGCAGCTGGCGACCGCGTTCGGATTGGCGATCTGGAACGACTGGCCGAGCAGGTTGTCGATGAAGTCGATCTCGGATCCAGCCATGTAGATGAGCGACATGCTGTCGATCAGTACCTTGGCGTCGTTTTTCTCGATCACCAGATCGTCGTCCGTCTGGTCGTTCACCAGATCGAACTTGTAGGAAAAGCCGGAACAGCCGCCGCCCTCGACGGAGACGCGCAGTGCCGTCTTGCCGGGATCGGAGCCGAGAATGGTCGCGATGCGTTTCGCGGCGGAATCGGAAAGGGTTACCTGTGGTTCGCTCATGCTGTCCTCCTGCCGGGGTCAAGGTCCGGAGAGTGAAAGTCTTCATGTCAGGCCCGCGTCAGATAGCCGTCATAGACCGCTGACTGTTGCAAGCCCTGCAGGGCTATAGGTATGAAGACAGGCAGGCGGCGTCAATGGCTGAAGAGGCGGCAGGAGCAGGAATGACATTCGACAGGCATGCATTGGGATTTGGAGCGGGCGAGCGGGCGATCTATGCCGCCGATCCGTGGACGACGCGCGGCCGGCTCTACAACGAGAATGCCAGTCCGACGCGCTCCGACTTCCAGCGCGACCGTGACCGTATCGTTCACACCACCGCATTCCGGCGCCTGAAGCACAAGACTCAGGTCTTCATCGCCAATGACGGCGATCACTACCGCACCCGGCTGACGCATACGATCGAGGTGGCGCAGATCGCCCGCGCGCTGGCCCGCGCGCTGCGTCTGGACGAGGATCTCGCCGAAGGCGTCGCACTGGTGCATGACTTCGGCCACACACCATTCGGCCATACCGGCGAGGACGCGCTGCACGAGGAACTGGCGCCCTATGGCGGCTTCGACCACAATGCCCAGTCGCTGAGAATCGTCACCAAGCTGGAGCGCCGCTACGCCGAGTTCGACGGTCTGAACCTGACTTGGGAGACGCTGGAGGGGCTTGTCAAGCACAACGGCCCGCTGATGGCCGCAGACGGAACCGGCCTGAACGGCCATCCTGTGCCGAAGCCGATCCTCGATTACTGCGAATTGCACGATCTGGAGCTTTCGACCTTCGCCAGCCTGGAGGCTCAAGTTGCGGCGATTTCGGACGATATCGCCTACAACACCCACGACATCGATGATGGCCTGCGGTCGGGCTACCTGACCTTCGACATGCTGGAGGAAATCCCGTTCCTGGCAGGTTTGATGAAAGAGGTCCGCGACCGCTATCCGTCGCTGGAGGCCAGCCGCTTCACCCACGAGATCATGCGCCGGCAGATCACCCGCATGATCGAGGACGTGATCGGCGTCGCCCAGGCTAGAATTGCCGATGTGAAGCCGGAGAGGGCGCAGGACATTCGGCTTGCTCCCCGGGTGACGGCGACGTTCTCCGAAGCGATGGCGAAGACCGATCGCGAGATCAAGGGCATGCTGTTCAAGCGCATCTACCGCCATCCGGATATCATGCGCATCCGGGCCGGTGCTGCCCAGATCGTCAAGGACCTGTTCCGCGCCTATATGAGCGATCCCGGCCTGATGGAGAAGCACTACTGGGTGGACCAGCTGCCGAACCTCAACGAGGGCGCCAAGGCCCGCCATGTCGGCGATTATCTGGCCGGCATGACCGATACTTTCGCCATCAAGACCCATCAGCGCCTGTTTGACCATACTCCGGAATTGCGATAGGCAGCGGGCAATATGCCGGGAACGGGGCGTTCGCCGGCTTCTTTTCATGCGTGGACCACAACAGATGAACCTTTTCAGCGACTTCGACAAAAGAATTAAAAAAGCTTTGGAAGAAATTGACATTGTTTCTGAAAAGCGAAGCGAAGTGGATCTTTCCCGCATTACGGTCGAGCCGCCGCGCGATTCGGCCCACGGCGATGTCGCCACCAATGCCGCCATGGTTCTGGCAAAGCCGCTCGGCACCAATCCGCGCGCATTTGCCGACATCCTGATCGCCAAGCTGAAGGAAGATCCGGACGTCACCGAGATTTCGGTCGCCGGTCCGGGCTTCATCAACATTCGCCTGTCGACGGGCTACTGGCAGCGCCTGCTCGCCTCCATGATCGCGCTCGGCGAGGATTACGGTCGCTCGACCATGGGCGAGGGCCGCAAGGTCAACGTCGAATACGTCTCGGCCAATCCGACCGGGCCCATGCATGTCGGCCATTGCCGCGGCGCCGTCGTCGGCGATGCACTGGCCAACCTGCTCGCCTATGCCGGTTACGCTGTCGAGAAGGAATATTACATCAACGACGCCGGTTCGCAGATCGACGTCCTGGCGCGCTCGGTCTACCTGCGCTACCGCGAGGCCCTCGGCGAAACCATCGGCGAAATTCCGGCCGGGCTCTATCCGGGCGACTATCTCGTTCCGGTCGGAAAGGCGCTGGCCGCCGACTACGGCACCAGGCTTCTGGAAATGCCGGAGGACGACTGGATGCCGATCGTCAAGGATCGCGCCATCGACGCGATGATGGTGATGATCCGCGAGGATCTGGAGGCGCTGAACGTCAAGCACGAGGTGTTCTTCTCGGAGCGCACGCTGCATGCCAATGGCGCAGCCCCGATCCGTACCGCGATCAATGACCTGACCTTCAAGGGCCATGTCTACAAGGGCGTACTGCCGCCGCCGAAGGGCCAGGTTCCGGAAGACTGGGAAGACCGCGAGCAGACGCTGTTCCGCTCGACGGAAGTCGGCGACGACATCGACCGGCCGCTGATCAAGTCGGATGGCAGCTATACCTACTTCGCCGCCGACGTCGCCTATTTCAAGGACAAGTTCGACCGCGGCTTCGGCGAGATGATCTATGTGCTCGGCGCCGACCATGGCGGCTACGTCAAGCGCCTGGAGGCGCTGGCGAAGGCGGTGTCCGGCGGCACTGTGAAGCTGACCGTGCTGCTGTGCCAGCTCGTCAAGCTCTACCGCAACGGCGAGCCGGTAAAGATGTCCAAGCGGTCGGGCGATTTCGTGACGCTCCGCGAGGTCGTCGACGAGGTCGGCCGCGATTCTGTTCGCTTCATGATGCTGTACCGCAAGAGCTCGGAACCGCTGGACTTCGACTTCGCGAAGGTAACGGAACAGTCGAAGGACAACCCGGTCTTCTACGTGCAGTATGCGCACGCCCGCTGCATGTCGATCTTCCGCCAGGCGAAGGAGGCGTTCCCGGACGTCGACATCGAATCACTTGATCTTGGCAAGGGGGTTTCGCTGATCCAGGATCCGAGCGAAGTCTCGCTGCTCGCCAAACTTGCGGAGTTTCCGCGCCTGATCGAGACGGCAGCCGGCATTCAGGAGCCTCACAGGGTCGCTTTTTACCTCTACGACCTGGCTAGTTCCTTCCATGCGCATTGGAATAAAGGTAAAGATGCACCTGAATTACGGTTTGTTAACGATAAAAACCGAGAATTGAGCATTGCCAGACTAGGGCTGGTGTATGCCGTTGCATCGGTCCTGCGGTCGGGTCTTGCCATCACTGGTACGGCGGCACCCGAGGAAATGCGATAACGGCCAACATTTGCCCACAAAGTCTTGGCAGTTATGCGCGTAAATACATGACTGGATGAGTAATGGTGGACAATAACTACTCGGGTCAGGGGAACAAGAGGGCGGCTGTATTTGCCGAAGATGATCCGTTGGCCGAGCTGGCCCGGATTGTCGGTTTCGACCCTCAGCCTGTGCGGCCTGTGTCCCAACCCGTTCCCGAGGAAAAGGCTGCCGAAGACGTTCCGGCGGCCGTCGAGCCTGTTGAGGCGCCCTACCACGACGTCGAGCCGGTCATCGATCTCGAAGCGGAGTTGATGCGCGAGCTGTCGATCGACGATGCGTTCGAAGACTCCGACGACGAGCAGGCACACCCTCAACTGGAAGACGAATATCCGCTGGCGCCGGAGCCTCTTGCGGCCGAATCCGATTCGGCGCCGCAGGCGATCGCTCCACATCCTGCCGAGCTTCCGCATGCGGTTTACGAGGCTGAGCCGACAAGCGCCGAATGGCCGTCGGAAGAGGCGTCCGCGGAAGAGGTCGATGCGTATGAAGACGAGGACCTTGCTCCCGTCGCCGCATACGAATCCTACGCGGATGAGCCCGCCGCTGTCGAGCCGATGGAAGACGCGAGCGCAGAACATGAGGTCTATGCGGAGGATACAGCCGAGGCCGTGTCATCCCAGGCCGACGCGCTGGATGCCTTCGACGAAAGCGAACTGACGCGCGAACTCTATCTGTCGATTGGCGCCTTTGCCGACGAACTCAATGCCGATGAAACGGACGAGCCGTCCGACGAGGTGGAGGCCGACGATGGCGCGCATATGCACCAGCAGCCGGAGATGCCTTACGACCAGCCGGCGATCCGTCTGCCTGTGTCGAATTTCCGCGACGGCGTGCCGGCCGAACCGGTAATCGTCGAGGAGCCGATCGAGGAAGAGGCGGTGTCGCAGCCGCCGTCCATGGGTTTCGAGGCCGAGCACGATCGGCACGATGGTCTGCCGGAAGAGGATCCCGGCCATTGGAACCATGGCAAGGATGACCTGCTCGACGATATTTCCCGTTACCCGATTCCGTTCGGCACCAATGCCGCAGCCTCCGACGTTTCGATCAGCGCGTCGATGACGCATGATTTCGGACGTGCGCTCGAGGACGAAATCGCCATGCCGGCGATCGCCGAAGAGGTCGACGACGCTGCGATCGAGGCGCCGAGCATCGAGGCCGAGCAGAGAATGTCGACCCCTGCGGCGATGGCGACCGCTGCAGCGGCCGCTGCCATCCCGAAATTCGTGTCATCCGCCTTCCTGCGGGCACGGCAGGAGCCGGAAGCGCCACAGGTGAGCGAACGTGCACAGGTTTCCGAGCCGGTGCGCCAGGAGCCCGTCATGACGGCTGCGGCATCAGAGCCGCATTATGCGACGGAAGACGACGTGCCGCCTATGGACGTCACGCCCGAGGAAACGGCCTTCGATCCGGCCATGATCACGGAGACCGAAGAACAGCCCGAAGTGATCGCGCCGCTCGATGTGCCCGCACTGCCGGAAGTTCCGGAAGAGGAGCCGCGGCCGGCCGTCAGCGCCTACGAGGTGGACGTCGACGCCGAGATGGCGGCGATGATCGCGGATTACCCGAAGCCGACGACCACGCCAGCACCGGCGTCGAAAGCGACGGAGTCGGCCCAGACGGCCGACATGTTCGACACCGAGTTCGAATTCGAGGATTTCGAGACGGCGCTGAACGATGACATTCATCGCGAGCTGCAGTCGGCCGCCATGGCCGGTATCGATAACGACCGCCAGTACGAGGAGGAAAGGCTCGAACACCAGCCCTCCGTCGCCGCGATTTCGGCCAACCGGCCGAAGCGCAGCATGCTGGTTGTCGCCTCGCTGGTGCTGCTCGCCGGTGCCGGTGCCGTTGGCGCCTACACATGGATGGCGGGCGGAGTCAGCCTGCCGGAACTGTCGAGCGAGCCGGAAATCATCAAGGCCGACAAGGAGGCCTATCGCACCGAGCCGGCCAACAAGGGCGGCAAAACGGTGTTGAACCAGGACCAGGCCGTCTATGACCAGGTCTCCGGCAAGTCCGAGAACCAACCCTCGCAGGGAACGCTGATCTCGAGCGACGAAGCGCCGGTCGACGTGGTGCAGCGGACGCTGCAGCCGAGCACGATCCCCATGGAAGGGGAATCGGATGACACGGCGGATTCTGGCGCGAACGATCAGCGTCTGACGCCGTCTGGCGAAAGCCAGCCGGCTGACGGCACGAAGGCCGCTGCCGAGAATGCCAGTGTCGCGCCGCGCAAGGTCAGAACACTGATCGTTCGTCCGGACGGCACGCTGGAGACCCGCGAGGAAGAGCCCGCCGCAGCGTTGACAGTGACCCAGAAGAGTGACGGTGCCCAGCCGTCGGTCATGGCACCGGCCGAAGCCGCCGGCACGACCATGCATGCCGACGGAACCCAGCCGCCGGTCGCCAGCGAGGCATCGCCGGAAGCGCTTCAGCAGGTGGCCAACAGCAACGCCGCAGCCGACGCGAATTCGCCGGACATGGCGCCGGATACGCCGGAAGAGGCCGGTCCGGCGCTCGCCAATGCTCCGGTGCCGGTGCCGCGCCCCGGTGACCAGCCGGTTCGGGTGGTCAACAACCAGAACACCGCGCCGGCCGCAAGGCCGGTCGAGACGGCCGCAGCGGAACCCGTGACGCCGGCCGCTCAGGCCCCGGCGGCAGCGGCAACTCCCGCCGCAGGACAGACGACGATCCCGGCTGGAACCTATTCCATCCAGATCGCTTCGCTGCCGTCTGAAGCGGAAGCCCAGAAGTCCTACAAAAACCTTGCGACGAAGTTCGCCTCTGTCATCGGTGGACGCGGCATGCAGATCGTCAAGGCGGATATTGCGGGCAAGGGCACCTATTATCGTGTCCGGATTTCCGGAGGGACCAAGGACGAGGCCGTCGCCTTGTGCGAACGCTATCGGGCTGCCGGTGGAAGCTGCCTCGTCGCCCGATAATCGACGGTCGACTGATTCTTTAAGCTGTGAATGAGCCCGTGGCGCCCTCGCCACGGGCTCTTCGGCTTTTTATGATCCGGTCATGACCGACTCAAAAGCAATGATCCTCGGCTGCAGCGGCCTCAAGCTGACGGAAGACGAAAAGGCCTTCTATCGCGATGAGCGCCCATGGGGCTTCATCCTGTTCGGCCGCAACATCTCCGAACCGCAACAGATTTCCGACCTGACCGCCGAAATGCGCGAATGCGTCGGCCGCGATGCTCCCGTGCTGATCGACCAGGAGGGTGGCCGCGTCCAGCGCATCAAGCCGCCGATCCTGCAGGCCTATCCGTCGGCCGCGGCCATCGGTGCGCTCTACGACGAAGACCGCGAGAAGGGCTTGCGCGCCGCCTGGCTGATGTCGCGCCTGCATGCCTTCGACCTGACGCGGTTCGGCATCGACGTCGACTGCCTGCCGGTGCTCGACGTTCCGGTTGAGGGCGCCAGCAATGTCATCGGCAACCGCGCCTATGGCACGGATCCGCAGAAGGTCGCCGCACTCGGTAAGGCCGCGGCGGAAGGGCTGAAGGCCGGCGGTGTCCTGCCGGTGATGAAGCATATTCCCGGCCACGGTCGCGGCATGGCCGACAGCCACCACGACCTGCCGGTGGTCGAGACCTCGCTTTCCGAGCTTCAGGCCCATGACTTCATTCCGTTTGCGGCGATGAAGGACGAGTTGATGGCGATGACCTGCCATATCGTCTTCAAGGCGATCGACCCGGATAATCCGGCCACGACGTCACGCAAGGTCATCGACGGCATCATCCGCGAAAAGCTCGGTTTCGACGGCCTGCTGATGTCCGACGATTCCTCGATGAACGCGCTGAAAGGCACGCTCGGCGAGCGGGCAGCCAATATTGCGGCCGGGGGCTGTGATATTGTCTTGCATTGCAACGGTGTCATGGATGAGATGATGGCAGTGGCGCGCGAGGTGCCGGCGCTGGCCGGTCGTGCGCTGGAACGGGCGAAGAAGGTCGAAGCGGCGATCGGCAGGGCAAGCGACGGCGACGAGGCGGCACTGAGGGCGGAATTCAACGCCATGCTGCCAACGGTCTGACCGGGAGAGGCGATTGAACAAGGAAAACATCATCGGCAACAAGGCGGCGGCGATCCCGATGGACAAGCTTTGGCAGGATGCCAAGGCCGACCGGGCGACCGACGACCCGACTTTGCTGATCGATGTGGCGGGCTTCGAAGGCCCGCTCGACCTGCTGCTGCATCTCGCCCGCACGCAGAAGGTCGATCTCGCCCGCATCTCCGTTCTGGCTCTGGCCGAACAGTATCTCGAGTTCATCGAGCAGGCGCGGCGCATCCGCATCGAGCTGGCGGCCGACTATCTGGTCATGGCCGCCTGGCTTGCCTATCTGAAATCGCGCCTCCTGATCCCGCAGCAGCCGAAGGATGGAGGTCCCTCGGGCGAGGAAATGGCCGCGACGCTGGCCTTCCGCCTCAAGCGGCTGGAAGCCATGCGCGAGGCGGCAACCCGCCTGATCAACCGCGACCGCCTTGGCCGCGACGTCTTTCAGCGCGGCGCCCCGGAACACATCGCCGAAAGCCGTAAATCGGCCTTCGATGCGAGCCTCTACGACCTCCTGACGGCCTATGCGTCGCTGCGCCAGCGTCAGGCGATCACGCAGGTGACGATTGCCCGCCGGCGCGTCTGGTCGCTGGTCGACGCGCGCCAGATCCTCACGCGGATGATCGGCGAAATCGCCGACTGGACCGGGCTGGAGCAATATCTGATCCGCTACATGGTCGCGCCGGAAGACCGGGTGACGGCGATCGCCAGCGCCTTTGCGGCCTCGCTGGAGCTTGTGCGCGAGGGCAAGATGGAGATACGCCAGGAAGGCGCGTTCGAGCCGATCTACATGCGGCGGGGCCAGAGGTACGGGCCTGCGGCGGGCGAACCGGCGGAATAGAAACCCGAGGCGGGGGCATCAGGGGTTGGCGGCAGACGAAGACGATATCGAGGATGACGACGGCGGTGAGGCGGAAGCCCTTGCGCGCCCGATGCATGCGGTAGTTCTGGTCGAGGCCGAGCGCATCGCCGAGGCGCTGGTCTTTGCGTCTGCCGGGCCTGTGTCGGAGAGTTTCATCGCCGAGCGCTTGCCGCGCGGCGTCGCGGTCGCGCCGATCATGGAAAGCCTGCAGCGCGCCTATGCCGGACGCGGCGTCAATCTTCTGAAGATCGAGAACAATTGGGCATTCCGGACCGCATCCGATCTCTCCTTCGTCATCCGCAGCGATGAAAACGAGGTGCGCAAGCTCTCGCGCGCGGCATTGGAAGTGTTGGCGATCATCGCCTATCACCAGCCGGTGACCCGTGCCGAGATCGAGGAAATCCGCGGCGTCCAGACGTCGAAGGGCACGCTGGACGTCCTTATGGAGGCGGGCTGGGTGCGTTTCCGCGGTCGCCGGCGCACGCCGGGCCGGCCGGTGACGCTCGGCACGACGCGCGACTTCCTCGACCATTTCGGCCTCGAGGAATTGCGGGACCTGCCGGGTCTCGAAGAATTGAAGGGGGCGGGGTTGCTTTCCGGCCGCATTCCGCCGAACTTCGCGGTGCCGTTGCCGGGTGGCGAAGACGATCTGGCGGAGGACGAGGATCCGATCACCCAGATGGATCTGGAGGAGCTTGGCCTCTTGACACCGGGCGGCCAAGCGGATGATTAGAGTCAGGTTTTGATGGAGTTTCCGGCTGCTTTCTATGTCTGCAGACCGACAGAGTGAACGCATGGCATTTGAAACAGCGGCGGTGGCACAGGAAGGCGCCAGGCGGACGGCGGGGGTGACCTTCGCCGCGCGGCTGGCCTTTGAAGGCATCCGTCACAGCTATCACGGCAAGGAAACGCTCAAAGACGTCTCGCTGACGGCGGAGCCGGGCGAGGTGCTTTGCCTGCTTGGACCGTCCGGCTCGGGCAAGACGACGCTTTTGCGGATTGCGGCGGGCATCGAGGCGCAGAGCCACGGGCGCATCGTCATCAACGACCGCGAAGTCGCAGGCCCCGATGTCTTCCTGCCGCCGGAGCGGCGCGGCATTGGCCTGATGTTTCAGGATTTTGCGCTGTTCCCGCACATGACGATCCTCGACAATGTGAAGTTCGGCCTGACCGCCATGCAGAGCAAGGCGGCGACCGCCGAGGCGATGGCCTCTCTCGATCGCGTCGGGCTTTCCCACTACAGCGACAAATACCCGCATGTGCTGTCCGGCGGCGAACAGCAGCGCGTGGCGCTGGCCAGGGCGCTGGCGCCAAGGCCGGGTGTTCTCTTGATGGACGAGCCGTTTTCCGGCCTGGATTCGCGGCTCAAGGACACGATCCGCGCCGACACGCTGGCGATCCTGCGCGAGACGCGGGCGACCGCCATCGTCGTCACCCATGACGCGGAGGAAGCCATGCGCATGGGCGACCGGATCGCGCTTCTGAAGGATGGACGGCTGGTGCAGTCGGGCACGTCGGACGATCTCTATCGCCGCCCGCGCAACCTGTTTGCCGCCGCTTTCTTCTCTGAAATCAACGAGTTTCCCGGCGCCGTGCGCGATGGCCGGGTGATGACGCCGGTGGGCGAGGCGAGGGCGCCGGAACTTGCCGATGGCACGCCCGTCACGGTCGCGGTGCGGCTCTCCGGCATCGGCGTCCAGGCGGAGGGCGGCGCCATTCCCGCCCGCATCCTGTCCAGGCGGTTTCTGGGGGTCGTCGAGCTGCTCAGCCTTGCCGTTCCGGGAAGCGAACGGACGGTCAGGGCACGTATTCGCGCAGACCAGTTGCCGTCCGGCATTAAGGATGTGACACTGACAGTCAATGAACAGGACATTTTGGTGTTTGAAAATCAAAGCCAAACGTCTTAAATCGAATTCAAGATCCAATCGAGGAGAGTATTATGGGTTCTTTTAGTATGTGGCACTGGCTGATCGTTCTGGCGATCGTTCTGCTGCTGTTCGGCCGCGGCAAGATTCCGGAACTGATGGGCGACGTCGCCAAGGGCATCAAGAACTTCAAGAAGGGCATGTCCGACGAAGATACGCCCGATGCTCCTTCCAAGACCGTCGATCACAAGGCCGACGAGGTCAAGTAAGTCTGAAGGGCGCATCCGGGCGGCCATAGGGCGACGTATGCGCTTTTTTCTTGAACAGCAGGCATGACAGCGGCCGGTTCACAAGGGTGTGCCGGCCGCAGCCAACCTCCGCTAGAATTGAAGCTGTCGGCTTCAGGAGCCCTTTCATGTTGGATATTGGCTGGACCGAGCTCTTGGTCATTGCCGTCGTTCTGATCGTCGTGGTCGGTCCGAAAGATCTTCCGCCGATGCTGCGTGCATTCGGCAAGATGACCTCGAAGCTTCGCGGCATGGCCGGTGAATTCCGTCAGCAGTTCGACGAGGCGCTGAAGGAAGCCGATATGGAGGATGTCGGCAAGGCGGTCCGCGACCTCAAGAGCCTCAATCCGGCAAACACCATCCGCGAGGCGATGAGCCCGCTGCGCGACGCCGGCAATTCGATCCGCTCCGATTTGCAGAAGGCGACAAGCGCTACGGCGCCGAAGGCCGAGGACCCGATCGTGATGCCGGATCCGGCCGTTTCCTTGCCAAGCGATCCGCCGCCGATCATGGCTTCGCCCGAACCTGCGCCGAGCCCAGAGCCGGCAAAGCCCGAGCCTGCAAAGACGGAAACCGCCGCTGCCGAACCGGTGAAGAAGCCGGCGGCCCGCAAGCCGCGCGCGCCAGCCAAGGCTGCTCCTAAGACCGACGCCGCTGCCGCCAAGGCGACGCCGGCAAAGACTGCCACCAAATCGGCGGCGCCGAAGAAAGTTGCCGCCAAAACGGCCGATGCCGATGTGGCAGCCGCCGCGCCGAAGGCGAAGGCTCCGGCCAAACGCAAGACCGCCGCTACGGCCAAAGACAACAAAAAGGGTGACGCATGAGCGGCGAAAACATCGACGACAAGCCGCAGCCGCTGATCGAGCACCTGATCGAGCTGCGCACGCGCCTGATGTGGGCGATCGCCGCCTTCTTCGTGGCCTTCATCGTCTGCTTCTTCTTCGCCAAGAAGCTCTTCAACCTGCTGGTCGTTCCCTATCGCTGGGCGGTCGGTTGGGCCGGTCTCGATCCGTCGAAGACGGAGCTGATCTACACCGCGCCGCAGGAGTTCTTCTTCACCCAGCTCAAGGTGGCGATGTTCTCGGCGCTGGTGATCTCGTTCCCGATCATCGCCGCGCAGATCTACAAGTTCGTCGCCCCCGGCCTCTACAAGAACGAGCGCGCGGCCTTCCTGCCGTTTCTCGTGGCCTCGCCGCTCCTGTTCCTGCTCGGTGGCGCCATGGTGTATTTCTTCTTCACGCCGATGGTGATGTGGTTCTTCCTGTCGATGCAGCAGCCGGGCGGTGCCGACGATATCGCGATCTCGCTGCTGCCGAAGGTGTCGGAATATCTGAGCCTCATCATGACGCTGGTCTTCTCGTTCGGCCTCGTCTTCCAGCTGCCGGTCGTCACCACGCTTCTGGCACGCACCGGCTTTCTGACCTCGGACGGACTGGCGGCCAAGCGCAAATATGCGATCGTCGCCGCCTTCGTCGCCGCGGCCATTCTGACCCCACCCGATCCGCTCTCCCAGATCGGTCTTGCACTGCCGACAATCCTTCTCTACGAGGTGTCGATCTATGCGGCGCGAATGGTGGAGCGCAAGCGGGCCGAAGAGGCTGCCGCCAGCGCGGCGGAGGACTCCTCCGAAGACTCTACCACCGGCAGCGCCTGACTTTTCGGTCGATGCCCGGGAATTGACGGCGCTGCCAGGCCGCTCTCGACGGGAGCGGCTCGTTCACAGCGAAAACGGTAGAACAATTCGGATAAGACAATGCTCGATATCAAATGGATTCGTGAAAACGCCGAAGCCCTCGACGCCGCGCTGAAAAAGCGTTCGGCCGAGCCGCTTTCGGCACAGTTGATCGCGCTCGACGAAAAGCGTCGCGCCGTCGTCCAGAAGCTGCAGGACATGCAGGCCCGTCGCAACGCCGCCTCCAAGGAGATCGGCCAGGCGATGGCGACCAAGAACATGGAGCTGGCGGAGAAGCTGAAGGCGGAGGTCGCCGACCTCAAGACCACCATGCCGGCGCTTGAGGAAGAGGAGCGTCAGCTCAACTTCGAACTCAATGACGCGCTCGCCCGCATCCCCAACATCCCGCTCGACGACGTGCCGGTCGGCGCCGACGAGAACGACAATGTTGTCAAGCGCATGGTCGGCGACAAGCCGATGTGGAACCACAAGCCGCTCGAGCATTTCGAGATCGGCGAAAAGCTCGGCTGGATGGATTTCGAACGGGCGGCAAAGCTGTCGGGTTCGCGCTTCACGGTGCTGAAAGGCCAGATCGCCCGCCTGGAGCGCGCGCTCGGCCAGTTCATGATTGACCTGCACACCAGCGAGCACGGCTATCTCGAAGTCATGCCGCCCTTCCTGGTGCGCGATGACGCGCTCTACGGTACCGGCCAGCTGCCGAAATTCGAGGAAGACCTGTTCTTCACACCGCATGCCAATGCCCGCCTCGCACTCATTCCGACGGCGGAAGTGCCGCTGACCAATCTTGTGCGCGAGGAAATCCTCGATCAGGAGACGCTGCCGCTCCGGATGACGGCGCTCACCCCCTGTTTCCGTTCGGAAGCGGGCTCTGCCGGCCGCGATACGCGCGGCATGCTGCGCCAGCACCAGTTCTGGAAGTGCGAAATGGTATCGATCACCGATGCCGAATCGTCGGTCGACGAGCTGGAGCGGATGACGGCCTGTGCCGAAGAAGTGCTGAAGCGCCTCGGCCTGCATTTCCGCACGGTGACGCTCTGCACCGGCGACATGGGTTTCGGCGCCCGCAAGACCTACGACATCGAGGTCTGGCTGCCGGGTCAGGACACCTACCGCGAAATCTCGTCGTGCTCGGTCTGCGGCGATTTCCAGGCGCGCCGCATGAACGCCCGCTACCGCGGCAAGGAGGACAAGGCGACGAAGTTCGTTCACACCCTGAACGGCTCCGGCACCGCCGTCGGCCGCGCGCTGATCGCCGTTCTGGAGAATTACCTGAACGAGGACGGCTCGGTCACAATTCCGGACGTTCTGCTGCCCTATATGGGTGGATTGAAGAGAATCGAACGCGCCGCCTGACCAGGGTGGCGCCTGCCTCGGGGGCATCATGCGCATTCTTCTGACGAATGACGACGGCATTCATGCCGAAGGTCTGGCGGCTCTGGAGCGGATCGCCCGCGAGCTGTCCGACGACGTCTGGATCGTCGCCCCCGAGACCGACCAGAGCGGGCTTGCCCATTCGCTGACGCTGTCGGAGCCCTTGCGGCTGCGGCAGGTCGGCGAGAAGAAGTTCGCCCTCAAGGGCACGCCGACCGATTGCGTGATCATGGCGATCCGCAAGCTGATGTCCGGCAAGAAACCCGATCTCGTGCTCTCCGGCGTCAATTCCGGCGCCAACATGGCCGAGGACGTGACCTATTCCGGCACGGTTGCCGGCGCCATCGAAGGCGCGCTGAACGGCATACGCTCCTTTGCACTGAGCCAGGCCTACATCTATGACGGACGGCGGGTCGTGCCGTGGGAGGTCGCCGAGACCCACGCACCGGGCGTTCTCCGGCAGCTGATGCATCTCGACCTTCCGGAAGGCACTTTCCTCAACATCAATTTCCCCAATTGCCGGCCCGAAGAGGTTGCCGGCGTGGCCGTGACCTCGCAGGGCAAGCTCGACTACGGGGTCGGCATCGAGGAGCGTCAGGACGGTCGCGGCTTCCCGTATTACTGGCTGACGCTCGGCGGCCGCACCCCGCGCGAGGGTGAAGGCACGGATCTTGTGGAATTGCGCAACAGGAAGATCTCGGTGACACCGCTGAAGCTCGACATGACCGATTACTCCGTGCAGGATCGCGTCGCTCAAGCTCTTGCTGACGGAGGGAATGCTTGACGGCTGCCATGGTCGAAAAGGAAGGCTTTGCCGCTCTCGTGCTCAGATTGAGGGCCGAAGGCATTTCGGATATCGATCTGCTGACCGCCGTCGAGCAGACGCCGCGCTCGCTGTTCGTGCCGCCGCAATTTGCCGACAAGGCCTATTCCTCGCGCTCCATTCCAATCGAATGCGGCTCCTTCATGGAAGGGGTCGATTTCGCCGTCAGGCTTCTCGACCGGCTGAAGGTGAAGCCGGGGCACCGGGTGCTCGAAATTGGCACAGGCAGCGGTTTCATGACCGGCGTTCTCTCCAGGCTCGCGGAGCGGGTGCTGTCGATCGAGCGTTACCGGACGCTGACAGAGAATGCCCGCCAGCGCATGGAAAAGCTGCAGCGCCTCAATGTCATCATCCGCCAGGGCGACGGCCGTTCCGGGGTTCCGGGCGAGGGGACGTTCGACCGCATCGTCTGCACCGCCGCCTTCAAGGAAACGCCCCGGTTCTATGCGGAGCAGCTGGTCTCCGGCGGTACGATGATCGCGCCGCTGATGATGGAGAACGGCACCTGCCGCATGGTCCAGCTCGGCAAGGTCGGCAGCCGCTTCGAGCGCGAGGACCTGTTCGAAGCCCCGTATCTGCCATTCGTCGAGAACACCGCCTCCTTCCTCTGAAGACGTCCGACCCGCGCGCTCGACCTCCAATTGTGGCGGCATGGTTAGCTTTTTGTCAAAAATCTTCCTTGTGAGTCCGCGTCTTAACCGGGCGGTAACATTAACGCGGTTTAATTTGCTCATAACCTGTCGCGTATCGAGTAGGTCCAGTTATGAGTATCAAAGTGTCGCAAAAATTCGGAAACTCAGTTCTTCGGCTTGTCGCCATAGCCTTGCTGGGTTCGACTGTTGCGGGGTGCAGTTCGGATGCGATGCGGTTTTCCGGTGGCTATTTTGGCACGGATAACCTGACCACCAGCTCCGTACGTCCCGTTACCAACACTGCTGGCGCGCCTGTTCCGAGCGCCAATGTCGGCATGGCGCCGGCGCAGGATTATTCGACCGCCAACCAGGCGCTCAACCAGCCTTATCCGGCCCGCCCGGCCAACAGCAATTACGATCCGATGAGCACCGGCACGGTCGCATCCGGAGCCCGCATGTCAGCGACGCCGGTGAGCGTGCAGCAGCAGAGCCTGCCGCCGGTCTCCTCGCAGAGTGCATCGCTGGAACAGCCGATGCCGGCAAGGGCGCCTGCACAGACCACGCTTTCGCACGCCACGCTGCCCGCCGATCCGATCAGGACGGCGACGACGCGTCCGGCCGACAACGGCATGGGCGGCCAGAAGGTCGTCCTGAAGCCCGGCGACACCATCGCCGCCCTGTCGCGCCGCTACAACGTGTCGATGGCCGACATCATGAAGGCCAACGGTCTGACCAGCGGTGCTGTCCAGGCCGGCCAGACGCTGATTATCCCGTCCTACAGCGTCAGCCCGAACACGGCGAAGGCGTCCGCCACCGCGGAAGACTTCTCCAAGGGCGGCAGACTGCCCGAGCAGCCCAGGAAGACGGAGCAGAAGGTCGCCCTCCTGCCCAAGCCGGTCGACAATCGCGACAAGTCCGCGTCTGTCGAGCCGAAGAAGGCTCCGGCAGGCGGCGATGGCGGCACCTACAAGGTGGCTGCCGGCGACACGCTCACCAAGATTGCCCGCCAGACCGGCAGCAACATCGACGAGCTGAAGCGGCTGAACGGTCTTAACACCGCCAGCATCCGCATCGGCCAGGTGCTGAAGCTGCCGAACGGCTCGGCCTCGACCCCGGATCCGGTCAAGACCAGCGCCGTCAAGCCCGCCGCGGTGGCAAGCGCCTCCAAGCCGGCCGCCCAGCCGAAGACGACCGATACGGCATCGAACAACGATCCGAAGCCCTATGTGGCGCCGGCCGCCAACAAGTCCGTGACGGAAGTCGCCTCCAGGGATCCGTCGGTTTCGGCTCCGGCCTCTACCGGCATCAGCAAGTATCGCTGGCCGGTGCGCGGTCAGGTGATTGCCGCCTATGGCGCCAACGTCAACGGCAGCCGCAATGACGGTATCGACATCTCGGTACCGGAAGGCACGCCGGTCAAGGCTGCCGAGAACGGTGTCGTCATCTATGCGAGCAACGGCCTGAAGGAACTCGGCAACACGGTGCTGCTGCGCCACGACGACGGCACGGTCACGGTCTACGGCCATGCCGGCAACCTGAACGTTGCCCGCGGCCAGAAGGTCACCCGCGGCCAGGTCATCGCTTCCTCGGGCATGAGCGGCAATGCCAGCCGTCCGATGCTGCACTTCGAAGTGCGCAAGGATGCCACGCCGGTCAATCCCATCACTTACCTCGAATAGTGGTTTTGCGTATCGGGGAATAAAGAAAGGCCCGGCTGGTCGATCCAGCCGGGCCTTTTCATGTTGGCAGCCTGATGAAGCCGTATCAGCGATCGATCCGGACCCTGAGCCGTCCGGCGAGATCCTGGATGAACTGCCAGGCGACACGGCCAGAACGTCCGCCGCGCGTGGTGGCCCATTCGAGCGCCTGCTTGTGCAGGTCGTCGCGGTCGATCGGCAGGGAGAAATGCTCGGCATAGCCGTCGATCATCAGCAGATAGTCTTCCTGGCTGCACTTGTGGAATCCGAGCCACAGGCCGAAGCGATCGGAAAGCGAAACCTTCTCCTCGACCGCCTCGGACGGATTGATCGCCGTCGAGCGCTCGTTCTCGATCATGTCGCGCGGCAGAAGATGGCGTCGGTTCGATGTCGCGTAGAAAAGCACGTTGTCCGGCCGCCCCTCGACGCCGCCGTCAAGCGCCGCCTTCAGCGACTTGTAGGCCGTGTCGTCATGGTCGAAAGACAGATCGTCGCAGAAGATGATGACCCGGTGCGGACCATCCTTCAGCATGTCGAGGAGGAGAGGGAGGCTGGAGATGTCCTCGCGGTGCACTTCGATGAGCTTCAGCGAGACGCCGGAAGACGCCCGCACGTCGTCATGGACGGACTTCACCAGTGAGGACTTGCCCATGCCGCGCGCGCCCCACAGGAGGACGTTGTTGGCCGGATAGCCTTCCGCGAAACGCTCGGTGTTTTCGTGAAGGATATCACGCACATGATCGACGCCCTTGATCAGCTTCAGGGCGATCCGGTTCGGTCTTTGAACGGGCTGCAATTTCTGGCGCGCCGGCTGCCAGACGAAGCAGTGGGCGGCGTCGAGGTCGTTGTCCGCCGGCGCGGGTCCGGCGAGCCGCTCCACGGCATCCGCCAGACGGCGGAGTTCTGAAAGCAGGGCGTGTTTTGTCTTGTCTTTCATCCGAGGCCTCCCTTGGAAACGGCCGGCATGGCCGAACTGTCATTTTTAAAGCGCGGTAGCATGGCGTTTCAGACCGGAAAAGGCTAATAGGGCGGGAAATCGTCCTGTCCGGCCGGGCGTGCTGTTGCAATCACTGCGATCGCGCCTATATTCCGGCGGCTTTCTGTATGGCCGGAAACGGCACAGTGTTTTGGAATTCGAGGAGTTTTTGATGTTCTTTACCCAGGCATTTGCCCAAGACGCGGCCGGTGGTGCTGCCGGTTTCGGTTCCGGCATGGAAATGTTGTTCCTGTTCGTGCCTTTGATGGTCGTCTGGTACTTCCTGCTGATCCGTCCGCAGCGCCAGCAGATGAAGAAGCGCGAGGAAACCCTCAAGGCCATCCGTCGTGGCGACCAGGTCGTCACCGGTGGGGGCGTTCTCGGCAAGGTCACCAAGGTGATCGACGACAACGAACTCGAAGTGGAAATTGCCGACGGCGTGCGCGTGCGTGTCGTTCGTGCCCACGTCTCCGACGTCCGCGTCAAGGGCGAGCCGGTCAAGGCCGAAGCCGCCAACTGAGGCTGCCAGATCGCGCGCGGGTCCTTCATACGGCCCGCGCGCACGCCTTCCGCATGATACAGACACTCTGAAGCCGAGAAACCCATGCTCTATTTCTCCCGCTGGAAAACTACCTTCATCTGGCTTGCCGTCCTTGTGGCCTTCCTGACCGCGGCGCCGAACCTTTTCAGCGACAAGCAGCTGGCCTCGCTTCCTTCCTGGCTTCCCGACAGCAAGGTGACCCTCGGCCTCGACCTTCAGGGTGGCTCCCACATCATGCTCAAGATCGAGCGCTCCGACATCGTCAAGGAGCGTCTTGAAACGACGGTCGCCGACGTGCGCGCCAAGCTGCGCGCCGCCAAGATCCGCTATACCGGCCTTTCCGGCGCAGGCCAGACGGTTCAGGTGAAGATCACCGACCCGAACGAATATGACGCCGCCAAGGAGGCGCTTCGTCCGCTGACCGAACTGATCAGCGCCGGCACATTGACCGGCGGCACGATTCAGGAAGTCAACATGCAGGATGGCCAGAACAACACCATCCGGCTGGAGCTGACCGAGCAGGGCATCAACTATCGTCTCTCCTCGGCCCTGAAGCAGTCGATCGAAGTCGTTCGCCGCCGCGTCGACGAACTCGGCAACACCGAGCCATTGATCCAGCGCCAGGGTGACGACCGCATCATCGTCCAGGTTCCGGGTCTGCAGGACCCGCAGCGACTGAAGGCGCTTCTGAACCAGACTGCTAAGCTTTCCTTCCACATGGTCGATGACTCGATGCCGGTGCAGGAGGCGATCAACGGTCGTCCGCCCGTCACCTCCGAGGTTCTCTATTCGACCGATGATCCGCCGGTCCCGTACCTGATCGAAAAGCAGGCACTGGTTTCGGGCGACGAACTCGTTGACGCGCAGGCAAGCTTCGATCAGCGCTCCAACGAGCCGGTCGTCAACTTCCGCTTCGATTCCAAGGGCGCCACCGCATTCTCGCGGGCGACCACCGCCAATGTCGGCAAGCCGTTTGCGATCGTCCTCGACGACCAGGTGATTTCGGCGCCGGTCATTCGCGAGCCGATTACCGGCGGCACGGGCCAGATCTCCGGCAACTTCACCGTCCAGTCCGCCAACGACCTCGCCGTCCTGCTCCGGGCCGGCGCACTGCCGGCGACGCTGACGGTTGTTGAGGAGCGCACGGTCGGTCCGAGCCTCGGCGCCGACTCGATCAATGCGGGCATCGTTGCCGGCGTCATCGGCGCCGTCGCTGTCGTCGTCTTCATGCTGGTGTTCTACGGCTTCTTCGGCGTCATCGCCAACGTCGCACTGTTCGTCAACATCGTCATGCTGATCGCGGTCCTGTCACTGATTGGATCGACGCTGACCTTGCCCGGTATCGCGGGTATCGTCCTGACCATGGGCATGGCGGTCGACTCCAACGTGCTGATCTACGAGCGAATACGCGAAGAGGTCAAAAACGGCAGGCCGTTGATCCAGGCGATCGATACCGGCTTCTCCAAGGCCTATGCGACCATTGTCGACGCCAACGTCACGACGCTGATTGCCGCCGTTATCCTGTTCTATCTCGGCTCCGGCCCGGTTCGCGGCTTTGCTGTGACGCTCGCCATCGGTATCCTGACGACGGTCTTCACCGCCTTCACGCTGACCCGCTGGCTGGTGGCCGAATGGATCCGTCGTCGTCGCCCGAAGCACCTGCCGAACGGCATTCGTACCGGCGTGTTCGACGGTGCCAACATTCGCTTCATGGGCTTCCGCCGTTACACCTTCGTCATCTCGGCCGCGCTGTCGATTGCCGCTCTCGTCGGCTTTGCCACGGTCGGCATGAACCTCGGCATCGACTTCAAGGGTGGTTCGGTCATCGAACTGAAGGCGAGGAGCGGCAATGCCGATATCGGCGACATCCGCGACCGCCTGTCCGAGCTCAACCTTGGCGACATCCAGGCGCAGGAATTCGGCGACCCGTCCGAAGTCCTCGTCCGCCTGCAGGCGCAGGGCGGTGGCGACAATGCCGAGCAGTCGGCGCTGGCGCTGGTGCGCAACGAGCTCGAGAGCACCTACGAGTTCCGTCGCGTGGAAGTCGTTGGCCCGGTTGTTTCCAGCGAATTGACCCAGTCGGCAACGCTCGGCGTTCTGGTCTCGCTTGCGGCGATCCTGATCTATATCTGGTTCCGCTTCGAGTGGCAGTTCGCCGTCGGCGCCATCATTGCGACGGTGCACGACGTCATCCTGACAATCGGACTGTTCGTGCTGACTGGCGTTGAGTTCAACCTGACCAGTATCGCGGCCGTGCTGACGATCGTCGGTTATTCGCTGAACGATACCGTCGTCGTCTACGACCGAATGCGCGAGAACCTCAGGCGCTATCGCAAGATGCCATTGCCGCTCCTGATCGACACGTCGATCAACCAGACGCTGTCGCGAACGGTTCTGACGTCTGCGACGACCCTTCTGGCACTGGCGGCGCTCTATGTCTTCGGTGGCGAAGTCATCCGTTCGTTCACCTTCGCCATGCTGTTCGGCGTTGCCGTCGGTACCTTCTCCTCGATCTATATCGCTGCGCCGGTCCTGATTGCCTTCAAGCTGCGCCCGGAGAACTTCCAGAACGATGCTGACGGCGAAGGCGCGGAAGACGACGACCAGAACAAAGTGACGGCCTGAGGCTTTGGCGAAGGGCATCATCATCCGCGAGGCACATTTTCCGGGGCGTCCGCCGATCGACGCCTACGGAAACGGCGGCTTCCGCTTCGCCGACATGTCGCATCGCGGTTCGCTGCTCTGCCTGCCGTCCGGCGTCTACGGCTGGGACGTGGCCGACGGGGAGGATCTGACGGTCGACCTCTTCGAGCGCGTGTTCCAGGATGCCGGCGACATCGAATTCCTGCTGCTCGGCACGGGCACGGACCTTCGATTGCTGCCGCCGCTGCTCAAGGCGAAGCTCAAGGAACACGGCATCGGCAGTGATCCGATGAACACCGGTGCGGCCGTCAGGACGTACAATGTCATGCTGTCGGAAGACCGGCCCGTGGCCGCCGCCCTGATCGCCGTCGACTGACAAACCGGGATTGTCCCCATGAGCGCAGAGCCTGCCTCGAACGATATCATCTGCCTGTCGACGCTGCGCGAGACCGACCGCGACCGCTATCTGGTCGCGCTGCTGTCGCCGGAGGCACGTCGGCGCGCACTGGTCGCCCTCTATGTCTACAATGCGGAAATCGCCAAGGTGCGGGATCTCGTGCACGAGCCGCTGCCGGGTGAGGTGCGCCTGCAGTGGTGGCGCGACATCATTGAGGGGCAGAACCCCGGCCAGGCTGAGGCCAATCCGCTTTCGGCCGAACTGATGGCGGCGGTCCATGCCTGTCGCCTGCCGACCGCACCGCTGATCGCCATGAGCGAAGCTCGGATATTCGACCTCTATGACGATCCGATGCCCGATGTGGCGACGCTGGAGGCCTATGCCGGCGAAACGGCGTCGGCGCTGATCCAGCTGGCAAGCCTGGTGCTATCGCCGGAAAAGGCGGGCGAGAGCGCGGCCGCCGCCGGCCATGCGGGCGTTGCCCAGACCGTTGCCGGTCTGCTTCTCCTGATGCCGCGCCATCGCCAGCGCGGGCAGCTTTATCTGCCGCTCGACATTCTGTCGGCAACCGGGCTCGACCGGGAAAGCTTTCTCGAAGGGCAGGACAGGGAGCGCATCGGCGCTGCCATCACCGCCTTTGCGGCGCTCGGCATGGATCATCTGAAGAAGGCGAGGGCGGAAGAGCGGCCTTCGCCCGAGGTCTTTCCGGCCTTCCTGCCGGTGGCTCTTGCCGAATCAGTCCTGAAGAAAGCCATGAAGCTGAAGGCTTCCATTTTCGATGAAGCTTTGCAGCTGTCGCAATGGCGCCGCCAGCTGACCCTTGCCAGGGCCGCCTTCACCAAACGGTTCTGACAACGGTCGATTTCATATTCGCGCAAGCCTCGTCCCTTAATCTGATACAACCTGTAGCGTTGCATAGGAGATTGGAGAACACCCGTGGGATTGATCATCTGGGGCATCCTCTTTGGCGGGCTGGTTCTGCTGGCGATCGTGGCGACACGCATGGCCAAGCAGGATGACGACGACGGCCTGCACGACACCGGCATCGCCATCATGGAATTCGGCCGCGCCTATCCCGACGAAGCTATTCGTGCATTGCATTCGACTGCCGACGGCAATGCCGTCTTCGTGCGCCTGTATGACGACAAGGCGGGCTTCATGCGCAGTTTGAAGAATCACTTTGCCTGCCACCTGATCGAACCGGGTCGGGTGCGGGCCGGCGAAGGTGCCGCGAAGAACAGCCTGAAGGTGGAATTCCTGGACGCGCCCTATCACAACGGCACCTACCAGTTCAAAAGCGCCAAGGAGGCCTCGGAGGTCTCGCTCTGGCTTCTGGGCAATCTGCTGACGGAAGCCGACAAGAAGGCCGGCTGAGCGGGCCCTGTACGCCGTCATCACATTTCGCCACCTGATCAGGAATCAGACGGCCTGCTTCTCGCGCGTCTCGACGCCCAGCCACTCGGCGCAATCGGCAAGCGCGCGTTCGGCCATCAGCCGCTTCTTCATCGCTGCCTTCTCCTTGCCGCGGAAACGCTTGCCTTCGACCGGCTTGACGATCGAACCGGGCGCGAGTTCCGGAAACAGGCCGAAATTGATGTTCATCGGCTGGAAGGAGCGCTTGCCGGGCTCGTCGTCGGAAACGATGTGGCCGCCGGTGATGTGATTGAGCAGCGATCCGAATGCGGTGGTTGCCGGCGGCAGCGAGATCGGCTGGCCCTTGTGTTCGGCAGCGGCGAAGCGTCCCGCCAGAAGGCCGATGGCAGCACTCTCTACATAGCCTTCGCAGCCGGTGATCTGGCCGGCAAAACGCAGGCCGGGACGGCCCTTGAGCGTCAGCGACGGATCGAGCAGCACGGGTGAGTTGATGTAGGTATTGCGGTGCAGGCCGCCGAGACGGGCGAATTCGGCATTCTCGAGCCCGGGAATCATGCGGAAGATCTCGGCCTGGGTGCCGTATTTCAGCTTCGTCTGGAAGCCGACCATGTTGTAGAGGGTGCCGAGCGCATTGTCCTGGCGCAGCTGGACGACGGCATAGGCCTTGACGGTCGGATTGTGGGCATTGGTGAGCCCCATCGGCTTCATCGGCCCGTGGCGCAGCGTTTCGCGGCCGCGCTCGGCCATCACCTCGATCGGCAGGCAGCCGTCGAAATAGGGCGTGCCTTCCCATTCCTTGAAGCCGACGGTGTCGCCGGCGATCAGCGCGTCGACAAAGGCGTTGTACTGCTCCTCGGTCATCGGGCAGTTGATGTAGTCCTTGCCCGTGCCGCCCGGTCCGACCTTGTCGTAGCGCGACTGGTACCAGCAGATGTCCATGTCGATGGAATCGGTGTGCACGATCGGCGCGATGGCGTCGAAGAAGGCGAGCGCATCGGCGCCGGTCTCTTCCTGGATGGCGGCGGCAAGCGAGGGGGCGGTGAGCGGCCCGGTGGCGATGATTGCCTGTCCCCAGTCCGCCGGTGGCAGGCCGGTGATTTCCTCGCGCACGACCGTGATCAGCGGATGATCGGCAATCGTGGCGGTGACAGCATCGGAAAAGCCGTCGCGGTCGACGGCCAGTGCGCCGCCGGCCGGCACCTGATGGGCATCCGCCGAGCGCATGATCAGCGAACCGGCGAGCCGCATCTCCGCATGGATGACGCCGACGGCATTGCTCGTCGCATCGTCAGAGCGGAAGGAGTTCGAGCAGACGAGTTCGGCAAGGCCATCGGTCTTGTGGGCATCCGTGCCGCGCACGCCGCGCATTTCATGGAGAATGACGGGAATGCCGGCACTGGCGATCTGCCAGGCAGCTTCCGACCCGGCGAGCCCGCCGCCGATGACGTGGATGGGAGTGTCGTGCGATGATGTCTTGCTCATGGGCGCCTCCTTAACATGACGTGCTGCATGCGCAAAAGCCCGCAAACGAAAACGGCGCCACTCGGGCGCCGTTTTTGGGTAGGTCCAGGCAGTGGTCTCAGCGCTTGTTAGCGGAAGGACTTTGCTGCAATAGAGCGGATGTCATAGCGGCTGAGGCCAATGTCATCCAGGGTCTGGCTGGAGAGGTTGCCGAGCTCCTTGAGAGTGCGGCGATAATTGATCCAATTTTTTGCATAGCGAATCGGGCTCATGTTGGTTTCCTCAAGATCTTCGGGACAGCCTCGGCATCAATGTCTGTGCGGCTGTTCGTTGACCCTTATGTAGCTCTTTCGTTGTGCAATAACGAGTGCAAAAAATAGGCTACTGCTATGCAATTGTGCAGTGGGTTGAATAAAAAACAGGCTTCTTATTTGGTCAGATTAAAAAAGAGGCCGCGCGTCCGCGGTCGGTGCCGGCACACCTGAGGTCGGGAAAATATAATTTAAATCAATGGATTGGCAGGATTTCGAAGTCGCCAGGTCGGTCCGGATGAGGGCCTTCGGGCAAGTAGCGTCCCGATTAATACTTGCGGCGGCAATAAGGCTGCAATTTTAGGCATCTTTCGGCCATGCGAAACCGCATGTCGGCGGACAAAAGAAAACGCCCTCGGCTCGTAGGAGCAGAGGGCGGTTTTGAAGACCTGAAGGAGGTCTGGAATTAGAAGGCTGCAGCGCGGGCAACGCGACGGATGTCGGTGCGGCTGATGCCGAGGTCTGCGAGTTCGCGGTTGGACATGCGGTCAAGCTCGCTGACGGTCTGACGGTACTTGCGCCAGCTGGAAAAAGAGCGGGTCAGGTTCATGGTCGTGTTCCTTTCTAGTCGATCAATTGGCAGCGCTTGCTGCCGCCCCATCTGTTGATCTCAATGTATGTTGCATTGCAGCATTGAGCTAGAGGGTCTTCGGCATGGCACCTATGCATTCTTGCAAGGCTCGCGTTGCCCCAAAGGGGTAAGAAAGGCGTGTCTGGCCGCCCCAAACAAAAAAGCCCCCGCCGGGGCGGAGGCATTTTGAAAGTCTCTTTTGAAGAGGAGACTTTAGAGAACTGCGCCGCGGGCAACGCGGTTGATGTCGGCGCGGCTGATGCCGAGGTCGGCCAGTTCGCGGCTGTTCATCTTCTGCAGTTCATTGACGGTCTGACGGTATTTGCGCCAGTTGGCGAAAGAGCGGCTGATGTTCATGATCGTGTTCCTTTGGTTCATTTTGGCAGCGGCATTTGCCGTGCTCCGTTGATGAGCGAGATATATGTTGCGCTGCCGCATCCAGGTAGAGGGGCAACGGCATATCGGTCATGCGCCAAGCGCAAGGCTTTGGAAAATGCTGAGCAAGGACAGGGAGATGGGCAAAAAAATAACGCCCACCGGGGGAGGAGATCCGGTGAGCGTCATTTTGGTCGACTGGGAAGCTGGGAGGAGGAGTGCTTGCCAGTCTATATCGGAAGAGCGCTGGGAGGAGGAGCGCGCTTCATCCGAATTCTTGTCGATGAGAGGAAGCGAGAGAGAGAATGTTTCCGCCGTCATCTGATGATTGGAATATAGTATGATCATTCCGTTTTGTGCAGTGCAATAATCGCATGTAAGATATGCGTTGAGTGCATGGCTTATTCGTCGCCAAATATCTGTAATTTATTGAAATAAAAAGAAAACCGGGGCTGACCGTAGCCATGCAGCTTTGCCGCTATTCGCCGGTCTTGTTGATTGCGCCGATGTGGTCCATGTTTCCGGCAGCATTGGGCCGCGGAATTTTTGTTTCCAACGGCGGTGTTTGAATCGGGTGATGTACATGTACAGGAATCGCTTGCAGCAGGACATGGAGCGCTGGGTTGCGAAGGGGCTGGTCGCCAGGTCCGCCGCCGATGCCATGCTGGCGGAGTATGATGCGCGGCCGTCCGGCGTCTTCAGCGTTGGCCGTGTCCTGATGGTGCTGGCCGCGCTCCTGATCGCGGCTGCTATCGCCATGCTGATCGCCTCCAACTGGGATGCGCTGCCGCGCGGCCTGCGGCTCGTGGCGATGCTGGCGATGGTCACGGCCTTCTATATGGGGGCGGCCGCCTTCTTCATGCGCGGCGCCGACTACCTTGGCGGCGCGCTCCTCATCCTGGCGGTGCTGTGCTTCGGCGGCACGGTGTCATTGACGGCGCAGATGTACCACATCTCCGGCGACAGCCAGACCTTCCTCATGACGTGGTTCCTGTTCGCCATGCTGGCTTCCGTCCTCTTCAAGTCCGGCGGGCCGACAGTGATCGCGGGGTTTCTTTCCTGGGCTTATTTCAGCAATCTGATGTTTGATGACTATTCGGCCTGGAATTCGGTTGAAGGCTTGATGCCGCTCGCCATGGCGGCGGCCGTCATCGCACTGGTCTATTATACCGGGCCGGCGCGGGCGCGGCATTTCTCCTATCTGCTGATCCTCGCCTGGCTCTTCTGGTTCTATTTCGAGCACGAGAGCGACGGGCTGGCGATTGTCTTCACGCTGGCGGGCGCCGCCGCCTTCCTGGTCGCCGTTCTGCCGAGGTCGCCGCTGCAACGGTTGAATGCGGCAGCGGGCGGCATTCCCGCGACCTATGCCTTCCTGCTGATGATCGCCGGCCTGGCATTCCTGCATGACCGCTTCGATGGAACGAGCGGCAGGATTTCCGTGGCGATCGCGGTGATCGTCGCCACCGTCGCCGCCCTGATGCTGAACGGCCGCGACAACGGCGTGGTGCGCTATCTCGCCTACCTGATCTTTGCCGCCGAACTCATCTATCTCTGCAACGAGACGATCGGCAGCCTGATCGGGACGTCGGGCTTCTTCCTCCTGTCCGGTGTCTTCGTCGCGCTGGCCGCCTTCGCCGTCATCCGGCTGGAGAAGCGGCTGGCGGCCAAGCCGAAGGAGGTGTCTGCATGAGCGAGGCAAGTTTCGGCATGTCGAATCGCAACCGGGCAAGGCTCGTCATCGCGGCTGCCTGCATGGTGGTCCTGCAGATCGGCCTGATCGGCTACATGACGTGGGCGAGGGCGGCGATCCTGCGCGACGGCGCGGAAGTGCTGTTGCAGACGCGCGCCGTCGATCCACGCGATTTCCTGCGCGGCGACTACGTGACCTTGAACTACGACATCTCCAATGTGCCGAGGGCACTGGTCACGGGGCCCAAGCCTTCCGAGGGCGAGACTGTCACTCTGTCGGTGCTCTTGAAGAGGCAGGAGGATGGCGCGTTCGGAATTGTTGGTGCGACCTTCGGCGATCCCCCGCCGGCCACCGATGGCGAGGTCATGATGAGGACATTGCCGTTCCGCTATACGGACTACCTGAATGCCTCGGACTTTCGCGTGAGCTACGGAATCGAGCGCTATTACGTTCCGGAAGGCGAGGGAAAGGCACTGGAGGATCTGCGCAACGAAGGCAAGCTGCAGGTCGCCGTGCGCGTTTCGAGCGACGGCAAGCCGCAGATCCGCGCGCTTTATAATGACGGCAAACCCGCTTACGAGGAGCCGCTATACTGACGTTAGGAAAGGCCTGAACGCGAGTTTACGTTACGTAATATCCGACTTTGAAAGCAAAGGATCGGGTGGTGGCGCCGATCCTGTTGCCAAACCGTCATTTTTCCTTTGCGCTTGGCAGTTCGGATGATATAGAGACGCCGCTTCCCGGAGGGCCCATGTTTTCATGGCCTGCGGCAATCTGGAAAGCGGGTATGGTGAAATTGGTAGACACGCCAGATTTAGGTTCTGGTGCCGCAAGGCGTGGGAGTTCAAGTCTCTCTACCCGCACCACTATTGCGATCGGGCTGGGAGGAACGGAACTCTTGATAGCATTTGAGAGCGTATCCGGGATAAGCGCGGCATCCGGCTGAGGCTTACGACAGCCCGCTGGAATGCCTAGGAATTTGACACGTCGCGGCAGGACGGACGCTCCCGCACCGGCAGAGAAACGATCGGCTGTCCCGTCACGGCCGCTACGAAGTGAAGGTAAGACAATGCAGGTTATCGAAACGCTCGCTGAAGGGCTGAAGCGCGAAATCAAGGTCGTCGTTCCGGCGAAGGACATGGAAGCCAAGATGAACGAGCGCCTGGCGGAAGCCAAGGACAAGGTTCGCATCAACGGTTTCCGTCCCGGCAAGGTGCCGGTCTCGCACCTGAAGAAGGTCTACGGCAAGTCGATCATGGCCGAACTCGTCAACGAGATCGTTCGTGAAAAGCCGACCGAAATCCTCTCCGAGCGCGGTGAGAAGTCTGCGACCCAGCCGGCCGTCGCCATGACCGAGGACGAAGCCGAAGCCGACAAGATCCTGTCCGCTGAAGCCGACTTCGAATTCACGCTCTCCTACGAAGTCATCCCGCCGATCGAACTGAAGTCGGTCGATGGCATCAAGGTGACCCGTGAGGTCGTCGAGATCGAGGAAGAGGAAGTCACCGAGCAGATCCTCAAGATCGCCGAGAGCGCCCGTTCCTACGAAGCCAAGAAGGGCAAGGCTGCCAACGGCGACCGCGTCACCATGGATTACCTCGGCAAGGTCGACGGCGAAGCCTTTGAAGGCGGCGCTGCCGAAGATGCCGATCTGGTTCTCGGTTCCGGCCGCTTCATCCCGGGCTTCGAAGACCAGCTCGTCGGCGTCAAAGCTGGCGACGAGAAGACCATCACCGTGACCTTCCCGGAAGAGTATCCGGCGGCAAATCTTGCCGGCAAGGAAGCCACCTTCGACGTCAAGGTCAAGGAAGTGGCAGCACCGGCCGAAGTCGAGATCAATGACGACCTCGCTTCCAAGCTCGGCCTCGAATCCGCCGACAAGCTGAAGGAAATCGTCCGCAGCCAGATCGAAGGCCAGTACGGCCAGGTTACGCGCCAGAAGGTCAAGCGTCAGATCCTCGACCAGCTGGACGAACTCTACAAGTTCGACACGCCGCAGTCGCTCGTCGACGCCGAGTTCGAAAACATCTGGCGCCAGATCAACACCGATCTGGAACAGTCCGGCAAGACCTTCGAGGACGAAGACACCACGGAAGAAAAGGCACGCGAGGAATACGCCAAGCTTGCTGAACGCCGCGTCCGCCTCGGTCTCGTTCTCTCCGAAATCGGCGAAAAGGCCGGCATCGAAGTGACCGAAGACGAAATGCAGCGCGCCCTCTACGACCAGCTGCGCAACTTCCCGGGCCAGGAGAAGGAAATTATCAACTTCTTCCGCAACACCCCCGGCGCTTCCGCATCGCTTCGCGCCCCGATCTTCGAAGAAAAGGTGGTCGACCACCTGCTCGGCGAAGTGAAGGTCACCGACAAGACCGTCAGCAAGGAAGAGCTGATGGCCGATGACGAAGCCGAAGGCTCGGACGAAAAGAAGGCCGCGCCGAAGAAGAAGGCAGCCCCGAAGAAGGCCAAGGCTGAAGCAGCCGACGCCGCCGAGGCCAGCGAAGAGGCCGCCGCTCCGAAGAAGAAGGCGGCTCCGAAGAAGAAGAAGGCGGACGACGCCGCTGAGTGATCAGGGATTTGGGAGGCTTCGGCCTCCCAAATTGCTTTTGGGGCCTGAAGATGGCTCTTGGACGTGACGTCACCGTTACCGGCAAGCGCCTGTCATCGACTACAAGTTATGCTCGATTAATTTAGGTGTTTCTGAATTAATTGGCCGGTAACTATGAACCCGGATAGTCCTTCCAAACGTGTGGAGGGTACCGGTTCGATGTTTTCACTTGGTTTTGGCGGCTACGAAAAGTCGGTTCTCGCGGCGCTGGATCGTTCCCAGGCGATCATTGAATTCGACATGGACGGCACCATCCGTCACGCGAACAAGAACTTCTGCGACGCGATGGGCTACGAACTCGCCGAGATCGTCGGCAAGAAGCACAGCCTGTTCGTCGAGCCCAGCGAAGCCGGATCCGATGCCTACCGCCAATTCTGGAATGATCTGACGGCCGGCAACTACCAGCAGCGGCAGTATAAGCGGATCGGCAAGGGTGGCCGCGAGGTCTGGATCGAAGCGTCCTACAACCCGGTCTTCAAGGGCGGCAAGCCCTACCGGATCGTCAAGATCGCCACCGACATCAGCGCTTCGAAGATGGAAAGCATCGAGAACAAGGGCAAGCTGGACGCCCTGGACCGGGCGCAGGCGATCATCGAGTTTACGCCGAAAGGCGAGATCGTCACGGCCAACGCCAATTTTCTGAAGACCTTCGGCTATGACCTCGCGGAAATTCGCGGCAAGCATCATTCGATGTTCTGCGAAGCGGACTATGTTCGCACTCCCGAGTATGCCTCTCTCTGGCGGGATCTGGCCGCCGGCCAGTTCAAGTCCGACCAGTTTACGCGCATTTCGAAGACCGGCGAAAAGATCTTCATTCAGGCGTCCTATAATCCGGTGATCGATGCCGACGGCCGGGTGGTCAAGGTGGTCAAGTTTGCGACCGACATTTCCGGGCGCGTCAAGGCGCTGGAAGCGGTCGGCGCCGGCCTCAATCGCTTGTCGGACTGCAACATCCGCATGACCATCGATGAGCCTTTCATCCCCGAATTCGAGCATCTGCGCAAGGATTTCAACACCTCGATCGCAAAGTTCCAGGAGACGCTGGTAGAGGTGCTGAAGCAGACCAACGACGTGGCGAACGAGAGCCAGTCGATGAGCGGAGCCTCGGAAGGTCTGGCACGGCGCACAGAGCAGCAGGCCGCAGCCCTGGAGCAAACCTCCGCCGCGCTCGAGGAGATCACCGTGACGGTGCGGCAGTCGTCCGAGCGCACGCTCGAGACGCGCCGGCTGGTGGGCGACGCCCGCAAGGCCGCTTCCGCATCGGTTGACGTCGTGGAGAACGCCATACAGGCGATCAACCGGATCCAGAATGCATCGCAGGAGATCGGCAAGATCATCGACGTGATCGACCAGATCGCCTTCCAGACCAATCTCCTAGCGCTCAATGCCGGCGTCGAGGCGGCGCGGGCCGGTGACGCGGGCAAGGGTTTTGCCGTCGTCGCGCAGGAAGTCCGCGACCTTGCCCAGCGCTCCGCACAGGCCGCGAAGGAAATCGCCGGGCTGATCAACAATTCGTCCAAGGAAGTGGGCGAGGGCGTCCGCTTCGTCGGCGAGACTGGCGAGGCGCTGAAGAAGATCGAGGAATTCGTCGAAGCGATCGACCGGAATGTCGATGCGATCGCCACCGCCGCGCGCGAGCAGTCGACGAGCCTTGGAGAAATCAATTCGGCGGTCAATCAGCTCGACCAGATGACGCAGCAGAATTCCGGGCTCGTGGCCAACACCGCCCATATCAGCGAACGGCTGGCGGCCGGTGCTGCACGCCTGGCCGAGCTGGTCAATCGCTTCAAGCTCAACCGGCGCAGCACGATCCGCGAGCCGGGCACGGATGCGTCCAATGTCAGGCCGGGTCGCCAGAACGCTGCCTGAGCACGAACTCTACAGTTCCAATGCGAAACGGCCTCCCGAATGCGGGAGGCCGTTTTCATGTCGTCACGTCGCCGAGAGGCCGGCCCGCGATCCGGGCTATTCCGCCGCCTTGGCCTCGTCGCGCAGCTCGCCCATGCGGTTCCAGGCGTCGAGGCCGGCAATCTTGTAGGCCTCCGCGAGCGTCGGATAGTTGAAGGTGTTCTCGACGAAGTATTCGACCGTTCCCTTGAGGTTCAGGACTGCCTGGCCGATATGGACGAGCTCCGTGGCGCCTTCGCCGACGATGTGAACGCCGAGCAGCCGCCGCGTCTTCAGCGAGAAGATCAGCTTCAGGAGGCCGGTGTCGAGCCCCATGATGTGGCCGCGCGAGGTCTCGCGGAAGCGGGCGATGCCGCATTCATAGGGAATGTTGCGTTCCTTGACCTCTTCTTCCGTCAGCCCGCAGGTGGAAATCTCCGGCACGGCATAGATGCCGTAGGGGAAATAATGCGGCGGGTCGGCATGGCTGGCGCCGACCGCATGGCGGGCCGCAATGCGCCCCTGTTCCATCGAGGTCGAGGCAAGCGACGGAAAGCCGACCACGTCGCCGGCGGCGTAGATGTGCGGCACGTCCGTCTGGAAGGTCGTGGGATTGACCTTCAGCCGGCCGCGGCTGTCGGCCGTCAGGCCCGCCGCCTCGAGGCCGATCGTGTCGGTCGCGCCCATGCGGCCGGCGGCAAACAGCACCATGTCGGTGGTGATCAGCCGCCCGGTCTTCAGCGTGATCCGGCATTTCCCGCCTGGTTCGCGCTCGATCTTCTCGGCGGTCTCGCCGAGCATCAGCTTCATGTTGCGGTCGCGCAGCTGGTAGACGAAGTCGTTGACGATTTCCCTGTCGATGAAATCGAGCATCGTCTGGCGCGGTTCGATCAGCGTGACCTGCACATCGAGGGCCGAGAAGATCGTCGCATATTCGATGCCGATGACGCCGGCGCCGATGACCGCAAGCGAGCGGGGCAGGGTCTTCAACTCCAGCAGTTCGTCGCTGTCGATGATGGCGTCGTGATCGAAGGGGATATAGTCCGGCCGAAACGGCCGCGTGCCGATCGCCAGCAGGATCGCCTTGCCCTCGACCCGCTGGATCTCGCCATCGGTCTTCTCGATCTCCAGCGTGTGCGGATCGACGAAATGCGCGCGCCCGCGCAGGTGATGGACATGGTTGCGGGCAAACTGATGCTCCAGCACCTCGACTTCGTAGTCGAGCGTCTTCAGGAGGCGCATGCGCAGGTCGTCGGCGCTGATCTCCTGCTTGACCCGGTAGGAGCGGCCATAGAAGCCGCGCTCGCGCCAGCCGGTCAGGTTGAGCGCCGTTTCTCGGAGCGTCTTCGATGGAATGGTGCCGGTATGGACCGACACGCCGCCGACGCGGCGGCCCTGTTCGACGACAATCACATCCTTGCCGAGCTTGGCGGCCTGGATGGCGGCGCGGCGTCCTGCCGGTCCGCTGCCGATGACGACGAGATCATATCGGTTCATGGTGGTGTCCGTGCCTGACAATGTGATTCCCCCACATATCAACAAGAATCATGCTGCGATGCAATATGATCGACGCCACCATATCCCGTTGCTCGCCGTGATCTAGCGGGATTGTATGACGGTCATATGCCGGCAGCCGAAAATCTGGCTAGGACAGGAACTGCAGTCGTCGACTGGTGAGGGAATCCCGAGCGGCAGCGTAGCCGCCCGGACCATCCTCCGAGGCGTCACGATCCCCAGCCGACGACGCCCTTGATCTCCAGGAAGTCGTGAATGCCCCAGCCGGCATATTCGCGCCCATTGCCGGACTGCTTGTAGCCGCCGAAGGGAGCGAACGTGTCCCAGTCGGGATAGTTCAGGTAGACCGAACCGGCCCGCATGCGCCTGGCCACCGCGCGGGCATGGTCGATGTCGCCGGACTGGACATAGGCGGCGAGCCCGTAGACCGTGTCGTTGGCGATCCGGATCGCGTCCTCTTCGTCCTCGTAGGAGAGGATCGAGAGCACCGGTCCGAAAATCTCCTCGCGGGCGATCGTCATGTCGGGGGTGACGTGGCCAAAGACCGTCGGCCGGATGTAATAGCCGCGATTGAGGCCTTCCGGTCGGCCGGGGCCGCCGGTCACCAGCGTTGCGCCTTCGGCGATGCCTGTCTCAATCAGCCGCTGGATCTTGTCGTACTGCACATGGCTGACGACGGGGCCAAGATCGGTCCCATCCTTGCGTGGGTCTCCGGTGGTGAACGCCTCCGCGGCCACCTTGGCGATCGCAAGCGCTTCGTCGTGCCGCTCCTTCGGCACCAGCATGCGCGTCGGCGCATCGCAGGACTGCCCGGAATTGCCGAAGCAGCCCTTTACGCCCTCGGTGACGGCAGTGTCGAAGTCGGCGTCCGGCAGGATGATGTTGGCCGATTTGCCGCCAAGCTCCTGCGCGACCCGCTTGACGGTGTCGGCCGCCGTTCGGGCGACGATGATGCCGGCCCGCGTCGAGCCGGTGAAGGAGACCATGTCCACGTCCGGGTGACCTGCCATCACCTGGCCGACATCGGGGCCGGTGCCGTTGATGAGATTGAAAACACCCTTGGGCGTCCCAGCGGCTTCCATGACCTCGGCGAAGATGATGCCGCTGACCGGCGCGATCTCGGACGGTTTCAGCACTACGGTGCAGCCGGCGGCGATTGCGGGGGCGACCTTGCAGACGATCTGGTTCAACGGCCAGTTCCACGGCGTGATCAAGGCACAGACGCCGATCGGTTCGCGCAGCACGGTCGTCGTGCCGATGCTCTCCGAAAAGTGCATGGACTCGAAGGCGGCGATGGTTGCCTCCAGATGGGCGCGGCCGGCCCAGGCCTGGCTGTCGCGCGCAAAGGCAAGCGGCGCGCCCATTTCCTGGCTGACCGCCCGGGCGATGTCTTCGAAGCGGTCGTTATAGGCCGCGAGGATGCGCCTGAGCAGCGCGAGGCGATCTTCCCGGGCTGAGTAGCCAAATGTCTCGAACGCCGCCCTGGCGGCCGCTACGGCCTTGTCGACGTCGGCGGGCCCGCCGATCGCAATCTGCGTGAAAGGCTCTTCGGTCGATGGATCGATGACGTCGAGCGTCCGTGCCTCATCGGGGTCTACCCAGGCGCCGTCGATGAAGAATTTCAGGTGATGCGACATGGGGCCTCCGGGAGCGGGTCGATGATGGGGCAGTATGCATGAGGCAGGCACGACCGCAACCGCTGGGACGCGCGGGACAGACATTCTGCACGCAAAGAAAAACGGGGCCAGTAAAGGGCCCCGCTGACATGACTGAACTGCAGGCTGATAACTAGTGCAGGATCTGGCTGAGGAAGAGCTTGGTGCGCTCGTGCTGCGGATTGTCGAAGAATTCGGCCGGCGAATTCTGTTCGACGATCTGGCCCTGGTCCATGAAGATGACCCGGTCGGCGACCTGACGGGCAAAGCCCATTTCGTGGGTCACGCACAGCATGGTCATGCCTTCCTCGGCGAGACCGACCATGGTGTCGAGTACTTCCTTGACCATTTCCGGGTCGAGCGCCGAGGTCGGCTCGTCGAACAGCATGATCTTCGGCTTCATGCACAGCGAGCGGGCGATCGCCACGCGCTGCTGCTGGCCGCCCGAGAGCTGGCCCGGATACTTGTTGGCCTGCTCCGGGATCTTGACGCGCTCCAGGAAGTGCATGGCGATCTGTTCGGCTTCGCGCTTCGGCATCTTGCGAACCCAGATCGGCGCCAGCGTGCAATTTTCCAGGATCGTCAGATGCGGGAAGAGGTTGAAGTGCTGGAATACCATGCCGACTTCGCGGCGGATCTCGTCGATCTTCTTCAGGTCGTTCGTCAGTTCGATGCCATCGACGATGATTCTGCCCTTCTGGTGTTCTTCCAGGCGGTTGATGCAGCGGATCATCGTCGACTTGCCGGAGCCCGACGGGCCGGCGATAACGATGCGCTCGCCCGACGTCACCTTTAGGTTGATGTCGCGCAGCACGTGGAACTCGCCGTACCACTTGTTCATGCCGATGATTTCGATGGCGGTATCGGTCTTGGGCTTGGCGGCGCCAGTTGTTTGAGCTTGTGCCATATTTGTATTCCCCTGAGGTTTTTAGCGTTTGTGACCGGTGTCGAGGTGACGTTCCATGAACTGCGAGTACCGAGACATGCCGAAGCAGAAGATCCAGTAGACCAGACCTGCAAAGACAAAGGCGGTAATCGGAGTCACAGGGGTCGCCCAGTTCGCGTCCGAGAAGTTCAGCGTGACGATGCCGAGCAGGTCGAACATACCGATGATGGAGACGAGGGAGGTATCCTTGAAGAGACCGATGAAGGTGTTGACGATGCCCGGGATGACCAGCTTCAGCGCCTGCGGCAGGATGACGAGCCGCATTTTGTGCCAGTAGCTGAGACCCAGGGAATCCGCACCTTCGAACTGTCCTTTCGGGATCGCCTGCAGGCCGCCGCGGATGACTTCCGCCATGTAGGCGGACGAGAACAGCGACACGCCGATCAGCGCACGCAGGAGCTTGTCGAAGGTCCAGCCGTCCGGCAGGAACAACGGCAGCATTACGCTCGCCATGAACAGGACGGTGATCAGCGGCACGCCACGGATGACCTCGATGAAGACAACGCACAGCAGCCGGATGACCGGCATGTTCGACCGTCGCCCGAGTGCAAGCACGATGCCCACCGGCAGCGAAACGACGATGCCGAAGAAGGACAGGATCAGGGTGATCATCAGACCGCCCCAGAGCGGCGTTTCCACGTGGGGGAGGCCGAAGCCGCCCGACAGCAGGAAGAACGACACGAAGGGCAGCACCAGGAACAGAAGGAACGCGTTCAAGCCCTTGTGGGGCGCCTTCGGGATGAGCATCGGGATCAGCAGCACGACGAACATCGCCATGACCAGGATCGGCCGCCAGCGTTCGTCGAACGGGTAGCGCCCGAAGATGAACTGCTGGAACTTCGCGCCGACGAAGGCCCAGCAGGCGCCGGCCTGGCCGTCCGGCAGGACGCCGCCCTGCGCGATGGTGGCGCAGGCGGTGCGGTCGCTGCCGGTCCAAACCGCATTGATCAGCAGCCAGTCGATGATGCCCGGCAGGATATAGGCCAGCAGCGCCAGGGCGACGATCGTCAGAACGACGTCCTTCGGCGTTGCCAGCAGGTTTTCGCGGATCCAGTGGACGGGTCCGACCACGCTTGATGGCGCCGGCTGGGCCGGGGCCATGTCGCGACGCACGAAGGCGAGATTATTCGTAGCCATGTGCTTATCTCTCCACCAGTGCCATCTTGGCGTTGAACCAGTTCATGAACATGGCCGTGCTGATCGACATGGAAAGGTAGATCAGCAGCCAGAGCCCGACGATTTCGACGGCCTGGCCGGTCTGGTTCAGCATCGTTCCCCCAACGGCCACCACGTCGGCGAAGCCTACGGCAACGGCAAGCGAGGAGTTCTTGGTGAGGTTCAGGTACTGGCTGGTCAGCGGCGGAATGATGATCCTGAGCGCCTGCGGGATGATGATCAGTCGCGTGGTCACGCCGGACCGCAGTCCGAGCGCGTTGGCGGCTTCGGTCTGCCCCTTGGCGACCGCCTTGATGCCACCACGGACGATTTCCGCGATGAAGGCTGCCGTGTAGAAGGAGAGAGCCAGATAGAGCGACATGAATTCCGGACCGATCAGCGATCCGCCCTGCAGGTTGAATCGACCGGCGACGGGAATGTCGAAGGTGATCGGCATGCCGAGGACGAGGAAGACCAGGATCGGCAGGCCGATGATCAGGCCAAGACTGGTCCAACCCTTCGGAAACTGCTGTCCGGTCGCCATCTGCCGCTTCGTCGCCCAGGACGAGATGAAGATCGACGCGATGATGCCGATCACGAATGCCGCGACGACGAACAGGAAGGTCTCGCCGAAAATAGGCTTGGGAAAGGCGAAGCCGCGATTGCTGAGGAAGATGTCGAAGGGAAGCTGGATGGCATCCTTCGGCTGCGGAAGGATCGCCAGAACGCCCTTGTACCAGAAGAAGATGACGAGGAGCGGCGGAATGTTGCGGAAGATTTCCACATAGACCTGGCAGATCTTGGCAATCAGCCAGTTGTGCGACAGCCGGCCGATGCCGACCAGGAAGCCGATGATCGAGGCCGTGATGATGCCGAAGACCGCGACCTGGATGGTGTTGAGGATGCCGACGATCAGCGCCCGTCCATAGGTCGAGTCGCTGGAATAGTCGATCAGGTGCTGGCCGATGTCGAAACCGGCGCGACCGCTCAAGAAGCCGAAACCTGAGGCGATATTGGCTTTCTGAAGGTTGTGAATGGTGTTGTTCGTCACTGTCCAGACGAAAAGGACCAGCAAGGCGACGGTCACGACCTGATAGAAAATCCCGCGGACTTTCGGGTCGTAAATGAGAGACGTGCCACTGCTGGATCCGGCGTTTGGCGAGCTTAACGCATGGTCAGCCATTTTGCCTTTTCCCCTTATTCTCCCTTTGCGGGAGTCTTCATTGCCCTTGTCGGGTTGCACATGGGGAGGCAGCGTTGCCACTGCCTCCCCACATCAAGTCAGTATCTGAACTTGTCTTAGCGGATCGGCGGAGCGTACTGCAGGCCGCCCTTGGTCCACAGCGCGTTGATGCCGCGGTCGATCTTCAGAGGCGTTTCCGGACCGACGTTGCGGGCGAAAACTTCACCGTAGTTACCGACCTGCTTGATGATGCTGTAGGCCCAGTCGTTGGAGACGCCGAGGTCGGTACCGATCTTGGTGCCTTCTTCGGAGCCAAGCATACGCTTGATGTCCGGGCTGCCGTTGGCCTTCATGTCGTCGACATTGGCCGAGGTGATGCCGAGCTCTTCAGCATTGACCATGGCGTAGTGTACCCAGCTGACGATGTCGAACCACTGGTCGTCGCCCTGGCGCACTGCCGGGCCGAGCGGCTCCTTGGAGATGACTTCCGGCAGAACCATGTTGTCATCCGGGCTGCTGAGCGTCAGGCGGATAGCATAGAGGCCCGACTGGTCGGTGGTGTAGACGTCGCAACGGCCGGCGTCATAGGCGCCGGTTGCATCGGCTTCCTTTTCGAACACGACCGGCTTGTACTCGAGGCCGTTGGCCTTGAAGTAGTCGGCGAGGTTGAGTTCGGTCGTCGTGCCGGTCTGAACGCAGACGGCGGCGCCGGAGAGTTCGAGAGCCGACGAAACGCCGAGGCTCTTCTTCACCATGAAGCCCTGGCCGTCATAGTAGTTGACGGTGCGGAAGTTGAAGCCGAGCGACGTGTCACGGCTGATCGTCCAGGTGGTGTTACGCGTCAGGACGTCAACTTCGCCGGACTGCAGGGCCGGGAAGCGGTCCTTGCTGGAGAGAGGCGTGAACTTCGCCTTGGTTGCGTCGCCGAAGACGGCGGCAGCGATGCCGCGGCAATAATCGACGTCGAGACCAGACCATTCCCCTTTATCGTTCGGGTTCGAGAAGCCCGGAATACCCTGGCTTACACCGCACTGCACGAAGCCCTTGGCTTTGACGTCGTCCAGCGTCGCAGCAGAAGCGGCGTGTGCGCCGAGGCCAAAGACTGCTGCGCCGAGAGCGGCGGACAGAAGTGTCTTTTTCATTTTTCCCAACCTTATGTTTGTCTGTTGTCTTAAGACTGTTTTGGCGCAAAACCGATCCATGTTTCCAGACCAGCCCTGCACGTCTCGCGAAACCTCCCGGTGCGAGTATCGCTATCACAGTCGTAAAAAATGCTGAGGGTCAACCCTTATCTAAAAAATCGTCTTCGCAATTGCGGCTTTTGGTAAAAACAGGCCGGAAAACGGGCAAAAAGTGCCATATGAGGCAGTTTGCTGCATAAAAAAGTGACAACGGGGCCTTTCCGGATTGACTGACGTAACGGCAGTTTTCCGGGACATGTCGTGCTTGACGGGATTGTTCATCCGGGCCATGTCTGGCGTCGAAATCCTCCCCATATCCACAGTTTTTGAACGATAGGCAGACCCCCCGATGAACGATATGAAGTCAAAGATGGAAGGCGCTGGCATCAACACGCGCCTGGCGCACAGCGGACATAATCCGCGCGAGTTCCATGGATTCGTCAATCCGCCGGTCGTGCACGCTTCGACGGTCTTGTTTCCGGATGCGCGCACCATGGAAACGCGCGGGCAGAAATACACCTACGGCACGCGCGGCACGCCGACCTCCGATGCGCTGGCCGATGCGATCAACGAGCTGGAAGGCTCCGAGGGCACGATCCTGCTGCCGTCGGGCCTCGCCGCCGTCACCGTGCCGTTTCTCGCCTTCCTGTCGGCCGGCGACCACGCGCTGATCGTTGATTCGGTCTATGGTCCGACCCGCCATTTCTGCGACACGATGCTCAAGCGTCTGGGCGTCGAGGCCGAGTACTACGATCCGGAAATCGGCGCCGGCATCGAATCGCTGATGCGTGCGAATACCAAGCTCGTCCACACCGAAGCGCCGGGCTCCAACACATTCGAGATGCAGGACATCGGCGCGATTTCGGCCGTAGCCCACCGCCACGGTGCGGTGGTGACCATGGACAATACCTGGGCGACGCCTCTCTATTTCCGTCCGCTCGACCATGGCGTCGACATTTCCATTCACGCGGCGACCAAATATCCGTCCGGCCATTCCGACGTCCTGTTCGGCACGGTGTCGGCCAATAAGGAATGCTGGGCCACGCTCTGGGAAGGCAACTTCTCGCTCGGCATGTGCGCGGCGCCCGACGACGCCTACCAGATCCTGCGCGGCCTGAGGACGATGGGCATCAGGCTCGAACGTCATCAGGAAAGCGCATTGGAGATCGCCCGCTGGCTGGAGACGCGCGACGACGTGGCGCGGGTCCTGCACCCGGCGCTGGAGAGCTTCCCCGGCCATGAGATCTGGAAGCGGGATTTTACCGGCGCAAGCGGCATCTTCTCCGTCGTGCTGGCTGCCGATAACCCCGACCGCTTCAAGGCGAAGGCGCATGCCTTCCTCGACGCGCTGCGCCTGTTCGGTCTCGGCTATTCCTGGGGCGGGTTTGAAAGCCTGGCCGTGCACGTGAACCTGTCAGACCGCACGATCCGCAAGGGGCCGACGGAAGGCCCGGTTCTGCGCCTGCAGATCGGTCTGGAAGATGTCGCCGACATCAGGAAGGACATCGAGGCCGGGCTTGCCGCAGCCGCTGCCGCCGTCTGAAGGCTTCGGGGGCGCTCAGCCCCCGATCCGGTAGCCGTAAATCCAGTCGAGATCTCCGGCAAGCGACTCCGGCGATCGCATGGAAAGGACCAGGTCGCGTCCGAAGCGGACGGGACCGGTCGCATGATAGGCGAACTTGTTGAAGGCGGCGCGCCGTGAGAGTTTCGTCGCACGCTCCCGTCGCTGGCTCTCGAAGGTGGCAAGTGCCGGTCCAAGCTGCAGGCGGGCGAGGAGGGCGGCCAGTTCGAAGGCATCCTCAATCGCCATCGCGGCGCCCTGGGCGGCAAACGGCATCATCGCATGGGCAGCATCGCCGATCAGCACGGTATCGCTACCGTTCTGCCAGCGGCCGGAGCCGACCTCGTTCAATGGCCAGAAGACCGGCCATTCGCCATCGTCAAGAAGTTTGCGGATCGTCGGATGCCAGCTCTTGAATGCGGTCTCCATCAATAACCGGCCGGCCGGGTCGCTTGGGGCGTTCCAGGTCTCGCCGGGATTGATGCCGGAGGTGATGGCGACGAGGTTGAAGCCGCCGCTTTCCTTCAGCGGGTAGCAGACGAGATGGGCGGACGGGCCGAGCAGGGCGGTCACCGAATCGCGCCTCAGCACTTCCGGGGCCTGATCGGCGGGCACGACGAAGCGCCAGGCGACATTGCCGGAGAAGCGCGGGATAGGCGCGCCGGGCACGCGGCTTCTGACCCGCGACCAGACGCCGTCGGCTCCGATGAGGAGCTCCGCGCCGCTCTCCGCCATCGCGCCCTCAAGCGTCTCCGGTTCCAGTCGGTGGCCGAGCTCGAGCCGGCATAGGGGATTTTCCAGAACGGCTTCGACGAGCGCCTTTTGCAGCGTCGCGCGGTGCAGGACGCCGTAGGGGGCGCCCCAGCGGCTGCGTCCGGACGCGCCGAGCGGCACGGTTGCGAGCGTGCTCAGGCTCTGGCCGGAGACCAGCCTGATCGCCTCCGGCTCCAGCCATCGGGTCTCCAGACGCTGCAGCACGCCGACCTCGGCCAGCAGCCGGGAGGCGTTCGGCGAGATCTGCAGGCCGGCGCCGACCTCTTGGAGCTCTTCGGCCTGTTCGATGATGCGCGAGGCTATGCCGGCGCGCGCAAGTGCAAGCGCCGAGGTCAGGCCGGCAATGCCGGCGCCGGCGATCAATGCGGATTTTATGGTCATGGAAATGCCGCCGTTCTCTTTTTCACGGCCGGGGGCGCTGGGGCAGGCGCCACGCGGCCGGGTGCCAGCCTGTCTGTCAGGCGGCGTTCATGTGAAAGGTGCAGCCGGCCGGAACGGTTTCTTCCGCCTTGAGCGCCGGATTGTACTTGTAGAGCGTCGAGCAGTACGAGCAGACCTTCTCGTTGTCGTCGCCCATGTCGATGAAGATGTGCGGGTGGTCGAAGGGAACGGACGCGCCCGTGCACATGAATTCCTTCACGCCGATCTGGATTTCGCGGTATCCGCCGTCGTTCTGGAAGTGCGGAATTGAGTGGCCGGCCATGATGGTCTCCGTAGCGGTTATCGATTGCGGCGGACATTATCGCCGATCATTTGAAATGTGTAGGGTTGAAATCGCGTCATCGCCGTGGTTTTTCACCGCATCTTCCATGCGCTGGCCGATGTGAGCGGTCAGAGCGTCAAGACCGGAGCCCCCGATACGCCATGAACCTGAATGCGCCGAGCTTTTCCTCCTTCGTCCACGACGGCCTGAACATCGCCTATTTCGATGAGGGCGATGCGAGCGGCGAGCCGATCCTGCTCATCCATGGTTTCGCCTCGACTGCGACGGTCAACTGGGTGCATCCGGGCTGGCTGAAGACACTTGGCGATGCCGGCTACCGGGTGATCGCGCTCGATAATCGCGGCCATGGCCGCAGCGACAAGCCGCATGAGCCGGAGGTCTATCATCCGCAGATGATGGCCGGCGACGCGCTGGCGCTTCTCGATCATCTCGGCATTCACCAGGCGCATGTCATGGGCTATTCCATGGGCGCGCGTATTTCCGCCTTCCTGGCGCTCTCCGATCCGCACCGGCTGCGCTCGGTCATCTTCGGCGGCCTCGGCATCGGCATGTGCGACGGGGTAGGGGACTGGGATCCGATCGCCGATGCCTTGCTCGCCCCCTCTCTCGACGACGTCACGCATGAACGCGGGCGCATGTTCCGCGCCTTCGCCGACCAGACGAAGAGCGACCGGCTCGCGCTCGCCGCCTGCATTGCCACGTCGCGCGATCTCGTCTCCCGCGAGAAGATCGCAAAGCTCGACTTGCCGGTCCTGATCGGCGTCGGCACGAAGGACGATATCGCCGGCTCGGCTCAGGAGCTTGCCGACCTGATCCCGAATGCTGTGGCGCTCGACATTCCCGGCCGCGATCACATGCTGGCCGTCGGCGACAAGGTGTTCAAGAAGGCCGTTCTGGAGTTTCTGGAGCGCGTCTCCGGCTAGTGACATCAGCGCATCGCGACGGACGCGATGCCAATGCGGAAACCGGCCGTTAATCGCGTTGCGGCCGCCTATTTGTAAAAGGCCCGGCGTCCTCTATATTGAGCCGATGCTCGTTGCCAGCAAGGAGACGACCGATGGTCGCAACACACGAGGCCCGCAGGGCCGAACAGGTCAAGTCGATGGACCCGATCTGGGATAGCATGCGCCAGGAGGCAAGTTCCGCCGCGCTCGGCGATCCCGTGCTGACGGCCTTCCTCTATTCGACGGTTCTCAATCACAAGAGCCTCGAGGATTGCGTGATCTATCGCATCTGCGAGCGTCTCGATCATCCGGACATCCAGGCGACGCTCCTGCGCCAGACGTTTGAGGAAATGCTCGCCGAGGAACCGGAATGGAGCAGCATCCTCCGGGTCGACATCCAGGCCGTCTACGACCGCGACCCGGCCTGCACGCGCTTTCTCGAGCCGGTCCTCTACTTCAAGGGCTTCCATGCGATCCAGACGCATCGTCTGGCGCACTGGCTCTGGAACAAGGGACGCCGCGATTTCGCGCTCTATCTGCAGTCCCGTTCCTCGAGCGTCTTCCAGACGGATATCAATCCGGCGGCGCGCATGGGCAAGGGCATCTTCCTCGATCACGCGACGGGGCTGGTGGTCGGGTCCACCGCCGTCATCGGCGACAATGTCTCCATCCTGCAGGACGTCACGCTTGGCGGCACCGGCAAGGAAAGCGGTGACCGCCATCCGAAGATCGGCAATGGCGTGCTGATCGGTGCCGGCGCCAAGGTGCTCGGCAACATCGAGATCGGCTGCTGCTCGCGCATTGCGTCGGGATCCGTGGTCCTGAAGGCCGTTCCGCCCAGCACGACGGTCGCCGGCGTTCCGGCCAAGGTGGTCGGCGAGGCGGGGTGCTCGGAACCGTCGCGGTCGATGGACCAGACGCACCTGCCGTGCGACTGAGTGCGTCGCCGCTTTTGCTCACTTCGCTCGATCGGGCCTTTACAGCCTGCAACCTGCATGCGAGAAGCGCGGCAAATCTGTGGACCTCGATGGAGAAGATTCAGTGAAACCTGAAGAGATCAAGAAGCTCGACGCCTATTTCAAGAGCAATTTCAATCCGACGATGGTGGTCAAAGCGCGCCCGCGCAAGGACGACTCGGCGGAAGTCTATCTCGGCGAAGAGTTCCTCGGCGTCGTCTTCCGGGACGACGAGGATGGTGATCTTTCCTACAATTTCTCGATGGCGATCCTCGACATCGATCTCTGAGCGGCGCGTCGCCGTTCAGTCACGGACGAAACGAACCCGAAAGCCGGTGGCCATGCCACCGGCTTTCGGCGTTTTCGGTCTCGGGCTGCTGGTTTCGCCATGCGGCATCTTGTAGCTGGCGAGACCCCGCAAAAAAGAGGTTTTCGGAGCGCCAGCGTCATCATCCTGACGCAGGCCATTCGGACAATGGCCGGGTGTGAAATGGCGTTCAATTGAATTGCTGCATCGCACAAAAATCTTGACATTCATTGTGCGACGCACTAATTCTTTCAGCAACAGTCGTTATCGGAAGGAACTGCATCATGTATAATTTCGAGGAAGCAAGCCTGAAGGGCAAGGAAGCCATGGACGCGATGCTGAAGACCTATTCGGACATCACCAAGGGCTTTCAGGGTATCGCTGCGGAAGCCGCCGATTATTCCAAGAAGTCTTTCCAGGACGGCGTCGCCCATATCGAGGCGCTTGCCGGCACGCGCAGCATCGAGGCTGCCATGGAACTGCAGACGAGCTTCGTGAAGTCCTCTTATGAAGGCTTCGTCGCCCAGTCGACCAAGATGAGCGAAATGTACGCCGATCTCGCCAAGGCTGCCTACAAGCCTTACGAGAGCGCTGTCGCCAAGGCCGAGGAAGCCGTCGCCGCCTGAGAAGGCCGACAGAAATAATATCTACGGATCTCGTTCGAGAGGCCGGTTGCTGAAACGCGACCGGCCTCTCGGCGTTCCGGAAGGCCCCGAAGGCGCGAATTGCAGCGATCCGCGTTCAAATATGTTTGCACCGCAGAATTGGGGACTTAAAATTTCGCGGCAATGATCTAAGTTAATAGGATGATTTGCACGGCGGCCATCATGGCGGCCGATCTTGCGCCAACAGGAAAGTGATAGAATGATCGCTGAGCCGATCCTTATGCAACAAGATGACGATGGCCGCGGCGACGGCGCGGGGCGCGGCACCTCTGTCATCACCAAGACCAAACCAAAGACCAAGAAACCCAGTCTGTATCGCGTTCTTCTTCTCAATGACGACTACACCCCCATGGAGTTCGTCATCCACATTCTCGAACGGTTCTTCCAGAAGGACCGGGAGAGCGCGACCATAATCATGCTTCATGTCCACAATCACGGAGTCGGAGAATGCGGCGTCTTTACCTACGAAATCGCTGAGACCAAAGTCAGTCAGGTGATGGACTTCGCCCGCCAGCACCAGCATCCGCTGCAATGTGTCATGGAAAAGAAGTGAGGAACCAAGCGTGCCAACATTTTCGCCGAGCCTGGAAAAGGCACTGCATCAGGCACTGACCTACGCAAACGAGCGTCATCAGGAATACGCGACGCTCGAGCATCTGCTTCTCGCCTTGATAGACGATCCGGATGCGTCAGCGGTCATGGGTGCCTGCAATGTCAATCTCGACACCCTTCGAAAGACACTTGTCGACTATGTCGACACCGAACTCGCCAATCTGATCACCGGATATGACGAGGATTCCAAACCGACCGCCGGCTTCCAGCGGGTGATCCAGCGCGCCGTCATTCACGTCCAGTCCTCCGGACGGGAAGAGGTGACCGGCGCCAACGTCCTCGTCGCCATCTTCGCCGAGCGGGAAAGCCATGCGGCCTTCTTCCTGCAGGAACAGGAGATGACCCGCTACGACGCGGTCAACTACATCTCGCACGGCATCGGCAAGCGCCCCGGCGCCTCCCAGCCGCGTGCGCCGCGCGGTGCCGATGACGGTCCTGCCGAAAGCAAGCCGTCGGCATCCCGTTCCAGCGACGAAGACGGTCCGAAGAAGCAGCAGGATGCGCTGAAGGCCTATTGCGTCAACCTCAACGAGAAGGCGCTGAAGGGCAAGATCGATCCGCTGATCGGCCGCGAGGCCGAAGTCAACCGGACGATTCAGGTCTTGTGCCGCCGGTCGAAGAACAACCCGCTCTACGTCGGTGATCCCGGTGTCGGCAAGACGGCGATTGCCGAGGGCCTGGCCAAGCGGATCGTCGAAGGCAAGGTGCCGGAAGCGCTGGAAGATGCGACCATCTTCTCGCTCGACATGGGCACACTGCTGGCCGGCACGCGTTACCGCGGCGATTTCGAGGAGCGGCTGAAGCAGGTCGTCAAGGAGCTCGAGGAGTTCCCGGGCGCCGTGCTGTTCATCGACGAGATCCATACGGTCATTGGCGCCGGCGCTACCTCGGGCGGTGCGATGGATGCATCGAACCTCCTGAAGCCGGCTCTGTCCTCCGGGGCGATCCGCTGCATCGGCTCGACCACCTACAAGGAGTACCGCCAGTTCTTCGAGAAGGACCGGGCCCTGGTGCGTCGCTTCCAGAAGATCGACGTCAACGAACCGTCGATCGACGATGCCGTCGCCATCATGAAGGGACTGAAGCCGTATTTCGAAGAGTATCACAACCTTCGTTACACGAACGAGGCGATCAAGGCGGCCGTCGAGCTGTCGGCGCGCTACATCTCCGATCGCAAGCTGCCGGACAAGGCCATCGACGTGATCGACGAGACCGGTGCCGCCCAGATGCTGCTGCCGGCCTCGCGCCGCCGCAAGATGATCACCGAGAAGGAGATCGAGGCGACGATCGCGACTATGGCCCGCATCCCGCCGAAGACGGTGTCGAAGGACGACGAGATGGTGCTTGCCAATCTCGAGCAGGAACTGCGCTCCGTCGTCTACGGCCAGGACAAGGCGATCGAGGCACTGTCGACCTCGATCAAGCTGGCCCGTGCCGGCCTGCGCGAACCGAACAAGCCGATCGGCGCCTATGTCTTCTCCGGTCCGACCGGGGTGGGCAAGACCGAGGTCGCCAAGCAGTTGGCGTCGTCGCTGGGCGTCGAACTCTTGCGCTTCGACATGTCGGAATACATGGAACGCCATACGGTCTCGCGACTGCTCGGCGCACCTCCCGGCTATGTCGGCTTCGACCAGGGCGGGCTCCTGACCGACAGCGTCGACCAGCATCCGCATTCGGTTGTGCTGCTTGATGAAATCGAGAAGGCGCATCCGGACATCTTCAACATCCTGCTGCAGGTCATGGACCACGGTTCGTTGACCGACCACAACGGCAAGAAGATCGACTTCCGCAACGTCATCCTGATCATGACGACCAATGCGGGCGCGTCGGAAATGTCGAAGTCGGCGATCGGTTTCGGTTCGTCCAGACGCACCGGCGAGGACGAAGAGGCGCTCAACCGCCTGTTCACGCCGGAGTTCCGCAACCGTCTCGATGCGACGATCCCGTTTGCCCCGCTGCCGACGACGATCATCCATCAGGTCGTGCAGAAGTTCATCATGCAGCTGGAGGCCCAGCTGTCCGAGCGCAACGTCACCTTCGACCTCGAAGAGGACGCGATCGCCTGGCTGGCCGAGAAGGGCTACGACGAGAAGATGGGCGCGCGTCCGCTCGCCCGCGTCATTCAGGAGCATATCAAGAAGGAACTCGCCAACGAGATCCTGTTTGGCAAGCTCAAGAAGGGCGGCGTCGTGCATGTGACGACCGGCAAGAAGGACGACGGTTCGACCGGGCTCATCCTCGAGGCGATCCCGGACGGTGCACCGCTGAAGCCGAAGAAGGAAGAGGTCGCGATCGAGGCGGAACCCGACCTGGATGGCGACAAGGGCGGCGAAACGGCCACCAAGCCGAAACGGTCCTCGAAAGCTTCCGCGAAGAAGTAGTCGACCGCCCGAAACGTAAGGGTGACAAATTAAATGCCGGGCTCTCTTGCCCGGCATTTATGTTTTGAGCTAACGACTTATCCATGGAAATGGCGACAGGGATCACGAGCGGGAAGTCGAACGCCTACTGGTTTGCAACCGGCATGCGCGGCATCTACTCGCTGCCGGCCCTGATCCTGATGTCGTCGTTCGTGGGCTTCTGCGCCTTCGCGGTGCAGTCGGGCGTGAGCCGCGGCGAGGCGGCCTTCATGGTCGGGGCCGTCTGGGCGCTGCCGTCGAAGATGATCCTTGTCGGATCGGCAACCGGCGGCGCGGGGCTTCTGGCGAGCTTCATCGCCGTGGCGCTCTCGGCCATCCGGCTGATGCCGATGGTGGCGGCGCTCATCCCCGAGATCAAGACGGAACGCACGCCGACATGGCTTCTCTTGTTCCTGTCGCATTTCATTGCGGTCACTGCCTGGGTCTTCACCATGCAGCGCATCAAGGATGTGCCGCGTGACCGGCGGATCGCCTTCTTTGCCGGCTTCGGCATGACGCTGACGACGGCCAACATCATCCTGGTGACGGTCTGCTTCGGTGTCGTGTCGGATCTGCCGCCGATCCTGGCCGGCGCGCTGTTCTTCCTGACCCCGATCTATTTCCTGACCTCGCTCTGGGCTTCCGCGCAGCATCCAGTGGTCAACATGGCGCTGCTGACGGGGCTTGTTGCCGGGCCGGTGTTCACCATTCTGGCGCCGGGCTTCGACATTCTTTACGCAGGCCTTGTCGGTGGCACGGCCGCCTACTTCATCGACCGCGTGCGGCGCAAGGGTTGGGGGGCGCGCTGATGATGGTGCCCGGACCCTGGTGGTGGCCTTACGTCTTCATCCTGATCGCCGGTTGGCTGGCGACTGACATCTGGCGCTGGCTCGGCGTGCTGATCGGCAACCGGCTGGATGAGAATTCCGAAAGCCTGCAATGGGTGAGGGCGGTCGCCACGTCGCTTGTCGCCGCCGTGATCGCCAAGCTGATCCTGTTTCCGTCCGGAACGCTGGCCGGCACGCCGCTCTGGCTGCGCCTCGGCTCCGCCGTCATCGGTTTCGCCATCTTCCTGGCAACTGGCCGCAAGCCCGCCATCGGCATTGGCGCCAGTCTCGGCCTGCTGATCGCCGGATTGTATGCGTTGGGTTATTGAGTGTGTCTCAGGGCTCGATTGCCTTGAGGATCGCCTGCCAGTTCTGCCGGCCGCCTAGGACACGCAGCACGGTGATCGTATCGGGCTCCGGCAGATAAACGATCAGATGCGATTTGTGGACGTGGATATGGGCCGGGGGTTCGATTTCCCGATAGAGCCGTCCCAGTCCGGGCGTATCGACAACAAGCCCGAAGACGCCGACGAGTTCATCGATGTGGGCGTCAGCTTGGTCGGCCGACCAGGTCTCGGCGGTGTAGCGCCAGATGTCTTCGATATCGTGCAGGGCCTTGGGAGAAAGCCTGTAGGTGGCGGGCCTATTCGGCGCCATGACCTTCACGCATCCGCCGCTTGAAGGTCATTGCGTCGAACGCCTGGGCCTCTCCGCTTTCAAGACCCTCGGTGACCGCGGCTTGAAGGGCGGCCAGTGCCTGCTGGCGCTCCTGATCCTTGCGGATCAGGTCACGCACGTAGTCGCTGGAATTGCTGTAGCGGCCCTTGCTTGCCTGCTCTTCCACCCAGGACTTCATCTGCTCGGGAAGTGACACATTCATTGTCGCCATGACAGCCTCCGTATCCTCGAGACGATAGGATCGATTGCGGCTTCTGTCAAAGAGATTGGCAAACTTTGCCAATCATGATCGTACGCGCCTAAAGCGCCGATTTCAGCTTTGCCGCATTGGCTGCAAGAACGTCGTTGTTTTCCATCGTCCCCGTATGCGGCTTCAGCGGGATGCCGTCGAAGCGCGGGATGACGTGGAAATGCAGGTGGAAGACCGACTGGCCGGCCGGCGCCTCGTTGAACTGCACGATCTGCACGCCGTCGGCCTCGAAGGCGACCTTGGCGGCGATGGCGATCTTCTGGACGACCGGCAGCAGCTTTTCGAGCGTGCGGGCGTCGGCGTCGAGCAGGTTGCGGGAAGGGGCTTTCGGCACGACCAGCGTATGGCCGGTGCCCTGCGGCATGACATCCATGAAGGCAACCGTGTCGGCATCCTCATAGACGCGATGCGACGGAATTTCGCCGCGCAGGATCTTCGCGAAGATGTTGTCGCTGTCGTAGACTTGGCTCTTCGGCATGGTGCCTCTCTCCCTGTTCTCGTTTGCTCCTGTCTAGCAAGCCGACAGGCAGGCCTTCAAGCGGATAGTGCCGGGTCGTGGCGAGATCAATCTTGCTCGGGCGCGCCTTTGCGGAAGGGACTGTGCGCTGTCAGGATTTCGCCCATGTGCTCGACGTCTTGGCGCTCGTGGACAAGGTAGTTGGCAACGGCGTCGCGCAGGCCCTTGTGGGCGATGTAATGCGCGGAGTGGGTCGTCACCGGCACGTAGCCGCGCGCGAGCTTGTGCTCGCCTTGCGCGCCGGCCTCGACGCGCTTCAGCTTCTTTTCCAAGGCAAAGTCGATCGCCTGGTGATAGCAGACCTCGAAGTGCAGGAACGGGTGGTCCTCGATGCAGCCCCAGTGGCGGCCGAAGAGGACGTCGCTGCCGATGAAATTGATCGCGCCGGCGATATAGCGTCCCTCGCGCCTGGCCATCACCAGCAGGATGTCGTCGGCCATGCGTTCGCCGATCAGCGAATAGAAATCGCGTGTCAGGTAGGGCCGGCCCCATTTGCGGCTGCCGGTATCCATGTAGAAGGCAAAGAACTGGTCCCAGATGTCTTCCGTGAGGTCGCTGCCGGTCAGCCAGTCGATTTCTATGCCGCTTTCCAGCGCCGATCGCCGCTCCTTCTTCAGCGCCTTGCGTTTCCGTGAGGCGAGCGTGTCGAGGAAGTCCGCGTGATCGCGGTATCCTTCGTTGATGAAATGGAATTGCTGGTCTGTGCGGTGCAGGAAGCCGGCATCCTCGAAGAGGGCGACCTCGTCTTCCGGGATGAAGGTGGCATGCGCCGAGGAGACGCCGAGGCGTGTTGCAACCTCACGGTATCCGGCGGCAAGCGTCTCGCGCACCATGGTCTTGTCCTGACCGCTTGAGACCAGCAGGCGCGGCCCGGTGGCGGGCGTGAAGGGGATTGCGGACTGGAGCTTCGGGTAATAGTTCCCGCCGGCCCGTTCGAAGGCATCCGCCCAGGCGTGGTCGAAGACATATTCCCCCTGGCTGTGGCTCTTCATGTAACAGGGCAGGGCGCCGAGAAGCTCGCCCTTCTCCGTCTCCATCACCAGGTGGTGACCCAGCCAGCCCGTCCGCCGCGTCGCCGATCCGGATTCCTCCAGCGAGGAGAGAAACGCATGCGACAGGAAGGGGTTGTAGGCCGTTTCCTGGGCTTTGGAAGCGCCCGACAGGCGGCCCCAGCTTTCCGGCGAAATGGCCGGAAAGCTCTGTTCGACACGAATGGATACCGTTCCGGTCATGAAACGCCGGTTACTTCCCTTGGATCGAAACCTTCGAAGGTCATCTGGTCTGCATAGAGCGCGGTCTGCTTGCGACCTATCTCGTCGCGCACCGTCCAGGTGATGATCGGCACACCGCGCTTCTTCTGTCCTTCAATGAAAGCATTCGGAAGGTGTGCAGCGCAATAGGAAATGAAGTCCAGCCCGTATTGCATGGCCTCGTCGTGCTTGAAGAAGTCTTCCGGCTTGACGCCTTCGGCCGTCAGGCCGACGGGGCGGGGCGAGCCGAGCGCCTTCAGGTCTTTGAGAAGCCAGTGGTCGAAGCTCATCAGCGCCACCGGCCCGTCATAGCTTTCGAGCTCCTCGAGCACCGTCTCGGGAAAGCCCTCGTCGTCGCCTTCGCTGCCCTTCAGTTCGATGACCAGCGGCACGCGTCCCTTGACCAGCTGCAGAAGCTGCTTGAGCGTCGGCACCTTGTCGGCGGTGCCGCCGATCGACAGCAGCCCGAGTTCACCTGACGTCCGATCGCGCACATTGCCGGGAATGCCGCAGAGGCGTTCGAGCGTATGGTCGTGGAAGACGACCGGCACGCCGTTGGAGGCGTAATGAAGGTCGCATTCGATGGCAAAGCCCGCGTCGACGGCTCGCTGAAAGGCCGAAAGCGTGTTTTCCCAGACTGTCTTGTTGGTGTCGTGATAGCCGCGGTGGGCGATCGGACGTTCTGTCAGCCAGCCAAGCTCGCTCATGCTTCGATCTCGATGATTGCGTCGATTTCGACCGATGCGTTCATCGGCAGGGCGGCCATGCCGACGGCGGCGCGCGCATGCTTGCCAGGCTCGCCGAGCGCATTGGCGATGAGGTTGGAGGCGCCGTTTATGACCAGGTGCTGCTCGGTGAAATCCGGCGTCGAGGCGACGAAGCCGTTGAGCTTGATCACGCGCTTGATGCGGGAGAGATCGCCGCCGAGCGCAGAACTGGCCTGGGCCAGAATGTTGAGCGCGCAAAGCTCGGCCGCGCGCTGGGCGGAGGCGACGTCCTGGTCACGGCCGACGAGACCGGTCACCGCAATTTTGCCGCCTTCCATCGGCAATTGGCCGGAAAGGTAGAGAAGGTTGCCACTGACGACGTAAGGAACGTAATTGGCTGCCGGAGCAGCGGCGACGGGAAGCTCGTATCCCATTTCCTTAAGGCGGGCTGTAATTGTCGCGGACACTTGTTGACTCCCTTTTTTGCTGTACAGTGTTCGAGGAACGGCAGACTTTTATGCCGGACGGCTGATTGCTTCTATCGCATCGGGCCTGAGTCCAACAGGAGGAATTGAATGCATCATTTGCGCCTGGCCGCTGGTTTCACCCTGGCTCTGTCCTGCTCTCAGGCCACAGCCCTCGCCGCCGTCGATGATGCCAACAAGAATGCCGGTCTCACTCCGCACCGCGCCGTCTACGACATCAGCCTGCTGAGCGCCTCGGAGCGTTCCGGCATATCGGGAATGACGGGCCGCATGGTCTATGAATTCGATGGTTCCAGCTGCAAGGGCTATTCGACGAAGTTTCGTTTCGTCACTCGCATAGCGACCGACGATGACACCAAGACGACGGATCAGCAGACCATCACGTTTGAAAATCCGAGCACCGGCGACTTCGCCTTCCAGACGAAATCCTTCACCGGGTCCCAGCTCGACAAGGAGGTGAAGGGAGAGGCGCACGAGAATGCCGACGCACTGACGGTCAAACTCTCCCAGCCCGAGAAAAAATCCCTGGAGCTGGCCGCGAGCCGCTTCCCGACCGAACATCTCATGGAAGTCATCAACCAGGCCAAGGAAGGCAAGACGCTCGTGCAGTCGCGGCTTTTCGATGGAACGGACGATGCCGCCGAGAGCCTTTTGACCACCACTGTCATCGGCAAGCGGATCGGTGATGAAGCAGACGCCAAGGACGTGGCCGGCAAAAACCCGGTCGACGAACGTCTGCTCGACACCGTGCCCTCATGGCCGGTTACGATCGCCTACTACAAGGACAGCAACAGCAATGATGCCATGCCGGTCTACCGCATGTCGTTCAGGCTGTTCGAAAACGGCATCGTCGACGATCTTGCCATGGACTATGGTGACTTCGTGCTCGGCGGTCGCCTTGCCCGCCTCGATGGCCTGAAGACCAACGTCACCCTGTGCAAGTGACGTCAATCGGCTGAATCGTCACGGACTTCCTGTTTTTTCGCCTCCAAGGCTTGATTTTCCGGGCCGGAGCCGGTAACGGCACGACCATTCCACACGTGGAGCTTGGGAATGACCGGGAGAAATCCGGTCCTTTCCGCCGGTGGCGCCGTTCCAAGCGGTGTTCATTGCTCCACGGAGGTTCAACCGGAAAAGGAGTAACAAGGCATGGCATTGCCCGATTTTTCCATGCGCCAGCTTCTCGAAGCAGGCATACATTTTGGTCACCAGACTCACCGCTGGAACCCGAAGATGAAGCCGTACATCTTTGGTGACCGCAACAACATCCACATCATCGACCTCGGTCAGACCGTTCCGATGCTGTCGCGCGCCCTTCAGGTCGTGTCCGACACCGTCGCCCGTGGCGGCCGCGTTCTGTTCGTCGGCACCAAGCGCCAGGCGTCCGAAATCATCGCCGACAGCGCCAAGCGTTCGGCCCAGTACTACGTCAACTCCCGCTGGCTCGGCGGCATGATGACCAACTGGAAGACCATCTCCAACTCGATCGCGCGTCTGCGCAAGGTCGACGAGATCCTGGCTTCCGACGCACAGGGCTTCACCAAGAAGGAGCGCCTGAACCTCGAGCGCGAACGTGAGAAGCTTGAAAAGGCTCTCGGCGGTATCCGCGACATGGGCGGCGTTCCGGACCTGATGTTCATCATCGACACCAACAAGGAAAAGATCGCGATCGAAGAAGCCAAGCGTCTTGGCATTCCGGTTGTTGCCGTCATCGACTCCAACTGCGATCCGGACAACGTCGACTTCCCGATCCCGGGCAATGACGACGCTTCGCGCGCCATCGCTCTCTATTGCGACCTGATCGCCCGCGCTGCCATCGACGGCATCGCCCGCCAGCAGGGTGCATCCGGCCGCGACCTCGGCGCTTCGGAAGAAGTTCCGGTCGAGCCCGCCCTGGAAGGCGAAGCAGAAGCCTGATCCGGCGATTTGGCGGACGTTCCACGGGAAGGTCCGCCATCGAGAGTTCAGCATATCCCGGGCAAGGCCGTTTGCAGTGTCTTTTCAGAGCGCCAGCGGCCTTGTTCCATTTCTGGCCTGATGTCCGGTCGGTAAACGTCCCCGAGGCGTTCTCACTGTCATCACGCCGTCATACTTCCGGGTACAGTCGTGCCCAAAACGAAATGCGGTGCCGGTTCACCCGCGAGGGACTGAGGGCAGGGCACCCGACGAACGCTGAAAGAGGCATTACATGAGCAACATTACCGCAGCTATGGTGAAGGAACTGCGCGAGAAGAGCGGCGCAGGCATGATGGATTGCAAGAAGGCGCTGGCCGAAACCAACGGCGACATGGAAGCCGCAATCGACTGGCTGCGCGCCAAGGGCATCGCCAAGGCCGACAAGAAGTCGGGCCGCACCGCTGCTGAAGGCCTGATCGGCGTCGCCAGCGCCGGCCACAAGGCTGTTCTCGTCGAAGTCAACTCCGAAACCGACTTCGTTGCCCGCAACGACGCCTTCCAGGACATCGTCCGCGGCATTGCCGAAGTTGCGCTCCACACCGACGGCACCGTCGATGCTGTGTCTGCCGCGACCTACCCGGCAACCGGCAAGTCCGTTGCTGACACGATCAAGGATGCCATCGCCACCATCGGCGAAAACATGGCTCTGCGCCGTTCGGTCATGCTCGAAGTCGAGCACGGCGTCGTCGCCACCTACATCCACAACGCTGCCGGCGACGGCATCGGCAAGCTCGGCGTTCTGGTCGCCCTAAAGTCTGTCGGCGACAAGGCCGTCCTGACTTCGATCGGCCGCCAGGTCGCCATGCACGTCGCTGCAACGGCGCCGCTCGCCGTTCGTGCCGAAGACGTCGACCAGGCTGCTGCCGACCGCGAACGCGCGATCTTCATCGAGCAGGCCCGCGAATCCGGCAAGCCGGACGCCATCATCGAAAAGATGGTTGAAGGCCGCATGCGCAAGTTCTTCGAGGAAGTTGCACTTCTCTCGCAGGCCTTCGTCATCAATCCGGAGCTGACCGTCGCCGCCGCGCTGAAGGAAGCCGAAAAGGAAGCCGGCGCCGCGATCGAAGTGACGGGCATCGCCCGCCTGCTGCTCGGCGAAGGCGTCGAAAAGGAAGAGAGCGACTTCGCTGCGGAAGTTGCCGCAGTCGCCAAGGGCTGATTAACGGGCCAAACCGTTTCTTGATGGAAAACGAAGGGCATCGCGTGACAACGCGATGCCCTTCGTGTATCCGGCTTTGAAATCGAAATTCGGGAGATCACATGTCCGTGCAGCCGCTCTATAAACGCGTTCTGTTGAAAGCCTCGGGCGAGGCGCTGATGGGCAGCCAGGGGTTCGGGATCGACGTGGCTGTCGCCGACCGGATTGCCTCCGATATCGCCGAGGCGAAGGCCATGGGTGTCGAAGTCGGGGTCGTTGTCGGCGGCGGCAACATCTTCCGCGGCGTCGCCGTTGCCTCCAAGGGCGGCGACCGGGTGACCGGCGACCACATGGGCATGCTGGCAACCGTGATCAACGCGCTGGCGCTAGCCACTTCGCTGCGCAAGCTCAACATCGACACCGTGGTTCTCTCGGCCATCGCCATGCCGGAACTCTGCGAAAGTTTCTCCCAGCGCGCGACGCTCTATCACCTGCAGATGGGCCGCGTGGTGATCTTCGCCGGCGGCACCGGCAATCCGTTCTTCACGACCGATTCCGCCGCAGCGCTCCGCGCCGCCGAAATGGGCGCCGAGGCGATCTTCAAGGGCACGCAGGTCGACGGCATCTATTCGGCCGATCCGAAGAAGGATCCGACAGCGACCCGCTTCGATCACCTGACCCATAACGAAGTGCTCAACCGCGGACTGGCCGTCATGGACGTCGCCGCCGTTGCGCTGGCCCGCGAAAATTCCATTCCGATCATCGTCTTCTCGATCCACGAGAAGGGTGGCTTTGCCGATATTCTGAAGGGCGGCGGTTGCAAGACGATCGTCTCCGACAACTGACAATGACGTAGGGGTGACGCCTGGAAAACCGGCGACCCTGGACTAGACAGGAGAATGACCATGAGTGAAGGGATTGACTTCAACGATCTGAAGCGCCGCATGGAAGGCGCGATCAACGCGTTCAAAAGCGACATTGCCTCGCTGCGCACCGGCCGCGCTTCGGCCAACGTTCTCGATCCGGTGACGGTGGAAGCCTATGGTTCGCGCGTGCCGTTGAACCAGGTTGCCAACATTACCGTTCCGGAGCCGCGCATGCTGGCGGTCAACGTCTGGGACAAGCAGATGGTCGGCGCCGTCGATCGTGGGATCCGCGAATCCAACCTCGGTCTGAACCCGATCATTGACGGCCAGAACCTGCGCATTCCGCTTCCGGAACTCAATGAAGAGCGCCGCAAGTCGCTGGTCAAGGTCGCGCATGACTACGCCGAGAAGGCCAAGGTCGCGATTCGCCACGTGCGCCGCGACGGCATGGACGGCCTGAAGAAGGCGGAGAAGGACGGCGACATCAGCCAGGACGACAGCCGCACGCAGTCGGAAAGAGTGCAGAAGCTGACCGACGAGACGATTTCTCAGATCGACCACTTGCTCGTCGACAAGGAAAAGGAAATCATGCAGGTCTAATGTGCGCGGTCTGCGGATGAAGGCGGCGCCCTGTTTGATGGATTGCGAATGTCTGAGCCTCTAGTGCCTCATGTCCCTGAGCACGTGGCCATCATCATGGATGGCAACGGGCGGTGGGCCAATGCGCGGGGGCTTACCCGCACGATGGGGCACCGCAAGGGCGTGGAAGCCGTGCGCGACGCTGTCAGGGCGGCCGGTCGGCTCGGCATTCGCTATCTGACGCTTTACGCCTTCTCTTCGGAGAACTGGCGGCGGCCGGAGACGGAGATCAACGATCTTCTCGGCCTTCTGAAGCTCTTCATTCGCCGTGACTTAGCAGAGCTGCACAACGAAAATGTCCGCATCCGCATCATCGGCGACCGCACTGGTCTGCGCGGCGACATCCTGCCGCTGCTGCTCGAAGCGGAAGAGACGACGCGCAACAATTCCGGCCTGACGCTGGTGATCGCCTTCAACTATGGCTCGCGCGACGAGATCACACGAGCGGTTGTTTCGCTCGCCCGTGACGTCGAGGCCGGGCGGCTTGCGGCCGACAACATCACCACCGACCTGATTTCCTCCCGGCTCGACACCGCCGGCATTCCCGATCCGGATCTCATCATCCGCACAAGCGGTGAGGAACGGCTTTCCAACTTCCTGCTCTGGCAGGTCGCCTATTCGGAACTGATATTCGTTCCGGAGTTCTGGCCCGATTTCACGGAGGCTCTGCTGGTCGAGGCATTGAAGAAATTCGCCATGCGCAACCGGCGCTTCGGCGCGCTCGCCGAGCCCGGCAAGATGGCGGGAACCTGATGCAGCGGGAATTGCAGTTGAGAATCATCTCCGGCGTCGTCATGGCCGCCGTCGTTCTCGTCGTGACCTGGTACGGCGGCTTGCCGTTCCGCGTTATGGCCGCTGCGATCGGCCTCCTCATCTATTACGAATGGTCGACGATCACGCGACTGCCCGATGTCGATCTGCAGGGCAATGCCTGGGGCTGGATATCGGTGGCGGTCATCGGCCTGAACGTCGTGTTCGGCGACGATTCCTTTGCCGTTCCGCTTCTTTTCGGCGCCGTGGCGGCGGCCGCATTGCTGGTGGCCGTGCGAAAGAGAAGCTGGTGGCTTCCCGGCGGCATACTCTACGCCGGACTGTCGTCGATCTCGCTGGCGGCCATCCGTGGCGACAGCCAGCCGGGCCTTGTGGCCATGCTGTTTGTATTTGCGGTGGTGTGGGGCACGGACGTGCTGGCCTATTTCACCGGCCGCGCCATCGGCGGACCGAAGCTGGCGCCGCGCATTTCCCCCGGCAAGACGTGGTCGGGAGCAATCGGCGGGGCTGTTTTCGGCGTGCTGGCCGGCTGCGCGGTCATCTATGCGGAATTTGCCGAACCGGGCCTCTGGATCATTGTCATCGCCTTTGCGCTTTCGGTCTGCAGCCAGGCCGGTGACCTGTTCGAGTCTTTCGTAAAGCGCCGTTTTGGCGTAAAGGACTCCAGCCACCTGATCCCTGGCCATGGCGGGGTGATGGATCGGGTGGATGGGCTTGTTTTTGCCTGTTTTGCGGCGTTTCTGATGGGGGCCGTCTACGCGGCGAGCGGCGGGGCAATCGAATCCGTCGGCGCCTACCTGATTGGCCTGAGCGGCTGAGGCCGGAAGGATCGTGAAAGCATGCTCGAACATATCATAGGCGCTCCGGGCTTCATCATCGGCTATATCCTGCCTTTCGTGATTGTCCTGTCCCTGATCGTCTTCGTCCACGAGATGGGCCATTATCTGGTGGGACGCTGGTCCGGCATCCGGATATTGGCGTTCTCCATCGGCTTCGGCCCCGAGATCGCCGGCTTCACCGACAAGCATGGCACGCGCTGGAAACTGTCGGCGATTCCGCTGGGCGGTTATGTCCGCTTCTTCGGTGATGACGATGCCGCAAGCAGGCCCGACCAGGAAGGCCTTGCCGCGATGACGGACGAGGAACGGGCGAGAAGCTTCAGCGGCGCAAAGCTCTGGAAGCGGGCGATCACGGTCGCCGCCGGCCCGATTGCCAACTTCCTGTTTGCCATTCTCGTCTTTGCGGTGATGTTCACACTGTACGGCAAGCCTGTTGCCGATCCGGTCGTGGCCGACGTCCAGCCGGGCAGCGCGGCGCAGGCCGCCGGCATATTGCCTGGCGACAGATTCGTGTCCATCGACGGCGAACGCATTTCCACTTTCGACGACATCCGGCGCTATGTGAGCGTTCGTCCGGGAATCACCATGTCGGTGGTGCTTGAGCGCGATGGCCGCGAAATCGATCTGCCATTGACGCCGAAGCTCCAGGAAATGACCGACCGGTTCGGCAACAAGGCGGAGGTCGGCCTCATCGGCGTGATCACCAATGAACAGGTGGGCAAGTTCCGGACGGAAAAATTCGGGCCGTTCGCGGCGGTTGGCGCGGCAGTCCAGCAATGCTGGCACATCGTCACCGGCACCTTCGACTACATTTCGAACATTATTACAGGCCGGATGAAGGCCGATCAGCTCGGCGGCCCGATCAGGGTTGCGCAGGCATCCGGCCAGATGGCGACGCTTGGTGTTGCCGCATTGCTACAGTTGGCGGCCGTGCTGTCGGTATCTATCGGATTGCTTAACCTGATGCCCGTTCCGGTGCTGGACGGTGGCCATCTGTTGTTTTATGGAGTCGAAGCACTACGCGGTAAACCGATTGGGGGGAGGACGCAGGAGATCGCATTTCGCATCGGCTTGGTAATGGTCTTGATGCTGATGCTGTTTTCGACCTGGAACGACCTAAGTTCGCTGGTCGGTTAACCGAAGGGACGGTCGGAAAAAACCAACTGTTTACGATAATTGCAAACGATAGTGGCCTTCAGGCCACTTGCTGATTTGAAAGTAAATGGATTTTAACCCGCGACCTTGCTTGTGGTGCAAAAGCGGTTAAAACGGCACATGTGGCCAGAGTCGGGTAGGGCGACTTTGGGGCAACGGAAAAGGTAAGTTTAAAATGAAGGCTGGTTCAAAGTTCTTGAACGCGGTGTCAGCGGTTGCACTGTCCACGAGTTTGGTGGTTACCGGCACGGCAGCTGTCGTGATCGCATCCGCAACGGTGGCCGAGGCCGCGGTCGTCAAGAATATCGTGGTCCGGGGTGCTGGCCGCGTTGGCGCAGATACCGTTCGATCCAACCTGACGATCAAGCCCGGCAAGAGTTTCAGCAACGCCGATATCGATGAGTCGATCAAGAACCTCTATGCGACCGGCTATTTTTCCAATGTGAGCATCAGCGTCTCCGGCAGCAGCCTGATCGTGAATGTTGCAGAAGGTCAGCTGGTCAACCAGGTGGTCTTCAACGGCAACCGCAAGATCAAGGACGAGAAGCTGGCCGCCGCCGTCGAGACGAAGCCGCTTGGTCCTTATAACCAGGTCATGATCGAAAACGACATCCAGACGATCAAGGACGCCTACGCCTCGATCGGCCGCAGCGATGTCAGCGTGACGACCCAGACCTTCGATGTTGGCCAGGGCCGCCTCAACGTCGCGTTTGTCATCAATGAAGGTGACCGCACCAAGATCGACCAGATCAACTTCGTCGGCAACCATGCGTTCTCCGACGGCCGGCTTGCAGCCATCGTCAACACCAAGAAGTCCAACTTCCTGTCATTCCTGACGCGTCGTGACGTTTACAACCCCGACAAGCTGAAGGCTGACGAAGCGGCGCTCCGCAAGTTCTATTACAATCACGGTTACGCCGATTTCCGCGTGGTGTCGTCCGACGCCGTTCTGGACGAGGCGAGCAACACCTATACGATCACCTTCACTGTCGAAGAAGGCGAGAAGTACAATTTCGGCGCCGTGAACGTCGAATCGAGCGTCGAAGGCGTGGATCCGAGCGAATTGCAGTCGCTGGTCGAATCCCGCTCCGGCAAGACCTACAGCGCCGATGACGTGCAGAAGACCATGGAAGCGATTGCGGCCAAGGTTGCGTCGCAGGGTTATCCCTTCGCTCGCGTGACGCCGCGTGGCGACCGCGATTTCTCCAACAATACCATTGGTGTGAACTATCTGGTCGATCAGGGCGAGCGCGCCTATATCGAGCGCATCGAAATCCGCGGCAATACCCGGACCCGTGACTACGTGATCCGCCGCGAGTTCGACATCAGCGAAGGCGATGCGTTTAACCGCGAGTTGATTTCGCGTGCGAAGCGCCGCCTGGAAGCGCTTGGCTACTTCACGACCGTGGATATTTCGACGCAGCCGGGCAGCGAGCCTGACCGTGTGGTCATCATCGTGAATGTGGAAGACCAGCCGACAGGTTCATTCGGCATCGGCGCGGGCTATTCGGCCGGCGGCGACGGCCTGATGCTGGAAGCCTCCATCGAGGAAAAGAACTTCCTTGGTCGCGGTCAGTATATCAAGGTTGCAGCAGGTGCCGGCACCGAAGGTGCTCGAACCTACTCGCTGAGCTTCACGGAACCTTATTTCCTCGGCTACCGTCTCGCAGCCGGCTTTGACATCTTCAGGAGTGAAAGCGACAGCGCCGATAACTATGATTACGAGGAACAGGGCTTCACGCTCCGCGTGACGGCTCCGATCACCGAGGATCTGCGCACCACATTTGCCTACAACTACAAGCAGATGAAGTACGATTCCAGCGGCTCCGACTACGCTGATCTGTCCCAGCCATACAAGGATCTGGTCGACAATAGCCCGTGGACAAAGTCGTCTGTCTCGAACACGATCGTCTACAACACGATCGATGACATGCAGATGCCGCGTGAGGGTATTTACGCAAGCCTGACGAACGAAATCGCCGGTCTTGGCGGTGACTCGCAATTCTACAAGATCACTGCGAAGGCGAAGGCATTCTACACGGTCTCCGATTATGCGGACGTCGTGGCATCCCTCAGCGGTTCGGCAGGATATGTTGCTTCGCTTGGCGGCAACCTCAACGTCTTCGACCAGTTCCAGATCGGCGGACGTGAAATCCGCGGCTTCGAGAACAACGGCATCGGCCCGCGCATGTCCAACGGCGACGCGCTTGGCGGCACGACTTACTTCACGGCTTCTGCCGAAGCGTCGTTCCCCCTTCCGGGTATCCCGACGGACCTGAACCTGCGTGGCGCCGTATTCGCGGATGCCGGTACGCTGTTCGGTAACGAGGTCAGCCTGGGCGGAGATACCGCCGAGGGAACGGACGCGTCCCTGCGTGCATCCGTGGGTCTCGGCGTTGTCTGGGGTTCGCCGTTCGGCGCGATCCGCTTTGACTACGCTGTGCCGGTCCTGAAGGAAGACTACGACAAGACCCAGAATTTCCGGTTTGGCATCGCCAACCAATTCTGATATCGGCAGACCAGAACTGCGGGCCCATCCGCTCCGGAGCTTTGGCTGATCTATGATGCATAATGAATTCTTTCCGCCCCATGATGGCGTAAGCTTGAAAGAGCTTGCTGAGTTTCTTGGGGCGGAACTTGAGAATGCTGCAAATGGCGATTTGAGGGTGCGTACCGTTTCTCCGGTCGCCCGCGCAAAGCAAGGCGAGATTTGCTATATTCTCGCTCGACGCAACAAGGCCGATTTCGTCACGTGCAACGCGACGGCGGTGCTTTGCACAAAGGCCTTGCGTCCACTGGTTCCCGATAATATTCCGGTCTTGATCAGCAATCATCCGCATACGGATTTCGCCCGTGTCGGTGCTTTGCTGCATCCGGACGCCATGCGCCCGCAGCGCACAGCGCCCGCCGAAGGCCTTGTGTCGAAGCAGGCCGCGGTGGATCCGTCCGCCCAACTCGAGGGTGATGTCGAGGTCGAGCCTTTCGCGGTGATCGGCGCAGGTGCGGTGATCGGAACCGGCACGCGCATTGGTGCCGGCGTCGTCATTGGCCCCAATGTCAAGATCGGCCGCAATTGCACGATCGCGGCCGGTGCGAGTGTTCTTTGCTCGCTGATCGGCGACAATGTCATCATCCACAATGGCGCCCGCATCGGGCAGGACGGGTTCGGCTATGCACCGGGTCCGCGCGGACTGCTGAAGATCGTCCAAATCGGGCGGGTGATCATCCAGGACAATGTGGAGATTGGCGCCAACACCACGATCGATCGTGGCACCATGGACGACACGGTGATCGGCGAAGGCACGAAGATCGACAACCAGGTCCAGATTGCCCACAATGTGCGCATTGGCCGCCATTGTGGCATTGCCAGCCAGGTGGGCATCGCCGGCAGCACGACGATCGGCAACGGTGTTCAGATCGGGGGGCAATCCGGGTTCAATGGCCACATTTCGATCGGCGACGGTGTACAGATCGCCGGCGCCAGCGCGGTGGCTGCTGATATCCCGGCAGGGCAGGTCTATGGTGGCTTCCCGGCGCGGCCGATCCGCGACTTCCTCAAGGAGACGGCGGAGGTCATGGCGCGATCGGTCAATCGGCCGCGGGCTCAAGAGCGGAAAGAGGGGAAAGAGGAATGACAGAGGCCAATACGAGCGAGCTTGCGACGATCGACATCATGGAGTTGATGAAGCTCCTGCCGCATCGCTATCCGTTTCTTCTGGTCGACAAGATCGTCGAGGTCGATGGCGACAATTCCGCCGTCGGCATCAAGAACGTGACGGTAAACGAACCGCATTTCACCGGCCACTTTCCGGAAAATCCCATCATGCCGGGCGTGCTGCTGATCGAGGCCATGGCTCAGACTGCCGGCGCGATCTGTGCGCACAAGAGCGGCTCGACAGACAATCTGGTCTACTTCATGACCATCGACAACGCTCGGTTCCGCAAGCCTGTGGTTCCCGGTGACCAGGTCAAGTTCCACGTCGTCAAGCAGAAGCAGCGCGGCAATATCTGGAAGTTCCATTGTGACGCCAAGGTCGATGGTCAGCTTGTCGCTGAAGCCGACGTCGGCGCCATGATGGTGAAAAAAGGTGATAAATGAGCCTGATTGCGGCATCTGCCAGGATCCATCCGACGGCCGTCGTTGAAGACGGCGCCGTGATCGGCGAGAACGCGTCGATCGGGCCGATGGCCTATGTCGGACCCCGTGTGGTGCTCGGCGATAACGTCACCTTGCACAATCACGCGGTGGTTACCGGCATCACCCGGCTTGGTTCCGGCTGCACGGTCCATCCGATGGCGGTGATCGGCGGCGAGCCCCAGAGCGTTCATCACCATGGCGAGGAGACTACGCTTTCCATCGGCGACAACTGCACGATGCGCGAGGGCGTCACCATCAATGCCGGGACCGCGCAGGACAAGGGCAAGACGACGGTTGGCAACAACAATCTGTTCCTCGCCAATTCCCATGTGGCGCATGACTGCGTTCTCGGCGATCACATCATCCTGTCGAACAATGTCATGCTGGCCGGCCATGTGACGGTTAGCGACCGGGTCATTTTCGGCGGCGGCTCCGCCGTCCACCAGTTCTCGCGCATCGGCCGTCAGGCCTTCATCGGCGGCCTGACGGGTGTGGCCTATGACGTCATTCCCTACGGGATGGCGAACGGCAATCCGGCGGTTCTCGGTGGCTTGAACATCGTCGGGATGACCCGCGCCGGTCTCGACCGTGCGGTGCTTCATACCGTGCGCCGCGCCTACAAGCAGATATTCGAGGGTGAACAGTCGATCCGGCTGAATGCCGCCGCGATCCGTGACGAATACGCCGATTGCCCGCAGGTCATCGAAATCCTCGACTTCATCGCGGCAGACAGCGACCGGGCCCTGACTTCGCCTGCCCGGAAATAGGGGCACGGCATGGATGGCGAGCGCTCCCGCGAGACCGGCCGCCTGGCGATCATTGCCGGAGGGGGGCTGTTGCCGGTCTATCTCGCCGAGGCTGCCAGGGAGCAGGGTGAGGATCCCTTCATTCTGGCCTTGCGCGGTGAATCCGAGCGCGACTGGCATTCCTTCGAGCATATCGACATCGACACCGGCAATCTTGCCGGCCTGAAGAAGACGATTGGGGAGAAGGGCATAGACCGCGTGGTCATGTCCGGTTCCGTGAAGCGCCGTCCCGACTGGCGCGCCATCCGTCCCGACATCAAGGCATTGCTGAACTTTCCGCGCATCGTGCGGTCACTGGCGTCTGCCGGCGACGACAAGCTGTTGCGGCTGGTGATCGAGGTGATCGAGCTCTATGGCTGCAAGGTGATCGGCGCGCAGGATATCGCGCCCAACCTTCTGGCCGAGGTCGGGCCGCTCGGCGCGGTCCAACCGTCCGAGGCGGACTGGACCGATATTCGCCAGGCACGGCAGGCTGCCGAGGAACTCGGCCGGCTGGACGTCGGGCAGGGCGCCGTCAGCGTCAAGGGCAGGGTCGTTGCGCTGGAAGGCGCGGAGGGCACGGACCAGATGCTGGAACGCGTCGCGCGCATGCGCCGCGAAAGCCGCATTTCGAGCCGGGCGAAGGGTGTTCTGGTCAAGCTCTGCAAGCCGCAGCAGGATCTGCGCGCGGACCTGCCATCCATCGGTCCGTCGACGGTCGCCAATGCGGCGGCCGCCGGACTGGCGGGGATCGCCGTCGAGGCCGGCCGGTCGCTGGTGCTTGACCGCGACGAGATGGTCAGGGAGGCCGACAGGCTGGGCCTGTTCGTCATCGGGTTCGAACCCACGAAAAGGAAGACCTGACATGGCAGCTGAGCCCCTGAAGATCGCGGTCATCGCAGGCGAGGTTTCGGGTGATCTTCTCGGCGCGGATGTTCTCTCGGCGTTGCGCCGCCGCTTGGACGGACCCATTGAGATCATTGGTGTCGGCGGAGAGGCGATGGAGGCCGAGGGGCTGAAATCGCTGTTCGACTTTTCCGAATTGTCGATCATGGGCATTTCCGCCGTCGTCGCCAAACTGCCGCAACTTGTCCGGCGGATCCGCCAGACGGCAGATGCCATCGTCGCGGCCAGGCCGGATATTCTGCTGATCATCGATAGCCCGGATTTCACCCATCGCGTCGCCAGGCGCGTGAAGAAGGCCCTGCCGGACCTGCCGGTCGTCAATTACGTCTGCCCGAGCGTCTGGGCCTGGAAGGAATACCGGGCGACAAAGATGCTGGCCTATGTCGATCGTGTTCTGGCCCTGCTGCCCTTCGAGCCGGCCGTGATGGAGCGGCTTGGCGGGCCGAAGACGGATTTCGTCGGCCATCGCCTGACGAATGACGGCGATCTTCTGGCGGTGCGCCGCGCCCGGCTGGACAGGCCGGACCCGCAGGCTGCGGAGCCGAAGACGGTGCTGTTGATGCCGGGCTCGCGCGGCGTCGAGATCAAATTCCTGTTGCCTGTCCTCGGCGAGGCGATGCGCGCCCTGCGCGAGCGCCATCCCGACATGCGCTTCGTCCTGCCGGCGGTGCCCCGGCAGGAGGCGCGCATTCGCGAGGTCATTGCCGACTGGCCGGAGCAGCCGGAGATTGTCGTCGGCCCCGAGCAGAAGTGGAAGGCGCTTGCCGTCGCGGATGCCGCGATTGCCGCGTCCGGCACGGTGATCCTCGAACTGGCGCTCGCACGCGTGCCGGTCGTCTCCATCTATCGCGGAGATTGGATCATCAATCTGGTCGCCAACCGCATAAAGGTCTGGAGTGCCGCCCTGCCGAACCTGATTGCCGACTACACCGTCGTGCCCGAATATTTCAACGACATGCTGCGGCCCGGCCGGCTGGTGCGATGGGTCGAGCGCCTGATCGTGCCGAGCCTGGAACGGCAGGCGATGCTGCAGGGATACGACACGGTCTGGGAACGTCTTTCGACCGAAAGGCCGCCCGGAGAACTGGCTGCCGAGATCATCCTCGATGTGCTGAAAACAAAAAAACCCGGTCATTTCTGACCGGGTTTTTTATGTCCGCCGTGAGGCGATGTATTAGCGCTTGGAAACCGGGATGTAGTCGCGCTTCGGCGAACCGGTGTAAAGCTGGCGCGGACGGCCGATGCGCTGCTGCGGATCCTCGATCATTTCGGCCCACTGTGCGATCCAGCCGACGGTGCGGGCGAGAGCGAACAGCACGGTGAACATGGTCGTGGGGAAGCCCAGCGCCTTCAGCGTGATGCCGGAATAGAAGTCGATGTTCGGATAGAGCTTCTTCTCGATGAAGTAGCTGTCGGTGAGCGCGATGCGCTCCAGCTCCATCGCGACTTCCAGAAGCGGATCGTCCTTGATGCCGAGCTCGCCGAGCACTTCATGGCAGGTCTTCTGCATGATCTTCGCGCGCGGATCGTAGTTCTTGTAGACGCGGTGGCCGAAGCCCATCAGACGGAACGGGTCGTTCTTGTCCTTGGCGCGTTCGACATATTCCGGGATCCGATCGGCGGTGCCGATTTCCGAGAGCATGTTCAGTGCCGCTTCGTTGGCGCCGCCATGTGCCGGGCCCCAGAGGCAGGCAATGCCGGCCGCGATGCAGGCGAACGGATTGGCGCCCGACGAACCGGCCAGGCGGACCGTCGACGTCGAGGCGTTCTGCTCGTGGTCGGCGTGCAGGATGAAGATACGGTCCATGGCGCGCGAAAGCACCGGATTGACCTTGTACTCTTCACACGGCACGGCGAAGCACATGCGCAGGAAGTTCGACGAGTAGTCGAGATCGTTCTTCGGGTAAACGAAGGGCTGGCCGATATGGTATTTGTAGGCCATGGCCGCGATCGTCGGCATCTTGGCGATCATGCGCAGGCTTGCGACCATGCGCTGATGCGGATCGGTGATGTCGGTCGAGTCGTGATAGAAGGCCGACAGCGCGCCGACGCAACCGCACATGACGGCCATCGGATGGGCGTCGCGGCGGAAGCCGGTGAAGAAGCGGCTCATCTGCTCGTGGACCATCGTGTGATGCGTCACGCGGTAGTCGAAGTCCTTCTTCTGCGTTTCGGTCGGCAGTTCGCCGTACAGCAGCAGATAGCAGGTCTCGAGGAAGTCGCCGTGTTCTGCGAGCTGCTCGATCGGGTAGCCGCGGTGCAGGAGCACGCCTTCGTCGCCGTCGATAAAGGTGATCTTCGATTCACAGGCGGCGGTCGAGGTGAAACCCGGATCGTAGGTAAAGGAGCCGGTGTGCTTGTAAAGCGTGCCGATATCGACGACGCTCGGGCCAATGGTGCCTTCTCGAACCGGCAATTCGACCTGCTTGTCTCCAAGTGTCAAGGCAGCGCTTTTGTCTGTCATGCTCTTCCTCCAGATAGGGCGGGCTGGCGCCTCTAAGTGGCGCCACGGTTATTAGCGTCAATCGCTTAGCTATATGATCCTGGCGCGGATGCCAAGCTATCCGGCGGCCAAATTGTGCATCGCGAAATCAACTTTGCGACTTTCCCGTGGCGAAGCCGAGCCGCAACCTCGAACTTTGGCATCAACCGTAGCCGAATGACGCGCCATGCGGGGTCTTCGGTTGATTTTTCGTTTGTCGAAATCGCCCTGCGATTGCAGAATGCAACCGGGCGAGGGTGGTCGTTGACGGGGGCCGCATATGGCCGATGCCGGAGAGAAGAGGCGTCTTGGCAGCCGGGCGCTGGCGCGCGACCCGCAGCGTGCTGTTCCGCCTCATGTGCCGGCGCCAGAGCGTGGCGGGGCCGGGCGTCATCACACGTTCCGTCTGGACGACCTTCACGGAAAACTGCGGCTTGCCCTGGCCGAAGAGCGCCGCTTTCGTCATGACTTCCTCTTCTCGCCGGTCCTGCTCGGGCTGGGAGCCGTTTTCTGGTTCAACCTGGAACGCGACCCGCCCACGCCTGCCATTTTCCTTCTGGCTGCCGTGGCTTTAGTGGGTGCCTTTGCGGCCGGGCATCATCGCCCGCTGATGCGATATGCCGCAATCGCCGTGCTGCTTCTGGCGCTCGGCATGGGGCTTGCTGCTTTCGAGACATGGCGGACCGGGACTGTCGTGCTGGACACGCCGATCGTCACCCGGATCACCGGACGTATCGAGAGCCGCGAGATCGACGACAATGGCGGCTGGCGCTATCTGATCAATGTGTCGGCGACCAGCGAGCCGGCCCTCCGACGTCCGCCTGAGAGGGTGGCCGTGCTGGCGCGAAACGACCATGAGCCATTGCTGCCCGGCGAAATGATCAGCGGCAAGGCGCGGCTCTCGCCGCCCTCCGGTCCGGCCCTGCCTGGCGGCTATGACTTCGCGTTCTTCTCCTACTACCAGGGGATCGGTGCGGTCGGTTTCTTCTACGGTTCTCCCGAAGAAGTGGCTGTGGGGCAGCGTGCATCCCTTCTTGACCGCGCCCGGCTTGCGATCGAGATGCTGCGCGACACGATTTCCGCCCGGATTCGAGCGACGCTTGCTGGCGACACCGGGGCGTTTGCCTCGGCCATCGTCACCGGCCAGAGACGTGCGCTGTCGGATGAGACGGCGGAAGCCTTGCGCATGTCGGGATTGGCGCATGTGATCGCCATTTCCGGCTTGCACATGGCGCTCGCAGCCGGCCTCTTCTTTGCCGGCCTGCGCACGGCGCTCGCCCTGTTCCCGGCCCTCGTGCAACGCTTCTCGGTCAAGAAGTGGGCCGCAGCCGCTGCCCTGGCCGGGGCATTCGGCTATCTGCTGATCTCCGGGCTGCAGGTATCAGCGATCCGCGCCTTCATCATGCTGGCATTGATGCTGGTCGCAGTCCTCATCGACCGGCCGGCGATCAGTCTCAGGAACGTCGCGCTCGCGGCGCTGATCATTCTCACCGTCACGCCGTCCGCCGTCATGGGGCCGAGCTTCCAGATGTCATTTGCCGCGACGGTGGCGCTTGTGGCGGGATACAGATGGTGGCGGATGCGCTCGGTGGACCGGAGCGCTCCGCGTCGCCGGTCCGGTATCATCGCCCTTGCCGCGAAAGCCGGCGGGTTTGCTTCGGCGCTGGCGCTCACATCGGCGATCGGCGGGACGGCAACGGCGGTCTTCGCGCTGGAGCATTTCTACCGCCTCGCACCCTATGGCTTTGCCGCCAATCTCATCGCCATGCCGGTCGTCACCTTCGTGGTCATGCCGGCCGGCTTGGTCTCCGTCCTCGCCATGCCGTTTGGGCTCGAGCATTGGCCGCTACGCCTCATGGGGGTTGGGTTGGACATCGTCATCGCGGTGGCCCGAGATGTCACCGGCTGGGACAGCGGCGTGTCATCCGGACGCCTGCCTCCCTACGCCTTCGAACTCTCAGTCGCCGGCTTTCTGCTCCTGGTCCTGTTGCGCAGTCGTCTCAGATATCTTGGCCTGCCGCTGATGGCCGCGGCGGTTGCGCTGATCGCGTACGGACCGACAAACTCGTCTCCTGCGCTGATTATCAGCGAGGACGGCAGGCTGGTGGCCCGCATTGCCGATGGACGGCTCGAGACCAACCGCAGTCGTCCGCCATCTTTCATCTTCGAACAATGGCAGCGGGCGCTCGCCATGCCGAAGGGTGAGGGGCCGGACATGGCGGATGGGGATCCGGTCCCGCCTGACCGGACAGGAGGAGGAGAAGGAGGAGAACCGCCACGGCTGCCGGCCTCCGTCTTGAATGCGGAGCGATTGGCCATGGAGACGGCCCTGAATGGAGAGATATCCCCCTTCCACTGCAGGAAGGCCGCCTGGTGCGCCGGTCAGGTTACGGCGTCGGGCGGAACCGCATTGCGGGTGGTGACGGTGGAAAAACCCGCCTATGCCGGACCCGCCTGCGACATCGCCGATGTGGTCATCGTGCCGTTCCGGCTCGGCTACGACACGTGCCGCTCGGGCGCGACATTGCTTACGGCGGAACGTCTGCGAAGAACCGGATCGATCGAACTCCATGCGGCGTTGGATGGCATCGGCTTTGAGGCCAGGACGGCAGTCGGCGCAATCGACCGCCCCTGGACCCGGCATCGATATTATGACTGGCGGGCAAATAGCTTCCTGGCCACGCAGGAAACAGCCACATGGCCGCTTGTTCCGCATCCGCGTGATACGGACGCAGCCAGGCGTGTCACCGGTCAGTGATAGCGGCGGATGAGGCCGACGAGCTTGCCTTGGACCTTCACCCGATCGGAGGCGAAGATACGCGTCTCATAGGCCGGGTTGGCGGCTTCGAGTGCAATCGACGCACCCTTGCGGCGGAAGCGCTTGAGCGTTGCTTCCTCGTCGTCGACCAAGGCCACGACGATCTCGCCCGGATTGGCGCTGCTGACATTCTTGATGATGACGGTATCGCCATCGAGGATGCCGGCCTCGATCATCGAGTCGCCCTTGACCTCCAGCGCATAGTGTTCGCCGGAGCCCAGCATTTCCATCGGCACGGACAGGCTGTGCGTGTTGTTCTGGATGGCGGAGATCGGCACACCGGCGGCGATGCGGCCCATGACCGGGACGCTGACGGTGTCGTTCGCAGGTTCCGGTGCCTTGGGCGCCGGGGCGAGCTTCGGCTTGCCGAGGCTGCCTTCGATGACGCTTGGCGAAAAGCCGCGCCGTGGCTGCAGGCTCGGCGAATAGGCTTCGGGAAGCTTGATGACCTCCAGCGCGCGCGCCCGGTTCGGCAGGCGGCGGATGAAGCCGCGCTCCTCGAGCGCCGTGATCAGCCGGTGAATGCCGGACTTGGACGCGAGATTGAGTGCATCCTTCATCTCGTCAAAGGATGGCGGAACGCCGGATTCCTTCATCCGCTCGTGAATGAAGAGAAGCAGTTCCTGTTGCTTTCGCGTCAGCATGAATCGGCACCTTCCAGAATCATGAAACAAATACAGAACGGACACTATATGTTCCCACTGTGTTCCGCAAGTGCCTAAAATATCGTGAAAGCGGGGGCCGGTGTCGCAGGAACTGCCGATTTTTCCTGCTGCGGGTCGGCTATGAGCGTTAGCGAGCCGGATCGACTGCGATGTAGGCGCGCTCGGCTTCCGCTGCGCGTGCCTCGGCGAGCGTGCCGGAGAGAACGGCCTTCATGAGGACGGCCGGATCGATCGAACGCCAGCCGCCACTGACCGCCGTCACGTCGTACCCGTCGGCGGCGAGCCGGTCGGCTTCCGTCTTCTCCAGCGTGATGACGGCCTTGAAGCGATCGCCGGCTTCGACGTCCGCAAGCTTTCGTCGCTGCAGGAAAGGTCGTTCGACGCCGCTGTGCAACCGTGCCTCGGAGGCGACGATGTCAGACCCCAGGAAGACGATGTCGTCGGCGGGCAGGTCGAGTTGGGCGACCTTGTCGGCGATCGGCTTTCCAAGGTCGGGCATGCCGAAGGCGGCGACGACGGGATAGATGGCAAGCAGGATCGCCATAGGCAGGGCGGAGAGCGCCAGAACCTTGGGCCGGAAGGCCTGGCGATTGGCGATGCGCCAGACGAGAAGCAGGCCGAGGGCAATGGCAACCACGATCGCAACCGTTACCTTGGCACTCAGCAGCTGCGCCGAGACGCCGTAGAGGATGGCGAAGGTGAGGGCCAGGCCGATCGCCGAGAATTTGAGAAACAGGCTTAGATAGCGTGATGTCGTCTCGCGATCGAAGGAGGCGAGGCCGACCGCCATCAGGATCGACAGAGCGGGAAGCGACGGAATGATGTAGCGGTGATCCGGCTTGAAGGCTGGCGCGAACATGGCGATGTTGAGCGCGATCCAGCCCGCGAGCAGCAGCGCCGATGCGCCGAGCTGCCGGAAGCCCGGTACTTTGCGCGTGGCGATCGCGGTCGCCGCAATCACGAAAAGCCAGCCGATCACAGGCGCCAGCAGGCCGGCAACGCTGAGACCGACGGAATCGAACACCGCGAACACCGAGAATTCCAGCTTGGTGCGCACCTGATCGCCGACGAACTGGTTGTCGAGCGCCGAGCTCGACCGCAGCACCTGGTAGACGAACCACCAGCCGGCAAGAGCCATGGAGAAGAGAATCGGCAGCGGGGCGATCAGCCGGCGAAAATGAACGCGGCACGAGGGAAAGAGGACGATCAGGCCGAAGACGCAGGCCGGTGGCGCCAGCGCCGGAATGCCCTTCGTCAGGATCGCCATCGCCGTTCCGCCATAGGCAAGCCAGGCGTCCCATCTGTCTTCTTCGTCGCCGAAGAGCAGGCCGGCAAAGCCGTAAAGCGCCACCAGCATGAACAGCGTCAGCGGAATGTCGGGAATCGCCGTGACGGCGGAGCGCAGGAAGACGAAGTTGCCGGCGAGCATGGCGAGCGAGAACAGGGCGATCTCATCGTCGCCCGTCAGCCGCTTGGCCAGCCTGTAGGTGACGAACAGGATGGCGGCTGCGCCGAGCAGCCAGAAGATGCGCGAGCCGATGACGCCTATGCCGAAGATTTTCATGCCGGCGACGCTCATCCAGTAGGCAAACGGCGGCTTCTTCAGCCGCACAGCATCCTCGCCGGTGCGCGGCGTCAGGTAGTCGCCGCTCTCCATCATCAGCGCCGCGCCCTGTGAATAGTGGCGCTCGTCCGGATAATGCAGGATCATGCTCTCGGCGAAGGGAAAGATCGCGACTAGGAAGGCAATGACGAAGATCGCCGCGATCGTGCGGTTCGAACTCGCAATGGCGGCAAGCGTCTGCGGCATGTCGGCGCGGTTTCCCATTGATGCGTTGTGCGGTCACCTCTGTCCACATTTTCGCCGGCAAATCAACCGATGGCGGGGTGGGGCGACGAATGTTCGCGCCAAGACTTGCAAATCGGCCACGGATGAAGCACATCAGCGGCGAAATGGAGGAAGTCGCACATGGATGCAACCGGGTCTGCCGGCCGCCGCCTTCTGGATCATCTGGTTCTGCCGGTGACGTCGATCGCGATGTCCCGCGCGCGGCTCGCCCAACTCGGCTTCACCGTCGCCCCCGACGGCATTCATCCCTTTGGCACTGCGAATTCCTGCGTCTTCCTGTCCGATGGCACCTATCTGGAGCCGCTGGCAGTAGCCGATCGTGAGGCCTGCGAGGCGGCCGCGTTCAACGGCAACACCTTCATCGCCCGCGATCAGGCCATCCGCTTTCGCCACGGCGACGAGGGCCTCTGTGCCATCGTCGTCAACACGGACGACGCCGATGCCGATCACCAGCGTTTTGCCGCAAGCGGCGTCTCCGCCGGTCCCATGCTGTCCTTCTCCCGGGTCGGCCGCCTGCCGGACGGCACCGAAAGGACGGCCAGTTTCAAGCTCGCCTTTGCCGCCGACCTTAGATCGCCGGACTTCTTTGCCTTCGCCTGCCAGCGCATCGCTGCCCTGCCGTCCGCCGGCAAGGCGCTGGAAACCCACGAGAATGGGGTGACCGGTATTGCCCAGGTTGTGCTTTCCGAGCCGAAACCGGCAGATTTCAAGGACTTTCTGCAGATGGTCGCTGTCAGTCACGAAACGGCCGAGCATCCGTTCGGCATGGATGTCGGGCTCGATAACGCCATCATCGCCACGCTTAATCCCGCTGGCCTGAAGGATCGGTTCGGCCTCAAGGGTTCTACCCATGCCCGCGGCTTGCGTGGCCGGGCGGTCGTTTTCAAGGTCACGGATATCGAGCGGTTGAAGGCCTGTCTCGCCGAAAACGGCGTCGCCTTCGAGGAGCGCGCCGGCCGCGTTCTGGTGCCGCATGAGCCCGGTCAGGGCGTTCTTTTTGCATTCGAGGAAGAAAAATGAGCGATCAAACCAATTCCGCGGTCGTTGTCGGTGATGGCGCCGGGCAGGTGACGTTTTCGAACACGGGTAAACTGTCGCTGATTGCCGGCCCGTGCCAGATGGAAAGCCGCGATCACGCGTTCATGATGGCGGGCAGGCTGAGCGAGATCTGCAAGCGTCTCGGGATCGGACTCGTTTACAAAAGCTCCTACGACAAGGCGAACCGCACCTCGATCGGTGCCGAGCGCGGCATCGGTCTCGACAAGGCAATGGAAGTCTTCGCCGACCTCAAGAAGGAATACGGCTTTCCGGTTCTGACCGACATTCATACCGAAGAGCAGTGCGCGCTCGTCGCCCCGGCCGTCGACATCCTGCAGATTCCGGCCTTCCTCTGCCGTCAGACCGATCTTCTGGTCGCTGCGGCGAAGACGGGCCGGGTGATCAATGTGAAGAAGGGGCAGTTCCTCGCGCCCTGGGACATGAAGAACGTCCTAAAGAAACTGAACGTCAGCGGCAATCCGAATGTTCTGCTCTGCGAACGCGGCGCGTCCTTCGGCTACAACACGCTGGTCTCCGACATGCGCTCGCTGCCGATCATGGCCGCCATGGGCGCGCCGGTGATCTTTGATGCGACTCATTCCGTGCAGCAGCCGGGCGGGCAGGGCGGCTCTTCCGGCGGCCAGCGCGAATTCGTCGAAACGCTGGCGCGCGCGGCCGTTGCCGTCGGCGTTGCCGGTGTCTTCATCGAGACGCATGAGGACCCCGACAATGCGCCCTCCGACGGCCCGAACATGGTGCAGATCGACAAGCTCGAGGCGCTCCTGGAAAAGCTGCTCGCCTTCGACGCCATCGCCAAGTCCGGTTGATGACGGAGAGATGAAATTATGCCGTCGCCGGGCCGCTGCGGTCCGACGGCATTGAAATTCCGGCCTGTTCGATTATGACAGGCTATTCCCCGGAAAACTTCGTGACGGAAGTTCCACAAACGACCCCAGGCAGGAAACGAAAATGACCGCTATCATCGATATCATCGGCCGTGAAATCCTCGACAGCCGCGGCAATCCGACTGTTGAAGTCGACGTCTATCTGGAAGACGGCAGCATGGGCCGCGCTGCGGTTCCGTCGGGTGCGTCGACCGGCGCGCACGAAGCCGTCGAACTGCGCGATGGCGGCGAGCGCTATCACGGCAAGGGCGTCGAGAAGGCGGTCGAGGCGGTCAACACCGAGATCTTCGACGCGATCGGCGGTTTCGACGCCGAAAACCAGATCCAGATCGACAAGGCGATGATCGAGCTTGACGGCACGCCGAACAAGTCGCGCCTCGGCGCCAACGCCATCCTCGGCGTATCGCTGGCCGTCGCCAAGGCTGCCGCCGAATCGTCCGGCCTGCCGCTCTACCGTTACGTCGGCGGCCCGAACGCCCGTCTCCTGCCGGTGCCGATGATGAACATCATCAATGGCGGCGCGCATGCCGACAACCCGATCGACTTCCAGGAATTCATGATCATGCCGGTCGGCGCCGACACGCTGCGCGATGCCGTGCGCATGGGTTCGGAAGTCTTTCATGTCCTGAAGAAGCAACTGGCCGCCGGCGGTCACAACACTAATGTCGGCGACGAAGGCGGTTTCGCACCGGGCCTGAAAAGCGCTCCGGAAGCCCTCGACTTCATCATGAAGTCCATCGAGAAGGCCGGCTATCGTCCGGGCGACGACATCCAGCTGGCGCTCGATTGCGCCTCGACCGAATTCTTCAAGGACGGCAAGTACGTCATGGAAGGCGAAGGCCGCACGCTGGAGCCGGAAGCCATGGCGGACTACCTCGCTGAGCTGGCTGCCAAGTACCCGATCATCTCGATCGAGGACGGCATGGCCGAAGACGACTGGGATGGCTGGAAGTACCTGACCGACAAGATCGGTTCCAAGTGCCAGCTCGTCGGCGACGACCTGTTCGTCACCAATTCGGCCCGCCTGCGTGACGGCATCAAGATGGGTGTCGCCAACTCCATCCTCGTCAAGGTCAACCAGATCGGCTCGCTCACCGAAACGCTGGATGCCGTCGAGACCGCGCACAAGGCCGGTTATACCGCCGTCATGTCGCACCGCTCGGGCGAAACTGAAGATTCGACGATCGCCGACCTGGCAGTCGCCACCAATTGCGGGCAGATCAAGACCGGTTCGCTGTCGCGCTCGGACCGTATCGCCAAGTACAACCAGCTGATCCGCATCGAGGAGCAGCTGGGCCTTCAGGCGGAATTTGCCGGCCGCTCGATCCTGCGCGGCTGATTTTTTTTCAAAGCCTGCAATCAACTGACCGTTTCTCGAACCGCGTCCCGCAAGGGGCGCGGTTTTTGTTTTGCTGCCCGCCATGGTCAACGGACGATTAATCAATCCGCGTTAGTTTGATCGGCAGTAGCGTAATGCGTTCCAGGTTTCGTGAGTATGTGGACAAAACATCACAAGCAGAAAAAGACTGTCCGTCTGATCATTCCGGCCATTTCGGTCGCCTTCCTGTCCTATTTCGGGTACTATTGCATCCATGGGACCTATGGTCTCGAGGCCGGTCAGAAACTCGACGGCAGGATTGTCCGGTTGCAGGAGGAGCTGGATGGTTTGACCCGCCAGGCCGAGAGCCTGCAGAAGCGGGTTGCACTTTTGAGTGACGGTTCGATCGACAAGGACATGCTGGACGAGCGCGCTCGCTACGCTCTCAATCTTTCGCGCGCCGACGAGATCGTCATTTTTCGCACTGCGAAGAATTAACCGAAATCCGGTTAATTGAATTTTTCACAGATAAAACAGAAAGTTATGAGAATAGTAGCTATGCATTTATGGCATTGCTGACAGCCGCTTTCTTCCCTATGGTATTTCGCGACAAGAACAGTCGAAGCACCTTTAAGGGAGGGCTACATGGCGCCGCGAAAAACCGCGTCTGCTTCCAGCCGCAAGCCAGCGGCGAAGTCTCAAGCTAAAAAAGATACCGTTTCGGGCTCGATCGTCGAGTTCTCGAAGGAGCAGGAACTTTCCGCGTACCGCGAAATGCTCCTCATCCGCCGGTTCGAGGAGAAGGCCGGCCAGCTCTATGGCATGGGCTTCATCGGTGGCTTCTGTCACCTCTATATCGGCCAGGAAGCAGTCGTCATCGGCATGCAGATGGCGATGAAGGATGGCGACCAGGTCATCACCGGCTATCGCGACCACGGACACATGCTGGCAACCGGCATGGAAGCGCGTGGCGTGATGGCGGAGCTTACCGGCCGACGGGGTGGATACTCCAAGGGCAAGGGCGGTTCCATGCACATGTTCTCCAAGGAGAAGCAGTTCTACGGCGGTCACGGCATCGTCGGCGCCCAGGTGTCGCTCGGCACGGGTCTCGGCTTCTCCAACTGGTACCGCGAGAACGGCAACGTCTCGATCGCCTATTTCGGCGACGGCGCGGCCAACCAGGGCCAGGTCTATGAAAGCTTCAACATGGCGCAGCTGTGGAAGCTTCCGGTCGTCTACGTGATCGAGAACAACCGCTACGCCATGGGCACCTCGAATGCCCGCTCGACGGCGCAGACCGATTATTCGCAGCGCGGCGCCTCCTTCGGCATTCCCGGCATGCAGGTCGACGGCATGGATGTCCGCGCCGTCATGGCGGCCGGCGAGGTTGCCCTCGAACATGCCCGCAGCGGCAAGGGTCCGTTCATTCTCGAAATGATGACCTACCGCTACCGCGGCCACTCCATGTCCGACCCGGCGAAATACCGCTCCAAGGACGAAGTGCAGAAGATGCGCTCCGAACACGACCCGATCGAACAGGTCAAGGCACGGCTCCTCGAAAAGGGCTGGGCTAGCGAAGACGAGCTCAAGGAACTGGACAAGGACGTCCGCAACATCGTCGCCGACAGCGCCGACTTTGCGCAGAACGATCCGGAGCCGGATACCTCCGAGCTCTACACTGACATCCTGCTTTGATCTCGGGGAGGGATATCCATGACGATTGAAATTCTTATGCCTGCCCTTTCTCCGACGATGGAAGAAGGTACGCTGTCCAAATGGCTGAAGAAGGAGGGCGACACCGTCACCTCCGGCGACGTGATCGCGGAAATCGAAACCGACAAGGCGACGATGGAAGTCGAGGCCGTCGATGAAGGCGTGATCGGCAAGATCCTGATCGACGCCGGCACCGAAGGCGTCAAGGTCAACACGCCGATCGCCGTCCTCTTGCAGGAAGGCGAGAGCGCCGACGCGATTTCCGACAAGCCGAAGGCGGCACCAGCACCGGCCGAAGCGCCGGCTCCGGCTGAAAAGCCCGCGGCCGCCGCAGCCCCCGTTCCGGCGGCACCCGCTCAGGCGAGCGCGCCGTCCGATCCGTCCATCCCGGAAGGCACGGAAATGGTGCCGACGACCGTGCGCGACGCGCTTCGCGACGCCATGGCCGAGGAAATGCGCCGTGACGGCAACGTTTTCGTTATGGGCGAGGAAGTGGCCGAATACCAGGGCGCCTACAAGGTGACCCAGGGCCTTCTGCAGGAATTTGGTGCCAAGCGCGTCATCGACACGCCGATCACCGAGCACGGCTTTGCCGGCGTCGGCGTCGGTGCGGCCATGGCCGGCCTGCGCCCGATCGTCGAGTTCATGACCTTCAACTTCGCCATGCAGGCGATCGACCAGATCATCAACTCTGCCGCCAAGACGCTCTACATGTCGGGCGGCCAGATGGGTGCTCCGATGGTGTTCCGCGGTCCGAACGGTGCAGCTGCCCGCGTTGCCGCCCAGCACAGCCAGGATTATGCCGCCTGGTACAGCCACATTCCGGGCCTCAAGGTCATCCAGCCCTATACGGCGGCGGATGCCAAGGGCCTTCTGAAGGCTGCGATCCGCGATCCGAACCCGATCATCTTCCTCGAAAACGAAATCCTCTACGGCCAGACCTTCGACGTGCCGAAGTTGGACGATTTCGTGCTGCCGATCGGCAAGGCCCGCATCCACCGTTCCGGCAAGGACGCGACGCTCGTCTCCTTCGGCATCGGCATGACCTATGCGGTCAAGGCTGCAGCCGAGCTGGAAAAGGAAGGCATCGACGTCGAGATCATCGACCTGCGCACCATCCGTCCGATGGATCTGCCGACGGTCATCGAATCGGTCAAGAAGACCGGTCGTCTCGTCACCGTCGAGGAAGGCTATCCGCAGTCGTCGGTCGGCGACTTCATCGCCAACCGCGTCAGCCGCGAGGCCTTCGACTATCTTGATGCCCCGGTCATCACCATTGCCGGCAAGGACGTTCCGATGCCCTACGCGGCAAACCTCGAAAAGCTGGCTCTGCCGACCGTTGGCGAAGTCGTCGAGGCGGTCAAAGCCGTCTGCTACAAGTAACGGGGAGGGATAGAGACATGCCGATCAATATTACGATGCCGGCGCTTTCGCCGACCATGGAAGAAGGCAATCTCGCCAAGTGGCTCGTCAAGGAAGGCGATGCGGTCGCTCCCGGTGATGTCATCGCCGAAATCGAAACGGACAAGGCGACGATGGAAGTCGAAGCCGTCGATGAGGGCACGGTCGCCAAGATCGTCGTTCCTGCCGGCACAGAAGGTGTGAAGGTCAATGCCCTGATCGCTATCCTCGCCGGTGAAGGCGAGGACGTGGCCGACGCTGCCAAGGGCGGCGGCGGTGACGCCAAGGCCGAGGCACCGAAATCCGAAGCCCCCAAAGCCGACGCTCCGAAGGCTGAACCGGCACCGGCTGCCGCTGCTGCGCCCGCAGCACCTGCCGCCACGCAGACCGCCGGTCCCGCGCCGACGGCACATGGCGAACGCATCTTCTCCTCGCCGCTGGCGCGCCGGCTGGCCAAGGAAGCCGGTCTCGATCTCTCGGCCATTTCCGGTTCCGGCCCGCATGGCCGTATCGTGAAGGCGGATGTCGAAAAGGCCAAGTCCGGCGGTGCCGCCAAGCCGGCAGCAGCCGCTGCCGCTCCGGCCGCAGCAGCCCCGCAGGCCGCGGCGCCCAAGGGCATGTCGGAAGAAGCCGTCCTCAAGCTCTTCGAGGAAGGCTCCTACGAGCTCGTGCCGCATGACGGCATGCGCAAGACGATCGCTAAGCGCCTGCAGGAATCCAAGCAGACGATCCCGCACTTCTACGTTTCGGTCGATTGCGAACTCGACGCGCTTCTGGCGCTGCGCTCGCAGCTGAACGACGCGGCTCCGCGCAAGGACGACCGTCCGGCCTACAAGCTCTCGGTCAACGACATGGTCATCAAGGCCATGGCGCTGGCGCTGCGCGACGTGCCGGATGCCAACGTCTCCTGGACCGACACCAACATGGTCAAGCACAAGCACGCCGATGTCGGCGTCGCCGTGTCGATCCCCGGCGGTCTGATCACGCCGATCATTCGGAAGGCCGAAACCAAGGCGCTGTCCACCATCTCCAACGAGATGAAGGACCTCGGCAAGCGGGCCAAGGAACGCAAGCTGAAGCCTGAGGAATACCAGGGCGGCACGACTGCGGTCTCCAACATGGGCATGATGGGCGTCTCCAACTTCGCCGCCGTCGTCAACCCGCCGCATGCGACGATCCTCGCGGTCGGTGCAGGCCAGAAGCGTGTCATCGTCAAGAACGACGAGATGGTCATCGCACAGATGATGACGGTCACGCTGTCGACCGACCACCGCTGCGTTGACGGCGCTCTCGGTGCCGAGCTGCTCGGCGCGTTCAAGGGTTACATCGAAAATCCGATGTCGATGCTGGTCTGAGGGCGGTGACCGGCCATGAAAACCGTTCTGTGCTACGGTGACAGTCTCACCTTCGGGCATGACGCCGAAAATGCCGGCCGTCATGCCTATGAGGACCGTTGGCCGAGCGTCCTGCAGAAGGCGCTGGGCGAGGGGGCTGTCGTCATCGCGGAAGGACTGAATGGCCGCACTACGGCGTTCGACGATCACATGGCCGATTGCGACCGCAACGGCGCGCGGGTTCTGCCGACGATCCTGCATTCCCACGCGCCGCTCGACCTGGTCATCATCATGCTCGGCACGAACGACATGAAGCCGGCGGTCGCCGGTTCCGCCCATGCCGCCACCCGCGGCATGGCGCGGCTGATCGACCTCGTGCGCTATCATGCCTGGCCGTTCGACTACGACGCGCCGGAAATCCTCATCGTCTCGCCGCCGCATCTGGTGGAGACTGCGAACGAGGATTTCGCCGCAGCCTTCCGCGGCGGCATCGAGCAGTCGAAGATGCTGGGCACGCTTTACCGCGATCTCGCTGACGACAAGGGCTGCGGCTTTTTCGACGCGGCCTCGGTCGCGAAGGCCACACCGGTCGATGGCGTGCATCTCAATGCCGAGAACACCCGGGCGATCGGCCGTGGACTGGAGCCGATTGTCAGAATGCAGCTTGGAATTTGACGCAGATCAAGGAGGTAGGGACGGAGTGCAATAGCCTGAAGCCCATCGGAAACGAGGGGCTTTCACCATGGCGCACACTCCGCACGAACTGGCAGACGAATTTCCCGAATATGTCAGCAAGATGCGATTTCTTCGCGAGACCGATGGGCACTTCCATCGCCTGTGGACGGAATATCACGACATAAACCGGGCCGTTCATCGCGCCGAAACGAATATCGAGCCGACCGACGACGCCCGCATGGAGGACATGCGGAAGAAGCGGATGCGGCTCAAGGATGAAATCTACGGGATGCTGGTCAGCCTCGAAGACGTGCCGGATGCCCTCTCGGAAGTGAGCAAGGACTGAAGGCCGGGGCAACCACTCCCGATCAGCGGGCGGTCGCTGCCGTTCGCATAACAATCGAGGAGTGGAAACGCCCATGTCGAATGCTTATGACGTCATCATCATCGGTTCCGGCCCCGGCGGCTATGTGGCCGCCATCCGCGCCGCCCAGCTTGGCATGAAGGTCGCCGTTGTCGAGCGCGAACATCTGGCCGGCATCTGCTCCAACTGGGGTTGTATCCCGACCAAGGCGCTGCTGCGCACCGCCGATGTCATGCACACCGCCGTCCACGCCAAGGATTACGGCCTCACGCTCGAAGGCGCGATGAAGCCGGACGTGAAGGCCATCGTCGCCCGTTCGCGCGGCATCGCCCATCGCATGAACAACGGCGTCGGTTTCCTGTTCAAGAAGAACAAGGTCGACATCATCTGGGGCGAGGCGAAGATCACCAAGCCCGGCGAGATCGTTGTCGGCAAGACGACCAAAAAGCCGATGGAGCCGATGGGCCCCGTGCCGAAGAACACGCTCGGCGAAGGCACTTACACCGCCAAGCACATCATCGTCGCTACCGGCGCCCGCCCGCGTGCGCTTCCGGGCATCGAGCCCGACGGCAAGCTGATCTGGACCTATTTCGAGGCGATGAAGCCGGAAGAAATGCCGAAGTCGCTCTTGGTCATGGGCTCCGGTGCTATCGGCATCGAGTTTGCGAGCTTCTACCGCACCATGGGCGTCGACGTGACCGTCGTCGAGATCATGAAGCAGGTCATGCCGGTCGAGGACGCCGAAATCTCGGCGCTCGCCAAGAAGCAGTTCGAAAAGCAGGGCATCAAGATCCTGCTGGAAGCCAAGGTCGCCAAGGTCGAGAAGGGCGCGAATTCGGTGACCGCGACCATCGAGCTGAAGGACGGCAAAACGGAGAAGATCACCGCAGACCGGATGATCTCGGCCGTCGGCGTCCAGGCCAATATCGAGAACATCGGGCTTGAGGCCGTCGGCGTGAAGACCGACCGCGGCTTCATCGTCGCCGACGGCTACGGCAAGACCAGCGTCCCGGGCATCTATGCGATCGGCGATGTCGCCGGCCCGCCGCTGCTCGCCCACAAGGCCGAGCACGAAGGCGTCGTCTGTGTCGAAAAGATAGCCGGCCTCCCGAACGTGCATGCGACCGACAAGAGCAAGATCCCGGGCTGCACCTACTGCAACCCGCAGGTCGCCTCCGTCGGCCTGACCGAAGCCAAGGCCAAGGAGCAGGGCCGCGATATCCGCGTCGGCCGCTTCTCCTTCGTCGCCAACGGCAAGGCCGTGGCGCTCGGCGAGGACCAGGGCATGGTCAAGACGATCTTCGACAAGAAGACCGGCGAGCTGATCGGCGCCCACATGGTCGGCGCGGAAGTCACCGAACTTATCCAGGGCTTCGTCGTCGCCATGAACCTGGAGACGACCGAGGAAGAACTGATGCACACCATCTTCCCGCATCCCACCCTTTCTGAAATGATGAAGGAAAGCGTGCTCGATGCCTATGGACGCGCTTTGAACGCCTGATTTCGGATCAATTGGCTATCGCGAGGATATCTCTATGGACTTGAACGGTGTGGGCTGGCTCGGTGCAATCATTGTCGGCGGTATAGCCGGGTGGCTTGCCGAACGCGTGATGAAGAGCAATATGGGCCTCTTCATGAACATTCTGCTGGGGATCATCGGGGCGGCGCTCCTGAACTTCCTGCTGCGGAAGTTCGGCATCTATGCAGGAACCGGATTGCTGACCTACCTGATTGTGGGTTTCGGCGGCGCCTGCATTCTTATATTCCTCGGACGCGCCATCAGGCGCTGACGAACTAGGCACGATGCGGCGGGTGAGACGACCCGTCGCGGAAGGACAGACATGGTCACGATTCTCGACAGGGTTTCTCCCGACGCCAAGCGCGTGCGGCATCCGGAAAAGGCACATCGCCCGGACACGGAAGTCATGCGCAAGCCGGACTGGATCCGGGTGAAGGCGCCGACGTCGAAGGGTTACATGGAAACCCGTTCGATCGTGAAGGAAAACAAGCTGGTGACGGTCTGCGAGGAAGCGGGCTGCCCCAATATCGGCGAGTGCTGGGACAAGAAGCACGCCACCTTCATGATCATGGGCGAGATCTGTACCCGCGCCTGTGCCTTCTGCAACGTGGCGACGGGCAAGCCGAACGCGCTCGACCTCGACGAGCCCGCAAATGTCGCCAAGGCGGTCCGTGAAATGGGCCTGCAGCATGTCGTCATCACCTCCGTCGACCGCGACGATCTGGAGGATGGCGGTGCCGAGCATTTCGAGAAGGTGATCTTTGCGATCCGCGCGGCTTCTCCGGAAACGACCATCGAAATCCTGACCCCGGACTTCCTGAAGAAGCCCGGAGCGCTGGAACGCGTCGTCGCCGCCAAGCCCGACGTCTTCAACCACAACCTGGAAACGGTGCCCGGCAATTACCTGACGGTGCGTCCGGGCGCCCGCTACTTCCACTCGATCCGGCTTCTGCAGCGGGTCAAGGAACTGGACCCGACCATGTTCACCAAGTCCGGCATCATGGTCGGCCTCGGAGAGGAGCGCAACGAAGTCCTGCAGCTGATGGACGATCTGCGCACCGCAGACGTCGACTTCCTGACGATCGGCCAGTACCTGCAGCCGACCCGCAAGCACCACAAGGTGGAGCGGTTTGTCACGCCGGACGAGTTCAAGTCCTATGAAACGGTCGCCTATGCCAAGGGCTTCCTGATGGTCTCGTCCTCGCCGCTGACCCGCTCCTCGCACCACGCCGGCGACGATTTCGCCCGCCTCAAAGCCAACCGGGAAAAGAAGCTGGCCTTGGCGGAATAGGGCGGTGCCTTTGATTTGTGAACGTGCTTCGTGATAAGGTCTTTCAAGGATAAGCAGACGGAAAGGCTCTTTCTGTCGGGACGGTCCAAACGCCTGCCCGGCGATATTCTTGAAAGAGCGCAACGGAAGCTGACGTCCTTGAATGCAGCGAAGGTCGTTGATGATCTGCGTGTCCCACCCAGCAATCGATTGGAACGGCTGAGGGGCGATCGCGACGGTCAGTTCTCCATTCGGATCAACGATCAGTGGCGAATCTGTTTTCGTTATGCAGATGGCGACGCCCATGACGTCGAAATCTGCGACTATCATTGAGGTAAGGTCATGCTGTTTCTGCCCGAAAATCCGATTACTCCCGGAGAAATCCTGCGGGAAGAGTTTATGGCGGATTACGGACTTACCACTGAGAAGCTGGCGCGCGATCTTGGCCTCAACCAGGGTCGCTTAAATGACTTGCTGAACGGTCTTGTGCCGTTGGATGCCGAGACAGCGTTGCGGCTATCCCGCTATTTCTCGAACTCACCGGAGTTCTGGTTGAATATCCAGCGGGCGTGTGACTTGGCGGCGGCCATGAAAGCCGCCAAAGGGCTCGATGACATAAGGCCGATTGAGGCGGCTTGACGCAGCTGCCATAAACAGCCCAGAGGGTGTTGTAAATCGCAAAGGGATACGGCAGGTTGCGCCGCTTCGACGGGAGCCGTATTCATGAATTTCCTGACAATTGATCAGGCCGCAGCGATCCTGCCGGCGGCCAACCGCATCATCGTCTTCGGGTGCTCGGGCAGCGGCAAGAGCACGCTGTCGCGCAAGCTGTGCGGTCTGTTCGACCTGCCGTATTTTTCTATGGACAGGGAGTTCTTCTGGCTGCCCGGCTGGAAGATGCGCGAGCGCGGGGAAATCCGCCGGCGTATCGGGGAGGCTGTCGAGGGCGATCGCTGGCTGATGGATGGTACCAGTCCCGGAACGATGGACCTGAGGCTGCCGCGGACGGATCTCGCCATCTGGTTTCGTCCGCCGCGCTGGCGATCGCTGTGGGGCGTCTACAGCCGCGTCTGGAAGTCTTACGGGGCGGTCCGACCGGAGATGGCGGAGGGGTGCCCGGAGCACTGGCCGGAGTGGAACTTTCTCACCTACATCTGGAACTTCGAACGCAACGAGGTCCCGGAAATCGCGGAGAAATTCGCGACATACGGTCCGGATGTCCCGGTTTTGGTGTTGAAATCGCATCATGACGGCCAGCGACTCCTTGAGATTTCGTCGCGTGCTCGCTAGCTCTGAACCATGCCGAAGTTCGAGACACTCCGCTCCGTTCCCCACACGCCCGATCAGATGTTTGCACTGGTGGCTGATGTCGAGCGCTATCCGGAATTCCTGCCGCTGTGCGAGGCGCTGACCGTGCGTTCGCGCAAGGAGCGGGAGGGCAAGACCTTGCTGGTGGCCGACATGAGCATCGGCTACAAGGCCATCCGCGAGACGTTCACCACCCAGGTCCTGTTGAAGCCGGACGAACATGCGATCGACGTCAAATACATCGACGGACCGTTCCGCTATCTCGACAACCGCTGGCGCTTCGAGCCCGAAGGCGAGGGCGGTTGCCAGATCCGCTTCTATATCGACTACGAGTTCAAGAGCCGTATTCTCGGCGCGATGATGGGCGCCATGTTCGACCGCGCCTTCCGCATGTTTGCCGAAGCCTTCGAGAAGCGGGCGGCGTCGATTTATTCTGCCTGAGCGAGTTCCAGGAGCAGGTCGAGGGCCACGCGCACCGTCGCGGTCCTGACGCCGTCGCGTCCGAGCGCGCCGAACCGCATTTCCAGATGTTGGCTGCGACCGTCCTTGCGGCAGGCGGCGAGATGGACGAGGCCAACCGGCTTTTCCGCCGTTCCGCCGCCCGGACCGGCGATGCCGGTGACCGCGACCGCCAGGTCCGCCCGAGACTTGGCAAGCGCGCCCGCAGCCATTTCCAGTGCCGTCTCTTTCGACACGGCGCCATGGGCGGCAAGCGTTTCCGCCTTGACGCCGATCATCTCCTGCTTCGCTTCGTTGCTGTAGGTGACGAAGCCGCGATCGACGACGGCGGACGAGCCGGCAACCTCGGTGAGCGCGCCGGCAATCAGCCCGCCGGTGCAGGATTCCGCCGTGGCGACCATCAGTCCCTTGGCGGTGAATTCGTAGACGACGCGGGCGGCGAGCTCGTCGATCTCTTCGGGAAAGCGTGTCATGCCCTTGTCCTTCCATAGACGACGGTTGCGGTCGCGATCGCCGCGATGCCCTCGCGCCGTCCGACGAAGCCGATGGTCTCGTTGGTCGTCGCTTTCACCGAGCAGCGGTCGATCGTGATCTTCAGCATGCCGGACAGCGCCTCCCGCATGGCGTTGCGGTGCGGGCCCACCTTCGGTGCTTCGGCAATGAGCGAAACGTCGGCATTCATGATCGTCCCGCCATTGTCGCGGACGATCCTTGCCGCATGCTCGAGAAAGATCCGCGAGGCGGCGCCCTTCCACTGCGGATCGGAGGGCGGGAAATGGTCGCCGATATCGCCGGCACCGCAGGTGGCCAGCAACGCATCGGTGAGCGCGTGCAGGGCGACATCCGCGTCGGAATGCCCCTTCAGCCTCTGGTCGTGCGGGATGAAGATCCCGCAAAGCGTCACGCCGTCGCCGGGCTCCAGCTGGTGGACATCGTAGCCGTTGCCGGTCCGCACGTCCGGGAGAAGTCCGCCGCCGAGCCTTTCGTCCGCCATGATCATGTCTCGCCTGACTGTGAGCTTGAAATTGTCCGGAGATCCTTCCACCAGGCGAACCGGAATGCCGGCCCACTCGGCGATCGCCGCGTCGTCGGTGAAGTCGCTGCGCCCCAGCTCCGCCGCCCGGCGATGCGCCTCCAGAATGGCCTCGAAGCGGAACGCCTGCGGCGTCTGGGCCGCAAACAGGCCTTGACGGGACACGGTTTCGGCAACCAGGCCGTCTGCCGTGCCGCGCTTCAGCGTATCCGCGACCGGCAGGACCGGCAGGGCGGCATCGGCACCTGCGGCGAGCGCCTGCTCGACCCGATCCAGCAGGCCATCGTCGATGAAGGGGCGAACCGCATCCTGGATGTAGACATGCGTTACACCTGCCGCCCGCAGCGCTTCCAGTCCGTTGAGGACCGACTGCTGGCGCATGGCGCCCCCGGTGACGATGGTGAGCCCGTCATGATCGGCAAACGGAGCCAGCGCGTCGTCGCAGAGTGCGCGATCATCCGGATGGATGACGACGGCGATCGGCATGTCGGGGCGCCAGGCAATGAGACGCGCCAGCGTCTCGGCGATCACCGGCCGGCCACCGATCCGCTGATACTGTTTCGGGCCATCCTTGCCGGCGCCGGCCCGTTCGCCGCGACCTGCGGCGACGACCACCGTGCCGATCGAAAGCGGAGTTTTGGGGGATTGCATCGCGCACCGTGCCTGAAAGCGTCAAACCTTTCGCCGTCCTAGCGATTCTGCCCGGATTTTGCCAGCGCAAATGCCGGATTGCCTGTTGGCGGCGCGGTCCCGGAGTGTTAGGAGGGCGCGTTTCAGTCACCGGAATGTCGACAAAGCGTGCCATTGGTGCATTTGCCTAAAAAATATCTTGGCTATCCGATTTCTCTTGGCAAGCGTCTCTGGAGTGTCTAAAAATAGTGCAAAATTCAGACTGCCCGAAAGATGGTCATTTGTTGGCGCGCGATCCCAGTTCAGCTTTCCACATCGGTCCGGTGATGGTGCGCAACCGTGTGGTGCTTGCGCCCATGTCGGGCGTCACGGATCTGCCGTTCCGCCGGCTCTCCTGGCGTTATGGGGCGGGACTGGTCGTTACCGAGATGGTGGCGTCGCGTGAACTGGTGATGAGCCGCGGCGAATCCTGGTCACGGCTGAAGGCGGGCGACACCGGTCCGCATGTCGTGCAGCTTGCCGGCCGCGAACCGCACTGGATGGCGGAAGCCGCCAGGATTGCCGCCGACAACGGGGCCGACATCATCGACATCAACATGGGCTGCCCGGCCAAAAAGGTCATCGGCGGCTATTCCGGCTCGGCGCTGATGCGCGATCCGGAGCTGGCGCTTTCGATCATCGAGGCGACGGTCGCGGCTGTCGATGTGCCGGTGACCGTCAAGATGCGCCTCGGCTGGGATGAGACCTCGCTGAACGCTGCCGAGATCGCCCGTCAGGCGGAACTGGCAGGTGTTCGCCTGATCACCGTTCATGGCCGTACCCGCATGCAGTTCTACACCGGAACGGCGGACTGGCACGCCATTGCCCGCGTGCGCGAGGCTGTCTCGCTGCCGTTCATCGCCAATGGCGACGTCGAAAGCGCGGACGATGTTGAAAATCTGCTTTCCATCACCGGCGCCGACGCGGTCATGGTCGGCCGCACCTGCCAGGGACGGCCCTGGCATCCGGGCGTTCTGGCCGGCGGCGAAGAACCCGCCCATCACGAGATCACGGACATCATATTGGAACATTACGAATCGATGCTGGAATTTTACGGCCGCGAAGGCGGTCTGCGCCATGCGCGCAAGCACCTCGGCTGGTATCTGGACCGCTATGCGCCCGATCTGCCCTCCCAGGACAAGGCCGCCATCATGACCTCGACCGATACGGCATTCGTCTCTGCCCGCATGGCCGAGGCTCTCGGCCGCGACGCGCCGTTGGCCGTTGCAGCGGTGGGAGAAGCCGCATGAGCGATCTTCCAGCCAACGCGTTTAGCGACGGCGAGAACGGGGTGCTGGCGCTCTCCGTCCTCAATGCGATGCAGAATCCGGTCATTCTCGTCAACGAGAAGGGCTTTATCGCGTTCGCCAACTGGCAGGCCGAGGCCTTCTTCGGGGCCAGCGCGTCGCATCTCGCCCGCTACAAGATTTCCACCTTCATTCCGTTCGGCAGTCCGCTTCTGGCGCTGATCGATCAGGTGCGCGAACGCCGCGCGCCGGTCAACGAATACCGCGTCGACCTGAGCTCGCCGCGGCTGGGACAGGAAAAGCTTGTCGACATCTATGTCGCGCCTGTCGGCACCGATTCCGGCTCCGTCGTCATCGTCCTGCAGGAGCGCACGATGGCTGACAAGATCGACCGGCAGCTGACCTCGCGCGCCGCCGCCCGCTCGGTGACTGGTCTCGCGTCCATGCTGGCGCACGAGATCAAGAACCCGCTGTCGGGCATTCGCGGCGCAGCCCAGCTGCTCGAAACATCGGTCGGCGACGACGACCGGGCGCTGACCCGTCTGATCTGCGACGAGACCGACCGCATCGTCTCGCTCGTCGACCGCATGGAAGTGTTCTCCGACGAACGGCCGATCGACCGGGTGCCGATCAACATCCATTCGGTGCTCGACCATGTGAAGGCGCTGGCCTATGCCGGCTTTGCCCGCAACATCAAGATAACCGAGGATTACGACCCCTCACTGCCGCTGGTCTTCGCCAACCGCGACCAGCTGGTGCAGGTCTTCCTCAACCTGGTGAAGAATGCCGCCGAGGCGATCGGCGACAATCCTGAGGGAGAGATTCGCCTGACGACGGCCTACCGACCGGGCATCCGCCTTTCGGTCGCCGGCACCAAGGAAAAGATCTCGCTGCCGCTGGAATTCTGCGTTCACGACAATGGCGGCGGCATCGCGCCCGATCTCGTGCCGCATCTCTTCGATCCCTTCATAACCACGAAAACCAACGGCTCCGGCCTCGGGCTTGCCCTGGTCGCCAAGATCATCGGCGCGCATGGCGGCATTGTCGAATGCGACAGCCAGAACCAGAAGACGACGTTCAGGATCCTCATGCCGGCCTCCAAGCCCAGTGTACGTGCCGCCGATGGCAAAACGAAAACAGGAAGTGACATATGACAGCCACGGTTCTCGTTGCTGATGACGATGCAGCCATTCGCACGGTGCTCAATCAGGCGCTGAGCCGCGCCGGCTACGACGTGAGAATTACCTCGAACGCCGCCACGCTGTGGCGTTGGGTGTCGGCCGGCGAGGGCGACATCGTGGTGACCGACGTCGTCATGCCGGACGAAAATGCCTTCGACCTGCTGCCGCGCATCAAGAAGGCGCGTCCCGATCTGCCGGTTCTGGTAATGAGTGCGCAGAACACTTTCATGACCGCCATCAAGGCGAGCGAGAAGGGCGCGTACGACTACCTGCCGAAGCCCTTCGACTTGACCGAGCTGATCTCGATCATCGGCCGGGCGCTGGCCGAACCGAAGCGCCGGCCGACCAAGCCGGAAGACGACGTGCAGGACGGCATGCCGCTGGTCGGCCGCTCCGCCGCGATGCAGGAAATCTACCGCGTCCTGGCCCGCCTGATGCAAACGGATCTGACATTGATGATCACCGGCGAGTCGGGCACCGGCAAGGAGCTCGTGGCGCGCGCGCTGCATGATTACGGCAAGCGCAGCAATGGTCCCTTCGTTGCCATCAACATGGCCGCCATTCCGCGTGACCTGATCGAATCGGAGCTGTTCGGCCATGAAAAGGGTGCCTTCACCGGTGCCCAGGCGCGTTCGACAGGCCGGTTCGAGCAGGCCCAGGGCGGCACGCTGTTTCTCGACGAGATCGGCGACATGCCGATGGATGCGCAGACGCGATTGCTCCGCGTTCTCCAGCAGGGCGAGTACACGACCGTCGGCGGCCGCACGCCGATCCGTACCGACGTGCGCATCGTCGCGGCAACCAACAAGGACCTGAAGGTTTCGATCAACAAGGGCCTGTTCCGCGAGGACCTGTATTACCGCCTGAATGTCGTGCCGCTGCGCCTGCCGCCGCTGCGCGACCGCGCCGAGGATATTCCCGATCTCGTCCGCCATTTCATCCAGCAGGCGGAAAAGGAAGGGCTCGGCTCCAAGCGCTTCGATGGCGAAGCGCTGGAGGTCATGAAGGGCTATCCGTGGCCGGGCAATGTCCGCGAGCTGGAAAACCTCATCCGCCGCCTGCTGGCGCTGTATCCGCAGGACGTGATCACCCGCGAGATCATCGAATCCGAGTTGCGGACCGATATTCCCGACAGCCCGATCGACAAGTCGTCCGCCAGCGGCTCGATGACCATCTCGCAGGCGGTCGAGGAGAACATGCGCAGCTATTTCGCAGGCTTCGGCGAGAACCTGCCGCCGCCCGGTCTCTATGAACGGGTGCTGTCGGAAATGGAGTATCCGCTGATTCTGGCGGCGCTGACGGCCACCAGGGGCAATCAGATCAAGGCGGCCGATCTTCTCGGGCTGAACCGCAATACGCTGCGCAAGAAGATCCGCGAACTGGGTGTCACGGTTTACCGGAGTTCCCGCGGCGCTTGACATTTGTCCAGGTTGCGTTGCAATTTCGCCACAAAATGTTGCTTGGAAGTCACTCAGTTTCGGGTGCGCCAGACGCGCGCGACGATTCTTGCGGCAACACGAATACGATCTTGAGTCGTCGGAAGACCTGTCATGAGTGACATGCCGGCGTTGCAGGGCTCGACAGGGGAGCAGCCTTTGGAAGGCCATTCTGGCAGACGTTCTTTCCTGAAGAAGGAAGTGGTGGCGGCGGTTCACGACCGGCATGCCTCCTTCGCGTTGCCGGGGCTGGCCCTGGCGGCCGGCGCGCTGCTCTGCGCCATCCTGACGCTGTTCGTGCTTCTCGGCCTTACGCCGATCAAGCCGACCACGCATGTCGTCATCGCCTCGGCCATCATCAATGCGATCTTCGTCGCAGGACTGATCTTCCTGATCGGCCGCGAGGTCTATCGCCTGATCAGCGCCCGCAGCCGCGGACGGGCGGCGGCCCGGCTGCACATCCGCATCGTCGGCCTCTTCTCCGTTGTCGCCATCACGCCGGCGATCCTTGTAGCGATCTTCGCCAGCCTCACGCTCAATGTCGGCCTTGACCGCTGGTTTTCGATCCGCACCCAGGCGATCATCGAATCCTCCCGCGATGTCGCCCAGGCCTATATGATGGAAAACGCCAGCTACCTGCAGGGCCAGACCGCCTCCATGGCCAACGACATAGAGCGCAACCGCGCGGTCTTCTATCTCGACAGGAACGGCTTCGTGGAATTCCTGACACGCCAGGCCAAGGGCAGGGGAATGCTCGGCGCCTTCCTGGTGCGCGGCGACGGCTCGGCGGTGGTCCAGGCGGACATCAAGACCGACAAGCCCTTGCCGGCCATTCCGCAGGACGCCCTGGCGAAGGCGAAGGACGGCCAGCCGACACTGATCCCGCCGGGCATCACCAATCTCGTCGGCGCCATCATCCCGCTGAACGCGATTTCCGGAACCTATCTCTACACCGTGCGGGCCGTTGACCTGAAGGTCATGCGCGCCATGCGGCAGATGGAGGAGAACACCGCCGAATACAAGGCGATGGAGGAGGGCCGGACGTCGCTGCAGATCGCATTCGCCATTCTCTATCTGGGCTTCGCCCTGATCGTTCTGCTGGCCGCCATCTGGGGTGCCATCGCCATCGCCGACCGTATCGTCAGGCCGATCCGGTTGCTCATCAGCGCCGCCGACAGCGTGGCCTCGGGCAACATGAATGTCGTGGTCCCGGTTCGCGTCGCCGACGGCGACGTCGGCAACCTGTCGCGCACCTTCAACAAGATGATTTCGGAAATCCGCAGCCAGCAGCAGGAAATCCTGGTCGCCAAGGACGATGTCGACGATCGCCGCCGGTTCATCGAGGCGGTTCTGTCGGGTGTCACCTCCGCCGTAATCGGCGTGGAGGCAGACCGCACCGTCAGCATCGTCAATTCGGCGGCGGAGGTCCTGTTCGGCCTGCCGGTGGACAATCTGATCGGCCGGAAGCTGCAGGATGTCGCCCCGGAAATGGACAAGGTGCTGACGGAAGCGGCCAGCCGCTACCGCCGCGATTTCTCCAAGCACATTCAGTTCATGCGTGGCGGCAACGAGCGGACGCTGAGCGTGCAGGTGACGCGTGAGGAATCGCGCGATTTCAGCGATTCCTATGTCGTGACGGTCGATGACATCACCGATCTCGTGATTGCCCAGCGATCGAGCGCCTGGGCCGACGTCGCACGGCGCATCGCGCACGAGATCAAGAACCCGCTGACGCCGATCCAGCTTTCCGCCGAGCGGTTGAAGCGCCGCTACGGCAAGCAGATCGACGAGAGCGACCGCGCCGTCTTCGACCAGTGCACCGACACGATCGTCCGTCAGGTCGGCGACATCGGCCGCATGGTCGATGAATTCTCCGCCTTCGCCCGCATGCCGAAGCCCACCAAGGAGCGTTCCGACCTGCGCGATATCCTGAAGGATGCCATGTTCCTCAGGGAAATGGGGACGACTCATATCGATTTTCATCGCGAGTTCGGCGACGAGCCGCTGATCGGCGATTTCGATTCTCGTATGCTCGGTCAGGCCTTCACCAACATCATCAAGAACGCCGTCGAGGCGATCGAGGCCGTGCCGAGCGACGAGATCGGTGATGAGCGCAAAGTCCTGGTGCGCGCACACAAGAGCGCCGGCGGCGAGCAGATCGTCGCCGATGTGATCGACAACGGCCGTGGCCTGCCGAAGGAAAACCGCAGCCGCATTCTCGAGCCCTACATGACGATGCGCGAAAAGGGCACCGGACTGGGCCTGGCAATCGTCAAGAAGATCATCGAGGAGCACGGCGGCCAGATTGAACTGCATGACGCGCCGCCCGAATTCGACCGCGGCCGTGGCGCAATGATCCGCATCGTTCTGCCGGCGATAAATGCCGCGGCGAACGGTGATAAGAAGAAGAACGAGGAAGATGTAAATGGCGTCTGATATTCTTGTCGTCGACGACGAAGAAGACATCCGCGAGATCGTATCCGGCATCTTGTCCGACGAGGGGCACGAGACCCGCACCGCTTTCGACAGCGACAGCGCGCTGGCGGCGATCTCCGACCGCGTGCCGCGGCTGATATTCCTCGATATCTGGATGCAGGGCAGCAAGCTCGACGGGCTGGCGCTGCTGGAGGAGATCAAGAACCGTCACCCTGACGTGCCGGTCGTGATGATCTCGGGTCATGGCAACATCGAGACCGCCGTTGCGGCGATCAAGCGCGGTGCGTTCGACTTCATCGAGAAGCCGTTCAAGACCGACCGGCTGATCCTCGTCGCCGAGCGCGCGCTGGAAAACTCCAACCTGAAGCGCGAAGTCTCGGAGTTGAAGAAGCGTGCCGGCGACGGCATCGAACTGATCGGCACGTCGGTCGCCGTGTCGCATCTGCGCCAGACCATCGAGAAGGTCGGGCCGACCAATTCGCGCATCATGATCCTCGGGCCGTCCGGCTCCGGCAAGGAGCTCGTCGCCCGCACCATCCACAAGAAGTCGCAGCGCGCCAACGGGCCGTTCGTTGCGCTGAACGCGGCGGCGATCACGCCCGAGCGCATGGAGATCGCGCTGTTCGGCACGGAGGGCATGCCCGGCCAGCCGCGCAAGACCGGCGCGCTGGAGGAAGCCCACCGCGGCACGCTCTACCTTGACGAGATCGGCGAGATGCCGCGCGAGACGCAGAACAAGATCCTGCGCGTGCTTATCGACCAGCAGTTCGAACGCGTCGGCGGCAACAAGCGGGTGAAGGTGGACGTCCGCATCATTTCCTCGACCGCCATGAACCTGGAAAACCGCATCGCTGAAGGCCTGTTCCGCGAGGACCTCTACCATCGCCTGGCGGTCGTGCCGGTCAAGGTGCCGTCGCTTGCCGAACGCCGCGAGGACATTCCCTTCCTCGTGGACAGCCTCATCCGGCAGATCTGCGAGCAGGCCGGTATCCGGCTGCGCAATATCGGCGACGACGCCATGGCGGTCCTGCAGGCCAATGAGTGGCCTGGCAACATCCGCCAGCTGCGCAACAACATCGAGCGGCTGATGATTCTCGCCAGCGGCGACAATCCGGAGACGACCGTCACCGCCGACATGCTGCCGCAGGATCTGAGTGATATGCTGCCGAAGGTCTCTGCCCAGAATGACGTGCATATCATGACCTTGCCGCTGCGCGAGGCGCGTGAGATGTTCGAACGGGACTATCTGGTCGCCCAGATCAACCGTTTCGGGGGCAATATTTCCCGCACGGCGGAGTTCGTCGGCATGGAGCGCTCGGCGCTGCATCGCAAGCTGAAGTCGTTGGGCGTATAAGGCCCGGGCGCACGCCGGAATAATTGGAAAGAGACGCATGAAAGTCATTATTTGCGGTGCAGGGCAGGTCGGTTACGGCATTGCCGAACGCTTGTCCCAGGAAGGCAACGACGTGTCGGTCATCGATGTGTCCGCATCGCTGATCAGCGCCACGACCGACACGCTGGATGTGCGCGGTTATGTCGGCCATGGCGCCCATCCCGATGTTCTGGCCAAGGCCGGCGCCGACCAGGCCGACATGATCATTGCCGTCACGCTCTATGACGAGATCAACATGGTCGCCTGCCAGGTCGCCCATTCGCTGTTCAACGTGCCGACGAAGATCGCCCGTATCCGCGCGCAGAACTATCTGCAGTCGCATTACTCCGACCTGTTTTCGCGCGACCACATGCCGATCGACGTGACGATCTCGCCCGAGATCGAAGTCGGCAAGATGGTGCTGCGGCGCATTTCCTATCCCGGCGCCACCGATATCGTCCGATTCGTCGACGACAAAGTCGCGATGCTGGCGATCGAGTGCACGGAAGACTGCCCGGTCCTCAACACGCCTCTGGCGCAGCTCGCGCAGCTTTTCCCGGACCTGATGGCGACCGTCACAGGCGTCTATCGCGAGGGTCGCCTGTTCATCGCCCGCTCCGGCGACCAGTTGCGCGCCGGCGATCTTGCCTATGTCATCTGCCATCGTGACCACACCCGCCGCACGCTGAGCCTTTTTGGCCATGAGGAAACGGAAGCGCGGCGCATCGTCATCGCCGGCGGCGGCAATATCGGCTACTACGTCGCCAAGACGATCGAGGAGATGCAGCCGAAGACGTCGCTGAAGATCATCGAAAACAACCGCGAACGGGCGATCGCCATCTCCGAGCAGCTGAACCACGCCATCGTCCTCAACGGTTCGGTCCTCGAGCAGAACATTCTCCAGCAGGTCGATATCCAGGACGCCGAGCTTCTGGTGGCGCTGACCAACAACGACCAGACGAATATTCTGAGCGCCGTCATGGCCAAGGAACTCGGCTGCAAGTCGAGCCTCGTTCTTTTGAACAATCCGTCCTTCCACGACATGACGAAGGCCGTCGGGATCGACGCACACATCAATCCCCGGGCGGTGACGATCTCGCGGGTGCTCCAGCATGTCCGAAAGGGCCGCATTCGCTCGGTCTACGCCGTGCAGAAGGGGGCAGCGGAAGTCATCGAGGCGGAAGCACTGGAAACCTCGCCGCTGGTCGGCGTGCCGTTCCGCGATCTCGAATTGCCGAAGGGCATTCGTCTCGGCGCCATCTACCGCGACGGCAAGATGTTGACGTTGAACGGCGATACGAAGATCAAGGCGAAGGACCGCGTCGTCCTGTTCGCGCTGGCCGAGTCCGTCCGACATGTCGAACAGATGTTCCGGGTCTCGATCCAGTATTTCTGATATTGCCGTCCGTACCGTTTTGACGCGTAAGCGACTTGTCTATCCGCCATTGGATAGTGCACTGTCCATGTGGACGGTGCCGGTTCCGATTCCCGCATTGCGGAAGCAGCGGTGATTTGATACCAAGTCATCATACGGGAGGCGTGTGAAATTTCGATTACACATGCGGGGCGGTTAGGATTTGGCATGACACTGGATCGGCAGAGCCGGTCCGGCAAAAAAGGAAAGAAAGAATCGGCGCGATGGCGGAACGTTCTCAGAATCTGCAAGACCTGTTTCTCAATACAGTTCGCAAGCAAAAAATCTCATTGACCATCTTCCTGATCAACGGCGTGAAGCTGACAGGGGTGGTAACGTCTTTCGACAATTTCTGTGTGCTTCTGCGTCGTGACGGGCATTCGCAGCTCGTCTACAAGCATGCGATCTCGACCATCATGCCGGGTCAGCCGCTGCAGATGTTCGAGAGCGAAGAAACGGCATCCTGACAGGAATAGCGGCTATTTCCGCCAAACGAATTACGACACCGGACATGATTGTCCCGGAGCAGGAGATGCGCCGGGACGATATGCGTGCCGTTGTGCTCGTTCCCGTCCTGAAGGAAAGCCGTAACAGCAGGTCGAACCAGCCGCCGAAGCCCGATCGCCTGCCGGAAAGCCGGCTGGATGAGGCGATCGGCCTTGCCAGAGCCATCGATCTCGAAATCGTCCATGGCGCCATCGTCTTCGTCAACGATCCGCGTCCCGCGACCCTGATCGGCACCGGCAAGATCGAGGAGATCAAGGCCGTTCTGGACGAGATGGACGCCGGCCTTGTGATCGTCGATCATCCGCTGACGCCGGTCCAGCAGCGCAACCTGGAACGGGAATGGAACTCCAAGGTCATCGACCGCACCGGCCTCATTCTTGAAATTTTCGGCCGCCGCGCCTCCACCAAGGAAGGCCGCCTGCAGGTCGAGCTTGCGCATCTCAACTACCAGAAGGGCCGGCTGGTCAGAAGCTGGACGCACCTTGAACGCCAGCGCGGTGGCGCGGGCTTCATGGGCGGCCCCGGTGAAACCCAGATAGAGGCCGACCGCCGCATCCTGCAGGACAAGATCGTCAAGCTGGAGCGCGAGCTCGAGCAGGTCGTTCGCACCCGACAGCTGCATCGCGCCAAGCGCCGCAAGGTGCCGCATCCCATCGTGGCGCTGGCGGGCTACACCAATGCCGGCAAGTCGACGCTCTTCAACCGTATCACCGGTGCCGGCGTTCTCGCCGAGGACATGCTGTTTGCCACCCTCGACCCGACCATGCGCCGCATGAAGCTGCCGCACGGGCGCACGGTCATCCTGTCCGACACCGTCGGCTTCATCTCCGACCTGCCGACCCATCTCGTCGCCGCCTTCCGCGCGACGCTGGAAGAAGTGCTCGAGGCCGATATCATCCTGCACGTGCGCGACATGTCCGACCCGGACAACGCCGCCCAGGCCGAGGACGTCACGCGCATTCTTGCCGACCTCGGCATCGAGGAATCCGCCCAAGGCGTTCGCGTCCTGGAAGTCTGGAACAAGATCGACCGGCTGGAGCCGGAGGCTCGCGAGACGCTGTTGGCCAAGGCGCAGCCGAGCGAGGGCAAGTTCGCCGTCTCCGCCGTCTCCGGCGAGGGGCTGGACGCGCTTCTGGACAATATCGCCGACAGGCTTTCCGGCGTTCTCTCCGAGACGACCGTCGTTTTGCCGCCCGACCAGCTGAAATTGCTGCCGTGGCTCTATGAAAACGCCATCGTCGACGGTCGTGAAGATCTCGAGGATGGCTCGGTGAAGATCGACCTGCGTCTGTCCGGAGAACTGGCGACGACGCTCGAGCGCCGTCTCGGCAAGGCCATCGAGCCGCCCAAGGAAGACTGGGAGTAGCGCGGGATGGGAAGCGGGCAGCGCCGGATCGGATTTCTGCCGGCCCTGATGCTGGCCGCGACGGTTGCCGGACCAGCCTTCGCCAACGGCTCCGTTTCCGAATTCGCGGCCGGTGGCGTCACCTTCAAGCCCGAACCGCAGATTTCCATCGCTCGCGAGGACCTTTCGCTCTCTTTGGACAGCGTGAAGGTTCACTATGACTTCAAGTCGGACGCCGGCAACACCCTGACGCGCGTCATCGGCTTTCCGCTTCCGAAGGTTCCGCAGGACGATTCGCCCGACAGCCTCGGCGGCGGCATGGAAAATGATGGCGATCCCCGCAACTACATGCATTTCGAAGTGTCGGTGAACGGCCAGCCGGTGACGCCGACCCTGCACGAATACGCCTGGTTCAAGGGTGAGAACATCACCGAACGGCTGAAGGCGCTTGGTGTCCCGGTCTTCGCGCCGCCCGACGAGGATCTGTCCGATCTGCCGGATGCGACGATCAGGGCGCTGGAGGAAGACGGGCTGGCCCACAAGGACGGCGATTTCCTGATTGTCCGCTGGGAATATCAGGCGGTCTACGAATGGAGCCAGGATTTCGCGCCGGGTGTCACGAAGGTCGACATCGCCTACCAGCCGCTGACCGGCGCGCCCTCCGACTATGGCGATTTCTTCGAGGCCGGCGAGGGGGCTTCGACCTATTGCGTGGATGATGCCTTCCGCATGCGTTTGAAAGCGTTGCGCGACGAAGGCAAGGCGCCGGATGCTCTGACGCTGGGCTACATCCTGACGACCGCCAACAACTGGCAGGGTCCGATTGCGGAGTTCAATCTGAAGGTCGATCCCGGCAGCGACAGCATTGCGTCGCTTTGCACACCGCCGGGAACGAAGGCAGGCGCGCCGCTCGAATGGCACGCGACGAATTTCACGCCCGAGAAGGATCTGAAGGTCCTGTTCTTCGGCTATTCAACCGACGAATAGACGCGTGCGGCGGATTTCGCCGCTTCTTCAGACCTTCCCCTTGGCTTCCTGCCAGAGGGCTTCCATTTCGTCGAGCGTGGCCCCGCCGAGCGTTCGGCCTTCGGCCTTCAGCCTGTCCTCGATATAGCCGAAGCGGCGGCGGAACTTGGTGTTCGTGCCGCGTAGCGCATCCTCCGGATCGGCCTTCACATGGCGGCCGATATTGACGACGGCGAAAATCAGATCGCCGAGTTCATCCGCGACCTTTTCCTGCTGGTTGCCTGCCAGGGCCTCGCGCAACTCGCCGATTTCCTCCTCGATCTTGTCGAGGATCGGGGCGGCCTCGGACCAGTCAAAGCCGACCTTGGCGGCGCGTTCCTGGATCTTCAGTGCTTCTGTCAGCGCCGGAAACGACCGCTGCACCGAGCCGAGATGGCGATCGGTGGCGTCGGCTGCCAAGCCGCGCCGGGCTCGGCGTTCCGCCCGTTCGGCCTTTTCCTGCCGCTTGATCTCGTCCCATTGCAGCTTGACCTGATCAGGCGTCTGCGCATCCGAGACTGCAAACACATGCGGATGGCGACGGATCATCTTGCGGGTGACGGCATGGACAACGTCGCCGAATCCAAACTCGCCGGCTTCCTCGGCCATGCGGGCGTGGAACACCACCTGCAGGAGAAGATCACCCAGCTCCTCGCAGAGATCGTCCATGTCGTTGCGCTCGATCGCGTCGGCGACCTCATAGGCCTCCTCGATCGTGTAGGGTTTGATCGTCTCGAAATTCTGCACGATGTCCCACGGGCATCCCGTCTCGGGATTGCGCAGCGCCGCCATGATCTCGATGAGGCGCGAGATGTCTTTTGAAGGTTCCATGCGAAGGTCTCTGGTCGGTGACTGGCTCAGGCGAGTGGGATGTGGCTTTCACCCTTCTTCGACTGATAGACGCCGGAGGCGTCGTCGTACATGGCCTTGATGCGGGCAATCTGCTCTTTCATCTGGCTTTTGATCGGTTCGTCCGCCGTCTCGACCATGTCGGTGATCCAGGCGGAGTGCCAGAAGGCGTTGTTGCGCCTGTAACCGCCGGGCTCCAGGCCGAAGACCTCCTTGAGGATCTTCAGATCGTGTGGAATGGCGAAGGCGTCGCGGCTGTCTTCATGGCTGAAGAAATAATAGAAATTGTCGAAGCCTGCCCAGGTGATCGCCGACATGCACATGGTGCAGGGCTCGTGCGTCGACAGGAAGATCAGATCCTTCGTCACCGGCGGCTCGGACATCTCGTAGAACTGCTTCAGCGTATGCACTTCGCCGTGCCAGAGCGGATTGGCGGTCTCGTTGTTGGTGCCGGCGATGACCAGCGACAGGTCCGACTTGCGCAGGATGGCGGCACCGAAGACCTTGTTTCCGGTCGAAACACCCGCTTGTGTCAGAGGCAGGATGTCGTTTTCGATCACGTCGAGAAGACGGGCGGCAAGCATGTTTTGAGTCACGGGAGATCGCCTGAATGATTATGGTTTTATCAGCCTATAACCCGATTCCGGAGGTGTAAATCATCAGTTTTGAATTTATCGCTTGATTTGGAAACGATCATTTCCTAATTGTCGTGCATGGATGATTTGAACACATTGGATATCGCCGCCGTTCGTGGTCCGGGCAGACCGCGCAGCTTCGATATGGACGAGGCGCTGGACAGGGCCATCGTGGCATTCTCCGAGCGGGGCTATCACGCTGCCTCGATTGCGGAACTGACCGCTGCCATGGGTTTGACGCCCGGCAGCGTCTACAAGGCGTTCGGTGACAAGAAGGGCATCTTTCTGGCGGCATTCGACCGTTACAAGTCCGTGCGCAATGCGTTGCGGGACGAGGCGGTCGCCAGGGGCGCAAGCGGACGCGAGAAATTGCAGCTGCTGCTGGAGTTCTATGCCGATGCTTCGTGCGGCGAGGAGGGCCTCAGGGGGTGCCTGGTGGTCGGGACGGCGACTGAGCTTGCCATTGCCGACGAGGATGCCGCCGAACGGGTCCGCCGTTCGATGGCGGCCATGGAGGCACATGCTTTCGGTTTGATCCGGGAGGGCCTGGAGGACGGCTCGATCGCACCGACAATTGACGGGAGAGCGACCGCGAGGCTGATGGTGGGCATCCTGCATGGGATGCGCATCGTCGGCAAGACCGGTCGCAGCCGGGAGGAGATGACATCCATGGTCGAGGCGGCAATGCGCCTCTTCGACTGACTTTCTTCAACCGTTTTTGACATTGCTTTTTGGAGATAAGAATGGCCCCGCCCATTGCGACCGCCTCAGCCACGACAGGCGCCGAGGAACATCCACCCATCTCCGCCGCATTGACGCTGCTCTTTGCCGCGGCCTGCGGCCTGATCGTCGCCAACCTCTATTACGCCCAGCCGCTGGCCGGTCCGATCGGCCAGTCGCTGGGCATGTCGGCGGGCGCTGCCGGTCTTGTCGTGACGCTGACGCAGATCGGCTACGGCCTGGGCCTTCTGCTGATCGTGCCGCTCGGCGATCTTGTCGAGAACAAGCGGCTGGTGCTGATCCTGACGGGCCTTGCCGGCCTCGCGGCGCTCGGCTGCGCCTTGTCCGGCAGTCCCGCGCCGTTTCTCATGTCCTCTTTCCTGATCGGCATCGGCTCGGTCGCCGTTCAGGTCCTCGTGCCTTTCGCCGCCCATATGGCGCCCCAGGAAAGCCGTGGCCGCGTCGTCGGCAATGTCATGAGTGGCCTGATGGTTGGCATCATGCTGGCGAGGCCGGTCTCTAGCATGATCGCGAACTTTTTTTCCTGGCACGCCGTCTTCCTGTTTTCGGTCGCGGCCATGGTGGTTATCGGCGTCGTGCTCGCCGTTGCCCTGCCGACGCGGCGGCCGACATCGAAGATGACCTATCCCGCCCTGCTGGCGTCGCTCGGTCATCTGTTTGTCAGCGAGCCGGTGCTGCGCCGGCGGGCGCTCTATCAGGCCGGCCTGTTCGGCGCGTTCAGCCTGTTCTGGACGGTCACGCCTCTGGTGCTGGCCGGTCCGGCTTTCGGTATCGGGCAGGATGGAATCGCGCTCTTCGCGCTTGCCGGCGCTGCAGGCGCCATCGCATCTCCGATTGCGGGCAGGCTAGCCGATCGCAACCTGATCCGTCCCGCCACCGTTTTCGCCATGCTGTCGGTTGCCGTTGCTTTCCTGATCACCCACCTGACCGGCGAGGGATCGACGCTGTCGCTGGGGCTGTTCGTCCTGGCTGCGATCCTCCTCGACTTCGGCGTGACCACCAATCTCGTCGTCAGCCAGCGGGCGATCTACGGTTTGAGCGCCGAGCATCGCAGTCGCCTGAACGGCGTCTTCATGGCAACCTTCTTCGCCGGTGGCGCGGTTGGTTCCGCCGTCGGAGGCTGGGCCTTTGCAGAGGGCGGCTGGATGCTCGCCTCGCTCATCGGCGCCGCCTTGCCGCTGCTGGCGCTCGCCGGATTCGCCACCGAGCGCCGCTGAACCGGCCATCATCCGCGATCATGGCCGGGTGCACCGTGCGCCCGGTCACTTTTGCTCAAAAGGCAGGGTCTTGGAGCAAAGAAATATACGTGCTGGAAGGCCGATGAATTTCTGTTCCTTCATTTCGGCGCGGCGAAAAGCGATAGTGCGGCCAATATCGAGGAGTATAGGGCGCATGGGCGCAGCCAGAGACAAACTTGCCGTATTTCCAGCCTTCTTCCGCGTTGCGGACGAAGTCGCTGCCGTATTCGGCAATGGTGACGAGGCCTACGCCAAGGCGCGTCTGCTGGCCAACACGCAGGCCCGCATCGTCGCCTATGCGACCGATCCCGAACCGGACTATGCGGCTTTCCTGGCGACAAATGGCTTTGAGGTGATCGCGGAAGCGTTTTCTCCCGAACAGCTTGACGGCGCAAAGCTGGTCTTCGCCGCGACCGGCGATGCCGCCCTTGACCGGCACATCGTGACCGCGGCGCGCACGGCGAAAATCCCGGCGAATGCCGTCGACCAGCCCGATTATTGCGACTTCTTCACGCCGGCTCTCGTCAACCGCGCGCCGGTGGCCGTTGCCATCGGCACGGAAGGCGCCGGCCCGGTTCTGGCGCAGATGATCCGTGCCCAGGTCGACCAGATGCTGTCGCCGTCGCTCGGCAAATTGGCCCGGCTGGCAATCGACTACCGTTCCGCCGCCGAACGCATGACCGAGAAGGGCTCCGCTCGTCGCGGCTTCTGGCGCAACTTCTTCTCCGGCGCCGTCGCGCGTGCCGTCGAGCGTGATGATATTGCGGACGCCCGCCGCGAAGCCACGCAGCTCCTGCTGCAGTCGCGAGGGCAGGAGCATGGTCATGTGTCGCTCGTCGGTGCCGGTCCGGGTGCCGTCGATCTGCTGACGCTTCGCGCCCAGCGGCTCATGATGCAGGCCGACGTCATCGTCTTCGACGCCCTGGTGCCGCAGGCGATCGTCGACATGGGCCGCCGTGACGCGGAGCGCATTTCCGTCGGCAAGCGCAAGGGCTGCCATTCGAAATCGCAGGACGAGATCAACGACCTGCTGGTCGAACTCGGCCGCGAAGGCAAGCGCGTGGTGCGTCTGAAATCGGGCGATCCGCTGGTCTATGGCCGCGCGGCGGAAGAAATGGCCGCGTTGCGCGAAGCGAAGATCTCCTACGAGGTCGTCCCCGGCATCACCTCGGCCTTTGCCGCCGCCGCCGATTTCGAACTGCCGCTGACACTGCGCGGCGTCGCCTCGTCGCTGATCTTCACCACCGGTCACGACCTGACCGGCGATGTGCTGCCCGACTGGGCTTCGCTTGCCGTGTCCGGCGCGACCATTGCCGTCTATATGGGGCGCACGGTCGCCGCCTCCGTCGCCGGGCGTCTTATGAAGGCGGGCCTCTCCGCCGAGACCACGGTTGCCGTGATCGAAAACGCCAGCCGCGACGACCGCCGCCTGCTGCATGGCACGCTCGCCGACCTGCCGGGGCTGGAAGCGCGCGACGATCTGACCGGCCCGGTCATGGTGGTCATCGGCGACGCGGTCGCCGGCGCCAATTTCGACCATTCCGAACCTCTGGCCGTGGGCCGCGCGCCGGCCCCGAAAGCCGCCGAATTTTCTGCAAGGAGTGCATGATGACCGACAAGGTTTTGACCGCCAACCGTCTTGGCGACGGTATCGCCGTCTGGTTGACGGCCGCCGGCGAATGGAGCGAGAAGCTGCAGGACGCCCTCGTTGCCCGCCATGCCGAGGCCGTCGAAGCGCTTGAAGCGATCGGCAAGCGCGACTATGCCGGCAACAAGGTGGTCGACGTCAATGTCATCGATGTCGAGGAAGTCGACGGCGCCATCCGTCCGCAGCGCCTGCGCGAGCGCATCCGAGCCGCCGGGCCGACCATGGAATATGCCGCCGGCTATCAGGCCGCCGACCCCAAATTCATTGCCGTTTGAGGATAGACATGTACCGTTACGACGAATTCGACCACGCCTTTGTCGCCGAGCGCGTTGACCAGTTCCGCGACCAGGTCGGGCGCCGCCTCTCCGGTGAGATATCGGAGGATGCCTTCAAGCCGCTGCGGCTGATGAACGGCGTCTATCTCCAGCTGCACGCCTACATGCTGCGCGTTGCCATTCCCTACGGCACGCTCAACTCGAAGCAGATGCGCATGCTGGCCCATATCGCCCGCAAGTATGACCGCGGCTATGGCCACTTCACCACCCGCCAGAACATCCAGTACAACTGGCCGAAACTGTCTGACACGCCGGATATCCTTGATGAGCTGGCCTCCGTCGAGATGCACGCGATCCAGACGTCCGGCAACTGCATCCGCAACGTGACCGCCGATCATTTCGCCGGTGCTGCCGCCGATGAGGTTGCCGATCCGCGGCCCTATGCCGAAATCCTGCGCCAGTGGTCCTCCGTTCATCCGGAGTTCTCCTTCCTGCCGCGCAAGTTCAAGATCGCCGTCACCGGTGCCGAGCGCGACCGCGCCGCCATCCAGGTCCATGACATCGGCTTGCATCTGAAGAAGAACGACAAGGGCGAGCTCGGCTTTGCCGTCTATGTCGGCGGCGGGCAGGGGCGTACCCCTATGATCGCCAAGAAGATCTGCGACTTCCTGCCGGAAGAGGATCTCCTGACCTACACGACGGCCATCCTGCGGGTCTACAACCTGCATGGCCGCCGCGACAACAAGTACAAGGCGCGCATCAAGATCCTCGTGCACGAGACGGGCACCGAGGAATTGAAGGCGCAGGTCGAGGCCGAGTTTGCCAACCTGAAGGACAGCGAACTGAAGCTGCCCGACGCCGACGTGCAGGCGATCGCCGCCTATTTCGCGCCGCCGGCACTCGCCGAGCGTCCGGAAGGCTGGGCCAATCTCGCCGCCTGGAAGAAGGCCGATCTGGCATTCGCCGAATGGGTCGGCCAGAACGTCCATCCGCACAAGCATCCGGATTATGCTTCCGTGACGATTTCGCTGAAGCCCATTGGCGGCATTCCGGGTGACGCCACGGATGCGCAGATGGAGGCTGTCGCCGACATCGCCGCCGAATACGCATTCGACGAAATCCGCATCAGCCACGAGCAGAACATCATCCTGCCGCATGTGGCGATTGCCGATCTCGAAGCGGTATACCGCGCGCTGGTCTCCGACGGGCTGGCAACCGCCAATGCCGGCCTGATCACCGATATCATTGCCTGTCCCGGGCTGGACTACTGCGCGCTCGCCAATGCGCGCTCCATTCCGCTGGCCCAGGAACTCTCGACCCGCTTCGGCGCGTCCGAGCGTCAGGCCGACATCGGTGAGCTGAAGATCAAGATCTCGGGCTGCATCAATGCCTGCGGCCACCACCATGTCGGCCATATCGGCCTTCTGGGCGTGGAGAAGAAGGGCACTGAACTCTACCAGATCACCCTTGGCGGCTCGGGCGACGAAAACACCTCGATCGGCGAGATTATCGGTCGCGGTTTTGAGCCGGAGAAGGTGACGGATGCGGTCGAGACGATCGTCGACACCTATCTCGGCCTCAGGCAGTCGAAGGAGGAAACCTTCCTTCAAGCCTACCGCCGCGTCGGTGCGCAGCCCTTCAAGGATGCGCTCTACGGCAACGAAGCCAAGGCAGCCTGAGGAGAGCGATGATGACGAAAATCTGGAAGGAAACCGGCTTCGTTGAAAACGATCCCTGGGTGATCGAGACCGAAGAGGTCAAGGCGGACGGTAGCCGGAAGGCGATCCTGCCGCTGGACGCCTTTGTGGCAAAGGTCGAGGACAGCAACGAGACCGGCCTTGGCGTTCTGATCCGCCCGGCCGACGACGTGACCCGGTTAGAGCCCTATCTCGGTCGTATCGCTCTGGTAGCCGTCGAGTTCCCGGCCTTCAACGATGGCCGCGCCTTCAGCCATGCGTCGCTGCTGCGCGATCGCCTCGGCTACAAGGATGAGATTCGCGCCGTTGGGGACGTGCTGATCGATCCGCTGGCGCTGATGCTGCGTGTCGGCATCGACAGCTTCGCCGTTACCAATGCGACGGCGCTCAAGCGGCTCGCCGAAGGACGCATTCCGGGGATCTCGCTGCATTACCAGCCGGCAGCTCGGGAAGCTGCCAATCCCGGCAGCTACAGCTGGCGGCGCGGTGCCAAACCGGCTGCTTGATATAGGGAAAGTTCTATATTTTATTCCCGTATTGATGGAAATCAAGGAACACGCGGTCGGCCGCTGAGATGATCGGCGGCCGACGGCAAAGACCGGCGCACCGAAGCGGTGTTTTCACGCCGAATGCATATTTCGCCGTGCGCCTTTGCGTTGAAATGCGTTGCCTTCCATTTTGCCGCTGTTTGTAATATTCGCCTACCGACTGCAATAAATCGACTTTGAGGATCGAAGAGACCGATGAACGCGCCCGCTAAAGCCGAGAATTTCGCCCCCGCCATACCGGACGGCGTCTACGCGGAAAAAGTCCTGAGTGTCACGCACTACACCGACCGTCTTTTCCGCTTCTCGATGACGCGCCCCGACGGTTTCCGGTTCCGTTCGGGCGAGTTTGCCATGATCGGTCTGATGGTCGGCGAAAAGCCGATCTACCGTGCCTATTCGATCGCGAGCCCGGCCTGGGCGGAAGAGCTCGAGTTCTTCTCGATCAAGGTTCCGGACGGCCCGCTCACGCAGCATCTGCAGAAAATCGTTCCCGGCGATACCGTGCTGATGCGCAAGAAGCCGACCGGCACGCTGGTTCTCGACGCACTGGTTCCCGGCAAGCGTCTCTACATGTTCTCGACCGGCACGGGCATCGCGCCCTTCGCCAGCCTGATCCGCGATCCGGAAACCTATGAGAAGTTCGATGAGGTCATCCTGACCCACACCTGCCGCGAGGTTGCCGAGCTGAAATACGGCTTCGATCTCGTCGAGGAAATCAGGAACGACGAACTCCTGAGCGAGATCGTCGGCGACAAGCTGAAGCATTATGCGACGGTCACCCGCGAGGATTACCCCTTCCAGGGCCGCATCACCGACCTGATCGAGAGCGGCAAGCTGTTTTCCGATCTGGGCGTTCCGCCGCTGGATCCGGCGATCGATCGCGGCATGATCTGCGGTTCCGCCGCCATGCTGAAGGACACCAAGGCTGTCCTGGAAAAGGCCGGCCTGACCGAAGGCGCCAACAACAAGCCGGCGGAGTTCGTGATCGAGCGCGCGTTCGTCGGCTGATCCCGGCAAGGGGCCATGGATATCAAAGGCGGTCTTCGGGCCGCCTTTTTTGTTTCAGTTCGATGCCGCCAGCGGGGGCTGTTCGGCGATCAGCGTGGAGAGGAGCGTCGCCATTGCCACCTGTGCCTCGTGCGGCAGGGACCTCTGTATGGCGTTGATGACCGCGACGTGCAGCGAGATCGCGCGCTTCATCCTTTCCGGAGTTGCCGTCGAGAACCAGATGCGCCGGGCATGGGTTTGCAGCGGCGCCAGTGCGCCCGTGAGGAACTGGTTGGGGCAGGTCTTTTCCATGATGGTGTCGAAGCGCTTGTCGGCATTCAGGAACATCTCGACATCGCCGCTGGCCGCCGATGCAGTCATCTGCTGGGCACAATCGACGATGGCGGCGCGCTGGATGCTGTTGGCATACTGGGCCGTCAACCGCGCGGCGATCGGCTCCAGCTGCAGGCGAACGTCCATGATCTTGGCAAAATCCAGCTCGTCTATCGCCCGGATCTCCATGCCCGCGCGGGGGCGAATGATGATCAGGCCCTGCCAGGCGAGCCGCTGGATGGCCTCGCGGACGGGTGTCCTGCCTTGTCCGGCAATGTCGATCAGGCGCTTCTCATTGACGGAAGCGCCTGGCGGCAGCCGAAGGGTGACGATCTGATGTTCGAGCGCCAGATAGGCTTTCGTGCTGAACGATTCCAGTGAATCGGGCATGTATTACTCCGCGATATATTGTATTGCTTTGCACGCGTTATTCCACGGCGCAATATCATTGATATATCAGTCGAAGTTTTTAACATGTAGAGTTGTATTTTCTGAATTTTTCTCCCTAAACTTGATTTCGAGTGTCAACTTGATGGCGCGGCAGGGCTCACCTTTCCAGGCAGCCCTGCGAAGCCTAGGTCATGCCGCGTCGCGGTTCGGCTTCCGCTTCATGCTGAAGACCGCTCGGAATGCGGCGGCGGCGGAGCGGCTGGCGACGGCGTCTTTCAGGATCGCCATCCATTCGTGGAAAAGAATGGTCAACGGGTTGTTGCTCTTCATCTCGACCGCCTTCAGGCCGAAGCGCAGCGGCTCGTTCTGCGGCGCCTCGGCATAGGTGCCGAACATCCGGTCGAAAATGATGAAGACGCCGCCAAAGTTCTTGTCCAGGCATTCCGTATTGGACGCGTGGTGGACGTGATGGTGCTTGGGCGTGTTCAGGACATATTCCAGCGGCCCGAGGTCGGGGGCATGCGCCGGGTGCAGGAACAGCTGGTAGATGAGGCCGAGTGCCAGCATGCCGTAGATGACCAGCGGCGAAAAGCCGATCAGCACCAGCGGTGCGTAGAACAGGAAGCCCCCCGCGACATGTCCGCCGATACCAAGGCGCACGGCGGCGGTCAGGTTGAGCCGCGTCGGCGAATGATGGACGCTGTGGCTGGCCCACAGCAGACGCACCTTGTGCATGGCGTAATGGTGCCAGTAGTAGCAGAGATCCGTGAGGAAGAACGCCGCCACCAGCGCTGCCGGATTGCTTGCCGGAATGTCGAACAGCGCGAACTGGTGAAGCCAGATCAGCGGCAGGGCGGTGATGCCCGCCGACAGGGCGCCGACGGTCTTGTTGATGACGGCGATGGTCAGGGACGCCGCCGTTTCCTTGAGATCGTGCGTGTCCTCGTCCGATAGCCAGCCCGAGATGAATTCGACGAGCATGGCGACGCCGGCGACGGCCGCGATCGGCCAGGGATGGGTGAAGAAATCGCTGAGGTGCTGCATGGTGCTTACTCCATTGGTCGTCAGTTGCCGGCGGGCGCAGGCATGCTCTTCAGAGTGTCCGCCTGGTCGCGATACGGCTCCGCAGCCGCGATGCAGCCCGCGGAGACCTTGCTTTGCTGTGTCTTCAGGCAGGCGAGGATGCGCCCCTCGCCAGGCTCAACGGTCGGGCAAAAGGCCTGGATGTCCGCCTTGCAGGCGTTCATGACCTTCATGAGTTCGAAATAGCCGGGCTGTGCGGCGCCGGCGGATGTTGCGAGAAGGCAAATGGTCGTGGCGGCGAGAACGCTTCGCATTGTGTGTCTCCGGGTGGCGATACGGATCCGGTCCGGCTGCGGAGAGAGCTGCTGCCGGACCGGAGACTTCCCGCTGGGGTGGGACGAATTAGCGGGAAATCGTCGAGGAACGGTTCACCTGACCGCCATTGGGGCCGGTGACCGTCGAGTTGCGGGTGCAGCTCTGCGTGGCCGGATTGCAGGCGGTGGCGCTGTTGCGGGTCGCGGTCTGGCCGTAGCGGCCGGTATAGGTGCCGGAGGAGCTGCAGTTGTAGCCGCTGCAGCTGCCGCTGCCGGAGGAGTGGACACTGCCACCATAGGGACCTGTCGTCGTCGAGTTGCGGGTCCAGGCATTGGCGTCTGCGACGGCAGCAAGCGAGAGCGTGGCGGTTGCTGCGGCAATCAGAAGGGCTTTCATGATATTATCTCCATTGATTGTTTGCGCCGGCTGTCCGGCTTGACGAGATGGAGAATGAGGCCCGTATGTCTTGCGCGTATCACCGGCAGGCAGGGTTTTGTCGAATGTTGTCTCCGGCGTGTAACAGTGTGTAACAACGGCGGGCGGCCACTTGCGAAACGCATTGCGCTGGAAAATGATGGCGCCATGAACACGTCTGGTCTCGACATAGTGATGGTGGAGGACGATCCGGAGGTGAGGCGTCTCGTCGGCGCCTTCCTCGAGCGGGAGGGCTTTGCCGTGCGGGCCGCCGGCGATGGTCGCGAGCTCGATGCCATTCTCGCCGCAACCGAGCCGGATCTGATCGTCCTCGACCTGATGCTGCCCGGCGAGGACGGCCTGTCGATCTGCCGCCGCTTGCGGGCGACATCGGCCGTGCCCATTCTCATGCTGACCGCGAAGAGCGACGAAATCGACCGCATTGTCGGACTGGAGGTCGGTGCCGATGATTACCTCGCCAAGCCCTTTGCACCGCGCGAGCTGCTGGCGCGCATCCGCGCGATCCTGCGCCGCGCCAGACCGCGGACACCGGAAGACCGGCCGAACCGCTGCGCCGTCGATGCATTCCTGGTGGACTTCGACAGCCGCAGCGTGGAAACCGTCGACGGCACGCCGGTCGTGCTGACCAGCGCCGAGTTCGACCTTCTCGCCTGCTTCGCCAAGCGTCCGCGCCGGGTCTTGAGCCGCGAGACGATCCTCGACTGGGTGCATGGCCGCGATGCTGATCCGTTCGACAGGTCCGTCGACATGCTGGTGTCGAGACTGCGCAAGAAGCTCGATCAGCATGGCGGCAGTCCGAACCTGATCACGACGGTCAGGAACAGCGGCTACATGCTGACCGCCAGGGCCGTCTCGGAGGTCTCGTGACACGCTTTCTTCCTAAGCCGCGGTTCGTGGCGATTGCCGCGCTTGTCGTGATCATTCTCTGGATTGCCGTCGCAGCCGTCCTCTACATTGCAGCGATCCGCCGACAGCCGCCGCCGGTCTCCCCGCTGCGGTTTGCCGCCATAGTCCGCCTTGCCGAAACTCTGAACAGCGAGGGCAGGGCGGATCTCGCGCGCTTCGTCGGTGAACCGGGTGTGACGCTGCAATTCGAGCCCGGAAACACGCTGCTGAAGGAGGCGCCGCCGACACCGGATCTCGGCGCGCTGACGTTTGCCGCCTACGCCATGCGCGTTGCGCCGCGGGCGATCGAGATCGTCACGCCCCAGCCCGACGGCATTCGCCGGATCGCCCCCCGTTTCCTCCTTCGATATCCGCCGATCGCGATCTTTCGCGTCGCATTGCAGACCGGCGACACGCTGACGATCACCGCCAGAAGTCCGCTCCTTTCAAACGTGTTCGCCGTGCCGCCCGGCATTCTTGCCGGTCTTGTAGGCTCGCTGCTTGCCCTTGTGGTGCTCTTCGGTGTTGTACGCGCGACCCGCTCCCTGGAACACCTGGCGGATGCGCTCGACCGCACCGACCTTTCCGGGACGCCCGAGAGGTTGCCGCCCTACCGTGGCTTCAGCGGCGAGGTCGGCAGGCTGGTGGAGGCCTACAACCGCCTGCAGGACCGTCTGACGGTTCTGCTTCAGAACCGCATGGCGCTGATCGGCGGCATATCGCATGATGTGCGGACCTTCGCGACGCGGCTGCGCCTGCGGCTGGATGCGATCGAGGACGAAGCCGAGCGCGAAAGGGCGGCTGCCGATATCTCCGACATGATCCGCCTTCTTGACGATGCGCTGATTGCCTCGCGCATCGGCGCCGGTGAATTGACGGAAGAGCTGGTTGATGTCCGCGAGATCCTTGCCCAGGAATTCGTGGCGCGTCGCGAAGCTGGAGCCGCGATCGACATGTCGCTGGACGGTGATGACGAGGATCCGCTGCAGATCCTGGGAGATCGGCTCGCTGTGCGCCGCATCATCGCCAACCTCGTCGACAATGGCCTGAAATACGGACAGAAGGTGCAATTGTCTGGTGGCGTCAAGGACGGCAATGTGACGATCGTCGTGGAGGACAACGGCCCCGGCATTCCGGCGCACATGCGCCAGGCGGTCATGGAGCCGTTCTTCCGCCTCGAGGCCTCGCGGAGCCGGGAAACGGGAGGAGCCGGTCTCGGCCTCGCCGTGGTCAAGGCGCTGACGGAAGGACTGGGAGGGACGATCTCGCTCGGCTCTGCGGCGGGCGGCGGTGCGCGCTTCGTTGTGCGTCTGCCGGAATTCAGCGTCTGAGGATTTTAGGCCTGCTCGTCGTCGTCCCGATTGATGGTCAGCAGCACGTCCCACATGTCGGCGCCGGCCTCGAAGACCGATGCATTGGCCTTGTAGCTGGTTTCGGCTTCCATCATGTCGAGCATTTCGGTGCCGAGATCCACGTTGGAGGAGCCACCTTCCGTGGCGTCACTTTCGGTTACGGTGGTGATGACGCCGCCGCCCTCCGTCGTCGAGGAAGAGGCGTTCATCCGGCGATAGCCGGGCGTGTCCATGTTGGCGACGTTCTGGGCGGTCGCGCCGAGACGGTTGGTGCTCGCCAGCATGCCGGACATGGCCACGTTCATCATACCGGAAAGACCCATTTCGCAAACCTCACATTCAGATCGGCGCAGTCTTGCATGGCGGACTTAGCAAAGGCTGAAGGGGCAATGTCACCAAAGGGTGAATAAGGCAAGCCGGATGTGCCAGGCTGAAACAGAAACGGCCCGCCAGGGGGCGGGCCGTCTCCAGAGCATGCGACTGACCTTACTCGGCGGCTTCGGCGTAGGCCTCAACCGGTGGGCAGGTGCAGATCAGGTTGCGGTCGCCATAGACGTTGTCGACGCGATTGACCGGCGGCCAGTACTTGTCGACGCGGAAGGCGCCGGGCGGGAAGCAGGCCTGTTCGCGCGAATAGGGCCGGTTCCACTCGCCGACGAGGTCTTCCACCGTGTGCGGCGCGTTCTTCAGTGGGTTGTCGGTCTTGTCCATTCGACCGTCCTCGATGGCGCGAACCTCGTCGCGGATTGCCAGCATGGCATCGCAGAAGCGGTCGAGTTCCGCCTTGGTCTCCGATTCCGTCGGCTCGATCATCAGCGTGCCGGCGACCGGCCAGCTCATGGTCGGTGCATGGAAGCCGCAATCGATCAGACGTTTTGCAACATCGTCGACGGTTACGCCGGTGCTGTCTGCCAGCGGCCGCGTGTCGATGATGCACTCGTGCGCCACCCGTCCGTTCTTCGACGTGTAGAGCACGTCGTAGGAGCCGGCGAGACGCGCGGCGATGTAGTTGGCGTTGAGGATTGCGACCTTGGTCGCCTGCGTCAGGCCTTCGCCGCCCATCATCAGGCAGTAGCTCCAAGAGATCGGCAGGATGGACGCCGAACCGAAGGGAGCCGCCGACACCGCGCCGGAGCGGCCGTCGGTCGCCTCGTGGCCCGGCAGATGCTTGGCCAGATGCGCCTTTACGCCGATCGGACCCATGCCCGGTCCGCCGCCGCCATGCGGAATGCAGAACGTCTTGTGCAGGTTGAGGTGGCTGACGTCCGAACCGATGTCACCGGGGCGTGACAGGCCGACCATGGCGTTCATGTTGGCGCCGTCGAGATAGACCTGGCCGCCATGCTGGTGGGTGATCTCGCAGATCTCCCGCACCGTTTCCTCGAACACGCCATGCGTCGACGGATAGGTGATCATGCAGCAGGAGAGGTTCGCCGAATGCTGCTCGGCCTTCGCCCGGAAGTCCTCCATGTCGACATCGCCATTCTCGGTCGCCTTGACCGGGACAACCACCATGCCGGCCATCTGCGCCGAGGCCGGGTTGGTACCGTGCGCCGATGTCGGAATGAGGCAGATCGTGCGGTGCGCCTCGCCATTGGCGACATGGTAGTCACGGATGGTGAGAAGGCCGGCATATTCGCCCTGCGCGCCGGAATTCGGCTGCATGGAGATCGCGTCGTAGCCGGTGATCGCGCAGAGCTTGTCGGAGAGATCATCGATCATCGCCTTGTAGCCCTCGGCCTGATCCGCCGGGACGAAGGGATGCAGGTCGGAGAATTCCGGCCAGGTGATCGGCAGCATCTCCGCGGTCGCGTTCAGCTTCATCGTGCACGAGCCGAGCGGGATCATTGACCGGTCGAGCGCCAGGTCGCGGTCGGCGAGGCGGCGCATGTAGCGGGTCATCTCGCTTTCGGCGCGGTTCATGTGGAAGATCGGATGCGTCAGATATTCGCTCTTGCGCAGCTGTCCCTTCGGCAGCCGGTATTCCGGCTGGAAGTCGCCGATCTGGAACTTGCCGCCAAAGGCGCGCCAGACGGCTTCCAGCGTTGCCGGACGCGTCCGTTCGTCGAGGCTGATGCCGATCTTCGTCGTACCGACCTTGCGCAGGTTGACGCCTTCGGCGACGGCGGCGCGCAGGATAAGCCCCTGCATGTGGCCGACCTCGACGGTCACCATATCGAAGAAGGTCTCGGGTTCGACCGCGTAGCCGAGCTTTTCAAGGCCCTGCACCAGCCGGACGGTCTTCAGGTGAACGCCCTGCGCGATCGCCTTCAGTCCCTTCGGACCGTGGAAGACCGCATACATGGACGCCATGACGGCGAGCAGCACCTGCGCGGTGCAGATGTTCGACGTCGCCTTTTCGCGGCGGATATGTTGTTCACGGGTCTGCAGCGACAGGCGGTAGGCGCGGTTGCCGCGCGCATCGATCGAGACACCGGCAAGGCGGCCCGGCATGGAGCGCTTGTAGGCGTCCTTGACCGCCATGTAGGCAGCATGCGGTCCGCCATAGCCCATCGGCACGCCGAAGCGCTGGGTGCTGCCGACGGCAATGTCGGCGCCCATTTCACCCGGGGGCTTCAGGAGCGTCAGTGCCAGGATGTCGGCGGCGACGATGGCGATCGCATTCTCCGCATGCAGGCTGGAGATCGCGTCGCTGAAGTCGGTCAGGTGGCCGTATGTGCCGGGATACTGGAAGATCGCCCCGAAGACGTCCGCCGGCACGAGATCCTTGGCCGGGTTGCCGACGACGACCGTCCAGCCGAGCGGTGCGGCGCGGGTCAACAGCAGTTCGATGGTCTGCGGGTGGCAGTTCTCGTCGGCGAAGAACGTGTTGGACTTCGATTTTGCCACGCGCTTGGCCATGGCCATCGCTTCGGCCGCTGCAGTCGCTTCATCGAGCAATGAGGCATTGGCGACGTCGAGCGCCGTCAGGTCCGACACCATGGTCTGGAAGTTGATCAGCGCTTCCAGGCGGCCCTGGCTGATTTCCGGCTGGTAGGGCGTGTAGGCCGTGTACCAGGCGGGGTTCTCCAGGATATTGCGCTGGATGACCGGCGGCGTGATGGTGCCGTAATAGCCCTGGCCAATGAGCGAGACCAGGACCTTGTTGCGGTTGGCCGTGTCGCGCAGCGTGTCGAGCGCTTCCCGCTCGGTCATCGGCGGTGCCCATTTCAAGGGCTCCTTCAGTCGGATCGCGTCGGGCACGGTGGCGTCAATCAGCGCATCCAGGCTGTCGAAGCCGATCGTCTTCAGCATCGACGCCATTTCATCGGGGGAGGGGCCGATGTGGCGGCGGTTGGCGAAGTCGTAGGGCTGATAGTCCGTGAAGGTGAATTCGGTCGGCGTATCCATTATCCGACAAGCTCCTTGTAGGCGGCTTCGTCGAGCAGGGCTTCGGCGTCGGAGGGATTGGCAAGCTTCAGCTTGAAGAACCAGCCGTCGCCCTGGGGCGCGGAATTGACCAGCGACGGATCGTCGGCGATCGCCTGGTTGACCTCGACGATTTCGCCGTCGAGCGGGCAGTAGACTTCCGAGGCCGCCTTGACCGACTCGACCGTTGCCGCGTCATCGCCCTTCGAGAAGCTGGCGCCGACATCCGGGAGTTCGACGAAGACGAGATCGCCAAGCTGTTCGGCGGCGTGCTGGGTAATGCCGACCGTCGCGACGTCGCCTTCGATCTTCAGCCACTCGTGTTCTTCGGTAAATTTCAACATGGATCAATCCTTCTGGGAAAAGTTCAGGTCAGCGCTTGTAGGAGGAGGGGGTGAAAGGCATTGCCGTGACGGTGACGGGAAGGTACTTGCCGCGCACTTCGGCGAAGATCTCCGTGCCCTCGGCGGCATGGCTGGTCGGCACGTAGCCCATGGCGACGGGACCCTCGACGGTCGGGCCGAACGTGCCCGAGGTGACTTCGCCGAGTTCCGTCTGTCCGGCGTCATCGGCATAGAGTTTGGTATGCGCGCGGATCGGCGCGCGGCCTTCCGGCTTCAGGCCCACCCGGCGGCGGGTGGCACCCTCGTCGAACTCGCGCAGGATACGGTCGGCGCCGGGAAAGCCGCCGGCGCGCGCACCGCCATTGCGGCGCACCTTCTGGACGGCCCATTCGAGCGCTGCTTCCACCGGGGTCGTCGTCTGGTCGATATCGTTGCCGTAGAGGCAGAGACCGGCCTCCAGCCGCAGCGAATCGCGCGCGCCAAGCCCGATGAACTGGACGTCGGGATGCTCCAGCAGCTGGATGACCACCGATTCGGCCTTGTCGGAGGGGACGGAGATTTCGAACCCGTCTTCGCCGGTGTAGCCGGAGCGGGAGATGATGCAGTCGGTGTCGTGCAGGTCGCCGCCGCGCACATCCATGAACCGCATCGAGGCGACGTCCGGACAAAGCTCCGACAGCACCTTCTCGGAAAACGGTCCCTGCAGCGCGATCAACGAGCGGTCTTCCAGCATCTCGACAGTGCAGCTGTCGCTGATCCCGGCCTTCAGATGAGCGAAATCCTGCGCCTTGCAGGCGGCATTGACGACGAGGAAGAAGTGGTCGTCACGATTGGCGATCATCAGGTCGTCCAGAATGCCGCCGCCGTCGCTGGTGAACAGCGCATAGCGCTGGCGACCGGGCTTCAGGCCGAGGACATCGACCGGGACGAGGCTTTCGAGCGCCAGCGCCGCCGTTTCCATGTTGCCGTCCTTCGGCGTCACGCGGATCTGGCCCATGTGCGAGACGTCGAACAGGCCGGCGGCCGTGCGCGTATGCACGTGTTCCTTCAGAACGCCGAGCGGGTATTGCACCGGCATGTCGTAGCCGGCGAACGGCACCATGCGCGCACCGGCGGCGCGATGGAGCGAATGCAGGGATGTTGTCGATAGGGTTTCGGTATCCGACACTACAGGGCCTCCAGGTTCTTGCGCGAACGCCGCGCGAGCGCGTTGACGGCATGCGCCGCCTCCAAGTCGCGCCCCCTCTGTCCTTTGGCCTGAGATTGTTATCCCTTCGGCGCGCAACGGCCTTTTCAAGCCGTCATTCTCTCCAGAGTCCTTAGTGGCCCGCCGCTGGTCCTTTGGCCTGAGAGTTTCCGGGGCGGTTGCTCCTTCGGCACCGGATCGAACCGGCTTCTCCCAACGGGGTCGCGTCCATTATCGGGGAGACGGTGGGATTGGCAAGGCCTCCATGGCGTTTTCGGACAAATATTTGTCGTAGAGGAATTGCCCTGGGGGAATGGCGCTGCGATGCCGTTGGAAGCGATCGGGAATACCAGAGGGGAACGCTCGGGTTCGGGAACGAAAAAGGCCGCCATGCGCGGCGCGCGGCGGCCATCCGGAGTGTTGCGGTCGAGGAGATTTATGCTTCCGCGTCTTCGTATGCTTCTTTCGCCTCCTGCAGCGTGACCTGCGGCGGTACTTCTTCGTTTCCTGCGGTCAGGAAGAACAGCGCAAGCGCCGGCGGCTGGATCACGTTGACGATCGCGCGCAGCTGGAAATCCCCGCTTTCCAGGGCTTCCTTGGCAAATGCATTGACACTTTCCTCGACAAAACTGCTGCGTGGAACCTTGATCGGCGGTTTGTTTGCCTCGCTCACATATGCAGCTGTGTTTGCCGAAACAGTCAGAACCTGGGCCATGTCCATATCCGCTTCGATTACACTTGATATGAAGGCTAGCAAATATACGTATCGCGACCGTGAATATAATCAGTTGTATTTAAGTATAATTTTATTTATACATAAGTTTCTGTTTTGACTTGTTTTTCGAGGCGGTTGACGTACGTCAAATGTCCATGCGGCGGCCTGCAATATCCTTGCTTCAATCAGATGGAGGTAAGCTCTGATGAAGATTGTCGTTGGATATGTGAGCGTCGAAGGCCAGACCCGGCGGATCGCGGGCGAGATTGCCGCGCATGTCGAGAATGCCGGCCACGCCGTCGGCATCATGAACATTGCCGAGATGCCCGAATACACACTGGAACGGCCCGATCGCATCATCCTGTGTGCGCCGATCCATGCCGGGCGCTATCCGTCCGCTTTCGTCGATTTCGTGCACAGGGAGGCCGAATGGCTGAACGCGGTGCCGAGCGCCTTCGTCTCCGTCACCCTCTCGATCATCAGCGACGATGCCGGGGAAAGGGCGGCGGCGCGGCATTATCCGCGGCAATTGCTGGCGGAAACGGGGTGGACGCCGCGGGCGATCCATGATGCCGCGGGCGCATTGCGCTACACCGAATATGACTTCTTCAAGCGTTGGATGATGAAGCGCATATCGAAGGCCGAAGGCGGCCCGGTCGATACCGCGACGGATCATGAGTTTACCGATTGGGCAAAGCTCTACGAATTTGTCGACGCCTTCCTTGGCGGCGTTGCCTAAAAGCGCTTGGAATCCCCGCGTCCGTAGACTAAACGGGGGCGATGACACACATACTTCTCGCCGCTCTTGGCGGCGCATTCGGCTCCGTTCTCCGCTACCTTGTCGGTAACTGGACATTCCGGCTGTTCGGCCCCAGCTATCCGTGGGGGACGATGACGGTCAATGTCGTCGGTTCCTTCGTGATCGGCCTGTTTGCCGAACTGGTGGCGCGCAAGCTCAATTCCTCACCGGAACTGCGGGTGTTGCTGATCACCGGCTTTCTCGGCGGGTTCACGACCTTTTCAGCCTTCTCCCTCGATGCGTTCACGCTCTACGAACGCGGCGAGCTGGCGCTGGCCGGCGTTTATGTCATCGGCAGCGTCGTGATTTCGCTGTGCGCCGTCTCCGGTGGCCTGATGCTCGGCCGTGCGGTCTTTTGAGGGAACGGAGAGAGACGATCATGGCGGGAATTGAACATATCAAGGTAGACCAGGACGAAACGGGCATGCGCCTCGATCGCTGGTTCAAGATCCACTTTCCGGGCCTCGGCTTCGGCCAGCTGCAGAAGCTGCTGCGCTCGGGTCAGGTTCGCGTCGATGGCGGTCGCGTCAAGACGGATACCCGCGTCCAGCCGGGACAGATGGTGCGCATTCCGCCGCTCGACGTCGATGCGAAGGACAAGGGCCGGCCGGTCTCCGGGAAGGATCTGAAACACTCCGGCGACGGCGAACTGCTGGCCCGCATGCTTCTGCACGAGGATGACAAGGTCTTCGTTCTCAACAAGCCGGCGGGTCTGGCCGTTCAGGGCGGATCGGGCGTCACCCGGCACATCGACAAGATGCTCGATGCCTGGACCAACCAGCGGGGGGAAAAGCCGCGGCTCGTCCACCGGCTCGACCGCGACACCACCGGCGTCCTGGTGATCGCCCGCACGCGCGGCGCGGCGCAGAAGCTGACCGCCGCCTTCCGCGAGCGCGACACCAAGAAGACCTACTGGTCGCTCGTCAAGGGCGTGCCGCGCAAGCGTGACGACAAGATTTCCACCTGGCTGGTCAAGGAAGCGACGCCGGACGGCGACCGCATGCGGATCGCCAAGCACGGCGAGGATGGGGCTGATCACGCCGTGTCCTACTACCGCGTCGTCGACACGGCGGCCCAGAATCTCGCCTGGCTGGAGATGGAGCCCTACACCGGCCGGACGCACCAGCTGCGTGTCCACGCCCTCCATATCGGTCACCCGATCATCGGCGATCCGAAGTATTACGTCGACGACCCGAACTGGGATTTCCCCGGTGGCGTGCAGAAGCGCCTGCACCTGCATGCGCGCCATATCGACATACCCCATCCGAACGGCGGCCGGCTGCGTGTCACCGCACCGCTGCCGCCGCACATGGTCCAGACCTGGAACCTTCTCGGTTTCCCCGTGGACGGACCGGAAGACGAGGCCTGAGCCATGAAGCTCGTTCTTTTCGATTGCGACGGGACGCTGGTCGACAGCGGCGCGCTGATTCATGAGGTGATGGCCCGCACGTTCGAAGCATTCGGTCGTGAGCGTCTGGAAATTGCCCGTACGCGGTCTATCATCGGTTTGACGCTGGACATCGCCATTGCACGGCTGATCGGTAACGAGCACGTCGACGAAGAGGCGCTGCGGATGACCGCGCATTACAAGTCGATCTTTGCGGACGTGCGTCGCGAGCCGGGCTTCCAGGAGCCGATGTTCGAAGGAATTGCCGACCTTCTCTCTGCGCTTTCGGCGGAAGAGGACCTGTTGCTCGGCGCCGTCACCGGAAAGTCGCGGCGCGGCCTCGAGGTTATCATGGACACCCATGGCCTCCGCCAGCATTTTGTCGTTTCCCGTACTGCCGACGATTGCCCGTCCAAGCCGCATCCGGCGATGGTGACCGAGTGCTGCGACCAGATGGGCGTGCGCCCGGCCGATACGATTGTGATCGGCGACGCGATCTATGATATGCAGATGGCCAAGGCTGCGGGCGCTTCCGCGATCGGCGTTTCCTGGGGCTACGAGACGGTCGACAAGCTCATCGACGCCGGCGCGGATCGCATCGCGCTGAAGCCGACCGACCTGACGACACATGTATTCGAGACTGCCTATGCGTGATTTCATTTCCGACATTTCGACCCATCAGAAGGATCCGTCGAAGATCGCCCAGGAAGGCCAGAAGCAGCAGCTTCCGAAGCGCTTCTACAAGGAAGCGACCGTCGAGGCTGGTGATGACGGCGCCTTCCGCGTTCTGCTCGATGGCCGACCCGTCAAGACACCGGGTCGTGCGAGCCTGGAGGCGCCGACGCCGGCTCTGGCCGAGCTGATGGCGGCCGAATGGAACGCGCAGGGCGAGGTCATCGATCCGTTCACGATGCCGGTAACCCGTCTGGTCAACACCGCGATCGATGGCGTCAGAACCGACCCGCAGGCGGTGCACGAGGATATCCTGCGGTTTTCCTCCAGCGATCTTCTCTGCTACCGCGCCGGCGAGCCGGAGCGGCTTGTCGAGCGGCAGGCCGAACACTGGGATCCGGTCATCGACTGGGCCGCCAATGTGCTGGGCGCCCGGTTCATTCTGATCGAGGGGATCATGCACCAGGAGCAGCCGCGCGAGGCGATTTCCGCCTTCGCCGTGACGCTCCGCAAATACGACGATCCCCTGGCCTTGGCTGCACTGCATTCCATGACGACGCTCACGGGATCGGCGATCCTGTCGCTGGCGCACGCGGAAGGCGCATGGACGCTGGACGAGGTCTGGACTTTGGCCCATCTTGACGAAGACTGGACCATCGAGCACTGGGGCGAAGACGCGGAGGCGAAGGCCCGCCGCGACAAGCGCTTCGAGGAAATGCGCGCCGCCTCGCAGGTCTTGTCTGCATTGGCGGCACAGGGCTGAATTTTTCGGGCGACAGATTGGACAGGGGCAGGTTGATGGCTGGGATGACGAAGATTTTGCGAATGATGGGCGCGGTTTTGGCGGTCTGTGCGGCGCTGGCAGCCTGCACGCTTCTGCCCGACCAGAACAACCTGCGCTCCAAGGGATATAATGTCCGTCAGGTCGCGGTTCTCGGTGCCGCCAACGTACCGCTGGTCATCGTCGACCGGGTGAACAAGCAGCTGCAGCAGTCGATCGCCGCGACCCGTTATGACGATGTACGCCCGCGTGTCGTCATCACCGTCAATATCCTCAAGGTCCAGAAGGACATGGGGATCCACAAGACGGATAACATCGCTTCGGTCCTGGTCAAGGCGACCTATGTCGAAAACGGCGTCCAAGCGGGCGAGGGCGGTTTCGAGGTGTCGACGCAGGCGCTCGACTCGGATGTCGCCGATCAGGCGCTGGCGGAGAAGATCGCCGGTCGCGTCCGCTACCTCTTCGGTCTCGCTCACCCCTGATCGCGCCAAGCCGCGATCCTCCAAAAGTCTGGATTTAGCATGCAGGGAAAAGCACTGGTTCTGTTCTCGGGCGGTCAGGATTCGGCTACCTGCCTCGCCTGGGCGCTGGAAAATTTCGATGCGGTCGAAACCGTCGGCTTCGACTATCGCCAGTCGCATTCGGTCGAACTTGATGTGCGCAAGACCTTTCTCGCCGAACTGCGCGACGCCTTTCCGCACTGGTCGGAGAAGCTCGGCGAAGACCACATGATCGACATGGGGCTGCTCGGCGCGATCTCTGAGACCGCGCTCACCCGCGACATGGAAATCGAGATGACCGAAGCCGGCCTGCCGAACACCTTCGTTCCGGGCCGCAATCTCCTGTTCTTCACAGCCGCCGCCGCCCTCGGCTATCGCCGCAAGGCCCGCCATCTCGTCGGCGGCATGTGCGAGACGGATTATTCCGGCTATCCGGATTGCCGCGACGATACGTTGAAGAGCCTGCAGGTCACCCTGACGCTCGGCCTCGACAGCCGCTTCGTCGTCCATACGCCGCTGATGTGGATCGACAAGGCCGAGACCTGGAAGCTGGCGGCGGAGCTCGGCGGCGAAACGCTGGTCGATCTCGTCCGCCGCGAAACGCACACCTGCTACAGGGGCGATCGCACGGCCCTGCACGCCTGGGGCTACGGCTGCGGCGCATGCCCCGCCTGCGAGTTGCGCCGCACCGGCTGGGAACGCTACCGGGCCGAGGCCTGCTGAGCCGTCTTGCCGAAGAGCTAGTCGGTCGTACCTCTTCTGCCGAACTGGCCGGGCTTCCGAGGAATTGAAGGCTGCCTCACAGGCGCGGTCTGTGGCTTTCCGCCGAGGAAGTCGAAATTGCCGCCGGTGGGAATGACCGCTAGCGCTATCATTGACAGATAGAATGCGACGCTGGTCGCCTGCAGGACCAAGGTGGGCAATACGGGCGCGAAATGTCGGGGTGCGAAGAACAGCGCAAGAACGAACACGGACACGATCTGTGTCCAGCCAATATCGCGAACACGACCCGTCACCATGTAAAGCAGACCTACGACGGTTACCCCGGTCATTGCGATCACTGCCCAGAAGTAAATCGCTTCGTAGATGCTCCGGTTTATGACATGGCCCGCCAAACCGGGAGGTGGAGCAGGGGAGTTCGTGTTCATCGTGGCGACGTCTTCCATGAGTCTCGCCTTGAACTCGGCCTCGCTCATCTTTCCGTCGGAGCGCACAAAGTCCTCCTGTGCCCGCAACATCAGAGGCATATCTTTAGGCTGACGCCCATTCGAAAAACGCTTCGAAGTCTCGACAGCCTTCCAGTGCTCAGCCTGCTCGGGAGAAAGCGGGGTGGGCGCCATCAGTGCAGCAGACTCTTGATCCTGCAACTGCACCATGAACTTCTCGACCGGTGCCTTGGCAAAATCAAAAGCTGCCAGCAATACGAAAAAGGCAATGAACCAAGCGCGGCCCAGCCTATTTCCTGAAAACAAAGACATGCATATCCCCAACCCTAATCAAAATTCCATGCAACCTTGCATAGAAAAATGAACAGGAGATATCCGAGAAGACTAAAATTACTATCTTGGGTAATCAATGCCGCTTGGCGATCACTTGAGCCGCTCGGCGTGCCACCTGAGGTGGTCGTCCATGAAGGTCGAGATGAAGTAGTAGGAATGGTCGTAGCCCTCGCGCATGTTGAGCGTGAGCCTGATATCCGTGCCCTTGGTCGCCTCTTCGAACAGCCATGGCTTCAGCCCGTTCTCGAGAAAACCGTCTGCCTTGCCCTGGTCGATGAGGAACTCGGGAAAGCGGGCGCCGTCCTCGACCAGCGCGCAGGCGTCATACTGGCGCCAGGCGGAGCGGTCGGACCCCAGATATTTCTCAAGACCCGGCTCCGACCAGAAGGATGTCATGGGATTGACGATTGGGGCGAAGGCCGAGCACGACTTGAAGCGGTCGGGATTTTTCAGCGCGATGGTCATCGCACCGTGGCCGCCCATCGAGTGTCCGAATATCCCCTGGCGGCTCATATCGGCCGGGAAGTTTTCGGCGATCAGGGCCGGCAGTTCCTCAGTGATGTAGCTGTACATCCGGTAGTGCCTTGACCACGGCTCTTCGGTTGCATCGAGATAGAAGCCTGCGCCTTTGCCCATCTGCCAGTTGTCCGCCTCGTCGGCGACGTCGTCACCGCGCGGGCTCGTATCCGGGCAGACGATGATCAGTCCCAGCTTGGCGGCGAGCCGGCGGTATTCGCCCTTCTCCATGACGTTCGCATGCGTGCAGGTGAGACCCGAGAGATACCAGAGCACGGGACGAGGGCCGTCCTTGGCCTGTGGCGGAACGAAGACGGCGAAGGTCATGTCGCCGCCGCAGGCTTCGGATGCGTGCGAATAGACGCCCTGCTTGCCGCCGAAGGACAGGTTTTCGGAAATGGTCTTCATGGGGAAACTCCGGTGATTTTTCAGGCGATCGATACCGCGACATTGACCGCGGCGGCGATGAGAATGGTGTTGAAGAAGAACGAAATGACCGCGTGGAGAAGGTTCATGCCGCGCATGCGCGACGTGGTGATACCGACATCCGATGTCTGCGCGGTCATGCCGATGACAAATGAGAAATAGAGGAAGTCGAGTCCGTTCGGCTCGTTGTTGCCCGGGAAATCCAGCCCGCCAGCAATGCCGCGATCGCCGCCTTTGCCTGTCGGGTGAGGCTGCCAGTAGCGGTGGGCATAGTGCATGGCGGTCATGGTATGGATCGTCATCCAGCCGAGAATGACGGAGGCGAGGGCAAGAACGAGTGTCCCGGTGGATCCCTTGTCGATCGTCAGTGTAAACAGCGACACGACACAGACCACTACCGCCACTAGGGCGATGAAGACGATGAGCCAGGTGGGTTCGTCCGAATTGGCCGCGTGCTTTTTCAACTGCGCCGCGGTCAGTTGAGGAATCTTTGCCGCCATGCTGGCGAGATAGGCCACGAAGAAGGCGATCGTGATCAACTGAACAGCTATGGCTGGCGTGACGAGGATGGATGGAATGGCGGCGACAGCGCTAGCGGCGACGCCGATGATGAATGGTCCATGGCGTGTGTGAACGAAACTCGAGAGTGCGTTCGCCATGGGTCAGCCCTGATCTTCGTTTGAAGCGGCGCTGACCGCTCGACGGCAGAGCTGGTCGAGGACCTGCAGGAAGTTGGAACGGTCGCGCTGCGAGAATGCGGCGTTGTAGCCCTTGCTTTCGCCCGTCTCCCGCAGATGCTGGGAGAGGTCGCGCATGGCGCTCGCCATGCCGATATTGGTGCTGTCGAAGATCCGGCCCGTCGGTCCGGTCACCATCGCGCCGGCCTCGACGCAACGCACTGCAAGCGGAACGTCGGCGGTGATCACGATGTCGCCGGCGCCGGCGCGCTCGGCGATCCAGTTGTCGGCCGCATCGAAGGCGGCCGAGACGATGACGATCCTCACCATGGGGTCACGCGAGGGCCGTAGGCCGGAATTGGCGACCAGTGTCACCGGCAGGTGATGGCGCTCGGCAACCTTGAGGATTTCCGGTTTGACGGGACAGGCATCGGCGTCGACATAAATCATTGCGAGGCGGCCATTCTGTCAGGCGACAGCGACGGCAGCGGGCCGCAGCATGTCGATATGCGGGATATTGTCTTCCAGATATTCTTCCGAGACCGGCGCAAAGCCAAGTGAGGCGTAGAATTTGGCCAGATGGCTCTGGGCGGAAAGCGCGATGGCTCTGCCCGCAGCCCGTTCTTCGCATATGGCGATCGCTTCGCGCATCACCGATTCGCCGAGACGCCGGCCGCGATGGTCGGGCGAGACGACGACCCGTCCGATACGCGCCGAAGCGTCTTCCGTTGACGGAATGAACAGGCGGGCGGCGGCCAGCAGTTCTTGGCCGTCGAGCAACCGCAAGTGCAGCGCATCGGCGTCCTTGCCGTCGAGTTCGGGGTAGGGGCAAGCCTGCTCGACGACGAAGACGTCGACCCGCAATTTCAAGAGGGCATAGAGATCGAGTGCGGAAAATGCCTCCATCTTCCGCACGTCGACCTGATAGCTGCCCTTTGCAGGCATTAGTAGAGCACGACCGAGCGGATCGATTCGCCCGAATGCATCAGCTCGAAGCCCTTGTTGATGTCCTCAAGCGGCATGGTGTGGGTGATCATCGGGTCGATCTGGATCTTGCCTTCCATGTACCAGTCAACGATCTTCGGTACGTCCGTGCGGCCGCGCGCGCCTCCGAAGGCCGTGCCCATCCAACTGCGGCCGGTGACGAGCTGGAACGGCCGGGTCGAGATTTCCTGGCCGGCGCCGGCGACGCCGATCACGACGGACTTGCCCCAGCCGCGATGCGAGCATTCGAGCGCCTGGCGCATGACCTTGGTGTTGCCGGTGCAGTCGAAGGTGTAATCCGCGCCGCCGATCTGGTCGGCCCCGCGCTTCGTCATATTGACGATATAGGGCACGATGTCTTCGCCGATCTCGCTCGGATTGACGAAGTGCGTCATGCCGAACTTCTCGCCCCATTCCTTCTTGCCGTTGTTCAGGTCGACGCCGATGATCATGTCGGCGCCGGCAAGCTTAAGGCCCTGGATGACGTTGAGGCCGATGCCGCCGAGGCCGAAGACGACGGCAGTCGCGCCGATCTCCACCTTGGCGGTGTTGATGACGGCGCCGATGCCCGTCGTCACGCCGCAGCCGATGTAGCAGATCTTGTCGAAGGGCGCGTCGGGATTGACCTTGGCGACCGCGATTTCCGGCAGAACCGTGTAATTGGCGAAGGTCGAGCAGCCCATGTAGTGGTGGATCTTGTCCTTGCCGATCGAGAAGCGCGAGGTGCCGTCGGGCATCAGGCCCTGGCCCTGGGTGGCGCGGATCGCGGTGCAGAGATTGGTCTTGCGCGAGAGGCAGGACGGGCAGGAACGGCATTCCGGCGTATAGAGCGGGATGACGTGGTCGCCCTTCTTCACCGAGGTGACGCCCGGGCCGACATCGACGACGATGCCGGCGCCTTCATGGCCGAGAATGGCCGGGAAGAGACCTTCCGGATCGGCGCCGGACAGCGTGAAATCGTCCGTATGGCAGATGCCGGTTGCCTTGACCTCGACCAGCACCTCGCCGGCCTTCGGGCCTTCGAGCTGAACGGTCATGATCTCGAGAGGCTTGCCGGCCTGGGTGGCGACGGCGGCGCGAACGTCCATGGATGTTTCTCCCTTGTAGATGCGTTGATTGACGCGGACTTTGCCACGGGGAGCGCGGCAATCTCAAGGGCAAAGACGACGCCGAAGGGCCTTTTCGCGCCGCGGCCGGTCGAATGGCATGCGGGGCTCCGTCTAGCCGAAAAGGCGGTCGCAGGCGTAGATCACGGCATAGCCGTGGATGAAAAGCGCCGCATACAGGCCGAACCCCGCCATCAGCCGCTCCGCGGGCAGCATCTCGCCGAGCGCGAAGCGCGGCTTGACGTTCGAGGCGCCCAGCAGGCTGACCAGCGTGAAGACCGCCATGGCGGCGAGCAGCGCATTTTGCGGCAGGTCGATTCGGTAGCCGATCCACAGGACGACGCAGGCGATTCCGAAGCTTGCGGTTACCAGCATGCGCTTGGAATCGAAAAGCTGCCGGATGATCTGGCCGCCGTCGAAACGCGACATCGGCAGCAGGTTGAGCAGGTTGAATGCGCCGAGGATGAGCAGGAACATCAGCGCCGGATGATCGAGGGATTGCGGCAAAAAGCCGGCCTCCACCGCCTGATGAAAGAGGACAGGGACGGGAAACAGCAGGGCCGACATGCCGGCGCCGAGCAACGCGCATGTCGCGACCTCGAAGCGGGTGTCGTATGGCCTGCCGCCGATCGCCACGCCGCCAAGCAGGGGAATGAAGATCATGCGCGCCGATGTGTGGCCGAAGGCACGATAGGCCGCCATGTGTCCGAGTTCGTGGATGACGATCACCACGGTCAGCATCGTCGAGAGCATCAGCCCCGCCGGGTTGAGGCCGAAGAACGGCCACAGGATCAGCGTTGACAGCACGGCCATGCCGACCTGCGTCAGCGGATGCTCGAACAGACCGGAGGTGGAGCTGCGGCCCGATTTGAGCCATTGCCCCAGGGCGCGGACTTCGCGGCGCATCGCAAAATAGCGGAAGATCATGAATGCCAGGCCACGATAGTGATCCGTATGCTCGATCGTCACGTCAGAGCCGCTGCCCGTCGACGTTACCGCCGTCCGCTCGACATAGGCATGCCAGAAGGAGGCGTCGAGGGCGCTGTCCTCGACGATCCTGGCCTCATAGGCAAACTCCGCGCCGGGCACCTTCTCGACGGCGAGCCGGCGCACGATCGGGCGGCCCTTGCGGTCGAGGTGCGACAGGCTGCGCTCCACGATGCCGGGTTCTCCGGGCAGGGGATGGCTGGAAAGCACCGACGGGTGCCAGTCGGCCGTCTTGCCGAGCGGATACAACGCTTCCCAGATCCGCGACGGTTCTGTCTCGAAATGCCGTCGAACCCGGATCGTGCGCAGCCCGATCGGCGCCGCCATTAGCAGCCAGAGAATCCCGAGATTGAGGACCAGAAGGGAAACCGCGGCTATCGCATAGTTCATGTTCGACCTCTTCCCATGGTTTTCCCAGCCGGGATCAGCCTGCCACGCGCGATTTAACAAAGCCCCGCCATCATGCGCGCAATTTTAGACGTCGCGTCACTGATGCCGCCGGACGAGCGCCGGCCTCAGCCTTCCCGCATTCTCGTGGCAAGCCGCAGGGCAGGGTAGCGGACGGGCTGGGGGGCCCGGCGCAGGCTTATCGCCTGCAGCAACTGCTCCCAATCGCCGACATTGTCGCGGTTCGCAACGACGTCTCCGATCCGCAGGAGCGCACCGATTTGTTCTCTCGCAAGACGCAGGTGCTCTCCGGCGAAATCGTTGCGCAGCACACGGATGACATAGGCCATGTCGGCACTGTCGAGCCCCGCGGTTTCTGACCTCGCCGGCGAACGAAGCGGACCGATGTTGTCCCGCAGCGCATGGCGGAGCTGGTCGAGCGCCAGTCGCGACAGGCTCGGCGGCACTTCGACCGAGAGATCCATGATATGCAGCAGGGCGTCGAGTTCGAGCCTGGAGTTGACGATCCCGTCGGTGGCGAGCGTCGCTTCAATCCAGTCCGCATTGACCTCATCCAGCGACCCCTGCGGATAGCAATAGTGGAGGACGAACTGGGCAAGCGATTCGACGAAATAGTGCTCCCATTCCGGACACTTCACCGGGCAACAGCCGTTCAGCACCAGAAGGGTTGTGACGTCCTGATGGCAGAGGACGCCATTTGGAAAGATGTATTTGCGCAATATGGCCACGTCGGCGGCCGACAGCTCGTTCTTTCCGGCAATTGCACTTGCCGGAAATGCGAGGCGAAATCCATTCATGGTTTTCTCCGGTTTCATCATGAAACTGAGGAAAGCCTAGTGGGCATTCGTTGAGATAATGAAAAATCCGATGGTTAATGAAGGCTTGCTGCGTTTTTTGACGCCTTGCTGGCGCGCACCTGTTCTCGCCAGATGATGAACAGGCCGGATCCCACGATGATGGCAATCCCCAGCCACTTGCTGGCGCTCGGAAATTCCCCGAACAGGAAATAGCCGAGCAGGCTTGCGGCAATGATCTCGAAATATTGCAGCGGGGCGAGCAGCGACATCGGCGCCAGCCGGAATGCGCGCACGACGAGGATGTGGCCATAGCCGGAGATTGCCCCGAGCAGGAGAAGCAGGAGCAGGCCGGACAGCGATTTCGGCAGCGATGGCGCGAAATCCGGCAAGCCGGCGGCGCCCGCCGTTCCAAGTGCCAGGCTCATGATCGCCATGCCGCCGATCGCGGCCATGGTCTGCATCGTCACCGGCGCATCCTTCACGCCAGCAGCGCGGTTGAGAAACATGTAGAACGCAAAGAGTGCCGCGCAGCCGAGAGGTAGGAGCGAGATCAGACCGAATTGCTCGAAACTCGGCTGGATGACGATGAGCGCGCCGATGAAGCCGATGCCGATCGCCGTCCAGCGTCGCCATCCGACCTGTTCCTTGAGGAAGATGGCGGAGAGACCGGTGAGGATGAAGGGTTCGACGAAATAGATCGCGAACACGTCCGCGAACGGCATGTATTTGACGGCGGTAAAGAAGCAGAGCGTCGCGCCGCCATGCAGCACGCCACGAAAGATGTTCAGCCACGGGCGCTCGGAGCGGAGCGTCGGCCGCGTGCCGGGAATCATGAACAAGGGGATGATCGCCACCAGCTGGAACAGGAAGCGATAGAAGGTCACCTGCGCCGGCGCCATGCCTTCGCTGATCGCCATATGTCTGGCGATGGCGTCCATGACGGGCAGGATGAACATGGCTGCGCCCATCAGGATGACGCCCTGAAGCGGGCTTTCCTTGGACTGCGTGGCGGTGTGTGACATGTGAGATTCGACCGGGTGATATGGCCGGCAATCTCAATCATCAAGCAGTGCGCGAATCAATAGCGGAACCCGTCGCCACGCCCCAAAGAGCCTCCGGGGGTGGCTCTTTTCGGTCCAAGGCCTTATGAAGAGCCATCCCGACAACTGAAGGGGGCGGAATATTGCTGACAAGCGCCGCCCGCTTGGGACGTAGATTGTTCCGGCCGCGTGGCTCGACGCCGCGCCAGTTTTGCCGGAGCGCCTCGTAACCGCGCGTACTTTCGTCTCGCTCAAGGGGCGGCAGGCGCCAGACAAGGAGAGAACAGGGTGGAAGCAGCAATAGAATCCGGCGCGATGGGCCGAGACAGCGACGACACGCTTGGTGGCCGGCTGTCTACGGCGAGGGATGCGACAGGCATGGACATCAAGGCGGTCGCCAACCAGCTCGGTGTCAAGCTCGCGACACTGCAGGCTTGGGAAAGCGACCGGGCCGAACCGCGCCCGTCAAGGCTCGTCAATCTTGCCGGCATTCTCGGCGTGTCGCCGGTGTGGTTGATGACGGGGCAGGGTGCAGGTCCGGAAACGGACGCCGGCGCGTCGATCGGACTGATGCGTGCGCAACTGTCACGCCTGACCGACATGTACGGTGAAATGGGTCGGCTGATCGATGGCCTGTCCGCCAATATCGCCCGGCTGGAGACGGCCAGGCAGGACGCCTGAGGCTGTCGCGTCTTCCGTCTCGCAACTCATTTGCAGACAACAAAAAACCCGGCTTGAAGCCGGGTTTTTTTGGTGCGGTCGAGAAGACTCGAACTTCCACGGGTTGCCCCACAGCGACCTCAACGCTGCGCGTCTACCAATTCCGCCACGACCGCATCGTGGTAGGCCGATTTGCTGTCGGCGCGGTGCATGTAGCAAAAGCATGGGGGGTGCACAAGAGCAGTGTGACAGATTTTTTTCCCACGCTCCGGGCTGGGGATTTTTCCCGGTGATGCCTATTTATGGCGAACTTGCTGGACGGTGCCAATTCTGCCAGAAAGCGCCAACAATCTGGTTCAAAACGGTTTGAAATGATGCAGCGGACGGAAATCAGGACATCGATGTTGCCTGTGGATGGCACGCCGCCGGTTCGCTGGCGAATTGCCCGTAGTCCCGTCGATTACGACGAGGCGCTTGCAACAATGGAACGCGAGGTGGCGGCGATCGCCGCCGGCGAGTCGCCCGAACTCGTCTGGCTGCTGGAGCATCCGCCACTCTATACCGCCGGCACCAGCGCCGACGAGAAGGACCTCGTGATGCCCGGCCGGTTCCCGGTTTATGCCACCGGACGCGGCGGGGAATACACTTATCACGGCCCAGGCCAGCGCGTCGGCTATGTCATGCTCGACCTGAAGAAGCGCAAGCAGGACGTCCGCGCCTTCGTCGCCGCGCTGGAGGACGTCGTCATCGGTGCTCTCGATCTGATGAACATTCGTGGCGAGCGACGCGAGGACAGGGTCGGCGTCTGGGTACGCCGTCCGGAAAAGCCGTTGCTGCCGAACGGTGCGGTGGCCGAGGACAAGGTGGCGGCACTCGGCATCCGCCTGCGCCGCTGGGTCAGCTTTCACGGTTTCTCGTTGAACGTCGATCCGGACCTTGATCACTTCACCGGCATCGTGCCCTGCGGCATCAGCGAATTCGGTGTCACCAGCCTTGTCGATCTCGGCCTGCCGGTCGCCATGCACGACGTCGACATCCTGCTGCGCGAGTCCTTCGAAACCGTTTTCGGACCGACGGTCACCGACGAGGTTTGATCAGTCCTTCACCGGCCCTGTCCTTCGACCATTTCTTGACGAGCCGGTCGCGCTTGAGCTTGGACAGACGTCTCAGCCAGAAGATGCCGTCCAGCTGATCGACCTCGTGCTGGATGCAGGTCGCGAGGAAGCCGTCGGCATCCTCCTCTTTAACGTCCCCGGCCAGCGTCTGGTAGCGCACGCGAATCGTCTTCGGGCGCGTGACCGGCGCGATGGCGCCCGGCATGGAGACGCTGCCTTCGTCGTGGGTCGACTGTTCGGCCGATGCGTCGATGATCTCGGGATTGACCAGGACCATAGCCGATGCGTTGCGTTCGAGTTCGATCACCGTCAGCCGCTGCAGGACGCCAATATGCGGCGCCGTGATTCCGACGCCCGGCGCTGCCCGCATCGTGTCGAGTAGATCGTCCGCAAGTTGCTTGAGCTTATCGTCAAATTCAGTGACGGTTTCGGCCTTGCGTTCGAGCAACGGGTCGGGGAAGGCAAGGATCTGTCTGACGGCCATGACGGCTCCTGCAGGTCGGAATTGGGATCGTTCTAGAGCCAGACTTTGCCGGGTCAAGGCAATTTGCAAGGGAACCATCAACAAAGGTGGACGTTCCCATTCTAATGGGTTAGCAAAGTTAAAGGGGGCTTGGCGCGGACGCTGCGCAGTCTTTTTATCGTCTTGTTGACATTGGGTTTTCAGCCACCATTGCCTTGAGGGAAACCGGGCGAGGCGGCTGCGTAGGAATTGCGGAGACAGCCGGCATATGACAGATACCGACGAAGACATCCGCGAGCGCCCTGCCGATATCGAGCAGGAAGACATCTATGACGAGGACGGCTCGATTCGCTCCGACTTCCTCGCCATGGTCGGCGCCGCCATTGCCGACCGCGATCTTTTGTACCTTCGCCAGCATGTCGTGTCACTTCACGAATCCGAACTTGGCGATCTTCTCGAATCCCTGATGTCCGAACAGCGTCTGGCGCTGGTCCATCTGCTCGGCGACGAGTTCGACATGACCGCGCTGACGGAGGTCGACGAAGCCATCCGCCTCGAGATCGTCGAGCAGCTGCCGAACGACAAGGTGGCGGCCGCCATCACCGAACTCGATTCGGACGACGCCGTCTTCATTCTCGAAGACCTCGACGACGAGGATCGGGAGGAGATTCTCTCCAAGCTGCCGTTCACAGAACGGGTCCGCCTGCGCCGCGCGCTCGATTATCCGGAGAGCTCGGCCGGCCGCCGGATGCAGACGGAGTTCGTCGCCGTGCCGCCGTTCTGGACCGTCGGCCAGACCATCGACTACATGCGCGAGGACGAAGACCTTCCGGAAAGCTTTACCCAGATCTTCGTCGTCGATCCGACCTTCAAGCTGCTCGGCGCCGTCGATCTCGACCGTATTCTGCGTGCCAAGCGGCAGACCAAGGTCGACGACATCATGCGCGACACCAACCATCCGATTCCGGCCGAGATGGACCAGGAAGAGGCCGCGCAACTCTTCGAACAGTACGACTTGCTCTCGGCTGCCGTCACCGACGAGAACGGTCGTCTGGTCGGCGTCCTGACCATCGACGACGTCGTCGACATGATCCACGAGGAAGCCGAAGAAGACATCAAGCGCATGGGCGGCGTCGGCGACGAAGAGCTGTCGGACAATGTCGCCTCCACGGTGCGCTCCCGCTTCCTCTGGCTGCTGATCAATCTGGGCACGGCGATGCTGTCGGCCTCCGTCATCGGCCTGTTCGACGCCTCGATCGAGAAGATGATCGCGCTGGCCGTGCTGATGCCGATCGTCGCTTCCATGGGCGGCAATGCCGGCACGCAGACGATGACCGTCACGGTTCGGGCGCTTGCGACCCGGGATCTCGATATCTACAATGCCGGCCGCATCATCCGAAGAGAGGCCGGGGTCGGTCTGGCAAACGGCATTCTCTTCGCCATCCTCATCGGTTTGGCCGCCGGCTTCTGGTTCGGCAATCCGCAGTTGGGCGGGGTGATCGCCGCGGCGATGATCATCAACATGATGGCCGCCGCCATGGCCGGGATCCTGCTGCCGCTGCTTCTGGACAAGCTCGGCGCCGATCCCGCCATCGCATCGTCGGTGTTCGTCACCACGGTCACCGACGTCACCGGTTTCTTCGCCTTCCTCGGACTGGCGAGCTGGTGGTTCGGGTTTGGCATATAGCGTCACCGCCGCAAAAATTGACTATTACGTAAAAGTCAATAAAATGTCCGTCTGACTTGAAGGGCGGACTAAAGTGGAAAAGTACTACAGCATAACCGAGCTTACGCGCGAATTCGGGGTTTCGACGCGTACCTTGCGTTTCTATGAAGACGAAGGTCTCATTCACCCCGAGCGACGCGGCAGGACCCGCCTGTTCCGGGCGGCGGATCGTCGTCTCATTCAGGAAATCCTGCGCGGCCGACGCATCGGCTTCACCATCGCCGAAATCCGGCAGATCATCCAGGTCTACAAGGAACCGCCGGGCGAGGCGGGTCAGCTTCGACTGCTGATGGAGCGTGTCGACGAGAAGCGCGATGACCTGCGCCAGAAGCGCAAGGACATCGAGGAGACGCTTGCCGAACTCGACGCCGTCGAGGAAGCGTGCCTGACGCGCTTGGCAGAAATCGGCGTGGGCACCTGAGCCCATCCGTCGGCTCCACGACGGGCCGGGGGCTTTCCCAAAAAGGGTTCAGATCCAACGGCGGGTTCGCTGGCAGTACCGCTCGAATTCGATTCCGAACCGGGCGAGCAGATGCTTTTCCTCGGCCTTGACCGCCACCAGGTTGGTCGCGACCGCGGCGGCGAAGCCGAAGACAGCGAACCACGCATTGTCCGTCGCGAGAGCCAGCGCGGCCAGCACGAGCGTGTAACCCAGGTAGATCGGGTTGCGGCTGATGCGGAACGGACCGCATGTCACCAGATGGCGGGCGCTGGCAATCGGTAGCACGGGCGTGCGATGGCTGAGCAGGACGCCGATCGCCCAGATGACGAGAGCAACACCCACAAGCGCCAGGACAAGGCCGGCCGACATGGCCAGCATGTGCCCGTGCTCGAGGCTGGAAACCGGCAGGAACGCGCCACAGCCGGCGGCCGTAAGGCCTGCGGCCAGATAGTAGACCGGAGCCCACGGAAAGCGGAGCGGCTTGATACGATATGCGTTCATGATGCTGAAGGTGAACCCTTATTCTTGCACCAGGCTGCATTCGTTGGCGATTGTGGCAATCCTTTGGTCCTTGGCGTCGATTTTGCCGGTCGTGAACTCTGTGAACAGGTTTTGTTCGAGCATGCGGTTCACCGTGCAGCCACAGAAGGTTTGGCAGAACTTCGCGTCGTTGTTGGCGCTGCAGGACGCCTGGCAGGATTTCACATAGCCGACGACCGGATCTGCGGCCGCCGGCGGAACGACCAACGACAGGACATAGGCGACGCCGATCAGCACCGGCTGATGCAGCAGGTAGAAGCTGAGGCTGTGGCGGCCGGCGAACGCCAGCACGTTTCGCGGCCCGGCCGGCCGGCTGAGAGGTTCCGGGACGCCGAAGGCAACGATGAGCTTGCCGATGCCGATTCCCGCGAGGAACGGCCCGAGCCAGGGGAACAGCGGCACATAGTCGTTGGAATGCGGGACCACGGTCTGCAAGCCGGTCCACCAGAAATACCAGGCATCGAGTGCCGGCGTCTTCAGATAATAGGGCGCGGCGAGCGAGGCCGCCGCCAGAAGGAAAAGCACGACCGACGGCACCCTCAGGAACAGAAGCCCGATCAGGCTCATGGCGGCGATCGAATGCAGGATGCCGAAGAAGATCCACGCGTCAGGAAAGATGAAATATGTGGCGATCGAGATGACGGCGGCGGCCGCCACGATCATCGCGAAGCGCCGCCAGAAGCCCGGCCAGCGGATGCCGTTGCGGTGGGCGAGCACCAGCCCGATCCCGGCCAGCAGGATGAAGGTGCCAGCGATCAGCCGTGCATAATCCTTGAACAGCCCATGCGCGACCGTCCCCGGTTCCAGATAGCCGAAGAATTCGAGATCCCAGGAGAAGTGATAGCTCGCCATTGCCAGGAGCGCGATGCCGCGCAGCATGTCGAGGCTGCCGAAGCGCCCCCTGGTGGGAGTGGTCGTGGGAGCGCCGTCCAGGGCAGTCGCCATGGTGCTTTTCTTTCCGTTCAGATCAGCTGGTTCCGCTCCTCATCGGAGCGCGGCCTATCAAGGGGGAGAGCATGGCCTTTTGATGGCGGGATCTCCTCGATCAGGATCGCCCGCGCATGCGAGAAATATTGCCGGCGGGTGAGGATCGCCATCACGAACAGCGTCGTCGCGATGAAGACGTATGGGTGGATGAACCAGCCGAGATAGCCGATCGACAGGAAGATGGCGCGAAGTCCGGCGTTGAAGTGCCGGCCTGCAAGGATGTTGATCCGGGCCACCTTGTCGGCCGCGAGTGCGGCCGCCTCCGGATCGGCTTCCGCCTCCTTCGACATCGGCAGGCCGCCGAACAGGATGGTGCAGTAGTTGAAGAGCCGGTAGGCCCAGCCGAACTTGAAGAAGGCATAGCCGAAAATGACCGCCAGCCCACCGGCCTTCAGTTCGAAGATCGGCCGGCCGCCATGGAAGAAATAGGGCAGGTCGCGGAAGATCGCGTCGGCCTGGTCCGTGGCGCCGAGCAGGGCGAAGCAGCCGCCCATGGCGAAGATCGAGGTCGAGGCGAAAAACGCCGTGCCGTTCTGCAGGCCCGCCATGATCTGCGTGTCGATCATCTTCAGGTCGCGCTTGAGTGAATGCAGGATCCAGCGGCGGCGATGATCGGCGACCGCCTGGCTGAGGCTCTTGCGCTTGATCAGCCGCGTTCCGCTGGTGGCCAGGGAGAAGAACACCCAAAGGCCCAGAAAGAGCAGCAGGGAAAAATAGTCGGCTGGCGTCATGTCCCTTGTCTAGCTGATTCTCTGCCGTCGGTCGCGCGGCCGGATGAGGCCCGCTTATGGTTAAGCGGCGTTAGGAGGTTGGCACAAATTGTGACCAGTGAAAAATGCTCTTGTGCCGAATCGGGACGCTTCAAATCTGATTGAACTCAATGAGTTATGCGACAGTTGCATGACAGGCTTGCGCAAATCGCCTTGGATTCGCCATTTTTTGCGATTGCGAAGCTTAACGGAATTTAATAAATGATCGCCATAGCAGACGGGCAACAGCGCCTGTCGCGGAAGATGCGGAACAATCTGGAGTCATTATGGAAGACACCATTCGGAAGTCTTGCTGGGGCGTCACTATTCGCGCAGTGATGGGCTTTGTCGGAATTCTCGCGATAGCTTATCTCTTCGGCAGCATCTGAGCCGATCCCGAGACAAGAAAGTTTTAAAGACAGCGTGGCCGACCCAAGCCACGCTGTTTTTGCATCCAGCCCTGGGTCCCCGGTCATTTCATGTCGTAGCTGTGCCATGGAATGGCGTGCGATTGCTGTCGCTTTCAGCTGATGTTCGCGTAAGCTCGCGTCAGATAGTCCCAAACCCGGCAGGCCACGCATGTTTCTTTCCGTATTCGACGTCTTCAAGATCGGGATCGGTCCGTCCAGTTCGCACACGATGGGGCCGATGTCGGCGGCCAACCGCTTTCTGGACCTGATCCTGTCGGATGAATGGCCGCGACCCGCCGGCGCGCATGTCTCGGCCATTCGGGTGAGCCTGCATGGTTCGCTCGCCTATACCGGCGTTGGCCATGCCACCGACCGCGCCGTGATCCTCGGCCTTGTCGGCGAGCGCCCCGATACGGTCGATCCGGAAAAGATGGACGAACTGGTCGAGGCGGTGCAAAGGAGCGGCCACATCTCGCCGCCCGGGCATCCGAGCTACCAGTTCCAGCCCGATACCGATCTCGTCTTCGATCGCAAGCAGCCGCTTGCCGGCCACGCCAACGGCATGACCATCAGCGGTCTCGACCAGGATGGCCGACTGATCCTGAAGCGCATCTATTATTCGATCGGCGGCGGCTTTGTCGTGACCGACACGGAGCTCGACGCCATGCGCCGGCAGAAGACGCCGAAGAGCGACGTGAAAATTCCCTATCCCTTCGCCAGCGCCAAGCAGATGCTCGACATGGCCCACGCCTCCGGCCTGACGATCGCCCAGATGAAGCGTGCGAACGAGGAGGCGGTGATGAGCGCAGAGGAGCTCGACGCCGGCCTCGACCGTATATGGGGCGCCATGCGTAGCTGCATCGAACGCGGCCTGCAGAAGGAGGGGATCATGCCCGGCGGGCTCAAGGTCCGCCGCCGTGCGAAGGGCATCCACGACAAGCTCGTCAGCGATTGGCGCTCGAATCGCCTGAACCCGCTTCTCGCCAATGACTGGCTCAGCGTCTACGCCATGGCGGTCAACGAGGAGAATGCCGCCGGCGGTCGCGTGGTGACCTCGCCGACGAATGGGGCAGCCGGCGTCGTGCCGGCGACGATCCGCTACTACGAGCATTTTCACGAAGACGCCGATGCTCAAGGCATCCGCGACTTCCTGCTGACGGCGGCGGCGATCGGCGGCATCATAAAGCACAATGCGTCTATCTCCGGCGCCGAGGTCGGCTGTCAGGGCGAGGTGGGCTCCGCCTCCGCGATGGCGGCCGCCGGGCTTGCGGCGGTCATGGGCGGCTCGCCGGAGCAGATCGAGAATGCCGCCGAGATCGCACTGGAGCATCACCTCGGCATGACCTGTGATCCCGTCGCCGGCCTCGTGCAGGTCCCGTGCATCGAGCGCAACGCCCTTGGTGCGGTCAAGGCGGTCACTGCCGCGTCTCTCGCCGTCAAGGGCGACGGTCAGCACTTCGTGCCGCTGGACGCCTGCATCGAGACCATGCGCCAGACCGGCAACGATATGAGCGAGAAGTACAAGGAGACCTCCACCGGCGGTCTTGCGGTCAATGTTGTGGAATGCTGAGGGCATCATCGGTCGCTGCGACATGTCCGCGCTTGACCTTTACCGCGCTTGAGCGTTTCAAGGGGACATGAGCCTCCATATGATCAAACTCTGCGTCGGCGCCGACAGCGTCGATGACCTGAAGGAATGGGTCGCGGACCGGGCCATGACGGCGATTGCCGCCGGCCTGGAGCCGCATAGCGTTCACACGACCCGGATGGTGCCGAAGAAGGCCGACGAGATACTCGACGGCGGTTCGCTCTATTGGGTGATCAAGGGGCAGGTGCTGGCCCGGCAGATGATCATCGGGATCGAAACCTTCACCGATGTCGATGGAATTGGACGATGCCGTCTGATGCTGGGACCGGAGGTAATCGAAACCGCGCCGCAGCCGCGGCGGGCCTTTCAGGGCTGGAGATATCTGCGCCCCGAGGATGCGCCGCCGGACCTGAAAGGGATTGGCGGCGCCGATGCCGACATGCCGGCAGATCTCGCACGTGAACTCTCGGAACTCGGTCTGCTCTGAAGGCCGGGCGAGGGAAGCGACGGGCTTGGCGCCCGCCGGCTTAAGTCAACGAAGTTTCAGGTAGACCGGGCAGCGGCCGCTGTAATTCGCCAGATGCAGATGCATGTGGGCGGGCGGCTGGGAACTGCGCCAGGCGCGCGCGCCGTGGCTCAGAAGGGCCGACACAAGCTCCTTGGTCTTGTCCCGACGGGTAAAGCCGAGATCGGCAATCCGCATCGCCGCTTCGTGAAGGGGGTGAAGCCCGGGGCGTTTCGCCTTCCGCTCGTCCGTCTGGATGATGTCGTCACCCGCGCTGTTTTCGTTCAGAGCCATAACAAACCTCGCTACTCAATACTTGACCGAGGAGGCATCCGCTAAGCGAATGCCGCACACATTCCGGAACGGGGCCAAGGGCCGATACAAGACCCGGACAGGCCCCATTCCAATTCTTCTCGCGGTGACCATGCGGGCCGCGACGGACGCCTTGCGGCGTGCGATTGCTACTGCTGGGATGCCCAGCATCCGATGCCCGCCCGCTTCAGGCTGCGGCATGCATTGACTGCGCTCGTCTGGCCGGAAAAGCCGCCGAAACGTGCGCGATAGACCTTTTGCCCGCTGTTCTCGAAGGCAACGGTGAATGGGGTGGCGGAACGCAATACCTTGCCGCCTTTGGCCTGCGCTTTGTGCAGGAGACCGAGGGCGAGGTCCCGGTCGGGCGACGTGCCGACCTGAATGACCCAGCCAGAGGGTGTCGTCGTGGATGCAGTCTGGAGATGGTCGACCGCGTTGGGCTTGGTGTCTTCGTGTGCCGGAACCGGGGCAGGTGCGGGAACGACGTCCGCGACTTCCTCTTCGTCCGTGGTTTCCTCGACGAGGCCGCTGCTGATCGCGGAGACGGCGCGGTCTTGCGGGATCGGCGGAGCATAGGCGTTCGAGGCGACTTCGACGTCGTAGCGCTGCTGCGGAACCGGAACAGCGTCGTCAAGACGATCCAGCTTGCGCATGGCAACGGCATTCGTGCCGGCGCGCGGGATGATATAGCTGACACGCGAAGTGCTCTTGGCCTTCGGCAGGTAGGCCTCGACCAGCTGGCGCATCTTGGCGTCGCGGGATGCACCGGAGGTGCCGCCGAGGACGACGCCGACGATCGAACGGTTGCCGACTTCGGCGGACGTGGCGAGATTGAAGCCAGAGGCGCGGGTGTAGCCGGTCTTGATGCCGTCGACACCACGCACCTTGCCGAGCAGGCGATTGTGGTTGCCGATGGTCTGGTTGCCGTATTTGAACGACCGGGTCGAGAAGAAGTCGTAATACTGCGGGAAGTGCTGGCGCAGCGCGATGCCGAGGATCGCCTGGTCACGCGCCGTCGTGTACTGCTGCGTGTCCGGAAGTCCGTTGGCATTACGGTAGACGGTGCGCGTCATGCCGAGCGAACGGGCCTTGTTGGTCATCATCCGGGCAAAACCGGTCTCCGAGCCGCCAAGATATTCGCCAAGGGCGGTCGCCATGTCGTTGGCCGAGCGCGTGACCAGCGACTGGATCGCCTGGCGCACGGTGATGGTGCGGCCGGCCGGCACACCGAGCTTGGAGGGCGGTTCCGAGGCAGCATGAGACGACACCGGAATCGAGGAGTCGAGCGACATGCGACCTGCTTCCAGCGCCTCGAAGGTCAGGTAGAGCGTCATCATCTTGGTGAGCGAGGCGGGATACCGGCGTCCGTCCGGATCGCTGCTGTAGAGCACCTGTCCCGTCTTCGCATCGATGACGATGCCCGCATATTGCGCAGCCGCAGCAGAGGTATGCGAAGCGGCTAAAAGGGTGGTCAACGAGAAAAGCGCAATAGCCAAATTGCGAAGGGAGGAGCGGGAGAAAAAGGTACGGAAACTTGAAAAGCGGACGCTCTGCACGGATACACTCTTGTCGTTTTGGGTTTGATTGCCGTCTCGTTTTGGAGCGGTGAAAACTGTTAAGGATGCTATCCCCGTCCCGTTACCAATCCGTTTATAATGAACAATAGGTTTCCTTTTTTTTGAGCTTTTGAGGGAAGGGAGGTTGGTCGGGCCTGGCCTTACTTCCGCGCCAGCAGGGCCGTCACATGGCTCCGCACGGCAGCATCAAGCGCCTGCCAGTCCTGAAGGCGGGCGCTGGAAAAGCGGTAGAGAATGCTGAGATCCTGGCCGATCGCGATATCGCGCTGGCAGTCGCCGCTGGTTGCGGCAGCCGGGTCGTTCGGCAGGATACAGCGCACGGCATAGTCCGCCTGGTTGGCCATGGCAAAGGTCAGCATCACTTCGTTGCCGTAGCCGCTTGCCTGCTTGAAATGGTGCAGTGTCAGGCCGTTCGGGCCGGCCTGCGGTTCTCCCTCGAAGAGCTGCCGGTAGATCGGCTCAAGCCGGCCGGACATGTCCCGCGACATGGTTGCTTGCGAAATCTGCAGGAAAATCAGATTGTTGGACTTCTCTATATTGGTGAAGGTCTGTGCCGAGGCGGTGGTGTAACCCTTCATGGCCGGCCAGCTCAGATAGAGGTCGACGCTGTCGGCGGCGCCGGAAACGCGCTGGCGCGCAAAGCGTATTTCGTTCTCCGGAATGGCCAGCCGGTCGCGCCCGATCGCGATGGAGACCGTCTCTTGACTGTCCGTGTGCCCAACGGCGCTCAGCTCGCGGCCAAGCCAGTGACCCGCCAGGCTGATGAGCGCGGTAAATGCCGCCACGACGGCAATCGTCCCGGTCACGCGATAGAGAAAGCGGTTGGACAGCAGCGGCAGTTGCCGTTCGTCTTCGGCTGACGGGATGGACATCTAGGCTTCCGTTTGTTGCATCCGGCCAACGGAATGGATGGACGGACATCTTTATCAGGTCGGTACGGAGGACTGCGGCACGCCACTTGCAGCACTGAACCTGAACAGTCCTGTTTTATGGTTAAAATTCGATGAACTTTGCAGGCTTCGCCATGGCCGCCGCCCTCGGCTTCATCTTGTCGATCGCTCTGATGGATATAACCCGCCATCATCTCGCGGCCCGTTGGCCTGTCCAGCGGCAGGAGGGATTCCGCATCGAGCGAAGGTTGCTGCCTTGGATGCTGGCGCTTGTAGCCGGCCCCGCGATCCTGTGGGAGCAAACGAGGCGCTTTCAGGGAAAGGGATGGGAGTATGGCATCGAGCTCGCTGTGCTCTATGCGCTGACGGCTCTCTGGTCGCTCTGCTATGGCACGCTCGTCCTGTCGGGCTTCACCGCGGTGGCCGACGTCGTGCTCTCCCGACCGAGATGGCTCTGGCTTAAAAGAGTGAGCCGACCCCGGGGAAGCGGGATCGGCTCTGGGCTCCGGTCGGGGACGGGGTGCGGGGGGTGACCGGGCCTTTTCCTGGCAATGTCGGATCGGTTGCTTCGACCAATCCGACGTCACCGTTAATTCTTGACCGAGCCCACCAGCGTTGCGCGGCCGTCCTGCAGGCGCACCCAGCGGCCCGGATTGTCGGAGGCCTGACGCTTGATGAACGTGTATTCGGTGTCGGACCAGAGCAGGACCTTGTTGCGCATGTTGTCGAGAATGAAGTCGCCGCGGTCCGTCCGGACGGTCAGCACGGCATGGCCTTCACCATTCGGCTGCAGCACGACGGTGATCAGCAGGTCGTCTTCCGATATGCCCGCCTGCATCAGCATCTTCCGCTTCAACAGGACGAAATCCTCGCAGTCGCCAACCGTGGTCGGGTAGGCCCAGCGTTCCTCGACACCGTAGATTTCCTCGTCCGTCATCGGCTGGATCTGCGTGTTGACGGTGTAATTGACCTGCAGGATTTCCTTCCAGGTGCTTTCGGTCAGCAGCATGGGTCCAGGATCGCGGCCGTGCGGCTTGCACTCGTTGCCATGACTCTTGCAGAATTCGTAATGGCCGATCGGCGGATTGGTGGCGCCGGTGGTCAGCATGTTGGCTGGCATCGCCTGGGCGATTCCGGCTGTCGCAAGTGTCAGAATGAACGACAGGACACTCAACTTCCCTTGTGTGGCTTTCGTCATTTTTATTCTCCCCGTTTACGGAGAAAACAGTGCCACACAGATTTTTATCGCTCGCAAAATTCCGCAGTAAAATTAAGAGCTTAATAGAGTCAAATGCGCTGAAAACTCGACTAAAATGCCGTTCAAATTTGCCCTGTATTTAAGGTGAATTCTCATCGAATTTGCATCAAATTTTACCGGTGTCGGCAGTCCGTCTGGAAGGCCCCGGCATGTCATTGAATTGATGTGAAAATTCACGCCACGTTGCGATTCTCGCCGGCATGGACTGACGCCGGGGCCAACGACATCGAGCCGGTAGGAGCACGCTGTGCCACTTCGTGACACCTGGCTTGAAGTCGAAAATGTCGTGCCGGAGCGCGAGAATCCGTCGCGGAAAACAATTCGGTCCGTACAAACGTCCTTAATGAAGGCTTTCCAGTTCAGGGATATCGCTGTTCGTGCGCCAAAGAGTGAAGGGCGCGGCCGAGGTCGGGCCTGGCATGAGGCTGTGCGACGACGATGTTATTCAATGCATCGGCACGAATGTCGCCTGACGTGAACGCGCGCGTGCTTGCGCTGGCAGGGCACTGAATGGCGGCGAAGGTGGATCAGAGGAAGGCGCGGAGGGACTCGTGCGTCTGCTTTGCCGTGAACTCGACGGCGACGCCTTCCTTGAAGTGGCGGACGATACGGCCGCGGATATTGCCGATCTGCACGGCGGTGTCGATCGGCGGACGGAACTCGATGTCGACGGCGGCGCCGGACAGCGAAAGGTCCATGATGTTGCATTCGAAACGGCGACCGTCTTCTTCCAGCAGCAGCTCCGTGCGCGAGTGGCGCGGCGTCAGTCGGTCATGGCGGCGGTCTTCGGGAAGACCGAGTTCATGCTTGTTGGCGATCCAGGTCAGCTGCGCCGCCAGCTTCTCACGCTTGCGGCCCGTGGCGCTGATCGACAGCACGAAGCCATCCTTGATGAACTCGAGCACGCGGCCTTCGATACGGCCGATGTGATCCAGATAGGCGATGACGCGCTCATTCAGTCGGGGCAGGCCGCCGCAGAGAATGCAAAGATCGCCGGGAGACATTTCAGTGACGGCGCAGTCGTATTCCTCATAGTTGGAAAGCATCAGCCGGCCGCGAATATTGACCGTAACGCGCTGAAAACTGCGGCTCTGTTCGGTGCCGCCAGTTCTGACCGCTTGTGCAGGCTGAAAGGAATACATCTGTCATCGATCTTCTGACGTTTCTACAAGTGGAAAATACTGCCGATTCCATTAACAGAAGGTTTGTCGCCGACATCAAATTTATCCAATGAGCAACGCCCTCGGCGCAATGCTGCGGTTTACCGAGCCCAAACTGGCGCAACTCTTGAAACCCTCTGGTTCAATCCTGCCCGAACAACGGTCCTGTCTGGATGCGACGCACGCCTGTATGCTCGAGGCGGGCCAGGCCGGGCAGGGTTGGCGCGGTGTCGGCTTCGACGGGCTGGAGGTCGACGATCTCCGCGATCCGGTCGAGCGTCAGGAAGTCCAGCACGCTTGCATGCATGGCCTTTCGCGGGCCGATCACGGACATGGAGCCGAGCGCCCGGTCGCATCCGTCGCCGACGGTGCGCAAGGGGAGCAGCGTGATCTCCAGCGTCAGATCAGTCTCTTTCGTGTATGAATAGCCGCCTGCCGTCAAAAGGACGGGTGTCGCCGAGCGGATGACGGTGGACGCGACCTCTCCGGGATTCCTGACATTGTCGCCGTTCCACAGGGCGGAGAAAGGGCGGCCGTGAAGCTCGTGCCCGAACATCTCACAGATTCGCGTGCCCGCCAGACGAAAGAGCGGCGTTCCGCCGGCAACGTCTTCGAGAATAAACAGGTCCGGCAGAACGGATGCGATCTGCGAGGGGACAATCTGCTTGCGGCTCGGTGCGGCGTCCTGTCCGCGCAGCCTGTTCCAATATTGATAGATCTCAATGCTAACCTTGTTATCCATAGGGGGCCTTGTCCCGTTTCGGGTCAAACTCGGGCAAAAATCGCCCGCTGGATTCAGGTGGAGCGAAAACCGTGCCAAGCGCCGGAATTAAGGTTAATTTTTGCTTTCGATTGCGCCGGCCGTCGCCCTGTGGGACAAAAGTCTATCAACGCATTTCGGGAGGCAATGCTTCCCGTCATGGAAGACCTGGTCTTCACAGCACACTAGATTATGTCGGGCACGGGAAATTTGGGGGCTCGCAACCGTCCAGCCGCATGGCTGGACGGTTTTTCTTTGACCGGTGCGCGCCCGGACCTATATGCAGGTCATCATTGCAGGGTGTCGGTACAGGAATTCAGATGGAAGAAACGTTGCGCAAGCAGCCACATGCCGAGCCCGGGCCCGAAGGTCCCGACGACCGCGCGCCGATATTCAATCTGCCGACCGTGATCCTGATCTTCATTTTCGGCCTGGCGGCGATCTATCTGATCCAGACCTATCTGCTCTCCGCTGAATTGAACGATCGTGTCTATATCAATTTCGGTTTCATTCCGGCGCGTTGCGCCTATGCGCTCGGCATGACGGACCTTGCCTGGCTGTGGACGCCGGTGACCTATTCTCTGCTGCATGGCGGCATCAGTCATCTGGTCTTCAACAGCCTGTGGCTGGCGGCCTTCGGCTCTCCGGTCGCCTTGAGGATCGGCCCCGCGCGCTTTGTTGTCTTCTGGGTCCTGAGCGCCGCCGCGTCCGCATTATTCTTCATGGGACTGCATTGGGGCGAGCCTAGCCTGCTGATCGGCGCTTCCGGTTCCGTGTCGGCGCTGATGGGTGCTGCCTGCCGATTCGTGTTTGCCGAGGGCAGGGGTCTGCGCAGCGCCGATGTGCACCTCAATCCGCGGATGACAATGATGGAGGCCCTGCGCAACCGGACGGCCTTCATCTTCATCGTCGCCTGGCTCGCGGGCAATCTGTTGTTCGCCTTCGGCATTCCCTTTGCCGGGATGGAGGGGCAGAGCATTGCCTGGGAAGCCCATATCGGCGGCTTCCTGTTCGGTTTCATTCTCCTCGACCTCTTCGATCCGCGCCGGCCGGCCCGGCTTTCCGCGGAATTATAGTCACGCGGGATATTGCTATCCCTTCAACCGGCTGGCACCATTCACCCATCCGCATTCTGCGGCATTCGGTCACGGGTGGTGCCCGGGCGGCGATGTCATGCATCCGCCGCTCTGGCAAGAAGGAGGAAAGCATGTCTGTATCAGTGAAAGCCATTCTGAATGAAAAGGGCCGCAACGTCATAACCATTGCGTCGACGGCGAGCCTCTTGGATGCAGCCAAAATTCTCCATGAGAACAAGATCGGCGGCACGGTGATCCTCGGACCCGGCGAAACCATCGCCGGCATCTTCACCGAGCGCGACCTTGCACGGGCGGTCGCCAAGGATGGCCCGGAAAGCCTCGGCAATCCGGTGTCGGCCTACATGACATCCAATGTCTATGCCTGTCGCGAAGACACCACCGTCGACCAGTTGATGGAGGTGATGACCAGCCGCAGGTTCCGTCACGCGCCGGTCGAGCACGATGGCAAGCTTGCCGGCATCATATCCATCGGTGACGTGGTGAAGAACCATATCCGGGCGATCGAAATGGAAGCCCAGGAAATCAAGGCCTATATCGCCGGCTGACGCCAAGCGTCCCGGCGCTTTTCGGTGAATGATATCAGAGGCGGGTGTGGATCATGCCCGCCGCAAAGACTTCCTGCAGCCGGTGCAGGTCGGCGATCCTCGCCTTCGTCTCTTCGTAGCCGCGCTGGATGGCTTCGGCGGCGCGATGGAATTCGGACAGTCCGATATCGCTCAGGCGGGGCTGGAGCGCGAGGTCCGGCGGATCGCCGGCAAGCCTTGCACGTGAAATGCGATCCTGAATGATGTTGAACGCCTGCACCATGACCCGGGTGAGCCCGAGACGGCCGCCGGTGTCGTGATGCGATGGCAGTTCTTCCGGCTCCTGCGTGCTGGCATTGTGCTTGACGACCGCCGAGCGCCCGTAGATGTCGTAATGCAGGTTGACGGCGACGACGAGCGGCTGCTCGTAGGCGCGGCAGACGGTGACCGGCACCGGATTGACCAGCGCACCGTCGACCAGCGTGCGGCCGTTGCAATGGATCGGCTCGAAAATGCCGGGCAGGGCGTAGGACGCACGGATCGCGGTAATCAGCGAGCCGGCGGTGATCCACACTTCGTGACCGGTGTTGAGTTCCGAGGCGACGGCAACGAAGGGCCGGTCCATGTCCTCGATCATGATGCCGTGCAGGTGTTCCTGCATGCGTTTGGTCAGCCGCATGCCGGCGAACAGGCCGCCGCCGCCGATCGTCAGATCGAGCAGGCTGGCGATCCGGCGCATGGTCAGCGACCGGGCGAAGTCTTCCAGCTCATCAAGCTTTCCGGCGAGGTAGCATCCGCCCACCAGCGCGCCGATGGAGGTGCCGGCGATCATGCCGACCTGAATGCCGGCCTCGTCGAGGGCTCGCAACACGCCGATATGGGCCCAGCCGCGAGCAGCGCCGCCGCCAAGCGCGAGTGCGATCTTCGATTTTCTGGGTTCGGGTGTCGCAATATGGGGCGTCTTCATGGCGCTTTCCGGAGGCAGGGCCTGCCCGAGAGCGGCGTCGGAGGAATGACGGTGTCTGAAATTCCAGTCCAGCATGTCCGACCCTTCCTTCCTGCTGAACTCTCCCAAGAAGCCCATTAAATGCAGTTATAGGTTACCAAACCATTTAGGGCCACGGGAGCTGAGCACAATTGCGGCAAATGACCGCTCGGTGTGCAGCCTCTCGGGCCGGAAGCCTGTGGATGCGGTCAGGCGTCGTAAACGTCCTTGGGATCAAACCGCGGCTTCTCTTCGCTGAAGACCAAATGTGCGCCGCCTTCGCTTTGTTCCACCGACCGATAGAAACAGGTTCTGCGGCCGGTGTGGCATGTCGCATCATGGCCGGATACGGACACTTTCAGCCAGATCGCGTCCTGGTCGCAATCGGTGAGGATTTCACGCACCTGCTGCAGATTGCCGGATGTCTCGCCCTTTTTCCAGAGGCTGTTGCGCGAGCGGCTGTAATAATGTGCCACGCCCGTCTCAATGGTCAGCGCCAGGGATTCGGCATTCATGTGGGCGACCATCAGCAGCATTCCATCCGCAGCGTCGGTGACGACGGCGGTGATCAGTCCGTTGGCGTCGAACCGCGGCGTGAAGTCCGTCACGATTTCCCAATCCGCCTTGTCCTTCGACGGCGGAGCAAATGTCATAGGCATGTTTGCGTAATCCCCGGTCGTGGCCTAGCGGCCGCGCAGCATGGTCATGAAACGGACCTGCTCATGGGCTTCGTCCTTGAATGCACCCAGGAAGGTCGTGGTGATGGTCGTCGAGCCCTGCTTGCGGATGCCGCGCATCGCCATGCACATGTGCTCGGCCTCGATCATCACGGCAACGCCGCGCGGTCCGAGAGACTGGTCGATCGCCGTGGCGATCTGCGCCGTCATCGTTTCCTGCGTCTGCAGGCGGCGGGCGAAAATGTCGACCACGCGGGCAATCTTCGACAGGCCAAGCACACGGCCGGCAGGCAGATAGGCGACATGCGCCTTGCCGATGATCGGCACCATGTGGTGTTCGCAGTGCGAGAAGAACGGGATATCCTTGATGAGGACGATGTCGTCATAGCCACCGACCTCCTCGAAGGTCCGGCCGAGAACATCCTCGATATCCTCGTTGTATCCGCCGAACAGCTCCCCATAGGCTTTGACGACACGGCTCGGCGTATCGAGCAGGCCTTCGCGGGTCGGGTCCTCGCCGGCCCAGCGCAGAAGCGTGCGCACGGCCTCTTCGGCTTCCTCGCGGGAAGGACGCGTCATGCTGGAATCACGCAGCGAGAATTCTTTGACAATGGCGTCCATCTAGCGGTCTCCTGATCCCAGTCCGTTTTCCGGTGGATCCTGACGTCTACAATTGTCGGACAACACGCCATCAACCATATATCGAACTGGCCGAGCCAGATATGGACTTTCTGAGGCGGGCCCGGGGCGTTCCGGCCTCCAGCGCCACATTGCGCCATCGCCTTCCTGCACGGTTTCCCAGATCAAGGCCCATCGTGGAAGGCAGTGGTCCACATGAGCCGTAACCCTTATATATGAGCCTTCGGGTTAAGGAAAAGGGCCTGAAAACGACACAGACTGTTTTTCTTTCCCGAACGGACCCACTATATATATCGCAAGTACGTCATTCGCGGCCGACCGGATCATCATGGACGACATCTACAACAGCAAAATTCTCGAATTCGCCGGCAACATTCCTGCCATCGGCCGCTTGGAAGATGCAGACGCGTCGGCCGAGGCATTTTCCAAACTCTGCGGCTCCAAGGTGAAGGTCTATATCAAGATGCATGGCGACGAGGTGAGCGAGTTTTCGCACGAGGTTAAGGCCTGTGCCCTCGGTCAGGCTTCGTCGTCGATCATGGCCCGTCACGTCATTGGCGCGACAGTGCACGAGATCGAGACGGCACGCGACGACATGCGCGCCATGCTGACCGCCGGCGGCGAAGGGCCATCCGGACGGTTCGAGGACATGCGCTTCCTTTTGCCCGTCAGGGACTACAAGGCCCGGCATGCCTCGACGATGCTGACCTTCGACGCCGTTGTCGACGCCATCCAACAGATCAGGGCGAAGGCGCCGGCCGACGCCGAAGGCTGAGCGCATGTGCGACGGGCACTCCGGCCGGCATGACGGTGGACGCCAAAGATCGCGCAACTGGCAGGGGCCATTTGCCAAGACGCCGGGGCGCCTGCTCGGCATGGGCCTGATCCGGCTCTATCAGCTGACGCTTTCCGGTTTCATCGGCCAATCCTGCCGCCATCTGCCGACCTGCTCCGAATATGGATATGAGGCGGTCGCCCGCCACGGCCTTTGGGCCGGCGGTTTCATGGCCCTGTTCCGCTTCATGCGCTGCGGTCCGGGTGGAACCCATGGTTTTGATCCGGTACCCGACACACTGCCCGAGGCCACCAGATGGTGGGCGCCCTGGCGCTACTGGCATATTTCCAAACCGGTCCACGATTGACGGAGCCCACATGTCGTCTCAACCATCTTTTGATCCCGTCGAGAACCTCAAGCGCTTCCACGCCGCGATCAACGCCCTCGATTTCGACGTGATCGACGCCTGCTTCGCCGACGACGTCGTCTACCTCTCCGGCGGCACCGGCAATGTCGAGGGCAAGGTCAATGTGATGACGGCGTTCCGGCGCTATTTCAATGCCTATCCGGATCAGGTGGCGGAGAATGATGCCGTCTACCGGCTTTCTGACAGGAGCGCGAAATCGGTCTGGCGTCTGAGGGCAACGCATTCCGTCACCGGCGCGCCGCTGGTGCGACGTGGCGAGGAAACCATCCACTTCGACGAAAATGGCGAGATCATCCGGGTCGAGGTCACCGATCTCGGCGTGGACTGAAAAGCCGGTGGGCTTGCCCTGACTACCCTATAAACGAAAACCGCCGGCTTCCTGTCAGAAGCCGGCGTCTTTTGTCTCAGCCGAACGATCAGGCGAGCTTGCGCAGCTTGGCGTAGATGATATGCCGGTTTTCGCCGAAGAACACCTCGGCCTCGACCCGGTTGCGGTCGACGGAGCCGTTGACGATGTCCCACATGTCCTGCTCGTCCCGCAGGATCAGCGGCCAGTTCATGAAAGTCTCCATGTAGCCGTCCGGGATGACTTCAGTGCTGAAGTTGGCGAACAGGAATTCGCCGCCCGGCTTTACCAGCTCCATGAGGCGCTGGTTGAGGCGGATGGAGACGTGCTTCGGCAGGTAATCGTAGAGGCCGGCCGCATAGACGAGGTCGAACTCACCGAGTGCATATGAGCGACGAATCAGCCCGGCGACGCTGCCGGCCATGGCATCGATCGCCGTCCCGACGTGGTTTTCCGCCACCGTCGCCAGGCTCTGCGTATCCTGGTCGAGAGCGACCCAGCGCTTCAGCTTGCCGCTGGCATAGGCCTGCGACAGTTCCGCCTCGCGCAGGTGTCCGCAGGCAACGGCCAGAACTTCGGCATTCTCCGTTCGTGCGGCTGTCGCATCGACGGTCTCGGCCAGAATCAGCCGGCGTTCGCGCACGGCGACGCAGCTGCTGGAATCGCTGGTATAGGCATAGATCTCCTGGCCGAGAGGGGAGCTCTCGTCCACGAGGTGCTTGATCGACGGGTGCTTGTAGAGAAGGTCGAGCAGTCTCGCGTCGCCCGAATAGCCGCGCGGCTTCTGGAACGACCAGCGGGTGAAGGGATCGGCGAGCAGGAATTCCGCCACCGGGTGGGATTGTGCGACCGGAAGTAGGTTTTGCCAGGTATCCGGGGTGCAGCGACTGCGCAATTCGTGCAGCCGCAGAACCAGTTGATGGACGATCTGGCCGGTCGGCTCCTTCTTGATGAAGGATTGATGGGTCATCTGAAGAATGAGCATCAGATCCAGCACACGCTCGCTGAACTCGCCCTTGTCGGTGGCTTTGGCCTCGGCTTCGTTCTGCTTGTGCTGCTTCATCAGCTCGGGGGTGATTACGCTTTGCTGGTCAATATCAAACTTAAATTCTTTTGCACGCATTATGGCCAGGTTCCTGTTGTCCCTGCCAGAAATGTACCAACTTTTGCGGGCAGCGCTATTAGATGATTAATTAATGGTTAATTTCATAAAATTGTCTGTATCGGATTCGGTCGCCTAAAATCCGCCAGCCAAAATTAACGAGAGTTTAGGGATCTTGTGAGCAATTTGAGTTCAAATGCCCCAAAAATTTAGGGGGAGTGGATCATTGTTAGACAGATCCGCGCCCTCCGCCGGGGTCTGTGTCCACCGGTCGAGCTGATACGCAGATGAGTGACGATATTGCGAGACGTGCGAAAGAAGCGATAGGCCAGCCGTGGTGGAAGCCAACGGACCCGGTCCTGCGCAAGATCCTGATTGAGCGGAATTCGGCCAGCAACCGCCGCCTGGCGCGCTGGGGTCTCTGGGCCGCCGTGCTGACCCATGTGGTCTTCGGCGCCTTCGATATCTTCCTGCTGCCCGACGTCAGCTATGAACTCGTGGTGTTCCGCGTACTGCTTGCCGCTATCGTGCTCTTCAGTCTCGAGCTTGGCATCAGGCGCTCCGTGTCTCTCGATATCCTCCACCTGGGTGCCGCACTGGCGATTTTCGTGGCGGGCACCGGATTTCTTCTGCTGGAACTGGCGACGTTCGACACGCGGACGGCGTTTCAGTATTCGGTCTTCGGGACGATCTTCATTTTCGCCACCAACCTGTTCTTTAATTTCAGGTTTTCGGTCGCCGCAGTGTCGTCGGTGGCGATCACCGCAGTCTATATCTACGCGACGATCTACTGGATGAACGCGGACCTGAACGGACGCGCAATCAACATCGTTTTCTTCCTGACGTCACTGTCGCTATCGCTCTATCTGGCCTGGCGCCTCAATCTGGAGCGCTATCACACATTTGTGCACTCGCTTCAGGCTCAGATCCAGGAACAGGCGGCCCTTGAGAAGGGCGAACAGCTGAAGAAGATCGCCGAAACCGATCCCCTGACCGGCTTGAAGAACCGCCGCGCCATCGACCGCGAGTTCCTCAACCTGTCACGCCGGGACTACGGCGACTATGGCCATATCGGCATGATCATCATGGATGTCGACTTCTTCAAGCGTTACAACGACAGTCTCGGCCACAACGCCGGCGACGACTGTCTGGTTGCGCTCGGCGATATCCTCAGCGAGACCGCAACCCGATTCGACGGCGTCGTCGGCCGCCACGGCGGCGAGGAGTTTGTCGTCATCTGCCGGGTTCGCGACGAGGCCCATCTGCGCACTGTCACGGAGGCATTCTGCGCCGCCGTTCGGGAACGCAATATCCCGCATCCGGACCGGACCGATGCCTTGAACATCGTCACGATCAGTGCAGGCGCGGCGATGACCACCGACCAGGGCGTCGAAGACATGTCGCTGCTGCTGCAGCAGGCTGACCGGGCGCTCTACGCATCGAAATTCCGCTCGCGCAACACCTACACGATCTACGATCCGGAAAGTGTCGAGGAGGATGCCTCGGGCAGAAACCTGATCGAGCTTCTGAAGACTGCCGTCTCTCGCGGGCTTGCTTCGCTCGTCTATCAGCCGATCTTCGACGTCAAGTCGGGTATCCTGCGTGGTCACGAGACGCTGATGCGCCTGCGCGACTTCGACGGAACGCCGATCCATCCGCCGGTCTTCATTCCGGTGGCCGAGCAGACCGGCCTGATCATCAGTCTCGGGGAATGGGCAATCGAGCAGGCCTGCCGCGACATGCTGGAGCACGGGCTCGGCGAATTCGTATCGGTCAACGTATCGGCCGTGCAATTGCGCGAGGCCGGGTTCCCGCTGCAGGTCGCCAACATCCTGACGAAGCTCGGCATGCCGGCGCGGTCGCTGGCGCTCGAGGTGACGGAAGGCATGGACATCTACAAGGATGCCCAGGCGCACCGGAACATCCAGCATTTGCGGAACCTCGGCGTGCGCATCTGGCTCGACGATTTCGGCACCGGTTTCGCCGGCCTTGCCTGGCTGAACCGCTTCGAGTTCGACGTGATCAAGATCGACCGTTCCTTCCTGCAGGACTGCCAGAACCAGCAGGGGCTCAATCTCCTGAAGGACATGGTGACCATGCTGCGTCACCAGAACTTCACGGTGCTCGTGGAAGGCGTTGAAACCGCCGAACAGGCCGCGCTCCTCAAGCGCCTCGGCGTCCACACCATGCAGGGCTACCATCTCGGAATGCCGATGCCGATCGCCAAGGTCGTTCAGCGCAAGTCGGCCCGCGGGAAGTAGGGCAATCAAGAGGCTGGCCCCGGGCCGCGTTCGCTCTGCTCCAGCGGCCTGCCATGCCAACAAAAGGGCAGGGCGCGGCCTCTTCACAACCTCGCCATTACCCATTATACCGCCGCTTGCCTCGTGATGCGCTTGAACGACAGATGTCTTTTCCGCCAAAGCGCACGCGACGCCGCCGTCCTTCGGCGCCCATTGTCACCACCCGCATTCGTAGGCGGGACTGGACTAAGGAGATACCATGTCCGTTTCCCTGACTTTCCCCGATGGCTCCGTCCGTTCGTTCGACGCCGGCACGACCGGTCGCGACGTCGCCGAGTCGATTTCCAAATCGCTGGCCAAGAAGGCCGTTGCGATCGCGCTTGACGGCGAACTCCGCGATCTTTCCGATCCCGTCACCGACGGCAGGATCGAAATCGTCACGCGGACCGATCCGCGCGCGCTCGAACTCATCCGCCACGACGCGGCCCATGTTATGGCCGAAGCCGTGCAGACCCTGTGGCCTGGCACGCAGGTGACCATCGGCCCGGTCATCGAGAACGGCTTCTATTACGATTTCAAGCGCGTCCACCCGGATACCCGCGAGGATTGGCCCTTCACGCCCGACGATCTGCCGAAGATCGAAAAGAAGATGAAGGAGATCATTCAGCAGAACGCCGCCTTCACCAAGGAAATCTGGCCGCGCAACAAGGCGCGCGACACATTCGCCGAGATGGGCGAAGGCTACAAGGTGGAGCTGGTCGACGCGATCCCGGAAGACCAGGATCTGAAGATCTACCGTCAGGGCGACTGGTTCGATCTCTGCCGTGGCCCGCACATGGCATCGACGGGTCAGATCGGCACGGCCTTCAAGCTGATGAAGGTCGCCGGCGCCTATTGGCGTGGCGATTCCACGCGCCCGATGCTGACCCGCATCTACGGCACTGCCTGGGCCGAGCAGTCGGAGCTCGACAACTATCTGCACGTCCTCGAAGAGGCCGAGAAGCGCGACCACCGCAAGCTGGGCCGCGAGATGGACCTGTTCCACTTCCAGGAGGAAGGTCCCGGCGTCGTGTTCTGGCACGGCAAGGGCTGGCGCATGTTCCAGACGCTGGTGTCCTACATGCGCCGTCGTCTTGCTGGTACCTATGAGGAAGTCAACGCGCCGCAGGTGCTCGATTCCTCGCTGTGGGAAACCTCCGGTCACTGGGGCTGGTATCAGGAAAACATGTTCGCGGTGAAATCCGCCCATGCCCTGACGCATCCCGACGACGAGGACGCGGACAACCGCGTCTTCGCGCTGAAGCCGATGAACTGCCCGGGTCACGTGCAGATCTTCAAGCACGGGTTGAAGTCCTATCGCGAGCTGCCGATCCGTCTGGCCGAATTCGGCAACGTCCATCGCTACGAGCCGTCCGGCGCGTTGCACGGGCTGATGCGCGTGCGCGGCTTCACGCAGGATGACGCCCACGTCTTCTGCACCGATGAGCAGCTGGCGGCCGAATGCCTGCGCATCAACGAGCTGATCCTGTCGGTCTACCACGACTTCGGCTTCGAGGAAGTCGTCGTCAAGCTGTCGACCCGTCCGGAAAAGCGCGTCGGTTCGGACGCCCTGTGGGATCGTGCTGAATCGGTCATGACCGAGGTCCTCAAGACCATCGAGGAGCGTTCCGGCGGCCGTATCAAGACCGGCATCCTGCCGGGCGAGGGTGCGTTCTACGGGCCGAAGTTCGAATATACGCTGAGGGACGCGATCGGCCGCGAATGGCAGTGCGGCACCACGCAGGTCGACTTCAACCTGCCGGAGCGCTTCGGCGCGTTCTACATCGACCAGAATTCGGAGAAGAAGCAGCCGGTGATGATCCACCGCGCCGTCTGCGGGTCGATGGAGCGCTTCCTGGGCATCCTCATTGAGAACTTCGCCGGCCACATGCCGCTGTGGTTCGCGCCGGTGCAGGTCGTCGTCGCGACGATCACCTCGGATGCGGACGACTACGGCCGCGAGGTCGCGGAAGAACTCCGCGAGGCGGGCCTGCATGTCGAAACCGATTTCCGCAACGAGAAGATCAACTACAAGATCCGCGAGCACTCGCTTGCGAAGGTCCCGGTGATCATCGTGTGCGGCAAGCGGGAAGCGGAGGAGAAGACGGTCAACATCCGCCGCCTCGGCACCCAGCATCAGGTCTCGATGTCGCTTGTCGAGGCGATCGCATCGCTTGCCGATGAGGCAACGGCTCCGGACTTGAAGCGGAAGGCCGTGGCAAAGGCGGCGAAAGCAGCCTCCGCCTGACGGCTATTCGGAAACTTCACCAGCTTCGGCCGCCTGCGAGGCGGCCGTTTGATTCTCGTCGAGCAGAAGCTCGACGTCGAAATTGCGGCCCGCTTCGACCTCGAAGTCGCGCTGGTAGATCTTGTCTTTGTTGCGCGCGATCGCCGTGTACTCGCCTTCGGACAGCACCATGGTCGGGAAGGCCGAGAGGCTTTCCTTGATCAGGTCGCCGGAGCTCGCCAGCACGGACCAGGCGGTGTCGGCGATGGCTTCGCCACCCTTTTCGGCGACCAGCTTCAGGGTGACCTTCGCCGCCCGCTGCTGCATCGTCGCCTCGATCAGCTTGCCGGCGACAACCTGGATGTCGGCGCGAACCGTTGCATTGACCGAACCGTAGTTGGAAACCACCTGATAGGTGCCTGCGTTCAGCCGCACGATGGTCTTCGGCGGGATGTTGGCGACGACGAGGCCGCGCTCGCCACTCTCGAGCACGTCGGAGGAATAGACGGAAAACTTGAGATCCTTGGCGGGAATGCGCACGTCCTGGCCGGAGACGGCATTCAGCAGCAGTCCGCCTGCGTTCAGCACCAGAACCTGCTTCGGCTGCTCGCCGGACGATACGACGGTCAGCTTCTTGGTGGCGGTGGCGCGCCCGAAGGAGACATTGACGAAATAGTCGCCGGGCGCCAGGCGGAAATGGGCGGAGCCGCCCTTCGAGCTTGCCGCCAGCGGCAGCTTGCCGTCCTGGCCGGGAATGGGGGAGAAAACGTTCCATTCCAGCCCTTCCTGGACGGCTTTGCCGTCTTCGGTCAGCTTTGCTTCGAAGTCGACACCCACCCTCTGCGCCGGCTTGGAAATGCCGACCGCTTCGCCCGTCAGCGGGTTGATGCCGGGAATGCCTTCCGGAGGGCTTTCAAATGACTTGAATTCTTCCTGGGACAGCGCGGGCTGTGCAAGCGTGATGGCCAGGCCCGCCGTGGCGGCCAGCCGTAATATGCTGCTTGTTCCAAACATGTGGTGCGCCCGGTTGACTTCGTGATATTCCGGAGCCACTTGAAGACCAAGCCGGTGGCAAATTCAAGGCTTTGCGAGAATTCCAGTTAATTTGACGGCCGCAAACCAGATAGCGGGAAGAGAATATTGATGAGCATGGACATGAAATTGATCGATTATCTGGCGGTGCGCCGCTCCATCCCGGCTTTTCAGATGCGTGAGCCCGGTCCGAGCCGGTCCGAGATCGAGGCAATCCTCAAGCTTGCTGTGCGGGTTCCGGACCACGGCAAGATCGCACCCTGGCGATTCGTCGTCTATCGCGGCGCCGAGCGCGCCCGGATCGGCGAGGAACTGCTGAAGATGGCGCTGGCCAGGAAGCCGGACCTTTCGGACGAGATGATCGAGGTGGAACGGACCCGGTTTACCCGTGCGCCGGTGGTCATCGGTGTGATCAGCACGGCGGCGCCGCATTTCAAGATCCCGGAATGGGAACAGGTGATGTCGGCGGGTGCCGTTTGCCTCAACCTGCTGATGGCGGCAAACGCCCATGGCTACGTGTCGAACTGGCTGACGGAATGGTTCGCCTTCGACGAGGCGGCCCATCCGCTGCTCGGCGTGAAGCCCGGCGAAAAGGTGGCCGGCTTCATCCATATCGGCTCCACCGATTTTCCGGCCGTCGAGCGGCCGCGACCGGAACTGGAGACTGTCGTGACCTGGGTGGGAGACGAGGCATGAGCAAGATGTTCTACACGACCGACAGCAACCGGCACGGTCTGCCGCATGATCCCTTCAAGGCCATCGTCGCGCCGCGCCCGATCGGCTGGATCGGCACGAAGGGCAGGGCAGGGGTCCGAAATCTCGCCCCCTATTCCTTCTTCAACGCGATATCCGACAGCCCCAAGATGGTGATGTTCTCGTCAAGCGGCCACAAGGACAGCGTCCGCAACATCGAGGAGACCGCCGTCTTCACCGCCAACCTCGTCAGCCGCAACCTGGTCGACCAGATGAACTTGTCCTCGGCGCTGGTCGACTACGACGTCGATGAATTCTCGCTGACCGGCCTCACGCCGGTCGACGGCGAAGTCGTCGATGCGCCTTACGTAGGGGAAGCTTACGCGGCGTTGGAGTGCCGGATGACCGATGTCTACCGCCCGAAGACGGTCGACGGCGGCCTTGCCGATTCCTGGGTCGTCTTCGGCCAGGTCATGGGCATCCATCTGAGCGACGAGATTCTGAAGGATGGCCATATCGACATGTCTCTCGCACGTCCTGTCGCCCGCATGGGCTACATGGACTATTGCGAAGGCAGCGACGCCTTCCAGCTGGCGCGTCCGAAGGTTCCTGCCGCCTGATCGGCGGTGAGAAGTCGCGTCAGGCGGTTTGCGCCCTCGGCGGATTGCCGCAGTAGATGCCGTCAAACCCGTCCCCGGCGCTGACGGCGCCGTGGCGCATCATCGTGTCGGTCGCGGACAGGCGCTGGCCGGCATAGTCCAGCGCGGTGACGCCTGCCGCCCGCGCCGCAATCAGCACCATGCTCCGGATCGTCGAAAATACCGGCCCGGAGAAATCGTCGGAGGACGCGTGCGGCACGCGAAGGCTCTCGGCCAGCCGTTCGCCATCCCAGCCGACTGCCGTCAGGCGTTTCGTCTGTCCGGGTACGTCCTGCAGTTTGGACGCTATGCGCGCATTGTCCACCAGCAGCGCGATTCTTGTCTGTCCCTCGTTGAGGCCGCATCGGGTTTCCGCAACCGCGAGCAAGGCATCAAGCTTTTGCAGCTCCATGGGTGAGGTGAGACCACAAGGCACGACACCGTCAGGCAAGAATCCGGCAATCAGCGTGTCGAGTTCCGCCCCGGTGGCGGACGCTCCGACTTTCAGGAACAACCCTGCGCCGCTTGCCCGCCACGTTCCCAGCTTGGCTGACTGTAGGGCCTCGCCGGAGGAAAGGTCGAGGACTAGGACATCGGGCGTGCCGTCGGGATGTGACGGGACGCTCTCGACGTCTCGAGGGAGGGCTCCTGCCCAGAGTTGAAGGCGGCTAATGGTCATCTCCCGCATGGTTAATGGATATGGTGAACCAATCTTAAACTTTTTGCCCCTACCGTGAAACCTGCAGCCGGACAGATGTTGGCTGCAACGATTCGAAGCGGGGCATGCCAGTGATCATAGAGCGTTTTTTGTGCTGGACCGAGACGGCGAAAGCCGGAGACCGTGCGAAAGCAGCCAATGCCCTGGGACGTGCCTACCTGCAATCGGACATGACGCCGAGCGAACGCCAGGCCGCCGATCTTGCTATGACTTATCTTCTGGACGATCCGTCGCCGCTGGTGCGCAAGGCGCTCGCCGATGCGCTGGCCCGCGATCCCGATGCGCCGCACGCTGTGATCCTCTGCCTTGCCGGCGATCAGGACGAGATCGCCTCGGAAATTCTGCTGCGTTCGCCCGTGCTGACGGATGGTGATCTGGTCGAGCTCGCCGGTCGCGGCAGCAGTATCACCCGATCGCTGATCGCCACGAGGCGAGGGGTCTCACGCGGCGTCTCGGCCGCCATTGCCGAAGTCGGCGACCAGCCGGAAATCATCTGTCTTTTGGAAAATTCGAGCGCCAGCATTGCCGGCTTCTCGCTGCTGCGCATCGCGGAGCGTTTCGGCGGCGACGGCGAAGTGCGCAGCATGCTTCTGGAGCGCCCGTCGCTACCGAGCAAGGCCCGCCAGCTGCTGGTCCAGCATGTTGGCGAGGCGCTGGCCGGGTTCGGCTTCGTCAGTGCCGCGATCGGCCGGTCGAGGACGGAGCGCGTCGTCAAGGAAGCCGGTTCGGCAGCGACACTCGCGATCTCCGCGGATCTTGATACCGAGGATCTCAAGGATTTCACCGAGCATCTGCGCAAGACCGGACGTCTGACGCCCGCACTTCTGATGCAGGCTCTGGTTTCCGGCCGGCTGGAATTTTTCGCCGCCGCCATTGTCAATCTTTCCGGCTGCGAAGACAGGCGCGCCCGCGCGGTGCTGGCTTCGGGCCGCATGCACGCGGTGAGGGCGCTCTTCGAGGCGGCCGGCATCACCCGCACGGTAAGCCCGATCTTCGTCGAGGCTGCCCTGCTCTGGCGCGGCGCGCTGGAAGGCGGCTACGACAACGCGGTCGACTATCTGGCGTCCGAGCTGATGGCGCGGTTCCGTCACCTGCGCGGTTCGCACGACGAGGCCGACGAACTGCTGGACATCGTGTCGAAGCTGCAGATCGAGCAGAAACGCCGTCTCGCCCGCCTCTATGCAGAGGATGCGGCGATCAAGGCAGCCTGAGACCTGGCTCAGAGGATCAGCTTGCCGCCGACGATCAGCAGCGTGATCGCCAGCAACGTTCTGACATAAACCTCCGGCAGGCGTGGCGCGATATGGCTGCCGGCGATGATGCCGGGTATTGAGCCCGTCAGCAGCGCGCCAAGGATCATCCAGTCGATCTCGCCGATCATCCAGTAGCCCATTCCCGCGACGAAGGTGAGCGGAATGGCATGGGCGATATCCGATCCCACCACCTCGTGGATCGGCAATCTCGGATAGAGAAGCAGGAGAATGGTGACGCCGATCGCGCCCGCGCCGACCGAGGTAACGGTCACCAGCGTGCCGAGCACCAGGCCAAGCACCCAGGTCAGGACCAGAATGCGTGTCGCGTGCCTTTCGCTGCCAAAGGCTTCCAGTTCATGGGCGGCGAGCCTCTTCAGCCACGGACGCAACAGGAGCAAGAGCGCAGTCAGGATGAGAAGCGCGCCGAGCGCCACCGTGACGCCGCTGACCAGGGCGAGGTCGCTGCGGTCAACGGAGGATACGAGCCACAGTGTCAGCAGCGAGGCGGGCAGGCTGCCGGCCGCCAGCAGACCGACGATGCGCCAGTTTATGTTGCCGTGGCGGCCATGCACCACGACGCCGGCCGACTTGGTGATCGCGGCGTAAAGCAAATCCGTGCCGACCGCCGTTGCCGGATGGACGCCGAAGAGCAGAACGAGCAGGGGTGTCATCAGGGAGGCGCCACCGACGCCCGTCAGGCCGATCAGGATGCCGATGAAACCGCCACACAGAGAGTAGTAGAGCGCGTCAAGCGACGATGAGATCATCCGACCCTCTCCCCAACCGAAGGCGGCGGCAGAATGCGGCCCTTCGGTCTTGTGGCACTTTGCGTTCACTTTGTCCGCGGCACCGCAGCGTGGGAGCCGCCGGCAATTTCGGCATCGATGCGGAATCGACGACGCCGACTATAGCGGCCGGTCACGCCGACCGATAGAAGGCGGCAAGGCCAAAACGCGATGCACGTCCAGGCTTAGCTGGCCAAAAGCATCAGCCGCTTCCGAAACAGGGTGTTCCGTTCCCCGAAAACATGCGTTAAGAGCAGCGCTAGACGCTATTCCGGCAAGCGCACTGGCCGGGTCATCCATTCGCCGGGTCCGGCAGATTTTCTAGAAGCGAACAAGACGCGCCATGACAGACAAGTCCAAATTCTACATCACGACCGCCATCTCCTATCCGAACGGTAAGCCGCATATCGGCCATGCCTACGAGCTCATGGCGACGGATGCGATTGCGCGGTTTCAGCGGCTTGACGGCAAGGATGTGTTCTTCCTGACCGGGACCGACGAGCACGGCCAGAAGATGCAGCAGACGGCGCGTAACGAGGGCATTCCGGTCGAGGAACTGGCCGAGCGCAACTCTTCGGAGTTCCGTTCCATGGCGAAGCTTCTGAATGCCTCGAACGACGACTTCATCCGTACCACAGAGGCCCGTCACCACGAGACCTGCCAGGAGATCTGGCGGCGGATGGAAGCCAATGGCGACATCTACCGGGATTCCTATGCCGGCTGGTACTCGGTGCGCGACGAGGCCTACTACCAGGAAGGCGAAACGGAAGTCCGCGACGGCGTGCGCTACGGACCGCAGGGCACGCCGGTCGAATGGGTCGAGGAGGCGAGCTACTTCTTCAAGCTGTCCGAATACCAGGACAGGCTGCTGAAGCATTATGAAGACAATCCGGACTTCATCGCGCCGGCCGAGCGCCGCAACGAGGTCGTGTCCTTCGTCAAGTCGGGCCTGAAGGACCTCTCCGTCTCGCGTACCACCTTCGACTGGGGCATCAAGGTCCCCGGCGATCCCGAGCACGTCATGTATGTTTGGGTCGACGCTCTCACCAACTATCTGACCGCGACCGGCTATCTGACCGATCCGGACGGCGAGCGGGCGAAATACTGGCCCGCCGATATCCACATCATCGGCAAGGACATCATCCGCTTCCACGCCGTCTACTGGCCGGCCTTCCTGATGTCGGCCGGCGTGCCGCTGCCCAAGCGCGTCTTCGCCCACGGCTTCCTGCTCAACAAGGGCGAGAAGATGTCGAAGTCGCTCGGCAACGTCGTCGGCCCGGTCGAGCTCGTCGAGCATTTCGGTCTCGACCAGGTGCGCTATTTCCTGATGCGCGAAGTCTCCTTTGGCCAGGACGGCTCCTACAGCGAAGAGGCGATCGGTACCCGCATCAACTCCGACCTCGCCAACGGCATCGGCAATCTGGCCAGCCGCTCGCTCTCGATGATCGTCAAGAACTGCGACGGCCAGGTGCCGGCGCCGGGCGCCTTCACCGACGAGGACAAGGCGATGCTCGAAGCCGCCGATGCGCTCCTTGCCATCACCCGCGAAGAGATGGGCCGGCAGCAGCTGCACAAGGCGCTGGCGGCCATCATCGCCGTTGTCTCGCAGGCCGACCGCTATTTCGCCGGCCAGGAGCCCTGGGCGCTGAAGAAGACCGACCCGGCGCGCATGGGCACCGTCCTCTACGTCACCGCCGAAGTGGTCCGCAACATCGCCATCCTGCTGCAGCCCTTCATGCCGGAATCGGCCGGCAAGCTGCTCGACCTCGTGGCGGCCTCCGCCGACGAGCGCAGCTTTGCGAGCCTCGGTGACGCGGGCCGTCTGAAGGCCGGAACGCCGCTCGAGGCTCCCAAACCGGTTTTCCCGCGCTATGTAGCGCCAGAGAGCTGAGAGCCAAGAGCTGAGACCAAGAACAGACCAGGACACTGAACGCATGCTGATCGATACCCATTGCCATCTCGACTTCGCCGACTTCGAAGAGGAGCGCGACGAGATCGTCAAGCGCGCCCACCAGGCGGGCGTCAAGCAGATGGTGACGATCTCGACCCGCGTGCGAAAGCTCGACACGCTGCTGGCGATCTCCGAGCGCTATCCGTCCGTGTTCTGCTCGGTGGGCACGCATCCCAACAATGCCGACGAGGAACTGGACATCCAGGCGGACGATCTGGTGAAGCTCGCCGCACATCCGCGCGTGGTCGCCATCGGCGAAGCCGGTCTCGATTACTTCTACGATACGCAGAAGCCGGAGGACCAGAAGACCGGCCTGCGCCGCCACATCGAGGCGGCGCGCATCACGCAATTGCCGCTGGTCATCCACAGCCGCAGCGCCGACGACGACATGGCGGCGATCCTGACCGAGGAAACAGGGAAGGGGGCCTTCCCCTTCATCCTGCACTGCTTCTCGTCCGGCGCTGAACTCGCCAAGACCGGCGTCGAGCTTGGCGGCTACGTCTCCTTCTCCGGCATTCTGACCTTTCCGAAATCGACGGAGCTGCGCGAGATTGCAGCGACGGTGCCGATGGAGCGGCTTCTGGTCGAAACCGATGCGCCGTATCTGGCGCCGAAGCGCTGGCGCGGCAAGCGCAACGAGCCGTCCTACGTCGTCAACACCGCCGAGGTGCTGGCCGAGGTCAAGGGCGTCGGCTATGCCGAGATCGCCGAACGGACCACGGAAAACGCATTCCGCATCTTCAGCAAGATGCCGAGGCTTGCGGCCTGATGAGTTACCGGCGGCGCTTCACCATCCTGGGCTGCTCGTCGTCGCCGGGAGTGCCGCGCATCAACGGTGACTGGGGCGCCTGCAATCCGGACAATCCGAAGAACCGTCGCACGCGCGCCGCGTTCCTGGTCGAGCAGATCGCGCCGGACGGCGGTAGGACGACCGTCGTCATCGACACCGGCCCGGACTTCCGCGAACAGATGATTGCCGCAAAAGTCGAGGCGCTGGACGCGGTTCTCTACACCCACGCCCATGCCGACCATCTGCACGGCATCGACGACCTGCGCGGCTATTTCTTCGTCCGCGGCCATCGCATTCCGATCTGGGCGGATGCCTTTACCATGGAGCGCATCCGCGACGGCTTCGGCTATTGCATGGTGACGCCGCCGGAAAGCCAGTACCCGCCAATCGTCAAGCCGCACCTGATCGAGACTCCGGATATGCCGGTGACAATTTCCGGCGAAGGCGGAAAGATCAGCTTCATGCCGATCCTGCAGCGTCACGGCGACATTCATTCGCTGGGCTTCAGGATTGGTGACGTGGCGTATTGCAGCGACGTTTCGCATTTCCCGGAGGAAAGCGTCGCGAAGCTCCAGGGCCTCGATGTGCTGGTCATCGACGCGCTGCAATACCGCGAGCATCCGAGCCATCTATCGGTCGACCAGGCACTTGGCTGGATCGAACGGCTGCAGCCGAAACGCGCGATCCTGACCCACATGCATGTGCCGCTGGACTACGACACGCTGATGTCCGGCACGCCGGATCACGTCGAGCCGGCCTATGACATGCTGACCTTCGAGAGTGACGCGCCGGCAGTATCGTGATCGATAAAAGAACCTTTGAAACAATGCAGTATGCGGATTTGTGAATTCACGGCATGCAAAGCTTCAGAAGCCTGAAGTCTCTAATTCGGATATCGACAGAAGACATTGAGTTGAAACGCTTTATGAGTATTCAATGTCGAACGGAACTGGGAGCATTCCTGGGAGAGGACGACAGGCTCCAAACAGTGCTGCCATAGGCCGCCGATGACCGTCTGGAAGGCACGCCAGCACACAGAATAGTTCCATAATCTATCTTATGCGATCTTTGGATGCGGTTCGGTGGGGCTGTTCCCACGCACGGAAATCTTCTCTCCTACGAAGCGCCTGAAACCTTCGAACGCTGTCCAAGCACCTTCAATGCAACAGCGGCGGCGAATATGACGACAGCGAGCACCAGAGACAGGACGAGCGCCGCCATGTCGCCCGCACGTTCGATCACCATAGCGTAGACCAGCGGCGATGCGGCCGACAGGAAGAAGCTCGGTGTGATCAGCTTGCCGACGAGACGGCCGTAGTGTCGGTCGTCGAAGAGCACCAGTGGCAGTGACCCGCGCGTGATCGTCAGCAGGCCGTTTGCTGCGCCGAACAGTGCGACGAAGATTGCGGCCATGCCCATCGACCAGCCGCTGAAGAAGCTGCACAGGAATGCGATCGGCATCACGCTTGCGGCGATGAGGTTCAGCGACAGCGGATTGAGCTTGCGGCCGATGACGAGATTGGTAAAGCGCGCCGTGGATTGGGCAATGCCCGGCAGCGATGCGATCCAGACCGCGGAAACGGTCGCCATGCCAAGGCCGTCGAGGATGCCGATCAGATGCGACGTCAGGCCGGCCGACAGGCTGTTGGTCGCGGCGACGATGACCGCGTACAGAATGGCAGGCACGAGGCTTCGTGGCTTGGAGGCAGGGTTGTCGATGTCAGACAGCCCTGCCCTTGCCGTCTCGCCCTCCGGCACCGAGCCCCGCGGCGGCGCAACGAGGGCCACCAGATAAAGCGGGATGGTGCAGAGCGCAAAAGCTGCGTAGCAGAACAGCGCCACCGTGAGGCCGAAGAAGTCCGACAGATAGTGGCCGATCGGCCAGAAGACGGTGGACGCCAAGCCGCCGAGCAGCGTGATCTGGGCGATTGGCTGGCGCGCAGCAGGTCCTGCCTGTTTGACCAGCGCGGCGAACGCCGCGTCATAGAGGGAAAGCCGCATGGCGAGCCCCAGGATCAGCCACGAGGCATAGTAGCCGGCAAGCGAATGGCTGACGGCGATCCCGGTGCAGCCGACGGCGATCAGCAAGGCTCCGGTGCTCATGATCCAGCGACCGCCGAATGTGTCGATCAGCCGCCCGGTCAGCGCCGACGTCAGACCCATGACGATGAGCGCTGCGGCAAAACCGCCATAGATCGCATCCATGCTCCAGCCGCGCTCGGCCTCAAGCGTTCCCGCGAAGGTGCCGATCAGGTAGTAGGAAATCCCCCATGAGACGAGCTGCGTCAGCCCGAGGCAGAAGACCTGCAGGCGCGAAATCATCGGCTGTCCGCCGGTGGTTCCCCGTCGCCCGGCCCCAGCGGCCGCATCATCAGCAGCGTGTCGACCCAGCGCCCGTGCTTGAAGCCGACCGAGGTCAACAGCCCGACCTTTTCGAAACCGAGCTTCCTGTGCAGCGCCTCCGAGCCCGTGTTGAAGTGGCCGTTGCCGATGACGGCGAACATCTGGCGCCACGGGCCCTTTTCGCAGCGGCCAATGAGTTCGGCAAGAAGCAGGGCGCCGATACCCTGCCCGCCCTTACCCTCCGCCACATAGACCGAATCCTCGATCGTGTAGCGATAGGCCGGCCTCGGCCGATACATGGTGGCGTAGGCATAGCCGACCACCTCACCATCCTTCGTGGCGACGATATAGGGCAGTCCCGTCTTCAGCACGCTTGCGCGCCGCGTCCGCAGTTCTTCCACTGACGGCGGCGTCTCTTCGAAACTCGCCAGGCCGTGGAGGACGTGGTGGGCGTATATCGCCTGGATCGCCGCCATGTCGGCCTCTTCCGCATCGCGGACAATCAATCTGTGTGCTGGTACGGACATCTTTTCGGAATTCTCGGTCACTGCAATTCTCTATGCTGGCAAGTTCGTGACACCATCTTGCAAAAATTGCAGGCATAATTGAATATTGTCGAAATCATACATTGGATAAGAAAAAGTTTGGTTTGAGACGGCTCAATCTCGATTATCTCGACACCCTGTCACAGGTCGTCGCCCTTGGCAGCTTCTCTGCCGCGGCCGAGCGGCGCAACCTCACCCAGCCAGCAGTCAGCCAGCAGGTTCGGCAATTGGAGCGTTCGCTTGGCGTCCAGCTGATCGAACGGGTCGGCCGGCGCGCGCGACCGACGGCGGCGGGCGAGCTTCTTCTCTCGCATGCGGCGCGCATCGAAGCCGACGTGACGGCCGCCATCGACGCCATGGATGCCTTCAAGGGCGGCGTCGGCGGCCGGGTGCGGCTCGGAACCGGCGCCACCGCCTGCGCCTTCTTCTTTCCGCCGCTCCTCGGCAGCCTCAGGGCCAAGTTTCCGCTGATCGACATTTCGGTGATGACCGGCAATACGGCCGATGTCGTGCGCGCGGTGGAAGAAAACGTCATCGACATCGGCTTCGTCACCCTCCCCGTCGCCGGCCGCTCGCTGGAGATCATCCCGGTGATGGAGGACGAGTTCGTGCTGATCGCCCGGCCGGAGGATGCCATCGAGGGTGATATCACGCCAGCCCGGCTGACGGACATGGCGGTGATCCTGTTCGAGTCCGGCGGCAACACGCGCTTCATAACCAATGAGTGGCTCGCCGGCGCCGGCGCGTCGATCAAGCCGGTGATGTCGCTGGGCAGCGTCGAGGCGACCAAGGAGCTGGTCGCCGCCGGCCTTGGCGCCGCCGTCCTGCCGGGCATGGCCGTGCAGAATGCCCGCGACCGCGGCCGCTTTTCCATCCGCACCCTGACCCCGCCGCTTGCCCGCCGGCTGGCGATCGTCGTCCGGCGCGACAAGCCGCTTCATCGCGGATTGAAGGAACTGATCCAGGCCATCCAGCAGGCAGCGCCCGCCGCTCGCTGAGTTTTTCGATCCGTTGCGCCAAATCGGGCGTATACTTCTTCATGAGACGGAGAGGAGACGACGATGCGTGCGTTCATCCCACTTGTTGCAGCCGCGTTCATGGCACTCCTGCTGCCGGTCGCCGTCATGGCGGAAGAGCCGGTCGCCGAGGCGCAGAAGGTGATCCAGCAGCAGATCGACGCCTTCCTGGCGAATGACGCGGAGGCGGCCTACGCCTTCGCCTCGCCGGCCATCAGGCAGCGTTTTCCGGACAAGGATACGTTCTTCGAGATGGTCAAGCGCGGCTATGCGCCGGTCATCCGGCCCGGCAACTACGCCTTCGGCCGTTCGGCGGTTGCGCCTGACGACAGCATGCTGTTCCAGGAACTGCTGATCACCGGCAGCGACGGCAAGAGCTGGCGCGCCATCTACCAGATGACGCGTGACGATGATGGCAGCTACAAGATCAACGGCGTGCAGATGGACGTCGATACGGCCAGCAAGGGCATCTGACCCTCAGAGAGGATCGATATCGCCCCTCGCCCACGTCTCAGTCGTTTCGCCCATGAAGTCGGCGAAGCGGTCTTCGGCGATGGCCTTGCGGATGCCCTGCATCAGCTCCTGGTAATAGGCAAGATTGTGCCAGGAGAGCAGCATGCCGCCGAGCGCTTCATTGGCGCGCAGCAGATGGTGGAGATAGGCGCGCGAATAATCGCGGGACGCCGGGCAATTGGACTGCTCGTCCAGCGGCCGCATATCCTCGGCATGCCGGGCATTCCGCAGATTGACCTTGCCGCGACGGGTGAACGCCAGGCCGTGGCGACCTGAGCGGGTCGGCATCACGCAATCGAACATGTCGATGCCGCGGGCGACCGATTTCAAGATGTCATCCGGTGTGCCGACGCCCATCAGGTAGCGCGGCTTCTCGGTCGGCAGTTCCGGCAGCGTCGTTTCGAGCATTTCCAGCATCACATGCTGCGGCTCGCCGACCGCGAGGCCGCCAACGGCATAGCCCTTGAGGTCGAGATCCTTCAGCGCGCGCGCCGAACGGACACGCAGGTCCGGGATGTCGCCGCCCTGCACGATGCCGAACATCGCCTTGCCCGGCTGGTTGCCGAACTGCACCTTGCAGCGCTCCGCCCAACGCAATGACATCTCCATCGCCCGTTCGATTTCCTTGCGCTCGGCCGGAAGCGCCACGCATTCGTCGAGCTGCATCTGGATGTCGCTGTCGAGCAGGCCCTGGATCTCGATGGAGCGCTCGGGCGACATGTGGTGCAGGCTGCCATCGACATGGCTCTTGAAGGTGACGCCCTGCTCGTCGATCTTTCGGAGCGCCGACAGCGACATGACCTGGAAGCCGCCGCTGTCGGTCAGGATCGGGTGCGGCCAGCGGATCAGGTCGTGAAGACCACCGAGCCTTGCGACGCGCTCCGCGCCGGGACGGAGCATCAGGTGATAGGTGTTGCCGAGGATGATGTCGGCACCGGTGTCGCGCACCTGGTCGAGATACATCGCCTTGACCGAGCCGACCGTGCCGACCGGCATGAAGGCGGGCGTGCGGATCGTGCCCCGCGGCATGGACACTTCGCCAAGGCGCGCGCCGCCGCTCTTGCCCTTCAGCGTAAACTGGAAATTCTCGGTCATCGTCTGTCAGTCTTTCCGAAACAGCAGGCTGGAATCGCCATAGGAATAGAAGCGGTAGCCGGTGGCAATGGCGTGCTCGTAGGCTCCGCGCATCGTCTCCAGTCCGCTGAACGCCGAAACGAGCATGAACAGCGTCGATTTCGGCAGGTGAAAATTGGTCATCAGCACGTCGACGGCGCGGAAACGGTAGCCGGGCGTGATGAAGATGCCGGTGGCACCCGCCCATGGCTGGATCGCACCGGACTCGTCGGCAGCACTTTCGAGCAACCTCAGAGACGTCGTGCCGACGGAAACGATCCGCCCTCCCCGCGCCCGCACCGCATTCAGCTCCGCCGCGGTCTCCTCGGAGACGTAACCCGTCTCGAGGTGCATCTTGTGATCGTCGGTATCGTCGGCCTTGACCGGCAGGAATGTGCCGGCGCCGACATGCAGCGTCACGAAATGGCGTTCGATCCCTATCTCGTCCAGCCGCCGGAATAGCTCCGGCGTGAAATGCAGGCCGGCCGTCGGCGCGGCGACGGCACCGTCCTCGCGCGCGTAGATGGTCTGGTAGTCGGTCCGGTCCTTCTCGTCCTCGCCGCGCTTGGCCGCGATATAGGGTGGCAGCGGAATGTGGCCGACGGTGGCGATCGCTTCGTCCAGCGCCGGGCCCGAGAGATCGAAGTCGAGCGTGATCTCGCCCGCCTCGCCCTTCTCCGCGACGGTGGCCAGAAGTGTTCCGAGAAGACAGGCGTCTCCGCCATGACCGAATTCGATCCGGTCGCCGGCCTTGATGCGCTTGCCAGGCCTAGCAAACGCCTTCCACTGGTGGCCGGCGGTCCGCATATGCAGGGTGATGGAAACCGGCGTCCGTTCCGCTCCTTCGCGCAGTCGCACGCCTTCGAGCTGGGCCGGAATGACCTTGGTGTCGTTGAAGACCAGCGCATCGCCGCGACGCAGGAAGGTGGGCAGGTCGAAGGCGTTCCGGTCTTCCAGCGCCTCTCCCGGCCGGACGATCAGCATGCGGGCGCTGTCGCGCGGGCTCGCGGGCCTCAGCGCAATGCGCTCTTCCGGCAGGTCGAAATCGAAAAGGTCAACTTTCATGGCTATGCGGGCGTCCAAGAAAAGGCGAACCCGCCCCGGCACGCAAATTGCCGGAGCGGGTGCTGAAAAGCCGTCAGAAAATCAGGCGTCGGCGGCGACCTTCATCGAGACGATGGAGTCGGGATCGCGCACCGGCTCGCCGCGCTTGATCTGGTCGATGATGTCCATGCCTTCGATGACCTGGCCCCAGACCGAATACTGCTTGTTGAGCCAGGGTGCATCGGTGAAGCAGATGAAGAACTGCGAGTTGGCGGAGTTCGGGTTCTGCGAACGGGCCATCGAGCAGGTGCCGCGAATGTGCGAAACGGCCGAGAATTCGGCCTTCAGGTCCGGCTTGGAAGAGCCGCCCATGCCGGCGCGGGCCGGGTTGAAGCTCGGTCCGCCCTGCTTGCCGTACTGCACGTCGCCGGTCTGCGCCATGAAGTCTTCGATCACGCGGTGGAACACCACGCCGTCATAGGCGCCTTCGCGCGACAGTTCCTTGATGCGGGCCACATGGCCGGGCGCCACGTCCGGCAGGAGCGAGATCACGACCTTGCCCTTGGTGGTTTCCATGATGATCGTGTTTTCCGGATCCTTGATCTCGGCCATGCTATGTCTCCTTGACTGTACCGCTTGGTTTTTTACTGGGGCTTTCCGACAGTCACCTTGATCATGCGGTCCGGATCGGTGACTTCCCCGTTAGCGCCGTCGCCACGCTTGATCTTGTCGACGAATTCCATGCCAGAGACGACCTTGCCGACGACCGTGTACTGGCCGTTGAGGAAGGGACCGTCCGCGAACATGATGAAGAACTGCGAATTGGCGGAATTCGGATCCTGCGCGCGGGCCATGCCGACCACGCCGCGCTCGAAGCCGATGTCGGAAAATTCGGCCGGCAGGTCCGGCAGCTTGGAGCCGCCGGTGCCGACGCGCGACGCGTCGAAACCGTCCTTCATATTGCCGAACTCGACATCGCCGGTCTGCGCCATGAAGCCTTCGATCACCCGATGGAAGGCGACGTTGTCATACTTGCCTTCCTTGGCGAGCGTCTCGATCTGCTTGACGTGCTTCGGCGCGACGTCCGGCAGAAGCTGGACGACCACCGGGCCGTCCTTCAGCTGGATGGTCAGATAATCGTTCTCGGCGGCAAAGGCCGATCCGATCGAGGCTGCGAGGAACAATGCGCCTGCAAAGGCCAGTTTTGCGAGTTTCATATCTTCTCCTTGAGACCCTTATCCGCGAGCGGCATTGCGTTTCCCCAGGAGGGCGTCCAGGACGACCTTCGGCACGAATGCGCTCACATCTCCTCCCATACCCGCGATCTGCCGCACCAATGTGGCGGTGATCGGCCGGGATGCCGTGCCGGCCGGCAGAAACACGGTCTGAATGTCCGGCGCCATCTGGTTGTTCATGCCGGCCATCTGCATTTCATAGTCGAGATCGGTGCCGTCCCTCAATCCCCTGATGAGGAGGCTTGCACCATGGGCGCGAGCCGCATCGACCACAAGATTGTCGAAGGAAACGACGGAGACCCTGCCCTCGGCATCCGGCATGACTTCCGAAAGCGAGCTGACGATCAGTTTTTTCCGTTCATCGAAAGAGAAAAGCGGCGTCTTGCCAGGATGGACGCCGATCGCCACGATCACCTTTTCCGCCACGTTCAGCGCCTGAACGAGCACGTCAAGATGACCGTTCGTCATCGGGTCGAATGAGCCTGGGTAAAACGCTGTTTTCATGGGCGTCCGGGTTTCTGTTTCGCCGTCTTTTGTCATGGAAGCGTGAGAGCCGCAAGCCCTCTTAAAAAAGGCTAAATCACGTCCGACATAGCTTCGCCACATACGTTAAGAAATGTAAGGTTACATGAACGCCAGATGAACGGGGCATTCAAGGCGTCTTCAGATTGAGTGTGTTTTAAGGGTATGCAGCAGACGAAGGCGGGAACAAAGCCAATCGCTGCGCATTAAAAAGATGTAAACAGGAAGGAATTGGCCATGACCGACAAGATTATGATCATCAACGTGGTCTGGACAGGCTTTATCGCAGCGATGCTCGCAGCGATGTTTATCGGTCACGATGGAAACATCCGGACCGCCGACGCTGGTGATCGTGTTTTTGCCGTCAACACGCACCGCTACATTCACTGACCTGATCGCGCCGGTCCCCGCCGGCAGAGCTTAGGAAGGATGCCCCGATGTTTATTGCCTTGATTCTTTTGAGCACCTTGATCGCCACGATGTTCATCACGTCCATCGCGTTTACCGTGAGCGAGCTTCAGCACGAAGCCAAGGAAATGAAGCAGCATGGCAACGATCGCCAGTACTTCATCTGACGCATTCGCCGCCGTGCCGCATTGAATTGAAATGACCTCCCAAGAAAAAGACCGGATGCTTCCCTGGCGTCCGGTCTTTTTTTGTTGTCCGGCCACCGGAGTTGCGGCGCCGCATACGAAAAAGGCCGGGCATTGGAGCCCGGCCTGATTTCTTCATTCCTCGGAGGGTGCGGCATCCGGAGGCGTCTCGCCCTCCGGCGCGACGATGGTGTCGCCCGCTTCCAGAATGTCTTCCACATCCTCGCCTTCCGGCTCGCTGATGCGCTCGACCGATACGACCTTCTCGTCCTTGGCGGTGGAGAAGATCGTCACGCCCTTGGTGGCGCGGCTGGCGATGCGGATGCCGTCGACCGGCACGCGGATCAGCTGGCCGCGGTTTGATACCAGCATGATCTGGTCCTTGTCCTCGACCGGGAAGGCCGCGACCAGTTCGCCGATCTCGCCGGTCTTCGAGGTATCGGTGGCGCGGATACCCTTGCCGCCGCGACCCGAGGTGCGGAAATCGTAGGACGAGGACCGCTTGCCGAAGCCGCGTTCGGAGATCGTCAACACGAACTGCTCGCGTGCCTTGAGCTCTTCGTAGCGGTCGTCATTGAGGTGACCCTCTTCTGTGACCTCTTCGCCGACCAGCGCGATCTCTTCCTCGTCCGTGCCCATGGCGCGGCGTTCGCCGGCCGAGCGCTTGAGGTAGGCGGCGCGCTCCCATGGCTCTGCGTCGACATGGCCGACGATCGTCATCGAGATGATGCGGTCGCCGTCCGCCATGTTGATGCCGCGCACGCCGACCGAATTGCGGCCCGCGAAGACACGGACTTCGGTAACCGGGAAGCGGATACACTGGCCGAGCGCGGTGGTCAGCAGCACGTCGTCAAGCTCGCTGCAGGTCTCTACGGAGAGGATTTCATCGCCCTCCTCGTCCAGCTTCATGGCGATCTTGCCGTTGCGGTTGACCTGGACGAAGTCCGACAGCTTGTTGCGGCGAACGGTGCCGCGGGTCGTCGAGAACATGACGTCCAGCGTTTCCCAGGCGCTTTCGTCCTCGGGCAACGGCATGATCGTGGTGATGCGTTCGCCGTGTTCCAGCGGCAGCATGTTGATCAGCGCCTTGCCGCGCGAGGTCGGCGTGCCGATCGGCAGGCGCCAGACCTTCTCCTTGTAGACGATGCCGCGCGAGGAGAAGAACAGCACCGGCGTGTGCGTGTTGGCGACGAACAGGCGCGTGACGAAATCCTCGTCGCGCGTCGCCATGCCGGAACGGCCCTTGCCGCCGCGACGCTGGGCCCGATAGGTCGCCAGCGGCACGCGCTTGATGTAGCCGAGATGCGACACGGTCACCACCATGTCCTCACGGGCGATCAGGTCCTCGTCGTCCATGTCCGGACCGCCGAAGGTGATCTCGGTGCGGCGCGGCGTGCCGAATTCGTCACGCACGGCCGTCAGCTCGTCCTTGACGATGGTCTGGATACGCTCACGCGACGCCAGGATTTCAAGATAATCCTTGATCTCCGCGCCGATGGTGTTGAGCTCGTCGCCGATTTCGTCGCGGCCGAGCGCCGTCAGGCGGGCAAGGCGCAGCTCGAGGATGGCGCGCGCCTGCTCTTCCGACAGATTGTAGGTCATGTCGTCATTGATGCGGTGACGCGGGTCGTCGATCAGGCGGATCAGCGCTTCCACGTCGGCGGCCGGCCAGCGGCGTTCCATCAACTGCTCGCGGGCGGTCTGCGGGTCCGGCGCATAGCGGATCAGCCGGATGATCTCGTCGATATTGGCGACGGCGATCGCCAGACCGACGAGGACATGGGCGCGATCGCGCACCTTGCGCAGCAGGTACTTGGTCCGGCGGCTGACGACTTCCTCGCGGAACGAGACGAATGCCTTCAGCATGTCGATCAGCGTCAGCTGTTCAGGCTTGCCGCCGTTCAGCGCCACCATGTTGCAGCCAAACGAGGTCTGCAGCGGCGTGTAGCGGTAGAGCTGGTTCAGGATCACGTCGGCATTGGCGTCGCGCTTCAGCTCGACGACCACGCGGTAGCCCTGGCGGTCGGATTCGTCGCGCAGGTCCGAAATGCCTTCGATGCGCTTGTCGCGCACCAATTCGGCGATCTTCTCGATCATCGTCGCCTTGTTCACCTGATAGGGAACCTCGGTGATGATGATCTGCTCGCGGTCGCCGCGCATCGGCTCGATGGTCGCCCGGCCACGCATGATGACCGAGCCGCGGCCCGTCTCGTAGGCCGAGCGGATGCCGGCGCGGCCGAGGATCAGGGCGCCCGTCGGGAAGTCCGGTCCCGGAATGATTTCCATCAGCTCCGGCAGTTCGATCGCCGGATTGTCGATGAGCGCGACGCAGCCGTCGATCACTTCGCCGAGATTGTGCGGCGGGATGTTGGTCGCCATGCCGACGGCGATGCCGCCCGCGCCATTGACCAGCAGGTTCGGGAACTTGGCGGGAACGACAACGGGCTCCGACAGGGTGCCGTCGTAGTTTTCGCGGAAGTCGACCGTTTCCTTGTCGAGATCGTCGAGGAGCGAATGGGCGGCCTTCTGCAGGCGGCACTCGGTGTAGCGTTCGGCTGCCGGCGGGTCGCCGTCGATCGAGCCGAAATTGCCCTGCCCGTCGATCAGCGGCAGCCGCAACGACCAGTCCTGCGCCATACGGGCCAGCGCATCGTAGATCGCCGAATTGCCGTGCGGATGGTATTTACCCATCACGTCACCGGTCACGCGGGCGCATTTGACGTATTTCTTGTTCCAGTCGACGCCGAGTTCGGACATGCCAAAAAGGATGCGCCGGTGCACTGGCTTCAGTCCGTCGCGGACGTCGGGAAGCGCGCGGCTCACGATCACGCTCATTGCGTAGTCGAGATAAGACCGCTGCATTTCCTCCATGATGGAAATCGGCTCGATGCCGGGCGGGTTAGACCCGCTGCCAGGTGTGCTATGTTCGGTCAAAACGGTTCACGTTCTCATTGTCAGAATCACTATCCGGGTTATATCGGAAAGCGTTCGGGGGTGCCAATTTGAAGCCGGGTTTTGAACAGGCTTTTGGCCTGCAGTAAGGCATTGGCATGCCCCTTTGCAAGTCTTGGCCGCCAAACACCGGCCGCCGCTCTAGGCATCTGCCGCCCACCGGGCTAAAACGGAACGGAAAAGGGGCAAGGCGGGCGCATGGCAACGACGGATTTTCTCATCAATTCGATCACCACGCTTCTGGTGACTACGGATCCGCCCGGCCTGGCGCCGATCTTTCTCGGCATGACGGCCGGAATGTCGACGAGCCAGCGCCGGCAGGTCGCGCTGCGCGGCGTCATCATCGCTTTCTTCATTCTTGCCTTTTTCGCGATCGCCGGGGCCTCGGTACTGACCCAGCTCGGCATTTCCATGGGTGCATTCCGGGTGGCGGGCGGACTGCTCCTGTTCTGGATCGCCTTCGAGATGATTTTCGAGAAGCGCCAGCAGCGGCATGAAAACACCAAGGAAGTGGCGCTGACCAAGGACCAGATCCACGACCTCGCCGCCTTCCCGCTCGGCATTCCGCTGATTGCCGGCCCGGGCGCCATATCGGCGACGATCCTTTTGTCGGGATCGCTGGACGGCCCTGTTCAAAAGGCCGGCCTCGTGACGGTCATCGCCTTCTGTCTGGCGATCATGCTGGTGGTGCTGATGGTGGCCGAACGGCTGGACCGCTTCCTCGGCATGACGGGCCGGGCGATCCTCACCCGGCTCCTGGGCGTGCTGCTGGCCGCCCTCTCCGTCCAGTTCGTGATAGACGGCGTCAAATCGGCCTTCGCCTGACGCCGTCTGCCTGTCGATCCAAATCGTTCTCAGAACGGGATGTCGTCGTCGAGATCGCGCGAGAAACCGCCGCCGGAGGGTGCCGCAGCGCCGCCGCCGCGCGACGGGGATGCCGGAGCCGGCGAGCCGTAATCGCCGCCATAGTCACCACCATAGCCTTCGTCACGTCCGCCACGCGCACCGCCACCGTCGCCACGACCGCCGAGCATCGTCAGATTGCCGTTGAAGCCCTGCAGCACGACTTCCGTCGTGTAGCGGTCCTGGCCGCTCTGGTCGGTCCACTTGCGTGTCTGCAATTGACCTTCGATGTAAACGGTCGAGCCCTTCTTCAGGTACTGCTCGGCCACCTTGCACAGGCCTTCGTTGAAGATGACCACGGCGTGCCACTCGGTCTTTTCCCGACGCTCGCCGCTGTTGCGGTCGCGCCAGCTTTCCGACGTCGCGATCCTCAGATTGGCGATCGGTCGGCCGTCCTGCGTACGGCGGATTTCCGGGTCCGCGCCCAGATTGCCGATCAAAATCACTTTGTTGACGCTGCCTGCCATACTCTTCACCTCGATTGCCGCCGAAACGGCTTCCATTCCGTAAAAACTTGCGCCACTCTAAAGGAAAGCGCCGAGGCGCGCTTGCCCCGAGGGCGAAATCCACAGCTTTCCCCATGTGGAATTTTGTTCTTTTTTTGTTCTATTAAATATGTATGATCCTGTCAACTGAATCGATTTTTGCGGCAATTGCGGCGTCCGCTTCTCGACAGGCGGCGTAGTAACATTACATAGGGGCGGAATTCCAATCCGGATTATGTGAATATGAGCGAGTTGAAGACGATATCCATTCGCGGCGCGCGCGAACACAATCTGAAGGGCGTCGATCTTGATCTTCCCCGCAATTCCCTGATCGTGATGACGGGCCTCTCGGGCTCCGGCAAGTCTTCGCTTGCCTTCGACACGATCTACGCCGAGGGCCAGCGCCGCTACGTGGAAAGCCTTTCCGCCTATGCGCGGCAGTTCCTGGAAATGATGCAGAAGCCGGACGTCGACCAGATCGAAGGACTGTCGCCGGCAATCTCCATCGAGCAGAAGACGACATCGCGCAATCCGCGGTCCACGGTCGGTACGGTGACCGAGATCTACGACTATATGCGCCTCCTGTTTGCCCGTGTCGGCGTGCCCTATTCGCCGGCCACCGGCCTGCCGATCGAGAGCCAGACGGTCAGCCAGATGGTCGACCGGGTGCTCGCCTTCGAGGAAGGCACGCGGCTTTATATACTGGCGCCGATGGTGCGCGGCCGGAAGGGCGAGTACAAGAAGGAACTCGCGGAGCTCATGAAGAAGGGCTTCCAGCGCGTCAAGATCGACGGCCAGTTCTACGAGATCGCCGACGCCCCTGCCCTCGACAAGAAGTACAAGCACGATATCGACGTGGTGGTCGACCGCATCGTCGTGCGCCCCGACATGGCCGCCCGCCTTGCCGACAGCATCGAGACCTGCCTGACGCTCGCCGATGGCCTTGCCGTCGCCGAATTCGCCGACAAGCCATTGCCGCCGGAGGAAACCTCTGCCGGCGGCTCCGCCAACAAGTCGCTGAACGAGACGCATGAGCGCGTGCTGTTTTCGGAAAAATTCGCCTGCCCTGTTTCCGGCTTCACGATTTCCGAGATCGAGCCGCGGCTGTTCTCCTTCAACAATCCGGCCGGCGCCTGCCCGACCTGCGACGGTCTCGGCTCGCAGCAGAAGATCGACGAGAACCTGATCGTTCCGGAACCGGACCGCACGCTGCGCGACGGCGCGATCGCCCCTTGGGCGAAATCGAGCTCGCCCTATTACAACCAGACCCTTGAGGCGCTTGGGAAAACCTATGGCTTCAAGCTCGGCGACCGCTGGAGCGCCCTGAGTGCCGCCGCACAGAAAGCGATCCTCAAGGGTACCGACGAGAAGATCGAGTTCCACTATGCGGACGGCGCCCGGTCCTACAAGACGGTCAAGACCTTCGAAGGCATCGTGCCGAACCTCGAGCGCCGCTGGAAGGAAACCGACAGCGCCTGGGCGCGCGAGGAAATCGAGCGCTACATGTCGGCCGCCCCCTGCCCGGCCTGCAACGGCTTTCGCCTGAAGCCCGAGGCGCTGGCGGTGAAGATCCGCAAGCTGCATATCGGCGAAGTCACCGAGATGTCGATCAAGATCGCGCGCGACTGGTTCGACGAACTACCAAGCCATCTCTCCGACAAGCAGAACGAGATCGCGCTCCGCATCCTCAAGGAGATCCGTGAGCGGCTGCGATTCCTGAACGACGTCGGCCTTGAATATCTGAGCCTGTCGCGCAATTCCGGCACGCTGTCGGGCGGCGAAAGCCAGCGCATCCGTCTCGCCTCGCAGATCGGTTCCGGCCTTACGGGCGTGCTCTACGTGCTGGACGAGCCGTCGATCGGCCTGCACCAGCGCGACAACGACCGCCTTCTGGCGACGCTCAAGCATCTGCGCGACATCGGCAATACGGTGATCGTCGTCGAGCATGACGAGGATGCGATCCTGACGGCCGATTACGTGGTCGATATCGGCCCGGCCGCCGGCATCCATGGTGGCGAGGTCGTGGCCGAGGGAACGCCCGGCGACATCATGGCAAACCCCAAGTCGCTGACGGGCAAGTATCTCTCCGGCGAAATGGGCGTGCCGGTGCCTTCCGAACGGCGCAAGCCGAAGAAAAAGAAGGAAATCACCGTCGTCGGCGCGCGCGGCAACAATCTGAAGAACGTCACCGCCTCGATCCCTCTCGGCGTCTTCACGGCCGTGACCGGTGTGTCCGGCGGCGGCAAGTCGACCTTCCTCATCGAGACGCTCTACAAGTCTGCCGCCCGCCGCATCATGGGCGCACGCGAGCATCCGGCCGACCACGACCGCATCGACGGTTTCGAATATATCGACAAGGTGATCGATATCGACCAGTCGCCGATCGGCCGCACGCCGCGCTCCAACCCGGCGACCTATACCGGCGCATTCACGCCGATCCGCGACTGGTTCGCCGGATTGCCGGAAGCCAAGGCGCGCGGCTATCAGCCCGGCCGCTTCTCGTTCAACGTCAAGGGCGGCCGCTGTGAAGCCTGCCAGGGCGACGGCGTCATCAAGATCGAAATGCACTTCCTGCCGGATGTCTACGTCACTTGCGACGTCTGCCACGGCAAGCGCTACAACCGAGAAACGCTGGACGTGACCTTCAAGGGCAAGTCGATTTCCGACGTGCTCGACATGACGGTCGAGGAAGGCGTCGAGTTCTTCTCTGCCGTGCCGGCGGTGCGCGACAAGCTACAGGCGCTGTTCAATGTCGGGCTCGGCTACATCAAGGTCGGCCAGCAGGCCAATACGCTCTCCGGCGGCGAGGCGCAGCGCGTCAAGCTCGCCAAGGAACTCTCCAAGCGCTCGACCGGCCGCACGCTCTACATCCTCGACGAGCCGACCACCGGCCTGCATTTCCACGACGTCGCGAAACTCCTGGAAGTGCTGCACGAACTGGTCAACCAGGGCAATTCGGTCGTCGTCATCGAGCACAATCTGGAGGTCATCAAGACCGCCGACTGGATCATCGACTTCGGTCCCGAAGGCGGCGATGGCGGCGGCGAAGTCGTGGCCTTCGGCACGCCGGAAGCCGTCATCGAGAACGAAGCCTCGCACACCGGCCATTACCTGCGCGAACTGATGAGCCGCCGCCCCGGCCAGGGCAAGCAGCAGGCAGCGGAGTAGAGTTCACCAGAGACGGTCGATGTCGAACTGAGAAAAGGCGCTGTCAGCTGTGACAAGAACGAAGGAGTCGAGTTTCGCTTGCGCGGCAAGCAGGCGATCGAAGGGGTCTCGGTGGGCGACCGCAAACCGCCCGGCAAGAAGTGCGTGGGAAACGGTAATGGGCAGCAGCGCGAACTCCTGCTCGGCCACGAGGTGAGGAAAGCCGGTCACCAGATCAGCCATGGCCGGCCATTTTCCAATACGGTACTTTGTTGCCACTTCGAAGGCCGAAACTGCGCTCACGGCAACATCGTTACCGGGGTCAGCAATGGCGTTGCGTGCGGTTTCAGTGAGACGGCTATCGTCCATTAGCCACCATGCGAGCGCGTGGGTGTCCAGAAGCAGTTTCATCGGTCATTGTCGCCGGAAAAGGAATGGGCGCCCTCCCATAGCGACAACTCCTCTTCCGACATGGGCTCGAGGAAAAGGTCAGGCGGGATCGTGCCGCGCAGGTGCGAAAGAGAGCCCGGCCGACGTTTCGGCTTTGGAGTTTGAGCCGCATCAACAGGCACCAGCTTGGCTATGGGTTCGCTGCCGCGTGCGATGATGATCTCCTCACCCGCTTCGACACGGGCGAGAAGTTTGGAAAGTTCAGTCTTGGCCTTGTGAATGGTGACGACTGTCATCGTTCGCTCCATTGTTACTCATAAGTTAGCTAATAACTTAGCTAATATCAACTGGAGATCCAAAATGACCACTTCAGGCACAATCCGCACCGGCATCGGCGGCTGGACGTTCGATCCGTGGGAGGGGCACTTCTATCCGGCCGATCTGAAGAAGACGAAGCAGCTGCAATATGCCAGCTCCGAGCTGAAGACGATCGAGATCAATGGCACCTATTATTCCAGCCAGAAGCCGGCGACCTTCGCCAAGTGGGCGGCCGACGTGCCGGACGGGTTCGTCTTCTCGCTGAAGGCAATCCGCTATGCCACGAACCGGCGCGTGCTGGCCGAGGCAGGCGAGTCGGTCGAAAAATTCCTGGCCTCGGGCGTCACCGAACTCGGCGACCATCTGGGGCCCATCCTCTGGCAGTTCATGCCGACGAAGAAGTTCGATGAGGCGGATTTCGGCGCCTTCCTGGCGTTGCTGCCGGCAAAGCTGGACGGCCTGACGTTGCGGCATGCCGTTGAGGTACGCAATCCCTCCTTCATGGTGCCGGAATTCGTGGCGCTGGCCCGCCGACACAATGTGGCGATCGTCTACGCAGAGCATTTCGACTATCCGGAAATCGCCGATGTCACGGCCGACTTCGTCTATGCGCGCCTGCAGAAGGGCTCGGATGACGTGCCGACCTGCTACCCGCCGGACAAACTGGATGCCTGGGCCAGGCGATTTGGCGAATGGGCGGGCGGCGACCAGCCTTCCGACCTGCCGCTGCTTGCACCCGACGACAAGCCAGAAAAGAAGCCGCGCGATGTGTTTGGCTACTTCATCACCAGCGGCAAGGTGAACGCCCCGGCCGGCGCAATGGCGCTGCAGGAAAAGCTTGGTTGATTGAACCTTGGTTGTGTTGATTGAATTGACGCAATCAAGGATGCGCAATTTGTGACGGTGTCGAATCTGGGCTATAGGATGTCGCTGAGCCAGCGCCATCCGCGGAGATAATCGCGAAGCATCGCTGCTTGTCTTTTGGGTTGATGCCGGCTCCGGCTATGCCCGCTCCGCCACATTCATCCGGTCTCGCCCATGTCAGGTATTGTCGTCTTCATCAATCTCGCGGGAGCGGTCGCCCTCCTGCTCTGGGCGACCCGCATGGTGCGCACCGGCATCGAGCGGGCCTATGGGTCGATCCTGAAGGACAAGCTGCGGCTCGCCGTCGGTAATCGTGTGACCGCCGCCATCGCCGGTTTCTTCTTTGCCGTCGCGCTGCAGAGCGCCACGGCGGTCTCGCTGATCATCGCGTCCTTCGTCGCCGGCGGCTATGTGTCCTCGGCGATCGGCATCGCCACCCTGCTCGGCGCCGATTTTGGCTCGGCCTTTGTCGTCCGCATCCTGCGCCATGACCTGTCGCTGCTGATCCCAGTTCTGCTGCTCGCCGGGACCGTCGCCTTCCGGGCGTCGGAGGCGCGCAACTGGCGCCAGATTGGCCGCATCCTGTTCGGCCTCGGCCTGCTGCTGCTCGCGCTGAAGCTGATCGGCCAGGCGTCCGATCCGCTGCGCTCCAGCGAAATACTGCCGATCATCATCAACTATCTCTCTCGCGACTGGATCACCGCCTTCATTCTCGCGGCCATCCTGGCCTGGGCCTTTCACTCCAGCGTCGCAACGATCCTGCTGATCGCCTCTCTCGCCGACCGTGAGCTGATCCCGTCCGTCCTCATCATTCCGCTGGTGCTCGGCGCCAATTTCGGTGCAGCCGTCATCGGCGCCATGCTGACCAAGAACGCCGAGAGTGCCGCGCGCATCGTGCCGCTCGGCAATGTGGCGATCCGCGGCACCGCCACGCTGCTGGCGCTCGCGTTGCAATTCTCCGTGCAGCTGCCGCCGACCGATTTCGCCAACGGCCCCGGTGACGCCGTGGTCATGGTGCATCTGGCGATCAATGCCGCCGTCGTCATTTTAGGGCTGCCCTTCTGCGGCATCGTCGGCATGGCCCTGGAAAGGCTCTTCGCCAACCCGGCGCCGGTTGCGGGCATTCCCCTGGATGCGCGGATTTCCTCGCTCAATCCCGCCGATCTTGCCAATCCCCGGCAGGCGGTCGCCAATGCGACGCGTGAGGTGCTGACGGCCTGCGAAAAGACCGAGGTGATGCTGAACTGGATCTTCGATCTCTTCGAGAAAAACGATCCGAAGAAGATCGCCCGCATCGACGAACTCGACGACGAGATCGACCATATTCACCGGGAGATAAAGTTCTATCTCGCCCGCATCTCGCAAAGCGCGCTCGACGAGGCGTCGGCGGCCCAATGTCAGAGCCTGCTGTCGACCACGATCAAGATCGAGCAGGCCGCCGACATCATCTCGCAGAACATGCTGAACCGGGTGAAGAAGAAGCACGAGCGCAACACCGCCTTCTCGGCGGAAGGCTGGGCGGAACTCAAGGCCATGCATGCCGAGGTGCTGAAGAACGCCCATCTCGCCTTCAACCTCTTGATCAACCGCGACATCGAGCATGCCCGCCAGCTGGTCGCCAGCAAGGAAGCCATGCGCGCCTTGGTGCGCGAAAGCGAGGAGCGGCACCTGCAGCGCCTGCGCGCCGGCAATGTCGCAAGCTTCGATTCAAGCTCGCTGCACATCGACACGATGCGCGACCTGAAGGAGGTCAACTCCCTGGTCGTGTCGATCGCCTATCCCGTGCTTGAAGACCAGGGCATGCTGCGCCACAGCCGCCTTCTCTGAGTGGTTTCAGGCGCCGCCGACGACCGGCCGCGCGAACATCCTCGGCCCGAGCACGGTCAGAACGAGGCCGCAGACGATCAGCACCGCTCCGGCAAGCCGCATCGGGCTGAAACTCTCGCCGAAGACGAGTGCCGAGGAGCTCATGCCGAACACCGGCACCAGTAGCGAGAACGGCGCGACGTTGGAGACGTTGTATTTGCGGATCATGCGGCCCCAGACGGCAAAGCCGAAGATGGTCGCGAGATAGGCGATGTAGAGCACCGCCCCCGCCCCGCCGAAGGTCAGCGATTGCAGCGCCGCCAGATCGCGGTCCCAGCCTTCCGTTGCGATCGAGATCGCCAGCAGCGGCAGCGGCGGCACGAGGCTGACCCACACCATGAGGCGTAGCATGTCGACGCCGCCGGCCTTCTTCATCAGCATGTTCGATACGGCCCAGGCAAAGGCTGCGGCAAGGATAAGAACCAGGCCGTGCAGGCTGAAACTGGCGTCGATCGTCGTGCCGATCACGGCAATTCCTGCGAATGCGGCAATCACGCCCAGGATTTGCACGGGCTTTGGACGTTCCCTGTAGAGCATTGCTGCAAGGATGACGGTGAAGAAGGCCTGGCATTGCAGCACAAGCGAAGCAAGGCCGGCAGAGACGCCCTCATCCATGCCGATGAACAGCAGGCTGAACTTGATGACACCGAGCACCATGCCGATGGCAACGACGATCGGCCAGGAGACGGCGGGACGCGGGATGAAGAAGACCAGCGGGATCGCCGCAAACAGGAAGCGCAGGGCGGAGAACAGGATCGGCGGGAAGTTGGCGATGCCGATCTTGATCACCACGAAATTGAAGCCCCAGATGGCGGCGACGAGCACCATCATGAGAATGTCCGTGACGATCATTGTCGAATGTCCCGCCGGTTGAAACGTCCGGTGAGACTAGTCGAAATTTTCGCCGCGAGGTCGCTCAATTTTCGATGGGTCCATTCAAATGTGTGATCAGCGTCTCGGCCGTCAGGCCCCGCCCTGCCCGGTTTCCGGCTTCGCCGTGGCGGAACGCGCCCGCGGCGGCGGCCTGATAGGGCGCAACGGCTTGGGCCATAAGACCGCCAATAATGCCCGCCAGCACGTCGCCGGAGCCAGCCGTCGCCAGCCAGGGCGGCGCATTGTCGTTGATCACCGCATGGCCCACCGGATCGGCGATCACAGTGTCCGCACCCTTGTAGAGGACCACCGCATTCGCGCGCTTTGCCGCGTCGAGCGCCCGCTCCACCTTCGAGAGTTGCTCGTCGGCGGCAAGGTCGGGGAAAAGCCGCCGGAACTCACCCTCGTGCGGGGTCAGGACCAGTCTGACGGGCTTATCGGCGAAGGTATCGAACAGGTCCTCCGGCGCATCCTGAAACGAGGTGATGCCGTCGGCATCGAGCACCATGGGAATCCCGGTTCTGGCCAGCGTCCGCACGAAGTGTCGGGCCTTTTCGCCGACGCCGAAGCCGGGACCGATCACGGCAGCAGTCACGCGACGATCCTTCAGCCAGCCGGCAAGGTCGTCCGCATCAGCTATGGATTTCAGCATGATCGCCGTCAGCGCGCCGGCATTGACGAGTGCCGCGTTCGGCGGCGTGACGACGGTCACCAGGCCGGCGCCGCTGACGAGACCGGCTTGCGCCGAAAGCCGCGCCGCCCCGGTTGCCGTCGGGCCACCGGAAAAGACGACGAGATGGCCGCGGGTGAACTTGTGGGCGGCCGAATCGGGTGTCGGCAGGTCCCCCTGCCACAGCCCCGGCCCGTTGACGGCCAGCCGGCTGTCCTGCGCGGCAATGATGCGCCGGGGAATGCCGATGTCGAAGACTGAGATCTCGCCGCAGAGCGCCCGTCCCGGCATGAGAAGGTGGCCGGGCTTTCGGGTCATGAAGGTGACGGTGATCTCGGCCTTGAACGAGGCACCCAGCGGCACGCCGCGCCGGCCGCAAAGACCGGAGGGAAGATCGACGGCGATGACCGGCATGCCGGCAGAATTGACCGTTTCGATAAGGTTTGCGACCGCGGCTGGAACATCGCGATCCAACCCCGCCCCGAAGAGCGCGTCGATGATGACGTCCCCGCTGTCCAGCTGGTAGGTTTCCAGCGGTTCGGAGCCCAAGCCAAAGCGCCGCCGTGCCTCCGCCGCATCTCCCTTCAGCCGGTCGGGATCGCCGAGATGGAAGACCTTGATATTGCATCCGCTTTCACTGAGGGCGCGCGCGGCAACATAGCCATCGCCGCCATTGTTGCCGGGACCGCAGAACACGACGAAGCGCCCCGCGCCCGGATGGCGACGGAGCGCGGCGGCGGCGACCGCCTGCCCTGCCCGCTCCATAAATCCATAGCTGTCGATCCCCGATGCCGCTGCATCGCGGTCCGCCTGTCCCATCTCGTCGGGTGTGAGAAGCACTGTTTCGATTAATAATGTCATGCGGGAAGTTGATGCCGAGTCCGGGGAAAAAACAATCAAAAAACACAGGCTCTTTGGCTCAAATATTAGGCATATGCATAAATTGCATTCAAAAAATCGATAGCATTTTCATTCAATTAACCGCATCCTCTGGTTTCCGCATGATGTGGGAAATGGGAATGATGCCGTGAGCGGTGCGATTTCCTGCCATTCAGGCAAAAACAGGTCGTTCCGCGCGCCGACCTGCTATTGCACTGACCGCAAGCGGAGATATACAAATGTCTTGGCATGCTACGTGCATCGACATGGCCGAGCGGACACGAGGTCCGCCTCCAAGGGAGAAGCGGAGAGAAATTTTCTGATGAAAAAGATCGAGGCGATCATAAAGCCGTTCAAGCTGGATGAAGTGAAAGAAGCGCTTCAGGAAGTCGGCTTGCAGGGTATTACTGTAACGGAAGCAAAGGGATTTGGACGCCAGAAGGGCCACACCGAGCTCTATCGCGGAGCTGAATACGTTGTCGATTTTCTGCCCAAGGTTAAGGTCGAAGTCGTCCTCGCCGACGAGAATGCGGATGCGGTGATCGAAGCCATCCGCAACGCGGCCCAAACCGGCCGGATCGGCGACGGCAAGATCTTCGTGTCGAACGTGGAGGAAGTGATCCGTATCCGCACCGGCGAGACCGGCGTCGACGCAATCTGATCCAGATAACGTGATCCAATAGGGCCGTCTGTTCCCGACGTGACGGCAGGTTCATAACAATTCGGGAAAAACCAGGAAGGAAGGCCTAAATGACATCAGCGAATGATATCTTGAAGCAGATCAAGGAAAACGACGTCAAGTTCGTCGATCTGCGGTTCACCGACCCCAAGGGCAAGCTGCAGCACGTCACCATGGACGTTTCCTGCGTGGATGAGGACATGTTTGCCGACGGCGTCATGTTCGACGGCTCGTCGATCGCCGGCTGGAAGGCCATCAACGAATCCGACATGGTACTGATGCCCGATACGGATACGGTCCACATGGACCCCTTCTTCGCCCAGTCGACCATGGTCATCATGTGCGACATTCTCGACCCGGTCTCCGGCGAGTCCTATAACCGCGATCCGCGCGGCACCGCCAAGAAGGCGGAAGCCTACCTGAAGGCGTCCGGCATCGGCGACACGGTATTCGTCGGCCCCGAGCCCGAATTCTTCATCTTCGACGACGTCAAGTACAAGGCCGATCCCTACAACACCGGCTTCAAGCTCGATTCGTCCGAACTGCCTTCCAACGACGATACCGAATACGAGACCGGCAACCTCGGTCACCGTCCGCGCGTCAAGGGCGGCTATTTCCCGGTTCCGCCGGTCGACAGCTGCCAGGACATGCGCTCGGAAATGCTGACCGTGCTCGCCGAGATGGGCGTCGTGGTCGAAAAGCATCACCACGAAGTGGCGTCCGCCCAGCACGAGCTTGGCGTCAAGTTCGACACGCTGGTGCGCAACGCCGACAAGATCCAGATCTACAAGTACGGCGTCCACCAGGTTGCCAACGCCTATGGCAAGACGGCGACCTTCATGCCCAAGCCGATCTTCGGCGACAACGGTTCGGGCATGCACGTCCACCAGTCGATCTGGAAGGGCGGCAAGCCGACCTTCGCCGGTGACGAATATGCCGGTCTTTCCGAGACCTGCCTCTACTACATCGGCGGTATCATCAAGCATGCCAAGGCCATCAACGCCTTCACCAACCCGTCGACCAACTCCTACAAGCGTCTGGTCCCGGGCTATGAAGCGCCGGTTCTCTTGGCCTACTCGGCCCGCAACCGTTCGGCCTCCTGCCGCATTCCCTTCGGCTCCAACCCGAAGGCCAAGCGCGTCGAAGTCCGCTTCCCGGATCCCGCCGCCAACCCGTATCTCGGCTTTGCCGCGATGCTGATGGCCGGTCTCGACGGCATCAAGAACAAGATCCACCCCGGCAAGCCGATGGACAAGGATCTCTACGACCTGCCACCGAAGGAACTGAAGAAGATCCCGACCGTCTGCGGCTCGCTGCGCGAAGCGCTGGAAAGCCTGGACAAGGATCGCAAGTTCCTGACCGCCGGCGGCGTCTTCGACGACGACCAGATCGATGCCTTTATCGAACTGAAGATGCAGGAAGTCATGCGCTTCGAAATGACCCCGCATCCGGTCGAATACGACATGTACTACTCGGTCTGATCGACCGGTGGACGGCCCTGCCAGGGGCCTGAGAACGACAAGCAAGGCAGGAGCCAGACGGTTTCTGCCTTGTTTCTTTTCAAGCCTTTTCCGATCACGGTCCAATGCCAGGTCACCGATGACGCCCTTCGATCCGAACCAGAAACAGTCGCCAGGCCTTCTCGCCTGGGCCATCTTCATCGCCGTGCCGATTTTCTTTTCGAGCAACCTGATCTTCGGCCGCGGGATCATCGGCGACATCGCGCCGTTCATCACCGCCTTCATCCGCTGGGCCGGATCGGCGCTGATCATGCTGCCATTCATGCTGGCCGACCGGCGGGCGGCGATCGCCTTCGTGCGCGGCCATGTCGGGCTATGGCTTCTGCTCGGCGTGCTGGGCATGGGGATCTGTGGCGGCTTCGTCTACTGGTCGCTGACGAGGACGACCGCCTCCAACGCGACGCTGATCTACACGACCTCGTCGCTCTTCATCATCCTGTTCCAGTGGCTGTTTGCCGGTGGACGGATCAGCGCCCGCGAACTCGCCGGCATGGTCGTCGCCTTCTCGGGCGTCGTCGCCATCGTGCTGAAGGGCGAACCGCAGGCCCTGCTGCACATGCAGTTCAACATCGGCGATCTCGGCATCCTCGGTGCGGCGATCTCGTTTGCGGTCTACTCGCTCCTGCTGCGTCATCCTGCGGTCCGCACCGTCAGGCCGCTCACCCTGTTCGGGCTGATCGCCACATCCGGCGCGATCGTCCTGCTGCCACCGGCAATCATCGAAACCCTGTCGGGCGGCAATCTGCCGGATTCGGGCAGCGACTTCCTGAAGCTCGCGGGCATCATCTTCTTCGCGTCGCTGGCCGCCTTCTACTGCTTCCAGCACACCGTACACGTCTTCGGTCCGGCGGTTGCCGGTATCACCCTTTACATGATGCCGCCGATCTCCATCGTCATGGCCGTCCTGTTTCTGGGCGAGACGTTCGAGACCTATCATGCCTATGGAATCGTGCTCGTGACCGGCGGTGTCATGCTGGCAACGGCCCCTGCTGCACTTTTCAACAGGAGATCGTGACCTCACGGCCCCATGACGTGGCAGACCCTTGATATCATGGCCTATCCAACCCAAATATTTCAGGGAAAGGATAAAGCCCATGAAGATCCAGAACGCCAAGTACAATATCGGAGATGTCGTGCGTCACCGGATATTTCCCTTCCGGGGCGTGATCTTCGACGTTGATCCCGAATTCGCCAATTCGGAAGAATGGTGGAATTCCATTCCGGCCGAAATCCGACCGCGCAAGGACCAGCCGTTCTACCACCTGCTGGCCGAAAACGACGAGTCCGAATATGTGGCCTACGTGTCCGAGCAGAACATTGTGGTCGATGACAGCGGCACGCCGCTGCGCAACCCCAATATCGCGCAGATTTTTGATCGCGAACCCTCGGGGTCGCTCAGATCGAAACTGATCATGGCACATTGACGAAAATGCGAACGGCCCGATTTTCGGGCCGTTTCGCTTTTCAGGCGAAGACGGCGCGTGGGAAGTAGAACGAGACGACCCAGTTGGGTGCGTCGACGATTTCGGAAATGCGCAAGTCTCCGCAAACCGAGCAGAGCATGTAGGCATCCTCTGCCGTCATCCCACGGCTCATGGCCAAGAGGTCGATCATCCCCGAAACGGCATCCCGGCAGGCGGTCATCAGGTCCTGGCCAATTCCCGTTGTGACATCGTAGCCCGCACCGTCGATATGACCGGTGACTGGTCCGGCGGTCTCGAAACGCGGAAAGCGCAGCGGCTGATCCTTGATCAGGTCGACTGTGACGGTGACGGACATCGCGCTCTCGATTGCCGTTCCGCACACCTCCCCGTCACCCTGCGCCGCATGCGTATCCCCGATCGACAGCAATGCCCCCTCCACTTCCACCGGCAGGTAGAGAACGGAACCGGCCGACAGGTCGCGGATATCCATGTTGCCGCCGACCCGGCGCGGTGGGATGACGGAATGCGTACCGGGCTCCGCGGGTGCGACGCCGATCGTGCCGGTGAACGGCTTTAACGGAACACGGGCATGGCTACCAAACATGGCGGGCGTCTTGAGGTCCCGCTCGTAGGTCCAGAGATTGAGGCGCGCCTCCTTAAACTGGTCCGCCAGCAGTCCGAATCCCGGAATGATCGCCGTCCAGCCGAAACCGCCGGGCGCGAAGCTGTCGAGCGTAATCTTCAGCACATCCCCGGGATTCGCGCCGTCGACGAAAATCGGGCCGGTCACCGGGTTGATCGTCGCGGGATCCTGCCCGCCGACATCCGCCGAGGTGCTCTCGGCCGTGTAATAGCCGCCGGATGCATCCTTGCACTCGAATGTCAGTGTCTGGCCCGGTTCTGCCGTGTAGGCCGGCGGAAAGGCATTGTTCCAACCGCAATGGCAGTTCCGGCTGTGAATCGTGTAAGACGGACAGGTCATGGGGTCTCCTTTCCCGATCATTTAGGCCACAACAGCGATACCTGTCCAACGGGTCCATGCAGACAGCGCCAAGAGCGTGGCTGAATGTCGATCGCGCCGTCCCTTTTTTCACCGCTCGCCGCCTTCAATTCCGCTGCGCTTTGCTTTAAGGAACGTTCACAAAAATGTTTCCTGCGCCCGAAAAAACAAACGGGCGCAGCATCGTATGACGAGGAAGGCACCGGATGTTCCAGATACTGAGACGCGCGTCGCAGACATGGGTGGCGAAACTGCTGATGATCGTTCTGGTGGGCTCCTTCGGCATATGGGGCGTTTCGGCATCATTGCTCGCGCCTGCGGGCAACACCGTCATCACCGTTGGCGATCAGAAGGTGTCGGTCACCGACCTGCACTTCGCGTTCCAGCGGCAGATGGCGGCGCTCAGCCAGCAGTTCGGCACACAGCTGACGCTGGAGCAGGCCAAGGCCTTCGGCGTCGACCGTCAGGTCTATGCGCAGCTTTCGGCGGGCGCCGCCCTCGACCAGCTGGCCGACGACATGAATCTCGGCCTGTCGCAGGACCGGCTCGCCCGGCTGATCGCCGAAGATCCGGCCTTCAAGTCCCTGAATGGCGGCTTTGATCGCCAGCAGTTCACCGCTCTCCTGCGTAACGCCGGCATCCGCGAGCAGGATTATATCGCCGAGCGCAGCAACGTCGCCGTACGCAGCCAGATCATCGACGCCGTCGGCAGCGGCTTCACCGCCCCGCCGGTCTTGATCGATGCGCTGAAGCAGTACCGCTATGAGACCCGTTCGGTCGATTACCTGCTCCTGACCGACGCCAACATCGATCCGATCCAGGCGCCTTCGGATGAAGTGCTGCAGAAGTGGTTCGACACGGTCAAGGCCCGTTACCACGCGCCGGAATTCCGCAAGATCGCCTATGTGAAGCTCGAGCCTTCCGATATCGCCGATCCGACTGCGGTCACCGACGATGCGGTCAAGCAGGACTACGAGGAGCACAAGGACCGCTACACGACTGCCGAGACCCGGACGATCGAGCAGCTGACCTTTGCCGACGAGGCCAAGGCAGAAGCGGCGCTCAAGGAACTGCAGGCCGGCAAGAGCTTTGACGATCTCGCCAAGGAACAGGGCAAGACCGAAAGCGACGTCACGCTCGGCAACTTCACCAAGGCCCGCGTTCCGGACGCCGCAATCGCCGATGCCGCTTTCGCCATCGAGACCGACGGCGCGACTTCGGGCGTCGTCAAGGGTGCCTTCGGCCCGGTGATCCTGCGCGTCAAGGACATCAAGCCGGCCGTGACCAAGACGCTCGACGAGGTCAAGGATCAGGTCCGCAAGGATCTGGCGCTGAACAACGCGCTCGATGAAATCCAGTCCGTTCACGACCGCTACGAAGACCTGCGCGGCGGCGGCTCGTCGCTCACCGACGCGGCGAAGGAACTGGGCCTGAAGGTTGTCACCATCGACGCGATTGATGCCGACGGCAATGGTCCGGACGGCAAGCCGGTCGCCGATGTGCCGACCGGCCGGGACCTGGTCTCCGAAGCGTTCCAGACCGATGTCGGCGTGGAAAACCTGCCGCTCAACATCGGCCGCAACGGCTACCTCTGGTACGAGGTCGTGGACATCACTCCGGACCGTGACCGCACGCTCGACGAGGTGAAGGCCCAGGCGACGCAGGACTGGACTGCCGAACAGCAGAAGGAAGCACTGGGCGCCCTCGCCGAGAAGCTGAAGCTGCGCGTCGAGAAGGGTGAGACGCTGCAGGCGATCGCTGACGAGCTGAAGATCGCCGTCGAGCAGAAGAGCGGCCTGACCCGTCACTCCAACGATCCGATCATCGGCTCCGCGGCCATCCAGGAAGCCTTTTCCGGCCCGGTCGGGACCGTGGCGACCGGCGCGACCAGCGACGGGAGCAATCAGGTTCTCCTGAAGGTTACGGCGGATGATCCGAAGCCGGCAACGACCGCGCTCGACAACCAGGACCAGACGATCGACCAGATGGCCAAGGCCGCCGGCGACGACATCCTGGACGAAATGGTGAGCGAGCTGCAGGCGAAGTACGGCGTATCGATCAATCAGCAGCTCGCCGAACAGGCGCTGGTCCGGTAATCCGGAACGAGGGGAGCTACCAGGCGATGGCAGAACTCAAACCTTTTATCGCCAAGGCGGCCGCCGGCGAGGCCCTGAACCGCGAGGAAGCGCGCCAGGCCTTCGACATCCTCATGTCGGGTGAGGCAACGCCCTCGCAGATCGGTGGCTTCCTGATGGCGCTCAGGGTCCGAGGCGAGACGATTGACGAGATCGTCGGTGCGGTCACCACCATGCGTTCCAAGATGCTGACGGTCGAAGCGCCCGCAAATGCCGTCGACATCGTCGGCACGGGCGGCGACGGCACCGGCACCTACAACATTTCGACGCTCGCCGCGATCATCACGGCGGGCACCGGCGTGCCGGTCGCCAAGCACGGCAACAAGGCGCTGAGCTCGAAGTCCGGCGCGGCCGACAGCCTGTCCGCGCTGGGCGTGAAGCTCGACATCGGCCCCGACGCCATTGCCCGCTGCATCGCCGAAGCGGGCATCGGCTTCATGTTCGCCCAGATGCATCATTCCGCCATGCGCTATGTCGGTCCGACCCGTGTCGAGCTCGGCACGCGCACGATCTTCAACCTTCTCGGTCCCCTCTCCAACCCGGCCGGCGTCAAGCACCAGCTGCTCGGCGTCTTTGCCCGGCAATGGCTGCGCCCGTTGACGGAATCGCTCAAGGACATGGGCTCGACGACGGTCTGGACGGTGTTCGGCGATGGCATGGATGAAATCACCACCACCGGCGTGACCAATGTTGTGGCGCTGGAGGATGGCAAGATCCGCGAATTCGAACTGACGCCGAAGGACTTCGGCGTCGAAACCGCCACGCTTGCCGACCTCAAGGGCGGCGACGGCATCGCCAACGCCAAGGCGCTGCGCGAGGTGCTGATGGGCAAGAAGAACGCCTATCGCGACGTTGCGCTTTGCAATGCGGCGGCAGCGCTGATCGTGGCCGGCAAGGGCGAGACGATCGCCGATGCGATGAAGATCGCAACACATTCGCTCGAAGACGGTGGCGCGTCTTCCGCACTGGAAAAGCTCGTCGCCGTTTCCAACAGCGGCGAATGAGGATAGGTTAGCCATCATGACCGACATTCTGCGCAAGATCGAAGCTTACAAGCGCGAAGAGATCACCGCTGCGAAATCGGCTGTGCCGCTCGCCGAACTGAAGGCGATGGCCGCCGACCAGGCTCCGCCACGCGGTTTCTACAAGGCGCTCGAAGCCCGGAGGCAGGAGGGCTCCTTCGGCCTGATCGCCGAGATCAAGAAGGCGAGCCCGTCCAAGGGGCTGATCCGCCCGGATTTCGATCCCCCCGCGCTCGCCAGGGCCTACGAAGAGGGCGGCGCTGCCTGCCTGTCCGTTCTGACCGACACACCAAGTTTCCAGGGGGCGCCCGAATTCCTGACCAAGGCGCGGGATGCCTGCGGCCTCCCGGCGCTGCGCAAGGATTTCATGTTCGAGACCTATCAGGTGCACGAAGCCCGCGCCTGGGGGGCTGACTGCATTCTCCTGATCATGGCTTCGCTTTCCGATGACGATGCAAGGCGTTTGGAAGACGAGGCCCTTGGCCTCGGGATGGACGTCCTCATCGAGGTCCACGATGCACCCGAGATGGAAAGAGCCCTCAAGCTCGCCTCGCCGCTCGTCGGCATCAACAACCGCAATCTGCGCACCTTCGAGGTCAGCCTCGCCGTCAGCGAGGCACTGGCGCCCATGGTGCCGGCGGACCGCCTTCTGGTCGGTGAAAGCGGCATCTTCACCCATGCCGACTGCGAACGGCTGAAGGCGGCCGGCATCTCGACCTTCCTCGTCGGCGAAAGCCTGATGCGGCAGGACGATGTCACCGCCGCGACCCGCCAACTGCTGACCGGTGCGTCCGGCGCGATGGCTGCCGAATGACGGCCGGGAAAGCCGGCCTCACCCATATCGGCGCGTCCGGCGAAGCGCACATGGTCGACGTCGGCGACAAGACCGAGACCGAACGCGTTGCGGTTGCCGAAGGTTATGTCCGCATGCGTGCGCAAACGCTCAAGCTGATCGCCGAGGGCAACGCCAAGAAGGGCGACGTGATCGGCACGGCGCGCATTGCCGGCATCATGGCCGCCAAGCAGACCGCCAACCTCATTCCGCTCTGTCATCCGCTGATGCTGACCAAGGTGACGGTCGACATCACGGAAGACGCCGCCCTGCCCGGCCTGCGGGTTTCGGCCACCGCAAAGCTCACCGGCAAGACCGGCGTCGAGATGGAGGCCCTGACGGCGGTCTCCGTGACGTGCCTGACGATCTACGACATGGCCAAGGCCGCGGACAAGGAAATGGAAATCGGCGGCATCCGGCTGATGGAGAAAACAGGCGGCAAGTCCGGTCATTTCCGCAACACGAAGGCCTGAAGCCATGAGCCTGCTGCCGGTCGAAGATGCCCTTGAGCGGCTGCTGAGAGCGGCGAAGCCTGTCACCGGCACCGAAGAACTGCCGCTCGCCATGGCCGGCGACCGTGTTCTCGCCACCGATCTCGCTGCCCGTCTCACCCAGCCGCCCTTCGATGCCTCCGCAATGGACGGTTATGCGATACGGGCCGAGGACATCACGTCCATCGGCGCGGAACTCTCCGTCATCGGGACATCCTCTGCCGGCCATGGTTTCGATGGCGACATCGGCCGGAACGAAGCCGTCCGCATCTTCACCGGCGCGCCGGTGCCTGCCGGCGCCGATACCGTGCTGATCCAGGAAGACACCGAAATAGCCGGAGAAGGCCGCATCCGTGCGAACTTTCTGCCCGAGACGGGACGGCATATCCGTCCCCGCGGCCAGGATTTCGCCGAGGGCGATGTCGTGCTTTCGGCAGGGACTGCGCTCGACTTCACCAAGCTGACCGTCGCCGCAGCGATGAACCATGCATCGGTTGCGGTCTTCCGTAAGCCGCTGGTTGCCGTCCTTGCCACCGGTGACGAACTTCTGCAGCCCGGCTCCAGGCCCGGCCCGAGCCAAATCATCGCCTCGAACACGTTCGGCGTCGGAGCGCTGTTGCGCAAGGCCGGCGCGGACATCCTTGATCTCGGCATCGCCCCGGACGACGAGGAGGCGATCGCCGCCGCCATCCGTAAGGCGCAGGCTGCCAATGCGGACGTCCTGGTGACGCTCGGCGGCGCCTCGGTCGGCGATCACGATCTCGTCCAGAAGACCTTGAAGAATTGCGGCATGGAACTGGACTTCTGGAAGATCGCCATGCGTCCCGGCAAGCCGCTGATGGTTGGAAGGCTCGATGGCATGCAGGTGCTGGGTCTTCCCGGCAACCCCGCCTCCAGCCTCGTCTGCGCCCTGCTCTTTGCCGAACCGCTGATCAGAAAGCTCGCACACCTGCCGCCGGTCAACCGCAAGGCAACAGTCCTCTCGGCAAGCTCCCTGCCCGCCAACGGACAGCGCCAGAACTACATGCGCGCGCGGCTCATCAAGGACAGCTCCGGCCATCAGCTGGCCGAGCCCTTCGGCAAGCAGGATTCGTCCATGATGAAGGTGTTCGCGCAGTCCGATTGCCTGATCGTCCGGCCGCCGCATGCGCCGGAGCTGCCGGCCGCGGCCCCCTGCCCGGTCATCCTCCTGAGGCCTGAGATCGTTTGAACCCGACATTGTCCAAAAATGAAAAACCCGGCCTTTGAGCCGGGTTTTCTGATGTCATTGCGTCTTGGCGACTGTCGCGTCAGACGAGACGGCTCTGTTCCAGCGCCGCCTCGACGAAGCTTGCAAACAGCGGATGTGGCTCCAGCGGACGGCTCTTTAGTTCCGGATGGTACTGGACGCCGATGAACCACGGATGATCCGGGTATTCGACCGTTTCCGGCAGCAGGCCGTCCGGCGACATGCCGGCGAACTCCAGGCCGCAGCCTTCGAGCCTCTCCTTGTACTCGGCATTGACCTCGTAGCGGTGGCGGTGGCGCTCGGAAATTTCCGTCGAGCCGTAGATGTCGGCAATCTTGGAGCCCTTCTTGAGCGCCGCGCGATAGGCGCCGAGGCGCATCGTGCCGCCGAGATCGCCGGAGGAAGACCGCTTCTCCAGCTGGTTGCCGCGCATCCACTCGGTCATCAGGCCGACCAGCGGCTCGGATGTCGGACCGAATTCTGTCGATGATGCCTTCTCGATGCCGGCCAGATGACGAGCCGCCTCGATGACGGCCATCTGCATGCCGAAGCAGATGCCGAAATACGGCACCTTGCGCTCGCGGGCGAACTTTGCCGCCTGGATCTTGCCTTCCGATCCGCGCTCGCCGAAGCCGCCGGGGACCAGAATGCCGTGCACCTTCTCAAGATAGGGCGCCGGATCCTTTTCCTCGAAGATCGAGGATTCGATCCACTCGATATTGACCTTCACCTGGTTGGCGATGCCGCCGTGGTGAAGCGCTTCGATCAGCGACTTGTAGGCGTCCTTGAGCTCTGTGTACTTGCCGACGACGGCAATCGTGACTTCGCCTTCCGGATTGTGGATGCGGTCGGCAACCTGTTCCCAGGCCGCCATGCGCGGCTTCGGCGCCGGTTCGATCCCGAAGGCAGCCAGCACTTCGTTGTCGAGGCCTTCCTTGTGATAGGCCATCGGCACGTCGTAGATGTTGGCGACGTCGAGCGCCTGGATGACCGCCGACGGGCGAACGTTGCAGAACAGCGACAGCTTGCGGCGTTCCGCTTCGGGGATTTCCCGGTCGGCACGGACCAGCAGGATATCCGGGTGGATGCCCAGCGCCTGCAGTTCCTTCACCGAATGCTGCGTCGGCTTGGTCTTCAGCTCACCTGCTGCCGGGATATACGGCATAAGGGTCAGGTGAACGTAGACGGCGGTGCCGCGCGGCAGGTCGTTGCCAAGCTGGCGGATCGCTTCCATGAACGGCATCGCCTCGATGTCGCCCACCGTGCCGCCGATTTCGCACAGGACGAAATCATAGTCGTCATTGCCCTCGAGAACGAAGTCCTTGATCTCGTTCGTCACGTGGGGAATGACCTGCACCGTCGCGCCGAGATAGTCGCCGCGACGTTCCTTGTCGATGATGTTCTTGTAGATGCGACCCGTGGTGATGTTGTCGGTCTTGGTCGCCGAACGGCCAGTAAAGCGTTCATAGTGACCGAGATCGAGGTCCGTCTCCGCGCCGTCGTCGGTCACGAACACTTCCCCGTGCTGGGTCGGGCTCATCGTGCCGGGATCGACATTGAGATAGGGGTCCAGTTTGCGAAGCCGGACTCTGTAGCCACGGGCCTGCAGGAGTGCTCCAAGAGCTGCGGCCGCAATTCCCTTACCAAGGGAGGAAACCACGCCGCCGGTGATGAATACATATCGCGCCATGGGATTCACCGGATACCGTTTCAAAACTGATTCCGCTAGCCCCTAAATTCCGCTTCCCGAAATTTTAGGTGGACAAGCAAAATACGCACAAAAGAAAACCGGCAGGTCATTGACCTGCCGGAGAGTGATGCTGGTGACTGGCCCTTACTGACCGGTCGGGACGCCCGAATTATCGGCCGGAGGGGTCTGTGTCGGGGCCGTCGAGCCCTGAGCCGGGGTTTCCGCGCCCGCAGCCGGAGCTGTGGTCGACGGAGCCGTCGTGGTCGGAGCTTGCGTCGTGCCGTTGGCGGCAGGCGTCTGGCTGTTGACCGAGCCGCCAAGCTTGTCGAGAACGCCGGCGCCGCTACCGGTGCCGTCGGTCGACGTCGACTGCGGAATGCGGTCGAGAATGTCGGTCGGATCGCCCTGATAGCGGGCAAGGATGCTCATGCCGAGCGACGTGATGAAGAACAGCGTCGCCAGGATGGCGGTCGTGCGGGTCAGCGCATTGGCCGTGCCGCGGGCCGACATGAAGCCGGAGCCCCCACCGATGCCGAGGCCGCCGCCTTCGGAACGCTGGATAAGCACCAGCCCGACCAGCGCGAGCACGATCATCAGATGGATTACGATAAGAACAGTCTGCATGATTTTCCGGTCCTGCCCGCGAATGGTCGCGGGCATACGAAATGATTGGATTGCGGCTCTTTACATGAGCCGCGCTCGCATTCCAAGCCCTTTGACGCGGTCTATTGCCGCATTTCAGGCGGTAAGCTCTTCATAGACCGACCATATGGCGAGGAAGTCGCTCGCTTTCAAGCTGGCGCCGCCAATGAGTGCGCCGTCGACATTGGCGACCCCCATCAGTTCCTTCGCGTTGCCCGGCTTGACCGAGCCGCCATAGAGGATGCGCATAGACAGGCCCTCTGCGCCAAAGCGCGCCGTCAACTCGGCCCGCATGAAGGCGTGCGCCTCGGCGACGTCGTCGAGCGTCGGCGTGAGGCCGCTGCCGATCGCCCACACCGGTTCGTAGGCGATCACAGTATTTTCTGCCGTGGCGTTGTCCGGCACGGAACCGGAAAGCTGACGCTTCAGGATATCGAGCGTCTGGCCGGCTTCGCGTTCCGCCTGCGTTTCGCCGATGCAGATGATCGCCGTCAGGCCGGCACCATAGGCCGCCTCCGCCTTGGCGCAAACAAGGTGATCGGTTTCGGCATGGTCGGTGCGGCGTTCGGAATGGCCGACGATGGCATGGGTGCCGAAGCAGTCCGCGACCATTTCGGCGGAAATGTCGCCGGTATGAGCCCCCGACACGTTCTGGTGGCAATCCTGCGATCCGATCGCCAGCGGACTGTCGGTCGCCAGTGACGTCGCAACGTAAAGCAGGGTCGCCGGCGGGCAGATAAGACTGTCGACCTTCTCCGACAACGGCTTGTTCACACCGGCTGCGATCGCCTTGATCTGGTCAAGCGACGCGCGCGTTCCGTTCATCTTCCAGTTACCCGCAACAAGCGGTCGGACATTCGGGGTCATCCGCAAATACCATCCTTAAATTTGTGGGGCAGTAACAACATGATGCCAGGACAGGCGTTGGTGCCATTGATGAGGTTGGTCGTAAGGCGCCTGTTTGCTGGTAGACGAGAGGCTCCGCCCTTTCCTCATCGCCAATCGGAAAAAGGCCTCCGTCCCGGCCTTGATCCACCATCTGTGTTCTTAAAGGAGCATGCCCGGATTGCAAAGCAGCGGAGGCCTGTTTGCATTCGATTTTTCGCCAATTTTGGCGATTTCTTCCGCAATCGGCTACCTGAGCGGGAAAATAACGTCAGTCACTGCGCGGTGACGATCCAGTTCAGCATCCGTTTCCAGTCGCTCATGCGGACCGGCGTGCCGTGCGAGCCGCTGTTGAACAGGTCGAAGCGGGTCGGATATCCGTTGCCGTGCAGCGTCTCGTAGAGCGTCACCTGATCCTTGGCCGCATAGACCGGATCATTGCCGCCATGGGTGAAGTAGATCGGCAGCTTCGCCTTGTAGGCGGCGCTCTTGGTGAAATCGGGATCGGTTGCGCCACCGAGAATGGCCATCCCCTTGAGTTCAGTGACCGCCGCCGGCTCCTTGGCCACCGCCCAGCAGAGGAAGCTGCCCATGGACGCACAACTGAGGATAACCGGCGAACCGGGTGCGCGCCGGCTGGCATAGTCGATCAGCGCCGTGACGCGATCGACGCCGGACTGATCGAACACAGGAACGCTGGGCGCGTAGTAGGTGCCGCCGTTTCGGTCGGCAAGGTTCTTCAGCCGGTTGAAATTGCCGCCGAAGGAATTGTCGTTCATCCCGAGCCGCCGGTCGCCACCGCGTCCGTGGATGAAGATCACCGTGAACCGTTGCCCGCCATCCGGCCCGACCCGTCCGACATCGAGCTTCAGTCCTCCAAGATCGAGCGTCTCCATCACCTGCTTGCGCCGGACACCGAGAGACTGGTATTCGGACTTTGCATAACGTTCGGGAATGCGGTCGCGGCCGTTGATGTCGCGCATCTCCTGGTAGTCGATCACGCGGAAATCGCCATTGTCGCGGCTCTCGAGCACCGTCTGGTCGGAAAAGAGCTTGTCCTTGTAGGGGCCGACAAGATCTCCGGCCGCAGAACTTTCGGCATAGAGCGCCAGGAAGACGGCCATGCCGGTGCGTAGAATGAAATGAACTGTGGACATCGGCATGCAGTCGCGCTCCCCACCCCTTATTGCCTTGCCATCGGGTCCGCGCGAAAGCAAACCTGAAACGAAAAATGTGCCGGGAATCGCGCGCATCAGCGCTTTCTGGCAGAATTGAGTTGATTCGCATCCGAGTTGCAAAATGCGACTGAAATATGGGATGCGGATGCTTCTCTCACAGATTGAGCCTGGAATTCGAACGGTCATATGGACGATAGCAACGATCTCTTTTCGACCCTCGCAACCGGAACACCGGCCAGAAGCGACGAGGCAACCCCGCCTGCCCCCAAGGCAGCGGAAGTTAAGCCGCGACCTGCACCGGCCGCGCCACCCGCACCGGTGACTGCCTCCTCCGACAATTACGACGCCTCCGCCATCCGCGTTCTGGAGGGCCTTGAGCCTGTCCGCATGCGGCCGGGCATGTATATCGGCGGGACGGACGAAAAGGCGCTGCACCATCTCTTCGCCGAAGTCATCGACAACTCGATGGACGAAGCCGTCGCCGGACATGCCAATTTCATCGAGGTCCATCTCGATACGGAAGGCTTTCTGACGGTGACCGACAACGGCCGTGGCATTCCGGTCGAAAACCATCCTCAGGTGCCGGGCAAGTCGACGCTGGAAGTCATCCTCACCAAGCTGCACGCCGGCGGCAAGTTCGACGGCAAGGCCTACGAGACCTCCGGCGGTCTGCACGGCGTCGGCGTCTCGGTCGTCAACGCGCTGTCCGACAGTCTCGAGGTCGAGGTCGCCCGCAACCGCCGCCTCTACCGGCAGTGCTTCTCGCGCGGCATTCCGCTTGGCGGCATCGAGGATCTGGGCGACATCCACAATCGCCGCGGAACGCGCGTGCGCTTCCATCCCGATCCCGAGATCTTCGGCCCCGCCGCCCGCTTCGATCCCGGTCGGATCTTCCGGATGGCCCGCTCGAAGGCCTATCTCTTCGGCGGCGTGGAAATCCGCTGGGCCTGCGATCCCGGCGTCCTGCCCGAAGGTTCGGACATCCCCGACAAGGCGGTGTTCCACTTCCCCGACGGGCTGAAAGACTACCTGAAGGCGACGCTTGGCAAAGACTTCACCGTCACGCGCGAAATCTTCGCCGGCAAGACGGAGAAGACCGGCGGCCACGGCGCAGTCGAATGGGCGGTCACCTGGTACGGCGGCGACGCGCAGCTTCACTCCTACTGCAACACCATCCCGACACCCGAAGGCGGCACGCACGAGGCCGGCCTGCGCATGGCGCTGCTGCGCGGCCTTAAGAATTACGCGGAACTGACGCAGAACAAGCGGGCAGCCCAGATCACCACGGACGACGTGATGATCTCGGCCGTCGGCATGCTATCGGTCTTCATCCGCGAGCCGGAGTTCGTCGGCCAGACGAAGGACAGGCTGGCGACGATCGAAGCGCAGCGCATTGTCGAGAACGTCCTGCGCGATCCCTTCGACCACTTCCTGACCGACAACCCGGCCGAGGCCGAAAAGCTGCTCGACTGGGTGATCGAACGCGCCGAGGAGCGCCTGCGCCGCCGCAAGGAGCGCGAGGTCAATCGCAAGACGGCGGTGCGCAAGCTGCGCCTGCCGGGCAAGCTCGCCGACTGCTCGCAGAACGTCGCCCAGGGCGCCGAACTGTTCATCGTCGAAGGCGATTCGGCCGGCGGTTCCGCCAAGCAGGCGCGCAATCGCGCCAATCAGGCCATCCTGCCGTTGCGCGGCAAGATTCTCAACGTCGCCAGCGCCGGCCGCGAAAAGCTGACGGCCAACCAGCAGCTGGCCGACCTTATCCAGGCGCTCGGCTGCGGCACGCGGTCGAAATACCGCGAGGAGGACCTCCGCTACGAACGCATCATCGTCATGACCGATGCCGACGTCGACGGTGCGCACATCGCTTCGCTGCTGATCACCTTCTTCTATCAGGAGATGCCCGACCTCATCCGTCAGGGCCATCTCTTCCTTGCCGTACCGCCGCTCTACCGCCTGTCGCAGGGCGGCAAGACGCTCTATGCCCGCGACGACGCGCACCGGGCGGAACTGATGGAAACGGTGTTCAAGGGCAAGAAGGTCGAAATCGGCCGCTTCAAGGGTCTCGGCGAAATGCTGCCCGCGCAGCTCAAGGAAACCACCATGGATCCGGGGAAGCGCACGCTGCTCCGCGTCGATATCGACCAGGTGGATTTCGAAGGCACGCGCGATGCGGTCGACAGCCTGATGGGCACCAAGCCCGAGGCGCGTTTCCGCTTCATCCAGGACCGTGCAGAGTTTGCCGACAATCTGGATATCTGATCCGGCGCAAGGCAGGCCTCAGGACAACCTCTTCTCCATGAACAGGCTTAGCGGATCGGGGAGATAATCCGCGAAGGGCTCGATCTCCACATAGCCGAAGCGACGGTAGAGCCCGATCGCTTCCGGCTGGTGGATGCCGGTTTCCAGCCTCAGGACCGGCAAACCCGCCTCGATGGCCAGCCGCTCGATTGTTTCCAGCAAGCGCGCGCCGATCTTCAATCCACGCGCCTGCGGGTCGACGAACATCCGCTTGATCTCGCCGAAGCCGTCATGGGCGACATACGAGCCGCATCCGAGCACCTTGCCGTCACCCCGCGCCACGAGAAAGCTGACCTCCGGTTGCTCCAGAGTTTCGATGTCGAGAAGATGATTGCTTTCCGGCGGATAGAGAGACGCCATGTATTCGTCCGAAAGCGCGATCAGGCGCAGGATTTCCGGCTGGCGCGGCGTTTCTGTTGCAATCGATATCCGCAAGATGTCGCTCCCGCTTGTTGGTCGGCCGACTGAGATGATTCCAAATTTTACATTACCCGCCTTGGTTTTGCGGCAATGTCTCCCCTATAAGCAATAGCAACACGGCAACCGAAGAAAAAAGGTCGGCAGTCATGCAACCTGCAGCATTGGTGATCATGACCATCCTTGGATGTGACGACACCGCTACCAAGTGCAATTTCATCGCGACGGCGAACCAGCAATGGACGACCGTCGCCGCCTGCGATCAGGATACGGCCAATGTCCTGGACGGCTATTCCGATGCCGAATTTCCGATGGTGATCGCCGTTTGCCAGGCAGACGAGCCCGGCTCCATGCAGGCAGCCGCCGCCGCGGCCAAGGCCAGTTCCGAGGCAACTCCGGCCGCCACGCCTGAGAAGCCTGCCGCCCCGGAGGTCAAGCCCAAGCAGCAGGCCAAGACCACGCTGCCGGCAAAGGTCCCTGTGCCGACGCCGGCGCCGGCCACGCAGAGCGAACAACCGACCGGCAATGGCCTCCAGGCGAGCGCCGAGCCTCCGGCGGCCCCCGCCCCGGTCGTCGTGCCCATGCCGCCCGAGGAGGAAGATCCCGGCTTCGCCGCCCGCGCGATGACGCGAATCAAGAAAATTCTGCCGACCGGCAAGGATTTCAAGAAGATCGTCGAAGCGCCTGTTCATGTCGTGACCGACAGCTATTCCTGGGTCGCGCGCAAGGTCACAAAGAACGACAATCCATAACGGACTGAACCGTCTTCACTGGCTGATCGATTCCAGCACGGAGATGATCGTCTGCTTCCGATCGAGATTGTAGGCGTCCGCCACCGTCAGCTGTTCGTTGACGGTGCTGGTCAGCGTCGCATAGCGTTCGGCTGCTGCAAGATCACCCGTATGAGCCGCTTGCCGGGCCCGATCCATCAGCTCCGTGGCGATATGGGCGGTGAAGAAGGTGTAGATCGTATCCGCGCCCTTCTGTGACAAGGCGTCCGCCAGCCGATGCATGGCCTGGCGCGCCGCCGGTCCCCTTTGAGCTAGGACATCCTGATAGGCAGAGATGATTTCTCCGCCGCCATAATTCAAAAGCTTCAGCGCCTCCGAGACGCTGCCCTTGGCAGCCGCCAGAAGGCTGCCGGCAGCACCCGGCTCCACACGCACCTGCAGGTGGTCCAGAGCCTTCTGCAAGGCCAGGTCATCGAGCGGTGACAGTCTGAGCGACAGGCAGCGCGACCGGATGGTCGGCAACAGCTTACCCGGCGCATGCGACAGCACCAGGAACAGCGCCCGCTTCGGCGGCTCCTCGAGAATTTTCAGGATGGCGTTGGCGGCGCTCCGGTTCAGGTCGTCGGCCGGATCGAGAATAATGATCCGCCAGTTGCCGCTGCCGGAGGTCTGGGCGAAAAATTTGCCGGCCCGCCGGACCTCGTCGACCGTGATAGCTGTCTTGAATCGTCCGCTCTTCTCGTCGAAGGGGCGTTCCAGGTGCAGGAGATTGTGCGACGCGCCGCTGGCGAGCTGACGGCTCACCGGGCTGTCGGGATCCGGATCCGACATATGGTCCGGCGCATGTTCAGGCTCCGGATGGGTGAGGATGTGGTTGGCAAACCGGTAGGCGAGCGTCGCCTTGCCGATGCCCTCCGGCCCGTCGATCAGGATGGCATGGTGTCCCTTGCCGGACCGATAGGATTGCGCCAGGAACCGCTCGGCCTCCCCGTGGCCGAAGAGCACTGTGTTGCGCGCCGGCGCAATCGCGCCGTCGAGGATGCGCTCGCTCTCGTCGCTCATTGCACGGTTTCCGTATGCGTGGCCGAGACGCGGTCCACACTGTCGAGCAGCGGCTCGACGATGTCGCGGACGTCGGCGGCGATCTGTTCTTCGCCGCGCTGCGCATCGACGACCCGGCAACGCCCAGGCTCGTTGGCAGCGATCTCCAGGAATGCTTCGCGGCGCTTCTCGTGGGTATCGATCTTTTCGCGCTCGAAACGGTCCGGCTCGACCGGCAGGCTGCCCGCCGCCGCGTCCGCCCGCTTTCTCGCCCGCTCCAGCCCGATGGCTGCCGGAATGTCGAAGATGATGGTGCAGTCCGGCACTGTGCCGTTTACCGCCACGCGCTCCAGCGATTCGATGAATTCCGGCTCCAGATTTCCGGTCACGCCCTGATAGACGCGCGAGGAATCCATAAAGCGGTCGCAGAGCACGATCACGCCACGCTTCAGCGCCGGCCGCAGAACCTGTTCGACATGATCGGAGCGGGCTGCGGCAAACAGCACGGCCTCCATGCGCACGCCGTAACTTTCCGCAGCGCCTGAAAGAAGCACATGGCGCACGGCCTCGGCACCGGGAGAGCCGCCGGGCTCGCGGGTCGTCAAGACGTCATAGCCGCGCGAACGCAGCCATTCGGCAAGCCGGCGAATCTGGGTCGATTTGCCGGCCCCTTCCCCGCCTTCGAAGCTGATGAATAATCCTGGTTCGTTCGCCAATACGCATTTCCCGTCGTTGGGCTATCCTTACCTTCAATCGAGATCGTGCCGCAACCGTCCCGCACACAATCCGCCGACGGCCGCCACAGAAAACGGCCGGTTTCTACATCCAGAAGAATATGAGCGATTTCGCGGCATCCATCGCCCGGCTTTCCAGAGAGCCGCGGCTGACTGCTTCTCCGGCCAGAAGCGGCACTTCGCCGAGCACCTGGTCGCCGGAGAGGATCTGCAGCGACGCCATCTCGCTGCCCGCCTCCACCGGTGCCTTGAGGGGCCAGTTGTAGCGTATTTTGCCCCTGATGCCGGCGTTCTCGGCGGCAGGCACGTAAAGATCGAGCGGCTTCGCCACCTTGAGCGCCACCGTTGGTGCGACGCCGCCATAGACGTTGGCCTGCCCCACCACTTCGCCGCCATCGAACATGTGCCGTGGCTTGAAGGCGGTCATGCCCCAGTTGAACAGCGCCTCCGCCTCGCTTGCCCTGTCCTTCTCCGTGGCAACGCCGCTGAAGGCGAGATAAAGCTGGCGCCCGTCACGCTGCATCGAGCCGACATAGGCGTAGCCATAGCCGTCGGAATAGCCGAGGCCGAGGCCGTCGACACCGCTGTCGATCCGGATCAGTGGGTTCTTGTTGCGCTGGAAGATCCCGTTCCACTCGAACGATTCCTCCGAAAAATAGCGGTAATATTCAGGATAGGTTTTCTTCAGATGCTCGGCGAGCCTGACGAGATCGCCGATGGTCGTCCGGTTGCCGGGATGCGGCAGCCCTGTCGGATTGGAGTAGAACGTATTCTTCAAGCCGATCGCGGCGGCCCTGCGGGTCATGCGTTCGGCGAATTTCTCCTCCGACCCGTCCATGCCTTCCGCAAGGATGATGCAGGCATCGTTGGCGAGCTGGACCGCCGCGCCGCGAATGAGATCCTCCACCCGGATCTGCGACTTGATCGCCGCAAACATGGTGGTCGTGCGCGAGGGCGCGCCACCTGTCCGCCAGGCATGCTCGGAGACCGGAAACTGCGTATCGAGGGTGATCTCGCCCTTCTTCAGCGCGTCGAACACCACTTCCATCGTCATCAGCTTGGCGAGAGAGGCAGGCGGGAGCGGGCTGTCGGCGTTGCGCGACATCAGCACCGTGCCGGTGTTCGCCTCGAGCAGCAGCACCCGGTCCGCCTTGGTCTCGAAGTCCTGGCCGAAGGCGGCTGCTGGCATGGCGGCCAGTGCCATCACCAAGGCCAGCCAGCCGAAAACCTGTCTGATCTGCGAAATGCGCATGATGGTTCAGCTCACACCCCGTCCAAGCATCCATCCGGGACAATGCGGGCTGAAGGACCGGCCGTCAATTGCCGGCGTCTGCGTTCTGCATCTTGTGGTAAAAGGCGACGATCGAGGCAGGTGTCAGATCGCCCTGCGGACGCAAGACCGCATCGAACGGCGCCTGCGAAGCATCGGCGGACGCGTCATCCTGATAACCGGCGACCAGGCTGCTGCCAGACGTCGTCATGGCCATGTAGCCGCCCGGACGGGCCAGCGGAATCGGGCCTTCTTCCGGCAGAAGTACGAACTGATCGAAGGCAGAGGTTGGCTCGGCGCTCGGCACTGGAACATCGCCGCTATAGCCGCCCGTCGGTGTCGGGCCGGCGAAGGCGGTCTGAGAATAGAGGCTCGATGCGGTGGCGTCAAACGACGGTTGAGCGCTCGGCAGCCGCGATCCCTTCAGCGACGGAACAGGTGTCGGAACCGGAACATTCTCGCTGTGCGACAGCGAGTTCGGCAGAATCTTGTTGGCGGCCATCATGATGCCACCGGCGAGATTGCCCGGGAAGCCGTCCTGCGGAACCCGGCCACCCTTCTTGACGTAGGAGGCCATCATATACTGCATGTCGTTGCCGTTCAGCGGCGCACGGCCGACATATTCGACCTTTACCTTCGCGGTGCCGGCCTGTTTCATGTCGAGGAGCTCGGCGGCCTTGCCGGAAACGTCGATGATACGACCCGGATGATACGGCCCGCGATCGTTCACGCGGACGATCAGCGAGGAGCCGTTTTCAAGATTGGTGACACGGGCATAGCTCGGCAGCGGGAAGGTCGGATGGGCCGCGGAAATGAACTGCTGGTCGTAGATCTCGCCATTGGCGGTCAGGCGGCCATGGAACGCGGAGCCGTACCAGGAGGCTAGGCCCGTCTTGGCGTAGTTTTCATCTTCTGAGGGGAAATACCATTTGCCGCGAACCTGATAGGGCTGACCGACAAGCGCCCGACCGCCGCCGCGCGGGATTTTCGCCGAGGCGGTCGTCACGCGCGGGCTGGCCTTTACGCCATATTCCTTCTCGGAGAAATATTCTTTCGTCGCGGAGGTCTTGACCGGCTTGGTCTCCGTCGTCGTGCATGAAGCAGCTGCGGCACACATAGCCACTACCGCCAGCCATCGCGCCTGCGCGCCGCCTTTAACCCCGCCAATTCGCAATGCTATCTGTCCCCTGCCGCGAAATTCTCATTTCCGATCAATGCTCCACCCGCATGGCTCGATCGATCGAAAGCTCAGTTTGCAAGACCCGATTACAATATGCAATCACGATATGTAACGCCTTATAACATGGCAAAATTGAGAACGGAACGCTCAATTTCCCTGCCATGAATTCCGCTATGGTTAGCGGTTGGTTAACGGTACGCGACCCCAATATTTTTCATGGTGTCATGACTATTCTTGAATATACATGCGCGAGGCTTGTGCCTATCGTTTGACCATGTCCGATATGCCGTCTGCAGCACCCGATAACGTCATGATTCCGGTCAGTCTGCACTGCCGTGACGGCGTGCATTTGTCCGGGCACAGATGGCCGGCGCGCACAGGCGGGCAATCGGGTTGCGTCATCGTCAATCCGGCGACCGGCGTGCAGGCGCGTTACTATCACCGCTACGCGCGGTTTCTGGCCGAAAACGGATTCCATGTCCTGACCTACGACTATCGCGGCATCGGCCTATCCCGACCGCAAGACCTTCGCGGCTGCGGCTATCTCTGGCGGGAATGGGGCGAGCAGGACTTCGATGCCGCGCTCCGCTTTGCCACCGCATGGCAGCCGGACGGGCCGATCATGGTCGTCGGCCACAGCATTGGCGGCTTCCTGCCGGGCCTGTCCGAAAACGCGGCGACCATCGACCGTATGCTGACCATGGGCGCGCAATACGCCTGGTGGGGCGACTATGCCGTACGCCGGCGCGCCGCACTGTTCTGGAAGTGGCACATGGTGATGCCGGCCGCGACCGCTCTGTTCGGCTATTTTCCGGGAAAGCGACTCGGCTGGCTGGAGGACTTACCGGCCGGCGTCGCCAATGAATGGTCGTTTCGCGGCCCGAAATTCGAGCGCAGCCATCCCGCCCCCGAGCGCAAGTCAGCATTGTCACGCATGGCAGCCGTCAAGGCGCCGATCCTCGCCGTCGCCATGGCCGACGACGAACTCGGCACCCTGCCCGCCATCCGCCGGACGCTTGACTACTACACGTCCGCCAACAGGCAGATTGCCCAACTGGCACCTGCCGACTACGGCCGGCAGGCGATCGGCCACTTCAACCTGTTCCACGACAGCCACAGGGATGGCTTCTGGACGGATACGCTTCACTGGCTGAAGGATGGGCGCAATCCTTGGCCAGGGAAGACGGTGGCGCTGTGATCGCCACGCCCTTCCCGACCGCATCCGCAAATGGAACGGGCAGACACCGGTATTTGCGCGCCTGTTACTCCGTCGGCTGAATAACCGCCCTCCAGTGGCGATGCAGTGCCGCAATGTCGCCGCTGGTCAGGATTGGCATGGCCTTCTGCAAGTCCTCGTCTTTCCAGTCCCACCAGCGAAGTTCGAGCAGCATGGCTATTTGGGCGTCGTCAAACCGCTTTCGGATCACTCTGGCGGGATTGCCGCCAACGATCGCATAAGGTTCGACGTCCTTGGTCACCAGGGATCTTGTTCCGATGATCGCCCCATCCCCGATGCTGACGCCCGGCATCACGATTGCCTCGGACCCGATCCACACATCATTGCCGATGATGGTGTCGCCGGCCGGCCGATATCCGTTCTCGGCCGCTTCAAAGAACGGAACTTCATTCATCCAGTAGAACGGAAACGTGCTGATCCAGTCGTTTCTGTGCCCCTGGTTTCCCGCCATGATAAATGCGGCACCCGAACCGATCGAGCAGAAGGAACCGATGATGAGCCGATCCACGCCTTCGTCCGGCAATAGGAAGCGGGCGCAGTCATCGAATCCGTGACCGTGATAATAGCCGGAATAGTAGCTGTATCGTCCGACCTGAATGTTTGGATTGGTGACGAGACGATCGAGAGTGATGCCCCTGAACGGGCTTTCGAAAACATTGTGCATAGGAAGTACCACTTTGTGAGCAAACCGCGCATGCGGCGTCAATCACCCGCATTCGCGGGCAAGCTCCGGCAGCAATCCCCAGGATCGCTGGCCGAGCGCTTCTCACGTCAAGAACGCGGAAGCGATATGGAGGTGGTACAATCTGCGGACTTCATCTCTTTATTTTGCACAAGCTGACACCAATTTCCAGGCCAGACTTGATATGGCTCGATGCCCGCCTGCGCCAGTCGTTCGGAATATGGAATCGACACGTATTGCGAACCATGGTCGGAATGGTGAATCAGCCCGCCACGTTTGAGGGCGTGTCGATCATGCAGTGCCTGGTCGAAAGCATCGAGGACGAATCCCGCGTGCGCCGTTGGAATGACCCGCCGGCCAACGATACGGCGGGCGAAACTAACGCGATGTCCTCTTCAGAATCAGTCTCTCGGAGCTCACCAACGATCTGCTCTGCCCTCCTAGAGATTCCACAATTTCTGAGCCGTTTTGGCTTCAATCTTGGATATCTCGCAAGAAGCCTTCCACCAGCACCAAAAAATCCTCAAGATTATCTTGGTTGATAAGGTGAGCAGCGTTTCGCACCTGCACGAGTTGCGAATCTGGCACCAACTCGTTGACTCGTTCCGCAATGGTCGGGAACGGAGATGGAGACATGCTGCCGACAAGCACGAGTGTCGGAGCCTTTACCGCGCCCAATAGAGTTGCGGAAAGCGGCGGTCGACTTTTGTCTTGCATCTGAAGCAGAATGGAGGAGGCATTCGCCAGAGATATGGCCTTCAATTCCGGCAAGCGCTCCTCCCATTTCAGCCCGCCGCAGACACTGTCAAGATAACGGGCCACTCCCTTTCGCGTCTCGCCGGCCTGCAGCAGAAGTAGCGCCTCTTTCTGGTCCTCAGCAAGGCTGCGCGCTGGCCGCTGCCCTTCCGCCGATCCGCCCGGCTCCATGAGAATGAGGGATCGCGTCAGATCAGGCCGCAAACCTGCCAGGGACGCTGCGAGATACCCGCCATAGGAATGACCCACAAGATGTACAGGCCCCAAGCCGAGTGCATCAATGAATGCAATCATATCCTCAATCTGGTCTTGGGCGCGGTACGGAACGTTCTCGTGGTCTGTCGGGACCGGCCAATGGAATCTGCGACTGGGCGCGATGCAATGATACGAGTCGGAAAGACCCTTTATCGCATCGTTCCAGTAGCGCAGATCCAATGCCGATCCGTGGATGAAGACAAGCGGCGGTCCATTGCCCTCGCAAATGTAGGAAAACTCGTAACCGCGAACACGTAATTTCTTCATCTCAACCTTGCCCTGTGTGACGTTTGCAGCGGAAAGTTCTCACCCATAGACAAGCGTTGGTAGCCATAGTGCCAGTTCGGGAACAAAGGTCACCAAAATCAGCAAAGCCAACATAATCGCAATGAAGGGCATGACACCGCGGGTGACCTCCGACAATGGCGTATTGGTTGACGACGAAAGAACGAACAGGTTCAGGCCAATCGGTGGAGTGATGAGAGCCAGCTCCATGTTGATCACCATAACCACCGCGAAGTGGATGGGATCGATTCCCAGCGGCCCTAGCAACGGCAATATTATTGGCAACGTGATCAACATGATAGCCATGACTTCCAGAAACGTTCCAAGTATCAGGAAGAAAATGTTGATAATGATGAGGAACTGCCATGACTTGAGATTGGCGTCAGCAATAACATCCGCGAGTGCCTGCGGACCCCCGGATCCTGTCAACCAATGCCCGAAGGCAACCGCCGTCATGATAATCGCGATGATGGTGGCGGTTCTGCGCATCGATTCCCCGATAATCGGGATCACGCTGCGTAGTGTGCAGCCATCGTAGAACACGACACTCACGACGATCGACAGGAGTGCAGCAATGCCGGCGGCTTCCGTTACTGTGACAATTCCCGAATAGATGCCCCCCAGGATGACGACGGGGATCGACAACGCGGGCAGTGCGCTCCATGTCCGCTTGATTGCCTCGGCACGTGCAATTGGTGGAGACTTCGAATAATTTTTGCGATGGGCTGTCCATACCGAATAGGCGATGAACAAACCGGCCTGAATCAGCCCCGGCAGCACTCCTGCGAGAAAAAGGCGTGGCACGGATTGCTCCGCAAGCATCGCGTAAACGATGAACGCCAGGCTCGGAGGGATCAGGATCCCGAGCGTACCCGACGCCCCGATCAAGCCTGCGGAGAAGGAGCGAGGGTAATTCTGCTTCACCATTGCCGGCACGAGAATTACCCCGAGCGCAACCGCGGTGGCCACGGAGGAACCGCAGATGGCTGCAAAGACGGTGGTTGCGAGGACGCCGGCCACGGCAAGGCCACCGGTCATTCGCCCCACCAACACATTGGCGAAATCCATAAGAGCTGCAGCAATCCCGCCCCTCTCCATGAATGTCGCGGACATTATGAAGAAGGGAATTGCCAACAATGTCAGCGAGTTCAGATGATCCATGTAGATCTGGGCTACGCTGACGGGAGGCATGCCTTCAAGGAGCAGCATGACACCGGATATCAAACCCAGAACAATGTAGATTGGAATGCCCACCGCCAAAAGCGCCAGCAGGGCGAAGGCTACCAGAATATATTCCATGGCTTAGCCCTCTTCCGTTTCAGCTGCTGCGTGGCGGCGTGTCACAAGACTGGCCCCATAGACGAGGCACTGGAATAGCATTCCGACCGGCAAGGCGAGGTAATAGTAGGCCTTCGGGAAATGCAGAGACGTATCACCGACTTCGCCCAGCATCAGCGCAAAACCCACCATTTTCCAACCAGCCCAAGCCAGCGCCGCGGAAAATGCGAGACCGATGCACCATGTACCGATCAGATAGGCGCGTTTGGCACCCCCCTCCAGGCGCGCAACCAAAAAGTCTGCGCTGACATGTTCGTTTCGCAAGGCGAGTTCTCCAAATGAAAGAAACACCGCCCAGATCACCGCATATACAGTGACTTCAGATCCCCAATCGGTCAGGATTTGCGGAGCAAAATATCGTCCCACAACCTCGTAGCAAACGAGAAGAAGCGCGAGGAGGCCAATGATCCCCGAAACATACTCGGAGAAATGGCACAGTTTCCTAATGTATTTCATAGATTTAAGACCCACGGAATGCACGGACACGCAACCCAATGAAGGTTTGGTGTCCGTGCTTTTGAGATGATTTCCTTATGAGGGAGACCGGCCTTTAATTCGATTTGGCCAATTCGTCGGATACCAATTTGATGAACGCCGGATCGATGCCAAGTTCCTTGATCAGGTCAGGCTGACCTTCCAGCAGCTTTCGACGCGTCGCGTCCAGCGCAGCCGGATCCGGATCAATCGTCTCCACCCCATTGTCGGAATTGAAGCGACGAGCTTCTTCCTGCGAGGTGAGAGCAGACTTGCGGGCATCCGCAACCAGCGTGTTCCAGGTTTCCTCGATCAAAGCCTGAATTTCCGGCGGGTATCCGTCCCACGCCTTCCTGCTGATCATCGGCACATATTGAAGGAAAGCCTGCCGATCCTCGAAGCCGTACTTGATGCCGCTCTCAAACAGTTTGGAGCTGCGGACAGATTCCTGAGTGCTCCAAATTCCGTCGACCGTGCCTCGCTGAAGCGCCTGAGGCACATCAGAAATGGGAATGACCACAGGCGTTGAACCCAGCGCTTCATATCGTTGGATTGTCGCTGCGCCGCCGGGAACACGGATTTTCAGACCCGCCATGTCTTCCGGAACAAGCAGCTTTTTCTGGGTCGTAAATACACTGCCATACCCCAGATCGAAATAGTGGCCGATGACCTTGACGCCCAGCTTCGCTTCGATCAGCTCATTGAGCTTGTCACCGGCGGGGCCATCCCAGAGTTTTGCAATCGTATCCGGATCAAGGCCGTAAAACATGGGCAGAAGCGGAACATTCGCCTCGGGAACGACCTTGGTCAGATGCTGGTGCAATGGCGCGCCCATGTCGATGGCGCCTTGCGCCAAGGCGATCGGAACGGTGGCTCCGCTGTATTTCGAACCCGATGAAAAGACGGTTACCTTGATCTCGCCGTTTGAATTCTTTTCGAGCTCTTCACCAAAACGGATCATCGCCTTGCTGCGAACATGCGTGGGCGGCGACTCCAATGCAATCTCAAGCTTATATTCGGCCGCCTGCACGGCCGTTGTCAGCGCAGCGGCGATCGCAAGCGCGTAAGACGCCAGTAACTTTCCCATTTATTCCTCCCAAGTTGATGTGGCCTACTCATTTGCCTGCCACGGAAACACGAGGTTTTTTAACAGAAATTGCGGATCGGGAAAAATTATGGGAATAGATATCTGATATCAAATTTGGAGATGCCCCATGCTGAGGTCGAGAGACCTGCCGCTCTTGATGGATTTCGTTGCTGTCTGCCGAAGCGGAAGCATCAGCGCCGCGGCTCGCGAGTTGAACACAGTGCAGTCGGCGATAACCCAGCGCGTTCAACGATTGGAAGAGGCTTGCGGAACCGAGCTTCTGGTTCGTCACTCAAGGGGCGTGTCTCCCTCTGACCAAGGGAAAGTCATGTTGCGGCTGGCCGAGAGCTTCGAGACATTGCTCTTCAATGCCAACCAAGAGCTTAACGAATGGCTGTCCTCGCCAAGTGGCTCGATCACTTTCGGCCTCCCCCCTTCCTTGACGCCGACGCTTGTCGAACCACTCATAAATGACTTCGCCCTCCACTTGCCGAATGTTCAGATTTCCCTGACAGAAGCTATGTCTGGCTATCTGGAAGGCTGGCTGGAAAATGGTGAAACCGATTTCGCGATCGTTTTTCAAAGACCGCATGTCGAGGGAATATCAACCACGCCGCTTCTGGATGAGGAACTTTATCTATTGGTCATCCCTGAGCTCGCGGCCGACTTGCCGGCGTCGGTCACCATTCGCGATATTGCCCGGCTTCCGCTGGTTGCGCCGAGCCGTCGGCATTCAACGAGATATCTGCTGGAGTCGGCAGCAGCGGAGGCCGGACTGGAGCTTAACATCCTTTCGATCGACGCGGGCCATCAACTCATCCGGCAAGGCATTGCCGGACGTTGCGGCATGGTGCTGTCGCGCTCGGCCGCAGCGCCTGAACTTGCAGCAGGAGACTTGGTGGCAATTCCCATTCGGCAGCCAAAATTTCAGAGGACAATTTATCTAGCCGAACGCAGCGAGGCATCTAAATCTTATCTGGTCAATGCCGCGCGCCAGCAGTTCCTAACAACCTTCGAACATCTCGTTGTCAGTGGAAAACTCATGGGCCGCCCGCGCGGCGCTTTGACCGATCTTGGAAAAGAGGCATTAAAATAGTCGGCATAGTCCGTACCAAGGGGTCTGGAAGGAATCGCACAACACACTGATTCCCAAGTAAGCTGACCATAGCCGTGCGCAGGCACTGCAAATGGAGCAGTCCAGCGCCCGTCGCGAGCGTCCTCACCCGATTTTAACCGATTTCCGCGCCGTCAATCTGAGTATTTGAGGATGCAACAGCCAATCGGCAGTTTTGCAACACGTATGCAGTTGCAGCATTGTTGCAGAAAAGAATCGAGAATGTTGCAAGCCGCCTCAAATTGAGACGCTTGGGGGAGTGTAGCTATATAATATGTTTTCATAGGGTGTTGGCGGATGGGGTGGGATTCGAACCCACGGTACGGTCTCCCGCACGCCGGTTTTCAAGACCGGTTCCTTAAACCACTCGGACACCCATCCAACGGCTGCCTTATGAACAATGGCCGCCCGCTTTGCAAGCCGGACATTGCGGCAGCCGAATATTTTCGAACTCTCATTTCAGGCCGGAGATGACCTTGTCCCCGATGGCTACCCCTGCCCGCTTGGCGGCGCCACCGTTGATCTCCAGCACATAGGCGACCGGCTGGCCGGATGAAATGATCGTGTCGGAGTACGGTTCGGTGTCCTCGGTGATATTCCGGATGTTGCCGTCCTTGTCGATGAACAGCATGTCGAGCGGCAGCGGCGTGTCGTGCATCCACATCGATACCATCCGCGTCGTGCCGAAATCGAAGAGCATGCCGGCGGTCTCGTCGAGCGTCTTGCGTTCCATCAGGCCCTTTTCGCGCTCGACCTGCGTCGCCGCGATCTCGACCTCAAATGTCACCGTGCCGCCGCTGGCGCGGGCAATCTCCAGCGCTCGCGTGCCACCGGCGCTGGCCGTGAAATTCGAAGCGACGAGCACAAACGAAAACAGCGCCATGACGGCGCTGAAATGCAGGAGCGTTCTGGACAGGAGTCGCATCAGTGCGCGCGGCTGCCCGGATTAGGCATGTCCGGATGGATTTCGGCAGCCATAAGCCCCTTGTCGCCGTCGCCGAAACGGACCAGCACCACCTGGCCCGGCCGCAATTCGGTGAGCCCGAACCGGCGCAGCGTCTCCATGTGGATGAAGATGTCCTCGGTGCCCTCGCCGCGCGTCAGGAAGCCGAAGCCCTTGGTGCGGTTGAACCACTTGACGATCGCCCGTTCCAGGCCGCTTGTCGGCGTCACCTGCACATGCGTCTTGACCGGCGGCAGCTGCGAGGGATGCACCGCCGTCGACTGGTCCATGGAGAGAATGCGGAAGGCCTGGAAGCCGCGATCTCGCTTCTGGATCAGCGCCACGATGCGCGTGCCTTCGAGAATGGTCTGGTAGCCGTCCCGTCTGAGGCAGCTCACATGCAGGAGAATGTCCTGCATGCCGTTGTCCGGAATGATGAAACCGTATCCCTTGGCGACGTCGAACCATTTCACGACGCCGGTGATTTCGATGAGGTCTACCGGTTCGCCCGCAAGATCTTCAAGCTGCGGTATCCCTTTGGATGAAATCCTGTCAGCCATGCCTAAGTCAGCCCCTCGAATACGCGTTACCACAATAAAGGATACGTGCAATTTTGATTCTTGCAGACGAGATTAACATCCGGTTAACCATAGGGCGCAAGCCCCAGATTGCAATTATCCCATGGGCTTTTTATGGGCCATGCCTTGCCTGAAGCTGATTTGCGACCAAATATGCGTTGCAACGAACAAAGGGAGAGGTCATGCGCTATCTGCACACCATGGTCCGGGTCAAGGACGTCGACGCATCCATGCGTTTCTACTGTGAGCTGTTCGGGCTCGAGGAAGTCCGCCGCATCGAAAACGAAAAGGGCCGCTTCACGCTGATTTTCCTCGCCGCGCCGGACGATGTCCCGGCCGCCAAGGAGAACAAGGCGCCCTGCCTGGAGCTTACCTACAACTGGGATCCGGAAGACTACACCGGCGGCCGCAATTTCGGCCACCTCGCCTATGAGGTCGATGACATCTATGCCTTCTGCCAGAAGCTGATGGACAATGGCGTGACGATCAACCGCCCGCCGCGCGACGGCCACATGGCGTTCGTCCGTTCGCCGGACGGCATTTCGATCGAGATCCTGCAGAAGACGGAAGCGCTTCCCGCGCAGGAACCCTGGGCCTCCATGCCGAACACCGGCAGCTGGTAACAACCGCCCGCATCGGCGCTTGCCGAGACGGGCCGCGTCAAACCGCACAGCTTAACGCAAGCCCTGCATGCTCAACTGCATTGGCCGCCTTCATGTCCAGCCCGGAATGAAGGCGGCCATGTGTTGTTTGCGGGGATTTCTCGAAGGTGCGGCAAAAGCCAGTTTCCATTCCATCCCGCCGCCATCTCCTTGGCGGCCTGGCGATCCTGATGACCGTTGCGCCGTTAAGCGCCTGCACGACATCCGGCAAGGCTGATGTCGATTCGGTGCTCTCGCAGGCCGCAGATGCCGACGCAACCGAAACGGAAGCAACCGACGTCGCCCGCAACGCCGAAGATGCAAAGCGGCTGCAGACGCCCAATCTGGCCGAAGCGAGCCAAACGCCAGACAATCTCCAGACTGCATCCGTGCCCGCATCCGATCCGGCTGCCTCGTTCCAGAACGCCGTCATGCAGCCGACCGCGATCAACGCTTCGGCCATGAGCATCTTCGCCAACGCCCGCTCCGCTGCCCAGCCGGTCCAGGTCGCCTCCTATGCGCCGGATACGGGAACGCGTTCGTTCTTCGCGCAGGTCTACTCGATGCCGGAACAGGCCTATGCGGCCTCGCCCGGCCTCTATCAGAGCCTGCAGATCGAATCGCCGAAGGAAACCCATCCGGACCTCTCGACGCGCATGGCGGTGGATGAGGATTCGGAGGAGGACGAAAAGCCGCGAGGCCTCGCACGTCTCGTCTCCCTCTCCGGCATGACGCGCATCGCGCCCAACGGTCTGGCCATCCAGACACCGGATATCGATGTCTCCTGCTTCAAGCCCGAGCTGATGGGCATGATCCACAATATCGAGAGCCATTTCGGCAAGAAGGTGCTGGTCACTTCCGGCTACCGCGACAAGGAACGCAACCGCCGCGCCGGCGGTGTCGAAGGATCGCTCCACACCCATTGCGACGCCGCAGACATCCAGGTGAAGGGTGTTTCCAACGGCGATCTCGCCAATTACGTCCGCGCGCTTCCGGATCGCGGCGGCGTCGGCACCTATTGTCACACCAAGTCCATCCATATCGATACCGGGCGCCCGCGCGACTGGAACTGGACCTGCGACGTCGCCTCGCGAAAGTAGCCGGCCGCGTGGCTTCCCGAGGGGATCGGTAAATATCTGTTTTCAATGGATGTTTGCATGAGGTTCACAGCACGTTCCCCGGCTGTCATCTTTTTGCAAAAAAAACGGAAATGCCGCTTGCGGGAATCCGAAGTCCTGACTATAAGGTCGCCACGTCGCGAGACGCCGCAAGGCGAAAGCGACACAGGCATGCGCCCTTCGTCTATCGGTTAGGACGTCAGATTTTCATTCTGAAAAGAGGGGTTCGACTCCCCTAGGGCGTGCCACCTTATCCCCTCAGTACTGACTTTAAAATATACTTCTATCGCGCTGATATCGTGACGTTATCAACGCTTGCATTCCTTCCTTGAGAATCTCCGAAAAAATCCGGCCGGGCTGAATTTTTCTACTTGCGGCGCAGCAAAGCCCTGACTATAAGGGCGCCACACCGCAAGACGCCGACGGATCGGCGCCCCGCGGAACGGCATGCGCCCTTCGTCTATCGGTTAGGACGCCAGATTTTCATTCTGGAAAGAGGGGTTCGATTCCCCTAGGGCGTGCCACCCACTTCTCCCAAACATATTTGATATCTCAAATCGGACTTGCCGCATCGACGACGCGGATCTGTACGCGCCGCGAGCCCTGCCAGTGATCGGCGGAGAGTGAACCGGCCAGATGCATCTGCGTGCCGCGGCCGTTCAGCAGGAACTGTCCGAGCGGCGTCTCCGCGGCGCGGAAGGCAATGCCGTCGATCCGGCTGCCGTCGGCGGCCGCTGCGCTGATCTTCACATGAGTCGTGCCAACGACCCGGGCATCGGTGATGCGATGGGAGGGCAACGCGAAGATCGGTTGCGGATGACCCGAGCCGTAGGGACCACCGGTCTCCAGCCGGTCGATGAGCTCCAGCGTCGCGCCCGAGGCAGAGAGCGCGCCGTCCACCTTGAGCGTGCGGTTGTCGGTGAGTGTCGGGACCACCTTCTGTGCACGCTCGTCGAAGAACTGCCGGAGTTTGCCCAGATTGCTCCGCTCGACCGTCAGGCCGGCAGCCATCGCATGGCCTCCACCCTTCACAAGCAGGCCCTCGTCGACGGCGGCGCGCACCATGCGGCCGAGATCGAAGCCGGCAATCGAGCGTCCGGACCCCGTCCCCTTGCCGGACGGATCGAAGGCGATGGCAAATGCCGGCCGATGAAAGCGATCTTTCAGCCGTGACGACAGAAGACCGACGATCCCCGGATGCCAGTTGTCGCGCGCCGTGATGATCACCGAGGCGGCCGAGCCGTCCCCGTATTCCGCCAGCGCCTCGGCTTCCGCCTCCTCCAGCATCACGGCCTCCATCGCCTGACGCTCGCGATTGAGTTCGTCCAGTTCCCCGGCGACCTCTTCCGCCGCGATCGGATCGTCGAGCGTCAGAAGCCGGCTACCGAGCGCTGCGTCACCGATCCGTCCGCCGGCATTGATCCGGGGGCCGATCAGGAAGCCCAGATGATAGGGCGTCACAGGACCATTGACGCCCGCCTTGCGAAACAGGGCAGCCAGCCCCGGGTTCGACATCAGCCGGGCCGCCAGCATGCCCTTGACCACGTAGGCGCGGTTCAAGCCCTTGAGCGGCACCACATCGCAGACCGTGGCCAGCGCCACCAGGTCGAGCAATGCCAACAGGTCGAAGCTGCCAACCCGCTTGTCGCCGCGCTCGCGCAGGAGCCGCATGCAGGCGACCATAACGAGAAAGACGACGCCTGCCGCGCAGAGATGCCCCTGCCCCGACAGATCATCCTCCCGGTTCGGATTGACCAGCGCATGGCAGACCGGCAGGTCATGGTTGACCTGATGGTGATCGATGACGACCACGTCGATTCCGCGCTTTGCCGCGGCCTCCAGTGATGTGTGGCTCGTCGAGCCGCAATCGACGGTGACGATCAGTTGCGCGCCCTCGTCGATCAGCTGGTTGATCGCCTGCGGGTTGGGGCCATAGCCTTCGAAGATCCTGTCGGGAATGTAGATATGCGCTTTCACGCCGAAATGCGTGAGGAACCGGTAGAGCAGCGCCGAAGACGCCGCGCCGTCGACATCGTAGTCCCCGAAGATCGCCACATGCTCCTCCCGGCCGATCGCGTCGACGATGCGTTCGGCGGCCTTGTTGCAGTCGGTCAAAGTCGAAGGATCCGGCATCAGGTTGCGAATGGTGGGGTCGAGAAAGGCCGGCGCCTCGTCTATTCCGACGCTGCGTCCCGCCAGCACCCGGGCGATCAGCTCGGGAATGCCGTGCACCTGCGCGATCGCCAGCGCGCGGTTCTGCGCCGCCTGGTCGAGCCGGGAGATCCAGCGCTGCCCGCTGGCCGACTTTTCGACGTTGAGAAAGGCCCTTTGTACGGGATCGGCGGGTTCGTTCATGGCTTTCGTCATATTTGCCCTTCGCTTGCCCTTCCTTGTCCTCTTTCCTGGCCCGTCGTCAACACCAACGACAAGAGAAAGATCAGCGCGCGAGGGCGGCGACGGGATCGAGGCGCGAGGCATTCCGCGCCGGGAGGAAGCCGAAGGCGACGCCGATCATGAAGGAGCATAGGAAGGCCAATACGATCGATTCCGACGAGAAGACGAGGCTGAAGCTCGGAACAAAGGCGTTGAACACAGCGCCGAAACCGAGCGCGGTGCCGATACCGAGCGCTCCGCCGATCAGGCAGACAAGCACGGCCTCGATCAGAAACTGCTGCAGGATGTCGTAGCGACGCGCGCCGACAGCCATGCGCACGCCGATCTCGCCGACGCGCTCGGAGACGGAGACCAGCATGATGTTCATCACCCCGATCCCGCCGACGACGAGGGAAATGACCGCGATCGCCGCCACCAGAAGCGTCAGCGTCTGTGTGGTCGATGTGATCGTTTGGCGGATGTCGTCGGTATTGAGGATGAAGAAGTCCTTGGTCCCGTGCCGCGCGGTCAGATAATCCGTGACCGCTTTTTCCGCCACGCCGGTATCAGTGTCGTCGGAGACCCTGACGGTGATGCTGCGAAGCGACATGCTGCCGAGGAAGCGCGCCTGCACGCTTCTGTAGGGTAGGTAGATGGAGAGGTTGTTGCGCCCGCCGAAGCCGCTCTGGGAAGCCGCGATGACGCCGACGATCCGGCACGGTACATCGCCGATGAAGACCACCTGACCCAGCGGATCGACGCCGCTGTCGCCGAACAGCGCCTTGGCCGCATCCTCGTCGATGACGGCATTCTGCGACATGGAATCGACATCGCTTTGGTCGAAGAACTGTCCGTCGACGAGCCTGGAGCCCTTGACGGCGAAATATTGCGCGCCGACGCCGTTGACCAGCGCGTTGGCCACCGTCGCGCGGAAGCGCACCGTGCCATTGGTCGAAACGGTCGGAGTGACCGCGGCGACATAGGGCAGTTGTGCCAGCGCATTCGCGTCGGAGACGACCAGCGTCGTCACCCTGCCCGACCGCACGTCGCCGAATCCGGAGCCGGGAAACACCTCAAGCGTGTTGGTTCCGAGGCTGGAGATGTTCTCCAGCACCTTGCGCTGCGATCCTTCGCCGAGCGCGACGACACAGACGACCGATGCAATGCCGATAATGATGCCGAGCATCGTCAGGAAGGTCCGCAGCCGATGCGCCTTGAGCGCCAGAAGCGCCATGAAGAACGCCTCCCGGAAGCGGTCGAGCGTAGCCCCGAGCGCCGAGCGCCCCCGCCCTGCCAAAGCCTTGGCGGGTACGTCCGAAGCCGCCCGCTTCTCCTTGGAGAGGCTGTCGCCGACGATGACGCCGTCGGCGATCTCGATGATCCGGTTGGCGCGGCGGGCGACATTCATGTCGTGCGTGACGATGATGACCGTTCGGCCGTCGCGGTTGAGTTCGTCGAGGATTCGCAGCACCTCGTCGCCGCTCGCCTGATCGAGCGCGCCGGTCGGCTCGTCGGCCAGGATGACATCGCCGTCGTTCATCAGCGCGCGGGCAATCGAGACGCGCTGCTGCTGGCCGCCGGAAAGCTGACCCGGACGGTGATCGAGCCTCTCATGCATGCCGAGCCGGTCGAGAAGCTGGCTTGCCCGGGACAGGCGATCGCGCCGAGTTCGCCCCGCATAGATTGCCGGCACCTCGACATTGCCGATGGCGGAGAGTTCACCGAGAAGATGATAGCGCTGGAAGATGAAGCCGAAATGTTCGCGCCGCAGCGCAGACCGCTCGTCCGGATCGAGAAGGCTAGTCTCCTTGCCGGAGACCTGATAGCTGCCGGATGTCGGCCGGTCGAGCAGTCCGATGATGTTCATCAGCGTCGACTTGCCCGAACCGGACGGCCCGACGATCGCGACCATTTCGCCGCGGGCGATCTCGAGATCGATATCGTTGAGGACCGTCAGAACCTGATCGCCTGCGGGATATTCACGCCGGACGTTCTTGAGGCGGATGATTGCGTCCTTCATCGGCTAGAGCCCCATGGCGCCTGCTGGCGGCCCGCCCCTGCCCGAAAAGGGACCAGCCGTACCCGTCCCCTCGCCGATGACGACCCGTTCGCCCTCGGACAGTCCGGACTTTACCTCGACCAGCGTCTTGTTGTTCAGTCCGGTTTCTATCTGCCTCTTTTCGAGAGTGCCGTCCTTGCCGACCACCTGCACGCTGTATGCACCATCCTTGCCGGCACCGCTCAATGCCGAGGACGGGATGACGAGCACGTCCTTCGCCTCGCCGAGGACGATCTTCACTTCCGCCGTCATGTATGTGCGGAACTTGCGATCCTTGTTGTCGATGTCGAACACACCGATGTAGTAGACCGCGGACGACGAGGATGACGACGAACTCGAGCTTGTGGACGTCGTTACCGCGCTGTCGCTGGTGATTGATTCCGGTGCCGGTTCGATCGAGGCAAGCGTCGCCTCATATTCGTGATCCGGCTGCCCGAGAATGTTGAAATAGACTTTTTGCCCGGGCTCGACCCTGACGATGTCCGCCTCCGAAATTTCGGCCCTGACGGTCATGGTGCTGAGGTCGCCCAGGATGACGATCGTCGGCGCCGATTGCGAGGCGTTGACCGTCCGGCCCTCCTGGTTGACGACGGCAAGGACAGTGCCGTCGATCGGGGCAGAAATCCGCGTATAGCCGATATTGACCTTCGCAGTGTCGACGTCGACCTGCGATTCGACGATCTGCGCATCGATCGCGGCGATCTGTGCCTTGGCGGCCTCGACATTGGCCTCGGCCGTCTCAAGGTCCGCCTGGGAGCCGGCCTTCTGCCTGTAGATCGACTGCTGGCGTGCCAGCGTGAGCTCCGCACTTCTGAGGTCGGCCGCCTTCTCGTTGCGCTGGGCCTTGGCGTAGTCGAGCTGCGCCTGGCTCGTCTTCAGGTTGTTTTCCTGCGTCGCCGAATCGATCTCGGCGATCAGGTCTCCCTTCTTGACCTGATCCCCAGCAGCCACCTTGACAGACGTGATCCGTCCGGACACCTGGGCCCCGACGGCGACCAGCTGTTTCGGCTTGATGATGCCGGTGGCCAGGACAGTTTGCGAAATCGTGCCCTTGTGCACGTCCGCTGCGATGTAGCGCGGCGTCTCGGCGCCGAAATAACGCGTCTTGATCCAGTACCCTCCGCCAATCAGAAGAAGGAGACCCAAAGCGGAGATAAACAAACGGAATTTCATCACATACTGCCGCAATCTGGCATGCGGTCCATCGAGAACAACACTGGTTGAAAAAATCGGGTGACAAAGCGTCACACCTCAAAGACCGATATCAGAGTTGCATTCCGCCTGAAACTTAAAGTTTAGCAAGGTTTGACATATGGCAGGTGTGCCTCTGCCGCACACACGAAAAGGCCCGCGACAACCGGAGCCGCGGGCCTGTCTTCACGATTGCAGCAGCGCTCAGGGGCGCTCGATGCGGATGACCTGCGGTTCGCCGCGCAGGTAGCCTTCCCGCTGGATCGACGCCACGGCCTGGCGCACGGCTTCTTCCATCGTCGCGTGCGTGACCAGGATGATCGTCTTGTCGCCGGCCGAATTGACCGGCTCCTTGGAGTGCTGGACGATCGATTCGAGCGAGATCTTGTTCTCGGCCATGCGTGTGGCGATCGAGGCGAAGACGCCGGTGCGATCCTCGACCGTCAGACGGATGAAATAGCCTCCTTCGTGGCTGCGCATTTCCGCACGCTTGTAGGGCGCAAGGAGTGCGGCCGGCCGGCCGAGTGACGGCACGCTCTGCGCGCCCGGCTGGCTCTTGGCAATGTCGGCAATGTCGCCAAGCACGGCCGAGGCCGTCGCATCGCCGCCGGCGCCGGGACCGACCATCAGGAGTTCGCCGAGAATGTCGGCTTCCAGCGCCACGGCATTGGTCACGCCATCAACCTGGGCGATCACCGAATCGCGCGGCACCATGGTCGGATGCACGCGCTGCTCGATCCCCGTCTCGGTTCTCTGCGCGACGCCGAGAAGCTTGATCCGGTAGCCGAGATCGGCAGCCGCATTGATGTCCTCGATGGTGATGTTGGTGATGCCTTCCAGATAGATCTCGTCGGCGGCAATCTCTGTGCCGAAGGCAAGCGTCGTCAGGATCGCCAGCTTGTGCGCCGTATCGTTGCCCTCGATGTCGAAGGCGGGCTCGGCCTCGGCGTAGCCGAGACGCTGGGCCTCTGCGAGGCATACTTCGAACGACAGGCCTTCCTTCTCCATCCGGGTCAGGATGTAATTGCAGGTGCCGTTCATGATCCCGTAGATGCGGGAGATGTTGTTGCCGGTCAGCGATTCTCGCAGCGCCTTGATCACCGGAATGCCACCGGCGACGGCGGCCTCGAAATTGAGAAGCGCGCCCTGATTTTCCGCAAGCTTGGCGAGCGCCACGCCATGACGGGCCAGCAGTGCCTTGTTGGCGGTCACCACATGGAGACCGCGGGCCAGCGCCGCCTCGACGGACGCATGGGCCGAACCGCCCTCGCCGCCCATCAACTCGACGAAGACGTCGATGTCGGCCTCTTTCGCCATGGCGACCGGATCGTCGAACCAGGTGTATGTCGAAATGTCGATGCCGCGGTCCCTGTTGCGCGTGCGTGCCGAAACGGCTGTGATCGTGATCGGACGACCACAGGTCACGGCCAGCTGGTTGGCACGGTTTTGGAGGATTCGGACAAGCGCGACACCGACGGTGCCGAGGCCCGCAATGCCGATCTTCAGGGCATCTGCCATTGGGTATTCCTGACGTTTGGGCTGAAGGGCGGCCGGACGGCCGCCCGTCGGAGGGTGATGGACTTAACGGTGGGCGTTGAGCGAGACGACGTTGTGCAGCGTGTCGTCCGCCGTCGACAGGAAGCGCTTGATGTTGCGAGCGGCCTGGCGGATGCGGTGTTCGTTTTCGACGAGCGCGATACGGACATGCTCGTCACCCTGCTCGCCGAAGCCGACGCCCGGCGCCACTGCGACATCCGCCTTTTCAACCAGCAGCTTGGAGAATTCCAAGGAGCCGAGATGACGGAACTTTTCCGGGATCTTCGCCCAGGCGAACATGGTCGCCGCCGGCGGCGGCACGTCGAAGCCTGCCTTGCCGAAGCTGTCAACCAGCACGTCGCGGCGCTTCTTGTAGATCGAGCGCACTTCGGCGATGTCGCTGCCGTCGCCATTCAGCGCATGCGTCGCCGCCACCTGGATCGGCGTGAAGGCGCCGTAGTCGAGATAGGACTTCACGCGGGTCAGCGCCGAGATCAGCCGCTCGTTGCCGACGGCAAAGCCCATGCGCCAGCCGGGCATGGAGAAGGTCTTCGACATCGAGGTGAATTCGACGGTGATGTCGATCGCGCCGGGCACTTCCAGAACCGACGGCGGCGGGTTGCCGTCGAAATAGATTTCCGAATAGGCCAGGTCCGACAGCACGATGATGTCGTGCTTCTTGGCGAACGCGATGACGTCCTTGTAGAAGTCCAGCGTCGCGACATAGGCCGTCGGGTTGGACGGATAGTTGAGGATCAGCGCCAGCGGCTTCGGGATGGAGTGGCGCACGGCGCGCTCCAGCGGTCCGAAGAAGCTTTCATCCGGTTCGACGGAAAGCGAGCGGATGACGCCACCGGCCATCAGGAAGCCGAAGGCATGGATCGGATAGGTCGGATTCGGGCAGAGAATGACATCGCCGGGCGCGGTGATCGCCTGCGCCATGTTGGCGAAGCCTTCCTTGGAACCGAGCGTGGCGACGATCTGCGTGTCGGGATTGAGCTTCACGCCGAAACGGCGGGCGTAATAGCCGGCCTGAGCCCGGCGAAGACCGGGAATGCCCTTCGACGCGGAATAGCGATGCGTACGCGGGTCCTGGACCACTTCGCACAGCTTGTCGACGATCGCCTTCGGGGTCGGCAAATCGGGATTGCCCATGCCGAGGTCGATGATGTCCGCTCCGCCCGCTCGCGCGCTCGCTTTCAAACGGTTGACCTGTTCGAAAACGTAGGGCGGCAGACGCCGGACTTTATGAAATTCTTCCATCATCGTTCCTCATGGAAATCTGCGGCTCAGCCGGCCGCCAGCGATCCCCGTTTTCCTTTCTCTTTCGACGCTACCCGGCAACGGGGTTCAAAAACAGGGTAGCATGAAGTGCATTCGAACGCATGGACGCTGGCGAATTTGTGGCCTGCGCCGCATTTCGGCACAGTGATTTGCGGCGAAAATGTCTGAAACGCAAGTCCCGTGGCGCACGCGATCGAGAAAACTTGCCTACTGCTTGATCTGGGTTTCCATATCCGTGCCGTGCGACTGGGCCAGCTTGCGCAGTTCCGCGACCTTCGCCTTGTACTGCGCATCGGTAAGAGTGCCGGCCTTTCGCTGCTGGCCAAGGGCTGTCAGCTGCGCCTGCAGGGCGGCCGCGTCGCCGTCGCTCATCTGGGTATTGGCGGCCACCAGAGGCGTCGAAATGTTGGGATAGCCATCCTTGCCGACAAGGGCGGACTTCTCCGCAGAACGCGTCGAAATGGTCGGCGGTGGCGGCTTGCGCAAAGCCAGGTCTTCCAGCGGAAAGGCGCTGCATCCGCTGATCAGCCCGAAACCCAGGACAGCAACGGGCAGAAATCTGGCCCCGAGTGACATCGTACGGTAGGTCACAGAAATTCCTTCAACAACGATTCCGGTGCACCCCCGCACCACCCTATTCACGTCTATTATCGAAAAGACGCGGGCAACTGCAATGGCGGGATGCCTAGCGCTTGTATTCTTTTTCATGCAGAATGTAAAAAGCCAAAAGAAAATGCGTTGTTCGGGAGGAAACTGGATTGGCTGATGGAGGTCGCACTGCGCGAGGTGAAAACGGTGACCGTGAGGCTCCCGGCTCCATCGACATAGAGCCTTTTGTCGTCAAGGACCCAGAAAACATGGCGATGAACATCGCCCGCGCGCTCCAGAATCTGGGCGAAGCCGCATCCGAATGGATCGGCCCTCGCGAGCGCGGCGAGGTGGCCGATGTCGTCGCCGAGCCGATGGCCGACATGGTCAAGACGCTGTCCAAGGTGGTGGAATACTGGGTCGCCGACCCGAAGCGGACGCTCGAAGCCCAGACGATGCTGATGAACAGCTTCTTCGGCATCTGGATGCAGACGATGCAGCGCATGCAGGGACAGGAAACGGCGCCACCCGTCCCGTCCAAGGACAAGCGCTTCGCCTTCGACGACTGGTACAGCAATCCCTTCTACAGTTTCCTGCGCGAAGCCTATCAACTCGTGTCCAATTGGGCGGCAAAGCTCGTGACCGAGGCGGAGGGGCTGGACGAGCACACCCGCCACAAGGCGCAGTTTTACGTCACGCAGATCGTCGCGGCGCTGTCGCCGGCCAACTTCTCGGTCACCAATCCCGAAGTCTACCGCGAAACGGTTGCCACGAGCGGCATGAACCTCGTCAAGGGCATGAAGATGTTCGCCGAGGACATCAAGGCCGGCAAGGGCGACCTGCGCATGCGCCAGACGGATGCGAGCAAGTTCGCCGTTGGCGAGAACATGGCGCTGACACCCGGTCAGGTGATTGCGCAAAGCGATGTCTGCCAGGTGATCCAGTACAATCCGTCGACGGAAACGGTGCTGAAGCGTCCGCTGCTGATCGTGCCGCCATGGATCAACAAGTTCTACATCCTCGACCTCAACCCGCAGAAATCCTTCATCAAGTGGTGCGTCGACCAAGGGCATACCGTCTTCGTCATCTCCTGGGTCAACCCGGACGAGCGGCATGCGAGCAAGAACTGGGAATCCTATATCCGTGAAGGCATAGATTTCGCGCTCGAAGCGGTGGAAACGTCGACCGGCGAAAAGGGCGTCAATGCCATCGGCTACTGCGTCGGCGGCACATTGCTGGCCGCGACGCTGGCCCTGCATGCGCGGGAGAAGAACACCCGTATCAAGACGGTGACGCTGTTTACCACGCAGGTCGATTTCACCTATGCCGGCGACCTGAAGGTGTTCGTGGACGAGGAGCAGCTAGACACCATCGAGACGCAGATGATGGCCAATGGCTATCTGGACGGCTCGAAGATGGCGATGGCCTTCAACATGCTGCGTTCGCAGGAGCTGATCTGGCCCTATTTCGTCAACAACTACCTTCGCGGCCAGGACCCCACGCCATTCGACCTGCTCTACTGGAATTCCGATTCCACCCGCATGGCGGCGGCCAACCATTCCTACTACCTGCGCAATTGCTACCTCGACAACACGCTGGCTCAGGACAAGATGGTGCTGGCCGGCTACAAGCTGTCGCTGAAGGATGTGAAGATCCCGGTCTATAATCTGGCGACCAAGGAAGATCACATCGCGCCACCGAAATCCGTCTTTCACGGCTGCCAGTTCTTCGGCGGTCCGGTCGAGTACGTGCTGTCCGGCTCCGGACATATCGCCGGCGTGGTCAATCCGCCGGACAAGAAGAAGTACCAGTACTGGACGAACGGCGAACCGGTCGGCGATCTGGAAACCTGGTTCGCCAATGCCAAGGAAACTCCTGGCTCCTGGTGGCCGCACTGGGACGGCTGGATCAGGAGCCACAACGACAAGCAGGTGCCGGCGCGCCAGCCGGGCGGCGGCCACATGAACGCGATCGAGGAAGCGCCGGGCTCCTACGTCCGCGCCCGCATCTAGGCCGAAACCTGTCTCAATGAAGTTCCCCTCGCCTCTCGTTCCGGCAACCCTGGTGCGCCGCTACAAGCGTTTCCTGTTCGATGCCGTCCTCGACACCGGCGAGGCAATTACCGGCTCCTGCCCCAACACCGGTTCCATGCTTGGCCTGACCACGCCCGGCTCCCGTATCTGGCTCTCCGAACACGACATGGCCGGCGGGCGGAAATACCGGCACCGCTTCGAGATGATCGAGGCGGACGGCACGACCGTCGGGGTCAACACCGGTCTGCCCAACCGCCTGGCCGAAGAAGCCATCTGTAAGGGAATGATTGCCGATCTTGGGGGTTACACGACAATCCTGCGCGAACAGAAATACGGACGCAATTCGCGCATCGACCTGCAGCTAAAGTCGGACGGGCTGCCGGACGCCTATGTCGAGGTCAAGAACGTACACTTCATCCGCGAGCCCGGACTTGCGGAGTTTCCCGATACCGTCACCGCGCGTGGCGCCAAGCATCTCCAGGAACTGTCGGACATGGCAGCGATGGGTCACCGGGCGGTGATGGTCTATCTCATCCAGCGCGACGATTGCGACCGGTTCTCGATCTGCGGCGATCTCGACCCGGCCTATCAAACCGCGTTCCACCGTGCCCGGGCGCTCGGTGTCGAGGCCTATGCCGTCAAATGCCAGGCAACGCCCGACGCGATCACGCCCATGCAGGCCGTGCCGCTGGTCGACTGACCGGCCTCAGAGCGCCAGGGAATAGATGAGCGCGCCGCTGATCGCAGTCAACGCGAGGATCGACAGACAGCCTGCTGCCAGAACCCGTCCACCGGAGGCGAAAACGGAACGGATGTCGACGGAAAGACCCAGCGCAGCCATCGACAGGATCGTCAGAAGCGTTGCGATCTCGCCCATCGGCGCGATGCTCCAATGCGGCAGGGCGTCTGCGGTGCGCAGCAGCATCATGGCAAAGAAACCGACGATGAACCAGGGAACGAGGTGGCGGATCTTCAGCGTGCCGCTGGTCCTTGTCCCGCTGCTCAGACCAAGCACCAGAATGACAGGTCCGAGCATGAGCACCCGCATCAGCTTGACGACGGTACCAAGCTGCACGCTGATCGCGCCGACCGGCACTGTGGCGGCCAGCACCTGCGGCACGGCATAGACCGTCATGCCGGCAAGAATGCCATAGCTGTGCTGACCGATATCGAAGACCCTGGCGCCGAGCGGCAGAAGAAGCACGACGGCAATGCCGAGCGCTGCCGTGAAGGCGATCGATGCTGCGACATCGTCGGATTCAGCTTCGATGACAGGCGCTGCCGCGACGATCGCCGAATTGCCGCAGATGGAATTGCCGCAGGCGACAAGAAGCGCCAGCTGCCGGTGAAGGCCGAGCGATCGCCCAATCGCGTAACTGACCATGATGGCCACAACCACCACACCGGCAACGACCGCGACCAGCAGTCCGCCCATTCCGGTGATGACCGAAAGGCTGAGAGACGCGCCGAGAAAGACGATTGCCAGCTCCAGCAACGTCTTGGCTGAAAACTGGACCCCGCGATGGAAACGCGGATGGAGGCCGGCGAGGCTGTGATAGGCCGTCCCGAGCAGGATGGCAAAGACGAGGGCGTCGATGAAGCGTTCACCCGTGAGGTGAACCTCGAGCCATTCCGCGCAATAGGATACCCCGGCGATGGCTACGCAGAGCAGAATTCCCGGAAGAAAGTCCTTGGCAAATTGAATGTGCTTCATGTCGACCTCGCTAATGTGGCCTGACATTGGCATTGAAATTCATTCAGAAAAATCGAATAATAATGCATGTTTCATGCATCTGGATTTCATGAATTATGACATTCGAACAATTGTCCATCTTCGTCGCGGTCGCGGAACGCCAGCACGTGACCAAGGCCGCCGATGCGCTCGGCCTGACCCCATCCGCCGTAAGCGCCGCGATCAAGACACTGGAAAACTTCTATAATGTCAGCCTGTTCGACCGCGTCGGGCGGGGCATACGCCTGACGCGGGCCGGCGTGATCTTTCTCCAGGAGGCGCGCGACACGCTGGCCCGCGCCAAGGCGGCCTCGCTGGTGCTGAGCGAACTCGGCGGCTTGAAGCGCGGCGCGCTGGAGGTCCAGGCCAGCCAGACGGTCGCAAGCTACTGGCTCCCGCCGCGGCTGATGCGCTTTCACGAACGCTATCCGGACATCGACATTCAGCTGCATGTCGGCAACACGGACACCGTCAGCCGGGCGATTCGCGACGGCGCCGCCGACATGGGCTTCATCGAGGGGGAAATCGACGAGCCGGCACTGAGCAAGATCATGGTCGGCAGCGACGAGATCGGCATCATCGTCGATGCCTCGAACCCGCTGGCAGACCTGCAACGCAAGGACATGCTCGAAGAACTGGCAAGGACCCGCTGGATCATGCGTGAAAAGGGATCCGGCACCCGATCCGTCTTCGAAAGCGCGATCGCCACCCTCGGGCTGGACAGCGACCAGATGAGCATTGCCCTGATCTTGCCGTCGAACGAAAGCATCCTCACGGCGCTGATCGGCAGTGCCTGCGCGGCGGCGGTCTCCAAGGCGGCGGCGGAGCCCTTCGTCGCAACCGGTCGCCTGCGGCTTCTCGATCTCCCGCTACCGCCGCGACGGTTCTACGCGCTCTGTCACAAGGAGCGGCATTTGAGCCGCGCTGCGCACGAATTTCTGCACCTCTGCGGCGGAAATCTCGGCTGATCCGGTCACAAAACGCCTTTGCCGACGACGGCGCCATGGACGAGAGCCGCCAGACTGCTTTATGTATTGAAAAAACACATCGGGAATATAACCAAATGGTGAACTACATCGAAGCGGCCGGCGCGCCGCTGAAGAACACCGGCGCGATCCGGCTTTATGGCTCCGAGGCTTTCGAAGGAATGCGGGCCGCCTGCCAGTTGACGGCGCGCTGCCTTGATGCGCTCGTGGATGTCGTCAAGCCGGGCGTGACCACCGACGAAATCGACCGTTTCATCCTGGCTTTCGGTCTCGATCACGGCGCCCTGCCCGCGACCCTCAATTACCGTGGCTATACGAAATCGTCCTGCACCTCGATCAACCATGTTGTCTGCCACGGCATCCCGAATGACAAGCCGCTGCGCGAAGGCGACGTCGTCAACGTCGATGTGACGTTCATTCTCAACGGTTGGCATGGCGATGCGAGCCGCATGTATCCCGTCGGTGTCATCAAGCGGGCGGCGGAACGTCTCCTCGAGGTGACATATGAATGCCTGATGCTCGGCATTGCCGCCGTCAGGCCGGGCGCGCGCACCGGCGCCATCGGCGAAGCCATCCAGACCTTCGCCGAAGCGGAGCGCTGCTCTGTGGTCCGCGACTTCTGCGGCCATGGCGTCGGCCAGCTTTTCCACGACACGCCGAACATCCTCCATTACGGCCGCGCCAACGAAGGCCCGGAAATCCGCGAAGGCATGATCTTCACCATCGAGCCGATGATCAATCTCGGCCGGCCGCATGTGAAGGTATTGGCTGACGGGTGGACGGCCGTCACCCGCGACCGTTCGCTGTCGGCCCAATACGAGCATACCGTCGGCGTGACGGCGGATGGATGCGAGATCTTCACCCTGTCGCCGGCGGGCCTCGATCGCCCGGGCCTCGCGTCGAACACCTAGAGGGTCGACATGGCAACACGCTCCGGCCGTTCAGGAAACAAAGGGAAAGGTGACACTCTCCCCGGTTTCGCTGAAGGACCGGAAGATGCGTTGCCCGACGACGAACGCGGCTTCTTCGCCGAGCAGGCACCCAAACGCGGCGGAATGCCGGCGGGACCGCCAATTGTCGCGGGTCGGGACGCAAAGGCCTCCCATTTCCATGGCCATCGCGAACGCCTTCGGACCCGCTACCGCGAAAACGGCGACGGCGCGCTCGCCGATTACGAGCTGCTGGAACTCTTCCTCTTCCGCCTGATACCACGGCGTGACACCAAGCCGATCGCAAAGGCGCTCATCGACCGCTTCGGCTCGCTGGCTGAAGTGTTCGGCGCGCCGCCTGCGCTGCTGCAGGAGGTGAGCGGCGTCGGCGAGACGGTGGCGCTGGACATCAAACTCGTCGCCAGCATCTCCCAGCGCATGCTGAAGGGCGAACTGAAAGGCCGACAGGTTCTCGGCTCATGGTCGGCCGTCATCGATTACTGTCACACGGCGATGGCCCATGAAGCCCGCGAGCAATTCCGCATCCTGTTCCTAGACAAGCGCAACGCGCTGATCGCCGACGAGGTGCAGGGCAAGGGCACCGTCGACCACACGCCAGTCTATCCCCGCGAAGTGGTGCGCCGCGCGCTGGAACTGTCGGCAACGGCCGTCATCCTCGTGCACAACCATCCCTCCGGCGACCCGACGCCCTCGCGCGCCGACATAGACATGACGCGCATGATCATCGACACGGCCAAGCCGCTCGGCATCACCGTCCACGATCACATCATCATCGGCAAGCAGGGGCATGCGAGCCTGAAGGGCCTGCGGCTGATCTGACCGACGCAACTGTCACGCCCCGGTGTCGTAGGCCGCCCTGCCCTCGTAAATCGCAAAGATATCGTCGCGATGGCAAAGTTCGGTGCCCGGCGTCATGGCCGCCGCGGCCCCCGCTGCAACCCCGAAACGGAAGGCCTCTTCCATGGTGCCGCCGTTGGAAAGCATCCAGACCAGTGCGCCGACGAAGCTGTCGCCCGCGCCGACCGCAGACTTGACCGGGACGTGAATGGCGGGCACGCGCAGAATGCCGTTCGCACCGGCAAGGATTGCGCCCTCGCGCCCCAGCGTGACGGCGACATACTGCGAACGGCCTTCTCTTACCAGCCGCATCGCCTCTTCGCGCAGGCCCGCCTCGTCGAGCTTTCGCCCTGCCAGCGTTTCCAGTTCGCCGAGGCTCGGCTTGACCAGAAAGACCTGGCCCTTGTCGAGCGTCGCGCGCAGCGGCCCGCCGGACGTGTCGAGCACGAAACGGACCCCGTTGGCGGCAGCAATATCGGACATCTTCGCATAGGTGTCGTCCGGCGCCCCACGCGGAAGCGAGCCGCTGGCAACAATGTAGTCGCCTCGAAACCCGGCCACCGCCGCCATCGCCTTTTCGAGTTCATCTGCGGTGATGTCCGCACCCTCCGGAACGAAACGGTACTCCTGCCCGGTGTCCCTTTCAAAGACCATGAAGGCAATGCGCGTGGAGCCGCTGACATGCACAGTCCTGAGCGTGATCGGCAATTGCGCGAGAATTTCCTCGAGAAGCGCCCCCGTCGCCCCGCCTGAGAGAATCAGAAGTTCCGGACGCTCGCCAAGCTTGGCGATGACCCGCGCGACATTGACACCGCCGCCACCGGCATGGCGCTCCTGGAGCGACGTGCGCATCTTGTGCGTCGGCTGCACATGCTGCACCTCGCTGGAGATGTCGATGGTGGGGTTGAGGGCGACTGCGAGAATAGTCATGGGTGATCTCCTCCTGCCGATCGGTCCGTCTTCATCATGCGCATGTCAGCTGCCATTGACGATATCAAGAATGGAGCGGACCACCTCGTCCACCGGCCGATCCGCGTCGATGCGAATCCAGTCATTGTCACCGGCGCCGCGCTGCAGCTGGCGTTCCAACACATCGACGGTGGCATCCGACGAGCCGCCCCGGCGCGCGCCGACCCTTTCGCGCAGTCGCTGCGGTTCGATGTCCAGCCAGACACCGCGGAAGGGCACGCTTGCCGCCGCCGCGCTGGCGGCAATCCCGGCCCGCATCGCCGGCAGATCGAAGACCGCGTTTGCAAGGACCGCCGCGCCCTGCATAAGTGTGGCCTGACTGCGGGCAAATATCTGCCCATAGACCTGTTCCGAGACCTCCGGGCGATAGGCTTCCGATAGCAGATGCGTTTCACGCGATACGCCGTGCATCGCCTTGCGAATCGTATCGCTTTCCAGAATGCGGGCACCCGGCGGCGGCCCCAGCCGATCGGCCAGCCGTTCCGCCACGGTGCTCTTGCCGGATCCGCTGAATCCGCCGATCGCCAGAAGCCGTGAGGGACGCTCCTCCAGAAGGTCCCGGGCCAGCGCAAGATAGCTGAATGCAACAGCCTCGAGATCAGTCCTGTCGCCTGTGCTTTCCTCGATAGCCGTCGCGGTCACATGAGCGCGGACAGCGGCGCGGAGGGCCATCAGGAACGAGAGCAAAGCAAAACCGTCCTCTTCTGCGGTCATGTCGAAATATCGGTTGGCAACCAGATTGGCATGGGCGGTCAGGCCGCGATGCCAGAGGTCCATCAGCAGGAAAGCGAGATCATAGAGCACGTCGGTCGTGGCGATCCGGTCGTTGAACTCGATGCAATCGAACAGCCGCGGCGCGCCATCAAGCCAGCAGATGTTGCGCAGGTGCAGATCGCCATGGCACCGCCGGATTTTCCCCGCGGAGGCTCGTGCATCGAGATGTCCGGCATGGCGAGAAAGATGGACGCGGAACAGCGCATTGAGGCGCGCGACCTCGTCCGGATCGAAGACACGGCTACTGGCAAAGCCTTGCTCGTTGATGTCGAGGACAGCCGCGATATTTGCCGCGCCACCCTCGCTGCGGATGATCTCCGCGCCCCGGTGAAATGCGGCGACAGTCTCGGCGACCCGCTCGACGTGAGCCGTCGTCAACTCGCCAACCTCCGCCATGGCGTCCATGAGCGCGGATTGCTCGAAGCGGCGCATGACGACAACCGCGTCGACAAGCTCCCCCTCGCCGCCGAATCCGAGGCTGCCGTCAGCCTGCCGAACGATCCGCTCGATGCCGAGATAAAGCCCCGGCGCGGTGGGCGTGTTGAGCGCGACTTCCTTCTCGCAGGCTGCCAGGCGTTTGCCGACCGTCGAGAAATCGACATAGGGCAACGCCACCGCCCGCTTCAGCTTGAAGACGCGGTCGCGGCCGAGGAATATCCTCGAAATATGCGTCTCGATCTCGTCCGCTTCTGCGCTCCCCGCCGCGCTGCGCAGGAAGTCGGCTACGGCATTCTGGTCCTCGGTAATCATCCGCGCGCCATCCCTTCATGCCGGAGACCGACTGGATACCGGTCTTTCCTACAGCACGCAGGGCACCATGGCTTTGACAAGTGTCAAAAGAACAGCAAGCCTCGACGGAGCAACGAGAAAGGGCGGGGATCGCTCCCCGCCCTTCCTGATCGAATACCGCGTTGAAATCAGGCGGCGCTCTCGACGCCCTTGACGAACCAGTCGATGACGGCGAGCTGATCCATGGTCATGACCTCACCGTCCTTGACCTTGAGGTTGCCGTCCTGATCGTAGATCGGGCCCGTGAAGATGTCATAGCTGCCGTCCTTGTAGCCGGCCTGAATGTCGTCGGCGAGCTTGCGCACATCCTCCGGAATGACCTCGTTGTACGGCGAAATCACCACGGTGCCTTCCTTCATGCCGTCCCAGGTATCGGCCGATTTCCACGTGCCTTCGACAATCGCCTTTGCACGCTCGACGTAATACGGACCCCAGATGTCCTCGATCGCAGTCAGGTGCGCCTTCGGTGCGAAGGACGACATGTCGGCGCCCTGGCCAAAGCCGTAAAGGCCCTTCTGCTCGAGGATCTGCAGCGCAGCCGGGCTGTCGGTGTGGGTGGTGACGATATCGCAGCCGAGGTTGATCAGCGTTTCGGTCGCAGCCGCTTCCTTCGGCGGGTCGAACCAGCTGTCGATCATCACGAGCTTGACCTTGGCGTCCGGGTTCTGCTTCTGCGCCGACAGGCAGAAGGAGTTCACGCCGAGCACCACTTCCGGAACCTTGAACGAGCCGAGGTAGCCGAGCGTGCCGGACTTCGACATCTTGCCGGCGATCGTGCCGAGAACGGCGCGGCCTTCATGGAACTTCGAGTTGTAGGTCGAGACGTTGTCGGCGCGCTTGAAGCCCGTGCAATGCTCGAACATCACATCCGGGAATTCCTTGGCGACTTCGATGGTCTGGTCCATGTAGCCGTAGGAAGTCGTGAAGATGAGCTTGCAGCCCTGCTGTGCCAGATCGCGAATAACCGGGATGGCGGACGCATCTTCCGGCACGTTTTCGACATAGACCGTCTCGACCTTGTCGCCGAGCGCTTCGTCGACGGCCAGGCGGCCCTTGTTGTGGGCCCAGGTCCAGCCGTAGTCGCCGATCGGGCCGAGGAAGACGAAGCCGATCTTGACCTTGTCAGCGGCGAAGGCGGCACGGCCCAGCAGCGGCAGGGCCGCAGCGGCGCCAGCGGCCTTGAGCATTGTGCGACGATTGATAATTCCCATGGAGGTCTCCTGTTTATGATGTTCAGGTTGAGGGTAGGAAAGGCTTGCCGAGGCAGGCAGGCGCGCTGCCCCCGGCATTCTTGCGGGCGGAAATAGCCGCCAGCGCGACAACGGTCATCAGATAGGGCATGGCCGCCCAGAACTGCGACGGAAGGAAGGAGAAACCGGCGGCCTTGGCGTAGAGTTCGAGCGCCATCAGGATGCCGAAGAAGTAGGCGCCGACCAGAAGGCGACCCGTACGCCAGCCGGCGAAGACAACGAGTGCAAGAGCGATCCAGCCCCTGCCCGCGGTCATCTTCTCCGCCCACATCGGCGTGATCACCATCGAGAAGTAGGCGCCGCCAATGCCGGCCATCGCCCCGCCGAAAGCGATCGCGGCATAGCGCACGCCGATCACCGAATAGCCGATCGAATGCGCAGAATGGTCGTTCTCGCCGACGGCGCGCAGGATGAGCCCGGCGCGCGTCGACTTCAGGAACCAGGCCACCAGCGGCACCATGATCAGCGCGAAATAGACGATCGGCGAATAGCCGAAGATGACCTTGAGGATCGGGTCGCGGGCGAGAAAGTCCGGAAAGATCGAGCCGAACGGCATGACGATGCGGCCGACGAAGGAAAGTCCGAGCAACGATGACAGGCCAGTGCCGAAAATCGTCAGCGCAAGGCCGGTCGCAACCTGGTTCGAATTCAGTTGCAGCACGAGCACGGCAAACAGCATGGAGGACAGCGCACCGCCGGCGGCGGCACCGAGCATGCCGATCCAGGGATTGAAGGTCATGACCGTGACGCCGAAGCCAGAGATCGCCCCCATCAGCATCATGCCTTCGACGCCGAGATTGAGAACGCCGGATTTTTCGACAACCAGTTCACCGAGGCCGGCGAGCAGGATGGGTGTCGTGAGGCCGACGACGGTGATGATCGCAGCGATGATGAAATCGAGGCTCATGCGTTACTCTCCCGCTGCCGGCACTGGGGCGGCCTTGTGGCTTGGCACGATGCGCACACGGTAGCGCACCAGGATATCACTCGCCAGGATGAAGAACAGCATCATCGCCTGGAAGATGCCCGCCGTCGAATTGGGGATGTGAACGGTTGTCTGTGCCACCTGTCCGCCGACATAGGTGACGGCAAGCACGATGCCGGCCAGGAGGCAGCCGATCGGATGCAGCCGGCCGAGGAAGGAGACGATGATGGCGGTGAAGCCGTAACCGGAAGGGAAGCCGAGATTGATGGCCTTCAACAGGCCGGCAAATTCCAGCGCACCGGCAAGCCCCGCCATGCCGCCGCCGATCAGCAGAGTCACCCAGATCGTCTGCTTGGCATCGAACCCGCCGTGGCGGGCCGCCTGCGGGGCACTGCCGACGACGCGGATCTGGAAGCCGAAGACCGACCGGGACATGATCAGCCAGAAGACAAATGGCAGGATGACCGCGATCGCAACGCCGAGATGGATCGTCGTGCCGGGAAACAGGATCGGCAGGGTCTGGTCGGGCTGTAGCGGTGCGGTGGCCGGAAAGTTTCGCCCGTTCGGATCCTTCCACGGACCACCGACGAGATAGCCCAGCACCTGCAGCGCCACGTAGGTGAACATCAGCGTCGACAGGATCTCGTTGACGTTGTACCGGGTGCGCAGGAAGGCCGGCACCGCCGCCCACAGCGTGCCGCCAACGATACCGGCAATGATCATGGCGATCATCACGGGCGCCCCGCCGGCGGTACCAGCAGCAATGCCCATACCGGCGGCGCAGAGCGCGCCGATAATATACTGACCTTCAGCCCCGATGTTCCACACCTGGGCCCGGTTGCCGAGCGACAGACCGAGCGCGATGATGATCAGCGGCGCGGCCTTCACGGCGACGTCCTGCCACTTGTAGGAGGCGAGCAACGGCGTCAGGAAGATGTCGATGACCGCCTGCAGGCCGTTGACGCCAATGGCGTCGAAAACGATGACGCCGATGATCATGGTGGCCAGAACGGAGGCGATCGGTGTCACCACCAGCATCAGCCGGCTGGGCTCGGGGCGTTTTTCCAGTTTAATGCGCATGGGCGGGCTCCGCCTTGGTCTGGGTTGCGGATGCGTGGCTCTCGCCGTGAATGCCGCCCATCAGCAATCCGATCTCCTCGATGTCCGCGTCGACGACCCGCATCGATTTCGACAGCCGTCCTTCATTGATGACGGCGAGCGTATCGCAGAGAGACAGGAGTTCGTCGAGGTCCTGGCTGATGACGACGATTGCGGAGCCAGCGGCGGCAAGATCGACCAGCGCTTGGTGGATGGCCGCGGCCGCTCCCGCATCGACGCCCCATGTCGGCTGGCTGACCACCAGCACGGTCGGCTTCTGCATGATCTCGCGGCCCATGATGTATTTCTGCAGGTTACCGCCCGAAAGCGAACCGGCCATGGAACCGGGACCGAGCGCCTTGACCGAAAAGGATGTGATGACCTCGCCGGCATAGGTCCGCGCGACACCGGAATCGATGAGGCCCATTCTGACCATGCCAAGCCGGTCGCGGGCCGTGAGCACCGCATTGTCGGAGAGCGAGAAATCCGGTACCGCGGCATGACCGTTGCGTTCTTCCGGAACGGTCGCCATGCCGGACAGGCGTCGCTGCTTTGCGGTCATCTTGCCGATCGCAGCGCCGTCCACAGTGACGTGGTCCGCCCCGAGCGACGGGATCTCACCGGAGAGCGCCAGCAACAACTCGTTCTGGCCGTTGCCCGCCACACCGGCAATGCCGAAGATCTCGCCGGCCTTCACCGTGAAGGTCACGTCCTTCAGCGACGTTCCGAAGGCCTCGGTCGTCGGCACGTCCATCTTGTTGACGATCAGCATGTCCTGCCCGAAGGAGCGGTCGGCCGCCTTCTGGATATCCTTCAGCCCGCCGCCGATCATTTTTTCGGCCATCGAGCGCGACGTCTCGACCTTCGGGTCGCAGGTGTCGACCAGCTTGCCGCCGCGCAGGATCGTCGCCGTATCGCACAGCGCCTTGATCTCGTGCAGCTTGTGGGAAATGTAGAGGATCGAACAGCCTTCCTTGGCAAGCTGGCGCAGGACGACGAACAATTGCTCGACTTCCTGCGGCGTCAGCACCGAGGTCGGCTCGTCCATGATCAGCAGGCTCGGATTGAGGAGCAGCGCCCGCACGATCTCGATACGCTGACGCTCGCCGACGGAGAGCGTCGACACGATGCGATGCGGCTCCAGCTTCAGGCCGTATTGCTTCATGACCTCGAGGATGCGCGCTTCCAGATCGCGGGCCGGGATCTTCGCATCCATGCCGAGCGCGATGTTTTCCAGAACGGTCATCGCGTCGAACAGCGAGAAGTGCTGGAAAACCATACCGATGCCGAGCTTGCGCGCGGCCTTCGGATTGGAAATCGTCATCGCCTGGCCGTTCCAGCGGATCTGACCCTCGTCCGGCTGCATGATGCCATAGATCATCTTGACGAGCGTCGACTTACCCGCGCCGTTCTCGCCGAGAAGGGCGTGAATTTCGCCGGGCAGCACCGAAAAGCTGACATGATCATTCGCGAGAACGCCGGGGAACCGCTTGGTAATTCCCGTCAGTTCAAGGCGAGGTAAAGGCTTGTTTTCCATCGCTGTCCCCTGCTCAACCCCAAGCCGTCGAATAATATGTCGACTGCGCGCTCATGCGACTGATCGCACCGGCGCCCGGCTCTTTTCGATGTGCTGAATTGCAGGAAATGACCAAACGGATATGTGCCGGTGCCACACTGTCACCGGCCGTATTCGGATGCGCTACCGACGCATGCCGACCTACTGCCAAATCACCCAGTTCCACTCATGTCCCCTTGCATTCTTATAACCGGTAGTTGGTGCCGCTTTTGCAGCGCACACAAGCATATTGTTTCGAGCGGTGCGTTGCAAAAAACGCAACACTGACGTTAGACCGCTTTCGTGTGGTAAGGCAAGGCTTCCATGCGCTCCTTCAAGAGTTGAATGATGGCCTGAACGGCCGCGCTCGGCGCATGCGTGCTGCGGGTTATGAGCGACAATTCCTCGTATGGCATCTGGCGTCCCGATACGGCGAGAAACCGCAGACGATTGTCCTTGAGCTCCTGCATGATGTTGACCGGCCCGAGGAAGGCAATGTGCCGGTGATCGCCGACGAGCAGCTTGAGGAGACTGCTGGAATTGGTGACGAGGCTGGGGATCGCCCGAAAATTGGCCGCTTCGAGCGCACGGTCGATCAGCTTGCGGGATGCCAGCGTCGCATCCGGCAGGATGTAGGGAAAATCCATGCAGTCGCTCAGATGCACGCTGGAGCGTGCGGCCAGCGGATGCTCCGGCGACACGACGATCCCGGCCGGCACCTGGAAGGTCACCAGTTTGCGGATATAGGGAAGGTCCGCGACGTTGAAACATATGGCGATATCGAGTTCGCTCGCCTGCAGCTTCTCGATGATATGCGACGTGCCGCCGATGAAGACGTCGAGCGTGAAACGCGAGAATTTCTGCTGCACGGTCTCGAACATGTCGCGGGCGAAGTCGCCCGCCAGGCATTCCATCAGTCCGACCGCCAGATGGCCACGACGCAGGCCCTGCATCTCCTGAAGTCGGACGCGGGAACGATCCTGCTCGGCCCGCCAGCGGCGAATGTCGGCGATCAGCACTTCTCCCGCCGAGGTCAGGCGAACACCGCGCGGCAGCCGCTCGAAGAGCTTCACGCCATATTCGGCCTCGAGATTGAGAATGCGGCGGTTGAGCGCCGACGGCGACACGTTCAGATGCTCCGCGGCCCGCCGAATGGAGCCGATGCGGGCCACTTCGTCGAAAAGCATGGCTGCGGGAGAAATCAGGGACACCGGCGCACCTCCGAACGTGCGAACAATTCGCACGATGCAAATCAATAGATGCACTTGAAAAGAACGGCGATCAAGGCGAGTTTCAGCACCAATAGAGACGCCAGAACAGGAGCAAGGATATTGGCGATGATGTGCGAAGAACTCGACCACGAGGCGCTGCTGCGCCAGGCCATCGACGAATCGGCCAAGGCGAAGGCTGCAGGTGTGCACCCCTTCGCCTCCATCCTGGTCGGCCCGGACGGCAAGGTGCTGATGACCCAGCACAACGCCTTCATGCCGGATCACGACATGACCGGCCACGCCGAACGCGTTTTGATGACGCGTGCCTCGACGACGCTGCCGATGGAGCTCCTCAAGGAATGCACCATCTACACATCCGCCGAACCCTGCGCCATGTGCGCCGGCGCCATCTACTGGACCGGTTTGAAGCGCGTCGTCTACGGCCTATCGGAATCGAAGCTGAAGACGATCACCGGAAATCATCCGGAAAATCCGACCCTGGACCTCCCCTGCCGTACGGTCTTTGCCGCCGGACAGAGGGAAGTGGAAGTCATTGGACCGATGCTGGAGGACGAAGCTGCCGTCATTCACGAGGGCGTCTGGGGCTGATTTCACCCCGATTTTGTCGCCTCTTGCGATCCGGACTTAATGTTGATATCAACATAAACAACAGGTCTACGGTTTCGTCCGGAGGGAACAATGCAGCAGTCGCCTTATCGTTGGGTCATGGTCGCCGCCGGGGGGTTGATGGGCTGCGTGGCAATGGGGACGCTGTTCTCCCTGCCGGTGCTTCTCAACCCGATGACGGTCGCCACCGGCTGGTCGCGGACAGGCATTTCCGGGGCGATGACGATCGCCTTTCTCGCCATGGCCTTCAGCTCGATGATCTGGGGTGCATTGTCCGACCGGTTCGGCGCGCGTCCGGTCGTGCTTGCCGGCGCCGCCATGTTTGCGGCAAGCGTCTGGCTTGCGGCACATGCGACATCGCTCCTCGCCTTCCAGCTGACATTCGGCATCCTGATGGGTGGCACGGTGGCAGCCTTCTTCGCGCCGATGATGGCGACCGTCGTCGGCTGGTTCCAGACCGGGCGCGGCCTTGCGGTCTCCCTCGTCTCCGCCGGCATGGGGCTGGCCCCCGTCACCATGTCGCCGCTCGCCGCAAGGCTTGCCGAAACGCATGACTGGCAGCAGGTGCTGATGATCCTCGCCGCCGTCGTCGCGGTCACCACCATCCCGACGGCGCTGCTGCTCCGCCGTCCGCCTGTCATAACCGCACCGATGGGTGGTACCGGTGGAGCATCTTTCGATGACCCGAACCCGGCGATGACCGTGCGCGAGGCAGTGACCTCGCCGCAGTTCATCTGCCTGGTGCTGACCAACTTCTTCTGTTGCGCTACCCATTCCGGCCCGATCTTCCATACCGTCAGCTACGCGGAAATCTGCGGCATTTCGGCGATCGCCGCCGTTTCCATCTATTCCGTCGAGGGCATTGCCGGCATGGGCGGACGCATCGGCTTCGGCCTGATGGGAGACCGCTTCGGCGCCAAGCGCGTTCTCGTCGCCGGCCTGCTGGCCCAGTCCGTCGGCGCCATGGGCTACTATTTCACCCGCGAACTCTTCCAGTTCTATCTGGTCGCCGCCATCTTCGGCTTCATCTATGCCGGCATCATGCCGCTCTACGCCGTGCTGGTGCGCGAAAATTTCCCGATGAAGATGATGGGCACGATCATGGGCGGCACCGGCATGGCCGGCGGGCTTGGCATGGCGACGGGTCCCGTGCTCGGCGGCTGGATCTACGACACGACCGGCAGCTACGGCCTGATGTACATCACCTGCGCGGTGCTTGGGCTTGGCGCCTTCGCGATCGCCATGACCTTCCGCCCGTTCCCGAGACCGCAGGCAGCGTCGCCGCAGCCGGTCTGATCAGACGTTCGGGGCATAGGTGGAGGCATCCACCGAGCCTGGCCTGCCCGGCAGGAAAATGTCGCTGACGCGCGGCGCAGAGCGCGCGATCACCTTGCCACCCTTGATCACGGCCAGCCGGTTGGCCTTCAGCCGCAGCGCCTCCTGCGGATCGCGCGCCTGCAGGATTACGAGATCGGCATTGCAGCCCTTGGTAAGACCATAGCCTTCGAGCCCCATCGTCTTCGCCGAATTGACGGTGATCGCGTCGAATATCTGCCGCTTGTCCTCGATGCCGGCCATCTGCGCCACATGGATCGCCATGTGCCCGACCTCCAGCATGTCGCCGGAGCCCATGGAATACCAGGGGTCCATCACGCAGTCATGGCCGAAGGAGACGTTGAGCCCGGCCTCCATCAGTTCCTTCACCCGCGTCATGCCGCGCCGCTTCGGATAGGTGTCGTGCCGCCCCTGCAGCATGATGTTGATCAGCGGATTAGGAATGACGTTGATTCTCGCCTCCGCCATCAGCGGGATCAGCTTGGAGACGTAGTAATTATCCATCGAATGCATGGAAGTCAGGTGCGATCCCACCACCCTGCCCTGCAGCCCGAACCGCACCGTCTCCGCCGCCAGCGTCTCGATGTGACGCGACATCGGATCGTCGGTCTCGTCGCAGTGCATGTCGACCGGCAGACCGCGCTCCGCGGCGATCCGGCAGAGCGCCTCGACCGATTGGCGACCCTCATCCATCGTCCGCTCGAAATGCGGAATGCCGCCGACGATGTCGACGCCCATGTCGAGCGCCCGGACGAGCGAAGCGACCCCGTCTTTCGCCCGGTAGTAGCCGTCCTGCGGAAAGGCAACGAGCTGCAGGTCGATATACGGACGGACCTTCTCTTTGACTTCCAGCATCGCTTCGACCGTCACCAGCCGCGGATCGGAGGTATCGACATGGCTGCGGATGAACAGGAGCCCCTGCGAGACGGCAAGGTCGCAATAGCGAAGCGCGCGCTCGACCAGCGCCTCGCGCGTCAGGATCGGCCTCAACTCGCCCCAGAGCGCGATTCCCTCCAGCAGCGTGCCGGACACGTTCATCCGCGGCAGTCCGAGAGACAGCGTCGCGTCCATGTGAAAATGCGGGTCGACGAAAGGCGGCGTCACCAGCCGTCCGATCGCATCGATCACCTCGGCGCCCTCGACGGAAATGCCGGGTTCGACGGCTGCAATCCTGCCGCCGGCGATGCCAATGTCCACACCAGCGCGGCCGTCGGGAAGGTTTGCGTTCTTAATAATCAGGTCGATCATGGGAGGTCCCGGAAGCAGGAAGACGGAAGGCAAGCGGAGAGATCATCCGCAGGCGATCCTTTCCAATTCTTCCGGGCCCGTCAAGCGTGGCAGCACCCGGGCGATGGACACTGCCGGTACAAGGACAAATTGCTATTGCAGCGCGGAAACGAAACGTGTATCCCCGCTTCGTTGGTCAAACGGAGTGTAGCGCAGCCTGGTAGCGCATCTGGTTTGGGACCAGAGGGTCGGGAGTTCGAATCTCTCCACTCCGACCAGCCGCCTTGAACGGAATGGAAAGACATTCGGTTCAAACTGTGGAACAATATCATCGGAACCTTCATTCGGAGCGTGTTCGAAACATGTCTGCCAAGATCTACCGTCCCGCCAAGACCGCCATGCAGTCCGGAAAGGCAAAGACGCATCTCTGGGTACTCGAATTCGATCAAAGCGTTGCCCGCAAGATCGATCCGATCATGGGTTACACCTCCTCATCGGACATGCTGCAGCAGGTCAAGCTGACCTTCGAAACGCAGGAAGAAGCCGAAGCCTACGCCCAGCGCAAGGGTATCGAATACCGGGTGATCCAGCCCAAGGAAGCGACCCGCAAGGCGCTGTCCTACACGGATAACTTCCGCTACAGCCGCACGCAGCCCTGGACCCACTGAGGTCCCAAAGGCGCATATCGCCATTTGACCGCTTTTCCCGGCAAACGGCCCCTTAGCTCAGCTGGATAGAGCACCGGCCTTCTAAGCCGATGGTCGCAGGTTCGAATCCTGCAGGGGTCGCCATTTGCATTTCCGTTGAAAAAATCAGACGCCTGCCTGCCCCGGTAGGGTCAGCGCATAATAGGTGTAGACCGCGGCGATCCCGAGGATGACGCCGGCGATGATCAGGAGCTTCTGCGTCCTGGGCGACATCGGCCGCTTTTCCTTCGGCTTTTTCGGGCGCTCAAATTTGATGACGTTGTTGTTCATGGCAATTCCAGTTCGGCGATGACGGCGGCGCCGTAAGCAGCTTCTTTCATACAACAAAAAACCCGGCTCGAAAGCCGGGTTCTGTTATGCAGACGCGCATGCGCGGCGATCCGATCAGTTGTTTTCGGACTGCTTGGCGGCGTTCTGGGCGTCTTCGAGTTTCTTGCGAGCCTCTTCGGCCTTCTTCTGCATGCTTTCTTCCAGGCTGCGCTGGGTTTCGGCAAGCTTCGATTCCGACATCGGCTCGCCGTCATAGGCTGCCGTGAAGCCGCCGAGGCTGACCTTGATCGGGTTCGGGGCGCGACGGAAGTTGATCGAGGTGAACACGACTTCGCCGCCCTTCTTCAGCGATGCGATCATCGCGTCGGTCAGCGGCACTTCGGCCGTGCAGCGGTCCGGCAGGCAGACGGCGTAATCGATCTTCTGGCCCTGGCCACCGTCGATCTGCATCTGTACGCCCGGCTGGATCAGGCGGGCGGTCGGAACCGACACCTGCAAGAGCTTGCGGTTGACCTTGCCTTCGATGCTGATCAGCGCAACGGCGGTCAGCATCTGGCCGTTGTTGGCGCGAACGATGTTCTGGACGAGGCAGATGTCGTTGTCTTCCTGCTTGTTGCAGGTCTTGAACCAGCCAAGCGGCGGCTGCCCGGCCGCAGGCGCGTCCTGAGCGGCAACCGGCTGCGCGCCGTAGCCAATGCCCAGCGCAAGCGTTGCTGCAAAGGCCGGAAGAATTTTACGCGCGATTGAGATCATAACGAATTCCATCTCCTGAAATTGAAACGGCGGCGGCTTCCTGCCGACCTTCCGCGTCACGGGTCACATGTGGTGATCACCTGTCTCCCAAATAAGGCAATTGGATGACCCCGGCATTTCCGCCCATCCTGTTACATTGCCACAATCGGGATATCCAGTATTTCTTTCGCATTTTTTGACACCCGGCCCAACAAAGGCCGCTTCCGGAAGGTCAAAGGTTGGAAATGCCGCCGCCCATGGTAACGTCCAGGGGAATCGTCCGCACTCTATGGGATACAGCGAAATGCGCCGCCTTCTCCTCTGCCTTTCCATGCTTCTGGCTCCCGCTCTGGCTTGCGCCGAGCCCGTCCACGGCATCGCCATGCACGGAGATCCGGCACTGCCGTCCGACTACAAGAACTTCCCTTACGTCAATCCGGATGTGAAGAAGGGCGGCGAGATCACCTATGGCGTCGTCGGCACCTTCGACAGCCTCAATTCCTTCGTGCTGAAGGGCATGCGCACCACCGCCCGCGGCATCTGGGATCCGGAATATGGCAATCTCTTCTACGAGTCGCTGATGACGCGGTCCTCCGACGAGCCCTTCAGCCTCTACGGACTGCTCGCCGAGAGCGTCGAGTGGGACGACGACCGCACCTATATCCAGTTCAATCTCAATCCCAGGGCGCATTGGCAGGACGGAAAGCCGGTCACCGCCGATGATGTGATCTTCTCCTTCAATCTGCTCGCCGACAAGGGCCGCCCGCCCTACAACAACCGGCTGAAGACAGTCGAGAAGATGGAGAAGATCGGCGACAACAGCGTGCGCTTCACCTTCAACGACAAGGCGAACCGGGAAACGCCGATGATCATCGCCATGTCGCCAATCCTCCCGAAGCATGCGATCAATCCCGACACATTCGAGCAGACGTCGCTCGACATTCCGGTCGGATCGGGACCCTACAAGATTAAGTCCATCACGCCCGGCGAGCAGATCGTCTACGAACGCGATCCAAACTACTGGGGCAAGGATATTCCTGCCAAGGTCGGCTTCGACAATTACGACAAGATCACGGTCAAGTATTTCCTCCAGCAGTCGACGCTGTTCGAGGCCTTCAAGAAGGGCAACGTCAACGTCTATCCGGAGGGCGATGCGACGCATTGGGCGCGTGCCTACGACTTCCCGGCGGTCCAGAATGGCGACGTGATCAAGGAGACGGTCAAGCCTGGTCTGCCGTCCGGCATGCTCGGCTTCGTCTTCAACATGCGCCGGCCCGTCTTCCAGAACGAGAAGCTGCGTGAAGCCCTCACCTGGTCGCTCGATTTCGAGTGGATGAACAGGAACCTCTACGGCAACCAGTTCCATCGCACCGAAAGCTTCTGGCAGAATTCCGATCTCGGCGCCTATGGCCACGCCGCCGACGAGCGGGAGCTGAAACTGCTCGGCCCGGCGAAGGACAAGCTCGATCCGGCCATTCTCGCCGGCACCTACGAGTTCCCGGTGACCGACGGTTCGGGCAGCGACCGCAAGGTGCTGCGCAAGGCCGTCGATCTCTTCAAGGAGGCAGGCTACACGATCCAGGGGCGTCAGATGGTGGGTCCCGACGGCAAGCCGCTCGCCTTCGAGGTCATGACCCAGAACGCCGACCAGGAAAAGATGGCTCTTGCCTATCAGCGAACGCTGAAGCTGATCGGCGTCAACATGGCGATCCGCACCGTCGATGACGCGCAATACCAGAGCCGCTCGAACAGCTACGACTACGATGTGATCATCAAGGCATACCCGTCCTCCCTTTCGCCCGGCGCCGAGCAGCTCTATCGCTGGGGTTCCATTTCGAAGGACCTGGAAGGCACGTACAATTATGCCGGTGTCGCCGACCCGGATATCGACCGGATGATCGAGGCGCTGCTGGCCGCCCGCAGCCAGGAGGATTTCACGGCCGCGGTGCGCGCCTACGACCGGCTGCTGGTCGCCGGCCACTACGTCATCCCCCTCTACTATGTCGGCGAACAATGGGTCGCTCGCTGGAAGCAGATCGAGCATGTCGAGAAGGCGCCGCTCTACGGCTACCAGCTCGAAACATGGTGGGACGCCAGGGCGCAGTAGCAGACGAGAGGTAGTTACCTCCGCGTAACGCCTTGAAGTTCGGCGCCTTCCGGCCTAGGTCTGGCAAAAAGCCAAAGCCGGAAGGACCCCGTTCATGGAAAAGCTCGTCATCGATGTCGTCTCCGACGTTGTCTGCCCCTGGTGCTATCTCGGCAAGGCCCGTCTGGAAAAGGCGTTGGCCGAAGTGGCCCCGCAAGGCATCGAGGCCGAGGTGACATTTCGTCCCTTTCAGCTCAATCCGGACTTCCCGCCGGAAGGCGTCGATCAGCGCGCGCATCTGGCCGCCAAGTTCGGCGGCGAGGAAGCCCTCGATCGAGCCCATGCCCAGCTGACGGAACTCGGCAAGGAAGACGGCATCGACTATCACTTCGACAAGATCAAGGTCGGTCCGAACACGCTCGACGCGCACCGCCTGATCCATTGGGCCATGCAGGAAGGCAACGATGTCCACCAGAATGTCGTCGATCTGCTGTTCAAGGCCAATTTCGAAGAGGGACTCAACATCGGCGACGCCGGCGTCCTGCTCGACATCGGCCAAAAGGCCGGCCTCGACCGCGCCGTTGTCGAACGCCTCCTCTATTCGGATGCGGACAAGGACACCGTGAAGGACGAGATCCAGCAGGCACAGAAAATGGGCGTCAGCGGCGTGCCCTTCATCATCATCGATCAGAAATATGCGGTCAGCGGCGCCCAGCCCGCACAGGTGCTCGCCAATGCCTTCCGTCAGATTGCCGCGGAGAAGGAACGGGGCAGCGCGAATCTGAATTGACGGGAAAGGGCCGCGGTCTTAGAGCAGGTTCGATCTGAGCGCATTCGCAAGACACGATGCGGCGACAGGGTTGAAATGCGACCGGAGCAGGATGTGGCAATTGCCGCAGGGAGGAACCGGTCAGCGTTGAAGACCGCCGGCCGACGAATGACGGATGTGCCCGATCGATTGAACGTCTCATCTCCCGTATCCAAGAGACCGCGACCCATGCGCAATGATTTTGTCCTCAAGGGCGTCCTGATCGCTTTCGGCTCGTTTGCCGCGTTTTCCTTCAGCGACGCGTCGGTGAAGATGATCGAAGGCCGCATCCCGCCCTACGAATCGGCCTTTTTCGGTGCGCTTCTCTCGCTGCTCGCCTTGCCCTTTCTCAAGAAACGCTCGGACCGCTGGCTCGACACTGTCCGCAGTGTCAACCGGCCACTCTGGATGTTGCGATTCGTCTGTTCGGCGATCGGGGCGATCACCAGCGTCACGGCCTTCACGCATCTGTCGATGGCAGAAGCCTTCTCGCTGATCTTCCTGCTGCCGTGCTTCGTCACCATCATGTCGGTGATCTTCCTGAAAGAAGAGGTCGGCATCCGTCGCTGGAGCGCCGTCATCCTCGGATTCATCGGCGTTCTGGTCGTCCTGCGTCCCGGCTTTCGCGAGCTCGGAATCGGTCACGCTGCCGCCCTCGCTGCCGGTCTGGCTGCGGCGATCAACATCGTCATCATGCGCGGCATCGGCCCCTCGGAGAAAAGCATCTCATTGTTCGGTGCCGGTTCGCTCGGCGCGCTGATCATCTGCGCCGCGGTCATGGCGCCGACCTTCACCATGCCCGAAGGGCACGAATGGCTGCTGCTGCTCGGCTACGGCATCCTCGGAGCGCTCGGAAACGTGCTGTTGATGTATGCGACGTTTTACGCGCCCGCCGCGGTCGTCAGTCCCATCCAGTACAGCCAGATGATCTGGGCGATCATCCTCGGCTACCTCATCTTTGGAGACGGCGTCGACGCGCCCATGCTGCTCGGAATCGGTCTCATCATCGGCTCCGGCCTGATCACGCTGGTGCGCGAACGCAAGCGCGGCGTCGCCATGCCGCCACCGGTCGCGCCCAACACCCAGGCCGCCGTCGCCATCAGCGACGACGCGCTCACCAATCCCGACGACGCGAACGCTACTTCAGCAGTCCCGCCAGCTGGGTCATGATGACGCCGGCACCGGCCAGGCGCTTTTCCGGGGTCGGCAGGTCGCGCAGGAAGAACACGCTCTGATCCGGACGGATCTTCGCCATCGAGCCCTGCTTGGCGATGAAGCCGACAAGGCTTGCCGGATCGGGGAATTCCTTGTTGCGGAACTGCACGACGATGCCCTTCGGGCCTGCTTCCAGCTTCTCGACATTCGCCTTGCGGCAGAGCGCCTTGATATAGACGATCTTGAGGAGATGCTGGACCTCGATCGGCAGCGGGCCGAAGCGGTCGATCATCTCCGCTCCGAACGCGTCGATCTCCTGCAGGTCCCGGATTTCGCCAAGACGGCGATAGAGACCGAGACGCAGGTGCAGGTCCGGCACATATTCATCCGGGATCATCACAGGTGTGCCGACGGAAATCTGCGGCGACCAGCCGCTGTCGTGGATTTCCTCCTCGCCCTTCACCTCGGCGACCGCCTCTTCCAGCATCTGCTGGTAGAGTTCGAAACCGACTTCCTTGATGTGGCCGGACTGCTCCTCGCCCAGCAAGTTGCCGGCGCCGCGGATGTCGAGGTCGTGGGAGGCAAGCTGGAAGCCCGCGCCCAACGTATCAAGCGACTGCAGCACCTTCAGGCGCCGCTCGGCGGTTGCCGTCAGCGTCTTGTTGGCCGGCAGCGTGAACAGCGCAAAGGCGCGGACCTTGGAACGGCCGACGCGACCGCGCAGCTGGTAGAGCTGGGCAAGGCCGAACATGTCGGCCCGGTGGACGATCAGCGTGTTGGCGGTCGGCACGTCGAGGCCGGATTCGACGATCGTCGTCGACAGCAGCACGTCGTAGCGCCCGTCATAGAAGGCGTTCATGATGTCTTCGAGCTCGCCCGCCGCCATCTGGCCATGAGCAACCGCCACCTTCAGTTCTGGGCAGTCCGACTGCAGGAAGGCGTGAATGTCGGCAAGGTCGGCGAGCCGCGGGCAGACATAAAAGCTCTGGCCGCCGCGATAATGCTCGCGCATCAGCGTCTCGCGGATCACCAGCGGATCGAACGGCGATATGAAGGTGCGCACCGCCATGCGGTCGACCGGCGGCGTGGTGATCAGAGACAGTTCGCGCACACCCGTCATGGCCAGTTGCAGCGTCCGCGGGATCGGCGTCGCCGACAACGTCACCACGTGGACGTCCGATTTCAGCTCTTTCAGCCGTTCCTTGTGCTTCACCCCGAAATGCTGTTCTTCGTCGATGATCAAGAGACCGAGATTGGCGAACTTGATGCCGGAGCCGAGAAGCGCATGAGTGCCGACGACGATGTCGGTCTTGCCTTCGGATACTTCCTTCTTGGTCAGCGCCAGTTCCTTGGCGCCAACGAGGCGGGACGCCTGCTGCACGCGGATAGGCAGGCCGCGGAAGCGCTCGGAGAATGTCTTGAAATGCTGGCGGGCGAGCAGCGTCGTCGGCACGACGACCGCCACCTGCACACCGTTCATCGCGGCGATGAAGGCGGCGCGCAGCGCCACTTCCGTCTTCCCGAATCCGACGTCGCCGCAGATCAGGCGGTCCATCGGCTTGCCGGCGGCGAGATCCTCACGCACCGCCTCAATGGCATTCATCTGGTCTTCCGTCTCGTCATAGGGGAAGCGGGCGGCAAATTCGTCGTAGATCCCGTCAGGTGCTGCAAGCGCCGGCGCATGACGCGTCACGCGTTCCGCGGCGATGCGGATCAGCGCGCCGGCCATGTCGAGCAGCCGCTTCTTCAGCTTCGCCTTGCGTGCCTGCCAGGCGACGCCGCCCAGCTTGTCGAGCTGCGAGTCGGAGCCATCCGCCGAGCCGTAGCGCGACAGAAGCTCGATGTTTTCGACCGGCAGGTAGAGCTTGGCCTCGTCGGCATAGTGCAAGAGCAGGCAGGCATGCGGCGCACCGGCGGCCTGGATGGTTTCCAGCCCCACGAACCGGCCGATGCCGTGCTGGGCGTGAACGACGAGCGCGCCCTCCTCCAGCCCCGCCACCTCGGAGATGAAGTCCGAACCGCGCTTGCGCCGCTTCGACCGGCGCACCATGCGGTCGCCGAGAATATCCTGTTCGCCGATGACGGCGACGTCACCCACCTCGAAACCGGATTCGAGGCTGAGAACCGTCGAGGCCGCCTCGCCCTTTTTGAGGCTTGCCAGTTCCTTGAAGCTTGCGACCGGCTTGATCTTTTCGAGCCCGTGTTCGTCGAGCACCTGCAGCAGACGGTCGAGAGAGCCTTCGGACCAGCCGGCGATCAGCACCTTCGAACCCTTGGCGCGCTTGTCGGCGATATGCTTGACCGCGATGTCGAAGACGTTGACGCGGTCGGTCTCGGCTTTGGCCTCGAGCGTAGAAGTCGCCCAGCGCGGTCCGGCATGGGCGTCGAGATTGATGACGGGCCGGGTTTCACCCTCGTGCTCGTTGAAGGGCGACAGGCGGATCGCGCCAAAGGCTTCCAGCCCGGCCTTGAACTGATCGGCGCCGAGATAGAGCATGCCGGGCGGAACCGGCTTGTAAGGCGTGCCTTGCGAAAAGCCGGCCTTGCCGGAATCGCCGGTCGTCCGCCGCGCGTCGTAATAGTCCTCGATCAGCTTGAAGCGTTCCTCGGCCGCCTGCAGCGCCGTATGATCGGTGACGATGCGGAAGCCGGAAAGGTAATCGAAGACTGTCGAAAGCTCATCGTGGAACAGCGGCAGCCAATGCTCCATGCCGGCATAGCGCCGGCCCTCGGAAATCGCCGCATAGAGCGCATCGTCGCGGGTCGCCGCGCCGAACAGGCTCAGATAGTTCTTGCGGAAGCGGCTGATCGTTTCCGGCGTCAGGCTGACCTCGCTCATCGGGTTGAGGTCGAGCGTTCTCGCCTGGCCGGTCGTGCGCTGGCTGGCCGGATCGAAGGAGCGGATCGATTCCAGCGTGTCCCCGAAGAAATCGAGCCGCACTGGCTCCTCGGCGCCGGGAACATAGACGTCGAGGATGCCGCCGCGCACGGCGAATTCGCCGACCTCGCGTACCGTTGAAACGCGCTCGAACCCGTTGGCGGCCAAGCGGTCCGCGATATCCTCCATGCGGATCTGGTTGCCGGGCCTTGCCGAGAAGGTCAGGCTCTCGATCACCGGAGCCGGCGTCAGCCGCTGCAGCATGGCATTGACGGTGACGAGGACGATTGCCGCATGCGGCTTCTTCTGATGCGCCACGAGGCCGGCCAGTGCGGACAGACGGCGCGCGGACGTGTCTGCGCTCGGTGACACACGGTCGTAGGGTAGACAGTCCCAGGCAGGCAGGCTCAGCACCGGAATTTCAGGGGCAAAGAAGCCGAGCATCTGTTCGAGGTCGCTCACCACCTGTCCGTCGGACACGACATAGGCCACAGGCTTGCCGGTGCGCGCCAGTTCGGCGATCAGCAGCGGCTCCATGCCGGAAGGCACATTGCCGACAGTCAGGGCGGAGGCGTCTTCCGCCAGTCTCTTGGCATCAAAACCGGGTATCATGGGACCTTACGGGAATTGTCAGGAAGCTGTCTTCGGATCGAAATCCGGAACATAGGAACAGATTTTGGAAAACAAGGGCGTCAGCATCCGCTCGGGCGTCGCCTCCGCACCGGTCACCCATTTCACCAGATCATTGTCCTCCTCCTTCATGATCAACTCGAGCTCGTCGAGCTGATCGTCGGAGAGGTCGGAGATATTCTCCTCGGCGAACTGGCCGAGCACCAGATCCATTTCGCGAATGCCGCGGTGCCAGCAGCGGAATAGAATGCGGCGGCGGCGGGGATCGAGATCGGCGCTGGTGCGGGAGAGACCGGTCATGAGCGGAACCTTTCGTTTGCATGGCTTCTATAGACGGTGATTTCCCAAATGTCAGCCTTGCAAATGGCGCGAATGTCGTCTCTTTTCGTGCCATGCGCCCGGCCCTCCTCGATCCCCTGTTTGCTTCCGTTTCGTCGCTTGCCGGCGTCGGCCCGAAACTCGCCGACACGCTGGCGCGGCTGTTCGGCCGCGAAGACGCCGACGACTGCCGCGTCATCGACGTGCTGTTTCATGCGCCCTACGCGCTGATCGACCGGCGCAAGCAGCCGGGAATCGCACTGGCGCCGCAAGGCGCGATCGTCACCGTCACCGGCCGCGTCGACCGCCACCAGCCGCCGCCGAACAGCCGTTCCAACGTGCCTTACCGCGTGTATCTGCACGACGACACAGGCGAACTGACGCTAGTCTTCTTCCATGCCAAGTCCTCATGGCTGGAAAAGTCTCTGCCCGAGGGCGAGACGGTCATCGTCTCCGGCAAGATCGACTGGTTCAACGGCCGCGCCTCCATGGTTCATCCGGACCACATGGTCACCGAGGATCGCGCCGGCGAGCTGCCGCTCGTCGAGCCAGTCTATCCGCTGACGGCGGGTCTCTCGCCCAAGGTGCTGCGCCGCGCGGTCGAGCAGAGCCTGGAACGCCTGCCCGACCTGCCGGAATGGCTGGATGCGGCGTTCACCGGCAAGCAGCGCTTTCCCTCTTTGAAGGAAGCCTTCGACTGCCTCCACAATCCAAGCGACGATGCCGACATCGATCCACAATCGCCGTCCCGTCGCAGGCTTGCCTATGACGAATTCCTGGCCGGGCAGCTGTCACTGGCGCTCGTCCGCCAGCGCATCCGCAAGGTCGCGGGGCGGCCGGTTCAGGACAAGGGCGTGCTACGCGAGAAGATCGCCTCCTCCCTGCCCTTCTCGCTGACCAACAGCCAGACGATGGCCATCGCCGACATCCTGAAGGACATGGCGGGCACGGATCGGATGCTGCGCCTGCTGCAGGGCGACGTCGGGGCCGGCAAGACGCTGGTGGCGCTGATGGCCATGGCCGCGGCGGTCGAAAGCGGCGGCCAGGCCGTTCTGATGGCGCCGACGGAAATCCTTGCCCGCCAGCATCTGGCGACCATCACCCCGCTTGCCGCTGCGGCCGGGATCACCGTGGAAATCCTCACCGGCAAGATGAAGGCGGCCGAGCGCCGCGAAGCGCTGGAGCGTATCGCCAGCGGCGAGGCGCAGATCATTCTCGGCACCCACGCGCTTTTCCAGGACAGCGTCGCCTATCACGACCTGCTGCTTGCCGTCGTCGACGAGCAGCACCGCTTCGGTGTGCACCAGCGGCTGCGGCTGACCGCCAAGGGCATCTCTCCCCACATGCTGGTCATGACCGCCACCCCGATTCCGCGAACCCTTGTGCTCGCCGCCTTCGGCGACATGGACGTCTCCAAGCTGACCGAAAAGCCCGCCGGGCGTAAGCCGGTGCAGACCGTCACCGTACCGATGGAACGGATCGCCGACATCATTAGCCGACTAAAGACGGCGATCGCCGAGGGCAAGAAAGCCTACTGGATCTGCCCGCTGGTCGAGGAATCGGATGTCTCCGACCTGATGTCGGCCGAGGAACGCCACGCCGTCCTGACCCGGGAACTCGGGCCCGGCGTCGGCCTTGTCCACGGCCGCATGTCCGGTATCGAGAAGGACGAGGTGATGGGCCGTTTCAAGTCGGGAGACCTGCGGCTTCTGGTGGCGACGACCGTCGTCGAGGTCGGCGTCGACGTGCCAGATGCTACGATCATGGTCATCGAGCACGCCGAACGCTTCGGGCTCGCCCAGCTCCACCAGCTGCGCGGCCGCGTCGGTCGTGGCGCGGAGGCGTCGAGCTGCATCCTGCTCTACAAGGGTCCGCTCGGCGACACCGGCCACGCCCGCCTCTCGATCATGCGCGACACAGAGGACGGTTTCGTCATCGCCGAGGAAGATTTGCGCCTGCGCGGTGAAGGTGAGCTCTTGGGCACCCGCCAGTCGGGCACGCCGGGTTTCCGTTTTGCCAGCCTCGAAGCCCATGGAGACCTGCTGGAGACTGCGCGCCGCGATGCGTCCTACATGATCGAGAAGGATCCCGACCTGCTGTCACCGCGTGGTGACGCACTCCGAACGCTTCTCTATTTCCACCGCCGCGACGAAGCCGTGCGCTTCCTGAGCGCGGGCTAAGCAAATGCGGTCCTAGCGTCATCAAGAGTCTGAGGGACCGACATGCCATCCTGTCCGCTGCGCCCATTCACTGGCCTTGCGGATGCAGGCCCAAACATGTTGGTTCTTGCCGTCGACATACAACGCACGGTTGGCGCCGGCTGATTGTGCCAAGTCGCGTTTCAAGGCGACATATGCGACATGATCTTCCGGATGCATTCGCATGAAGTCCCGAAATAGAAGTGAACACTGTTCATGAAACGAGCCAAGCTCTCGAACGTGAATATGCAATCGCCGCTCGTTCTCCCTCTCCCGGAAGTAGCGCTTTGTAAGATCTTTGTTTGAAGATCTGTAGTGGTATCCCAGCGCAGTCAGTCCCGCGATAAGATCGTAATCTATGGCAAGATCGACAACAGAAATCTGAATGTCGACAATGGGCTTTCCCGCGAGTCCCGCAACAGATGTCGATCCGATATGATCAATCCGCACGGCTGTTGCACCAAGCTCCGCGCGAATGAATTTGGCATGCTTGAGGAATTCGTCACGATAGCCGTCTGTCCAATCCACAATGGCAATCGTCTCTGACCCGAGCATCATGCCTCTTCTGGTGTCTTGACGGGCTTCGACTTGTACTCGGGCGTGATGATGCCGCCGGAAATCAAGAGCTTGGTCGCATCTTCCGGCGACATGTCGAGCGGCACGACCTTGTTCTTCGGCACGTAGAGCAGGAAGCCCGCGGTCGGAACCGGTGTCGGCGGCACGAAGACGGCGACCATTTCCTGCCCGAGTTCGTCGAATTTCTCCGCCAGTTCCCCCTGAGGCTCGGACGAGATGAAGGCGACCACCCAGGTTCCGGGCGTCGGGAATTCGACCAAGCCGACCTTGCGGAACGACGTCGACTGTTCCTTGAGAACGGTCTCGAAAATCTGCTTCAGGCTTTTATACAGCGTCCTCACCAGCGGCATGCGGTGCAGGATGGAATCGCCGAAACTGAAGATCGACCGACCGATCAGGTTCTTGCCGAGAAAGCCGATCAGCGTGATGATGATCATGGCGATCAGCAGACCGAGACCGGGAATGGCGATCGGCAGATATTTTTCCGGGTTGTAGTAGGGCGGAATATAGGGCGTCACCCAGCTGTCGGCCCAGCGGATGAAGGTAAGCGTCAGCCAGATTGTGATGGCGATCGGCGCGCAGATGACAAGCCCGGCGAGGAAATTGTTCCGCAGACGGGAGGCAAAGGAATCGCGCTTCAGCTCTTCGGGCATAGGCTCTATGATCGCTATCGGGATTGGAGTGGGCCTTCGGGGATCGCCGTCCCCTGACAGCGTGACAATGCCCAAGCCCGCAGCAAGAGGCAAGCGGCAGAGACGATAAAATTCCCGCGAGCCGTCAGGGATTGAAGGCTGGGTCGAAGTGGACTGCGGTCTTCGGAAACGGTCCGGCAAAGCCGATGGCCATGAAATAGGCCGCCGGCGCACCGGCGTAAATCAGTCCCGTGTGCTGAACGAATCCGTGGCGCATGTAATAATTCGGATCGCCGAGGACGACGCAGCCGGCGGCGCCGCGCTCCTTAAGCTCATTGAGACCAGTCTCGATCAACCGGCTGCCCACCCCGGTCCGCTGATGGGCGGGTACCACCGAGATCGGACCGAGTCCGTACCATCCGGCAGTGCCGTCGCTCAAACTCACGGCCGAATAAGCCGCATGACCGATGACCCGGCCTTCCGCCTCCGCCACGAGGGATAGCGAAAGAGCCCCTTTGTCACGCAACCGCGCAGGAATGAGATGTTCGTACCCGGCGGCAAAGGGCATGTCGAGGAAGCCCGCCCGCGTCACCTGCTCGATCGCCGAGCAATCCTCTTCCTTTTCCGGCCTGATGGCGATCATTCCACCGTCACCGACTTGGCGAGGTTGCGCGGCTGGTCGACGTCCGTACCCATGAAGACAGCCGTATGGTAGGCGATCAGCTGGATGGGCAGCGAGAAGACCATCGGCGCGATGATCTCGTCGACATTCGGCAGCACGATAGTCGCCATGGTCGGCAGGTTCGAGGCCGAGGCGCCCTTCTCGTCCGTGATGAAGATGATCCTGCCGCCGCGCGCGGCGACCTCCTGCATGTTGGAGACGGTCTTCTCGAAGAAGCGGTCATGCGGCGCAATCACGATCACCGGCATGTTTTCGTCGATCAGCGCGATCGGGCCATGCTTCAATTCGCCTGCGGCATAGCCCTCGGCGTGGATATAGGAAATCTCCTTCAGCTTCAGCGCGCCTTCCATGGCGAGCGGATAGCTGGTGCCGCGGCCAAGATAGAGCACGTCCCGGCAGCGAGACAGTTCGCGCGCCAGCGATTCCATCTGCGGCTGGATGAGGTTTAAAACCCGCGACATGATGCGCGGCATTTCGGCGAGGTGCTTGACCATCGCCTGCTCGTCCGCCGCATCGATGGTCCCGCGCGCCTTGGCCGCCGCGATCGCCAGTGACGCCAGAACGCCGAGCTGGCAGGTGAATGCCTTGGTGGAGGCGACCCCGATCTCCGGACCGGCCAGCGTCGGGAAGATCGCATCCGCCTCACGCGCGATCGTCGATTCGGTCACATTGACGACCGCGCCGATCTTCAGCCCCTGCCCGCGGCAATAGCGCAGCGATGCCAGTGTGTCGGCCGTCTCGCCGGACTGCGAAATGAAGAGCGCTGCCTGCGTCGGCGCCAGCGGCATCTCGCGGTAGCGGAACTCCGATGCGACGTCAATCTCCACCGGCAGGCGCGCATAGCGCTCGAACCAGTACTTTCCGACCAGTCCGGCCAGATAGGCCGTGCCGCAGGCGGAGATCGCCAGACCCGTCGCGGAGGCGAAATCGATCCCGTCGGCGACCTTCGAGACACGATTGGTGGAGAAGTCGACATAATGTCCGAGCGCGTGCGAAATTACCTCGGGCTGCTCATAGATTTCCTTCTCCATGAAGTGCTTGTGGTTGCCCTTGTCGACCACATAGGCGGTCGCCTGCGAGATCTGCCGGGGACGGCTGACCGGCTTGCCGGAAAAGTCGATGATCTCCGCATCCTCGGCGGTAATCACCGCGCAATCGCCGTCGGCGAGATAGGTGATCTCGCTGGTGAACGGCGAAAGCGCGATCGCGTCGGAGCCGAGGAACATCTCGCCGCGGCCATAGCCGATGGCAAGCGGCGGACCGGAGCGCGCGCCGATGATCGTGCCGGGATCGTTGCGGAACATGACGGCAAGTGCGAACGCGCCCGTGACCCGCCCCAGCGTCGCCAGAACCGCCTCGCGGTTGGACATGCCGGCTTTCAGGTAATGCGCGATCAGATGGGCGACGACTTCCGTATCGGTCTGTGTCGAAAACACAGCGCCGGCGACGGTCAGCTCGTCCCGCAACTCGGAAAAGTTCTCGATGATGCCGTTGTGGACGACGGCAACGCCGTCGACGAAATGCGGATGGGCATTGGTCTCGTTCGGCACGCCATGCGTCGCCCAGCGCGTGTGCGCAATGCCCGTGAGACCGGCCAGCGGTTCGCCGTCGAGCTTCTTTTCCAAATTGAAGAGCTTGCCGGGCGCGCGACGGCGGTCCATCACGCCGTCATGAACGGTCGCCACGCCGGCGGAATCATAGCCGCGATATTCCAGACGCTTCAGCGCATCGACCAGACGTTCCGCAACCGGCGCCTTGCCGACAATTCCAACAATTCCACACATGCAACAACCCTGCGCTTATCACTCGGTTGCAGCACTCCTAACCATTCCGGCGCAATACGCAATCCTTGCCGATTCACATTGAATTTCGGCAGGTTAATGGACAAATTGCCTCTGTCGCGACCGACGTCAGCGGCCGGCATCCTTCGCCGCTTTCTTGGCGGCCTTGATGGCGAGGTTGCGCTCGCGGATGACGGTTGCCCGGCCCGGCTTCATCTCCTGGCGTGCGCGGCCGAGCGCAAGCGCTTCATCCGGCACGTTCTCGGTGATCACGCTGCCGGACGCGACGAGCGCGTTCACGCCGATGCTGACCGGGGCGACAAGCGCGGAGTTCGATCCGATGAAAGCCCCTGCCCCGATGTCCGTATGGTGCTTGTTCACCCCGTCGTAGTTGCAGGTGATCGTCCCGGCGCCGATATTCGCGTCGGCCCCGACGGAAGCGTCACCGATATAGCTGAGGTGATTGACCTTGGCGCCCTTGCCGATGTCGGCATTCTTCACCTCGCAGAAATTGCCGACCTTCGATCCTTCCGCCAGATCGGCGCCCGGCCTCAGCCGTGCAAACGGGCCGACCGAAGCGCCGGCAGAAACATGCGCGCCCTCGATATGCGAAAAGGCATGGATCACCGCGCCGCCGTCGATCGTCACACCCGGGCCGAACACGACATTGGGCTCGATCAAAGCGTCCTGGTCAATCTCGGTATCATAGGCGAGAAACACCGTTTCCGGGGCAATCATCGTCACGCCGGAGACCATCAGCTCATGGCGACGGCGCTCCTGCCAGAAGCGTTCGATCATCGCCAGTTCGGCGCGATTGTTGCAGCCGGCGAGTTCGGTTTCCGGCGCATCGACGACCGATGTCCGTCCACCGAGCGAGCGGGCGATCTCGACGAGGTCCGTCAGGTAATACTCACCCTTGGCGTTCTGGTTGCCGATCCGGCTCAGAAGATCGATCGCCTTCCGGCCGTTGATCGCCATCAGGCCACTGTTGCAGCGGGTGATCTTGCGCTCCTCGTCGGAGGCATCCTTTTCCTCGCGGATCGCCAGAAGCTCGCCGTTCTCGACGATCAGCCGGCCATAGCCGGTCGGCTTGGCCGTCTCGAAGCCGATGACGACCACGTCGTTTCCTGCGGCAAGGCCTTCACGGGCGGCGAGAAACGGCGCGGCGGTCACCAACGGCACGTCGCCATAGGTGACGAGGATATCGTCATAGCCACGCTCGATCGCCTCACGCGCCGTGAGTACGGCATGTCCGGTTCCAAGGCGCTCGGTCTGCAGGAACGCCTCCACGGCCAGACCATCGACGGAGGCGGCCTTGGCCACCTCGTCGGCATTGCGGCCGACCACCAGCGCCGCATCCGCGATCCCGGTGGCGGCCACAGCGGCCATCACATGGGCTATCATCGGACGCCCGGCGATCGGATGCAGGACCTTGGATTTGTTCGATTTCATCCGCGTGCTGTCGCCGGCGGCAAGGACGATCGCGAGACAGGTACGGTCGTTCATTCTCTCTTCTCCGAATTGATCGTTCGCCACATGCCCGTGGGCGGGATGAAGCCCGGCCGTCAGTCGACAGGCCGCCGGGATTGATAGCAACAGAATCCGATCGTCGCTAAATGAAATCTGTGATGACGGAAAAACGGTTCAAGCCGGGCCGTTTGTCAGTGCGGCATCTCGCCTTCCACGCCCTGGACCAGGAAATTCAGCCCCAGAAGCGTGCGGTCGTCTGCCGTCTCGCCATCCGGAAGCCAGAGGCTGCCATCCTGCTTGTGGATGGGCCCGCTGAAAGGCTTCAACTCCCCGGACTTGATCTTCTTCTCGGTAGCCTCCGCCATCGCCTTAACGTCGTCCGGCATGTTGGTGTAAGGCGCCATCGTCAGAATGCCATCGGCCAGTCCTTCCCAGCTCCGCTGCGCCTCCCACTTGCCATCGAGAAACGCCTGGACCCGGCGAATGTAATAGGCGCCCCAGGTGTCCATGATCGCCGACAGCTGTGCATGCGGACCGACGGAGATCATGTCGGACGCCTGGCCGAACGCCTTGACGCCCATTTCCTCGGCGACCTGCATCGGTGCGGCGCTGTCGGTGTGCTGGGTGATCACGTCGGCGCCTTCGCCGATCAGCTTCTTGGTCACGTCGGCCTCGACGCCGGGATCGAACCAGGCGTTTGCCCAGCCGACCTTCAGCTTGAACGCGGGGTCGACGGAGCGTCCGCCAAGCAGGAAGGCGTCGATCCCGCGGATAACCTCCGGGATCGGAAACGAGGCGACATAGCCCGCAACGCCGGTCTTCGATACTTTGGCCGCGATCTGCCCGGCGATATAGCGCCCCTCATAGAAGCGCGACGTATAGGTGGCGACATTGCCGGAGACCTTGTAGCCGCTGGCATATTCGAACTTCACGTCGGGAAAATCGGCCGCCACCTTCAGCACCGGCTCCATGAAGCCGAACGAGGTCGCAAAGATCATCTGGCAACCGGAAGCAGCCTGCTTCTGGATTACCCCTTCGGCCTCCGGACCCTCGAGAATGTTTTCCAGATAGCTCGTCTGGATTTTGTCGCCGAACTTCTCCTGCAGGGCCTGACGGCCCTGTTCGTGGGCCTGACTCCACGCTCCGTCGGTCTTCGACCCGGCATAGATGAAACAGATCTTCGGCTTTTCGTCCGCCCGTGCCGCCGTTATCCCCAAGCTTCCGCAAGCAAGGATCAGCAGCGTGACAATTGTTTTCCTCATACCCTCTCCCGCTAGCGTCTGCGGTCGGCAGGATTTCCCGCCATACAATCGGAATCTCGCAGCAAAGTAAGCAATATCACTGTGGCGAGAAGTGGTTTTGCTTGGCCTAGGCGATTTTTTTTCCAAGATTCGGAAAGAATTGCAGTACCGCCCCGATCACGTAAAGGTAGATACCACAGGCGATGAACAACCACACCATCCATGATGCCATCTCGAAGTGCCGGAGCAACGAAATGCCGCCGAGCAGACACCACAGCAGAAAGATGCCGAGATTGAGCGGCCGCAGCCGCTCCACCCGCACGGGATGCAGGAAGTTGATCGGCAGGAAGGTCAGGATGACCGACACGAAGATCACCACCATGGCGGCGTTCTCGCTGGCATCCACCACGAACAGCGAAAAGATGATCATGTTCCACACGACCGGGAAGCCGGAGAAAAAATTCTCCTCCGTCTTCATGCCCATATCGGCGTAATAGATCGCGCTGGACATGACGATCGCCCCGGCTGCCACGAAGGACCAGGGCTCGCCGATCATGTGCTTCTGGTAGAGCGCAAAGGCCGGCAGCAGCACGTAGGTCACGTAGTCGATGACATTGTCGAGCATCGTGCCGGACCAGTTCGGCAGGACTTCCTTCACCTTCAGCTTGCGGGCGATCGGCCCGTCGATGCCATCGACGGCGAGTGCCAGCCCAAGCCACCAGAACATGTCGATGAAGCGCGACTCCGCCGCCGCCACGACACCGAGGAATGCCAGGAACGAACCGGACGCCGTCAGGATATGGACGGAGAATGCCCGGATTTCCGCATAGGGCACCCGCCTGTAATTGAAGATCTTCATGTTCGCCGTTTCCACCCCTTTTCGGCCGGCACCACCAGGATCGAGATCCCGGCAGCCCACACATGTGAGTCCTGATACTGTATTTGCCTGTAACGTACAGCACAAAAATGACTCGGGCCAAGGGGATGCAATCTGGAGCCTGCGCCGTTCCGCCCCATGGATTTGCTTGCCGGGCGACGCTAGATAAGGGTGAGAAGCGGACGTGATGAGAATGACGGGGTGACGGTCATGAGCGATTATGAAATCGGTGTTGTCGGAGCGGGACCGGCGGGATCGCTGGCAGCGCTGGCGCTGGCGAGAGCAGGCCGCAAGGTGGCATTCGTGGCGCCGCCGGCCAACAGGGACGACAGGCGCACCACGGCGCTGATGGACCAGTCGATCGCCTTCATCGACCGCCTCGGCATCTGGCAGGACCTGAAGGGACAGTCCGCAGGACTCAAGCACATGCGGATCATCGACGGAACCGACCGTCTTCTGCGTGCGCCGATCGTCTCCTTCCGCGCCGGCGACATCGGCCTCGAGGCCTTCGGCTACAATTTCCCCAACAGCGCCCTGAACGCCATTCTGGAAACGGCGATCGCCGCCGACCCCAATATCACGCGCTTGGATACCAAGGCGCAAAGCATAGACATCACGGACGCCGCCGTGACGGTCGGTCTCGACGACGGCACCACATTTGCCGCGGACTTCGTCATCGGCGCCGACGGCCGCAATTCACTGGTCCGCACGAGCGCCGGTATCGGCACCCGAACATGGTCCTACCCGCAATCGGCCTTGGTGTTGAACTTCGCCCACGACCTGCCGCATGAAAACATCTCCACCGAGTTCCACACGGAGACGGGACCGTTCACCCAGGTTCCCCTGCCCGGCGGCAAGCGATCGAGCCTCGTCTGGGTCGTCAAGCCCGAGCAGGCAGACGATCTCATGGCGCTGCCACTGGAGGCGCTGAGCCGGAAGGTCGAAGACCGCATGCAGTCGCTGCTCGGGCGCGTCACCGTCGAAGACGGCGTCCAGGCATGGCCGCTCTCCGGACTGATGGCCGACCGATTCGGCAAGGGCCGCATCGCGCTTGTCGGCGAGGCCTCCCACGTCTTTCCGCCAATCGGCGCGCAGGGTCTCAACCTCAGCCTTCGCGATGTGATCGCTCTGACCGATGTCCTGGCTGCAACCGGTAACAAGCCGATTACCGCCGACGCCGGCACCCGATTCGACTGGAAGCGTCGCGCCGACATCATGAGCCGGACCGCCAGCGTCGACCTCCTGAACCGAACGCTGCTCTCAGGGTTCCTGCCGGTGCAGATGCTGCGCGCCGCCGGACTGCACGTGCTCGACACGGTTTCGCCGCTGCGCCATCTCGTGATGCGCGAAGGCGTGCAGCCGGGTGGCGGAATATTCTCGCTGCCGAAGGCGCTAAGGGAAAAGTTCGGGCGGTAGCAGGCCGCTGTCGATCACGTAGAGCAGCGCCGTGACGCTGACGATCGAGAGCGTGGTGGTGATCAGCACCGTCGCCGACGCCCGCTCCTGCCACACGCCGTACTGCTGGCCAATGACGAAGACATTGGTCGCCGTCGGCAGGGCGGCGAGCAGGACAGCCGAATAGACCCACGCCGGATCGAAGCCGCCGACGCTGGCCAGCGCCAGATAGACGACGATCGGATGCAGGATCAGCTTGACCGGGACGATATAATAAATCTCCGCCGGCACGCGCTTGACCGGCCGCAGCGCCAGCGTCACGCCCATGGCAAACAGCGCGCAGGGTGCGGCAGCCTGGGCGAGATAATTGACGAAGTTCTGGAATGCGCTCGGCACCTCCAGACCGGAGGCAGCAACCACGAAGCCTGCGGCCGCCGACAGGATGAATGGGTGCAGGAAAACCTTCTGCGCGATCGCCGCGACCAGTTGCAGCGGGCTGCGCTTGTCATCGCCGGCCAATGCCATCATCGCCGGCGCCACGACGAAATGCAGCGCGTTCTCAAAGCAGACGATCAGCGCCACCGGAACGGCGGCCTTTTCGCCGAAGGCGAGCAGCGCAATCCCCGGTCCCATGTAACCGATGTTGCCGTAGGCGCCCGCAAAGGACTGGATGGTGCAGTCGGCAAACGAATTGCGCCGAACGAGATAGCCGACGGCGAATACGAGGATGAAAATCAGGTAGGTCGCGCCGAGATCGGTGAGGATGAAGTCGAAGCGCGTCAGCTCCTCGATCGGCGTTCCGGAAACCAGCTTGAAGAACAGCGCCGGCAGGGCGGCATAGATGATGAACGTGTTCATCCAGCCGAGCGCCGCCTGATCCTGCCTGGTGATCCGCGCTGCGACGAAACCGACGATGATCAGCCCGAAAAACGGCGCCAGTAGTCCGACAATATTTCCCATGCGTTCGTCTTGCCTGCAATCATTCCGCGATCAACGGTATGCAGTTAGCCGATTTGCGACAGGATTGGAAAGGTCGATTGGAACCAGATTGCCAGATCGCTGATATATCCGAGCATGAAGGCCAGGCCCGTCAGCACCAGGAGCGCCCCCATGGCCTTCTCGACCAGACCCAGATGCTTGCGGAAGCGCGACAGGAAACGCATGAAGGCGCCGGAAAAGCTGGCGGCAATCCAGAACGGCACGGCAAGGCCGAGCGAGTAGACGGCGAGCAGGAATGCGCCGTCGCCAACAGTCTCGCGCGAAGCGGCCACACCGAGGATCGCGCCGAGAACCGGTCCGATGCAGGGCGTCCAGCCGAAGGCGAAGGCCAGTCCCATTATATAGGCGCCCGACAGCGTCGCCGGCTTGCCGCCGCCCTGGAAACGCGCTTCGCGCGCCAGGAAACCCAGCCGGAAGACGCCGAGGAAATTCAGGCCCATCACGACGATGATCAGCCCGCCGATCTTGGCGAGAACGTCGAGATGCTGGCGCAACAGCTGTCCGATGGTGGACGCCCCTGCCCCGAGCGCCACGAAGACGGTGGCAAAACCGAGCGTGAAGAACAGCGCCGACAGCATGACGGTGCGCCGCGTGGCCGACGCGGTGCCGTTCGTACCGCCCCGGAAGTCCTCCACCGAAACGCCGGCCATATAGCAGAGATAGGGCGGCACCAGCGGCAGGACGCAGGGTGACAGAAAGGACAGAGCACCGGCAATGAGCGCGCTCAGGAGCGAAATTTCAGCAATCGACACGGTATTCGGCTCCGGCAGTTCAGGCTTCCATGGTCCGGCCCGCACAAAACGGGCCACGGCAAAGGCCTCAATAAAGCGTCGGGCGATCACATGCCAGTCAACTTATTGCCACAGGCAAGAAGCATCAAATGACCTTTGATTTTCGCCAGGCAAAATGCAATTTTATGGGTTGACCACATACCACCCCGCAAATATGTTCCGCGCCATTCCAGCGGGGGCAAGAATCCTTCGTCTTGGGAGCGCGTAGCTCAGCCGGTAGAGCAACTGACTTTTAATCAGTAGGTCCAGGGTTCGAATCCCTGCGCGCTCACCATCAAACCACTGAAATCATTACAAATTCCCAAAGTTTGCGACTTTTGTGCGACTTCTGTGCGACATTTTGCGACTGAAAAAGTCGCACGAATGTCGCACGGTGTTTCCGCCCTGTTCCGGTCATTTCTGGGTCTACCAGCACCAGACCGGCACAAAGCACAAACCCGTTGATCTGACGTCGAGAAAAGACTGCCAGTTCTGGGAGTTTATCAGTAATGGGAAATATTCGATTAATTGTCCCGCAAGCGCATTAAGAGGGACGGAACAATGCAAGAGCAGATCGAAGACCATTTGAACACGTTGGACGCATTAAAGGATCTCGGGCTTAACACACTGGAAAGCGCGGATGGCGACTTGTCGCAAATCTATCCACTGATCGTTACCCTGCTATACGTCTTTGGAGACTATCTGGATCGCATGCGCAAGGCGCTTCACTGTCCGCCGTTGCGCTGACGGCTCGGTCGGTTCTGCAGCTGGATCAGTTGGTCCAGCTGCTCGCGGACGGCTTTCATGTCCTCGCGCATCTCGCTGCGCATTTCCCGAAAGTCATCCTTGCGCACATGCTCGTCGCGCACCTGCTGCACCCGGTCGTTCGTCCGGTCGATACGGGCATGCAGGTCCTTGGCTGTTGCGCTCATCTTTTCATCCTGCTTCCCGAACCGATCCCAGATCTTCCAGAAGGCAGCTGCAGCCAATGTCACGAATAGGCCAAGCAGCCACTTCCAGATATCGTCCATCAATGCGGCCCTTTCGCGGCTATTCGACGATCACCTTGCAATCGGGGTCGGTCGCGCCGGAAAGCGTCACCTTGATCGGCCCGCTCGTCTGGAACGCCAGCTGCTTGCGCGCGTCGCCATTGCCGTCGACGCTCGCCGCATCCAGCTTGCCGTCCGCCACCGGCGTCTCGATCGTGGCTCCCGTGTCGGGGTCAGTGTCGAGCGACAGCGACGAGACCGACAGCGTGCCGCCGCCCAGGTCGCCGGTATATTTCAGCATGCGATAGCCATGCATCGCCTCGCCGTTGATCCCCGGCAGATAGCTGTCATTGGCAGTAAAACGCTTGATCCTTGCCATTAGTGCGGTCCTTTCAAACACGCCGGATCCTTCCGGCACTGCAGATTGTTGGAAGCGATCGCCGGGCCGGCGGTCGCATCGAGGGCGGCGGCCCTGGCGGCCGTCGGATCGGAAAAGCGCGTGAGCTGGTAGCCGGAACCGCTAGTCGCAGGTATCGACTGGCAGGCGGCTGTCACGCATGAACACGCGACAACGGCCGCGAGCGTCAAGCTTGTGGAAGTCCGCATTGTTCTTCTCCATGTCAGAGATCCGCTCCAGCGCCGCTTTCGCCGCTGCAGCCTCGTCAAGCGCCTTGCCGTCGTGGCGGCCGGTGAGATACACCCCGCCCACGACAAACGCGCTGGCGGCCACGACAGACGCCGCCAGCGCGATTTTCCAGGACAGGGGGAGGTCAGGCAAAGACATGAGCTATCTTCCCATGTGGTCGTTGATATTCTTCAGGATGGCGCCGACGACGAGAACCACGACGACGGTGATGAAGATTGCTGCAAAAGCTTCGCCCATCTCTCAATCCTCCTTCAGCTCGCGGAACAGTTCGGCCAAGGCCTTGCGCCGACGGATGGCATAAATGCCGAATGCCGTGACAATTGCCATCATCGGCAACTGAGCGCGCCAATCCATGCCGGCGAAGGCAGCGAAGACGGATCCGGACGAAGCGAATATCGTCGTCAGCCACATCCACACGGTCTTGCTTTTGACGATCGGCTTGTCGAGCTTTTCCGCCGCGATCTTCTCCGGCACTTTTGGAGCGGCCGGTTCATGATCCAGCGGCGCCCGCTGTCCGGGGTCGCCGGGCCCGGTCGGCACCGGCGCGGCCGCCGCGCCGGTCTCCTCCTTGCGGCTTCGCATCGCCAGGATCTCCTCCAGCACCTTTTCCACCTCGCCGGGCGAAACCAGCGCCTTGTTCAGCCCGTCGCCGTTGTAGTAGCTCTGCCCGCGCCTCACGGGCCGGTGCGCGCCCTGGCAGTCGGCCAGCACCGGAAAGCTCGCCCATTCCTTGGCAAGCTCGAGGCCGAAGCGGGTCGTCGAGATCCGCCCGGAAATGAAGTCGTCGAACTTGCGGCGCAAGAGCAGGCAATAGGCGAGCGTGTCCTGAAAGCCCGGATTGAAGATCCGCGTGCCGGAAAAGCCGTAGTCCTTGGCAAGGCTGATCAGCGTGTCGCGCATGAACTGCGGCGCGCCCGCCGCGCTCGAGGCGGTGCCATAGCCCCAGTTCTTTTTCACCCAGCTCTTGCTGCTCCAGAGCTTCTGCTGCTCGATCACGTCGCCGACCGTCATCGTCGTCAGCGGCTTGTCGAGATGCCCCTGGCGATTGCCGAAAATCGTGTCGTGGCCCTTGGGAGCCTCTTTCGAATAGATGAATTTCAGCAGCGCCAGCGCGGTTGCAGGAATGCTTTTCGGCAGTTGCTTCACCATGTCGAGGCTCCTTTGTCCTTGTGGAGCCTCAAAGGTTAAGCCCGCCCGGGTGCGGTCAAATGCGGGCGTGGCTATAGCGCAGCACGATCGACGCGGCTAGAGCGCCATCTCGATCTCGGTGTAATTCAACCCATCATAGACATAAAATTTTCCATCACTGCCCTTCACGACGGAAACTGGCTCATACGTGGGTTCCGGATCGACGGGCGGATCGACGGGAGTTCCCGGATCTCCGGTCATGACCGCATATGCGGTATCGGCAATGAGTTGATGGCCGGCATCATTCGGGTGATGGCAGTCATACATATCACTCAACGAAAAAACGCTGCGCACATCGATCAGCCGGGCATCAAGACCATAGCCCTGCAACTCGGAAACAAGGCCGGCGATTTCGGCATTGTAGGCATCCGTGTTGGCATCATTACCGCCGTTTGTGTAGCAGGCCCCCAGCGGTACGTTGATGAACGCAACCTGCTTGTCTGCGTCGTCCAGCTCAACCGAGAAGATCGGGAAGACCAGATGCCCGGCACCGGCCGCATGTGTTGCGGTGATTTCGATGCTGTGCACGCCGGCACCGAGACCGGAGTATACGAAGGACATCAGTGCATGCTGCGTACCAGCGCCGGAATTGAGCTCCGTGCGAACGTCGCCGCCGCTTGCATAGTTACCTTTCAAGACATCGTCGATTTTCACCGAGAATGCACTTGTGTTGTTGCGCTGTCTCAGGAAGCCGAGCGCGATCTTGTCGCCAGTCGCCGAGAAGACCACCTTTGCCCCTGTCGCAGAAAGCCCGTAGGAGCCATAAACCAGACCTGATGTGAGCACGGATCCGGAAAATATCGCGCCGTTAGCCGGCAGTATAGCCTTCGGGCTGGCAACGAGACGGACACCATAGGCCCTCATACAATCCCGGAAATACTGCCGCTGCAGCGCATTCTTGGCGTCCGCGTCGGGATCTGTCGCCGGGTCCGTATAGCAATAGTGCTGCTCGTTGGTGCCGAAGAAAACGGTAGAGTAATCCCCAACCGATGGCTGGTTTGCCATCAGCGTCGGGCACTTATCAACAGCCTGTGCAGAAGACTGCCCCAACATCGAAAGTGTCGCGCCGAGTTGCGAAGCAAGAAGATACGCATAGCCTTTCGTGGTCCTGTTGGTGGCGCCTGTCCCTGTGGTAATGCTGTCACCAAATGCCAAAAGCCTTGTCATGTTGTGTACCTCACATTGATTGTGCCATCTTATTGCTCACAAGTATGGCGGGCTGTTTACATACGGATGGCCGCCAGGAAGGTTTCCTTGCAACCCCCAACGCCACGCAAGATATCCCTCGACATTCTGACGGTTGCCAACGGACAATGCAGACCTGAAGACAAGCAACGTCCTGCACTTGCCGTTAAAATAATTGGTGCCAAACCTGCCGAAATATGGCGAACTTGTCGACAGATTGAGAGAGCTATACGCATCTGATGCAACGCTATTTCCATTCTGCCAGAATTCGCGTGCGCCGGATGTATAACGGTACGACATCAAATAATCGACACCAGCTGAAAACGCCCCGGCATTAAGCCTATTTCCATACATGATGAACGCGGGCTGGCCGGCCGTAGTGGTGTCGCTCCCGACATATACAGCTTGGTTATTGTTCGCTGCCCCCTGAGCGAAGAAGAACCTAGATGAATCTGTAACATCCCATCGCACAACCGAAAAAATCGTAAACGGGTTGTTTCCAGCAGGCAGGAAAGCGGTATCTGGAGCCATGTAGTCGTCAGACCCGTCGAGATCGATCCACCGATCTGCTGACGAGTAGATTGGCTGATTTGCGGATGTCGCCTGCTTCAGGTGGAGACCTGTCCCGCTGATATCGTTCCATTGCGAGACTTGTGTCGAAGACAATGTCTTGCTGGAAAGTTCAGCATCATACCACGCATATGGCGATATCACCGCCGGCATCCACTCGGCTTGGGTAAAAAGCGCCGCTCTTCCGAACATCAGCGAGACCCCGCGAAAAAGGTCACGACTTCGGTGTCGTTGGCAAAGCCGGTCAGTGTGTTTTTGGCATTCGCTGTGGTCGTGATTGATGGTGCCGATGACTTCCCGGGCCACTTGAATTCCGACGAATAGGAAAGCGTGCGCCCGCCGGTCGCGTCCTGGATCACGTCCAGAGTGAACTCCTGCCGTTTGCCAGAGGCGGGCAGATTGGAGACGACAAGACTGGTATTAGCCACCAGCGTCGCCTTGAAGTGATTGCCGAGACTGAAGTCCAGCGTCAACACGCCGGCGGCCGGTGTCAGCGTGACAACCGCCTGAGAAAATCCACCCGTGAGCGCCTGCACCGTCGCACTCGTCAGCTTCACGAACGTCCCCGCCAGCAGCGTTTTCACGTTCGCCCAGCCGCGCTTGATCAGGCTGCCGTCAGCCTTGCGAAACACCATTTCCGCCGTGTCGGCCGGGTCCTCGTCGGCAGCTCCGTTGATCGTCGAGGCCAGCGACGCCGCATCGACGATGCCGTTGGCACCATCCGCCCCGTCTGCGCCTGGCGCGCCCGTGTCGCCGGTCGGCCCCTTCAGGCTGAAGGCCACCGCCCCCCAGCTGCCGCCCGCCTTCTGGTAGAGGTCGCCGTTGGAGCGCAGGTAATAGTCGCCATTGTCGCCGAGCCCGTCATCCGGCACGCCGGCGCCATTGAAGATCGCCGTGCCGTCGGTGAAGTCGTCGACCGACGGCCCCTCGATCAGCTTGTCGCCGCTTTTCACCAGCACCGTGCCGTCGGCAATGCCGCTGGCGATCGTCCAGCCGGTTTCGCCCGGCGGCGCCAGCACCGCGCGCTTGAACCGCCAGAACATCTCGACCAGCGTCACCGCGATTTTCGAGAGCTCGCGCTCCAGCGCATCGATGCCGATCTGCGTGCCCTTCTTCACCGCCGCCGCGCGCTCGTTCTGCCGGTCGCCGATGACGATGTAATTCACCGTGTCGTCGATCGCAGCGTCGAAGGTGATGGAAAACGTGTCGAACGCCTCGCCCGAGGTCTTCGTCACCGTCACGTCGGTTTCCACCCAGTCGGCCCCGGCCGCCTTGGTGTAGACGGTCACGTCCTCGAGGTCGAAGATGGAAAAGGAAAACGGCCCGTAGCTCGCCGATCCGTCGCCGACAAGAACGCCGCTCGTGCGCGCCCCGCGCGGAATGGGATAAGGTGTGTCAGCCATGACGCCCCGCCTGAAATTTGGATCAGGCAGAGCGTAAGCCCCATGGGACAAGGTTCAGTGTGGGATAAGGGCCTCGATGTACTCAGGTGGCACATCGTGCGTCAGCAAACACATTTTCAGATAGTTCTTTCGGTACGAAGCACAATAGATCGTTGTCCGACCGCATTTTTGCTCCGCTTCGACCGAACACCGATTGTAAATTTGCGCAACCTGCTTGCCAGACATTGCCGAAGCAACACTGCCGAAACACGCAATGAAACCTATGGTGAGAAGTAGTCTCATAATTCCCCCTTGACAGACGATTCCCATTAGCCGATTCTAATACCGCTTCTCGAAAAAGGGGAAGCCCAGATTGCAAGCTGGAACTGTTTCTCGGAGCGCCCAACGCGCATTATGCGCGTTTTTTTATGGTCGGGCGTAGTGGGAGGGCTTTGCCCTGCCGGACTCCGAGCCGGTCTTGCAAACCTGCTACTGCCCGGCCGCCCGAAGCAAGCGGGCTGTCGGTCCCAATTCAACTCGGAGAACCGACCATGCCAAAACCCCTTGAAATCATCGAAAACGATCTCGTCGATCTGCGCGCCCTTTTAAAGCTCGGCCTCTACACCGCCGAAAATGCCGAGGGCAGCGAGTTCGCCGCTCTGCGCAGCGAGTTTGTCAGCCTGTTTTACCAGATGCTCGACAAGACCGACCACGCCTCCGGCCAGCATCCCGCCGCATGGCGCGCCGCCTCCGACGGGGAGACCCTGCAATGAACGCCGTCGTCAACTTCGCATTCGAGGAAAATCTCGTCCGCGTCATCGAGCAGGACGGTGAACCGTGGTTCGTCGCCAACGACATTTGCAAATGCTTGAGCCTCGCCAACCCGCGTAAAGCCGTGGGGGATCTCGACGACGACGAAAAGGGTGTAACGATTAGTGACACCCTTGGAGGTCGTCAGGAAGTAAACATTGTCTCCGAACCCGGCGTTTATCGGCTGGTCTTCCGGTCTCGCAAGCCGGAGGCCGAACGCTTCAAGCGATGGCTCGCCCATGAGGTCATTCCAGCCATCCGCCGGACAGGAACCTATATCGCGGAAAGACAAACGCCGACACCGGTAACCGAGGTTGCGCCTATGGATGTCACGGCCAGAAAGGTAGCGATGGTCACCGAAGCGCGCATGACCAAGGGACCAGCCTTTGCTGCAGCCCTCTGGGATCAAATCGGCCTTCCATCGCCGGATACCACACAGGAGAAAGATCCGGAAGCACTGGCCTGCCTGCGTCATCTTCTCGACGCGGAATATGCCTGTGAAGCCATCCGCCTGCGTATCAACCGCCTGTTCTCTAGCCGTCTTGCGGAACAGTCTCTGCGGCACCGCTGGCGCATCGAGCGGGTCGGCGCCGGCTTCATCCTGCCGATCGATAATGAGATGATCGCCAGCGTCTATGCCGGAACGCGCTGGCAGCGTCCATTCGAGCTGTGGCGCAAGCTCCCCGGCGCGCAGGACCGCAATCCGAAAGGCGGACACAATGCCCGCGATTTCACATGGCTTCCGTCGGAATATCTGGATATCTGACGCGGAGCATCACTCGCCGCCGGCGGTCGAAAGATCCGGCAGCCGGCGCGGGTTGAATTCGCCGGGCTCCCACCAGAAGCTCGCCTTCCGCTTCTGCGCCTTGAAGCTCTTGTCGGCCTCGGGATCCATGAGCCACTGCAGCTGGTCGACGAAGGCGCGCCGATAGGCCGCCCGCGTCGCCGGATGCGAGGAAAGCACCGGCGTATAGCGCCCGACATATTTCGCCACGTTGCGCCCGAATTTCTGCTCGTCGACCATGTCCTCGTTTCCGGAGACCTCGCCGATGATCGTGCGGATCCCGCGCAGGGTCACATCCAGCGTGTCGCCGACGAAGGCCACGCCGATCCCCGGCAGCGTCGAGGCGAAGCTCTGGCCAAAACGGTTTTCCGCCCGGTCGACGAAATCGGCGAACAGGCCGCCGCCGCCGCCCTTGACGAAGGCCTTAGCCCAGAAGGCCGCCGTCGTCATGTCTTCCGGATCCTTGCCGTTCAACACGTTGAGGATCTGCGTATACATGCCGGCGCCGATCGTCAGCGGAATGGCCATCGCGGCAAAGTATTTCGAGCCGCGGGCGATCTTTCCGAGCCTGCTTCCGGCCATCATCGAATAGAGATAGATCGCCTCGAGCTGGCGGGCGGTAAAGCTCATGCCGAAGCTCATGAACTGCGAGGCGAACTGCGCCACCTCGCCCAGGATCGTCCCGCGCGCATTGCCGCCCGTCAGCACGCTCTTGATGCGCGCATCACCGGCCGGCACGGATCGTTCCGACCATTGCGTGATCATCTCGGCATATTTCTCGGCAAGCGCCCGGTCGCCCGTTCTCTGATAGACGCCGCCGGGATCGAGGAAGCCGAGCGCGTCGACGCCGGCGCGCATCCTGTGCCAGTCGTCGGGTGTGAAGCCAAACCCTTCCATGGTCTTTTTCATCAGCGGGTCGAGGTCGATCCAGTCGACATTCTTCTCGGCAAATCCGCCCAGCGTCTCGTGCCAGGCCCCGGCCTCGACGCGCTTGCGGGCATCCGTCAGCGGCGAAAGCGCGTTCCAGGTCAGCGCCCGGTCGGTCACGTAGCGGCTCCATTCATGGCCGAACATCTGGTCGACGAACCGCGCCTTGTCGTTCATCGTGTGCAGGAAATCGTCCCACAGCACCGCGCGCCGCGCCATCGCCCGCCGGTCGCCGTCATTGGCGAAGCGCTTGACGATATCGGCGATCGTCGAGGTCACGGGCAGGCCGGCCAGCCGCCGCGCCGAGGCCGCCACATGCGGATCCGTCAGCCCGGCGAGGATCCCGGTCGCCCCCAGCGCCGCGCTCGAGGCGAGGTTGCGGATATCGCCGGCAATCTGCGCCGGCGCATCCAGCACCGTGCCGCGCCCGCGCAACTCCCGCCAGAGACTGTCGATCCGGTAATCCGACCACCTGCCGGCATCCATCCCCGGCAGCTTCGTGCCCTCGATCACGCCGGCCTGACGCTTGCCGATATTGGCGCGCACCGCCTGCTTCACCCATTCGACCTGCGCGTCGGGGTTCGGCCCGAAGCGCTCCATCGCCGCAATGTCCTGCGCCATGCCGTTGATATGGCCGAACAGCGTCTGGATCACGTCCTTCTTGCCGAACCGGTTGTTGTAGGCCAGCCAGCTTTTCGCATCCTTGAACACCAGGAAGCGGCCTTCCTGGTGGCGGCTTGCCACCTTGCCGATCCCGAAGCGCCGCGCCTCCGGCCGCCGGTGCGCCCAGCCGTCGCTCATCAGCGTTTCGAACACATAGTCGAGCGAGGCGTCGATCCCGTCGGCGCCGATCGTCTCGCCCGTGTTGGGATTGGTCATCTCGTCGGCGTTGAGCAGCGGCTTGATGAATTCCTTCCAGCGCGCCCGCGCCTCGGGGAGCGTCGCGCCCAGCTTGCGGATCGCCCGGGGATCGTGACTGTGCGGCAGCCCATGGTCGGCACGCTTGGGAATGTTGCCGCCCGCCTCGTTGAAGCGCAGCCGCAGATCTTCCAGAACGTTCGCCGCCGCCCCCGCCAGAGCCGCGGCCTCGCTGTTGCCGGTCACTTCGCCGTGCAGCGCGACGATGAAATCTTCCAGGTCGACCGTGTTGCGCCTCAGCCCGAGGCCTTTCGATCGCCGAAAATGATACATCACATTGGCGAGATCCCGGTGCGCCATCGCCATGATCGCGTGCGCCCGTCCCTGCATCGAGAATGTGCCCTTGTAGCCGTTATGCACCATCAGCGACAGCGCAGCGTCCAGCTGGTCGGCATGCCCCTTCTCGTCGCGGTAGTTCTCGATGAAATCGGCGATCTCCTTGCGCCGCGCTTCCGCGAGCAGCACCTGCCGGCGCTTTTCCTTCGCCTCGGCCTTCAGCGCCGCAACCACCTCGTCGCGCGCCTGGGCGGCGGCTTCCCGCTCCGTCATGCCGGGCCGCTTGCGCTTGAAGCGTGCCTCGTAATAGCGGTTCAGCTCTTCGGCCTGCCGGGAGTTGATCTCCCCCTGTGCCACGGCGGAATTCAGACAATCGCGCAAACTCATAGCTTGCAGGCCTCCATCACTTCGGCGAGCAACCGCCCCTCGTCTGCCAGCGCCAGCGCATCCGCCGGCCGCATCAGCACCACATTGCCGTTTCCGTCCTCGACAGGCAGGAACTCGAACAGGTTTTTCGCATTGCCGTTGGCGTCGATCGACGGCTCGCGGATCTCGCCGGCCTGCTCTTCCGCCGCACGCATCGCCGCATCGTCCAGCGGCTCCGCCGGCCGTTCAGGGCGAATGCGCTGGTTTTCGAGTGGATCGGACGGCACCCGGGGATTCTGACCGGCACGCTGATCCGGCCTTACTTCCCCGGGTGCCTTCGACACGGCTTTCGTCGCCGCGCGCCTCTTGGAAACAGGAACCTGCTCGCGATAGTCCAGGGCGTCCAGCTGCTGCGCCATGTTTTCAGAGCTGCGCAACGGCTTCTCATTTTCGGAAACCCAGCGGAACGCCTCCTGCCTGTCCATGATGCGGCCGTCAGCATTGACGAAGCCGGTAAATTCCGGCGCACCGAAACGCGGATCCCCGTATCTGTCGGCCAGCGTGAAATGCACGTCGCCCGCATCGCCGACATACAGCTTTCCGTCGCTGTGGATGTTAGCGACCACGACACCCTTTTCCGGCAACTGGCCGCCACCGATTTCGACGCGACGCCCGTCTGCCGTCGTTGCCGTCTGCTTTTCGACCTTGGCGGCAACCTCGTCGACCTTCGCCGCCACCGCATCGATCCTCCGGCTCGCCTCGTCAAAATCCCGGGCGAAGAAGGTGTCGGCAATGTCGTCGACCGCGTTCGGCTCGCCGCGCCGGGCAAGATCGGCCTGGTCGGGCCGGATGTCGTCAAACAGCCGCCCGGCCTCTTCCTCGGCCAGCATCCGCTCGATCAGCTCCGGCGGCGGGTTGTTGTCGGGATCCTCGGCATAACGCACCGCCGCCTCGTGCACGCGCACCTCGTTCGGGCTCGCATCCGGCCGCAGCATCGCCTCGTCCAGCGTCCGCTCCTCAAACGAGCGGTTGATCATGTCCAGCCGTTCCGGCCCGAGCTCGACGCCCATTTCCTTTGCCAGCGTCTCGACGTCGCCGCGCTCCGGCCTTCCGTCCAGCACGCGCGCCGCCCGTTCCGCGCCGCCCTTGCCGAGATTGTAGATCCGGGCAAGCTCCGCCCCGCCCTGCAGCGTCCCGCCGAACAGCGCCCCGAACACGGTCGCCACGCCGACATTCTTCAAGGCGTCTTCCAGCCCGTATTCCAGCCCGGCGGCCTTCTTGCGCTCCTGGCTTGCCGCCTGCAGCACCGCCTCCTGCCCGCCATTGATCAGCGCTTCCGTCAGCATCACCCGCCCAAGCCGCGCCGCCACCGTGACGCCCGTGCCGGCGCCGGCGCCGATGAAGCTCATGCCGACCTGGTAGGGATCGCGCGCCGAGCCGGAAAGCCCGCCGGCAAGCCCGGCGGTGAAGCGGCCGAGCATGCCGAGCTTCGGCGAGGCCATGGTTTCCGCCTGCCGCTTTTCCGCGTCCCGCATCAGCCGCACCGTGCGCCCCTCGATGTCGAGCTCGATCAGTCGCGCCTGCGCCGGAAACTTCGCCGCCAGCGACGAGCGTTCCGCGTCGAAGCTCTTCATCGCCTCGTCGATCCGCGCCTGCCGCCATTCGTTTCCGGTGTCGAGGCTGTAGGTCGGGTTCGGCTTGCTATCGAACGTCCCGGTCGAAAGGTCGACGTCCATCGGATTGCGCAGCTTGACGCCGGTCGCCTGCTGTACCTCGTCGATATAGGACTGATAGGCCGCCTTGCGCGCATCGACGCTGGCCGTCAGGTTCTCGACCAGCCGCATCGTGTCGTCGGTCGCCGAGGCCGCATTGCGCCATGCCTCGCCCCATGTTTCCGGCCCGCCGGCGCGCACGCCCGGCAGGTCGGCGGGATCCAGATAATCGATCATCGATAGGCTCCCGGCACGCGCGGCGCCAGCCGGTCGCGCATCCCCTCGAGGTTGAGCACCACGGGCTTGCCGTCCGCATCGGCGATGAACATCGGCGACGGCCCCGCCGGGTCGTTCAGCGCGAAGGCATAGCCGCCTTTCACCCTGACCGGCATGGCGCTCTTGAAGTCCTTCGCCGCCCAGGTCCGCCCGTTCTTCGCCTTGATCGCGCCGACGTCCTGGTCGTCGAGCGCGCCGATCAGATCGTCGAAGCGGTCGGCGCGGATCGAGGCCGGCACGATCACCTTGCGTTCCTTCCAGAAGAAGCCGGGATCGTAGTCGGTAAACCCGCCATACTGCACGCCGCCGATGAAGCTCGCGCCGGCGGCCTCCTGATAGGCCTGCCGGTAGACGTCCTTGGCCTCGTCGTCCTTCGGGTCGATGCCGGCATCGTAGAGCCGCTTGCGGGCGATCGCCGCAGCCGCCTGGTCGAGCTTGTTGACGGCCGTCGGCGTGAACACCAGCGCGTCGCCGGTGGCGGTTTCGGCCAGCGGCTTGCGCTTGGTGTTCGCCATTTCCGGATAGGCCTTGCCGTCCGGCGTCTTGCCGAAGCCGGCAATAAGGTCGAGCGCCGCCTGCCGGTTGCCGCCGGCATTGATCAGCCCGCCCGAAAGCGACACCGCCGGCGCCACCTCGCCAAGCTGCGCCAGCATCTCGTCGGCATGCGGCCCCGCGGCGTCGACGAGCCCGGCCGCGATCGACAGCCCCTTTTCCGGATCCGCCTTCACCGCCGTCTCGATCTGTTCGGCCTCCCCCGGCCGGAAATAGCGCGGGCTGACCCCGAAATGCTTGGCCGCCGCCCGGGCGGCATTGATCCGCTCGGCAAAGGCGGAAGACACCGAAGCCGGGTCGACGTCGCCCTCGAGCGGCAGCCCGGGCGAAACCGGCAGCACCCCGAAGCGTTCGGCCACACCCAGCGGATCCGTAGCCAGATCCTGCCGGTGGCTGGCGATCGCCTGGCGCGCAAAGGCAATGTCGTCGGCCGTCGCGTTCTCGCCGAGAATATCCTTCAGGTTCTTGTCCACCGCGCCGATCGGCAGCGTGCGGATCGCCTCGGCCACCTTCAGCCGCGAAAGCGTCGAGGCGACGATCTTCGCCCCGTCCGGCGCGGTGCCGGCGTCGAGCTGGAAGCGGGCAAGCTCGTCGGGCGAAACCGGCATGCCGCGCGCCACCCGCTTCGCCATGTCCTCGCCGCGCTTTGTGAGATCCGCATTCGCCTTGTCGTCCTGCGTCTCGCGTGCGTTTGCCGCCGCCGTCAGCCCCTTGTCGATCCGCGCCCAGTCCGCCGCCGTCACGCCGTCCAGATCGCCTTTCGCATAGGCCTCCGTCATGTCGCGATGCATGGTCCGGATCTCGCCGGCATTCTTCTTCTGCGCCTGAGTGAGATAAAAGCTGACGGTCGTGTCCGACCGGCTTTCGCGCTTGGCCTGCGCCGCCTCGCCCGGCGTCAGGATCCCGCGCGAAACGGCGCTGTCATAATGCGCGTCGATCGCATCCTGTGTGCTGGCAAGCGAAGAGGCCGCATTCGGATCGTCGAGCGACAGGCCCGCCATCTGCCGGCTCTTTTCGTCCTCGAGGCCCTGCACGCGGTTGAGAAAGTCGACGCGGTTTTCCTGCCGGCGGCGTTCCTGCAGGTCCGCCTGCGCCTTTGTCACCAGCCCCTGCGCGCGCTTGGCATAGGAAACGCGATAGTCCGCCTCGATCTCGGGAAACACGTTGTCGCGCAGATCCGCCGTCAGGTTCTCCTGCAAGGCCTGCTGCAGCTTTGCCGGATCGTCCTTGTAGGCCTCATAGACGGCATTCTGGTTTGCCATCATCGAGGTATCGAGCATCTCCAGATAGGTGCGCGTCCCGGCCACGTCATAGGCCCGGCCGAACACCGTGTCGCGCCCGGTCGGGCGGAAGGAACCGGCCTTGCCGCGCGTGATCTCTACGGGCGCATGCACCGGCACCACGGCCGGCGCATCCGTCGAGGCCGGCGACGGAAATGCCTCATAGGTGCCATCGCCTGCAGGGGCTGCCGGCGCTGCCGGCGCGGCTTCCGCCCGTGGCATGCCGCCGGAGCGGATCAGCGCCGCCTCGCGCTGCCGCCGTTTCGGGTTCGAACTGAGGCCGGCAACGGCGCTGGCAATCTGCCCGACGTCACCGGTGCGCGCCGCCGCGACCACCTCTTTCGGCAGCGAGCCGTAATTGTAGGCGACGGAATAGAGGCCGGCCTGCACATTCGGCGCCAGCCTTCCCCAGGTCTCGCCCAGCTGCCGGCGCGCCACCGCGCCCTCGCGGCTGGAAATCCGAAAGGTCAGATCCTGCTCGGCCTGCTGCCGCGTGATCTTCATGCCCGGCGTCACCCGCACCGGCTTGCCGTTCGCGCCGATCGTCGTGTCGGACCCGTAGCCGACCCGGTGCGCCGTCTTGTCCCAATAGGGGCTGTCGCGAAATCCTTCCTCGTGCCGCAGCAGCGCCATGGCCTGCTGTTCGCCGGATCCGGAATAGACGCGCACCGCGCCATCGGCCCCCGTCTCGCCGCCCGTCGCGCCGCCCGACCAGGTCGCCCCCTCGGGCGCGCCGGCAAGTGCTGCCTGCTGGCCGGCCATCGCCCCGGCGCGCTCGGCCTGCCGGTCGGCGATCTGCCCGAACTGCTCGGCCATCCGCACGAAGCCGGCCGCCACGCGCCGCTCGAGGTCGCCATTGTCGCGCGCCACGGCCAGAAGCCCGTCGGCCAGCACCGGCTCGACAGTGAAGCGCCGGAAACTGACCTCGCCCAGTCGTCTGTTCGCCATCTCAGCCGCGCCCCGCTATGCTCGAAAATCCACTGAAGCCGATCGAAAGCGCGTCCATCACGCCCCGGCTTTGCGCCCGTTTCGCCATCCGCTTGTAGTTGGCGACCCGCTCGTCGAGCCGCGACTGGCGCGTCTGCTCCGTTCCGTTCGACGTGGTGATGCCGAGATCTTCCTGCCGGAAGGCCTGTTTGCGCGCCTGCGCCGGCGTGCCGAAGGAAAGATCGACGCCGGAAGCGGCAAAGGCGACGTCCTGCTCGCCCACCTGTTGCATGGTCGCCCGCTTGATATCGGCGCGCCGCTGGATCCCCTGCAGCGTCTCCAGCGGCTTTTCCCGCTCGGCATCCATCGCCGCCAGATTGTACTGCTCGGCATCCGCCTTGCCGGCATTGATCGCGTTGACCATGCCGAGCACGGTCGCCCCGCCCTGCAGGATCGTCGAAAGCGAAATGCCGCTTGAGGCCGCCGCGCCGGTGGCGGCCGCACCGGTCGCCGCCGCTCCGCTCGCCGCCGCGCCGCCCCCGAACAAGGATGTGAAAAAGCCCGCCGCTGCCTGCATCAGAGTTTCGCCCCCACCACGTAATCGCGCACATTCAGCCGGCCCGGCCGCACCTGGGTAATGGTGACGGTCGGATCCATGGTCGCGCCGATCAGCGCCGCAACCAGCAGATGGCCCGTGAAATTCTTCTTTGCCGCGTCCAGATTGTCGCTGACCCGCGTCAGCGCCTGGTCTTTCGCCGCCCGACCGTTCGCCCCGACGGCGATCGACGCCGTGTCGGAGAGATAGAGCCGCACCCAGACGACCTTGCCCGGCCGGCGCACCACGTCGTCGTTCTGCAGCAATTTGACGAACGGCGTGCTTTCATAGACCGGCGGCGCCCAGATACCGACCTTGGCGGCCGTGCTCGGAACATCGGTCTGGATCGCGCCGGACGTAACCGTGAAGGGCCCGTGAATGTCGTTGGCGATTTCCGCCCACACCGTCTGGCCTTCCAGCGCCGAAAGGCCGGCAATCTGGCCGGCGAGATCCGACGTCGCCGAAATCGTCTTCTGGAAGAGCGTTTCCTCCTGCTCGGCCAGCTGCTCGATCGTATAGGTCCCGCCGCGGTTGACCGTCAGCCAGACGACGCCATTGCCGTCGACGGACATGCCCTCGACCGTGCCGTTTCCGGCGACCGGCCATTTCGCCGCCGCCAGCGGGATCTCCTGGTTGACGTTCGCCGCACAGCACAGAAGCGTGCCGTCATCCTTGCGGATCCACAGCCGCTCGGCCGTCATGAAGCGGTTTTTCCGCTGCAGCACCATCTGCGCCACGTCGGTCACGAAATCATTGTTGAGATCGTTGACCGGCGTCGGCGTGAATTTCTCGCTCACTGCGTCATAGTCGGAGCGGTAGAGCACACCGCCATCGGCCGAGACGAAATAGACATACCCGCCCATCACCACCGGCTTGCAGCCCTTGCGCGTGCCGATCTCCGAGGCGCGCACCCAGTTGAGCGGCTTGCCGGCCTCGATCGTCCGGTTCGAGGCGAAATATTCGGCCCGGTCGGTAAAGGCGACCATATAGGTCGCATCGATCACATAGAGCACGGTTTCCGAGATCTCGGTTCGAAGCGCCTCGAGGCGGGCGCCATTGTCGGCCTGCGTCTTGATGTTGAGATCGAAATACTCGCCCGACCGGGACATGGCGAAGGAGGCCGGCCGGGCCTTCGGCGCGGTGTAGATCGCGCGGTCCTGAAAGATCATCATCGCCGAAAACCCGCCCTGCGTGGAGGAAATCAGCGGCTCGCCCGCAGTATTGCCAGCCTGCGTGTGCGTTGCCAGAACCGAGGCGCTGGACGTGTTGACGATGCTGGCATAGAACGCATATTCGGCTCCGGTCAGAGCACCGCCGAAGGTGACGGTCAGATGCGCCGAAGAACCGGTGAAACCGATATAGTCGACCGTCACGCCGCTCGAAAACCCCGGAATGGCGCTCAACTCCGTCTCGATCGCGGCGGCGAAATTCGTCCAGCTGGTCGCCGTGTCGGAACCGGTGCTCACGCCGAGTGCGACGACGTCCGTCGTCTCGCTTTCCAGCGTAAACGTCGCCTGAATGTCGTCGAGTGTTCCCGACCATTTGAAGAACAGATCCCAGATGTCATCTTCCTGGGCATAGGTTCCGCCGAGATCGACATTGGGCAACAGGTCATACGGCCACACATCGACCGTCCAGTTTGTATCGTCGGTCTTGTCGCGAAACAGCTTGATCCCGTTCCACAGATCCTGGTGAAACACGCCGACCGTGTTTGCCTCGCCGTAGAATTCCAGTTCCGGCAGCAGATCGGCCGTGATCGCGGCGATCGCCACCGTCGCCACCTTCACGCCGTCATTGCGCCAGATATCGGCCTGACCCACGGTGAATATCAGCGTATAGGACAGCCCGCTGCTGACTGTCAGCGTGGTATGCCGGCAAGCTCCGGAAACACCAGCGCCCGTGTAGAGCGTGCCCGGCATCAGCGAAAACCCCGACTGCGGCACGGCCTCGACGCCGGTCATTTCCTTGGCGGCGGAATAATACTGCTTGAGGTTGACCTTGCCCCACAGGCTTTTCGAGATCTGCCCGGCATTGACAGAGGATTTGAAGGGACCGGCGACGCGCGGCATCAGAACCTCCCGTACCAGGGCGTATCGATCGGCGCGCCGGTCGGGCGCACGCCCGTCAGCGGATCCTCGTTCATCAGCGGTTCGCCGATCGGCGCCGCAGCCTTGTCCTGCGCCATCAGCCGGCCGAACAGCCCGCCGGAGCCCTGCTGGCTCGGCGTGCCAAAACATTCCTGCGTCAAATCGGCTTTCAGGTCGGTGTCGGCCCAGACCGGAACGGCGAGGTTCGCGCCGAGCGCCTTCACATAAGCCGTGCGGAAGGCCGGATCCCAGGTGGCGGGATCGACGAAGAACTTGCAGCGCGCCCAGGCATTGGCCTGGTCGGCAAACAGCAATCCCTCCTCGAGGTCGAAATCGCGCAGCGGTGTGCGGCGCCTGGCATCGGCGAGGATCTTCAGCGGCGGCCCGATCCGCCCGCCAGGAAGCTCGAAACCGTATGTCCAGCCATTGACCGGCGTTTCGGCCAGCCGGTTCAGCTTCACGGTTTTCAGAGCGAAGTGCCAGTCATGCAGGCCGAAGACCCGATCCATGGTCACGTTCCAGGCCTGCTCGACCTGTTCGGCGAGATCCGACCCGTCATCGATGGAGAAGATCGGCCCGACGCCGAGCTCGACGCTCAAAGCCTCGTTGACCAGTGCCTGCTTGTCGATCGCCATGCGCCGCGCGCCCCACAAAAAAAAGCCGTGGCCGGAAGAATACCGGCCACGGCTGATCGTTCACTGCGAAGCAGCGATTAGGAGGTTGCCGGCGCCATGACGGCGACAGTAACGTTTCCGCTGGCCGGCACCGCCGTCGGTCGAATGTGCATCAGGCCCGGAGTGCCGTCGGCGTCGTAAAGCACGTTGATGACGGTCAGGGTCGACAGATCCTTGCGCGACTTGTTGAAGTAACCGTCGGCGATCACCTCCGCCTTGGTGTGATCGGTCACATAGTTCTTGAAGCCGCCGAAGCGGGTATTGGAAAGCGAGATCGACTGACCGGCGCTCTTCAGGTTGTAGATGTTGACTTCTGCCATTGTCCGTTCCTCAAAGATGTTCAGGATCGACGGGAGGCAATGCCACCCGCCGGCGTTTCAGTCGGATCAGACGGTCGGATCGGTGGCCATGTTGATGGCCTTGACGCGAACCTTCTTGATGCCTTCGGGCAGCAGACCCACCGCATTGCCGGAGAGCTGCACCTTGCAGAGCGTCGGCGTGCCCTTCAGCTGCGGCTGCGGATCCATGCTCATGTTCTCCTGGTCCCACTCGATTTCGGAGCCTGCGGCATCCTTCGCCCAGGCATAGAGATCGAGATAACCGCTGTCGTCGAACGGCTTGCCGCCGGAGCCGGTGCCATATGCGCCGGTGCCGTAGGCGAAGAGTTCGTTCGGCAGCGCCATGAAGTGCACGTCCTGGAACGTCTTCATGCGAACCTTGCCGGCCTTGGCGAAGGGCAGATCGGCCGGCCCGGCGTACTGCGAGTTCGAGAACTGCTTGTACATCATGAGCTGCGAGAACTGCGCGTGCGGCAGCGGGCAGAACAAGTCTTCGTCCGATCCGGCGCCCTTGAGCACGTCTGTCAGATAGACGGCCGTTTCAATGTCCATCGCCTTCGTGCCATCGCCGATCGTTTCGATCGTGGTCGGCGTATCGGTCAGCGTCGTCGCGCCGGCGGTGGCAAAGCCGTCGAGCACGTCGAGCTTCAGCCGGTCGCGCTTCAGCCGCACGGCACGCGCCATGAGCTTGGCAAGCGCGTCCTGCTGGCTCGGCCCCATCTTGCGGGTATCCTGGATGCGCAGATAGGCGGCCGCTTCAAAGTCGCGAATGCTGACTTCGACCATGTCGAGATTGATGCCGGAAGCGTCGATTTCCTGCAGCGCGCCAGTCAGTTCGTACATCTGGATGACGCCGCCAACGACGGGGAACTTGATGGAGCCGGCACCGCCGTCACCACGGGACATCGTTTCGTCGAGATAACCACCCATCGCCTGATAGCGGATGCGAACCTTGTCGCGGATGATTTCCCTGAACCAGTTTTCTACAGCCATTTTGGCCCTCATAAGTGTGATTGACGAGATCACCGTGAGGGCCGATTAGCCGGGCGGGGTGCGGGTCCTGTTAAGGATAGCCGCGCCGCCCGGGTCGCTCCCGTCCGGTAGCAGTCAGATGCTGCCACCGCGCGGGAGCCGTTCAGTGTGGATCTGTCAGGATCCGAGAAGCTTCTGGTAACGGGCCTGCACAGCCTCGTAGCTCTTGCGATCGAATTTCGGATTTCCGATCGTGTTTTCCGGCAAGGCGAGCTCGGCGCGAAGCGCATCGCGTTCGTTCTGTCCACCGCCGCCCGGCTGCTGCATGCCCGGCCCACCGGTGCCGCCGTCCATCCCGCCGCCCAGCGCACGCACCCATTCGAGGAAGCGATGGCCCTTGGCGCTGTCGCCGAGCATCGACTTGGCATATTCGGCATCTTCCGCCGAGATCCCGCCGCGCTTGGCGTCGAACTGCTTGGTGGTCGGATCGAGCCCCTTGGCGACGGCGGCGTCGAGATAGGCGAAGTTTTCGTTCATGCGCTTTTCGCGCGCCGCCTTCTGCTCGCCCTCGGAAAGATGCCGCGCCGTCTCCGGCACGAGCTCGGCGCGTTCCTTCGCCTCGTCGATCACCGGTTCCATCAATCCGAGCTCGCTGCCGACCGACAGGAACTGTTTCACCATGCCCTGATAGACGGGCAGCGGAATGCGGTTTTCCAGCGCATATTGCTGCATGCGGCCGGTGATCGGATCGTTCGCCAGCGTCTCGAGATAGGGCTTGACCTCGGCCGGCATGTCGTCGCCGAACTGGCCGTAAGCCTCGGCCGTCTCCGGCACCTTGTTTCCCGCGTCGCGCTCACGATAGCCGGCAAGCGCCTTCGCCATGTTGTCGATCGTCTCGGTATTGGTCTTGCCGAGAAGGCTGTCGGCCAGCCCGTCCGGCTTGTAGAGATCCCCGCCGGCTGCCGGCCCCGGTGCAGCCGACGGGGTGCCTGCCGATGGAGCCGGCGGGCTACCCGGAGCCGCGCCAGCAGGTGCGGATCCGGGATCGGGCGGTGCAGCGCCTGCCGGCGGATCGCCGGAGGGAGCGCCACCGCCGGGACCGCCGGATGGCGCGCCGCCCGACGGATCGCCGCCGCCGGCGCCCTCATCGGGCGCAAACAGCACTGCATCGAAAAAACTGATACGGTTGAGAAGGGTTTTCATCATCCAGCTCCATTCTGGGTTTTCGATTGATTGACGAGCTTGTGCCCCTCGGCGATCGCCGCCAGCACCATTTCGCCGTAGCCGTTGATCCCCTGCCGGAGGGCCGTGCGCAGGGCCGTTTCCTCGAATGTCGCGCCCGTCGCCCTCAGCGGCTGGCGGATGGAATTGTCCATCATCCATTCGAACATTTGGCGGCCCTGAGGCGTGCAGGACAGCCCGTACATGAAGCGCGCCAGCTCATCGTCAGGCTTCAGCGTGTCGACCTGCAGGACGGGCTTGAGCAGTTCCTCGACACCCTCCCAGCCATTGCCGGCCACGCCTTGCTGAAGCAGGTCGAAGGGCTGCGCCTCGCGGCCGGGAATGAAAGGGCCGTTGCTCATCACGCCGCCTGCCTCATGTCCTGCACCGCCACGTCACGCATCGCGCCGGGCGCCTGCTTGGCGGCCTCCTGGGCGAACATCGCGGCAAGCTGCTGCTGCTGCGCGCGGTCGATATCGTCCATGATCTGCGCCCTCTTCGCCTCGTCGGGGATCAGATCCTTGTCGATCTGCATGCCTTCGGCGATTTCGGCCAGCGCCTTGTCCTGGTCGAGATAAAGCGCCTTGCGTTCCGGCCCGGCCCACACGTCCAGAAGATCGTGATAGTTGGCGAGCGTCGCGATCCGGTCGGCATTGAGCGCCATCTGCATCGGCGATTTGACGGCCACCGACACGATCAGGTCGTCGATCCGCTGGACGTTCGGCAGCATGCCGAACTCCATCAGGATCTCGGCGGTGCGGGGCACGACGACGGGCATGATCTCGCGGACCAGCCGGCCGAACGCGCCGATATGGATGTTCGCGCGCTGCTGCAGCCGCCCCGCCATTTCCGAGGCCGAGCGCGGCGTGCCCTGATAGTCCGGAAGCCTTGTGTCGAACATCGCCGCCTTGACGTCGTCCTTCAGATTGCCGATCAGCATCTGCGCGACGTTGAGATTGCCCGCCGCCGGATCCAGCCGCTGCACGTCCGGCCCCAGCATGCCGCCGGTCGACTGCATGGCCCACATCTCGCCCGGGCCGAACCGCACCGTGTTCGGGTTGAACGTGCCACCGGCGCGGTAGCCCCAGATCCCGAGCATCGAGATTGCAGCACTCTTCAGCGCCAGTTCCTGCGCCTTGTTCAGCGTCTTGATCGTCGGCAGCGCCGTCAGGATGACGCCGCGGCCATAGGCCTCGCCCGGCACGCGGTAATAGCGGGCAATGGCGATCGGCTGCGTCCGGTAGCGCTCATGCGTGATCAGCGACGCCTCGTTCTCGATCCGCGCGCCGAAATGCCAGCCGCCGCCCTCACGACCGTCTCGCCACCAGTCCTGGTAGACCGTCCGTTCGTCATTCGGCTTGGTGCGCGCCTTTTCCTTGATGTCGTCGGAAAGCCGGCCGTTCGGCCAGGCCGAAACGATCTGGTCGAGCTTCAGCTGCTGCTTCCACGAAACGAGCACCACGCGCCCGAAGGCGTCGACGGAGATCGCCAGCTGGTCGAAGGGAATGCAGGCAAACATCACCGGCTGGTCGGGCGTGCCCTTGACCGGCAGGATCGCCGCCGTGCCAACGGCGAGATCGATGCACATTTCGTGCACCGCCGTATCCCAGTCGCCGGCCAGAAAGAACGGGTGCATCAGCTTTGCCGTGCTGGCGAGCTCGCGCTCGAAACGGCCGCGGTCCTGGTCGTTCAGCACCATTGAGGCCAGCGGCCCCGGCTCCAGCGCGAATGTCGGCATGCCGACGGGGAAGAGATCGCGCTGCAGGCTGCCGGCGAAATACATCGCCGACATCGGCGCGGTCATGTCGAAAAGCTTGTCCGGCCCCTTCGGCCGGCCGTTGACGCCGCCGGAAGGCCGGCGCATCGGCACAGCGAAATCATAGGCCTCCTGGTAGATCGTCGACCAGCCGGAGCGCGCGCCCCAGGCATTGTCGACGCGCGACTTCAGGACGGTCATGTCGACGTTGAAATCGCCCTGCATCAGGCGAGAACCGAGCTGGCGCTGCTGTTGCCCGGCCCGTCTTCGAAGAGACGCCGGCCCCGCGGCGCGCGACGGGTCGAACCGATCGCCTGGCTGTTGCGGTTGACCTCGGCCAGCTGCCGGTCATTCGCCACCTGCTGCAGCTGCCGGCTCTTTTCCGCTTCCTTCGTCGCGCTGTTGTCGCTGCTGCTGCCGCCGCCGAAAAGCCCGCTGACTATCTTCGTCATGCCGATCTCCTGTGAAAATCCAGACGCCGCCGCCCTCGGGCTGGAACCCGACCAGGCGCGCCATGCGCTCGCCCGTCCGGTTGCCTTCGGAGATCCGGCAGATCACACGGTCATTCTGGGCGACGGCCGAAAGCGTCAAATGCGCAATCCGGACGAGCTCGCGCATATGCGGCCGCGCCGCCTTCAGGATCGCCAGGCAGAATTCCCTCTCGCCCGCCTTGACCGGCACGAGATAGCCTACCGCCACCGCCGCCTCGCCATCCAGAAACGCCGCCGTGTCGCCCTTCTGCCGCATCCAGATCGCGGCCTTGCGCGCGAGCGCGCCTGCACCCGCGCACGTGAGGCAGGCCGTATAGCTCGCCGGAACCTCGACGCTCAGACGTCCCATACGTTGAAATCCGTCCGGCTCGCCTGCACCGCCCGATCCCGCCCCATCCGCCGATCCCGGGCGGCTTGGAGGCTCTGGACATTGGCCGGCAGCGAGTTGCGCGCCGCATCGCCGATCACCGCCGCCAGGCCGCGATAGCCGAGGCACCGATATTGCTCCGCATCGTGGGGGTGCGAATATTCGTTCTTGACGACAGCCAGCTTGTCGGTGCCATAGGCGCTGGCTTGTTTGGTCAGCTTGTAGTGCGCTGCAAAGCCGCCGATCATTCGCTTGCACCGCGGATCGACCTGATAGCGCTCGGTAACACCATCGATCCGCCCGGTCAGATACCAGCGCACCGCTTCCTGCCGGATCGCCGGCTCGTTTGACGGCGCCGGCATGATCGGGAAGCGCAGGACACCCTGCACCGTCTGGACCCAGTTGAACTCGCCAGTGACCGTGTCGCCGCCCATGAAGGCCGCCGGATCCGCCCAAATCCCGAGGATCGGCAGGCCCGGAAAATTGCGCATCAGCACATCGAGGAGCATTTCGGCAAAGCGTGACGGGCCCGTCCCGGGCTCGCTGACGACTTCGGCCAGCAGGCGCTCCTGTCCGTTTGGCTGCGGCTGCCCGATCGTGGCGGCGGGCGAGCCGCCGGCATCGATGCCGATCGTTATTCCGAGATTGGCGCTCGGCGTGATCGGCTGGTCGGCCACATGCCGCTGCTGGTTGAACTCCGGATAGACCGGCTTGCCGTCCTGCGCATAGCCAGGCAGCCCGTGCACCATGCGGCGCACGATATGATCGGGCTGCGTCGCCGCCTCGAGCTCGTAGGAGGAGCGCGGCTTGCCGGCGCGGTTCTCGGCGTTCGCGTCCAGGCCACCCGGCTGCACGAACAGCTTGTAGCCGGCCTTGCGCTTCTCGGCATGTTCGCCATAGCCGCAGTCGACGAGCAGCGGATGATCGATGTCGGGCGGGTTCATGTCGCCCCAGAAGACGCGCGGCAGCACCAGCTCGTCGGCCGCGACCGTCATGCCCATCTTCCGCATGGCCTCGCGCCCGTCCCTCGAGACGCGCTGGAGCTCCGACGGCGCGATTTCCTTCATCGGCGGATAGCGGCCGGTTCGCTGGAAGAGCAGGCTCGGCACGCGCGGGTCGAGGAGATCCACTTCGTTGCCCCAGGCGGCCGAAACTTCATAGCCCTTGATGTAGGCTTCGACGTTGTGATCGCCGATCGCGCCCGTCTCGAGGGTGAAGTCGACGAGCACCTTGTCGGCCCCACGCTGCGCCCACCATTTCAGCCGGTGCTTGATCGGCCTGTCCTGCCCGCCCTCGAGGCTGACCTGCCATGGATGGCCGGGCGGAAAGAGCTCGTGCCAGCTGGCAAGCGCGGTACGGGCGAAGTCGCGGTAGGTGTCGCGCACCACGACCATCTTGAAGCGCACCACGCCATCGCGGCACACCGGCATGTAGCTCGCCGCAAGCCGAGGCCCCTTGACGCAGCTGACCACCGTTTTCCCGGACCCTGCAGGCCCCATGATGATGTCGATCGGCCCGCGCGACACCAGATAGGCGCCACCAACCGGGCCGGGTTCTCGATAATGCTGTACATCCAGGGCCGCCATAAATCCTCGCCTTTTCCCGAAGCCCGCAGGCGCGCCCGCGCCCCGGCTGTCCGGAAAAGATTAGGTTCGCGCCGCATGCGTTCGGTCAGGCAAGGCCCAAAGGGGCCGTGTGTGTGACGGAGCACACCCATGGCGGGGGCCCCGGCGGCGGTTTTCAAACCGCCGCCGGGGCCCCCCACTGGCCGCACGGCACCCACCCCTGCCGTTTGCCGATACGCCAGCCGTTTTCCCGCGCGCGCGAGGCCCGGGCCGAACGGCACACCTGATTTATGATCAGTCGCGACATCAACGATTTCAGTGACTTATCTCGCCACATGTCGCACGCCGCGAATGTCGCACGGATCGACGTTGATTTTATTCGCTTTTTTCCGCTGGCCTGTCGAAGCGCGTCAGGTCGATCGTCTTCTCGTCGCGCGCTACGTGCACGTTCATCTCGCCGATGATCATCACGCCTTGCGGCGCATCGACCGCGAGCTCGCTTTTCGTCGGTGCCTTGCTCTCGAAGTATGGCAGCAGCTCGGCGTTCGCGGACTTGATCAGCTCCTGCGCCTTGAACATCAGCCCGGTTACGACGTCACGCTTGATTGCGCCGGCCAGCACCATCGCCTGCAACCATTCATGCGCCGGGCGGTTGTCTGGCGGCGGCGGCAACGCGCCGAGCTCCATCGCCAGCCCCGCTGGATCGGCGTTCGCCAGGGCGGCCAGGTTCAGGCCCGGATGCCGGTATCCCATCCGCATCAGCGTATCGCGAAACTCGGCGTTCGCCTTGTTCTTGGAGCCTTTAGGCCTCCCGCGCCCGGCTCTGGCGGCATTGATGGTTTCCGCCACATGGCGCACCGGCCCGGCGAAGAGCGCGAGCTGCTCGTCGGCTTCATCGAGCAACAGCGATGGCTGCTCGGCCTCGTCGTCGCCGCCGGCGAGCTGCTCGCCCAGGTCCTTCATGGCCGCTTCCGTCATCGCCCTGGTCGCGCCGACCTTCGCCGCCCTCTCCGGATCCGGCTCGATCGCCGCCGCGCCGGAATTTTCCGCCAGCGTGTGTGCCTCTTGAAGCCCCGAATTCCGGTCGCTTTCGTCCGCCACGGCTATTTCCCCTTTTGTTTATTGCGATTGTCGGTTCCGGCCACCGACAACCGGTGACAATCGCTTTGACAACCGCGAAAACCCAATGAAAACAGGAATATAATTCTACCAATTGTCGAATTGTCGTGTTTATCATCTCGCCTATACGCATGCGCGCGCGTATGAAAATCCATGTTATAGCGACAATTCGACAACCGCCTCTCCAAGCCTCTGATTTTCCTGATTTATCACGATTGTCGCTATGACAACCGATCGACAATCGTCGACAATCGCGCCGACGGGCGGACACCTGCTGCCGCCTTGCCCTCGACGGTAGCGACGATTTCGCCGCGTCAAGTGCCCGCGCCTTCTCTTGCGCCGAGTTTTCCGGGATGAGCGGCCCCGACCTGCCGTTTGCCGTCAGGTTTCCCCGCTCATCGGGCAGAAATCGGCGCGGGCTCCGCTTTTCTTCCCCTCGGGGCGGGGGTAAGGAAGAGTTCAGTGCGGCGGCACGATCTGGCGGAACGGATGACGCAAAGAGAACAGGGCGGGGGAAACGGATGACGACGAATGACGGCAATCACCATATCCACCTATGGAGATCTGGCGCGCTACGGCTACCGGCTGAATGTGTTCTGCCGCGCCTGCCAGCGCCATGTGACGCTTGATCCGGCCATGCTGCCGGCCGGCCGCTCCTACATCAATGATCGATACAGATGCCGGCAATGCGGTAGCAGCCGCGACACGAGCGGCACGATCGCCCCAGGCGGCACCTGGGACGGCTCGGGAGCCTATTCATGGGCAAAGGGCAAGGATTAGTGCAGCAGGCCGCAGGCGGGGAGTTTCAGGCGATACACTCGCCATCGTCTGCCTGGCAAAGGATGCCGTTGGTAGAGAGCGCGAATTCGCCCTGCCGATCCATGAACTCACGAAGTTCACGCCGGCTGTAACGGTCGCTGAACTGGTGATTGCGCTGGCATTCGTGCCGTTCCCACCAGGCATGACGGAGCGGCATGTCGCGAGCCAGAGAGGATAGAAACGCCTCCGATTTCAGGAAGCATCCGTCGCAGTTCCCGCCAACGGTCTTTCCCTTGACGATCGGCAACGCGAGGTCGAACGGCTGCGACTTCCAAAAGGCATGCACATCATGCTTTCCGATGCCGGCATCGCGCAGAGGCGTCCAAGCCGTCGACCGGTTATCGAGGTATGGCAATCGATGATCTTCATCGCTCCTAAACCCGATTGCCGAGTGCCAGGACTTCCACCCAAGGGAGACCAGATAACGTTTCGCCGTTAGGGTCTTGAGCTCTTTGGAGCACCACTTCTTGAACTGGTTGGGGAGCGCCTGCTTTTTGGCGATCAGCGCGTCGAACGGTTCGCCGTTTCTGGATGCGCCTTGATAGCCCACGATCTCGAAGAGCGGCTTTTGCGCCCGGTACTCCAGCCACGTGATCATCACGCGAAACCGACGGCCGACCTCTGCGACAAAATCGAGCGTCTGCGGCATTTCGCGGCCCGTGTTCTGGAAAGTCACCTCAACCCGCGACGGCAGATCGCCGTTTGCTTCTAGGATCTGGTGAAGCATGTATGCTGAGGTGCGACCGCCGCTGAACGCGATCTGGACGTTACCGGGAGGCAGTATGAAAGGCTTTCTCACTCCCGCAGAAACCATTTGTCCAGCTCCTCGAGGTCGACGAGCGTGACGTTCTTCGTCACGCGGTTGATGGTGACGTTCTTGTGCTTCCTCGACAGATCCCGCGGCACGATCGCCTCGGGCGCCTGGCGCAATGCCAGCGTCCAGCCGCCATGGTTGAATTCGCTGTCGCCGAAGATCCGGTTCAGCGCGTCGCTCGATTGCGGGATCGCCAGCGCATAACCCTTGCACGGATCGTTCTTTGGTCTAAGCCCGAGGCCGATCAGGCAGAGCCGGGCGCGGGCATCCTCGATGCCGACGATCTCGCCATCCTTGCGCTCCAGCTGCTCGATGATCTCGCCCACCGTCTGCCGCACGCCGGATTTGTAGCCCTCGACCTTGGCTTCCATGATCTTCTCGATCACCTCCTGCCATTTCGGCAGGCTGTCGGCCCGCTCGGCGGCCGTCGCCGCCTCCAGCATGTCGACCAGGTGGTCGATGTCGATCCGCGCCTCGCCGCGTACAGTCGGATCCTGCGGCAGGCCGGCGGTGATCATGCCGCCCTCGCCGACCAGCATCTCGGCGGCCGCCAGCACGGTTCCATAGGTGTCGATCGCGCGGGCATCCCAGCCGAGCCGCGGATCGGCGAGGACCCGCCGCCACTTCGGCAGCGTATGCCAATAAAAATCATGAAAGCCGTCCATCACCTGGCGAAGCAGCATCCGCCCCCATTCGTCCTGGATCACCGGCTGGCGCGTCTCGCCACTCTTCGAAAGCGGGTTGAGGTTGAGGATGATCATGCGCGTGCGGTCCTGCTGGCCGAGTTTTGGATGCAGGATCGCCGAAAAGATGAAGCTTGAGCGCAGCTCGAATTCCGTGCCGTCGCCGTTCGCCCCGCCGCGATAGCCCTTGGCGCCGGAATAGGATTGCCGGGCAAGCTCGATGATCGAGTCTTCCTTAGACGAGTTCTGCTTGCGCTCGAATTCGTCCACCGCCACCGGGCGGCTGTCCTGGCGAATGTTCTGGTAGATGCCGGCGGCCGTCGTGTTGGCGGTCGAATAGAGCGTGCCGCCGAAAATCGCGCGCAGGATCCCGTGCAGCGTCGATTTGCCGGTGCCGGCGCCGCCCATGGTGAAGAGGATCGGCCGCACGTCCAGCGCGCCACCCATGATGGCCGTTGCCATCCAGCCGAGAAACAGGATCGGATCGAGATAGGGCCGCTCCCACTTCCAGCTCTCCAGATCCTGCAGGATCTTGTGCGCCGGGCTGTCGTTGACGCCGATCGGCTCCTGCCAGGGGTGCAGCGTGTCGGCGGCTTGCGCGTAGAAATACCCGTCAAATTCGCCGGGCTTGGCCGCCTGCAGCTTCCAGCTCTTCGCCTTGTTCTCCCTGTCGGTCTCGATATCGACGGAAAACAGGTATTTTCCCGAATGCCAGATGAACTTGTCCTGCGCCTTCCAGCCGCCGCGGCCGCGCACGTTCTGCTGCGGATCGAACAGGCCTTTGCGGCCGGCCTCGGCAATGATGGCGATCTGCGCCTGGTCGCGCTGGATCCGCTCCACCTTCGGCGGCAGCGTCTCGCCGGTGGCGGGATCTTCCTTTGCCTTGCCGAAGGCCGGCCAGGCCCAGAACAGATAGTTCACATAGGGCGCAAACAGCCGCGCCAGCACCGGCAGATCCCAGCGGGTGATTTCCATGAGCTCGCCGATCGCCGAGATCGCATAGACCGTGTCGCCTTTCATGCCGAGCACGGTCACGGGGCAGTTCGGCGGCATGCCGTTATGAGGCGCCCCCGGCCACTGCCCGGCCTTGATCCCGTCGCGCATCAGGTTCGGATCCGGATCGACGAGCTCGGCCGTGGCGCTCACCGCCATCATGGCATCCTGAAAATGCGCCCGAATGCCCTGAATGCCGCCCTGAAGTTTCGGTTTCTTCGCCATGTCCGCCCGGTATGTCTGCCTGCATTGATCGTCTGGAATGAACCGCCGCGCGAGCAAAAGGCCGGCGCGGCGGGCATGGGTCTGGCGCCAGGGCGCTGGTCAGCGGCTATAGTCCGCGTATGTGTAGATGCCGATCGGCCCGTCGGTGGGCTCCCCGGTGTCGAGATCGACAACCGGCGAGCCCTTCAGGCAGTCCGCATGGCAGCAGCCTTCGGTGATGTCGGTTGCACACAGATCATCCGGCTTGAACTCGACGAGGCAGATCGGGCATTTCTCGGGTTCCTCCGCCATCACTTCGTCCCCCAGGTGTCGAGCGGCCCGTCGACCGTTTCCAGCGTCGTCTCCTCGATCGGCACCGGCTTTCGCGCCACAGGCTCGGCCGCTTCCGCCGCCGCGCGCGCCGCTTCGGCCGCCGCCAGCGCGTCGAGGTCGACGAGCACGGTCAGGAAGGCATTCAAGCCCGCCTCTTCCGCCGGCTGTAGTGGCCCCTTTTCGCGGTGGCCGGTGATCACCAGCTGCTGCGCCATGACCGCCGGCGTCGCCCGCTGACGTCCGATCTTGCGCACATAGGCGGCGAGCTCGATCAGCCCTTCCTCGGGGTAGAAGGGCTTGGGCTCGCGGCCGGAGAGATGCTGGCCGATCGCGCCGGCATAGGTATAGGCGTAATAGGCAGCATAGAGCGGCCCGTCGCGCTCGATCCGTTCGCCGGCGGAAAGCTCTTCTACGGCAGCCGTCTCCCCGGCGGCCATGTCGCCGGATCCGCCCACGGCTCCGGCGTCTGCCCCATCGCCTGCAGTACCCTCCGGTTCTCCATCCGGACCCACCGCAACGCCCGAAGCCGCTGCTTCAGCGGCAAGGTTGCCAGCAGTTCCGGATTGAGCACCATCGCCGTCTGTAGCTGACGGCGATGGATCAATTCCAGCTCCACCCGCATCTTCCGGATCTTGCCGACCAGGTCCTGCCGAACCTCCGGCGCCGTCTTGCTGCTGGCTGGCATGATCACTTGCCTCGAGGGGTTTCTGATCGCCTTCTCCAGCATTCTGTCCTGCATTCGGCGCATCCGTTCCGCCGTCGCCGCCACCGCTGTCGACGTCAGATCCCCGCCCAGCACTGTCAGCCTCGGCGGAAAGGGTTGCGTCCTCTCCGTCATTTGCGCGATCGTCTGCGCCTGTTTTGGCGTCGGCAATATCTCCGGCAGGATCGGAAGAGAGGCTGATATCGGTTGAAGTTGCCGTGCCTGCGGTATCTCCTGCTTCGGCTCCCCGCTCTTCGGGCAGCCGTTCGTCCGGATCACGCCGATCGGTTTCGCTTTCATCGTTCAGATCTCCTGCCCGTTCGGCTTCAGCGAGGTCGAGGCCATCAACCGGCGCCGGGTCAGCTGCAGAAGCGTCACCCGCCCCACCAGCAGGCTCGCCAGCTGCCGCTGAATGGTCTCCTGCAATTGCCACACCGTCGCCAGCCGCCGGCGTTCCTGCGCCGGATCCCGTTCCTGCGCCGGATCCCATTCGTTCGCCCACATTTGCCTGAGCAACTGGCGTTCCCGCACCGGATCCCATTCGTTCGTTTCCATCTGCCTGCTCCTTTTTCTTCTTCACCATGGTCTTGCTCCTTTCATGAGCCGTTAGCCGTCGCTCTCGATCATCCCGAGGGCGGCGAGATAGGTGTCGAGGATCGCCTGCTCCTCGAGGCGCTGATCCTTGTCCTTGCGGCGGATCGCGATGACCTGTTTCAGGATCTTGACGTCGTAGCCCATGCTCTTGGCCTCGCCGTAGACGTCCTTCTTGTCGTCGTTGATCGCCTTGTTTTCCTCCTCGAGCCGTTCGATCCGCTCGACGAAGGCCTTCAGCTGATCGCGGGCAATGCCGTGGACGTCGGCGCCCGAATTGCGCCCCGCGCCGGTCATGGTTCCACCTTCAGGATCTGGAAAATCGCCGCCAGCCAGATTGCGGTGGCAACCGCCATCAGCGCGATCAGCGCAAGCGCCATGAACACGTTGAACAGCGTCGCGCGCCGCGCGGCGCGCTCGCCCCGGACGAAGCAGACGCCGAACAATCCGTGCACCACGCGCAATTCATCGTCTCGATCGAGTTTTTCATTCATCATCAGTCTCCTGCATCATGTCGTTGAAATCCTTGCCGACGTGGCTCGAGATCGTCTCGATCGGCTTGCCATGGGCGGCGAGCGCCTCGAGCACGCTGTCGAACTGCTTGACCGCCGTCTTCTTTTCCCAGTCGTTGTCGCGCGCCACGATCACGGCCGAAACGCAGGGCAGCCACACCGGCGCCGATGCCATCAGGGAAAGCGAGCCGGCCGCCCAGACGCGCGCCTCGGGCAGCGCCAGCGCCAGCGACAGCCCGTCCTCGACGCCTTCGCAAAGCACGAGCGGCAGCGCCTGGCGCGCCGTTTCCGGCGGCTCGCCTTCCGGCCCGTGGGAAATCCGGATCATCGCCCCCTTGGCCTCGCCGAACATCAGCTTGGCGTTTTCGCTGGCGTCGACCTCCAGCTTGCGCGGCCCGAGCGGTGACAGAAACGTCATGTGCACGGCCGAGATCTGCCCCGCCGGCAGCCGCATGGCCGAAAGCACCGCCGGATAGGCCGGCCCGGGCTTCGCCTTGTAGCGCCGGCCGTTCTCGTTCGCCCAAAGCGCGCGCGGCCAGAATTCCTGTCCGCCGGCAAAGCGGAATGTCGCCATGTCGCGATGGACAATCCCGTCCAGCGGGCAGCCACGGGCGGCGAAATACGCCCGCCCCAGCGCCTCCGGCGTCGAGCGCGCGCCGTCCTGGTAGCCGGAAAGAAAAATCTCCTCGGCCGAGCGCATGCGCTTCAGCCGGCTTTCCTCGGCCAGCCGCGCCGCCTTGCGTTGCTCCTCCTCGGCCCGCCGGTGCATGTCGCGCCGCTGCTCGGGCGTCATGGTCCTGAGCCCGAGGAAATCGCGCGCCCAGGCCATGGCGCCCTTGAAGTCGGATCCGGTCAGATAGGCGACGAGCATGATAACGTCGCCCTTTTCGCCGGTGCGGTAATCCTTCCAGGCGCCGGTGTCGCGATCGAGCGCCACCTTGAATTCCGGGCTGCGGTCATGGTCCTGGGTGATCGGGTTGTGCGCCACCCACAAGCGCCCCTTGCGGCTCCCATCCGGCAGCAGCCGCCGGCAGACCTCCTCGATCCGGTCCTTCAGCCCCTGCTTGATCTCCGGAGTGTCGTTGATCATGGCGCAAACGCCTCCCCGATCGTGCCGAGCAGCGAGAGAAGCGGCGCCGGCATGTCGTCGTCCTCGTCGAACTCTTTCAGCCCCGCCGAAACGGCCGCCTTGCTCATGCCGGCCACGCGGCCGAGCGTCGCCTGGTCGATGTTGAGATGCACATTGCAGATGTAGAGGGCGCGGCGGCGAAGATGCGCGGCCTTCAGCCAGTCGGGATCGGCCGTCGCGCGGCGCGCCGGATCCGCCGACAGAATGAACTCCGGCGCAACCTCGGCATTGGCCGCCACCATGGCGATCACCAGCCGGAAGGTCGCGGCGATCGGCGCCTCGGCCGGGTCCAGGTCACCGCGCTTGATCCGCCCGATCGCCAGCTGCAGGCGTGAAATCAGCTTGCGCGTCACCGGCCGTTCCCCGGCGCGCAGGCTCCACAGATAGCGCGGCGCGCAGCCCGCCACGCGGCATATCTGGGCATCGGAAATCCTGTCGCGGTGCGCTTTCAGCATCAGCCTGTTGAAATCTTCGAATAGAGTGTCGTCGGACATTCGTTGCCTTTGAGAACCAAAGGCCGGACGCGAAACATTCCCGGCATGTCATGAAAAACGCCGGCGGCCGCCCCATGCGCCGCCGGCGGCAGTCGTCAGAAAACGATCGTCCAGTCGTCGGCCAGCATGTCCGTCTGGCTGGCAAGCCAGCCGACGACGATCGAGCCGTCGGCCGCCCGCATGTCGATATGCGGCAGAATGTCGATCTGCTCGGCACCTTCCGAGGCCCGGCCCAGTGCCGCACCGCCTCGCGCCTGGGCGGCGGTGATGACGGAGCCCGGCTGGATCGCCAGCCACATGCCCTTGCCGTTCCAGCCGGCGCGGGCAACCTTATGGCCGTCCTTCATCGCCTCGATCGCGTGGCCGAAGCTCATCGCCGTGATCGGCTGATAGGCCTTTTCGAACTGCGCTTTCGGCGTCCAGGTGATATAGCCGGCGCGGCCCGGCACGTTCGGTTCGCCGCCGTCGGTGTATTCGACGAGATAGCCCTCGTCGCTGCCATCCTCGTCGGGCGGCAGCGGCCAGCCGCGAAAATCGTCATAGGCCTTGCGCGTCATCGGCTCGGCCTTGATCCGTTTCGTTCCGTAAAATTCAGGCAACATCCGCTTGGTCCTTTCCTTGAGGTTGCGGTCACTTCCAGCCGGCGTAGACAAGGCACACGCCGACCGAAATCAGGAGGAACACCCAGAAGAGCGCCGCTAAGAACGCCAACGCGCCGCCGATCCCGGCGATCGCGAAGGCGGCGGCGGATATCAGCTTCAGGATGCCGGCAATGATGAGAATGAGCCCCGCGACGGACAGCATGTCAGAGCTCCGTCTTCGAGTGATCGGGCACGGGCGGCAGCTCTGGCGAAGGTTCCGGCTCCGGCGGCGCGGGCCGCGGGACTGGCGCATGGCCGGCAACCTCGTCCATCCTGCGGGAAACGGTCGCGACCATCGGCACGAGCTCGCGAAAGCGCTCGCTGCCCCGCTCTGTCCTCAGCATGGTGCAGACCAGCCGGATATAGGTCTCGCCCTCCGGAAAGGCATTCATCGTGCAGCGCCGGACGATGCTGTCCTGATACTTGAGCATCTGGGTATAGGGCATGCGCCGCAACACGTCTGCGATCGCCACCTCCCCCCGCGCATCGGCAAGCTTTTCCATCCATTCGACGAGCTGTAGGGTCATGCCGCGACACCCCGCTCATTGAGATCAGCAGTGTTGCCGGTCAGGCGCCAGCCTTGGCCCCAAAGCGTCTTGATCTGCACCGACGGCGGCAGCTTTTTGCGCAGTTTGCAGATGTAGACATCGATGACCTTCTCGCTGGGCGGCTCGCTGTCATTGCCATAGACCAGCGTCATGATGCTGTCGGCGGAAACGACCTTGCCGCAACGGCGCACCAGAACACGCAACAGATCCGTTTCCGTCTTGGTAAAGCCAAGGTCGGCGCGGAACGAAAGCTGCTCGCCTTCGATCGCAGACATGGTCTGCCGACGCGCTTCGTCGGCAACCTCTTCCAGCTCTGCCTGCCGCCGCCTCTCCTCGGCTTCCCTCTTTTCACGATCGATCCGGTCGCGTTCGCGATTGGCAGCCGCGACATGATCGGGCACGGCCGGCAGTCTCGGTCTTTTCAACGGATTGGTTTCATCGGCCCACGGCGGCAGCACGATTTCGACGGTCGCAATGTCGATCTTTTCGAATGTGCACGACTGCGCCTTCTCCGCCCGATCGACGAACTCGGCACGACGGCCGAGCCGCATTTGCCAGGCGGATGCATTGAAGGCGAAATTGCGCTCGCGCGGGATGATCTTCCCGTTCTTGTTCTTCTGCAGGCGGATCATGCCGAAGTCCGCATCCTTGCCGACCAGCAGAACAAACCGGTCGTCACGGGTGAACCCCAGACTGTCGAAAACCTCCGGCCTGATATAGACGTTCAGTTTTGCTGGCGCGCCGCGCATTTTCGTCAGCCCGGCGGAGATGCCTGTGTGATTGGAGGCCTTCGCAACCTCTTCAATTTCAACTTCTTCAAAGGCCATCCCTAGTTCCTCCCCTCCGGATCCTCGCCGAGCACGTCGGCCGACGGCATCACAATCCCGCCCGGCGAACGCGGCTGGTCGTCGCCCGTCTCGATCTTCGATGCCGCACCGCCCTTGTTCTGCTCGGCGATCCGGTCGAGCCGTTCGATCTCGGCGATGATCAGCGCGCCGGCCTTGACCAGGTCGCGGCGCTTGTCGGTGGGCTTCCACCATTTCAGATCCCAGGAGAGCGGCCAGAGCTTGGGGATCGCAAAGGCAGCCCCCTCTTTCCTCGCCAGCAGACGCGGCCGTGCGGCACTTTCGCAATAGGCGCCGGCGGCCAGCGCCAGTTCGCCCTTGCCGTGCCAGTCGTCATGCTCGGCCTTGAAGCCTTCATCCTCGATCTGCCGGCGGCGCTCGTCGAGAATATCGACCTCGGCGGCCGAAAGGATCGTGCCGTCGCTTCTGTGTTCGTCACTCATGCCATCTTCCTTTCCCGTTGCTCTTCCCGGAATTGCCGCAAGCCCTCGATCGTCAGATCGCCCAGGCCGGGCGCGACCTGGATGGCGACGAGGCCATTTGTGCGGGCGTAATCGCGAAACACCGCGCCCGGCCATTTCTGGTGGCGGACCTCGGCGGCCAGCAGCTCGACGAGCTTGGCGTGGAACGCCGCGTTTTCCTCGTAATCGGTCGGCGCCCGGCCGCCGGTGGCGATCAGATAGCTGTCGCTCATGCCGGCACCCCTTCCCGCTCGATCAGCGGGCCGGCGATATCGCGCGCCGCCTGCAGCGTGCGGGCAACGCTTGCCTCCGGCACATCGAGCAACCGGTGAATGTCGTAAGTGTCGAATTTTGCCGACCGCCAGAGCTCGATCGCGGCCTCGGCCTGTTCGTAGGAAAGCAGCGGCGCTTGGATCCGTTGGCGCATCATGCCGGCACCGCCGTCGGAATGTTCGTCAGATGCTTGCGGAACTGGTCGAGCTTCGTTTCGTCGACGGGGCGGAAGTAGTAGGCCGGGAAGAATAGTTCGGATGGCGTGTCACTGAATGGCAAAGTCGGATTGACGATTTCGGCCAGAACGATCGCCAACCCTTGCCGTATGAGCATCGTATCCCGGACCGTATAGATCGCTCCCTTGACCGGAAAACGATATGCGGCTTTGAACTGCTGAAACCAGTTCCACGCTTCGGCGCGGCGCATCTCGGCCTCAATATCGACGAGGCAAACCAACCGCTTGCCCGGCTGATAGTCGGCCCAGTTCATGCCGCACCGCCGATCTTGTCCAGCGCCTGCCGGCGCTCGTCGATCAGCGCGTCGAGCGCCGTCTTCAGCTTCAGCAAGGTCCGCTCGGACATGCCGCTTCGGCCGTTCTTGCGGGCGGTATAGGTCGTTTCGTGGACGCGGGCCCGGGCACACAGCTCCTTCTGGTCTATGCCAGCCTGCACGCGCGAAAACTCGATCTGTTCAAACATTCCAAATCACCTTGCAAATCAGAGTGCTTACTGTAATAAGCAGATTTGCTTATTCTGCAAGGTGTTTTTAAGTGACTGCGTTAGCACTTGCACAGTTTAATTTTGCGCGCATGGCATATGATCAGCGCGAAACAAAAGATTGGCTTAGAGAAATTGCCCGGCACATGAACCTGTCGCCGTCGCAGCTCGCCCTCAATTCGGGCATGGCCGCCTCGACCCTCACGCGCTACCTCAATGATAACTCCAACAGCGTGTCGATCACTCAGACGTCGCTGGAAAAGGTCGCCCTCTATTCGGGTTTCAAGATCGGGCAGTTCCCGGGCCGCACGCGCGGCCTGCAGGAGCCCGACGCCATCCCCTTCGGCCAGGACGGCGAAAGCAAGCCGAAATGGCTGGACGCCGCCGTCGCCGCCGCCAGGCAGGATCGCGCCGGCGTCGACGCATGGGTGATGAAGGGATCCGCGCTCGATGGCATCGGCATCCTGCCGGGTGACATCCTGATCGTCGACCAGAACCGCCGCGCCAAGGCCGGCGACATCGTGATCGCCCAGATCTCCGATTATTCGCTCGGCACCGCCGAGACCGTCGTCAGGCTCTACCAGACCCCGTTTCTGGTCAGCCACTCGCTGCGCCTCGGTCCGCAGCGACCCGAGCAGGTCGACGACGATCGCGTCGTCATCATGGGCACCTGCGTCGGCACAATCCGCAACCAGCATTAGTCTGTCGCAATCGGAACATTCACACTGAACTGAGCAGCGCTGCTGAATTCAGGATCGCACTGAACTCAGCAGCGCTGCAAATCACCGCCGTCGCACTGAACTGAGCAGCGCTGCAAATCACCCTTGCCGCACTGAACTCAGCAGCGCTGCTGATTGATGGATCCGCGCCCGGCAAACAGCCCATCACAGTCCAATCTCAGCAGCCGCACCCCAAAACGGACGGCGGGATCACAATGCTCGCTTACCGGGTGCCATAACGATCCTAAGCACCATTCAAAATTTACGCTTGCTCCTCTAAGCATTTTCGCTTATCGATATGCGTGCACGACCAATGTGGCTTAGAGAGGCACACCATGGCAGACACGCTATACATGAATGCGCAGGAGGTAGCGGACCAGCTCGACATCAGCCGGGCTTACCTCCTGCGCCGGCGCCATGCGCTCGCCAGGGAACACGGCATGCCGTCGCCCCTGCCGGCCGGCCAGCTCCGCTGGCACCGTCAGAGCGTCATGGACTGGATCGCCGGCTACGGCCGCGCGAAGACCACCGCAGCCCGCCGCTCGACAACTGTTCTGCGTATCCATGTCGAGCGGCAGGCGCTGGAAGAGCGCTATGCGCCGGGAGCGGCGGCATGAGAGCCCTTTCGCTTCTAAACAAATATCGTGACGTCGCCGGCGAACGCCAGATCTGGGGTTTCAACGGCGGCGACGACTGCGGTGCCTTCCTGATCCCCTCGCCGGTCGACAAGGCGCCCATGCGCGTTATCGCCTCGACGGATCCGCATTGGGAGCATGTCAGCGTTTCCCGCAAGAACCGCTGCCCGAACTGGCCGGAAATGTCCTTCATCAAGGAAACGTTTTTCCGTGACAGCGAGGCCTGCATGCAGCTGCACCCGCCGCGCGCGGACTACATCAACCACCATCCCTATTGCCTGCACATCTGGCGACCGCTGACTGCGCAGATCCCGCTACCGGAGACGTGGCGCGTCGGGCCAAGGGTAGGACAGACGATGGAGGATGTCGCCGCCGATGCGCGCGCAGCAAGGGAGGCGCAGTCATGACCCTCCCGCTCGCCGAAAACCCGGCCGTGCTCAACCCGGCGGCCACGCTCACCCGCTCGCAGCAGGATGCGCTGTCGGCGATCGCCATGTTCAAGCGCTCGACCAAGGCCCCCGGCGGCGTCGAGATCGGCGGCACGCTGCGCTGCTCGTCGAAGACGATCAAGGCCCTGCAGCGTTATCAGCTCATTCGCGGCAACGTGCCGTCGCTCGCCCCCACGCTCGCCGGCGAAATGGCGCTCGAGCGCCTGCAGGGAGGCCGCTGATGGCCGCCGCCCTGCGCACGATCGAGACCGAGGGCGACCGCCTCGAGCGCGAAGCCCGCGAAGCGCTCGAGGAGTTTGTCACCGCCGCCCGCGAAAGCGCCGCCGAGCGCGCCCGCATCAACGCGAACCTCCGGCGCTGGGATTTTCTCTTTACCGATCCAAAGGATCCGCCGCCGCCCCTCTAGGCGGATGCCCCGGCAGGGCCGCCCTCCGCCAGAACGGCGGCCCTGCCAACGATGTTCCCCAAGAACCACCGGACACCTCCCTTATCAAAAGGTCCGGTGAAACTCGAGCCCGGCGGCTCTGTATCGCGTGCCGCCGGGTTTTTTTGTCACCCGAGATAGACATGAGGAAAACGCGATGAACGAAACAGATCACCAGCTCCAGCGCGCCGCCGGCATGCTGACGGCCGCCGCCAACCCGAAGCGGCTGGCAATCCTGATGGAGATCGCCTTCGCCGGCGAGCGCAATGTCGGCGAGCTCTGCAAGACCACGGGCCTCGGCCAGTCGGCCACCAGTCAGCACCTGATCGTGCTGCGCGGCGAGCACCTGGTCAGCGCCCGACGCTCCGGACAGGAACGGTTCTACAGCCTCAACACCGGCAATCGCCGCGCCATGCAGCTCATCGCCTTCCTGTCGAACTGGACCGGAAAGGCGGTGGCGTGATGAAGACGCTGCAGGAAATCGCCATCGAGAAGCTACGCACCGTCCGCGAGTGCCCGTGCTGCGATGCATTACGCCTTGAAATCGACGAGGCCGACCCCCGTGATTGGCGCAGCCCGGACGACGTCTTTGCCATCCGTTTCGAATGCACAGGCGAAATGTCGGTCACACTTGATCACGAGATCACCAGCCGCCGCCCTTGCTGCTGGCCATTGTACAACAAGGCCGACAATCTCAACGACGAGGCAACGGAAGAATTCGAAGCGCAGGAGGGCGCGTAATGAGCGGGCTGCGTTTCTTCGAAGACACCATGCACGCGCTGATCGCCCGCGATCGCGAGCTTGCCGCCATCCATGATCGCGCCGCCACCTACAGCGCCGCATGCCAGCGGATCAGGCAGGCCAACCTGCCGCATTCCTCGGCCCGGCCGAACAGCCATTTCATCGCCGCCACGGAAGGCCAGTGCGCGGCGCGGATCATCCTGACAGGAAAGGCAGAAACGTGATGAAGCTATTCAGCGACGACAAGGGCAAGGGCGACGTCGTGATCATTCTCGACAACAAGGAGGGGCGCGCACTCTACGCGGCCCTGATGCAGGCCATACAGCCACCCAAAGACGGCAAGAAGATCAGCAAACAATCACAGGCCTATAAGGTCGCCTTCACGATCACGGAGGAACTATCGATATGGTGATGACGCACACCCCCGAAACCACCCGCGAGCTCGATGCGCGTTGGGAATTGATGACGCTCGACGAGCAGATGGCGACACTTCGCCAACGTAACGAGGCCGCAGCAGCGGCGCTTAGGCCCATGCTGCGACAGGGTGACAGGCTGCGCGCCTACCAGGCAAAGTGCAACGCCAGGGAGGCCCGCTTCATCTTCTCGCACTGGGATGGCAAGATGATCATTTCGCTCGGCCGCGCACAGATCCGGCCGAGCGCGGTCTACAGCGTCAACGGCGAAGTGATGAGGTTCTGACGATGACTGACGCCCCGAAAATCCCCCACGTCGCCTGGCGCAACGGCAAGCCCCGTTTCGCGCCGTCGCCCACGCTCCGGGCCATGGGCTACGAGAGCAAGGATCTGCGCCACGAGAACGGCCGCTGGTTTACCGCCGGCGAGGCGCTGGACTGGTCGCGCACGCTCGCCGCCAATCTCGAGCGGGCGCGCCGCGAAAGCCGCAAGCGCGCCCGCTCGCGGCCGGCGCCGGCCATCCTCGAAAAGCCGAAGGTCGCCCCCGTCCTGCCGCTGCGCCAACTCTTCGAGGATTTCCTCGACGAGCGCAAGCATCCGGGCATTGCGGATCGAGCAGCAAAGACGCGGTTGGACTACCGGCAAAAGGCCAATATCTTCCGAAACCACGCACCCGAGGTCTGGCAGTCGGAGGTCGAGGCGCTGACCAAGCCGATCTGCATCGGCCTCTACGAGGATCTGCGTATGCGCGTCGGCCTGCCCTCGGCCGTCGGCGCCATGCGCGTTCTCGGCATCGCCCTGCAATGGGCGATCGACCGTGGCCGCCTGCCGCTGATGCCGGTCAACCCGGCCCACAAGCTCAAGATGAAGGTGCCGCCACCACGCCTGCGCGTCGGCACGATCGACGAGATGAAGGCCATGATCGCCGCGGCCGATGCGATCGGCCTGCCATGGATGGGCGATTGCTTCGTGCTGGCGATCTGGACCGGCCAGCGCCAGGCCGACCGCCTGCAGCTCACCACGCACGCCAGGGTGCCGGGCCGGCTGATTTTTCGGCAGGAAAAGACCCGCGCCATCGTCTCGATCCCGGAAGCGCCGCTCGTCAAGGAACGTCTCAAAGCCGCCGCCGAGCGCCGCAAGCTGGCCGAGGTCGTCTCGCCCTTCGTCGTCCTCAACGAGGAGAAATGGCAGCCGGTCACGCCCGCCGTCTATCGCGCCCGCTACGAAAGCGTGCGGCGCCTCGCCGCCAAGACCCACCCGAGCCTGAAAGACTTCCGCGACCAGGATTTTCGTGATACCGCTGTCACCTGGCTCGCAAACTCAACCGCGACCCTGCCTGAAATCTGCGCCATCACCGGTCACTCGCTGGTGTCCGCGCACCAGGTCATGAAGCACTATCTCGCGCTCAACCCCGAGCTGGCAACCAGCGCGATCGCCAAGATGGTCGAATGGTACGAAGGCGAGACGACGACAAACACAGATGAGAGCAACAATTGACAATGTCGCACAGCGTTAACCATCCAAGTCATTGATTTTATTGACGCAAATGATAACTTTTAATCAGTAGGTCCAGGGTTCGAATCCCTGCGCGCTCACCATCAAACCACTGAAATCATTACAAATTCCCAAAGTTTGCGACTTTTGTGCGACTTCTGTGCGACATTTTGCGACTGAAAAAGTCGCACGAATGTCGCACGGTGTTTCCGCCCTGTTCCGGTCATTTCTGGGTCTACCAGCACCAGACCGGCACAAAGCACAAACCCGTTGATCTGACGTCGAGAAAAGACTGCCAGTTCTGGGAGTTTATCAGTAATGGGAAATATTCGATTAATTGTCCCGCAAGCGCATTAAGAGGGACGGAACAATGCAAGAGCAGATCGAAGACCATTTGAACACGTTGGACGCATTAAAGGATCTCGGGCTTAACACACTGGAAAGCGCGGATGGCGACTTGTCGCAAATCTATCCACTGATCGTTACCCTGCTATACGTCTTTGGAGACTATCTGGATCGCATGCGCAAGGCGCTTCACTGTCCGCCGTTGCGCTGACGGCTCGGTCGGTTCTGCAGCTGGATCAGTTGGTCCAGCTGCTCGCGGACGGCTTTCATGTCCTCGCGCATCTCGCTGCGCATTTCCCGAAAGTCATCCTTGCGCACATGCTCGTCGCGCACCTGCTGCACCCGGTCGTTCGTCCGGTCGATACGGGCATGCAGGTCCTTGGCTGTTGCGCTCATCTTTTCATCCTGCTTCCCGAACCGATCCCAGATCTTCCAGAAGGCAGCTGCAGCCAATGTCACGAATAGGCCAAGCAGCCACTTCCAGATATCGTCCATCAATGCGGCCCTTTCGCGGCTATTCGACGATCACCTTGCAATCGGGGTCGGTCGCGCCGGAAAGCGTCACCTTGATCGGCCCGCTCGTCTGGAACGCCAGCTGCTTGCGCGCGTCGCCATTGCCGTCGACGCTCGCCGCATCCAGCTTGCCGTCCGCCACCGGCGTCTCGATCGTGGCTCCCGTGTCGGGGTCAGTGTCGAGCGACAGCGACGAGACCGACAGCGTGCCGCCGCCCAGGTCGCCGGTATATTTCAGCATGCGATAGCCATGCATCGCCTCGCCGTTGATCCCCGGCAGATAGCTGTCATTGGCAGTAAAACGCTTGATCCTTGCCATTAGTGCGGTCCTTTCAAACACGCCGGATCCTTCCGGCACTGCAGATTGTTGGAAGCGATCGCCGGGCCGGCGGTCGCATCGAGGGCGGCGGCCCTGGCGGCCGTCGGATCGGAAAAGCGCGTGAGCTGGTAGCCGGAACCGCTAGTCGCAGGTATCGACTGGCAGGCGGCTGTCACGCATGAACACGCGACAACGGCCGCGAGCGTCAAGCTTGTGGAAGTCCGCATTGTTCTTCTCCATGTCAGAGATCCGCTCCAGCGCCGCTTTCGCCGCTGCAGCCTCGTCAAGCGCCTTGCCGTCGTGGCGGCCGGTGAGATACACCCCGCCCACGACAAACGCGCTGGCGGCCACGACAGACGCCGCCAGCGCGATTTTCCAGGACAGGGGGAGGTCAGGCAAAGACATGAGCTATCTTCCCATGTGGTCGTTGATATTCTTCAGGATGGCGCCGACGACGAGAACCACGACGACGGTGATGAAGATTGCTGCAAAAGCTTCGCCCATCTCTCAATCCTCCTTCAGCTCGCGGAACAGTTCGGCCAAGGCCTTGCGCCGACGGATGGCATAAATGCCGAATGCCGTGACAATTGCCATCATCGGCAACTGAGCGCGCCAATCCATGCCGGCGAAGGCAGCGAAGACGGATCCGGACGAAGCGAATATCGTCGTCAGCCACATCCACACGGTCTTGCTTTTGACGATCGGCTTGTCGAGCTTTTCCGCCGCGATCTTCTCCGGCACTTTTGGAGCGGCCGGTTCATGATCCAGCGGCGCCCGCTGTCCGGGGTCGCCGGGCCCGGTCGGCACCGGCGCGGCCGCCGCGCCGGTCTCCTCCTTGCGGCTTCGCATCGCCAGGATCTCCTCCAGCACCTTTTCCACCTCGCCGGGCGAAACCAGCGCCTTGTTCAGCCCGTCGCCGTTGTAGTAGCTCTGCCCGCGCCTCACGGGCCGGTGCGCGCCCTGGCAGTCGGCCAGCACCGGAAAGCTCGCCCATTCCTTGGCAAGCTCGAGGCCGAAGCGGGTCGTCGAGATCCGCCCGGAAATGAAGTCGTCGAACTTGCGGCGCAAGAGCAGGCAATAGGCGAGCGTGTCCTGAAAGCCCGGATTGAAGATCCGCGTGCCGGAAAAGCCGTAGTCCTTGGCAAGGCTGATCAGCGTGTCGCGCATGAACTGCGGCGCGCCCGCCGCGCTCGAGGCGGTGCCATAGCCCCAGTTCTTTTTCACCCAGCTCTTGCTGCTCCAGAGCTTCTGCTGCTCGATCACGTCGCCGACCGTCATCGTCGTCAGCGGCTTGTCGAGATGCCCCTGGCGATTGCCGAAAATCGTGTCGTGGCCCTTGGGAGCCTCTTTCGAATAGATGAATTTCAGCAGCGCCAGCGCGGTTGCAGGAATGCTTTTCGGCAGTTGCTTCACCATGTCGAGGCTCCTTTGTCCTTGTGGAGCCTCAAAGGTTAAGCCCGCCCGGGTGCGGTCAAATGCGGGCGTGGCTATAGCGCAGCACGATCGACGCGGCTAGAGCGCCATCTCGATCTCGGTGTAATTCAACCCATCATAGACATAAAATTTTCCATCACTGCCCTTCACGACGGAAACTGGCTCATACGTGGGTTCCGGATCGACGGGCGGATCGACGGGAGTTCCCGGATCTCCGGTCATGACCGCATATGCGGTATCGGCAATGAGTTGATGGCCGGCATCATTCGGGTGATGGCAGTCATACATATCACTCAACGAAAAAACGCTGCGCACATCGATCAGCCGGGCATCAAGACCATAGCCCTGCAACTCGGAAACAAGGCCGGCGATTTCGGCATTGTAGGCATCCGTGTTGGCATCATTACCGCCGTTTGTGTAGCAGGCCCCCAGCGGTACGTTGATGAACGCAACCTGCTTGTCTGCGTCGTCCAGCTCAACCGAGAAGATCGGGAAGACCAGATGCCCGGCACCGGCCGCATGTGTTGCGGTGATTTCGATGCTGTGCACGCCGGCACCGAGACCGGAGTATACGAAGGACATCAGTGCATGCTGCGTACCAGCGCCGGAATTGAGCTCCGTGCGAACGTCGCCGCCGCTTGCATAGTTACCTTTCAAGACATCGTCGATTTTCACCGAGAATGCACTTGTGTTGTTGCGCTGTCTCAGGAAGCCGAGCGCGATCTTGTCGCCAGTCGCCGAGAAGACCACCTTTGCCCCTGTCGCAGAAAGCCCGTAGGAGCCATAAACCAGACCTGATGTGAGCACGGATCCGGAAAATATCGCGCCGTTAGCCGGCAGTATAGCCTTCGGGCTGGCAACGAGACGGACACCATAGGCCCTCATACAATCCCGGAAATACTGCCGCTGCAGCGCATTCTTGGCGTCCGCGTCGGGATCTGTCGCCGGGTCCGTATAGCAATAGTGCTGCTCGTTGGTGCCGAAGAAAACGGTAGAGTAATCCCCAACCGATGGCTGGTTTGCCATCAGCGTCGGGCACTTATCAACAGCCTGTGCAGAAGACTGCCCCAACATCGAAAGTGTCGCGCCGAGTTGCGAAGCAAGAAGATACGCATAGCCTTTCGTGGTCCTGTTGGTGGCGCCTGTCCCTGTGGTAATGCTGTCACCAAATGCCAAAAGCCTTGTCATGTTGTGTACCTCACATTGATTGTGCCATCTTATTGCTCACAAGTATGGCGGGCTGTTTACATACGGATGGCCGCCAGGAAGGTTTCCTTGCAACCCCCAACGCCACGCAAGATATCCCTCGACATTCTGACGGTTGCCAACGGACAATGCAGACCTGAAGACAAGCAACGTCCTGCACTTGCCGTTAAAATAATTGGTGCCAAACCTGCCGAAATATGGCGAACTTGTCGACAGATTGAGAGAGCTATACGCATCTGATGCAACGCTATTTCCATTCTGCCAGAATTCGCGTGCGCCGGATGTATAACGGTACGACATCAAATAATCGACACCAGCTGAAAACGCCCCGGCATTAAGCCTATTTCCATACATGATGAACGCGGGCTGGCCGGCCGTAGTGGTGTCGCTCCCGACATATACAGCTTGGTTATTGTTCGCTGCCCCCTGAGCGAAGAAGAACCTAGATGAATCTGTAACATCCCATCGCACAACCGAAAAAATCGTAAACGGGTTGTTTCCAGCAGGCAGGAAAGCGGTATCTGGAGCCATGTAGTCGTCAGACCCGTCGAGATCGATCCACCGATCTGCTGACGAGTAGATTGGCTGATTTGCGGATGTCGCCTGCTTCAGGTGGAGACCTGTCCCGCTGATATCGTTCCATTGCGAGACTTGTGTCGAAGACAATGTCTTGCTGGAAAGTTCAGCATCATACCACGCATATGGCGATATCACCGCCGGCATCCACTCGGCTTGGGTAAAAAGCGCCGCTCTTCCGAACATCAGCGAGACCCCGCGAAAAAGGTCACGACTTCGGTGTCGTTGGCAAAGCCGGTCAGTGTGTTTTTGGCATTCGCTGTGGTCGTGATTGATGGTGCCGATGACTTCCCGGGCCACTTGAATTCCGACGAATAGGAAAGCGTGCGCCCGCCGGTCGCGTCCTGGATCACGTCCAGAGTGAACTCCTGCCGTTTGCCAGAGGCGGGCAGATTGGAGACGACAAGACTGGTATTAGCCACCAGCGTCGCCTTGAAGTGATTGCCGAGACTGAAGTCCAGCGTCAACACGCCGGCGGCCGGTGTCAGCGTGACAACCGCCTGAGAAAATCCACCCGTGAGCGCCTGCACCGTCGCACTCGTCAGCTTCACGAACGTCCCCGCCAGCAGCGTTTTCACGTTCGCCCAGCCGCGCTTGATCAGGCTGCCGTCAGCCTTGCGAAACACCATTTCCGCCGTGTCGGCCGGGTCCTCGTCGGCAGCTCCGTTGATCGTCGAGGCCAGCGACGCCGCATCGACGATGCCGTTGGCACCATCCGCCCCGTCTGCGCCTGGCGCGCCCGTGTCGCCGGTCGGCCCCTTCAGGCTGAAGGCCACCGCCCCCCAGCTGCCGCCCGCCTTCTGGTAGAGGTCGCCGTTGGAGCGCAGGTAATAGTCGCCATTGTCGCCGAGCCCGTCATCCGGCACGCCGGCGCCATTGAAGATCGCCGTGCCGTCGGTGAAGTCGTCGACCGACGGCCCCTCGATCAGCTTGTCGCCGCTTTTCACCAGCACCGTGCCGTCGGCAATGCCGCTGGCGATCGTCCAGCCGGTTTCGCCCGGCGGCGCCAGCACCGCGCGCTTGAACCGCCAGAACATCTCGACCAGCGTCACCGCGATTTTCGAGAGCTCGCGCTCCAGCGCATCGATGCCGATCTGCGTGCCCTTCTTCACCGCCGCCGCGCGCTCGTTCTGCCGGTCGCCGATGACGATGTAATTCACCGTGTCGTCGATCGCAGCGTCGAAGGTGATGGAAAACGTGTCGAACGCCTCGCCCGAGGTCTTCGTCACCGTCACGTCGGTTTCCACCCAGTCGGCCCCGGCCGCCTTGGTGTAGACGGTCACGTCCTCGAGGTCGAAGATGGAAAAGGAAAACGGCCCGTAGCTCGCCGATCCGTCGCCGACAAGAACGCCGCTCGTGCGCGCCCCGCGCGGAATGGGATAAGGTGTGTCAGCCATGACGCCCCGCCTGAAATTTGGATCAGGCAGAGCGTAAGCCCCATGGGACAAGGTTCAGTGTGGGATAAGGGCCTCGATGTACTCAGGTGGCACATCGTGCGTCAGCAAACACATTTTCAGATAGTTCTTTCGGTACGAAGCACAATAGATCGTTGTCCGACCGCATTTTTGCTCCGCTTCGACCGAACACCGATTGTAAATTTGCGCAACCTGCTTGCCAGACATTGCCGAAGCAACACTGCCGAAACACGCAATGAAACCTATGGTGAGAAGTAGTCTCATAATTCCCCCTTGACAGACGATTCCCATTAGCCGATTCTAATACCGCTTCTCGAAAAAGGGGAAGCCCAGATTGCAAGCTGGAACTGTTTCTCGGAGCGCCCAACGCGCATTATGCGCGTTTTTTTATGGTCGGGCGTAGTGGGAGGGCTTTGCCCTGCCGGACTCCGAGCCGGTCTTGCAAACCTGCTACTGCCCGGCCGCCCGAAGCAAGCGGGCTGTCGGTCCCAATTCAACTCGGAGAACCGACCATGCCAAAACCCCTTGAAATCATCGAAAACGATCTCGTCGATCTGCGCGCCCTTTTAAAGCTCGGCCTCTACACCGCCGAAAATGCCGAGGGCAGCGAGTTCGCCGCTCTGCGCAGCGAGTTTGTCAGCCTGTTTTACCAGATGCTCGACAAGACCGACCACGCCTCCGGCCAGCATCCCGCCGCATGGCGCGCCGCCTCCGACGGGGAGACCCTGCAATGAACGCCGTCGTCAACTTCGCATTCGAGGAAAATCTCGTCCGCGTCATCGAGCAGGACGGTGAACCGTGGTTCGTCGCCAACGACATTTGCAAATGCTTGAGCCTCGCCAACCCGCGTAAAGCCGTGGGGGATCTCGACGACGACGAAAAGGGTGTAACGATTAGTGACACCCTTGGAGGTCGTCAGGAAGTAAACATTGTCTCCGAACCCGGCGTTTATCGGCTGGTCTTCCGGTCTCGCAAGCCGGAGGCCGAACGCTTCAAGCGATGGCTCGCCCATGAGGTCATTCCAGCCATCCGCCGGACAGGAACCTATATCGCGGAAAGACAAACGCCGACACCGGTAACCGAGGTTGCGCCTATGGATGTCACGGCCAGAAAGGTAGCGATGGTCACCGAAGCGCGCATGACCAAGGGACCAGCCTTTGCTGCAGCCCTCTGGGATCAAATCGGCCTTCCATCGCCGGATACCACACAGGAGAAAGATCCGGAAGCACTGGCCTGCCTGCGTCATCTTCTCGACGCGGAATATGCCTGTGAAGCCATCCGCCTGCGTATCAACCGCCTGTTCTCTAGCCGTCTTGCGGAACAGTCTCTGCGGCACCGCTGGCGCATCGAGCGGGTCGGCGCCGGCTTCATCCTGCCGATCGATAATGAGATGATCGCCAGCGTCTATGCCGGAACGCGCTGGCAGCGTCCATTCGAGCTGTGGCGCAAGCTCCCCGGCGCGCAGGACCGCAATCCGAAAGGCGGACACAATGCCCGCGATTTCACATGGCTTCCGTCGGAATATCTGGATATCTGACGCGGAGCATCACTCGCCGCCGGCGGTCGAAAGATCCGGCAGCCGGCGCGGGTTGAATTCGCCGGGCTCCCACCAGAAGCTCGCCTTCCGCTTCTGCGCCTTGAAGCTCTTGTCGGCCTCGGGATCCATGAGCCACTGCAGCTGGTCGACGAAGGCGCGCCGATAGGCCGCCCGCGTCGCCGGATGCGAGGAAAGCACCGGCGTATAGCGCCCGACATATTTCGCCACGTTGCGCCCGAATTTCTGCTCGTCGACCATGTCCTCGTTTCCGGAGACCTCGCCGATGATCGTGCGGATCCCGCGCAGGGTCACATCCAGCGTGTCGCCGACGAAGGCCACGCCGATCCCCGGCAGCGTCGAGGCGAAGCTCTGGCCAAAACGGTTTTCCGCCCGGTCGACGAAATCGGCGAACAGGCCGCCGCCGCCGCCCTTGACGAAGGCCTTAGCCCAGAAGGCCGCCGTCGTCATGTCTTCCGGATCCTTGCCGTTCAACACGTTGAGGATCTGCGTATACATGCCGGCGCCGATCGTCAGCGGAATGGCCATCGCGGCAAAGTATTTCGAGCCGCGGGCGATCTTTCCGAGCCTGCTTCCGGCCATCATCGAATAGAGATAGATCGCCTCGAGCTGGCGGGCGGTAAAGCTCATGCCGAAGCTCATGAACTGCGAGGCGAACTGCGCCACCTCGCCCAGGATCGTCCCGCGCGCATTGCCGCCCGTCAGCACGCTCTTGATGCGCGCATCACCGGCCGGCACGGATCGTTCCGACCATTGCGTGATCATCTCGGCATATTTCTCGGCAAGCGCCCGGTCGCCCGTTCTCTGATAGACGCCGCCGGGATCGAGGAAGCCGAGCGCGTCGACGCCGGCGCGCATCCTGTGCCAGTCGTCGGGTGTGAAGCCAAACCCTTCCATGGTCTTTTTCATCAGCGGGTCGAGGTCGATCCAGTCGACATTCTTCTCGGCAAATCCGCCCAGCGTCTCGTGCCAGGCCCCGGCCTCGACGCGCTTGCGGGCATCCGTCAGCGGCGAAAGCGCGTTCCAGGTCAGCGCCCGGTCGGTCACGTAGCGGCTCCATTCATGGCCGAACATCTGGTCGACGAACCGCGCCTTGTCGTTCATCGTGTGCAGGAAATCGTCCCACAGCACCGCGCGCCGCGCCATCGCCCGCCGGTCGCCGTCATTGGCGAAGCGCTTGACGATATCGGCGATCGTCGAGGTCACGGGCAGGCCGGCCAGCCGCCGCGCCGAGGCCGCCACATGCGGATCCGTCAGCCCGGCGAGGATCCCGGTCGCCCCCAGCGCCGCGCTCGAGGCGAGGTTGCGGATATCGCCGGCAATCTGCGCCGGCGCATCCAGCACCGTGCCGCGCCCGCGCAACTCCCGCCAGAGACTGTCGATCCGGTAATCCGACCACCTGCCGGCATCCATCCCCGGCAGCTTCGTGCCCTCGATCACGCCGGCCTGACGCTTGCCGATATTGGCGCGCACCGCCTGCTTCACCCATTCGACCTGCGCGTCGGGGTTCGGCCCGAAGCGCTCCATCGCCGCAATGTCCTGCGCCATGCCGTTGATATGGCCGAACAGCGTCTGGATCACGTCCTTCTTGCCGAACCGGTTGTTGTAGGCCAGCCAGCTTTTCGCATCCTTGAACACCAGGAAGCGGCCTTCCTGGTGGCGGCTTGCCACCTTGCCGATCCCGAAGCGCCGCGCCTCCGGCCGCCGGTGCGCCCAGCCGTCGCTCATCAGCGTTTCGAACACATAGTCGAGCGAGGCGTCGATCCCGTCGGCGCCGATCGTCTCGCCCGTGTTGGGATTGGTCATCTCGTCGGCGTTGAGCAGCGGCTTGATGAATTCCTTCCAGCGCGCCCGCGCCTCGGGGAGCGTCGCGCCCAGCTTGCGGATCGCCCGGGGATCGTGACTGTGCGGCAGCCCATGGTCGGCACGCTTGGGAATGTTGCCGCCCGCCTCGTTGAAGCGCAGCCGCAGATCTTCCAGAACGTTCGCCGCCGCCCCCGCCAGAGCCGCGGCCTCGCTGTTGCCGGTCACTTCGCCGTGCAGCGCGACGATGAAATCTTCCAGGTCGACCGTGTTGCGCCTCAGCCCGAGGCCTTTCGATCGCCGAAAATGATACATCACATTGGCGAGATCCCGGTGCGCCATCGCCATGATCGCGTGCGCCCGTCCCTGCATCGAGAATGTGCCCTTGTAGCCGTTATGCACCATCAGCGACAGCGCAGCGTCCAGCTGGTCGGCATGCCCCTTCTCGTCGCGGTAGTTCTCGATGAAATCGGCGATCTCCTTGCGCCGCGCTTCCGCGAGCAGCACCTGCCGGCGCTTTTCCTTCGCCTCGGCCTTCAGCGCCGCAACCACCTCGTCGCGCGCCTGGGCGGCGGCTTCCCGCTCCGTCATGCCGGGCCGCTTGCGCTTGAAGCGTGCCTCGTAATAGCGGTTCAGCTCTTCGGCCTGCCGGGAGTTGATCTCCCCCTGTGCCACGGCGGAATTCAGACAATCGCGCAAACTCATAGCTTGCAGGCCTCCATCACTTCGGCGAGCAACCGCCCCTCGTCTGCCAGCGCCAGCGCATCCGCCGGCCGCATCAGCACCACATTGCCGTTTCCGTCCTCGACAGGCAGGAACTCGAACAGGTTTTTCGCATTGCCGTTGGCGTCGATCGACGGCTCGCGGATCTCGCCGGCCTGCTCTTCCGCCGCACGCATCGCCGCATCGTCCAGCGGCTCCGCCGGCCGTTCAGGGCGAATGCGCTGGTTTTCGAGTGGATCGGACGGCACCCGGGGATTCTGACCGGCACGCTGATCCGGCCTTACTTCCCCGGGTGCCTTCGACACGGCTTTCGTCGCCGCGCGCCTCTTGGAAACAGGAACCTGCTCGCGATAGTCCAGGGCGTCCAGCTGCTGCGCCATGTTTTCAGAGCTGCGCAACGGCTTCTCATTTTCGGAAACCCAGCGGAACGCCTCCTGCCTGTCCATGATGCGGCCGTCAGCATTGACGAAGCCGGTAAATTCCGGCGCACCGAAACGCGGATCCCCGTATCTGTCGGCCAGCGTGAAATGCACGTCGCCCGCATCGCCGACATACAGCTTTCCGTCGCTGTGGATGTTAGCGACCACGACACCCTTTTCCGGCAACTGGCCGCCACCGATTTCGACGCGACGCCCGTCTGCCGTCGTTGCCGTCTGCTTTTCGACCTTGGCGGCAACCTCGTCGACCTTCGCCGCCACCGCATCGATCCTCCGGCTCGCCTCGTCAAAATCCCGGGCGAAGAAGGTGTCGGCAATGTCGTCGACCGCGTTCGGCTCGCCGCGCCGGGCAAGATCGGCCTGGTCGGGCCGGATGTCGTCAAACAGCCGCCCGGCCTCTTCCTCGGCCAGCATCCGCTCGATCAGCTCCGGCGGCGGGTTGTTGTCGGGATCCTCGGCATAACGCACCGCCGCCTCGTGCACGCGCACCTCGTTCGGGCTCGCATCCGGCCGCAGCATCGCCTCGTCCAGCGTCCGCTCCTCAAACGAGCGGTTGATCATGTCCAGCCGTTCCGGCCCGAGCTCGACGCCCATTTCCTTTGCCAGCGTCTCGACGTCGCCGCGCTCCGGCCTTCCGTCCAGCACGCGCGCCGCCCGTTCCGCGCCGCCCTTGCCGAGATTGTAGATCCGGGCAAGCTCCGCCCCGCCCTGCAGCGTCCCGCCGAACAGCGCCCCGAACACGGTCGCCACGCCGACATTCTTCAAGGCGTCTTCCAGCCCGTATTCCAGCCCGGCGGCCTTCTTGCGCTCCTGGCTTGCCGCCTGCAGCACCGCCTCCTGCCCGCCATTGATCAGCGCTTCCGTCAGCATCACCCGCCCAAGCCGCGCCGCCACCGTGACGCCCGTGCCGGCGCCGGCGCCGATGAAGCTCATGCCGACCTGGTAGGGATCGCGCGCCG